>NZ_CP138982.1:1367500-3633362 GCF_047126865.1 Winogradskyella sp. MIT101101 | reverse complement strand
GTAGTTGTTCTCCTCTATGATTTCGTTCAACATGTCCCCATCGCCATCTTCATCCACGCCATTCAACACAATGTCAACTTCTCCATCCTTATCACTATCTGCATAGGTCAACCTAATATTACCCAAGTGGTCTTTATATTGATAGGCATATTCGTAGGTTGTTGACTTACCTGAACTTACTTTTTCTACATAACCCTCTGGGTGCGAGAACATTTTAAACACTCCGTTCTCATAGATAAAGTTACCTGCATATTCCGTTGTAGTACCAGTTGAGCCCACTATCTTTTTTAGTTTTGTACCTGTTGCGTCGTAAATATAATCAATATCCACATGATCTGAATAAAAACCAACACGTGTAGGTAAGTTTAGATGGTTGTAATCTATCGATGAAATGTCCTTGTTGGCATCGGATGTCATATTGCCGTTGGCATCATAGGTATAATCATCACCTACATTGTTGCCGTCCTTAAACCCCTGTGAAGCATCAGCTGAATCACCAACTTTCACCAAACGGTTACTGGTAGAGTCATAGGTATAGGACAAGTCATCCATGGTGCCAAAATCGGTGCTGATATTTCTATCGGGTTGAGCAACGATATGGCCTTTTCTCTTAAGGTTCAATATATTACCGTTCTTATCATAACTAACATTGTTGAGCTGGTACCTAGACCAATAACCACCTCCCGCGAAATCGGCTTTGGTAATTCTATTCAGGGCATCATAGTAATAGGTATATCTAAAGAGCGTGTTGTCACTTTTTGTTTTCCAGTCGATCTCAGCGATATTGCCATTAAATAAACCAACGCCAGAGGACAAAATAGGATCTGTATATTCAATCTTAAAAGCAAAAAGGTTATTACCTAGACTGCCGTTAGGATCTCCATTGATACTTTTTAACCAACCTCTTACATTGTACCCATAATGCACATCCTGTAATCTCGAGGCGTTCTGTTTGCCACCTACACCTTTACTTACGAGTTGCCCAAGGTCGTCATAGGTGTTCGAGGCTATGACCTCGTCCAGTGCAGCACTGTTCACCTTTTGTCTGTGCTCGGTCAACCGGTTGGCATCATCATAAGTATATTTGTCATATATAGTGATCGTTGTTGTTGGAAATCCATTTTTAACATGAACGGTCATGGTCTCCGTTGCCCTGCCGTCAAAAGTCAGGTCATTCTTAACCTTGTCCGTGGTGCTTAAATAGCCATTCTTAGAATACACATATATAGGCCTTGCCTTGCTGTCGTAATAGCTCACCGTGGTGATCCAATAATTGGTACCCAATACCCTAACCTTGCTACCCGTTGCCAGGCCTTTTGCGTTAGTGATCGGTGTTACGCCATAGGCCGTTTCCGAGGTTCCACCATCACGATCAAATTCATAGTCGTCATAATAGTTAATGGTCAGTACCTCGTCTAGGGTTAATGGTATTGCGTTAGAGGTATAATGGGTATTAAGATAGCCTGTGCCAGGGTATACCTTCTCTTCATGTTGCGTCGCTGTTGCATGGGTGTTGACAAGGTTCTGGAAATACGGTCTGGTTCCTGGGGTATTTTTCATGGCAGTGTATGCTACTCTACCGAATACATCATATTTGGTCACCAACCATTTGTCATCGTTTTTCATTTCAGTATCCTGGGTCATAACCGGTTGGTCCAGTTTGTTGTAAACTATATATTCCCAACCCTTGCCAGGTATCTTCTTCTCTACCAAACGGTTACGATCATCGTATTTGTACTGGTAGCAAAGCTCACTAACTTCGGTGCTATTTGGTTTATCTATATGTGACTCAGACTTTGGTGGCAGTACAAAGCTGAGGTTGCCGTAATCGTCATAGACATAATAGGTGTCGTGCTTTTCTTCAATACTATTTACCAAAGCATAAGTTCGTTTTAATATAACGCGCCCCTGTTTATCTTTGAATTCTTCAGTTGTATGTAATTTACTACTCGTACCATCATGGTTTTCATCTTTGGTAACAGTTTTATAGAGCTCGTTAGGTGGATAATACTCGTTATTGGAAATTAAACTTGGCGAATAGGTTATAGCGGTATTAGACTCATATTTAGTTAAGCTAACTGTATAAAGGCGTACTTCCGTTGAAGAAGTGTTGGTGAGATATTCCATTTCGATCTCATGGTCGTTGCCCAGCTTCCAGTCCTTACCTGGTGCCGCTTGTTTCATCACCCTGTTGAGTGGTGAGTTATCGAATTCCTTTTCGGAATAGGGATTGATGTCTGCCGTGGTCATCCCCAGGAAATCGTCATCATAGTCAGTACCATCGTAATAGGTGTTGGTTGCATTCAATGCATCGACCCTATAGGTACCTATATCTGTCGATGAGCTGTAAGGTAGGTATTCCTTTACGTTCCTTCCGAACTCATCGTACTCAATGTGCGTGATGATGTCCTCACTGTTCCCCCCAGCCCTTATACCTATAGATTGCCTTGCGCGACCAAGACCGTCAAAATAAGTGATCGCTTCGATCTTGTCCGTGCTGCCGAGTGTGCCCGTACTTGTCGTCGCGATCCTTGGCGTGATATTGTGCACATAGTTGAGATCGGTGACCAGGGTAGGTGGTGTGGTACCGTACTCCCTTGTAACGATCAGCGTTTCCTTAATCGATGTTCTATTCCTAAAAGTAACTGACCCACTACCGACACTGGCCTGCCATGCCACCGTTACAGTGTATGTCGTCCCTGTTGAGGAACTGCCCAGTGACCCACCGCCTACGATGTCCCAATTATCATAGGCATATGAGGTGCCATCGTTATAGGTATACGTCTCTATGTTTCCAGGTTCTACGCTCGTAGGTCCCGTAAGGTTTTGGGCATGGCCAAACGAGCTTAGGGCGATCAATACCAACAGACTTAAACTAAACTTTGTAAATAATGTGTTTCTATGATCTTTCATCGGTATCGGTATTAAAGGTTGGTTAAGGTTTCCACTTCAAAGGAATAGAGATCATCACTTTGGTCGGGATGAATTATGGTCAACAGGACAACGATCGACTCGGCCGTTCCCGTGACCTTGAGTGTCGCGGGCATTTCGTCCTGTAGGAGCGTATAGTTGAGCTCGCCCAACTGGTTCTGTACGTCCCAGTTGCCCGTGGCCGTAACCACGGTAAAATCGGTACTGGAATCCGTGTTGTACCCGTCCTGGTGCCAAGTAAAGGTGTTGCCCTGTTTGGTTAAAACGGACTTGATCTCTACATTGGTTCCATTGATGTTCACCAAGTAATTTTCTGCTGACCAGTCTATATTCTGTGACTGTGAGAACATTGCTACCGTGCCCATGAGGAAACAAAGGATCGGTAAGTATAATCTATGTATTGCTGTATATTTCATTGTATGTGTGTTTTCTTTGTTGTGGCTTAGTTGTCTAGCATATAATGGTATTTGTTCTCGCTCATAATGTTACCGTCCTGGTCAATTACACGTTCCAGACGGTGAAGATCGTCATACTCGTAGTACACGGTATAGCCCCTTGGGTCGGTAATGCTGGTCACTCCTATTAATGGGTCGTAAGTATAGGTTGTTATCATAGCATCAGGAAAATTGGTTCTTAAGGTATTCAATACAGATCTTAAAGCCTTTTCGTTGCAACTTCCTGAATCCTGGCAACGGTCATTGTCGGCGTTAGAAGCCGATTGAATGCCACCAACATATCCCAGTATCTGGCTATAAGTTGCATTCTCTATCTTGGCCACAGGCAATGAATTATTGTAACCATATATATAGGTGATGTCTATTCCGTCGGCTTTTGCCACCTGTAAGATATTTCCATCAGCATCATAACGCTTAAAAAACACTCTGTCTTTTAATGAAACTGTTTCCTTACTGGTCTGTACCGAAATGGGTTCGAGGATATGGCTATTAGTTGAGTCCCAATCATAATTTGTCTTCTTGGTACTGAGCAGTTCATTGCTGTCTGCAATTCCATCATCATTGAGATCCTTATAAGATTTCACTTCTATTGGAACTACCTTATTTTGAAAATCTAAGTGGTCTTCGATAGTGGACGGGACTGGTGGGTTTGAATTTAAATAAGATGAGCTCAATAAGTCTTGAGGATATGTAAAGATTTGTATGCTCGATTTACCATCGCTGGTTTCGGTTATGACATTTTTTGGTTGGTAGTGTTTTGAATAATCATAAGCATTATTCGTCTGAACCACAACTGTTTCATTCCCGTTTTCATCATAGCTGGTCTCGGTTATGTAATATGGATCCACTGTACCTCCTGTCATATGATAGGTTTTATAAAACAAAGGTGTAGAAGCAGTTATTGCACCATCACTAAATTGATAATATACATGGATAAGCGGCAATCTGTACATTATATCATCTTTATGGTAGAGTTTGTTCGTATCAGTCATGTCTACATCAAGATCTAGCCGTTCCGTTTGAGGAACTAACAAAGAAGGATAGAGGTTCAAACCAGGATCAAATTCTTGACCTCCATAAATATATTCAGTTCTGCTTTTCTTAACAGGCACAAAAGTACCTCCCTCATTTTTGTAATGCGTAACACTTTTGGGCAATCCTCTAAGCCATTCCATATCATTTGGTGGATGATACGGAAATGACATATAACTGTCACCATTGATATTAGAAAACCCTGCGCCACTATCCTTAAAAATAGTAAAGCTATAATCCGTGCGACCTATATTGTTGTTTTTATCACCTATATATTCTATGACATTTTCGTAACCTATGGTATTACCTTGATAAGAACTCAATGGGCTACCCGGTATAGAACCTAGAGGTTCAACAAAATTTATATTTTCCGTTGGGTTTATCGGATGACCTGATTCCGCATTGTTATATGGCAGTTTTCTGATAGAAACAAAAGAAGATAGCCCAAGTATTTTGCCTGATGGAGAAGGATCTGTACCAGAAGAAATATAGGCATATTCTCTATATGTGGTTGGAATATTGCCGCTGCTACTAGGATCGTAATTATCATAAAACTCAATTCGTTTTATTCTCTTTCCCGCCGCATAGACAAGGTCTTCCTGAACATCAACACCTTCATCCCACGAAAGATTTACGCTAAAAAAATAATAAGGTTCGGTAGGGTGCATAGGATCCGTGTTCCAACCATTGAAATATGATTCATTCGGGTTAACCTCTAGTCTATACTCACCAGGTGGAATACTGGCATATTCTGTTTGATTGGTATAAAGTATGACAAGTGGATTTGTGTTTCCATTTATTGGGTGCAACAAGATCGAGAATTGACAATAATCCAAAGGATTAGCACAAGCCTGATCCTGGTTACCCGGAAGGTTATCCAAATTAATATTGACCATTAACGAACCCACTATATTTGACAAATCAACATCTTTACTATACTTATCACCATCATAGGTTGAAAACTGACCTATAGATGCTCCTGATAAACCGATTGGGTTTATTTGCGGTAAGTCAATACCGTCAAATTCATTACCTAATATCCCTTTATTGTGCTCATATACAAATTTTGTAGTACCACCAGTGGGGTATTTGACACGTTCCAACATCCCTGCCATAGATTTTAAGGTGTCTACAGCCCTGTTATTTGATCTGTTTGAGTAAGCTGCAGCCGCATAACCCGAGCCGCCGTGTACTGGATAATAATAATAATTAAGAATTGTTAAAAATTGACCATTCTGAGCGCCATTGTAATAGCCCCAAAAATCCTGTGCATTGCTGAAACGGTTAGGTAATTTTTGACTATTATAAGTAAATTCTGTAGCAGGCTTTGCTACGTTATTCTTACCGATCTCAACTATTGAATCTAAAAACAAACGTGAAGAAGCCTGACTTTCTAACTGCATTAAGGTTCCATTGGTATACATAATACTATTGGCCTCAGTACTTTGGTAGCTCTGGTTCAAATCATATGTTTTGACCAAGTTGTCATTATTATCGAGTATTTCAATTTTATCCAATGCAAATCCCAGCTTTAGATCACTTCTCTCAGTAACTTCTTTCACAAATTTTATGGTTCCGAGACTGTGCACTATGGAATCAAGCTGGTATTGATTACTCTCAATCTCATTGGTATAATTGATAATTCCGCCACCAAAAGTATTTTCATCATAAGATCTCCTAAAAAACTCTGGCCTTTCTAAACTGTAATAGAACCTTACCAATTCACCACTGGGGCTCTCAATTTTCATTAAATGCCATGTATTATAAGTTGGAATAGGTTGAGTTGGCCCAGTATAAGACATCGCTCCGTTCATTGGTATTGTATAACTAGTCAATACCTTATCATAGTCATATGCAGAAAACCCAAAATAATACTTAAAGCCATCTTTATCGGTTACTATAAAACCATCAATAATTCCGTTACCATTACTACTGGTCTCAATTTTCATGTCACTGAATTTTTGCTGAAGAACACCACCATTTTTATAGTCAAAAATAAACTTGCCTGATAAGCTCCCAGCCTGTATCATGAAATTGTCAGGAATCCTATCAAGTAATTCTTGTGGATTGCCTTGGAGGTAATTATCATAGTAGTCATTTCTTACATTATCATCAGAGAAAAATGTCTCATCTGCCAACTTATTTATTAAGAAATTATTATTGTCTAAATAACCTAAATTGGCATCGTCTGATATATGCCTTGTTTGTCTAGTTATAATTCCACCTGCGTTTAGTGTCCACCCAATACCAACTCTGGATGCGATTTCCTCAACACGCACTCCGCGTGCATGATAGTTTATACTTACGGGAAAAGATTTACCACCAACCTCATATGAAGCAATCGGAACCGAGATGTTAGGCAGACCCGTGTAATGTGATATGGGCACTTCGGTAAACTTGCCCAAGGACGCTGCCTCGGGAGATGGTGGAACTATGTTCGGTAAATCCTGTGCCCAAAGCCCGAAGGGCATTAGGTACACAAAAAATCGGAATAATGTAGTTGAATAATTTTTCATCTATATGGTTTTTTGAAGGTTAATTCTATAAAGATTGATGAAGTTTTAGTCACTCTAAAACATGTTACTAAATTACGTATTACAATATATCTTATGGTGAAATTAACCTTACAAAAAGTAAGGTTGAACCTTACTTTTTGTAAGGTTTTAGAAACCTGATTTCCTTAAACTCGACAAAAGTAAAATTACAGCTCTGAGGTGGTACTGAGTTCTAAATTTGAAAAACTAAGGTAATACCATGAAATTATTAAACTTATCTCTTTGCCTCCTTACAAAATGGTTGGCTTTTGATGAGTGATTCAATATTCGAGATAATAAAATTGGTATTTATTGATTAAGCTATTTTAACAAGGAGACGAATTGGTTCGATAATCGTGTCGTTTTGGGCAATAAAGCTTTTTTTAATTTTATATAAGCTTGCTTGAATGTAAAGATTGGCGAGATTGTTAATCTGTATTAAGAAAAAGAAAACTTTAATACTTGTCAGTACTATCTACAAGCTTGGATTTTTTTCAGGAGTTTTGGTTGATATGGATACCTAAAGTACTCCTCTCCTATTCATAGATGTTTCAAGTAAAATTGTACAGATATGGGACAATTATTTTTATAAAAAAAGTTAGGATTTATAATTCGTCATACTTATGAATAATCTGGGAAAGCACATTAGTTGGAAAATAGGGTTCATTTTTCCAATTTTTTCTGCCAGTTTCTGAAATCAAATGAAGGTTCTTGCGTGCCCTAGACCCAACCACATATAACATTCTATTTGCAGTTTCAGTTCCGTTCTCATCCTTGGAATGCGGAACGTAGCCTTCAAGTAACCCAAAAGCTATTACGGTATCGAATTCTGCACCTTTTACACCGTGAATAGTAGAAATTGTAGTGCCATCCTTTTGTTGAAACACCTTTTTAAAACTGTCTATATGCTCAATGAATTCATTGCCTTCTTTTTTAATTCTTTCAATACGTTTTCTGGCACTATCAAAAAATGAAGTGAAACTTTCGGTTAAAGAAATATTTGTAGATAGGTCAATGCCAAGTTTTTCAAGAAACGTTTCAAAAAATAATTGTAGATATAACAAACCTTCTATTTCGTCTATTTGTATACTATTACAAACCCTTAAAATGGATTTGTGGTTAATATCATCAACATTAAAACCTGAATCTTCCAACTCATTAAAAATTTCATTTGCCCATCGCAAGCGTCTTAGATACATTCGTGGTGATGCTTCAGTAAGAACGATACGGGAAAGTTTATACCAAAAATTTTCTAAATCTCTTGAGAAAGGTGCCATACCTGGCCCATTAAAACTGTACTCTGGCATTTCAATCATTAAGCTTCTTGATAAAGGGGCTAAATGTATCCATTGTGGTCCAAGAATGCATATTTCATTGGGGTCAATGCCTAAAACCTCTACATTGTGCTTGAGTAATCTGCTTATTTCTTTTACCAAATTATCTACGTGAACCTGATTGTTAAATGAAATGATGCTGTCGTAATCTTTTTCCTTTCCAGATGCGACAACTATATTCTCTATAGTTTTATACTTATCAAAATAATTGACAATCAACGTGGAACTACGGTAATTTTGTTCTAGTTCTAACCTTTTAAATTCTAAACCCGAAAGTTTTTCCAGCTCTATTTTTTTGATAGGGTAACCACCTAGACCGCCATAGATAGTTTGATTAGGGTCACCTACAATTAGTGCCCTTGTTTTATTCTGAGCCGAATTCCATATCTTGGAAATAATGTGATACTGGATTTCTTTGGTGTCTTGGTATTCATCAACCAAAATGATTTCAAACAGTTTGGAAAGTGTATTCGTAATAATAGGATTTTCTTCAAGCAGTTGATTGGCATACAATAGCATCAGCTCATAGCTTATGAAATTGTGTTCGTCTAAATAAGTGAAATATTCCTGCAAAACCGAGCTGACACTCTCATATTTATATCCAGAGCTTACAACTTGAACAATTCCGTTTATAGTTGCGTAGTGGCCACAATCCCAAAGTGTGATTTTGGGTTTGTCGTAGCCTTTGCACATTTCATTGATTAGATTATCTGACTCATTGGCATCCATAATCCGGTATCCGAATTTGAGCTTTTCCAAAAGAGATGAATAAGGCTTAAGAATCCATTCATTACAAAAGGAATGGATGGTTCCTATCCATAATTGGTCAGTTGGGACGCCTAGCAGTTCAATACGTTCCTTTATTTCATTTGCAGCGCGGTTGGTGTAGGTTATCGCAATTACAAATTTTTTGTGAGAATTTAGCTTTGACAGTTCATTGGCAACTTTATAGGTAAGCGTTCTTGTTTTTCCACTTCCAGGGCAAGCAACCAGTAAAATGTTGTCATTGTCTTTTACAACTGCACTTTGCTCGTCATTTAGTTCTTTATCGGTCCAGACAAACATATTAAAGCAATTTTAAAAATGTTAAAGCTGCGTCATCAAGAAGTAAGGTTTCAAATTCATCAATTATCTCGGGTAGTTCTATTTCACTTTTACGATATCTATTAACTTGTTTTGCAAAAGCTTTAAAATCGAGACTGTCATCAGCTTTATAATTTTCTTTAATTCGGTAATTAAAAATTCCCGAAATGATTTCACGATTCATTTTTGGTGTGGCAAAAGAAACTGCCTCTAAAATATATCTTGGTACATAGGTGTCATAGGCGATTCCTTTCCCCAAAAGAATTGCGAACCAACCTTTACCTTCTTGTTTGGCCATTTTCAGAATCCTTCTACCTGAAATAAAAACATCCTTGGATTTTAATTCTTTCTTTGCCTTTTTAATGGTTGTTGGGTCAGAGTAAACTTGGTCAATTATCTCGATTACTTCTCGTGAGTTATTTGATAAAAGAAAGTCCACTTCAAAGGTGTAGTCTGCATAAAAAGCTTCTATCCAAGGGTTACCATTTGTATATGCCGTAAGCTTATCTTGCCTTTCTCGACCTTTTATTTCGGAATTAGAACATTTTTTCTTGAACTTCTTGACAGCCTTAGAGTCATCTTCTTTAATCGCCGTATCAACGATTGAAGTGTCCAAATCTGTAAGAATAGCACACTTGCGTTGAATTCTGTCATCGTGGAAAATATCGGCAATGTTCTCGAAACCTGTACTTCTTATATTTATAACGCTTACACCTATTTCATCAAGACTGAAGCCAAGCACTTTTTTTATAAGTAATGGAATTAATATTTCTTCAGCATCGCCTTCAACCAAAACCACACCCTTTGCAAAAAGCAAGTTCGTTCTTATGGCATCCAGATAGCGTTCAAGTTTCACAATTCTAGGTTCACCCAAACCATTTGCTGGTTGATAAGCAACGGCATAGTTACTTTTTTTACTAAGTACATTGATATTTGAAAGATTGCTTACTTCAGAAATCTGGGTGGAATGTGTTGAGTAGATAATTTGAGTATCGCCATAATCAAGTTTATCAAATAGCGTTTTTTGAATGTGCGTATGGATATGGGCTTCAGGTTCTTCTATCAACAAAAAATTGGCAAAAGTTTCGCTTGCTTTTTGATACTTGAATTCCAATAGCTTCAATGTCAAGTAAACGAGGTTGGCACCGCCAAGGCTTAACTCGTGGATACCACCCTCGTAATCTTCGCCAGGCTCCCCTATAAACAGTTTTAAGGATTGTAGAAGTTTATTGGCTTCGTCCGATAAACTTGATTTGATACATAGAGATGAAGGCGAATAGGTCTCGCCTACAGTTTCTTTTATAGTTTGAGAAATATTATCAGTAATATCTAAAACATCCTGTAACTGTTCAATTGATTCATTTAATTCAGATACTTGGTCTGAAATACTGGCGTATTCATCCTCATCAATATCCTCACTTTTAGCTTTCAATAACGTCAAAAGCGGGTTGGTTCTGTTGTTGTGAAAGTCCGAGACCACATCCCTTAATGCTTTAATGAAAGTAAAGGACACCTCTCTCGAAATTGAGAGTTGATGTGGAATCAGGATACCTATTTTGGATGCGTCATCTGGAAAACGAAATTTTACTTTTTCAAAATCACCTACAATATCCTTATAAACTTCCTCGTCATTAAAATCTACCGTACTTTTACCTGTAAACTTCGTTTCATAGTCATCTATGGTTATTTCGTCAAGAATTGCCTCTAATCCAGCCGTATCGTCTTCCGCTAATTCTGAAAGCCGTAACCGAATATCTGGTTTTGGTCTAAAAAGAAGGGTATAGGTTGCCTTGGTCAACGTTTCTTCTGATGCATCCCCTGTTCCGTGTACAAACAGCGCCTGAATTTCTTCTTCTGGCGAAAGGTCACTAAACTCAATGCTAATAATTATCCAATGCCCTTGCCAAGGTCCTAAATGCCTATTAAAATCATCCTTGTTTAACTTATATGCCATTCTTAATAAGTTATCATCCAAAAGCAAGCGTATGGCTCGGAACAGATTTGTTTTTCCAGACCCATTTTCGCCTATAATGGTATTGATGCCTTCTTTGAACGAAAATTTAGCATTTCTGAAACTTTTGTAATTGACTATGGAAACATTGGATATGTACATTGGTTTTTATGATTGTTCGGTTAATGGTTTTAGCTTTAGTAGAGCATAGTCTATTGGGATTTTTTCTTGTTCCAATCGCCATTTATTTTTAAATAGCATTTGATGCATTTGGTACTCATCTTCAGTCAGATTTGGAAGCGATGCGATTTTCGATTTAGTCTCTAAGTCATCTTCATAGTATTTATCAAATGTGGCTTTATCCATCATCAAGCTCTTCGTTTGAGGATAGTGTCCTCTAAAGCCTGAAAGAATTTCAAAGCCTTGGGCATCCAAATCACCCCAATACCAAATTTGGCAGCTCTTTAACCACTCGATATTTTTTAACGATAGCACTTTAAAGCCCTTGCCAAAAATTGACAGGGTACTTTTCATTTTAGGAAGAGTGAGTAAATTCATAAGATTTTCTACAATTAATACTTTTTTTATTGGTAACTCAATTTTCGGAAAATCACTTAGCCTTATCGAAATATCTTCTAACCCTGAAAAATACTGCTGTGTTATTTGGCTATCAAGCAAGCGGAAACGCACCAAAGGTTCGCTGTATTTTAGATGGAACCTTGTCTCAAAGTGACTGTGTTCGTCAGCATTTAGAGACTGGGCAAGTATGATATCCAACAATTCCCGAAGTAGAGATTTATTCCGTTCTATGAATTTGGTATGAACTTTTATTGGAAGTTCCCTGATGTAAAGGTCTGGTTTGGGATTGGACTTAAAATAGCTCACTACTTTCAAAATATCCTGCCAATGTTCCACATTGGCAACCAATTTCAAAGGGTTGGTACCGAGCCAACTTTTGAGCTCTGGATAAAGCCTTAACGTTTCATCCTTTAGTCGTTTGAAGGTCTTGACCTCGTTAATCTTATTGAGATAGCCAACATAGTCAAGCTCATTCTCAAAGTAAATTCGTTTAGGTAAACTCTGTGAGCCTATAAAACGGGTTTTGGTCTTTACACAATCAATAGTGTAGCCGTATTTGTTAATACTGTTGGAAGCGTTCAATAAATCATCCATTTCCTTCCTGTAAACCTCAAGCGATTTTCCTGGCGATTTATTTCCTCTGATTTCCATAGGGAAAAGGTCTTCTTGATTGACCAGAGAGGACAAAAATGAAGGGTAGGTCCTAAGCGCTTTTTTCTTTATTTCTGAAGATGATATCAATTAGTCATCACGTATTTTTCACTTTCCCTTTGAAACTGCTCGATAGGCATATCGTACAACGAACTCTTTTTACCATTTTCGATTTCAGTAAAATGCACGAAGGAAATGTAGGGTTCAACTATCTCTATATTGTCACTAGGCGTAACCACCAACACCTGTAAGTGAAGTTGTTCGCACAACTTCAACAAATATTCTGATTTGTCTTGGTCCTGAGCCTTGAATGCTTCGTCAATGGCTACGAATCTAAATGAATTGGCTTCCAATCCCTGCGAAGTCAGATTGAATTGGTAGGCAATCGCAGCACCCAAGATGGTATAGGTAAGTTGTGCTTTTTGACCACCAGACCTATGGCTCATACTTTCAAATGTGGCAATTTTCTGGTCGTCTTCCCTAACAAATTCTTCCGCTCGGTATTGAAACCAATACCTAACATCAAGAGCCTGTTTACGCCACTTTTCATTATCGAGCTGTTCGATTAAAGGTGCTATGTAGCTTTCAAAATGAATTCTTTTAGATTCGGTAGTTGTTATTTGCGCAACGTCAGGTAAGGCTTCGTGAAGCAATTTTCTGAAATCGTCAGCTTGCTCGGACAGAGCCATTCTCTCTGACAATTGAATGTATGTGCTTCTAGGTGCAACTTCAAAGTCAATGGCCTGTAAGGACGCATTAAGGGTCTTTATGGTACTCTTAATTTCTTCAATCCATTTTTCAAAGAAAAAATTAAAAGCACCTACCTTATCGATGATGGTATCCTCCAAGTAGGTGTCAAACTTGGCCTGAAAGCTTGGCAAATCATCATCTTTGAGTTTTTTGTAAAGGTCTTGGTATTTGTAAAGATGGTCAAGATTGCTCGTCAGTTCGCTAACATCCGAGCCCCAATCAGGAAATAGCTCAAGGGTATCCTTATCTGGGTTCTTGAATTTTGATATTCTTGGTGTAAGCTTGTCTCTGGTCTTATAAATTGATTCTTCAACCTTCTTTAAATCGTTCTGATTATCCTCTTGAAATGTTGACCTTACCTGCTTAAAATTCTTATATGACAAATTGCTCAACAATGGATTTTCAGCATCAAAATCTGATATATCAATACTGTTCTCAGATAGTATTTTGAGTTGGGATTCAAAGGTTTTAAGTTCCCCTTGAATTTCGCCCAATATCCTGTTAATATTGAATATCCTTTCAGATTTGGGTTTCTTTTCCGCCTTATTTTCTGCAATCTTGTCTTCCAGACTTTTCTTTCGATTTCTTAAAGTCTTGGCGGTATCGTTTCCTTCTTCCAGTTCTTTGATTGTGTCGTTCAACTCTTGTATGTCCAGCGCATACTTTTTCCAATCTATAAGGTCGTAATCCTCAAAACTCGCTAAAAATGCATTGTAATTTTTATTCAATTCTGCGAGTATTTTTATATCCGCATCTAATTGTTTCTTGTCTTCTAAAAGCTTGTCGCCATTTTCCCGAAGTTCGGTGTAGTTATCCTTTAGTGCATTTATCTTGACCTTGTTATCCCATCCTAAAACGTAGTTATTTCTAGAATTAATTTTAGCTCTATCATCTTTCTCGTGGTTTCCCTTCCCTCTTTTGATAAGCCCATTTATGGTGATTGCTTTTTCAGCTTTCGCGAAAGCGTTCAAGTCCTCAACGCACAGATAATTGTAACGCGATACTATATTGTCTTCGATGAAGTCTGCATAGGATGAATCTTTCTTAAATTCCAACTTGCTAATCAGTTTATCATCATCTTGGAATGATGTGTTGAAACCACTCAATAAGGAATCGGTATGGCGCAGATATGTGATTTTACCTCGTAAATTCGTGTCGTTTACATAGGTATTTACCTTTTTGTAATATTTCTCGGGAACAATCAATCGAAGTGCAAATGAATGTAGCACCTTTTCAATAGAAGATTGCCATTTTAATTGCTCTTCTTTCACCTTGATGAGTTCACCGACAAAGGGGATTTCCTTTTTTGAGGCACCGGTTACAGTTAAGATGTCTTCCCTAATGGATGCCTCTCGCCCAGAAATATTGTTATCGTTTTTACGAAGCGTTTCTATCGTATCAACAATGGTATCAATTGCCTTTTTGTTTTCTGCTATGTCAATTTCAACAGCTGTTTTTCCTTCAATTTTTTGAGTTCGTTCATCATCTGTTTCTTTAGCTCTTTTGATAGCATTGTTTCTGTTTTCATCAAAATCACTTTCTGTCGGGTTTTCCTCAAGGGTTAATTTTCTGGCGAGAGCATTGTACGAATCCAGCTTGTTTTGCCGTTGCGACTTTTTGACTTCCAATTCTTTTACATTCTTAGTAAGCTTGTCGATTTGGGCACTTACTTCATCATTTTTTATTTGATTATTTACCTCGTTCAAATCTTCGCGAAGCGTTTCTTCCTGGGCATCAAGTTCCTTTAATTGAGTCTCAACTTTTTCCTTTTCGCCTTCCAAATTCTCTTTCTCGGTATCAAAAAGCTCTTTTCCTTTTTTGGAAAACCATAGTACTGAAAGGTCTCTGGAATGAATTAATTTTTCCTTTCTGCTAGTTTTTTCTTTAAGTTTTTCAGCTAGATTATTGATGGGCTCAAGCTGTTTGAGTTGCTCTTGCGTTTTATCGATTTTGTTTTTGGCGCTACTAAGTGTTACGAAGCTATTTCTAAGTTCAATGTAAGTTGCTTCAGGCTTTTTATCCTCAAGCATATTAATCCTGATAAAGCCATCCAAATCCTCCAATACCTTAATACCAACAGTTTGATTAAAGAGCTTCAGGGCCTTTAATGATTTCATCCCTAATACAGCTACCAAACGCTTTGCATAACGGGTAGGGTAATCGTCAAAAAATTCAACTCTGTTTTTCTGGATATTGCTATTGAACTCTTGTTCTAACCGATGTTTCCAAAGGTTTTTGTCATCGAATTTTGGAAAGTGATTTTCAATGGTCAAGGGTATGTGGGCTATACCATAACTACGTCTCATCTCGTTGCCTGAGAACCACCTTAGTTGAAAGAGGGTGACGGTTTTTTGGTCTTCGTTCCCAAAGGAAGCCAATAATATAGAATAAGTGTCTTTATTCCGTAGTCGTTGGGCTGTTGCGCTACTGGCACCTTCTTTCAATATTGTGCCATATGCACCTAATACATAGCTTTCCTCGGTACGGTCGCCTTTCTTCTCTGAGCCTGATGACTGATTGTAAAACCTGTCCTTTTTCTGTGGTACCAAAAGAGTCAATAGGGCATCTATAAAAGTTGTCTTACCGGAACCGTTGGCACCTGTAAGTAGTGAATTATTTCCTTTAGGCTCAATCCTTATAATTTCGTCATCAAATGTTCCCCAATTATAGACCTCAAGATAGTTGAGCCTAAATCCAGAGGTATCTGACCGTGTACTAAATAGACTCAACATATTCATTCAATTTGTTTTTAAATTCTTCTAGTGCATCTATGCTCACTTTTTCTTTAATGATTTTATGTATTCGGTATCGGGTATTGAGGTCATCGGAATCCACTCTTTTTATGTACCCCAGTTTTTCTATCCGCTTGATATAGTCTTCGAGTTTCTTTAAGTAACTGACCTTATCGTATTTTTCTGGTAGGAACAGTTCAATCTGGTTGATTAGTTCCTCATTATCAATAAATTTTTCTGACCCGCTGTAATCCAAAGGATTCGTTTCAAAATCTTCTAAAATCTGTCGCAATACCACCAAGAGCACAGAGGTTTCAAAACCTACTTGTTTCCTTGAAACCAATCCGATAGTATTGTCATCATCATCTATGGGAAATTGTTTTAAAAAAGCATAACCATCATTTTCCTTGATGATGAGCTCTAGCCCTATAACATTTACATACTCTTGAATAGGTTTTCTATACAACAGTACGTCATCCCAAACCCTGTCGTCGCTGTTTACCGTGCTCTTTAGTAGTCGTACAATCGCCACGGAATATTCTTTTAAATTGGAACTCAAACTGTTCATTTCGTGATTATTATTTCTGGAATTCTTATCATTTTATTCTCTGTTCCATCAAACAGGATTTGTGTTTCTTTATCACTATTGAAGGTATGCTTGAAGTTTTTCAGAATACTGAAATATCCAAACACCTCTAGCAGTCCTTGTGTAACACCACCATTGTCTTCAATAATTTCGGCCAAAGATGCCTGTCCTTTTTCTTCAAGGGTTCGCAGGATGTTCGCATTTAAGACCTTTTTACTTATTTTTCTTTTTGAAGCAATTTTCTCGAACTGTGAAGATTGTTCAATGTCTTTTTGAACGACTTGTGGTCGTTGGTTGTAGGTTCTATCTTTCTTCTTTTCTAGCGTGAGTTTCTTGTCAAAATTCAGGTTGATTTCCGGTTCATTTTCAAGTTCTATGGATATGTCTGGTGATTTTGAAACCCTACTGGTTTGTATTAACAGGTTCTTGATTTCTGCCAAAAGTCTCTTCAGGCTTTCTCTTTGTAAAGAGTCACTTTCCCTAATGATTTGACTGATTTTTTCAGCCATTTTATCATTTGCTCGATAGACGTGCTGACCAGTCTCAAAAAGATTATTTTTGATGCCTGTGAGAAAATCATCATCGACCTCGATTTGTTTTTCCTTTAATTTGCTTAACAATTCCTCTATGAGCCTGTTCCATTCGGTTTTTAGACCTCGGTCTATGAGGAATTGCCAAAACGCATAAAAGCTTTTTCCCTGATGGCTTTTTTTGAGCCTGTCTATGGCGTCAAAAGTAAATGACAGCACTTCTTTTTTGGACAGGTCTGTATTGGTATGCTTCAGGTAAATTTCTTTGGAAATTTCCTTGAAGTTGATTTCTACTTCTTTGAAATCGGAAAGCAGCTCTTTTGCGGTATCATTGATGTTCTGAAACCTTGGTATAATTTCATATTCTTGATAAGTATCTACCTTACCACTAATTCTTAGTTCGTTGATTTCGTTTTCAAGGTCACGCTTTTTTCCTTCTAGGATTTCGATACGTTTTTCAACATCGTCATTGGTCCACTCGACAAGTTCCTTGAGTTGGTTAAAGACTTCCTTGAATTTTGATTCGGCACCAACAAACTCTTTTTTCTTAAGACTTTCTAACCAAATAAGAGTTTTGGTGGTGTGGTTGGTAAGCTGATAATGCGGTGTGCCACTTTCATTTCTGAAACTGGTCAGGAAGCCGAGTTGTGTCCACCTCTTGATAAGCTTTTTGGCTTTTACCTCATACGTATCTGCAAATTGAAGGTCGTTTTCCTCATCTTCCTCTAACTGGATACCTTCGAGATGGTCAGCAAGTTTGGTATGAAGAAAATCGTATGAATGGCTTTTGCTTGTGTCTGGAAAAGCTGATAACAGGAATAGCAGAATCAATTCCCGGTTGCGGGATTTCAGAATCTTTACGCTAGGGGCGTGCTCAAGCATGGACTTTATTTCTTCTAATTCAAAAGTTCTCAAAATACATTAAAGCACTTTCAAATTATCCGAAATACGAAATTAGCTGTGCCTAATAATTAATTGTTAAAATTGGTTTTAAATATAGCTGAATTTTATGGAAAAGTGAATTCAAATTGACTGAATTTAAAAACATCCTGTGGTATGTTTTATATCAAATTGGCTTTGCAAGAATCTTACAAAACAGATTTGTAGACAAAAACATTCTCACGTATCAGGTAGGCTTCTGTAGAACCCCTATCAATCATCACACCTAGAATGTACAAAAATGCATTGACCAAATCTTGTCTCTCTTTAATTATACCAATATGGTTAGCGAACAGTTTCTTAATCATCACTTTACCATCTTTGCCCAATAGGTCATCTTTAACAATGGGATTTTCTTTAATTAGCTTCTCTAATAGTAAAAGACCTTCTGGCAGAAACTTTTTCTCGCCAAAGGTTGAGAAAACAGCAAGTATTGCGGATAAATTTTTGATGCCGAAGTATTCTGCCATATTTAGATACTGGGTTTTGTAGCTTAAAAAGCCTTCCCAATCTTCCAATTCTTTTAGGAATCTGTTATTGAGTAATAATTTGTCGCTGAAATAATATTTCCCATTTTCCTTCAGCCTATCAAAAATATAATCCCACAACTGCCAGAATCGTGAGCCATATTTTTGAAGCTCTTCTGTGGTCTTGTCTCGTACTACATCATACATTATAGTGACACAAAAGTCTATTGTCCCCGATATGAATTTGTATAAGTCATTTATGTCATCTGAATTTACAACCGTATCTTTTAGAAACGTTGATATTAAAGCGTCTGTTGACCTTTTCCCATAATCGATATTTTCGCTGTAAAGCCATAATTCCCCCAAAAATAGTTGCATATCAGTTTGAGAAGTGTAATCAAAGTGTTGTCTTGTATTACGCCACGTATCGCCTTCAACTGTTTGATGTAGCTGAACATACTCATTTAAAAACTTGACAATATAATCTGCTTGTACCTTAGTGCAACTCTCCGTGGGTATCATTAGCATTGCTCTCACGAGAAAGTGTTTCTCGTGGGAATTGAAATCAATTGTACTGACCTCAATATCTTTTGGTGACTTCAAGCAAGCTGAAATAAATTCTTCAAAGGCTTTCTCGTACTGCGACACTTCGTCTTTTGTGGGTCTGTAAGGTCTTGGATTTTCTTTTTCAAATTTTGCGAAAGCGATGACCATTTTCTGCAAGTCACTTGCCATCTCTGGGCAATTTTCAGAAAATTCCTTTCTGAAGTATATTAAAAATTGTCTTAAATTGTAATCATCCAACGGACACAACACCAGTTTTCCGAGCAGTAACTTGTAATCCATTGAGTCTTCTGCGGAACTAGCGTATTTGACCAACAAATGAATAGAGTGCAGTATGGGTTTCTTCTCCAGCACACTATAATTCATACTCAAACTATAGTCCCGATTATATTTATCTTTCACCAAGGCATCAACGGCATTATACAATATATCAAAGCACCACGAAATTTGCGTTGGATTCAATTTATCAGCAAATAAATCCAGCCCAACTTTGGCAAGTGTCGCAGGCATATCGAACATTCCATTTTGAAAATCTGGTGCCGAATAGTTAGTATAGATTACCCGCCATTGCTTGAATGTTATCTCTTCTTTTTTATCTATTGTTTTTAACAGAAGATTGCTTTGACCTGCATCCAAGTGATTATCTTTAAAATCGGTTTCAATGGTTTTTAGAGTGTCTGCAATTTCATCAGGATAAGACGGCCTTAACTCAACGGTGCACGCTTCTTTGTTTAATTTACCAGTTTCGAGTTTACGCGCATCCATTTCGGTCACGGTTTTTATCCACAAATGGTCATCCTTGTAATCATTATAAAATTTATCGAAAATCTCGAATAATCCTTCGTTGAGCTCTCCAACATTGAACTGATATGAAATCATAAAAGCTCTAAGGCCTTGATGGTACTTCCTGCGATGTGGCAAGGTGTTAGAGTCCATTCTCACTTTTTGCGCGTGATATATCTTATTATCTTCTGGCGCCATACTATGATGTTCGCTTATTGCCCTTTGTAAATCCCATTCAAAGAACTGTCTTACCCCAAAAATTGGCAGTATAGCTTTGGTAAAAGATTTGGGATGCGCCATAAAAACACTAGCAATTATGGAAACTGGTGCTACATTGTTAGAAAGTTGAAGTATGTATTTGCAATGCTCTTCCAGCAGTTTTTTTACCATTTCACTTTCAACACTTGCAAGCTGTAATAGATACCGTTCCATTGACATCAATAAAGATTCGATGAGTGAATGTACTTGGGTACCCAAACCTCTATAAGCAATCCATAAATCCAAATCACCATAAATCACTCTTGTTTTACCATTATCAAAAAGCAAGGCTATTTTTTCCAGAGGTTCTTCCTGTCCATATTTTGATTGCACCAAGTAATCTACCGAGTAGTTTATAAAACCAACAACAAAAGAAAACGCTTCAATTGGTTTTGTTGCAAAAAGTGTGGTTACAAATGTCTTATAAATACCTGAGGGATAAAATTCAAACTTGGAATCTGCAATACCCCAAGACTCTTCTTTCTTTGGGCGTGATTCTGGTAAAAAACTGGATATTATTCTATGACCGTCTATTTTTACTTCTTTAACCTCTTCTTTAGGTTGCTCTTTCCAAGTCTTCTCCGCTAACACAATAAGTTGTTCTGGAAGCTCTTTGACTAAATTTTGGTTTCGTAAACCACCAAGGGCTATTTTAATTGCCGTATCATAAAACTGCTGTAAGCGCCAAGGGGTATCATTTTTAGAATTGGCTCTCTTTAAAAATGCTTCGATTTCTGATTTGGCGTAAGGTGCTAGTCCGAAAAGAAGATATACCAATTGCTCTATTGTGTATTTATCTCTGGACACTTTATTTAGCCAAAAATCATCACCAGCTTCTATTTGGTCGATAAACTGAAGGACTATACTTTTACAAGCATCAATCTCTTTTTCGGATAGATTACTAGAATCTAAAATGTATCTAAGTTCCCAATCCATTAGAAGCGAAAAAATGGATTCGCGCAGATTGGGTATTGAATCAAGGTTTTCTGATATAAATACTAGCAACTCTTTCCAGACATCACCAACAGGGAAAAGAATGGACTTATTTGACTCCGAGCCTTTACCATATTCTTTACAAGCTGTTCTGGTCAAAAGAATACACCTATTCAAAAAGGCCGCATTCTCGTTTAGCAAGTCAGATTTAAATTTTTGAAAAAATACTGATGCGTCTTTGGAACGAAACACGGCAACCAGAATTTCATCTACCCAATATCTCTCTATTTGTTTATTGGTGAAGGTATCGCGTACTATGGTAATAATTGAGTCCGGGTTTTCTATCAGATAGTCTTCCACCCATAGCCTGAATGCCCTTCGTAATGCAGGCTGGCCACCAATTTGAGAAAAGAAATCATCGACTGAAATTGCATCCGACCTTAGCTTTGAAATGTGTTTCACCAAAGCCCAATCCTCTAAAATATCGTGAGAAGGCGCAAATTGGTATTCATTTTTACTCTTATATAAAATATGGTCATCAAGTAACGCCTCAACAGCAGCTTCATCAATTCCATCATCAGGTTCAACAAACAATCGCATAAGTTGAGCTCGTTTCAATGCTATGTTTGAAAATGCTTTCCCACGTTTTCTTGCCATACCGCCGCCAATGACTGTTGATTTCTCAATGATATGGTTCCATAGTTTTGATTTAAACTCTATTATCGATAAATTTTCAACATCGAAGCCTTTCACATCAATTGTGCGTACCGCAAATTCCAAGTATTTAGGGCTTCTAAGAATCTCTTTAAGACCAGGATTATTGAAATACGACTCTAAATTTGGAAAGTGTTTTTTGGCTAAATCTAATTCCGCATCTGATAGCGGTTCTATTTCCACAATACCCGCTTTTGGAATATGGTACTTTTGAAGTACAAGCTTTACAGCATAGGCTCTTGAGGTCATAATAACTTTTACATCTTTGTAAGCCTTTATTTGTGTTAAAAATTGCTGAAAGGCATTTTCTGGATTTGCCTCTAGTAGTTTTTCTAAACTATCAATAACAATCAGCTTCTCTTTGAGATAACCTATTGAACTTACAATATCTGTAATCGAATCGTTCACCCCAAGTTTGGTGAAAACGTGCGGTAAGGCAATCTCATTAAATTGCTCTGCCTTGAAAACAAAGACCTCGGCATCATCATAAAATCTTTTTACATAGTCTTTAACCACAGCTGATTTGCCAGCACCTGCATCACCAGAAACTATAGTGAATTGATTTTTGACCGAGACCTCTGAAAGCTCTTCCAATTTTTCTGAACGGTCCAAGTGAAAATCTTCAATTGAACTGGTAAAGGGCTCAATGATGATATTACTATCTTCCCGAAGTTTTGATATGGATTGGTAAGTGCTATCAAAAACTGATAGATTGAAATATTTGTAAATTTCCAATCGTTTGATATCATCATAAGTAAGCGCACCACCATTTTGGTTGTATTTAGCAGCCAAGGCAAGTAGGTTGTTCCAAATTTCAAGCCCACTTAGGCTACAATCAGATTCTTTAGTAAGGGTAATTAAGTTTAATGAATTATTTAAGGCAGTACTCGTTTCAACACCAAAATCATAACCTTCAAGTGCCATACTTTTAAGGAACATCCAAATTTCTTTTTTTGAGACACTTTTAGTGTCATTAGCTTTTTTTAGCAGATTCTCAAAGATGTTAAGATGCTGCTTCTTAACTTCTATTCGTTCCACTTCCTTATAAAAATCATTTTCATCTTTGTGCGTGGATGCCCAATCTAGTAATACGACAATATGGTTCTTGTCATTATTGGTTAGATTAGATTTAACCAATAGTAATCTGTCCTTGCTTTTATTGAAAGTAGTATTATTGAAGTCTTTCCAAAAAGCTGTGATGACCTCATTAAAAACTTCATTATTTTCAGTCAATGCCACGTTATGCTTTATTTGACACAGAATCTTCTGTTGTTTACCAGACCCCAAATCAATTACTGCCATCAAGTCATCCGTAGCGTAACCCCTACTGGTGGTCTGAAAGGCAACTTCACTTATTTTACCATTTGTTACAAGAGGTACTTCAATCTGAAGTATCATTGCAAGCAAGTAAGCTGCCTGCACGTGATGCTCATAAGTGGCTCCACCACTCCCCATTGAAAATACACTCCCTGTTTTACTCATAATTCTATTGTATTTAGCTTGCTTTAAATGCTCCCGCCATTAAGTCCATTTCTGAATTTTTTATACCCAACCCCTTAGCAATCGTTTTCCAATCCTTAACCACAGTAAGAACCTCATTGATGATGGCATCCATTTCATCTTCGCTTAAACGGAAAAATTCCCCAACACTTTTAGCCAGTTCAAAATCCAAGGCATTATCATCCATATCTATCATCTTATCCTCATACTTTCAGATTTAAATAGATAACCAGTTAGATTGATTATTTGCTATGCCTTTAAAACAAGAATTTTATGAAATGATTCTCAATCTGAAACTTAAATATGGCAATACTAAATATATTTGTAAAACAATCTCTAATTTCAGTAAGCTAGGTACTGTATTATTTGAATTAGATATATTACATTATTCAACAAGCTTCAAAATAAAAAATAAATTTATATTTATGACGAATATTTGTTTTTATCCTCTTTTTTTTCAGATAGAATTTTAAATATGTAAATAGCTAATAACCCTGTGCCCAAAACAATTAAAGAATTAAAAAGAATATTATTCCTTTGTTTTAAAGATTCACATTCTATTTGAGATAATCTTAAATCTTCAGGGAAATTTTGCTTTATGTCTAATTCATAACAGTTTATGATCTTTTTTTCCATAATCTATCCTTTCAACTTTTTAATTTTAAATGTATTTTTATCAATTAAAGCGTATGCATGATCGTCTATACAGATCCAATTGATTCCATCTATCTTCATTCTATGAGTATTAAAGCCAAAATTTAAACCAGCACCTAATAAATAGTCGTGGGATCTTATCACTTCATTATGTGACCCCAAAGTAGTCCGCAATACCTTCCTATTGGAATTTAATATTCTCCTAGTCTTTTCCTTAGCTCGTCGTTCCTCAGCAGCTTTCAAATTATTAAACATGATTTGATTTTCTCTAGACGCAAATTTTTGATTACTTCTTTTTGGAACAAACTCCTCGCCTGTCAAAGGATCAATAGCCGTATTCTTTATATAATCTTCTTTCATATCTCTAATATTTTATATAATTCAATATTTATAATTTATTCAGATTTAAACTGATATAGGTTAATGCGACTGAACATATATTTAGCTAACTGAAATCCATATAAATTTTAAATTAATATGCTTAGTTAGGTACTGGTTAGGCTCTTCTTACATACTCCTTAGCTTCTTGATCTATGACAGACGGCTTACCGTCTTTAAGCCAATTCATAATATCCTTTCTAGAAAATGTCAATGGTCGACGTTTAGAAATGACTGGCATTTCGAATCGACATACTTTGGAATAAATCGTTGACTTTTTGTAGCCTGTGAGTTGCTGGACGTCGTCGACGAAAATGATATCGCTATTTAAATTTGATTTGCTCAAGATACCATCATTGTTGGCTAGTAGCTTTTTTGCTTCTTGAGCAAAAGCCTCCTTACTTAGGTCTATATATTCTCCGACAGTAAGTGAATATAGCGGTTTAGATAAATCGCTCATAATATTTTAGTTTTTAATTAATAATGAGCATTGCGCAATGCATTTAATGAAATTTCAACCCCGAAATAATGAAGAAATACTGGTTAAGACAACAATGATTCGTTAAGTGTCGAGTGAGTGTCGAGTACAAATATTAGATAGTATAAAGCGGGTCTTTATTCTTAATCAGCTTCTAATAAAATATTTTTCGTTAAGTGTCGAGTGCTAAATTTTTGTAAGTATAGATTCTAGCAATTTTTTTCGTGCTTCATCATCACCACTAGATTTACGAAGAACATTTTTGCCAAATTCCTGATTTTCTTTATTAAGGAAACACATATTTACTACAATCCATTTATCATGTTTATGATATTCGATTTTATTTGAACCCTCAGACAAATAATCCATAAACCATTTTAGGTCTTTATTGGTTCCAGTCCATACAATTCTTTTATTTTTTGGAATGATATTCCCTTCAAAAATTCTAATGAAATCCGTAAACAAAGTGTCTTCATGAATAAAGTTATTGACCTTTAAATGCTTTAATACTTTATTCAAAACATGACTGTTCTTTTGGAGATAGTCTGGGTTCGTGTTAAGTTGTCTTAATCTTAGAGAGCTATATTTACCTTTTAATTTTCGGTTTAAGCTATTTTTATCTTTAATCCATCTATCAATGGTTTCGGTAATTCTATCATTAAAAATTGTATCACTGGATTGCTTCATTTCTAGTTTTAAGAAATCAATAAACCTGACTAAATCTTTATTAAATGCTCTTTCCAGTTGGTACTCTAAAAAATTCTTTACTTCTATGAGTTTGGAATCGTACTGTCTCAGTTTCAAAGCAAACCAAAAATCGAAATCAGAACTTTCTTGGGTAATAATAATGTTCTGATCATACTGATAGCAAACTTGTTTATTGAAGAAAAAATTGTTGTTGTATCTACCTTTAAGGGTATTAGAAGATTTTCTATACTCATTTAAATTCCTTTCGTAATATGCCCTTGATTTAACATTATCTAAATCAACAGTAAAGCTTTCTTCTCCTTCTTTTATTATTACTTCTTCCGCTTTATTGATTATTTTCTTAGCTAAGTCATCCGAAGATTTATCACTTAAAAACTCATGTTGCTCATATTGCCATATATCAGCTATTTCAATTTCGTAATAATTGTGATTTGTTGCCATATTTACGAATTAATATCTGGAATTGCATTCGCAGCGTCCACCTTCTTCTGATTGATGATTTTAGCATAAACCTGGGTGGTTTTTAACTCCTTGTGGCCTAGCAATTTTGAAACGGTGTATATATCCGTGCCAAATGTGAGCTGTAAGGTAGCATAAGTATGGCGCGCACAGTGGAATGTGATGGTTTTACTAATTCCTGCTTTCATAACCCATTGTTGTAGTTTTAAGTTATTCCAAGCACTATACCTTAACCCTTTAAATACACGTTGCTCATCACCTTGTCTTTCATTTAACAATTTGTAAGCCTGTTCTGGTATTGGATGCGTTTGATAGCCATTGGTTTTCTTTTGTTTAAAGCGGATATAATGACCTTGTTCTTCAGAATATTGAACTTCCTTCCAAACCAATTTATGTACATCAGACCATCTTAGACCAGTGAGTGCACTAAACAAGAATGCCAGTTTCAGAATTGGGATTTCACATTCCGTATTGGCAACTTTTTTCAATTCATCTAAGGTTAAGAATTCTCGTTCAGATTCGCCCTGCTTAAACCCTTTTACCTGTTCAGCTGGGTTATATGAGATAATTCCTTCCCTTATTGCTTCCTTGATACATGCCTTTACCTTATTAAAATATGAATAACATGAATTTTGAGAGAGAGGTCGATTACTCTTTGTTTTTGCGGTATGCTTCAGGTAATACTTAAAATCTTCTAACCATTTGGAATCTACTTCCCGATACAATATTTAACCAACCCTGTATTCAATGGTACTACTGCATTTGGGCAACAAATAGCATACAAAAAACATATAAAAAGAGAAGATTAGCAACAACTATTAATAAATAGAGCAACAAATATAGCATAAAAAAAACCGCTCGATTAGAGCGGTTTCCAAATAAAAACACCAAGCATTAATTAGCTGTACCAGAGCCTAAATAAATACTGTTCGATACTTGACTACCATCAGCAGTAATAAAAGCCATAAATAGCTCTACTGTATCTCCTGCATAAGTTGTTGGGATTGAAACAATTTGAGAACCTACTGTTCTGTCCGCACCATCAAGTAAAGAAATAGATTCCTTTTTTGATGGATTATAAACCATCAACATTGCTTTGTCAGTAGTATTTGCGTTACCTTCGGCAGAGTTATCATCCCAACCAAAAGTTACTTCTCCAGCAGTTGCTAAATCAGACGTTGGGTTTAGCACACCAGATAAACCCCTCGACTTACTAAAGCGTTTGGATAGTCAACAACAAAGTTAGGTTCAGCACCTGTAATAGCATTATTCAATACATACGACATTGCAGCATTAAATTCTGTTTTCTTAACAGCTAACCCTTTATATCCTAACTTAATAAAAGGCTTTACAGCCTGTAAAAATTCTAAAGTGGCAGTAAACTTGGTTCTTTGGTTTACTTGACCAACAGTTCTTGGATTGGCTACACTTGAAGGTTTAATTCTAATGTAGTCAATTCCTTTCCAGCTTCCACCGATAACGTTTCCAACCTTACCTGAAAGCCCTCCTAAAATACCTTGAGCAATTTTACCCATAATTTCTAAATGATTTAAATGAAACAATTTTTTGTTTGGACTTAGTACGGACCTAACACGAAGTTGTACCTTCCGATGAAATATAAGGCAAGTATTATGCTCTTGTATGGATATGGATTTTGTTGCATTGTTTTGCATTCGTTTGCAATACAATCAAAAAAATGAATATTTTTTTTTCAAAAGATAAGGAAAAAAGATAGCAGAATCTTCAATGGTGCGGACATACTGTCAAGTTTTTTGGAAAAAATATTGCTTAAAGCACAGGCGTTGGGAAGTTTGCACCTAAATAATGGGCAAAAATTTTTTCAAAACCCGTAGGGCTTGAACTTTATAGTATGAATAGCGTGGGCTGAAGGAAACCAATTATTTTTGCAACCTTTTTTTATTTTACCTACGTTTAAACCTATTCCCTTCTAAATTATCAATAATGCCTTTTCTTTTGTAGTAAACTCTATTTCCAATTCGTAAAGGTTCGAGAATACCGTTTTTAGACCAATGATGAATAGTAGTAAGACTGACTTTTAAATAATCAGCAACTTCTAATCTTGTTAATAGCACATCATCATCTTTTTTTGCTATTTGTTTTAAGTAGTTTTTAATTTTAATCAATAGTTTTTCTGCTACTTTTTCAGTGAGTTTATCAACTGTTATTTCCTGAATTTGAATCGTTTTTGTTATCATAATGGTACTTTTTAATTCAAGATAATAATTAGTGTTCTAATTTTAAGCAGGTAATCTAGCCGAGCGAGCCGGCTGCGAGTTGAGCAAGGGTGTTGTGGTAATAGCACGTTGCAATTTTCTGCAAAAGTGCGTACCACAGCAACGGTTTACCGCAAGGGTGGCGCAGTTTTTTGATTTCTTATTATAGTCAGGTGGATTTTTATTGGTAATTCGAAATATTAAAGTTTAGGCAAGTGCAAGGATTGAAGGAAGCAATGGAAGGTTTGGGAATAGTTTTCATTTAAGGTTTACCGTGTTTTCTATGTAATAGTGATGTTGAGGAATTAAAGTATTTGAGGGAAGCTATTTTTTGATTGTAACTAAAGGTAAACCGTAATGTAAAAACTATTATGCTGTTGATGGAATTGCTGACTGAATGAGTTGCTCTTGTGTACTGCTTGCAAAATGGGATAATCCGCAGTATTCATTGAAGTTCAATTTATCTTATGATGCGAATATTTTAATTCAATAATCAAATATTGTTGATTTAACTGCGGTTATCTTATTTGCAAACTTGGGAAGTTCAAAAAATGTGACACCCGTAAACCTACATATTTAAACCTATTAACTATTAATTTATAGATACAATTCAATAAAAAATCAACATTCAAATTGAAGCAATAATTTATGTAGGTTTTGCCCGAAGCGACCCGCAGGCTCGCATAACATTAAGCAGCGATTGTACCCAATAAAAAAACTCGCGTAGCGAAACCTTATTGGGTTTGGGTACAAAAGTAGCTGCGGGTGAGGAAGAAGTGAATGTGTGAAATAAAACAAATAAATAGTGCCAACGAGGACGTGTCGCCGCAGTAGTGCTATTTATGGTATATGCAAGCCCTTTGTATTTGAAATTTGTATAGATAGTGAAATTGCTTCATTGCGTTCGCAATGACATTTATACAACTAATTGGCTTGCAGAGATATTTTATGGAACTAAATGGAACGACTGACGAACACCTTATTACCTGCCAATTTTAACGTTGCCTAACAAAGTTTTCTGTTCTTCCCAACCGTTTTTAAACATCTGTTGGCGCATATTTTTCGCTAAGATATGCAATAGCCTCAGCTTCTTCAGTAGGTTCAACATCTTGTCGTTGCAGATTTTCGATAATTTGAATTTATAAAATATCATTATTATCGTATTCTCTTACAATACTCGGAATTGTTTTCTTTTTCGCTAATTTACTTGCGTGACACCTGCGTTCCCCCATTTTGATGATGTGATTTTTTCCAGATTATCGGACTGTAATAGGTTGTAGAATCCCATGCTTTTCGATGCTTTCAGACAGTTGCATGAGAGCTTCCTCATTAAAGGATTTTCTTGGTTGCATTGGGTCTGGGATAATGTTTATGATACTTAGCTCTTGAACTTGAAGTCCGATTGCTTTTTGTGTCAATTTTTACTTGACATCATTTTTAACATTGGCTGTAGCCTTTCCGTTTTTACTTGCAGTACTTACTTTTGTTGTCATAATACTCAAATTTTAGATTAAACAATATTAATATATATAACCCTCTATTAAGTGGATGCTTTTTCAAAGTTTTATACTAGAAATGTAGCTTTTATGGGTATGTTTAAAAATGTACTGAATAAATTTTAATTAAAAAATTGTGCTCTTTGTTTTTGAAGTGAAAAGTTCTAAAAACTTCATTCCTCTATAAGAATTTACTTTCTCATTTAACTTTGGGCTCCAAACAGCGATGCTCTAATGCGCGGGTAATACAGCTACTATACCACCATCAACATAACTCTTACCTGGTAGCCCAACTTTATAAGCAAACTCATGTACTTAGTATTGACTTTTAAAGCAAAAAGAATTTATAAATCCCTGCCACTCAATACCAGCCATTTCTTTGAAAAAAAATATTTATCTTTCCACAACATTTAAACACTTCTTTTTTATTTTGATTATAAAATTATTCTCTGCGATTCTCGTTTCAATGCTACATGATACTCATCACCATGATATAAGTCTTCCAATTATTGCAGGAACACTAGCCTCAATACTACATGTTATCTCTGGTCCTGACCATTTGGCTGCTGTTACACCATTAGTTATAGAAACCAAAAGGAAAGCATGGAAAATAGGCTTATTTTGGGGAATTGGACATTTATTAGGAATGCTTTTAATAGGTGTTTTATTTCTTGTGTTTAAAGATGTTATTCCTGTTGAAACTATATCAGAATATAGCGAGCAATTAGTTGCAATTGTTTTAATTGGTGTTGGACTTTGGGCGTTTTATCGCATTTTTAATGAAAAGAAAAAACACAAACATCCGCATGTTCATTCTGAAAAAGAAACTTATGCCCATATACATGAGCATGAACATAACCATGAAGAAGGCCATGAACATACTCATGATAAAATTGTAAAACAAAATATTTTATCTTCTTTAGGAATAGGATTCTTACATGGCTTAGCAGGCGTAGCTCATTTCTTATTGTTATTACCTGTATTGGGCTTTGAACATAATTCTGATGGTGTACAGTATATAATCGGTTTTGCAATAGGAACTGTAATAGCAATGTCTGTTTACGCTCTAATACTTGGTAAGTTGACATCTTATTCCAAACATCAGCATAACGACAATTTCTTTAAAGGTATTCGTTTCGCAGGTGGCTTATTTGCAATTATAATTGGTTTTTACTGGCTTTATCTAAGTATGTAAGTCGCAAATCACCAAGCGATGATTTCCTGTATCTGCTATAAATAACGTATCTCCTTCAGTAGTTATTGAAAATGGCCAATAAATAGCACTTTTTGTTCCGTGCATATTGCCTTTAAACTCGCTACTTGTTTTAAAATCTTCTCTTCCAATCAATGTTTCCGCTGAAGCGTTATTATTACTAGGGATTTCATTAAACTTTAAAATTCGGCTATTGCCTGTATCATTTACTAAAATTCCATCTTTATAAAAACAAGCATCATACGTCCAATTTAGCGTGTTTGCTTCTGGTGCAAGCCTGAATTGATTCTGTCCACAGGCATCAAAATTATCCTGACCAATAATAATATCAGCAGATTTTGAAAATGCATCGTCTTTATTGTTCCAAACAAGCACTCGATAGAATTGCGTGTCTGCAACAGCCATTTGACCTTTGCTATTTATTTTGACTGAATAAGGCCAAATTGGCTCATCATTATTATAATCTCGTGTTGTAAAAGTGGGCTTTCCAATAACTTTATCTGCTGAAGAATAATTCTTTTTTGGAATAGAGTTGTAAAATAGTATGCGTCTATTACCCGTATCTGCAATCCAAAGACTTTTGCCGTCCGAAAACAATCCATAAGGCCAATTAAGTGTTTGTGTTGTGGGGTCGTTTCCTATACCCTTTACATTGGGTAAGTTTGTATCAAAATCTGGTTGCCCTAAAACAACATCTGCAGGTTGTGCATTTTCTGTAGGAATAGAATGCCAAATAAGCACTCTATGATTCCAAGCGTCTGCGACAATTAACTTTTCACCATCACTCCATATTCCAGAAGGATATTGTAATGTAGTAGCCGAAACATCACCACCAGAGTTCCTTCCGCTATCCGAAACTTCTAATTGTCCTAAAACAACGTCAGGCTCTTGAAATTCCGAAGTCGGAATTGTATTCCAAATAAAAACACGATTCTGTCCTGTGTCTGACACGAAAAGTTTGTTTTTCGCTACAAAAACGCCTCTTGGTGCTAAAAATGGTTTTTGTTTTGAGCCTCTAAATAATCGCCCATTAGCGACTTGGGTTCCTAGTGTTTTAAAATCCATAGACTAACAGATTCTTGGTAATTGTTCTCCAGGCAACATACTAACAACACGTTTTCCGCCTATAGCACTTTCCATAATCACTTGTTTTGGGTGTTCTTCAACAACAGTTCCTATAATTTTTGCCTGTTTACCGTTATCATCTTTATGTAATGTTTCCAAAAATTGGTCTGCAATAGACGCATCCACAAAACTTAAAAACAAACCTTCATTAGCCACATACAAAGGGTCTAAACCTAGTAATTCGCAAGCACTTGCGACTTGGCTATCTATTGGTAAATCGCGTTGAGCGATGTCTATCCCAAAATTTGATGACAACGCAATTTCTTTTAAAACAGTTGCTACACCACCACGAGTTGGGTCTGTTAGTAGATGAATATCGTTTCCAAATTGTTCTATTAAATTGATTATGGTGTGATTTAAATTCATCGTATCACTTTCAATAGTTGAGTCAAATTCTAAACCTTCACGTACAGACATAATTGCCATTCCATGTGTTGCGATGTTACCACTAACAATTATTTTATCTCCTATTTTTATATTGTCTTCACTAATATTTGCTTTAGGATGAATGCTTCCAACACCAGATGTATTCACGAATATTTTATCTCCTTTTCCTTTTTCAACAACTTTAGTATCTCCAGTAACAACTTTTACTCCTGCTTTTTTGCAAGCATACTTAATAGCAACTAAAATTTCCCAAAATTCAGTCATTTTTAGTCCTTCTTCAATAATAAAGCTTAATGACAAATATTTAGGAACTGCTCCGCACATCGCTAAATCGTTAACGGTTCCGTTAACTGCCAATTCGCCAATATTTCCTCCTGGAAAAAAGATAGGTGAGACTAAAAAACTATCTGTAGAAAATGCCATTTTACCATTCATTTCTAAAAAAGCACCATCATGCCTTTTATCAAGAATATCATTACTTAGCAAATCGAAAACGCCAGTATCCAGTAGTTTATTTGTTAATGTGCCTCCACTACCATGACCAAGTGTTATAACATCAAAGTCTAACTTTGGCATTGGGCATTGCAATTGCATTCGTAATTTTTTTGAATCCGACATTTAAGGGTATTTGATTAAGAATTAAGCTTCGATTAAACCAGAGAAATGATAATAAGCTGCACAAGCACCTTCACTACTTACCATTGGTGCTCCAAGTGGAAATGATGGTTTGCACTTTTTACCAAATTGAGCACACTCAAAAGGTTTTTTAATCCCTTTCATGATCTGACCAGAAATACAATCTGGATGTTCTGGCGCTTCTTCAATAGTTATGCTAAACTTTGTATTGGCATCAAAATCTGAATATTCTTCTTTTACAGCATAGCCACTTTCAGGAATTTCGCCAATGCCTCGCCATATTTGATTTTTAATTTCAAAGACTTCAAAAATCATTTTCTGAGCTTCAGTATTACCTTCTTCTCTAACAATTCTTGAATATTGATTTTCAACTTCAGCTTTATTAGCTTCTAATTGACGTAGCACCATCAAAATACCTTGTAACACATCTAAAGGTTCAAAACCAGTAACTACAATTGGCACTTCGTGTTCTTCAGACAAAGGATAATATTCTGAATTTCCCATAATAGTACATACATGACCTGCTGCTAAAAAACCATCAATTTTACTTTCATCATCATCAATAACTGCTTTTATAGCAGGTGGCACTAAAACATGAGACGCTAAAATAGAGTAGTTTTTTAAATTTCTTCTTTGTGCATGAATCACTGATAGTGCATTTGCTGGTGCAGTAGTTTCAAAACCTACAGCAAAGAATACAACCTCACGGTCTGGGTTGTCTTCAGCTATTTTAACAGCCTCTAAAGGCGAATATAAAATACGAATATCTGCGCCTTTTGCTTTAGCCTCTAGCAAATTAATTTTTGAACCAGGTACGCGAAGCATATCGCCAAATGAGCATAAAATCACGTTTTCATTTAATGCTAAATGTATGGCTTTGTCTATTAAATTTAAAGGTGTGACACAAACTGGGCAACCTGGACCATGAATCATAGTTACCTCTTTTGGCAACATATCTATAATTCCGTTTTTCACTAAACTATGTGTTTGTCCACCACATACTTCCATGATAGACCAAGGTTGTGTAACGGTTTTCTTTATTTCTTCGAGATACTCCTTTGCTAATTCAGGATCTCGATATTCGTTCATATACTTCATAGTAGCAACTTTTTTTTTACAAATTAATTACCTGAGCTTTTAGTCACTTCATCTAATGAAATTTCTCCCGAAACGGTATCTTCGGGTATATAATTATCGACATCTACCAAATCACCTAATTCACCGATTTCTTTGAGGTATTTAAACGTTTTTTTTGCTTCCTCTTCATCGACTTTACTAATGGCTACACCAACGTGAACCAATACATAATCGCCAATATCTGCAGAAGGTAACATCTCCAAGCTAGCTTCTTTGGTAATACCTCCAAAATTCACTTTTGCCATCCGTAATGCACCACCATACTGTAGTTCAATACTCTTTATTTTTCCTGGGATTGCTAAACACATAGTTTTAATTTTTTATATGATTTTGGTACATTAACTGTCCAAAAGAAATGTTCTCGTCATTGCTAGACAATTTACAATTAAATTTTAATATAATTTGCTCTTTTTTGGCAATTTGACTTAAGATTGAAACCAATATAACATTCTGAAAAACACCACCACTACAAGCTACAGTTTTAAACCCATGTTTTTTAGCCATTTTTATAATAGCTTTCGCTAACGTGTAAATAAAACTATAGGCTAATCGTTTTTTGCAAAAGCCTTCTCTATAGGCTTTTAATATGGCATTAATAATAAATTTTGAAGGTACTTTATCATACTCTTCCTTATGTAAAAAATCGATATAATAACTTTTAGAATACGTATTTGCACAATTTTCGAGTAGTATTGGTGCTTCAGCTTCAAAGGAATTAACATCAACAATATCTAATGCTGAAGCTACTGCATCAAACAGTCTACCAACAGAGGATGTTTTTAAAGTGTTAGTTTTAATAGTTTTGGAATATATATTCCATTCCGTTTCTGAGAATTTATGCTTAATAATCCCTTTATTTTCTTCCTCTAAAAGACTGAACAAAGCTAATCTAGGTTCTTTTGCCATTTTATCATTAGCAAACCAATCATAATACTCGAAATGATTTAATCGTTCTATTTCGTGATTTTGATAGCTAAAAAATTCGCCTCCCCAAATCGCATTATCATCGCCTAAACCTGTGCCATCCCAAACGACTCCTAATATTCTTTCTTTGGAAGTAAATAAATTATGTTCACCTAATACACTTACAAAATGTGCTTTATGATGCTGAATTTCCTGAACACTATCATTCCATTCTGAAGCAAATTCGTTACCAATAACACTACTTTGATATTGCGAATGCTTATCAATAAGAATAGTTTTTGGTTTTGTTTCAAACAAATCTACATACTGATTAATAGTTGCCTTGTAACGTTCTAAAACCTCGTAGCTATCTAGATTTCCGAAATATTGACTCACATACGTTTGCGCATTTGGCACAAATGCAAAAGTGCTTTTTAAATGCGCTCCCATAGCTAAAATGGGTTCTTTTGTGTTAATTTTAGCTTCAATATAATTCGGTGCTAAACCTCTTGAACGTCTTAGAATAATCTGTTGCTCGTTTACAAACCTAACTACTGAATCATCTTGCGGAAATTGAATATCGAGATTGTGATGCAAAAAATAATCGGCAACTTCTTTTAATTGTTTATTTGCTTCTTCCTTGATTGAAACAATTGGCGAACCATGAATATTTCCACTAGTACAAACTATAGGTTTATCAAGTTTTTTCACAATTAATTCTAATAAACTAGAGGATGGAAGCATTACACCAGTTTGGTTTAAGTTTGGTGCAATAGCATTAGCAGATATTCTTATTTTTTTTGTGTTTTGAAGAATTACAATTGGTGCAACTCTAGATAGCAAAGCTGTTTCTTCATTAGTAGACAATTCAAACTCATTTTTAATAACTTCTATTGAAGGATATAAAACTGCAAATGGTTTGTTTGGTCTTTTTTTTCGACTTCTTAGTTCTTTAATCGCTTCAGGATATGAAGCATCGCAACATAGTAAATAACCATTTGTATTTTTAATTGCTATTATTTTTCCATTGGAAATAAATTGCGCAACTTTTTCTATACAATCGTCCTGATTTTCATCTATAACATCTCCTAAATTATTTGCTAACTGCAATTGTATTCCGCAAGTTGCACAAGAGTTGGTTTGTGAGTGAAACCGTCTATCATTTGGATTTTTATATTCCTCATCACAATCAACACACATTTTAAAATCAGTTATTGAAGTGTGTGTTCTTTCAAACGGAAATTTTGTGGTAATCGAATAACGTGGTCCACAATGCACACAGGTTGTAAAAGGATAATTAAAGCGTCTGTTTTCTGGGCTGGAAATCTCATTCTTACAATATTTACATACAGCAAAATCGGGTGTTAATGGTATGTTTATTTGTGTATTACTTTCAGAAGGAATAATATTGAAAGAATCATATTCAACATAAACATCTTCCTCAATTGCATGAGATGTTATTACTGCAACTTCTGGTTTCTTATTAATAATTTTTTCTAAAAAATCTTCCGCTTTGTCTTTTGAAGTATTGCAATAAATAATAACACCATTTTCATTGTTTGAAACAGTACCTTCAAGTTGATGTTTTTTGGCAAGATTAAAAACAAAAGGACGAAACCCAACTCCTTGAACGCGTCCTTTAATTTGTATTTTAAATGTTTTAATCACCAATTATAAAACATTATGCTTGTTGTTTTTGTTTTACTTTTTCAACTAACCAATCGCACCATTGGTCAATACCTTCTTCAGATAATGAAGATATTTGAATAACTTCTAATTCATGATTTACCTCATGAGCATCTTTGGTTACTGCCTCAACTGAAAATGGTAAATAAGGCAGCAAATCTGCTTTTGACACTAACATCATATCGCTTGTTAAAAACATACGTGGATATTTTTTAGGCTTATCGTCACCTTCTGTTGTTGCCATTAGCGTCACTCGATAATCTTCTCCTAAATCAAAAGATGCTGGACAAACTAAATTCCCAACGTTTTCTATAAAAAGTAAGTCGATATTTGGTAAGTCAAATTGGTCTAAAACCTGATGAATCATTTGTGCTTCCAAGTGGCAAATACCACCTGTTACAATTTGCAGAGCTTGTATTCCAGTTTTACGAATACGTTCTGCATCTCGCTCAGTTTCTAAATCGCCAACCATTACTGCAATTTTTAATTTGTCTTTAAGTTTTTCAGCAGTTTTTTGCATTAGCGTGGTTTTTCCGCTACCTGCAGAGGATGTAATGTTTACTAAAAGTGTATTGCTTTTAGCCATTTCCTTTTTAATAATATCTGCTACAAAGTCGTTTGCCTTTAGTAAGTTTAAGTTTGTATTCTCGCATTGTACGGTTCCGCGAGCTGCTTTGGTGGATTTTTCTACACTCATATTTTTTTCTTTAATTTTTCCTTTTTTAATCTTCAAATTCAACTTTATGAATCAACATTTCTTCACCTTGAATTACATTTTTACTAGGTTTCTGGCATTTATCGCATAAAAAGCGATACTGCTTTACATCGGTAATATGATTACAGCTTTCACATTGTATTTTAAGCTCTAACATTTCTATGTTGAGCTTTACATTTTGATAGAATGGATTTGTCATATGCGACGCTTCAAAAGCATTCATTAAAAGACGAGGCTCTATGTTTGACAAAATACCTACTCTTACGTAAATATCTGTCATTTTATTAAGTTTCTCTGCTTCAAACTCTTGCTCAAGAGTTCTATATATACCATTTATTATAGACGTTTCGTGCATTGTTAGTTTAAAATTGTTTTTAATTTTTTAAGTTGTTCTAAATGCTGATTTGCTTGTTCTATTAGATTTTTATCATCTACCATTGTAGAAATAGAAGTTGCTTTTTCAACCATCTGATTATATTTTTGGGTCTCTGCGCTTTCATCTTCATTGTGCATTAGCCAATACAATTCTAATTGATTTAATAATGTTAAAGCTCTCTCAAAAGGATAGTCGTTTGCAGTACGAACTGCCAAAGCATCTTCAAATAATCCAAAAGCTTTATCTAAGTTGTTATGTAATTTAGCCTCTGGAAAATTCATCAGTGCTGTAGCATAATTATGACTTGCCATAGCAAATTCATAAGGGTATTGTTCTTTTGTGTAAAACGCTAAAACTTCTTTAAAAGAAGACGCGCAAAATGCTGTCCAAATTGGCTTTTCTTCTGAAGACACTGGTATTTCAGAATAAATAAGTGCTAAATTATGATGAATCTCTGTAAATTTTTGAGGATGTGTGTCACGCTTAAAGATTTTTAAGGTGTCTTGAAAAGCATTAATTGCTGGCTTGTAATATTGAGGGCTTCCGTTTTTAGACCATGTATATAATAATGTTGCTTTACGTAATCCTGCTTCACCTAGAAATTCTGGAATATCTGCTTCTTTAAAATATAAAATAGCTTTATTAATATAATTTTAGAATTTATGAAGTCTTCCTGAAAATTTGCAATCTCTGAAGCTTCAATAAGAATTAAACCAGCATTGACTTTTAATTTTTTGTCTTCGTAAAACGCAATACTTGCTTGTTGTAATTCTTGAATTTCAACAAGTTTATTAGTATTATATGGCATCTTTAATTGTGCCATTAATGTATTAGCGAGCAAACTATTAATTGCGTTTTTTGAGGCTTCGGAAATGGCTTTTGGTAAAGATAATCGCAATATTTTCTCAGCTTCTTGATACGCGTTAGCATCTAATAAGAAATTAACAAAATGTTTGATTGTAAATAATCGAAGCTCATCATTTGATGCATTTGCTAAGGCTTCAGTATACAATGCTTTTAATTGATTTGAATCGCATTGCGAAACTACATTCCCATATTGCTCAATGATGCAGTTGTTATGTTGCGACGTTTCTTTTGCGAAAGCTTGCATGTCTTCATTAATCGCATAGCCAAATTGTAAATGTGTTGCAATTAATAAATGATTATGTAATGAGTTTTCTTCTGAAATAAACTCAAATGCCTTTTGATGGTTTCCTAATTTATAAAATACCATAGCTAAAAGATTCTCTTGAGAAAATTCTATGTCTGGAAATAAATAAGGTGGCTCTGTATCATCCCAATCTAAAGACGCACTTATGTCATTTTCTGACACTACAAGTATTTTCTGAGCCTCTTTTAATTGACTTTCTTCAGTAACTATAGTAACAAGCTCATTCAATCTATCGATAGAGTTAATGCTATTCTCAATAGTATTTTTTGTATTAATTTTTGTTAAAATTGTAAGCACTTTTATCTACTTTTTGTGTTCCTCTAATATCTTTTGCAGCTGTCTTTTGCATATTAAGTGCATAAACTTCAGCTAATCTTTTTGATCTGTAATCTCCTATTTTTCGAACCAATAATTGATTTGGGTCTTTTGTATTTACAAAGACTAACGACACTTCCCAACGTCCTTTTATTTCTTCAATTTTAGTACGCACTTCTGCATCCAATAACCAAGCACTTTTAGGATCGTTTCGTTTTGCCATCACATTGTTATTTTAATGAGATTTGTTTTTTCTACAATTTCATATTGTAGTATTCTGTCTGTAGTATCTAAATCATTATCTATTAAAATCTCTCTAATCGCTAATGTTCTATCTCCTTTTAAGTTTCTGGATTTCAATAAAAACTGTGTAGGCTTATGCATTTTAACAAACCATTGACTACTAACTGGTGTAATCAACATTTTTTTTTGTTCAACAACATAAGTGACATAAGCATAATGAATATTTTGAAATAATCGCTCTACAAGTTCTGCGTTTAAATACACATGAGACGATTTGAGTATGACTTTATCTTCTTCCACTATACTTTTGCAAGGTTTAAGTCTTCTAAAATATGATTTACTACTTTATCTCCAGCTTGTTTTACTTCTTCACTTAATACGGTGTCTAACTTCGTGTTTTCTACAGCAATTAAATAGACTTGTATGTCTTCAGGATAATCATCTCCCAATATTTTTTTAGAATATGATAATGCTTGATCCCACTTCATACCATGTAAGAATACCATAGGATCGTCTTGTGGTGCTCGTAACACTTCTTCTGCAGGTACTTTAAACAATGTTCCAACAGGTTCATCTGAATTTACAACAGCATCTACCATCAAAATTTTATCGTGTCCTTTAAGACCAAAAAGCACTTCAAAAGCAGCTGTACCCATATCAAAAATATTTACAACATCATTATCACCTATTATTTTTTGTAATTCTTCAATCACATACATTCCAATACCATCATCACTTCTTACAGGATTTCCAAAACCCATTACTGCTGTTTTCATCTTTATCTTTTCTATTAAACTAAAAAACTTTCCCGAAGAACACCTTCAGGAAAGTTTATATAAATAATTGATTTATATCTATTTATAACTTAAACCTAGATAGTTCTACTCCAGATTTTTGATCGTGTGCGTGAACAGTACAAACAAGACAAGAGTCAAATGAACGTGCCACGATACCAACTTCTACTGGATCACTAGGATCTTCAATATCAATTCCTTCTAGAGCCGCTTCAATAGGTCCTGGATTACCTTTGGCATCATTTGGTCCTACATTCCAAGTCGTAGGCGCCATTACTTGATAGTTTTTAATCACACCATCTTTAATCTCAATCCAATGTGCTAAAGCACCACGTGCAGCTTCTGTTGCTCCAAATCCTTTGCCATCCTTTTCTACAGGTTTTGTATAAAAAGAACCATCAAGGTCAATTTCTGACAACCATTGGTCTATAAATTTATATAAACGAGGTGCTTCGTGAACTCTCGCTAAAACACGAGTAAATACGCTTGGCCCCATTTTTTTCATTATATCTCCAAATAATGGATCTTTAATTTGATGATCTTTGTTATTAGGATTTGCATTCATTATACAACGTGCTAATGGTCCAGCTTCTGCAGCGTGTCCATCATATCTTGGTGCTTTAGACCAGCTGTATTGTCCATCAAAATCTGTGTCATGTAAAGGTTGCGATTTTGCAGGCGTTGGTAAAGGCTCTTCCCATGGGTGTAAACCATCTGCCTGATTATCATACCAAGAATGCTTAACGTGTTCACTAACTTTCATATGGTCGAATTCGTGATAGTTTTCTCCATCAAAGAATCCACTAGAACTAATTAAGGCATCATTTCTACCTTCAATAGTTGGATTATTATATCTGTCTTTGTGCAAGTATGTTCCTGTTGCTAAGAATTTACCAACACCTTGACCGAATTTATCTAAGCCAAACTGAATTCCTGCTCTTATAAGAAGACCTAAATCACTATTTTTATGTGAATCATTTTCTTCAACCCAAGCAAGCATGTCATCCCAAGACTTAATCTCTAGATAACGTTCAATAGAACAACCTAGCCATATAGTCTCTAACCAGTCGTTTTTAAACTGTGTCATAATTGAGTGTGCTCTCGTAATATCTTTTAGAGTAGGTGCACACATTACACCACCAGGAACCATATAACTTGAGTGAGGCCATTGACCACCAAACAATGCATATACTTGAACTGGTAGTCCACTAGCTGTTAGCCCTTTTTGGAATGTTGTCCCTACATAAGCAGACCAACGTTCTACTACTTCTTTATATAAAGGTTGATTAGCATACTTTTTGTTTGCTAAATCGGTCGCGAATATGGCATAAAACCATCTCGGAATACTTTGAATAGTTTCTGTAGCTTGACCAATAGCTCTTAAAAGAAGTGCATTTGGACTTAACTTAGTTCCCCAAGCAGTATCTAGAGCAGATGATGCACAATATAAATGTGATCCTCCACAAATTCCACATATACGTGGTGTTACTATAAGACCCGATTGCGGATCTTTTCCTTCCATTATTTTCTCAAATCCTCTAAAACATTGCTGCTTGAGTATGAGCGCGTGTTACTTTTCCGTTATCGATATAAACTTTGACATCTAAATCCCCTTCAACACGTCCTACTGGTGATATATTTAATTCTTTTACTGACATTTTGTAGTCGTTTTTATTTGATTATTTAGAAGTTTCTGTTATTGGTTTGTTCGTAGGCATTATTTTTTGGAAACCTGCTTCCATATAATAAGCCAATTTACTTCGACCTTCAGGCACTTCCTTAGGGAATACACCTAAATGCTTCATTGTCTTAAAGACGCTGCCTTTCATTAAATCGTTGTGAGGAAATCCAGGTTCTGTACATCCTAAACAAGGATGGTTAGAACGTGTTTTACTCGACTGACGATTCCAAAGGATATTATTACAACTTGCTCTAGTCATTGGTCCACGACATCCTACTTCGTAGAATAGACATCCACCACGTGTACCAAATCCTCCATCTACTTTTTGAGCAAAATTGGTAACATTAGTACAACCGTCTTGTACAAAATCTGTAAAGAATGTTTTTGGTCTGTGATAATCATCAATTAAAACATCACCAATTCTACCTACAGAAATAGCTACAAGTATTTGAGTAATCCAATCTGGATGCGCTGGGCAACCAGGAATATTTATAACAGGTAAACCGCCTTTAGATACATAATCAGCACCTAAAAAGCCACCTTTTGCTTTTTTGTGAAACTGAAGTCCTGTTGATTCACTAGGATTTGGTGCTACAGCAGGAATTCCTCCCCAAGTTGCACAATCTCCAATAGCTACAACATAACCAGCTACTTCAGATAAATCTTTTATCCAATCCATCTGTGGTCTATCCGCAAAATAATTCATCGTTCCTGTGTTATTTGGACCTTGAATTAAAGAGCCTTCGTATACAAGAATATCCATTTGAACTTTTCCTGCAAGAATGTCTCTTAATAAATCTTGGACTTGATCTCCAATTTGTAATCCAGTAGTAGGATGCCAGAGAATATTAAGACCAAAATCTGTAATTAATTCTACTACAGTAGGTTCTTCTGCATTCAAAAAGGACATAGTGTTTCCACTACATGCACCTCCTTGTAACCATAGAACGTTTGCCATAAAATAATTTAGTTTTAGTTAGTTATTAAAAATAAAAGCATGAAAATAATAATAATAATTTAATTTTTTATGATTATAAATATGAATTTAGTAATATAAAAGCTTATTTGTTTTTATTCTAAATAAATTGGTTAGCCAGATTAGTATACCAAAAATAGTGTGAATTTCTATATAAACATTTGACTAATAACTTTTTAAATTTAGAAGTGATTTTTTAAATCAATATTAAAGTTCTAATATTGTTTCATCATATTCTATTGGGCTATCTCTAATACATTCTATTAAAGTTTCTTTTAAAACTATCAAATAAAACATTTGTATTCTAATACCTGTAATACCAACATTTTTGCTATTTAAAATATGCTTCTGCATGTTATTTATCTAATTTTGAATGAAATGCATTCTTGAACTTTTTTACTTCTATTCTTTCGTCAGGGTCTAAATTTAGTATTAATGCTTTTTTCATTATCTCCTGAATTTATAAAAACCATAACGCATCTTTGGCATCGTCTGGAACGCCATTATTAAATCGTGGTGCTATTTGTGCTACCATTTCTGGATATTTTATTGTGATTGGTACATTTTGTTGGCGTAAGGATTTCCAATATAATCTGCTAAACTGATACACTTGCGTTAATAATTCTAACACTACATCTGCATCTTCAAAAGCATCTTCATCTGGACTGCTTACCTTAATTTTTATTGGAAATGGATAACCATCTGTATCTGAATAAAAACGGTCACTTGGATAGCGTGCATTGTTGAACAATAGGAATTGATTTTCGCTAATACGAATGTATGTCCCACTAACTGGCATTAGCTTTTTGTTCCAATTAAGGTCGTAAGCAATAATATCTTCTGCTTCTGTTTTATTGATATTTAGAATGTAGAGCGGAATTTTTAACCCTAATGTATGCATCCCTCTAATAATTGGTTTTAGTTCCTCGTAACTCATTTCTTTATAGAAGTGAATCACTACTTTATCTGCTTCTGCAACGGACGTAAAATCTCTAATGGCTTTACATATACTTCCTGCCAATAGGTCTGTTTCGCTTTGGTCGAAATACTCGAACTTTCTAAACAAGCCATTGTTTTGAAAACTAAAGGCACTTGCTATATACCGCCTGTTTTCGCCTTGATTGGTAAATGCACCAACACCAATTACTAATTCTTTTTTATCGGTTACTGCGAGCTTCCAAGGTGCACCACCTAATTTGGCGTGAATTGCCAATGCCATATTTTGTAATGAGAACTGGAAGTTGTATTGATTCTCGATATTAACCACCATTTTTTCATAATCAACAACCTGTGTAACAATACCTTCATTTAAAAACAATTCTTTGATTTGAATATAGATGTCTCGGTCTTCGGGATTTGGTGTAAACTTATCGAAAGGACTTAAATAGAATGCCGCATAACGCACATTATCGTGGTCAAACGAAAGGTTTTCTAACTGCTCTGTTATTTCTGGTATTGGGTTGTTTTCGTTGGTAAACTCAATAAAATGTTCTTTAGACGTTGAAGCCTTGATGTTTACATAAGCCTCAATCCCTTTAAAATACTTTTTATCCGCAGTAACACCAGTTTTGAGGTTATTGTAAAAGGTTTTAATTGCTTTTTTATGTGACGTATGGTACACAAAGAAAAACTTAATGTTTTGGTTGTTGGGTCTTTTGTAAGGGTTGAGGTTATTCATTGCCAATTTAGGCACTAAATGGGTTTTCTTGTTACCGTATTGGTCTTTACCAAATTCCAATAACCCTACTTGTGGGTCGATATGATTAATACGATTAAGTGGCACATCAATAAACGCATCAGTCTTAAACGGAAATATGGCTTTAAAGTCTTCTGTAAACAGATAATTGGTAGCGAAATTATTAATAAGTGCTACATACTTTTGGTATTTGTTGGCTGGTCTTACAGGTTCCTCAATAGGTATATCTAATGCTCGTGCTAATGGCAAATTAAAAATTGGGTATGCTTGCTCAAACTGAATAGCATTGTAAAATTCTTGTTTTTCCTCTGTATCGAGGTCCATTTGGTAATTAAACGTTTTTTGACCGTATACACAACGTTTTATTAGCTCTGAATCCTCTATATCCTTAACCGAAGTTGTAAGGACTTTTGATGTGCCATCATACGATACAATAAGCTCTGGTAAGTCGGTTAATTTTGCAAATTGTATTTTAAATGAGAATTTATAGTAGAGGTTATAGTCTGCTGTATTCCCTTTTTTTGATGGCATCCACACTTGTACATCACCAACGAAGTTTTTTACTACTATATAGTCTTTCGATTTAAAATAGCTTCTTAATTTATGTTTAAGGAATTGCTTATAAATTCTTAATTCTCTACCATCTACTAAATTTAGCTTAATGCTTGGTGCATCTGGTATTTCTGTTGTAAATGTTGTAAATATTTGGTCTTTGTTAGATAAGTCTGCATCTGGAAACACCTCTTTAATCTGCCTTGAAAATTTAGATTTATGTATGGGATGACTACCTTCAGTATCCTCTAAAGATAAATAAATGGTAGGCGCACTATTAGGCCATTTAAAGTTAAGTATGTTGGTTTTGAGGTGTTCTTGCATTGGTATTGTAATTTTCAGTTTTACATAAAATCTATTTGAATTGCTCTGTTATTTTTTCTCCTTTTTCAATAACTAAACTTATATCATTACTGTTATTGGTTTGTGCATTTAATGAGCTTAAAATTTTTAAACTCTCTTCCGTTTTATAGTCAATAGATTGTTTAAAAAACACTTCAATTGCTTGTTCTATTCTGCTTTTTAAAGTTTTAAGTTCCTTTTGTGGATTACCCTTTTCTTCTGCCCTTGTAAGCGCATAATATTCACCTTTTGAAGGTCTTTTAATTCTTTTATCCAAATTATATGCTCTATTTAGGAATGCTTCCAAACGCATTGCTTTCATTTCTTCTGTTGCCATAACTTAACTGTTTTCTATAATGTCTCGTTCTTCTTGTGTAAGACCATAGAGGTCGTACACCATAGTATCTATTGTTTTTTCTGTTTGGGTGATTTGGGTTTGTAATTCTTGGGCTTTTTTCTTGTTGTCTTCAAATAGCTCTAACCACTCAAACTCGTCTTTTTTGGTAAACGGTGTGCCACCTGCTTTTTTAATGGCTTTGTTGAGTTCTTTTATAAAGTCTGCAAAGTCTAACTCGTGCCAGTTTTGTAGTTTTTTTGATAGCTTATCATTTTTGCTTGATGACTTTATATAATTTTTAAACTTTTCAATGCTATCATTATAGATGGAATAAAATGTTTCTAATTCTTTAGACTTTATTGAAGATTTAGTTTCCTTATTTAAAATATCATTAGGGAAACTTATAGTTTCCAAATAAATTCTTTGCATATTTAATCTTCCTCCGTTTTTAGGGTCTCCTAAAGATGCACAAGTATTTATTAAATAAAACCAAATTAATTTTGAATTAAGCAATCCCAATAAGCCATAACTTGAACTGTTAATTAAAAATATAGTCTTATTTATATAAGTACTATTAGTATCTAAAGCAAAACGAGAACTCATTGCTATTTCTGGGTAAATTATTTTTTGCTCTTCTATTAAATTATAATAATCACAAGCACGTAATTCCCACCAATAACGACCTTTATCACTGCGCTTTTTTGCTTTAATTTCAAACTGTTTTAAGTAATTTGCTATGCCTGAATAATTGCTGTTTAACCACTCCCAAGCTTCTACTTCCGTTTCAAATTTCCCTTGATTATCAGTAAATCCATTAGGAATGCATATTAGGTATTTGTTTTTAGTTCTAATTTGATATTTTCTAACATCATCACCATCAATAAATTCTTTGATGAGTTTAGAAGAATTAATATCCTCTTTAATAATATCTTCTTTTAATTCTTCGCTTATAATAAAAGCTTCATTTAAACCTGTTTTTAAACCATATTTAATATCTAAATTATCTCTATCTGAAATGGAATCAAAGCTTTTAGAAACCTTGTTAAGTATTGAAAGTTCAATATTCGATATTAAATTCCATTTTTCTTCTTTAAAGATTTCAGGCTTTAATGTTATTGAATCTTTATCTATACTAACCTCTAAATTCAAATCTATAAGAGAATTAATTTGTAAGAATTTAGTTTTAATTTTAGGTGCTGATTTATTAACCAATAGTATTAGTGGTGACGTTACAGCATCTTGAAAAACATTTAATTCTCCAAAATCAATAAGTTGTAGTATTTGTAATTTACTTAAAAATTGTTTGAGGTTTTTTCCATAGGAAGCTCTAATAAATTTATTGGGATTAATGAATCCTAATACTCCATTGGAATTTAAAATATTAATACCTAATTCGATAAAATAAACATATAAATCTGCTGTTCCTTGATAAGTTTTAAATCGCTTTTCAAATGCTGGTTTAAATTCTTTTATCATTTCGTGTCGCACATAAGGCGGATTCCCAATCACTACATCAAAACCGTTTTTTGAATTATGAGATTGCCGCGCTTCGCTCGCAATGACAGTAGGATTGAAAATCTGTGGGAATTGTTCCTGCCAGTTAAAGGCTTTATCGCCTGCAACGGTTTTGCTGTCAATTAAACTGTTACCACATTTAATATTGTTGCTTAAATCGTTGAGCTTACGGCGTGGTTGTGCGGTGCGTAACCATAGGGATAGTTTAGCAATTTCTACAGATTCTTCGTTAAGGTCAACTCCATAAATATTGTTTTCTAAAATGGTGTTTTCTATATCGCTTAATATGAAGCCACCACCCAATACTTTTGCTTTTAGCTCATCGATGTAGCGGTGTTCTCTAATAAGAAAATCTAACGCTTGGTTCAAAAATGCTCCAGAGCCACAAGCTGGGTCGCAAATGGTTATTTGCAGTAACCACTCTCTGTAATTATCTAAAACCTTTAATAGTTGCTTTTTAGTGTTTTGGTGTGTTCCCTTTTTTATCTCAAAATAGGCTTCTTCCTTAAAACCTAATTGGTCTTTTTTCTCTTGGCAAAGTTTACCAACGGTATTTTCTACAATGTATTTGGTAATGTATTTTGGTGTGTAGAACACGCCATCTTTTTTACGCTTACTTTTTTGCTTATCGAACTCGCCACCTTCAATTTCGGCATTAACGCTTTCAATTTCGTTGAGTGAGTTTTCAAAAATGTGACCTAAAATATTGACATCTACTTGACTGCTAAAATCGTATTTAGCGAGTTTGTAGGTGTGCTTGTACAGCAAGTCGTCATCAATCTCCAAACTATCTATAATGGCATCCGGTTTAAACAATCCGCCATTGTAGGCATAGATTTCTGCTCTTGAGGTTGTGCCTTTTCTACCTTCATCCAAGAAATGAAAGTATTGTTTAAAGAGATTATATAATGGGCGTTCGTCACCAAAATCGATGTCGGCTTTCCACTTATCTAATATCTGTATGGTTGAATTTGGTGGTAATAGGTCTCTATCTTCGGCAAAGAAAATGAACAGAAAACGGTCTATGAGTTTCTGTGATTTTTTGAATAGGGATAATTTTACGTTTTTTTCGAGTGCTTTTAGTTCGTCTGTTTCTTGAGATATCTCGACTGCGCTCGATGTGACAGCTTCGGATTTAATGCGTTTGGCATTTCGTTTTACGAGGTCTCTAAAGAGTTCGCGTTTAAATACGGAATAGTCGTTGTAAAACTGTTTGGTAATCTTGTCTTCTTCAACTAAAGAGGCTTCTTTTATTGTTAGCGGTAGATTGTTAAGAATGTTATCCTTTTGTAAGCATAGGTACATTAAAGCAAATTCTTCGGGTGCTAACTGAAAGAGATTAAACTCTAAAAACTCGGTAGCATCGTTGATATAAAATCGCAACTTCTCAAAATTGGACGTAATAACATACACACAGCCTTTTTGATTGGCTTTATAGTCGAACGCCTGTTTACGGATGCTTTCTAAATCTTTGGTATTGGTTCCCTTTAGTTCAATTACGCCAATTGCTTTAGCTTCCTTTAAAATAGCTCCATCTGCTTTACCAGCTCCTTTTTGGTTTTTAAACTCGGTAGTGATATTAAAATCAGGCTTTGGATTTAGCGTATAACCCAAGACATTGACAAACAGCTCATCCAGAAACTTTGCCTGGTACTGTTCTTCTTTAGAGTTTTTAATATTCTCTTGAATGGTAGCATTATGAAAATACTTGGTATATTTTTTATAGGCACGCTCTACTACTGAATTATCTTGTTGCGCCAGATATGTTTTTATTACTGATGTTTGAAATAATGCCATTTAAAGCTGCTGTTTTTTGTTGGTTAAGTTGTTAATTTCTTCTTCTACTTTTTTGAGGATTTCCGTACTGTTGGATTCATCTTTAAGCATATTGACAATTTTATCAGCCATCCAAAAGTTTAGTAACTCATTTTCTCTTTCATTTAAAGCCTTTGCTAAATCCTCCACTTGTTCCTTTCTAGCCATACGTGTACCACGTTCAATTTTACTTAAAAGTGCGGTATCAATATTCATTTGAGAGGCAACCTCACGCAGTAATAGTTGCTTTTCTTCCCTTAACTTCCTTATATAATTACCAAATGTCATTTTAGAGATATTTTGACTTGTCAATATCTGTCTAATGTAAGAAAAAGTAAGTAAAGGAAAATAAAAAGATATAAACAGTTGTTAACAGTAGATCCTGAAACAAGTTCAGGATGACAAAAGATAGGAAATGAGGATATTGAGGATTTGAGGATTTGAGGATACTGAATTATAATATAAAGAAATGAGGATTTAGAATCCTCGTTTCCTTAACCGTTTTCGTACAGTTGTTGCGGTGGTCTTTTTCAGGTTTTTGTTAAAGCAGTATTCTCAAAAGACCTACGACCAAAATTCGTCTGCTGATGTAATTACAGCCTTGAATTTAAGATATTTATGGGACTTATGACTTTATAGCGTTTTAATAATGTAAGGTTTTAGCCTGTCGAAAATGCAAAGACATCCTTAAATCCTTAATTTCCTTAAATCCTTAATTTCTTCAAAAATGTGAGATGAGAACTCTGGGTTGTGCATGAGGAAATGAATTAAAATTTGTAAATTAGTTTAGAATTATACCCTCTAATGGACCAGCCCATAAAAATATTTAGATTTGGCATAGAGGATGCCCAAAAAGTAACTTCATCAATGAATGAGCCTCATACTCATGATTTTGAAGAAATTCTTATTGGTATGGATGGGTCTATAGAGCATTTTATTGATTTTGAGACCACGATTATTCCCGCTCCTTACGTTTGTTTTGTAAGTAAAAGGAAGATGCATAGAGTAAAACCCATTTTAAAAGATTGCAAGTGCGATGTTTGGGTTATAAGGTTCCAGAGTGAATTTGCGGCTGAAATTATTTTTCAGCTCTACTCCGCTTTTCATAACAATGCTAATATTTTTTGGCCAGTTGAAAGGCTTACGGGACGTCTTCCGGTTTTGACTGAAATGATGTATAACGAATTAACGCAACCAAGCCCAGATTTTTCCATTATTAGACATTTGCTTAATGCTGTGATATCGATTGTACTCTCAGAGAAACAACAGCAACAAAGTGCAGATGTATCAACCAACCAAAATGAAACGTTCACTAATTTTCTATCTATTTTAGAAGAAAATTTTCGCCGTCCTTTAAGTGTTGGTTTCTACGCAGAAAAGCTGTTTATGAGTACACGGAATCTCAATTTGATTTGCCAAAATATCCTGCAGCAAAGTGTATCTGAAATCATTGAAACTAGAAAGTTAATTGAGGCGAAAAATCTATTAACTTCCACAGATAAAACCGTTGCAGAAATAGCCTATGAATTGGGTTATAATGAAAACTCTTACTTTTCTAATGTTTTCAAAAAAAAATCTGGACAAACACCAGGTGAGTTTAGGGAAGAGATGAAAACTATGCTTACTTCCTAAAACTATAATCCATTTACCTAAAAGTGTAATTAGGACTTGTTGCTTCTCCCTTAATTTTGTAATCAAATAATTGTTAACCCTTTAAATTTATTTGATTATGAAAAAACTAATGATTTTAGCAGTACTGACCTTATTTACTGCTGGTGCAATTGCACAGAACCAATGGAAGGTAGATCCTTACCACTCGTCTTTGAATTTTAACATTGAACACTCTGGAATTAGTTTGGTAAATGGAAAATTTATGGACTATACCGGAACATTATCTACCACAGGAGACACTCTAACAGGTGCTGCCTTTAATTTTACGGTACAAACAACCAGTATTAATACCAATGTAGACCAAAGAGATAACCATTTAAGGAGTGCTGATTTTTTTGAAGTAGAAAAGTACCCAATCATGACTTTTAAAAGTTCGCAAATTTTAGCAACTGGCAAACCAGACCATTATCTACTCTATGGTACTTTGACTATAAAAGATGTTACCAAAGCTGTTGTTTTTGATGTTTATTATGGTGGTATAGCCAAAAGCGACCAAGGTGAAAAGTTGGGTTTGAAAGCCAAGACAACGATAAATAGGTTTGATTACAACATTAATTACGACCCTACGGCAGCAGGCATTGGAAAAGATGTGGATATTGTAGTTCATCTACAGTTCGCCAAACAGTAAGATTATTGCTAATTAAAAATTAAAATTTAGACATCATGAAAAAGTTTAGAGTCCAAAAGATAAGCAAACAAGACATTTATGTAAGATACTTAATTTCAGCTGTACTTATCCTAATTGTATTAAAAGAAGAATTGGTAGGATTTCCATTTTATTTACTACTAACGATAGCAATACTGCTGTTGTTTACAGGGATTGTGGAAAGAAGTATTCTCAAATCCAAGTTTTACCCTGATGAATAAGTTAACAATCTTAAGAACAATGCTTAAAATATTTTTGATTTAAAAAAAACATTATGAATGTTGATATGGAAAACCCAATAGTTTGTGACCCAGTAACAGGTGTTTGTGAAATTCCTGTTGTTACGCCTAACTCTCAAAAATTAGAAACTATTGCTGCTGTAATGAAGCCGATTCGAGTGATTTATTATACAGATCCAATTTGTTCAAGCTGTTGGGGCATAGAACCACAATTACGAAAGTTGAAGCTAGAATACGGACACCTGCTAGAGTTTGAATATAGAATGGGTGGATTGTTACCCGACTGGAGTTATAATAGTGGTGGTATAAGTAAACCAGAAGATGTTGCACATCATTGGGATGAAGTGAGTCAGCATTATCAAATGCCCATAGATGGTGATGTATGGTTGGAAGACCCATTACATTCATCTTATCCGCCATCTATAGCTTTTAAAGCTGCACAGCTGCAGGATGACCAAAAGGCGCTCATATTTTTACGACGATTGCGTGAACTGCTGTTTCTTGAAAAGAAAAATATTACCAAATGGGAACATGTAGTTGACGCTGCTTTGGTTGCTAAACTGGATGTAAACCAATTGAAAGAAGATTATAAGAATGGCAGTGCAGAAAAGTTGTTTGAGGAAGATTTGGAATTAGGTCGACAATTAGGTATTCGTGGTTTTCCAACAATCATTTTTATCAATGAAGATGGCTATGAACAACTTGTATATGGGTCTAAACCCTATAAGGACTATGAACTGGCAATAAAAAGGTTTTTACCCATAAGTAAGAAAAAGTTCTATGATAATTCGTTGAACAACTTGATGGCTCATTATCCATCACTCACAGTGAAGGAATATGCGGAATTGTCTAATATTAACTTTCTCATAGCGAAAGAAACTCTTGAATGGTTGTGCAGTAATAACCAACTTAAAAAAACAGAAACCAAGAACGGCAATTTATATAGTCTGAGATTATGGAATATGTGATTTAAACAATAAAAAGGCGTAATTATGAAACCCAGATATACTACATACCCAGAGTACTGCGATGTAAACACAGGATTATGTGTTATACCGGTTCAATTTATAGAACCCGTTGAGATTTCACACGTTCATTTATCTGATGGGTGTCTTTAGAACGAAATTAACTGAATAATAATCGATACAATGAAAGCATATACGACCTTAACAGAAGCGATAAACGATTTAATACAGCAAGGATATATCTCAAATTTTAATATAAAAAGTTACTGTATAGAATGTCCATCAAACCATTTAAAACTTAAGCCAAATGAGTTTGAGGTAGATATCGTGTACCGCTTTCAAGAAATGTCGGATGTAGATAATGAAAGCATATTATATGCCATTTCATCCATTAAGAACAATGCTAAAGGCTTATTGGTAAATGCCTATGGTATTTATGCTGACACCGATTCGGCTGAATTGATTGCTAAACTCGGCAAGCCTCTAAGTTAAAATGATTTGCCAAAAGCACTAATAGGTATTATAATCACATTTATAATTCTTTTACCTAAAGGTGTCGCGGCCATTAGAGGTTCTTTTAAAAAAGTTTCAAAGTAGTATTAACCTTTCTGTAAGATCTATAAACGCAAGTCTTGGATTTAAAATTCCTGCCGCAGCCATTTTATGTGAGTGGTAGGTCAGTCTAATAGTATTTGGAATTGACAAAAAATCTATGGTATTACTCGCTTTTTCTTAGTTTACCGTCATGCTTTCATTGAATAAAGGCAAAACCAACATTACCTATGGCACGGTGCTCGTTATGATTCTCTTTGCTTATATCTATACGATTATTTATCCTTAATTTTTTTGAGTCATTCTACAAAGAACATATTGATTAGTTTTTACACTGATTGGTTCTTTTATTTCCCAAGATTACAACCTTCCTGCCTAAAAGTGTAAGTTATAACACTACCCTAATTGCGAACTTTGTTTCATTAAAAAGTAATAACATAAAAATATAAATTATGGAAAAAGTTGTAAGAAGATTAGAAAATAAAGTGGCTATTATAACCGGAGGCGCTGGTAGTATTGGCAAAACAACAGCCAAACTGTTTTTAGACAATGGAGCAAAAGTGTTTTTGGTAGACCTCAATGAGGACTCACTAAAAAAGGTAGCGGATGAATTAGGAAGTAAAAACATTAAATATGCTGCAGCAGATGTTACCAAGTCAGAAGATGTGAAACGGTATGTAACAGAAGCCATAAATGCATTTGGCAAAATAGATATATTCTTTAACAATGCGGGGATTGAAGGCGTAGTGAAGCCAACGGTAGATTATCCAGAAGATGAATTTGACAAAGTGATTGCCGTAAACGTGAAGGGTGTTTTTTTGGGTAACAAATATGTTTTACCAAAAATGAAAGATGGTGGAAGTGTTATCCTTACTTCCTCTGTAGCAGGAATTGCAGGCAGTCCCAATGTAACGGCCTATATTGCAAGTAAGCACGCTGTTGTGGGTATGATGAGGAACCTTGCAATAGAAGTGGCACCTCGTAAAATTCGTGTAAATACCATAAACCCATCACCTGTTGATAATAGAATGATGCGCTCGCTGGAAGCTGGCTATAACCCTGATGATGCCGTTGGTATGAAAAAAGCTTTTGAAAATTCAATACCATTAGGTCGATACGCAGACCCGATTGAAATTGCACAACTCGTTCAATTTTTGGGAAGTGATGAAAGTAAATTTATTACTGGAACAACGCAAGTTATTGATGGAGGAATGAACGCATAATTATTAGGGTCGCAAAGTAATTAAAATTACAAAGGTTTATGGTTTTCATTGATTTTTTAATGTGTTTTACCCTTGTAGTTAGTTTAAAAACCATCCACATTCTTTGATTGGTGGTATGCTGTTGGATGGTTTGCGACCCTATTATTTAATATGTGAATTATTAATCCAGAAAACTAGAACTTCCTAAATCTATAATTCAATTACCTAAAACTGTAATAGCAGCAATCCTACAGCAACTATCTTTGAATCAAAATATTAACATAAAAATACAAGAATTATGAAAACTACAAAATGGGTATTGGACCCATCACACAGCGAAATAACTTTTAAGGTAAAACACCTTATGATTTCTCACGTAAAAGGAGAATTTAAAACTTTTGATGCCTCAATTGACGGAGAAGATTTTAGATCTTCTAAAATTAATGTAACCATTGATACTGGTTCTATCTCTACTAATAATGATGACAGGGATGCACATTTAAAAAGTCCTGACTTTTTTGAGGTTGAGCAATATCCAGAAATCACATTTGCGAGCAAATCACTTCAAAAAGTTGATGACGACGATTTTAAATTGATAGGTGACCTAGCCATTAAAGGAACCACCAAAGAAATAGAATTAGACACAGAATTTGGTGGCTTTATGAAAGACCCTTATGGCAATGAAAAAGCAGGTTTTTCTATCAATGGAAAACTTAACCGAAAAGATTTTGGATTAAACTGGAATGCAGCTTTAGAAGCTGGAGGTGTTATGGTTGGAAATGAAATTAAGATTAATGCAGAAGTTCAATTTGTTAAACAAGTTTCATAATAAATTATGAAATGGATAGAAAACAATTTATCAAATCCGTGGCACTCTTGCCATTAATAGGTTCAAGTATGACTTTGAAAGATTTTAAATAAAATGACCTCTACAATGAGTAGTACAGGAAAAATGCCTGTACTATTCTTGGGTCATGGAAGCCCAATGAATGCTATTGAAGAAAACGAATTTGTTGCAAGGTTTAGACAATTAGGTAAAGAGCTGATACGACCAAATGCTATACTCTGTATTTCGGCGCATTGGGAAACCAATGGGACTTATGTTACCGCTATGCAAAACCCAAGAACTATTCACGATTTTGGAGGCTTTCCTCAAGCTCTGTTTGATGTTCAGTACCCTGCACCTGGAAGTCTGGAATTGGCCAAAGAAACTAGGGACATCATTAGTAAAACAGAAGTGGGATTTGACGATAAATGGGGACTTGATCATGGTGCTTGGAGTGTTATAAAACATTTATATCCTAATGCAGACATTCCTGTAATACAAATGAGTATTGATTATACGAAGTCCGCCAAATACCATTATGAATTGGCAAAAGAAATTAACAGTCTACGTAATAAAGGCGTTTTAATTATTGGAAGTGGAAATATGGTTCATAACCTACGAAAAGTGGAATGGAACAGGCTGAATGAAGAATTTGCTTTTGATTGGGCCATAGAAGCCAACGAAAAAATGAAAAGCTATATTTTAAGTGGCAATCATGAAAATTTAATCAATTTTAAATCCCAAGGAAAGGCATTTGATTTAGCAATTCCAACTCCAGAACATTATATGCCGCTGTTATATACATTGGCATTAAAAGAAGAAAACGAAACTATAGAATTATTTAATGACAAACCTGTTGGAGGTTCACTAACAATGACTTCAGTAAAGATAGGTTAGAAAAAAAAACAATGAATTATGAAAAAATTAATGCAAATTGAATTAAACGAAAGCAGTGTTAGTATAGCTGTCTTATTATTAAGGTTTGGTGTAGGTATAATGATGCTTGTTCATGGAATCCCTAAACTGCAAATGTTGTTTAGCGGTGATATTCAATTTCCAGGTGTAATGGGTATGAGCCCCACTATTTCGTTAGTTTTAACGGTATTTTCAGAGGTTTTATGTTCTATATTACTGCTGATTGGTCTTTTTACCAGAATAGCAGCCATTCCATTGATTGTAACTATGTTGGTAGCCGTATTGATGATTCATGGAAGCGATCCCTATGCCATGAAAGAATTAGGTCTGTTTTACTTGTTGGGCTATGTAGTATTATTAATTCTTGGTAGCGGTAAGTATTCTTTTGATGCTATTATGCAAAGTTATCGAATAAAGGAATAAAATTATTAATTTGATTTAAGCACTTAAACAATGAATTTAAAAAAGAAAATTATTATTAATTCTCTTAAGTTGTTTGAAAGTTATGGCATCAAAGTAGTAACAATGGATGATATCTCTGAAGCGATGGGTATATCAAAAAAAACGTTGTATATACATTTTGCAGGAAAAGAAGAATTAGTAAATAATGTCATTCAATTTCTTTTTGAATTACATTTTAAAGCTATACACAAGATTATAGGTGATACTAATTCTACAATTCAAAAGATAGAGAAGATTTATGAATACGCCTTAAATTATTTAATGAAAGTTACACCTGTTTTTCATTTCGATTTAAAAAAATATTATTCTGATAGCTATAAGATTTATGACCAGAATCGTAGAAAAATAATTTTTGGAATTATTAAGGATTTTTTGGATGAAGGACAATTAAGAGGTACAATAAACAAATCTATACATACCGAGTTATTCTGTGAATTTCATCTTATGAGTTTAGATAAAATTATAACCTATAATGCTTTACCTACAGATTATAGTGCAAGGGACATACTTGACAACTCTATTGGTGTAAGCTTGAAGGGTATTATTAATCAAGCGCAAAAGAAAAAGTAAATTAAACTTTACTGATTTATATATACCCCTTTTTTTTCTCTATGTAATAATCCTGCTTCTACAAACTTGGTAATGTAGCCTTCTGCCGTTTTATGCGGAATATTTTGTTTGGTAGCTAAATCTAAATAATCTTGCCTATTAAATTGCTTTGGTAAACTTTCTAAAAAGCGTTCTTTTTTATTTAAACGTTTTGTTGCTTTTTGCTCAATTGGTAAATCATTAAACACTTTACTACTATGCTTTACTAAAATTGAAATGATGGTTAGTGCGTTTTGAAAATCTATATCCTCACATTCTTTAGTTGCGTTTACATCACCATCCTCCATAATACGAAATGCTGTGAATAGCATCATAACACGAAACGCAATTAAGCCTAAACGTCTTATTGTTGCAATGTATTCTTCTGGTTGTAGATTGATGTATTTGGTTTGTAAAGATTCAAAAAAGGTGTTGAATTGCTGTTGTTGAGTTGTGGCTAACCGTATTTCAATCTCTGGGTTGTTTTTTAGGGTTTTGTAAAGTCCCAAAAACTCACTACCTAATTGGTTATAGTAATCATCTAAACCTACTTTATCGCTGTTCTGAAACACGTTTTTCCAAGTTGGTTTTATATTCATATAGTAAAACATAAAACGACTAAACAAACCATTTTCTGCGTTGGGTATTAGAGTCGCCACTTGTTTAGGTGTACCTGATAATACTGTTGATAAACACGGTTTTTCAATATCTACGTATTCTCTATCCGTTCTGCGGTAATAGCTTATTGTTTCGTGATGAAAGGCTTTACGAAAACCATCGGAATAATTACCATAATCACTTTTAAAGGCTTGTGCTAAAGTGTCGCCTTCGGTTTCAAAAATTAAGCCTCTGCCTTTATTATCAGAGATTAATTGATATACACCTGTTACACTATTGTTAGCAGGAATGAAGAGCATTCGCTCTGGTGGTTTACTCGGTTTTTCCAAGTTTTCATCCTTACCCTTGTTCATATTATAAGTAGCTGTTTCTGTCTGAAATTGCTGTTTTAGCACTTTTGCTTGTTCTCGTTTTAATTTGTGAACAGGCTCTACCAAATTTTTAATTTGGTTAAGCCTTCCTTTTCCTGCGGAAGCAGGTGCAGTTACAAATAGATATAAATTACAAAACACTTTACGTTGGTCATAGATTCCAAAGAGTTTAGGAAAACACGCACTAAATGCTGTTAATGCACCTAATAATAAAATGTCCTTTTCTTCCTGTCCATTAGCAGGATTTACAACTTGTTGTAAAAACTGTGGCAAATTCTCATATACCGTTTCTGGTATTGTAGGCATAGATTCATTTGGTGTATCAACAACAGTTACAACGTTTGTTGCAACTTCGCTGTTGTACTGTTTTTTAGTCGGTTTGATACCTGACTGATGTGCGTAATGGTAAAAGGTAGCTATTGTAATTCCGTGTCCTTTTGCGTTTAAGCATTTATCAAATTGTGCATCACATTCTTTGGTATTATAACCTGAATAATTTTTACTTATTCGGTGGAAATAATCTCTACCTGATTCTCCATATTCTTCAGCTAAAGCAAAGCCTAAATCTCGCCAAGTAGCGTAATTGCCTGTTATATCTGTACCAGACTGCTCAATTGCAGTTATATAGGATTCTATGTCGTTATCAGCAACAGCAACAACATTAGTTGTTGCGTTATTGCTGACAATTAGTTTTGGTTGCTCTTTTGGAACGTCTAACCAATCTTTTGGTTAAATGATTTTGTCATAATTTTTGATGTCTTTTATGTAAAAAAGCTGTTGGGTCGTATGGTAAGAAACACGCTCTGGAAACGTCTTTACCCGACTGGTCAACTTCTATATTATAGGTTTGCTTAATGTAATTGGCTACTGCAATAAAATACTCACTATGAGATACTTCTAAAATGTCAATTCTGATTATCCATTTAAGACCATCTCCAGATGGTGAGGTAAATAGCATTTCGGTTTCAAAGCATTCATCGTTCAACAATTGTGTTTTTAACTCTTGCAGTTTATCTAAATGGTCAAAATCAATAGTTAATAGATTAGAATGCTTTAGCAAATTACTATCGCTTCGTTTTTCAAATGTTCCTGAAAGTGTTACGTAATCAAAGCGATTCGCTTTTGAATTTACGTGCTTCTTTTACATTGGTAATTGCTCTTAATTCTTCAGTAATTCTTTTGTATTTATCACTTGTGATTAATGCAAATACTTGATGTAGTCGCAAGGTTTCCGAAGGAAACACATTGCGAACAGGTGCTTTAAAAAGCTACAGTTGGCATACCAGGTATCGTCTGGTTCATTCAACCATTCCAATTCGTCTTTTTCCTTGACTTCTAAATTTAGATGTAACTCTTTATTTATCTTCTGGAATAATTCCTCTTCATCGGTTATTCTAAAATGGTATTGTGCAAAATCGAATACATCACCTTTAAAGGCTTCTAATTCTGTATCTCTATGTGTTGCTATTATACCATCAATATGAATACGTAAGGTTTCTTTACCACCGTTAAACGGATTGCGAGTTATCCCACAGTCCCTTCCTTTTACAGAAAGGACTGTTTGATTAGGATAATACTGTCTCAACACATAGGCATAGATTTTTAAAACCATAATGTGTTTTGTCTAAAATTGCTTCTCTACTTATTTCCATCTCGTTTGAAATTATGGTTGTAGTAGTTGTCTTGAAGCAATTGCTCTATATCAGCAACTCTATAGTAAAATTTACCTTTTACTTTGCTGTAAGGTAAAGTGCCATTTGTTCTTAAAGTTTGTAGTGTTCGCTTACTTATATGTAAGGTCTGCAATACATCTTGATTGTCTATCCACGTATCTTTTAATACTTCTGCTCTCGATTGTCGCAACAATTCGATACGTGCTTTTAAGTCCTTAACATCTTGTGAGAGTGCCAAGATTAAATCGATTATTTCAGTCATAACTTCACCGCTCCTTTCTTAATTAGGTAATCGGCAGCTTGCTGTTCGATTTCGTCTTGTGAATCTACACGGTTACTTAATAACCATTGTTCTAACTCAACTCTGTTAAAATAAATTTTCTTTCCATTCGGTTTGTAATGTGGAATGGTTCCTGTGCTTGTAAGTTTGTATAAATGGGATTGTGATAACTCCAAAAACTTACACGCTTCGTTAAAGCTCAATACGTTTTTTACAATAATGTTTCTGTCTAAAACATGCTTTTCAATAATTTTGAGACGTTCTAATATTTCGTCCATAACTAATTAATTTTAAATAATTGAAATGGACATCTGGCCAAATGTCATTCTTGTATTTCAAGAACAGGACAAATGTTTAAAATTGGCTCGCCGATTTTAGTAAGAGTGTAAAACAAGGGTAAGATAACAGTAAGGTTTCTTACTATTCTTACTGTTTTTTATTGCAGTTGTTGGATAGTTTTATCTATATCTTCCTTTTCTTTTGGGTTGTGAACTTTGTTTTTGTGAAGATTATTCGCCTTTAATAGCGTACCTGTTTTAGTAATAAATTTTCCAGAACGTTCTATTGAGGTAGGATTGAAACCATTAAAAAACGGTTTAAGTTTTGTTACAAGGTAACTAAACTGTGTAGTTTCGCATTGAAGATAAATTTGCGATTCTGTATTTGCAAAATCTTTTGCTAATAACAATTGGTGCAACTGTTCAACAGTTGTGCGGTTATCTAACAAATCGATTTTTAGATTTACTTGTTTAAGTACAGTTAGCAAAGTTGAAGTGTCATTACTTTTATATCCAAAAGAAGTCTTGGATGTTGCTTTAGATTTTGATGTTTTTTTGGTAGCAACTTTTTTAGTGGTGTTCTTTTCTATTAAGCTAACATCAAAAGTTTCATCATTAAAGTATTTTTCTGCAATTTCAGAAATAGAGAATTTTGTATTTTCCGAAAACTGTCCGTATTGCTCTTGTAGTTCAGCATACAACCTTATTACAGATACTTTTAAGTAGTTTATGATATAATTGTCATCATTATTTAAATCTGTTGTTATACCTCTTTTATTGATATAAGGCGCAATGTCATTTAAGTACTTATCAAATTTATTAAGTAGAATGGTATAGCTGTATTTATTTTCTGGTGTAGTTGCATTTTTCGGAAATTCCTTCGCAAATGATGCTACTGTATTTTCTGTTTCATTAAATATTAGCTTTTGATAGTATTCTTTTTTCGCATTTAAAGGTTTTTTAAAATTTACTTTAAAAACTGCGTCATTAGCTTTTTGGTTCAATTTAAAATCAGACAATAAGTACTTAAAATCCTTTTCCTGTCTATTATCTCTATGTAAGCCATTGGTTATAGAAACCAAACTTGAAAATATACTTCCTTTCATTATAAATCCAGTTGAATACGGTTAGCAGCTTCTTTCTTTTTATCGTCAATTACTTTGGCATATATCTGTGTAGTGCGTAACTCTTTATGACCTAATAATTTTGATACAGTATATATGTCTGTACCCAAAGTTAATTGTAAGGTAGCGTAGGTATGACGAGCACAATGAAACGTAATAGTTTTAGTAATACCTGCTTTCATCATCCATTGTTGTAATTTTAAATTAGACCAGGCACTATAATGTAAGCGATCAAATACTTTATCGTCTGGATTACCTTTCTCTCCTAATAGATTTCTTGCTTGGTCTGATATTGGTAAGGTTTCGACACCTTTAGTTTTCTTTTGTCTAAATCGGATATAATATCCCATTTCTTTTGAGTGCTGGATTTCTGACCATATTAGTTTTTCAATATCTGACCAACGTAATCCGGTTAAAGCTGAAAAAATAAAAGCATTCTTTAAAATAGGCAGTTCACATTCTGTATTAACTGCCTTTTGTAATTCATCAAGCGTTAAAAATTCTCGTTGAGGTTCGCCTTGTTTAAAATACTCTACACCATTTGCAGGATTTACTTTTAATATGCCATCCTTGACCGCTTGTTTTAATGCAGCTGAAAATTTACCGTAATACGAATATTTTGAATTTTGGGACAGTTGCTTACCTGCTCTACCTATTGCATCTTTATCTAAATACTCTTTGAAACGTTCAACAAACGATTTGTCTATATCTTGAAAACTAACATCTGTTGGACAAAACTTTTTTAAATGTTTTAGCATACTATTCCAATTCCATAATTGCCAGAGCTTGTATTCTTCTTTTCTGCTAAAGCTGTGATGTAAGTAATAAAACTGCCTTTTAGCTTTTCAATATCTTGAAAGCCATAAATACCGTTTTGAATTTCAATCTGTCTTTGAGCACAAATAGTTTCAGCCAATTGCTTGGTTTTCTTGTTGACCTCTCTTTCCGTTTTGTTTTTAGGATTTGGTGTAAGGTATAAACGTAAGTATTCAGTTTTACGTTTGCCTTTATGATAGTAATCTAAATACAGGCTAATTTTATTATTCTTTTTGCGTTGTCTTAATGTTACTTTCATAATGGAATTAATTAAAGAGGTTTTCTATTTGCCATCTGGCCACAATACGCTTTCTACCAAAAGGAACTGCTTTTAAACGTCCTTGTTGTATCATTCTTTGAATGGTCCATCTACTTACTCCAATAAGTTGTGAGGCTTCTGTAACGCTCAAAAAATCCTTGTTATTTACTGCATTAGGATTGTGAACCTCAACAATTTCTTTTTGTTGTTGCATATCTTCAGTAAGAGTAGCTTGAATTTTTTCTTGACGTTTGCGCGCCTTATAGGCTCTTTTTGCACAAGTATCACCACAGTATTTAGTAACTGTTGTTCGTGCTGTAAACGCATTACCGCAATGCTTACAAGTTTTAGGAATGAATAAATTACTGCTCATAAATGGTGCTTTATGTAGCGTAATGGTGCAACGTGGTGTGTTATGGTGCATCATTTCGCCAATATCTTCGCCAACAGAAATGGGCAACAATTCTATGTTTTAGGCAACAGATACACAACAAATTTAATCAAAAAAGAGCAAATAAACAACAAATAAAAGAAGGTAAAATATTATAAATATAACAATAACAAGGGATTAACAAATAAAAGAAAGTAAGTTATTTCCCGATACAGAAATTAGCAAAAATGTTCCCAAGTAAATCATCATTGGTAATCTCACCTGTAATCTCTCCAAAATGGTATAAAGCCTGGCGTATATCAATGGCCAATAAATCACCTGAAAGACCAGTCTCTAGGCCATGTTTCACTTTTTGGATTTCCTCAAATGCTTTTAATAAAGCATCGTAATGACGAGAATTGGTTACAATAGTCTCGTTATTTCTAAGTGCACCAGTATTTATTAAATTGAGTAGCGAATCCGTCAATTGTTCCACACCAAAGCCTGTTTTAGCTGAAATAGGAATTAGGTTTTTTACGTGAGGTGCAAGACTTGTGGTAAGCTCCGCTAAATCCGTATCTGTAATCTGGTCTATTTTATTCAATATCACCAGTAACTGTTTTTGTGGAAACTTATTTTTTATTTTTTCAATTTCAATTTTAAACGCTTCTACAGCTTCACTGCCAACTGCCAGCTGAGGACTGCCCACTAAAAACATCACCACTTGCGCCTGCTCTATTTTTTCAAAGGTCTTCTTAATACCAATGCTTTCAACCACATCTTTAGTGTCTCTGATTCCTGCTGTATCAATGAATCTAAAACCAATGCCTCCTATTGAAATTTCATCTTCTATGGTATCTCTAGTTGTACCTGCAATTTCCGAAACAATGGCTCTGTCTTCATTCAACAAAGCATTTAACAAAGTAGATTTTCCTACATTAGGTTCACCCACTATGGCCACCGGAATTCCATTCTTAATTACATTGCCAACAGCGAACGAATCTATGAGTCGTTTCAATACAAAATTGATACGCTCTATTAATTCTTTAAATTGGGTTCTATCGGCAAATTCAACATCTTCTTCGGCAAAATCGAGTTCCAATTCAATCAATGACGCAAAATTCAAAAGTTCTTCACGCAGCTTCGCAATTTCAGAAGAAAAGCCTCCGCGCATTTGTTGCATGGCTATCTGGTGCGATGCTTCATTATCACTACTGATTAAGTCGGCCACAGCTTCCGCCTGACTCAGATCTAACTTGCCATTTAAAAACGCACGTAAGGTAAACTCACCCGCCGTTGCCATTCTGCAGCCTTGTCGTAAGAACAACTGAATAATTTCCTGCTGTATATATTGAGAGCCATGGCAAGAGATTTCCACGACGTCTTCACCTGTATAGGAATTGGGGTTTTTAAACACCGATACCAAAACTTCATCCAAAGTTTTATCACCATCAATGATATGACCCAAATGAATGGTGTGCGTCTTTTGATTGCTAAGGGACTTTTGGTCTATTACAGACCTAAAATGTCTATCAGCAATGCCAATGGCATTTTTACCAGACAATCGTATAACCGCAATGGCACCACTTCCAGATGGTGTTGCTAAAGCTACAATAGTATCGTTATGCATAGTTCTGTGCTTTGGTGCAAAAGTATTGCAAAATATAAGATGGTTAAAATGTAAGGCTTTGTATTTTAAGATTTAATTCACAAGGCTTTTAGAACGATTATTCACCATTGTTTATATATTTGTACGGCTATAAATAGAAAAACTTATGAAAATGAAAAGAATACTGACTATACTTTTAATTGGATTATTGCTTGCGAGCTGTAAACAAGAGAATAGAACAGATTTTGTTATAAATGGTAATGCCGAAGGTGTTTACAACGGCATTAGAGTGTATCTAAAAAATTTAGATGAGCAAGGACGTGAGATATTTTTAGATACAGCAATTGTAATGGACGGTAAGTTTACCCTAAAAGGTTCAGTTGAAGAGCCTAGTATCCACTTTATTTCAGTTGATGGTACACAAGGCAATGCTATCTTAATGCTGGAAAATAGCGAAATTGACGTAGAAATTAACAAACAGAATCTTTTGGAATCAAAAATATCTGGTTCTGAATCTCATGAAGGCTACGCAGCGTTTGAAGAGGGCATTAAAAAAATAAGGGAAGAAGGTAGAGAAGTAATGAAGCATTATAGACAGGTAAAATTGCCTGAAGAAGCTGCTAAACGCGATTCACTCTCTAAAGAACTCGAAAAGGTAAGCATCAAACTAGCAGAGCACCCTTTAAACTTTGTAAAGGAAAATAATGACATGTATTTTAGTCTAAATCTCATAGGTTTAGAGGCTAACAAACCAAAGTTTGAAGTGGCTAAATTCATGGAAGCCTATGAAAATCTTTCTTCTAATTTAAAGGAATCAGCCAAAGGACAAGAAGTAAAGAAAAAATTAGATGCACTATATGAGGAGTATCAAAAAACCGCACATTTAGAAGAAGGTAAAATAGCTCCAAATTTTGAAGCTCCTACTCCAGATGGTGATATCATCAGTTTGAATGATATCAAAGGTAAAGTAACCGTAATAGACTTTTGGGCAGCTTGGTGTGGACCATGTAGAAGAGAAAACCCAAACGTGGTGAGAATCTACGATATGTATCACGACCAAGGTCTAGAAATCATTGGAGTTTCACTAGATGGTCAGAGCAGACAACAAAATCCTAAAAAGGCCTGGTTAGATGCTATTGAAAAAGACGGCCTAAAATGGCACCAAGTGTCTCACCTAAAGTATTTTAATGATCCTGTGGCAAGACTTTATAATATCCAGTCAATTCCAGCAACCTATATTCTAGATGCTGATGGAAAAATAGTAGCCAAAAACTTAAGAGGAAAAGCTCTAGAGAATAAAGTTAAAGAGCTGCTCGAAAAAGCATAAATACCAAATACAGAATAAAACTTAAAAGCTTGCCTTTGGCAGGCTTTTTTTAATTCAGTTTGCCCATTTTATAAAGTACAAACAGAATGATAATAGGTATGGCCAAAAGTCCTACATGACCCAAATCCGTTTTAAACAAACTGGGCACGAGAATAAGAGTTACGGCATAACCACCAACAGCGCCACCAAAATGGGCATCGTGGCCTATATTGCCGATACGATTTTTCATCCCGTAAATGGAATATAACAAGTAGCCAATCCCAAAAACATATCCAGGAATTGGAATAGGTACAAAAAACATATACAAACTCATATCTGGTCGTAAAAGTATGGCTGCATACAAAATACCAGTTACAGCACCACTGGCACCAACAGCGCTATACCAAAACTCTTCTTTATGAAAATAGAGTGACAACAAATTACCAAAAACCAAGCTTGCGACGTAAATAATTATAAAGTTTAATTGGCCTAACGCAACAATTACAGTATCGGCGAAGAAATATAAGGTCAACATATTAAATAATAGATGTGTCGTATCTACATGTAAAAACCCAGAGCTAAACATACGGATTTGTTCACCTCGTCTTATACTACCAACATTGAATTTATACTTCTCGAAAAATAAGCGATCATCAAAACCTTTTAATGACATAATAACATTTGTAGCAATAATTGCAATGGTTACAGGATCTAAATTGTACATAAAAAATATCTATTGAATCAAATATAATATATTTGCGCTTCAGAAAGAACATGCTTTTATGCAACTTATTGCCTACATTTTAGTTTATCCCATACTTTGGTTGGTCTCAATATTACCGTTTAGGTTGCTCTATGGTCTATCAGACGTTATTTACTTTTTCGTTTACAAGGTTTTTGGTTATCGAAAATCTGTGGTAAAAGAAAATTTGAGATTGGTATTTCCTGATAAATCCGAAAAAGAAATTACGGATATCACAGGCAAGTTTTATCACCATTTATGCGATATGATGGTTGAGGCTATTAAATCACTCACAATTTCTGAAGCCGAAATGCAAAGGCGTTTTAAATTCAGTAATGTAGAGCTTATTAACGATCTCGAAGAAAAACAACGCAGCATCATACTCATGTGCGCACATTACGGAAGTTGGGAGTGGATCTTTATTTTACAGACCTATGTGAAACATAAAGGGTATGCGGTTTATAAACGCTTAGAGAACAAATATTTTGATCGATTGGTAAAACGAATCAGGGCAAAATACAATTCGCATTTAATTACAACCAAGGAAACCTATGCTATACTTAACGAATCTAAAAGTAAAGGCGAATTAACCATTAACGGCTTCGTTTCCGACCAGTCTCCAAAAGTCAATAAAGCATTTCACTGGAATGAATTCATGGGCATAAAAGTACCGATGTACACTGGTGCTGAAATGTTAGCAAAAAAACTCGACATGGCCGTGGTGTTCTTTGGAGTTAAGCGCTTAAAACGCGGTTACTACGAAACTACATTCAAAATCATTACAGAAAACCCTAGGGAATATAAAGACTACGACATAACGGACATCTTCTTTAAACTCGTTGAAGAACAAATCTTGGAAGCTCCGCAATATTATCTCTGGACGCACAAGCGTTGGAAACATCGTGATAAGGTGCCGCCTGAATTCCAATAGATGTCTTTAATCCAAATCGAACCAATCATCAACATTGGTCGCTGTGCAAGGCTGATCTATAAGTGTTTTATGAATAAACTCATTATTGCATCTAGAATATTCATAATCCTTAGCCCAATCTTCATGTTGCTCTGCTAAGGCAATAATGCTGTCACAAACAAATTCCATCTCTTCATTGGTGGTTGTTGGGTGAATGGACATACGTATCCAACCTGGTTTTCGTACCAAGTCTCCTATGGAGATTTCATCAGTCAATTCTTTTGAAGTCTGTTGATCTACATGTAACAAAAAATGCCCATAAGTACCAGCACAACTACAACCACCACGTGTTTGAATACCGAATCGATCGTTCAATAACTTTACTCCGAGATTGTAATGTAAATCATCAATATAAAACGAAATCACACCTAATCTGTCTTTATGCTGACCTGCAAGAATATTGATATTAGAAACGGGTTCTAACTTTTTGAAGATAGTATCAATCAATTCATGCTCACGCTTCAGCATGTTAGCAACTCCCATTTGCTCTTTAAGCTTTATGGAAAGTGCCGTTTTTATAGTTTGAAGGAATCCTGGCGTACCTCCATCTTCCCGATCCTCTATATTGTCAATGTACTTATGTTCGCCCCAAGGGTTCGTCCAACTTACAGTTCCTCCACCTGGGCAATCTGGCACCATGTTTTTATACAACTCTTTATTGAATACCAATACACCAGACGTTCCTGGTCCACCTAAAAATTTATGTGGCGAAAAGAAAATGGCATCTAAGTACGCATCTTTTTCTTTAGGATGCATATCCATATTGACATAAGGTGCAGAACAGGCAAAATCCACAAAACAGACTCCACCATGTTGGTGCATTAATTTGGCAACATCATGATGTGGTGTTTGAATACCTGTAACATTAGAACCTCCAACAATAGAACAAATTTTAAGCGTACAGTCTTTATATTGATTAAGTAGCTTTTCAAGATTTTTAAGACTGAATAAACCATCCTCATCTGGTGGAATCACCTCAACCATAGCTATGGTCTCTAACCAAGAGGTTTGATTGGAATGATGCTCCATATGGGATATAAAAACCACAGGTCTAATCTCATCAGGAATATCAGTATATTCTCTTAAGTTTTCAGGAACCTTAAGCCCTAGAATACGTTGGAATTTATTGATAACGCCAGTCATTCCATTACCGCAAACAATCAAAACATCATCTTCATTGGCATTAACATGGTCTTTTATAATATGCTTTGCTTTGTGATACGCTTTGGTCATAGCCGTACCAGAAACGGTTGTTTCGGTATGCGTGTTGGCTACAAATGGTCCAAACTCGTTACAGAGCTTTTCCTCAATCGGTCGATACAAACGGCCAGAAGCTGTCCAATCTGTATAGATAATGCGTTGCTCACCAAAAGGAGACACAAAAGTCTGATCTTGACCGATAATGTGTTTTCTGAATGGCTCAAAATAAGCTTCAAGTTCAGTGGTATGTTGTTTTGTAGCTTGAGAAATCATATTCAAAGTTACTAAATATTAGCGACAGCCTTAATTTCAGCAATAAAACGGTCTGCCAAAGAATCAGCTGCCTCTTGGGACTGTGCTTCGGTATATATCCTAATAATAGGTTCAGTATTACTCTTGCGTAAATGCACCCAACTATCTGCAAAGTCAATCTTTACACCATCAATAGCGGTTAATTTTTCATGACTGTAATTAGACTCCATAGTACTTAAAACACCATCAACATCCAATCCTGGCGTCAACTGAATTTTCTTTTTGCTCATGTAGTAATTTGGATAGGTCGCTCTCAATTCACTAACCGTCATTTTCTTTTCAGCCAATAGACTTAAAAATAAAGCCACACCCACTAAAGCATCACGACCATAGTGCAACTCAGGATAGATGATACCACCATTACCTTCTCCTCCAATCACCACATTGTTCTTTTTCATGAGTTCAACAACATTCACTTCTCCAACAGCACTGGCTTCATACATACCTCCATGCTTTTCAGTGACATCGCGTAAAGCTCTGGTGGAACTCATATTACTGACTGTATTTCCAGGGTTTTTGCTCAATACATAATCCGCACAGGCAACCAAAGTATATTCCTCACCAAACATCTCTCCTTTTTCATCCATAAAAGCCAAACGATCCACATCAGGATCCACTACAATACCTAAATCGGCACGTTCTTTAACCACAGCTTTTGCTAAATCTCCCAAATGCTCTTTTAAAGGCTCAGGATTATGTGGAAAATGACCCGTTGGGTCACAATATAACTTCACAGGATGCACTCCTAAGCGTTCTAATAACAGCGGAATGGCTATACCTCCTGTTGAATTCACTCCATCAACAACAACCTTAAAGTTAGCATCCTCAATGGCTTTTTTATTCACCAAAGGCAAATCTAAAACTTCATCGATATGTAAATCGATATAGGCGTCGTTTTTCGTGATTTTCCCTAAATCATCCACTTCAGCAAAATACATATCATTGGATTCAGCTAACTCTAAAATCTTTTGTCCCTCTGCACCATTTAAAAATTCACCTTTATGGTTCAAAAGCTTTAAGGCATTCCATTGTTTTGGGTTGTGACTTGCCGTTAAGATGATACCTCCATCGGCATGTTCCATAGGTACGGCAACTTCAACAGTTGGTGTGGTGGATAATCCCACGTCAATCACATGGATGCCCAAGCCTACCAAAGTATTCATCACTAAATTCTGAATCATCTCCCCAGAAATTCTTGCGTCTCTTCCAACAACAACTCTATAATTGTCTTTATTGCGCTGTTGCTTTAGCCATGTCCCGTAAGCTGCTGCAAATTTTACCGCATCGATTGGCGTTAAGTTCTCTTCCACTGCTCCACCAATGGTGCCTCGAATTCCTGAAATAGATTTTATTAAAGTCATATAGTTTTTATGTGTTTGTAATGATTTAGTGTAAGGTCACATAAAACATCTTAATAATGTGATTGCAATAGTCAGGTTATTAGTAGATGTTTCATTTTCAGCAAATATAAATAGTTAATACAAACTCGTTGAGCATTTTGAACATTTTCATCAATTTTTCCCTGATGCTAAAGAGAATATTCTTAATATTTTCGATTCATCCTTTAGGATCGAGGCAAAAATCTAAAATTTTAAATGATTTTTTACTTGAATTTACATCAAAATGCTCAACGAGTAATCAAGTTTTCTTAATATGAATTTGTAAATTCGACGAATGTAAATCGATACCATTTTAAAATTCCCGTTCCTGCCTGTCGGCAGACAGGTTCACGGGAAATATTATGAATTTTCTAGCCCACATATACCTTTCTGGTGAAAATGAACTCATAACCATCGGCAACTTTGTAGGTGATGGTGTAAGGGGAAACAAGTACAGAAATTATCCAAGGGAAATTCAAATCGGGATTCAATTACACAGGGAAATAGATACATTTACAGACGCGCATCCAATTTTTAGACGTAGTACCAAACGTCTTCACAAAGGTTATAGCCACTATAGCGGAGTCATCGTCGATATTTTTTACGATCACTTTTTAGCAAAAAATTGGAAACAATACTCTGCCGTTCCTTTAGCCGACTACGTGGATCACTTTTATAAAAGTTTGAATGACAACTTAGAGGTGCTTCCTCCACGTTTTCAGCGCATGGTTCCTATAATGATAAAAGGGAACTGGTTGCTGAGCTATGCAACCGTTGATGGCATTCAACTGGTATTAAATGGCATGAATCGCCGAACAAAGGGCATCTCTAGAATGAATAATGCCACTAAGGAGTTACAAGAGCACTACGAAGATTTTGAAAAAGATTTCACGGAGTTCTTTGCTGAACTCATAGCCTTCAGCACTAAAAAACGCATAGAAATTGAAAAGCTACATAACCTATGAAACATTGCTTTATACTTCTCACACTTCTCCTAAGTCTTACGAGTTGTAAGAATGAAATCTCACCATCTTCAACAAAAGAGGACAACAGAGGATTAATTACCAAAAACGCCATGGTAGTCACGGCGCGTGAAGAAGCCTCTAAGGTTGGAGCAGATATTCTCAAGCAAGGAGGCAATGCCTTTGATGCCATGTTTGCCACAGAAATGGCACTCGCTGTAGTGTATCCTTATGCAGGAAACTTGGGTGGTGGTGGATTTATGGTGTATCGTTTAGCGGATGGAGAAATTGGTGCATTGGATTATAGGGAAAAAGCACCATTGGCAGCGAGTAAAACCATGTATCTGGATGAGGAAAGCAACATCATAAAAGATAAAAGCACAGTGGGTGTACATGCGGTTGGTGTCCCTGGAACCATTGCTGGCATTTTTGCGGCACACGAAAAGTTTGGCACACTTCCTATTGAAGATTTATTGCAACCTGTAATAGCCTTAGCAGAAAACGGTTTTGCGGTGACTGAAAAGCAACATCTTAAACTTCAGGATTATGACAGCATCATCAGAGCCGTTAATGGCAAAGAGATTCTATTCAATAAAAATGTACTACCGAAAGACACCTTAAAAAATGTGGCCCTTGCCAATACCTTAAAACGAATCGCTAAAAACGGACGTGATGAATTTTATAAAGGAGAAACAGCAAAACAACTCATTAGTTATCTCGAGGAAAAAGGTACCATAATGACTCTTGAGGATTTAGAGCGCTATGAAGCCAAATGGCGAGACCCTGTGACGTTTGATTATAAGGACTACAATATCATTTCCATGTCGCCACCATCGAGTGGTGGTTTGTGTTTGGCACAAATCATGAAAATGATGGAGCCCTTTGACCTAAATTCCTATGGACACAATTCCTTAAAAAGCATTCAGGTAATGGTTGAAGCCGAACGCAGAGCCTATGCCGACAGAAGCTACTTTTTGGGAGATCCGGATTTTGTGGATATACCAACGCAAACGCTTTTGAGCGATGTATATTTAAGTAATCGCATGAAAGACTTCTCTTTTGAACAGCCGACACCATCGGATTCTATTTCGCATGGCAAAATCCTAGGTTACGAAAGTGAAGAAACCACCCACTACTCCATTGTGGATTCCTATGGCAATGCCGTTTCGGTCACCACAACCCTAAACAGTGGTTATGGCTCAAAACTATTCGCAGAAGACCTTGGATTTTTCCTCAATAATGAAATGGACGATTTTAGCAGTAAACCCGGCGAACCTAATATCTATGGACTTATTGGTGGAGAAGCCAATAGTATTGCTCCAGAAAAACGTATGCTAAGCGCTATGACACCAACCATTGTTGAAAAAGATGGAGAACTCTTTATGGTGTTAGGCACACCAGGTGGCTCAACCATCATAACCTCAGTATTACAAACGATTTTAAATGTGGTTGAATTTGATATGACCATGCAACAAGCTGTGGATGCACCACGACTGCATCATCAATGGTTACCAGACAATATCCGCATGGAAGTCGATTTATTTTCAGATGAACTCAAACAACAACTCGAAGCCAAAGGCTACGACATTGATGAGGAAGCTGCGCCAATTACAGCACGTGTGGAGGCCATCCTTGTTTTAGATGATGGCAGTCTAGAAGGTGGTGCAGACTACCGTGGCGATGATACCGCTGTTGGGTTTTAGCTCTCTGTCATTGCTGAATTTATTATCACTTTGGCTAATGATATAAAATAATCCAAACTACAATCGTACTTGAAATTCCGACAAAGTCGGAAGCAACGATTTTCAGAAATAATGAGCTATAATCATTCTTCAATAATTAACACTAGGATCGAAGCTATAGCTTTATAAGTATCTTTAAATTATTAATGTATCAGCGAATGGTGCCTTGGCAATTTCCTAACAAATCGTTTTGATTTTTTGCTTCGTTTTGCATCAAGGCAAAATGAAGGTATCTAATGTTTTTAACATTGTTTTCTAAAATTCTAGATACGCAAATCGTATATTTATAGCTACTGATATATTCAAACCAAACCAACATATTAAAACCAACTGATATGCGACAACTTATCATTACACTAGCATTCTGCTATTCATTATTTACCTTTTCTCAAGGCACACAATTATTAAGACAACCTACACTACACGGAGACGATGTCGTCTTTGTATATGCCAACGATCTCTGGAAAGCATCTGTTAAAGGAGGCGCTGCCATTAGACTCACCAGTGATGAGGGCTACGAATCCAATCCACATTTTTCTAGCGATGGTAAACACATTGCCTTTACCGCACAATACGATGGCAACGTAGATGTATTTGTTATTCCATCAGAAGGTGGTGAACCCAAACGATTGACCTATCATCCTAGTGGTGATTATGTACAAGGTTGGACTCCAGAAGGCAAGGTCTTATTTCGCTCTAGTAGAGAGGCACAGCCGACCATGACCAATAAATTCTTTACGGTATCCACCAATGGAGGGTTACCAGAAGCTTTAGATATTCCAAGAGCAGCCTATGGCGAACTATCACCAGATGGTAAGCATTTAGCATACACACCAATAACAGGTTGGGATGCCGAATGGAGAAACTATCGTGGTGGACAAGCCATGCCAATTTGGGTGGTGGATATGAAAACCAAGGAACTCATTAGAACCTCACAGCCTACAGGCGAACGCCATTTAGACCCGGTTTGGTTAGATGGCAAGGTGTATTTTATGTCAGAGCGCGACTATACTATGAATATCTGGTCGTTTGACCCTTCAACTAAGGAAGAAAAGCAAATCACCTTTCATAAAAAATTCGATGTAAAAAGCCTAGATGCGAGTGCCAATAAGATTGTTTATGAGCAAGGAGGATATCTTCATGTTTATAATCCTAGTACAGGTAACACCAATCAGCTGAATATTGATGTTAATGCCGATTTAAACTTCTACCGCACCAAATGGGATAATGTTTCAGCTTCCCAGTTATCGAATCCTAACCTTTCACCAAAAGGGAAGCGTGCCATTTTTGAACATAGAGGTGAAATCTTCACCGTTCCAAAAGAACATGGGACCTGGAAAAACATCACCAATTCACCAGGTGTGGCGGACAGAAATCCTATATGGTCACCAAAGGGTGATAAAATAGCTTGGTTTTCTGATAAAGGTGGTGAGTACCAATTAATGTTAGCCGACCAAAATGGTCAGAATACGGAAGCTATAAAGTTACCAAACCCGACCTTCTACTTTCAACCCGATTGGTCACCAGACGGAAAGCACATTGCCTATACAGACACGCATTACAACATTTGGATCGTCAACCTAGACTCAAAAAAAGACCACCAAAGTAGATACAGATCGTTATGCACATCCTAACCGTTCCATGAATCCAGTGTGGTCACCAGACAGCAAGTGGATTGCTTATGCCAAACAACAAGAAAGTCACTTTAAGGCCATTTTCGCTTATAATATTGACTCAAAGAAAATCATTCAAATCACAGATCCTATAGCAGATGCCATCTCTCCTGTTTGGGATGCCAACGGTAAGTACCTTTACACCTTGGCAAGTACCAATTATGGTTTACAAAGTGGTTGGTTGGACATGAGTAATTATGATCCTGCAGCTAATCTTACCAGAAGTTTATACGCTGTTGTTTTAAGTGCTAAGGATAAAGCACCTAACCTACCTAAAAGTGATATGGAAGATAGTGCGTCTAAAGATGAAGGTGATGACAAAAAAGATAAAGACAAGGATAAAGACGATGACAAAGACAAGTCCAATGGTGTTACGGTCACCATTGATGAAGCAGGAATTTTTGACAGAGCCGTTGCCTTGGAAATGCCACCAAGAAATTATGTGGCCTTATTAAAGGCACCAAAAAAGACCGTGTTTGTGGCTGAAGCGATTCCGAATGAAAACGGATTCAAAGTACATACCTATGACCTCAACGAAGGTAAAGCCAAGGATTTTGCAGACGGTGTCACCCAAATGGTAGCGTCAGAAGATAGAAATTCAATCCTATTATTTCAAAATAGAAATTGGGTATTGACCAATGCGGCTGCACCTCCAAAACCTGGAAAGGACAACCTCAAAACCAACATAAAAATTAAGCTAGATCCTAAGGCAGAAGCACATCAAATCTTTAAGGAAGGCTGGCGTTATATGCGTGATTTCCTTTATGTGGACAATGTACACGGTGCACCTTGGGACGATGTTTACGAGTGGTACTCACCATGGATTGACCATGTGCGCCATAGAACTGACCTTAACTATGTGATTGACATTATGAGTGGTGAGGTTGCTGTTGGGCATTCGTATGTGTCTGGTGGCGATTTTCCAGATGTGGATTTTGTTCCTGTAGGGTTATTGGGTGCTGATTTTGAAGTGTCCAACAATCATTATAAAATCAAGACTATTTATACGGGAGAACGTTGGAATCCAAATATAAAAGCGCCATTAGCACAACCTGGAATTGATGTCAACGAAGGCGATTACCTATTGGCCATTAATGGCAAAACGCTAACGGCCGATACTAATCCGTATGAGCTTTTAGAGCAAACTGCCGGAAGGGAAATCAATATTACGGTAAACAGTCAACCGTCAATGACCAATGCTAGAACCGTTTTAGTAAAACCTGTAAGTAATGAGCGTGGTCTAAGATCCGTAGAATGGGTTGAGGACAATCGCAGAAAGGTGGATGAAATGTCCAATGGTAAACTCGCTTACGTCTATGTGCCTAACACAGGTGGTGGTGGCTTTACCTCGTTCAACAGATATTACTTCTCACAACAAGATAAAAAAGGTGTCGTGATTGACGAGCGCAACAATGGTGGTGGTTCTGCGGCAGATTACATGATAGATATTATGTCGCGCGAACTCTTTGGCTATTTTAACAGTAAAGCTGGTGACAAGCGCCCTTGGACGACTCCTATTGCCGGAATTTGGGGACCGAAAGTAATGATCATAAACGAGCGTGCAGGTTCTGGTGGTGATTTATTGCCGTATATGTTTAAGATGAAAGACCTCGGCCCATTAATCGGTACAAAAACTTGGGGAGGCCTTGTCGGGACTTGGGATACACCGCGTTTTATTGACGGAGGACGTATGGTCGCACCTCGAGGTGGCTTTTATGATGTCGATGGCGAATGGGCTGTAGAAGGTGAAGGTGTAGCGCCAGATATTGAAGTAATTCAGCATCCTAAAGAAACCACAAAAGGTAATGACCCACAATTAGAGCGTGCCGTACAAGAAGCCTTAAGATTATTAAAAGGCAACGAGTTTGAGTTACAGCCAGAGCCAAAAGCTCCTGTACGCTGGAAACGCCCTGAGGGTTATAAGTCTGATAATTAAATTCTAACTGTCATTGATAATAATTAAACTTTCATTGCGAGCATTCCGAATATATTCGGAGTCGCGGCAATCTGCTTAAATTAAAGTGATGGCCACGTTCATACTTCGCTCGCAATGATATAAAAATTCTTAAACCAATAATGTACTTGAAATTCCGACACTTGTGCTGAGCCTGTCGAAGTAACGTCGGAAGCAACGATTTTCAGAAATAATGAGCAATAAATTTTATTATAAATTGAATCTAGTATTGAAAGTATAATTTAATTTTGGATACATAAATTTCAATGCATTGGCGAATGGTGCTTTAGCAAATGTGTAGCATTCATGAGTACCTATTTAACAAATAGAAATCAACGAGTAATTTCCCAACAAATCGTTTTGACTTTTTGGTTCGTTTTGTGTCAAGAACTGCGCAGCACATCATGAGTTCTTAAACAATGAATATGGACGAATACAAAATGAACAAATTAAAATTTTCGCTTTATAAATTAACTATGACCAAATACGACATCGTCATCCTAACCGACCAAAAACACGCCAACCCAACCACCATAGACGATTACACTAAAAACGTCCTTACAGAAGATGCACTCGTTGCCAACGCCTTAGGGCAATTAGGCCTAAACGTCATCCGCTTAGCCTGGAGCGATCCTAGTTTCGATTGGTCGTCAACCAAAGCTGTGCTATTTAGAACGACTTGGGATTATTTTGATGATTTCCCAAAGTTTTCAACATGGTTGAATGACGTTTCCAAAGTCACCACATTAATCAATTCCGAAGCCTTGATTCGCTGGAATATTGACAAACACTATCTCCGAGACCTCAAACACAATGGAGTTCATATCGCTGAAACCCTATTTATAGAAAAAGGATCCAATAAAACCTTAAAGGAACTACATGCGGACGTGAATTGGAAAGACACCGTTTTAAAACCATGCATTTCTGGTGCAGCAAGACATACCTATAAATTGAATCCTGAAAACATTGCTGATCATGAATCGATTTTTGCTGAATTAATAAAAGATGAAGCCATGATGCTACAGCCGTTTCAGCATAACATCGTGTCTGAAGGAGAAGTGTCCATGATGGTGTTCAACGGACAGTTTACCCATGCCGTATTGAAGAAAGCCAAAGCAGGTGATTTTAGGGTTCAAGATGATTTTGGTGGGACAGTACAAGACTATACTCCTACTAAAGAAGAAATTCAATTTGCGATAGACACGGTAAAGGCCTGTAAAGAATTACCTTTATATGCCAGAGTGGATATCTTTAATGATAACCATGGCCACATCGCCTTAGCGGAGCTAGAAATTATTGAGCCTGAGCTTTGGTTTAGGAATCATCCTGAGGCTGCGCATGTTTTGGCGGAGGGAATAAAAGAAAAGTTGACAAACTAAATAAAACCGTCATTGCGAACAACTCGTCCACCGAAGCTTCAGCGAAGGTGGAAGTGAAGCAATCTCATAAAGAACAAACAGATTGCCGCGTCAATCGTTCCTCTTTCCTCGCAATGCCCCTAAAATTTTAATGAATGATAAAAACAAAATGAATAATTAGAACCAAAGGATATCAAAAACTATAAGATGCTGAAATAAATTCAGCATGACACTTATTTAATAATTAAAGGAACATAGATATAGAGTATCTTGAAAGTAGTTATTTACCTTGTAAAACAAACTCAAACCAATAATGCACTTGAAATTCCGACACTTGTGCTGAGCCTGTCGAAGTGACGTCGGAACCCGCTGTCGGCAGTATATATAATCAAAATCCGTTAAAAATAGCGGAAGCCTTGGACGCTATTTAGGATTTTGATTATGGTTTTAAGAGCACCCAAAGTGCTATTAAAAATACCTTCGACAGCAAAAGACTTTTTTGGTATCTTTTTTAGTCATAAAAAAGTACAAATAAAAATCAACGAAGACAAAATGAATAGAAACAATATGGCCAAACCAAAAAAATCAAAACGCATACTAAAAATCATAGGAGGTATCATCATCTTCTTCACCCTCCCTTCACTCCTATTCTTCGGGTTTATATACTTAAAATACAACGAAGACCTACCAACAGGTGCGCAAGGCACGCAAGCCGATGCGCTTGCCACACAAATGCTAGAAGCCTTAAACGAAGAAGCTTACCTCAATACCGATTACATCGAATGGACCTTTAGAAGAGCTCACCATTACAAGTGGTACAAGACCGACAACACCGTGGAAGTATCTTGGGATGCGATAACCGTGATCTTAGATTTAGCCCATCACGATAACTCTAAGGTATTTGCCGGTGAGCTAGAATATAATGGTTCCGAAAAACAGGATTACATCCAACAAGCCCAGCATTATTTTAATAACGATTCCTTTTGGCTAGTCGCACCCTATAAAGTCTTTGATAAAGGCACCGAACGCCGATTGGTGAAAACGGAAGATGGCGAGAAAGCGCTTTTAGTAACCTATACCTCAGGAGGTAGCACACCAGGTGATTCCTATTTATGGCATTTAGATGAAACCGGTAAACCTAAAAGCTATCAAATGTGGGTAGATATTTTACCTATTGGAGGTTTGGAAGCCACTTGGGAGAATTGGATAAAAACAGAAAGCGGTGCGGTATTGCCAACCTTTCACAAGCTGTTATTTTTTGGTTTAGAAATGGGAGACGTAAGAGGTTTGGATTTGTAACATAACTCATTAATGTACCGTCATTGCGAGCAAAGCGCGGCAATCTCTCTGTCGGCATGCAGATCACTTTTTACCAATATTCTATAGCTTTAAAAAAATTGCCTCGCCCTAGTTTGCTTCGTTCCTCACAAAAGGTGATCGCAATAACGTTCAATTATTATTTAGACCGTTGCCCAACAAACTGCTGAGACTTCAACTTAAACAACACATTAAAACTCGTTAAGCTACCATAGCTTCTGGTAATATATTGCTGTAGATCAATCTTTTCCTGTTCATCTAAATTACTGGAATTGATTTTTTGTTCCATTACACGGAGACGATCTCGCACCATAGTAATTTTATGAAAGAATTTGTCAATAGGCAGCTCACTAGCCTTTAAATTCTCATCACCGGGTTGCATAATCAGCTTACCGCCTTTCCATTTGTCTGCTATGGATATAACTTCAGAGACATCGGACCATTTCTTTAAAATATCCCTAAGGCTCTTTTCTACTTCATAAAAGCTTACGGTATCCACATCATCCTCTGCGGCTTCTATCACTTCAAATTCATCGTCCAATTCTAGAGTTTCTAAACCTTTGTCTATAAAGGTTACCCAATAGTGTTTTGAGGTGACATTGGTCACCACTCCTTTTCCGTGTTCTGCGTGATTGATTCTCGATCCTATACCTAGTAGTTTCATCTTTTCTGTTCTTCCCGCCTTTCATCTATCTTAAAGATAAGTTTCGGCAGATATCTATTTAAATTTAACAATACTTCTGAGGACTAAAATATACAATATCGCTTAAACCGTCCAATTATAATTTTGTTAATTCTTAAGCGTCACAATCTTTTTTTAACTAATTTGAAAACGCTAATTAATCAATCATAATCATGCGTACGCTTATACTTTCATTATTGGTCTCCTTGGTATTTATAAGTTGCCAATCGCAATCCAATCACAACTGTCCTTTTCCTTACACTAATCACCAACCCGAAGATCAGTGCGGTTTTGTAGAGGTGCCACGGAATTGGGATGCAAGTAACTCAGAAACGACAAGGCTGGGTTATTTAGTGATTACTTCAAAAAGTGAGCAAAGAAAAGATGACCCTGTAATATTTTTACAAGGAGGTCCAGGCGGTAGCGTCCTCAGTTTAGCTAATATCTATAGCCAGTTGCAATTTGATACTGACCGCGATTTCATTCTTTTCGATCAGCGTGGAGTAGGTTTTTCAGAAGAACTGTGCCCAGGCCTCAACCTTAAACTATTAGAGATTATGGCTGCAGACCTAACTATTGACGACGAAATATCTCAATTAAAAGCCAGTGTCCTACCCTGTATTAAACGCATTAAAACCGATGGAAGACAATTCAGTACAACAACCAATGCCAAGGATCTAGAAGCATTAAGACAATATTTGGGCTATAAAACACTGAATCTTTTTGGTGGCTCTTACGGTACACGCTTAGGGCTTAAATACATGGAACTCTACCCTGCCAAAGTAAGATCAGCTGTGCTCTCAGGTTTATTTCCACTAGAACTGCGCATGTATGATGCCTTGTTTTCTAATTTCAACAACTCACTTAATCTGCTGTTCGAACGTTGTACAGCTTCTCCAGATTGCCATTCAAAATATCCTGAATTAAAAGCTACTTTTCTAGCTATGTATTCAGACCTAAAAAACAATCCTATTTCCATTGATGTACAGGGCACTCCTTTCATTATTAATCAGCAAGATGTGTTGCTGTTTATGCACCAAATGCTGTATAGAGATGATACTATTGAACGCATTCCTGAGTTCATAAAGGCGCTAGAGCAACGTGATCTCGACTATATAAGTAGCGTCACCACACTTTTTGTTCCAAGGATTACTCTTATTAATCTTGCCGTGTATTATGCTATAATGACGGCTGATGAAGGCAGGTTTGACAATCAAGGTAAACTTGATGCCGATAGTAAACATGAGATTTTTAGCGATACGGGACTCAGTTTGTTTTCAGCAGATCCTGAAGTTATATCGTCTTGGTACAGTGTACCTGTAGCATCAAATACCATGGCTACGATTACATCATCAATACCTACGTTATTGGTGAGTGGAGAGTTTGACCCTGTGACACCACCTTCAAATGGCAATACGGTTGCCAAAGGGTTAAAAAACAGTCAGCATGTTATTTTTAAGAATAACGGTCATGTGCCTATTAATAATTGCTTTTTTAATTTGGCCAAAGCATTTTTAGACGTACCCACTAAACCATTGGATACTGCATGTTCAGAACAAAAAGCAGTCCTCAATTGGGATTAAGATTATCTGAGATTTATAAAAAATGCCCTGATACTTCAGAGCATTTGATTTTAACAATATAAATTAATGGTAAGTAAAAGGTAGCGCTGTTACTAACTTTATCATATAGAAAATTCTGCTTTAGGATATTCTGTAGCTATTAGCGTAAAACCTATGATGCATTAATGGCACAGTAAATCATATAGCCAATGACAGCTATAAAACCAATAAGCATAATAATTCCGCAGATATAATATAGTGTAGGTTTCCAAGCATTTAACTTCTCTACAGATTGTCCTATCCGGTAGTCTTTTTTAGAATATTCTATGGAGTTTGTAGTTTTCATAGTTGTTAATGTTAGGATTAATTAGTAATTGAGGTTAATCTTTTTTTGCAACCTATTGCTCTTCGGCGAGAAACACATCCGAGGATAACTTTAGAACGTACTTTTGATTTGGTTTTTCAATGAGATACGCATAGTTATATTTATCCGCCCAATCCTTAGACTTAAATTTATAATAGTCCTTAACCAAACCTTTAGCAGGTTTACGATTGGATTGCCACTGTACTAAAGTTCCTTTTCCTATCATGGTGTTCGAATTTAGATTGCATATACATTAATGCCTCTCAAATTTACAGACTTACTAGTATGAAAATTAACTCAAATACATCTAGTATTGATGTAATACATAAAAATAGATCGTTTTCTTACATTTTATTGTTTGATTTACTTCTTGTCTTTCTGCTTTCATGATTTGTGATTCCGTACGTGATACGGAACTCAGTGGTTGAAGGTATGGTCTTATCTTTCAGCCTAGTTTCACCCTCTGATGTCCTTTAAAACAAAAGCATGGTGCTTACTACCCAACTTTACATTAACGCCTCCTACTCTTAGATGTTACGTCTTTAATCTTTACAAAAATGAGCTTTTTATGACCTTTTGAATCTTCACGTCTTTCAATTTCAAAATCGGAAATAGAATTGATCAAAGGGGTTAATTTCATAAAACCATAGTTTCTAGAATCAAAATTAGGCTGTTTCTTCTGCAACAAACTGCCCACATCTCCTAAAAACGCCCAACCATCATCATCGGCAACATCTTCTATAGTCGATGCAATGAGCCTGATATCTTTTTGGGTGACACTGTCGTATTTACTTTTGGAAGCTTTAGATTTTTTTGTCGTTTCCAGGGCGCTTTCTTCGGCTTGGTTCTTAAGAATTTCAATATAGATAAACTTATCGCAAGCCACTATAAATGGGCTCGGTGTCTTCTTTTCACCAATGCCGTAAACTTGCATCCCTGCTTCTCGCAAACGGGTTGCCAAACGTGTAAAATCGCTGTCACTAGAGACCAAACAAAAGCCATTGACCTTTTCTGAATACAGAATATCCATAGCATCGATGATCATGGCCGAATCGGTGGCGTTTTTACCAGTGGTATACCCATATTGTTGTATTGGAGTAATAGCATTTTCGAGCAACATGTTTTTCCATTTAGATAAATGGGGCTTGGTCCAATCTCCATAAATACGTTTTATGGTTGGGTTGCCGTATTTAGCAATTTCCTCCATCATTTCTTTAACGTATGCTGATGGGATATTATCACCATCTATTAGTACTGCTAGTTTTATTTCCATAGATTGGTTGTCTTTTTATTTTGGTTTAAAGGTAGTGGGTTTATATCGTAAAAGGGATTAAATGTGATATGGTTTTACCGTAAGGGATTTTTTTGGTCCTTATTACCCTATGAACCGTCATAGCCCTTTGAACCGTCATCGCGAGGTGTCATACTGAGCGCAGTCGAAGTGCACGAAGCGATCTCTCTCTTCTTCCCTTTAACCAAAAAAACAATCCCATTCTTATGTCCGCTATAACTCAAAAGATTCCTTCGTCATTCTTCCTCGGAATGACAGTCATGATAATGTTACAACGCTTCAGACCATATCAATGCCCTTCCGCTATAACTCGAAGCATTTCTGTAGCATTGCGTCCCGTTGGTCCATCGGGATCCATCTGTAGGGCTTTGCTGTAATAAGCTTTGGCCTTGTCCTTATCCCCTGCTTTAAGGTAGCCTTCGGCCAAACTGTCCCAAGCGTTGGCAGAATCGGGGAAAATTTGGGTCACAAAATCAAAGACCGCAATCGCTTCTTTTGCATTACCACGTCGTAAGATGTTATAGCCTGTTTTATTTAACTCCGTTTCAAAATCGAAAAACTTGTAGCGTGGATCGGCAACCATGCGTTTGGTTTCTATCATCAGTTTTTCAGCTTCTCCCTTCTGATATAATTCCGTCATAAATTGCATAGGGTCCACAACAAAATTGTCGGCATTGAACTCTAATGCTGTCTTTAAAACAGGATCGGTATTGGTGCTGTAGTCTTCATAACTCATATCCACAGCTACGTGAGGTGCCAACCAAGGGCCGTCTAACCACTGAGGTTTGTCTTGCCACCACGCCCAAGACAGATAGATGGGTATGCCAGAATTTGGCAAAGCTAACGTATGGTTATCTCCATAAAAGTTGATGTTCTCAGCTGTTGGCTCTCCTATAAAAATGGCATTGGTATAATTATCCATTTCGTTGACTAAATTCTGACAGGCCGAAAACGTGCGTCGACCCAGAATCACAAAGAACTTCCCGATTTGGTTAATTTTTTCAGATTGAATGATGCCAGTAATCACATCCTTATTGTTAAAATTATTGCCACCTCCGTTTAAGCGCACATCGATGACCAAGCGTTCTACATCATTGTTGTCAATAAAATCGAACACCCTGTTGTAAAAGCTGGTAATATCTTCCGACGGATCGTGAAACACAGAACTCTGGCGTACATACACGGTTTTAGAATCTTCTAGAAACTCAAAATAATAGCGCTTGTCCAGATGTTTTAAATAGTGTGGAGTTTGGGATTGGTCTCTGGCCTCTAGCCAATCTCCTTCCGTTTGCATAAGACTATAACTTACTGGCGGTCTTTCGCCTTTTGGCATTGCTGTAAACTGGTGTGTAAAGGTTGTTCCTTCTTTCAAAAGTGTGAGCGTAATCGTTTCTTTTAATTCTGAAGTCATCCCAGTAGCATGCAAGACTTCCGGAAATTTCAGATAATTAATCCCGAAAGCTTTAAAGTATTGTGAATTCTCAGCATTCACCACAGGATAAATCGTTTTCAAAGCCTTATCAATTGGCATCCCTTCTACAGCTATGACTTTGGCGCCAAGGGCTTCCTTATGGTCTTTGTGTGTGCCCTGTATATAAACACCATCGTTAAACTGGTACAGATTAAATGGCAGATATCTAAACGCGAAGGGTTCGTGACTAAAACTAATATCGGTATGGCCATACTTAAAAAGGGCTATGATTTTTGACAACCCAACAACGATCTCGTGATCTTGTAGATTTGGAATGTCTTTATTGAGCTGTGCCACGGCAGCGTCAAATTCTTCAGTAGTGGTTTTTTTAAACAGAAACGGATAATCTTTATGAACGGTTTCTTGTAGAAACTTAAGGTCGTCTTGCCATTGACTGGCAGTTAATGTAGACTGTGCAGTAGCGTGTAGCATAAAGCTACATACGAAGAGTAATAGTAATTTTTTCATTTGAGTTGGATTGATTGATTATATATAATGAGCTGTAAAATTTCAAAATGTTACAGTTTAATAAGGTTTTATCCTATTTTATTTTTAAAAGAAATTGAGATGGATAAGAGTTTACATGGCTTTTCTCATCACGCGTTTCTTTAATTAATATGTCTGTGGTCACTGCAAGAAACACAAATCGAAACGTCATTGCGAGAAGTGAGGTACGAGCGACGAAGCAATCTGCTCAATGTTTTCGTTTCCTTTGATAAGATTCCTTCGTCCTAGTTTGCTTCGTGCCTCGCAACAGGCCTCGCAATGACAGTAATCATGATGAGACTACTTTACTTCGGCTACGCTCAGCACAGGCTCAAGCCTCGCAGTGACGATAGAATTAAAATACAACGGTTTCATCAATCCTCCCGATAACTAATCCGATCCCGAATCCCACCACTCTCACGATGGATAACCACATCCGCATTTTTACGCTTGGCAATGGTTTTCGCCTTGCGTATGGCGGTGCTCTGTTTTCGATGTTTAGAGGTGATACGTTGATTGCCTTCGCGTCGTACGGCCCAACCGTCTTCGTAGGGTACGACGTGTTGGTGCCAGGTACGGGTTTTTGTGGTGTTATGACCTAAAGCTTTTAGTATGGCTTGAATGAGTTTTTGTATAGCGTCGGTAAGGGAGTTGTTTTTGGGCATTGTTCTAATCAACATTTTATATATAAATGTAATAATTATTTATATGTTCATTTTTAATGGCCAAAAACGAACCAAAAAGCCCTAACGATTTATAGGAAGTTGCTAAAGCACCTCTCGCTAATACATTGATGTTCCTTTTACTCAATAGGCACTGTCTTTCACTACTTTATTGAGGTAATAACTATACTATTAGCTCGTTACTTCTGAAAATCGTTGTTTCCGACTGTGTCGGAATTTCAAGTGCATTATGGTTTCTTAACTGCTATATTAAACGTCACTGCAAGGCTTATTGCCAGGTGTCACACTGAGCGTGGTCACTGAGCGTAGTCGAAGTGCAGTCCAAGCGTGGTCACTGAACGTAGTCGAAGTGCAGTCGAAGTGCAGTCGAAGGGTCATTGCAAGACACACAAATTGAAACGTCATTGCGAGAAGCGAAGCATGCGATGTGCTGAGCTTGCCGAAGTAAGCGACAAAGCAATCTTATAAATGGTAACGGACACAAGAATGAGACCTGCCTGCCGGCAGGCAGGTCTCTTCATTTAACCTAAAATAATTATTGAGGATCCGCATTCTCTTTACCAGAACTTACACTAAAAATATTAAACCCTACTCCAATACCAAACCAACGTCTACCTTGGTAAATCCAGTTTTTGCCCAATTCGCGCGACAGAAAATCAAAACCAGCAAAAACCCCTACCTGCACTTTACCCACTTCTTTAATAAGACCAAGAGTTGGCGTTAACGCTGCCGCATTGGTAGCGGAAGTAATATTGCCATTGGTAGTCTCGCTATCCACAGGAACGGAAGTAATACTTATTCCTGAATATAGACTGGCGAACTTATTAATTTTGAAATTCAATCCAACTCCAGCATTAAAATTGCCATAAAAATCCAAAGGAACATTATCACCATTACCTGGTCTAATTTTTATAGGGATGGTAACAGTACCAAATTCAATAGTTATAAAAGCTGGTACGACTTCTGCATAACTTTTTAAGTCGTCTTTCGAAAGGAAAAAATATCTTCTATCATTATTATCATCAAGGACAAAATTATTATTGCGTTGCGTTAACAAGAGACTCTCTTCATTATCATTTTTCCAGTTAATAAAGGTAATAACGATTTTATCACCCAGTACTTTATCAATTTCAAATTTCCAGTCCTTTTCTGCAATCTTTGTCTTAGGAACGCTAGGTGCCGCTCCGGCAGGTGCTCCTGTTGCCACTATCAAAATAGGTTTACCATCAGCCTTGCACTCGGTAATTTCCGTTCCAAATTTAAATCGATAGACTTTGTCTTGCAATATTTGATCAGTCTGTGCTTGAAGTAATCCTACAATGAATAATAAGATAAGAGATGATAATTTAATTTTCATAATCCGTATAGTTTAGTTGGTTAATAGTTTAAATATAACAATAAGCACCAAAGCTGTCTATACCCAACACTGGGTAAATTTACAGTTCCGTGCAGTCAACAACGAATTATGTGGCCCTATACCGTTAAGGAGGCGGTACATTAAAACCTCCTTAAAGGTAGGAAAAAAAATTAGTTGTCAATTTTTATATAGGTGTACATCGTAATATTTACAGGACGCGTTTCCTTAGTGGTTAAGGTCTTGGTGTTGGTTTTACTACCTCTTCCCTGGCTAAAACCAGCATTAACCCTGTTCGGATAATGTCCCCAGACTCCGTCTGGCATTACATTGGTACCCCAAGGAGACTGCTCTAAAGGGTAATCTATCTTATGTTGGTGTGGCCCGACCTCACTAGACTGTACAGAACCCACCAACCTGTTTTTATCAGGATCCAACCCGACTCCATTAACGTTACTGCTTCTTATAAAAGCACCGGACGCATTGGGTAAATAATAAGTATCCCCTTTTTTCGTAAGGATGTTGAGGTCAAAGTTCTCGCCTAACAATTGATAGAGTGCCGATCCTCGGTCTATGGCTTGGCCGTTTAACAAGATCCAAGTACCCTCTTGGGTTTTATTGAACTGAACGGGCTTAAGAAGCGACTGCTTTATAATGCCAACATCCTCAAAATTCGCTTGTGCTGTATTGGTTTCGCTTACCGTAAAGGATACCAAAGCCAGGCAGGCTAAGGTCAATACAATGGTGTTTAGTGTTTTCATAATGCTTAATTTAAATGGATATAATTCTTATATTTTTCTATCCGCCCTACCTTATTAATAATGTCGTATTTGGCAATTTTATTAATGAGGACGTTTTCATTTTCTAGGAGACCTTGTAGGTATTCCGGATACAGTACCTTTTGCTCCAGGATATACTCAAAGGAAGGCAACGGTAGGTGTAGCTCTTGTTTTGAAGCATCTATACCACCAATATTCCTTGGCTTTAGGGTGAGTACAGGTCTATAGTTCTGCGCTTTTCCTACCAGACTGAGCTTAAAGTAGGTATTCTCAAAATTGAAATCTTTATTAATGGTGTTTACCGCTAGCAATGCCTTGTCATAATCCGCTTGGTTGAGGACATCATACAATTGCGCTATCTGCGTTTCTAAAGTGAGTTCGGTATTGATGATGTAATTGGCGAGATTTAATTTTAGGTACACATTATCTGATTGCAACAGCTTGTAAATGGTAGATTTATGCGAGGCGTTAAAACCCTTCTCCACGATATGCTTTTTAAAGTATGGCAGTAATACAGCACCTGAAATAATATTGGTCTGCGCTATCGCCTTTCGGTTTTCCAAAAGGATATGCTCAAACTTAATCTTGGTATTCTCGTTTTTTAGTACAGGATTAATACTGATTGTTTCCGGAATGTTGAAATTATCACCATGATCCGAATCATAAAAATAAAGATAAGGCTCTACCAAACTCGCAAACTCGGTTAAGGTTAACAGCGACTGCGGATAGATTAAAACATCCAATGCCTCAGGTAAGTTCTGCTTAAAGACGTTTTCCTCCTCATAAAGTGTATTCAATCTCGGAATGGCCATATTAGCCTCTAAGTTGACTATGGAATGCTCTAAATCATTCATATTGATATTCGGAAACACTTCTCTTATCATTCGCAACATAGGTAGGTATATATCATTTTCCCAAGTGTTCTCAGCATCAAAACTATTGAAGTGTAAATATGGCTTACTCATACTGCTTTGAAACACGGTGTTGTCGTACACAATCTTTACAATGGTTTTAAACTCGTTACTTTGTTGGTATATGGTGCGCAGCTGGTCTAAAGTACTGGCATGCCTAACCCTATCGTAAGTGGTTTTGTAGGTGGAAACATTTTCAATCCTCAGGCCTTCAACCTTTGAAGAATAAAACAGTTGTGTAATACGGTCTAGTTTGTTTTCTATGGTGATGAGTTTTTCATCAATCTTGGTGAATCGCTTTTGGTTTTCCATAAATAAATCCACATTCAGTTGTCGCAGTTCCAATATATTCTCGTTGATGACATCTAGCTTTTCGTTCATCTCATCGAGCTTCGCGTTGATTTTGGCAAACTCAGCCATAATAGCATCAAACTGAGGATCGCCTCCTCCTCCACCACCAAATAGCGCAAAAGCGCCATTAATAGCTTGGATGCCAGCCATAGGATTACCATAAAATGCCATAGTCCCATTAATGAGCACATTTCCTAAGGCAATAGCTTTATTGGCATTTTGGGCATCCTTATCCGATAGTCCCAAATTTTGTCCCAGCTCAACAAAATCACCAGCATTGTTCAGGTAGTTCTGAAAGGTCTGTATGGTCTGTATATTCTCTAAGGTGTTTTTGGCAGATTTATAAGCTTCATTACTGGTATCCCCTTTATACTTTAGGTCTAAAATCTTTAGCTTACCATTAATGTCTGCATTATCGTAAAGCACATCGGTAATCACTCCAATTTTAAAAGCATTGTCACTAATTAAATCAGCGTTCTTGGCTTGTAATTTCGAAATCAAGGCAATGTTGCCTTTATTGGCTTCTATCTGTTTTTTGTTGGAAGCAATCTGTACTTCATTCTCCATAATATCAGACCGCATATCCTTAACATCCTGGTCGAGTTGTTTAAACTTGCGTTCTACCTCAGCATTGAATTTTGCCAAACTCTCAGCATTCTCTTTAATGCCTTCGAGCAATTTTTTATCAAAGGCTTTAACACTGTACTCAAAGCTTTGCATTTTGGCATCAAAGGCCATGGATAGTTCCTCTTGACTTTTGGACACTAACGCGTCAACATCATCCTTTTGTGCCTTGAATTTAGTTTCGAAGAAATCGCGATTCTCCTTAATGTACTTCAAACTTTGTTGATCTACAATAGGCGCCAAAATCTCATAGTCCTCTGGGTTTAAAGCTTCGGAAAACTGTTCTAGTTGTTCTGAAAAATTAGTAACCGCCTCATCAAAAGACACATTAGGATTTGCCTTTAATTCCCGAGCAATACTGGCATCAAATGCCGATTTAATATTATCCCTGAATTTGGATTTCTCGACTGCTACCTTCGCCTCAACAGCTTCTTCGGCTTTCTGATATAAATATTCCTTGCCCATGGCTATTATGGGTGATGCAAACTTGTAATTACTCAAAACATCCGCAAAACCTTCCGTAAGGATTTTGAGGCGTTTATTATAAATCCGCATGGATGTTGCACCCTTCACAGGCTTATAGTAGGTCTTAATGATTTCGGCGTTATTGATAATAGCATCTGTTTTAGAATAGCTAGTCGCTGGTGCAGAAAACTGCTGCGTCCAATCAGGATCCTTTTTCAAAAAAACTTTTGTGGAAAATGGCATAAAATCATTTTGGGAGGAGGCAAATAAGAATGAACCTATGAGTAAAATGCTTAAAAGAGTTTTCATAATCCGTGAGTGTGGGTTAACTGATGTTCAAAATTAGGAATGGACATCACGGCAAACCATACCCAATAGAAGGTATATTTGGCATTACCCTATGAACCGTCACCTCGAGGTGTCATACTGAGCGTGGTCACTGAGCGTGGTCACTGAGCGTAGTCGAAGTGTAGCCGAAGTGTAGTCGAAGTGCACGAAGCAATCTGCCTCTTCTTTCCGTTAATCAAAAAAGCAGTCTCACTCTTGTTATTAAAGAACCGTCATTACCCTAGGAACCGTCATCGCGAGGTGTCACACTGAGCGTGGTCACTGAGCGTGGTCACTGAGCGTAGTCGAAGTGTAGTCGAAGTGTAGTCGAAGTGAACGAAGCGATCTGCATCTTCTTTCCTTTAATCAAAAAAGTAACCTACCCATAATGTCGTACTTTTCATGAGACTGCTTCATCACTCGTGCCTCATTCTTCGCAGTGACGATTCTATTATTGCGAGAAAAACCAATTGAACAGTAATTACCCTATGAACCGTCATCGCGAGGCACACACAAATACAACCGTCATTGCACAAAACACCAATAGAAATGTCATTGCGAGCGAGGCACGAGCGCGGCAACCTGCCTGCCGGCAGGCAGGTCTCATTATTCTGTCCGTTACTCATCATAAGACTGCTTCGTGCCTCGCAGTGACACATCCTATTAATATTAAAAACACAAAAGTAATAGCCTGCCCTGAGCATTACTGAAATGAAAATATATTTTCATTGAAAGTACCTTGTGAAACAAGTCGAAGCGCACGAAGCGATCTGTCTATTACATAAGTTACCCCTCATGAGATTCCTTCGTCATTCTTCCTCGGAATGACAGTAATATTTATAAGACTCCTGCCTCGCAGTAACAGTAACATTAAAATATAACGGTTCTATCATTCCTCCCGATAACTAATCCGATCCCGAATCCCACCACTCTCACGATGGATAACCACATCCGCATTTTTGCGCTTGGCAATGGTTTTCGCCTTGCGTATGGCCGTACTCTGCTTTCGATGTTTAGAGGTAATACGTTGATTGCCTTCGCGTCGTACGGCCCAACCGTCTTCGTAGGGTACGACGTGTTGGTGCCAGATACGGGTTTTTGTGGTATTATGACCTAAAGCTTTTAGTATGGCTTGGATGAGTTTTTGTATGGCGTCAGTAAGGGAGTTGTTTTTTGGTATTGTTCTAATCAACATTTTATATATAAATGTAATAATTATTTATATGTTCATTTTTAATGGCCAAAAACGAACCAAAAAGCCCTAACGATTTATAGGAAGTTGCTAAAGCACCACTCGCTAATACATTGATGTTCCTCTTTACTCAATATACATTGTCTTAGAACACTTTATTGAGGTAATAATCATACTGATAGCTCATTACTTCTGAAAATCGTTGTTTCCGACTGCGTCGGAATTTCAAGTGCATTATTGTTTCTTAACTTCTATTTGGAATGTCACTGCGAGAAGCGAAGCATGAGCGACGAAGCAATCTGTTTATTGTTTTCGTTTTCTTTGATGAGATTGCTTCGTCCTTTGTCCTCGCAATGACAGTAATGTTGACGAGACTGCTTCATTTCCAATGACAATTGAACCATTATTAACCTATATACCGTCATCGCGAGGTGTCATACTGAGCGCAGTTGAAGTGCACGAAGCAATCTGCCTCTTCTTTCCTTTAATCAAAAAAGCAGTCTCACTCTTGTTACAACGGTAAAAAGTCCTCAAAAAAAAGCCTCAACCTAAATAAACATAAAAGCAATTTCGTCTTTAGAAAACCCTTTTGTAATCAATTTTTTAGGTTTTGCACCTTCAGTGCCTTGACTGTTTGAAGATGATCCTCGCCGGAATCTTGATATGCTATTTTTTAACTTATGTAGTAATTTCATAGTAAATACAATTTGGTGTTACTAAAGGTACGGTATCAATTGCTATTTGGACGACCCAAACACCTTTAAAACCAAAGATTTAGCAATGATTTAACACTTCACTAACCTTAGCGTTGCATTTAGCAGGTCAGCACAATTTTAATTACCATTTAAACAATATGTAGGTATCCAAATATCAACAATCTCAACCTTATCAAATCAGCTTTGTCATATTAAATAGTAAAATTAATTACTTATAAATTATTAAGCATTTACAAATCCAAAAATTTCAGACCTCAATTTTAAGCATATCTATCCCATATCTAACCCGTGTCATAAGCGTGTCATATCCGTGTCAACCAACGTTTTTTCCTACAAAAAAGTCAACCTTTGATGGTATGGATTAAAGTGAGGTATTACCTTTCCATGGGTTTAACCGAAAAACCCCATGGTATTACGAAGCTAAAATGCCCATAAACATAGATGTTAAGAAAGCATTAAAGACATTGCAAAATTCAGTTTTTCTTAATATTTTTATACCATTCTTAATATAAACCGATTTAATTATGAAAAAACTATTTTTTACGCTATTATTTTTCGGATTTTGTTTTATGCTAAGTGCACAGACCGAACCAAAAGTTGGTGATGAACTTGTTATTAACGCCCAAGATGGAGCATCTTACAACTATATAAAGTTCCCTAAACTGAATATATTATCTAAACGTGGTAAAGTAGCCAATTATAAAAGTGTACACGGTAATACTGTAGTTGTCGATGAAGTTATTACTGACAAAAACAACAACACGTACGTGATACTTAAGAAAAAGGATGGTTCTAAGTTCTTTGGATTTGTAAGCGAAGTCAAAGCCAATTATGATAAATCCATTGCTGCAGGCGAGATGACCACAAAAGCATAAATTGTGCTGTGAAACAGAAAAAACCCAAGCCTTGATTATTCAAGGCTTTTTTTGTGTTATAGCTCCAAGTCTTAATAGGTTATGGAGTAAACCTTCACACTAAATTAACAACTAAATATTGTACCTTTGCACCTTCGTTCACCGAAGCCAATTTGGCACAGGAGAACCTTTGCTAAAATAAAAGAAGGAGCAACACCATTTATGAGCCATTTCGACGAGTCCATTGAAGTAAAAGGAGCACGCGTACACAACCTTAAGAATATAGATGTCAGCATACCAAGAGAACAACTGGTAGTTATTACTGGGCTGTCTGGTAGTGGAAAATCGTCATTGGCTTTCGATACCATTTATGCCGAAGGGCAACGTCGCTATATTGAAACCTTTTCGGCATACGCACGTCAGTTTTTGGGTAGCCTAGAGCGCCCAGATGTTGATAAGATTGATGGACTGTCGCCTGTTATTGCCATAGAACAAAAAACAACCAGCAAATCACCACGCTCTACAGTAGGCACCATTACAGAAATCTATGACTTCTTGAGGCTATTATTCGCTAGAGCTGCGGATGCCTATAGTTATGAGACTGGTGAAAAGATGGTAAGCTACAGCGATGAGCAGATCAAGGACCTCATCCTCGAAGCCTTTAACGGAAAGCGCATCAATATCCTCTCGCCTGTTATCCGATCGCGTAAAGGCCATTACCGCGAACTGTTTGAACAGATTTCCAAACAAGGTTTTGTAAAAGTCCGTACCGATGGTGAGATTGTAGACCTTGAAAAAGGCATGAAGCTCGATCGCTACAAAACCCACGATATAGAGATAGTAATAGATCGTCTAAAGATTGATAACACACAAGACAACGAAAAGCGCTTGATGGAATCCATCAATACAGCCATGTATCATGGAGATGATGTGCTGATGGTGATTGACCAAGAGACTAACGAGCCACGCTATTTTAGCCGAAATTTAATGTGTCCATCGTCTGGTATTTCGTATCCTAATCCAGAACCTAACAACTTCTCGTTCAACTCACCCAAAGGAGCATGCCCTAACTGTAATGGTATTGGTGAATTGTATGTTGTGAATGAAAAGAAATTAGTTCCTGATGAAACACTGTCTATTAGAAGCGGAGCTTTGGCGCCACATGGCCCAGAAAAGAAAAGCTGGATCTTTAAACAGTTTGATACCATAGCACAACGTTTTGACTTCACCTTAAATGACGCCTGGAAAGACATTCCCGAAGAAGCCAGACAAGTTATTCTATATGGTGGTAAGGACAGCTTTTCGGTAGAAAGTAAGACCTTGGGCGTAAAGCGCGAGTATAATATCGATTTTGAAGGTGTAGCTAATTTTATAGAAAGTCAGTATAAGTCTAATTCAACATCATTAGTGCGTTGGGCAAAAGATTATATGGACAAGGTAGAATGTTCAGTATGTAACGGTTCTAGACTGCGTAAGGAGTCCCTTTACTTTAAAGTAGATGGCAAGAGTATTGCTGACCTCGTAAAAATGGATGTGGTAGAATTGGGTGAATGGTTAGAAGGATTGAACGATAGACTTTCAGAAAAACAACAGAAGATCTCAGCAGAGATTATTAAAGAAATAAAGAATCGTGTACAGTTTTTATTGGATGTAGGGCTCACCTACCTATCCTTAAACCGAAGTTCTAAATCCTTGTCTGGTGGTGAAGCGCAACGTATACGACTGGCAACGCAGATTGGCTCGCAATTGGTAGGTGTGCTTTATATTTTAGATGAACCAAGCATTGGATTACATCAGCGCGATAATGAAAAACTGATCAATTCCTTGGTTTCTCTGAGGGATGTGGGCAATTCGGTTATTGTTGTAGAGCACGATAAGGATATGATAGAACGTGCAGACCATGTTATAGATATTGGCCCTTTTGCCGGTAAACATGGTGGTGAAATCATCAGTGAAGGCACACCAAAAGAACTATTGAAGCATCATACCCTTACTGCCGATTACCTCAATGGCACCAAAGCAATTGAAGTCCCTAAACAACGTCGTAAAGGCAATGGTAAAAAGATAGTGCTTAAAGGTTGTACAGGCAACAACCTAAAAGATGTTGATGTTGAGATTCCTTTAGGGAAAATGATTGGTGTTACTGGTGTTTCAGGAAGCGGTAAATCTACCTTAATCAACGAAACGCTCTACCCTATCATGAATGCACACTACTTCAATGGTGTTAAACGACCAATGCCTTATAAGAGCATCAAAGGTCTAGAGCATATTGACAAGGTGATTGACATTAATCAATCTCCTATTGGTAGAACTCCACGAAGCAATCCTGCCACCTATACCAAGACTTTTGATGAAATCCGTAAGTTATTTGCACAAATTCCTGAAGCGATGATACGCGGTTACAAACCTGGTCGTTTTAGTTTTAATGTGGCTGGTGGCCGCTGTGAAACCTGTCAAGGAGGTGGCTTACGTGTTATTGAAATGAATTTTTTACCCGATGTTTATGTTGAGTGTGAAACCTGCCAAGGTAAGCGCTTTAATAGGGAAACCTTAGAAATTAGATATAAAGGTAAATCCATTAGCGATGTGTTGAATATGACCATTAATGAAGCTGTAAGTTTCTTTGAGCATATTCCAAAAATATACCGAAAACTTAAAACCATAAAAGACGTTGGACTGGGATATATTACTTTAGGGCAACAGAGCACCACACTTTCTGGTGGCGAGGCTCAGCGTATTAAGCTAGCGACGGAATTAAGTAAACGTGATACAGGCAATACCTTCTATATTTTAGACGAGCCTACCACTGGCCTCCATTTTGAAGATATTAGAGTGTTAATGAAGGTTCTCAACAAACTCGTTGACAAAGGTAATACCGTTCTCATTATTGAACACAACCTAGATGTTATCAAAACTGTAGATTATATCATAGATATTGGCTACGAAGGCGGAAAAGGTGGTGGACAGGTCGTTGCTAAAGGTACGCCTGAGCAAATCATAAAAGACAAAAAGAGCTATACAGCTCAATTTTTAAGAAAAGAACTGCAATAATCTCAGTGTTTAGGCAAAAAATAACCTAAATACTAATTTTCTTAAACCATTTAATGCAAACATCGCAATTATATGCTATTAATTGTGTACATTAGATTAAACTAACAAATACATTAAACATTATGAAAAATATTCTTTGGCTAGTAGCGGTAATTGCAATTATTGTATGGTTATTAGGTTTATTGGGCATAGTTCCGGGAATTGGAACTGGAGGCTTAATACACATTCTATTGGTAATTGCCATAATCATAATATTGTATAATATTATATCTGGTAGAAAACCTTTATAAAGTAGACAATCATAAAATACTAAAGCGCATGGATTAAGTTCCATGCGCTTTTTTTTGTTAATTCACTTCTATTTCTCTCTTTTTAGCTTAAATTTGGAGGTGTTAATGAAGACAAAGCCATATTATCGTATGGCTTTTATATTGAGAGGACATTTAATTATTAAATATGAGAAAAGAAAGCAAACATAAAGGCTGGAACGAAATAAAAACAAACGACTCTTGGGCTATTTTTAAGATTATGGGTGAGTTTGTAAATGGTTATGAGAAACTAAGCAAAATAGGCCCTTGCGTTTCTATATTCGGTTCTGCACGTACAAAACCAGACCATAAATACTACAAATTGGCTGAGGAAATGGCTCAAAAAATTGTTGAGCATGGCTATGGAGTTATCACTGGTGGTGGTCCAGGTATTATGGAAGCTGGTAACAAAGGAGCACATATAGCTGGAGGTACTTCAGTGGGACTAAATATTGAACTACCTTTTGAGCAGCACGATAATCCTTACATTGACAGAGACAAGAGCCTAGATTTTGACTATTTCTTTGTGCGCAAGGTTATGTTTGTAAAGTATTCCCAAGGTTTTGTGGTGATGCCAGGAGGTTTCGGGACTTTGGACGAGCTCTTTGAAGCCATGACGCTTATACAAACCCATAAAATTGAAACTTTCCCAATTATATTGGTCGGAACGGAATTTTGGGGCGGATTAATGGATTGGGTAAAAACCACATTATTAAATGCCAATAACAACATTAGCCCTAAGGATTTAGACTTAATTCATCTTGTAGATACAGCTGATGAAGTTATAGAAATCCTCAACGATTTCTACAAGGAATATGGCTTAAGCCCTAATTTCTAGAAAACTACTACTGCATCCCAAATTATGAAAAAGAAGATACTAAGTTTTTTAACGGTTTGCCTTGTGAGCAGTATAAATGTTTCTGCACAAGAGACATTTAAGGTCATGTTCTATAATCTACTCAACTACCCTCTTGAGGATGCCGTACCTAATCGCGAGGATGACCTAGAGTTTATATTGGCAGACTACCAACCTGATTTGTTTTTAGTTTGCGAGCTTAACAATATTACTGGTGCCAATACTGTTCTTAATATAACTAGAACAGCTATAAACCCTAATTTTGAAATGGCCACTTATGTTTCAAATACCTCTGATGATACTACTGGCGACCAGAATGATTTACAGAACCTATTATATTACGACAGTACCAAGTTTATACTCGAAGAAGAAATCATTGTTCCAACGGATTTGAGAGATTTTAATGTGTACAGACTTCAGTTAAATACCATCGATCAAGATATAAATCCTGTTGAATTTTATGTCATAGTCTGTCATTTAAAGGCCTCTAGTGGCACCGTAAATGCACAGCGTCGGTTTGAAATGGTCTTGGAGCTAGATGCATATCTAAATACGCTTCCCAGCGACACGAATGTTATTTTGGGCGGTGACCTAAACCTGTATACAGGCAGTGAGCCCGCTTTTCAACAATTATTGCAAGACACTAACAACATAACGTTTGCAGATCCTGCTGACCGTGTAGGCAGCTGGAATAATAACCCAAACTTTGTGGATGTCTTTACACAATCCACCAGAACACAATCTGGCATGGGAGGTACAACAGGTGGTTTTGATGATCGTTTCGATTTTATCTTAACCTCAGAAAACATATTGAGCACAGCCAACATTACCTATGTGGCAGACTCATACCAAGTGTATGGCAACAATGGCTTATCAGCATGTTATAACAGCGCAATCAATTCGTCTAATTGTGCCGTACCTGGCTCTGAATTTTCGTTTGAGGTAAGAGATGCGCTTCACAATTTCAGTGACCATTTGCCTGTAACGCTCAGTCTAGAAGCTGACGTTACACTATCTGATTTAGGTGATTCTGAAATTACTGTAAATTATAATTTAGAAAAGACGTTAATAGATTCAGAATTAATTATATACATAAATTCATTTAAACTTTTTAATCAAGAGTTGAATATATATGATTCCCTTGGGCAAGTGGTAGAAACTTTTCAAACCAACTCAAGTGAGCGACAAGTTTTTAACACAACTAACTTAAGCAATGGTATTTACTTTCTTGGCTTCTCTAAATCTCAAACTAAACCTATAAAATTTGTTATTTCACGTTGATTAAAAAGTTTCTCATACCAATTGCTTTTCTACTATTTTGTGCAGTCACACTAGCACAGAATAAAATTGATATTAATGCTATTGCAGATGTAGAAACCAAAACCATATCCATAACCCAAACGATAACTTACAAAAATGAATCGGATACGGTTTTAAAAGAGATTTATCTCCACGATTGGAACAATAGCTTCTCAAACAAATCCACACCGTTAGCTAAACGTTTTGAAGAAGAGTTCAGCACTAAATTTCATCTGGCAAAAAGTGAAGAACGTGGTTTTACACTTATTACTACCATTAAAGACCAAGTTAATGACACTAATCTTAATTTTGAGTATTTAAAATCGCATCCTGACGTCATCAAGGTTCATCTAGCTGAGCCATTACAACCAAATGCATCCTACAGCATATACCTGAGTTATATTCTTGTTATACCTGATGCAAGTTTTACGGATTATGGCTTCACTAAGACTAAAGATTTTGAATTAAAGTATTGGTATATTACTCCAGCAGTTTTTGATGGAGAGTGGCATTATTATAGCAATAAGAATCTCGACGATTTGTATGTACCAAAAGCCGATGTTACTATTACGCTCACCCACCCACTTAATTACAGAGCAACATCAGAATTGGATGTGATTGCCATGAACCCAAACACCGAAAGTAGGCAGCAAACCACAATTCTTCATGGCAAAGACAGAGTGGACACCTATTTATCCTTAAACAAGTTTCCACGTTACGGTTTTGTACAAACCGACGATCTCATCCTTATTTCCAACATTAACGAAAAAGGGCTTCCAGGCAGTGATAAGGCGATATTAACGGATAGAATCACACAATTTTTAGCTGAAAATTTGGGAGAATATCCTCATAAGCAATTATTGGTATCTTCAATTGACTATAACAAAGATCCATTGTATGGACTAAATCAGCTTCCTGATTTTCTGAGACCATTTCCGGATCAGTTTCAATATGAATTGAAACTACTAAAGACCTCGCTAAAAAAATATATCGACAACGTCCTTTTATTAAATCCAAGAAAAGAACATTGGCTCAGTGAAGGTTTGCAAGTATATTTTATGATAAAATATGTTGAAACGTATTATCCCGATATGAAGTTATTTGGAACTTTATCAGATGTCTGGGGTCTGAGGGCGTTTCATGGTGCAGATTTAGATTTTAATTTTCAGTATTTCCTCTACTCTATGGAAATCGCCAGAAAAAACAGAGACCAGCCTTTAACCACTTCTAAAGACTCATTAATTAAATTTAATGCCAATATTGCCGGGAAATATAAAGCTGGTATAGGACTTAACTATCTGGATGAGTTTTCTGAAGATATCGACTTATCTCAAACCATCACCGAATTTTTAGAGCAAAATAAATTAAAGCGCGCAAGCATATCTGATTTTGAATCTTTTCTAAAATCTAAAACCAGTAAGAATATTGATTGGTTTTTTACAGATTATGTAAACACTCGAAAGAAGATCGATTTTAAAATAAACAGTATAGAGACATTGGGTGATTCCATAAAATTAACCATTAAGAATAAGCGTGATAATACAATGCCTATTTCTTTATTTAAACTGAGTAATGACTCTGTTATTGGTAAGCAATGGGTAGAAAACATAAAAGGGTCTAAAACCATCACTGTGAGCAAGGACAGCGTAGACAAATTTGTTTTAGACTACGATAATGTGGTCCCAGAATTTAACCAACGTGATAATTACAAATCTGCCAATGGCTCGTTTATAAACAACAAACCTTTGCAGTTTAGGTTGTTTAAAGACATAGAGGACCCTTATTATAATCAGGTTTTCTTTATGCCACTTGTGGAGTTTAATAATATCTATGATGGACTTACACTGGGAACCAAAGTTTATAATAAAACCATTTTAAGAAAACGCTTGAACTATAAGTTTTCACCGCAGTACGCAACACGATCTAAAACACTCACGGGTGGTTTTAGTGTGTTCTATTCGCATAACTTAGAAAATCAAAACTTATTTGATATTACCTATGGTCTATCGGCAGGCTATCAGTCTTTTGCTCAAGATGCATTTTTTACAAGGATTAGACCTTCGTTGACCTTCTCTTTCAGGGATGATAGTGATTTTAGAAAAGACCAAGTAGACAGAATCACAGCTCGTTATGTAAGTATTAGTAGAGAGTTAGGAAATAACGCTATAATTGAAGAATTAGATGAGCCAGATTATGGTGTATTTAACTTAAGGTATACGCATTCCAACCCAGGTATTATCAACTTTTCTAGATTTAACACGGATCTTCAGATAGCGGATAAGTTCAGTAAGCTGTCTGTTAATTATGAGTTTAGAAAACTGACCCAAAGCAATCGGAATATTAATCTTAGGCTATACGCTGGCGTATTTTTGGATAACAACACAGATCCAAATTCCAATTTTTTCAGTTTTGCATTAGACAGACCAACAGATTATCTTTTTGACCTCAACTACTTAGGTCGATCAGAAGATGCTGGTATTTTTAGTCAACAAATCATTATTGCAGAAGGAGGTTTTAAGTCCAAATTGGAAACCCAATTTGCCAATCAATGGATGACCACAGCCAATTTTAGCACTTCCATCTGGAGGTACATCCATGCTTATGGTGATTTAGGTTTGGTGAAGAACAAATTCAGTCCAGCAAAATTCGTTTACGATTCTGGTATTAGACTCAACCTTGTTGAGGATTATTTAGAACTCTACTTTCCTATTTATTCTAGTCTTGGATGGGAAATTGCTCAACCCAATTATGACCAACGCATTCGTTTTATAATTTCTGTAGATCCTCAAGTTTTATTGGGTCTTTTTAGAAGAAAATGGTATTAAAAGATTCTTATTAAAAAGTTGATTTTTTGTGTTATTTTAAATATATTATGAAATAACGGTTGGTTTTTTGAGAATATTATAGAATTATAACATTTCTTGCTATTGCAAAAACCATCGTAATTCAGTATTTTTGCCACACCAATTTTAACGCCATATGAAGACCAATTCTGACATTAAAACAGAAATTACATTCGAAGATTTTAAAGCTCAAGTCTTAAATGACTATAAGCTTGCTGTTACAAGTCGTGAATGTAGTCTTTTGGGTAGAAGAGAAGTTTTAACTGGTAAAGCAAAATTTGGCATCTTTGGAGATGGCAAGGAAATTCCACAATTAGCTTGGGCAAAAGCTTTTAAAAATGGGGATTTTAGATCTGGCTACTATAGAGACCAGACGTTTATGATGGCCATTGGAGAACTCACTATAGAGCAATTTTTTGCGGGTCTTTATGCCAATACCGATTTAAGGCAAGAGCCTATGTCTGCTGGTCGCCAAATGGGAGGCCATTTTGCAACACATAGTTTAGACGAAAACGGTAACTGGAAAAATTTAACCGAACAGAAGAACTCAAGCGCAGACATCTCGCCTACTGCCGGGCAAATGCCAAGGCTTTTAGGATTGGCACAAGCCTCTAAAATATACAGAAATGTAAAAGGAATTGACACCACCAATTTTTCAAATCAAGGTAATGAGATCGCTTGGGGAACTATTGGTAATGCCAGTACCAGTGAAGGTTTATTTTTTGAAACCATAAACGCGGCAGGTGTACTACAGGTGCCGATGATCATAAGTGTTTGGGATGATGAATATGGTATCTCAGTACATGCTAAGCATCAAACCACCAAAGAAAATATTTCTGAAATCTTAAAAGGGTTTCAACGCGATAAAGACAATAACGGCTACGAGATTTTACGCGTAAAAGGCTGGGACTATGTTAACCTCATCGAAACTTATGAAATGGCAGGTAAAATTGCCAGAGAAGAGCACGTTCCTGTACTCATTCATGTTCAAGAACTAACACAACCACAAGGCCACTCTACTTCTGGTTCGCATGAGCGTTATAAATCCCAAGAACGTTTAACTTGGGAAAGAGAATACGATTGTAATCTTCAAATGCGCAATTGGATGATAGCTCATAATATTGCTACTGAAGAGGATCTTTCTGAACTTGAAAAAACCATTAAGAAAGAAGTTAGAGATGGAAAAAAAGCGGCTTGGACTAATTATCTAAAACCAATTATAAGCGAGAAAAACGAAGCTGTTTCCTTGTTGACCAATCTAGCCAATACAAGTTCCAATAAAGTATTTATAGAGAAGTTGGTAAAGGATTTAGATGCTATTGGAGAACCTAATCGCAAAGATGTTATCTCCACAGCCAGAAAAGCATTGCGTTATGTAATTAATGAAGATTCGGAAGCCAAAGAAAATTTACTTAATTGGATTGAAAATTACTTTGCCGAAGTACAACCAAAATACAGCTCTGATCTTTTAAACGAAACGGAATCTGCCGCCATTCACATCAAAGAAGTTAAACCTACATATAGCAACCAACCAGAGCAAGTTGATGGTCGTGTGGTGATACGTGATAATTTTGACGCCATCTTTGGTAATTACCCTGAAGCCTTAATCTTTGGAGAAGATACTGGTAATATTGGTGATGTTAACCAAGGGCTTGAAGGTTTACAGGAAAAGTACGGTGAGCTACGAATAGCTGATACCGGAATTAGAGAAGCAACCATAGTTGGGCAAGGCATTGGTATGGCAATGCGAGGTCTGCGTCCAATAGCAGAAATTCAGTATCTGGATTATTTATTGTACGCTTTACAGATTATAAGCGACGATTTAGCGACTGTTCGATACAGAACAAAAGGAACACAAAAAGCACCATTGATTGTTCGTACCAGAGGTCACCGTCTGGAAGGAATATGGCATTCAGGCTCACAAATGGGAGGCATTTTAAATCTGATAAGAGGTGTGCATATTTTGGTACCACGTAATATGACAAAAGCAGCCGGTTTTTATAATACACTTTTAGAAAGTGATGAGCCTGCGCTCGTTGTGGAATGCTTAAATGGTTACCGTTTAAAAGAACCATTGCCAAATAACGTTGGTGAGTTTAAAACACCTATCGGTGTTGTTGAAACCATAAAAGAAGGTACAGACATTACCTTAGTTTCGTATGGTTCTACAGTTAGGGTTGTTGAGCAAGCGGCAAAAGAATTATTGGAAGTCGGTATTGACGCCGAAGTTATAGACGTGCAATCTTTATTGCCACTAGATTTAAATCATGACATCGTAAAAAGTGTTGCAAAAACCAACCGTTTAATGGTTATCGATGAAGATATGCCAGGTGGAGCTTCAGCGTATATCCTAGATCATATATTGAACACACAAGACGCTTTTCAGTATTTAGATAGCCAACCAAAAACATTAGCGGCAAAACCGCATAGACCAGCTTATGGATCTGATGGAGATTATTTCTCTAAGCCTTCTACTGAAGATGTTTTTGAAGCTGTATATGATGTGATGCACGAAATGAGCCCTAATGATTTTCCGAAATTGAGGTAACAAATCAAACTATATTATTTTTATATAAACCATTACATACGTGATGGTTTTTTTATATTTATAGCTAAACCAATCATACATGCTTACTAAATCAGATAAAACCAAACTTAGGAGTACTATTTTTAGACACTTAGACGGTATTGCTACTTCTACTTCAGCACATTCACTTTACAAAAAGGGCATTCTAAATCACCTATTGGAAAACAAAAGTGTTGCCTTACACAGTTTGTCCCAAACGTTTAATGCTAATGAGGGTTATCTTAATGTCGCCCTCCGTGTTTTATGTTCTCAAGGGTGGTTAGATCAGCAATTGGATAATAAGAATAACACTGTTATTTATACCACAAACTCAAATTCTGAAAAAGCTTTTGGCTTGGTTGGTTTATATGAAGATGCCGTTAATTTACTTAAGTACTCCGATCGTTTTGCCGATGAAAAAATGATCAGTACAGATGCTTTTATAGTTTTAGAGCGCATCTTTAAAAAATTTGAAACCAATTACGGTCTCAATATTTCTGATGAAGATTCCATAGAATACCAGATTTATAAACATATTGAAGGAGTTATTGCAGGCCCTATTATTGTGCTATTAGGTGTTAACGGGCTTTTTCATAAATATTTTATGGAAGCTTCCTTTACCGCTGAAGAATATCATAAAAACCCTGAGAGCTTTAAGAAAATACTTGATTTCTTAGCCCATTTAGGCTGGTTTAACAAAAAAAAGAACACTTATCAATTCACCGATAAAGGCTTGTTCTTTGCGAAACGTGCCAGTGCCTATGGAGTAACCGTGTCTTACATTCCAACGTTTTTACATCTAGATGAACTTATTTTTGGGAATCCTCTGGTTCTAAAAACGGACTCACCAAGCGATACCGAAATACATGTACATCGCGAAATGAATGTTTGGGGAAGTGGTGGTGCCCATGCCACTTATTTTAAGGTCATAGATGAAGTCATTATCGATTTGTTCAACAGACCCATTGACGAGCAACCCAAAGGCATTTTGGATATGGGCTGTGGCAATGGAGCATTTATAGAGCATATTTTCAATGTTATAGAGCAACAAACTTTAAGAGGGAAACTATTGGATGATCATCCATTATTTTTGGTGGGTGCAGATTTTAACAAAGCCGCTTTAAAAGTGACAAGAGCCAACCTAATAAAAGCAGATATTTGGGCAAAAGTCATTTGGGGAGATATTGGGAGGCCAGATCTTTTGGCTTCAGATTTAAAGGAAGATTATAATATTGATTTGCTCGATTTATTAAACGTTAGAACCTTTTTAGACCACAATCGTGTGTGGGAAGCACCAAAAAACAACCATAACATTATAAGTGATTCCACTGGTGCTTATGCATCAAAAGGCAATAGATTGAGCAATAATGATGTAGAAGCCTCCCTATTAGAACATTTGAGCAAATGGAAACCCTACGTAGAAAAATTTGGGCTTTTAATTATAGAACTACATACTATTAGTCCTGAGTTGGTCTCAAAAAATATAGGAAAAACTGCAGCTACTGCTTACGATGCTACACATGGTTATAGCGATCAGTACATTGTTGAGGTTGATGTGTTTAGAAAAATAGCAGAGCTTGCAGGTTTAGAACCAGACAATGCTCACTTTGCCAGATTCCCAGATAGTGAATTAGCTACGGTTAGTATTAACCTTTTAAAAGGCACCTCATAGATATGAAGATTGAATCTATCGTCAATATAAAAAAAGAGCTTCAGCATTTACCAAAGGAAGACCTGTTGGCACTGTGTTTACGTCTAGGAAAATTTAAGAAAGAAAATAAAGCCTTACTCACCTATTTATTGTTTGAATCCCATGATGAAGACGGCTATATCGCTAGTGTAAAATCCACATTAGATGAGTTATTTGAAGGCATGAATACGGACAGTTATTTCTACATGAAAAAAACAATCCGGAAAATATTAAGGCAAATAAGAGTTTACAGCCGGTATTCCAACAAAAAAACAACTGAGGTAGAACTCCTACTCTATTTCTGCGAACGCTTAAACGAGCTTAAACCTTCTATTCATAGAAATAGAACGCTAAGCAATCTTTATGAACGCCAAATCATTTCGATAAAGAAAAAAATAAGTGTTCTGCATGAGGATTTACAATACGATTATAATCTACAATTACAAGACTTACGACAATAAACCTTTGTTTACATTTGCACTGATTTAAACTCAAAACATAAGAATGAACAAAGCGAAAATCTCTACGCTATTAAGACAATTTAAGTTAATCTACTTAACGGATTTAATACGTTTTCGTATTCAAAAATATAAGAACAGTAAAGCCAATGCTGCCTTTAAGAAAAAGCATCCTAATGTAAAGTTACCACCAGATTATCTGATGTATGAGTCGTTTCAGATGAATTACGATAAATACTATAACGGTGGATTACAGATGGCAAAATCCTTAACGGATCACTTCAAAAATCATATTGAATTAGAGAACAAACGCATTTTAGATTGGGGCTGTGGACCTGGACGCATCATAAGGCACATGCCTAAAGTTGTAAATAACGGTTGTGAGTTTTTTGGCACGGACTACAATGAAAAATCCATTGCTTGGTGCTCTAAAAACCTACCTGGAATCCATTTCAACAAAAATGAATTAACGGCAAGTTTGCCATACGAAGATGATTCCATGGATGTAATTTATGGCATTTCAATATTTACCCATCTATCTGAGCAAATGCATTACGATTGGTTTAATGAGTTATATCGTGTTTTAAAACCCAATGGCATCATGCTTTTAACCATGCAAGGAGATAACTTTAAGATAAAACTTAATGACTCGGAGCTTAAGCTCTACGATCAAGGCAATATTGTAGTAAGAGGAAATGTAAAGGAAGGCCATCGCACTTACTCTGCTTTTCATCCAAAGGCATTTGTGCAATCTTTATTCAGTAAAACTGAAGTTTTAGAACATATTGTTCAATCTTCAGAACATAAAAGCTGGGTACCACAAGACATTTGGATCGTTAGAAAATAAACCAAAACCTAATCTTGGTTTTGCTTCTTGGCCTTTTTACTTCCTTCATACATTTCATATTTCACCAATCGCGACTCTAACTTAGCATTAAACACCTTTATTTTTCGAGAAGGTCGTAATCCGATATGTTTTAAAGCTTCAAGATTAGATGTGATGAGCCATGCATTGGTATTTGGATAGCCATGCTTTAAGGTGGTGCCAATATTACCGTAAAACTCTTCAACATTCAGGTTTTCTAAACGTTCACCATACGGAGGATTAAACACCATGTGCAATTTCTCATCACCTGCCTTTTGGGTCTTAAAGAAATCTTCATGCTGAATATGGATAAATTCATCTAAATGCGCATTTTTAATGTTCTCCTTCGCTTTTCTTATAGCCGAAGGTGACTTATCGTATCCTAAAATTTTATGGTGAAAATCGCGTGTTTTCTTCAATAAGGATTCTTCAATGGTTTCAAACAATTCCACATCCCAATCTTGCCAACGTTCAAAAGCAAATTCTTTTCGCATTAAATTCGGTGGAATATTACAAGCAATCATAGCCGCTTCTGCCAATATGGTACCACTACCACACATTGGATCCATAAAATCCGTTTGGCCGTCCCAACCGCTCATCATAATTAATCCTGCTGCCAGTACTTCGTTGATAGGAGCAATATTGGTTGCCGTTTTGTACCCTCTTCTATGCAGTGATTCACCAGAAGTATCCAAAGAAATGGTGCAGCGCTGACGGTCTATATGCACATTGATTTTTAAATCCGGAAAGCGCAAATCTACATTAGGTCGTGTACCATCCATCTCCCTAAAACGATCCACAATGGCATCTTTGGTCTTTAAAGCCGTGTACTGCGAATGGGTAAACACACTATGGTTAACCGTGGCATCAACAGCCAAAGAACCTGAAGGTTTCAGGTAGTTTTCCCATTTAATGTTCTTTACATTTTTGTAAAGGTCTTCTTCCCTTGCTACTCTAAAGGACTTAATAGGTTTTAAGATTTTAATGGCCGTTCTAATACCCAAATTGGTCTTATACATAAACCCTTTGTCACCAACAAAGCTTACGTTTCTCACGCCCTTTTCTACTTCCATAGCACCGAGCTGAGTTAATTCCTTTGCTAATATATCTTCAAAGCCAAATAAGGTCTTGGCCACCATTTTAAAATTATTGTCCATGTACTAAAATGTAATCCTTTCAAAGTCCACAACCTATTTATTTCAAATGTCTTGGTGCTTTTTTGATAAGGTATTCAATTCAAAACTCAAATAGCGAGCAAATAGATTGCAAATTTAAGCTATTTTTGCAGGACATATCATATATATGACAAAACCAACAAAACAATGGTACGCCTCGTGGTTTAACACGCCTTACTACCACATTTTATACAAGGACAGGGATTATTCTGAAGCACAGCTTTTTATGGATAACCTCACCAACTATCTTAACATACCAGAAGGTGGTAAGATATTGGACTTGGCATGTGGCAAAGGCAGACACTCCATATACCTCAACGAATTAGGTTTTGATGTTACAGGAGTTGATCTCTCTGAGCAAAGTATAAAACATGCGCAGCAGTTTGAAAATGACACCTTAAGATTTGATGTACATGATATGAGCAAACCGTATCCTGATACTTTTGATGCCGTTTTTAATCTCTTTACAAGCTTTGGGTATTTTGAAGATGAAACCTGTAACCTCAAAACGATAAAATCCATAAAGGCAGAACTCAACGATTTTGGATTTGGAGTCATTGACTTTATGAACGTCAACTACGTGATGGATCAATTGGTTTCAGAAGATATAAAAACTGTTGAGGGTATTGATTTTCATCAAAAACGAAGTATTAAGGATGGCTATATTGTAAAAGACATTAGTTTTAAAGCCGATGGTGAACACTTTGAGTTTCAAGAACGTGTTAAGGCGTTCACCTTAGAGGGTTTTGAAGCTTTATTTGAAGAAGCCGGAGTGTATTTGTTGGATGTTTTTGGTGATTACAAACTAAAAACCTACCATGCTCAAACCTCTGAACGGTTGATTATGATTTTTAAGTAAATTGAATTCAATGAATAAGTACCTCTTCCCTATTTATGCTATAATTATTGGTGTGGTCATTGCTTTTATAACTAAAAAGCAAAAGTCCATTGGCACCAAACTATTATTATCTTTTAGTGGAGCATTTTTATTGGCATTAACCCTTTTTGATTTATTGCCAGAGGTGTACCATCATCTCAACGCTAAACAAACAGGTCTATTTATAATGTGCGGTATTTTGCTTCAGATTATTTTAGAGTTCTTCTCAAAAGGTGCTGAGCATGGCCATGTACATATTCATAAGGATAACACGCAGTTTCCGTGGTTACTGTTTTTAAGTCTTTGTCTTCATAGTTTGTTGGAAGGTTTCCCGATCCATCAGCATAATGATATGGTCTATGGTATTTTAATTCACAAAATTCCAATTGCTGCGCTGATTAGTGCCTTTTTATTGCAGTCTAATTATAGTAAGTTACAGATTATAGGCTTCTTAGTGGTTTTTGCAATAATGACTCCTTTAGGCACCTATGTTTCTAACAATACCGATTTAGCCACAGGCTATTTAGATATTGTTAATGCCATAGTAATCGGTATCTTTTTGCATATTTCTACAACCATTTTGTTTGAAACCGGTGAAGGCCACAAGTTTAACCTCTCTAAACTGGTTGCGATTTGTTTGGGAGTATTGATTGCCTATTTTATTTAAAATGTTTAGTAAAGAAGAAAGCCGACAACTCCGCCAGGAATTCTGGACCAGTTTTGGAAAATCATTTCCAAGAAACCTGCCTAACGGCAGACAAGGATGGCTGTTGTACAATACCAAAATTAAAGGTCTATCCTTTAAGTTTCATTTTGATACCAGGTCTGCATTAATTGCATTGGACCTTGAAGATGATTTAGAAAACCGTATTAACTGCTGGGAAAAATTGATAGCCTTAAAAGGTATCTTACAGTCTGAATACTTACCCAACGCCATTTATGAGGAAGAATACTATTTAGACAACGGGAAGGAAATCTCACGCATCTATGTTCCATTAGACCAAAACGTATCCATTCACAACAAAAATACCTGGCAAGTAGTTATGGAATTCTTTAATGTAAACATGACCTTATTTGAAGCTTTTTTTGAGGAGTATAAGGAATTTATAAAGCCATAAGCACCTTGTTTTTCTATACAGGTATTTTGTATAAATCGTGATATTTAAACAATCCGAACGTTATACAAAATACATGATAATACAATTTATTTCAGGTCATTGTTAATGAGGGTTTTGAAATAATTCTTATATTCGGTAACAGAAACGTATATACAGAGTTATATACGAGTTGCCAGCAATACGAAAACCCAACTAACACTCAAAATATGCCACTAATACACAAATTTAGAAATGAGTTAATTGATATTGAAGAAAATCAAAATTTCTGTGGAGAAAAAATTAAACAAAAGAGCAATATTTTAATAATTGGGACATTTAATCCAGATAATCAAAGTTGCGTAGGACAAAATAATGCAAGTTGGTTTTATGGTAGAAATCAGAGTAAATTTTGGCGTTATTTTCCGAATGCTTTAACCGGAAATTCTTTGCATCCTAATGACGGAATTGAAAACGTTCCTGAAGTTTGGAAAAGTTATTGTTTAAAAAACGGAATTGTAATCATTGACCTTATAAAAACTATAAATAAAGCGGAGATTTTAGAAAATTTTAGTGACCGAGAAGTTGAACACAGAATTAGTGAAGATTTATCAAACACAGATTATTTTGATGTAAAGAAAGCATTTAAAAACATAAATTTTGAGAGAGTTGTTTACTCATTACGATGGACTGATAACCAAATTCAAAAAATGAGAAGAATTAAAAATTTAGTAAATCAAGAATTAATTGAAATTGGAAGTATCCAAAACTTGAATCAAATAAAATATTGTAATACACCTTCCCGAAATGACGCTCAAAACTCTTGGAATGAAGGAGTAAACGGATAGAAAGTACTGCTGGCAACAACGTATATAATCCATTGCTAGTACTAGCCTACTTACGAAAATCCTCGCGGATTTTCAATTCGGTTTTTATTTGCTAAATTAGTTGCTTACACACGCAACGTATCATATACAAGACCGTTGGGCTTAATATTGAAAAACCAAATATGACGACAGAAATAATACTACTCATAATACTGATAATCTTACTTGCAGTAAATCTGATTGTAACTTTAGTCAAAAAGATAAAACTTGATTTTGACATTGAAGGGAATTTTAATGAAACCAAAAATTCATTAGTCAAATTTGATTCAACTTTGGAAAGAACCGACAAGTCAATGAAAGATGAATTTCAGAGAAATAGAGAAGAAACAAGCTCATTATCAAAAAACCAAAGAGAAGAATTATCAAAATCTTTAGACAGTTTTAAAGAAGGTTTTGACACAAATACAAAAAGATTAAATGATTTACTAAAAGATAGATTTGACAGTTTTAGCAAACAACAAACTGAAATAAATAAAGAATCAGAAAAAAGAATAAAAGAAGTAAAAGAAACTGTTGAAAATCAGCTTAAGGAAATCAGAGAGGATAATACAAAACAACTGAATGAGGTTAGAAAAACAGTTGATGAAAAATTACAAAAAACACTAAATGAACGTTTAACTCAATCCTTTGAAACAGTTGGAAAACAATTGAAATCAGTTCAAGAAGGTTTGGGAGAAATGAAGAATTTAGCTACTGATGTTGGTGGCTTAAAAAAAGTTCTCAGTAACGTCAAAATGCGTGGTGGAATTGGAGAAGTTCAACTTGCAATGCTATTGGAACAAATACTTGCACCTGAGCAGTACGAAGCTAATGTTAAAACAAAAAAAGGTAGTTCAGCTACAGTTGAATTTGCTATTAAACTACCAGGAAAAAATGATGATAACTCTGTAGTTTGGCTTCCAGTTGATGCTAAGTTCCCAAAAGATGTTTACGAAAAACTTCAAGTAGCTTATGATGATGGCGATTTAGATAAAATTCAATTCGCTCAAAAAGAACTAGACAACACCATTAAAAAAATGGCTAAAGATATAAGCGAGAAATATATTGACCCACCAAATACGACTGATTTTGGAATAATGTTTTTACCGTTCGAAGGCATTTATGCTGAAGTTGTAAGAAAAGCATCTTTACTTGAAACTTTACAAAAAGATTATAAGATAATTGTAACAGGTCCAACAACATTAGCTGCCATTTTGAATAGTTTACAAATGGGCTTCAAAACCTTAGCTATTCAAAAGAGAAGTGGCGAAGTTTGGCAAGTTTTAGGAGCCGTTAAAAAGGAATTTGAAAACTTTGGAGGAATGATGCAAAAAGCTCAAAAAAATATCCAAACAGGATTGAATCAACTAGATGATGTAATGGGTAAAAGAACAAGAGCTATTCAAAGAAAATTAAAAAACGTTGAAACACTAGACGAGGGACAAGCGAAAGCAATATTACCTGAAATAACAGATAATTTATTAGACTTAGAAGAAGATAATGGATAGTATTCAGAAGCTAAAAGAAAATTTGAACGAACAACAGTTGAAAGCTGTAACAGAAACCGAAGGTTTTGTCAGAGTAATCGCAGGTGCAGGTTCGGGAAAAACAAAAGCTCTGACTCAAAGATATGCCTACATTGTTGAAGCGTTAGGAATTAATTCTTCTAATATCCTCTGTGTGACCTTTACCAACAAGGCTGCACAAGAAATGCGAAAAAGAGTAAAACGTTTAGTTGGAGAAAATTCAGATTTAAGTTACATAACCACTTATCACGGATTTTGTGTTCGAGTATTAAGAGAGGACATAAACAAAATCAAATACCCAAAAAACTTTATAATTATGGACGTTGAAGACCAAAAAACTGTTCTTCGACAAGTTTATAATGAATTGGGTCTAACATCAAAAGTATTCACTTTTAAACAAGTTTTAAGATATATAAGTAAACAAAAAACTTCACAGGAATATCTACAATACATCCTTGAATCAAAGAAAAAAGAAACTGATAATGAAATAGAAAAAGTCTTTATTAGGTATTTAGAAAAGCAACAAAGAAATTTCGCTTTAGACTTTGATGATTTACTCAATTTTGCTCTTTACATATTTGTTAATAATCCTGATGTTCTTGAAAAGTGGCAAAAGAGACTACACTACATACAAGTTGACGAAACTCAAGATAGTTCGCAAAAACAATTTATGCTAATTGAGATGCTTTCTCAGTTCCATAAAAATCTTTTCGTTGTTGGCGACCCAGACCAAACCATTTATGAATGGAGAGGAGCAAAACCTGAAATTTTGGTTGATTTTGACAAACAATTTATTGATTCAAAAACGATAATTATGAATCAAAATTATCGTTCAACACCGAATATTTTAAGTCTCGGCAATCACATAATTAAAAACAACAAAATTCGAGTAGACAAGGATATGTTTACTCAAAATCCCGAAGGTGTTGAGGTTGTTCATTTTCACGGAGAGAATGATTACGAAGAAGGGTTATGGGTTGCAAATGAAATCAAAAGACTTGTAAATGATGAAAATTGTAAATATTCAGATTTTGCAATTCTATATAGAGCAAATCATATTTCACGTAGTATTGAACAATCGTTAATCAGAGAAAATATTCCTTATTCAGTTTTTGGAGGTATTCGATTCTTTGAGCGTAAAGAAATTAAAGATGTCTTAGCATATTTACGATTGATTGAATTTGAAGATGATTTTTCCTTCTTGAGAGTTGTAAATACACCAAGCAGAGGTTTAGGAAAAAAATTCATTGAAAATGTCGCAAAAATTGCTGAAAAAGAAAGCATTTCCCTTTATTCAGCTTTACAACAAAACATAACGCAAAAAGATTTAAGTCGTAAAGGAGCGGTTGAATTTATTGAACTTATAGAAAAGTATAAAAAATCAAAAGCAGATTTAATTATTTCGGATTTAGTAAAAGAAATAATGGACGAAAGCGGTTTATCTGCTTATTACAGGACTGATGGAGACACAGATAGATTAGATAATATCAAAGAACTTCAGAACTCTATAATTTTATTAGAAACCCAAGATGAAGAACCAATAAACCTTACTGAATATTTGCAAGAAATTGCTCTATACACAGATATGGATATTGAAGATGATAGAAATGACCGAATTAAATTAATGACTATTCACACTTCCAAAGGTTTAGAGTTTCCTTACGTTTTTCTTTGTGGCTTCACAGAAGGTGTATTACCAAGTGCAATGTCAATTAAAGAAAGAAGAGCAAAAGCAATTGAAGAAGAAAGACGTTTAACTTATGTTGCAATTACAAGAGCAGAAAAAGCATTTTATATGACTGAATCAGAAGGATTCAATTTCAGTACAGGTTTAAATAAGTATCCTTCTCGTTTTTTATTTGAAATAAGCGACAATTATTTTGTGCGAAAAGGAGAATTAAGTCAAGAAATCATAAATGAAGCTAAAGAACAACTTAAACTTGATGCAAGTCGACAATTAATTCAAAAGAAATTTGACGTTGGAGATTTGGTAAATCACTTGATTTGGAAACAAGGTAAAGTAATTGAGGTAAATGAAGAAAAAGGAGAATATCAAATCGAGTTTATCGAAACAGGAAAAACTAAACCAATAAATTTTGAATTTAGAGGTTTAACAAAAATCGAAAAACCAACTGAACTCAAAGAAGAAGAAAAGATTGAAAAATCTAAATCAGATGATTCGAATTCATTTGCAGAAAACGAAATTCAAATTAAAGAAAGCAATAAAACAGAAATAGTTATAAATAAAAGCGAAAAGAAACCAGAAAAAAATAAGGAGATTAAATTAGATAAGAAAATCCAAGCAAAAATCAAACGATTTGCGAAAAAGGAATACCCTGATGATAAGGAAATGAGAGATTATGTATACAAAAATCAAGTTGAAGCATTTTTGTATATGACAGCCGTAACAGATAATGAATTAGAGGAATTTGCAATAAAACAATACAAAAATGATTATTGTATGCAACAACATATCTATGATAAAAATGTAGTTGCTAAAAAATATATGGCTTCTGTTAAAGATTCAGAAATTGAGATTTTAGCAAAAAAGGATTATCCTCTCGATTACGAAATGCAACAATATGTTTATGACAAACAACTTGATGCAAAACAAAAAATGTCAAAATTTGAAGATAGTCATATTAGAAAAAAAGCTATTGCAGAATATCCTAATGACTATGAAATGCAAGTTTATTCTTATGAAAAATTCATATCTGAAAGAAAAGAAAAAAAAGATACTAGTAAAGAGCTAATTGATTTTGAACAAAAGAAAAAAGAAGCCCGAAAAAGAATAGCTGATTTAAAAGAAGAAAAGGCAGAACTTGAGAAAATAAAAGTCGAAAATTCTAAATCGGAACTTTTATCTGAACCAAAAAAATCGGACAAAGAAATAGCTAAAGAACAAGAAACTGAGGAAAAAATACTAAGCCCAACAATGTATAAAAGCAATAGCGGGGAAAGTGAATCAATAAAAGAACGTACTAATAATAAAAAGCAGTCTTGGTGGAAAAAGTTGTGGTCTTAAATCCGCTACTGCTCTTATACTAGACCGTTGCAAGTAATAGCGGAACTCACTCAGACGCAAAGAATTCGGAATTGAAAAACAACTGATTTTTGACAAACTTTACGCTGAATTTCTCACTCGAAATCTGAATTGAGCTTGTTGCGGAATTGCCACTCAAACGGAATTTATAAGCATTGCGGAAAACAGAACTCAATGCGGAAATTTACTCTTGCGGAATTAAGCAAGTTTGCGGAATCGAAAATCTGAACGGAAAAAATAAAGCGGAATTTTTTGCTGATTTGTTTTTCGAATTTTTTTTTGAGTTTTAAGTAAGTAGAAAAGAAAAAAAACTACTACTTGCAACACCGTGTAAAAAACATTGCTTATTTTAGTTAAACTGTTTGGTCGTTGCTCTTTTGTTACATCTGATTTTCCTGCGGAAAATCCTCGCACACAAAACCGCAACGTTCCTTACACAAACACGTTGTGCGTCATTTAAGAAAAACCCGTGAAATACATTAAACTGATTTTAATTTTACTTTTTTTTAATTCGTGTTCAACGAATAAATCAGTAGTTGGATTATATGGAAAATGCGGAAAAAGTTACTTTGCTTGCACTCAAATTGAACTGAAATCGGACAAAACATTTGAGTATTTTATTTTTATGGATGTCGGTGGCAGAACTGTAGTCAAAGGAAATTGGGAACAAATATCTACTGACAGTATAAAACTGAACACATTTGAACAACCAAAAAATCCAAGTACGACTTATAGCGGAAAAATAAATCCTGACCGAATTGATAATATCAAAATTACAATCCGAGATTTGGAATTACCTCTTGCAGCTGCGTTCATTGTAGTAAATGACCAAAACGCTGGAAAAGCAGCAGACGTAAATGGAATTGCGGAATTGGAAACTCAAGAAATAAAAACAATTACATATCATTATTTAGGACAGAAAGAAACAATAGAAATCGACAATCCGAATTACAATGAAATAGAAATTATTGTTAGAGATTTGAACTTAAACGCTGTTCCGAGATTTTTGACTGATAAAATAATGGTTTTAAATAACGGAAAATTATTTTTTAACGATGGATATTCATTAAAGAAAACCCACTTGAAAAACAAACAATGGAAATAAAAAACGAACGCACAACACCGTGTAAAAAAAATTGCTGGTAAAAGCCTACTTACGAAAATCCTCGGGGATTTTCTTGGTTCGTGTTTTATTTACTAACTTTAGTGCTTAAACCACGCAACTTTTCTTACACAACAACGTTAGCTGCAACCTAAAAAAACGAACAACTTATCAGATGAACAAACTATTCCACATATTCAGAGTTGACGAAGAAGAAGCAAAAAAGATTTCTGGACAACCTGACGAACCACATAATCACGATTTCGAGGAATTGTTGATAGGAATACACGGAGAACTGGAACATTTCATAGATTTTGATGCCACCAAAACCCAAGCCCCATTTGTCAGTTTTGTTACCAAAGGAAAAGTACACCGTTTGATACCACGAATATATAAGGGTAAATGCGATATTTGGGTAATCCGTTTCAGAAGTGAATTCATTCCAGAAACCACGTTTCAACTGTATTCATTTTATCACGGCCAAGCCAACATAAAATTAGAAAAAGGACCTTGTTTTCAAAGATTGGTTGACTTATGTAAGATGATGTCTGCTGAAACAAAACAGGAAACCCCCAATTATGCTATCATAAGACAACTATTGAGTGTCCTATTTACAATGATAGAAGCCGAAAGAAAAAAAACAGAACCACAAAATGAAACTACACAAAAGACACAGCACATTTCTTTTGGAAATTTTCTAGCCATTCTTGAAGAAAATTATAGAAGACCTTTGGGTGTAGAATTTTATGCAGAAAAACTATTTATGTCCTCAAGAAACCTAAATTTCATCTGTCAAAATATTTTGGAGCAAAGCGTTTCGGAAATCATCGAAACACGTAAACTTATTGAAGCCAAAAACTTATTAATTTCTACCGAAAAAACCATTTCTGAAATCGCCTACGAATTGGGCTATAATGAAAATTCTTATTTCTCTAATGTCTTTAAAAAGAAGTCAGGGCAATCGCCAAGTGAGTTCAGAGACGATATGAAAATTTTGCTCACTTCCTAAATTTACATCCCAACTACCGAAAAGTGTAACATCCAAACATTGATTTGTTCTCATCTTTGCATTGTTATTTTTTTTATAAACAATTAAAACATAATAAATATGAAAACAACAAAATGGTCAATAGACCCAGCACACAGTGAAATCACTTTTAAGGTAAAACACTTAATGATTTCTAACGTAAAAGGAGAATTTAAAACTTTTCAGGCAAACATTGATGGCGAGGATTTTACAAAATCAACAATTTCGGCAAACATTGATGCAAGTTCTATATCAACCAACAATAACGATAGAGACACGCACTTAAAAAGCCCTGATTTTTTTGAAGTAGAAAAATATCCAGAAATCACATTTGTTAGTACTTCTCTTAAAAAGGTAGATGAAAACGAGTATGAATTGGTTGGTAACTTGACAATGAAAGGTATTACCAAAGAAATTAAATTGAATACCGAGTTTGGAGGTTTTATGAAAGACCCATACGGAAATGAAAAGGCAGGATTTTCTATAAACGGGAAACTAAACAGAAAAGACTTTGGTCTAAATTGGAATGCTGCTTTGGAAGCAGGCGGAGTAATGGTCGGAAATGAAATAAAAATTAATGCAGAAGTTCAATTTGTAAAACAATAAAAAAATGAAACAGTTAATTAAAAAAAGTTTTAGTTCTAACACAACACAGAATAACATATCCTTTGCATTATTGATACTTCGAGTTGTAATTGGAGGAATGATGTTGACACACGGATTAGCTAAACTAACAATGCTTTTTGGCAATGGCCCAATTCAATTTTTAGACCCTTTAGGAATTGGATTAACAGCATCTTTGGTTCTTGCAGTTTTTGCCGAAGTAATCTGTTCAATCTTTTTGATTTTTGGAGTAGCAACACGGTTTTCAGCCATATCTTTAAGTATAACAATGTTTATTGCTGCATTTATTGTTCACGCAAATGATGATTTTGCAGTTAAAGAAATGGCATTACTTTATCTTTTAATTTATATAGTGCTTGCAATTGTTGGAGCAGGAAAATATTCAATCGATAATTTGTTGAGTAAAAAAATAGCTTAAACAACTTTGTGTTACATAAAATGAATAGAAAACAATTTTTAAAATCAATAGCTTTATTGCCTTTAATACCTTACAGTATGAATTTAAAAGATTTAAACAAAATGACTTCAACAATGAGTAACACAGGCAAAATGCCTGTGTTATTTCTTGGTCACGGAAGTCCTATGAACGCAATAGAAGAAAACGAATTTGTTTCGGCATTCAGAAAATTAGGTCAAGAAATTATAAGACCAAATGCGATTCTTTGTATTTCGGCACATTGGGAAACTAAAGGCACATTTGTAACAGCAATGCAAAATCCACCGACAATTCACGATTTTGGTGGTTTTCCTCAAGCATTGTTTGATGTTCAGTATCCTGCACAAGGAAGCCCAGAATTGGCGAAAGAAACCAAAAAAATCATTACCAAAACAGAAGTTGGATTGGACGATAAATGGGGGCTTGACCACGGAGCCTGGAGTGTTATCAAACACTTATACCCAAATGCGGATATTCCAGTAATACAAATGAGCATAGACTATTCACAACCAGCAAAATATCATTATGAACTGGCAAAGGAAATAAGTAGCCTTCGCCAAAAAGGCGTACTAATTATTGGAAGTGGAAATATGGTTCATAATTTACGTTTAGTTGAGTGGAAAAAGTTAAACCAAAATTATGCTTTCGATTGGGCAACAGAAGCAAGCGAAATAATGAAAAGTCACATTTTAAGTGGAGACCATCAAAAACTTATCGACTTTAAATCGCAAGGAAAAGCATTTGATTTAGCCATCCCAACACCTGAGCATTATTTGCCTTTACTTTATACCTTGGCATTGAAAGAAGAAAATGAAAAGGTAACATTGTTTAACGACAAATCTGTTGGAGGTTCATTGTCAATGACTTCTTTAAAAATAGAACCTAATTGATGTGCATAGAAAAGGCAGCAGCTAACAACGTATATAAAAAATAGCGGTTCAATAATCGCTTAATCAAAAGAAAATGAATAAATTAAAGGTCACCTATAATCCGAAAAGTTAGTGCATAAAATCCGCTACTTTTCATATACAAAAACGTTGCCCACAATATGAAAAAAACTTTGAGAACTACATTTACACTTGGATTTTTATTAATTGGAATTACTGTTTTTGGACAAGAATTCGGATTTGATATTCATAATATTTCGCTGAATGAATATGTCCAAATGGAAGAAAATTTAAAAAGCGAAAGAATTCCAACGACTTCAAATCACGTTTCATTTAGTGGAGATGCTCAACCGATTAAATTCAAAAGAACTGAAAAGAAAATAGCGGACTTGATAACTTACTATTACTTTAAAGAAAGAGACTCAACAATGAGTTCTGTGCTTTACGAATGGGATGTTTCTAATTTTGAAAAGAAAGATAATAATCAAAAACCTAAAAAATATCAAAAAGCATTTATTTCAAAATATAAAGAACTTAAAGAAAAAATTTCGTCTGAATTTGGAGAACCAAAAACAAAGAGAAATTATTCTAATATTAGTCGATTAGATTCCATAAATACATTTGTAGAAAGTTCAACTTGGAAACCGAATGATAGTACAGAAATTGAAATGTATGCAACCGTTTCAAACTACTATGAGAAAAAAGGTGCAATGACTATAAATCCAGTTCATAGAATAAGACTTTATATCAAAAACCAATCAAAAGAAAAGGAAAAAGAAATTCCAAAATTAGACGAGAAAAAACTTTCTGAATTAGAGAATATTAAGAATGATTTTTTCAAAGTTTTAAAATCAAAAGATTTAATAAAATCGAAAGAATATTTATCCGACATAATCAAAGAAAAGGTTACTGACGAACAATTAAATCTATTAATCGACAACATAGATTTTGACAGAAAAACTGAATTAATTTACAGCGGAATCCAAATGGGATTTAATGGAAGTATGTTTACATTACTTCAGTACAAATATTCAGATGACAGTTCAAGTCCGCCAAATGAAATGATTAAATTAATTTTTGACGACAAAGATAAAGTTGTAGGAATTCAGCCGATTAAATTACAAGGAAAAGAATAAAATACTGTGGGCAACACCGTATATAATTTATTGCTAGTTCTAGCCTACTTACGAAAATCCTCGCGGATTTTCTATTCGGTTTTTATTTGCTAAATTACGTGCTTAACCACGCAACAAACCATATACAATCACGTTGTACACCATTTGAGGAAACGATGAAATTTAAAGATTTATTTAAAAATCCAGTTAAAAAGGAGATTAGTGAATTAACTAATAGTATTCTAAATGAACAATGGCAGAAAGAAATTTCCAAAACTAAAATTGAAAGTGCTGGAATTCAAGATGGTCGAGAAATCATTTTTGAATTTTTAGATTTTAATGAAAATGGATGTGCATATGAACACTTAACTTACGTAGTTTCTGAATTGGATATAAAACTCACTTCTGACCAAATAGCTCAAATGAATAAACTAGCGAATAAATTAAATGTAAAAAACGAAAAACAATGAGTTGGGACATTGTACTCTTTAATTCAAAACAGAAAATAAATACAATTGCGGAATTGGATGAAAATCTACTTGAACCGACTGATTTTAGCGGAATTTTGGAAAACTCATTTGACCGAATAAAAAAAGACGAAAATCATAGAGAAATAATCGGAACGAATTTTACAATTGACTTTTATATACATAATGAACTTGTGAGCAACACAATGTTGAGTTTATATGGAGAAAATGGTCTTTATGAACTAATTGAATTGTCGAAAAAGTATAATTGGCAGATTTACGACTCTGGAATTGGAGAAATGATAGACTTGGAAAATCCTGAAAAGAATGGATTTGAAAATCACAGAAAATATGTTGAACAGATATTAAAAAATAAATAAAAACGGTGTACAACACCGTGTATAATTCATTGCTAGTTATAGCTTACTTACGAAAGTCCTCACGGACTTTCTATCTGTGATTTATTTGCTAACTTTAGTGCTTAAACACGCAACGAAATCATACACAAACACGTTGCCCACAATTATGACAAAAATCCGTAGTACCAATAAACTGAATCGTTTACTAACCGAAAAGTATAGTTCACTCAATCTGAATTTTTAAATTGAATAAACAGAATTAGCTTCGTGCAAACGAATGAACCGATGAAAAATTTATTTTTATTAATAGTACTTTTTTTACCCTTTTCGACATTTAGTCAAGATACATATTTAGCTAACTTACCTATTAGTGGAGGAGTTTCAGAAATAGGCATATCACCTTCAGAAAAGATTTGGATTGCTACCAAAGCTGGTAACACATATTACACGGATAAAATAGGTGATTTATGGCATTTTGGGCCTTTAGGAACAAAAGACCCATTATCAATTTCAAGTAGAGGAATTTTTGAAAGAGTGAGTTTCTTTTCAGAAAATATTTTGATGATTTCTGGCTTTATTCACGGAGAAAACTCAAATCAAGATTTTGTTCTTCGTTCAACGGATAAAGGAATAACTTGGAATAAAGTAAAATTTGGTAAAAGTAGTTGGATTGATGCTTTTTACATAAATGAGAATGGAAAAGCTTGGATGAGTGGAAATTCTCAACTTATTTACTATACCGATAATAAAGGTGAAACTTGGAAAAGCTTTGATAAAGCAGGAAATGAAAACGCATTAAGATTTGCGACAATTCATTTTGATAAAGATGAAAAAACTGGCTTATTTGGTTCTTTTTGGAATGTCCTTTACAAGACAACTGATAATTGTGAAACTTGGGAGAGATTACCGACACCATTAGACCAAAAAAAATATAAAAGGCTTTCCAAAGAACATAGACCTGACATAAGAAAAATAAGACTTTTTGGCGATTATTATATTATCAATCAACAAGGGAACATCTTCTATACAAAAAGCGATAATATTAACTGGATAGAATTACCAAATATATCTGACTTTGAAACAACATCAGATGAATCTATTTATTTAATTGACAAGGATTTAAAAATTGACTTAAGGGATTCAGAATTCGTTTCTATATGGAAATCCGATAAAAAATTGAGTAGCACACCTTCAGCTATCAACACAAAAAACAAAAGTCTTTTCGTTTTTACTTACGGAGAAATTTATAAAATCAACAAGAACGATTTTATAGTTTCAAAGCTTATGACAAACGAAGTACCAATTAGAGAACCTTACTTAAAAGTAAATTATGGAGGAGAAGAAATTGGATTTGATGGAACTTCTGTTTTAAGATTTGATAAAAATAGAACGGAATGGTATCGATATATGGAATTACCTGTTAACGTTTCAAACGCTGTTATTTTCGATAACCAAATTGTAATTGCGGACAATTATTTAGACAAAAGGTTTGTTATAAATATTGATGAACAAAAAATTTCTGAATACGAACTTCCAAAATTACTTTTTAATCTATCGGTAAATAATATAGACAAGTTTTCTATAGAAATAGGAAGTCAAGGTTGTTTTCATAGCGACAGGCAATTTAGAGAATATAGATTAAAACACAATTCATTTAAACTCTACAAAAAAGGCAAAGGATTTTTATCCAAAATGGATAAAGAAATAAATCCTCAATTATTAAATGAAATAGTTAACGAAATTGATAATTCTCGTTTTAAAAAACTAACTGTAAACGATTTAGAAATTTCAGAAAAAGATTTAGACAACTTCAAAGATTTTATTGATAAAGAAGAACAGAAAATAAAGAAAAAAGGTTACGACCGTTTAGACTACAACAATTACTACACGTTCCCAGGTGAAAACACAGATTTCAGTTTTTACAAAAATGTTGCTGACCGATTTAAGTCAATTCCAAATTCTGTAGTTAACGAAGTATTCAATAAAGGATATGGAAATTGGAGTACTACGACTGTTTGGAGAAAAATTACAATTGCTTTTAAAAACGGTGAAGTCCTGACAATTGAAAATTCAGACGATAAACCAAATTATTTATATACGCCATGGATTATAAATTTTAATGGATTAATTATTAAAAGCAACTCTTTAAAATTAGGTGAGTTGATTAACGAACTAACTAACGGAGATTTATATTCTGATGTTTCTAAAGAAAAGAATTATGCTATCTATAAGGTTGCTGATTTTCTTTATAAACAGTCTCTGAATAAAAAATAACTGTGGGCAACAATGTGTATAATTCATTGCTAGTTATAGCCTACTTACGAAAGTCCTCGCGGACTTTCTATCTGTGATTTATTTGCTAACTTTAGTGCTCAAACACGCAACGAAATCATACACGAGACCGTTAGCTACAATGCCGAAAATGAGAATCGCAATTATCATATCACTATTAATTTTCCAATGTCAGATAGCAATTGGACAAGAAGACGCTATCTATATTTCGGACAATAAACTTTATGGAGAATTAAAAGATGGACTTCCTGAAAACGACACAATTATTGAATTAAAAAAAGACGGAATAATTACTGGAAAAGGAGCTCTTGCAGTTAGCAAATATGGAGTTAGTGACTTAAAAGTTGGATATTGGAAAGAATACTCTGAAAACGGAACTTTGAAAATGGAAGGGAATTATAAGTTAGGTTCTTATATCAGTTGTTGTACTGGAGGTGCTTGTCGACAATTCCATTATTATCGGACTGGACTCTGGAAAATCTATGATGATAATGGAAAACTGAAATACGAACTGACTTTTGAACCGACCGAATTAGATATTGACACTACTTGTGAAGGCGGAGATAAATTACTGTTTGGAATAATTAAGGAAATACCTCTAAAATATTGGGGAGACTTGACAAGCGACAAAGTGTTTGAATTACAAAGAATCCGAACCGAAGATGATTATGCGATTGGAATTTGGACACCGCTAAACGGACGAATATTTATTGAATCAAAAAGAAAAAAAGCACAGTAGCTAACAATGTATAACCGCAATTACGGCGGATTCGACTACGTCCGAATCCACTCGGAATTGCTAAAGTCAGTACCAAACCGAAAATTAACGCATATTAACCCGTAACTGACGGTTATACGAGACCGTTGTGTGCAAGTTAAAAATACTCTGAACTAAATGATAATAACAGAAACCTCAAAAAAACGGAATATAATACTGACCATTTTCCTTTCAATTATTTTCTTAACTGATTTAATTGCAACCAAAAGTTTCTTACTTGATAATAATCTGAAAGAATTAAATAAAACGGAATTAATATTCGGAATATTCGGAATTGTAGACCTGATTTTAATCGTGTTTTTGTTTTACTGGAAAAAATGGGCTTTTTGGGCATTAATTGGAACAAGTATAATCACATTAATAATTAATTTGAGTATAGGAATTGGAGCTATTTCTTTTGTTGGCTTACTTGGAATAATAATAATTTACCTGCTGTTGCAACTGAAAAAAGACGGAATTAAAGGTTGGGACAACTTGGAATAAAACCTGCACACAACAACGTGTATAATTAATTGCTTTGGTCGTTGCATATTTGGAAAATTCCTTCGGAATTTTCTCGCGTTCGTTTTTGTTTACTAAATTAGTTGCTCAAACACGCAACTAACCATACACAAAACCGTTGTGTGCAATTATGACCAGCGCATCGTCCTGAAAAAAAACCAAAGATTAAACTATTGAATTATGATATACTATTGGTTACATCTAATATACATTTACATAGGTTCAAAATTTTTTTGGAAAAAAATCGATTTGGATTCTGACCTCACTCGTATTAGAAGAGTTAGTATTTTGGATTGTGATTCCTTAAGATATATGGCAAATTCTAAATATTTTTATTATATGGATTTTATTAGGTTTGAGATTTTATTCAGGTCTAAACTTTACGAAAACACATTTAAAAAAGGAATATTTCCAGTTCTTGGTTCACAAAAGATTATTTATAAAAAACCTCTTAAGAGATGGACAAAATTTAGCATAACTCTTATTTTAGATGGATGGGACGAAAAGTGGGGCTATCATCGCCAAGTTTTTAAGCAGAATAATGAAATTTGTGCAATAGGATATACGAAATTTGCCTTATGGAAAAATAGAAAAGCACTTTACTTGCCAAAAATATTAGCTGATAGTGGAATCAAAAAAACAGAAATGAATCCATCTTCAGAAATGCTAAATATGTTCAAAAATGATTATGAAATGATTAAAAATCAAAATTAAAATAGTTGAATAAAACTGCACACAACACCGGCTATAGTTCATTGCTTCAGACTTTCCTCTCGGAAAGTCCTCGCAAATTTGCTATCTTCGGTTTACGGCGGAAAATCCTCGCGGATTTTCACGCAACGAAACCATAGCCAAACACGTTGTAGTGCATTTGAGAAAAATGAAACTTTTTAACTACATATTGATAATTTTTATTTTCATTTCTTGCTCAAAAAACAGAAATCAAATCAATCTACCTCAATCTGAATTTACTAATTATTCCATAGAGGAAAACACAGCTGAATATCTGATTTATGTAGACCAAGTCTCGGAAACTGAATTTAGAATAATTGATGACGATACTTTAATCACAAAATTGGATTCAACTTTGCATAGCAGAATTGATTCACTTCGTTTTCAAAGACGTTATCACGATTATCCAAAGGTTATTTTATCACTTGACCAAAATCTATCATATCAAATTTTTCAAGATTTGACAAAAGAGTTTAGAAAAGCATTTAAACAATCATTCATCCTTAACCTTAAAGGAAAAAATGATTTAAGAATTACATTGCCACCTTATATTCAAAACGATTCGGAATATATTGTAGAACGTTTACGAGGAAAAGGAGCACCAAATTATTATCCAGAATTGGAACCTTACTTTTTGGAAAAGAAGGTGCTAAATCTAAAGGTAAATGCAAACGATTTTTTTATTACCGATTCGGATTCGAAAAAAATATCCGATTTAAAAAAATACGCGGAATTAAATAAAAAATTTGTAATTCTTTTCGAATTTTCAACTGACTCAAACTATCAAGATTACGTGAATATGATTTCTTATCTCAAATCAACTTTTGCGGAAATAATTGAAACGGAAAAGGCGGAAAACAAATTGACTGATGAAGAAATTCAAGAAAAGTATAGATTTATAATAGAAGAAAAAAACGCACTACAACACCGTGTATAGCTCATTGCGGCTGAATTCCTAATCGGAATTCATTGCAATTTGCTATCTTTCGGTCACGGCGGAAAATCATAGCTGATTTTCCGCAACGAGCCATACACAATCACGTTAGCCACAATACGAAAATGAGTAGAGTACATAAATTTATAAGTCAATTAAACGATTATGAATTAGCATATTTTACAAAATTCAAACTTCTGACTTTTATGAAAGAAACTCAATCAGAAATAAAAGAATATTTGGCTGAACGGAATATGTCTGAATCAAAAATTGAAAAACTGACTTCCGAAGACCGTAGAAATAAATTTAAAGACGATAGAATAAGATGTTCAAGATGTCAATCTACTAAAATTCGAGTGGAAAAGGTTGAATGGACAAACACAACAGATGAATATGATATTTCTGTACTTGAGGCTCTTTCTGGAAAAGCAACTTATAAAGATAAAATTATATGCAATGTTTGTGGTCTCTGGTTAACAGACCCAAATAATGAGAAAGGAAAATCTATATGGAATTCTGCGTGGAATTACATATCTGATGTTATAAGCCGAATTTAGAAAAGTACAGTGGCTAACAAAGTACTGTGGTAAAAAACAAGCAATTTTAACCTAATTTAATCAATTGTAAACTTAAGCCGTGTAAAATTAATTGCTTTGGTCGTTGCTTATTTGGAAAATTCCTTCGGAATTTTCTCGCGTTCGTTATTGTTTATTAAATTAGTTGCTTAAACATCTAACAAGCCATATACAAACGCGCTAGCCTTAATTATGAAATTCTTAAGAAAACTGAGATATAAGTCCTTAAAAAATTCCAAATTATCAAACTATCTCGGATATGCTATTGGTGAAATTTTATTGGTTGTTATTGGGATTTTTATTGCAATTCAAGTCAACGAAATTTATGAACAGAAAAAACAAGATACTGAGGGAGATAAGATATTAAGATCTCTATTAACAGAATTCAAATTAAACCAAAGCCAACTTGAAGGCTTAATATCAGATTACATATGGGTTTATGATTCTGCAGACTACTTGATTGGAAATTATGGAGAACAACTTAACGAAATACCACGAAGAACACTTGATTCATTGATGGGCGGCATTCTATATGTGCCTGAATACTATCCATCTGAGAGTGTTTATAATTTAGCAATCAGTACAGGTAAATATGATTTAATTAAAAACGATTCCTTAAAAATTGCTATTTCAAACACCATTGGGTTACTACCGCTTTATAAAATGACTTCTAGAAGGGTTGAAGATGTTACATTTAACAGACTTCATAAAATAATTGATGATGAAGGTTATTTGATGAAAGATATCTTGGGCGGTAGATTGACCAGTTTTGGAAAATATCGTGAGCAAACTCCCAAACATGACTACAGCTCTATTTTCGAAAACATTGAATTTGAAAACACTTTGGAATTAAGAAGAATTTGTACTGCTGATATTTTAGCAGTTTCAAGAATGATTAAGGAAAGTCAGGATAATGCTATTTTTAAAATAGAAAAAGAATTGAACAAATAACTAAGGCTAATAATGGCTATTAGTATTGGTGCTGTTCTCTCCTATTTCTAAAAATTATAGCGGAATTTTTAACTTGGTGTGTTTTCGCGATTTTTTTCAGACTTTTAATTCAGATAATTTCGAAAAATTCAACTTGTAGAAACACTGTAAACCAAATACCCAGAATTGTTAATGAGCAAGAAAGAAATAGCACTTAAATATTTAGACTATTTACAGCAAGGTGACATCCATAATGTGGTTGAATTATTTAGTGCAGATGGCATTGTGGATTCTCCTATTTACGGCATTAATAGGGCAGATGAATTCTACCAACAGTTAAATAACGACACAAAGCGTTCCGAACTTAACCTTAAGGGTATATTTGAGCAACAAGATTCACATAACCTAGCGCTTTACTTCACCTACAAATGGACTTTAAAAAATAATGACAAAGTAGAATTTGATGTTGTTGATATCATTGAGTTTGATTCTGAAAATAAAATCAAAACATTAAAGATCATATACGACACCGTTGCTTCGAGAGAAAAAGTTGAGACTTTATAAGGGTAATGTCAGCTAATTTACAAAGTAAATTTCATTACAATTCACTATCTTTAATATTACCACGATTAAATTTTAATTGGATTTTTTTACAATTCTGATATATACATAAAGCCCTTGCGCCTACTTCTTTTGTATAATAATGTAAAAAACGACTACAATGAAAAGACAATCAATTAATCCGGCAAATGACTGGGGAGCAGGTTTTGAAATGAACCAAGCTGAGCTAATTTCTGATTTTAATGAGATTCTTAAATTTTCTGGTCAGACCGCTCTCGTTACTGATAGTAACTCCGAAATGGGCTTAGGTGTAAAACATCCTGGAGACCAGAGAAAGCAAATGGAGTTTATTCTTAATACCATTGACAGTTTACTGAAGCAAGCAGGTATGACTAGAAAGAACATTATCCATATAACATTTTTTACTACGGAAATGGAAGGCTTTTTAGGGAGTTACGATATCTATTCAGAATGGATAAAAGAGGTGCAAATTCGTCCTACACAATCGGCAATTGGTGTTAATGAATTAGTAATGCCAGATATGAAATTAGAAATTGAAATCACTGCTGCACGTTAGAGAAAAAAAACATGAAGCGCATTTTAGATGGATATGGATGTATGGATTATACATGTAGTCTATCTAAATGAAAGCCAAATTGTGATGGCTCTCATAAACAGTTAGCAACAAAAAAAACCACAGCTAAAGAAAATGATTTACCTTTATAACAATTTAAAAACCATGCTACAATGAAAAAGATATTGCTATTGTTTATTATCGCTCCATTATTATCATTCAACACCATTGATTTAGAAGAAAATATTATCGGAAAGTGGAAAGGTGAAGATGAAAAAAACCAAATTGGTTTAATAAATTTTGATAAAAAGGCTATGCTTCTTTTGAAATAGACGGTAAAGTAATGGGAGGAAAAGAATTTGATGCCAATGGAGAAAAGGGAAGCATGACATATTCGGTAGATTACGATGCTAACCCAATTACAATTGATGTAACCATGACTTTAATAGATTCTAAAGCTAAAAGTCATATGTTTTTTATTGCAAAATTTAAAGATGATGACACCTTGATTTTGGCCAGTAACTTCAATCCTGAGCGCCCAACCGAGTTTAATGCTGATAATTCAATCACTCTCCATCGTGTGAAATAAATACGCTCCAGAATACTTCTCACCAAATGAAAACAACAGCGTTACTAGCCAACAATCTACACCAAGTATATTTTGGTGGTAATTGGACGGCCTCAAACCTTAAAGACCAGTTAGAAGATATTACTTTAGAGATGGCAACCAAACCAATTAAAGGTTTGAATACCATTCTTGCTTTAAGTTTTCATATTCACTATTACCTAAAAGGTACAATGGCTGTTTTAAAGGGCGGAGATTTAACGATTAGAGATAAATATAGCTTTGATCATCCCAATCTTAAAACTGAAGATGAGTGGCAAACTTTTAAAAATACGATGTGGGAAGAGGCCAAGGAATTCATTTCACTTATAGAAAAACTAGATGATCATACACTCGAAACCTTTTTAGCTGAAGAAAAATATGGCACTTACTTTAGAAATTTAGTAGGCATTATTGAACATACCCATTATCACTTAGGACAAATTGCTATTGTTAAGAAATTGGTTTCTAAAATCAACTGATTATTTTATTTTAAATCACATACCAAAAAATCATAAAGAAGTGGCAAATAGCTCCAGCCAAGACAAATAGATGCCAAATGACATGGTTGTAAGGTATTTTTTCAAAAATATAGAATACAATACCAACGGTGTAAAACAGACCGCCCGCCATTAACCAAAATACACCTTCAGGCCCAAGCGCTTCGGCTGTGTTTGTATAATCAAAAACGATGAGCCAGCCCATCACCAAGTATAAAAGTGTGGAGAAAATTTCAAAACGACCTGTAAAAAAGAGCTTTAAGACCACACCAAAAGCCGCAATGCCCCAAACGGTCCAAAACAATGGCCAGCCCAAACTACCCCTCAGCAAAATCAACAAAACAGGAGTATATGTGCCTGCGATTAATAAATAAATGCTAATATGGTCAACAATCCTAAAATAATGCTTGCGCCTCTCCCCTTCTACAGCATGATAAAAAGTAGATGCCAAAAACAAAACAATAATGGAAATACCATAAAAGATAACACTAAAAAGACTCCATGGCTTTGTAGTATCATCTGCGTAAACGATAAGTAGTATCAATGCTACTATTCCTAACACTGCACCTATACCGTGCGACCAAGAATTTAATTGTTCTTCGAGTTTAGATTGGGTACGCACTTACTGTTGAGCTTTATTGAGTTTCTTTTCTGATTGAGACCACTTATTTACACAGGCATAAAAGTCGATATCAAATGCTGGTTTTTGCCGTTCTAATTGCATATTCTGAAATGCACGCTGTAAAATATCCTCTATTAAATAATCTTCTTCTTCGTTAATAGGACTAAATTCTTTTTTAAGCGAAATATTAAATAGGCTTGCTGTGTTGTTAAACCAAAAGGCACGCCAACCACTTCGTAATTCCTTAATAAGTTCAAAGGTAGTTTTACCGGTTTGCCGATGTATCAACTTTACCAAAATTTGCCCTTCTGTTTTAGTCAATTTCTTAAGTTCTGCAGAGAATTCGTCTTCAATATATTTCTGAATCACCTTTGCATATTTCTTTTTATCGCGTTTACGCTCTAACTGATCGAGGCGTTTTTGTAAAGTTTCCAAGCGGTCTGCAGCCAATTTGGCGTAAGGATATACCTTTAGGGTTTTTCGTCTTAGTATGATATATCGTATACGTGCATCCCTATCTTTAAAGCTTAAGTTCGGGAGCATTAAAACTTCATCCAATTCTACCTCAGTCACAGGTATGGAATCTCCTTCAATAATCATGTAATGGACTATTGTAGAATCTTGCTTTACAGGATCTTCCTGAGCGAAAACCAAAGCAGAGAACAACAACATTATGTAGGTAATATGTTTCATGTTTAATATCACTTCCAAAACCGTTCCAAAGAACAATTCGTCTTATTTTCAAAATTAAGAATTAATACTACCACTAACCTTAAATTCGTATTAATATTATTATTTTAGGGAAAAATTTTACAAGAATGGCTAAACAACAATTACTGAACAAAAAGTCTATGGACTTTTTAGAAAAATATTTAAATAACGCATCACCGACTGGCTACGAGTGGGAGGGACAAAAAATATGGATGGAATACCTTAAACCTTACGTCGATGAGTTCATTACCGACACTTATGGTAGTGCTGTTGCTGTGATAAATCCAAAAGCTAAATATAAAGTCGTTATTGAAGGCCATGCAGATGAAATTTCTTGGTACGTAAATTATATTTCAGACAAAGGCTTACTCTACGTTGTACGTAATGGAGGAAGCGACCACCAGATTGCTCCGAGTAAAATTGTAAATATCCATACCAAAAACGGCATTGTAAAAGGTGTATTTGGTTGGCCTGCCATCCATACCAGAAATAAATCAAAGGAAGAGCCACCAAAGCCTGACAATATTTGTATCGATATAGGTGCCAAAGACAAAAATGAAGTTGAAAAAATGGGAGTGCATGTAGGTTGTGTTATTACCTATCCTGATGGATTTCATATTCTGAATAAAGACAAATTTGTCTGTCGTGCATTAGATAATAGAATGGGTGGTTTTATGATTGCAGAAGTAGCGCGTTTACTTCATGAAAACAAAAAGAAACTCCCTTTTGGACTTTATATTACGAATTCAGTTCAAGAAGAAATTGGGTTGAGAGGTGCACAGATGATTACTGAAACCATAAAACCAGACGTAGCCATTGTAACTGATGTGACTCACGATACTACAACTCCAATGATAGAACCAAAGAAGCAAGGCTTGGCAGAAATTGGTAAAGGACCTGTAATCGCTTATGCTCCTGCTGTGCAGCAAAAACTGAGAGATTTAATTACCGATACCGCTGAAGCCAAGAAGATTCCTTTTCAACGTGCTGCACTATCTAGAGCCACAGGAACAGATACAGATGCTTTTGCTTACAGTAATGGAGGTGTTGCTTCTGCCTTAATTTCGCTTCCTTTACGTTATATGCATACAACTGTAGAAATGGTTCATAAAGATGATGTGGAAAACGTTATTAAGTTGATATACGAAACACTATTAAAGATAAAAGACGGAGAGACGTTTAGTTATTTTAAATAAAACATAAGCCTCATTTTTTGAGGCTTTTTAAATATCTTATAAATTATATATATAACTCGGTAATGGCTTTAAAAAATCAAAAACATCTATTTGATATCCCAGAAGATATCACTTATTTAAATATTGCGAGTCAATCACCTGCTTTTAAAACTATTTACGACGCTGGACTAGAAGGACTGAAACAAAAAAGTCAACCACATACAATTAGAATCTCAGACTATTTTGAACCTGTTATAGCGTTAAAAAAATTGTTTGCTGAGCTTATAAATGCAGATGATTACAATCGTATTGCGACTATACCGTCTGTATCTTATGGCATGGCTACAGTGGCCAACAATATTGTCTTAAATGAAGATGATGAAATTCTGGTGATAGACGAACAGTTTCCAAGTAATATTTATTCCTGGAGGAAACTTGCAAAAAAATACAATGCTAAATTGGTGGTTATAAAAGCTCCTGAAACTGTAAAGCAATGGAATGAAGATATTCTTTCCGCCATTAATGAAAAAACTGCTTTAGTGGCCATGGGAAATATTCATTGGTCTAACGGTAGCCTATTTAACTTAAAAGCCGTTAGTGTAAAGGCAAAGACTAATAATTCATTGTTAATAATCGATGGTAGCCAAAGTGTTGGAGCTCTACCTTTTTCTGTAAAAGACATACAACCAGATGCTTTAATTTGTGCTGGCTACAAATGGTTATTTGGCCCTTATGGTTGCGCTTATGGTTATTTTGGACCTTACTTTGATAACGGAAACCCAATTGAAGAAAACTGGTCCAACCGATTACATAGCGAAGATTTTACCGGATTGACTAATTATCAGGATGAATATAAACCAAAAGCCAATAGATATTGTGTTGGTGAAAGTGGTAACTTTATTTACGTAAAAATGCAAATTGAGGCACTTAAACAAGTTATTGAGTGGACTCCAAAGGCAATTCAAGAGTATTGCAAGGAAATTTCCAAAGATGCTTTAAAAGAACTAAAAGCCTTAGGCTGTAAAATTGAAGACGACAACTACAGATCTCATCACCTCTTTGGTATTGAATTACCTGAAAATATTGATTTGCATGCCTTAAAAAAGGACCTCTTTAGCAAAAATATATTTGTATCGTTTAGAGGGAATTATATTAGAATTTCTTGTCATTTATATAACACTGCTGAAGATTTTAAACCCTTAATTAAGTGTTTAGCATCTCACCTATAAGTTTAACAATTTGGATGAATACATTGACATAGTCACTAAAGAAGGGCAACCTACAGGTAAAACCGCTTTAAAATCTGAAGCGCATAAAAATGGATGGTACCACAATACAATTCATCTGTGGTTGTACACCAAAAAAGGTGAAATTCTTTTACAACAACGTTCGCATAAGAAAAACATTCATCCTTTACTTTGGGATGTTTCTGCAGCAGGTCATATTGATGCTGGCGAATCTTTTATAGATGCTGCTCTGAGAGAAACTAAAGAAGAAATTGGATTGGCATTAAAGCCAGATAATCTTCATAAAATAGGCACTTTTCTGCATGAAACTAGTTATGGTGAGATTCAAGACAATGAGTTTCATCAAGTTTTTATTGCTGAATTAAAAGTTGGTCTAAATAAACTACAACCACAAGAAGACGAAGTTGAGGCTCTAAAATTAGTTTCATTTGATGAATTTGAAAAGCTTTTAAAACATAGCGAGACTAATCATCACTTTATTCCATCTAACAAATCTTACTATACTTTTGTGCTGAACTCTATAAAAGAAAAACTAGGCTTATGAATTTATTGCTCATGGCAGTTGCACCAGTAATGGTGATTATTATATACATATACTTTCAAGATAAATACGAAAAAGAACCCATTGGCCTGCTTTTGTCCAGTTTTCTGTTTGGTGGTATTGTAAGTATTATAATTGTGACTTTACTCTACCTATTCACTGGACGTTTTATACCAATTACAGATGAATATAGTGTATGGCAACAGTTTATCCAGGCCTTTATTGTTGTTGCTCTTTCGGAAGAATTTAGTAAGTACGTGATCGTAAAATATTTTGCCCAACCAAGAAAAGCTTTTAACGAACCTTTTGATGGTATCATGTATGCTGTTATGGTCTCAATGGGCTTTGCCTGTACAGAAAATATTATGTATGTATTACAAGGTGGTTTTGAAACTGCCGTTTTAAGAGCATTTACTGCAGTGCCAGCTCATGCCACGTTCGGGATTTTAATGGGATATTATATGGGCAAGGCTAAATTCTCTGGCAATAGATTTCAACTCAATATGACTGGTCTGTTATTGGCAGTAATTTTTCATGGAGCCTATGATTTCTTTCTATTTATTGGATTTATTCCAGGGATTTCAATTGGAGCATTCATTTCTTTAATCGTGGCTATCATACTTTCAAGAAAAGCCATTAAGCGTCATCAGGAAGCTTCAAATTTTAAACCACCTCAAGACTTTCTAAACCATGATTAATTTCATATTTTAGGCATCGCTTTACAGCTATATTTGCAATATAATTCCACAGTTATGTACAAAATAAAAGTTAACAGTTCTCATAGTTTCGATATCTCTAAAGACACTATGGAAACCCTAGACGCTATAGAAACAACGTCTAATCATTATCATGTTATACAAGATAATACCACCATTAAAGCTTCAATAGTAGAATCAGATTTCAATAAGAAGTCTTACTCCGTAAAGGTTAACAACAATATCTATGAAGTTTCTATCAATGATGCTTTAGACCAGCAAATTGAGGCTCTAGGTTTTGAAATAGGTGCATCAAAACAAGTCAATGACATTAAAGCTCCGATGCCAGGATTAATTTTAGAGATTAATGTTAAGGAGGCACAAGAGGTTAAAGAAAACGATGCCTTGTTAATTCTTGAAGCCATGAAAATGGAAAATGTAATTAACTCGCCAAGAGATGGAGTGATTAAATCCATAAGCGTGAAGCAAGGAGAAACGGTAGATAAAAATGCACTTTTAATTGAGTTTGAATAGTATGAAAAAAATATTAGTCGCAAACAGAGGAGAAATCGCCATTCGCGTCATGCGAACGGCGAAAAAAATGGGCATCAAAACCGTTGCTGTTTTTTCTGAAGTGGATAGAAGTTCACCACACGTAAAGTATGCTGACGAAGCTGTTTGTATTGGTCCTGCTCCGTCAAATGAATCCTATTTAAAAGGAAATAAAATTATAGACGTTGCTAAATCATTGAATGTTGATGGCATACATCCTGGTTATGGTTTCTTAAGTGAAAATGCAGACTTTGCTGAGTTATGCGAGAAAAATAACATCATATTCATCGGTCCTAAATCCCATGCTATTAAAGTTATGGGAAGCAAGTTAGCGGCTAAAGATACCGTAAAAGCCTATGATATCCCAATGGTTCCTGGTACAGACGAAGCGATTACAGATATTCCTGAAGCTAAAAAAATCGCGAATGAGATAGGCTTTCCTATTCTCATTAAAGCCTCTGCTGGTGGTGGCGGAAAAGGGATGCGTATTGTTGAGAATGCTGCTGAATTCGAATCGCAAATGGATAGAGCAATCAGTGAAGCAAAAAATGCTTTTGGCGATGGTTCTGTTTTTATAGAAAAGTATGTGGCTTCTCCAAGACATATCGAAATTCAAGTGATGGCAGATATGCATGGTAATTATCTGCATTTCTTTGAGCGTGAGTGTTCCGTACAGCGACGTCATCAAAAAGTCGTTGAAGAAGCACCTTCAGCCGTGTTAACACCAGAATTGAGGGAAAAAATGGGGCAAGCTGCTATCAATGTAGCACGCTCTTGTGATTACATCGGTGCTGGTACCGTTGAGTTTCTTCTCGATGAAAATCTGAATTTTTATTTCTTGGAAATGAATACTAGGCTACAAGTAGAGCACCCAGTTTCTGAATGGATCGCTGGTGTGGATTTGGTAGAACTTCAGATTAAAGTTGCCAGAGGCGAAAAATTAGATATTAAACAGGAGGATTTGAAAATTAATGGTCATGCTTTAGAGCTTCGTGTTTATGCAGAAGATCCTATGAATGACTTTTTACCAAGTGTTGGTAATTTAGAAGTGTATCAACTTCCTGAAGGAAAAAATATTAGAGTAGATAATGGTTTTGAGGAAGGTATGGATATCCCAATTTACTATGACCCAATGTTATCTAAATTGATTACTTATGGTGAAACACGTGAAGAAGCTATAGAATTAATGATAAAAGCTATAGACAATTATCATATAAAAGGCGTAGAAACCACATTAGCTTTCGGACGTTTCGTTTGTGAGCACGAGGCTTTTAGAAGTGGGAATTTTGACACCCATTTTGTTAAAAAGTACTACTCACCTAGTCTTTTAGAAGAGCAACATAAAAAAGAAGCTGAGATAGCAGCAAAGATTGCATTGAAGCGTTATTTAGAAGATCAGAAATTATTACGAGTACCGAATTCAGTAAGCAGTAAGCAGTAAGCAGTAAGCAGTAAGCAGTAAGCAGTAAGCAGTAAGCAGTAAGCAGTAAGCAGTAAGCAGTAAGCAGTAAGCAGTAAGCAGTAAGCAGTAAGCAGTAAGCAAAAATAAAATTAAAAACATATCCAGCTTTGCGCCCCTGCCTGTCGGCAGACAGGTTTAGCGCCTTTGCGAGAAACAAGAATAGCATGGAAGACAAAATAAAAACACTAAACGATAAACTTGAACAAGCCAAATTAGGAGGCGGACAAAAACGAATTGACAAACAACATCAAAAGAAAAAACTAACCGCTAGAGAGCGTGTGATATATTTGTTAGATGAAGGTTCATTTGAAGAAATTGGCGCCTTAGTCACACACCGAACCAAGGATTTCGGAATGGAAAACCAAAAATTCTATGGAGATGGAGTCGTTACTGGTTATGGGACCGTAAATGGTAGATTAGTTTATGTGTTTGCGCAAGACTTCACCGTATTTGGAGGCTCTCTTTCGGAAACACATGCTGAAAAAATCTGTAAAATTATGGATATGGCTGTTAATGTTGGTGCTCCTGTTATTGGTTTAAATGATTCTGGTGGAGCACGTATTCAAGAAGGCGTACGTTCTTTAGGTGGTTATGCTGATATTTTTTACCGAAATGTTCAGGCTTCTGGAGTAATTCCTCAGATTTCAGCAATAATGGGACCTTGTGCTGGTGGAGCAGTTTATTCACCTGCTATGACAGACTTCACGCTTATGGTACAAGACACCAGTTATATGTTTGTTACTGGACCAAATGTGGTAAAAACAGTAACTAACGAGGAAGTAACAAGTGAGGAACTAGGCGGAGCAAGTGTACATGCTTCAAAATCTGGTGTAGCTCACAAAACCTCATCTAATGATGTGGAATGTTTAGAAGATGTCAAACAATTATTGAGTTATTTACCTCAAAGTAATAAAGAAAAACCTTTAGATATTCCATTTGAAATTAAAGAAGAAGTAAGAGATATTTTAGATACCATTGTACCAGAAAATGCTAATAAACCTTACGATATGCATCAGGTGATTGAAGGCATTATCGATGAAGACTCATTTTACGAAATACATAAAGACTTTGCTGAAAACATCATCGTAGGTTTTGCGCGTTTGGGTGGTAAATCTATTGGTATTGTTGCCAATCAGCCTATGTTTTTAGCTGGTGTATTAGACGTTGATAGTTCAACAAAAGCAGCTCGTTTTGTACGTTTTTGCGATTGCTTTAATATTCCTTTATTGGTTTTAGAAGATGTTCCAGGATTTTTACCTGGAACAGATCAAGAGTGGAATGCGATTATCACAAATGGTGCAAAACTACTCTATGCTTTTAGCGAAGCAACCGTACCAAGAGTGACCGTTATTACCAGAAAAGCTTATGGTGGAGCCTATGACGTCATGAACTCTAAACACATAGGGGCAGACATGAATTTTGCATGGCCAAATGCCGAAATTGCCGTAATGGGAGCAAAAGGTGCTGCCGAAATTATTTTTAAGCGTGACATCTCTGCTGCAGATGACAAAGAAGCCAAATGGAAAGAAAAAGAAGCTGAGTATGCTGAACTGTTCGCCAATCCATATAGTGCAGCCGAACGCGGTTTTATAGATGAAGTGGTCCTACCTCATAATACGAGACGTAAACTCATTAAAGCGTTTGCAATGCTTGAGAATAAGGAAGTGGTTAAACCTCAGCGTAAGCATGGGAATATTCCGCTTTAATTTTCCAACAACCGCCTATGATAATTAATCTGTCCCAAATGATAAGCCAAATGCATTGCTAAATGCACTAGAAAATATTCTGTAGATGTCGGTTTTTCAAACACACGATGCTTGTATTGTTGTTCTAAATCCTGTGGTGTAAGTTTTGACAACGTATTTTCAACAACGACCATAGTATCGTCAATTTGTTTAATTAATTCTATCCTTGGCACATCTTTAAGTGAAAATTCCAAATCGCGCTGTCTTATATAGCCTGTGTTTCCTAATGCCGCACCTATAAAATGATTCAAATTTCCAACCAAATGAAGTCCTAGGTTTCCTGCTGAATTTGTTATTTCACCTGGTGTTAACCAAAGATTAGATTCAACTTTATAAAGGTTTATTTCTTCTTTTAATTTGCTCAAATCTCTCTTAAATAGCTTAATTAAAGTGTCTGTGGACATACTATTGTTTTTGTGAATGTTAATGTTCCGTTATTGTATTCTTACTTATCAAAAATAGGCAATAATTGATTTACTTTTGCACCATGCAAAACCAACAGCGATCCCAATTAGAATTTGTAGTCTTAATGGCTGCGTTAATGTCTATTGTAGCCTTATCCATTGATGCGGTATTGCCAGCTTTACCCATGATTGGTGATTATTTGAGTGTTGGTGACCCAAGTAACAACCCAAAACTGATTACCTCTATTTTTTTGGGACTGGGTTTTGGTCAGTTGATTTTAGGACCATTGTCCGATAGTCTTGGTCGTAAACCTATTGTTTACATAGGTTTTGCCATATTTATTATTGCCTCCATCGTCTGTGTGACTACCAGAAGTTTTGAAATTATGCTTTTGGGAAGGGTTTTGCAAGGTGTAGGTTTAGCTGCACCAAGAACAATGTCTATAGCTATGGTTAGGGATTCCTACGATGGTGATTATATGGCAAAAATTCTGTCGATTGTGGTTATGGTTTTCATTTTGGTACCCGTGGTTGCACCTACTTTGGGACAATTCCTAATGAATTATTACGGTTGGAAATTCATTTTCACATTTACACTAGCCTTTGGTGTTTTGGTTATGATTTGGTTTTGGTTAAGACAGCCCGAAACCTTAAAAGACAAGTACAAAATCCCATTTAAACTTTCTATTTTTAAAACAGGAACCATTCAATTTTTCAAAATAAGACCTGCAGTAATTTACACTTTACTTTCAGGATTTATTACAGGTTCCTTTATGGTATATCTTAGTACATCACAACTCATCTTTGAAAAGCAATATGATTTGGCTGAGGAATTCCCGCTTATATTTGCAAGTCTAGCCATATCAGTGGGCTTGGCAACCTTTATGAACAGTCAATTGGTCGTAAGATTTGGTATGAAGCGCATTGTACATATATCCATGTGGAGCTTTATCATCACCTCATTGATATTCATACTCATATTTCATTCTGGCAACAATCCAAGCATTGAAATACTGATTACATTCTTTGCCATTCAATTTTTTACTATCGGATTTTTATTCGGAAATCTAAGAGCCTTGGCAATGGAACCTTTAGGACATATCGCTGGTATTGGTTCCGCCTTAAACGGTTTCATTTCTACCGTAATGGCTGTACCTATTGCTAATTATATCGGAAGTTTTGTCGAGGACACTGTAACTCCTTTATTTATTGGATTTCTCGTGTGTGGAGTGATTTCAATAACTCTGTTTTATGTGAATGCTAGAAAAACATCAAGCGTTTTAAAAGCAGCTTAGAAAATTTCGAGGCTTCCCTTGCCTTCCCTAATAACTTCAGGAGGCTCAACTGACAAATCAATAACCGTAGATGCTTCATTATCTCCATAGCCTCCGTCAATGACCAAATCGACCAATTTGTCCCATTTTTCAAGTATTAATTCTGGGTCTGTAGTGTATTCAATTACGTCATCTTCATCTCTAATGGATGTAGAAACTATAGGATTTCCTAGCGCATTGACCAAAGCCAAAGCAATAGAATTATCTGGCACTCTTATACCTACGGTCTTCCGTTTTTTAAACGGATTAGGCAAATTTTTAGAACCAGGCAAAATAAAAGTATAGGGTCCTGGCAAGGCGCGTTTTAAAATCTTGAATGTCGTTGTATCAATTTGTTTTACATAGTCACTAAGGTTGCTTAAATCCTCACATACAAATGAAAAATTCGACTTCTCGAGCTTCACTCCTTTAATTAGGGCGATACGCTCTAAAGCTTTCATCTTGGTAATATCACAACCCAATCCATAAACGGTGTCGGTTGGGTAAATTACCAAACCACCATTCTTTAAGATTTTCACCGCTTTTTGAATTTCTTTCGGGTTAGGATTTTCAGGATATATTCTAATAAATTCTGCCATAATATGTATCTTACAAAAGACGTTTACAATGTAAATAATTTTTCAATATGAAAAGACCTAAATATTTGTTCGTTTATTTATTTACTATCATAGGGTTTTTATCCTGTAGTTCTGACGATTCAAACAATAATAATGATCCAGAGGCCTTAAATCCCCTTGTTGCCTATGAAGAATTCAATATTTCCTACGGAAATGATAGTGATCAGGTTTTTGATTTGTATTTACCTCCAAATCGCAATTCTGAGACAAAGACAATTATCCTTGTCCATGGTGGTGGTTGGACAGCTGGTGACAAAGCAGACATGAACGCCTTTAAAGACTATATAAAAACACAGATGACGGATTATGCCATTGTGAATATGAATTACAGGCTTGCAGATGAAAACAATCCTCCTTACCCAATGCAAATCAATGATATTACTACGGTTGTAGATTATTTAGAGGCCAATGAAAATTACTACAGCATTTCTGACGATATAGGATTTATTGGTGCAAGTGCTGGAGCACATTTATCATTGCTTTGGAGTTATGCTTTTGATGGTGATAGCCAAGTAGAAATGGTATGTAGCGTTGTTGGACCGACAAATTTTACAGATCCTGCTTACACAGAATCCAATAATCCTGTTTTTGAAGAGTTGTTTAACACTTTTGGTATTGATGCCACAACTGAATTTTTGGAAGAAGTAAGCCCATATCACAGAGTAACATCTTCTGCTCCACCAACCATATTGTTTTATGGAGGCCAAGATCCATTAATACCCACAACACAAGGCACTGACATGCGTGATAAACTTGAAGCGCTTAATGTAACCCACGAGTTTACCTTATATCCTCATGAAGGCCATGGCTGGATTGGTCTGAATTTATTGGACACCACACTTAAACTTCACAACTTTATTGAAACGCATATGTAAAATGTTAAAACCTTAAATTTCTGTAACATATAGGCTAGATTATTAGTCTATATAGTATGTATCATCAATCAATCAAAATCATAATTTCACTGCTCATCACAGTGAATCTTTTTACTACTGAAAATGTTCCTCCAGAAGCAAAACCTCCCATTATTTTTTCAAAAGCTGAAATCATCAATGCTTCAACAACACGTATTCCGTTTAAGGTTATAGATCAGCTTATTATTGTGGAAGTAGAATTGCTCGATCAAGAAGGTAATTTTATCATAGATACAGGTTCGGAAACTTTAATACTCAACAGCGTTCATTTCAAGCCTACCAGAAAATACAGAGATGATGGAAAGTCTAAAAGTGGAGTACATAACACTATCGAAAATGTAAAAGAAAAACACCTGGATGAACTGAGCATTAAAGATTTGAGCTTAGAACAACTCAATGCCGATGTTATTGATCTTTCACACATTGAAAAAACCAAAAAAATTGAACTGTTAGGCATCATTGGCTATAGTGTATTAAAAGATTTTGAAGTCTTTATTGATTTACACTTAAATCAGATTACACTAACTAAAACTGATAAACAAGGAAATCGGCTTTCCGATAAAGTTTATGCAGAAACCATTAATGATAGTATTGATTTTAAACTAAAGCAGCATACTATTGTCATTGACGCCTATGTTGCAGATAAAAAAGTAAAGTTTGGCCTAGATACGGCTGCCGAATACAACCAGCTTAACAAAAATTTGGATTCAGAAATTTTAGACTATTTTTATCCTGGCAAAGAATTGAAACTTACAGGTGCCAGTGGAAAAAAAGCTAAGGTTTTGGCAGGGAAATTGTACAGAGTAAAATTGAACGATTCCATTTACTTTGGCCCAATGAAAACCGTACTTACAGACCTAAAACATATGAAAAGCGCATTTGGCATACAACTGGATGGTGTGTTAGGGTTTGAATTTTTTGCCCGGAAAAGAACAATTATCAACTATAAAAAAAGGAAGCTTTATTTTATAAAATATCCCGTTATAAAACCTTGAAATTAATAAAACAACATATCGTTTATTTTGTTTTCCTAATGTCCGCTTTGGGTATCGTTGCGCAGAACAATACCAAGAAAGGTTATGACATACAAGGGAAGGTGGTTACTTTTATTTTTAATGTAAAGGATTATCCCAATATTGAAAATAATGGTGATACCGTAGATGATGTTTTTGTTTCGGGCGAATTCAACAATTGGGCAAAAGACCAATGGAAAATGAACAAGGTAAACGATTCCATTTATACACTAAAAAAAGACCTATCTGACTTTACCTCAGACTTTGATTGGGAATTTAAGTTTATCGTCAACAGCAAACACTGGGCTGAACCCTCTAGAGCATTTAATAATATTACAGATGCAAAATCCGACGATGGTTGGTATTATGGTGCATACAACCTGAAGCTATATAGCACTTTTGCCACAGACTATGGTAATGTCTCGTTTAAATTAAAGGGCTACAAAGATGCCGAAAAGGTCATTCTCAGTGGGACATTTAATAGATGGGACGAAACAGGTTTTAAGATGAAACCTACGGATGATGGCTGGCAAGTTACCTTGCAATTGCGCCCAGATATATATCAGTATAAGTTTATTGTAGATGGACATTGGATTACTGATCCGCATAACCCTTCAAAAGTTGAAAATGAATACGATGGTTATAACTCTGTTATTGACGTTCAAAAGAACGTGACTTTTAGACTTTGTGACTATCAGGATGCTGAGACTGTAATTTTAAGCGCAGACTTTAACAATTGGTCTGAGAACAAGTTTAAAATGAAAAAAGTAGATGGCTGTTGGGTATATGACCAAAAGCTTTCTGGTGGAAAATACCATTACAAATTCATTGTGGATGGCAAATGGATTACAGACCCTACAAACAGTGTAAAAGAGTACGATTACGACGGTAACATCAATTCGGTGTGTATGGTAAAGTAACTAACCGCGTCTTCTCCCAGAGCGTCCGTTTAAATCATCTGGTCGGTTTCTGGCATCATTACCTCTTCGTTTAGGCATTAATTTTTTTAATTCAGACTCCTTGTAATCTAACCATTTTGAGTACTGCTCTTCTGATAAAACGGTTTCTAATGATGCATCTAAGCTATCTTGATGCGTTTTTATATCGTCTCTAATAGGCTTGAGTTTTTCCTCAATCATCTTTCTTGTTTCCTGCATTAACTCCCTATTTCTATTCTTAGTTGCCGCTTCCATATTTTGGTTAACAACAATATCCAAACCTTCAAAGAGATCTTTGTTTTCAGTTTTTATCTTATCGATTTTTGAATTATATGTTTCAATATGGGCCTTTACATCATCGGCTATAGAATCGCTTTTTTTAATCTTAAGTTTTTTGGCCACTTTTTTAGCATCGTACTCAAGAATACCAGTCGCTTTTTCAGATTCAAATTTTGGCATTTCTCTACCAGTATTGGCTTGACCAGCATTGGGATTACCTCTACGTCCACCATTAGGGCGTTGAGCAAAACAAACACCTATTTGTAAGAACACTAGTAAAAGGATTAATTTTTTCATGATATAAAATTGTTTGTATCTAACTGTCTTTTATAAGATTATGAAAATTACCCAATAATCTCCAACTTAGCAAATCGTAAAAGTAGTTTCTTGGTGGCACCATTTTCAAACTTAATCTCAGCTTTTAGGTCACCTCCAGCACCTTCAATTTTAAGAACTTCTCCCCTACCAAAACGTTGATGGTTTACTTTGTTACCTACGGTAAGCTTAGTATCAAACAAATTTGAAGCTCCGTTGGATTGACTCACAGGTTTCAATTTCTTTGGAGTACTGATTTTAAAGTTTTCAGGTTTCTTTTTAGTATCCTTTTTCTTAAACTTTGGCGACTTTGGTTTTGCAAACCTGATTTTATTAGGTTCAATATCACCAAAGATTGAAGCATCGAGCATTGGGTTAAACCGTTGCTCTTTCATTGGTGTTGTATTGTTAACAAACTTGTCATCAATTTCTTCAATAAATCGGCTAGGCTCTGCATCGATCAATTTTCCCCAACGATAACGTGAAACCGTATAAGTAAGATAAGCTTGTTTTTCAGCTCTGGTTAAAGCCACGTAGAATAAACGTCGTTCTTCTTCCAATTCACTACGTGTATTCATGCTCATGGCACTTGGAAACAAATCCTCTTCCATACCAACAATAAACACATGAGGGAACTCCAATCCTTTCGCTAAGTGAATGGTCATTAATGCCACATGGTTTGGGTCGCCTTTATCACCATCCAAATCCGTTGCCAAAGCCACATCTTCTAAAAATTCAGCTAATGACCCTGTGCTATCGGCAACTTCAACCTGACCTTCAACAAAATCCTTAATACCGTTCAATAATTCCTGTACGTTGTCTATTTTGGTGACGCCTTCTGGTGTACCGTCTTTGTTCAATTCCCTGATTAAACCACTAGATTTCGTCACATGTTCTGCCAATTCAAATGCGTTGGCGTTTTGGTTCATCACCTTGTAGCTTTCAATAAGTGTCACAAAATCCTTCAACTTATTCTTTGTTCCGTTATTGATATTAATGGAAACAGTGTCAATATTCTGCATGACCTCGTAAATAGTCTTTCCTGTAGCATTTGCAGCAACAACAAGTCGATCTACCGTCGTCTGTCCTATTCCTCTTGCCGGATAGTTAATGACACGTTTTAAGGCTTCTTCATCAGCCGAATTTAAAATAAGACGCAAGTAAGCCGTTATATCTTTAATTTCCTTGCGTTGATAGAATGATAAACCTCCATAAATTCTATACGGAATATCACGTTTCCTTAAGGCATCTTCAATAGCACGCGATTGTGCGTTGGTACGATACAGTACGGCAAAATCGCTATTGGGCAATTGCTCGTTCATTTTGGTTTCCCAAATGGTACTAGCCACATAACGACCTTCGTCACCATCAGTCATAGTACGGTGAACAATAACCTTTTCACCTTCAACATTAGCGGTCCAAACTATTTTATCGAGCTTGGTTTTATTGTGTTCAATAACTGAGTTTGCCGCACCAACAATATTTTTTGTAGAACGATAATTCTGTTCTAACCGATAGACTTTAACATCGTCATAATCTTTTTGAAAGTTTAGAATATTATTAATGTTCGCACCACGGAAAGCGTAAATACTCTGTGCATCATCACCTACTACGCATATATTTTGAAAACGGTCAGATAACGCTCTTACTATCAAGTATTGTGAATGGTTTGTATCTTGATACTCATCTACCAAAATGTATCGGAACTTGTTCTGATATTGCGCCAACACGTTTGGGAAACGTGTCAACAACTCATTGGTTCTCAATAGCAAATCATCAAAATCCATAGCTCCTGCCTTAAAACAGCGATCTACATATTCCTTGTAAATATCTCCCGTTCTTGGTCGACGAGCCATAGCATCAGCTTCCATTAATTCTGGATTGTTGAAATAAGCCTTAACCGTAATCAAACTGTTTTTATAGGAAGAAATTCTGCTGTAAACCTGTTTGGTTTTATAAATATCCTTATCCAATTCCATTTCCTTGATAATGGAACCTAAAAGTTTTTGGGAATCTTGTGTATCGTAAATAGTGAAGTTGCTCGGAAAGCCAAGGTGATGGCCTTCAAAACGTAAAATCTTGGCAAATACGGAATGGAAAGTTCCCATCCAAAGATTTTTAGCTTCGCTGTCTCCGACGATATCAGCAATTCTGCCTTTCATCTCGCGAGCCGCCTTATTGGTAAAAGTTAACGCTAAAATATTGAAGGCATCTACGCCTTGACTCATCAAATAGGCAATACGATAGGTAAGTACACGTGTTTTACCAGAACCTGCGCCAGCAATGATTATCATTGGCCCGTCTTTCTGTAATGTTGGTGCTAATTGAGCGTCGTTAAGTTGACTGAGGTACTTTTCCAAAACTAAATTTTTCAAACCGTGAAAATACGCATAGTCATAGGTTTTTCTATGGTTTAGAATCAATAATTATAAACAATATATCAAGAATTTTGTTTAACTAAATTTCAATATCTTAGTGCAAAATTCAATTTATGAAAACCTTTTTAGCATTAGTGCTATTTGCATGCTCTTTCTCTTTCGCCCAAAATACTATAGACCAAGATATTACCAACATTGAAGACAAACTTATTGAATGGCGTCGTCATTTCCATCAAAATCCAGAATTATCAAATCAAGAATTTAAGACGGCAGAAAAAATTGCCGAACATCTTAAATCCTTGGGTTTAGAAGTTGAAACAGGAGTAGCAATCACTGGTGTTGTGGGTTTATTAAAAGGAGACCTTCCTGGCAAAGTGGTAGCACTTAGAGCAGATATTGATGCGCTTCCTGTGACTGAACGCAACGATTTACCATTTAAATCTGAAGTGAAAACTACTTTTTTAGGCACTGAAACTGGTGTGATGCACGCTTGTGGTCACGATACACATATTGCTATTTTAATGGCTACTGCGGAAGTCTTGTCTAAACATAAAGACAAAATAAAAGGCACTGTAAAATTTATTTTTCAACCAGCTGAAGAAGGACCACCTCCTGGTGAAGAAGGCGGAGCTAAACTGATGATAAAAGAAGGTGTTCTTGAAAACCCTAAAGTAGATGTCATCTTTGGTTTGCATATAAATGCAGGCACTCCAGTCGGAACCATAAAATACAAAAAAGGCGGTATCATGGCTTCCGTAGAACGCTTCGTGATTAACGTAAAAGGAAAACAAACCCATGGTTCTCAACCTTGGTCTGGTGTGGATCCGATTATGATTTCGGCAAAGATTATTGATGGTCTTCAAACCATTATCAGTAGGGAAGCTAAACTTACTGAAGAGGCCGCTGTGATTACTGTTGGCAAGATTACTGCAGGTACACGTTTTAACATTATACCTGAAACCGCAGAATTAATCGGTACTGTAAGAACCTTAGATCCAGAAATGCGCTCAATGATTGAAAGACGTATGAAAGAAATGACAGAAACCATCGCTAAAGCTTATGGTGGCGAGGCAACCATTTCATTTAGAAACCAGACATCAATTACATTCAACGACCCTGAATTGACAGATAAAATGTTACCGTCATTGCAAGAAGTTGCTGGAAGTGACAATGTAAAAGTCATGAAAGCCACAACTGGTGGTGAAGATTTTTCTTATTTCCAAGAAGTGGTTCCTGGCATATATTTCTTTTTAGGAGGTATGACACCAAGCGAAGAATCAAAAGGTGCTTTTCCGCACCATACACCTGATTTTAAGATTGATGAAAGCGGTATGTTGCTTGGCGTAAAAGCATTTACACAATTGACTTTGGATTATTTAAACAATCAATAGTCCTTTTCTCGTTTGCCGTCGCCTACCATCGCAGATTTTAAACCATCCTGAATATTCAGCCAAACGAAATTGAAAATAGATTTGGTGACATCGCGCTCTACTTGTTCTGTATCACTATTCCTAAAATCATTTGATTTGTTTTCACTGTCATTGGACACAAGTAGGTTGATGATGCCAGATAAAAGTGTTTTTTTGTCTTTACCATTTTCTTTTAAAGCTATGACCTTAAAATCATCATATCTCACCTTAAGGTCAACAATTGAAGTGTATGGGTTTCCGCTTATAGTAAAATAAGTTTGCTCTAAAACACCCTCAAATTGTGTATTTAGATTAGGCCCAGTAAACTGGTTCATTTCTTCGGCTTGGATTCTGTCTAAATCCGTTTTAAAAACAAATCGATCTGTAGTATCCTGAACTTTAAAGCTCCAATCCACCTCCATAGGTGATGTTTCCATGAATAATGAATTCACATTAATCCTTGTGTCTTTTTCACCATAGGTATTCCCTAAATTTGTTATGGATGCCTGTAGATCTTTAAATTCCAAAGTTCCTGCTTTGCTATCTGCATTCATTTTTTCTGAATACTTCAAATATCCATTTTCTAGCACCACTTCATCCAACCCTAAATTGAAATTTAAATTTCTGAGCATTTTACTGTATAAAGGCTTTTCAGTAAGGTCATCAGCAACAAGCTTGTCTCTATAGATTTCTGCGTTAGGCTGAATGACCTTTACCTTTTCTGAAATACAATAAAATTCGTCTTCATCATTATATCCAAAATCAAGTTGTTGTAAATTCAGTTCTTTTATATTGACATCAAAATGATCTCTTTCATCCTTTAATATATCTGACAACTGCTGCTTAGAATATTTAGTTTTTAATCCAAAGTCTTTAAAAACAGCACTAGAGTCTGCGACATTCAATGATTCTATGGTTAAGTTTTCATAGTCATTAACAGCCCATTTTAGATTTTTCCCTTCAAGATCAAAACTTTTATACGTAAAAGGAACTCGCTTTTTTTCGCTCTCAGGATTGACACCAAAACCTTTAAATTCGAAATTAAATTGTGGTAAACTTAAAATGGTTGAATCAGTTTTAAAATTTGTGACCAATACATCAGAGTTTACAACAGAAATTCTTTCAACCTGAATGCTATTTTTAATTTTATCGAAGATATTAGAGCTATAGCTCTGATTTTCAATCAAAGGATTATAGCTGTACTTAATAATTGCATTTTCAATATTGATAGCACCAATTGAGAGCTCATCGTCAAAAATATAATCCCAATAGCTAAGATCGTTTATTTCAAATTTTTCCAGTTCTACAGAGAAGATTATGCTATCCGTCGTTTCCCCCTTGACCATTATCTGAGGTGACTCTAATTCTAAATTACCCGACAGCATGCTTGCGTCAATATCAGAGTATTCTACATTGATATGTTTTGGTAAGTTATTTATTAGTGTTGTGATTTTGTTTTCTATTATGAGATTACCAATAAATGGCAATGCTATAGCCAAAACCACTATGACACTTATGATAATTATTTTCTTTTTGTGATTACGCTTCATCTTATAAAGATAAAGTTTCATTGTTTTGGTAACAATTAATTTTAAATATCTTTACTTTTTTAAATATTTCAATGGATTCCATTTTAGATTTTTTAGGCACAATTCCTTGGTGGGCTTGGATACTTATCATCATAGCAATCATTGCAATTCAAGATATTTTACAACGAAAGCACACCATCCGACATAACTTTCCAGTCATTGGTCGTATTCGCTATTTATTTGAAGGCATTGGTCCAGAAATCCGTCAATATTTTGTGGCAAACAATAGAGAGGAACTTCCTTTTAACCGTATAGAACGTAGTTGGGTGTATGCGTCTTCCAAAAACGAAAATAATTACGAAGGCTTCGGAACGGATAGAGACATCTATGCACACCAGCATATTTTTGTCAACAATGCTATGTTTCCTTTTAAAATTGAAGCCGACCACCCTAACTCTATAGACAAAACCTTTTTGCCATGTGCCAAGGTCATGGGAGAATTCAACAAAAGACGTAAGCCTTATCGCCCAGCATCTATTATAAATGTATCTGCTATGAGCTTTGGATCATTATCTGCAAGAGCTGTAGAATCTATGAACAAAGGCGTAAAGCTCGCAGGAGCCTACCATAACACGGGAGAAGGCGGACTCTCACCTTACCATTGCCATGGAGGTGACGTTGTCTTTCATTTTGGAACAGGTTACTTTGGAGTAAGGGCAAAAGACGGAAGTTTTTCCATGGAAAAAATGAAGAAACTGGTTGAAGATCACCCTTATGTTCGTGCTATAGAAATTAAATTATCTCAAGGTGCAAAACCTGGTAAAGGTGGTGTTTTACCAGGAGCAAAAATCAGTCAAGAAATTGCAGATATACGTGGTGTAGAAGTTGGTAAAACCGTATTGTCGCCACCAAACCATAGTGCGTTTTCAACTGTAAATGAAATGGTGGATTTTATCGAAGCCATAGCAGAAGAAACAGGCTTGCCTGTAGGCATAAAAGCCGCTATCGGTAAACTAGAACAATGGGAAGAACTTGCTGATACCATGATTAGAACAGGAAAAGGACCAGACTTTATTTCCGTAGATGGTGGTGAAGGCGGTACAGGTGCAGCACCTCCGAGTTTTGCCGACCATGTATCCTTGCCTTGGGTCTATGGGTTTGGCGATTTGTATAGTTTATTTCAGAAAAAAGGACTAACGGAGCGTATCGTTTTTATCGGGAGTGGAAAGCTCGGTTTCCCGGCAAAAGCAGCCATGGCTTTTGCCATGGGAGCAGATTGCGTGAATGTGGCACGAGAAGCTATGATGAGTATTGGTTGTATTCAGGCTCAGATTTGCCATACCAATCGTTGTCCAAGTGGTGTCGCTACACAAAGCAAATGGTTGCAACGTGGTATTGACATTCCTTTAAAATCTGAACGGCTAGCGCAATATTTTAAGACGTTTAGAAAGGAACTGATTGAGATAACACATGCTTCAGGCTATGAGCATCCTTGCCAATTCACCATGGATGATATTGATGTCAATGTCGATGACCATAATCTCTCAGAAGAATTAAGTCATACTTATAAATACAAAAAAACACCAGTGCCATTTAAATCCATGCAACATTTAAAGGATTGTGAGTATCTTGGCGGGAAGAGTAGTATTCAGTCTTCAGTAAGCAGTTAACAGTAGGCTGTAAAATAGGAATAAGGAAAAACCAAACGACTAAACGACTAAACGACTAAACGACTAAACGAAATTATACAATGGAACAACAACTTATAGACCTTTTAATGTACACCATTCCTGCTTTGGTAACGGGAGCAATTGCTTATTTATTTTTTAAAGAACATACAGAGAATGAAAACAATCGACGCAACTTTTTAATCACTAAAGATTTGCAGAAAGAAGCCTTTCCGATTCGACTTCAGGCCTATGAACGTATGTCGCTTTTCTTAGAACGCATTGCACCTTCAAAATTATTAACTAGAGTCAACCCAACCTCTTCAAATAAAGAAGATTATGAAAATTTACTTATAGCAACCATTGAACAGGAATTTGAACACAATTTATCCCAACAAATCTATGTAAGTGACCAATGCTGGAACATTATCATAGCTGCAAAAAATGCCACTATTCAGTTGATTAGAAAGTCAACAATGAACGACAAAACAGATACAGCAAACAAGTTGCGTGAAGTTATTTTAACCGAGCTTATGGACAAATCTTCACCTAGTAAAGCAGCACTTTCATTTATTAAAGAGGAAGTTGGAGAGTTGTGGTAGTTAGATGTTAGGAAGGTTATCAAACAAATACACAAATAAACCAATTGACGAAGCAATTAACAGCTAACACAATATTCAGATCACTTACCATGTCGTTTCTCGGCATAATCATAACCTTGTTGCCACCATTTTTCCATCAGTCGCTTACTAAAGATCAATGAGTTTTCCGTTAAGCTTGTGGGCGTGTAGTATAAATTAAGTTTTACATTTTTATTCTTTGCCGCCAACTTTCCAATAAGTATATCGTTTCGCTCTACTTGATCGAGTAAGTGCCCGAATAAATTCATCATTAATGAAAACGGATTTTTACCCAATACGCGTTGCTTCCCCATGCTTTCAGCTTCCAATACCACGGCATCAACCTCTGTAGCTCCTCTCTGGATAGCTTCTCTTATCGGTATTACACAACCTAATCCTCCGTCTGCATATTCATAACCATCCACTTTGGCCAAAGACATAAAAGGGATATAGTTGCACGAAATCCAAATCCAGTTACAAAATTCCTCGTAAGTACAGTCTTGGATGGACTTATACTCCACTCTATTCATGGAAAGATTAGAGACCGTAACGACCACATCGTGCTTTGTTGCTTTTATCTTTTCATACTCTTCCCTGGTAAAGTTTGCCCTAATATTTCGTCGCAATGCTTTACTCTCACCAAAAGTCCGTTTCATTCTAATGAATTGCCACATGGAATTCACAAAATCTATGGATACAAATTCTCTATCTCCTTTTTTTCGCTGCACAAAAGGACTCACACTAAAGATATCTTGTTGCCGAACATTTGTGAAAATATCATAGAGTTTTGATATATCATTGACCGCCAAATGCGGAACGAGCAAGCTTCCTGTAGATGTTCCTAAAAACATATCGTATTCACGCTTTTCGCGCTCCATAAGAAACTGCGCTACTCCACCAGCGAAAGAGCCCTTACTTCCGCCTCCAGATATAACTAGTGCTCGCATTAATTTTTATTTTGTTGAAGTTGTTCAGACATTTGTTTTGCAAACTTAACCAATCTCCAATTATGATGTGATTTTGCTTGCTCTAAATTTGAAAGGCATTTGTCATTGCACGATTTTATCAAATCCAAATACTGAAAGGCATTGATCCGTAAATCGGCATTGTATTTTTCATCCGTATAGCTGACCAATTCTTCATAAAGCCCTTGTTTATTATCAGCTTGGTAAAACGGTGTGTTTAGATTTAGAACCAACCATAATAGTCTAACATTCTTATCGCTAAAGCCGTGAATATTTCTTGTCTTAGACAGGTATTTGGCACGCTCCTCAGGGAAATTAGTCCAAAGATTGTACAATGCATTTTCGATGGTAATATAGGATTTATCATCGAGCAATGTTTCATAATCTTCCTTTAATTCCTTTGGAATCTGAGTCACGTATTTTGAAATCGCCTGACGAACTTTTAAACCATGCTCAAACGTACCTGAGGTCACCAGTTCTGGTGCCTGGGAAATAATTTTCACCTTAGCTTCATCTGAAATATAATATTTAAGATACTCAGCACACTTCGAAGATTTCGTCTGACAATCTACCATTAAATATTCATTGATATAAGTAGATTGATTTTTTAACAGGTCGAAAGCCGCATCCACAGGAAAGTCTTTTTGTTTTATCCACTGATTCACAAAACCTGATAGCGATTTACCATACAAACGCTCAACTTCAGAAATAAAATCTGAGGTTTCCACGTTGTCGAACTGATGCATTTCTAAATAGTTTTTTACTGCTTGTTTAAACACCTCACCACCCACTTTGCTTCGTAAGGCATGTAAGACCCAAGCTCCACGCTGATAAAATGTTAGACTGCTCGATTTAGGATTTAAAAGCGAAGTCCCACTACCAGCAATATCTTGTTTACCCAAATCTATAGCAGAATTCAATAGTTTGAAGTAAAAATGGTTATCATCAAATATATCGCGCTCAGCTAATAAGGCATAATAGGTGGCGAAACCTTCTTGCAGCCAATGGTGCTCACCAGACGTTGCCGTTATCAAATTGCCAAACCATTGGTGTGCTAGCTCATGAGCATTAACGTTAATATAATTTCTATCGTTGAACCCAATGGAATCGACCACAAAGGCATCGGAGAAAATAGTGCAACTCGTATTTTCCATACCAGCGTAGAGAAAATCGTGTACTGGCACTTGCTTATAGTTCTGCCAAGGATAGGCAAAACCTATTTCTTCTTCCAGAAAATCGAACATTTGTTTAGAGTAACGATAGGTTGGCTCGACTTTTAAGGAATCTTCTGGATAGTAGTAATATTCTAAGGGAATACCGCTTTTTGAGGTTTCTGTTTTTTTGTTGTATTTGCCGATTGCGACAGCCAATAAATAGCTAGACATAGGGTGTTGCATGTTATACTGGTACTTAACACAATTATCTGGTAAAGGAATACTCAAAGATTGCACTCCGTTAGACAAAAAATTATTTGCCTCACAATCTACAAGACTTAGATTAAAAACAATTTTATCATTGACATCATCAATGCTCGGAAACCAGTTACTTGTGTATTTACCTTGGCCTTGTGTCCAGATTTGCCAATCATTATTGCGCTTTAAAAAGTATAGTGCTTTTTTCGGATAAGCATCGTAATCAAAATAGACCGTGTAAGTTTCGCTTTCTTCAAAGGAGTACTTAAAATAAATTTTATCGTTATTTATATTAAAATCAATCGGCTTTGGATTCTCATTTCTCACTCTTATTTCAACATTCTCGACATCCATATTCACCGCATCTAAATATACAGAGTCTGTGGGTTGCAATATCTCAAACTTATACCAAACCTTACCAAAAACCATAGATGAATCTGGGATAAAACCTAATAAAGCATTAGCACTTTTAAAATCCACATAATCCGTTTGTTGGGCAAAGGCAATACTCATTAAGAAAAACGATAAAACAGCAACAATTCTTTTCATATTTAGATTTAAGCAAGAATAAGACCAAAATACAATTTTCTGCCATTACTGCGAAGGCAGGAACCTAAAACGTGAGATTCTTCGCTGCGCTCTGAATGACATCCCAAAGTGATTCTTTTCTTCGCAGGAATTAATTAAATTCGCAACTATGAGTGTGAACCTCCAAACACCTATCGATTACCTCAAAGGCGTTGGCCCAAACCGTGCGGATTTATTGCGCTCAGAGTTGGGTATTCACACCTATCAAGACCTTATTAATCTATTTCCTAATCGGTATATTGATCGCACTAAATATTATAAAATTAACCAGTTGCAACGCAACAATGCCGAAGTTCAGGTCATTGGTACTATTACTGGTTTTAGAGAAGTCGCGCAGAAACGCGGTAAGCGCCTTGTAGCAGATTTTAGGGACGACACCGGAACCATGGAACTCGTATGGTTTCGAGGTCAAAAATGGATTAGGGAAAGCTTAAAAGTCGGTCAACCCTATGTGATTTTCGGAAAAACCAACTGGTTTAGTGGCAAATACAGCATGCCACATCCTGAGATTGAATTGCAATCCGAGCATGAAAGTAATCTGCGCTCAGCCATGCAGGCCATTTACCCTTCGACTGAAAAATTATCCAATAAAGGCATCAGCAACAGAGTCGTTTCTAAAATTATGCAACAATTGTTTTTGGAAACGAAGGGCAAGTTTGTGGAAACCTTATCCAATTCCATTAGAGGCGAATTGAAATTATTATCAAAATCCGACGCCCTATTTAATGTGCATTTTCCGAAGTCTCCAGAGCTACTTTCAAGGGCTCAGTTTCGGTTGAAATTTGAAGAATTATTTTATATCCAATTACAATTAATTCTGAAAAATCTCATCCATAAATCCAAAATAAAAGGCTTAGTTTTTGATAAAGTAGGAGACTACTTCAACACCTTTTACAACGACCATTTACCCTTTGAATTAACCAATGCACAGAAACGTGTTTTGAAAGAAATCAGATCGGATTTAGGCAGCAATGCGCAGATGAATCGACTTTTACAAGGAGATGTAGGCTCAGGAAAAACCATAGTTGCATTTATGTCAATGCTCATGGGACTTGACAACGGTTTTCAATGCTGTTTAATGGCGCCGACTGAAATTTTGTCAGTACAACACTATAATGGTTTACAAGAATGGTGTAATAAATTGAATATCAGTATTTCATTATTAACTGGTTCAAGTAAAACTTCAGAACGACGAAAAATCCACGAAAATCTCGAAAATGGCAATTTACAGATTCTAGTTGGCACTCATGCCCTACTCGAAGATAAGGTAAAATTCAAGAATTTAGGTCTCGCCATAATTGATGAACAACATCGATTTGGAGTTAAGCAAAGATCAAAATTGTGGCACAAAAATGAATTGCCTCCGAATGTTCTTGTGATGACCGCAACTCCAATTCCAAGAACCTTGGCCATGTCAGTTTATGGCGACTTGGATATCTCAGTTATTGACGAATTACCTGCAGATAGAAAACCAATAAAAACGGTACATCGATATGACAACAATCGACTGAAGGTTTTTAAATTCATGAAGGATGAAATTGCCAAAGGCAGACAGATTTATGTGGTCTATCCATTAATTCAAGAAAGTGAGGCCTTGGATTATAAAGATCTGATGGATGGCTATGAAAGTATTTCACGCGAATTTCCAATGCCAGATTACCAAATTTCCATAGTTCACGGTAAAATGAAAGCGGCTGATAAGGATTATGAAATGCAACGCTTTGCAGAAGGCAAAACCCATATTATGGTTGCCACAACGGTTATTGAGGTTGGTGTAAACGTACCCAATGCTTCGGTAATGGTGATTGAAAGTGCCGAACGTTTCGGTTTGTCGCAGCTGCACCAATTGCGTGGTCGCGTAGGTCGTGGTGCAGAACAGAGTTACTGTATTTTAATGACCAGCCATAAACTGAGTCAGGATAGTAAAACACGATTGGAAACCATGGTGCGCAGTAGTGACGGTTTTGAAATTGCTGAAGTGGATTTAAAATTGCGTGGTCCTGGCGATATAATGGGCACACAACAAAGTGGTGTTTTAAATCTCCGGATTGCAGATGTAGTAAAAGACAAGGACATTTTAGAGCAGTCTCGATATTATGCTAAAACGGTTTTAAAGTTAGATCCAAGTTTGGCGTTGCCAGAGCATAAGGTGATTTTGAACACCTACAGGCAAATGAGCAAGTATCGTAATATTTGGAATTATATTAGTTAGTTCTTCAATCTTAAGCTATATCCTGAAACGAGTTCAGGATGACACAAAATAATCTTAAACGAGTTTAGGACAAGAAAAAAAGGCCTGGCACCAACAACGACCAGACCTTTAAAACATAACTGTACATGTTTTTCTTGATGAAATACAAATTTTGTACACCACAAATTACTCCCATAATAAAAGCAAGCTTGTTAGAGAGTTGTTAAAGCGTACTGATATTCTGTTAATTAACGTATCGTTAAGACATAAAAAAAGGTGCTAAAAAGCACCTTTTTAAAGCTATTAATCATGCGTAATTACGCGGTTTGTTCTTCGTGTTTACCTTCGTAAACCTCTTCTACCAATTTGGCATTGAAGGCTGGTAAATCATTAGGATTTCTACTGGTTACCAATCCTTCATCGACAACAACTTCTTCATCTACCCAATTGGCTCCTGCGTTAATTAAGTCTGTTTTTATAGAATCATAAGAGGTTACTTTTCGTCCTTCTATGACTCCAGCTTCCGCCAATAACCAAGGTGCGTGACAAATCGCTGCAACAGGTTTATGCGCTTCAAAGAATGATCTTACAAAGGCTACTGCGTTTTTATCTTTACGCAATACATCTGGATTAATCTGTCCGCCTGGCAACACCAAAGCATTGTAATCTTTTTGGTTCACTTCACTTAAAGTTTTATCTACTTTATATGAGTTACTCCAGTTACCGTCGTTCCAACCTTTGATTTCCCCAGACTCCAATGATACAATATGCACATCGGCTCCAGCTTCTTCCAAGGCTTTTTTTGGTTCTCTTAATTCACTTTCTTCAAATCCGTTTGTTGCTAATATGGCAACTATTTTTTTATTTAAATTTTCCATTTTGTTTTCTGTTTTTAAATTCGTTATTCGTTTTAATTCATTATTCGTCATTCGTCATTCGTCATTCGTCATTCACCATTCACATATAGGGTAAACCTAATTGACATTTGCATTTAGATTATTCATGGCATCACCAATACCTGTATCACCTTCAAGAATTTCGAAAGTCACATTATAGGGAGCATCATCATGTAAGGCTCTAACTAAAGTCTGAGCCACATCTGCTCTACTGATTTCACCATCTTTGTTTAATTTTTCTTTCAGTTCAATTTTTCCCTTTCCGTTGGAATTATTCAAAGTTCCTGGTCGTACGATGGTATATTTTAGACCACTATCCCTCAAATGCTCATCGGCATTCTGTTTGGCTTTTAGGTAATCCTTTAAATCTTCAGCCGCTTCAGGATTATCGGCTCCCATAGAACTCAACATCACAAATCGGTTGACATTCGCCATTTTTGAAACTGCCATTAAGCGCTTAGCACCTTCTTGGTCTACTTCAACGACATTTTTTCCTCCAGAGCCTGCTGCAAATACAACTTTATCGACGTTGTTGACAGCATGCGTTAAATTCTCGGTTAAATCCGCCAGAACAATATCCACTCCGTCGTTCTTAAATTGCTCTTGCTGGTCTTCCTTTCTCACCATAGCGATGGGATTGAAATATTGAGAGGACTTTAAAAGTTTAATGATCTGTTTTCCTGTGGTACCATTGGCACCTGCTACTAATACGTTCTCCATTATTATCCGTTAACGATAAATGCATGAATCACACCTGGCAACCAAGCCAATAAGGTGAGTAGCACGCTGATTAAAAATGTGGTTCCTAAACCATGCTTAAGAAATACGGCTAATGGTGGTAATAATATATTTAGGATAATTGTTAATAATGACATTGTTAATTTGTTTTGGTTCATTCCAAATATAACTGACAACCAAAGCAATGCTTAATCATAAAGAATTAAATCTTAACGCATATTAATTAATCAATGGGTTTGATACGTCATAACAAAATTTTATTTTAGTCCAATAACCAACATTACAATGCTCACCAAACTCGGCCAAAAATTTACCGACGGCTTTACCAAGTATATGCCCAGCGCTTATGTTTTTGCGCTGATCTTGACTTTATTGACTGGCATTTTTGCTTTACTATTTACAGAGAGTAAGCCCATACAAGTTCTAGAAGGTTGGTACAACGGCTTCTGGAACCTACTGTCCTTTGGGATGCAAATTGTTTTAATTATTATAACAGCCTATTGTATTGCACAATCACCTTTAGTAAAAAAAGGCATTGACCGATTGTCTAAATGGATTAATACACCAACACAAGTCTATCTTATCATTATTGCACTTGGCTCGCTACTGTCGTTAATTAGTTTTGGTATGGTGGTCGTCACTGCTATTTTAGGGCGTGAATTAGCTTTGCGCATTAAGGGCATCCACTACCCTTTTTTAGTGGCTTGTGTGTATTTTTCTTTTAATGGCTGGGTTTGTGGATTGTCGAGTTCCATTGCGCTGTTACTGAATACGGAAAACAATTTTTTAATTGAAAGCGGAGTCCTTAACGATACCATTTCAACGGGTTATAGTTTAGGCTCAAGTCTCAACCTTACCATGATTGTGTTGTTTGTGGTCGTCGCTCCTATCCTGATTTGGCTATTGATTCCAAAATCCTTTGAAGGCAAAGAACTCAAGGACCTACAAACCTCTTTGGATGATGAAGAAAGCTCGGTAAAAGCGGAAGCCTTATCTTATAAGTTACCATTTAAAGCCGTTTCTGACGCACTTAACAATGCTGGTTGGTTACAAATTGGTGTGGCGCTTTTGGGAGTGATTTATATTGTCTATCATTTTGCGACCAAGGGATTTGACCTCAACTTCAACATCATGATTTTTATATTCTTGATTGTTGGTATGCTGTTGCATATCACTCCGATGCGCTACAGCATTGCCATGAAACGGGCCAGCTCCAATATCTCTGGCATCTTGTTTCAATATCCATTTTATGCAGGTATTATGGGTATTATGATGGCCTCTGGTTTGGGCGAAAAAATCTCTAATGTTTTGGTTTCTATAGCTACGCCTGAATCCTATGCGTTTATATCCTATCTCACAGGAGGTGTGATTAATTTTGCGATTCCCTCAGCAGGTGGTGAGTTTGCCGTGATTGGCCCAAGTATTATTAATATGGTACAAGAACTTGGCGCTAACCTCTCACCTACCGAAGTAACAGCCATGATTGCCAGAGCCTCCATGTCTGTGGCTTATGGTGAAAGTCTGAGCAATTTGTTACAACCCTTCTTTTTGCTGATTGTTTTCCCAGTGATGGGCAAAGGCATTAAAATACAAGCAAGGGATGTTGTTGGGTATTTGTTTATTCCTTTTGTGGTGTTGTTTGTGATACAGAGTTTGATGGTGAGTTATGTGCCGCTGTAAGCCATAACAAATCAGTAAAAATGTTTACCAAATATTATAGGCAATTTTGAATTAGGGCTTAATCTCCAAGGGTTTTGAAATAATTCTTATATTCGGTAATGGAAACGTATATAGCGAGTTATATACGAGTTAGCTGCAAGTTTGACCTACTCATATGAAAGAAATTCCAGATGAATTAAAAGAATTCTATAACTCAATTGAAAATCTCAATTCATTGAGCACTTGGAATATTCATAGAGAAATCAAACAAACCATAAGAATCGATGGAGATTGGGAGGATAAACTAATCATCGAAAGAAAATCATTAAACTACAATTTAAATAAAGGGGAATTAAAAACTAATGTTCAAGTCACTGACACGAAAGGTCAAATCGCAGGAATTGGACTTGAAAAGAAAGACCTAGAATATTTAAAGAGCAGATTAGACGAAACTGAAAACACTTGGCTATAATCTAGATATTCGCACTTATTATGGCAAGAAACAAAACACAACAAATATGCAGAAATAGCAATTGATAATTACATTCAAACTATAAACAGAATAAAATCAGATGAAGCCAATGAATTAACAATTATTCTTTCCGCAATTCTTTATATATCAAAAAAGTCAAAGAAGAAAATAGAACAAGCTAAAGAAGCTGCAATTATATTAATTAACGACTTACCAAATTGGCTTAAACCAAACATTCTAAATACAATTTTAGATAATAATATACTTTCAAGGGAAGAACTAAATGACATAGCAAATAAATTACCGAGTTGGATAGAAGAAGACAAATCTGTTTCATATTTTTCTAATAAAAGCACACTTGATTCTGGAATAAGACTTTATAATTCTCTCGAACTTCCATTGAATAAATTATATGAGTTACTAGCTAAAAATGAAGATATTATTATCGAACAACATCCTGAAGATACTGACTTTGTTAAATACACAACAATTGGAACTAAAGCTAAATATTTAAGATTAGCAGGGAAATTAGATGAAGCTGAAGAAGTTTTAAAAGAATATAATAGATTAAAACAAACTGTAAAACTTGGAAAAGTAAGTTGGCAACTTGGTGAAAAGGAAACAGAAATGTTTAACGAATATCTTAATATGAAATCTAAAATCATATTAGATATGCCAACAGAAGGAATTCTTGCTTTCTTTTCAATTAATGAGGACATACTTGTTGACCCAATTGAGAATGAAGAAAACGCAAAAAAATCAATAAAGAAATCAATTAGTCACCTTTTTAGCACAAGTGTTTTTGACATAAACAGCAACTTTAAGAATCTCAAAGATTCAGAGAAAATTGACAAAGAAATAATTCAAAGCTATACCATTTCTCACGGAGTTAAATGTTCCAGCCTTTTTCTAAAAGTATTCGTAGATGGAATCTTAACAGGTAAACTAAATTATTACAAAATATTTGAGTTCTTGGAAACTCACACTTGGTATGGTATTAAATTCAAGCGAGGAATGACTGATAATGAAATTGACCAAAACTCATCTTGGTTGACAATGCTTGCACCTGGAATTCATAATTTATTCGCTCAATTTGAACTATCAGTATTAATGAATACTAATAAAATCAACAATTTCATTTTAGCAATGGACTCTTTAACTTTAAAGTTTGAAGGAGCTTTAAGAGATTTTATTCGTTTGTCAGGTGGAAATACGTCTACATCAAAAAGAGGAGAAATAAAGGAACAACTTCTGGAGGAATTACTTGACAATCCGACTACAAAAAACATTTCACAATGAGGGATATTGAGTTATTCAAATACACATTCACATTAAAGGGAAAAAATTTACGGAATAATATAGCACATTCATTTTTACAATACTCTGATTATAACTTACAAGCTGTTATATTAGTTTTCTTCTGTATTTTAAGACTTGGAAAATATACATTTGAAGAAAAAACCAGCAGCTAACAAAGTACTGTGGTAAAAAACAAGTAATTTTAGGCTAATTTAATTAATTATAAACTTAAGACGTGTATAATCGTTTGTTCCCACCTATTCCACCAACAACCCACCAACAAAACTTTTAAATTCCGTTTTAAATTCCTCATACTTTTCACCAGTTGCAGGACCGTTAAAGCCTGTATGTATCTTACGCACCTTACCCGTTTTATCAATAAAAATTGAAGTTGGGTATGACAGTACATGGTTGAGCATTGGTAATTTTTCTTGTGCTTTGGCCTTATCAGACGTGCCATATTGTGCTAAAAGAATTGGATAGGCAATATCTAACTTGTCTCTTAAACGTTTAATACTTGCAAAGGCTTTGTCTTCAGTTTTGGCATATTCAAAAGCTAAAGCTACAATTTCTAATCCTCGTTCGGCATTGGCCTGATAGTATTTGGTGTAGTATTTACTTTCATCCAAACAGTTAGGGCACCAGGTGCCCATAATCTGTACAATGACTACTTTATTATTAAAACGCTCATCGCTCAACGACACCATGTTGCCATCTTCATCTGGGAATGAAAAATCCAAACTATCATAGCCTTCCTTTAAGAAGGTTAAGTCATTCGCACTTGGCAATTCAAAATCGGCATTGCGCTTTGCTACAAACGGTTCTTTCCAATGGTTACCGGAATAGAAGGTGCCTTCCATGGTAGAGTCCGAGACTTTAGCCGTAAATAAAAAGGCATGTGCACCATCAAAGGTTGAGAGTTTCATGGTGTTGCCGTCCATAACACCTTCGAGAAAACGGTAATCGCCTGTTGTGGTTCTAAATGTTCCTGTGACTTTGCCGCCTTGTGCTGAGCCTGTCGAAGTATCTTGTTTAAAGATGCCTTTGGCAATATATTCATCGCCTTCTATGTCTTTACTGAATACGGTTTCCCAAGTTCCTGTAACGTCTTGCGTTGGTTCTTGTGTGGTTTCAAATCGTTTGGTGTTTTCATATTCCGCAGAAAATGGCACGACTCGATCCAGACTTTCCTTTATAAAACTGCCTTTTAGGTTTTTATCTTCAAACGTCGCAGCGATATAGCCTTCAAATACAGGTGCTTTAATAAAAATAGAATCGTTTCTGTATTCTATTTCATCCACTTCAATAGTTTCTTCGGCATTAAAGATTTTCAATTTGTCCTTAGATTCCACTTCAAAAATAAAGGGCAATTCCTCACCATCCTGAACATCCAACACCGCTCTATAGGTTCCTGTTTCTAAATATTTTGGTGTTTTCTGTTCTTCGCAATTCCAAAGCGAAACGACCAAAAGCAATACCATTAATTTTTTCATAACAATGCGTTTTCTATAAAGTCCGAAATTATAACAATGTCCTTAGATAAAAAAACAAAGTACAATTTCATTAACATTCAAGTATTACTATCTTTGTGGCTTCATTGAATTAAGACTATGAAGATATCGTACAACTGGTTAAAACAGTTTATAAAGATAAATTGGGACGCGGAGAAAACGGGAGAACTACTCACCGATCTCGGCTTGGAAATTGAAGGTATTGAACGCTACGAATCCGTAAAAGGCGGATTGGAAGGTATCGTTGTTGGCGAAGTCTTAACTTGCGAACAGCACCCAAATGCAGACCGACTTAAAATCACTACTGTAACTATTGGAGATGACGCACCATTACAAATTGTTTGTGGCGCACCCAATGTAGCAGCTGGGCAAAAAGTCCCTGTGGCGACTATTGGAACAACGTTATACACTGCTGAAGGTGAAGCCTGGAAGATTAAAAAAGGTAAGATTCGTGGTGAGGAAAGTCATGGTATGATTTGCGCTGAAGACGAATTAGGTCTTGGCGAATCGCACGATGGTATTATGGTATTGGATCCTAAAATTAAAGTTGGCACTGCTGCAGCAGACATCTTTAATATTGAAAATGACGATGTTTTTGAAATAGGCCTAACGCCAAACCGTGCTGATGCCATGAGTCATTATGGTGTAGCGCGCGATGTAAAAGCAGGACTATTACAACAAGAAATTGCCGTGGAGTTAATTACACCTTCGGTAAGTTCTTTTCATGTTGATGCCAGATCGCTCAAAATCGATGTAGAGGTAAAAGACAAAGAAAAATGTCCGCGTTATTGTGGTGTTACCATTTCTGGCGTTAAAGTTGAACCCTCTCCCGATTGGATACAGCATCGCTTAAAGTCCATTGGCTTATCACCTATCAACAATATTGTAGATATTACTAACTATGTGTTGCATGAACTTGGGCAACCGTTACATGCCTTTGATGCACATAAGATTTCAAAAAATAAAATTGAAGTAAAAACCTGTAAAGCAGGTACCAAATTCACGACTCTAGATGAAGTGGTCAGGGAATTGCACGAAGACGATCTTATGATTTGCGATGCCGAAAAACCAATGTGTATTGCTGGTGTTTTTGGAGGTATTGATTCTGGCGTAACGGAAAGTACTACCAACATTTTCTTGGAGAGTGCTTATTTTGATCCTGTAAGTGTTAGAAAAACAGCAAAACGCCATGGCTTGAATACCGATGCATCCTTTAGATTTGAAAGAGGTATCGACCCGAACATTACAGAGTATGCCTTAAAGCGTGCTGCTTTAATGATTACAGATATTGCTGGTGGCGAAATAAGTAGTGATATTTCGGATGCTTACCCAAATAAGATTGAGGATTTTCAAGTACGCTTGAGTTTTGATAATGCCAAGAAGTTGATCGGTGAGGAAATTCCTAGAGAAACTATAAAAAGCATTTTAACCTCTTTGGACATCAAAGTCAATAATGTAACTGAGGCTGGTTTGGGATTAACCGTTCCCGCCTACAGAAATGATGTACAGCGCGAAGCTGATATTATCGAGGAAATCCTTAGGGTTTACGGTTACAACAATGTAGGCACTACGGAAAAACTGAATGCCTCTATTTCTAACTCGTCGCGTTTTGAAGATTATAAAGTTCAGAATGTGATTGGGAATCAATTGGCTTCCCAAGGCTTTTTTGAGATTATGACGAACTCACTCACCTCGCCTAAGTATGTGGAATTGAGTGACGATTTAAATGGCGACCATAGTGTACATATGCTGAATCCGTTGAGTAACGATTTGGAAGTGATGCGTCAATCCTTATTGTTTTCTGGTTTAGAGGCTGTGTCTCATAACATCAATAGAAAACGTAACGATTTAAAGTTGTTTGAATTCGGTAAAACCTATCATCAGTATTCAGAAGAACGAGAAGAAAACAAGCATCTATCCTTATTTGTCACAGGAAATAAAACCGAGGAACGCTGGAATTCCGTTGCGAGCCCAAGTGATTTCTTTTATTTAAAAGGAACGGTTGAAGCGATTTTACAACGACTAGGATTAAATCGTATAAAATCGGCACCGACCAAATCTGATATTTTAAGCGAAGGCATGAGCTTATCGCTCGGTAAAAAGAAGCTTGTTGATTTTGGTCTGGTCAAAAAATCAGTATTGAAGCATTTCGGAATTTCACAAAACGTATTGTTTGCCGATTTTAATTGGGATAATGTTCTGGACATGGCTCAGCATAACAAAATAAAGTTCACTGCTATTCCTAAATATCCTGAGGTGCGACGTGATTTCGCTTTACTTCTAGATAACAGTATAAGTTTTGAAGATATTCACACCATCGCCAAGCAAACCGAAAAGCAATTGCTTAAAAACGTGAATTTGTTTGATGTGTATGAAGGCAAAAATTTACCTGCTGGCAAGAAAAGTTATGCGGTGAGTTTTACACTTCAGGATGAAAACAAAACGCTTACCGATAAGCAGATTGATAAGATTATGAACAAGTTGCAATCTAACTTTGAGAGTAAGCTTGGTGCAGAATTAAGATAATAACAACAAAAAAGCCTTAACTCTTCAGTTAAGGCTTTCTTTATATTAGGCTTCTACAGCTTTCTTCTTTTTATTCTTTTTTGGCTTAAATCTCACTTTTAAATTCTTAAATGCTGTTGTGATATACACTAACAACGCATAGAGGAATACAACGGCACCAGACATTTCCAATAACTCTTCAAAAGAATACATCATAGCGTAAGTGAATGTATATTCCGTATGGATTTCCGCGTGCCAACCTCCCAACATCTCCATACCAACGGCACCACCTACGTATAAAACACCTGCGATAATGAATAGTTTTAAGACGCGTTTTGGCAAACGCATCATAAATTTAAAGTATGCGATGAATATTAATATGGTAACTGCTAAGTAAGGAATAAACCATGCAAAATATAAAAGTCCAGAGGTATTAAATAAGGCTTCCATCGGAGCACGAAGTTGCTCATGGATCTGTATCATTTCATCAAATGCCAAAAAGATAAATATGGCAGATAAGCCCAACCAATGCCAGAATTTTTGACCTAACTTCTTATGCGTAAATCCAATAAGCGCCAATAGAAACCCATTAAACATTAATGTTAAAGAAGAAAAATACGTTGGTAAATTGGCTTCAAGGTTAAAGTCGAATAGCTTTATCATTAGCCTTGTAACTTTACTGTCCATCCCTTCGGTATTGAATCTTAAATACACAGCAAAAAGATTACCCAATAAAAGAAACAGCACTACAATTAATAAAGCACGTAAAACCTTTGATTTTCGTAATTCAAATTTCATAAAAAATAAAGATTGTAATAGACAATTAGGGATACTTGTCTATAGATATTGATTTAATTAATAGCTCTTATCGTCGAAGGTAGAATTAAAAATAACAGTGCTTAAAAAACTTATGTAAAAAACCTATTATTTCGATTAAATGTTAATTTAACATCACCAAATTGTTAATCAAATCTCCATGAAGCGAAAATCTACAGGAAACATTTGTATTTATTTAGCATTTGAAAACATTTATAATCTTTAAATTTACAGTCTAAAACACAATAATTATGGCAAATGTAACCTTAGGAGGCACTCCAGTAGAAACAATAGGCAACCTACCAACAGTTGGTAGCAAAGCTCCAGATTTTAAATTAACTGACACAGACTTATCAGATCAATCATATTCAGATTTTGAAGGCTCTAGACTAGTATTGAATGTATTTCCTAGTGTAGATACTGGTACATGCGCACAATCCATTAGAACTTTTAATGAAAAGGCAAGTCAATTGGATAACACCAAAGTACTTTGCATTTCTAAAGATTTGCCATTTGCCATGGCACGCTTCTGTGGTGCTGAAGGCATTGAAAATGTGGTTAGCCTTTCGGATTACAAAACAGGAAAATTTGGAAAAGATTACGGTCTTACATTTACAACAGGAGCGTTTGAAACTTTACTATCGCGTTGTATTGTGGTTATAGATACAGATGGAACAGTATTACACACTGAGCAAGTTTCTGAAATTGCTGACGAACCAAACTACGAAGCTGCGATTAAGAGTTTAGCATAGGTTTGATGCAAAAAAAGGAATCCTTTCTTATTAATCGCCTAAAAAGTGTTGGCTTTGCCTTTAAGGGCATGCTTATTCTTATTAAAACCGAGTCGAGTATAAAAATTCAGGTTTTTATTGCTGCTGTTGTGACCATTGCCGGATTTTATTATAATATTTCAACCACGGAATGGATGGTGCAAATCGCTATGATTGGCTTAGTGATGAGCATTGAAGGCGTTAACACGGCTATTGAATATATCGCGGATTTTGTACATCCAGACCATCATCCTAAAATTGGACTGATAAAAGATATATCCGCAGGTGCGGTGTTTATCGCTTCCATTGTAGCGGTTATAATTGCGGGCATTATTTATTTTCCTAAGTTTTAATACATACCAAAACAACCATTACAAGCGTTACATATTTGTATTTTTGTACCAGCCAAAACCAGAAACACTTCTAAGCCTTAAAATGAAATCCATCGTTGTAACATTTTCCATTATCATTCTGCTTTTAAGTTGTAATTCGAGAGATAAAACAAGTGCTCAAACTGAAGTTATAGAAATTCCAGAGGTAGAAACTATTATAAAGTCAGATCTTAACATTAACAAAGATTTTGTTCTTGGTAAATTTGATTATAAAAGTGATTCTACCTTTATAAAAGTTGATGCACAACACGCTTCTAAAGACATCTACCTAAAAAAAGAAGCTTATGATGCTTTTTTACAAATGGTAGAAGCAGCAAATGGAGATGGTGTCAACTTAAAAATAGTTTCTGGAACACGTAATTTTGAAGAACAAAAAGTGATTTGGGAACGCAAATGGCGAAAGTATAAACAATTAGAGCCTAAAGAGCGCGCTTTAAAAATTTTAGAGTACAGTTCCATGCCAAGTTCTTCGAGGCATCATTGGGGAACAGATATAGATTTAAATAGTTTAAATAATTCGTATTTTAACAGCGGAAAAGGATTAAAGGCATATGAATGGTTAACCGCAAATGCCAACAGCTTTGGGTTTTACCAAGTATATACCGACAAAAGCAATGGCAGAACGGGTTATAATCTCGAAAAATGGCATTGGTCCTATTTACCATTAGCAAGTAACTATTTAGAATTTTACAATGCTAATATAAATACCGAAGACATCTCAGGATTTGAAGGTGCTGAGCTTGCGGAAGTGCTTTTAATCATTGAGGAGTATGTTAATGGTATTTCAGAAAAAGCAAAACAATATAAATAAAATAGATTCCCATTTTCATGGGAAGTAAGCATGACGAAAAGAACAACCAAAAAGAAACGAACCACCAAAGCAAAGGCTAAGCCAAAGGCAAAACTTAAAAAACCTTCGTTTAAATTATCCAATCAGCAAAAACTCATTTTTGGTAGTTTACTGATCATCATTGGTGTCTTACTTTTTATTTCTTTCCTGTCCTTTATATTCACAGGAAAAGAAGACCAGAGTGCATTAAGTAACTTTCCAGACCGTTCAGAAGACTATAAAAATTGGGCAAGTCAATTAGGAGCTTGGGTAAGTGAACTTTTTATCACCAAAGGCTTTGGTATCCCTTCATTTATTTTTTCAGGATTAATTTTTCTTTCTGGAGTCTATGTTACCCTTAACTTGAAAAAAGCCAAACTTAGAAAGCATTGGATTTGGGGAACTTTAATTGTTATTTGGCTGTCTATTTTCTTAGGATTTTTTACGCATAAATACGATTTACTTGGTGGTACTATAGGTTTTGAAATGAATCATTTCTTTCAGGATTATATTGGTAAAATAGGAACCATACTTTTACTCCTCTTTGGGCTTATCGCTTATTTGGCAATTCGATTTAAAGTAACAGGTGATACATTTGTTGGACTTTTCAATCGTGCTAAAAAGGATCTTAAAGATGGAACAACTTCAGGCATGGACCAGGAAGAGTCGAGTGTGATTGTTGACAATAGTTTAACCGAAGAGGCAGAAGCCATAAAATCGGCTTTTGAAATTCCTCTTGAAGATAAAAACCCTACAATAGGCAACCCTTCCAAGCCAGATAGCAAATCAGAAGACTTAAAAATCGAAGTTGACGAAAAGCCAAAAGAAGAAACTATAGAAGAACCTGAATTAAAGATGGAGGTGGAAACATCTAAGGAAGAAGTTTCTGAAACCGACAATCTTGCTGACAAACTTGTGGAAGATTTTGGACAGTTTGATCCTACTTTGGAACTGAGCAACTATCAATTTCCTCCTTTGGACTTATTGAAAAAATATGACAACGAAGGGATTTCAATAGATCAGGAAGAACTTGAGGAAAACAAAAACAGAATTGTTGAAACCTTAAGTAATTACAAGATTGGCATTAGTAGCATTAAAGCCACTATTGGCCCAACGGTAACCTTATATGAAATTGTCCCTGATGCTGGTATTAGAATTTCAAAAATTAAAAATCTTGAAGATGATATTGCGCTTTCACTAGCAGCATTGGGCATTAGAATTATTGCGCCAATTCCTGGAAAAGGTACAATAGGTATTGAGGTGCCTAATAAAAATTCGACGATTGTTTCTATGCGATCGGTAATTGCATCACAGAAATTTCAGCAATCTAAAATGCAACTACCTATTGCTTTTGGTAAAACCATTAGTAACGAAACCTTTGTCGTTGATTTAGCTAAAATGCCTCACTTGTTAATGGCTGGTGCTACAGGACAAGGAAAGTCGGTTGGATTAAATGCTGTACTGACCTCATTATTATACAAAAAGCATCCTGCTGAAGTAAAGTTTGTTTTAGTCGATCCTAAAAAAGTGGAATTAACACTATTTAATAAAATTGAGCGTCATTATTTAGCGAAACTTCCAGATAGTGAAGATGCTATTATTACTGATAACACCAAGGTTATTAATACACTGAATTCGCTATGTATTGAGATGGATAACCGTTACGAAATGCTTAAGAATGCATTTTGTAGAAACATCGCAGAATACAATGCCAAGTTTAAAGCCCGAAAACTTAATCCTAATGATGGTCATGCATTTTTACCATACATCGTCTTGGTGGTTGACGAGTTTGCCGATTTAATTATGACTGCTGGTAAAGAAGTAGAAACACCAATTGCAAGATTAGCGCAACTGGCTCGTGCCATTGGTATTCATTTAATCATAGCTACGCAACGTCCTTCTGTGAATGTCATCACAGGTATTATTAAAGCGAACTTCCCAGCACGTATCGCCTTTAGAGTAACGAGTAAAATAGATTCGCGTACCATATTAGATGGTTCTGGTGCTGATCAGTTAATTGGTCGAGGTGATATGCTTTATACACAGGGTAACGATTTAATTCGTCTTCAGTGTGCTTTTGTTGACACTCCAGAAGTTGAAAGAATCACGGAATTTATTGGTGCTCAGAAAGCTTATCCAGATGCACATTTACTCCCAGAATATGTTGGCGAAGAAGGTGGCACAAATCTTGATATAGATATATCGGACAGAGATAAATTGTTCCGGGAAGCTGCTGAAATCATTGTTACAGCGCAACAAGGGTCAGCGTCTCTTTTACAACGAAAATTGAAATTAGGTTACAATAGAGCCGGTAGGATTATAGATCAATTAGAAGCTGCAGGCATTGTAGGTTCTTTTGAAGGCAGTAAGGCGAGACAAGTATTAGTACCAGATTTAGTAGCTTTGGATCAATTATTAGAAAACGAGAAATAATAAAAATTAGATAAAAAGATCGCTTCGCTGTTAGATAAAAAAACTGAAACTAACAGATAAGATTTAAATTATAAAAGACATGAAAAGATTATTTATTATAGCATTTTTAGCACTTGGACTTACTGGCTTTGCTCAAAGCGACTCCAAGGCTGAAGCATTATTAAACGAGGTTAGTAAGAAAATTAAGGCATACAACAATATTAGCCTAGACTTTAAATACGAGTTAAACAATGTAAGCGAAAATATTAAGCAAGAAACGCGCGGTGATGTTGTTATTGAAGGTGAAAAGTACAAGCTTAACATCTTAGGTGTTACAAGAGTCTTTGACGGCAAAACACTTTACACTATAAGTCCAGAAGACGAAGAAGTCACCATTTCTTCAGACAACACAGAAGATGAAGGCACTATTACACCAAGTAAAATGTTATCGTTTTATGAAGATGGTTATACTTATAAGATGGATATTGTTCAAAATGTAAAAGGTAGAAAGATTCAGTATGTAAAGTTGAATCCTATCGATACCAATTCTGAAATAAAGCATATTTTATTAGGTATAGATGCCACAACAAAGCATATCTACAACCTTATAGAAGTGGGTAAAAACGGAACAAAGACAACATTAACTGTTAATTCTTTTAAAACCGATCAGCCTATCTCAAAAACCTTATTTACATTTGACGAAAGTAAATACAGTGATTACTTTATCAATAGAATCGATTAAGGTTTAATAAAAAAGATTACCGCTTTTGCGGCAACTCAATGAAAATATTAGATAGGTACATACTTATCACATTCTTAAGGACGTTTTTTAGCGTCTTTATTATATTCATGTTCATCTTTGTTCTGCAAGGCGTTTGGCTCTATATCGCTGAGCTGGCAGGTAAGGATTTAGATATTTCTGTTACGGCAAAGTTCATTTTATACTATATGCCGAAGCTTATTCCTCTGGTAGTGCCATTGACCATTCTGCTATCATCTATTATGGTATTCGGGAATTTTGCAGAGAACTATGAGTTTGCTGCAATGAAATCCACTGGGATTTCTCTACAGCGTGCTATGCGAAGCTTAAGTGTTTTCATAGTTGCCCTAGGCATCGCCTGTTTCTTTTTTGCCAATAATGTTATTCCTTGGGGAGAGTATAATTTTTATAACCTAAGACGAAACATCGCTAAAGTAAAACCAGCCTTAGCCATTGCAGAAGGGCAGTTTAATGAAATTGGGGACATAAACATTAAAGTTGAAAAAAAGTCTGGAGATAGAGGTCAGTTTTTGGAAGGTGTTGTGATACATCAAAAAAGCTCTGCAAGAAAAGGAAATTATAAAGTCATAGTATCGGAAAAAGGGGAGCTGAAAAGCTCACCTGACTCTAATGTACTTCAACTAGAGTTGATCAATGGTAATTATTATGAGGAAATCGTCAATAGAGATGCACGAAAAAATGTGGATAAACCACATGCCAGAAGCTACTTTGACAATTATATTATAAATGTTGACCTCGAAATTCTTAATTCTGAAGATTTAGACGAAAAGAATTATAGAGGTCGTCATTCAATGCAAAATATTGATCAATTAAATTATACCATTGACAGTCTTCAAAATCAACGAGAAGAAGATTACAAATTGCTCTCAAAGACACTCTACGGCCGTACAACGTACTCTGCATTAAACCTTAATATCAATACAAAAGATAAAGATTCGCTGTTTACAGGAGATGTTTTAGATCTTTTCCGTGCTGGTCAAAAAGTACAGATAGTTAATCTTGCCATCAACTCAGCCAATAGTACAAGACAGATTATAGACTCTAACAAGAATAATTTTGAAATCAAAGCAATATTTCTAAACAAACACATTATTGCTTTGCACGATAAATTTGTTCTGGCCTTTGCTTGTATCATACTCTTTTTTGTTGGTGCTCCATTAGGTGCTTTAATTAGAAAAGGTGGATTAGGCTTACCGATGGTTATTGCCATAGTATTGTTTTTAACGTATCATTTTTTTGGGATTTTTGCTAAAAACAGTGCCGAAAAAGGAAGTTTTAGTCCAATTATAGGGTCTTGGCTATCTACAGCCGTAATGTTGCCATTGAGTATTTATTTAACGACAAGGGCAACCAATGATAAAGGAGTCTTTCAGTTTGATGCTGTAATGGTGCCTCTAAAACGTTTATTTACACCAAAGAATAAATTGCAGTTATCTGAAAGCGAAACTAAATCTTACAATTACTATAAAAAATATTCAGTTGAGGAATTGGTTGGTATAATTAAGAAACAAGATGAATTTGATTTAGATAAGAAACCAAAGGAGATTGCCCTTCATAATTTATTGAACAGAAATATTCCTTTAGAAAGCTTAAAAAAGGAAGGTCTAGAGGTAGATGATAAACTTATTAAAGCAAGAACCCTTTTGAAGGATTACAAGGACTACTCCACAACTAGTTTGGTCAGTTTTATCATTGGTGGCGTTTTATTGGGCTTACATTTTATATGTAAAAACAATAAGCTGCCAGAAGTCGCTGAAGCATCACTTAGCCTTAGTATTATTGCATTTGTATTCTTTATTATTTATGTTGTTGTAGATGCAGTTGTCTATTCTAAATTTTACAAAACGATTGGGCAAAAAAAGAACCGTTTTAATCCAATAATTTTCATTTTAACGCTTCCGCTCTACCCCTTTAAATATTTGATTCATCGAAACAAGATTACACTAGACTTCTACCGAAGTTGTATCCAAAATATAAAATAAACGTATCTTAGCAGCCTTAAATTTGTTGTGATGTCAGTTAACACTATGAATACAAAAACTAAGTTGAATACTATAGAAGAAGCCATTGAGGATATCCGTCAAGGGAAAGTTATTATTGTCGTCGATGATGAAAATCGCGAAAATGAAGGTGATTTTGTTGCTGCAGCAGAAATGGTCACACCTAAGATGATCAACTTTATGGCAATGCATGGTAGAGGTTTAATTTGTACTCCACTTACAGAACATCGTTGCGAGGAACTTGAGCTCAACATGATGGTGAGAAACAACACAGATCCTATGGAAACTGCGTTTACCGTTTCAGTAGATTTAAGAGGAAATGGTGTTAGTACTGGTATTTCTGCAAATGATAGAGCTAAAACCGTAAAGGCATTAGTTAACAGCGACACCAAAGCATTTGAGTTAGCAAGACCTGGACATATATTTCCTTTAGTTGCAAAAGAAGGTGGTGTTTTAAGACGTACAGGTCATACGGAAGCTGCCATAGATTTTGCACGTTTAGCAGGATTTGAACCTGCAGGTGTCATTGTTGAAATAATGAACGAAGATGGTACCATGGCGCGCTTGCCACAACTTATGGAAGTGGCTAACAAATTTGACTTAAAAATTGTTTCTATTGAAGATTTAGTGGCTTATCGCATGGAGTACGATTCCTTGATTGAGAAAAAGGAAGACTTTGATATAGAAACGCGTTTTGGAAAATTTAGATTAAGAGCCTATTTACAAACTACAAATAACCAAGTTCATATTGCCTTAACAAAAGGTAATTGGAAATCTGACGAACCCGTTTTAACGCGTGTAAATGCCACTTTAGTTAATAATGACATATTAGGAACATTAACTAACAATGCAGACCAGAAGTTAGATGATATGTTTAACTCCATTAACTCAGAAGGTAAAGGAGCAATTATCTTTATTAATCAACAGGCAGAATCTATGAATCTACTCTCTCGCCTGGAAATATTAAAGGAAAATCAAGTTGAAGGACAGGTTGTAAAAGCACCTAGAATACCTATGGATGCAAAGGATTTTGGTATTGGTGCACAGATTCTTCACGATCTTAAGATTAGCAAGCTCAAATTAATGTCTAATGCTTTACAGACTAAACGTGTTGGTATGATTGGCTATGGTCTAGAGATTGTTGAGTATGTTAATTATTAATTAGAACTTTTTTACTAACCGATTGACCTTCAGAATAAATTTTAAGTACATAAATCCCTGATTTTAGGTCTTTTGCATTTATTCTATTTGTACTTTGGTTCTGATTTATAACCAACTGACCTAATGTATTGTAGAGCTCTAATTTTTCAATGTTTGAATTAGATTTTATATTGATATAACTCGTAGCAGGATTTGGATAAACACTAAATTTATTTTCAAATTCATCAGCGACACTTAAGGTATTCTGATAGACCCTCACATAATCAATGACCATACTACTTTGCGTAAAATTTGGATCTATTGTACCAGATACGCCACCCATCGCTATATTCAACAATAAATATTGGTCTTCATCAAAAGGCCAAGTGTCTGCATTTTTAACAGAAGGATTGTAAGTGTAAAAACCAACACCATCAATCATAAACGTAATTTGATTTGGAGACCAATTCATGGAGTACACATGAAAATTATTAGCAACATCATCTAAAGCATAGGATTGGTAATTTTCAGTGGCGCCGAAACTAGAAGGAGTATGCAAAGCGCTGCTTACAGTATTTGTAGCACCCAAGCCATGTTCCATAACGTCTATCTCACCACAAGCTGGCCAATTAGTGGTTCCAAAGCCTTGGTTATCCCAATAGGCTCCGTCTTCGTTTATGTTTTTACCTAAAGTCCAGATTGCTGGCCAAGTACCATCCCCTTCTGGTAACTTAGCTCTTACATCTACTCTACCGTATGTAAAGGCAAACTTTGAGTTTAACCTTGCAGAGGTATATTGTTTGGTTTCGCCTTGATCTGTAAAACTCTCTTTTATGGCAACTATATTTAAAAATCCGTTATCTACATATGAGTTTTCAATACGATTGGTATAATGTTGCTCCTCTCCATTAAACCAATTTCCACCTGCAGGTAACTGGGTTTGATGAAACCAATTGTTAGAGTCTATACTTCCGTTGATATCAAACTCATCTGCCCAAATCAAATCATTATATATAACATCCAGTTCGTTAGGATCTACGGCTTCAGATCCATCATTTATGTCGTCAATAAGATAAGTACCCGTTGTTGTATTACCTCCATCTACAAAAATTGTAAGTCTAGAGTATGTGCCTGTTGCGTTTATTAGAGTTGAAGTTCCACTGATGGTAGCATTAGCAAAATTGAAAGATATATCATTTGTCCATCCCGAACCTGAGTTGCTCATAACAACCTCTACATCTGGATTGGCACCACTCTCTAACTTTACCATAATATTATGCGTATTAGGGTCGAACTGATAAAAAGATAAGGTGATGACCTGTTCGGCATCTAAATCTACAGGCGAAGCTAAATCCAAATAAAACCCTTGCCAAGGATCTGAACCATCATTAAAAAACTGACCTACAGGATCACTACCATCGTCTGGATCCGTATTGAACGAAAATCCACTATTTCCAAAAGTAGCAAATGCATGCGACCCATCTGAAAAATTGATAGGCATCTGTTGTGCGAACAAAAACCAAGTTGACAGAATAGTAATTGTAGTTATAATGTAGTTTAACTTCATAGCTTTTTTTTAGTAAAGTTATGAATCAATCACTTTATATTAAAACATGAAACCTATACAAAAACAGTACAATACCATTTTTGTATAGGTTACTTTAATAAATTAAACGTTGATTCTTACTGGATGGTCATTTTATTATTTAAACCCAACATATTCAGCTTCTGCATCTAAAATTCCTTTTACATAAGTCTTATACTCTGCATAATCCTCTGGATTAATATTATCGTAAGGCGTTGTGCAGTCTATCGTTACTTTTAACTTATTTGGTTTTGATACCTCATAAGTAATTGAGTATTCATGGTTTTTGAATTTAAAGCTCTTGCTTTCTGGTATTTCTACAAAAGATTCTCCTTCTTTAATTTCTATTATATATTCTGTTTTATAGGTGTCTACAGTTTCGTATTGGATATAATCGATAATATAATTACGCTCTTCTAATTGAATTATAGAGTTTTCGTAAGGATGAGATATTATTGGTAGTTGCATTATTTTAATTGAACCAATACTGCTCATTTTTTTATTTAATGTTAAATCTGTTTTAAAAGATACTGCTGTATTATCATCCTTCTTTTCAATATCTGAAATTTCATTTAATGTAAAGTCATCAATCAATTTTGCTTTATAATCGTCAGTCATGTTATTTTTAATGACTTCAGCATTAGGTTCGCTAAAGACCTCGTTGTAATACGAAACATTATGTCCTTTTACCTCTGTTGTGATATCTAGGTTCAAATTATCATCATTAACGTTTAATACAATGACGTTTTCAACGTGGGATTTAACTCTATTAACATCATCTAAATGAATTAAATCATAGGTCTTATTTAAGTTCTCCGACGCTAAAGGTATTTCTAAAGCCGTAGCTCCCCTTAAGCTTGTTGGCAACGCTTTATATGGTAAATATTTACTCGTAAGCTCTAAGAATTGTGGTTTGCCATCTATCATTACCTTAACGATACAATGGTTAAAGTCCGTGCTTGGCAGCACCAAGTTGTTTCTTCCGTAATCCGATGTCAGCACCAAAACCAAATTAGATTTTAATTCTGCCATTTTAGCTAAGGTTACAAATAGCGTAGAAAAATCTTTACAGTCACCTAAACTTGTGTTTATAGTCTTTGCTGGTTTTTGAGGAATAAATCCGCTTTGTTTAAAGCTTACATAACTATAGTTGAAGTTAGATGTAATATAGTTGTAAATAATCTTTGCGCGTTCATCTTCGCTAAGTTGCTTATAACCATCAGGGAATAACTTATTAAACTCCTCTTCTACTTTGGTGTTGATTTCAATTCTAGATCTCACCAAATCCGAATACCAAATAGATATATCATTCCAATCGCTAATGGTACTAAAATGCAAATACTCAACATGATCTACAGAGTTAGGCATATAATCCTCAGCAAACATTAATGTTTCAGGATTGTTTATTTCCCATTTGTATAAGTTGTGATCTTTCCTTTTTATTACTTCAGGTTCTAAATTCCCATTCATGTATTTGTGATGTAATTTTACCGAGTGAGGTACTAAAATCTCTACCGAAGTCATTACCGCTGGGTGAAAAGACGCCATTTGTATTTTATCTGAAATATCTTTATAAAATCTTCCGGTTGTAGACACAATACCTTCATAATCTATATATACAACATCACCAATATTGATGTCATTAAACACAAGATTAGAGCCTCTTCTATCTGCCGGAACTACATTACCATTAGGTTTTACCAATTCAGACTTTAAAAATTTATAAGACCCTCCAAGTCCTAAGTTGTATTCTTTAAACGTTTCAATACCATTGTTAGAGGTGACCTCGTAGATATAAACATAACGGTATTTAAAACCACCTTCTTCAAAAATCTCTATATTGCTATCGTCCATTAGAATATTAAACCCATAATTGTTGGTTGTGATTTTGTTTCTATTGGATTCTATATAATCATAAGCTTCTTCTACAACTAGGTCATTAATGAGATTTTCCTTTTTTGAAATATCATTTATTTTATTTCTTAATTGGGAATCGCCACTGTTATGAGTTAGCGCTTTTTCGTAATATTTTAGAGCTTCATTGGTTTTACCCAATTGTTTTAAAATATCCCCTTTTAGCTCCATGGTTGTAAAACTATAAGGATAGTTTGCAAGCATCTCCTCTGCATAAGGCAATGCTTTCTTATACATTTGATGACGCATATAATTATTGACAATCCGTTTTAGATACGTATTATCATTTGTTAAATGTTCGTAATCTTTAACAACGAGAGCCAATGACTTTTTCTTCTGGTTTTTATCCTCGTAATATTGTATAAGTTGATTTTCTGCGCCCATACTGAACCCGTTCTCCACGATATCCTCTAAAATAGAAATGGTTTTGTCTTGGTCTTGAAAAATCTGATCATAGAATGGTGCATATTTAAGTCTAAAACTATCGTTACCATATTTTTCGGCTAGAGTGTTTAGGTTTTCTAATGTATTCTTAATACCGTTAATATCTTCTTTTCTTGCATAAGAAATAAAATCGGCACCAGTCTTAATGAGTTCAGAATCAAAGGCATTTTTAAGTTTTACGATATACTCATCAAACTCATCCATAGTTAGCCTAGACAACTCACCATATTCAGACAGTTTATTTAAAATTGGAAGATAATAATCAGGATCATCGCGCTCAATATTCTCATTAAGTTCATTAGCAGAGGTATAATCGTTTTCTAAATTATAGGTTTGCATTAAAGCATTACGAAGAAAAGAACTTTTTGGGTAGTCTTTGTAATGTGGCATTAATACATTTCTTGCTTCTTCATATTTTGAATTTCTTATATAAGTTGCGTACAATGCATAATGGTACAGAAAGTTATTTGGATTAGCTTCTATCTTCTCTTTAAAAAAGGCCTCGAAATCATTCTCTTGCTCTTCCGGATTTAAAGCTTCCAGACTTGAAGTATTATAACTAACCGGATTAATAGAAATTGTTACGTTTTCTAAAGGCTTCTTGTTTTCATCAAAAAGTGACAACAAGAAATAAGACGTAGAATTACTTTCGGCAGTTTTTACCAACAATCTGTTATTACCCTTTGGTAAGTTAACGGTTACTCCGTAGGCATTTAAGTCTGTTGATACGTCTTTATCATTTTTAAAAATCTCAACATCATTTAAAAAAATCTTAAAAGCAGACCCGCTTCCCATACGGATAAAAATCCTCCGGTCTTCACTAGAATTCACAAATGTTTGTGCGTAATTAACGCCAGAACCATATTCGTTATGGTTAGTAAAAAACTGATAAGCCTCCTTACTATTGGTACCATTGTACCAACCTAAATAGCCATTACTTCTCGCATCAAACATGCTCTCATTACTTGGATTTTTTTCAGCTTCATAAAATTTGTCCAGTCCACTTTTATTAAGATTCTCAAAACTTCCGCAGTACTGCCATTCCTTTACACTATTAATTTTATCATTAAAGCTGTAATAAGCATCCCAATCATTTTTGTGTCGCCCTTTTATGGCTTCGAGATATAACACAGCATCTTGTAAATCTACATGCGATATGCCATGATCACTAATATCATCGATAGTTTGAAAAACCTGGTTATTAAAACCTTCATCTAAATAATCTTGAAACAAAAAGGATTTGTTCCAGAAGGCAAATAGATAATATTCAAACTCGTCTTTGGCCAAAAATTCATCCAAAAACTTTTTACTGGTAATGATCTTGCCGTTTTCATTTCTCAAAATTTCATTAGAAAGCAACCATTCTAGATCAGAACTTTTGTTTTTCTTGATTAATTTTTCCGCTTCAGCTCTATCATTGGACAACAGTTTGTTCCAAAATTCTTCATGATTACTTTGAGCCAGGCAATTAAATGCAACAAAAAGAATTGCCGCAATGGAGAGGTAAACTTTCTTCATAGGTTTATTTGAGATATTTAATTAATAGTTTCAATAATTTGAGCCATTTTATTAGCCCTGGTTTTTACTTCTTCTTTTGTCCAAGAGAGTTTTATTAGACAAGAAATATTTCTTCCGATGTAATGGTCGGATTGTTCAAAAGATTTGGTTTGAAGATATTGCAAACCTTCTTTTACTTCTTTAGAAATTGGATATAAAGATTTTAAATTCGTTAAATGGTCCCATTTTCTTATATAATGCCAATTGTTGTCATAGTAGTGAAAACAGGCATCAATACCATTATCTTTAAATGCTTTGGAAACTTTTCTTGCAGACTCTAAATCTGGCAGAAAGAAGTTTAAAAACGCATAACTTTCTTCTCCGCCATCTGGTACAGTTCTAAAAGTTACTTCAGGAATATGGGACAAAGCCTCTCTTAAAATGGTATAGTTTCTTTTCTGAATAGAAATAAACTCTGGTAGTCTCCTTACTTGAGCCAGTCCAACTGCAGCATTCAATTCTGATATTCTAAAATTATAACCCAAAAACGGATGGGTTTCAGCACCTCTATCATTACCAACATGGTCGTGCCCATGATCTGAATAATGATCTGCATTGGTATAATAATCCTTGTTATTTGTGACTACTGCTCCACCTTCTCCACAAGTAATTGTTTTTACAAAATCGAAAGAAAAGCAACCTAAATCAGCTATGCTTCCAAGGGGTTTTCCTTTATAGCTACCGCCAATGGCTTGGCATGCATCTTCAACAAAAATTAAATTATGTTTATCACAAACCGTGCGTAAAGCATCCATATTGGCCATGCTGCCACACATTTGTACTACCATTACGGCCTTTGTTTTTGCTGTGATTGCTTCTTCAACAGCCTTTGGGTCTAGCGTTAAGGTATCATCAATATCTACCAGTACAGGAATTGCTCCCAACATCATAATAGCTTCAAAACTGGCAACGAAAGTAAATGTTGGCATAATAACTTCATCGCCTGCACCCACACCTGCTGAAGCCAATGCTATTGAAACTGCGGCAGTACCACTCGATACTAATTGTACATAATCTGATTGAAAGGTTGAGCGAAGTTCAGCTTCTAATTCTTTAGCTTTCCAATGACCTTTGCGCATGCCATCAAAGCCATAGCGCATTAATACTCCATTATCTAAAACATCATTAACTTCTTTGCGCTCTAAATCGCTGAATAACTCAAATCCTGGCATAAATTATCTTAAAATTGAAGTCTTAATATTAAAACAATTTTAAGTTTCTGCCAAAGGTTTGATATTAAAATTACTACAATTCAATGATAGTATCCGATAAAGGTTTTCTTACTTTTTTTAAGCTTGCGAACATATCGTCTTCAGCTCTATAACCTACAGGAAGTAATAATACCGAGCTGAGCCCATGCTTATCTAACTCTAAAGCCTTGTCCAATTCTGAAGGTATAAATCCTTCCATTGGGCAACTATCTATATTTTCAACCGCACAAACGGTCATTAGATTTCCCAAAGCTATATAGGCTTGTCGTGTTGCCCAATTATATTTTTTGTCTGAAGGCATATTGTTAATCGTGGTTTTTAAACCTTTTCTAAATGGGTTTAAAATATCGTCTGGTGTATTTCTCAAAGCCTTAACGGCATCAAAATGTTGGTCAACATCTTTATCGTCTATTTCATTCTGTATGCACAATATCAACAAATGAGAAGCATCTGCTACTTGACGCTGTCCATAAGAAAGCGGAACTAATTTCTCTCTAACTTCTTGATCTTCAATCACCACCATCTTTAAAGTTTGCAAACCGTAAGACAAAGCTGTTAAATTAAAAGCTTCTTTTAAAACATTAAGTTTTTCTTGAGGTAGTTGTTTATTAACATCGAACTTTTTAGTGGCGTAACGCCATTTTAACTTCTCAATTATCATGTTCTTATTTTTTGTAAAAATACATAATTAACTCAAGGGTGAAATTATATTCAAAGATGGAATATTTTGAATAAATTTATATCCAATTCTCTGCAAATGAATATCGCTATCCTAATTTTGGCGGCTGGAGGCTCTTCAAGAATGAAAGCAACCAAGCAATTGCTACCCATTGATAACAATACCATGTTAGGCCTTACAGTTGAGCGTGCTTTAAATTCTAAAGCCAATAAAGTCTTTTGTGTTTTGGGTGCCAATTCAGAAGAAGTCAGTAAATCCATAGCAGACTACAATGTAAAAATTATTCTCAATTCTGAATTTGAAAAAGGTCTCAGCTCTAGTATTATTAAGGGAATTGAATCAATAAAACCTTATTCCTTCAATGCCGTTTTAATCACTTTAGCTGACCAACCAAATGTTGATACTGAGTATATAAACACATTGATTGACACTTCAAAAAAGCACTCACAACATATAATCGCATCAAATTATTCAGGCGCTTATGGTGTTCCTGCTATTTTTCCGAGTAAATTTTTCGATCAATTATTAAAACTAAAAGGTGATAAAGGAGCAAAAGTATTCCTGAACTCAAATTTAGAAACGGTCATAGCTGTAGAAGCAAAAGATCAACTTATAGACATAGATACAAGAGAAGATTATTTAAATTATTTAAAAAACACGTAGGTCATTTTTCTATATGTTGATTATTAAATACTTACATCGATAAAAATCACACAAATATTTTATAACTTTAGCTGAACTCATTTTTTAGGATTATGGCAACTTTTAATTTAAAAGTAAACGGAAAAAGCAAAACTGTTAACGTGGACAATGACACGCCTTTGCTTTGGGTGCTTCGTGATGAACTCAATTTATTAGGTACGAAGTACGGCTGTGGAATTGCACAATGTGGTGCTTGTACCGTACATGTTGATGGTGTTGCAATAAGAAGCTGCTTCGTACCAGCTTCTAATATAGCGGATTCTGAAATTACAACTATCGAAGGCCTTGCTAAAGAAAAACTACACCCTGTACAAGAAGCTTGGAAAGAGCTTGATGTTCCGCAATGTGGTTACTGCCAAGCAGGTCAGATAATGACAGCTACTTCATTTTTAAAGCAAAACCCAAGTCCAAATAATGAAGATATTAGAAATGCCATGAATGGTAATCTATGCCGTTGTGCAAGTTATAATAGAATTGAAAAAGCAGTGGCTTTAGCTGCCAAAAAAATGTCTTAAAGCATAACCTGCCTGCCGACAGACAGGTGGGCATTTGGCAGGAAAACAGATACTGCCAATCTAAATTATTACATTACTTAGCGATAAGTGATAGCAAAACTTCTAGAGATGAAAAATCAAAACAAAGTAGCATTTAGCAGACGTAATTTCATAAAAACTTCTGCATTAGCCAGCGGAGGACTTTTAATAGGTTTCAATTTTTTTACAGCTTGCAAGGAGGCAGCTCAACCACCAGTGGATATTTCAAAATTGAACTTCAATGATTTTAATGCTTTTATAAAAATTGCAGATAACGGTTATGTAACTATTTTTTCTCCCAACCCTGAAATTGGGCAAGGTGTAAAAACATCTATACCCATGATAATTGCTGAAGAGCTAGATGTGCCTTGGGAGCATGTTTCAGTACAACAAGGTCTACTGGATACTGAAAATTTTCAGAGACAAGTGGCAGGTGGTAGCCAATCCATTAGATTTGGTTGGGATGCGTTACGACAAACCGGAGCTACGGCAAAACAAATGTTGGTAAATGCTGCTGCTGCAAAATGGGGAGTCGATGCTTCAACATGCAAAGCTTCAAATGGTATTATCACAAATAACAATGGTGATACTTTAGGTTATGGAGACGTAGTAAGTGAAGCGGCATTATTGGAAGTACCCGAAAATGTCACCTTAAAATCACCGAAAGATTATAAAATTATTGGTAAGGACGCCATTAATGTAGATATGGAAGCTATTATAACCGGAAAACCATTATTCGGATTAGATTATACTTCTGAAGGTATGAAATATGTTTCTGTTGCTCGTCCTCCTGCCTTTGGGCAAAAAATTGATTCTTTTGATGCTACTGAAGCCAAAGCAGTTAACGGAGTTATTGATGTAGTACAATTTGGAGATAAGGTAGCTGTTTTAGCATCAAATACTTGGGCTGCAATGAAAGGCAAAAAAGCCTTGAAAGTCAATTGGACCAATGATAATGATTTAGAAAACACATCTGATCATGACCATGAATTAAATAAAATATTAAACAGCAACAAATTAGATGTAAGACGCGAAGATGGCAATGTGAAAAAAGCTTTTGCCGAAGCCGATAAAGTTTTAGAACACACTTACGAATCTCCTTTTCTACCTCATAACTGTATGGAACCTATGAATTTCTATGCTAACGTTACAGATGATAAGGTTCATTTAGTTGGCCCAATTCAAACACCAGCTGGTACAGCAAGACGTATTGCCAACCTTATTAATAGAAATGAAGATGATATTCATTTAGAAATGACAAGAATGGGTGGTGGTTTTGGGCGACGTCTATATGGTGATTTTGCATTAGAAGCAGCAGAAATTTCAAATATCACAAAACAACCTGTTAAAGTTATATTTTCCCGAGAGGATGATATGGCGGCAGGTATATATAGACCTGCAATAAAGTATAGAATAAAAGCCTCTATAAAAGATGGAAAAGTGACGGGATACCATTTAAAAGAGGCTGCGATAAATTCGAACATGTATGGCTTAATTCCTAATTTTTTCCCTGCTGGTGCTATAGAAAATTACAAAGTTGAAACCGGAAATTATAGAAGTAAAATAACAACTGGTGCATGGAGAGCTCCCTACACTAATTTTCTAGCTTTTGCCGAGCAGAGCTTTTTTGATGAACTTGCTAAAGAGTTAGAAATTAACCCTGTGCAGTTACGGTTAGATTTGTTGAGCAATGTTGAAGACGGTAAAGACCCTAGTATTGAATATTCAGCTAAACGTATGACCGATACAATTAATCTCGCTGTAGAAAAAAGTAATTGGGGAAAATCTAGAGATGGAATCTATCAAGGATTTGCAGCCTATTACAGTCATAACACGCATGTTGCAGAGGTAGTTGACATTAGTATGAAAAACGGAAATCCTATGGTAGAAAAAGTAACCGTTGCTGTAGATTGTGGAATTGTTGTAAATCCAACTGGTGCCAAAAATCAAATTGAAGGTGGAGTAATTGATGGTATAGGCCATGCCATGTACGGTGATTTTTCTTTTGAAAATGGACAACCACAAGATGTTAACTTTAACACCTATCGATTAATCAGAATGAAAGAAACTCCAATTGTTGAAACTCATTTTGTTGAAAATGAATTATCACCAACTGGTTTAGGGGAACCGGGTTTACCTCCTGCTGGTGGCGCGCTATCAAATGCTATAAAAGCTGCTACAGGACAAGTTCTAACCAAACAACCTTTTATAAATGAATTTAATAAGCGAAAGACAGATTTAAGTGCATAACGCTAACCTATAGCTAAACTTCTGTCACTTTCTTAACTGCACGATATGCTGGAAAATAATCTGCTTCGAGAATATCAGGTGCATGATCGTTACCAAGTTTTTGCGAAACTAATTCTTTATATACATTTTCATTAACAATGTACTTCCAGATTTTAAATTCCTTAAAATCCTTAGAGAAGCAACTTTTAAATCTAAAAAGAGAGTCTTCATTACTTCCTAAACCTCCACCAAGGTTAAAGTACTTATAACCTTCTTCGGTAGATTTGATACGCATTTCATCTATAACTAGCTTTATAGGATTGAGTTCAAAATGCTCTTCGCTAAGACCTGACAAATGATATTGTACAATATCTCCTTTTTTCATAAACATTGCAGCTCCTATTATTTCTTCAGATTCTGCATGGACGCATAAGGACAACTCAGACTCATAATCCTCGCTTGATAAGATTTGATGATAATATTTATTAGTAAAAAAATAGCTATCATCTGCATCAACACGCCTCATATTCTCATGGTATAGACGTATAAAGTCATCAAGATGCTCATCTATGTTACCTTTAATTACAGTACAAGACCTTCGCGATTTATTTAAATATGTTTTTAAACGTCTGCTGAATTTTGCTCTTTGATTTTCTATGGTGTCGGTTAAGTCTATATTCACAACATTTCCTAAAGCCGTAATTGTACCCAACCCTTTTAGAATACTTTCTTGATGTTCAATGTAAGGATGAAGCCTAGAAAACACAGATACTATATTATTCTTTTGCAAAAATTGATTAAACTCATCTTGAAAATCATCTACGTTAAAATTTTCATCAATATGTTGTACTAACGGACCAGCATAACCATATACTGAGGTAGCATCTTTATAGTCAGAGTTATCAATATCTCTAAGAAGCAAAGGAATTAATAAAGATGTCTGCCCATCTGCATATTTTATAAGGATAGGGTATTCATCATTACTTTTTGACAACTGATGATAATCGTATGTATGGTAAAAGTCTGAATTGGAAACCAAAGCGATTTGTTCCTTCCAAACTTTCTTATCTTTTATGACTTCAATCATTTAATAGCTAATTATATAATTGTTTTAAGATTATAATGTTATTTAAATTTATATTCTAAACATTGCGCCTTTAGGCTTTATACCAAGATACGCCATTCCCGCCTGATTCATCCAGTGAGGTTGTATAATTCCGTGCTGCAATACTGCATGTATATCTCTATGGGCACGTTCAATTCTGTTTTCTGTATATAAAGAAACTGTTCCCGCAGCTGCATAAATCTCAGTTACCATGCTTCTAGCTATAGTTGCAGCCTGAACAGAAGCCGACCATACATCTGCAAGTTGTTCATCTGTATAAGTATTTTCCTTTTTAGCTTCTTCCCAAATTACTGATACTGCATTATGCAATTGACCACGTAAAGCACTTAATGTAGTCTTGCTTTTTGCAACAACACTCTGTATTCTATCTCTGTCTCTTAAATCAGGATTTTTACCAGGCGTAACTCTTTCAAAGCATATTCTCACAAGATCATCCATTGCTGCTTTAAATATCCCAAGAGCAATAGCGGCATTACCAGCAGAATTTAAACAACCAATTGGCAAACGGCTATAAGGATTATCTATAGCTACAGGGCTATCAAAATCTACTGCATATGCTTCTTTGACAAAGTGATTATCCACTACAACATCATGACTACCCGTACCTTTTAGCCCACCAACATGCCACGTATCTACAACTTCAATCGCCTCTTTAGGAATAAAAAACAACTTTAAATTAGCACCTGGTCCCAAAGTAGATGGTAAACCTTCTCCTGTTACCAAACAGCGCAGAACAAACCAGTCTGATATTTCGCATCCAGAAACTAAAGTCCATCGTCCCGAAACGTTATAACCTCCGTCAACAATTTCCGCGACACCTTCTGGGCGCGCTGAATTGGCATATACATGAGATGGATCCTTATAAACTTCTTTCATACTTTCCTCATCAAGATAACGACCAAATGTACAAGCTAAATGGTTGTTCCATACACTCCAACCGACAGCAGCTTCGCTACAACTTAGTATTTCATAAGCTTTTAGAACCTCTACAGGATTGTCCTCCCAGCCACCAAGAAATTTTGGTAATCCCATTCTAAACAGTCCAGATTCTTTTAGGTGCTCAACAAGTTTAGGTGCAAGTCTTCTTAAATTTTCTGTTTCATCACGATGCGAGATTGCAGTAGCATGAATCTCATTTGACACATCAGATGGCGAGTTTGTTCTAATTTCTAACAATGATTTGTGCATAATTATAATTTAACAATGATGATAATTATATCATCAAATTTCATAGATTTTAATTAAACTACTGAATATATTTTAGAAATATGACTTGGTATAAAGTATTACTAAAAATTCAGGGCAATAATAAGTCGAAGGTATTATTTTAAGTTTATTACTTGATAATTAATTGTTTAAATGCGAAAAAAATTGGTGAAATAAAAAAACCACACAAGATGACTTGGTGGTTTTATTTCAAAGTTTAACACTTTTTTTGCGGAGAAAGAGGGATTCGAACCCCCGGAGGTGTGACCCTCGCTGGTTTTCAAGACCAGTGCATTCGACCACTCTGCCATTTCTCCAATAGCGGGTGCAAATATAAAACCCTTTTTTTTGTAGTCAAAGATTTTTTCTAGTTTTTATTGAATTTTGATTTTAGATTTAAAAAAAAATTAGCATCAATAAATTATGCATTGTATTTTCGGCATAATATATGTTGTTTACAACGTTACTATTTCAAATCAATTTTTATGAAGCATTACTTTTTCTTTTTCACAGTTTTAATTAGTCTGTGCAGTGAAGCACAAAACAAGACTATTGCTGCAGGTGAAAAACTCGTCTATACCGCATCCTATAATATGTCTGGTCTATTAACAGATATTGCTCAGGTAAAAATGGAAACCAGTGAAGTTAAGACATCAAAAAGTACGCTAATGCGATTAAAGTGTACAGCTACAACTTTCAAAAAATGGGATAACTTCTTTAAAATAAGAGATTTATATGAGAGTTATGTCAATCCTAAAACTTTAACTCCTTACCTCTATAAAAGAGACATTAGCGAAGGCGGCTATTATAAATTCATGCAATACAAGTATAACCATAAGGCCAAGCTCGTAAAAAGCCTTAAGCGTAAAAAGAGAAAAGACGGTAAAACTTGGGATGAAAATAAAACGGTTAAGATCAATGCTTCTACCAAAGACTTAGTGAGTACCTTATACCATATCAGAAATTTAGACATTCACAAAGCCAATCCTGGTGATTCTCAAAATTTCACAATACTGTTTGACAATGAAGAAACCACCATAACAATAAAATACATTGGCAAAGAAACCATATCTACTAAAATTGGGAGCAAAGAATGTTATAAGCTCGCAATATCTGTAAAAGATAGTGGTGTTTTTAAAAGGCAATAATGCAAACCTTTTATGGCTTACGGCAGATGCGAATAAGATACCAGTATATGCGAAGTTTAAAATTCCTGTTGGAAACGGTGAACTTAAGATCGTTTCTGCCACAGGTTTAAAACATTAATTTAGTAATGAAAAAACTATTTATAATCTTAGGTTTTATTTCAGCAATTTTAGCTGTAATACTAGCTGTAACTCCTCTTTCTAATTTAGCCATAGCACCAATAGTTGCGGCATTTATCTGTGGGTTAATAGTACTATTTATTTCTAAAAAACAAAACACTAAAACGAAAACCATTCAATACATTTTCATTTTGGTAATCATTTCGTTAGGACTCACTATTTATAAAGGCGTTTTCTCAACCACAGAAATCGGTGACACCGAACAATTAGAACAAAGAGATGAAGAAAACCTAGAGGACTCTAAGGAAATCCTTGAGGATATAGAAATTGACGAAAATTTATAAATTTTATGACTTAACGTCAGAAATTATTTCGCTCATTTAACTTATTTTTGCGGAAATCAAATAGTTACATGAAAGTATTAGTTGCCTCAGCGCTTATTCTTATTGGCTCTTGCTCTACACTAAGACATAGTGAAAAAATAGAGAATTTAAAGGATAGTATTTCATACGACGACAAGAAAATAGTTGAAAAATACCTAAACACAATCAATTCCGACGAGCTAAAAACCCATGTAGAAGAAATATCCTCTGAGAAGTATAACGGAAGAATGACTGGTGAGAAAGGTCATAATGAAGTCTGTGATTATATTCGAAACTACTACAAATCTCAAAATATAAAAGCTCCAGAATCTCATCCAGATTACTATCAAAAGTACCTAAAGAAGTATTGCCAGAAGGGTTAAATGAATCGCAAAACGTCATTGCATATATTGAAGGTTCTGAATTTCCGGATGAATATATTTATATAGCTGCCCATTCTGACCATGAAGGTATCATTGATGGTGAAATATACCCTGGTGCAGATGACAATGGTTCTGGTACCGCTGCTGTATTTGAAATGGCTGAGGCTTTTAAAAAAGCTTCAGAAGACGGTTATAAGCCAAAACGCAGTATCGTATTCTTACATGTTACTGCTGAAGAAGTTGGTTTGCATGGTTCGCGATATTACACCAATAACCCTGTTTTTCCTATTGAAAATACAATAAGCACGCTAAATATTGATATGATTGGTCGTGTGGACGAAAGGCACAAAGATGATGAAAATTATATCTATGTGATTGGTGCGGACAGAATGAGCACAGAATTGCATTTTATAGTACAAGAAGCAAATTCTAATTTTACAAGCTTAAGTTTAGATTATAAGTACAATGACGATAGCGATCCAAACCGCTACTTCTACAGGTCGGACCATTATAATTTTGCACAAAAGGACATCCCTGTGATTTTCTTTTTTAACGGTGAACATGAGGACTACACAAAACCGACAGATACAGCTGACAAAATTAATTACCAATTGTTGGCAAAACGCACAAAATTAATATTCGCTACAGCATGGTATCTAGCGAACTCCCCAGATCGGTTAAATCCAGAGATTATCTAATGTTAAAGTTTGTTAAAAGAAATTTAGCTTAAACCTTTTGACCCTTCGATTTTCGTAATTTTAACAAAAAATTAATTTAAAGTCAGTAACCATCTGGCTTTAAACAACTAACATCTAATTTTTATTGATATGAAAAAGTTTTTATTGGTCTTCTATGCCTTGGGATTAATTTTTAGTTGCGGTACTTCTTCAAAAGGTAACTCGTCGTCTGTACAAATGAATGAGGCCAAAGTAGCAGATCCAACTGAGTATGCCTCAACAATTACTACGGAAGAATTAAAAGAAATGCTATACAAGTATGCCTCTGATGAATTTGAAGGAAGGGAAACTGGTGAGAAAGGACAAAAACTGGCTGTTGAGTATTTAAAGGCACAATACAAAGCTATGGGAGTTGACACTCCATTGGGTGATGACGACTATTTTCAGGAAGTTCCATTAGAAAAGCAAAGTGTTTCAGAAGCTAAATTCTCGGTTAATGGAACCGACTTTAAAAGTTTTGAAGACCATATTGTCTTGAGAGCATCTGGAAACGTAGATATCTCTTCAGATGAAATTGTTTATGTTGGGTATGGCATCGACGCGGATAACTATTCTGACTATAAAAATATAGATGTAAAGGGTAAAATCGTTTTAGCAAAATCAGGAGAGCCTAAAGATGCTGATGGAAATTACATTACATCAGGAACAGCTGAGGATACTAAATGGACCAATGGACGCCAATCTTTGTCCAGTAAAAGAGATGCTGCAGCAAACAACGGTGCAAAAGGACTTATTTATATGGATAATAACTTATTTACAAAATATGCTCCATTTTTTCAAAGACAAGCAATGACTGGTGCTTCTGGTCGCTTGTCATTAAAAAGTAATGATGACGATATGTTTATGCTTATGGTTACCGAAAATCTAGGAAAAGCATTACATAATACAATTTATGAAGACAAAACATCTAAAACAGTCAATACAAAATTGACTTTATCCATTGAAAATAAATCTGAAGAAATCATTTCAGAAAATGTCGTGGCCTACATAAAAGGTTCTGAAAAGCCTGATGAAATTGTAGTTATCTCAGCTCACTTAGACCATGAAGGCATTAAGAACGGTGAAGTTTATAATGGTGCCGATGATGATGGTTCGGGTACTATCGCTATTTTAGAAATTGCTGAAGCATTTAAAGCAGCGGAAAAAGCCGGTCATGGTCCAAAACGTTCTATTCTGTTTCTTCATGTTACTGGTGAAGAAAAAGGGCTTTTAGGTTCTAGATACTACACAGACAACGACCCTATATTTCCATTGAAAAATACAGTTGCTGACTTAAATATTGATATGATTGGTAGAACTGATCCCAAGCGTACTGAAGGTGATAGAAATTATATTTATCTTATTGGAAGTGATAAGTTAAGTACTGACTTGCATAACATTTCTGAAGAAGTCAATAGCAAATACACCAATGTAGAACTTGATTATACTTATAATGATGAAAATGACCCGAACCGTTTTTACTATAGGTCTGATCATTATAATTTTGCTAAAAACAACATTCCTGTGATATTCTATTTCAATGGTACGCATGCAGATTATCATAAACCATCTGACACACCAGATAAGATTGAATACGATTTGTTGGAAAACAGAACAAAATTGGTATTCCACACAGCATGGGAAGTTGCCAATAGAGCTGATAGAATTGTAGTTGACAAAGCAGAACAACAATAACGCAACAAATAATCGTTTAAACTACGATATTGCTATTTTAAATGTTAAATTTTTATAAAATATATTGGTATTTTATAGTTTTTATGTAAATTTATTTAGTTGTATTGGGGTGCTGATACATTTCGGCTGAGAAAAGACCCATAGTACTCGTTGGATAATGCCAACTATGGAATACATTAACAAGTAAAGGGAACAATATGTTTATCATTTGTTCCCTTTATTATTATAATAAGTTTTACTCAAAAGGTATAGAACAATAAAAGCCTTTCATTCCTGAAAGGCTTTACTAATTTAGGGTGGAAGACCGGGTTCGAACCGGCGACTTTCGGTACCACAAACCGACGCTCTAACCAGCTGAGCTACAACCACCATTTTAATTAGGACTGCAAATGTAAATTATTTACATTTTTCTACAAAGTGTTTTTTTAACTTATTTTAAATCAAATAAACTATCTACTGCAGGATAGCGCTCAACCGTAAAGCCTTCTGCATGCTCAACTCCGACAAGCCTACCGAAGTTTCGAGCTCTGTATTCTATACTATCCGTAAAGTTTTTACTAGAAATGGGTGTTTCTGGCTCACCACTTTTAGGATTAAAGAACTGAGTCTTGTATGCCAAAACAGATTCCATTTTTTTATCCATAAAGCCCGAAACATCTACAACAATATCTGGCTCAATATCTCTCCATTGTATATAATGGTATACGGTTTTTGGTCTCCAAGCTTCCTGTATAGAACTTTCATCTTTGTGTACGGTTTCAATTTTCCTCAAACCACTCAAAAAACAGGCATCACTAACTAATTGACTACCTTTTCCATGATCTATATGTCTGTCATCAATAGCATTGCAGATTACAATTTCAGGTCGGTAAAAACGAATCATTTTAATCATTTCAATTTGATGCTCTTTATCATTTTTAAAGAATCCATCAGCAAAACGCATATTGGTTCTGGCATGTACACCTAGTATTTTAGCGGAATTAAACGCTTCCTCATCACGAGTTTCTGCCGTACCACGCGTACCCAACTCACCTCTGGTTAAATCTATAATGCCAACTTTTTTTCCATTGGCAACTTCTTTCGCTAGTGTTGCACCGCAACCCAATTCCACATCATCAGGATGCGATCCAATAGCTAATATGTCCAGTTTCATCAATTTAAATTTTATCTAAAGCATTATTTATATCCCTCTTTAAATCCTTTACCTCTTCTATTCCCACAGAAAAACGAATCAGCTGGTCACTGATACCGACTCGATCACGTTCATCTTGACTCAATAGTGCATGAGATGTGAGGTGTGGTGACAGCATAGTGCTTTCAATTCCTGCCAAACTCATTGAGGACTTAATCAATTTTAGTTCCTCCTGAAATCGTTTCGAATCCAAATCATCTGTCAATTCAAAAGAAAGCATGGCACCAAAACCTTTCATTTGCGATTTTGCCAATTTATGTTCAGGATGGGATTTTAATCCAGGATAATAAACTTTACTGACTTTTGGATGTTTATTTAACCATTTAGCCATTTTCATGGCATTCTTAGTTTGTGCTTTTACACGTAGTCCTAAGGTTTTCATACTACGCTCTAACATCCAAACCGTCATGTCACTTAAGCTTCCGCCTAAATTCTTGCCTACGTTCCAAATGCGTTCAATGTGTTCTGCAGAACTTGCTACCGCACCAGCACAAATATCACTATGCCCTCCAAAATATTTCGTAGCGGAATGCATCACCATATCAACCCCAAAATCAATCGGATTCTGATTCACTGAGGAAGCAAAAGTATTGTCTATTGAGGTTAATATATTTTTTGATTTACCCAACTTAGCAACAGCTTTTATATCTGTAATTGTTAATAATGGATTTGAAGGCGTTTCAATATGAATCAATTTTGTGTTTTTTTGAATAGCAGCTTCAAAATCTTCTACTTTATAACCATTGGTAAAGGTATATTCTATGCCATACTTTGGGAATTCTTCCTTTATGAAATTAACCGTGCCTCCATACAATGTATTCTGTACCACCAAATGGTCTCCCTTTTGCAAAAATGCTAAGAACATGGTACTAATAGCTGCCATACCAGACCCGAATATCATTGCGGATTCTGTATGTTCTAATGCAGCTACTTTCTTTGATAAGTATTCTTGATTTGGTGTATTAAAATAACGTGGATAGCGTTTTACATCAACATCAAAAAATTCGTAAGACGAACTTAAATATATTGGTGAGACTGAACCTTTGAATTGCTCGTCCTTAATTTCTCCTACGTGTGTACAAATGGTATTTAAACCTAATTTAGATTTCGACATTCCATTAATTTTTAAGTGCTAAAATTAATGAAAATGCTTAACTACTCACTTAGTTGGCAATACAAACTTTTGTAGAATATGAAAATGTGTCGGAATCAATTTTTACGATATAGATACCATTAGATATTTCTGACGTATTCAAAGTATGTTCTTCTGTAGACATTTTTTCTTTAATAATTTTCTTTCCTTCTAAACTATATAAAGAAAGTAAAGCGTTAGTGTTGTTAAAATTTCCACTTAAGTGTAGCTCATTATTTGATTTTGAATACCATATGTTGACAGGATCAATCTCATTATCTTCTACAGACAAAAGATTACTATTAATATCTAAGTGAGCAGTAGTCGAAAAGGTAATGTAAAATCGATCTATATAATTATCTGCTTGTAAATTTTGAGTAAAATTTGAAGCATTTAATAACGCATAGGAGTCTAATTCTACATCATAAAGATAGACATCTATATCTTCTTCGAAATTATTTAGTTCTGCAAGTGAAACTGTAACATCGCCAGAATTACTTAGAAACATACCTAAAGGGTAGTATTTATTGGTATTAAATTCACCTACACCTTGTATAACATAGCTATTGCCTTCTATTATCCAACCAAAATCATCCGCAAAATTATTAAAAGTACCTCCATCGTATCCGTAATCGTAACCGTCAGTAGCAGCATTATCTGGGGTAAACCCTAACAATAGCTGTCGTTGAAACCCTGTACTGGTTTCAAAATTCAAATAAATTCGCTGAATATCTTGTGCAGAGAGCTCAATAAAGAAGGTTGCACACATTAATATAAGTAGGCACGTAGTTTTTTTCATTTGATTTGGGTTAAATGATAAAAATCTTAATAGGCCAATATAACCAAACTAAGTTATAAAATCCATGAAATACATTATTTTATCGACCAAATACATAATTTATTAACAATTAAAGTCCGATATACAACAAAAAAGCGACCTAATCGGTCGCTTCTGTATAAGATGATTACTGAGATATTATTGCTTAATAATAACTTTTCTACTTACTATAGACCCGCTTTTTAATTTCAGCTTTACAACATACGCACCATGAGGAACTTCGATTACAGGAATTCTTAACTCCGTATCACTTTCCGGTGAAATATCATCCCAAAGTTTAACCGACTGTCCTAATATATTGAACAACTCTATCTGTACAACATCATTTGTATTGATCCAATTTACATAAATCTCGTTAGTATTATCTAAATAATATAAACCTAAAGATTTTGTATCATTTTCTTCTATGCTCAGCACTTGAGATTCAAATACAATATAGAAACGATCTACATATTCACCTGGACTAAGAATAAATATATGCTCAACGTTTTTTATACTGGTATAAGAGTTTAATACACTATCGTATAAAAACACATCTATATCACTTTCAAAATTTTCTATTTCGCTTGCTTCTAAAACAATCTCACCATCATTAGCAACCGTTATATACAATGGGTAAATTTTTGTGCTATCATATTCCCCTACTCCTTGTATAACAAAATCTCTATCATCAATCTTCCAAGATATATCATCTAACATAACATCATAACGCTCTGCATCATAACCAAAATCTACACCATCGGTAGCGTCATTATCACTTGTAAACCCTAATAACAACTCTCTTGAATATCCTTGAGAATTAAAGAAGAATCTTATACTTCTAATAATTTGTTCATTATCATTTTGACTACTTGATGCAGAAACGGTATCAGAATTATTCCTAAGGAATACAGAATCATCTCCACTTGGGGTTTCCAGATCAACACCTTCTCTGTAAAAAATACGCTGACTATTATTAAAGTTAATTGTTCTCACACCACTTCCAAACTCTGGAGCTTGAACAAAGAAGCCTTGTGCCACAGGTATATATCTTCCCGGACGTTTAGGGTTTGCCGTGGTGTTACCAGAAATCAATGATGAGATTACAGCCGCAGGTACGCTACCCAACTTAGTTAACGTCGCATAGCCACCTTCATATTCTTCCAAAAAGTGTGTTTGGTTTTCTGGGTAATGTTCCCAGAAATATAATGTCCCGTCAATAGCACCAGTTCCAGAACCTGGTATATTATCGTCAATAAATTTATGGGAATCTAAAGCCGAAGGATAAGGGTTACCTAATAAGGTTTGATGATCTGCATTAATATTAAAATTAATATTATCTCCATTGTTTGGCTTACCAACAAAAGCCCAATTCTGTTCGCCAAAAGCACTAGCCAAACCACTGCCCTTCATTGTATAGCCTAGGCCAACATCAATAGGTGTACTTGAACCCAAATATTGCCAAGCATCGTAATTTGTTTGTTCATCCTCAACATCATTCCTGTTGTTATAGTACCACAACCAGTATCCAGCCATCGTAAGATTTCCTGCAGGACCTACTGGATCTATTGCTCCATCATTAAAGGTTATAGTGCTTATGTTATTCGCATTTGTTCCGTCCCTAAGGACAGAAGGCACTGTATAAGCCACATTATTAGAAGAAGTATTAAGAGTACCGACAGGAGCTGACAAGTAATTATAATTATTTTCATTCAATGTCCCCTGTTGGTGTCGCTCTAAGCTACCAGCACTAGTAGTTGCAAGTACACCACCAAAATCTTGAAGCAATTGTGATTGCCCAACAAGCTTAATATTTCCATCAAGTTCTAAGTAATGGGTCACTCTTAACATTTGCCCATCATTGGTCTGGTTATTTGGTGTTGAAGGATCTCTTATCTCAAGTTCCTTATTTGCAGTATCAGATATTAAGCCTAAAACTGTAATATCCTTATCACCTGAAAATATATCATGGGAGATCTCTACTATGTTCCAATCAATAGGTGTTGCATTATCCACACCTATACTATTAGGTGCATCCCAAACATTAAAATTTGTCCAAGTGTTATCTGTAGCCCACTCTTGTCCATCAACTCTAGAGGTATAAGGTATTGGTGCTGTTTCCTGTTGTGCTGAGTCCATATTTCTAAGAAGACCAGTTAAACCTTTATAAGCCACTAACTTACCACAAAGAACATCCATACGGTAATAACCTTCTAAGTCTGCCCAAGGCAAACCTGTAATATCTAAAGGCACAACAACACCTCGTACCAAAGTATTATCATCTATTTCCTGGTTCATCATTTGTCTAATCTGGTCCTGGGTTAATGCAATGCTCCAAATTCTAAGTTCATCCATCCAACCGTTGTAATAATTTACAGGTTTATTTGGTGGATTATTATTTTGATCCATTGCACCAACAATACTAGCCATTGCATTGGTTGTTGGAGCTATACCAGCAACTGGAGAACTCACCTCTATACCATCAATATACAATCGATAATTACCGCTATCATTAGTAACCGCAATGTGATACCATCTATCGATAGAAATTGGATAAGAAGACTGAATTGTTTCCGTTGAATTCCAATTAAATTGCACTGTAGCTCCTGTTAATCTTAAATCATAACCAGAAGTTAAATCATTAGCGTCTCGTTTAGAAAATAGTGTTTGGGTACCTGTGACTGATTCTGGTTTAACCCAAACTTCAATACTGAATTCGTTTGACAAGTCGTAATTGTCCTTAAAAGTTATATAATCGTTAGTACCATCAAAGTCTATTGTTGGACAACTTTCAATGGTAACAATCATAGTATCAGAACAATTTATTGAAGGTATTGTCCATGTCACTTCATAAGTACCAGGATCTGCTGAGAATTTAGAACTCGGACTTCCTAAGTCTGAAAAAGAATAATTACCACCACAGCTTGATATGAGATTTGCAGACCATACACCAGCTGCTGCGGTACCAGGGTAAGTACCTGTTGTAAAGACAGCTGCGTTACTAACACCATTAGCAATATTCTGGGCTGCTGTTAAATTATTATCGTAAGCATTTAATTCCACATCTTCTCCACACTCTCCTATAATTTGTGAAATATCCTCGCCTGCATAAGCCAATGTCGCATTAACATCAATAAATTCTGTTCCCTCCGGACCATCTGCTCTACAGCCATTGATTAACGAAGTAACACCATAAGTTTGAATACCTGGCGTTACTGGTGTTATAGTTGTTGATGAACCTGTTGTTACCACAGTTCCAGTGCCATCTTCCCATTCTATGACTTCGTCAACTGGAGCTTGTGGCAAGGAAATTCCGTCAATTGCCCAAGAACTTCCTACTGTTGAGGTAAATGTGAATCTTACACGAAGATCCGTAAGGCCAACATAATCTGATAAGTCTAATGAAACCGAATGGATTCCATCTTGTAAGTTTACTGTTGGAACATTATTTCCTCCGTTACCTTGATTAACAAACCCACCTGAATCCCCTGGTCCATTGAAACTCATTAATGTTACAGGATAAGTAGCCCCACCATCAACTGACAGCTCAACGATTCCTGATGCTCCAGACTGTAAATAGTATGCAGATTGAAAATCAATACTTGCATTTGTCAATCCTAAGGTATTGAACACTGCAGTTTCTAAAGTTGTTACAGGAGGTGATGGGTCTGCGCCATTAAAATCACCATAAGTTATGGCAAATTTGCCTCCACCTTGGTTTTTATAACGTACCCCTTCAGTAATATTACTACTATTGTTACCATTACCATTACTTATACCTCTCCAAGGTGTTGGACTGGTATTACTACCCGAAGCATTCCAGCCACTAACTCCGTCTGCACCATCTACCAACCATCCAGGTAAATTGGCTTCATTAAATTGCCCTCCGTTATTCAATTCTGTATTGACCGAAAAAGAACTTTCTGCCTCTACAGTAATAGCCTCCCCTAAGCAAATAGTATATTCTGACGGTCCAATAATCGTAGGCGGTACATCTGGTGGGACTACTGCAACAACTACTATAGATGATGTGGCTTGGCACGAACCAATTTGAACAACAGCTCTTACCAATGTAGTTTCCAAGATATTAGCATAGTAAAAAGATGTGGTCGTATTTGCAACGTCAGACCAAATTACACCTCCATTAGTTGAAGTCTGCCAAAAAACAACACTTCCTGAATGACCTGATAAATTAATTGTGGCATTTTGTGGCTCGTCAGGACAGGCCGTAACTTCTATAATATTATCCGAATCAGCAGCAGTTTCGGTATTATTTAAATATCCTAAAGCTGTACCTCCATCAATATTTGGGCTTGTTACTGTCACTGTCGCAGTGCAAGTATCTGTATTACCGTTGCCATCATCTACAGTTAAGACTACTATATTGGTTCCTATATCGGTGCAATCAAATATACTTTGTGATAGTGAAAAATTTACAAGTCCACAATTATCAGAAGAACCATTATCTAACTGTGATCCAATTATCGTAGCTGTTCCAGTCGTATCATCTAATTGAATTGTTAAGTCTTGGCACACAGCTATTGGATCTATCGTATCATCCACTACTACATTTTGAACCACATTAGTTACATTTCCATTACCATCATTGAATGTCCAATTTACAGCATAAGATCCTTGGGTGTTATAGGTCAACGGGTCGCTTGTTGTTCCTGTAATAGTACCTGTACATCCATCTGTTGTACTTGGTATTGGAACTGTAGCATTACATTGACCAGTAATTATTGGAAGGTTAGGTGTTGCGGGATCGGTAACGTCATCTACGATCACGTTCTGCGGAACTATGATACTGTTGCCGTTGCCATCGTCAAAGGTCCAATTGATGACATAGGTGCCCTGTGTGCTGTACGTTAGTGGGTCGGTTGTTGTTCCTGTCAATGTTCCCGAACAGTTGTCCGTCGTGGTCGGTGCTGTAGCTGTCGCCGAACATTCACCTGTCACGTCCGCTAAAGTTGGTGTGGTTGGATCGGTAACGTCGTCCACGATCACGTTCTGTGGGACGACTATGGTGTTACCATTACCATCGTCAAAGGTCCAGTTGATGACATAGGTGCCCTGTGTGTTGTAGGTCAGTGGTTCCGTCGTGGTTCCCGTCAATGTTCCCGAACAGTTGTCCGTTGTGGTCGGTGCCGTAGCTGTCGCCGAACATTCACCTGTCACGTCCGCTAAAGTTGGTGTGGTTGGATCGGTGACGTCATCCACGATCACATTCTGTGGCACTGTGATACTGTTGCCGTTGCCATCGTCAAAGGTCCAGTTGATGACATAGGTGCCTTGTGTGCTGTACGTTAGTGGGTCGGTTGTTGTTCCCGTCAATGTTCCCGAACAGTTGTCCGTCGTGGTCGGTGCTGTAGCTGTCGCCGAACATTCACCTGTCACGTCCGCTAAAGTTGGTGTGGTTGGATCGGTAACGTCGTCCACGATCACGTTCTGTGGGACGACTATGGTGTTACCATTACCATCGTCAAAGGTCCAGTTGATGACATAGGTGCCCTGTGTGTTGTAGGTCAGTGGTTCCGTCGTGGTTCCCGTCAATGTTCCCGAACAGTTGTCCGTTGTGGTCGGTGCCGTGGCAGTGGCCGAGCATTCACCTGTCACGTCCGCTAAAGTTGGTGTGGTTGGATCGGTGACGTCATCCACGATGACCGTCTGTGGGACGACTATGGTGTTACCATTGCCGTCGTCAAAAGTCCAGTTGATGACATAAGTGCCTTGTGTGCTGTACGTCAGTGGATCGGTCGTGGTTCCCGTTAGTGTGCCTGAACAGTTGTCCGTCGTGGTCGGTGCCGTGGCCGTGGCCAAGCATTCACCTGTCACATCTGCCAGTGTCGGTGTTGTTGGATCGGTGACGTCATCCACGATCACGTTCTGTGGGACGACAATCACATTGCCGTTGCCATCGTCGAAGGTCCAGTTGATGACATAGGTGCCCTGTGTGTTGTAGGTCAGTGGATCCGTCGTGGTTCCCGTCAATGTTCCCGAACAGTTGTCCGTTGTGGTCGGTGCCGTAGCTGTCGCCGAACATTCACCTGTCACGTCCGCTAAAGTTGGTGTGGTTGGATCGGTAACATCGTCCACGATGACGTTCTGTGGCACTGTGATACTGTTACCGTTACCGTCGTCAAAGGTCCAATTGATGACATAGGTGCCCTGTGTGCTGTACGTCAGTGGATCCGTCGTGGTTCCCGTCAATGTTCCCGAACAGTTGTCCGTCGTGGTCGGTGCTGTAGCTGTCGCCGAACATTCACCTGTCACGTCCGCTAAAGTTGGTGTGGTTGGATCGGTAACGTCGTCCACGATCACGTTCTGTGGGACGACAATCACATTGCCGTTGCCATCGTCGAAGGTCCAGTTGATGACATAGGTGCCCTGTGTGTTGTAGGTCAGTGGATCCGTCGTGGTTCCCGTTAATGTGCCTGAACAGTTGTCCGTTGTGGTCGGTGCCGTGGCAGTGGCCGAGCATTCGCCCGTGACATCTACCAAAGTTGGTGTTACCGGATCGGTGATATCATCCACGATCACGTTCTGTGGGACGACAATCACATTGCCGTTGCCATCGTCGAAGGTCCAGTTGATGACATAGGTGCCCTGTGTGCTGTACGTCAGTGGATCCGTCGTGGTTCCTGTTAATGTTCCCGAACAGTTGTCCGTTGTGGTCGGTGCCGTAGCCGTGGCCGAACATTCGCCCGTGACATCTACCAAAGTTGGTGTTACCGGATCGGTGATATCATCCACGATCACGTTCTGTGGGACGACAATCACATTGCCGTTGCCATCGTCGAAGGTCCAGTTGATGACATAGGTGCCCTGTGTGTTGTAGGTCAGTGGATCCGTCGTGGTTCCCGTTAGTGTGCCTGAACAGTTGTCCGTCGTGGTCGGTGCCGTGGCCGTGGCCAAGCATTCACCTGTCACATCTGCCAGTGTCGGTGTTGTTGGATCGGTGACGTCATCCACGATGACCGTCTGTGGAACGACTATGGTGTTACCATTGCCGTCGTCGAAGGTCCAGTTGATGACATAGGTGCCCTGTGTGCTGTACGTCAGTGGATCCGTCGTGGTTCCCGTTAGTGTGCCTGAACAGTTGTCCGTTGTGGTCGGTGCCGTAGCCGTGGCCGAACATTCGCCCGTGACATCTACCAAAGTTGGTGTTACCGGATCGGTGATATCATCCACGATCACATTCTGTGGCACTGTGATACTGTTGCCGTTGCCATCGTCAAAGGTCCAGTTGATGACATAGGTGCCCTGTGTGCTGTACGTTAGTGGGTCGGTTGTTGTTCCTGTTAATGTTCCCGAACAGTTGTCCGTCGTGGTCGGTGCTGTAGCTGTCGCCGAACATTCACCTGTCACGTCCGCTAAAGTTGGTGTTACCGGATCGGTGACATCGTCCACGATCACATTCTGTGGCACTGTGATACTGTTGCCGTTGCCATCGTCAAAGGTCCAGTTGATAACAAAGGTACCTTGCGTGCTATACGTCAGTGGATCGGTCGTGGTTCCCGTTAGTGTGCCTGAACAGTTGTCCGTCGTGGTCGGTGCCGTGGCCGTGGCCAAGCATTCACCTGTCACATCTGCCAGTGTCGGTGTTGTTGGATCGGTGACGTCATCCACGATGACCGTCTGTGGGACGACTATGGTGTTACCATTGCCGTCGTCAAAAGTCCAGTTGATGACATAAGTGCCTTGTGTGCTGTACGTCAGTGGATCCGTCGTGGTTCCCGTTAGTGTGCCTGAACAGTTGTCCGTCGTGGTCGGTGCCGTGGCCGTGGCCAAGCATTCACCTGTCACATCTGCCAAAGTTGGTGTTACCGGATCGGTGATATCATCCACGATCACGTTCTGTGGGACGACAATCACATTGCCGTTGCCATCGTCGAAGGTCCAATTGATGACATAGGTGCCCTGTGTGCTGTACGTCAGTGGATCCGTCGTGGTTCCTGTTAATGTTCCCGAACAGTTGTCCGTTGTGGTCGGTGCCGTGGCAGTGGCCGAGCATTCGCCCGTGACGTCTGCCAAGGTTGGTGTGGTTGGGTCAATATTGTCTTCTACAGTAACTGTTGCGGTGCAGGTATCTGTTTGTCCGTTTGTATCCGTAACCGTTAGTGTAACTGTATTAGAACCTATATTCAAACAATTAAACGTATTTGGCGAAACCGTCATACTTGCAATCCCGAAATCATCGGAACTACCACCATCTACGTTTGTAGCTGTTATGAAAGCATTTCCAGAGTTATCTAATTGTGCCGTATAATTTGTACAAGATGCTGTGGGCGGATTATCCACTCTAAATGTAGCACTAAAATTAGCACCTCCATTATTAACCGTATGGGGAAAAGGATTGGGTGTTCCACCAACAGAAAAATCTGCAGTAGTATAAACTTCAATTGTATAATCAACTCCTGAAGTTAATCCTGATAAAATATTAATATTAGCATTTGTAGTACTCCAAGATTGATTATCTCCAGTTCCACCACAGGCAGCACCAGGGAAATTCTGAACATTTGAACTTAAGTCAATTGATAAAAAAGTACCTGAAGGACTACCTGAAGGATAAATTCTGTAATGTAACCAACCTGAAGTAACATCATCAGAGCCACACTTAAAAATATTATTTTGCCCACCATTTAGTATAAAGGTGTCTGTACTTTGAAAAGTTCCAAGATTTGTTCCATTAAAATCAAAATTGGGAGTCTGGGTATGCGGATTTAAATCATAGTAGTTATTACCAAAACCACTGTCTATGATAGCAAAGCTCTCAAAAATGCCTGATTGGGCATATAAATTTATGTTTCCGTAAAACATAATTGCAATTACAATAATTGCAAGACGCAGCTTACCCATATCATTTCCAATTAATGAAAGATTACAGGTTTAATTTTAAAAATTAAACCATTAAAAATGTTATTCTAGCTACTAATCAGGGGATACATCTAAATTAGCTTAATTTTAGATGAAAGAACAATATAATCGACAAACTACCGAAATACCCTTTTACGGTTGATTTTCAGTGATTTATAGTGCAAAGAAGGGTTTTTATAACACTAGACATTGACCGTTTTCCAATATCCTTTTTTAAACCAGAGAATACCGATGACTGTTATTAAGACTTCAGCTAAAGTTATCGCCAGAAAGACACCTACTGGTCCAAAATTAAAAGTCAATGCCATGAGGTAGGCAAAAGGCAATTGCAACATCCAAAAACAGATAAAGTTTATCCATGTTGGTGTTTTTGTATCACCAGCACCATTGAACGCATTAATGATTACCATACCGTAACCATAAAACACATATCCAGCAGCAATGATTCTGAGGCAGAGTGCTCCATTTTTAATGACCTCGATTTCTTGTGTAAACCAAGAAATAATTTCTGGCGCAAATATGAGATAGACAACAGAAACCGAGCCCATAAAAATGGCGCTGTACTTTCCAGTTTTCCAAACAGAATCCTCGGCACGTTGAGGTTTTAAAGCCCCTAAATTCTGACCTACCAAAGTTGCGGCAGCATTGCTCATTCCCCAAGCAGGCATTAAGGTAAACATCATTACACGAATAGCTATGGTATAGCCAGCAAGCACTTCACTGCCAAATTCACTCATTATTCGCATTAAAAACACCCATGATGATGTCCCAATTAAAAATTGACCAATACCACCAAGTGATACTTTTATGAGATTGAACATCACAGCAACTCGAAGCACTAAATCCTTAAATCTGACTTTAATTTTACTCCAGCCATAAAATAGAACTAACAACTGAAATACAACAGCTGTTCCTCTACCAATAGTCGTTGCTATAGCAGCACCCTCAACTCCGTAAGCTGGGATTGGCCCAAGACCAAAAATAAACATTGGGTCTAAAATGATGTTCAATCCATTAGACAACACCAATGCCCACATGGCAATTGAGGCATCACCAGCACCTCTAAAAATGGCATTGATTAAGAACAGAAGCATAATTGTAACGTTTCCACCCAATAACACCTGGGTATAACCGTAACCTTCTTCTATCAGGTCAACCTCACCTCCCATAAGTCCTAATATTTCCTTTGGGTAACAAACACCTATTACACTAATAATGGCAGCTACAAAAATCCCAAGACCAATGACCTGCACCGCGGCTTGTGATGCTCCTTCCCTATCCTTTTCGCCAATGCGCCTTGCAACGATTGCCGTTGCTGCCATACTTAAACCAATGGCTACTGCATAGACCAATGTAATTACTGATTCGGTTAGGCCAATTGTAGCAACAGCATTAACACTGACTTGCGAGACATAAAAAATATCCACAATGGCAAAAATGGACTCCATAAGCATTTCCAAGATCATTGGAATGGATAGCATAAATACCGCTTTGCGAATACTACCGGAAGTAAAATCTTGTTCCTTGCCAGAAACAGCGATTCTTAAATATCTGAGAAATTGTTTTATCGAAATTTTATTGGATTGCATAATTATTTCATAAAAAGTAAGACATAGCTAAACAAAAGTTTTGTTTAACAACTGACATCACATGAAGTAGTGATAATTTTTCCGAGATGGGTTTATTATGCAATCATAATGACACAAATATGCGCATTATTTTTTAAAAAACTATGTGTTCAATAATTTAATCGTTTCGACTCGCTTTATTATAAGCACGAATCATAAGAATAGCCCATAATGCAACTAATACTATAACTATAACAGAAAACCAAAATACAATATCATTTCCCGCCATGATCCACAAGTTTTAAATAAATCATAACACCTAATAATGTTGGTGCCCAAAGGCCAACAAATAATCCATGCATTTGATCTCCGGTTAGAAACAAATATTCAGCAACAAGAACTATAACTGCACATAAGAATAGCATAAATAAATTTGCAGTTCCTAATTTTTTGAAGTAATTCATTTTAAAAGGTTGGTTTAAACCCTCAAGTTATGAAAAATTCATTTATTGTTTGTCTTCCATTAAAAAATAGATTTTACTTGTAGAATAACTTATGTTTTCTATAAGCCAAGAAAGCTAATATTGCAATAATAGCCAATGTGACAGCTATGAACTGAAAACTTAATATCTGGTCTCCACTAGCATAAGCATGTAAACCTGATAGGTAGAAATTAACACCGAAATAAGTCATAAGTATAGAACCAAAAGCCAACACAGACATAAGGTTGTAAATCCATTTTCCGCGTAGGCCTGGCACCAATCGCATATGGATAACAAAAGCATAAATCATAATACTGATTAATGCCCAAGTTTCTTTTGGATCCCAGCCCCAATAACGTCCCCAACTTTCGTTTGCCCACATGCCTCCCAGGAAGTTGCCTATGGTTAACATCACCAAACCTACAGTCAATGCCATTTCATTGATAATGGTCAGTTCCTTAATGTTAATATCCATTCGGGCTTTGTTCTCTTTATTTGTGAAAATCATCAACAACAGAGCGACCACACCAAGAATCATTCCTATAGCAAAAGGTCCATAACTTGCTACAATAACAGAAACATGAATCATTAACCAATAGCCTTGCAATACAGGTTGAAGATTGGCAATTGCAGGATCCATCCAAGCCCAATGCGCTACCATTAAAATCATGGAACTTACAAATGCTGATGCAGCTACTGTAAGATTACTTTTCCTACCCAATAAAAGACCAAATAACATCACAGACCACGCTACATAAATCATAGATTCATAAGCATCACTCCAAGGTGCATGACCAGATAAATACCAACGCCAAATTAAACCTAAAGTATGAAGAACAAATAACAGTACAACAACACCAACCATAGTATTCACAGCTATCTTAAGCCCTCTACTTTTATACTTAAATATCTGAACTATTATAAGTATGAACAGAACTGTCGCTGCATACATATACCAACTAAAGAGCTTTTTGAAGATATCGTACTTATTGTATAGAATTTCAGATTCTACCTTTTCATCTGAGAGCATAATCTCTGCTCCGAATTTTTGCTGTGTTTTCTTTATGGCTTCCAATAATGCCTGAGAACTCGAAAAATCACCAGTCTTCTTATCATTATTTAATCGAATCAAATAAGAACTAAAGCCATTGTTAATGAAATTCCCATACAATGAATCCTTAATTTTTTCCCGATAATTACCTTCTCGAAATTCTAAAGATGAAATCCAAGTGTTGTTCTCATCATCTGGTACTGGGAAAATTTTAATAGACCGACCTTCAATTGCATCAGATAATAATCCCAATCTCCCATAGGCTTCTTTTACCTCTTTTTGAAATCCATTTGGCACCTGTGCTTTATAAGCTTCCTCTACATATGGCCCTAATTTATTTCTGCCGTCTGGAGTGAAAAAGTCGAGTAAGGTTACATACTTTTTGTCATAATCTACACCAATAATAGCACGAATAGAATCCGCTTTTCTTGGTTTAAGATATATTACTGGAGCATTGTACCACAACAACGGACTTTCTTGGATAGACAAAAATATTTGTGTTGCCGAAAACCCTTCATACGTATCTTTTTTTGAAAGCTTTCTGAGCATTTCTGAGGCGTACGTGTGCATAGGCATCATACGTCCACTGTAATCCTGAATTACCATTTTGGCAAACTTATCGGCTTGCTCCTGTGGCGTAATGTTTTCTCTTAGAATTGAGTCTATCTGTACTTTGGTTGGTCTTTGATTTTGCGAATGATCATGACCATCATTCTCAGAATGCTCTTGCGCAAAGCCCGTGAAGCTTAACAACAAGGCAATCATAGTCATTATTTTTGCTTTCTTCTTTTTCAACTTATCGAGACGCTTTCTTATATCATCAAATCTTGTGTTTCTGGCAAACAAAATAGCCATTAAGCCAAAGTACAACAACATATAGCCCGTATAAGTGATATACGTTCCCCATCGATCGTGGTTTACTGAAAGTATAGTACCTTTTTCATCAGGATCGAAACTCGCCTGAAAGAAACGATATCCTCTATGATCCAAAATATGGTTCATGTAAATATGATAATCAAAATCTCCTTGCTCCTCATCCAAAACAGTGACTTTACTTTCATACGAAGAATAGGCATTTTCAGTACCTGGATATTTTTCGGCAATAAAATCATTTAGCTTCACCTTAAATGGTAACTGTTCTAATCTTGAACCATAACGCAGAGCCACATCCAATCCGCCAACATTAACCTCTTCTAGCTGGTCATAAGTACCTGGCCCACCTAAAAGATTTATACTTTTTGTCTCACCGTTTGCCGTGATATCTAACACAATTCCACTTTCATCACCTTTAAGAATTGTTGGTTTCTTTACAATATCAAAAACACCTTTCACTACTGGTTTAGGAAACACTAATTGCATGTTACCAATCACATAACGCGAACGCAGAACCAAACGCTGTAAGCTATCCTTAACCAGTTTACCTCTTTGGCCCGTTGCCATGGTCATATATTCACCTTCATAAGGAGATTTAATGAATAACCCTTCTTCGGTATTTGTGATGTTTATAGCGCCTTCTTGATCTTTATTTAAGGAAATAAGTACATTATGCAAATTAGAGACCTGACCTTCTTTTAAAAAATGATTGTGAGGTCTTCCGTCACCAGCTTCTACAATTTTAAGATAGCTTTCACCATTTTCATTCGGCACAATATCCTTTTCTGCCCCTTTGATGAATTTCTTTAGTTTAAAACTCACTTCTGCATCACCATAATCATAAGTTCTTTCAAAATCATTATCTAATCGAGGTGAGAAATCCACCTCTTCCATAATATTACGCTGCTGTAATTGTCCATTAATTTTATAATCTCCAAGGACACGTCCACTGATGTAAGTCTTCTGGGAACGGAATTCGCTTTCTGTTGCTCCTTCCCTAATTGCCATCATTCCTTCGTAACCGATATATCGTGTAACGCCAGCTCCAACAATAATGAATATCCAAGCCAAGTGAAGAATTAGTGTTGCCCACTTTTCTTTTTTGTGCAACCTGTACCGTTTAATATTACCCACAAAGTTGATAACGAAAAACACCATAATGGTCTCAAACCACCATGCATTGTATATCAAAGTTCTGGTATATGGCGTTGGAGAGGTCTCCATGTTTCTATCTAAAATAGTTCCGGTTGCCATGGCAACGGCAAAAACAATAAACAGAATAGCGGTAAGTCTTGTAGAGAATAGGAAATTAGCGATTTTCTTTTGCATAGCAATAGGCTTATTTTAAGCTCGCGCAAAGATAAGGCTTTTTGATGATTCTCCTCCCGTTTTGCAATCATCAAAAGCGTTAAAATTTATGTAATAAAAGTTTTAGGCAGAAGTACTTGCCTTGAGTAATTTATTCTGTTCTTCCATCAGTTCTTTTAAATCTGATAATAGCTCTATATCCTTAGGAGTTGCAACAGTTTTATTTTTGGTGTCATTGGCCTTGCTTCGCAAACGGTTCATAGCTTTAACAACAATAAAAACCGTAAACCCTATGATTAGAAAATCTAAAAATACTTCAAACAACTTACCGTAAGCGATAGCGACCTCAGTAATGGTGACATCACCAGAAGTGTTTGTTACAGCATCACGGAGGACAATTTTTTTGTTTTCAAAATTTGTGCCATCAGATAAGAGTGACAACGGAGGCAACAATACTTGCTTTGCCAACACGTCAATCACTTTATTAAATGCTGCACCAATGATGATACCAATGGCCATATCCATCATATTGCCTTTTACGGCGAATTCTTTAAATTCTTTTAGGAGTTTCATAGGTCTAATTTATATTTTAATGACAAAAATTTATAAAGATAAGTTTCTCTTTTTGAGGTATTGAATAATTAAATACGCCACAATTAAATTAGGAATCCAACATAACCAGGCAACAATTCTGTAAGCCGGAATAAAATCACCAAAACTCACACTAAGTATAGGTAACCAAATTCTTAAAGTTACTGCCGAAAAACAAGCCGCATAACTATATATCATAAAATATTGATGTTTAATTATCTTACCTTTTTGTGCAGAACGATATCCTAAAAATGTAGTAGTTAACCAGACAATAGCTAAAGAGCCAAAGCCTACTTTACTAATTAATCCGCCTGTAGCATGAGAGGCAATATACAAACCACAGGTACCGCTTATTAAAACTGAAACCACATAAACCTTACCAATGTTTCTATGAATTTTTAAATTTTTTAATCTTTTTTTCCTGCTAAACTGCAACCAACCAATCAGTAATGCCAAACCACCAAAAACAATATGTCCATAAAACCCAAAATTCCATAGCACATCAGAAAGTAATGTATCCGTTTTTGATGCTAATAATCCAAACTTTCTATCAATAACAAAATAAATTAGCGGATAGAAGCCGATACTGACACAAAGGACACCAAAAGCATAGTAGCTTATTTTTTTAAGTATGACAGATTTATTAATCAATGGATCTTGCTTCAAAGATTTTCAAATATAAAAAAGTTCCCATTTTACGAGCTCTGCGTTTAGCGTTTTCGGCATAATCTCCTTCAAATAATTCGTCAATGGTTTCAAACCATAGATTAAGCCACAAACCAAAATGCAACTCAGTTATGCTATTATTATTATGGGCTTTATCCACCTTTACATGGGCTTCAAGCGGATTGCCATAATATTTCGTCTTTAAAAACAAACTCGATTCCCAAAACGTCGTAAGATGCTGAAGATGTGTATCCCAATCCTGTATGGTGTCGTTGAAAAAAGGGCCGAGAACATTATCTCTCCTAACTTTTTTATAAAATTCAGAAACTAACAAAAATATATCTTCTCGTGATTTAATGTCTGTTTTGGTCATAATTCAAAGTTATTCTTTTAATCCAAAACATATACTTGTAAAATGCGAAATCTTAGTATTTTTACACCATGATATCAGTAATACTTCTTGGAGCAGGAAACGTAGCTACACATTTATACAAGGCTTTCAAATCATCAGAAAGTGTTAAGGTAGCACAATGGTATAATCGCTCTTACAGTAGCATATCATCTTATGCCAATGAAGTTGAAACTACAGACCAGCTTTCGGATTTAAATGAAGCTGACATTTATATTATGGCTGTTAGTGACGATAGCATTTCTCAGCTTTCTAAAGATTTACCTTTTGAAAATCGATTGATAGCACATACCTCTGGCAGTGTTTCCATTCATGATATGGATAAAAAAAATCAACGTGCTGTTTTTTACCCCTTACAGACCTTTTCTAAAGAAGCCGAATTGAATTTTAGCGAAATACCAATTTGTATTGAAGTTACGGAAAAGCCCAACCTTCAATTTATGAAGGATTTGGCTGCAGCAGTAGATTGTAAACCTTATAAAATAAATACTGAACAACGGCAAACCTTACATCTCTCTGCTGTTTTCGTGAATAATTTCACCAATCAGTTGTATCGTATAGCGCATGAAATCAGTGATGCCAAAAGCATTAACTTTGATATTTTAAAACCACTGATTCTAGAAACTGCTAAGAAGGTTCAGGATATGTCACCATACATGGCACAAACAGGACCTGCAAAGCGCAATGACAAAAAGACGATTAAGCGTCATTTAAAGCAAATAGAATCCGAAGAACACAAAGCAATTTATGAGCTTTTGACGGCTTCAATAAAGAAAACGCATGGCGTTTCGACCCATCGAAAAACTAAAAGCATCCATAAAAAATCAAAAAACGAAACTGGTCACTGAGCGAAGTCGAGGTGACGCATAGCGAAATACAAATGAACAACGACAAAAGCTACAAAGAATATTTAGTAGATATTACCACCTTTATTTTTGATGTGGATGGTGTGCTTACCGATGGCACCATCAATGTAACCACCAATGGTGAAATGTTGCGCACCATGAGTATTAAGGACGGTTTTGCTCTTAAAACCGCTGTTGATACCGGTTTTAATATTTGCATCATTTCCGGAGGATCTAACGAAGGTGTACGTAAGCGTCTAGAGGGGTTGGGTATTAAAGATATCTTCCTTGGTGCGCACAATAAAATTGATCAACTCAACGAATACATCAGCAAAAACAATATTGATAAAACCAATGTGTTATATATGGGAGATGACATTCCAGATTTTCCTGTAATGAAATTGGTAGGTTTACCATGTTGCCCACAAGACGCTGCACCAGAAATAAAAGCGATTTCAAAATATGTATCGCATAAAAATGGTGGAAAAGGCGCTGTTAGAGATGTGATTGAACAGGTATTGAAAGTTCAGAATAAATGGAATGGCAACTTTAGTGCTAAATATGACTAGTTTTCACTGAATCGTTATTCGTAAATCAAAAATCGTAAATTCCTAAATGATCCACTTCCTCAATTTAATCCGTTGGAAAAACCTTTTAATGATTGCCCTTGTGCAAATCTTAATTAAATATGCACTACTGCTGCCCTTTTATGAAAGTCATGGAGTTATAACCACGCTTAGTCCATTGGCCTTTTTTCTATTGGTAATAGCTACCGTTTGCATAGCTGCTGGTGGTTATGTTATCAATGATATTTATGATGTTGAAGCAGATAAAATCAATAAGCCGAGTAAAGTTATAATCAACACCCATATTACTGAAAAAATTGCATTGCGTCTTTTTATAATTCTAAATGTTATTGGTGTTGGGATTGGTTTTTATTTATCTAACGGTATTGGCAAGTCAGGATTTTTCGTCATCTTTTTTATCGCTTCAGCACTACTCTATATTTATTCGTCTTTCTTAAAACAAATACTTTTGGTTGGCAATGTTATTGTTTCATTAGTCGTTGCCTTAAGTATTTTATTGGTAGGGGTTTTTGAATTATTACCGGTCATTAATGACGGTAATAGGGAAATTCAGATTTTCTTTTTCAGACTTATTTTAGACTACGCCATTTTTGCTTTCATAATTAACTTCATAAGAGAATTGGTAAAAGACATAGAAGATATTGACGGAGATCACAAAGTTGGTATGCAAACACTTCCTATTGTTTTGGGTAGAGAACGTGCCAATAAAATAGTATTTGTGCTATCGCTTATCCCTTTGTTTGCTGTAGTGTATTACGTGGTGGATAACCTATTTAAGCAACAACTTCTTGTAGGTTATTTCTTGGTATTGGTCATTGCACCTCTAATCTATGTCACAATCAAATTGTTTAGTGCAGAACACAAATCGCACTACAAACATATAAGCCTTATACTTAAGTTAGTGATGTTAACTGGTATGCTTTCTATGGCACTGTATTCTTATGTTTTAAATTAAATGCTGAACGACAAACTAAAAGATCACAACATTATTCTGGCCTCTGCTTCGCCAAGACGGCATACTTTTCTGAAATCTATGAACATAGATTTTGAAGTAAAGTTAAAATCCATTGACGAAGTCTATCCAAGACATCTAAAGGGTACTGAAATTACCGATTATTTGGCTAAATTAAAAGCTGAAGCCTTTATAAACGAGCTTCAACCCAAGGACATCCTAATTACAAGCGACACCATTGTTTGGTTAGATGGAAAAGCCGTAGAAAAACCAAAGGATGAAGACGATGCTTTCAGAATGATTAAATCGTTGAGTGCTAAAACACATGAGGTGATGACCTCTATTTGTTTTACTCAAACTTCTGAGCAACGATTGGTAAATACTATTACCAAAGTAACGTTTAAAGCCTTATCTGACGAGGAAATACGTTATTATGTTGAGGCATACAAACCATTGGATAAAGCCGGTGCTTATGGTATACAAGAATGGATTGGTGCGATTGGCATTACCAATATAGAAGGTTCATACAACAATGTCGTCGGACTACCAACCCATTTACTTTATGAAACGTTAAATGCCATTGCAGAAGGTCGTTAGGATTGTAACTTTGTTGTTCATAATCTTCTGGCATATTAAATTGTCACACTGAGCGCAGTCGAAGTGTCTTATAACCTTTAAATCTCTACCTATGAAGACAATACAAATTCTATCACTTGTTTCAATAATTTTTGTACTAAATTCCTGTAAAGAAAACAAATCTGAAACCTCAGATACTATTGCCATATCAGAACTCAAAGAAGAAAAGCAATCTCCCGAAACAAAGCTTTCAAAAGAATTTAAGGATTACTGGTATAATGGTGAAGCCGAAATCACCTCCTACAAGCTGGAACAAGCACGCTATGGAGAACTTAGGGAAGGCACAGCTGTTATGGTATTTGTCACTGAAGATTTTCTACCAGAACAACAGGTCAAAGCAGACAATTATGATGAATCCAACATTCCTGTTTTAAAATTGAACGCCACAAAAAATTTCAATACTGGTGTTTATCCATATTCCATAATGCAAAGCACGTTTTATCCCGTGGCAAACAATCAACATGCCATAAAAGTTACGGCTTCTGTACAGGAATGGTGCGGACAAGTCTATGCACAACTTAACAATCGTGATGATTTTGAAATCATGTCACATTCATACTTTCAAGGAGAGGCTGATCAAAATTTTAATATTGAAAAAAACTGGACGGAAAACGAACTATGGACAAAACTCAGAATAGATCCTCAAAGTCTTCCAACTGGTGAACTAAAAATTGTTCCTTCATTAGAATTTACGAGATTGCGACACCAACCTATAAAAGCATATGATGCTATCGCCAGTTTAGAAAATGGAATATACACACTTTCGTATCCTGAATTAAACAGAACACTCAAGATTAATTTCAACAATGAATTCCCTTTTGATATTTTAGGCTGGGAAGAAACATCAGAAAGCGGTTTTGGTGCTTCTACAAAGACTTTAACCACTAAAGCCACAAAACTTAGCTCGATTAAATCTGCCTATTGGAATAAAAACAATAACGCAGACGAAAGCCTTCGGGAAAAATTAAAATTGCAATAGCTTTTTAAGGAATCTAAGTTATATTTGTTAAGTACCAACTTACTTAACATGTCAAACTTTTTCAATACGTACCAATCTGAAATCATTACAACGGCAATACTTCTCATAATACTTCTCATTATTAGGGCTGTTATAGTCGTTACAGTAAAAAAAATAGGCAGACGAAGTGGTACTACAGAAGCTAGGGCAAATCTTATCGGTCGCTATGTTACGGTGACATTATTACTCATCGCCATATTGATTGAAGCCTTTATTCTTGGTGTTGAAATCAATCAAATCTCACTAGTTTTTTCTTCCGTTTTTGCAGTAATTGGTATCGCTCTTTTTGCCATCTGGTCTATTCTAAGTAATATAACCTCTGGCATTATTATGTTCTTTTCATTTCCTTATAAAGTGGGAGACAAAATAAAAATACATGATAAGGATTATCCTGTAGAAGCCATCATAGAAGATATTAGGGCATTTCAGCTAATCCTAAGGGACGACAATGGCGACTTGGTAACCTATCCCAACAACCTTATTCTTCAAAAAGCAGTAACTTTAATGGAGAAAGATGCTTTAGACGATAGCAGCATACTGTAGCCTATGTTAAAAAAGAGAAATAAAAAACGTACTCAAGAACACAAAAAACACATCGGACAAGTTCCAGGAACCCTGGTCTATACTGGTAAAAAATCGGATAAAGATTTTCAAGTTGAATGTTTTGACTACACCAAGGACGATATCGAGGAAACTATTTTGCTCAATATCGAAGATGCCGTAAACTATAAGGACACAGATTCCGTTACTTGGATTAATGTAGATGGCCTTCAGCATACTGATAAAATTGAGGATATTGGTAAGCAGTACGATTTGCACCCACTCGTTTTAGAGGATATTGTAAACACAACTCAACGCCCTAAAATTGATGAATACGAGGATTACCTCTTCGTCGTGTTGAAAATGCTCTATTACGATGTCAACGAAGAAATTGTTATTGAACAAGTAAGCTTTGTCCTTGGGAAAAATTATGTGTTGACTTTTCAGGAAGCCGAAGGTGACGTTTTTGGTACTATCCGTGAACGCTTGCGCTATGCCAATGGAAGAATACGTGGATTAAAATCAGACTATTTATTGTACGCCTTAATCGATGCTGTGGTGGATAATTATTTCAGCATCATAGAAACTTTGGGCAATAAGATTGAAGATTTAGAAACCGAATTGTTTACAGGCCATGCACGAGAAGATGTCAATATTGAGGTGCAGCAACTTAAGCGTGAAATCCTAAAAGTACGTCGTGCTATTTTTCCATTACGTGAGATTATTAATCGTATCGAAAAAGGAGAACATCCATTAATTTTTAAACGCACAATAACTTATTATAGAGATATTTACGATCATTTAATTCAAGTATCAGAAAACATAGATATTTATCGCGAAATGATTTGGAGTTTAATGGATATGTATATGACAACCATTAGCAACAAGATGAACGAAGTAATGAAAGTCCTCACGATAATGTCTTCCATTTTTATACCCTTATCATTTTTGGCAGGTCTTTACGGTATGAACTTCGAGTATATTCCAGAACTCAAATACCGCTATGGTTATTTTGTGCTTTTGGGTGTAATGTTTACCATCTTTATTGGGTTGTTGATTTATTTTAAGCGTAAGAAGTGGTTGTGAAAATAACCGTTAAACAAAACCTAAAACCAAGGCATAAGCGCGTAACTTTTTTATATTTGAAGAGTAACTAACTATTCACCTTATGCGCCAGATTAAACTTTGCCTCATCTTTCTTTTGGGCACAGTAATTTCCTTACCAGCACAACAACCCAAAAAACTTAATTCCTCAGAAATATACGAAGCCGTACAAAAACTCAACGTTTTGGGTTCTGTACTCTATATCGCTGCGCATCCAGATGATGAAAACACGAGGCTGATTTCGTACATGTCTAACGAAGTTAAGGCACGTACTGCCTATTTATCCTTAACACGTGGAGATGGTGGACAAAACCTCATCGGACCAGAAATAAGGGAACTACTTGGCGTTATCAGAACCCAAGAATTGTTGGCTGCAAGACGTGTTGATGGTGGTGAACAGCGCTTTACAAGAGCCAATGATTTTGGCTACTCAAAACATCCTGATGAAACTTTGGAAATATGGAATAAGGACGAAGTGCTTTCAGATGTCGTTTGGGCCATACGAGAATTTAAACCAGACATTATCATCAATCGCTTTGACCATAGAAGAGCAGGAAGAACGCATGGTCATCACACCAGTTCAGCGATGCTGAGCTTAGAGGCATTTGATTTAGCGAATGATGCTACAAAGTATCCATCACAATTAAACCTAACAGAAACATGGCAACCCAAACGACTATTTTACAACACCTCTTGGTGGCGATATGGTAGCAGAGAAGAATTTGATAAGATTGACAAAAGCAATATGCTCAATTTTGATATTGGAGTGTATTACCCATCCAAAGGTATGTCTAATAACGAGGTGGCTTCATTGGCAAGCAGTCAACACCTTTGTCAAGGTTTTGGACGTTTAATGACTCGTGGTACTCAAGACGAATATATTGAGTTTTTAAAAGGTGAACCTTTAGACGATAGCAACGATGTGTTTGCAGGTATTGACACCTCATGGAACCGAATTGAAGGCGGACAAGCTATTGGTAATATTCTAAATAAAGTTGAAAGTAACTTTAATTTTGTGAATCCAGCCACTCACCTACCGCAACTTTTAGAAGCCTACAAATTGCTTCAAAATGTAAAAAATGAACACTGGAAAACTATAAAAACTAAAGAACTTAAAACGATAATTGAAGCTTGCGCAGGATTGTATTTGGAAGTTTCTGTCAATACTCCTCATGCATCGCCAGAGTCCACAGTAAGTTTAAATATTGAGGCCTTGAACCGAAGTGCTGCCAAAATCGAATTGGTATCCTATAACCTTTCGACACTAGAAAACGGGATTTCAAAAAACATGGCAATGCCAGAAAATCAACGTCTAAATTTTGATGAAGGTATTACCATTCCTAAAGACATTCACTATACAACACCATATTGGTTGAACAAAAAAAGCACCTTGGGTATGTACCATGTTGAAAATCCGGAATGGATTGGATTGCCAGAAACACCTAGAGCCGTTTTTGTAGATTTTAACCTTAGTATTTTAAGCACACCAATTACCATAACCAAACCTGTGGTATATCGTTATTCAAAACCAGACAAAGGGGAATTGTACAGACCTTTTGAAATTGTACCTCCAGTGTCTGCAAGCATTGCTGATAAGGTTTTCATTTTTGAAAACGATCAGCAAAAAGACATTGAAGTCACCGTAAAAGCTAGTAGAGATGCCGTTGAAGGTTATGTGCAAATGGCCTACCCAAATGATTGGAGCGTATATCCTCAGAAACAAAAGATTGAAATTGCCAATAAAGGAGATGTTCAAAAATTAATGTTTACAGTTATTCCTCCAAAAAATCAGAGTGAGGGCTTAATCACACCAATGTTAAACTTTAATGGCGAATTCTACACCGACGAATTGGTTGAAATTGATTATGCTCACATTCCCTACCAAACCGTTTTGATGCCAAGCGTTAGCAAAGTGGTGCGCTTAGATATTGAAAAACGCGGTAACAACATTGGTTATATAGAAGGAGCTGGTGATGTGGTACCAGAAAGTTTGCGCCAGATTGGCTATAATGTCACCATTATTAAACCCGAACAAATTTCAGCAGACAACCTCGTTAATTTTGATGCCATAGTAGTTGGTATTAGAGCCTACAATATTTTGGATGAAATGAAATTCAAACAAAAATTTTTGCTGGATTATGTAAAAGAAGGCGGCAATATGATTGTGCAGTACAACACAAGTAGAGGTATAAAAACAGATAACATCGCTCCTTATGAGCTGCAATTATCCAGAGACAGAGTTACAGACGAAAATGCCGAAGTGAGAATTTTAGATCCAAATCACCCTATTCTCAATTTCCCGAATAAAATCACAACACAAGATTTTGAAGGTTGGGTACAAGAGCGTGGTTTGTATTTTCCAGGTGAATGGTCGGAAGAATTTACACCACTCTTAGCAATGAATGACAAAGGTGAAAGTTCTAAAGAAGGGAGCTTGCTCGTCGCTAAATATGGAAAAGGCAATTACATTTATACAGGATTGAGCTTCTTTAGGGAATTCCCAGCAGGAGTTTCTGGAGCTTACCGACTTTTTGCTAATTTGCTTTCCGCAGGAAAAGAGGATGCAACCAAGTTGAAGAATTGAGATATTGGATATGAGATATGAGATATGAGATATGAGATAACTTAAGAAAGATATACAGAGCAACAACCAACAACTAACAACTAACAACTAAACCAATGAACAACCAACCACAACCAAAACAAAAATGGGACAAATTGTACACCATCGTATTAATTGCCAATGCCTTGTACATCATTCTCTTTTACTTTATAACAGCTTCATTCGCTTAATTTTATGGTGCAAACTTTAGATTGGATAGACTGGACGGTTTTAATTGCCACACTGGCCACAATTGTGGGCTATGGTACTTGGAAAACCAGAGGTAGTAAAAATGTTCAGGATTATGTAAGAGGAGGAAACACCTCAAAATGGTGGACCATTGGATTATCCGTAATGGCAACACAAGCGAGTGCAATTACCTTTCTCTCTACTACTGGTCAGGCGTTTTCAGATGGTATGGGCTTTGTTCAATTTTATTTTGGACTGCCAATTGCCATGGTTATTATCTGCTTGGTGTTTATTCCACTCTATCATCGTCTAAAAGTTTATACAGCCTACGAATTCCTCGAAAATCGATTCGACCTTAAAACCCGAAGCCTCACAGCTATTCTGTTTTTAATTCAACGTGGCTTGGCTGCCGGAATTACAATCTTCGCACCAGCCATCATCCTTTCGGTTGTACTCGGTTGGAATATTGTAACGCTCAATATTGTTATTGGAGTATTGGTTATTATCTACACCGTTTCTGGTGGTACAAAAGCTGTTACGGTAACTCAAAAGCAACAGATGTTTGTAATTTTTGCTGGTATGGTTGCAGCATTAATTATCATTATAAACTTAATACCTGAAGAAGTTTCCTTTACTGATGCCATTGATATTGCTGGTGCTACTGGCAAGATGCAGGTTTTAGATTTTTCTTTCGATTTAGAAAATCGCTACACAGTTTGGACAGGCCTCATTGGTGGAACATTTTTAATGTTATCCTATTTTGGTACGGATCAAAGTCAGGTACAACGTTACCTTTCTGGCAAATCCATGAAGGAGATGCAAATGGGTCTTCTCTTTAATGGTTTATTTAAAGTTCCTATGCAGTTTTTCATACTGCTTGTGGGTGTGATGGTGTTTGTGTTTTATCAGTTTAATCCTGCACCATTAAACTTTATCGATAAATCGACCCAAACGGTTTTAGCTTCGGAATATGGTGACGAATACAGAGCACTTCAAGACAAACAAGCAACTCTATTTTCCCAGAAAAAGGAATTGAGTCTGAAACTATCGACGGACGAAAGTGAACGTACCAGAGTTCAACTTTCTAAATTAGACAGCATCGAAAAAACCTATCGTCTAGAGTCTAAATTCTTGATAAAGAAAGCTATTGATAATGAATATGCCAATAATTACACTAGGCTTCAAAATGAATTGGAAGGTCTAAGGGCAAATCCTGTTAGTGACGAATTTATAACTAAGGAAAGTGAGCTAAAGACACTTTATAATGATGCCGCTAAGGACACGCAGACCAACGACAGGGATTATATGTTCATTCGGTTTATATTGAACCATCTCCCAACTGGACTAATAGGATTATTGCTTGCTGTTATTCTATCTGCAGCCATGTCTTCAACAGCTTCAGAAATCAACGCTTTGGCAACCATTACTTCAATTGATTTATATGGCAGAAATCTAAAAGAAGACAAAGGCGAAGAGCACATGGTAAAAATGACCAAGTGGTTTACTTTGGGCTGGGGTATTGTAGCTATTATCATAGCCTGCTTTGCTGACCTGGCTGAAAACCTGATTCAGCTCGTAAATATCATCGGTTCAATTTTCTATGGAAATGTCTTAGGTATTTTCCTGTTGGCCTTCTTCTTTAAATATATAAAAGGTAATGCCGTCTTTACGGGAGCCTTAATCACACAGGCTATTGTTATTACCGGATGGTGGCTGGATTGGATGCCTTATTTATGGCTGAACTTGTTCGGTTGTATATTGGTAATTTTGATTGCACATATTTTACAGCTAATAAATAAGAATCTAGCAATTAAAAACTAGAATAAAAAAAAAGCGCAACCTAAGTAGATGCGCTTTTTTTCTAAATTATTCTGAGTTGCAATTACATCGCACCCCATTCTTTTAATGATTCTTTGTTCATTTTCACATAATCATCATTTCCGGCTTTTTGTGCACCTTCAAGTGATTTTTTAGCCGCAGCGATCGCACCGTCTTTATCTCCATTTGCAGCATGAATTAAAGACTGTTGTCTCAAGTACCAAAAACGCGGCTGTTCTTTAGTTAAATCTACAGCTTTATCAATCCACATCATAGCTTTATCCAAGTCTTTTCCTTCAGATAAGTTATAGACAGCAGCAGCATAATAATCATTAGCAGAAGGGCCACTCATCACTTTTGCGATTGAAGCAGATACTTTTTCAGCCGTTGGCACTTCAAATTTTACTCCAGCATAGGTGTTTTCCCATATAAACCCAAGCTCTGCAGAATTGTTAGTTAAACTATCGAATGTCATAGTCCAGGTCTCTACCTCCATAGGCATCTGATACGTCTCTACATTGACTTTGGCCGCAACTTTAGAATCATCCCATTCTTGAGGAGTTCCCCAATTATTGGTGTCTGAATAAAAATATACATCCCAAGATTTTTCATTAGGCGTAATAAAAATAGCATAAGAACCCGCTTTTACTTCATTACCTCCAATAGTAACATCATCGCTGAATGTTATGGTAGTATTTTTGTTGGCTCCTGCACGCCACATTTTACCATAAGGCACTAAATCACCAAAGATTTTACGTCCTTTCATACTTGGACGAGAATATTCCAAGGTTACATCTGTTAATCCAACCTGTTGCTCAACCTTACTCAAAGGACTTGGCGCAGGTGTTTCAATTTGTGCATTTACCGAAAACATCAATGTTAACGCAAATGCAAATAGTAATAATTTCTTCATTTTTTAATAGTGTTAAGTGTTTTGTTTAAAGTGCCTTAAAGTTACGACTTAAGAAAAGCGAAATATGTTAAGAAAGACTTAAAAACAACAATTATAACCCTCTAATCTTTTCTAATAAACATATTAATCGTAATATTGCAATATAATAATTAAAAATTATGGGATTAACTAAAAGCGAAATTTTCACTGAAGCGCAAAATCAAATATCGAGCATTGCCAAAGTCTTTGGACATCCTGCCAGAGTCGCCATATTACAACATTTGTTTAAGACCAACTCTTGTATATGTGGAGACTTGGTAGATGAAATTGGATTGGCACAACCCACCATTTCGCAACATCTTAAGGAATTAAAAAATGTCGGTCTCATTTCGGGCAATATCGAAGGCACAAGTGTATGCTATTGCATCGATAAAGCCAATTGGTCTAAAATGAAAGCCGTCATTAATGATTTTTTGAATCAAGATCTAAATGAGAATACTAATTGTTGTTAATTAAAATTACAAATCAAAAATTATGAAACTTTCAGAAATAAAATCGAAATTAAAGGAACTAGATAAAATAGCATTTCAATTGCCAAACGGAACATTGGTTCCCAATCACTTTCATGTAACCGAAGTTGGTAAAATCACCAAAGACTTTATTGATTGTGGAGGTACCGTAAGGCATGAAGAGGTGGTGAATTTTCAACTTTGGGAAGCCAATGATTACAACCACAGACTACATCCTGAAAAGTTGCTCCACATTATTGAATTATCTCAAAAAACCTTGAATATTGATGATTTAGAAATCGAAGTAGAATACCAAGGAGAAACCATAGGTAAATTTGGGTTAGACTTTAATGGCACTAACTTTCTATTAACTACAAAACAAACCGATTGTTTGGCAAAAGATAATTGTGGAATACCGGAAAAACAACCTAAACCAAAACTACAATTAGCAGATTTATCTGATGAACCTTGTTGCTCACCAGATGGCAACTGTTGTTAATCAAAATATAAACACACAATGATATTTTCAGAATTATCAGAAAAAATAGAAAGCTTAGATACCACTTCAATTTCAGAAGAAAGAAAAACAACGTTACAACCATTAATTGATTTTATAAAGACTAAAGCAGATGCTAAAGCTATAATAAACCTAAACTTTATCTGTACGCACAACTCGCGTCGCAGCCATTTATCTCAAGTTTGGGCACAAACTTTGGCTCAGCACTTTAATATAAAAAACGTGTTTTGCTATTCTGGAGGAACTGAAGCCACTGCCCTATTTCCTTCGGCTGCTGAAGCTTTGGAAAGCTCTGGGTTTAAAATTGAAAAACTATCCAATGAGGATAATCCTGTGTATGCCATAAAATATTCTGAAACTGCTCATCCTGTTATTGGATTTTCAAAAACATTTGATGCAGATTTTAATCCGTCATCTGAGTTTGCAGCCATTATGACCTGTTCTAGTGCCGATGAAGGTTGTCCGTTCATTGCTGGTGCAGAAAAGCGCACCCCAATAACCTATGAAGATCCAAAAGCTTTTGACGGCACACCTCAGCAAGCTGAAAAATACCTAGAGCGTAGTCTTCAAATTGCAACCGAGATGAAATATGTCTTCTCAAACATAAAACTCAATCATTAATAATATATGAGTTTAAATACATACCCATTAAATAAAAAACTTTGGTCTGAATTTATCGGAACGTTCGCTATGGTTTTCTGTGGCTGTGGAGCTATGACCGTAAACGAAATTACAGGAGGAAGCATTACACACGTTGGCGTAGCCATAACCTGGGGACTTATTGTCATGGCCATGATTTATGCCTTTGGTGAAATTTCTGGTGCACATTTTAATCCAGCTGTAACCATAGGTTTTGCTGTAGCCAATCGATTTAATTGGCAAAATGTGCCAAAATATATCCTTTTTCAAGTTGCGGGAGCTTTTATGGCCATTGCGATTTTATGGGTTTTATTTCCTGAGAGCAACAGCTTTGGGCACACTTATCCCGCAGAAGGATTCGAACCCTACAAAGCTTTTATTCTCGAACTGTTGCTCACATTCTTCCTAATGGTTGTTATTATAAATGTTTCTACAGGAAGTAAAGAAATCGGCGCCATGGCAGCAATAGCTGTAGGAGGTGTAATTTTATTGGAGGCTATGTTTGCTGGCCCAATGACCAAGGCCTCCATGAATCCTGCTAGATCACTAGCACCAGCTATTATTTCTGGAAATCTTCAACATCTGTGGTTGTATATAACAGCACCAATTATAGGAGCCTTTTTAGCCATTATGAGCTGTAAATTGGTTAAAGATGATGATTGCTGTGACGAAAATTGTTAAACACTTTTTTTTCAAATTCATATATTCTTGTTAAACTTTGTTTAACTTTTATTTAAAATAGTTAAACATTATGTATCTTTACATTGTAAATGAAATACAATGGCAAAGAAAAAATCAATCACAGAATCAAAAATCATTGAGTTATACATGGATTATGTACTAACTCATAATGAACAGCCCAAGTCTGTTTATGCTTTTGCAAAGGATAATAATTTTGAAGAACAAAAATTCTACGAATCTTTCGGCTCGTTTGACGCCTTAGAACAAAGTATTTTCAAAGTCTTTTTTGATAGTGCTTATGCAGTATTAGAGAAAAGCGAAGACTATATTAATTTCGATGCTAGAAATAAGTTACTAAGCTTCTACTACACCTTTTTTGAAGTTCTTACCGCCAATAGAAGCTACGTTGTGCATGCCTTAGAGCATAACAAAAATCAGCTAAAGTCACTTAAGACCTTAGCAAAATTAAAGCAGCGATTTTCAAATTACATTGAGCATCTCAATATTAAGACGCTAGATTTAAAGCAAGAACAGTTAGAGAGACTTCAAAATAGAGGCTTAAAGGAAACAGCTTGGTTACAACTACTTGTTACCATGAAATTTTGGTTAGATGATACATCTCCATCTTTTGAAAAAACAGACTTGTTTATTGAGAAGTCAGTAAGAGCGAGTTTTGATCTTATAGATACCACACCATTAAAGAGTTTAATAGATTTTGGTAAATTCTTGTATAAAGAAAAAACGCACAGTAATTAGATGAAGACAATAGACAGCATACCCATTACCAAGATTTCTAGAGCTAGTAAATTAGTGTCCACTGGTGCAAAAGTAGGTGTTAACTACTTAAAATACTATGGTGATAAAATGGTAAATTCAAAAGAAGATGCCAAAGAACGACTTAACCAGAATAATGCAGAGGATATATATGATAGCCTAAAAACATTAAAAGGTAGCGCCCTTAAGGTGGCTCAGATGCTGAGTATGGAAAAAAGCATTTTACCACAAGCTTACGTTGAGAAATTTTCCTTATCTCAATTTTCAGTACCACCACTATCACCACCTTTAGTAATAAAAACATTTAAGAAATATTTTGGGAAACATCCCGAAGAACTATTTGATACTTTCAACGCAACTTCAGTTAATGCTGCCAGTATAGGACAAGTCCATATTGCAGAAAAGGATGGGAAAAAATTTGCTGTGAAAATCCAATATCCTGGAGTTGCGGAGAGTATCGCATCAGATTTGGCTTTAGTAAAGCCGATTGCTATTAAGATGTTTAATATTAAAGGTAAAGATTCGGATAAATACTTTAAAGAAGTAGAAAACAAGTTAACAGAAGAAACTAACTATTTATTAGAAATACAACAAAGTAAAGACGTTGTAGAGGCTTGTAAGCATATTCCTAATTTAAAATTCCCGAATTATTACGAAGAATTTTCTTCAGAGCGCATTATAACAATGGATTATATGAAAGGAGAACACCTTTCAGAATTTGTGGCGCACAACACAGACCAAGAAGTATCCAATAAACTCGGACAAGCGCTTTGGGATTTCTATATGTATCAAATTCATAAATTAAAAAAGGTGCATGCAGATCCTCATCCCGGAAATTTTTTGATATCTAAAGAAGGTCATTTAATTGCGCTCGATTTTGGGTGTATGAAAACCATTCCTGAAACATTTTACAAACCTTATTTTGAATTAGCAGATAAAGCTTGTATCGATAATCCTGATGCTTTTTCTGAGAAAATGTATCAGCTGGAAATACTAAAGTCTGATGATTCCAAAGAAGAAATCGAATTCTTTTCTGCAATGTTTCACGAGTTACTTAGCCTATTCACTCAGCCATTTCAAAAAGAAATATTCGATTTTTCAAATCCTGATTTTTTTAATCAAGTGGCAGAGATGGGTCAGAAATATTCAAAAAGCACAGAGCTTAGAAATATGAATGGCAACAGAGGTTCTAAACACTTTATTTACATCAACAGAACGTTCTTTGGGTTATATAATTTAATGTTCGATCTTAAAGCTGAAAATATTAAAATCAACAATTTTACAAACCTTTAAAATGGCAAAATTCAGCTTAGATGATATTAACCAAATGCATCATTTGTATCGCATTAATTTAATTAATAGTTGCTCTGGTTATAAATCGGCTAATCTCATTGGTACCAAAGATGATACAGGTGTAAGTAACGTGGCGGTATTCAGTTCTATAACACATTTAGGTTCTAATCCTGGGCTTTTAGGTTTCTTTTTGCGACCTACAACTGTAATTAGAAACACCTATGATAACATTAAAACTACAGGGAAATATACTATAAATCATATACACGATGGTATTTTAGAAGATGCGCATCACACCTCTGCCAAGTACGATTCAGCAATCTCAGAGTTTAATGTCACGTCTTTAGAGGAAGAATACAAAGACAATTTTATAGCACCATTTGTAAAAGGTTGCCCTGTGCAATTAGCAATGAGTTATGTGGAAGAGTACCCTATTAAGGCAAATAACACTATCTTACTCATTGGTAAAATTGAAAAACTCTATGTGCCTGATGATTTATTAGAAAAAGATGGATTCATCAATTTATCTAAGGGCAAGGTAGCGACTATCAACGGGTTAGATGGCTATGCAGTACCAGAGTTAAAAACACGATTAGAATATCAGCGCCCAAAACCAGAATTTGCAATCCCGAATGACTAATGCGCATATTAATTACAGGCACAACAGGCTATATTGCCAAAAGACTCGCACTTCAACTTCTAGAAGATGAACACGAATTAATATGCTGTGTACGTGATTTAAACCGTATTCCAGATGAAATAGAAGACAACCCTCTTTGTTCTTTTATAAAAATTGATTTTTTAGATCCTGAGCCCAATAAAATTCCTAAAGATATTGATGCCGCATATTACCTTATCCATTCTATGGCAACTGGTTCTGATGATTTTGAATCCCTAGAACGTCAATGCGCCCTTAATTTCAAAAACCTAGTTAACGCTACTGATTGCAAACAGGTCATCTACCTTAGTGGGATTGTTAATGATGAATCATTGTCTAAACATTTAGAGTCTAGACTACAAGTAGAGGAAACTTTAAAATCAGATGAATATGCACTCACTACACTGCGTGCAGGCATCATAGTAGGAAGCGGTAGCGCGTCGTTTGAAATTATTAGGGACATTGTTGAAAAATTACCTGTTATGATAACTCCAAGGTGGCTAAACACTAAAACCCAACCCTTGGCTATACGCGATGTACTTGGCTATCTATCTGGCGCATTGGGGAAAAAAGAATTATACAACAATTCCTATGATATTTATGGCCCTGAAGTTTTGACTTACAAAGAAATGCTATTGCAATTTGCAGAGGTTCGTGGCCTGAAGCGTTACATCTACACCTTACCTGTCTTAACACCTAAGTTATCGTCTTATTGGCTGTATTTTGTAACATCCACTTCATTTCAACTGGCTCAAGCATTGGTAGACAGCATGAAAGTAGAAGTTATTGGCAAACCAAGCAAAATCAATGATGTTATAGACATAAAACCGGTTGATTATAAAACTGCGGTTGATTTAGCATTTCAAAAAATTGAACAAAATGCGGTGATATCAAGCTGGAAAGATGCCGTTAGCAGTGGCCGATTTAGAAGTCAATTATCTAAACACATCGAGCTACCTCAATATGGCTGTTTTAAAGATGTGAGGTCGAGAAATATAGTAGATGAAGAATACACCTTAAACAAAATTTGGAGTATTGGTGGTCGTAACGGATGGTATAGCTTTAATAACCTTTGGAAGCTAAGAGGTTATATGGATAAACTATTTGGTGGTGTGGGATTACGAAGAGGTCGTACGCATGATAATTATCTTGAAGCTGGTGACCCTCTCGATTTTTGGCGTGTACTTTATGCTGATAAAAACGAAAAACGGCTTTTATTATTTGCCGAAATGCGATTGCCTGGAGAAGCCTGGTTGGAATTTAAAATTGTGAAGGACAAACTATATCAGCGTGCAGTGTTTAGGCCTAAAGGCGTTTGGGGACGATTGTACTGGTATATGGTTTTACCGTTCCATGCCTTTGTCTTTAAAGGTATGCTAAATGCCCTTGTAGAACCGAAATGAAAGGTGCAAAAAAACAACATTTACCAGAGAAAATTTGCCTTGTTTGTGGACGTCCATTCACATGGCGCAAAAAATGGGCAAAGGATTGGGACAACGTAAAATATTGTAGCGAAAAATGCAGAAGGACAAAATAAAAAACTTGGTTTGGTTTAGAAATGACCTAAGAACAATTGACAACGCTGTTTTAGCTGAAGCAACAAAGAACGGCCACAAACTTGTTGGCGTATATTGTTTTGACCCAAGACATTTTGAAGTCGATAAATTTGGGTTTAAAAAGACAGAAAAGTTCAGAGCTAAATTCCTGATAGAGACAATTCACGATTTAAAAGAACAGCTCAATCAGCTCAATATTGATCTACTGGTTTTTCTTGATGCACCTGAAGCTGTCATTCCAGAGTTGGGCAAAGCACATCAGATAACGGACATTTACCTTCAAAAAGAATGGACGCAAGAGGAAGTAGATACTGAGAATTTGGTGAAAGCCGAACTAGAGGATATCAACTGGCACCATATTCACAATCAGCTTTTATTTCATCCAGAAGATATCAATTTTGAAATTTCTAAAACACCACAAGTTTTTACTGTATTCAGAAAGAAATTAGAAAAGTATGTTGACATAAGACATGAGGTGACAACCAAAAAGCAAACCAACGATAATAGAATTGAAAACAATACCAATATCCCAACGTTGTCAGACCTTGGGTTTAAAGACTTTGAACAACATCCGCATTCAGCATTCCCTTTTAAAGGCGGTGAAACCGAAGCCTTAAATCGATTAAACGATTATTTCTTCAATACTAAAAAATTAGGATTCTACAAGAAGACTAGAAATGGCTTAGTTGGTGTTGATTACAGTTCAAAATTTTCACCATGGTTGGCTAATGGCAGTATTTCTGCGAGAACAATCTATTGGAACGTAAAACAATTTGAAAAAGAACATTTTAAAAACCAATCAACCTACTGGTTGATTTTTGAATTGATATGGCGTGATTATTTTAAGTACGTATCCATTAAGCACGGTAGCCAAATATTCAAACTAGGAGGTATACTTCAAAAAGATTACGAATGGTCTACAAACCAAACTCAAATCAATAATTGGATTAATGGCGAAACCCAGTCTGACTTTGTAAATGCCAATATGATTGAACTCAAAGAAACCGGCTGGATGAGTAACAGAGGACGCCAAAATGTGGCGTCCTACTTCGCTAAAGAATTAGAACTCGATTGGCGTATTGGCGCATCCTATTTTGAGTCTTTATTAGTAGATTACGATGTACACAGCAACTACGGCAATTGGATGTATGTAGCAGGTGTTGGTAACGACCCTAGAGATCGAAAATTCAATGTGCAATTGCAAGCAGAGCGCTATGATGCTAATGGAAAATTTAGAAGTCTTTGGTTGCAACCTAGCTTATTTTAATAATGAAAGAAGCCGTACTCATATTCCCACATCAATTATTCAAAAATTCACCAATTCTCGAGGTAAAAGCTGATGTCTATATCATTGAAGAATTTCTATTCTTTACGCATTACAAGTTTCACAAACAAAAAATTGCCTTTCATAGAGCTTCCATGAAGGCTTATGCAGAATATCTTAAGAGTAAAGATAAAACGGTTAATTATATTGATGCTACATCAGACTTAAGTGATGTAAGACAACTCATCCCTAAACTGATTGATGAAGGTGTCGAAAAGCTTCATATCATTGACCCAACAGACAATTGGTTGCAAAAACACATTAATGAAGTTTCTAATGCTATTGACATAAAATGGTATGAGAACCCACTTTTTATAAACACAAAAGAAGAACTCACTTCGTTCTTTAAACCGAATAAAACGAAATTCTTTCAAACATCGTTTTACAAACAACAGCGTAAAAATCGTGACATCTTAATGGTTTCTGAGGAGCCAGAAGGTGGCAACTGGACCTATGATGGTGACAATAGAAAGAAGTATCCTAAAGATAAAACACCACCACATATTCAATTTCCGGATAAAAGTGATTATCACAAGGAAGCTGAAAACTATGTGACTGATAATTTCGGCAATCACTATGGTGAACTTACTGATTTAACCATTTATCCTATAGATTTTAAATCATCTGAGGATTGGCTACAACAGTTTTTTGAACAACGCTTTCATGAGTTTGGACCCTACGAAGATGCTATTGTTAAGGAAGAACACTTTTTAAACCATAGTATCCTCTCACCGCTTATTAATGTAGGATTACTGAACCCTTCAGAAGTGATTGAAAAAGCGATTGGCTTTGGAAATTCAAATGATGTTCCCATCAATTCCATTGAAGGTTTTGTCCGTCAAATATTGGGCTGGCGCGAATTTATTAGAGGTGTCTATGAAGTAAAAGGAACAGAAGAACGCACTAAGAATTTCTGGAATTTTGATCGAAAAATTCCTTCGTCATTCTATGATGGCACAACAGGTATAAAACCCATCGACGACGTTATAAAAAAAGTCCTCAAAACAGGTTATGCACACCATATTGAGCGCCTAATGATTCTTGGTAATTTTATGGTGTTATGTGAATTTGATCCAGACGAAGTGTACAAATGGTTTATGGAATTATTCATTGATGCTTATGATTGGGTGATGGTACCAAACGTCTATGGTATGAGCCTTTATGCTGATGGTGGCCTAATGTCGACCAAACCTTATATAAGCAGTAGTAATTACATCATGAAAATGAGCAACTATTCTAAAGGCGATTGGCAAGACACTTGGGATGGTCTATTCTGGACCTTTATGGATAAGCATCGCGATTTCTTCTCAGGCAATCCTAGATTAGGTATGCTTTTGGGCAATTTAGATAGAATGAACAAAGAAACTTTAGAAAACCATTTCAACAATGCTGAACAGTTTTTAGAGCAACTTTAGTATGGCAGAAAAAGAACATATCAATGTCGTTTGGTTAAAGCGCGATTTAAGACTTCAAGACAATGAAGCTATTGCAAACGCCCTAAAAGCCGGAAAACGAACCTTGATTCTTTATGCTTTTGAATATATCATTCTAAATGATGAACATTATAGCGAACGCCATTTCAATTTTATAAAGGAATCCATTCGAGATATCAATGAAAGCCTTAAAGAATACAATACTAAGGTTTTAGCTGTGACCTGCGATATTCAAAGTGCGTTTAATCTCATTCAGGAATTTTATAAAGTTAACGCCATCTATTCGCATGTAGAAACAGGATTGTTGGTCACCTACAACAGAGACAAAGAATTTACGAGATATTGTCGGAATAATTTTATCGATTGGCACGAGAGCAAAAACAACGGTGTAGAGCGTGGATTGCTAAATCGAGATAATTGGTTTGAAAATTGGGAAAGCTATATGAACAAGGACTTGGAAATCTTTAAGCCCAACGATAACCAATTGATAAATAATACCGCTATTGAAACCTTAGAAAAGGTATTTACAGTTACCGATTTAGAGACACCATCAGTCACTAATTTTCAAAAAGGAGGTAGCACCATGGGTTGGAAATATGCCAGCTCTTTCTTTGAAAGCAGACATGAAGATTACATGTTCAATATATCTAAGCCCGAGGCATCACGTAGTAGTTGCAGTAGGATTTCACCCTATATAGCTTGGGGAAACTTGTCGATACGCCAAGTTTATCAAAAAGCAAAAGCTTTAAAAACCAATGCAAAGGATAAATCTCATATTGCGGCATTTATATCGCGTTTACGATGGCAAGCTCATTTTATTCAAAAGTTTGAAATGGAACACACCATGGAAAACGCAAGTATTAATAAAGGCTACCATAAGCTGAAAAAGAGTATTTCAAAAACATATCAAAAAGCTTGGAGAGAAGGTAAAACTGGTTTTCCGTTAGTAGATGCCAGTATGCGATGTCTTATTGAAACTGGATATATTAATTTTAGAATGCGTGCAATGTTAGCATCGTTCTTTACGCATATTCTCTGGCAGCCTTGGCAAGATGCTACCACACATTTATCACAACAATTTCTTGATTTTGAACCTGGCATTCATTTTCCGCAATTACAGATGCAAGCAGGCGAAACAGGAATAAATAATCTTAGAATTTACAATCCAACTACCAACAGTCTCAAACACGATCCTGATGCGGTCTTTATCAAAAAGTGGGTGCCCGAATTGAAAAATTTAGACCTACCACTTATTCACGAACCTTACCTTATGACTGAAATGGAACAAGCATTCTATAATTTTAAGCTTGGTGAGGATTATCCATTTCCAATTGTAGATATAAAGGAGAACCGCAAGTATGCCAGCGATATTCTTTGGAATATGAAAAAAGATCCTGATGTTATGCGTGAAAGTTTTAGAATACTTAAGCGACATACCATTAGTGATAGAAAGCGCATGTTACGAAACGAATAGACTCCAAATTTTCAACATTCATAATTCTGTGTTAATTTTTGTTTAACTTTTTACATAAAAGGTTAAACATTTTGTATATTTACGGTGTAATGATTTTAAACACAACACATCATAATAGTGAGCACAGGCAAATTATAGCCGACCTTATTGGCAGTCCTTTTAGTTTGGTACAAATATTGAAACTTAAAGGTATAGGCTCTAAAAGGATGATAATAGAAGAAGTAAGTCCTAATATGCAGAGCATGATGAACAAAGTGTCAGATATAAATTATGCTAATATAGAATTACGGCCTAAGGGTATTTTGGTGATGATCAATCAAGGGCTAAGAAATTTTACTTGGATAATTCCTTACTATCAATTAGTAATATATAAGGTTAATGGATCTAGTCTGCACGCACAAGGTAGGTTTATCCGTTTTAGAAACAGTAAAACGTTTAAAGAGAACAAGAAATTCTTTAATAAGTTACTCGATCAGAAAGTTAAATACGACATGCAATATGCAATGCCTGAAAGTCTATGAATTTAAGTATTAGAGATATTGATCGTATTATAGAAATGGCATGGGAAGATAGAACACCATTTGAAGCAATAACATTTCAGTTTGGTTTAAAAGAACAAGAAATTATTGATTTAATGCGGAGAGAAATGAAACCTAGTAGTTTCAGAATGTGGAGAGCACGAGTTCAAGGACGAGCAACCAAACACATTAAAAAAAGAACATTCGACAAAGGCAGATTTAAATGTACGCGTCAAAGAACAATAACAAATAACTCTATAAGTAAACGTTAACACGTGCTTTGATTTAAGCTTGGAGTACTTAAAGACAGCACATTAAAAAGATTTTTATGAATACTACAACTTCCACTAAAAATGGTCAGAAATTAAATGGATTTTCGATTGAAGATATTGGAGATGACCATTTATTTACAAGTCTAGAGACACCTATGAAGCCTAACGCTTTTGAGATGTCCAATGACGAAAAAAAACAGCGAATTTCTATACTATTTTCTGAAATAATGGATGTATTGGGCTTAGATTTAAAAGACGATTCATTACAAGGCACACCAGACCGCGTTGCCAAGATGTACGTCGAAGAAATATTCTCTGGCCTCGACCCAAATAATAAACCTAAAGTAGCGTTATTCGATAATAAATATCAGTACAATCAAATGTTAGTGGAGAAGAACATTACGTTCTACTCAAATTGCGAACATCATTTCGTTCCTATAATTGGCAAAGCACATATTGCCTACAAATCATCAGGGAAAGTCATAGGGCTTTCAAAACTGAATCGCATCGTACAGTATTACGCAAAGCGCCCACAGGTTCAAGAACGTTTAACCCAGCAAATAGCAAACGAACTTAAAACTGTACTTGAAACCGACGATGTTGCCGTAATCATTGATGCTAAACATTTATGTGTTTCATCTAGAGGTGTTAAAGATGATACATCAGCAACAGTTACAACTTATTATGGTGGAATTTTCAACACACCCGAAAAAATTGTTGAATTACAGAATTATATAAACAATTAGCAAATGGATATATTAGAAAAAGCAACTGAATTTGAAAACAGGAAGTTTTCTTTCAAGACAACTAGTGACAGAATCTTGGCCGCAAGAGAAGCCAAAGAGATTATTCTTGGTGTAAACGAAGTTTACAAGCAGAAGAAAGACGCAAAATTAATGGAACTCATGAAGCGTTTAACAGTTATAAAACAAAAGATTGAAAAACGTTTAAAAGGACGTCCATTAACAGCAGCATAAGCAATATGAGCAGATTAATAGTAATTGGAGGAAGCAAAGGTATTGGCAATGCAATTGTCACATCTTTGCTTTCTTCTTATGATGAAGTGGTGAATATCAGTAGAACACCACCGGAAAATGAATCTGAAAACCTAAAGCATTACAGTTGTGATGTGATAAATGACGAACTACCAGAAATTGACAGTGCTGATGGATTAGTATATTGCCCAGGTAGCATTAACCTTAAACCGATAAATCGTTTGAGTATTGATGATTTTAAAAACGATTTTGAAATTAATGTATTAGGTGCTGTTAAAGCAATACAAAAGTATTTGCCATCACTTAAAAATGGCAATAACCCTTCTATAGTTTTATTCAGTACAGTAGCCACCAAGCTAGGTATGCCATTTCATGCTAGTGTTGCAGCTTCCAAATCTGCTGTTGAAGGTTTGACCAAGTCATTAGGAGCAGAATTAGCACCTACGGTAAGAGTCAATGCCATAGCTCCAACGGTAACTGATACCGAATTGGCATCTAAACTTTTGAGAAATGAAAGGATGATTGAAAATATGAACGATCGACATCCACTAAAAAAATATTTACAACCTCAAGAAGTTGCCGATATGGCTGGTTTTCTACTTTCTCAAAAAGCAGCATCACTGTCCGGACAGGTGTTTGAAATGGATTGCGGAATAGTTAGTTTTAAAATATAGATTTATGAATCCACTAAAAGCATTTGTCGGCACATTAACAACTTCAGATAATACTGTAACTAGAAAGGCGTCAAAACCTATTTATGATATCAAAATAGACAGTTTACAAGGACAACCAATTGATTTAGTCGATTTTAAAGGCAAAAAAATCTTGTTTGTTAATGTGGCATCAAAATGTGGCTTCACTCCACAATACAGAGAACTGCAACAACTCCATGATACTTATAGGGAACAACTTGTCGTTATTGGTATTCCCTGCAATCAATTCGGAAAACAAGAGCCTGGTGATTCTAACGACATTCAACAGTTTTGTGAAGTTAATTATGGTGTATCATTTCTTGTTACTCAAAAAATTAACGTAAAAGGCCATAACCAACATCCTCTTTACGAATGGTTGACTAAAAAAGCTATTAATGGTAAGAAAAGTTCTGTAGTGAAATGGAATTTCCAGAAATATTTAGTTGATGAAGAAGGCGAATTAATAGACTACTTCTACTCCATCACAAAACCCACAAATTCGCGTATAACAAAACATTTAAAATAGATAATATGTTTGGCCTTTTTAAAAAAACTTCAGAATTAGACAAGCTACAAAGGCAGTATGAAAAGTTAATGTCAGACTGGCACAAACTATCGACTATAAATAGAGCCAAAAGCGATAAGAAGTATGCCGAAGCTCAAGAAGTCCTCGCACATATCGAGAAAATAAAAGCATAATACTTTGAAAAAAGCATACTACCTCATCCTCTTTCTAGCCATTAATTTTGGTGGGCTTGCCATTGGTAATTGGTTTATGGGTGATGCTGTATCTGGCGAATGGTACACCAACCTTAATAAAGCTCCGTGGACACCACCAGGCTGGGTATTTGGTTTTGCATGGACTATAATAATGATGTGTTTTTCTTATTATCTAGCAGAACTCTTTATTGAAAGATCAAAAGTCTCGCTATGGTTAGTTTATGTATTCTCTTGGCTTTTAAATGTTAGCTGGAATTGGTTTTTCTTTAATCAAAAAATGATCACTATAGGATTGATCGTTTTAATACTATTGTTTCTTACTATTCTCTACTTTTTTATAACATTTAGACACGATAGACTTAAGTGGGCTAAATATCTATTGTTACCCTATATAATATGGCTATTTATAGCAACCACTTTAAATGGGTATATACTATTCAATAACTAAGCCCAAACCTAGTCAAAAACAAAATACACCAAATGAAAATATACACCTTACATAAAAAGCAAAACTTACCCATCTCTGTTGAAAAAGCATGGGATTTCCTTTCAGACCCTAAAAATTTAAAAGTCATTACTCCAGATTATATGGGATTTAATATTCTTTCAGGTGCTGATAGACCTATGTTTCCCGGACAAATCATTCAGTATATTGTAACGCCTGTTATGGGAATAAAAACCAAATGGGTGACTGAAATCACGCATGTAATGGATAAAAAATATTTTGTAGATGAACAACGCTTTGGTCCTTATGCGCTTTGGCATCACAAACATTTCATCAAGGAAATTGAAGGAGGTGTAGAAATGGAAGATATTATAGATTATAAAGTCCCAATGGGTTTTCTTGGGCAAATGGTACATCCAATTTTAGTAAAGCCTAAATTGGAAGAAATCTTTAATTACAGAACTGAGAAGCTAGAAGCACTCTTTGGAAAGTACTGAAAATGAATTATTATGCAACAAAGACAAATGTCTAATAACTAATTCATTATCTGAATAATTAAAAACAATGAATAATAAAACAAATATATTCTGGTTCAGAAGAGATCTTAGGCTGGACGATAACGTAGGTTTTTACGAAGCATTAAAGGGAGAGTATCCTGTTACACCAATATTCATTTTTGATTCTGAAATTTTAGATGATTTACCCGAGGATGATGCCAGAGTGACCTTTATTTTTAAAACGCTTCAGAAGATGCGCAAAACATTGCAGGATGAGCATAATAGTAGTATTGCCATGTTTCATGGGAAACCTATTGATGTTTACAAAGAATTAATTAAGGATTATGATATTGAAACTGTTTATACAAACCACGATTATGAACCCTATGCAAGAGAACGCGATGAGGCCATCGGAAAATTATTAGATGACAATGGCATAGACTTTAGGACCTTTAAAGATCAAGTAATTTTTGAAAAAGATGAAGTCGTAAAGAATGATGGAGACCCTTATGTTGTGTATACACCTTACATGAAAACCTGGAAAGAAAAATTTAAGGATCATAATTTAAAAATTTACTACACTAACGATTATCTAGATAACTTAATTCAACACACCAGATTACCCAACCTCAGTTTATCGGATATTGGTTTTAATACATCTTCACAGGAAATCAAAGATTACGAAGTGACACCAACACTAATCCAAGAATACCAAGCGAAACGAAATTACCCAGCCAAAGAAGCCACCTCTCGCTTAGGTCCACACTTACGTTTTGGAACGGTAAGCGTACGTAAAATGATTAAAAAAGCGATTAATGAGAGTAACGAAATCTTTTGGCAGGAATTAATTTGGCGCGAATTCTTTATGCAAATTCTATGGCATTTTCCTGAAACCAAGGACAATGCTTTTAAATCTAAATACGATCGAATAGAGTGGAGAAATAATGAAGATGAATTTAAAAAATGGTGCGAAGGTAAAACAGGCTATCCATTAGTGGATGCAGGTATGCGACAACTGAACAAAACTGGTTTTATGCATAATAGAGTGCGAATGCTAGTAGGTAGTTTTTTGTGCAAACACCTATTGATTGATTGGCGTTGGGGCGAAGCCTACTTTGCAGAGAAACTCCATGACTATGAAATGGCTAGCAATGTCGGTAATTGGCAATGGGTGGCAGGTTCTGGTGTGGATGCTGTACCATATTTCAGAATTTTTAATCCCACCACTCAAATCGATAAATTCGATAAGGACAAAAAATACATCAAAAAATGGGTAGAAGAATATGGCACCGAGGATTATCCCGAGAAAATGGTTGACCATAAAGAAGCTAGGGAACGCTGTTTGGAAACTTACAAATCAGCATTAAATTAACACCTTAAATAAATTATTTTTAACTTTTTAACTATTTAATATAATAATTAAAAAAATCTATCGTTATTACTTTTAAGACTTACCAAGTCTTAAACCGAAATAACCATTTCAATAAACAATTTCAAAAAGCCCTGATTAGTCTCAGGGCTTTTACTTTTTTAAAAATGTAACCCGTCGTGCATTATGAACATTTCATCGATTTTTGCACTAACCCTAAAGGGAATATCGATGAAATTTCAAGTTCATCCTTTAGGCAAGAGGCACAAAGCTTGATATTTCAATTGTTTTCAACGAAATTCACTCAAAATGCACAACGGGTTAATATAATCCTAACATTATTTTAAGACAAGTCGGTAAACTTTTGAGTACATTTAAAATACTAATTAAAAACCATAAGCAATATGAGTACTTGGGATGTCGCCAAAAAATGGCACCAAATGTGCGCAGAAGGTAAAAACCTAGAATGCGTCAACGAACTTTACGCAGAAAACGTAACAAGCCGAGAAATGCCAGGTATGCCTGGAGAAGTTACTGAAGGAAGACAAAATGTCTGGAATAAAAATAAAGAATGGTTAGATAATGTTGAAGAATTTCATGGTGGAGAGATTGGCGAACCGGTTGTGGCAGGAAATCATTTTACCTCTAAAATGACTTTTGACGTCACCTTTAAAGACAGAGGAAGACAACAAATGGAGGAAGTTGGTGTATGGGAAGTGAATGATGATAAAATTGTGAATGAGCAATTTTTCTATTCGATGGAATAACACAGTATTTTAGTGAAAAGTAAAGAGTGTAAAGGGAGTCCCAATCAACTCTCTTTACACTTTTTATTTTATATTTATTACTTCGTACTTAAATGCTAATTCCCTTCCAAACGCTCAATTTTAGCTCCAATAGCCCTTAAGCGTTCATCTATATTTTCATAACCACGATCTATCTGTTCTATATTGTGGATTGTGGATGTTCCTTTCGCAGACAGAGCAGCAATCAATAACGATACACCAGCTCTAATATCTGGAGAGGTCATTGTGGTTGCTTTGAGTTGTGATTTAAAATCATGACCGATAACCGTAGCTCTATGAGGATCACAAAGAATAATCTTAGCTCCCATATCAATCAATTTATCTACAAAGAACAATCGACTTTCAAACATTTTTTGATGAACCAAAGCACTTCCTCTGGCTTGAGTAAGCACTACCAAGACTATACTCAATAAATCTGGCGTAAAACCTGGCCAAGGTGCATCTGCAATGGTCAATATTGAGCCATCTATATAATTTTGAACTTCATACCCATCTTTATGAGCAGGTATGTGGATATCATCTCCTTGACGCTCTACCGTTATACCTATTTTTCTGAAAACACTCGGAATAACTCCCAAATCATCCCAACTCACATTGGTAATGGTCAATTCACTCTTGGTCATCGCTGCTAAACCAATCCAGCTACCAATTTCAATCATATCTGGCAACATTCTATGTTCAGTTCCGCCAAGTTTATCAACACCTTCAATAATTAACATATTAGAACCAATACCAGAGATATTCGCTCCCATGCGATTAAGCATTTTACACAGTTGCTGCAGATAAGGTTCGCAGGCGGCGTTATAAATGGTAGTCTTACCTTCAGCCAATACTGCAGCCATTACAATGTTTGCGGTACCTGTTACAGAAGCCTCATCAAGAAGCATATAAGTTCCTTTTAACTTTTCTGCTTCTACACCATAAAAATAATCTTCCTTATTATATCTAAATTTAGCTCCAAGGTTTATAAACCCTTCAAAATGTGTATCTAAACGACGGCGACCAATTTTGTCACCACCTGGTTTAGGAATATAGCCTTTACCAAAGCGGCCTAATAAAGGTCCTACAATCATGATTGAACCTCTTAAACCCTTACCATCTTCTTTAAATTCTGCAGACTCTAAATATTTTAGATTTACCTCATCTGCTTTAAAAGTGTAAGAACCCTTACCTAATTTATTGATTTTAACACCCAGCTTTTTTAATAAAGCAATGAGTTTATTAACATCAATAATATCTGGAATGTTGTCTATTTTAATTTCTTGGTCAGTTAATAAAACTGCGCATAAAATCTGTAAAGCTTCGTTTTTTGCTCCTTGAGGCTGAATTTTACCTTTGAGTTGGTGGCCTCCTTCAATTTTAAATGTTCCCATACGTTTTAGTAACGTTTTCTATTATTGGAATATTTCTTTTTAGATTTTTTTGGACCGCTTTTCTTACTATACTTGGATTTGGATCTCATTAAGTCTGAAGAATCCGTTAAATCCTCATCCTTATTTTTTAAGTTTATCTTACCATCGGAAAGCTCAAATAGGTGACCAAAGATAACTTCATCTTCAACGGTATCCTTATTCCAATTGAGGTAACACTTTTTCATGTGATTAGCAATGGTATAAACCAATGCCTCTTTCATTTCACCATCCTCCCAAGTACATGCCACATCAATCATCGTTTTAATATTATTTCCGTAGAAACGATATTTTGGATGATTCTGAGGATATTTTAACGGTTCTGGCCGAGCGGTTAACTCTTCTTTTGAAGGTTTCGGAAACGGAGAATCAGCGTCTAAATCAAAATCAGACATTATAAATAGCTGATCCCATAACTTATGCTGAAAATCTGGCACATCTCGTAAATGCGGCTGTAGATTTCCCATTACAGAAATAATAGCTTTTGCTAACTTGTTTCGTTCTTCCTTGGTTTCGCGAGACTTGGCATAGTTTATCATCTTTTGTAGATGGCGTCCATACTCAGGAATTATTAAATGCTCGCGTTCTGTGTTGTATTCTAAATCGTCAATCAAAATTGTAAAATGTGTAGTAAATAATTTTAAAACCTGAAGTCTCTAGGTTTTGCTGCAAAGTACAAAATTTTAAGCAGCATATATAAATTTTATAGAGAAATTACACCGTCAACGTTTTCGGCAACCTCTTTATACTTTTCAATTACGGCTTCAGGGTTTTTCATTCTAACGTTAATAGAGACACTTGTATATTTTCCTTTCTTGGATTCATTGGTATTAATAACAGCTCCCAAATCATTGAATAAATCTTCAATATCCTTTATTCCCGTACCCTTAGAAACCACAATGAACTTATACAGATACTCCGTTGGCCACATGGCTGTATCGTACAATTGTGATTTTAATTTTTCGTAAAATTCCTCACTTTTTTTAGAACTATTCATATCAAAATTTTTCAGTTGCAAAGATACACTTAACTTTACATTTTTATCTTTATTTTTATTCACTTATTATATAGCAAAAACATTGCCAATTTGAATCCTATAAAAGTTGTCATAGCTGGTGGCCCTGGAACAGGAAAAACCTCAATTATCAATCACTTAAAAGAACGTGGTTTTCTCTGTTTTGATGAAATCTCCAGACAAGTCACTTTACAAGCTAGAAAAGATGGCATTGAACAATTGTTTCTTACCGAACCTTTACTTTTTAGTGAAAAATTATTGGAGGGCAGACTACAACAGTTTAAGGATGCTGGTAAAGCAACAGAATCTGTGGTGTTTTTAGACAGAGGTTTACCAGACGTTTTGGCATATATGGATTATATAGGTGACAAATACCCACAGTATTTCATCGATGTTTGCAATGCCAATACATATGATTTTGTTTTTGTTTTGGCACCTTGGCAAGAGATCTTTACAAGTGATAGCGAACGCTATGAAAATTTTGAACAAGCCATTGAAATTCACGAGCATTTATTAAAGACATATATGCGTTTTGGCTATCAACTTATCGATGTGCCTTTTGGTTCAATAGAAGACAGGTCTGATTTTATACTTAAGGAACTAAACATTCAGTAATGCATCCGATAGAAGTTTTAGAACGCTACTGGAATTACACCTCTTTTAGACCACTACAAGAAGACATTATCAATTCGGTTTTAGAGAATGAAGACACTTTTGCCTTACTGCCAACTGGAGGTGGAAAATCGATATGTTTTCAGGTACCTGCATTGATTAAAGATGGCATTTGCATTGTAGTATCTCCTTTAATTGCCTTAATGAAAGATCAGGTTAACACACTGAAACATAAAGGCATTAAAGCTATTGCGTTAACTTCTGGCATGCCATATAATGAATTGGATACGCAATTGGATAATTGTATCTATGGAAATTATAAATTTCTATATCTCTCACCAGAGAGATTACAACAGCCCATAGTACAAGAACGTATTCAGCAAATGAAGGTTAATCTCATTGCTGTTGACGAAGCGCATTGCATCAGTCAATGGGGAAATGATTTTAGGCCAGCTTACAAGAATATTTCAATCTTGAGGCAATTACACCCTCGAGTCAACTGCATTGCGTTAACGGCTACTGCAAAACACAATGTCATTGATGATATTGTTGATAATTTGGATTTTATCAATCCAAAGGTTTTTAAAGCATCATTTGCCAGACCCAATATTGCTTATCAGGTTATCCACACGGATGACAAATTATTTCAGCTAGAATATATTTTAAACACATATAAAGGAGCTTCCATTATATATGTGCGAAATCGACGTGCCACAACCGAGATTAATAATTATTTAGAAGCCAAAGGGTTTTCTTCAACGTTTTACCATGGAGGTATAACCAACAAGGAAAAACAGGAGCGTCTGCAACAGTGGCTAAATGGCCAAAAACAAATTATGGTCGCTACAACCGCTTTTGGAATGGGAATTGATAAGGCTAATGTAAAAACAGTAATTCATTTCAATTTACCAGAAAGTTTAGAAAGTTATTATCAAGAAGCTGGTCGTGCTGGTCGCGATGGAGAGTTGGCACATGCTATTATTTTAAAACAGCACATTGACGAAGATCATTTGCGCAATCAGTTTTTGAGCACATTACCTTCTGTTGACTTTGTAAAGAAGGTTTACATAAAGCTTTGCAACTATTTTCAGATTGCTTATGGCGAAGGAGAAAATAGTACGCATCAGTTCGATTTTAAAACATTTTGTTCTACATACCAATTGAATGCTAGCATAACTTACAACGCACTATTGGTGTTAGACAGAAATTCAATAATAGCTTTAACACAGCATTTTAATTTTAGAACCAAAATTCAGTTTTTAACTACAAATGCTGCACTGTTTCAATATCTTGAAACACATTTAGATTTAAATACTGTGGTTAAAGTCCTGTTACGAACCTATGGTGGCATTTTTGATTATGAAACAAAGGTGAACCTGAATCTGGTTGTTCAGAAAGCCAACCTATCGGAAAAAGGAATTATAGAACAATTAAAACGTTTAGAGAAAGACGAGGTTATTAGCCTTCAAATGGCAAATACCGATTCTGAAATCACATTACTGAAGCCTCGTGAGGACGATATCGCCATAAATCCCATTGCTAAAACCATTGAGCAACAACATCAATTGAAACACAAACAAGTTGAAGCTGTCCTTAATTATATAAAGAATGATTCCGTTTGTAAAAATCGGCAATTGCTCGCCTACTTCGGCGAAAAAACCACAGAAACTTGTGGTCAGTGCTCTGTCTGTACAGCAAAAGTTTCACATAGAGAAAAAGATTCAAAAATTAATATTTCAAACCTTATTCTAAAAGCGTTACAAGCAGAAGATTTATCTTCGCGACAATTATTAAAATCCATTAATTGTACCGAAAAAGAATTGTTGCAAACTCTTTCAGAATTAATGGAAATTAAAAAAATTAAAATAACCCAAGCTAATACCTACACCTTAAAATGACACAAAAACGAGATTTACGGATTGTATTTATGGGAACGCCAGATTTTGCTGTGGCTTCCCTAAAAGGGCTTTTAGACCACAATTACAATGTGGTCGGAGTCATTACTGCACCAGATCGTAAAGCAGGTCGTGGGCAAAAATTAAGAGCATCTGCAGTCAAAGCGTTTGCTTTAGAGCGCAATCTTAATATTCTACAACCTAAAAATTTAAAAGCTGAATCTTTTATTGAAGAATTAAGAGCGCTTAAGGCCAACTTACAGATTATTGTTGCTTTTAGAATGCTACCAAAAGTGGTTTGGCAAATGCCAGAATATGGTACCTTTAACCTTCATGCATCGTTACTGCCTCAGTATAGAGGTGCAGCACCTATTCATTGGGCTATTATTAACGGTGAATCAAAAACTGGTGTCACCACATTTTTTATCGATGAAAAAATTGATACTGGTGCCATAATTCTAAGTGAAGAAACCAAAATTAATGATGATACAACTGTAGGCGAACTTCATGATGAATTAATGGCTATTGGAAGTGATTTAGTCATAAAAACGGTAGAGATAATAGAAAAAGACGAGGTTTCCACAAGCATTCAGCCACAGTCAGAAGATTTAAAAACGGCTTATAAACTCAATCGTGATAATTGCAAAATTGATTGGGAACAAGATTTAGACTCCATATATAATAAGATACGTGGCTTAAATCCTTTTCCGGCAGCTTGGTGCTATTTAGACAATGGCGATGAGGAATACCTTACCATTAAAATATATGGTATTGAAAAAGAATTAGACAAACACAGCCATAAACCAGGATCTATTTTTGTTTCGAAGGACGAGTTAAAAGTAGCATGTAGAGGAGGTTATATTAAAGTGAACGAAATTCAGCTTCCTGGAAAGCGAAAAATGGATGTAAAATCACTTTTAAATGGTTTTGAATTTTCAAAAAGTGCAAAACTGCTGTGAACCCTTATCGCTGTTGGTATCGTAAAAAATCCGACAAAATGCATTCCTTTATTAACAAATGCTATAACTTATTAACAAAATCGCTTATTTCCCTTGCTATTACTTGCGTAGCTTAATATTCCTAATAAATTTGTGTACGGATTTTTAAGAATCATAATTAAAAACCGAATTTTTAACAATTTAAATTTAAAATTTTATGAACAAAACAGATTTAATCAATGGTATGGCAGAGAATGCTGGAATTACAAAAGCAGCTGCAAAAAAAGCATTAGACTCTATGTTAATTGACATCGAAGGAGCTTTACAAAAAGGAAACAGAGTTTCTTTAGTAGGATTTGGTTCTTGGTCAGTTTCTAGAAGAGCGGCAAGAGACGGAAGAAACCCACAGACTGGTAAGACTATCAAGATTAAAGCTAAAAATGTAGTGAAATTTAAGGCAGGTTCTGACTTAAGTAGCGCAGTAAACTAAGACATTTTTTCTTAAAAATACAGAGCCTGCTCAATGAGTAGGCTTTTTTTTGTTCTAATTTTAGGAGTTTAAGTTGTTTAAATGGCAAAAATACCATAGATTTAGTAAGCGAAAATAGCCAGCTAAGATGACAAAACCCGAAAAAGGCAATTTGTTAATTGCAGAACCATCCATTATTGGAGATATGTCTTTTAACCGTGCAGTGATACTTTTAGCAGATCATAATGCGCTAGGCTCTGTTGGGTTTATACTAAACAAACCATTAGATTATAATCTTAAAGATCTTATTGATGGTACCGAATCAGAATTTACGGTTTACAATGGTGGACCTGTAGATCAGGATAATCTTTATTTTATTCATAAATCTCCAGAATTGATACCAAATAGTGTAGAGATTTCTAATGGTATTTTTTGGGGAGGAGATTTTAATATTGTCCTAGATTTGATCAACAACCAAAAGATTTCACAAGATGATATTCGGTTTTTCTTGGGTTATTCTGGTTGGGCAGAACAACAATTAGACAGCGAGTTAGAGTCTAATGCCTGGTTGGTTTCTGAAAATATATACAACAATGATATTATTGCCAAGTCATGTAATTCGTTTTGGCGCGAAAAGATGCTAGAACTTGGTGGAGATTATAGCATTTGGTCCAATGCACCAGAAAATCCGAGTTATAATTAAGACATCAGCCTCAATTTGGCATTAAGTTTTCCCACTACTTTCTGAGCAAAATCACTACCATAATTCTTCTTACGATATTTTGATATTGGCACAATACCCTTTATAACATTTGTAATAAACAATTCATCAGCTTTCTGTAGTTCAAACGGGCTAATAGAGGTTTCTTCTACATAGAGATTAACATCCTTGGACAAAATTTCTAGAACTTGCTTACGCATTACACCTTTAAGACAGCCATCCTCCAATGGTGGTGTTTTAATTTTGTCTCCTTTTACCAAGAACAAATTGCCATTTAGTGCCTCAATCACATTTTTATTGGTATTGAGAACCAAACAATTGTCAAAATCATTCTCCTTAGCATAGATGCTCCCAATGACCTGTATAGATTTGTTGTTAGATTTTAAACCCGATAATAAGCCAGGTGCCATAAAAAAATCCTTATACAAATCAACTACATAAGGTTTATCAGCATCAATTGTATAGAACGGATTATTGTGAGGTTCAGCTACTATATTAAAATTAACTTTCGAGTTTTCATCAGGTAAATACTTGCCACCTTCTCCTCTATCAACATTTAATCTTACTCTGGCTGAAGCATCAATCAATGTGTTAGCTTCAAGAGTTTTTAAAATTTCTGCTTCGAGAAATTCCATGGTAAAGTTCATGGGAATATCCATCCGCATAATACGCATTGAAGCCATGAGTCTAAAGTAATGATCTTCCCAAAAGAAGATTTTACCATTTACAACTTTTAAAGTTTCAAAAAGAGCGTCACCGTATTTATATCCTCTATTTTCTGAAGTCAATTTAGAGTTTGATTCAGCGACAAGATTTCCGTTAAAATTTATCATAAAAAAAGTCCCGATTTAGTTTAAAATTAAATCGAGACAAAGATATAATAGTTGAGTTAGTTACTTGTTACCTTGAGCCTAAAACTTGCTTAAGACTAGAGATTTGGTTATCCCAAAGCATTTTTCCTTCTTCTATCTCGTCTTCTTCCGCAAAGTCTGTAATCATAAGAGATACATCCTTAGTAATTTCATCTACCTGTATACGGATTTCAAAATAGCAGCTTGCACCATCTTCATCATCACTGAGCCAGCGAAATTTTACACGTTCACCACTTTTCTTGGTTAGTAATTTTGCTTGTTCTTCTGAACCGTCCCAAATAAACGTAAATAATTCTCCTCGAGAATTAACGTTATCGGCAAACCACTCAGACAAGCCTGAAGGTGTAGATATATATTGATATATAAGTGAAGGAGATGCCTGTATAACAAACTCCATTTCATATTTTTCTTTGTCCTCCATATACGCATTTTATTGTGTGCTCAATATATACAATTATGGTACAATTCAAAACTTTAAACTAAAATAATTTTTTGGATTGTTATGTTTGTTGTCGTTGAATTTGTTTTTATATTTGCAGCCGCAATTATGGCGAGGTAGCTCAGTTGGTTAGAGCGTCGGATTCATAACCCGGAGGTCTCGAGTTCAAATCTCGATCTCGCTACAGCAGTAAAAGTCCAGCACGAAAGTGTTGGGCTTTTTTTATGCCTTCTATTGAAACTACTCCATAAATTATTAGGTTTAATAACTAGGTTATGTTTTACTAAGTATTCTAATTTATAACTCAAGGAAATTAACCGTGAAATCAATATTAACTCTTTAGTTTTTCAGATTAAATAATATCTAAGCGTACGATTATATAAGTAGATTTTGATATTAAAATGCATTTCATCGGTTTTTTTATGCGTTTTATAGATTTTTTTAATATAATTTATATATTGCACTCAACATAAATTTCATTTAATCCCAAATCTGATGAAAAAAATTACTTTGTGGCTTTTGGCCTGTATGCTATTGTCAACAGCCTTCTCTCAAGAACTTCAAAAAAGAGAAGTTGACAATTTACTTAAAACCCAAGGAGAACTGACTTTCAATTTCAAAATTGAAACTAAAGAACAGCTAAAATCGTTATCAAAAACTTTAACGATTGTAAACTTTAATAGTAATACAAAAGAAGTTAAAGCATGGGCTAACCAAGAGCAATTTGAAAACTTCTTGACAATGAATATCTCCTATAAAGTATTTGAAGAAGATAATGATATTAATGAAAGATTAATGTCAGACGACATAAGTGTATTTTCAAGAGCTCCGAAGCCAGGATATACATTAGAGTTCCCTTTGACGGCCTATCCAACCTATGCAGACTATGCTTCTCAAATGCAAAATTTTGAAACTGAGCACTCAGACATTGTTGACTTTTTTAGCATTGGTACAACAGGCCAAGGTGATAAGGAAATTCTATTTGTTAAGATCTCTGATAATATCTCTACTGATGAAGCTGAACCAAAATTATTATATACATCATCTATGCATGGTGATGAAATAGCAGGTTATCCTATGATGTTAAATCTCATCGATTATATAATAACGGCTTACAAAGACAACACACATCCCGACCATACAAGGATAGCAGATCTTGTTAACGGTTCAGAAATTTGGATCAATCCTAATGCAAATCCAGACGGAACCTATCATTTAAGTGCAGATAATACTTCGGTTGCAAACGCCAGAAGAGGTAACGGCAACAATGTAGATTTAAACAGAAACTACCCAGATAATTTAGGTGGAGCACATACAGATGGTGAAGTTTATCAAGCTGAGACGTTATTGTTTATGCAATTAGCAGAAGATAATCACTTTGTAATATCTGCAAATTTTCATGGAGGTATAGAATTGGTAAACTATCCTTGGGATAATACTTATGACAGACATCCTGATGACTCTTGGTTTATATTAACAGCTGGAGAATATAGAGATAATGCACAAAACGATGGGCCTGCAGGATATATGGATGATGAAAACAATGGAATTACCCACGGTGCAGATTGGTATTTAGTTAATGGTGGACGACAAGACTATATGAATCACGATCACCAATGTAAAGAGGTAACAATTGAATTATCAAACACAAAAAAACCACCAGCCAATCAGTTAGATGATTTCTGGAATTATAATCGAGAGGCATTATTAGATTATTTAACTCAAGGAACATATGGTTTTAGAGGTATGGTAAAGGATGTCAATACCGGCAATCCTATTGAAGGAGCAACTATTAAAGCTGTAGGCCATGATGATTTAGGTTCATGGACCGTTTCTGATGTAGATGGTGACTATTACAGACCAATTTACGGAGGTACCTACGACCTTATCTTCGAGGCTCCATGCTATCAATCTGTAACATTATCGTCAGAAACCATTAGTAATTATCAAACTAAAATACTTGCAGACGTATTGATGACTCCTTTAACACCTACAGTTCCTGGGAGTTTAAATGCAACCAATATAGTGTCATCTTCTGCTACTTTAAGCTGGTCTTCTGCCACAGGATCTAGTTATGATTTAAGATATAGAGAAGTTGGCTCTGGTACTTGGGAGGAAGTTTTAGATATAGATTCAGATTCTTATAGTTTAACAGGATTGAACCCAGAAACAAATTACGAATATGAAGTACGTTCTAACTGTGGAACAAATTCATCGGCATATTCACCGACAGAAAATTTCACTACTGCTGTAGTTTCATATTGCGCTGCTCAAGGTAATAACATAAATGATGAATATATTGGAGAAGTTAGCTTAAATGGAACTGCTAACAATTCTCTAGGTACTACATCTTCCGGATATTCAAATTACAGAGGTTCTTCCATTTTTAGTCCCATAGAAATTGGTAGTACGGGAAACACCATTTCTGTTATGAAGTATTGGGAAACTACTCAGTATAATGAAGCGGTTTCTGTTTGGATAGATTATGACCAGGACGGAATATTTACTAACGCTGAAAAGATACTTGAAGCAGGAGCTTACATTAACCCACAAACAGTATCAAATACGTTTACAGTACCAAATTCTGCAAAAACAGGAGATACTGTTATGCGTGTTATTATGAAATACTACAACAACGCTAATGAAGGCACAAATCAAACAGATCCTTGTGAAACTTTTGCTTATGGTGAAGTTGAGGATTATACAGTTAATTTATTTGATCAAACTTTAGGTTTAGAAAATAATAATATTGAAAATATCAAAATATACCCTAATCCATTTAGTAATACAATTGATATAATAGTACCAAGTAATATCTCTGATGATAACGTTTTAGTAACTATATATGATGTATTAGGTAGAACCGTTTATAATCAAAGTGCAAAATCAGTAAATCAAACTATCAAACTATCGTCATTAAATCATTTAAAAGGTGGATCTTATATTTTGAAAATACAAAATTTAACCAAAAACCAAACCCTTGTTAAACAAATAGTTAAACAATAATAAATATTTAAATCCCTTTAAAAAAGCTCAGTTTTTGTAAAAATTGAGCTTTTTTTTATCACCCTGATTATTAATCATTTAAAAATTAAAATTGCATTTCATCGATTATTTTTGCTGTTTATGGAATAATGTTCTATGTTTGGTGCATAAATTTAGTCCCAAACTAAACTTAACCGCTTATGAAAACTATTACTCTAACCCTAGATAGGTATGCACTAATTGTATGTGCTATTCTTTTTACCACATCCATCTATTCCCAGACTTGTGGAACTACAATTTCGAGTTATCCTTATTCTGAAAATTTTGAATCTGGTGTAGGTTCATGGACACAAGACACTGGAGATAATATAGATTGGACAAGAGATTCAGGTGGAACTCCATCTGGAAGCACAGGCCCAAGCACAGGAAATGGGGATACATGGTATATGTACGTTGAAGCTTCGGGTAATGGAAGTGGCTTTCCAAACATGGTTGCCAATTTTGAAAGCCCATGTTTTGATATAACGTCTGAATCTAATGCATATTTTAGTTATAGCTACCATATGTATGGTGTAGATATGGGCACTTTAAATGTAGATATAAGTACAGATAATGGCTCAACGTACCCAACGACCTTAAGAACTTATTCAGGAAATTTGGGAAACACCTGGAATACTGATCTTATAGATTTATCATCATATGTCGGTCAAACAATCAAACTAAGATTCAATGCAACGACGGGTACAAACTATAGAAGTGACTTTGCTATAGATAATGTAAGTTTTACCACAACACCAAGCTATTGTGCGTCTAATGGTAATAGTACCAACGATGAGTATATAGGTAGATTTCAATTGAACACCATAGACAACTCTTCAGGTGTTGGTACTACAAGTACAGGGTATTCTGATTTTACGGCAATTTCGACCAGCCTCACTCAAACTAATAACTATACATTTACAATTACACCAACTTGGACAGGTACAACTTACGCAGAAGGTTATGCCATTTGGATTGATTATAATCAAGATTATGACTTTGCGGATGCTGGTGAATTAGTTTTCACGCAATCAGCAACGACAGCAACTCCTATATCAAGTAATTTCACTATACCATCTGGTGCCACTTTAGGAAACACAAGAATGAGAGTTTCCATGAAGTATAACGGAATTCCTACAGAGTGTGAGTCTTTTGGGTATGGAGAAGTAGAAGATTACACCATAAACATAGTAAGCGCTACACCTCAACCAGAAATAAATATTACAGGTAATGGTTCAACAATTGTTGATGGAGATGTTACACCAGCTGTGAGTGATGACACTGATTTTGGTAATGTCGCTACCTCTGGAGGGACGCAAGTAAACACATTTACAATTCAAAACACAGGAACTTTAAATTTAAATTTAACCGGTGGATCACCTTACGTTAATATTACTGGTGCCAATGCAGCAGATTTTACAGTAACGGCAATTCCAGCAACGCCAATTGCAGCAAGCGGATCAACAACATTTCAAATTACATTTAATCCAAGTGCAAATGGACTTAGAACAGCTTCTGTTTCTATAGCAAATAATGATAGTGATGAAAATCCATATAACTTCGATATACAGGGAACAGGGTTTACACCTGCACCAGAAATAAATATTCAAGGTAATGCTACTACTATTACTGATGGAGACATAACACCTACAACTGCAGATGACACCGACTTTGGTGCGGTATCAGTTACTGGCTCAACAGATACAAATACTTTTACTATTCAAAATGTTGGTACTGCAACATTATCTATTGGTGCAATCACTATTGGTGGTGCACACGCATCTGATTTTACAGTAACAGCCTCACCTGCCTCATCTGTAGCAGCATCTGGCAACACAACATTTGATATCACTTTTGATCCTAGTGCTGTAGGTCTAAGATCTGCTACAGTAAGTATAGTTAATGGTGATAGTGATGAAAACCCTTATAATTTTAATATTCAAGGTTATGGTGTTACACCTGGCACATGTTCGTCGACCGTATCATCATACCCATACTCAGAAAGTTTCGAAGCAGGCTTTGGGCTTTGGACACAAGAAATCAATGGTGTAGAAGACGATTTTGATTGGACAAGAAGAAACAGTGGCACACCAACGTCTCAAACGGGCCCTAATGCCGCACAAGATGGAAGTTATTTTATTTATACCGAAGCTACGGGAAATATTAATACAACAGCAAGATTAGTAAGCCCTTGTTTTAATTTAACAGGTACAGACAACCCAAGATTTACTTTTTTCTATCACATGTATGGAAATAATGGAACAACAAACTATATGGGTGATTTAACTGTAGAAATTAGCACAGATAATGGCTTATCATATTCAAGTGTATTGTACAGTGCATCTGGTTATGCCCAACCAAGTGATAACTCATCATTTACACCGATAGGTGTGGATTTAAGTAGTTATGTGGGTCAAACTGTTAAAATAAGAATTGGTGGAGATATATTGGGTGATGACCGAAGTGATATGGCAATTGACTTGGTTTCAATGGTAGATAAGGCCAGCCCTACCGTTGCGCCGGGCGGTGTAACATCAGGTTTAGCTCTATGGTTAAAATCTGACGACGGACACAGTTATACAGATGGACAAAGCGTTACGGCTTGGCAAGATCAAGGACTTGGTTCAGATGCTAGAGTTCAAAATAGTTCCCAAGCTCCAACATATCGAGATAATACAACACAGAATGTCAATTTTAATCCAGTGATTGAGTTTGATAATTCTTATGGAACATACACCGAAGACACAGATTACTCACACGACGATACGGGCTCTGAATTCCTATCAGGTGATTATGGCTTCTATACTCAAGATATTTTTATAGTTCTTATACCAGATGACACGCCCATCAATAACTCTTTTGGCTTTATGGATGTCTTTTGTAGTGATGCCCACCTCCATACTGCTGCTGAAGATGCAACCGGAATTGGTTTCGGCTTTTATACAGGTAGAGTAGATGGTGAAATCATTTGTTATGCACACGATTCTTACACGCAAGGGCAAACACCACCAGATGGCTATGCAGTAGCAGAAATCGGTACAGGGTCTAGTTATGACAATGTCGGAATTATAAACACAAGAAACAACAGCGCAAATACACAACAAGAGTTATATTATAATGCCAATGATATTGAAACCACTCAAAACGACATCGCAGAATACATGAATACCAATGATTCGAGATGGTGGATTGGACGAAGTGAAGGTTGGGAATCATCCTTAAATGCAAGAGTTGCTGAGGTTATCACATATTCTTCAAGAAAAACTGATGCAAACTTAACACAAGAACGTAATAGAATTCAGTCTTATTTAGCTATAAAATATGGTATTACTCTCGGCGTTAATGGTACTTCACAAGATTATGTAGATAGCGATGGTACAGTAATTTGGGATCAATCAGTTAATTCAGGGTATAATTATGATATTGCTGGTATCGGTAGAGATGATGATTCTGATTTAAACCAAAAACAATCTAGAAGTGTTAATAACGCTACTGATGGCACAGGCAGAATTCAAGGGTTCTTACTATGGGACTAACTGATATTTACGACACAAATAACCTAAACAAGTCAACAAACGCGACAACCTTTAACGATAAAGAGTTTTTAATGTGGGGAAATAATGGTGCAGATTTAAATCTAGCACCAACAACAATTACCGTAAACATGAGTTCTGGAATTACGCCGGCGCTTACAACTCAAGTTAGTTTTAACGGTATGCAGCGTATTTGGAAAGTCGTAGAAAATGGTGGAGATATTCCTGAAGTGAAGGTACGATTGCAAGAAGATGCCGTAAGAAACATTACACCTCCAGGAAGCTATTATATGTTTATCTCTAGTACCGGTGTATTTGATCCAACCGCAGACTATAGAGTTATGACTTCTGATGGTAACGGTAATTTAGAAACTGAGTATGACTTCGATGGTACAAAATATATCACATTTGGATATGCTCCGCAAGTCGTTACAGAACGCTCTGTTTATTTTGATGGTGCTGTAGATTATATAGACGTAGAAGATAATCTAGATTTAAATCCAACTGGTTTTACCATATCTGCATGGATAAAGCGTGATGCTGCAGACAGTGGTACTAAATCTATTATTTCAAAAAGACCGACATCATTTACAGCAATCTATGAAGGATATGATTTAAGAATCCTAAATGATAACAGAATACAAATGTATTGGAGAAACGGAGGTCTACAAACCGTAGTAACTACAACAAGTATTCCTGACGATGAGTGGCATCATGTTGCTGCTGTTTATGACGGTTCAACAATGTATTTATATATTGATGGTGTGCTAGATGCCTCGGCAGGCAGATCAGCGCCAGTTGCAACCGATCATTCTTTCGTAATAGGTGCAGCAGGTAAAGGCACTACCACACAACACTTTAGAGGTTTTATTGATGAAGTACGTGTTTGGGAGACTGATTTAACTGCAAACCAATTACGCTTTATAATGAATCAGGAGATAGAAGACAATTCGGGTCAGGTAATGGGCAAAGAAATACCTACATCAATTACAAAGCACGATATTGATGCTATTCCGTGGAGTGACTTAGCGGGCTATTACCCAATGTCTGTTTATACTTATACAAATACAGATGATGCTTCAGGAAATGGAAACCAAGGAGCTTTAAGAAACTTAAATACCGTTGCAAGACAGACGGCTCCACTACCCTACGAATCAACTCAAGATGGTGATTGGGACACAAAAGCGACGTGGGTAAATGGTAGCGAGCAATATATCCCTGGTTCTACATCAATAGTAGATTCTAATGTAACGGTAGATTGGAATATTGTAAGAACGGCACATAATATCTCTATAGATAACTCAAGCTTGCCAGCTTCTAAATTAGATAACAGAAAAGTATTGGGTCTTTATGTGGATGCCAACGAGGTAACTCTAACAGGTGATAACGCCACAAATACTGGTAATGGATTAACCGTATCGCACTACTTAAGGTTGACTGGTAAAATCGACTTAGAGGGCGAATCTCAATTGATTCAAGAAACAGGTAGTGATTTGCTGGTTGACGCTACTGGTGAGCTTGAAAAAGATCAACAAGGTACAGCTGACACATATACCTATAACTATTGGTCTTCACCAGTCGGTGAAACTGATATGGCGACAAATGATTACCGTTACACTGTACAGGATGTTATGTTCGATGGTACTAACGGAGTTAATTTCTCAAGTTCAGGACTTGACGGAGCAGCAACCAGTCCTATTAGAATTGCAGATTACTGGATATGGAAATTTGCCAACTTAACAACTGATGATTATTCTGCATGGCAACACGTAAGACGCACAGGCACCATAAATGCAGGTGAAGGTTTTACAATGAAGGGTCCTGGAACAGGTTCAATACTCACAGAACAAAACTATGTGTTCTTAGGAAAACCGAATAATGGCGATATTACTTTAACCATCAATAGCGGTAACGATTATTTAGTTGGTAATCCTTATGCTTCTGCTATAGATGCGGACGAGTTTATTTCTGACAACACAGATACTTCTGGTACCCTTTATTTCTGGGAGCATTGGGGAGGAGGTTCCCATATACTACAAGAATATCAAGGAGGATATGCATTGTATAACCTTTCAGGTGGTGTGCCAGCTCCAGCGCCAGATCCAGATGTGGCTCAAGTAGGTGTAGGTACTAAGACACCTGGCAGATATATTCCTGTTAGTCAAGGTTTCTTTGTAAGTGGCATCAGTACTGGAACTATAAATTTTGAAAATGACCAACGTGTTTTCCAAAGAGAAGGTGGAGCAAGTTCTGTGTTTTTGAGAAATTCTCATACTTCAAACAACGATGTGGAAACAGATGATAGAATGAAGTTTAGAATTGGTTTTAACGCAAGTCACTCAATGCAATTGCACAGACAACTGTTATTGACCATTGATGAAAATACAACAACAGATGTAGATTGGGCTTATGATGCTAAGTTAAATGACAATCAAACAGATGACATGTTCTGGATAATCAATGATGAACAATATATTATCCAAGGAAGTAACGATGCAGAAATTTCTGCTGTTTATCCAATAGGTGTTAAAGTTAATGAAGATGGTACAAATTCTATTACCATAGATGAATTAGAAAATGTACCTAGTGATTTAAATATCTACGTCCATGATAAGGATCTAGAACTTTATCATGACCTACGCGCTAGTGACTATGAAATTTTCCTAAACGCTGGTGAATATCTCAATCGTTTTGAAATCACTTTCGGAACAGCTGCTGATATTCTTGGTATTGATGATGAAGTTAGCGAAAATTTAGATGTGTTATACTCTAATGACAAAGAGAAAATCATATTAATAAACCCTAACCAAATAGAAGTAAAATCGATTGAATTATTCAATGTATTAGGACAATCTATTCATACTATTGAAAATATTTCAGAGAGCGGTTACTCTGAATACGAAGTTAAGAATTTAAGTACTGGAACTTATATCATTAAGTTATATGCTGCAAGCGGTTCAGTATCGACGAAGAAAGTTTTAGTAAAGTAATTTTTTGCCCCAAATCTTAAATCTTAACCTCAAAAAAGCCCTGATTTATTCAGGGCTTTTTTATTTTATGAAATAATACGGAAGTTATTTTAGTGCTTTTAACAAATCTTGAAACCCTAGCTTTTGTTGTTCGCCAGTATCCATTTTTTTTAGGGAAAATGTATCGGATTTCAATTCTTCCTCTCCCACCAAAACCACAAAAGGAATATTACGTCGGTTGGCATAAGTCATTTGTTTTTTCATCTGTTTACCTGAGGTAACTCCATCAGGATATATTTCTGCTTTTATATTACTTTCTCTTAATTTAGATACAGCTTGTATTGAAGCCATAGCTTCTTCTTCACCAAAACTAATAAACAATACTTTTGTCGCTTCCGTAATCGTATCTGGAAAAAGGTTCAACTCCTCTAAAACCAAATAAATTCTGTCCAAACCAAAGCTAATCCCTACTCCACTCATGCCTTTTAATCCAAAAATTCCTGTTAGATCATCATAGCGACCTCCACCACCAATAGAACCCATTTTTACACCTTCTGGTGCGGATACTTCAAAAATGGCACCTGTATAATAGTTTAGTCCTCTGGCTAATGTAACATCCAACTGAAGCTTGGCTGTTTTGAGTTTTAGTTTTGAAATAGCTGAATTAATGAATTCCAGTTCCTCTATTCCTGTTTTACCAATTTCTGAAGTACTTAAAATAGACTTTAAACTTTCTACCTGATCACCGAAATCTCCAGATAAAGAAAATAAAGGTTGAAGTTTGGCGATTCCATCCTCTGGAATGCCTTTGCCTCGCATTTCATCTTTTACTTTCTCCTCTCCTATTTTATCTAACTTGTCTAAAGCAACTGTAAAGTCTATCAATTTGTCTTGCGCTCCAATAACTTCGGCTATACCAGATAAAATCTTTCTGTTATTGATTTTAATGGTTACACCTTTCAACTTCAAAGCTGAAAAGACCGCATCGTACAACTGTACAAACTCCACCTCCTGAAATAAGGACTTAGAACCCACAACATCAGCATCACACTGATAAAACTCTCTAAAACGTCCTTTTTGTGGACGGTCTGCGCGCCAAACCGGTTGTATTTGGTAGCGTTTGAATGGAAATTCTATCTCATTTTGGTGTTGTACCACGTAACGAGCAAAAGGGACTGTGAGGTCGTATCTTAGGGCTTTTTCTGAGATTTTTGGTGTAATTAAACTTTCCGATTTAGAATTATAGTCTTCATCAGAGATTTTCTTCAAATATTCACCACTATTTAAAATCTTAAAAATCAAGCGATCACCTTCATCTCCATATTTCCCCATTAAGGTTTCTGAGTTTTCAAAACTTGGTGTTTCAATAGGTTGAAATCCATAGAGCTGAAACTGTTCCTTAATCGTTTCCATAATATAGGAACGTTTTGCAACCTCTTCGGCATTAAAATCCCTAGTTCCTTTTGGTATACTTGGTTTTTTTGACATAACATTTCCCGTGAAAACGGAAATCTATTTAAATGAAACTTAATTTAATTTGAATTCAATTGTCACACTAAGTGCAGTCGAAGTACTTTTTAATGAACAACACTGATGTGCCTCGACTGCGCTCAGCATGATAGCAGTTTAAAATTCAACATTCATCACAAAAATATTATAAATTTTAGAGGCATACCTAAGTAATTTCATTTTTATAGTAACTTTATGCGGTTTAGAACGTCTTATGGTTTTAAATAACCCAACTAACTTTAGATACAACTATGTTTTCACTGGCTAAAGAGAATATTAAAATTGCTTTCGGTTCTATTAAAAGTCAATTACTACGTACTATTTTAACGGTATTGATCATCGCTATTGGTATTATGGCTTTGGTAGGTATTCTAAGTGGTGTGTCAGCTTTAGAAAATACCATTTCAGGTAGTTTTTCTTCTATGGGTGCCAATACGTTCAATTTTCAACGTTATGAGTTTACCAATCAACGCCAAAGTAGTAGGGAACGTCAAAAGATAAATCCGGTTATTAATTATAGGAATGTAAAGGAATTTGAAGAAAACTACGATTATCCATTCACTAAGGTCGCAGTATCGTTTATGGGTACTTTTGCTGCTGAGGTAAAGTACGAAAACAAAAAAACAGATCCTGAAGTTGCCGTTATTGGGTCTAATGAAAATTTTATTGAAAATTCTGGTCTCGAGGTAGCAAATGGTCGATCACTTAATTTTTTTGACATAGAAAACAGTAGCTCGGTCTGTGTTATTGGTAGTGATTTGCAAAAAGCATTGTTCCCAAATGAAAACCCAATTGACAAAACCATTAGCATAAGAGGCTCAAAATTTAAGGTTATTGGTGTGTTAAAGGAAAAAGGCTCAACCTTTGGAAACAACCAAGATTTAAGGGTTATTATGCCGATACAAAAGGCACGTTCTATTTTTACCAATCCTAATATCAACTACACGCTTAGTGTAAAAGTTGAAAAAAACGATATGCTAGAAGGAGCGCAAGAGGATGCTATCTTAACCTTTAGAAATATTAGAGGACTCAACCCAATAGAAGAGAATGACTTTGGCATTGAGCGAAGTGATGACTTATTGAATCGTGTTGCTGAAAATACCAGCACACTCTACATTGCAGCATGGATAATAAGTATCATTACAATTTTTGGCTCCACTATTGCCTTAATGAACATTATGCTAGTTTCCGTTAGTGAACGTACTCGAGAAATCGGTGTACGAAAGGCTTTAGGTGCCAAACGCAGAACCATTGCCTTTCAATTCTTTATGGAAACTGTTATTATAGGTCAATTAGGTGGAATTTTAGGTATTTTTCTGGGTATTTTAATAGGTTGGGGCGTTGCCAAAGGGTTTGAACTCGATTTCTCCACACCTTGGGTCGCTATGATTTGGGCAACGAGTATAGCCTTTATAGTTGCTGTGATTTCAGGGCTTTATCCTGCAACGAAAGCCGCACGATTAGATCCTATTGAGTCTTTACGTTATGAGTAAAAGTTAGAATTTATGAAAAACTTTTTTCTAAGACTAAATAACTTTTTCAGAAATCTTCTTTTAGATGATGTTGATAAAGATTACGGCATATCTTTACCTTATCGATTGAAACCTCGCACTTTTAGGCAGTTAAAAGATGTGATAAAACAAAAAAGAGCCCAAGAACAAAATGAGCAAAGTAGAGGTATTTAATTATTGCCTTTTATCAATTTCTCAAAATACTGAAACAGTTCCCCTTTTGTAATGTTAGCACCTTGCTGTATCAGTTTAAAAATATCTAAGTGTTTATCGTCTGAGTAGTCTTTTTTCGCATTGAAAAATTCTATATCATCAGATAACAAATTATCTCTAAGCCACTGAAAACCATCTTTTGTAGTTAAATCGACCTTATTCTCCTTTACTTTTAATGCAATAAGATGCATATCTTTTTCCTTACACTTAAACAGATGAATCTGGTTTGGAGAGATATGCTCCAAGTATTCTACCTTATCTAAAACTCCATACCATACCAAATCGCTAAATACGTCAAGTTCTTGCTCAGCAACTTCTGGTTTGTTCTTTTTTATATCTTCCCATTCATCAGCTGTAATGGACTGTGTTGCCAAAAAATTTATAAATTCTTGGTGTAATTCTTCAAATTGTTCTTTTGTTAATCTCGCGTACTTCATAATCTTATATCTTAATTAATCGCTTTATAAGCTTCAAATGGTCTGTCTGTTGCCAAAACATCTGCTCCAAATTTGTGCCAACGCTTATACATCTCTTCGCCTCTAACTTCCGCTTGTTTGTCTAAGTTACCCAGAGTACCTAAAATGCAAACTATATTTTCATCATGCAATCTTTTGTACAATGACGCATTGGATAAGCGGGTTCCTGTAAAGGCTATCATATTTTCGGTTGGAATTTCGGTCTGGAGCAATCTATCTAATTCCTCATGATTTCTTGCAGATACAGACAGCAACAATTCTGGTGCCAATTTGTAAGCAGATTGTGCCTGTACAACATCATAAGTAATTATAATACTATTGTCTTCGGCCTTGGCCTTTTTAATAGCATCAATCACATCTTTTTGACGCACGCTGCGTTTAATATCTACAGTTAAGATTACATTATTTGTTTTGCACCAATCCAAAACCTCAGAAAACAATGGGATTTTAAAATTGGTTTGATTTCCGAAGTCATCAATGAGATTATAATTTTTTATTTCATCGTAAGTTAGATTCTTTACAGAGCCGCTTCCATTGGTAGTTCTATCTATGGAATTATCGTGCATTAGAATGAGCTGTCCGTCTTTGGTTTGAGCTACATCCACTTCAAAAATCGCCGAAATATTATCGTTTATGTATTGTATGGTCTCTAAACAATTCTCAGGATAATTTTTTAAACCTTTTCCGCCACGATGTACACTAATGTTAGGATAATCAGATTTTGAAGTTCTAAATATCTCAACTGGTTTAGACTTTTCAGTGTAATTATTTTTATCACTCTTACAATTGGTAAAAACAAATAAAACTGACAGAAAAAGTACGTATTGTAACTTAAATTTTTTCATAAAAAATGCGCCCTTAAACAAGAGCGCAAATTTAATTAATTATTATGTGTTTTGCGATTAGAAAATATATCTAATTCCGAATTGCGCCTGCCATCTAGACAATAAACTTACATCCGCACTAAATGTCTCTTCTAAATTACCGTCAAACGTGTAAGTTGGGTTATTGTTACCATCTACAGAAACTCCCAATGGTTGAATACTGTTAGGCACCTCAACAACTCCCCATTCACTATTAAGTAAGTTTCCAACGTTCAAGACATCTGCACTTAACTGAATGGTATGTGTTCTCTCACCTATCTTAAAGTTGAAATCTTGAAGAATTTTAATATCCCAACGACCTCTCCATGGAGATAGAGCACCATAACGCTCTGCATAACTACCTCGGTTTTCACTTAAATAATCATCTTGTTGAATATAGGCTTCAAAAGCTTCAGCTTGTCCTGCACCAGAAAAGTTCATTTGTTGTACCTCTCCACTGGTAGGAATGTATAATAAATCGTTGAAATTAGAGCCATCTCCATTTAAGTCACCACCATAAGTATAACTAAATCTTCCACCACGAGCATACTCAAAAAATGTTGAAATCGTAGTTGCAAATTTACCGTTGCCATATTCAAATTTCTTAGAACCTACACCTATAAATCGATGTTTGTCACCATATCTAGAATGAGATAACACATCATCATTGGCATTGCCAGAAATCGCATTACCAGCAAAAGCATCACCAGTAATTTCAGCTTCAATTGAATTAACATCTTTAGCATCTAAATAGTTATATGCTAAACTTGTATAAAATCCACCTTCAAAGGTTTTTTGAGCTTTTAACGTTCCATTCCAAATTCTTCCTTTATCAGAATTGGTAAATACATAAGCGTTAGTAGGTCCTCCGAACTCATTGGTTGCGATGTCTGAAGATTCATAAACCGGTCTGTTGTCAACACCTTGTAATGTACCAGAAGGATTATCCAATGCCCAATTTTGTACATGTGCACCATTGATATCTTTAGTGTATGAAATGTCTGCTGATAAGGTTAGACCATTTTCAAAACGATGATCTGCACCTATATTACTTCTCCAAACCTGTGGCCATTTAAAATCTGGATCAACCACTTGATAGAAGAAAAAGTCAACACCTTGTACTTGGTTACCTAACCATACAAATGGGAAACGACCTGTGAAAACACCTGTACCACCTCTAACTTGAGTGGTATTATCTCCATTTACGTCCCAATTAAACCCTAATCTCGGTGAGATCAATAATTCATTAGAAGGTAGTGTTGTAGAATCTAGATTAACCATCTCACCTGTATCAGGATCAAAATAATCTATCGTAGGCTGATAAGTACCTCCGGAGAAATCAGCAGGATTAAACGGACCACCTTTTCTATCTATATTTTCCCTGATTTTATCAGCGGTGTCAAAGTAAAGCGGTCTATCGAATCTTATACCATAGGTCAATTTAAAGTCTTCGGTAATATTCCATTCGTCCTGAGCATAAAAAGCCAATTGTCCTACGTTAGTTTCTGCCAAAGCCCAACCGCCTGGATTACCTACACCAGCTGATTCTAACGCATTGTGATTGGCAATAGCCATATCAAATAAATCTTGATAAAAAGCGACTAAATTTGCTTCTGCACCAGGATCTCCGGCTGCATCCCTAAACGACTGAATATCTGCAGTTGGGAAAAACACTCCCTGAGCACCATAAGCTCCTAAATTAAATGAGTTATCAAATTCAAACTTTTCGTAAGAAATACCAAAAGTAAACGTGTGATCCCCTTTAACCATGTTTAGATTATTGGTAAACTGAAACACTTTTTGGTCTAGAGTATTATTGATAGAGAATGGTTCATGACCAGCAATAATATAGTTTGCACCTCCATTAGTTATAGTGATAGTTGGAGCTGGTGTAGAAAATGGATTTCTAAAGTCATCAAAATGTGTGTAACCTATTTGAAGTTTGTTACTTATACCTTCATCCAAGTCACTATTTAATTCTAGTTGAAAAGAATCAATGTTATTGTTTATTTGGTATCCAGCATTTTGAAATTGTAACTGATTTGGACCAGGCCCTCTAAAGCCTAATGCCGAAGGGTGTGCAGGTTGCTCTCTAGATGCTTCCAAAAAGTTGTATATAAATGCAAGTCTGTTCTTGTCATTAATGTTCCAATCTAATTTGAAAATACCTTTTGTAGAGTTACTATCAAAGGTAAAGCCTTCGTAAGCACCAGGATTGTAAAATTCACCATTTCCTATGGATACTTGTCTTAAGATATTATCAACCAGCATAAAATCGGATTCTAATACACTAGACTCGCCTGCTGCATTACCTCCATTTCCTGGAAAAAAACCGTTTGTACCTAAATCTGTTCGCTGATCTTTCTCAAAATTAATAAAGAAAAACAGCTTATTTTCTACCAAAGGCCCTCCAAGGCTAAAGCCAAATTGGTTTTGTTCTAAATCTGGCTGTAATACGTCATCACCATTTACTTGACTACCAGTAAGGCTTTCATTTCTAGAGAAACCATATACGGTTCCATGGAATTCGTTTGTTCCACTTTTAGTTACCGCATTAACACTTGCACCTGTAAAACCAGATTGGGTAACGTCATAAGGTGCTAACGATACTTGAATTTGTTCTATCGCATCTAATGAGATTGGTTGTGCTCCACTCTGTCCTCCTGGTGTTGGCGAATCTAATCCGAACGGATTATTAAAAATAGACCCATCTAATGAAAAGTTATTAAACTGATCGTTTCTACCACCGAAAGAATTTCCTGTTGAAGATGGTTCTAAACGTGTAAAATCTGACGCAGACCTAGATATGGTTGGTAATCTCGTAAGTTCTCTACGGCCAACACTTGTCTCCGCTCCTGTTCTATCACTACTAAATGTACCAGATGAACTAGCTGTAATGACTACAGTATCTAATGCTTCATCACCAGGTGTCATTTGATGATCTATATTTTCTGTCTTACCTAAAGTTAAATAAATGTCCGAAAATACTTTTTCGGTATAACCTACATAAGTTATGGTTACCGTGTAAGGACCACCGACCCTAAGGTTTAATAAATTGTAGCGGCCTTCAAAATTTGAAATCGCACCATACTTTGTACCTGTAGGTGTATGTATAGCTACAACATTTGCTCCAGGTAGTGGTTGTCCTTCTTCGTCTTGTATAAGACCTTTGATGTTAGATGTCGTTACTTGTGCATATGAAAACGATGCAAAAAGTAAGCAAATAACCAGAATTGAATGTTTCATGAGAAAGTTATGAATTAATTGTTTAGTGATTATTAGTTGACGTAAATTTAATAATAAAAAAAAGAGCCTCTAAAAAGAGACTCTTTATTTATTAACTAAATACTTCTTTTATTAACTTTCTGCGATAACTTCAAAAGTAAAATCTACGGTTACAGATCTATGTAATCTAATTTCAGCATCGTACTGACCTAAACGCTTAATGTTACCACCTTGAATAGAGATAAACTTCTTTTCAATTTCGTGACCTTCGTTTCTAAGTGCATTCGCCAAATCCATATTGGTAATAGATCCAAATAACTTGTCACCTGCAGTTGCACCAGTACCAGCTTTTGCTGTTATCTTAATGTCTAATCCTCTTAGAGCTTCAGCAGTTTTTTCTGCTTCAGCAATAATAGATTTTTCTTTATAAGCTCTTTGCTTTAAGTTTTCTGCCAATACTTTCTTAGCAGAAGCCGTTGCCATTACAGCTTGGCCTTGAGGAATTAAAAAATTTCTACCATAACCGTTCTTAACCGTTACAATGTCGTCTTTAAATCCTAAGTTCTCAACGTCTTGTTTTAATATAAGTTCCATTGTTATGATATTTTTATTTTAATAAATCAGCAACATATGGCATTAAAGCTAAATGTCTAGCTCTTTTTACCGCCACAGATACTTTTCTTTGGTATTTTAAAGATGTTCCTGTTAAACGTCTTGGTAACAATTTACCTTGCTCGTTTACGAAACTCAATAAAAAATCTGGATCTTTATAATCGATATACTTAATACCAGACTTTTTAAAACGACAATACTTTTTTTGCTTTGTAGTTTCTATATTTAAAGGAGTAAGATATCTGATTTCTCCGTCCTTTTTTCCTTTAGCTTGTTGTTCTATAGATGACATAATTACGCTTTTTGTTTGTTTCTATCTCTTCTCTTATCAGCCCAAGCCGCTGCGTGCTTGTCTAATTTCACAGTTAAGTAACGCATAAAACGCTCATCACGTCTAAACTCTACTTCTATTTGCTCGATGACTTCACCAGCAACAGTGTAATCAAATAAGTGATAAAAACCACTTTTTTTGTTTTGGATTGGATAAGCCAGCTTTTTTAAGCCCCAATCTTCCTTGGCTATCATCTTCGCACCTTTAGAAACAAGAAAATCTTCGTATTTCTTTACTGTCTCCTTTATCTGATCTTCAGATAAAACGGGATTTAAGATGAAAACAGTTTCATAACGATTCATAAATATTTGTTTTTTGTTGTTAAAACGGCTGCAAAAATACACATTAATTACTATTCTACCAACGATTTATAGCGTAAAATTTCAAAATATTCAACTACTAAAGATTGTGTTAAATTTTACACTTTGTCGGTAAAATTTGTTTTTTAACCGAATTTATCGTACTATTGTCGATATCTTAACCTAATAAAATATTAATGTTATGACTTTAAACTGTGTAGTTGTTGATGATTCTGCGATTCAACGTCTTTCTATAGTAAAGTTAATCGAGAATCATTCTTCGCTTAACCTTATTGCAGAATACAGCAGTGCGTTAGAAACAAAAAACGGTCTTAATACCCACAAAGTAGATCTTATCTTCTTAGATATAGAGATGCCTGTATTAAACGGTTTTGAACTCTTAGATGTACTCAACAACAAACCCCAAATTATTTTTGTTACAGGTAAAACGGAATATGCTTTTAAAGCATTTAATTACGACGCTACCGACTATCTTCAAAAACCAATCACTAAAGAACGTTTTAATACTGCCGTAGAAAAAGCTATTGAGCAGCATAAGTTGAAATTAGATTTCAACGAAACGGATGGTGAACACATCTTTGTGAAAAGTAACCTTAAAAAACGTAAAGTTTACATTAAGGATATTAAGTGGATTGAAGCCTTAGGCGATTATGTAAAAGTTGTAACAGAAGAAAATAGCTTAGTGGTATTATCTACCATGAAAGCTTTTGAAAAGGAATTACCAGAAGGTAAATTTTTAAGAATTCACAAATCTTATATCGTGAATTTAGATAAAATTGACCGTTTTAACAGTAAAAATGTTGAAGTTGGTGCTTACGAAATTCCATTGAGTCGAAATAAAAAGACACAATTGGTTGATGCTTTGAATAATATGTAAACCATTATTTTATCATTTAAAGCATTACATTATAATTTATTGAAAATCCCATCAGAAATGCTGGGATTTTTTTTGTTACAGGCCTTCCCAGATCTTTCAGGTTTTAAAAACCTGAAAGATATCTAATTGGTTAATAATTATCCACATTCAATACCACTCTTACTGATCTAAAATCCTTTACGGCATTAAAGCTATTATCAATCTTTAAAATAGCCTCTTTAGTTTTAGCTAATGATTGCTTTTGTGGAATCTTAACAAGGATATTTTTATTGTAAAGGTTTCTAATCCTTGAAATAGGTGGAAATTCAGGCCCAAGGACATTAGCTTTAAACACCTGTCGAAGTGATTTTGCGTACCAATCTGCTGCTAAATTCACTCTGTTGTAGTCTTTATGTTTAAAGGTTATTTTAATCAATCTATAAATCGGTGGATATTTATAGTTATATCTATCATTCATCTGCTCAGCATACATGTCCTTGTATGCATTGGTAGAAACTTGCTGCAGAATATTGTGATGAGGATTATACGTCTGAATCAATACCTTGCCTCTAATATCAGTACGCCCTGCCCTACCCGAAACCTGAGCCATTAATTGGTAACTACGCTCATGCGCTCTAAAGTCCGGAAAATTCAATAGGTTGTCAGCATTCATAATACCAACGAGCTTCACATGTCTAAAGTCCAATCCTTTGGTGAGCATTTGGGTACCCACTAAAATATCGACTTCGCGTTGTTCAAAACTATTGATGATTTTCTCGAAACCATACTTACCTCGTGTGGTATCCAGATCCATGCGAGCCACTTTCTTTTCAGGGAACAACACCTTCACCTCTTCTTCTATCTGCTCGGTTCCGAATCCTTTGGTATCTAACGTCGTATTTCCACAGGCCTGACAGCTCTTTAGCATTGCCGAATTATAACCACAATAATGACAACGTAACTGATCTCTATACTGATGGTAGGTTAAACTAACATCACAATTTGGACATTGTGGCGAATTACCGCAGGTTGTACATTCAACTATAGGCGAAAACCCTCTTCGATTCTGAAATAATATAATCTGAAAGCCTTGTTCCAAGGTTTCGGTCATTTCTTCAATCAGTCGATCCGAAAAATGACCTTTCATGCGTTTACGTTTGTACTTATCTGCCAAATCCACCAATTCAATATCTGGCATTAGTACATTGTTGTATCGTGTTTTTAATTCTATTAGCCCATACTTACCTTGGCTGGCATTGAAATAACTTTCCAAACTTGGTGTAGCAGAACCTAAAAGTGTTTTAGCGTTATGCATATTCGCTAATACTACAGCTGCATCCCTTGCGTGGTAACGTGGTGCTGGGTCGAATTGCTTATAGGATTGCTCGTGCTCTTCGTCAACAATAATTAAACCTAAATTTGAAAATGGCAATAGCAATGCAGAACGCGCACCTATGACCACCTGTGCTTTTTCAGAATTATTAAGAAGATGGTGCCAAACCTCAACACGCTCGTTACCGGAATATCGACTATGAAACACAGCGACCTTTTCTCCAAAATAATCTTGTAAGCGCTGCACCAATTGGGTTGTCAACGCGATTTCTGGCAACAAATAAAGGACTTGTTTTCCAAGCTCCAATTGCTTTTCAATCAGCTGAACATAGATTTCTGTTTTACCAGATGACGTTACTCCATGCAATAACCCAACAGACCTAGTGTTAAAGGCTGTTTCTATTTGATTAAAAGCTTCGGTTTGTGCTTCATTCAAAATTTTAGAATCGGCATCACCTTCACCTTCAAATTGAATTCGGTCTGTTTTGATGTGGTATTCCTCTAAAATCCCTTTATCAATCAGTGCTTTTACCGTAGCTGAAGACGCTCCACTTCGTTTTACCAATTCTGAAACTTGTATGGGTTTGTTTTCAGAAGCCTCTAAAGTGAATAGCGTTAAAATTACTTCACGCTGTTTTGGCGCTCTACTGAGTTCATCCAATAATTCTTGAAGTTGTTTTTCGGATTTATGATGTTCATGAAGTTTTACATAGCGAACCAATTTAGGCTGATACTTTTCATAAAGTTCTTCTTGCAGATTGAGAACACCTTTTTCAACCAAACCATTAATAACAGGTAGTACACGTTTTTTATCTAAAATGGAAACCACATCCTGAATCTTTAAAGAAGACTGATATTGCAGAGCTTCGTAGATTAAAAACTCGTCATCCTTTAGCTCTAGATCATTGACTTCATTTTTTTCGTTCTTAGAAATGATGGTTTCACTTTCTAATATAAAAGCGTTGGGCATTGCAGCACGCATTACTTCACCTATACTAGACATATAATAGCTGGCCATCCATTCCCAATGTTTTAATTGCACTTCAGTAACAATTGGTTTTTCATCTAAAATCTGATGGATGGTTTTTGCTTCGTATGCTACTGGTGGATTGTTATGAATTCTATAAACTAAAGCCGTATAGATCTTACTCTTTCCAAAAGGAACTGCGACTCTCATTCCTATTGTAAGAAATTCTGCTTCAGCCTTGGTAATGTGATAGGTAAATGCTTTTTGAAGCGGAATAGGTAGTATGACGTCCAGGAAATAGGTCATACTATTCGTCCTTGTCTTTTTTAGGGTACTTTCTTAGAAACTGTAGGGATGCATTAAGTTCATAGCCCAGAAGTAGAATGTTGGAGTTTAACCATAGATAAAACAGTAGTATCAATAGCGCTCCAACCGATCCATATAATTCGTTATATCTTCCAAAATTTTCTATGTACAATCCAAATAGAAATGAGGTTAGTATAATCAACAAGGTGGTCAGTAATGCACCAACGGAAAAAAACCTGGAATGGCGTCCTTCCTTTGTTCCAAAATAATACAGTGTTGCTGTTGCAAAGTATATAACTATAACAAAGAACAAGTATTTGGCAAATACTATCCATCCCAATTCCTTACTTGGGTCCACTCCAATTTTGCCACCAAAGCTTTCGTAGAGCGGTAGGATAACATATATCTGAACATACCCAAACACGGCAACCGACAGTATGAGAATAAATGCAAGTATGAGTGCAATACCAAGTGCGAACATGTATTGCTTAAACACATTTCTATAAACTTGTCTATGGTAAGAGCTTTCAAAACCAGAAAAAACAGCATTAACACCATTTGCCATTAAAAAAACGGACAATACAAATACTGTTGAAATCAATTCTGCACTGGTGTTGTTTTGAATGTCCTCAAAAATATAACCGAAAAAGAAGTCTGAAGTTTGAGGAGGTAAGAACGAATTAAGAAACTCTAAAAAGTCGGTTTCAAATCCTTCAATTGGTATTTCAGGGATTACAATGATTACAAACAACAAAAACGGAAAAATCGCCGTAAAAAAACTAAAGGCAATAGCACTGGCTCTTGTGGTGAGTGCACCTTTAATTATACCCATCACATAAAGCTCCAGCAGATCGTAAATAGATAACCCTTCAAAACCAGGCAACCTTATCTGCTTAAAAAAACGAGCGATTAGATTAAGAACAGGAATTTTATCGAGTTTATCTTCAATATGTTTTGTCATATTATACTGCCTTTAGGCTCAAATCCATATTATACACCGAATGTGTTAATGCTCCTGATGAAATATAATCCACACCACATTCGGCATACTTTCTTAGGGTATGTTCATTTATTCCACCAGAAGATTCCGTTAGACATTGGTCACCTATTAACTTTACTGCTTTGCGTGTGTTTTCGTAATTAAAGTTGTCTATTAAAATTCTGTACACACCACCACAGTCTAAAATCTCTTTTATTTCTTCAAGATTACGAGCTTCTACGATTATTTTTAAATCTCTGTTAGTGTCTTTTAAATATTGCTTGGTGAGGTTAATGGCCTTAGTAACTCCACCAGCAAAATCAATGTGGTTATCCTTTAGCATTATCATATCATAAAGCGCGAATCTGTGATTTTCTCCACCTCCGATTTTTACAGCCCATTTTTCTAACGCTCTAATGCCAGGAGTGGTTTTTCTGGTGTCTAAAATCTTGGTTCCTGTACCTTCGAGCAAATCGACAAACTGCCTTGTTTTGGTTGCAATAGCACTCATACGTTGCATGGCATTTAACACCAAGCGCTCCGCTTTGAGAATGGACTGTGAAGCTCCTTCAATATAAAATACAATGTCACCATGCTTTACTTTGCTTCCGTCCTTTATTAGGGTTTCAACTTTCATATCGGCATCTACATAAGCAAACACGTGTTTTGCAAATTCAACTCCTGCGATTATACCTTTATCCTTAACCAATAATTTAGCTTTTCCTTGAGCTGACGCAGGTATACAAGCTAATGAGCTATGGTCGCCATCACCAACATCTTCGCGGATGGCATTGGCTATGATTAATCCTATTTCTTTATTGAATTGTTCTTGTGAAATCATGAAACCTAATATTTACTGTAAAAATAGGAATTGAAAGGTTAAAACTTCAAAAACTAAATACCAAATTCCAAAAAAGCATAACTTTGAAACCATGAACATAAAACTCATAGCCATAGGCAAAACCGACAATAAAAATCTTCAAGCTCTTATTGACGATTATAAAAAACGTCTTGGACATTATATTAGGTTTGAGTTTGAGATCATACCAGACCTAAAAAAGGTTAAACATTTGTCTGAAGCTCAACAGAAAGTTAAGGAAGGTGAACTCATACTTTCTAAAACCGAGAAATCAGACATACTTATTCTACTTGATGAAAACGGTAAGCAAATGGATTCGGTGGCTTTCTCAAACTATTTACAAAAGCACATGAACTCTGGTATAAAAACCCTAGTCTTTGTCATTGGTGGCCCTTATGGGTTTTCTGATGAAGTCTATAGTAGATCTAACGGAAAGTTAGGTTTGTCTAAAATGACATTTTCGCATCAAATGGTTCGGCTGTTTTTTATAGAGCAATTATATCGAGGCTTTACGATTTTAAGGAATGAACCTTATCATCATCGTTAGTAGCTAAAATCAAACATGTTGTTCGGATGCATTCAATAAGTCATTTACGCTTGCTCTAAATACTTTGTATGAATCTGATTCCTTTTCTTTCGGAGTAACATTTTCCAAGTAGGACTCAAGCAGTATTCTGCTATTCATAACCTGTTTAACATTACCAGAAAAGTCTAGCATCGCCATAGACCAATCACTCCATATTTTTTGCTCAGTTGATTGCTCTAAAAGAGTTGTAACCTTAAAATGTCTTTTATCTGCCTTTATCTCCTTATATAGATCTATAATAGCATCCTTTGGTCCCTGTATGAGTTGAATAAATTTATTATCACCATAAACAATACATCCTGTAATTTTAAGCCTTTTGTTTTTACGCTTGGCTTTCATAAGCATAAGCTCTATATCCATTGGCGCGAAATGAGACTGGGATTTTGATTGGTATATTACGGAATAGTACATTTTTTTAACTACTAAATTTTAAACTGCCATTAATAAACTAGGATTAGACACACATTGCGATGGCAGCACTCCAAATTTTTGTTTAAATATTTTACTGAAATAACTTCTGCTTGAGAACCCAATACTATATACCAACTCAGAAACATTATAATCCGTTTCTTTTATAAGTTGCGCAGCTTTATCTAAGCGTTTGTCTCTGACATACGAAGAAATTGTTGCATTAAAGAGATAATTAAATCCTAATTGCAACTTAGCTGGATTAAGCCCAGATATTTTCACTAATCTATCAATTGATAGATTCTCTGTTATATTTGAGTTTATAAAACTTTCTAAAGCTACTACTTTATCCAACTCTGAAGGTCTTAAGGGAGCTTCAATACCGTTAGTCTTAGAATCCTCTTGGTGTCTCTCCCATTGCGATGCCATAATATTTAAAATAGCGGCTTCAATAAACAATAAATCTGAAGATGACGGATTATTGTTATCTATAATTTTTTTGGCATAGATCGCTGGTTTAAAACAGATTCGACCTAAATATCTAAAATCTTCTTGTTTAAAATTATTTGATAATTCCTTAACTGCAGCTGTTCTTAAATCCAAGTTTTTATCCTCATCAATAATCCTCATACTATATGTATTGTCAAAAATTATAATACAAGCTTTAACAGGAACGCCACTTAAAAATGTAATGAAATTTGTCGTCTTTGGTGTTCTGCCAAATATAGAATTCTGACGAAAGGATATACATTCTAGTCTAGAGTTATTTAAGAATTTTTGCTTTACATGACCTTCCAGGCAATATATAAAGTCAATATTATGAGAAGTTTTGTTCTGAAGACTTATGCTTTGATCTTCACTAAAAACCACATCAAACGTAATCGCAGAAATAGAATCAGAAATTCTAACAATTGATATAGAACCGTTACCAAAAGTCGTGCTAAGAGTCATACTAACATAACTCTCATTAAAATAATGACTTGCATCTGAAAAAGCCGATAAAGACTTAGTTATCTCACCAATATCTGACCCAACGATATTTACATTTGTCATTAAAAAAAACCGATTGTTTAATCATTAAAGATATGACTTTAGTAAAAAATAGTAAAACATTTAATTTAACAGAGTTAAAATAAATTATAAATTTCTGTATTTCAACTATATATGAAATGTATTGTTTTAAGCTATTTAATAAATCTAAGCGTATAGAACGTTAAACAAAACTCTATTCTGAGCATATTTCTTAATAGACTTTATAAATCTCTTTCCGTTTTTCCAATTGTCTTTTTAGATCGTTAATGGTTTGATTAACTGCCAACTCATAGGTGTGCTCATTTGAGGTGGCAAACAGTCTCGGGCCAGGTAAGCTCAATTCTATATTACAGATTTTTCCAGCATCATGGTTTTTATCATTGTGTTTTATATATACTTGCGCGGAAATTAGAAACTCATATTTATTAGCTAATTTATCCAATCTTTCTTGGATGTACGTAGATAACGCTTCACTTACATCTGTGTTTACATACTGAAAATTTACTGTCATAATTCCTCCTTTTTTAAGTTAATATTAGCTAACCCTAAGATACAAAATTTAAAGTTTTTTACCATTGACATTTGTCATAAAAAAGGATTAAAATTATAAATGCCTGAAAACCTGAAAGACAAAATTTATTGTAGTATTGTGGTACTGTTGATACTTGGAAGTAAAAACTTAATTGCTGTAAAAATAAATTTATATTTGGGTTAAATTCTTAATTCATGCAACTCGTCTTCGCCACCAATAACCAAAACAAGCTAAAGGAAGTACAAGCTTTAGTACCTAATCATATTAAATTATTGAGCTTGGCAGATATCCTTTGTATAGAAGACATCCCAGAAACCCAACCTACCATAGAAGGCAATGCCATACAAAAGGCAGAATACGTTAAAACCAATTATGGCTACGATTGCTTTGCAGATGACACTGGCTTAGAGGTGGAAGCCCTAAACGGTGAGCCTGGTGTGTTTTCGGCGCGTTATGCTGGTCCGCAGCGCAATGCCAACGACAATATGGACAAACTACTCTCTGAATTAGAAAACAAAGACTCCCGAAAAGCCCAATTTAAAACCGTCATCGCCTTACACCTTAACGGAAAACTCGAAACCTTTACAGGGATTTGCAAAGGTGAAATCACCATCAAAAAACACGGTGACAAAGGCTTTGGCTACGACCCTGTTTTTAGACCAGAGAGCTACCAAGACACCTTTGCCGAGATGGATCTAGAACTTAAAAATAAAATAGGACATAGAGGAAAAGCAATTGCATTACTTATTTTCCATCTTAATACATTACAATAATGAAAAAGCACTTATGTATATTGTTGATACTGCTTACAACAATTAAAGTATCAGCTCAAGACCACTCTAAAACACCAGAAATAAAACCACTGGTTATTGGTGAAACGGTCACATTCCATTCTTCAGTACTAGATGAAAATCGTAAACTCAATATTTATTTACCTCAAAACTATGTGGCGGACTCAACAAAAACCTATCCTGTAATATATCTGTTGGATGGAGCTTTAGACGAAGATTTTATCCATATCGCTGGGATTGTACAATTCGGGTCGTTTTCTTGGATTAATATGGTACCAGAATCCATAGTTGTGGGTATTGCCAATGTGGACAGAAAACGCGATTTCACCTACCCAACCACAATTGCGCAAGACAAAATAGACTTTCCTACATCTGGTAAATCCGAGGATTTTATCAATTTTATCGAAAAAGACCTTCAACCCTTTATACAAGAGCATTACAGAACAGAAGGCACTACAACCATCATTGGGCAATCCTTGGGAGGCTTATTGGCCACAGAAATTCTGTACAAAAAACCTGAGTTGTTTGATAACTACATCATTGTAAGCCCAAGCTTATGGTGGGACGACCAATCGCTTTTACAATTAGAACCCAAAGCCTATCATTCTGAAAAGCAAATTTATGTCGCTGTAGGTAAAGAAGGTGAGATTATGGAACGTGATGCCAAATCCCTGTACCAAAACTTAGATGCCAACAAAAAAGAAAACACCAAAGTGTACTTTCAGTTTTTAGAAGCACAAGACCATGGTGATGCTTTACATTTGGCTGTTTATGGTGCTTTTGAGGTGTTGTTTGGAAAAGGGTAACTGATTTATTAATCTAATTTAATGAATTGTAAACTTAAGTTGTGTATAAAACCTTAAAACAATTCTTACACTATGAATTGTGAGTAATACGGGCAAAAATTTACCGTTATAATTTTATGATCAATTAAAATTTATGAAAAACTCAGTCCTTCTTTTATTCTTAGCATTATTGTTTTGTTCATGCAATAAAGATTCAACTAGTGGAATTGAAATTAATGGATATGTCAAAAATTCTGAACAAGAATATATTAGTTTGAACTATGCACCACGATTAAGAGGAAATCTAAATTTTGATAATTTTAAAACTATTGGTTCCTATATTGATTCAAATGGGAGTTTCAGCTTCCATTCGGACAAGATTACGGATGGAGCCAATTATACTTTGGAGTTTAAAAACAAAAGAATACCATTAGTCCTATTCGGTAACGATGACGTTAAACTAGATTTTGACATAGACAGCCCTCAAACTTCACTCTTCGCAACCGGTAATGGTGCTGGAAAAATAAACACATTAAATCTAACTCAATTTGGGTATGATAATTTTGATTTAGAAATAAAGAAAAATCTTGATGAATTCAACAATCATATTCTCAATATCATTTCGGAACAAAAAAGATTATTAGATGCTATTTATTTCAAAAAAACAAGTGAAAAAATAATATTAAGTGCCCAAAACAAAGCCGAGATTCAACGAATAATTAAAAACTCTCCACTTACTAAAAAAGAATATAATTTTCTTCTAGACCGAATTACCTTTCAAAAATACTCATTGATTACTAGTTTTTTATCCAAAATAGCTAACAACAAGAGTTTAGATTCTTCTCAAATCGATTTTGATAATGATGTTTTCAAATATTTCGACATTAAAGAGTACAGTAAACTCGACAATATCAATGATTGGCATTTAACAAATGATTTAGAAAGTATCCTACAAATAGAATATTTGCGTTACTTAAAAAAGCAAAAACGAATAAAGATCACCTACGGTAACTGGAACAAGTTTTTTAGCGATTCCCAATACACTAATTGGGTAGCAACATATTTGAAGTCTAACTTCAACGAAGATATTTACAATAAATACTTTGCAGATTTATCATCTTGGTTAATGACATTAGGCCATGACTATAAAACATTTTATGGGAAAATTGACACAATAAACCAACCTAATAAGTACTTTTTAAAACTTAATGCATTCGAAGATTTATTGAACAATGGACTTAATAATGAGGATTATGGACTTAATCAAAATAACTTGAATTTAAATCAAACTAAATTTGACTCCTTATTGGAAAGCTATAAAAACAAACCTTTATTGATTGTTTTTTGGTCCGCACAATTTGCTGGTGCATCAATAATCAATAATATTCAAGCCATTAAATTATTTGAGGATGCTAACAAAGAAAAGATTAACCTAATATATGTCTGTATTGACAAAGAGGTAAATAAAAAATTATGGGCAGCAAGAATTATTGACAACTCTTGGAAATCTAAACATTATTTTTTGCCAATTGAAGGAAATGATACTATATTGGATAAATTCAGTAACAAGAAAATATCGGAGTTTTGTTCTGGTGGCGCTACTTATGCTTTTATTGATAAAAATGGAAAAATTAATAATGAAATTGAATTTCCCTTTCATAAATCAATTCAAGAAATTGAAAAAAATAATTGAATAAAAACCGTTAGCTAATAGTGATTATTAGTGATAACCAAACCCAAAAATTGCCAATCCAATTAATTCCCCTACCTTTGCACCTTCAAAATCAAAAGATTGTATTTTGAGTACTCCTCAGAGTGAGGATGTGTTACCGGAAGTCTAAGGTTTAAGTATGTCGATACACTTCTTATGTAACACTGCATAACGTTATCGAATACTTACTTATTAGAATGAACACATTCCAAGAATTGGGTCTTAATGAAGACCTTCTTAAGGCTATTACGGATTTAGGTTTTGAAACACCTAGTGAAGTCCAAGACAAAGCCATCCCAATTTTATTAGAAAAAGAAAGCGACCTTGTGGCATTGGCACAAACAGGTACTGGTAAAACGGCAGCCTTTGGTTTCCCGATGCTACAAAAAATTGACGTAGATAGTAGAACCACACAAGGGCTTATCCTTTCACCGACGCGTGAGCTTTGTTTACAAATTACCAACGAGCTTAAGCTTTATGGTAAATACTGTAAAGGCTTAAACGTTGTTGCCATTTATGGTGGTGCAAGCATTACTGACCAAGCCAAACAAGTGAAGCGTGGTGCACAGATTATTGTAGCGACACCAGGTCGTATGAAGGATATGATCAGTAGAAAACTGGTGGATATCTCTAAAATTCAATACAGCGTATTGGATGAAGCTGATGAAATGCTGAACATGGGCTTTTATGAAGATATTACCGATATCCTTTCACATACTCCAGAAGATAAAAGTACATGGTTATTTTCGGCTACGATGCCTAAGGAAGTGTCTAGCATTGCCAAAAAATTTATGTACGATCCTATTGAAATCACGGTAGGAAACAAAAACGAAAGTACAAGCAACGTTTCGCACGAGTATTATTTAGTCAATGCCAGAGACCGTTACCAAGCCTTAAAACGTTTGGCAGATGCTAATCCAGATATATTCTCTGTAATTTTCTGTAGAACCAAGCGTGATACCCAAAAAGTAGCCGAAAACTTAATTGAAGATGGTTACTCTGCTGGAGCATTACATGGAGATTTAAGCCAAAATCAACGTGATTTGGTGATGAAATCCTTTAGAAACAAGCAGATTCAAATGCTTGTGGCTACAGATGTTGCCGCTCGTGGTATCGATGTAGATGACATTACACACGTTATCAATTACCAACTACCAGATGAGATTGAAACCTATACACACCGTTCTGGTCGTACAGGACGTGCAGGTAAAACTGGTGTCTCTATGGTGATTGTGTCTAAAAGTGAAGTTAGAAAAATAAAAAGTATAGAGCGCATTATTAAGAAGCAGTTCGAAAAGAAAGACATCCCTTCAGGTATGGAAATCTGCGAAGTGCAATTAATGAGCTTAGCAAATAAAATTCACAATACAGAAGTTAGTCATGAAATTGATAAGTACTTAGACAGTATCAATGAACTGTTTGAAGATACCGACAAAGACGAGTTGATTAAAAAATTCTTCTCGGTGGAATTTTCGCGCTTCTTTAATTACTACCAAAAATCGAAAGATTTGGCCGTTTCAGATTCGAGAGATTCTGACGGAGGACGCGATTATGGTAAATCATCTAATGACACGCGTTATTTTATCAATGTAGGTCGAAAAGATGGTTACGATTGGATGAAGCTAAAGGATTTCTTAAAAGAAGTTTTAGAACTAGGCAGAGATGATGTTTTTAAAGTAGACGTAAAGGATAGTTTTTCATTCTTTAATACCGAAAAAGCACTTCGGGAAAAAGTCTTGGCATTCTTTACGGATTACAAACACGATGGTCGTTTTGTAAACGTAGAAGTCAGTGAAAACCGAGGCCGTAGTGGTGGTGGAAGACGCGACAGAAACCGTGGTGGAAAACGCGACGATCGACGAGGAGGTGGACGCAGACGTGATGATAAACCAAGAAGCGAAAGACGTTCTCGCAGAAGTGGTGATTCAGACAGAAACGATAGAAAGCGTTCTGATAATCCAAAGCCGAGACGTTCAAAGTCGGCTTCTGATAGACCAAGACGTTCTAGACGTTAATAAAATTTAAATTACAAAGACTAAATTCCAATATGTACTACATGTATTGGAATTTGGTTTTTAGTTTATGTTTTTTGAGATTTAGGGCAAAGCCCTAATTTGTTAATATTAAGTCAAATCGCAATAGCGATATGTTAAAATCCGTTTTGTTTAGTACCTTTACAACGTAATTGACACAAATGCGGTATTTACTAATTATATTATTTTGTTTTACTACAGTTTACAGCTATAGCCAAGACAGTACAGCCACAAAAACGCCAGAGACGGTTAAGGGAACTATTGTAAGTTCTACATCAGAAGAGCCTTTAAGTGATGTTAATATTGTGAATATTAACCAAGTTGTAGGTGTGGCTACGGATGAAAACGGTGAATTTGAGATTAAGGCTAAAGCCAATGATACCTTGCACTTATCGTATCTAGGCTATAAATCCATCAAAGTCCGTGTAACCAATGACTGGTTAAAATTTGGAAATACTGAAATAGTTATGACCGAATTGGCATTGGCGCTAGAAGAAGTTACGGTGAAATCCCTTGAACTTACGGGTTATTTAGAAGTGGATATGAAACAGGTTCCTATTCGCAATAACAACCAATACAGAATTTCTGGTTTATACGGTAAAGCTTATGAAGGTGGGAAACCGAATATTGCCACTAAAGTTTTGGGCGCAATCTTTAATCCTGCAGACTTCCTCTATAATATGTTTGGAAAGAAACCAAACGAGATGCACAAGCTTAAAAAGATTAAGGAAGATGACGAGATTAGAAATCAGCTCGCTAAGCGTTTTGACAGGGAAATGTTGATGGTATTGCTTCAAGTGACCAAGTATGATTTGGATGAAATCGTGAATCAATGTAACTATTCCAAAGACTTTATAAATACGGCTAACGATCTTCAAATTTTAGATGCCATAAGTGAATGCTACGAAGAATACAAAGTGATTCAACGCAGTAAAGACCGTAAAAAGAAAAAGGATAAGGCTTAATTCCTATTTACTGGAATGAAGGGCAACTCTATTGCCTTCAGTATCTATAAAAGCTCCCATAAAACCGTGTTCGTCTGAGATTTTAGTTTTTGGCTGATAGATTTTTCCGCCTGCAGCTTCTATTCTATCCAATTCATTCTGCACATCCTCACACATAAAATAGACTAATGTCCCTTCTTGACTTGGAATATAAGACTCTTGCTTAATTAATGTGCCTGTGGCACCATGACCATCATTGTGATTGGGGAACCAACCCATTAACATACCGCCAAAATCCACTTCCTGAATTTCTACCTTAAATACGGTTTCGTAAAACTTTTTTGCACGACTCATGTCGTTAACCGGAATTTCGAACCATCCTATCATTTTGCTATTGTTTATTTTTTATTCTTACTGTTTATTACTTCTCTGTCAGGTTGAGCGCAGTCGAAACCCATATGAAAATAGAGTTCAATTAACCTCATTACTCTAACTTGTCTGGCATGATTTTTATTATTTAGACTCCAATATTTGTTTTAAATCATTTAGACCTTCTTCAAAATCCTTTCCAACGGTTTTATCCATATCAAAAAACAAGAAGAAAATATTTGAAGGCGGCTTATTAACACCTGAAAATCCCCAAGTGACCTTTGTGGTGTTTACATCTACGGATTTAACACCAAGATATGCATCGGATTGCGACTTCCAAGGCTTAAAAAAGCGTAGCTGGCTTTCTATAAGTTCATTTTCAACAATTCGTTTTATTTCCTGTTCTCCCGTGCCTACTTCTTTATTTCCTTCCCATTTAGAAATAAAACCGACCTCACCATCAGTCCCTATAAATTCCTGTGTCATATTTGGGTCCTTCTTCTTCCAAGGAGACCAATCATTTTGATTTTTAGTGAATTTTACATAATTGAATACTTCCGATATTGGTCTGTTAATGGTTACACTGCGGCTTACGCTGTAGGTTTTAGGAGTGACTAATGCCAATATTATTATAAGCGCAAAAACGGCAAGGACGACGTAAAGAACAATCATCATAATCTTTTGGTTTTAGTTAGTTCTTAAAGTTACGAAAATTAGTGTTGTGAATGGTATCGTTCTACGATGGAGTCGTAATTTTTAATGGTTTTTTTAATCCAGTCGAATCGTTTTTCAATCCATTCCTTTTCAGTCAATTTCCAATCGATTTCAGATTTACGCAATTTTGAAGTGACATGCTGTAGAATAATTGCAGCAGATACAGAAATATTAAGACTCTCAGTAAAACCAACCATTGGAATTTTTAAGAAACAATCCGCTTCATCTAAAACGTGTTGCGAAAGCCCTTCGGTTTCCCTTCCGAAGAAAAAACAAGATTTTTGGGTAATATCGAAATCAATAAGATCACAATCTTCGGCATGTGGACTTGTCGCTACAATTTGATAACCTTTGGATTTTAAATCTTCTATACAGGATTTTGTGGAGTGATATCGGTTTAGATCCACCCATTTTTGGGCTCCCATGGCAATCTCCCTATCAATACGTTTGGAGTTCACTTCTTCGATAACATTTACTTCTTGTATGCCAAACACGTCACAAGAACGAATTACAGCACTTGTATTGTGGAGTTGATAGACATCTTCTGTTGCTACAGTAAAATGTTTAGTGCGCTGTGCTAAAACCTTTTGAAACCGTTGTTTTCTGTGCTCAGTGAGATAGGACTCTAAGTGATTGAGAAGTTTTAAATCTGACATAGGATAAAAATAAAAAAACCTAGCCGTAAAGCTAGGTTTAATATAAAATATTGAAATGTATTATTCATTAATACCAATATCTCCTTGAGCAACTAAGGTGGCTAAATTAGCTGCGCTAAAATGTACATTGATATAGCCATCTGCAGTAAGAACATCGTCATAACCAAATGCAGTATCATCATCTAAGGCAGATACATTGGTTTTACTAACACCAGTTGTACCATCTACAGAATTAAAAGTAAATAAAATTGCTCCAGGTGCAGTAGCAACACTACCAGCATGTATATGTGCTGGGTGCATTTCACCATCCACACTATTAATTATATCGAGAGTTGCTAAAGCTTCACCATTAACACGCTCTTCAAAGGTTGCAGTACCAGAAGCTGTAGGTACATCAACTGAATTTAGTACGTACACTTTAGACTCTCCTGTCAATTCATTCTGTCCAATATCACCTTGGGCAACTAGCGTTCCTAAGTCACTTGAACTTAAATGAACGTTAATGTAACCATCGTAGTCTAAAATATCCACGTAAGCAATAGCATCTACATTGGTTTTGCTCATACCTGTGGTTCCATCAATAGAATTAAACGTAAATACTATATCACCACCTTCAGCAGCTGTATTAGCATGTATATGCGCTGGATGCATAGCTCCATCTGTAGTATTTTCTAAATCGATGGTAGCTAAAGCTTCACCGTTAACTCGCTCCTGAAACGTAGCCGTACCAGAAATCGCAGGATCATCTACCGAGTCTAGTGCATATACCTTAGACTCTCCTGTCAATTCATTCTCGCCAATGTCACCTTGCGCCACTAGTGTTCCTAAATCACTGGCACTTAAGTGTACATTAATGTAGCCATCAAATGTTATTAATTGATCATAGGTAATCGGATTACCATCATCTAATTCGCTAACAATAACCGTACTAAATCCAGTAGAACCATCAACAGTACCTAAGGTTACGGCGATATCACCACCTTCTGCAGCAGTATTAAAATGAATATGAGCAGGATGCATTCCACCACTTGGTGTTCCTACAAGCTCTAACTCAACGGTCGTAGAATTATTACTATTTTCTATAAATCTGGCTGTTCCAAAAATATTAGGGTCATCTACGGACACTAACGCGTAAGTTTTGGAATTGCCTGTCGGACCAATAACATTTCCGTCATCATCTAGACTACAACTTGTAAAGCCTAATGTGATAAAAAATATTATTGTAAATTTTAAAATGTTTTTCATAAGTATAATTGTTTTTGAGATTTAGTCTAAACTTATATTAAAATCAAAGATTAACTTTGCTATAAAGCAATCTATTTTAACTCATTTAATGACATTATGAGCCAACACAAAAAAAAACACATCGTTGTATTGACAGGAGCTGGTATGAGTGCCGAAAGTGGTGTTAAAACCTTTAGGGACCATGATGGCCTTTGGGAAGGACATGATGTTATGCAAGTAGCTTCACCTGAAGGGTTTAGAAAAAACCCTGAATTGGTTTTAGATTTTTATAACCAAAGAAGACGACAGCTAAAAGAAGTAGAACCCAACCAAGCACATAGAGATTTAGCTGCGCTAGAAAAAGATTACAAGGTGACCATTATTACGCAAAATGTAGATGATCTGCACGAACGTGCTGGAAGTACTGATGTGGTGCATTTACATGGTGAATTACTGAAAATAAGAAGTACTGGCAACCCTAACGACATTAAAACTTGGACTGAAGATATTAATCTTGGTGATCTGTGTAATGAAGGTTATCAATTACGCCCTCATATTGTTTGGTTTGGCGAAGATGTACCTATGATCGAAACTGCCGTTAAAATTTGCTACACTGCTGATATTCTTATCATTATAGGCACAAGTATGCAAGTGTATCCTGCTGCTAGTTTAATTAATTATGTACAACCAGACACTGTCATTTATTATATAGATCCTAGACCAGCTATAAGCAATGATGGTAATCTGAATGTTATAGCTAAATCTGCCACAGAAGGCATGAAAGCTTTATTAACCATTTTAAAATCCGATACGATATGAAAACGAATCAACTTTATACAATTCTCTTTTTGTTGTCTTTGTACTGTTGCCAAAACAGCAAAAAAGCAAATACTACAATAAATGAAACGGATTGTATTGAATCTGTTTTAGCAAAGGATAGTGAACTTGGTAAAACTAGAAATCATGAGTGTGAAACAATAACGTTGCATCAGACCATTGAAAATTACACTAATGCCATGCAAAATCTTAATTTTGAAGGTTGTCCAGAGGCATTCAGTACCGCTTTTGAAGGCCACATTTCTGCTTGGGACCGTATGGGTGAATTTACAAAAGCATATTCTGATTTAAGAGGGGAAATGCACGTATTGTTTGATAGTATTGAAAAAACTAAAGATAGTACCCAGTTTAAAGCGTTGTTAAAAGACATTTGGGACACTTGGGCAGAAGTTGAAGCGGCAAAACCTAATTCTAAATAAGAATTATTCAGCAATTAATCAATATTGAAACCAAAAAGCCCATTAAATTAATCATCTTTACTCAATTTGAAAAAGTCGTTCACTGGCTTACCAAAAACTTCTGATAATTTTAAAGCCAAAACCGTAGAAGGCACATAACGATTGGCTTCAATGGAATTAATGGTTTGACGAGAAACACCTATTTTCTTTGCCAAATCATCTTGGGTTAAATCTAAAATGGCACGTTCTACTTTAATTGTATTTTCCATTATCTGTTACGTTTTAATATTTCAAAAAACATAATTTGGATAATTAGCATAAAAGACAAGACCTGAAAGTAACTAAAATCATTGTGCTTAGACGCCTCATAAATAAAATTGTTTACGATATAGTCTGCAACAGGTTGAATTAAACTGTACATAACAGCCATAATAAATGCCAAAGTGTAAGCCTTAAATCGCAATGTTGTAACCATTTCATCTTCTATTTTCTCTTTAGATAAGGTTACGATTAAAAGTCCCACCAGCAACCCTTTTCGCAAAACATCCTTGAGCCATAAGGGCTCATTATCTATAAATTTTAAAGCTATCATAATTCCAAAAATCAGAAGACAAATAATTGTACCTCTTAATTTCCAAACATTTGGTAACTGAAATTCAGACCATTTTTCGATTTTGGTACGCTCACAATCCATTAGTTTCTTTGCATTCATAATTGACAAATATATTTTCTATTAAGTAAAATTATTTTTACTATATGACAAATATACTTTACATTATTGGGTTTTGCAAATGGTTTTATTGAAACTTGACTTTGTAAAAATTTTCAGCTAACTTCGTTAACGCTTGATAAAAAACATTGAAACGATTTTTTATCAGAGACATTGCCAGTAATTTGACCAAACCTCAATTTTACGTATTTACTCAATCAAATAGACTATTTACTCATTACTGTTTTTTATAATAATGTAGCTGAATTAAATTTGATAAAGACTAATAGAAAATGAAAAAAACAATCTTTATCGCTTTTTTAACGATTAGCTCATTCTTATTTGGACAGAAACCAGCTGAAAAAGTTGGCGAAATAGAAGTTCAATTAATTAGACATTTTTTTAAAAGAAATGCAGATTATGAACTAACCAAAAAGAAAACGAATAGAAAAAACCGACCTTATTTGAGAATGTACTTTGATTCCAAAGGGAATTTATTGAAATCGATAGGGTTCGGAAAACACCACAATACCGATTTAAGGCTAATAGATAGAATTCATATATACAACTATGACAAGAATGGAATAAAATCAAAAATCGACGTTTGGGAAACTGATTACAACAAAAACATTTCATACCAATATTATATCAAGTTTGATTTAGATAGCACCAAGTCAAAAATTATTTCGGAAAAAATGTATGAAATTGAATCCGACACGATATTTACTCAAACCGATTACTGGTATAACGAAAAAAGTGAATATCAAGGAGTCATTTTTGACTCAACATATTATTATCAGAGAAAATATAATGACAAAAAGCAATTAGTTAGTCTTCAACAAATTCACGACAGTAAATTGAGATGGGAATGGAAATATACTTATTCAGATAACAAGAGAATTGGAATATTTCAAACTTATTACAATGATGGAGAAGATTACTCAAAAAAAGAGATTCGAACATATGACGAACTTGGACGTTCCATTGAAATAGAAAAATTACAACTAACAAAAGACGGTCTTGAAACAAAATTTAAAGTCTATTACGATAAAGACGGAATTATTGACAAAATTGAAGTGTATGAATCTTACAATCGAGAAGATGGATACGGATTTGTTTCGTATGAGGAAGTCAAAGTAAAAAGTAGAGTAAGTATTAATTCCTCTACTGCTGAAAAAATCAACGAACTAATAATAACAGAATAAAAACTACTGGCAACACCATGTAAAAATAATTGCTTGGCACAAGCCTATTCGGAAAATCCTCGCGGATTTTCCAGTTAATTATGTACTTGTAATGGTTCGTGCCAGCCCACGCAACTATTATTACACGTATTCCAAGATTAAATTCCTAGTAATATTTAGTTTTATTCTTAGCCTCAATCCACTTGCTCAAATACTTAGTACTTTGCAAGGTTTGATGTTGCAACAAATTCCCAATAAAGTTATTTTGGCGATGTGATTTTAAATTCGCTTTTAGATCGGTTATTCTCTGAGAAAACTCACTTTCAAAACTCGTTTTATTAAAGCGCTCATTATTTACTGTAAATCCATTCTCTTGCTTGTTATGCCAGATTTTAGAGTCGTTGTATAATGTAATAGCTTTAGTAGCAAATGCTTTAGCATCATTTTCTATAAATCCATTTGCTTCCATTTCGCCAAACATACCTTCTGCTGCAATACTAGACATAACACACGGTGTACCATTTTGCATAGCATCAACGAGTTTACCTTTGAGTCCTGCTCCAAAACGCAATGGTGCCAAGCATATTTTAGCCTTTTGCATCACTTCATTGACATCTTCGGCAAAGCCTTTAATTAAAAAGTCTTGTTTTTCATTATGTAGTTGTGATACTTTTTGGGATTCGTAAGCGCCATAAATATGTAATTCTGCTTTTGGTAGTTCTCGTCTTATCAATGGCCAGATAGTTTGCTTTAAATGTAAAACCGCATCATAATTTGGTGGATGTAAAAAATTACCGATGGTGATGAAGTGTTGTCGATCTTCAAAAGTTGGTAGTTCTTTTATTTCATCTTCGGAAATTGGTTGTAATAAAAACGGTAAATAATAGAGCAAATCTCTATCTATTTTAAACTGTTTCGTCAGAATTTCGATTTCAGCCTCAGAAATCATTAAACTTAAGTCACATCGGTAGATACTGGCAATTTCACGTTTGGTAGTATCGTTTTGCAAATGTTCAACAGTCACTTCCACTCCATCCTTTAAAGCCAATTCCCTAGCTTTTCTTAAGCCGTGAAAGTCTTCCGTATCTAAAATTCGTAGTGCATTTGGGCAATACTCTGCCACGCGCCAGCCATACTGTTCCTCAGTCATAAAGCGGTCAAACACCACAACCTCTGGATTCAACTCTGTAATAAATATATCAAAAGACGAATCATTTAATACGATAGCTCGGGTTTTAACACCAATACCTGAAAGATCAAAGGTGTTTTGAGATGGTTTTGCCGCAGAAGCAAATGTAATGTCAAAACCTTGCTTTTGAAACTGCTCTATAAGCTGCAACATCCGACTTCCTGCAGCAGAACTGTTGGGCTCTGGCCAGACAAAACCAATAATTAAAAGGTTGCTATTTGACATAACAACCTTTTAAATTAAAGTGAATAGTGTATAAATATTTAGATGTAGAATACATTATGTGTTTTCTAATCCTTTAAATAAACAAAACGCTCGAGACGCTTAAGCTCTTTATCATCAACGTATTTCCCGATTTCTTTTCTAAATTGGTCCAGGTTTTTGTAAGGTCTGTATTCCTCAAATTCGTGCGCCATACGATTGCCAACACCTGGCAGTGCCTTAATATCTTCTTCTGAAGCCGTGTTTAATTCTACAGGAACGAACACATAGTTTAAATAGCGTTCTACTTCCTCATCATCTACGTACTTACCAATTTCTCTCTTAAACTGCTTTATGCTAACGTATGGTCTGTACTCTTCAAACTCATGCGCCATTTTATCTCCAACACCAGGAATCATCTTAAAATCAGCCTCAGCAGTTGTATTTAGATTAAAGGGAACGAACATTTTTTTATAAAGTTCTTCTTTATTTTCTCCTTCAAGCATGGCATCTAAATCTTTCATATCAACAAAAGGTCTTTTTTCTAAAATTTGAGAAACGATTTCTGAAGATAGTCCTAATGCATTCAAATCGGCTTCGGTAGCAAGATTTGCATTTAAAACTGTACTAGTTTCAGCTTCTGTCTCTTTTGTCATTTCTTTTTCCGTCGTTTCAGCTGAGTTGTTCATTTCTTGTTTTTCTTCATTCGAATTTTTACAAGATGTTAAGCTTAGGCCTATTAAAACGCATACTACGAGTAACTTTGTTATATTTTTCATTATTTTTGATTTATAAGTATTAAATATGAATATCCAATTAATGCTAAAACTACCATACTAAAAGGTGCCAATGCTGGTAATGCACCAGACAAACTCTCAATAAACAGATCCCAATTATTTGCTGTAGGCTTCATATCACGTTCAAACTCAAAATTAGCATCTAGGTGTAAATAAAAGCCATAAATACCACTAAGTGCAGTAATTAAAAGAAGCCATTTAAAAAAGTTCTTTATCCATCTAGTTCTATAAAAAATTAGAAGAATTACAGTTAAACTAATTAAGCCAGTGCAAAGTATTGGAATAAGTTGTGAAAGACTTTCATAATGATCCAAAAGATACAATTCTAATACGGTACCTATAACCATTAAAATAAAAGCAGATAAAATAACTTTCTTTAAGCTCAATTGATGTTTAGTATCTAATTTTATTAGTATGATGTTGCAAAATTACACACGAATGAGTGGAAATAAAAATTATTTAGATAAATTCTAAATAAAATTAATTCATTTTTATCCGAAACTATTTTTTAGCGGTAAAATTGATAAATTTATACTTCGAAGCTAATCAAAATTAAACTAAAAAGCTTTTTCTATTTTGACGAAAGACCAACTATATAATGAACTTAACTACGTGAATCATTCGCGCGAAAAGCGCTTGCACTATGCAAATCTAGTTATTGCCAATCCGGAATTAGTAAAACCACTCATAGAAATTCTTTTTGAAGTTGATGATAAAATTTCGTGCAGAGCCGCTTGGGTTTTTGAGTTTATGTGCGGCGAAAAACTAGAAGCCATTATTCCACATCTCAATTTATTTACGGAAAATATTGCGAAAGTACATTTAGATCCTGCCGTTAGACCAGTAGCCAAAGTTTGTGAATATCTTATCAAAGATTACTACTCAAAGTATGACAATAAAATTAAATCTGTACTAACTGAACAACACAAAGAGAAAATTGTTGAAGCCTGTTTTGATTGGATGATCAATGACGAAAAAATTGCACCCAAAGCCTATTCCATGAACTCTTTGTATCTACTCGGTAATGAATATGATTGGATTCATCCAGAATTAGCAATGATTTTAGAACGCGACTTTCAGATGCAGAGCTCAGGATTTAAAGCAAGAGCAAGACATATCCTAAAAAAACTAAAACCCAAAAACTAAATACCAAATTACAAAAACTTATGACTCCACGCTTCGTGCTTCTAGCTAACTTTGCTATCTTTGACGCTTCAAAAAACCAACTCAAATGGCACTTACGGCACTTAGCGCAATTTCACCAATAGATGGCAGATATAGATCTAAAGTAGAAGCTTTAGGCAACTATTTTTCTGAAGAAGCATTGATTAAATATCGTGTTTTAGTAGAGATTGAATATTTTATCGCTTTGTGTGAATTGCCACTACCTCAACTAGAGTCTGTTTCGCATTCTGTTTTTGATGACCTAAGGGCTATTTATAGGAATTTTACACCTGTTGATGCTTCTGCGATTAAAGAGATTGAAAAGGTTACCAATCATGATGTAAAGGCGGTTGAATACTTTATAAAAGAGAAATTTGATGCCTTGGATTTAGCGGATTATAAAGAATTTATCCACTTCGGATTAACATCTCAAGACATTAATAATACAGCTATTCCTTTAAGTATTAAGGAAGCTATGAATGATGTCTATGTTCCGGAATACCATACATTATTAGAGAAAATTGAAGCGTTAGCCAAAGAATGGTCAGATATACCAATGTTGGCAAGAACACATGGGCAACCAGCGTCACCAACACGATTGGGTAAAGAAATAGAGGTTTTTGCAGTAAGACTAAAGGAACAATTTAATTTATTGAATGATGTACCAAGTGCTGCAAAATTTGGTGGTGCAACCGGAAATTTCAACGCGCACAAAGTAGCCTACCCAAATATTGACTGGAAAGCCTTCGGAACAAAATTCGTTCAGGAGAAATTAGGTTTACAGCATTCGTTCCCAACGACTCAAATTGAACATTATGACCATGCTGCAGCTTTGTTTGATGCCTTAAAGCGCATCAACACCATCATCATAGATTTAGATAGAGATATTTGGACCTACGTGTCTATGGATTACTTTAAACAAAAAATCAAAAAAGGCGAAGTGGGCAGTTCTGCTATGCCTCATAAAGTAAACCCAATAGATTTTGAAAACAGCGAAGGCAACTTAGGTATTGCCAATGCCATTTTTGAGCATTTATCAGCAAAATTACCGATATCGAGATTACAGCGCGACCTTACTGACAGTACAGTGTTAAGAAACGTTGGTGTACCTTTTGGCCATACCCTTATTGGTTTTAAATCCACTTTAAAAGGTTTGGGCAAGTTATTGTTGAACGAGGCTAAATTTGCACAAGATCTTGAAAACAATTGGGCTGTTGTGGCTGAAGCGATTCAAACAATATTAAGGCGCGAAGGTTATCCAAATCCTTATGAAGCATTAAAAGGGTTGACGAGAACCAATGAAGCCATTACGCAAAAATCCATTTCAAATTTTATTGATACATTAGAGGTTTCGGATGCCATTAAATCTGAACTCAAGAGAATTACACCAAGTAATTATACGGGTATATGAAGTTATTTCCAATAAATAGAAATTCCATAGCGCTTTGCATCGTTGCTTTTGTTAGCATTGGTTTTTTTGTAGCTGGCTTATTTGATGTTCTAGATTATTTTATAATGAAAGCCTTATTATTTACAGGTTTTGCGGTTTTGCTAGTTATTGCACTCATCCATGCCCTTAAGAATAATGATAAAAAAAATCATCCTGAAGAAATTCCCCAAGACGATTCGCATTAACATTTTAAATAAATATTGTCAGTTTATTTAAAAAAGTCTTTTATTACCTCTAAATTGCTGTCATCAAAGTTCATGTCTTTCAATACGGATTGCAAGGACATTAACTTACCAGCATTCATATCATCACCTAAAACTCTTGCTACGACAAAACCTTTATCATTTGCATTTCCAAAGACAATAAGTTCATCTATATTCTCTACATCACCTATAAACTTCACCATAAACTTACCATCCTTAGTGTTACCACCTCGCATCAGTTCCTGATATTTTGAGTCCTTCAAAATAGCTTTAACTTTTTCTAGCTCCACTTTATACTCCTCCTTATTATCTTCTCCAAGGGTAAAAGCTAAAATATTAAGTTTGTCAACAGACTCATAAGCTTCTTTTTGCTCATCTGTGAGTTCTACTTTTTCAACATCGATAAAACTTGCAGGTATGTCACCAGATATAAAACCTGGTTTTAGCTCATTATCCACAAAATAGGTTTGCAATGTTGGCCCTTGGTTGCAGCTTGTAAAAGCCACAGCCAAAAGCAACACTACCATTGATTTTTTGATTGATTGTATCATGATCTTATTAGTCATTCTTTTCGCCAGCTTTCTTTAACTGCTCTCCACCTGGAAAATCCATTTGATTTGTGATTTTTGAAATCTGTCTCAAATCTATATCACCAGTTAAGGTCATAATTACAGTTTCAAACTCACGCTTTTCGCCATTGATTTCTATATTCTCACCTTTAGTCATTTCCTTTAGACCAGAAATAAACATCAATAATTCCTTTACATGGTTCTCATCCTTACCTTCCTTTACGTAAAACTTAACGGTTTGTTCACCATCCTTAATACGCATTAACTCTTCTAAGTCAGATGATTTTAAATACTTATCTACGGTAGCCTTCATATCTGCTGAGATACTTTCGTCTCCTGTAGTAAACACTTTAAATCCTGTAATGCTTGCTGCCATCTCAGCATATTCCTTCATTTCTGGGTCATCCATATCTATACCCATAGTCGCTAACATTTTGAACATTTTCTGATTTAAGATAACCGAAGTTACACCTTCTAAATCTTCAAATCTGTCAAAAACACTCTGACTGAATGAGGTCATTGATGTAAGCATTACTGCGATGATTAAAATTGCTTTTTTACTCATGATACTTCCATTTTTTAAGTATTCGTGAAAATTCTTTAAATTTTTCATGATTTCCTGTTTTTAATTTTTAATAATTAATTCTTTAATAATTTGTTTGTTGTTTCACTAAATTCTGCAATGTGGCTCGCTTTATTTAAGCCTACATTAAAGTTTTCAGAAGCTAAGTCTAGTGCATTGATACTTGATGTTCCGTCATTAAACTTATCTGAGAGCATCGCCAAAGCTGCTTTAGTTTCTAAATACAATTGTTGTTCCTCAGCTGTATATTTTTCCCAAGGATCTGTTTCTCCACCCCAATTAGGAATGAAAATTCCAAGCATAAGAACAGCAACTGCTGCGACAGAAATCCATTGATACAATTTTGTTCTCTTAGGTTTTAATGGAACGTCTTTAGTGTACTGCTCTTGTTGCGATTGCGAAAAGTATAGGAACATTGGTTTGTAATGTTCTAAATGTGGTGCTACATTATCACTCTCAAAATAAGCTCTCAGTTGCGCTTCTTCGGCTAACGATGTCTCAGCATTGTTATACTTTTCTAATAGTTTTTCTATATTATTTAATACCATATTGATGTGTATTAGTCAATTTTTCTCTTATTGTTTTACGTGCCCTGGATAAATTTACTCGTACTGCTGTTTCGTTCATTTCTAGCATTTCTGCTATCTCTGCATAATCGTACTGTTCTATATCTCTTAATTGCACTATTATTTTTTGTTGTTCCGGAAGGTCTTCCATTATCTTAGAAACCCAATCCACGCTATCTCTAGCTTCTACTTGTTTTTGTAATGACGAGTCGTTATTAGTATAATTACTATGAACGATCTTTAAATTTTGTGCCTGTTTGGATTTTAACCGATCCAAACAAAAATTCTTTGTCATTGTCATTGAGAAGGCTTCTACATTTTTGTATTCACTTATCTTCTCTTTATTTCTCCATAATTTCAGCAGTATTTCTTGCGTAGCATCCTCAGCTTCTTCACGAGAAACCAGTAAACGTTTTGCCAAACGGAATACCTTATCCTTAAATGGCATCACTAAGCTTACAAAATCTGCCTGCTTCATTACTTTTTTGATTGGTGGTTGAATACAATTTTACTTGCCTTCATAACTACGACGATACACATTACAATTTGTTACAAAGTTTTTTTATTTATAATAATGTAAGTAAATTTAGAGTTTTACAGACAGATGTAAAAAACGCTATAAAAAAGAAAATGATGAAAAAGTTTAGTCTTATTGCACTACTGTGCGCCTTTACCTTTGTTTTAACAGGCTGTTTTGAAGATTTAGATGATAATGCCATTGCAAATTCAGACATCAATGATTTTGTCTGGAAAGGAATGAATGCTTATTATCTGTATAATTCACCCAATCAAGTACCCGACTTATCCAACGATAGATTTGGCATTAACGGTATTGATGATAGATACGAGAAAACCGAAGAATACTCAGAATATCTTAATGGTTTTGCCACTCCAGAAGATCTCTTTGAGACTTTAATATTTGAACCTCTAGATCCTTTCTCTGTTATTGTACCAAATTATTTAGATATTATAAATGCCCAACAAGGCACAACGCTTAGTAATGGGATAGAATTTAGATTGTATTTGGTCCCTGGAAGTCAGACTGAAGTGTTTGGTGCGATAACATTAGTTTTAAACAATAGTGTTGCTGATAATTTAGGCCTAGTAAGAGGTCAGGTTTTTAGAGCTGTGGATGGAACAGATCTTACGACATCAAATATTAATACACTATTAGGGCAGGACTCTTATACATTGAATTTTGCTGACTATGATAATAACGGAACTCCGCAAGCAGATGACGACACTATAACTTTAAATGGTGAAAGCACAAACTTAACAAAAGCTGCCTATACAGAAAACCCTGTTCATATTGCTCAAGTCTTAAACCTTACAAATGTTAATGTTGGTTACTTGATGTACAATGGGTTTAGTAGCAATTTTGATAATGAATTAAATGATGCTTTTGGTCAGTTTCAGGCTGCTGGAGTGCAAGAATTGGTTATCGATTTAAGGTACAATGGAGGCGGAAACATACAAACAGCCGTTCATTTGGCAAGCATGGTAACTGGTCAGTTTAATGGACAGGTATTTTCAAAACTATTCTATAATAACAATCAGCAAAGTCAGAATAGAAATTACGAATTTACAAACGCATTGTCAGACAACACGTCGATTAATAGTTTAAATCTGAGTAAAGTATATGTATTGACATCATCAAGTTCTGCCTCAGCAAGCGAACTCATCATCAACAGTTTAAGACCTTATATAGAAGTTGTGCATATTGGTGATATGACAGCAGGAAAAACACAAGCCAATCGTCTTGTATTTGACTCACAAGAGTTTGATGGCAACAATGTTAATGGAAATCATAATTACGCTCTAATTCCGCTTATTGCTAATTCTACAAATGTTAATGATGGTTTAGTACCTACAAACGGGTTAACTCCAGATGTTAACATAGTTGAAACACCAAGCACTTTTGGAACTTTAGGTATGATTTCTGAACCATTATTGGCTGCAGCTATAGCTGACATTACAAATGGAGATCGATCTTTTAATAGAAATATAGATTTTCCTATTCTTGAAGAAATTAGTGCTAAAGAACTAAAGTCTCCAATTGAAAATCTAATGTTTGAAGACTAAAAAAAAGCCGCTTTAAAGCGGCTTTTTTCATTGACTACAACATGAGGTTAAACCCTAAATTAAATCCCCTTCCCTTAGTTGTAAAACCAAAAAGTTCTTGATAGTCTTCATTAAAAATGTTTGTAAGGTTTGCAAACACTGTCATTTTATTGTTGATGATTTTATGGCTGATGTAAAAATCCAGCAACCCATAAGAATCGAGCGTCACTGAATCATTTTCAAAAGTTTCATTGTTAAATACCAGATCTTCTCTCTCATCATTATATTGATAAGACAAACTTATTTGCATTAGTTCTGAAAGCGCATAGTCCAATCTCGTATTAACTTTAATTTCTGGAATCCTAAGACTTAAGTCTTCATCTAAAGTTGTGTAAGTTCCATTTAGATTAAGGTTCATGTCCTTAATCACTTTTATTTGTGCAACCAGTTCCAAACCACTAGCAGTAAAAGATTTTTCAATATTTTGATATTGAAACACAAAACCACCAGTATCTACAAAATCAATAAAATTATCTTCATTTCTAGTGAAGTAAACTAAGCTTATTGTGGCTCTATCCTTAATATTAACCTCTGCTCCTACTTCAATGGTTTGATTCTCTTCGGGTTCTAAATCAGGATTTCCAAAACTAGGCTCAAACAATTGATATAAAGATGGTGTAATAAAAGCGGTACTATAACTCGCTAATCCTTTTATGTAACCAAAATCCAAATCAATTTTATAAGACGGATTTACACTATAAACAAAGTGATTCCCATATTCACTGTGATTATTTAATCGTGCTCCAGCATTGACATTCAATCCAAAATCTGAAACATAAACCACGTTTACATATGGATCTGTAATTGTAAATTGTGCAGTTTCTGGGTCTATTGCTTGACTAAAAATCCGTTTCACCAAAAGGAATAGCAAAACTCTCCATTTGGTTATCTTGATAGTTAATTCCCAAAACAGTGTAGAACGTATCACTAAAATTATAGCGATTAAAAGCATCTACGACTATACTCTGGGCATTAAACTGTGAAGGAAAGCCAGATTCAATCTCGCGCTCAACATCATTATAAGCAGCATTCACGGTGATGCTTCCCTGTTTGTATTTAAATTCTGGTGACGCGCCTACTCTATATTGCTTGGAGATTGAAATATTGTCTGCATCCGTCAGACCAAAACTATCATCAAAATCGGCCTTATAGTTATCAAAACTTGCATAAGTGGTCAGTTTAAATGCATTACTGAACTTATATCCCAACTTTACATTTCCATTGTGACTGTTAAAAGCATCAGACTCTGTACCACCTTCTATTGCTGATAATCCGTCTGTAAATTGATGTCCGAAGCTGGCCAAATAATTAAATTTACCTAATTGTCCATTTACAGAAACACTATTTCTAAAATCCTCAATTGCATAATTATTTTCATCTGAAGATTGATTGGTACCCAATGTGCTTCTCAAACTCAAGTTAATAGCTTTTTTTGAGGCTTCCTTGAGTTTAATATTAATAACAGCAGTTGCAGCACCTGTTCCGTACAGTGTGCTCGATGCACCCTTTAAAATCTCAATAGATTCTACTTGGTCCGCATTTAACAAACGTAAATCGTAATCATTGGCAATTTGAGATGGGTCAGTAACCTGTACTCCATCAATAAGTATTAAAACCTGGCGATTACGTCCACCACGAATAAAATAACTTAGGTTCTGGCCAGCGTTGCTGCGAACACCGTTAATTTCTACACCAACCGTTCTACCGATAATTTCGGCAATGGACTGTCCTTGTAGTTTTTCTAAATCTTCTGAGGTAATCTTGGTAATGACCTTACCCGAATTTTCTCGTTTTAGTTGAAATTTTGAGTCCGTAACCACCACTTCCTCTAACTGCTCAACTTTTACTGAATCTTGCTCTTTTTGTGCAAATCCAACAGATAGCATACCTAAACTAAGTATGCTACAAAACACTTTTGTTTTGTTCATTTTAAAATTTAATTGCTCGAGAACACACTGAAATTAGTATGTAAACTTTTATCCCGAAAGTTTGACTTCTATGTTGAAATTGGCAGGTCTCCTGACTTGCGTCTTGCTATTCGTCTTCCCATACCTAGGTTTCGGCACAGTGACATTGAAGGTTATAACAAGCTTTATAGCTTACAGTTGCGGGAACAGTTTTGGAATTGAAAATTTTATTCGCACCAAATTCCCTTTTAATCCAATCGGTTAAGGATTGGAACCTAATTTCGGCGCAAAACTAAACATTTTGTTTAATGATTGACACAAAACTTTAAATAATATTACTTTTGAAAGAAATTGATGATTTTGAAAAAAACACTCTATATTTTTTTACCGATTTTAATTCTATTTAGCAGTTGCAAAGAGGATAAAGGCATCAAAAGGGATCTTCCTCCCTTAGATACAAGTTCAATAAATTTAAAATACGCCAAAGGCTTTTCAGTAACTGACAACAGAGATTATAAAATTTTAACCATTGAAACACCTTGGCCTGAAGCTGAGAAAAACTATAAATATCTTATTGCTTCTAAGGAACAGCTATCAAAAATGACTTTTCCTAGAGATGCTTATGACGGTGTCATTACAAATGATATTACAAAGCTCGTCGTTACATCCACGACTCACATTCCTGCTTTAGAATTGTTGGGTGTAGAACAAACTTTAGTCGGTTTTCCTGAAACAGACTATATTTCTTCAGAAAAAACCAGAAAGCGAATCAATAAAGGTAAAGTAAGGGAACTCGGTAAAAACGAAGGCATCAATACCGAAGTGCTTTTAGAGCTTAATCCAGATGTGGTGATTGGTTTTGGTGTAGATGGAGTAAACAAAACATTCGAAACGATAAAAAAAGCTGGTGTTCCTGTAATTTATAATGGCGATTGGGTAGAATCTTCAGCTTTAGCAAAAGCAGAATGGATCAAATTTTTCGGTGTGCTTTTTAATCAAGAACAAAAGGCGGATACCATTTTTAACAACATCGAAAAAGATTATTTAGAAGCAAAATCTATTGCAAAGCAAGCCAAAACGCAACCAACAGTTTTAAGTGGAGCCATGCATAAAGATGTTTGGTATTTACCAAATGGCTCTAGTCCTGAAGCACAATTTTTAAAGGATGCCAACGTCAACTACCTTTGGAGTGACACTACTGGAAATGGAAGCTTAGCATTAAGCTTTGAAGCTGTGCTAGACAAAGCAAAAGATGCTGATATATGGTTAAATCCATCCTATTACAGTAGCTTAGAGCAGTTGAAAAAAGCGAGTTCTTTATATACAAATTTTGAAGCTTTTAAAACAAAAAACGTTTTCTCATTTACCAATGCAAAGGGAGAAACCGGTGGAGTATTATATTACGAATTAGGAACAGCAAGACCTGATTTGGTCTTAAAGGATTTAATAAAAATTTGCCATCCGGAATTGTTAGATGGTTATACTCCATATTTCTTTAAGAACCTTAAATAAAACTAGAGACCTCACAGGTTTTAAAACCTGTGAGGTCTTATAAATAATGAAAATCAACTACAAATACCAATTCATAGCGCTCTCAGTAATTTTATTGCTATGCTTTTTTGTGAATATAAGTTTAGGCTCTATTAGTATTCCGATGGATAGTATTTTTGGTAGTCTTTTCGGAACTATAGAGAATAGCACTTGGGAGGTAATTGTTACCGATTTTAGATTGCCAAAAGCCATAACAGCCATTTTGGTTGGCTCTGGTTTAGGAATTTCAGGATTGTTAATGCAAACCTTATTTAGAAATCCCTTAGCAGGTCCATTTGTCTTGGGCATCAGCTCTGGTGCAAGTCTTGGTGTTGCTTTAGTGATTTTAGGTTCTGGTTTATTTGGAAGTCTTTTTGCTACAGCACTTATTTCTAAATGGAGTATTGTCATTGCTGCGAGTTTAGGCAGTTTCTTGGTACTATTGGCTGTTTTGGCGGTTTCAAACAAAGTCCGAGATACTATGGCTATTCTCATCATCGGTTTAATGTTTGGCAGTATTACGGCTGCTGTGGTTAGTGTACTCTCCTACTTTAGTTCAGCAGAACAATTACAACAATACATTTTTTGGGGTTTTGGCAGCTTGAGCAATTTATCTTGGGATGAGTTATTGATTTTCTTCGGGATTTACCTGGTTGGTCTTATTTTGAGTATTGCCTCCATCAAAGGTCTAAATAGTCTTTTACTTGGAGATAATTATGCCAAGAGTTTAGGTCTTAATTTAAAACAAAGCCGACTCATTATCATTTTAGCAACTAGCCTTATAGCAGGAACAATTACAGCCTTTGCTGGCCCAATTGCTTTTATCGGTTTGGCGATTCCGCATTTAACACGTCAAATATTTAAAACCTCAAATCACAAAGTGCTATTGCCAGCTGTATTTTTATATGGAGCAATAGTTATGTTAATTTGTGACAGTATTGCTCAAATTCCTGGAAGCGATTACACTTTACCAATTAATGCCATAACAGCTTTGGTTGGTGCGCCTGTTGTAATTTGGTTATTGGTAAGACAACGAAAAATGATGTTTTAGATGAAAAATGAAGCATCACATATCATCCTAAAAGCGGAACAACTTTCAATAGGTTACAAAACCAAGAAAGTTGAAACCGTAGTGGCGTCAAATATTAATTTTGAATTACAACAAGGGCAACTTATTGGTTTAGTGGGTGCTAATGGAATTGGAAAATCAACACTTTTAAGAACCTTGATTAAAGTACAGCCTGCGTTATCAGGGACTACTCTTTTAGATGACAAAGATTTAAAATCCACTTCTACTACAGATTTGGCAAAGCAGCTTAGCATTGTGCTCACTGAACAATTAACCTCAAAAAATCTTTCAGTATATGAGTTGGTGGCTTTAGGAAGACATCCTTACACTAATTGGATAGGCAACTTAACAGATAAAGATAATTCTATTATCAATTCGTCTTTAAAGCAGGTCAATATTTTTGATTTAAAAGACAAAAGATGCTACGAACTCAGCGATGGTCAGTTACAAAAGGTAATGATTGCTCGTGCTTTGGCTCAAGATACAGATGTGATTGTTTTGGATGAGCCTACCACGCATCTCGACATGTATCACAAAGCCTATATTTTAAAACTCTTGCAAAAACTCACCAAAGACACCGGGAAAACAATTTTATTTTCTTCACATGAAATAGATTTAGCCATTCAGCTATGTGACACTATGATTGTAATGCGAAAGGATGATGTCGTTTGTGACCAGCCATGTCAATTAATTTCAAAAGGTGTATTTGAATCCCTTTTTCCTGAAGATTTAATTTTGTTTGATGACAAATCCGGAAGTTTTCGGGTTAAGAAATAGCTTATTCATCTTCGGGCTTCATGCTTCAAACTTCGAGCTAAAAATGTATCTTTGATAAATTCTCTTTTTCAACATGAACGACACACTCATTTTATTTATTGCTATCATTTTTTCGGCAGGAATTGGCGCATTTATTGGGCTTAAGTTTGCACAACTAAAAAGCAAAGGTGACAAAAGTGCCCTTGAAGAACGCCAACTACAACTTAACAATACCATTGGAGAACTCAAGCAGACTATAGAGAAAATTGAAACGGATCGCGAAGCTATTAGAAAAGAAAAAGATTTTTTAAATACCGAATTATCTAGACGAAATACCGAATATGAGAACCTTCAGCAACAAAATTTAAAGCGAGACGAAGAGTTAGTCAAACAACAAGAACAACTCAGAAAGGATTTTGAATTGATGGCTTCAAAAATCTTGGATGAAAAATCTGAAAAATTTACACTTCAGAACAAAGAGAACATCAAAAACATCCTCAATCCGCTTGAAGAGAAAATAAAAACGTTTGAAAAGAAAGTTGAAGACACTCAAAAGGAGAGCATAAGTATGCATTCGGCTTTAAAGGAACAGCTACTTGGACTTAAAGACCTCAACCAGCAAATGGCACTTGAAGCCACCAATTTAACAAAAGCCTTAAAAGGTGATAGCAAAACGCAAGGAAATTGGGGCGAATTGGTTTTAGAGCGTGTTTTAGAGAAATCTGGACTGGAAAAGGATAGAGAGTATTTTGTTCAACAGAACTTTACGCGCGACGACGGAAGTCGCGTAATGCCAGATGTGGTATTGCACCTTCCCGATTCTAAGAAAATGATTATTGACTCTAAAGTGTCATTAACGGCTTATGAGCGGTTGGTAAATGCCGAGGATGAGGAGAGAGGTATGTATCTAAAAGCGCATGTAAATTCCATAAAAAACATGTTGACGATCTTTCCGCTAAGAATTATCACGATTTATATGATATAGAATCCCCAGACTTTGTGTTGATGTTTATTCCTATTGAGCCTGCTTTTGCTGTAGCCATTAATGAAGACAATACACTTTACAACAAAGCCTTTGAGCAAAATATTGTCATCGTTACACCTTCTACCCTTTTGGCTACGTTGCGCACTATTGATACCATGTGGAACAATGAAAAGCAACAGCAAAATGCTATTGAGATTGCGAGACAAGCTGGTGCACTCTATGATAAGTTTGAAGGCTTGGTAACCGATTTAACAGGTGTTGGCAAAAAGATTGATGCTGCTAAAAACGACTATTCGTCGGCTATGAATAAATTGGTTGAAGGTAAGGGCAATCTTATTTCGCGCGTTGAAAAAATTAAAAAAATGGGCGCTAAAGCCAAAAAAGCATTACCCGAGAAGATTATTAAAAGAGCTTCTGAAGATTTTGAATAAAAAAACTATCGACACTATTTACAAATGGACACTTCGGTTCTATTACGCTAGAATTTTAATCATTGGAATTAGCTTAATCTGCCTTTGTATAGTGGGTTTATTTACAGATTATATGTTTTCAGAAAACAACGACCTCAACTTGTTTTTGTGCTTAATCTTTGGCTTTTTGGGAATAATACTTCTTTTAATTGGTTTGTTTAAAAAAACAGAGACCGAATATGGCATCCGCAATAGACGGCATGAAAAAGATCTTGAATAAAAGCTTTAAATTTATATTCCATAAAAAAGGCATAATTTAAAATATTCCGTTTTTGAGGAATAAATTTGTTTATTCCGTTTAAAAGGCATATATTTGAATAAATGATATTTGTTATGACCAGTGTTATTACAGGAGATATTATAAAATCCCGTAAAGCTATAAATGAAGATTTGTGGCTAAAACCCTTAAAGACAGCGTTATCTGAACTCACTGAGGATGCCTCTTTTTATGACATTTATAGAGGTGATAGTTTTCAACTAGAATGCAGTAATGAAACTGATAGTTTTAGAACAGCTGTTTATATAAAAGCTTTTTTAAAAACTGTAAAAGGACTCGATGTAAGAATGTCTATCGGTATTGGAAATAAGCAGTACCAAGGTATTTCTGTGAGTGAGTCTAATGGTGAGGCCTTTGTTTTTTCTGGTGAAACATTTGAAATACTCAAAAAAAAGAAACAGAATCTTAGATTAAAAACAAGCAACGAAACACTTAACAAAGAAATTAATCTTTATTTTAGACTAGCTCTTATTGCCATGGACAATTGGACGACCAATTCCGCAGAAATAGTAAAATTAAGTTTAGAGCATCCAAATATGATTCAGTCTGAGTTAGCTGAGATTATTGGCATAAGCCAAGATGCCGTAAGTAAGCGACAAAAACGAGCTCACCTAGACGAAATTTTAGAACTAGACGCTATGTACAGACAAAAAATAGCACAATTATGATGATATTACTTCTTAAACTAATATTGGCTCATCTTATTGGTGATTTCTTTTTGCAGCCACAAAAATGGGTAAAGGATAAAGAGAAGAAAAAATTAAAATCGGTTTGGTTGTATATTCATGTAATCATCCATGTAGCTTTAATGTTCCTCTTTGTTTGGGATTTATCTTATACCAATTTAATCCTATTAATTGGTGCCTCACATTTAGTTATTGATGCCTTAAAACTCTTGTTGCAAAAGAAGAAAACAAAGCGATTCTTCTTTTTTGCAGACCAACTGTTTCATTTGGCTTCAATCTTTACTTTGACTATTCTTTTATTTGAGGATGATTTTGCATTCACAATAACGTTTAGTCCAAAATTACTGCTACTAATTATCTGCGCTATTTTTCTAACCATGCCTACCTCAATAATAATGAAAACCATATTCTCCAAATGGGATATTTCAAAATTGACCAAGGGCAATGAATCTCTAAAAGATGCTGGAAAATACATTGGTATTTTAGAACGACTATTGGTTTTTATATTTATTATCGTTGGACATTGGGAAGCTGTCGGATTTTTAATCACAGCTAAATCTGTATTTAGGTTTGGAGATTTAACAGCTTCAAAAGAGCGAAAGCTAACGGAGTATATACTCATTGGTACACTCATTAGCTTTGGTATTGCAATAATTACTAGTTTGGTGTACCTCAACCTTCAACATTATGCATAAAACAGTTGATTCTTCTCGTGTAAGCATTTCGCAGCTTATGCAACCGTCCCATTCTAATTTTAGTGGGAAAATCCATGGTGGCTATATATTAAACCTTATGGACCAGATTGCCTTTGCCTGTGCTTCTAAACACTCTGGAGCATACTGCGTAACTGCATCAGTAGATACCGTAGATTTTATAAACCCAATTGAAGTCGGTGATTTAGTCACTATGAAAGCTTCCGTTAATTATGTCGGTAGAACATCAATGGTTGTTGGTATAAGGGTAGAGTCTGAACACATACAATCCGGAACCAAAAAACACTGTAATTCTTCATATTTTACCATGGTAGCCAAAGGTGAAAATGGAAAATCTATTGAAGTGCCTGGCTTAATACTAAACGATAAAACAGAAGTTTTACGGTTTTTAAAAGCCATTAAACGAGCATCAACAAAAAAAAGCTCGTCAACAAGAGTTTAACCATGCTACCTTTACTCTTGAAAATTACCTTGAACAGCTAAAAAATTATAGAGTTAAAATTGAGCTTCCTACTGATTATTAAAAATAAAAAAAGCGACCAAAATTGATCGCTTCTCTATTTAATAAATTCTATCTCTATTGCTTTATAAAACGTTTAGTCTGTGTAATTGAATTATTTGAAATTCTTACCAAATACACTCCACTTTTCCATCTAGAAACATTTACAGAAGATTCTAATTGAGTCAATAATCCGTTATAAACACGTTTACCCAACACATCAAATACTTCAAGTTTCATATCATTACTGCCAGATGGTAAAGTAATATTCAATTTGTCCTTAGCAGGATTAGGAGAAATCATCAATTCCCTATTCTGACTTTCAAATTCTGTTGTGCTCAAAGATGATGATGCCGTAATATTATCCACTTGAATCACAGCTGAAATAACATCAGGTGCATCCCAAGTTGGAGAAGAACTACTTAAAATACGAACTGTAAAAACATCTGACAATACTGAAGCCGCATCGCCACCGCCACTTACTACGGTAAAGTTAGAAGGATCTATAGGAAAAGTAATTGACATCCATGCACCACCTGCTGCAACATTAATGGCACTTGTAGAACAAATTCTAGTACCATTGGTACCTTGCATAGCAATTCTTAGATTAAGATCATTGGTTTGTACTTTTACATCCATAGTGATTTGATCTACCCCTTCAGAAGAATAGTCTCCACTCCACTGCTGATTTTGGGAATAAAAAATCATTTTGCTAGCAACACCACCACCTCCAAGAGAAGTATACTGCAAGCAATTATCACCAGCACCAGCTGGTCCCTCGTCTGGTACGTTAACAGGTCCATTAGTTGCATTACCTGCACCACCTATTCTCCATTCTTGTGTTGTACCATCTTGAAAATCATCAACTTGATTTAAAGTTACCTGACCATAAAGTGTACATACAGTAAACAATAAAGAAAATAAAAGTAATGTTCTTTTCATCTAATATAATTTTAAGCTAAGTTAATAATTATTAGTGACATAACTTTGCACTTAATCGAAAAGCGTGAAAATTTACTTACTTAAGTACATCTTACGTCGAGAATATAAGTCATAAAACTCATCATCCTTTAAACTATCTATAAACAAGATACTTTCACCTGTACTCTTCATTTCTGGCCCAAGTTTCTTATTCACATTTGGAAATTTATTAAATGAGAATACAGGCTGTTTAATGGCGTAACCATCTAATTGAGGATTAAAATTAAAGTCTGTTACCTTTTTCTCACCCAACATAACTTTAGTCGCATAATTTACATAAGGTTCTTTGTAAGCTTTTGCAATAAAAGGTACTGTACGAGATGCTCTTGGATTGGCTTCAATGATATAAACCGTATCATCTTTTATGGCGAATTGAATATTGATTAACCCAACAGTATTTAAAGCCAAAGCAATTTTTTTGGTGTGGTCCTTAATCTGCTGCATTACAAACTCGCCCAAATTAAATGGTGGTAAAGTAGCGTTACTATCTCCTGAATGTATACCACAAGGTTCGATGTGTTCCATTATACCTATAATATAAACATTCTCGCCATCACAAATGGCATCAGCTTCAGCTTCTATAGCTCCATCTAAATAATGATCTAACAATAATTTATTACCCGGAATAGATTTTAATAAATCAATGACATGCTCTTCTAATTCTTGTTTGTTTATAACAATCTTCATGCCTTGTCCTCCAAGAACATAAGACGGTCTCACCAATATCGGGAAGTCAAGAACATCTGCAATCGCCAATGCTTCATCTGCCGAAGTTGCAACATCAAATTCTGGATAAGGAATGTTGTTTTCTTTTAGCAACTTTGAAAAGCTTCCTCTGTCTTCAGCCAAATCCAATGACTCATAACTAGTTCCCATAATCTTTATACCATAGCGATCTAGTTTTTTCCGCTAATTTCAATGCAGTCTGACCACCAAGCTGCACAATAACACCTTCTGGTTTTTCATGTTGAATAATATCGTAGATATGCTCCCAGAACACAGGTTCAAAATATAACTTGTCCGCTATATCAAAATCTGTAGAAACCGTTTCTGGATTACAGTTTATCATTATGGTTTCGTAACCACATTCTGCGGCTGCTAAGACACCATGCACACAACAATAATCAAACTCTATACCTTGACCAATACGATTTGGACCAGAACCTAAAACAATGATTTTCTTCTTGTCTGTGACAACACTTTCATTAGCTACAGACACAACACCATCTGCAGTTTCAACCTCACTTTCAAAAGTTGAATAATAATATGGTGTCTGAGCTTTAAACTCAGCCGCACAAGTATCAACCAGTTTGTACACTCGGTTAATATTTAACTCTCTACGCTTGTTGTAAACTTCACTTTCAAGACACTTAAGCATATGTGCAATTTGTCTGTCACCATAGCCTTTTTGTTTCGCCTCAAGCAACAATTCTCTATCTATGTTATCAATCGTATAGGTTGAAATCTCTTTCTCCAAATGATATAGCTCTTCATATTGCTTTAAGAACCACATATCAATTTTTGTGATTTCGTGAATACGACTCAAAGGAATTCCCATTTGTATGGCATCATAAATCACAAAAACCCTGTCCCAACTTGCGCGAGTTAGTTTTTCAATTATTTGATCGTAATTCTTATAACCCTTTCCATCTGCACCTAAACCGTTACGCTTTATTTCTAATGATTGTGTGGCTTTATGTAGTGCTTCTTGAAACGAACGACCAATAGCCATTACTTCTCCAACGGCTTTCATCTGTAGACCTAACGTTCTGTCTGAGCCTTCGAACTTATCGAAGTTCCAACGTGGAATCTTTACGATGACATAATCTAAGGTTGGCTCAAATAATGCAGATGTAGATTTAGTAATCTGATTATCCAACTCATCTAAAGTGTACCCTAAAGCTAATTTCGCTGCAATTTTTGCAATAGGATATCCTGTTGCTTTACTTGCCAGAGCTGAAGAGCGTGATACTCTAGGATTAATTTCTATAGCAATAATATCTTCCTCCTCATCAGGACTTACAGCAAATTGCACATTACAACCACCAGCAAAATCTCCAATGCTACGCATCATATGAATGGCCATATCACGCATTTTTTGGAAGGTTTTGTCCGATAAGGTCATAGCTGGAGCCACCGTAATGGAATCTCCTGTATGGATTCCCATTGGATCCATATTCTCAATGGTACAGATGATAACAACATTATCGTTTTTATCGCGTAATAACTCTAGCTCATATTCTTTCCATCCCAATAAGGCTTTATCAATCATGACCTCATGGATTGGAGAAATTTCCAACCCTCTGGTTAAAGCTTCATCAAATTCCTTCTCGTCATATACTATGGATGCTCCGGCACCTCCCAAAGTAAAAGACGCTCTAATACATAAAGGAAAACCAAATTCTTGCGCTATTTCTTTTCCCTTTAAGAATGACGTCGCTGTTGCTTGTGGTGCCATACCAACACCTATTTGCAACATTAATTCTCTAAATTTTTCTCTATCCTCAGTAATGTTTATGGCATCAATATCAACTCCTATAATATCAACATTAAAATCTTCCCAAATGCCTTTTTCGTCAGCCTCTATACATAAATTTAAAGCGGTCTGTCCTCCCATTGTTGGTAAAACAGCATCGATATTTGGATGCTCCTTTAAAATCTTAATAATAGACTTCGTTGTTAAAGGTAATAAGTAAACATGGTCTGCCATTGTAGGGTCTGTCATAATGGTAGCCGGATTAGAATTTATAAGAATTGTTTCTATTCCGTCTTCACGTAACGACCGTAGAGCTTGAGATCCTGAATAGTCAAATTCGCAGGCTTGACCAATAATTATTGGACCCGAACCGATAAGTAAAATAGACTTGATGTTTTTGTTTTTTGGCATGTGAATATCTTTTGGTTTGCAAAAATAAATATCAATAGGGTATAAAAAAAGGCGTTACACCTAAGTAACACCTTTAAAATATTAACAATTGTTAATCATTATTTTTTATGTCTTAATTCTGAAGATACAGACAATCTCTTTCTTCCTTTAGCTCTTCTACGTGCTAAAACTTTTCTTCCGTTAACAGAAGCCATTCTTTCTCTGAAACCGTGCTTGTTTCTTCTCTTTCTTTTAGACGGTTGAAACGTTCTTTTTGGCATGTCTTATCTTTTTAAATCTTATAATCTTTTTTAATTGTTGAGAGCTATCTCAAAACTGGGTGCAAATATACAACAAGTTTTTACTTTCGCAAGTCTATAAATAAAATTATTTCGATAGAATTTTATTAACTTTGCCAACCTTAAAAAACACACGATATATGTTCAATAAAAATATAAAATTAGTCATTGCTGCATTAATAATTGGATATGCCATATTCCAATTTACCGAAGGCTATATAGGTAATGGTATTATGTTTATACTTCTTTCAACCATATTCATTTTCCTTTACTTTAAGAATGAAATGATTCTAATGGCATTTTTTAGATTGCGAAAGCAAGATTTTGAAGGTGCTAAAAAATGGTTAGATAAAATAAAAAATCCTGAAGCGGCTTTAGTAAAAAAGCAACAGGGCTACTTAAATTACTTAAATGGTATTATGGTTTCGCAAACCAATATGAACGAAGCCGAAAAATATTTTAAGAAAGCCATAAACTTAGGTTTGTCTATGGACCATGATTTGGCAATGGCAAAGTTGAATTTGGCAGGTATTGCATTTTCTAAACGTCGTAAGCAAGAAGCTCAGAAGTTATTAACTGAAGCAGAAAACTTGGATAAACGTAATATGTTAGCTGAACAGATAAAAATGATGAAACAACAAATGAAAAAAGCTTCAATACCAAGACAACATTATGGCCAACCAACTTCTTCAAGACAAAATCGTAGAAGTAGAAGATAAATTTATAGTAGCGGAGCTGCTAACCTAGCCATTGACTCTTTAAACTTTATAAACTTAGATCTGTTTTTCCAGTTTTGGTAGTAAATTTTATCACAGTCTTTTAGATCTTCATTAAAAAGTTCTGTAAGCTGTTTGCTAAAAGCTTCATCATATATCAGTGCGTTTACTTCAAAATTAATATTGAAACTCCTATAATCTAGATTGGCAGTACCAACAGTGCTAAAAACACCATCAACTATCATGGTCTTTGCATGTACAAAGCCTTTGTTATACTGATAAATTTCTACTCCAGCTTCAATTAATAGCTCTATGTATGAATTGGTGGCATGTTCTGCAACCCAAGAATCAGACTTTTTAGGTATAATGATCTTTACATCTAAATTGCTACGCGCAGCTACTTGAAGTGCTGTAATAATTTCGTCATTAGGAATTAAATAAGGTGTGGTTATATAAATATGCTCCTCTGCATTGGTAATGGCCACGAAAATTGCCTCCATAATATTAGACCAATCGGTATCTGGTCCGCTAGCGGCAATTTGTAATGGGACATTCTCTTTGCAATTATGATCTGGAAAATAAGTTTTGGAAATTTTTAGCTCTGTTCCACTAGCAAAATCCCATGTTGTAAAAAACAATATCTGAAGTGGTTTTACAGCTTCTCCAATAATTTTGATGTGTGTATCTCTCCAATAGCGGTCATTGTTTGCATTAACATAATTGTCTGAAATATTAATACCTCCGACATAACCAATTTTTCCGTCGATAACAATTATTTTTCTGTGGTCGCGGTAGTTCATACGCCCTGTAGATCCTGAAAACAATACAGGCATAAATGAATGCATTTCCACGCCAGCATCCTTGAGTTTATTTTTCATTTTTGAAGAAATGGAACTCCCGACATCATCGATTACAATTCTTACCTCAATTCCATTTATAGCCTTATCGCATAGTATATCCAATACTTCAGTTCCTATTTTATCGTCTTTTATAATGAAGTATTCCATGTGAATGTGATACTCAGCATTTTTAAGATCTTCAATTAAAATTTTAAATTTTTCATCACCGTTTTTTATAAGGGTAACCTCATTGTTTATGGTTAACTTAGACTTTTCACTATTATACAAAAGTGGAATTAATTTGGATTTTTCGTCTAAAACTTCATCAACTTTGTCTATATCTTTTGTATCTAACTCAAGTTCTTCTTGAATCTTTTTAACAACAGATTGGTTTAGTACATTTTTTCTACTAAACATCTTTGTTTTACGATACTCTTGACCAAAAAGGTAATAGAAAATCAAACCCACAAATGGAAAAACCAACAGCCCGATAATATAACTTAAAGTCTTTGTAGGATTAAGTCTTTTAAACAAAATGGTTACAACAGCAGAAAGGGCTAAAATGTAGTTTAGCCCTATTAAAATCTGCCAGATATGATCTTTTATAAAATCCAAAGTTTAAGGATTGGTTTTATAATAGCCATCCTTCGGAATCTCAATAGTGTATAATTTTCTTGACTTATTATTTAGATGCGGTTCTCTTAGCCAAGGATTGTGAATCTTTAATATTTTGTAATTAATTCCAAAACGTTTAGCAAAACTTGCAAAATCGGTTACTGCTGTATCAACTTCGACTTTATAGGTTGGGATATAAGTATATAAATCACTTTTGTTAAAGTTAAATCCATATTTAGAAGGGTTACTTAAAATCTCTTTTAGTGCAACTATTCTAAACATATAGCGACCTGTTTCTTCACCTAAGAGTAAATCGTAATAGTCGTTAACGCCTTGTTCTTCCAATCGTCTAGATATTCCTGCATTACCTGCATTATAGGCAGCCGCAGCCAAAGTCCATGAGCCTAACTGTTCTTTTGCTTTCTTCAAATATTTACAAGCAACTTCAGTTGCCATTTCTAAATGGTAGCGTTCGTCTACGTTAGAGTTAACTTCTAAACCGTTTTCACGACCTGTAGCTTTCATAATTTGCCAAAATCCTCTTGCACCAGCAGGCGACACAGCGTTGGTCAATCCACTTTCAATTACGGCTAGGTATTTAAAATCATCTGGTACACCATTCTTTTCTAGAATAGGCTCTATAATTGGGAAATACTTCTGTGCACGCTTAAACATCAGCAAACCATTGGATTGCCAATATGTGTTCACCAAAAGTTCTCTGTCCATACGCTCATGAATATCTGGGTTTTCAACAGGCACCAGTTCACCCGCAAAATTCAACCCTTCTGGCATTTCTAAGGCATAGACATTATAATCATTAACAAGTGGTGATTCTTTTCCTATAGTTTCGTCTGAAGGCGCCTTTTGTACTGAAAAGATAAAAAGACCCGAAACACAGACTAATCCTATAATAGCTAATATATTCTTTAAGATTTGCATGGCATTATTTTTTTATACAATGTAACAAAACTATTGAATAATACAAGTCTAAGACTCAATAAGTTTTGGTAGATTTTCGTTAAACCATTTGTATTTATTAATCACCATAATGTGGGTTCCCCCTTTTAGCACTATGCAGTTGCCACCACATGAGTGCGGAAAAACAATATCCTTATCTCCGTGAATATAAATAGCGTCTGGGTGAGGTTCTTCTTGGCCCCAACACACTACTTGTTTAATGGCCCAATCTAGATAGACTTTATCGCTTACAGACAAGTATTTTTTATATAAATCTACTCGTTTTTTTATGGTCTCGCCAAATGCGTATTTTGCCAACAAATCGATATTACTAGCCAAGCTTGTTGGTAATATTTTATAAGCTTTTGTGATTTTAAGAAATTTTAATCGTTTTGGTAACTCATGGTGGCACTTTACGCTAGAAACTACAAACAGTTTTTTTAAATTTAAAAACTTACTCATCTCTTGCACTAGCATACCACCAAAAGAAACTCCCAATAGCACAGAGTTATCATGCTCAATAAAATCACACATACGCTTGGCATAAGCTTCAAAAGTTTCGTTCTTATCTGGTATTTGCCATTCTAACCAGTGTATTTTATAGGAGTCCTCAGGCAATCTAATATGTTCAAAGATTGATGGATTTGCCGCCATACCTGGCATTAAATATACATGTGTAAGGTTAGTGTTTGCCAACTTGTTATATACTTTTTTTTGGTTAAAATTTTAGAAGCGTCAATATAATGGCTTAAAATTTAAGGTTTTAACAACAACAATCTAAAAGTCTCATCGATTTTTTGTACCTTCGCACAGCAAAACTATGTAAATTTATAGTATCTACTTGCCAACCGCTAACTTAAAACAAAGAAAAATATGACTGACACTGCTGAATTGATTGATAATGACTTTCTGCGTCAATATGAATTAAAGGTTGAAAATGAGATGGCTGTTATAGAGTACTCTTTGCAAGAGCGTAAGATATTCTTAACAAAAATGATTATTCCCGAAGCGATTAGAACTTCAGATTTTGAAAAAGAGTTTTTGGCAATGGTATTTGAAGACATTAAAGAACGCAACATAAGTGTAGTTCCTACAAGTCCTGAAATAGCAAAATTTGTAAGAAGCAACAGAAAATACAAACGCATGTTACCAGTTGGCATCCGTATATAATTGAGAAAGAAATTAAAACAAAAACCCGAAATTGAAAAGTTTCGGGTTTTTGTTTTTATACAACTAAACTTTCTATAAATTCAAACCGCACCAAGCCGTCTTCATCTATTTTAGTTAATTCAACTTTATGCAAAGTATTCACCAATTCAGGATTCCAAGGTGTTTTCACTTTTACATAATTTTCTGTAAATCCGTGAATATAGCCTTCTTTGTTTTCACCTTCAAATAAAACAGTTCTCGTTGTGCCAATTTGTTTTTCGTAAAATGCTCTTCGTTTTTTAGCAGAAAGCCCTCGTAACATCTTACTTCGTTTAGACCTTATATTTTTAGGCACTACTCCATCCATTTCTGCAGCTTCCGTATTGTCGCGTTCTGAGTAAGTGAAGACATGTAAATAGGAAATGTCGAGTTCGTTTAAGAAATTATACGTTTCTAAGTAATGTTCGTCCGTTTCACCAGGAAAACCAACAATAACATCCACTCCAATACAAGCATGCTGCATTACTTCTTTTATTTTTGAAACCCGATCCACGTATAACTCTTTCATGTAACGACGCTTCATTTTTTTAAGAATGTCATTGCTTCCACTTTGCAAGGGCACATGAAAATGTGGTACAAACGCTCTTGATTTTGAAACCAATTCGATAGTTTCATTTTTTAGAAGGTTGGGCTCAATGGACGAAATTCGTAAACGTTCAATACCTTCCACTTTATCAAGCTCAGTGACTAAATCCAAAAAGGTGTGTTCGTGTTTTTTATTCCCAAATTCCCCTTTACCATAGTCACCAATATTTACACCTGTTAAGACTATTTCCTTAATCCCTTGCTCAGAAATTTCCTTGGCATTTTTCAACACATTTTCCATGGTGTCACTTCGCGAAATTCCTCTTGCCAGTGGAATGGTACAGTAGGTACATTTATAATCGCAACCATCTTGTACTTTTAAAAATGCCCTTGTTCTATCTCCAATAGAGTAACTCCCAACATAGAAATCTGCATCTTCAATTTCGCAACTATGCACTTCACCAAAGTCATTTTTGGTAAGGTCATTAAGGTAGTCTGTAATCTTAAACTTTTCTGTAGCGCCCAAAACCAAATCCACTCCATTGACATCCGCCAACTCTTCTGGTTTCAACTGTGCATAGCAACCAATAGCAGCGACAAATGCATCAGGATTCACCTTTTGCGCTTGTTTTACTATGGTCTTAAAGCGTTTATCTGCATTCTCAGTAACAGAGCAAGTATTAATCACATAAATGTCTGCTTCGTCTTTAAAATCCACACGCTCAAACCCTTCATCCTTAAAACTTCTAGCAATTGTAGAAGTTTCAGAGAAGTTAAGCTTGCAGCCTAAAGTATAAAAAGCGACTTTTTTTGATACCATCTTTTGTTATCCTGAACTTGTTTCAGGATCTTTTTAAATTTACCTTTATCACAAATTTTAAAAGCTAAAGCATCGCTTACAAATTTTGTGGCTGCAAATTTACAACATATTAGTTATATGCTAAAACTCACGAGATTATCATTTTTTTGCATTGTTGTGCTGTTTTCTTGCAACCAAAAAAAAGATACCGATAAAGATCACCTTGTTTTTAGATACAACGAACACAAAAGTATTGGCTCTTTAGATCCTGCATTCTCAAAGGATTTAGCAGATATTTGGGCTACACACCAACTCTTTAATGGGTTAGTGCAAATGGATGATCAATTGAACGTAAAACCTTGTATTGCCAAAAGTTGGACGATTACTGATAGTGCTACAACTTACACGTTCAACCTAAGGAAAGACGTCTATTTTCATAAACATGAGCTCTTCCAACAAGATTCTACAAGAACCGTAAAAGCCTCAGATTTTGAATATAGTTTTAATCGATTGGAAGATGAAAGATTAGCTTCACCAGGAAGTTGGGTGCTACAGAAGGTTGAAAGTTTTTCAGCAGTAAATGATTCTACATTTCAAATTAAACTGAAACAACCTTTTCCAGCATTTTTGGGACTGTTGACTATGAAGTATTGTTCAGTCGTACCCAAAGAAATAGTAGAACATTATGGCAATGACTTTAGGTCGCATCCTATTGGCACAGGTCCTTTTAAATTTAGGCGTTGGGAAGAAAATTTAAAATTAGTTTTTAGACGTAACAACAATTATTTTGAAAAAGATAACAACGGAAAACAATTACCCTATCTCGAAGCCATAGCCATTACCTTTTTACCAGACAAGCAAAGTGAATTTTTACAATTTGCCCAAGGCAATATTGATTTTGTATCTGGTCTGGATGCATCCTATAAAGATGAAGTGTTAACAGCCGACGGGAAATTGCGTGAACTATATGCCAATGACGTGAATATGATTCGTGGACCATATCTCAATACTGAATATTTGGCGTTTTTTATGGAAACTGACGTTGAAGCTTTGCAATCCGCAAAACTAAGAAGAGCCATTAACATAGGTTTTGACAGGGCTAAAATGATGACCTATTTGAGAAATGGTATTGGGATTCCTGCGTCGGGAGGGTTTATCCCAAAAGGGCTTCCAGGTTATGATGATTCCATTGGTTTTACATATCAACCTGAAAAAGCAAAGCAACTTATTGCAGAGTTTAAATCGGAAACTGGCATCCAAAATCCTGAAGTTACTTTAACCACAACAAGTAATTATCTCAGCTTTTGTGAATTTATTCAGCGCGAAATTCAGAAAATAGGCATTAATGTCAATGTTGATGTCATCCCAGCATCAAGCTTAAAAGATGCAAAAGCCAACGGTCAACTCGACTTTTTCAGAGCAAGTTGGATTGCCGATTACCCTGATGCAGAAAATTATCTATCCCTATATTATAGCAAAAACTTTGCTCCAAACGGTCCAAATTACACGCATTTTAGTAATGAGGCATTTGATGCGATGTACGAAGCAGCTTATCTCGAAACCAACCCTGTACTAAGAGCACAACTTTATACCAAAATGGATTCTCTAGTGATGGCATCAGCACCAATTGTACCGATGTTTTATGATGAAGTGGTACGATTTACCAGAAAAGAGGTAAAAGGGTTGGGAATTAATGCGACAAATTTATTAGACTTAAAATACGTGCAAAAAACTAGATAGTTAGTGCTCTACGGTTTAACCTATGAGATTTCTGGAGTCTCTTTTAATAGTCCCACTACAATAAAAAACTGAGATAAGTTAAATGCCAATGCAATTATAGTACTACTAAATAAATTGTATTGAAAGCCAGGCGTAAACATATTCAAGGCTGACAAACCATCTACGACCAAAATTAGTAAATAACCTATTAAAACCAGGACGAAACTAACTTTATTTACAGCCCTGTATCTAAGATATGTAAACAATCCAAATAAGAGGGTAATGAATAAGTACACCAAAACCTGAACAAAATAAATATCCTTTATATTGTTAATAATCGCTGTTAAAATAAAAAGTATATATAAACTACAGAAAATTAAGAATGGAATTATCCGCTTAATTTTAAAATCTTCATGATTTAAGAAGCGAACAATGAAACAAATTTTGGCAAAAATCAACATTACTATAGCCATATTAAAACTGAAAACAGAATAGCGATCTAAAAAAAATAAATCACCAAGAAAAAATAAAAGTATCCCAAAAACTACTAGTACAGCTTTTTCTCTTTTATAATTTCGAATATTCTTAAAAAAATAATGTAATATAAGTGCTGGTACAATTGGTTTTATGAAATAACGGTAGTAGCTCGAGTCGTCTCCATATTTTAGAGCAATATTAATAATTACAACAACAATGATTAGAGTTAAATAGCCTATAAAATGATAAGATAAAATTTTACGCATAGCTTATAATACTTTATAGCCCACTAAAAATAATTTGAATATACTCTTTAATTACGTGAAGAATTTTGATTACCAATTAAGTATAATTAATTCTACCTAAATTTCAAATTTGGATTAATAACCAATTCAATTATTTAAATTCTGAAAAATAATACAAATCATCACCACCTTCGCCTCTATAGCGCCTTGATGATAAATAACCCGTAGTTAAATCGTCATTCAAAAAGAAAGAAAAATCATCCCCTCTACTGTTTATAGGCTCATCCAAAGATACAGGAACTTGCTCCTCGTCACTAGATTCTAAATCATAAACATAAATATCCAAACCTCCTTTGCCGCCACGTCGATCTGAAGTAAAATACAGTTTGTTATCCGCACTTACAAAAGGAAAAATTTCAGTACGTGAGGAATTGATGGTTTCTCCCAATGGTGTAATTTCACCATAGGTTTTATGATTAGAGACTGAAACCTTGTATAAATCAGATTTGCCTTTTGTTCCTTTTACATCAGCGATAAAATACAGAGTAGATCCATCTGGACTCAAAGCAGGATGTGCAAAATTATGATCAGGGTCACAGAATGGTAAAGTTTCAAAATTGGTCCAACCTTTACCTTCTACATATTCTGCACGTCTTATTTGTAAATTATAGGTTTCAACACCTTTTAACTTGTTCTCCCCTTTATCGATGTGGTTTGTTGTAAAATACATGTATTTACCATCCTTAGAAAATGTGGCTGAAGACATATTAAATCGGCCGAGTTCTGTCTTAACGACAGGTTTTTCGTCCTTAATTTCACCATCTTCGCTCAACGGAGCTTCGTACATAATATAAATAAATCCATCGTACTTATCCTTAATCGCGCGACCTCGCTTAGTTGTAAGATTATGGCTAAAGAAGATTTTATCGCCTACCACTCGTGCTGCAAAATGATCGAGTTTGGTGTTAATCTCTAGTTTTTTTACTTCAACGTCTTCGCTTTGTGCAAAGCCATAGGCTAAGGTTAGTAAAAGTAGTATTGCAAATTTGGTTTTCATAATAGCTATTCTCTTCTATATTGTTTGGTTTCTTCAAAAACGTGCTCTAAAATGGCTTTATCCTTATCTGTAAATTCTTCTTTACGTCTTGCCATCACAACTTCTGCAACTTCAAACGCCTTGTTGGTTTTATAGGTTACAAAACCTTTGCTTCCTCCCCAAGAAAAACTTGGTACAAAATTGCGTGGAAAACCACTTCCAAAGATATTAGCACTTACACCAACAACCGTACCAGTATTAAACATGGTGTTGATACCACATTTACTATGGTCTCCCATCATGAGTCCACAAAATTGCAATCCGGTTCTGGCAAAACCACCAGTTTGGTAATCCCAAAGGCGCACTTCTGCATAATTATTCTTTAAGTTAGAATTATTGGTATCTGCACCAAGATTGCACCATTCGCCCAAAACGGAATTTCCCAAAAAGCCATCATGCCCTTTGTTAGAATAGCCAAAAAGGACACAGTTATTCACTTCGCCTCCAACCTTACTGTGTGGTCCAACTGTAGTTGGTCCATAAATTTTTGTTGCCAGTTTTAATGTGGCATTGTTACAAAGGGCAAAAGGTCCTCTAACTACTGAGCCTTCCATTACCTCAGCGTCACGACCAATATAAATGGGTCCTGAGCTTGCATTCAGTGTCACAAAATTGAGCTTTGCACCTTTCTCAATAAAAATATTTTCTGGCTTTATAGTATTTACCGTTGCTGGAATAGGCTTTGATTTTCTATCCTTTGTAATCAATCTAAAATCTTCCTCGATAGCTTCACCATTTTTTGAGAATATATCCCAAGTATGTTCAATTTTTATAATGTCTCCTGCAAACTCCACAGCTTCAAATGTTGAAAAATCAGTGACCTCCTCTCCTTCTTTTGCGAAAAAAGCAATCACATCTTCTCCTTTAAAAACCGCTTGGTTATGACTAAGGTTTTTCACCATCTCAACAACTTCAAGATTAGGTAAAAAAGACGCATTTATCATTATATTCTCCTCCATTTCCACCATTGGGAATTTATCCGAAAGATAATCCTCGGTTACTGTTGTTGTGGTATATTCTAAATATGATTCCCACTTTTGGCGAATGGTTAAAATACCTACTCTAATATCAGCGACTGGTCTGGTATATGTAAATGGCAGAAGATTGTTGCGATATGGACCGTCGAAAAGTATATAGTTCATGAGAGTTTGAAGTTAGAAGCACGAAGCCAGAAATAACTTTTCTAGAAAATCATACTTGTTTCAGTATCAAAAGTAATTTAATTGTAGAAAACAAAAAAGCCCTTCTGACATAGAAAGGCTTTTAACGTTTATCTGTGAACTAGGTTTATTTCTTAAACTTAGCGTATTTGTTTTTGAATTTATCAATACGACCAGCTGTATCTACCAATTTAGACTTACCAGTGTAGTAAGGATGAGAAGTTCTAGAAATTTCCAATTTCACTAATGGATATTCAACACCTTCAACCTCAATAGTTTCATTTGTCTCTGCAGTAGATTTAGTTAAAAACACATCTTCGTTAGACATATCTTTAAACGCTACTACTCTATAATTTTCTGGATGTATTCCTGCTTTCATCACTAAATGCTTTAAAATTTTTCGATTTTTTCGAGGTGCAAATTTAAGTATTTTTTATAAATGTACAATCTTTTTAATAATTTTTATTTTACAATTTACTGTAACAAATAACTATATTTGAGTACTAACTAAACAATTAACCACTAAAACTCATTTTAATTATGGAACATCAAAAACCAAAGGCTGGTAAATTTGCGCTTAACTATGGCCTAATCTTAGGGCTAGTAATGATCTCTATTGCAGTAATTATGTATGTTACTGGCTTGGCACTAGAAGGAGTGCAATGGCCAAATTATTTATACTACATTATATTCCCTGTAGTTATTTTTTATGCTATTGGGCAATACAAAAAAGCTAATGCTAATGTTTTGAGCTTAGGAGATGCTATAAAAGTAGGTTTAGCCATAGCTGTGGTGAGTGCACTCGTTTATGTAATCTATGGCTTTATTTTTAACTACGTAATTGATCCAGAATTTATGGCACAAGCATTGGAGGTTGCTAAAAGATAAAATGCTTGAGAATCCAAACATGACAGAAGAACAAGTGGAGCAAAGCATAAAAATGATTGAAATGTTTACCAATCCATTAATTGGTTCTGCATTCTGGGTTGCTATGAGTGCACTTTTTGGTTTAATCTGGTCATTAATTGCCGGATTAGTAATGAAAAATAATTCTTAAATAAGCCTTAAATAATTTCTTATTTTTGAAGTCTAGACTTTAGACAACATTATATGAACATATCAGTAGTAATACCACTACTAAACGAGGAAGAATCTTTAAAAGAACTACATAATTGGATTGTGTCTGTGATGCAATCCAATTCGTTTTCTTACGAAATACTGTTCATCGATGATGGCAGTACTGATAAGTCTTGGCAAGTGATTTCTGAACTATCGGAAAACAACCCATATGTTAAAGGGATTCGTTTTTTAAAGAATTTTGGTAAATCACAAGCCCTACATGCAGGTTTTGCACAAGCAGAAGGCGATGTGGTTATTACCATGGATGCTGATCTACAGGATAATCCAGAAGAAATTCCTGAGTTATACAATATGATCACTTCAGAAGGTTATGATCTTGTCTCAGGCTGGAAAAAGAAACGCTACGATTCTGTTATCTCAAAAAATTTACCTTCAAAATTATTCAATTGGGCAGCAAGACGAACTTCTAAAGTAAAACTGCACGATTTTAATTGTGGTTTAAAAGCCTATTCAAATCAAGTGGTTAAACATATTGATGTATATGGAGAAATGCATCGTTATATTCCTGTTTTGGCAAAAAATGCAGGGTTTACCAATATTGGTGAAAAGGTAGTGAAACATCAAGCCAGAAAATATGGTAAGACCAAATTTGGCATGAATCGTTTTATTAATGGCTTTTTAGACCTCATTACCATCTGGTTTATTTCACGCTTTGGTAAACGACCAATGCATCTCTTTGGTGCACTTGGAGTCATAATGTTTATTATCGGTTTTGGGTTTGCACTATATTTAGGATTGGACAAATTGTTCTTTGACCCAACTGGTCGATTAATCACTGACAGACCTCAGTTTTATATAGCGCTTTCTACCATGATTATTGGCTCCCAGTTTTTTATTGCTGGCTTTTTAGGAGAACTTATTTTGCGCACCAAACGCCAAGAGCAACGCTATTACATTAAAGATCACATTAATTTATCCTAACGCCCTCAATTTACTGGGTACTTTGTAAACATAAAAAGTCGAAATGTTTACATTTGTAGTATAAACACCGTTTATCCATGATTTACATTAAACCTGAAATTTTAGAGCGCGTCAACAGTTGGCTCACTCCAACATTTGACAAGGATACCCAAGACCAAATAAAACACATGATAGCTTCTGATCCCAAAGGGCTGGAAGAAAGTTTTTATAAGGATTTAGAGTTTGGTACTGGCGGAATGAGAGGTGTTATGGGGCTAGGAACCAATCGAATTAACAAATATACGCTAGGAAAGAATACGCAAGGATTGAGTAATTACCTCAATGCGTCATTTCCAGATGAAAATGTAAAAGTTGCTATTGCATACGATTGTAGGCATAATAGCAAGACTTTTGGAAAAGTAGTAGCTGATGTATTTTCTGCCAATGGGATCCAGGTTTTTTTATTCGAAGATTTAAGACCAACACCAGAGTTATCTTTTGCATTAAAACATTTAGGTTGTCATTGTGGTATCGTATTAACGGCTTCACACAATCCACCAGAATATAACGGTTATAAAGTCTATTGGCAAGATGGCGGACAATTAGTACCACCACAGGACGGTGAAATTATTACTGAAATCAACCAACTGGAGTATTCTGAAATTAAATTTGAAGCAAATTCCAGTTTAATTGAATACATAGGAAAAGCTGTTGACGATGTATTTATAGACGATTCAGTAAAAAATGGAAGTTTTGACACATCCAAAGAAGCGAGAGAAAATTTGAATGTGGTTTTCACCTCTTTACACGGAACGTCAATTATGTCCATTCCCGAGACGTTAAAGCGTGCTGGTTACACCAATTTGAACATTGTTGAAGAACAGGCTGATCCTAATGGTGATTTCCCAACAGTTGCATCACCAAACCCTGAAGAACCTGAGGCGCTTAGAATGGCAATGGCGCTAGCCGAAAAAGTAGATGGAGATATTGTAATAGGCACAGATCCAGATTGTGATCGTTTGGGTGTGGTAACTCGCAATTTGGAAAATGACCTCGTTATCCTAAATGGAAACCAAACCATGTTATTAATGACGGATTTCCTTTTAGAACAATGGAAAAATTCAGGAAAAATAAATGGCAATCAATTTATTGCCAGTACTATTGTATCTACACCTATGATGTCCGTTTTGGCTGATGCTTATGATGTTGAATATAAAATTGGCTTAACAGGATTTAAGTGGATTGCCAAAATGATTAAGGATTTTCCTGAGCTCGATTTTATTGGTGGTGGTGAAGAAAGTTTTGGGTTTATGGTTGGTGATTTTGTGCGAGATAAAGATGCCGTTACCTCTACCCTTTTGGCCTGTGAAATTGCCGCACAAGCTAAAGCTGAAGGCAAAACACTTTACGAAAAATTAATTGATTTATATGTTAAACATGGCTTCTACAAAGAGCGTTTAATTTCATTAACCAAAAAAGGTATTGAAGGTGCCCAAGAAATTAAACAAATGATGATAGATGCTAGGGAAAATCCATTAAAGGAAGTCAATGGTTCTAAAGTAGTAGGTGTTGAGGATTATCAATTATCCATTGCAAAAGATCTTATAAATGGTACTGAATCACCGATAGAGATTCCAAAATCCAACGTGTTGATTTACTATACGGAAGACGGTAGTAAAATTGCATTACGACCTAGTGGTACCGAACCAAAAATAAAATTCTACGTTAGTGTAAACACCAAACTAGACAATATGTCTGCTTTTAAGGAAACGGAGCAATTGTTGGAAAATAGAATTGACACCATCCTAAAGGACATGAAACTGTAGATGAACTATTTTAGACAAATTCTTGGTTTTGCCAAACCGTATAAAGGCTACGCCATATTAAATATTGTTTGTAATATTTTTTATGCTCTGTTTGGTACATTATCAATGGTATCACTTTTTCCTATGCTTAACGTGCTATTCGGAAAAACTGAACCTTTGATGGTAAAACCAGAATGGACAGGTTTAAGCAACATCAAAGATTATGGCGAAAATTATCTCAATTATTTTGTAACTCAAAAATCTATTGAAGGTCATGACGATGTGTTAATTTTCATGGTAGGTCTTGTAATAACAATGTTCTTGTTAAAAAACATTTTTGCCTATTTAGCGATGTACTTTATAACTTTTCTAAGAAATGGAGTACTAAGAGATATTAGGAACAAACTTTATGAAAAGATAATGGTTCTTCCTGTTTCTTATTATTCAGAAAAACGCAAAGGAGATACTATTGCTCGTATTTCAAGTGATGTTCAAGAAATTCAGTCCTCGTTCTTATCTATATTAGAGTTAATTGTACGTGAGCCATTGATGATAATTTTTACAATTATTATGATGGTGCTGATAAGTATAAAGCTTACTATTTTTGTATTTATCTTTATACCTGTAAGTGGTTTTATAATTTCTTTAATAGGAAAATCTCTAAAACGAAAATCGGGCTATGTTCAAAAGGAACAAGGCCAGTTTCTATCTATTGTTGAAGAAACCTTAGGCGGTTTAAAGGTGATTAAAGGTTTTAATGCAGAGTCTTCGTTTAACAAACGTTTTCAAGAATCCACAAATCGATTTTTTAACTTTTCCAATAAATTATTACATCGACAAAATTTAGCCTCACCTACCTCAGAGTTTCTAGGTATTACGGTTATCGCAATACTCTTATGGTATGGTGGCCGTTTGGTCCTTAGAGATAATGCCTTAGACCCAGGATTATTTATAGTCTATATGGGATTAGCTTATAATATATTGACACCAGCAAAAGCTATAAGTAAAGCAAGTTATAGTGTAAAAAAAGGTAATGCCGCTGCAGAACGCGTGTTGGAGATTCTCAATACTGTTTCTCCATTAGAAGATATTCCTAATGCCAAGATTAAAGAAGAATTTAATTCTGAAATAAAGTTAGACAACATCTCCTTTAAATATGAAGATGATTATGTATTAAAAAACTTTACGTTAACAGTACCTAAGGGCAAAAGTGTAGCCTTGGTTGGGCAATCTGGCAGTGGAAAAAGTACTATTGCCAATTTGGTTACGCGTTTCTATGATGTAAATACTGGAAGTATTTCTATTGATGGAGATGATATTAAAGGTTTAACCAAATATTCTCTGCGCAGTTTAATGGGATTAGTAACCCAAGACTCTATACTATTTAATGATACCGTTTCCAATAATCTAAGAATTGGAAAGGAAGATGCCACAGAAGAAGAGATCATAGAAGCGCTTAAAATTGCCAATGCTTGGGAATTTGTAAAAGATTTGCCAAATGGTATAGACACCAATATCGGAGATTCGGGTGGTAAACTGTCAGGTGGGCAAAAACAACGTTTGAGTATCGCCAGAGCTGTATTGAAAAATCCTCCCATAATGATTTTAGATGAGGCAACATCTGCATTAGATACCGAAAGTGAACGCCTGGTACAAGATGCGTTGGAAAAAATGATGAAAAACCGAACGTCTATTGTTATTGCGCACAGACTTTCAACAATACAAAATGCTGATTTAATCGTAGTGTTGCACAAAGGTGAAATTGCTGAACAAGGAACACACACAGAACTCTTAGCTAAAAACGGAGTCTATAAAAAGTTGGTTGAAATGCAGAGTTTTGAGTAAGTCAATTTAAACAATACTATCAAAGGAAAAAGGATGCACTGTTACATGCATCCTTTTCTTTTGTTACCAGATTTGGGGAAACTGATAACAGTTAATAGGTTAAGCTGAGCCAAACATATAATAAATAATTCTACAAAACAAGAAAAAAGTGCTTTTTATCGTATTTTTTTGCATTTTATCGAAGTTAAAAATTATAATTAGCTGATTTTCAATGTTTAAATATCCGAAGAGAAAATTAATATTTTTATCCATTAAACTTTTTAGTAATTTCAATGGTCTAAACAGTAAAGTAATTGGCTTGACCGACGAATCAGATTTCATATTACGTCTTCAGAATCCCAAATCTAAAGAAGCGGCTTTTAGAGAACTTCTAAATCTCTATAAAGAACGTTTGTATTGGCATATCCGAAAGATTGTGATTAGCCATGATGACGCTGATGATGTGCTTCAGAATACTTTTATTAAAGTGCATAGAAGCATAGACAAGTTTAAGGGAGATAGTAAATTATTTTCTTGGATGTATCGTATTGCAACCAACGAATCCATAACCCACATCAACAAGAATGCTAAACGCTTACAGATTTCTAACGAAGAACACCAAACCTATGCCATAAACAATTTAACTGCAGATGTTTATTTTGAAGGTGACGACATTCAATTAAAATTGCAGAAAGCCATTGCTACGTTACCTCAAAAACAACAACTGGTGTTTAATATGAAATACTTTGACGATTTAAAATACAAGGAAATATCAGAAATATTGGAAACAAGCGAGGGAGCTTTAAAAGCATCATATCATATCGCAGTAAAAAAAATAGAAAGCTTTTTAACTTCGGATTAAACCATTTTAGTAATTTGAAGTCTTAGATACAGATACTGAAAGAAGTTCAGAAAAACGTGAAAAAAAATAAGCTACATAACGTTAAAAAAACAGGTTTTAAAACACCTGACCACTACTTTGAATCCTTTGAGGACAAACTCTTTGAGCGTATGTCTGAAAGCCAATCGATAAGTGATGTGCAATCAACAGGTTTTAAAGTCCCAAAGGATTATTTTGATTCCGTTGAAGACAACGTAATGCGTAAATTAAATGAAGATGAAACTCGTGTAGTGAAGTTGAGTTCTAGGAAAAGATTATATTACATCGCTGGTATTGCAGCATCTTTAGTGTTGCTTTTTGCCATATTTATAGGAAAAGGTGGTTCTACTGAAGAACTTTCAGTAGAAATGGTAGAAACCTATCTCGAAAGTCAAGATTTAGATAGTTATGAGTTAGCGCAATTACTTTCTGACGCAGAAATATTGGAAGAAGACTTCACAATAACACAGACAAATTATAATGAAGAAAACTTAGAATCTTATTTACTAGACAATGTAGATATAGAAGCTATGTTAGAATAAATATTAAATACAATTATGAAAAAATTAATCCCAATACTAGTTTTGTTAATAAGCTTTTCAAGTTTTGCCCAAAATGGAGGTAAAATGCAAGAACGCATAAAAGCTCAAAAAATAGCATTCATAACCGAAAAGTTGAGCTTAACCACTAAAGAAGCACAACAATTCTGGCCTATTTATAATGCCTATGAAGCTAAAGTGGAAGACATTAAGTCTAAGGACTTACAGCCTTTAAAACAAGAAATGCGACGTGGTGATGTCTCCGACAAAAGAGCCAATGAACTCTTGGAAAAATTAATGAAGGCTGAAACCGATATGCATGAAGCCAAATTACAGCTCGTACAAGATTTAAAGGAAGTGATCTCCTCAAAAAAAATCATACTACTAAAAGCTGCTGAAGATCAGTTTAATAAAATACTATTAGAACGTTTAAAGCAAATGCGAGACAAACGCAACAGAAAAAATTAAAACAAATAAAAAAGAAGTCATCGGTTTCTTTTTTTATTCCCTAAACGTCAACTTACTAATTCGTCCTCTACCAGCAGCATAAGCCACGGAATCATTTAAAAACCGAATGGTGTAGAACCCTTCATCGCTTAAATGTTTCCAGGTTTCACCAGCATCATTGCTGTAATCTATACCTTTAAAACCAATAGCAACCAATTCCTTTGCATTGCTATTAGGTACATATTGCACACAACTTCTATAACCTGGACCTTTGCCATTGGCTACCACTTGCCAGGTTTTTCCGCCATCTTGGGTTCTTATTTTATTGTTTAGTGTATCGTTAGGTTTGGTGTAATCACCACCAATAGCAAAACCGTTATTTTCATCATAAAAATCTATGGAATACATACCTGTGGTTTCCTTGCCTTGTATAATTGGCGTGTCGTAAACGTTCCAAGTTTTTCCTTTATCTGGTGAATATAAAACTCGACTTACTTTGCCACCTGTGGCTACCCAAGTATGGTTTCCAATTATAGAAATATTTGTATCGCTCGCCGCAAATGCAGCTTCCCCTTCTTTAGCTTTTGGTAAATCATCGCAAGATAGTTTTGTCCAAGTTTCTCCACCATCTCTGGTAATAATAATACTCATACAATTGTCTGTTGGGTCACCAATTGCAATACCCTCTTGGTCGTTCCAGAAGTCCATGGAATCGTAGAAGGCTCTATCATTAGCCTCATAATACTTTAACCAACCTCCTTGAAATAATTTTGCTGGACTTCCAATTGATAAAGTATAAGTGTAGTCACCCTGAAAAGCTAGTGACCTAAAATTATTATTCATTAGTGAGTCTTCAGTTGTTTCCCAGTATCTGCCATAATCGAATTTATCATTAAACCCAATATTTTGATAAATATCCCCTTTTGAAGTTGCTGCTACAACTCTACCTTCATTTATTTCCAAAGCTCTAACATTTAAAAGCGAATCTTGTAATAATGTTTCAATTTCAACTTTAGAAATATTTCTAGGTTTCTGAGGCTCTTCAGATTTACAAGACATAAGACCAATTAGCACCAAACAGGTAATGAAATAACGCATACGTTTCAATTTTCCCTAAAAATAGAAAAGCTTTACGAAATTATCGCAAAGCCTTTCAAATTAACAATAAATCAAAAATTTTTGGACTAACTCAAATTCTTGTTTTAATACAGGTTGACTTATGTTTTTCTTCTTTAAGTCTTTATATATCTTTAGATGCAATTGACTCTAAAAACTTGTTGCTTAGAATGTTAAACAAAGCATAAAAAAACCTTCAAATAAAATTGAAGGTCTTTAAGTCAAACTTATACCGTTGCTAATCTTTTGAAGACGGTCGATGACCCTTATCCCTTTTTGATTTTCCATTACGGTTTCTATCCCCTCTATTTAGAGCATCTTTAAGAATTTTATCAAACTTTTCCTTTTGATCACCTTGGCACAAATCCCTTACCCTCTTAAAATAAGCAAACACTTCTTTATCCTTGGCTTTTTCTTTTTCAGCTATCAAACTCGTTAAAGAATCAATATAAGACTCAGAAACCTCATCTTCAGGAAGTTTATCAAACAAACTGTCTTTCAACACTTTTATATCATCAGATATTAGACGCATTCTTTCACGGTGTAAGTCTTTAAAGTTTTTAAATCTATCTATCTGCTCTCCCTCAAAACCAAGCTTTTTTATAATAAAACTTGTTCTGTCTTTTTGTCTATCTCGCTTTTTATCGTTATGCCCTAAATAATTGTACAGAAAAAATCCGTTGGCAATTATGAGAATGATAATCAATAAGTATAGAATGGTGTTCTTTTTCATAAGTCATTTAATATTGCAAGATCAGTATTTGTTGACAAACCATAGGACTCAGCAAATTCGTTAATGTTTTCATCATAGTTATTGTCCTCTAAATTTGAAAACGCGATAACGTTAAGTATCACAATACAGACCAAGGTTGCCAATTGTAGTTTTGGAGTAAACCAGGACAAAATAGTCTCGTTCTTATCTTCTGATGCATTTCTAATTTGATGCATTACTTTTTCCTTAAAAAAAGGAGACACCTTCACTTCTTCCATTTGCTCAATAGAAGACAAAGTCTGTTCAACTTTCTTTTTTATTTCAGGGTTCGTTCTCATACTCGTTGTATTTAGATGCAAAAGCCATTAAAAACTTGTGCTAATATTCATTTTTATAATAATCTTCCAATAACTTTTGTAAATTCTTCTTCGCTCTAAACATTACCGACTCCACAGAAGATAATGTTCTATTTGTTATTTCGGCTATTTCCTGATAACTCTTTCCATCCACTTTATGCAAGGTAAAAATTACGCCCTGGCTTTCTGGCAAACTACTTATGGCCTTAAATAAGGTAGCGTTAAGCTCTTTGTTTTCTAACAAAATTCCCGGATGATTGATTTCCGTAAAATAATTTGTCTTATCAATCGGAATCGCGTTACCAGTTATGGACTGCATAAAAGCAAAACGCTTTTTTGTGTTCTTTTTTCTAATAAACTCCAAACATTTATTAGTGGTGATTCTATAAATCCATGTCGATAATTTAGATTCTCCTTTAAATTTTGAAATAGAATTAAAAACCTCCACAAACACATCTTGCGCTATATCCTCCGCATCTTCTACGTTAGGCACAAAGGACATACAAGTGCCAAAGACTTTTTGCTGAAAATCGTCAACAAGTTTGCTGTAAGCAGCAGTACTTTTTAGTTGTAATTCTTTTATAAATTCTGTTTCAGTCAAAAAAATATCTTGCTATGAAGGTTACTATATATAGATGCAATTTTAGCAAAAAACTTGCGTCTATTTCTATTAATCATCAAAAGATAAAGACTTTATAATAAACTACCGTACATCCCAACTTTTCTATTACCTTTGCATGCTCTTAAAAAGTTCGCAGTTTGCAGTCTCAGTATACAGTTGTACTATAGATTCAACCAAAACAATAGCAATAGTATTCTGAAGACTGATAACTGAGACTGATAACTTAAAAAAAAATGCGACTACACCGAAATTTATGCTTTGCAGTCATTGATGGTTTACACAAAATCTTCAATGAAAACGAATATGCCGACAAGGTGGTTCAGCAATTGTTGAGACGCGATAAGCGTTGGGGAAGTCGAGATAGAGGTTTTATCGCAGAGACCGTTTACGAAATTGTGCGCTACAAACGACTCTATTCTGAAATTGCAGATGTTAAAGCACCATACGATAGAGATAATCTTTGGCGTTTATTTGCCGTTTGGGCAACGCTAAAAGGCATTAAACTACCCGATTGGAAATATTTCACCGACACACCTACCCGAAAAATAAAAGGGCGTTTTGATGAACTGTCCAGAACGAGAAAATACCGTGAATCCATACCAGATTGGATGGATGACTTGGGCTTAAAGGAATTAGGGGAAGCCGAATGGACTAAAGAAATAGAGAAGCAAAACGAGCAAGCGGATGTCATTTTAAGAGTGAACACCTTAAAGACCAATAAAAAAGATCTTCAACTAAAGTTACAGTCTGAAGATATTGAAACCGAATTTCTACCAGACCATCCTTCAGCACTAAAACTAAAGGAACGTGCCAATGTATTTAAAACCGAAGCTTTTAAAAATGGTTGGTTCGAGGTGCAGGATGCATCATCTCAATTAGTTGCAGATTTTCTTGATGTAAAACCAGGCATGAAAGTTGTAGATGTTTGTGCAGGTGCGGGTGGTAAAACTTTGCATTTAGCAGCATTGATGGAAAATAAAGGTCAGGTCATAGCTATGGATATTTACGAAAGTAAGTTGAAAAAGTTAAAGATTAGAGCACGTCGTAATGGTGTTCATAATATTGAGATGAAGGTGATTGACTCTACCAAACCCATAAAAAAACTGCATGGTAAAGCAGACCGTTTATTGATAGATGCACCTTGTTCTGGTTTAGGTGTTTTAAGACGAAATCCTGACGCTAAATGGAAATTAGAACCAGAGTTTATTGAAAATATCAAAAAAACACAGTCTGAAGTTTTAGAGCAATACTCTAAAATGGTAAAATCTGGTGGCAAAATGGTCTATGCGACCTGTTCTGTTTTACCTTCTGAAAACCAAGAACAAGTAGAAAAATTCTTAACTTCGGAGGCTGGAAAAGAATTTAATTTAATAAAGGATAAAAAAATATTAGCCCACAAATCTGGTTTTGACGGATTTTATATGGCTTTATTAGAAAAAAAATAGCTACGCTTCATTTTTAATTGCTTATGAAAAATTTTTACTTTTTAGTTGTATTAACACTTTTATGCACCATAGCGAGCGCACAAGCTCCAGCAAACTACTATAGCTCTGCTGACGGTTTAACGGGTTACACACTTAAAACCCAGCTTAAACGAATAATCAATAGTACAAATGACGGTTTATCACCAGAATACACGCATAACAATCAAGGTGACAATTTAGATGCCCTCTACGCTACCAGCGATAGGGACAATTATTACGAAAACGACAATACCATTCTCGATATTTATTCTGAAGATCCAAATGGCGCAGACCCATATAATTATAATTATGGCTCGGATGAATGTGGCAACTATGATAGTGAATCAGATTGCTATAACAAAGAACACATTATTCCACAATCTGCTGTAAATGATGCAAGTCCAATGGTAGATGATGCACACCATGTTGTACCTACAGATGGACGTGTAAATGGTTTTAGAAGTAATTTGCCGTTTGGTGTTGTTGATGATTCGCAGTTAATATCGCAAAGTGGTATTTCTAATCCTACGATGAATGGCTCCAAAGCTGGAGGGAATTTAAACAGTGGTTATTCAGCAGGTTACACAGGTACAGTTTTTGAACCCATTGATGAATTTAAAGGTGACGTAGCAAGAATGTATTTTTATTTTGTTACCCGCTACGAAGACCAAGTTGATAACTGGAGTGCTTACCCTATGTTTGATGGATCTAACGACAAAGCCATTGCTGATCCTTTTTTAAATATTTTACTCACTTGGCATCAAAACGATCCAGTATCTCAAAAGGAAATCGATAGAAACAATGCTATTTTCAACTATCAGAACAACAGAAATCCTTTTGTTGACAATCCACAATATGTTACAGACATATGGGTTTCAGAACCAGACACAGAAGCACCATCAAATCCAACAAATTTAGTGGCTTCTAACCCAACGAATAGTACAATTAATCTTACATGGACTGCTTCTACTGATAATGTTGCTGTCGATGCTTACGATATTTATATTGATTCGGTATACGCATTTAGTGCAAGCACCAATTCTGCAACTGCCACGGGATTAAACTCTGATACTACTTATTGCTTTACGGTAAAGGCCATTGATGCTTCCAACAATGAATCGGGTTTTAGCAATCAGGCATGCGAAACCACAACAGATAATGGAAGCGGGACAAATTGTGCACTTGAAGATTTTGAAAATATTCCAGCGTCAAGCTCATCTTATACGAGTAGGACCTGGACCGGAACCAACGGTCAATGGAATGCATCAGAGGCAAGAACGGACCAAACCATAGATGGAAGAGCTATTCTGATAGATTTTAGAAACACAACCAATGGTACGTTAACTTCACCAATAGTACCAAACGGTATAGGTGATTTAACCATCACAACGCAACGTAACTTTACAGGCACGGACGGTACATTAGACGTATTGGTTAATGGAAATTTAGAAGGTACAATCGCATATAATGATACCGTACAAACCATAACGATTCCTTCTATTAATGTTGAGGGAGATGTACAAGTTGTTATTCAAGACAATGATTCAGGGAGTGCAAGAGTGGCTTTAGATAATCTTTCTTGGACTTGTTATTCTGCGCTTAGTGTTGACGACAACACAGAAGAATTTTCCTCTGTTTATCCTAATCCTGTTAGACATAAATTAAACGTTAAGCTAAAAGCAGACATCTCTACTAGAATTGAAATTTATGATATAATGGGCAAACGCGTTCTAAAAACTTATATCTCAAATTCTAGTTCCGTAGATGTAAGAACACTTACGTCTGGTATCTATCTCATAAAGATAAGCCAAGGCAATAGTTCGGTAACAAAACGTTTGATAAAACGATAAAAAAAGGATAGCAGTGTGCTATCCTTTTTTGTTTAAAACCTGTTGAATAAGTCTTGGTATTGTCAACCAATTAATAGCTTACTTTATCTCAAAAAGAATTAACTTTGTGCTTTTAATTTTCTAATCAATAGAGCACATAATGATTCATTTCTTCGGAAACCAAAACAGTAAGGTATTTGCTGTTCAAGCAACAAAAGAATTATCAACTGAAACCATTTCTAAACTGACATGGTTATTTGGCGACGAGCCTAAAATAGAACAAGCATCGATCGATGCTTTTTTTGTTGGTCCCAGAGCAGCCATGATCACTCCGTGGAGTACAAATGCTGTAGAAATTACCCAAAATATGGGAATTGATGGTATTCTAAGAATTGAAGAGTTCACCAACTGTGCAGAAGACTTCAAAGGTTACGACCCTATGATTTCTGAAAAATTTTCAGGATTGAATCAAGATATCTTCACTATTGACATTCAACCTGAAAATATTAAGCAAATAGAAGATATTTCAGCATATAATGAAGCCGAAGGTTTGGCGCTTAGTGATGAAGAAGTTGAGTATCTCGAAGGTGTTTCAAAACGTATTGGAAGACCGTTAACGGATTCTGAAGTGTTTGGGTTTTCACAAGTAAACTCAGAGCACTGTCGTCATAAAATCTTCAATGGTACATTTGTTATTGATGGTGAAGAAAAAGAAACCTCTCTATTCAAACTTATAAAAGAAACCTCTAAACAAAACCCTAATGATATTGTTTCGGCATACAAAGACAATGTCGCTTTTATAAAAGGGCCTGTTGTTGAGCAATTTGCACCACAACGTGCAGACGTACCAGATTATTACACCACCAAAGATTTTGAATCTGTAATTTCCCTGAAAGCAGAAACACATAATTTCCCAACAACTGTTGAGCCTTTTAATGGCGCTGCCACAGGTTCTGGTGGAGAAATTAGAGATAGACTTGCTGGTGGAAAAGGTTCTTTACCATTAGCAGGTACTGCGGTTTACATGACCTCATATTCGAGATTAAATGAAGATCGTCCTTGGGAAAAAGCATTTCCTGAGCGTAAATGGCTATACCAAACTCCAATGGACATCTTAATTAAAGCCAGTAACGGAGCTTCAGATTTTGGTAACAAGTTTGGTCAGCCATTGATTTGTGGATCAGTTCTTACTTTTGAGCATGATGAATCAAATGACGTTTCGACTGCAAGCAACGGAACAGCTAGAAAACTAGGTTATGACAAAGTCATTATGCTGGCTGGTGGTGTTGGTTACGGCAAACGCGACCAAGCTATAAAAGAAACACCTGTAGCAGGTGACAAAATCGTTGTCTTAGGTGGTGACAACTACCGAATTGGTATGGGAGGCGCAGCGGTTTCTTCTGCTGATACTGGTGAATTTGCTTCTGGTATTGAATTGAATGCTGTACAACGTTCTAATCCTGAAATGCAAAAACGTGCCGCTAACGTAGTGCGTGGTATGGTAGAAAACGAAAAAAATGATATCATTTCCATTCACGATCATGGAGCTGGTGGTCACCTCAACTGTCTTTCTGAACTTATTGAAGATACTGGTGGTTGCATAGACTTAGATCAACTCCCAGTTGGTGACCCAACCTTATCTAACAAAGAAATTATCGGTAATGAGTCCCAAGAACGTATGGGTTTATTGATTGCTGAGAAAAACCTAGATCATATAAGCAAAATTGCAGAGCGCGAAAGATCACCACTTTACACTGTTGGTGACGTTACCGACGATAAGCACTTTTGTTTTGAATCTAAAACCAAAGGAGACAAACCTATGGATTTGGATTTAGAGGATATGTTTGGTAGTTCACCTAAAACTATAATGAAGGACACTACCGTAAAAAAAGAATATACCGACGTTGCTTACAGTAGAGATAAGTTTTACGATTATTTAGACCAGGTTTTACAACTCGAAGCTGTCGCTTGTAAGGATTGGTTAACAAACAAGGTTGACCGCTGTGTTGGAGGTAAAGTTGCCAAGCAACAATGTGCTGGTCCTTTACAATTACCTTTGAACAATGTCGGAGTTATGGCATTGGATTTTAAGGGAAAAGAGGGTATTGCGACTTCAATTGGGCACTCACCTATTTCGGGATTAATTAATCCTGAAGCTGGTAGCAGAAATTCAATTGCTGAAGCGTTGACTAACATTATTTGGGCACCGTTAAAGGATGGGTTAAAAAGTGTGTCGTTATCTGCCAACTGGATGTGGCCTTGTAAAAACGAAGGTGAAGACGCACGTTTGTATGAAGCTGTAAAAGCTGTGTCGGATTTTGCAATAGATTTGGGCATCAATGTCCCAACAGGAAAAGATTCACTTTCGATGAAACAGAAATATCCTGACGGTGATGTTATCTCTCCTGGTACAGTAATCATTTCTGCCGCTGCTAATTGTAACGATATTACTAAAGTTGTAGAACCCGTTTTTCAAAAAGGAAAAGGCTCAATTTACTATATCAATTTATCACAAGATTCGTATAAGTTGGGAGGAAGTTCTTTCGCTCAAATCAATAATAAGATTGGTTCCGCTACACCAAATATTAAGAGTGCAGAGTACGTCAAAACCGTTTTTAATACGATTCAAAAATTAATTAAGAATGATAAAATTGTTGCTGGACACGATGTAGCTTCAGGTGGTTTAATCACAACCTTGTTAGAACTCTGTTTTTCAGATAATAACTTAGGAGCAGAACTAAATCTCACAAGCCTACAGGAAGAAGATTCATTTAAAGTTCTTTTTGCCGAAAATGCAGGTATTGTTTTTCAAGCTGAGGATAATTCAGTAGAAAGCATTTTAAAAGATGCCAACATTGAGTTCCACAACATTGGAAAAGTAATGAATAGTGATGCTTTGGGTATTATTAATGGTAATGAATCGTTTAACATGACCGTCTCGAAATTAAGAGATATGTGGTACAAGACCTCTTACCTACTCGACCAAAAGCAAACGGCTAATGGATTGGCAAAAGAGCGTTTCAACAATTATAAAAAACAGCCTCTAGAATATACTTTTCCAGATCGTTTTACAGGGAAACTTCAAGACGTCATTGCGAACGAAGTGAAGCAATCTGTTTTTAGTGATGAGATTGCCACGTCACAAAAAAGTTCCCTGTCTGCCGACAGGCAGGCTCGCAATGATAGTACGCGACCAAAAGCTGCAATCCTAAGAGAAAAAGGAAGTAATTCAGAACGCGAAATGGCAAACGCCATGTACTTAGCTGGTTTTGATGTTAAGGATGTGCATATGACCGATTTAATTTCGGGAAGGGAAACGCTTGAAGACATTCAGTTTTTAGGAGCCGTTGGTGGTTTTAGTAATTCTGACGTTTTAGGTTCTGCAAAAGGTTGGGCTGGAGCAATCAAGTACAATGACAAAGCCAATAAAGTAATTAAAGATTTCTTTGCAAGAGAAGACACACTTTCTGTTGGCATTTGTAACGGAGCTCAATTGTGGATGGAATTGGATCTTGTGAATCCAGATCATGACGAACATGGAAAATTAACTTACAACGATTCTGGTAAGCACGAAAGCGTATTTACATCGGTAAAAATTCAAAAAAACAATTCTGTAATGCTTTCTAGCCTGGAGGGCTCAAGTTTAGGTGTGTGGATTTCCCACGGTGAAGGTAAATTCAAATTGCCTTACTCAGAAGACAAGTATGATATCGTTGCTAAATATGGTTATGATGCTTATCCTGCAAATCCTAATCATTCTGATTTTAATACAGCAATGATGTGTGATGCTACTGGTCGTCATTTGGTCACAATGCCACATATAGAACGCTCCATCTTTCAATGGAACTGGGCGTATTATCCAAAAGACAGAAAAGATGAAGTTTCACCTTGGCTTGAGGCTTTTGTGAATGCTAGGAAATGGATTGAAAATAAATAAGGACATTTAAATTTTAGTTATTAATATTTTTGTCGTAATTTACTTACATAAGCAATGTAGGTATGACACTAAAGTATTATAAGACTGATAGGGTAAGTTCTTTAGTGGAAGAATTTTTCCATCTCACTTTTGATGATAGCGATCTGCCATTTGAATCTACCGTTTTGCCGGTGTGTTCTACAGCAATTACCTTTATTTTTAAAAATCAACATAGATTTATTTATAAAAAAAAAGAGACCGAGCTCAGTGGACTAATTGTGACTGGTCAATTCTATGAATCATTTCAGTTTTTAGTTGAAGAAAAAGGGCATTCTTTTGGAATGATGTTGCATCCAACTACATTATATAAGTTAACAAAATTAGATGTTTCAAAAATTAAGAACAAACATGTGCTTCTAGATTCTTTTTCCAAAGAGCTACATAATTTGCTCAATACTATTTTTATAGAACATGAAAGTGACATACCCAAATTAGTTCAAAATTTAAAGCAAGCCATTTTAAAACTACCCAATGAAAATGATTCTGTTGTAGATATAATTGACGGGTTAATAGCTCATATCCATTCTAAAGAAGGTATGCTAAACACCTATGACTTGTTAGCTTACGTAGATTTTAGCCAAAAGACTCTTGAAACCCATTTTAAGAACATCGTTGGGTTAACTCCTGGCAGATATATACGCTTATATCGTTTTGTGAAGTTAATGCGTAAATACGAGAGCAATACTATAAAGTTAAAAGATTTAATCTATATGTATAATTATTACGATCGTTCTCATTTTACCAGAGACTTTAAACATTTTATGAAGCAGTCACCAAAGGACTATTTTAAAACCGAACATCCATTCTTAAATAAATATTTAAACAAGTAGCATTTCGATAATTTACATCAAATCGTCATTTATTGTATTTACATTTGATGAGATACTTTTTTTTGCTAATAAAGGGTTAATTACTTAGGGAAATGCTTACAATTTATTAGTAATTAGGGTTAAAAGTATCATTTATATTAAAGGGCTTTAACTTTCGTTAAGGCCCTTTGATTTTTCTGCATTGAGTATTTAAAGCACTGTCAACAAAAGAGCTCTACTTTATTTATAAATTTTGACTCTTTAAAATAATAACTGTAAATTTCATATTTTCGCAATATCCCTTAACTAGTATCTTTATATATGACAGAAGTAACTCGTCTTTTTGATTTTCCCTATTACCAATTAGAGCATAAACCCAATAAAAGTGCATTGGTTACCAAATATGATGGTAAATGGACACCGATGTCTACCAAAGAATACCTAGAAAAAGCAAATGCTGTGAGTCGTGCCCTTTTAAAAATGGGTGTGCAGAAAAATGACAAAATAGCTGTTATATCCTCAACTAACAGAACAGAATGGAATATTATGGATATAGGGATTCTTCAAACTGGTGCGCAGAACATTCCTATTTATCCGACTATTTGTGCTGAAGATTACGAATATGTACTCAATCATAGCGAGTCTATTTATTGTTTTGTTTCAGACGAAGAAGTGCTTGAAAAAGTTAGAAAAATCCAAGACAAAACTAAGTTAAAGGAAGTGTATTCATTCAATACCATTAATGGGTGTAAACACTATTCTGAACTGTTTGAATTAGGAAAAGATGAAATTAATCAACCAGAAGTTGAAGCAAGAAAAGATGCCGTTAAGCCCGAAGATCTGGCAACGATTATCTATACATCTGGTACAACAGGACGACCAAAAGGAGTCATGCTTTCTCACTGGAATATCACAAGTAACGTATTGGATAGTACTCCAAGAGTACCTCTTCCACCTACAGGTGAAACCAGAGTTTTAAGTTTTTTACCAATCTGTCATATTTTTGAGCGCGTACTCATATATGTATATCAATATGCAGGAACTTCAATCTATTTTGCAGAAGCATTAGATAAGATTGGTGATAATGCTAAAGAGATAAAGCCTAATCTTATGAGTGTTGTCCCACGACTATTGGAAAAAGTTTTTGACAAAATAATGCTTAAAGGCGAAGAACTCTCTGGCATTAAAAAAGGTTTGTTCTTTTGGGCCGTCGGCTTAGGTGAGCAATGGGTGCCCTATGGAAAAAATGGTGCTTGGTATGAGTTTAAACTAAAAATAGCCAATAAATTAATCTTTAGTAAATGGCGAGAAGCTCTTGGTGGCGAGTTAGGCACAATGGTATCTGCCAGTGCAGCGCTTCAACCAAGATTGGCGAGAGTTTTTGGCGCAGCTGGCATGCAGGTAATGGAGGGCTACGGTTTAACGGAAACCTCACCTGTAGTATCAGTCGGCATGTACAAAGACAAACATTATAAAATAGGTACAGTAGGTAAGCCAATTGATAATGTTGAAGTAAAAATTGCCGAGGATGGTGAAATCTTAATAAAAGGACCAAATGTAATGATGGGTTACTACAAAGACCCAGAAAAAACAGCCGAAGTCATGACGGGTGAATATTTCCATACTGGTGATAAAGGTGAAATTGATGAAGATGGTTTCTTAAAAATCACTGGTCGTAAAAAAGAAATGTTTAAGACCTCTGGTGGAAAATACATTATTCCAACACTTTTAGAAAACGATTTAAAACAGTCCTTATTTATAGAACAGGTTATGGTTGTTGGTGAAGGTGAAAAAATGCCATGTGCACTCATTCAGCCTAATTTTGAATTTGTTCGGGATTGGATAGAACTAAAAGGGCACAACGTAGGGAATACCGAACAAGAAATCTCTGCTTCTGAAATTGTGATTGAACGTATTCAGAAAGAAGTTGACAAATACAATAAAAAGTTTGGGAAATGGGAACAAATAAAACGATTTGAACTCACACCAGAAGCTTGGACCATAGAAGCAGGTCATCTTACTCCTACCATGAAAATGAAGCGTAGTGTTATACGCGAAAAGTATGATGCGCTTTATGAAAAAATCTATAGATCTTAAATTAACCTGTAATCCATTACCTACTCATTATTAATACTTTAGGCATTTTGTTATATATTTAGACATACTAACTAAATTATATAATATTATGAAAACAAAAACTTTTGTAATTGCAGGACTGGTAGGTGGTGTTGTAGATTGGCTATTAGGCTGGCTATTCTATGGCATTATATTCGCCGACATTTTTCCACAACCAGAGGAAGGCTCTAATGCTTTATTGTACATAACACTCGGGTGTTTCTCTTTTAGTTTCTTTATGTCTTATATTTATAACAAATGGGCACAAATCACTACGCTTGCTACTGGTGCAAAAGCAGGTGCCATAATTGGCCTTTTTATGGGACTAATAGCCAACTTCTTTAATATGGCAATGGATACGAGTGCAGACTTTCAAACATTTGCTACAGATATTGCCATATCAATCGTTATGGCTGCAATTGTGGGTGCTGTGATAGGTCTTGTAAACGGAAAAGTGAATTAAGGCCCATACACCTTACCCAATAAATTTTAAGCGTTTCTCACCGAAACGCTTTTTTTATGGAACAATTTTAAATAAATTTATTATGCACGCATAGTATTTTTTATTATCTTTGGAATTCATTAAAACTATATGAAAGACAAAACCATCGATTACATACTGAGAACCACATGGTTAGCAGTTAACAAAATGTACAACGAGGAAGCTGCAAAATTCGGCTCTACAATGGCTACCGGGTTTGCTTTATTGAGTATAGACCCAGAAAATGGTACACCTTCAACATCTCTTGGTCCTAAAATGGGTATGGAAGCCACTAGCTTATCTCGCACATTAAAAATGATGGAGGAAAAAGGTCTAATCATTAGAAAGCCAAATCCAGAAGATGGCCGTGGGGTTTTAATCCATTTAACCGAATTCGGAAGGGAAAAAAGGGCTTATTCTAGAGAGAAGGTGTTGACTTTTAATGAAACTATTAGAGCAAATGTCACTGAAGATGAACTGATAGGTTTTTATAAGGTAGCGGAAATCATCAACAACATGATTTCAAATAAACAAATTTACAACCAAAACGAACACAGTATAAAATAAGATGAGTAAACGAAGAATAAATAAAATAGCTATTATTGGTTCAGGTATTATGGGAAGCGGCATTGCTTGCCACTTTGCCAATATTGGTGTTGATGTACTTTTATTGGACATTGTTCCGAGAGAATTAAATGAAAAGGAGAAAGCAAAAGGTTTAACCTTAGAAGACAAAGCAGTAAGAAATCGTTTAGTAAACGATGCACTTACCGCTTCCATTAAATCCAAGCCTGCTCCACTCTATCATCCGTCTTTCAAAAATAGAATTACAACAGGTAATCTTGAAGACGATATCGCTAAAGTTGCTGATGTTGATTGGATTATGGAAGTCGTTGTTGAACGTTTAGACATTAAACAACAGGTTTTTGAAAAACTAGAAAAGCATAGAACACCAGGAACGTTAATTACATCAAACACATCTGGTATTCCTATTAAGTTTATGAGTGAAGGTCGTAGCGAAGATTTTCAGAAGCATTTCTGTGGCACTCACTTCTTTAATCCTGCACGTTACTTAAAATTATTCGAGATAATTCCTGGACCAAAAACAGATCAAGACGTTTTAGATTTCTTAAATGAATACGGTGAGAAATTCCTTGGAAAAACCTCTGTAGTTGCCAAAGACACTCCTGCTTTTATCGGTAACCGAATCGGGATCTTTAGTATTATGAGCTTATTCCATACTGTAAAGGATATGGATCTTACCGTTGAAGAAGTTGATAAACTAACTGGACCAGTTATAGGTCGACCAAAATCAGCAACCTTCAGAACGGTTGATGTTGTTGGATTGGACACTTTGGTTCATGTGGCAAATGGTATTAAAGAAAACTGTCCTGATGATGAACGTAACCAATTATTCGTACTTCCCGATTTCATCAATACCATGGTAGAAAATAAATGGTTAGGAAGTAAAACCGGACAAGGATTCTACAAAAAAGAAGGAAAGGAAATTAAAGCCTTAGACCTTAACACCTTAGAGTATAGAGAAAAGCAACGCGCAAAATTTGCAACTTTAGAATTGACCAAAACTATTGATAAGGTTGTTGATCGTTTTGAGGTTTTGGTAAAAGGAAAAGATAAAGCTGGTGAATTCTATAGAAAGAGTTTCGCTGCGCTATTTGCTTATGTATCTAATAGAATACCAGAAATCACTGATGATCTATACAAAATAGATGACGCTATGAAAGCTGGATTTGGATGGGAACACGGTCCTTTTCAAATTTGGGATGCCATAGGTGTTGAAGCAGGTATAGACATGATGAAAAGTGAAGGTTTAGAACCTAACGCTTGGGTCAATGAAATGTTGGAATCTGGCAGCAAGTCTTTCTATACTGTAAAGGAAGGTGCGACTTATGCATACGACATTCCTTCAAAAGCACAACAAAAAATCCCAGGTCAAGATAGTTTTATCATCCTTGATAATATTAGAAAGTCTAATGAAGTCTTTAAAAACTCTGGCGTTGTAGTTGAAGATTTAGGAGATGGTATTCTTAATGTAGAATTTCAATCTAAAATGAACACCATTGGTGGAGACGTGCTTGCTGGATTAAACAAAGCTATCGACATAGCCGAAAAAGATTTTGCAGGATTAGTTGTTGGTAACCAAGCAGCAAATTTCTCTGTTGGAGCCAACATAGGTATGATTTTTATGATGGCTGCCGAGCAAGAATATGACGAGCTAAACATGGCTATCAAATATTTCCAGGATACCATGATGCGCATGCGTTACTCAGCTATTCCAACGGTAGCCGCACCTCATGGTATGGCACTTGGCGGTGGATGTGAATTGTCTATGCATGCAGACAAAGTAGTGGCAGCAGCAGAAACTTACATTGGACTCGTTGAATTTGGAGTTGGTGTTATTCCTGGTGGTGGAGGTTCAAAAGAAATGGCCTTAAGAGCTCAAGATACATTTAGAAAAGGGGATGTAGAACTTAATGTGCTTCAAGAATATTTCTTAACTATTGGAATGGCTAAAGTAGCGACTTCAGCTTACGAAGCTTTTGATTTAGGTATTCTTCAAAAAGGTAAAGACATTGTTGTTGTAAATAAAGACAGACAAATTGCAGTAGCAAAACAACAAGCTAAATTTTTAGCGGATTTAGGCTACACACAACCTGTAAAACGCAAAGACATTAAAGTACTGGGCAAACAAGCTTTAGGCATGTTCTTAGTAGGAACGGATTCTATGGAAGACAGCAACTACATCAGTGAGCACGACCAAAAGATCGCCAATAAATTGGCTTACGTTATGGCAGGTGGCGATTTATCTGAACCAACAGAAGTCACTGAACAGTACTTATTGGATTTAGAGCGTGAAGCATTTTTATCATTGTGTACAGAACGCAAAACTTTAGAAAGAATCCAACACATGTTAAAAACAGGAAAACCGTTACGTAATTAGACCTCTTAGAAGGTTAGATTTCTAGAATGTTAGAAATCTAAAAAGTCTAAAAATCTAATTATCTAAAAATCAAAATTATGAAACAAGCATATATAGTAAAAGCATACAGAACAGCAGTTGGTAAGGCACCAAAAGGTGTATTCCGATTTAAAAGAGCTGACGAACTTGGAGCTGAAACCATTCAGCATATGATGAAAGAATTACCAAATCTTGATGTCTCAAGAATTGACGATGTTATTGTTGGTAATGCAATGCCAGAGGGTTCGCAAGGATTAAACATGGGACGTTTTATCTCCTTAATAGGATTAAACAGTGTTGACGTACCTGGTGTAACGGTTAATCGTTTTTGTTCCTCTGGAATTGAAACGATTGGAATTGCCACAGCAAAAATTCAAGCCGGAATGGCAGATTGTATCATTGCAGGTGGTTCAGAAAGTATGAGTTCCGTACCAATGACAGGTTTTAAACCAGAATTGAACTATGATACTGTAAAAGCTGGACATGAGGAATATTATTGGGGAATGGGAAACACAGCTGAAGCGGTTGCTAAGCAATTCAATGTATCTCGTGAAGACCAAGATGAGTTTGCCTATAATTCACACATGAAAGCTTTAAAAGCACAGGCGGAAGATCGTTTTCAAGATCAAATTGTACCAATCACTGTCGATGAAACATATATTGATGACAATGGAAAAAAGGCAACAAGATCTTATACTGTAACCAAAGATGAAGGCCCTAGAAAAGGAACTAGTAAGGAAGCACTAGCGAAATTAAGAGCAGTTTTTGCTGCTGGAGGTAGTGTAACAGCAGGTAACTCATCACAGATGAGTGATGGTGCAGCTTTTGTTATGGTGATGAGTGAGGATATGGTAAAAGAATTGGGTATTGAACCCATCGCACGACTTGTAAATTATGCTGCTGCAGGTGTTGAGCCTCGTATTATGGGTATCGGTCCAGTAAAAGCAATTCCTAAAGCATTGAAATTAGCAGGCCTAAAACAAGAGGACTTAGAACTGATTGAATTAAATGAAGCTTTTGCATCACAATCTCTAGCTGTAATCAGAGAATTAGATTTAAATCCAGACATCATCAATGTTAACGGAGGTGCAATAGCTTTGGGCCACCCACTAGGATGTACTGGAGCAAAACTATCTGTTCAACTTTTTGATGAAATGCGAAAGCGCGACATGAAAGGAAAATATGGTGCAGTAACCATGTGTGTTGGTACCGGTCAAGGTGCTTGTGGGATATTTGAATTTTTAAATTAAAAGAACTTAATACAATACTTATAAAATGGAAGCAATTGAAAAAGATATCCTTCGTGGAGGTCAATTCTTAGTTAAAGAAACAAAATGTGAAGACGTTTTTACTCCTGAAGATTTTTCTGAGGAGCAAAAAATGATGAAAGAAGCGGTTATGGAATTTAATGACCGTGAAATTATTGCACATAAAGACAGATTTGAAGCTAAAGATTATGCGCTTACTGAAGAAGTGATGCGTAAAGCCGGTGAATTAGGATTTTTGGGTGTTGCAGTTCCTGAAGCCTATGGAGGTTTAGGCATGGGATTTGTTTCTACATGTTTAACATGTGATTACATTTCATCTGGTACAGGTTCTTTCAGTACGGCTTTTGGTGCTCATACAGGTATTGGCACTATGCCAATTACACTTTATGGTACAGAAGAGCAAAAGCAAAAATATGTTCCAAAATTAGCTACTGGCGAATGGTTTGGCGCGTATTGTTTAACTGAACCTGGTGCAGGATCTGATGCTAATTCTGGTAAAACTACAGCAGAGTTAACAGAGGACGGAAAAGCCTATAAAATAAATGGGCAAAAAATGTGGATTTCAAACGCAGGTTTCTGTAGTTTGATGATCGTTTTTGCGCGTATCGAAGATGATAAAAACATTACTGGATTTATTGTTGAGTACGATCCAGAGAATCCGAATGGTATTGTTTTAGGAGAAGAGGAACATAAATTAGGTATTAGAGCGAGTTCTACGCGCCAAGTATTCTTTAATGACACAGTTGTGCCAGTTGAAAATATGTTAGCAGGACGTGGCGAAGGCTTTAAAATAGCCATGAATGCCTTAAACGTCGGTCGTATAAAATTAGCGGCAGCCTGTTTAGATTCTCAACGAAGAATACTTACTACTGCTGTTAACTATGCTAATGAACGTAGACAATTTAAAACTCCTATCGCGGATTTTGGTGCGATAAAAATGAAATTAGCCAAAATGGCTGCTGATGCTTATGCTGGTGAATCTGCAACATATAGAGCTGCAAAGAACATCGAAGATCGTATAGCTATTAGAGAAGCTGCTGGTAACTCGCATCAAGAAGCAGAACTAAAAGGTGTTGAGGAATATGCAATTGAGTGCTCAATATTAAAGGTAGCAGTTTCTGAAGATGTGCAAAATTGTGCAGATGAAGGTATTCAGATTTTTGGTGGCATGGGATTCTCTGAAGAAACTCCAATGGAAGCGGCTTGGAGAGATGCTCGTATTGCTCGTATCTATGAAGGAACCAATGAAATCAACAGAATGCTTTCTGTTGGTATGTTGGTGAAGAAAGCTATGAAAGGGCATGTAGATCTTTTAGGACCAGCTCAGGCAGTACAAGAAGAATTAATGGGCATTCCATCGTTTGATACACCAGATTATTCAGAATTGTTTTCTGAAGAAAAAGAAATGGTAGCAAAACTTAAAAAGGTATTCTTAATGGTAGCTGGTGCTGCTGTTCAGAAATTTGGTCCAGAGATGGAAAAACACCAACAATTACTCATTGCTGCTGCAGATATATTAATTGAAATCTATATGGCAGAGTCTGCAATTTTAAGAACTGAGAAGAACGCAAAGCGCTTTGGTGAAGATGCGCAATCTGTTCAAATTGCAATGTCTAAATTGTATTTATATAACGCTGTAAATACCGTTGAAGATAAAGGTAAAGAAAGTATTATTTCTTTCGCTGAAGGCGATGAGCAACGTATGATGCTTATGGGCTTAAAGCGTTATACAAAATATCAAAATTACCCAGATATCGTTGACTTGAGAAACGAGATTGCTGAAAGAGTAAAAGCAGAAAATAAGTACTGCTTTTAAATTAAGTTTAAGTTAGAAATGAAAAAGCCAATTCAATTGAATTGGCTTTTTTTATTTATTTTAAAAACTACTAGCTTAATATAGTATGGTCTTTTCAGAAACAGTACCTTGATCTGTTTCAATTAAGACAATATAAGTGCCTTTAGCGGGTTGATTATTAAAACGAATTTCTTGTTTAGATGTGGTTTCATCTAATGATTGGCTATAAATTAATTGGCCTGAAATACTATAGATAAACAATTCCTTTAATATGGTATTAGAAGGACTATTGAGCGTTAAGATGTTTGAGGCACTGTTGTAATAAATATTAAAATCAGTTATTTCACTCTCATCTTTAGGTAAATCAGGAGAAGATTCTACAGGGACTCTAAAAACCAATTCAAAGCGATCAAAGTATTCACCTGCATCTGCATAAAACTCATAATCACTATCTCTTAAGTTATGGTAAACTTCAAGCTCTTTATCAAATATATATAGGTTGAAATCTCCAGAAATATTTTCTAGCGCATCAATACCAATACTATTCATACCGTCATCATTGGTGTGAAATCCTAGAGGAAAATTTGATGTTTCATCTACAACATTTGTACCTTGAATGGTAAATAACTGACCTTCAATTAACCAATACATGTCATCATATTCTGTTTCATAATACTCACCATCATATCCCCAATCTATACCAGAAGTAGCATTTTCATCCTCTGTTAAAAGCAACTGTCTATGCATAGTGCTTGGTGCAGTAAAACCTAATCGAATCTTACGTCTATTGTCGTCGGGAGAATTAAAGTATGAAGACTTTTCACTTGCTGAGTAAGAACTATCATATGTAGCTCTATCATTCGCAAATGACTCTCCAATAAAAATAATAGAAACTAGTAATAGTCTAAATACTATTTTAAGCGTAGAAGTTTTCATAAGTAGGTTTTTACAATTCATCTATACAAACAAACTGAATATTCTTTGTGTATCAACATTGCTTCTGTAAAAAGTACGATAAATCGTTAAAACCCATAGCTATGTAATTTTTATCGATGAAGCGTAATAATAGCCTGACTGCGTGTTTATAGCATATTTAGCTATATAACATTAAAATTATTATGATAAATTTTGTTGTAGTAATTAAACCTATCCTCGTTTTTTTAACTCAGATAATTACTATATTTAAACAATCAATCTTGCTATCTGATGAAATATTTATTTTTAACCCTGTGCACCTCGCTAATTACTATTGTTCATTCACAATCTGAAACAGAAATTTTTTACTTTGATCTTGAGAACAATGGTGAAAAAATTGAAGTTAAAAACGGTAAAAATATTTCGAACAACAAAGGTTATGATAATCAACCATCGTTTATCGATGATGAAAAAATATTATATGCCTCAACCAGAAATGGACAAACCGATATTGCACAATACCAAATTAACTATAAAGCAAAAATTTTCATTAACTCAACTGAAGGAGGGGAATATACGCCAATAAAAATTCCTAATAAAAACGCTGTTTCTGCAGTAAGATTAGATACAGACGGAAAACAACGTTTGTATTCCTATAATTTAGGCAATGGTGAATCTACTGAACTTATTGAAGATCTAGTAGTTGCATATTATACTTGGTATAATGAGAATACTATTGTTTCTGCTGTAATTGAAGATGAAAAACTCAACCTATACGTAACTGATATAACAAATGGTAAAAGTGAAAGATATGCTACCAATGTTGGACGCTCATTTCATAAAATACCCAACTCTAATTTGGTAAGTTTTATTTACAAGGAAAATGATAAACAATGGCAGATAAGATCTCTAAATCCTCAAACAGGTAGAACAAGACTCATCGCTTATACGATTGAGGGTGTAGAAGATATTTGTTGGTTAGATAACAAAACTATAATTACAGGAAAGGAAGGAATACTATATAAATTAACACTAAAACAAGACAATAATTGGAAAAAAGTCGCTGACTTGTCTTCTTATGGAATTACAAATATTTCACGTTTAGCGGTTAATAACCAAGCAACAAAGCTCTTAATCGCAGCCGAAACAGATACCATTATTGATAATTCCGCAACTAACTTGCCTGAAAATATAAACACTGAAAACCCAAACACAGACACAATAATTACAGAGGTAAAAGCTGAAGACATTGTACAAAAACATATAGAGCCCTTTAATAATAAGAATTTGGATGAATTTGTTGATGCCTTTGCTTATAACGTCGAGGTGAATCAATTTCCAAACGAGCCAATGTACGCTGGCATAAATACACTTGAAGAAAACTATAAGAACTTCTTTAATAATTATGCGAAGGCACATGTAAAAGTCCTAAATCGCATGGCTTTAGACAATATTGTTATTGATGAGGAATTAGTGACCATTAATAATATGACGATTAGACAAGCCACAATTTATGAAGTTGAAAGAGAAAAAATAAAATCCATGACCTTCATTCGGAATAAAAACACATCCTCAAACCCAGAAATTATTGTGAATAAACAATTGGAAAAATACAATGAAAGAAACATCAAAGGCTTTGTTGAAACTTATACTGAGGATATAAAACTGTACAAACTACCAGGAACAGTTACTTTAGAAGGACAATCGGCTCTAAAAACAGAATATGGATTATTTTTTCAACAAACACCAGATCTAAATGCTGAAATTGTTAACAGAATAGTCCTTGGCAATAAAGTCATAGATAAGGAAAAAGTTATAATTAATGGTCAAACATTTTACGCCATCGCTATCTACGAAGTTAATGATGGTTTAATTTCTAAAGTTACCTTTGTTCAATAAAACTTAGTATAAATTAATTCTCAAAAAAATCAAATGAAAAATTTAATTACTATAATATTCTTAACATTTTCTATTCTACTGATTGCTCAAACGGATCCAAAAATCTACGATATCATTGAAGCCGTTTCAGAAGAACGGTTACGCAACGATGTAAAAACCTTGGCGGATTTCGGTACTAGACACACGCTCAGCGATACACTTTCAGATACAAGAGGTATTGGTGCGGCTCGTCGGTGGATAAAATCACAATTTGATAATATTTCTAAAGATTGTAACGATTGCCTAAAAGTGTTCTTTCAGAAAGATTTGGTTGCGAAAGGCACCAATCAACGGATTGTTAAAGACGTTATGGTCGTTAATGTGGTAGCCATTCAACGTGGTACAAAATACCCAAACCGTTACATTATTATGAGTGGTGACATAGATTCGAGAGTATCAGACCCAACAGATTTCACGTCAGATTCACCAGGTGCCAACGATAATGCTACAGGTATGGCAGGTGCCATTGAAGCAGCTAGAGTATTATCAAAATATAAATTTGAAAGCAGTATCGTTTACCTAGGTCTATCTGGTGAAGAACAAGGTTTATTTGGTGGACAGGGCATGGCAAGATATGCACAAGAAAACAACTGGGATATTATTGGTGTTTTAAATAATGATATGATTGGAAACATCGAAGGAGTTGATGGAGTCATTGACAACCGAACGTTTCGAATCTTCTCTGAACCTATTACAACCGCCGAAACGGATCCTGAAAGATTGGCAAGACAAGCACGAGGAAGACGCTTTTATGGTGGTGAAGTTGATGGCATTTCTCGTCAATTGGCAAGATATGTCCACAAAACCACTGAAACTTATATGCCAGAAATGAACCCTATGATGGTCTACAGATTAGACCGTTTTGGTCGCGGAGGCCATCACAGACCATTTAATGATGCTGGATTTGCAGGCATCAGAATTATGGAAGCCCATGAAAACTATACACAACAACATCAAGATATTAGAACTGAAGATGGTATCAATTACGGTGATACATTTGAGCATGTTAACTTTCCATATTGTAAAAAATTAACTGCGGTCAATGCCATCACTATGGCAAGCCTCGCCTCTGCTCCACCTGCTCCAAGTGAAGTTGGTATTGGAGGTATCGTAGAGCCTTCAGCAAAATTAAAATGGAACAAAGTTGATGGTGCAACTGGCTACAAAATCTATTGGAGAGATACTACCTCTCCGACTTGGGACTATAGTCGATACGTTGGTGATGTCACGGAATTTACTTTAGAGGGCATAGTTATTGATAATTTCTTGTTTGGTGTCGCAGCCGTTGGCGAAGATGGCCATGAAAGTGTGGTGGTATTTCCCAATAAAATTATGAGATAATCCTATTGTCATTCCTGCGCAGGCAGGAATCTAAAGTAAATGAAAATCAAATCTATTTTACCAGAATTATTTTTAATCGCTTCAGTAATCTACTACTGGACACTTACTGCCAATCCATTTAACCCAATAGCCATTGGGTTATTGGTAATACTTTTATATCAAGTTATTAGTAAAAAGCCACTATCTGGATTACTGATTTCAGCGGTGTTTATATTCTTAAATTTATTTATGGTATTGGCTCTAATTTCCGAATTATCAGAATTTGAAGCCGTCAATCAAAACTATAACAACCTTATCATTTTTGGCTCGTTATATCTTGGATTGAACTTATTTGTAGGAGGCATCATGTTTTCGAAATACTTAAAATTAAAGATCAATTAAACCATGAAACATTATTTAATTATAGTTTTTCTATTCATATTTTCAATCTCAGAAGCACAACTTCTTCAAGATAAAACCGAATTCACTAGACAAGATACACTTAGAGGAAGCATCACTCCAGAGCGCGAATGGTGGGATTTAACCTATTACCACTTAGATGTTGAAGTAAAACCCGATCAGAAATTCATTTCAGGCAAAAACACCATTCAATACAAAGTTTTAAAACCGCATCAGGTGATGCAAATTGATCTTCAAGAACCAATGCAGATGCTGAAAGTACTTCAAGATGGAAAGGAACTCGAAGTAAAACATGAGGGTAATGCACATTTCGTTCAACTTGAAAAAAATCAAAATAGTGGTGATATTAATACCTTAGAGGTGCATTACGAAGGCATTCCACGTGAAGCCAAACGCGCACCTTGGGATGGAGGGTTTTCATGGAAAAAAGATAAAAACGGAAAACACTTCGTTGCAACCTCAAATCAAGGATTGGGTGCGAGTGTCTGGTGGCCTAACAAAGATCATATGTATGATGAAGTGGATAGTATGCTAATCAGTGTTACCATTCCAAATGGATTGACTAATGTTTCCAACGGTCGCTTACGCAAACTCGAAGATTTAGGTAACAAGGTGAAATCGCACTGGTTTGTGTCTAACCCAATCAACAATTATGGAGTTAATATCAATATTGGCGACTATGTCAACTTTTCAGAAGTTTATGAAGGTGAAAAAGGAGAATTGGACATGGATTATTGGGTACTCTCCTATAACCTCGAAAAAGCCAAAGAACACTTTAAGGACGCACCAAAAATGATGGAAGCATTTGAACATTGGTTTGGGCCATATCCATTTTACGAGGATAGCTTTAAATTGGTTGAAGTACCATATTTGGGTATGGAGCACCAAAGCTCAGTCACTTACGGCAATAAATATAGAAAAGGATATTTAGGTAGTGATTTATCGCGTACAGGTTGGGGCTTAAAGTTCGATTTTATAATCATTCACGAAGGTGGCCACGAGTGGTTTGCTAATAACATTACGAATAAGGATGTTGCTGATATGTGGATTCACGAAGGATTTACAGCTTACTCAGAAAATCTGTTTTTAGATTACTATTACGGTAAAGAAGCGTCTGCGGATTATGTCATTGGTACACGGGCCAATATTCAGAATGATAGACCACTGATTGGTTACTATAATGTAAATAAAGAAGGCTCTAGCGACATGTATTACAAAGGTGCCAATATGTTGCACACCTTAAGACAATTGATTGAAGATGACGACTTATGGAGAGACATTCTTCGAGGCTTGAATAGAGATTTTTATCATCAGACCGTGACTACAAAACAAATCGAAGATTATATCAGCGAGAAGACAAATAAAGATTTATCAGCGTTTTTTAACCAGTATCTGCGAGACGTTCGCATCCCAACTTTAGAGTATAAAATTGAAAATGATGAACTAAAATTTCGTTATATGAATATTGTTGAGGATTTCGATATGCCAATAGAAGTTGAAATTGATGGTAAAACAGAATGGATTTTCCCAAGCTCGGAATGGAAAACCAAAGCTATTAAAGGTGAAGACTTTAAAGTTGATAGAGACTATTATATTTATTCTAAACGAATCTAAATACATTGGAATTCCCAGAACTCTATTTTGAACGTGACACAGACTGGTACGATTGGCTTCTTCATAACCATGATAAACACCAAGCAGTTTATCTCATCTTTTATAAATTAGATACTGGCATCCCAACCATGCGCTGGGAGGAAGCGGTTAAAGTAGCCTTGTGTTTTGGCTGGATTGATTCTACCGTAAAAAGTTTAGACAACGGAAAACGTAAACAATACTTTTCACCAAGAAACCCAAAAGGAACTTGGAGTGCCCTAAATAAAAAATACATCGTAGAACTCGAAAAAGCTGGTTTAATTCAAGAACCAGGATGGAAACTAATTAATCTAGCTAAAGAAACTGGGAAATGGACCGATATGGATGATGTTGAAAATGGTATCATTCCAAAGGAATTACAAGATGCTTTTGACAACAACCCACAAGCTTTTGAAAATTACCAAAACTTCGCAAAAGGCTATAGAAAAAGTTATTTATCTTGGTTACATAGTGCAAAACGGGAAGCCACACGGCAAAAAAGAATCGCAGAAATAATCAGGCTCTGCCAACTAAATATTAAAAGTAGGGACAGCTGGTAGTTAAAACATCAACTTCTTGATATTTTCCATATAACCTCTACTCACTCTTACCACATCACCATTTTTCATAGTAACATCATAACTTTTAGAATATTTATGTAATTCTTTTACAGCATTTAGGTTAATAATTGATGAGCGATGCACTCTGATAAATACGGCGGAATTCAACTTTTCTTCTAATGTAGAAATACCGTAATTACTAACAAAGGTTTGTTGCTCCGTCACCAATTTCGAATAATCTCCATAGGCCTCAATTCTTATAACATTTTCAAGTGCAATCGTTACTAATTTATTCTGTGTTTGTACCAAGATACGTTCGGGAGATTGCGACGTGTCCATCAAAAGACTTTCTGCTAATGGCCTTGCTTTATTTTCAGCACTATTCTTCTTTAATTTTTCTACTGCAACCTTAAAACGTTCTTTAGTATAAGGCTTCAATAAATAATCAACCGCATGGACTTCAAACGCTTTAAGCGCATATTGGTCATAAGCCGTAGAAAAAACAATCTGTGGTAGTTCTTTAAGATGGGTTAAGACATCAAACCCTGTCATGCCTGGCATCTGTATATCTAAAAACACCAAATCGGGTTTAAATTCATTAATCATTTTAACGGCATCTACACCATTATTAGCTTCACCCAAAATGACAAATTCAGGATAATCCTCTAAATATTCCTTTATAAGTTTACGACCTGCTGCTTCATCATCTACCAGAATAACCTTCTTCATATGGCAAAGTTTATTTTAAGACCTTGAGGCTCATTGTCCGTTAACAACAGTGTGCTTTGGTACATTTTTTCGAGTCGAAGTTTAGTATTGGTAAGACCAATACCTTTTTCAAAAACTGAAGTCTTATCTTCTATACCTACTCCAGTATCACTAATTTCAAAATGCAATTTATCTTCTTTTTTAAAGATTCTGATGGAAATTTTCCCTCCTTCAATTAAGGACGATAATCCGTGTTTTATAGAGTTCTCTACTAAGGGCTGCAATAACATTGGCGGTACCATTTCATTTCTTAATTTATCATCGACATTAATCTCTACCTCTAACCTATCTTGAAATCGTTCTTTTTCTAAGTCGAGATATTTATTGACAAATTCTAGCTCTTCTCCTAATGGCACTTTTTCAACTTTTGAAGCTTTTAACTGATACCTAAATAAGTCTGATAGTTCTGCAATCATGCTTCGCGTCTTTTCGTTCTCTGCTGGTACGGACGCACTTATGGTATTGAAAATGTTATATAAAAAATGCGGATTTAATTGCGCTTTTAATGCAGACAGCTCACTTTTGAGTGCTGCGTTTTTAAGTTCTCCTTCTACCTTTAGTTTTCGTTGGTTTTCCATAAAATAACGGTAGGCAAAAAAACATCCAAAAAAGATGAGCAGGAAAAGAAACGGAATGTACCAGTCCCAAATGGCCCCAGTTCCTCTTAGTCGGCCTATTTCTAAAACATCTAAAAGTGCGTAACGAACCTCACGGACTATATAAGTAACAATTGGAATTAAAATGGCAACAGCTATAATCTGATGTCGTGTTTTTTGGCTTCGTAAAAGGTAAACACCTAAAACCCATATAAAGCCAGACGCTAATAAGTAAAACAGGTACGACATCCCAGACATGTACCAATATTCTCTAAGATTGGCCCATCCCCAAAATCCTTCATTTTCAAATCCACCGCCATTATACCATAGTACAATACGATATAAAATCGAAAAGAATAAATAGAAGCCAATGGTTATTAAAAGGCTATTTCTTGTACTGCGTTTCATTATGATTGCATTTAAAATATAAATATAAGACATAGTTGGCGTCCATGTAAACCAAAACAGACGAGTGGACCTATATACAGACGAATGGGAATGGCAATTCATCAGCCTATATACCAACTCAACGGTTATGACGTGTGTAACCGCATAATGTTTCTCAGATTTGTATCAGATATTAAAAATAAACAGATATGAAATCAATTCTAATATATATTGCCTTATCAAGTTTTAGCTTTTTACAAGCGCAAAATATCATCTCAGGTAAAGTAATTACCGCAAACCAACAGCCTGTTCCGTCGGCTATTATATCATTATTAGATGCTGAAACCAATAGCTTTATTAAAGGAGAACTTTCTAATGACACTGGAAACTTCAATTTTAAATCCATTGAAAACGGTACTTATATTATTCTAATTACGAGTTTAGGCTTAAAGGACTATAAGTCTGAAACTTTTGTTCTAAACAACTCCAATAAAAACTTCAACACCTTTATAATGCAAGAAGATTTGGCCGAACTAGATGAAGTCACTGTCGTTGCAGAGAAACCAATGATAGAAGTAAGAGCAGACAAAACCGTTTTTAATGTGGCTAATACAGTAAATGCCATTGGTGATTCTGGTTTTGAACTACTCAGAAAAGCACCAGGAATCATTATCGATAATTCTGATAGCATCATTGTTGAAGGCAAAGCTGGAGTCCTTTTTTACATAGACGATAGACCTTCCGTATTGCGAGGACAGGATTTGGTTAATTTTCTTAAAACCCTGCAAGCGGCAGATATTGAATCGATTGAAATTATAACTCAGCCTTCGTCTCGCTTTGATGCTGAGGGTAATGCTGGGATTATTAACATTAAACTAAAAAGAGATAAGTCATTAGGTACCAATGGAACTGTAGCCTCTTCTCTAACTATTGGTGATTTTGCGAGAACGAGTAATTCTGTATCATTTAACAACAGAAATAAAAAAACAAGTTTATATGGAACTTATAGCAATTTCTTCGGAAAAAGTACAGGTTTCATTAACCTCAACAGAACACAAAACGGCACTAATTTTAATGCACGTACTACCAGTGTTTACGATGCTAATAGAAACAATATCCGAATAGGATTCGATTATTATTCTAATAAGAAATCGACCTTTGGTATTATTGTAAATGGTAATTTTAATAATTCAAATTCTGAAAGTGATTCTAGAACTCCAATAACACCAAGTGGTGCTAACAGCCCTACAGAAGTCTTGGTTGCAGGAAGTGATTCTGAAAACAGAACGACGAACTTCTTTAGCAATATTAATTATAGATTTAAAGATACTTTAGGCCATTCTTTAAATATAGATTTAGATTATGGTAAATACGATAGTGAGCGTGAGAACCTTCAACCTAACCGTTACTTTAATGGAGATGAGACCCAAGTATTAAGCGAAAATATTGTCTTTTTTGATACACCAATTGATATTTCAATTATTTCAGGTCAAATCGATTACGAACAAAACTTTCTGAAAGGTACTCTTAGTATTGGCGTAAAATATTCAAAAGTTAAAACTGATAATTCTTTCGATGCTTTTGATAGAGCCAATGGTAATAATGATTTGGACGAATCACAATCTAACGACTTTAGTTATGATGAACAGATAAGTGCTGCCTATTTTAATTTCAGTCGAAAAATTGACAAGTTCAATTTGCAATTTGGCCTACGTTTAGAAAATACGGTGTCTGACGGCATATTAACTAGCTTATTAGGCGATCAGGATGATAGAGTAAAGCGTAACTACACCAACTGGTTTCCTAGTGGTGGAATAACCTATCAGGTGAATCAAAAAAACAGCTTGGCACTGATATACAGTAAGCGCATACAACGACCAAATTATCAGAGTTTAAATCCATTTCAGTATAGAATTGATGAATTGTCTTTTAGACAAGGTAATCCGTTTTTACAACCACAGTATACAGATAATGTAAAGCTATCGCACACCTACAATTACAGATTAACGACCTCTCTGAGCTATAGCTTTATTTCCGACTTTTTTGCGCAGGTCACCGAAGCAGTTGGTGATGAGCAAAACTTTATTATTCAACGTAATGTGGCAAATCAAAAAATCATAAACCTAGGGATATCTTATCCTACAAAAATCAATGACTGGTGGAGAATCTATGCTAGCCTAAATGCTTACAGAAGTATCTACGAGGCCACGAATCCAGACTTTGTATCCACCAAACAAAATACTTTAAGCTTTTATGCCCAGAATACATTTAAGCTTCCAAAAGCTATCACTTTTGAAGTTTCAGGCTGGTACAGTTCGCCTTCAGTTTGGGGAGGTACCTATCAAACACGTAGCTTAGGGTCGTTGAATTTAGCCTTTCAAAAGAAATTCTTAAACGATAAACTCACAGCTAGACTAGGTTTTAACGATATTCTTTTTACCTCACCGTGGCAAGGGACAACACGTTTTGGAGATTTATTTATCGATGGTAATGGTGGTGGTGACAGCAGACAAATACGCTTTAATCTCACTTATAATTTTGGTCGCGATGAGATTAAAAAGGCACAACAAAGAGATACAAGTATCGAAGAAGAAAAAGACCGAATAAATTAAAAAACTAGAAAATATGAAAACTCAACAATTAATAATATTAGCAATGTTTTTGTGTACGGCATTAATAAGTTATTCACAGCGAACATTTTTAAAAATAACCCAGAGCGAGAATGCCATCGATGTTATAGTGTATCCTCCGGGAACCAAATTTGAATTAAAAACCAAGGAAGGTTACATCGTTTTTAAGAACAGTGATGATCCTGGCACTCTAGATATTGATGATGAATATACGCTGTATGTTTACCCTAGTTGGAAAGATGCTGTTGATGTGTTTAAATTAACTGAAGGTAAAGTAGAAAAAGTACTTACCTCAACGTATACAGATGATGAAAACAATAGTCAATCCACAGAGAATAATGATGTCACAGCCCATTTTACCGTTAGCGATTCTAAAGAACGCGAAGGCAAAAAGAATTTAAACTTCAAACTCAGTAATGGTATCACTTTTATTTATGAAGACGATAAATATAGAGCATACCTCAATGAAGAAGACAACTATATACGTATTAAAGGCACTTATGTAATTGAAACAGAATTAGGCACATTAAAACTAAGTTTTAATCCATCGAATGGTGTAGTTTGGTGGGTTTTTGATAAAAAACAAAATAATTTAATAGGAAATTGGAAAATTGACCTGAGACCTACTCCATCTAGTCCAGAATATTTTCAAATCTTAGTCATTTCAAAGGTTGAAGGTAAAACTATTGAAGGTACATTTTACGGAAGTCCAATTAAAGACGGCTTTATAAACACGAATTGGGAGAGAACCTACTTCTTGTTCACAACATCAGATGGCAGCTACGATTACTATCACTCTGGCTATATGTTAAATGGAAAGTTATATGGTATATCCTATTGCCCAAACAGAAGTTTAACTGCACCTTGGATAGGAAAATTAAAATAATAAAAAGGGAAGCTTATTTGCTTCCCTTTTTATTATAACCCACTTATATAACTACCGTAAGGGTCTTTTATTTGTAGGCCTTCGGAATAACGATATTTACTGAGTTTTTTAAACTGTACCAAGCCCCAAAGAATAAACTCTTTTTCAAAATAAACATCGCGTTTATCGATATCTGGTTGATAATCTGCCAGTAAGGCATCTAATGGTTTTACTTCATCTAACTTTGCTTTATATACAGCATCATCAAAATTATCTAAAAGCTCAAATCCATCTCCATTAAAGAACCAGGAAATAAGATCATCATAAGGTGTTTCTTCTCCTTGCTTTTCTAACTTTTCTATCTTCGGAAAATACTTAGGAAATAAAGTTTTTATTGCTTCATCAATAAGTGTGTTAGCCACAAAATCAGCGCCCTCCTGCTCCCCTTCATATACCAATTCTACCTTACCAGTAATTGATGGAATAACACCAATAAAATCTGAAAGTCTTACGGTAGTCTGCTCATCTCCTGCCAACAAAGCGCGTCGCTCTGCAGTACTCAATAAATTTTCGAATGCTGTGATGCTCATTCTGGCACTTACACCACTCTTTACATCGACATATTCACTCTCACGTGCTTCAAAACTAATTTGTTCCAATAAGTCCTTAGCCAAATCTGGCACATAAACAGATTCCGATTGACGTTCATCTAATTTAGCTTCCTGCGAGGTAATCGTTCTGGCAGTATCTACAGAATCTGGATAATGTGTAAGAATCTGCGACCCAATTCTATCTTTTAACGGTGTTACGATGCTTCCTCTGTTGGTATAATCTTCAGGGTTTGCAGTAAACACAAATTGCATATCCAACGGCAATCGTAATTTAAAGCCTCTAATTTGAATATCACCTTCTTGCAAAATATTGAACAAGGCTACTTGAATCCGAGCTTGCAAATCTGGTAACTCGTTAATGACAAATATGCAACGGTTGGCGCGTGGAATCATTCCGTAGTGAATCACACGATCATCGGCATAACTTAATTTTAAATTCGCCGCTTTTATAGGATCTACATCTCCGATAATATCGGCCACAGTCACATCTGGTGTGGCGAGCTTTTCAGCAAAACGTTCGTCTCTATGTAACCATGTGATTGGTGTATCGTCACCTTTTTCAGTAATTAATTCCTTGGCAAATCTTGAAATAGGCTGCAGAGGATCATCATTGATTTCTGAACCTTCCACAATTGGGATATACTCATCCAGAAGATTAACCATCATACGCGCTAAACGTGTTTTGGCTTGACCTCTCAATCCCAAAAGATTGATATTATGACGTGATAAAATAGCACGTTCCAATTCAGGTATCACTGTATTTTCATAACCATGAATACCTTCAAAGGTGGTCACTTTGTTTTTAATATTCTCAATCAAATTATCTCTTAATTCATCTTTAATAGATTTTGATTGGTAACCTGCTTTTTTTAATCCTCCTAGTGTTTTTATGTCTTTCATTTTCCAGCTTTTGGCTCTGAGCCTTTAGCTGTTAGCATACTCTTCACGAGCTAAGGGCTAACACCTAAAAGCTAACAGCTTTTATTTATCCTTTAATTCTTTTTTTTCTGTTGTTTTCGTAATCTTCAAATATCATTTCGCCTAAACCTTTTAAACCTGTATAAAATGCTTTCCCTCTATTGGCTTGTGTAAATTCTCTAATAAATTGCATTAAATAAGGATCTTCAGCAATCATAAACGTCGTTATAGGAATATGCAATCGCCTTGCTTGTTGTGCCATAGCATAACATTTATTAGTAATATATGGATCTAAACCATTACTGTTTTTATAATATTGGCCATCTGGCATACGCAAGCAACTTGGTTTACCATCGGTTATCATAAAAATCTGCTTATTCGTGTTACGCTTTCTTCGTAACATATCCATCGCCAATTGCAATCCTGCGACTGTATTAGTATGATAAGGCCCAACTTTTAAATATGGTAAATCCTTAATTTTTATAGGCCAAGCATCGTTTCCAAAGACTAATATTTCTAAGGTATCTTTTGGATAGCGTGTAGTGATTAATTCTGATAACGCCATGGCCACTTTTTTCGCAGGCGTTATACGATCTTCACCATACAAGATCATACTATGGCTTATATCTATCATCAATACCGTACTCATCTGGCTTTTGTGAAGGGTCTCCTCCACTACCAGGTCGTCTTCAGTTAAATTAAAGTCTCCTATTCCGTTATTAATTTGCGCATTACGTAAACTTTCGGTCATCGATACTTTGTCTAAAGCATCACCAAATTGATACGCTCTAAAATCACCTGTGTGCTCATCACCAAGTCCTACACCTTTACTTTTATGATTACCAGAACCACTGCGTTTTATTTTACCAAAAATGTGATCTAATGCTTGTTGGCGTATAGCACGTTCCGTTTTTGCCGTAATGGCTAATCTCCCCTTTCCGTCACCAGTGCCATCACCTTCTCCGTTTATGTCTAATTCTTCTCTTATATAACCTTTGTTCTTTAGGTCTTCAATAAAATCGTCTATGGTATACTCTGGTGTGGTAAGTTTATATTCTTTATCTAACTGTTTTAACCAATCTATAGCTTCATCAAAATCTCCTGAAGTGTAGGTGATCAATTCCTTGAAGATCTCAAAGAGCTTATCAAAAGGTGATTGATTGGGAGCTTCATAGGTTTTAAAGATAAAACCAGACTTTTTTAACTTTTCTTTCATTGCAGCATAAAAATAAGGCTTTTTAACCTGTCAACAATACAGCACTTTTATATTCTAACATTTTATTAACTTTACTTAAAACAAACCAAAAATGTCAGAAGAAATAGATGAAAGTTTAGATAAACCAAGAAGAAAGATCAACTGGACAACTGATAAGATAATGAGCACTTCAGCATTATTTATCAGTGTTATTTCATTGACAGCACTAATTTATCAATCTTACCTAGCTAGAGAAGAAAATAAGCTCATTCAAACTCAACAAAGTGCTTCAGTTTTACCACATTTAAACCAATGGGTGAGTAACTATAACAATTCATTTAAGTTTGTTATCGGAAATAAAGGTGTTGGTCCTGCATTTATTGATGATGTAGAGATCTTGTTGGACTCAACCCATAAATTCAATAATACAAAGGATTTGTTTCAACATATATTTAAAAATACAAAAGGTCTTGATACCATACCTTATACCCAAAGCACCCTAATAAAAGGATTTGTTTTACCAGCAAATGACCAAATCAATCTTTTAGAGATTAACGCTTCAGAAAATATTGGAATTGTCAGGAAGGCTCTAAACCAAAAACAAATTCTCTATAAAATAAAGTATAAAGATGTTTATGGAGCTAAGTGGCTACTATCCAACTACAATCAAAATGACAATAGCGCAACAATCCCCATTCTATTAGCAGAATAATTTTTTACATTAACATCTCTTTTAGAAATCGCGTTTATCTTTTCATTAACTTTAAGGCTTTAGTTAACTAACCTTAAACAAATGAAGAAATTATCGACGCTTGTTATGCTCTTCTGCATAGCACTACTCTCTGCACAAGAATTTTCAATGGACATGGTCAAGAATATGGCACCACGCAATATTGGGCCTGGTGGCATGTCTGGTCGTGTTACAGCAATTGATGTTGTACTCAACAATCCTGATGTAATGTACGTTGGCACAGCCTCAGGTGGCCTTTGGAAATCAACTTCTGGAGGCATTAAATGGGAACCCATTTTTGATGAAGAATTGACAGCTTCCATAGGTGCTGTAGAAATTCAACAATCCAATCCAAGTGTTATTTGGGTCGGTACAGGAGAAGGGAATCCTCGTAACTCACTTAATGGTGGTTTTGGTGTTTACAAATCGCTCGATGGTGGAAAAAGTTGGATGGCAATGGGTCTTGAAAACACAAGACACATTCATAGAATTATAGTAGATCCTACCAATCCAGATGTGGTTTATGTTGGTGCCATTGGTTCACCTTGGGGAGAACACCCAGAGCGTGGAGTGTTTAAAACTACTGATGGAGGAAAAACCTGGAACAAAATCCTTTTTGCCAATAACAAAACAGGAGTTGCGGATTTAGTGATGGATCCTACAAATCCGAATAAGCTCATTGCTGCTATGTGGGAACATAAGCGCGACCCTTGGTTTTTTAATTCAGGTGGTAAAGGCTCAGGACTGCACATCACGCACGATGGTGGTGAAACTTGGAAAAAAATCACAGAAGATGATGGGTTTCCAAAAGGAGAGTTGGGTAGAATTGGAGTGGCTATTGCTCCAAACAAGCCGAATATCATTTATGCATTAGTGGAGGCCAAAAAGAATGCACTTTATAAAAGTGAAGATGGTGGTTTTAAGTGGAAAAAAATCAACGATAAAAATGATATTGGAAACCGTCCGTTTTATTATTCGGAAATTTATGTAGATCCTCAAAATGAAAATAGAGTCTATTCGGTGTTTACTTATGTAAATGTTTCTGAAGATGGCGGCAAGAATTTTGAACAACTTATGCCTGCTTACGGAGTGAGTAATGGTATTCATCCAGACCATCACGCGTGGTGGATTCACCCAGATGACGGCAGTTTTATGATTGACGGGAATGATGGTGGTATGAACATAACCAAAGATGGTGGAAAAACATGGCGTTTTATTGGTAACCTACCTGTAGCCCAGTTCTACCATATTAATGTAGACAATGAATTTCCGTATAATGTTTATGGAGGTATGCAAGATAACGGTTCCTGGAGAGGACCAGCTTATGTTTGGCGCGCACAAGGTATAAGAAATAGCTATTGGCAAGAAATTAGTTTTGGAGATGGTTTTGACGTGGTACCAGATAGAGACGATAGTCGTTATGGTTGGTCTATGAGTCAGCAAGGTTTTGTAAGTCGTTACGATTGGAAAACCGGTAATAATTATGGTGTACGACCAACACATCCAGATCCGGATGTGCAATTGCGTTTTAATTGGAATTCAGCTATAAATATTGATCCTTTTGACAATAGTACTATTTACTTCGGAAGTCAGTTTGTACACAAATCCACGGATAAAGGTGAAACTTGGGAAGTGATTTCCCCAGATTTAACTACCAACGATCCTGAAAAACAAAAACAATCAGAAAGTGGTGGCCTCACAATGGATGCTACTGGTGCAGAAAACCATACTACAATTTTAGTGATAGAACCTTCACCTGTTGAAAAAGATATGCTTTGGGTTGGCACAGACGATGGTCGTGTGCATTACACCCAAGATGGAGGTGACAACTGGACAGACGTTTCAAACATTAAGGGACTACCCGAAGGCAGTTGGATTGCACAAATAAAAGCTTCTAATAAAAATAAAGGTGAGGCCCTTTTAATCGCGAATGATTATAGACGATTCAACTACACACCTTATGCGTACAGAACTAAAAACTACGGTAAAACTTGGGAGCGCATCGTTGATGAAAATGATGTTGAAAGTTACACTTTAGCCATAGTTGAAGACTTAGAAGAACCCAACTTAATGTTCTTAGGTACTGATGATGGTTTATATGTCTCCTTAACTGCTGGAGAAAAATGGACGAAGTGGACAGAAGGTTTCCCAACAACTTCGGTTAAGGATTTGGTGATTCACCCAAGAGAACATGATTTGGTTATTGGAACTTTTGGACGTGCTGCTTGGGTTTTGGATGATATTAGACCGTTAAGGGAAATGGCGAAGAATTCATCTATAATGAATTCAAACATTGAGCTATTTGATCCACCAACAGCTTACCAGGCTGCATACCAACAACCAACAGGAAGTCGTTTTGGTGCTGATGCCATGTATCATGGTGAAAATCGTGGTGGTGGAGCACGTTTCTCGTATTTATTCAACAAAAAAGAGCAACCAAAGAAAACTGATGATGACAAAGAAAAAGATGATGACATGGAAGAGGAAGAAGATGACATGGATTCAACTTCAGACAAGGAAAAAACCGTAAAATGGGACTCACTTCAACTTAAAATTTATGATGGAGATCGATTAATCAGAACGTTAAAACAAAAAGCACCAAAGGAAAACGGTATCCATAAATGGACATGGTATATGGATGAAGCTGGTGTAAGCAGACCATCTAGACGTATCAGAAAACAGACCAGAGAATCTGGAGGTGTCAGTGTAAAACCAGGGACATATAGAGCTGTATTGCATTATGGAGATCAAACTTCTGAAACTAGTATCAAAGTAGAATCAGACCCGAGGTTAAATGTGTCTCAAAAGAACATTGATGAAGTCTATGCTACGGCTAAACAACTTGAGCAAGTACAAGAAACAGTTGCAAATGCCGTTGAGCAGTTAGTAGAAAGTAAAGACATTGCTGAAAAGTATAAAAAAGAACTATCTCAATTAGATAAGGAGACGTATAAAGAACAGATAGAAGCTTCAAAAAATACTGTAAAAGCCATAGACAGTCTAATTGATAAATATTTAGGTAAAATAGATAAGCGCCAAGGGATAACCAGAAATCCTGAAGTAACACCTTTACAGCGATTGAGAACAGCTCAAAGTTATGTGTACAATAGTCAAAATGGTATAACCTCTACTGAGACGACCTTAATAAAACATGCTAAAGACGCTATAGATGAGCTATTAGGTGAAACCAACAGTTTCTTTAATAAAGAATGGAAAGAATACCAAAACCAAATGAAACAAATTCAAATGGATCCATTTAAAGAGACCAAGGTGTTTAGTATCGACTAACAATCAAAAAACAATAAATTATGAAAACAAAATTCTTAACATTATGTATTGTGCTTTCCATGTTTTCTTGCAAAAAAGACAAAAAAGAACAACAGACAGCGCAGCGTGACATTCAAAATTATACCATAAATCAATTTATGGATAACGAAGCTGTGGGAGGTGGAAGCTTTTCACCAGATAATAGTAACCTATTAATTTCCAGTAACCGTTCTGGCATCTATAACGTTTATACCATACCTACAAAAGGGGTTGAGATGACTCCGATTACACAATCAGATAGTACATCTTACTTCGCCAATGCCTATTTTCCTGATGATAATAGAATGTTATTAAGTGCTGATGGTAATGGTGATGAAATTGACCATTTGTATGTTAGAGAAACCGATGGTAGCATTAAGAACATTACACCTATAGAAGGTGCAAAAGCCAATTTTTACGGTTGGTCTAAAGACGACAAGTATCTGTACTATGGCTCTAATAAAAGAGACCCTAAGTATTTTGATGTTTACAAAATGTCTATTGATGACTATTCATCAGAAATGCTATACCAAAACAACGATGGGATGGATTTTAGTGGTATGTCTGAAGATGAAAACTATTTCGCTTTGTCAAAAACCGTAAATACCAACGATAGTGATTTATTTATTTACAATGCTAAAACCAAGGAAACTACCAAGATAAATGATAACATGAGCGGTAATTCGGCTCAAGATTTTTCGAAGGATAACAGCAAATTCTATTACACCACTGATGATGGTTCTGAGTTTTCATACTTAATGTCTTATGACTTAAACACCAAGGAAAAGAAAAAAGAAATTGAGAAATCTTGGGATATTATGGGCAGTGGTTTTACTTCAGAAGGAACTTATATGGTCGTTTACGTTAACGAAGATGGTAAAAATGCTATTGAAGTATTGGATACCAAAACCATGGAACCAATAGACTTACCAGATTTTGAAGGAAAAAGTATTACAAGCGTAAGCTTTAGTGACGACGAAAAATGGATGCGTATGTATGTTGGTGGATCAAATGCGCCTTCTGATTTATACACCTATAATCTCGATACTCAAGAACAATATAAACTCACGAATGTACTTAACGAAGAGATCAATCCAGAAGATTTGGTAACAGCAAAAGTGATTCGCTACAAATCTTTTGATGGTGTTGAGATTCCAGCGATTTATTACTTACCACATCAGGCCTCTGAGGATAATAAAGTACCTGCTATGGTATGGGTACATGGTGGTCCTGGTGGACAAACACGCCAAAACTTTAGTTCATTAATTCAGTACATGGTCAACCAAGGTTATGCGGTTCTTGCCGTTAATAATCGTGGTAGTAGTGGCTATGGAAAAACGTTCTATCAAATGGATGACAAAAACCATGGTGAGAAGGATTTACAAGACTGTGTTGAAGGTAAAAACTGGTTAGCGACGCAGCCAGAAATAGATGGTGATAAAATTGGTATTATTGGCGGCTCTTATGGTGGTTATATGACCATGGCAGCATTAACCTATACACCAGAAGAATTTGATGTGGGTGTCAACCTTTTTGGAGTAACTAATTGGATGCGAACTTTAAAAAGTATTCCACCATATTGGGAATCTTTTAGAGAAGCGCTTTATGATGAATTGGGTGACCCGTTTTCAGCAGATTCTGTACGACTCAAAAAGATTTCACCATTATTCCATACTGATAAAGTTACCAAACCACTAATTGTGCTTCAAGGTTCAAAGGATCCAAGAGTATTACAAGTTGAGTCTGATGAAATTGTAGCTGGCGTTAGAAAAAACGGTGTTCCTGTTGAGTATGTATTGTTTGAAGATGAAGGTCATGGGTTTATAAAAAAGGAAAATCAAATTGAAGCCTATAGTAAAATTATAGAGTTTTTAGATGTACATCTTAAAAAGGAAAATGAACCTATTGATGGTGAAACCTCATCTAAAAAAATTGAATCTGAGACGGAATAGCAGCTACAGAATAATTTTAGTAATTAAAACCGAATGCTAAAAAGCGAAGTTTTTGAGGTGACTCTGGCAAATAAATACAGTGTTATTCTGCCAGAGGAACCTATTATAGACTTTATAGAGAATAATCATAACCGTGTAAAGGTTATAGCATCTTTCGAAAATCATCAAATTGAATTTTATGCCGCATTGAAGAAAGAGAAAACCGAGTTGTTTCGTATTTATTTCAGTAAGGCAAAACAGAAAGAACTTGGGGTTTTTCCGAATGATTATTTTAAGCTTCAAATACTTGAAGACACTTCAAAATATGGAGTTGAAATGTCCGAAGAATTAGAAGCTGTACTCTTAAGTGACTATGACGCATTTCAAATTTTTGAACATCTGACACCAGGTAAGCAGCGTACTATTATCTATGCCATTTCTAGATATAAAGCATCACAAACGCGTATTGATAAATCCATTCTGCTCACTGAAAACCTTAAAAGAGGCATAAAAGACCCCAAATTGTGGCTAAAAATCAATTAGCTCTTAATCTCGTTGCCTCTTATGTTAAATCGTACAGATTTTAATTATATTAGTGAAAATTTTAACTCAATTCAGTTTGAATTTGCAATACCATTGATATATATTTAACTTTATGGACATAAATAACAAACCAATGAAACATATAAAATTATTAGCACTAGCCTTATCAATTGTATTTGCTACGGCTTGTAAAGACAACAAAAAGGAAACTGAAACAGAAATGGAAACTGAGGTTGAAGAAACCATGGAGAATGAAAAGGTAATGAGTAAAGAGCTCTCCTTTAAGCTAACTCCAAAGAGCGATAGCAATGTTTCTGGTAAGGTTGAATTTAAACAAAAAGGAAATAAAGTTACTATGTCTGCTAAAATGAGTGGATTAACACCAGGAACTCACGCCATACATATCCATGCTGAGGCTGATTGTTCTTCACCAGATGGAACATCGACTGGAGGTCACTGGAACCCGACTGCCCAACCTCATGGAAAATGGGGAGATGAAGCTGGGTACCACAAAGGAGATATTGGAAATTTTGAAGTGGGAGAAGATGGGATAGGTAATGTTCTATTTTCAACAGACCAATGGTGTATTGGCTGTGGAGACGAGACAAAAGATATTTTAGGTAAAGCCATTATTGTGCATCAAGGTACAGACGACTTTACATCTCAACCTTCTGGTGCTGCTGGTAGCAGAGTTAGTTGTGGTGGAATTATTGAATAATCAACATTAACAAATACATTTTTATAACTAGAGCTATTGCATCACTATCCTTCCCCTAGTCTGCAAAAATTCTAAAATAACCCCTTATGAAGGATTTAGAAACACTAGTACAACAATTTCAAAACAAGGATCAGGTGGCGTTTAAAGAACTCTATGGTATGTATAGCAATAGCATACATGGTGTAGTTTACAATATCGTAAAAGATTCTAGTATTGCTGATGAGCTTATGCAAGATGTCTTTATAAAGGCATGGCATAAAGCAGATACTTACTCATCAAAAAAGGGAAGATTTTTTACTTGGATTTTAAATATAGCACGCAACGCAGCTATTGACAAAACAAGATCTAAAGCATTTAAGCAATCCAAACAAAACCTCAACTCGGATTATTTCGTAGATATAATAACAAGCAATGACAATTTAGATAGGAGCACTGATGCTATCGGAATTAAAAAGTTTGTGACCAACCTCGGCCAAAAATGTAAAGAAGTTATTGAGCTCCTCTATTTTAAAGGATTCACTCAAAAAGAAGCTTCTGAAGAATTGCAAATGCCTATTGGCACGGTAAAAACAAGAAATAGAAACTGTATACAGCAGTTACGAGACATGGTATTATAAATTATGGATATAAACGCATACATAGAATCAGGTATTTTAGAGCTATACGTAGCTGGTCAACTTTCTGAAAAAGAAAATCAGGAGGTCTATGAGTTGATGCAACAACATCCTGAAATATTGCAAGAAGTTTTAGAGATTGAAGCTGCTGTTGTAAAATTAACTGCTGCAGTATCACCTCATGCTATAGATTTTGAATCTTTCAAAGGAAAGTTAGGCAATACAGAAACGAAAGTCGTTGATCTTAAACCTCAAAAACCTAATTGGATTTCCTACACAGGTTGGGCTGCCTCAATTTTATTGGCTGGAGGCTTATTGTGGACATTGAATAATAAATCTGAACTAGAAGAACAGTTACAAACTGCTGAAACCGAAAGGAATTATCTCGAAATACAAATAGAAGATGCCAGAGAGAACCTGGCAGCAACTAAGAATCTATTAGATGCTATTAGAGATAAGGATATAATTTCAGTACCACTTGGTGGACAAGGAGACTTTGCAAATTCTTATGCTAAAGTCTATTGGAATAAAGCGGATAATACCATTTACTTAGATGCCGAAGGTTTACCTAACGCACCAGAAGGTAAAGTATGGCAAGTCTGGTCTTTAACACTTAATCCTTTAACACCAACAAGCTTAGGTACTATCGATGACTTCAATACCGATGATAATAAAATCTTTGCTATAGCTAATGCTAACGAAAGTCAGGCATTTGGTATTACCCTAGAGCCAGAAGGAGGTAGCGAAAGCCCTACGATGGAACAATTATACACGCTTGGTGTTGTAGCTTCTACCCCATAATATGTAACTTTAATTGTTCTTTTTAGCTTTGTAAGCTTTCAAATAGCGTTCTGCACGTGGGTTGTGCGGATCCATTTCAAGTGCTTTTTTATAATTGTTATAAGCCTGTAAGCTATCACCACTGCGCAAATAAGCGTCTGCAAGGCTATCGTACACATTAGAACTATTTGGGTGTATAACAGTGTTTAGCTTAAAAACCGCAATAGCTTCGTCATATCTGTTTTTTCTTAAATGGTTGTAACCAATGCTATTAAAGTCGCGCTCTCTTATATAGGAACTGGTAGAGTCTTGTTTTTTTATTTCTAAGTAACCAGCCAATGCTTTATCATAGTTTCCATCTACTAAATGCTGACTTGGTGTTTTATAGTCTTCCGCAACCTTTAAATAGTCATACGTGACTTTGTCTTCATTATCTTCTGGTATCACGGACAGATAACGTTCTTTAGTTTTAGGATGCTGTACAAATCGAAATTTCTTATACATATCTGGTACAAAAAATTCATTCTCGCTTAATGTTACGGGTTTTATTTCACCGCCTTTCCAATTGAGAAGAAGTTTGTCACCTTCATAATACACTAAGATTAATTCATCAGGATTGTAAAGATATTTACCTGAAGTTTGCTTTTTGAATTCCTCTGAATATTCTACTGATTTTGAACAACTAACAGTAATTATTGTAAGTAATAGAATAAAGATTATGCTTTTAGTTTTCATTTTGATTAGATGATTGGTTTGTTGAAAATAAAAAAGTCTCACTAAAAGTGAGACGATTTTAATTACATTTTGTTACGAAAAAAGTAAGTACTTAGCTCTTCACATCCATAAGCTCAACATCAAAAACCAAAGTAGCGTCTGGTGGAATTACACCTCCTGCACCTGCTGAGCCATAACCTAAATCACTTGGAATAACCAAACGTGCCTTATCACCTACATTTAGTAAACAGATACCTTCGTCCCAACCTGGAATCACTTGCCCTACTCCAACCTGAAAATCTAACGGTGAGTTTCTTTTGTATGAGGAATCAAAAACAGTTCCGTCTGCCAACTGACCTTTGTAGTGTACAGATACCATATCTCCTTTATTGGCTTTTTTACCATCCCCTTTTTGGATGACTTTATAACGTAAACCCGAATCCGTTTCGTCAAAACCAGCAGCTAATTTATCGAGTTCAGCTCTTGCAGCTTCGCGCTCGGCAGCTACGCGCTTTTCACGAGCACCTTCAAACGTTCTAAATGCTTCAACAGCATTAAAATCTTCAGCAGCTTTGCCTTCTCTAATAATTTCCAAGCTTTCAATGGTATCGCCTTGCGCTATTGCATCAACCACATCCTGTCCTTCTATAACATTTCCAAAAACGGTATGTTTACCATCTAACCAAGGTGTTTCTACGTGTGTAATGAAGAATTGACTTCCGTTAGTGCCAGGACCAGCATTTGCCATGGATAATTTCCCTGGTGCATCGTGTTTTAAATCTGGATGGATCTCATCGTCAAACTTATAACCTGGATTTCCTGTACCAGTACCTTGAGGACATCCTCCTTGAATCATAAAATCTGGTATCACTCTATGGAATTTTAAACCATCATAATAAGGTGTGCCTTGAGGCTTAGCCGAATTTTCTAAATTTCCTTCTGCCAGTGCCACAAAGTTACCTACTGTACCTGGTGTTTTTTCAAACTCTAAATTAACCAATATCTCACCTTTTGAGGTGTTGAATTTTGCGTATAAACCGTCTTGCATTGTGTTTTCTTTTGTTTAAGGGTGCAAAGATACAAAGTAAAGTTGGAAGCTCGAAGCTCGAAACAGTAAGTTGAAAAACCAGCAATATAAAATTTAAGTGTCATTGCGAGCGAGGTACGAGCGCGGCAATCTTTTAAATTAGACGATTAAATTTCTTAGTTTTGGCAAAATTTAATTTATGGGCTTTTCTTTTTCTAAACTATTTAATAAAACAGAGTCAACACAAAACACCGATGATACTATTGAGGCTATTATTGCGTCTATAGAGTATCAACCTTATGCGGTGTCTGATAACAATGTGCTTTTTGCTGGTCTTAATGAATTGGGTGGCTACTTCTTTTTTCAAACCATCATTGTTGGCCAGTTAAAGGTGAAGGTTAAAAATGGTGCTCAGCTGATCTTTAGTGGCGAGAATTTTGAATTACGATTAGACTCTGACTCCATTGAATTTGAATCTGACCCAACCGACGTAAAAGGACGATATATTACCAAAATAGACTTTCAGATTGAGGAAGCTGATATTAAGACTTTAGAAAAAGCTAAATTGAAGAACATCTTATTAAAGGTTAAAAATAAGGAGATTACTTTTGGTAAGTATGAAGGTTTTGATGAGGAGGAATGAGGTTTTACTTGGTTTTTACTATGGTACTTTGTTGGCAGCTGGTTTTATTTCGTTCATTAATTTATAAAATTCTGTTCCGCTAAATTCAGTCCATTTTTTTGAGTACAATCGTTTCTCATTTCGAATTAACCTAATTTCTGGTTCAGAGCTTTTAAAGTATAATGCAATATCATATAATTTTATCACCCAACTTTTGAAATGGTCATCTGGTTGTTCTAATTTCAAGTTATTATTAAAAATGAGTCCGTTCGATTTAAAAATTTCCGCAAACACCTTATTCCAATATGAATAAGTTCTATTTTGAGTTAATTCAAAGTCTACGATGTCAGATATAATTCTTTCAAGTCCACTATATTCATCAGTTCCATTAATTCCGATTAGGTTTCCTGTAGTGCGAGTTGCATTTAGATTATACCAACCCATTCGAGTTTCTTCATAATCAAAAGTCCAATCTGGAAAAGTCGTTACTCTCATTCTTTTAAAGTTCGGGGTTTTGTTAATTTGCTGCCAACGGTTTTGGGTATGGTTTAGTTAAGAAATGGTTCGTGAATATCATTCCTCCATAACCATAAATTTAGCAAAAAGGCTTGAAATTCCGATTAGGAATTTCAGCCGTAATGAACTATAGCTGTCGTTAGGAGTATTTTCTTTTTAGTTTTTCAACAATTTGCGACCTTGAATTACTAGAAGGGGCAATTTTTCTAAAATTATTATTAAAAGCTTCAAGACCGTAAGTCAGTATGTTCGCTCGTGGTGTTGTCCTAATTATATCTCCATTAAACATATTCTCTTTAATGAATTCAACCGCTTTTACTGATTTTTCAGCAGTTGAAACTAAATCTTTCATCGACAATTCGGACTTTTCAATTTCTTGTAATAATCTTGATTCCATTTCAGAGTGTGGTTCTTCATTAGGGAAATAGTAGGTTAATAAAGCTTGAAGTGAATTTAGGTTTAAATCATTGCCCACAAATTTGCCAGCTTTTTCAGATTCAGATATGGTTTTGTATTTATATTCGTCTGCTTCATTCTTAATATCTTGAAATTGATGGTCGGCATCTTCGAGTTTGGCGCTCATTAAGAATAATTTTCTCTGTAGCTTTCCTGGTATTTGATTTTTACTTTTATATCCCAGTTTGTGTTCTATTTCTGCCCAAGCGTGCATTAAAACTGTTCTAATTTGAACCTCAATTTTTATATTATTAAGATTTTTATAATTAGGCGTCACACACCAAGAATTTCTTATTTTGATTATTAAATGCTTTGAACGATATCCAAATTGGTTTAATTCCAAGGAATCAGTTTTATCCTCTAAATTTTGGACATCGTAATGTTCTTTTAAAATATCTCTTACTTTATCTATATCTTCTAAATGATAGACAATTATTCTTACACCACAAAAGTCTTCATTTTCTTCAAAAGGATTTTCATATTTTTTTCTACTTATTTTCTCGAAAAAAGAAGAGAAATCTTTAACTCTGGTGCTAATAACTAAATACGGTATTTCTTTTTCTGCTAAAAACTGCTGTAACGCATCTTTTGTATTGCTTAAAGCTCTCTTAAATAAAGGTTGTTTTTTTTCGTAAGTTCTGTATATAGCGTTTTTATCTAATTCCATATTTTTTCAAATTATACCTAACACGTTATATAGTAATACATATTTGAGCTATCCCTCACTAATTTCAGGATAACAAAACATTATTAATTATAAATCTTTTCTAATTCGCCACCTCACTCATAAACTTAATACGGTATAAGCGCAGTTCCTCATCTTCGTAGTCGCCATCAAATTCTTCAATGGCATCAGAGATTTTATCACTTTCAGATTCCATAAAGTAGTCATGGATTTCTTCCTGTTGGTCTTCGTCTAGGATTTCATCAATCCAGTAGTTAATGTTGAGTTTGGTACCAGAATAGACAATCGCTTCCATTTCCTTAATAAAATCTGGCATTTCCATACCTTTTGAGGACGCAATATCATCTAATCGCAGTTTTCTATCCACATTCTGGATAATATAGAGTTTTAGCGCAGAGTTAGACCCTGTAGATTTCACCACCATATCATCTGGTCGCATTATGTCGTTGTCTTCAACATAATCGGCAATCAGTGCTACAAAATCTTTTCCGTATTTTTTGGCTTTACTTTCGCCTACTCCATGCACGTTAGACAATTCGTCTATAGTTATCGGATACTTTAGAGCCATATCCTCTAAGGAAGGATCTTGGAAAATTACAAATGGTGGCACACCTAATTTTTTGGCATTGCGCTTTCGTAAATCCTTAAGCATCTTCATGAGCTTTTCATCAGCTACAGCTCCTCCTCCCTTGGTGTTTGTAACAATGCCATCATTAGAACCTTCGTCATAGACGTGGTCCTCTGCCATCAAAAATGATTCTGGATTCTCAATAAATGATTTACCAGATTCGCTCAATCGCAACACACCATAAGTTTCGATATCCTTTTTAAGGTAGCCTGCCACAATCACCTGACGAATTAAGGCCATCCAATATCTAGCATCTTTATGCTTTCCGATACCAAAAAATGGTTGTGTATCTGTTTTATGCGAACCTATAAGCGCATTGGATTGACCAATAATCACCTGTACTAAATCCTTGGCTTTATACTTTTCATTGGTTTTCTGTACCGTATCCAAAAGAATCTTAACATCATCTTGAGCCTCAACTTGCTTTTTAGGATTACGGACGTTATCATCCATATCGCCTCCTTCACCAGTTTCATTATCGAATTCCTCACCAAAATAGTGTAAGATAAATTTTCGTCTAGACATAGAAGTTTCGGCAAATGCCACGACTTCCTGTAACAATGCATGACCGATTTCTTGTTCTGCCACAGGTTTACCGGACATAAATTTTTCGAGCTTCTCAATATCTTTATATGCATAGTATGCCAAACAGTGCCCTTCTCCTCCATCGCGACCAGCGCGACCTGTTTCTTGGTAATAACTTTCTATACTTTTAGGAATATCGTGATGGATCACAAAACGCACATCGGGCTTATCGATTCCCATTCCGAATGCTATGGTTGCTACAACGACATCAGTATCTTCCATCAAAAACATGTCTTGATGCTTCACTCTAGTTTTGGCATCGAGTCCTGCATGATAAGGCACGGCTTTAATTCCGTTGACCTGTAACACCTGTGCCAATTCTTCAACACGTTTTCTACTCAAACAATATACAATACCAGATTTGCCTTCATTTTGTTTAATGAATCGGATAATATCCGCATCAACATTTTTGGTTTTCGGACGTACTTCATAAAATAGGTTGGGTCTGTTAAACGATGCCTTAAAGGTTACGGCATCTGGCATCCCTAAACTCTTTAGAATGTCTTCCTGAACTTTTGGAGTGGCCGTAGCGGTTAATCCAACAATAGGAATATCATCACCTATTCGCTTAATGATAGTTTTCAAATTTCTATACTCTGGTCTAAAATCGTGTCCCCATTCACTAATACAATGGGCTTCATCCACGGCCATAAAAGAAATTTTCTGTGTTTTTAAGAAGTCCACATATTCTTCCTTGGTCAACGACTCTGGTGCCACATACAACAATTTTGTAATGCCGTTGGTGATATCATCCTTAACACGTTTTACTTCGGTTTTGTTCAAAGATGAATTTAAAACGTGCGCAACACCTTCGTGTTCTGACACCGCTCTAATAGCATCCACTTGGTTTTTCATCAACGCGATAAGCGGAGACACAACAATTGCGGTACCTTCCTTTATTAAAGCCGGTAATTGGTAGCATAACGATTTGCCTCCACCAGTGGGCATAATAACAAAAGTATTGTTCCCGTTTACAACATTTTTTATAACCTCTTCTTGAAGACCTTTAAACCCAGAAAAACCAAAGTATTTTTTTAGTGCGGAGTGTAAGTCAATTTCTGCAATACTCATTAATCCCTATAACTATTTTATATACATTTGCAATAACTTTAAAGATAGTAATTTCTTTAAATTTAAAAAACCCAATACAAAATTAGTTTTGAACACTGCATCATCCATTTTAAGCATTGCTAAAAGCACAATAGATACTGAAAGCAAAGCGATTGCAAACTTGTCGGATTTACTTACAGAAGATTTCGCCCATGCGGTTGAATTGATATATAACTCAAAGGGTCGTGTTATCATTACTGGTATTGGCAAAAGCGCCATAATTGCCAATAAGATTGTAGCCACTTTAAATTCCACTGGAACACCTGCCATTTTTATGCATGCAGCGGATGCCATTCATGGTGATTTAGGGTTGATACTTAAAGATGATGTGGTTATTTGCATATCTAAAAGTGGCAACACTCCCGAAATTAAAGTCTTGGTACCACTTATTAAGAATGCCAAAAACAAAATGATTGCTATTACAGGCAATAAAGATTCTTTTCTGGGTCAACAAGCCGATTTTGTTTTGAATGTGTATGTGGAGCAAGAAGCTTGTCCAAATAATTTAGCACCAACCACAAGTACCACAGCACAACTGGTTATGGGAGATGCGTTGGCAGTAAGTTTGTTGGATTTGAGAGGCTTCTCTAGCAAGGATTTTGCTAAATACCATCCTGGTGGTGCGCTTGGCAAACGTCTCTATTTAAGAGTTAATGACTTGTCGTCCCAAAACATGAAACCTCAAGTTGGGCTCGAAGCCAGTTTAAAAGAGGTGATTGTTGAAATCACAGAAAAGATGCTTGGTGTTACGGCTGTTATAGATAATGACGACATTGTTGGTATTATCACTGATGGAGATTTAAGACGAATGCTTAGCAAAAGTGACGATATTGCTGGTCTAAAAGCAAAGGATATAATGAGCAATAGCCCAAGACGTATCAACGAAGATGCTATGGCTGTTGATGCTAAGGAGGTTATGGAAGAATTTGGTATTTCTCAATTACTTGTGGAGAGTAATGGCAGATATGCTGGTGTTGTTCATCTTCATGATTTAATAAAAGAAGGCATTATATAATGGCGAAGAAGAATATTGACGAAATGTCTTTTCTAGATCATCTTGAAGATTTAAGATGGCATTTAATAAGAGCGACGCTTGGTATAGTAATCGCAGCGACTTTAGCATTTATCTGCAAGAAATTTATTTTTGATGTCATTATTTTTGGACCAACAAGAATGGATTTCCTCACCTATAATGGACTTTGCCAAGTCTCAAAGTTTTTCGGAATGACAGACACCACGTTTTGTGCTGATAAATTTCCTTTTATTATTCAGAATAGAACGGTTGCAGGACAGTTTTCTGCGCATATCTGGACATCCATTTACGCAGGATTTATTGTAGCTTTTCCTTATGTACTATATCAACTATGGAGCTTTATAAGTCCTGGTTTAAAGGATAACGAACGTAAGAGTTCGAGAGGGTTTCTGGTAGTGGCTTCGCTACTATTCTTTACAGGAGTTTTATTTGGCTATTATATAGTGACTCCGTTATCCATTAACTTTTTGGCCAACTACCAGATTAGTGAACAAATTTCCAACGAGTTTGATGTTAGCTCTGTTATTGCTATAGTACGCTCTTCGGCATTAGCTTCAGGATTTGTATTTGAGTTACCTATTATCATATACTTTTTAACCAAAATAGGTTTGGTGACTCCGCAATTCTTAAAAAAATACAGAAAATATGCCCTTGTTATTGTTTTAATATTATCGGCAATTATTACACCTCCAGATATTGCGAGTCAGGTAATTGTAGCCATACCAATTTTAGTATTATATCAAGTGAGTATATATATTTCGGCAGTCGTGGTTAGAAACCAAAATAGAAAACAATCAAAAGTTAAGACCAAATAAATATGTCTGATATCGTTAAAGAATTCAATGATTACCGTTCTAGAATGAACGATAAAATCTTAGCGGACAACAATAAAATTGTAAAACGCATTTTTAATCTCGACACCAATGCATTTGCAGAAGGTGCTCTCGATAAAAAAACCAAAGAGCTTTTAGGCTTGGTAGCATCAACTGTTTTGCGATGTGATGATTGCGTAAAATATCATCTAGAATCTTCGCACAAAGAAGGCTTAACCAAAGCTGAAATAAGCGAAGCGCTGGGTATTGCCACATTGATTGGTGGTACAATCGTTATTCCGCATTTAAGACGTGCGCATGAGTATTGGGAAGCATTGGAAGAACATCACTCACAAGGTTAAACTTTTAATAAAACTGGGACAACACTTATCTGAGTCTATATCATTTTATTATTTTTAGCGTTATAAGCAAGTATTTATGAAGTTACGTGCAGAACATTTAATGAAGTCCTACAGCGGACGAAAAGTAGTAAAAGATGTTTCCCTTGAAGTCAACCAAGGAGAGATTGTCGGTTTACTTGGTCCTAATGGCGCTGGTAAAACAACCTCGTTTTACATGATTGTGGGCATTATTAAACCCAATGGCGGAAATATCTACTTGGATAACACCAATATCACCAAATACCCAATGTACAAACGTGCCCAAAACGGTATTGGATATTTAGCACAAGAGGCTTCTGTTTTTAGAAAACTCAGTATTGAAGATAATATTCTAAGTGTACTTCAGTTGACCAAATTAAGTAAGAAAGAACAGCACGCAAAAATGGAATCCCTAATCGAGGAGTTTGGTTTGGGCATATTAGAACCAATAGAGGTGACTTGCTTTCTGGTGGCGAACGACGACGTACCGAAATTGCTCGTGCTCTAGCGACCGACCCAAATTTTATTCTGTTGGATGAGCCTTTTGCAGGTGTAGACCCTGTAGCAGTAGAGGATATTCAACGTATTATCGCAAAACTGACCAAGAAGAATATAGGTATTCTTATTACCGACCATAACGTACAGGAGACCTTGGCTATTACCGACAGAACGTATCTAATGTTTGAAGGTGGTATCCTAAAAGCTGGTGAGCCAGAAGAATTGGCAAATGATGAAATGGTTCGTAAGGTTTATTTAGGTCAGAACTTTGAGCTTCGTAAGAAGAAGTTGGAGTTTTAAATGCTAAGTCTTTTTTGGCAACATCAATTTAATAGCTTTTACAACCAACAAACAAACTATTCCTACTCCGAGACCTATAATAAAATCCCTCAAAATTCCTGGAATACCTTCTAAAACATGATGTAAAAATTCCACATTGTGAACAAAAATTCCTCCCGAAACTAACAACAAGGCTAAAGTACCGATTACGGATAAAGATTTTACCACCCATGGCAATGCCTTTATCAATCCTGTACCAAGATTAAATACAAAGCCAGATTTGGATTTGCTCTTTTTAATCAGTTTGAGGCCCATATCGTCCATTCTGACAATGAAGGCAACGATACCATAAACACCTACCGTAGCAATAAGCGCAACAATTGTAACTACAATAATCTGAGTCGTTAATACTTCTTCTACCACTGTACCTAAAGCTATAATTACAATTTCAACAGAAAGTATAAAGTCAGTAATAATAGCAGATTTTATTTTTGATTTTTCAAGCTTTATAAGTTCCTCTGGAGATACGTCCTTTGTAGCCGCTATTACTTTATCTTCATTTTTGTGAAAAAAGAATTCGTAAATTTTTTCAGCACCTTCATAAGCAAGATATAGGCCTCCTAATAATAAAACAACAACGACCAACTTAGGAACAAAAGCACTCATTAAAAATGCCAGTGGCAAAATGATAATTTTATTTATTAATGATCCTTTTGAAATAGCCAAAAGCACAGGTAATTCTCTAGATGGGCTAAAGCCTGAAGCCTTTTCGGCATTCACCGCTAAATCATCACCTAAAATACCTGCGGTTTTACGAGTTGACACTTTGGTCATAGTAGCAACATCGTCCATAAGTGTCGCAATATCATCTAGTAAAGCAAAGAAGCCTGATGCCATGTCTATAAAATTTTATTAGTGAATGTTCTTTTTGTCTATAATAGACAGAACAATATAAAGTGCAACTACAACTGGTATTGCTGCAAATTGCAAAATGATAAGCGCCACGATGCTTATAATTAAAAAGATATAGCGTGTGGCATTGTTCTTAAAACTCCAATCCTTAAATTTTAGTGCGAATAATTTGATGCTAGAGTTAAGCAAGTAACAGCTTAAAAGCGTTAGACCTATCAAAAACCATTTATTGATGATAATACTATTCATTACATCACTATTCTGGTATTCTAAAATCAAGGGTAAGGATAAAATCAAGAGCGTATTGGCAGGTACAGGTAAGCCTTTAAAGTAAGTCTGCTGGTCTTCATCAAGATTAAATCTTGCTAATCGATATGCTGATGCTAATGGAATCAACAAACCAATAAGCGGTAAAACCGATAGTTTAAAACCTTGCCAATGGAAAATAGAATTCCAGCTATCACTATAAGCAGCGTAGTCTGGCGCATCAACTGTTATAGAAATTAATTTAAACATTATAATTCCTGGCACTACGCCACTGGTAACCAAGTCTGCCAAGGAATCGAGCTGAATTCCAAGAGGACTCTGTACATTGAGCTTACGCGCTAAAAGACCATCAAAAAAATCGAAAAATATACCTAAAAACACAAATATTGCAGCAGCAACAAAATTGCCATAAACGGCAAAAATAACGGCTATACATCCGGAAAATAAATTAAGAAGTGTAACAATATTAGGAATGTGTCTCTTAAAACTCATATATGGTTAGTTTATGTAAAAATAAAAAAGTATTTGGGCATAGCTCACTTTTTTTTCAAATAGCCAGTACATAAAACAATAAGTGCGCTTATTATAAGTTAAATAGATAGAAAAATTGTGCATATTTGTAAAAAATTTTGCTGTTGAAAAATTACGCTGTAATTCTCTTAACACTTGCTACACTTTTTGCTTCGGCCCAAACCACCAGAAAGTATTCGAATGAATTTATGAATATTGGTGTAGATGCTGCTGCATTGGGTATGAGCAATGCTGTGGTTTCCCAAACTGCGGATGTAAATTCGGGATATTGGAATCCCGCAGGATTGGTACATCTCGAAGACAACCAACTTGCTCTAATGCACTCTAGTTATTTTGCCAATATTGCCAACTACAACTACATTGGTTACGGTATGCCCTTGGATGATAGAAGTGCCGTTGGTATTTCACTCATTAGATTTGGTGTTGATGATATTTTAGACACAACACAGTTGATAGATGACCAAGGCAATATCAATTACGATAGAATCAGCACGTTTTCCACAGCAGATTATGGACTCACCTTTTCTTACGCCAGAAAATTACCTTTGGACGGACTAAATTTTGGCGTTAATGCTAAAATAATACGACGAATTATTGGTGATTTTGCATCATCTTGGGGATTTGGCCTTGATGCTGGTATTCAGTTTGAGAATAAATCTGGTTGGAAGTTTGGACTAATGGCAAGAGATATTTCCACTACCTATAATGCCTGGTCTATAGACGAAGAAAAATTTGAGCAAATAAGCGGAGCGGTAGAAGGGCAAAATCAAGAATTACCTGAAACTACAGAGGTTACTATACCTAAACTACAGTTGGGCATGTCTAAAAAATGGATTTTCAACTATGACTATTCGTTATTGGGTGCTGCAAATCTTAATGTGCGTTTTGAAGAGAACAATGATGTATTTTCCACCTCTGTAGCGAGTATAAATCCTGCATTAGGTTTTGAGTTCGGTTACACGGATTTGGTATTTCTTAGAGGCGGTGTTGGTAATTTTCAGAATGAAAGACAGATTGATAATTCTGAAGATTTAACGTTTCAGCCTAACTTCGGTGTTGGATTTAAATACAAAGGCATTCAGATCGATTATGCCTTTACTGACATTGGTGATCAAAGTGCTGCATTATATTCCAACGTATTCTCGTTAAAAATTGATTTTAGTGTTTTTAGATAGTATATTTCAAAAATGAAACTAAAACTATCCTTTTTCCTTTTTCTTTTTGTTTACGTTTCCTCTTTGGGCCAACAGATTCAATTAACCGAGGACGCAGAAGTCTCTGTGCTTACTTTTGGGCCAGGCGAATCGCTTAATGATGCTTTTGGGCATAATGCTTTTAGAATAAAAGACAAGTCCAAAGGAATAGATTTAGTATATGGTTATGGCGAATATGATTTTGATGCGCCCAACTTCTACTTAAAATTTGCAAGAGGCAAATTGAATTACCTCATCAGTAGACATAATTTTTCAAATATATATTATCACTATACGAGTTACAATCGTTCTATTGACCAACAGGTTTTAAATTTTAACCTTAAAGAAAAACAAAGTCTCTTTGATTTTTTAGAGAATAACTATAAGCCAGAAAACCGCAGGTATCTTTACGATTTTTTTTATGACAATTGTGCTACAAAAATTAGGGATGTTTCTGAAACTGTTACCAATAGTCCTATAAATTTTAGTTTACCTGAAGATTTTCAGCAAAAAACATTTAGAGAACTTATTCATGAACATGTTGACCGAAATTCTTGGGGAAGTTTGGGTATTGATGTGGCTTTAGGTTCTGTAATAGATAGAAATGCAAGTGCAAATGAATATATGTTTTTACCAAAGTATATCCATTCCTTTTTTGAAGTTGCTAAAATTGGGAATCGAGATTTTGTAAAAACTTCTTCTACGCTCTACGAAAGAAAAGAAAGAAAAGCTTCTTTTGATTTTCTATTAAGTCCTTTAGTGATACTTGGTCTTATTGCTTTATTGATACTTTACATCACCTATAAAGATTATAAAAACAAAAAAAGAAGCCATTGGTTGGATGTGACATTATTTAGCATTACTGGAATAATAGGTGTTTTATTATTGTTATTATGGTTTGCCACGGATCATACAGCCACTGCTCATAATTATAATCTTTTATGGGCTGTACCTTTGAACATTGTTGTAATTGGTCAATTATTTAAGAAACAACCAAAAAACTGGTTTAGAAGCTATCTTAAATTTTTAATTATAATGCTTTGTCTAATGACATTGCACTGGATAATTGGCGTGCAAGTATTTGCTATTGGACTAATACCTTTGCTTATTGCATTGGCAGCACGTTACATTTACCTTCTTAAGTGCTTTAAATAATATTATTGACCTCTATAATATAAGATGGTGCTGAGTGTTTTTATGGAGATATTAAAATCTAAAAAAATGCTTCTGTGTTTAATATAATACAAATCGTATTGAAGTTTTGTTAGACTATCCTCAACGGAGGAACCATATCTTGTTTTTACCTGTGCCCAACCTGTTAAGCCAGGTTTTATAATATGTCTTGTTTCGTAGAAGGGAATTATACGGGCAAGTTCGTTTACAAAAAACGGACGCTCTGGTCTTGGACCAATAACACTCATATCTCCCTTAAGTACATTATAGAATTGAGGGATTTCATCGAGTCGAGACCGTCTTAAAAACTTACCAAACTTAGTGACACGCGTATCATTCTTTTTTGCCCATTTTGCACCATCCATTTCAGCATTAATAACCATTGTTCTCAACTTAATTATACGAAATGGTTTGCCATTTCTACCCACACGTTCTTGCGTATAAAAAAGCGGCCCTTTATTTCCTAAAAGATTACCGATGAAAATGAATGGTAAAATTGCCAAACAAATTAACAATCCTATAATCGCACAAATGATATCGAAGGCTCTTTGAAAAAAGATATATAGTTTGTTCTCATTACTTCTACTAAACGGGAAATATTTATAAAAGTCTTTACCCACAAACTGTATTGGCACACGATACAATAACTCTTCATACACTTGCGTGTACTCTCTTATTTTAAATCCGCGCTCCAATAAAAGCATTAAATCATGATAAACCTCTGCTATAATCGATTCTGAATTAAAACTTGCAACCAATACTTCTGAGATGCGTTCTCTTTCAATAACATCTAGAAAAGAATTAGCATCAAATTCTTTGAGACCTTTATACTTTACAGACTCCGGAGTAGATACTTCACTATTTATAAACCCAACAATTTTATAATTAGGATCTGATGTATTCAAAGAACTTACTAAACCTTCAATATTTGAAACTTCTCCCACTAAAAGAACCCTTTTGTAGAACCTTGGAGATTCTATAAGGTTAATATAAAGAAATCTCCATACCAAAATAGATATGATAATTGCGAGATAAAAATATACGATTTGAATACGCTCTTCTGGCAGATATGGTGATAAGACTGGTGTTAATAGATAAAATAACACCACTGTTGATGTGGTAATTACTATATTTCTAAATGTTGTATCTAGTTTACTTGCCTTTTGAAGGTCGTAAAGCTCAAAAATAGTTCCGAAAATTGTAATATAAATCCCTAGCAATATCAGTGCTACAATATTCTCTGAATTGAATTCTATATACTCAAATTCAGGATAAAGATTTAACAAATAAATAGCCAAATAAACCATGGCTAAATCCATGAGCCTAAGAAGAATCTTACGTTCTGAAACTTCAAAGTGTATGCCTTTTTTATTTGCCATTATTTAAGTTGGTTGTATTGTAAATATAAGAAGTGCAAATCATTTTCTATACTAATTACGATAAAAGGCTTTTCCATTTCGGTTTAACAGCTTCCCAGTTAAATTGTTCAACCTTTTTTCGGGCATTGTTGACTATGTTTTCCTTTAAATTTTTATCTTTCATTAATCTTATGACTGCTTCAGACATAGCATAAGCATCATTTGGAGGCACCAATAACCCTTCTTTTTTATGAGCAATTAAATACGGCAATCCACCAACATTTGTGGAAACAACAGGTAACCCTAAAGCCATTGCTTCAATGACGCTCACTGGCATGTTATCGAAATTTGTAGTGTTTATAAAAACATTGCAGTCTTTGGCCAGATTAGTCCACTGTTTCCTATCAAGCTTGCCAGTAAAATTAACATTTAGATTTTTGGTTTCTGCTAAAATTCTTGACGCTTCCATAGATCCATCTATTTCTGGACCAACCATAGTAAGTTCTGCCTGATATCCTCTACTTACTAATTCTTCTAAAACTAAAACAGCGAGTTTGGGATTATATATTTCTGAAAATGATCTTAACCATAGTAATTTTATGGTTTTTATGTCTCTATTCTGAAATTCAAAGTTTTCTAATTCAATTGCATTTGGAATATACAGGACATTATTAAATCCATAATCCTCAAAAACGTTCTTTAAAAAATTTGAAGGTGATACTAACCTGTAGGCATTGTTAAAAATAACATCACTTATTTTCTTACTGTTTTTTAAACGGTTTTCTAGGTTTCCTCCATGTAATACTGGTATATATTTAATATTAAACCATCTAGCCAATTGACTAATTATTAAAGCGTAGTAGAAATTAGTTGTACTGTAGGTATCTATTAATATATAATCTGCCCATGACCTATTTTTAACAACCACTTTGATCATGTCCAATAGACGCAAGATTTTATTTGATTTATTCGACGCTATCTTTAGGGTGTGCAACTCACCTAATTTAGCTCCTAAACTTTCAACGGATGTAGTGGTTTTACCTTTGCTCGATAACGCGTTTCCTATGTATAGGACGTTTTTCATATCTAATGTTTAAAAGTGCAAGGGCATATATAAAACCTGGCGCTGCTATTCGCATTGCGGAATGGTTGATCGTTGCAAACCAAAATATTAAAAAAGCATAAAAAAAGTAGTTATATCTATTTGTCGACCTCATATCTAAGGGTTTAAAGATCAATATCAACAACATAAATATCCCTAAAATGCCATGTTCTGATAATAATCTACTAAGCTCATTGTGAGTTGCTATAACCCTGCCCAAGGTAATTAGTCGGCGCTCTTTCATACCGCTCGCTCCAACTCCTAAAAAAGGTTTATCAATAAAACCCTGAAGCTCGTTAACAAACAAATCTATTCTACCTGCGCTAACATCATTTTTTTCGCGACCAATCTTATCTTGATTTGTGTAACGCTTCTCAATTAAACCATTTGTTTGATTAGAACTTACAACCCATATAACTGAGGAGATGACAATAAAAGAGATAAAAGAGGTGATTATTAAATTTTTCTGTCGCCGCTTTGATTTTGAATACACAATAACCAAAAAAGCAAAAATCATTAAAATTGCAGTAATAACACCACCTCTACTAAATGTTATAATACCTCTAAATGCTATTAAAGAAAAGAGTATTATATTAACTATCTTCAATAAATTGGATTTGGAGTTGAGAAAGTAATTAACACAGAAAACGAACATACCTAAACCTAAAACAGTAGAAACCTGATTTGGCCCAAATCCCCCAGAAGCTGCAAAATTAGATTCGGTATCTGTTATGATATCCTTAATGCTAGGTGTATAGAGAAATAGATAAGTGGTTAGTGTTACTATTGGTAATGCCATATAAAATAAGATATCCAAAATCTGTTTCATAGTTATCTTCTTGTCATAGCAATATAATGCTGAAATGCCTAAACAAACTGGGCCGCTTAAAACGAAAGCTACATTTTTTCTTAGACTGGCATCTATCCCTATATTGGTTGAAGCCACTATTATCGATGGCACCAAACAAATTAGAAATATAAAATAAGGGTAGCCCTTGTTAGACACACCATTGTAGAACATGCCAAAAATTATATAGAAGATGATAAAATATTTTGAAGACTCATAAAACAATCCTGCATCTGTCATTCTAAAAATAACTTCAGCTCCAGTAAGATAAGCACAACCCTGTAAAACTGCTTTTGACTTTTCTTTGGGTGCAGCTATTATAATCTTAAATAAAAAAAAACTTATAACCCCAAAGAAGAATAATTGAGGAAAAAAAAGACACAAAATATAACAAGATGCCAAAACCTATGTGCAATATAATTTTTGAGATGTATTTAGATTCCACTTTATGATTTATTATGAGTAGTGATCTTATGATATATTTTCACAACCTCTTTTATGACTCTTTCTTTAGAGTAATTTTCAGAGGTCATTAGGTTAAAATTTTTGGCACTGGTAGTTCTATAATTTTCATCTTCAATAAATTTATTTATTGCTGCAGCTATTAAAGTGGCATTATCGTTTTTGATTAAAATACCATATGAGCCATTAGGTATTAGGTTTCCACAATTCCCAACATCTGTGCAGACCACTGGTAAACCAGCTAGCCCATATTCTAATAAGGCGAGTGGTAAACCTTCAGATTTAGATACCAATACACCAATTGTACCTTGTTGCAATATATTGAGAATATCTGATTTAGCATTATAAAAGAACACATGGTTTTGTAACCCATACTCATTCAATTTTGAAAAAAACAATTTAGAGTAATCATCCTCAAAGTCTTTGCCTATGCAATGCAATGTCCAATCAGGATGGCTTCTAATAATTAACTTAAAAGCCTCTAATAATCTGATATGGTTTTTTTGTTCACGTAAATTTGCCAAACACAATATACGTTTACCGTCCTTACCTTTTAGTTCAGTAAGATGTGTGTGTGGTATTTTTAAAACAGGAAAATTCTTAATGTATCTAACATTTTTACACAATAACTTATTTTTGGCCCACGACTCTAATTTTGGGTTAACGCTAAAAATTTGGGAAAATTGATAAGAACACAGGCGAAGAGTCTTTACTGGACGCTTTTCAAGAAATTCACTATTTCCATAATGATCATGCCAAACAATTTTCACTCTCGGTATAAGTAATTTTACTACGGTTGAAATAAAATATGAAGATGCATGAGCGTGAATTATATTAATTTTGTGATTAGATATGTAAGATCGTAAACGAAAAATAGCTGCTATATCTAAAGTCGATTTTCTATTTAGAAATATGTAGCCAACGTTAACATCTAAGGACTCTAAAAGTGGGCCTTCTGAGCGTGTAGCGCATAAATGGGAATCTATTTGATTTTCATTGAGCTCATTTGCATAATTTACAGCTAACCTTTCTGCACCGCCAGCATGTAAACTATCTATAATCTGTAAAACCTTAACCATCTTTTACAACTTTTTCAATTTCAGATTCCAAGCGATCCAGGGTGTATTGCTGTGCCCAATTTAAAGCTTTCTCTGACATTGTGTTTAAGTAATCATTGCCTTTATTAAGTTCTTCTTCAATGGTTCTTGTGGCTTCATCAAACGCTTCATCAATCAAGATTCCTCTATTACCATTATCTAGTATCCACGGTAAGCATGAAATTTTTGTTGATATAGGTATAGCTCCAAAAAACATACCTTCAGCGATAGCTTTTGGCCATCCCTCGCTTTTTGAAGGAAGAATACTAAAGTGAGCATCTAATAAACAGTTTTTAATAGTTTCCTTATCTCTGTTGCCATAAATATATATCGCGTCAGTTAATTCATTATCAATAACATATTGTTCTACCTCATTAATTAGTACACCATCCCCAAACATATGTAGTTCCGCGTTGAAACCTCTTTTTATTAAGGATTCAACAATTTTCACAGTTAGTTTAGGTCTCTTACCCACTACCATTGCACCTATAAAAACAAATTTGAGTTTGTGCTCATAATTTCTTAGGTTATGATATATTTTCTCATTTTCTTGATACGTAGCAGACATAAAAGGAGTAATATTTTTTGTTTCGTTATCCCATTCCCCATAGACTAAAACTTTTATATTTTTTGATAAAAAAGTACTTCTAAATATCGCTCGTTGAATTCTATAGCTTATAGGTTGATTACTATTGGGATCCCAGTTTCCTGCGTACTTTACTGATTTTTTCTTAAACGGGAATAGAATTTGGACTATACTCCCAATAAGAGTTACGTTGCCAGGGCTTCTAAAGTGAATATGATTAGCCCATAACATTGCTCTTATCATTTGAAATAAAATATAAGGCAATACTAAAACACTTTTTAAGGCCATTAAAAAAGAATTAAATGCTATAAATGGTATGTGATAAGACCGAATATCTTTAGATTTAAAAGGCTTAGACAGAAAACGTGTAGGATATGAATTGGGTGAAAGTATACGATATTCATCTGCAAACGAAAACCAAACGTCCATTTCATCTACATATGGAGAGTAGGAGTGGTACTCACCATTTTTTTTAATCAAAGGGGTATATGTAATAACTAAAAATTTTATTTTATTTTCTTTCATTTTATATATACCCAGAAGAAGAATTATCACTTATTTTTTTTGCAGGGACGCCAAGCACAGTAACATTAGATTCTACATTTTTATTTACTAATGAATTTGCACCAATAACAACATTATCACCGACTACAATTCTACCAGCCAATACTGCATTAGCCCCTATATAGACATTATTACCTAATATTGGTACACCTCGTTTTTCTTCTTTACCGCTTATACCTATAGTAACACCTTGTGAAATATTACAATTATCGCCAATTATTGCCTTAGAGTTGATAATTATGTTACCAAAATGCCCTATATAAAAACTATGCCCTATGGAAACAGAATAAGGTATAGAGATACCAGCAACAATCTCAATCCATTTTTGCCATAAAACAGCTAAACGCAATAAGGGTTTCTTAAAAAAAGAAGGGAGGGCTGAACGATATATCTTATTAGAATACCTATAAACAAAAAGTGCCCAAAGCCCTTGTGTTGTTAACATCAACACTAATGTAGATTTATTGCCACTATAAGCTTTGTATTTATGTAAATCGGTTTTAAATAACAACATCTATAATTATTGACTTATAACGAAATTATAAAATTCTATATTCTTCTTTATCAAAGCATCCATATTAAAGTTTGAAATCACATGATTTCTTGCGTTTTTGGCAATTTCAATAGCTTCAGGCTTATGTTTCAGCGCCCAGATTATTTTATCCGCAATATCCTGATCGTCATAAGGATCACACAGTAAACCCGTTTTATTATGCTCTACAGTTTCTGGTCCAGGCCCACACTTAGAAAATATCACTAACTTTTCCATAGCCATAGCCTCTGGAGCTACCAACCCTTGGGTTTCCATTAAAGAAGGAAAAACACAAATTTCTGCAGAAGCATATTTTCTAGCCAACTCGTGCATTGAGACTGAGCCCATAAACTGAATATGAATTTTCTTTATAGCCAACTTCGAAATATAATCCTTTAAATAAGTAATATAGGAACTTCCATCTTTAAAAAACCAATCTCTTCCATACATATGCAACTGCACATCTGGAAAAACCTCTAGAACTTTCGGCATTGCTTTTATCAACTCATGTGCACCTTTTTTTTCACAAACAGTTCCTGCAAACAAAATAGTATTTGGTCGTATTTCAATCTCAGGTATAGGTTTAAAAATATCTAAGTTAATAGGAGACATTATTACTTTTACAGGCTTGTTGTGATAGCTTAAATACATGGCTGTATGTGACTTTACAAATTTAGAAACCGCTATAAATCCATCGGCCTTTTTAAATGAACGCTTTTCTTGCAACCCTTTCCACCATGAGACTTTTCTTTTTTCGGCTTCAGCAAAAAAATGATGTCCGCCATGAAGACGAATTACATAATTAATAGATTTAATTTTATCCACAAAAGCAAGTCCCAATTCTGCTGTTTCAACAATGTCTATTGAGTTTTGCTGATGGATTGCTCTAAGTTTTGCACTTATAGCTCTATTGTTTAACCACCATGTAAGCCCCTTAAGTTTTTTTGGCTTCAATCTATATACGCATACGTCTTCATCTACTTCGTATTCATCAACATTGGTGTAGGAGTTAATTCCAATTACGGAAACTCTATGACCTCTCTGTACCAACCCACGACTTATAGTACTAATAAAGCTTCCGATACCGCCATGTGGATAGCCTTGTTTGGGGTACTCTGATGTGATAAAACAAATATGCATTATAACAACTCTTTTGCAATATTATGTGAGTTTTGATCTAAAGGATGGAGCACAAGTTTTTTCAACCAAATTCTTTTATCTGGCCCAACTTCATTTGGTTGGTTAAGTGCTTTTAGCGTTAGAGGTGCTATTTCATTTTTATTGTTTATCCATCCAACAGGGTTTAAGCCCTTCATGCTTCTAAAATGCTGATAGTTATAAACTATTTCGCTACTCCAGTTACCTTCTATAGAAGGATTATAATTGAGATACAAGCAGGGTTTATTATGTGTTGCGAAGTCCAAAGCCATAGTCGATCCTAAATTTACAACTAATTCACAGTGATATGCCAAATTAACTTGCATATTTATGTCTTCGTACTTTGGGAAATAACCTATCCAACCTGTTTTGGATTGGATATTCCATAAGGGATCTATAGGCACAATTAAATTTCTGTAAGTATTTAATACCTCGCCATAACGGTTAGAAAAATCAACTGGGCACCGTCTAAAGATTATCTGAATCTCATTGCGCATATCTACCAACGCCTCGGCCATATCTCTTAAAAAAAGTTGATCATGAGGTGATGTTTTAAGATCATCCCCACTAAAGCAAATCCACTTTTTATTTGAATCTAGGCCATGAGCTTTAGCAAAATCAACCCTTTCATCTTTTCGGTTATGGTCTAAGTAAAATTCAAACTGTGGAGTGCCAACTAGTTTTACATTTTCCTTTGGAATCTCTGGGTAATAATCTTTCATTTCGTCTTTCATCCATTTGGACCAGACGAGATAGGTATTTGTTTTTACGGACAATCTAGCTTTTGGCAGGTTATCCCATGAAAAAATTGCAGTTGCAGTTTCTATACCCAATTGCTCTGCTGCAAGACAAATGGGCATTAAACCTGGTACACGTTGATGCGTAATAAATAAGGCACTAGGGTTAATAGCTTCTAATTTTTCTTTATAAGCATCTATTATTTGTTGAGAAATACATTCTCTAGATTTTTTTTCGAAACTTAATATACGCTCATAGCTTTTTGTACAATAATTACCCAAAATCTCGGCTAATCTATATAGTAGCTTAACCTTTATACTATAGCTAGCTCGATTCCAATTGGTTAGGATGTTTGGGTTGTTTTTTATTTTTGCGTTACGTTTTAATCTTGCAAAAGTTGTGGCCTCCCTAAATAATCTTGTTTTGCTGTTCTCAGGTTGTAAAACAATCTGTTGATAATTAAAGTCTGTCTTATGTAATCTCTCTACGTCTTTAAATGCTTCTATTGGCAAAGTAGACCAAATACTAATATCAGTTTCAGTCTTTAAGTGTTTTATAATATCAGAATAGAGGAAATTTCTTATACCGACTCCATCTGGAACTAAAAAAAGAATATGCTTTTTAGTAAGCATCTTTAAATTGCTTTTGGTGATTTATAGACCAAACTCTTGAAGACTCGAGGCTATCTAGAAATAACTTAGCGCTATCTCCTTTTCCAAAAGTTTTAATCGGTCCATCGTTATTGCTTATCAGGTTGTTAAACGCTTCCAATATGGCCGACTTTTTACATGGAACATTAATAATTTGAGAAGAATTTGCTCTGTTAAGTTGTCTATTCCCAATATTGATCGTAGGTACCCCATAGTAAGGGGCCTCCCTTACACCAGCACTACTATTGCCTATTATAAATTCAGCCTTTTTCAACAAGGTTAGAAAATATTCAAAACGGATAGAAGGGAATATTTTAAAATGTTCATTGTCATTTAACTTTTTATAAGCATTTAAAATATGCTTGCTGCCCAAATCGTTGTTAGGGTATATAACAACATAGTCCTTGGAACTTTCAATTAGTGCGTCCACAAATTGGTATGCTTTCTTCTCAATGCTTTCAATCTCAGTTGTAACAGGGTGAAACATTGCCACTGCATACGTGTCATAATCTATTTGGTAATAATGCTTTACCTCATCTATCGAAGGTAAATTATTAGAGAACATAATATCAACATCTGGGGAACCAATAGTAAAGATAGAGTGTTCTAATTCACCCATTTGTATTAATCGTTTCCTCGCTTCGTCATTAGATGTATAGTGTATATGACTGAGTTTTGAAACAGAGTGTCTTATTAATTCGTCAATTGTGCCAGAAAGTTCACCTCCTTCTATGTGCGCTACTAAAATATTGTTTAAACTACCAACTATGGCACCAGCTAGAGCCTCTACTCTATCGCCATGAACTACAATTAAATCTGGTTGAATACCTTTTATATATTTTGAAAAACCATTTATGGTTTTAGCCAAGGTTAAATCCATTGTAGCCTCATCGGTATGGTTATGAAACTTAGAGATATTTTTAAAACCACAACGCTCCACCTCTATCACTGTATATCCATATTCTTCTAACAGATGCATTCCTGTGACAAATATATAAGGCTTAAAACCAGAATGATTTTCAACACTTTTAATTAGTGCTTTTATTTTACCAAAATCGGCACGAGTGCCTGTTAAAAAAACTATTTTTCGCATGTTTAATGATTAGATTTTTAAATTTCGATTTCATTCAAAATCTTTATAATCTAAATGTTCACCTTCCTCAAGGTCTCTAAGAGCTATTTTTCCCAAAACTCTGTTATAATCTTCAGCTAAAATTTTACCCGTTCCTGGCCGTTTTACCCAAATATTATTTTCTGAAAGTTGGTCGCCTTTTTTAACTTTTTTAATAGTACAAACCGTGGCAAAGGCAAAATCAATGGTCACTTTTTCTTCTTTTGCAGGTTCTTTTGTCCCTCCTCTCATCGACCAAATTTCTTTGCTACCTTTGATAAGGTCTGCACATTCTTGCTCATCCATACTACAAATTATATCTGGACCTTGCCTTTGCATATGATCTGTAAAATGGCGCTCTAAAATAGACGCTCCCAATGCTACAGCTCCTAAACAAGCATTATTGTTTAAGGTATGGTCACTCAGACCAAAGACCTGCTCTGGAAATGCATTGTGCAACTGCATCATTGCACCATAACGAACCAAATTTGAAGGTGTGGGATATAAGTTTGTGGTATGCAATAATGCCAAGGGAGTATCGTGTGCCCAAAAAATCTTCACTGCTTTTGCAACACTCTCTATAGTATTCATTCCGGTGCTTAAGATTACAGGTTTGCCAAATTTTGCAATATGTTCTAACAATGGGTAGTTATTACACTCTCCTGAACCGATTTTGTAAGCAGACACATTAAAACTTTTTAAACGCTCTGCTGCTGCTCTGGAAAAAGGAGTGGAGATAAAAATCATTCCTTTATTTTCTACATAATTTTTCAATTCTAGTTCGTCTGCTTCATTCAGCGCACAGCGTTCCATAATTTCATAGATGGACACATCTGCATTACCAGGAATGACCTTCTTTGCCGCTTTGCTCATTTCATCTTCAACAATGTGTGTTTGATGCTTTACCACCTCAACTCCTGCTTTATGTGCTGCGTCTACCATCTCTTTTGCTACCTCTAAAGAACCTTCGTGATTAATACCTATTTCGGCTATTACCAATGGTGGAAAATCACATCCTACTTTTCTACCTTCTATTTCAATAAACGGATTAGTTTTCATTGTAATGTTTTAAAATATACTCTGCATAATCAAAATCGTCTTGTGTATCGATATCGATTGCTGCAAATTTATGATTGACGATAAATGGAATAGAGGACTCGTTGAATATTATATTTTCTTTAATTAATTCTGCCTGTGTAATATATAACAATCCATTTTCAAAATACAAGGGATCTAAATCCTGACTCCTCTGACCTATTTTATAATTGAAAGGTTGGTATTTACCATCAATAATTTTTCCTAGTTTTCTAATATCACTACTCACTGTGAACAAACTCTTTCTAGTATCTGTTTTAAATACATTAAATGCATCTTTGAGTAAAGATTTAGGTCGTAATGGATTTGTTGGCTGCAGCAATATGACCGTCTCAATATCTTCTATATTCTCTAAAACATGTTTAAGTGCTGTCACTGTAGGTTCGGAATCACCACTTAAACTTTCTGGTCTGTGAGTGATTTTTGCACCATACTGCTGGGCAATAATTTTAATATTTTCACTATCTGAGGACACATAAACTTCATCAACAATATGAGAATTTGATAAAGCATACTTTATGGAGTAAGCCAATAAGGGTATACCACAAATAGGCTTTACATTTTTATTCGGTAATCTTTTTGAGCCACCTCTTGCTGGTATTATAGCTATAGTCTTACCCATCCTATCTTTTCTTATGCAACAAGTTAAACAATTTATGCACTACTCTTTTTTTAAATTTATACCATAACCTGTTAGGTTGTTTTGGAGTGAAGTTAGGCAATGAGAACTTTTCTAGGTTATCAGACGTACCTTGCTCCATAAGATTTTTCTTTTGGATATCTCGCATCCAATCTTCTACGGTATTACCCATATGGTAAGCCCAATTATTGTACGTTGCCAATCTCATACCACCAGAAACGTTAATAGGTTGATCGCAATACAGATATTCAGAATTATTGCCTACCAAAATCAATGAAGGCGCGTTGGGAACTGTTGTAAAAAACAATTCTCTACGCATACTTAGTATCTGATGGCCGCTACCGACAATAGCCTCAACATTATTAGATTCTATTACTGGCCATTTTAGATTCTTGTCCGTTTCTAAGTTCCATCGAAAACTTTCTAAATATTTGTTATGCGCATCGTGATTTTCTGAAATTGATTTATACTCAAACTTTACCTTACCTCGCAAAATTTTACTAAGAGTAGAAGAGGTTTCATAATTCTGAAAGTTTCTACACGGTATTGGTGAAACTGAAGCTACATTTTTAATATTGGAAAAAACATTTTCAATTTCTGTTTGCCAACCATGTTGAAAAAGTATATCTACGTCTGAAAGGGATATAATAGGCTCTCTACTTCCTCTAGCTGCACCTATGAGCGCATCTATCTTACCCATATTTTCTTTATGGTGAATTATGGTATCGATTTTTTCTTCACCCAACTGTTCCTTTAAATATTGCGTAACTTCATCGCAAGATGCATTATTGACCACAGTTATTGCACAATTAGAGTTTGTAGTTGCAATAGCCGATTCTAAGCATAATTTAAAAACCTCAAGAACATTTTTATAATAACCATCTAATGAAGGAATGAAAACTACAATTATTAGTCTATGCTGACATTTTAACTGAATTTTCCTCGCCTGTTTTTGAGGGTTCATTCCTAATCTCATACACTTTCTTTTCTCGGGTGGTTTAGAAGGTTAAAAATAGCACTTTTATATTGACTTTTTATAGTTTCCATTTTATACTTTTCGAGGTAACGTTTTCTGTTACCTATTGCTATCCTTTCTATATCCTCTGGATAAAAAGCACTTATTCTATCAATCAAAGATTTAAGCGTATCGAGGTTATTAACGTTAAACCAAAATTGATTTTCACAATCCTTTAATCTCTCCTCCATAGCGCCAACTTTGGTTGAAAGCACCAAGCGTGCAGAGGCCATAGCCTCTAAGCCAACTAGTGGCCCTGATTCCTCAAAAGATGGGATTATGACCGCATCAGCTTTTTTGAGCTGATCCAATATTTCATTTTGCTTTAAAAACCCTAAAAGCTCAACGTTCTTTAATTTGCTTGAAACACCTTTTATTTCATCAAATAGTTGACCATCTCCAATAACCTTTAAATCTAATTCTATTTTATAATCCTGAAATAAATTAACAAGCTCTAATATGCCTTTTTCATAAGAAAGCCTACCAACAAAAAGAATAGTCTTAAACTTTTTAGTTGGTGGGATCATAAGCATTTCATTTTCCCTAAAAGTACATTGATCTATTAATAAATACTTATAATTGTTCAAAAAGGTTAACCTGTTTGCGTTTGACATGGAGTGATGTATAAACAAATCTATATTGGCAATCCACTCATTTTGCTTTTCATCTAATTTCCTAATAGTATTAGATGTTCTTAAAACTATAGGCTTATCGTTTGATTTTGAATATTCTACAACTTCCTTAATGTAGTTGCTACTTAATTGGGCACACATAAAAACTGCATCTTTTTTGTCGATTTCTCTTTTAATCAAATCAATAGCTAATGTTCTGTAGCCTGTTTTTTTTGATAAGTTATTACTTACACATTGCAGAACAGATTCTTTCTTTAGTGATTTTAAATAACTGATAAGCGCTAAAAACCTGAACCATAAATTCTGTTTGTAAATTAATGCATCGAGGTTTTTAACTCGTTGTCTTGAAATTAAATCGAATATTTGAGATTTTGAGGTATAATAAGCCGTAGATAATACTGTAATGTCATAGTTTTCTTCTAGTGTACTCGCTATAAAACCCGTTTCTAGTTCCCGACCTCCAATATCGGCAATAGGCCCAATTATCAATAAACTCTGCTTCATTTGGCTTTTTTATAAAATAATTTTATCAACCAGGCCATAGCTCCAAGTTTTAATGTAGCAATTTTCCTAAAAAAAGGATAATTATCTATAATCTGTAAATATCTAAACCGTTTGTTAGTTTCAATAAACTTATTAAAAATATAAGTATCGTTTTCATTATTAAAAACGCGAGGAAAATAAGATGCCAAAACCTTTTCTCTCTCTTTATAAACCTTATCGAGATTATCTATGTTAGATGATACTCCCTTTGTGTCGAAAACTGAAATTATTAACGGTATCTTCAAGTAAGATTCATTATGAATGCCTAATACTTTTAAGAAAAATGCCCAGTCTGAAACTACCTTAAATTCTTCATCGTAAAAACCATATTTTACAAAAAGTTCTCTTTTTATAAATGTAGAAGGATGTGAAATTGCATTGCCTACGAGGTAAGAAAACGTCATTTTATTTGGGTGCTCTCTTAATCGTTTCCCCGAATCTTCGTTAAAAATCATATGACCTGAAAGCACAGAGAAGTTATCGCTTAAGTACTTCAGTACATTAGTCAAAACCTTTTCATTTTCGAGGTAATCACCGCTATTTAGAAACAACACATACTTCCCAGACGCTCTATTTATTCCTTTATTCATGGCATTATAAATACCAGAATCTGATTCACTTACCCAAATGAGGTTTTTGTAATCAAAGGATTTTATAATAGCTACACTGTTGTCGGTAGAATTACCATCAACGACAATATGCTCAAAATCGCCCCAAGTTTGGGCAGCAACACTTTCCATCGTCTGCTTTAGACCCTCGGCATTGTTATAGGTAATAGTTATTATGGACAGTTTCTTAGTCACTATTATAAATTAATTTGAACTTAGGATTTTAGTTTTTTTAACCATAAATTTCCTCCTGTATTTTTATATGCCAACGGCATTTTCTTATATAATTCTTTATGATGCATATGTAAATAATGTGCAAATAATTGAATTTTGTAAGACATATTATGCATTAAAAAAGCATGTAGAATGTAATTCTCATTCCAATTGTAGCCTTTAAAAACCCATGCCTTAGGATACTCAAATGGATAAAAAACATCATGAAAATGAATATATACACCTTCATTCAACACAGGAAAAACCTCAAATAGCAGAAAATTTAAATCGCTTCCGCATTTAGCAACATGTGTACTGTCTATAAATAAGACGTCATTCTCCTTCAATGTCTTAAAGTAGTCTAGATCTACATCTTGTACTCTACTTTTTAAAATTGAAACTGACGCTCTATCTTTTTCGTTAATTAATTTTTCTAAACGTTCGGTGTAAGGCTCTATAAAATTAAAGTTAATCTTACCATTAAAAAATTTATCATTGACATCTAGCATTAGTGCAGAAGAGTAACCCGAACCCACTTCAATCACTGTTTTTGGTTCTAGGTACCTTAACATGCCATACAAAACAATGCCATCAGTATGCAGATAATATGGGTTTTTAAAATTATACCGTAAACCTTCTGAAGCATTTTCAGTGAAGGGTATTTCAGAATAATAAATGCTTATTTTTTCTAAAATTTCTTTTTGTTTATTTACATTGAGATCAACACCTTTAACCCCATCAATATTTTCACCACTCCATATCCTATCTTGATCTTTTTTAATCTCACCAACATCTGTTATTACTGAATAAAAATGACCAGGAGGAAAATATGCATTTTTATTATACAAGTAGGATTGCTTATATAAACCTCTTATGTAAGGTAGTTTATTTACTATTCTCTTTAGAAAGCTCATTACAAGTTGTTATGATTTATAAATTTTAGCTTTTACTTATTCTGTTTTATTAATTCTGTGTTCTTTTTAAACTTAAAAACATCAAAATCTGAAAAAGGATCGTAATTATAGATTTGGAGTCCCAATCTATCTGATTCTGCTTTTAAGCTTTCATATTGTTGGTACAATTCGTACTCTTTGTATAAGCGCTCTTTAGGAAACGGTTGTTTTTGTTTCTCATAGCTGATTTCAATACCAGCTTTAGTTAGATAATATTCTAATGAAGGTTTATTATGGTCATAAAAATGAGTATAAGGTTTTATACACTGCCAATCGTGATTTACTCCAATTATACCTATTGTTTTAATTCTGCAGTATATGGCCAATTGAAGTGCCACAATGGTAACGCTCCATGGAGACATTATAGGCTTTGTAAAATCTACCGGCAGACTACCATTATATGAATAGTAAAATACATTTCTGTTTTTAAAGACATTATCCGCTACTTCTTTATCACGTTTCTCAATGAGTATAGGAGTATCTCTTGGCAAAACACTATCGCATCTTTTCCACCATTCTGTTAACACTTCTTTAGTTATTGGCGGATGGGAGGCTGCAAAAACATGAATCTTCGGGTTGATTTTCTTAATTTGAGGATGCTCATAAAAATTCCCAACAGAAATTACAAAGTCGTCACTAAACTGTGTTAGATCTAACTTATTAATAGACTTTGAAGATCCAAAAATGACGGCATTATTAAAACTTGAAAATAATTTTTTCAATTCTAAATTCCTCTTATATAATTGATAAGGATTATTTATCAATTTAAGTAAGCGCCATCTTATTCGTTCAATCATTAAAACTTAACTTAAGAATATTCATTTTTAAATTTACCATTTAACAATGCAACATTTGTAGCTCTATTAATTTTACCTGCTTTCCAATAATCACCGGGAAATATCTTAAAATTAAAAACCCTGTGCATTACATCTAATTGTTGTACAACTCTAATATTGGTCTGTACTGCGATTGACACATAATAACTTCCTCCTCTTAGCATTAACTCGGGTATTTCCAAATCTACATAGTATCCAATATTACTGAATTTTATTCCCATTTCGTCCGAGTAGAAGTCAGCAATTTTATTTTCACTGTGATCGTAAATGACCACACCAAAAACCAAATCATTATGGTTAACCTTTTTATTAAAAATAAAGTGGAGTCTAAATTTAGCATATTCACCAGAGATTAACTCAATTACAGAGTTATCCTCACTATTTAACATTTCAACTTTAGAAAACATGATTTCTCCAGTACCTTTTCTATCCTTTCTTTCTAAAAGATTGAGCACATTTAAACTGTTTTGTCGATTGAGATAATATTTAACAGCATCCTCAGATCTGCCATCAAAAATAGATTTACCACTCTCCAAAACAATGCCTCTTGTACAAAGGTTCTTTACAGCTGCCATATTATGACTTACAAACAGTACTGTTCTACCGTCGCTATTTGAAATATCTTGCATTTTTCCAATGGCCTTTTTCTGAAATTCTGCATCACCAACAGCTAAGACCTCGTCCACTACAAGGATATCTGGCTCTAAAAATGCCGCAACTGCAAACGCTAATCGCACACGCATTCCAGAACTATAACGTTTTACTGGAGTATCAATGTATTTTAAACATCCTGAAAAGTCAATAATCTCATCGATTTTTTTATTTATTTCAGATTTACTCATTCCCAATATGGCTCCATTAAGATAAATATTTTCCCTACCTGTCATTTCTGGGTGAAATCCTGTACCAACTTCTAGCAGGGATGCTATTCTTCCTTTAGTTTTTATTAAGCCCGTAGTTGGTGAGGTAACTCTAGATAAAATTTTGAGCAGTGTTGACTTACCAGCACCATTTTTCCCTATAATCCCTAATACTTCACCTTTATTAACTTTAAAAGACACATCCTTTAAAGCCCACACATATTCTGATTTTCCTTTTTCACTCCTGTTGTTAGAGTCCCCAACTTTTAGATACGGGTCTTCCTTACCTCTAATCCTATTCCAAAATCGGTTTAAATCGTGACTAATAGTACCTGTACCAACCAAACCTAATCGGTACTGCTTACCTATATTTTCAACTTTTAGGATAGTATTAGAACTCATTATATAGTGTCGATAAAGCTTTTTTCTGTTTTATTGAATATTATTAGCCCAAATAAGCAAATCACAATAGTGATAATTAATGTATATGTAATCTTGTGGACATCTAAATGACCCTCCCCAAATACAATAGTCCTGAAAGACTCCACAATTATTGCAATTGGATTCCATTCTATAAGCCAATAATAGTTTGGCAACTTATTTTTAAAATAAGACAATGGGTACATTACCGCCGAACCATACATAAGTAATTGTACGCCAAATTGAATTAAAAATGTAAGGTCTCTGTATTTGGTGGTCATAGAGGATACTATCATTCCAAAACCCAATCCGAGCAATGCCATTAGTACTACTAATAAAGGCAAAATTAATATGTAGATATTGGGAGTTATATTATATATCTGTGAACTAAAATAAATGTAATAGATATAAAAGCCTATAAAAACAAGTAGTTGAATACCAAATTTAAGCAAGTTAGAGACCACAACGGACATTGGCATAATTACCCTCGGAAAGTAAACTTTCCCAAAGATATTTTCATTCTTTTTAAAGGTGTCACTAGTGCCCACCAAACATTCTTTAAAATAGTTCCAAGAAGTTATACCTGCTAAGTTGAACAAAAAATTAGGAATATTTTCCCCAGTAGGTATTTCTGCAAGATTGTTAAATATTAAAGTAAATATTAATGAGGTAAATAGAGGTTGAATTAAATACCAAAGTGGCCCTAGAATAGTCTGTTTGTAAAGCGTAATTATATCACGTTTTACAAATAGCAAAAGTAAATCTCTATAGCGCCAAATCTCTTTGAAATTAAAGTCAATTAATTTCTTTTTGGAAGAAATAGTATAAAGCCAGCGCTCTTCAGCGGTTTTCAATAGAAAATTATTTTATTAGGCTAATATAATAAATGAAATACAGGAAAGTAACTATAATTTCAGGCTTTTTCTGTAGAATATGCATTGCAGTATGCTTTCATTTTATATAACCCTTCCTCCAGAGAAATAAGCTCCCTTCCTAATAATCCCTTTATCTTAGCAATATCAGGACATCTCCTATTCATATCACCTTCTTTTAATGATGGCAGAAAAATAATCTCAGATTTAGATTCCGTTACTTCTATGATTTTATTCGCCAAACTTAAAATACTTATCTCTAAATCATTGCCAACATTAAGGACATCGTTGATGCAAGAATTATTATAAAGTGCATTAATACAAGTATCTACATTATCATCTATGTAACAAAAAGAACGCGTCTGATCTCCTTTACCATAAATAGGAATTGGTTGATTATTGAGCGCCAATCTCATAAACCTAGGCATAACAAAATCATTACTTTGCATCGGCCCATAAGTATTGAAAAAACGGAATATAGTATAGTTTAGACCATATTCTCTTTGATAAGCCTTAAAAAATGCTTCGCCTACATTCTTTACAATAGCGTAAGGCAATCTTGAGTTTAAGGGAGTGGTTTTTTCATTTTGAGGAATTTCAAAAGGCTCTCCATACACTTCTGAAGAACTAGAATAAAATACTCGCTTTACACCAGAGTTTTTTGACAAGGATAATATATTCTTAATGCCTTCGATATCATTAAGTACGTTTATAGGGTTGCTAAGTGTACGCTCTACACCTACTACAGCTGCATAATGAAAAACATATTCGAACTTAAACGTGGCAAAGATTGAGATGATGTCATTATAGTCATTGACATCTGCTCTAATGAATTTAACATTATCCTTTTTAGGAACTTTAGATTTCTTCCCAGTGGATAAGTTATCGATTATTACAACATTGACATCTGTATTTAGTGCCAATTTTGCTGCTAAAGAGCTCCCAAGTTGCCCAGCTCCACCTGTAATCAGAATATTTATCATCTTTTATAAATATCAGAGGCTAAAAATACTTAGGGAGATAATTTAGCTATTTTAATGAAGTAAATTTATCAATTGTTTTTAAAGCACCAAAGAAAATAGCTACAAATTACTCTATATCAACGGAATAATTTTAATAAAGCCATAAATCATTAATAAAAATGTTGCAGCAACATTAAGTTTTGATATCCACTTACTTATTTTATCAGTTTGCTCTAAATAAGTATAAAAAGCAATTGTAGCAATAAAAATTGCTACGAACCAACGTAACTCAATAAACGAAATTATAACCAAAGAAAACACCAATATGGTTATGAGCAGTGCTAACGGAATTGAATTCTCAAAATTGAATATCTTCTTTTTGTAAAAATTATGCGACAAAAAGAGCAAAACAATAATTAAAATAAGACCAAGTTGTCGTGTTCCATATTTAAAAATGTCTAGTGCATCTTTAAAAAATTCTACCACGGTTAATTTTGGATTAAATAAAATGCCTTCAAATAAAGTTCTAGGTAAAGAGTCTTCTCCGTTTTCATCAACGTATTCTTGAGTGGCTTTAAAAGATGGGTGTTGGTGGCTAGACAATTTCCCTTCATTAACGAGCAATTGTGCTAAATATTGGCGTTGTGCCCAATTGACATCAACATTTTCAGGAGGGTTTTTTTTATCATATGACAATCTTCCGTTGGATTGAATTGCAGGAACATTTATTACCATAAACAGGATAAATATTATAATAGGCAACAAATACCCTTTTTTAGAAAAACCTTTTATTTTATAAAGGAATAAAAAACAAATGATTAAAGCTGGCAGATACATAACTACAAGTGCTCTTGTAAAAAAACAAACAATCAAGACAGAAAGTGCAAATGGTTGCTTCCATGGCTTACCAAGATTAAATTGATGAATCTCATTAAAAAATATAGCCAAACACAAAATAAAGAGTGAGTCATTTGTACCAATAAAAAAGACCTTACAAGTCCCTATAAAAAAGGTGAGGTAAAAGAAAAAAGTTATTGAAGCCTTATTTCTATATAAAAAATAGCAGTATAATACTATCAATAAGATTATGTTTAATAATCTAAGTGCAAAATAGGGTTCAAAAACCAAACTCAATGGATAAACCAAAATAGCATGAGGTACTGAAATTCCTTTTTTAATAGCTTCTATCCAACCATATTGATTTATATAATTTAAATCTGAAATAAAAACACCTTCATCTCCTGCGCCTATCGGTAAGCCATACATAAAGTACATACCCAATATTGCATATAAAATTGCTATAGCTAAAAGGATTTTTTGCAAATTGATTTTCATATAGAAAATGTTTTTAATGCTCTAGTAACTTCAGCGGGATTCAATTCAAAAAACATAGGGAGCCTTAAAAGCCTCTCTGTAAATTTATCGCTGTTTTCTAATATTCTCCCATCATGCTTATCTTTATAGTATTGGCTTGAATGCAAGCTGATATAGTGAAATACCGCCAAAATATCATTATCCCGTAGATGATTTATGATCTCTTGTCGTTGATTCTGAGACTGGCACAAAATGTAAAACATATGACCATTGTTTGTCTCTTCATTGGGCTTGGGCATTAATTTTATCTCTTTGGATCTTGCCCATTCGGTTAACTCTGAATGATAAAAATGCCAATGCTCCAATCGCTTCTTTTGAATGGTGTCAATATTTTCTAATTGTGCCCACAAAAAAGCTGCTATGATATCAGAAGGCAAAAATGAAGAGCCTGTATCTACCCATCCATACTTATTTATATTACCTCTAAAAAATTCTGCTCTATTGGTTCCCTTTTCCCATAAAATTTCGGCCCTATCTACAAACCGATCGTCATTAATAACCAATAAACCACCTTCTCCAGAAATAATGTTTTTAGTTTCATGGAACGAAAATGTAGATAGGTGACCAATACTTCCTAAAGGCTTACCTTTATAATTAGAGCAAATAGCCTGTGCGGCATCCTCTATAACAATGAGATTGTACCTATTAGCTAAGGCCATTATTGAATCCATGTTACATGCCACACCAGCATAGTGAACTACAACTATGGCTTTCGTTCTTTGGGTAATAAGTTCTTCTATTTTATTGGCATCAATGTTAGGGTTATCCCCACAAGAATCAGCAAATTTAATTACCGCTCCTTGTCTTACAAATGCCAAAGCGGTTGACACAAAAGTAAAACTTGGCACGATGACTTCTTCACCCTGTTCAATATTGGCAAGCATGGCGCACATTTCTAAAGCATCGGTACAAGATGTAGTGAGTAAAGCCTTTTTAAAATTAAAACGGTCTTCAAAAAAGTGTTGGCATTTTTGAGTATAGTAACCATTGCCCGAAATTTTCCCACGACTTACAGCGTCTTCAATATAAGTCGTTTCGTTCCCTGTTAAATATGGTTTATTGAATGGTATCACATTTTCAAATTTTAATTAGGCTCCAAACGAGAAATCTCCATATTTATATTTTCGAGAGATGAACTATAATCAGCCGGCAAATCCGTTTGATCATGAACTTCGACATCCTTGAAATTCTTAATTATTTTGATACGGTCTTCTTGGCTAATGTTTTTCTCATAATTAAAATATTCCATTTCCTCAAAACATATAGCCTCCGCGTAGGATATCTCACTTTCAGATAGTTTGTCTTTGTACTTACCAATACTCTGGCTAGATATATTTACAGAGTCAACATTGTTTGAACTATTGGCTTTCCAAATCATACCAATTTGATCTAAAACACCTTCATTAAAAGTGTTCTGCGCAAAACTTTCCACCTCTAAAAACTTTGTAATAGCCAATAAGGTTTTATTGGTCTTTAAAACTAAATCTTCATATCTGAGAAATAATAAATTGTCATTGTGCTTATATGCTTTTATATAATCGATACTCTTTTTCCAGGACCTTAAAACAAAAAGGCTTGGCTTTTTTTGACCAAGAAATTTAATCGAATTTGGATAATTGGCAGATGCCAAAACATCTCTTGGATCTCTTACAATAATTATAATCTTAATATTGTTTTCCATGAAATATGGTGAAAACTCCTCACAAAGTATCTCTTTAGAGCCAAAACACTTAGCTTTATCATTGTGCGTATACATCTTATTCACTTGCAAAAAAAGATCTAAGAACTTAGAGTTTTCTAACTTCAATGCTGGAACACCCACCTTAGTTAACTGCCCAGAAAAGGCGGTCATCTTTTCAAAGATTGCTTCTACTTCTTCTCTATTGTATTCAAAATCTCTAATGAATGTGTTGAATTCTTCAATGTTATAATTTTCATTATTTATGGAATCATTCAACACATAATATTTATCTATCCCTATACTATTTAAAAATCGCTTTTTTATATCTACAAACAGTAAAGGCATTGGCTGAGATAAAACAGATAACTCATGATGATTGCATAGTAATTTTTCAAGCAATGTTGTACCTGAACGACCCATTCCTGTTATAAAAAAATTAGTCTTCACCTCTACTTATTTGTCTAACAAAATAAACGGGTCTGCTTTCTGCTGTGCCCACAATTCTAATTAAATATTCGCCGATAACACCCAAGGCAAAAAGCGTTAGCCCGCCGAAAAATAAAACACTTAATATTAGCGATGTCCATCCTTGTAGAACATACTCTTGCGTAAATCTTTTTATAAGTATAACGATGGCAAACACAACACTGATAAAAGCTGATGAAAAACCCAGATAACCAATAACCCTTAATAATATTGAGGAATTATTTATAATGAGGTTACTGAAAAGTTTCAGTAATTTAAAAAAGGTGTAGCTACTTCGCCCTTCGTCTCTTGAGTGGTGGCTAACTTCTACGTTTACGATATCATCCGTAACCGAAAAAAGCAGGGCTGGAATAAAAGGGTAAGGTGTTTTTATACTCAATATCTTTTCAGCAATTGAGCGACTCATCAACCTGTAAGAAGATAGCTTAATATGTTTAGGCTTACCAAGTATCCAATGATCAAAAAGACCCTTTATTTTACTCCCTATGTTTTTAAATATGTTATGTTTTTTCTTTGGAAACTTAGCTATAACGACGTCATGTGTTTTTAAGGCCAAAAGCTTCTCTATATCCTCAGGGTGATGTTGTAAATCATCATCCATAGTTAAGATATAATCGCCTTTAGCGTGGTTTAAACCGCATAATGTTGCTGGTTGTTGTCCAAAGTTTTTGGTTAATCTTATGTGTACGACATTTTTATGCTCTTTGACCAGTCTATTTAGAGCATCATTAGTTGCAGTATGATAAGGGCTGTCATTAATAAAAATGACTTCATAGTTGTAGGGTAATGTTGAGCAAACATCTTCTAGCTTTTCAACGAGTTTAGATAAACTCTTGGAAGACTTGTAAACTGGTATTACAATAGATAAGGTTTCTGTCATTCTATCTTACAAACTAGAATTTTAAATAATTTCTTGCATTTGGGCCTTCGTTGAATAATAAATCTAAAACACTTACCTGATGCTCAAAATCACCATTAATTTGATGATACGGTTTATAGCCTGAATAATCCATCCATAAAATATCTAAATTATTCTCTTTAAAAAGTGTCTCGTCGATATATTCTTTAGCAGCGGGTCCCGAAATATAAGTAGAAGCGTTAAGTTTTTGACACGCTTCAATAAGTTTCTCCTGCCTATCACCTTTTAGCTCCAATGTTCTTGAGTCTATGATATCAGTAGTAATATCCAAAAATTTATTAATTAATACAATAAACTTTCTGTTTATCTCACTTAGATAGATATCAGAACCATCATAGATTTCCTTAATTTCATCTTTATATTGATTAAAATAAGGACTCTTTCCATAATTGGCCTGTAAGGAATTAAAGTGCTTTCTGCTCCAGTTATTATTAATGACTTTGGTTTCGTGAATCTTTTGTGAAGTGGATTTATGGCTTACAGGTATGGTCAACCATTGTAATCCGTTCTTGGTCTTTATAAGGTTTCTATTTCTCCAGTCGTTCTTTGTATACTGTACTTCGTCATATATAACAAAAACATCTGCCCGAGCAATAATATCAAAGTAGCCTTTCCAGGGAATATAATTAGATTGTAAAATAGCTACCTTTTTAGAATGCATTACTTTTTGTCTCCTACTTATAAAGCAGAAAAATAGTAAATTCTAAAGTAAAAAATGGTTATCTTAATTAAAATAATCCCAAGTAATTTTAAGACCTTCCCTAACTGTATATTTTGGCTTATAACCTAAAAGTTTTTGTGCCTTAGAAATATCCGCCAAAGAATCTCTTACATCACCTTGTCTTGGTGGTCCGTAAATAGCTTTTAATTCTGAATTTGCTGCCATACGTAACGAGTCCCAAAGGTAATTTATCGTTATTCTTTCGCCACAAGCTATATTAAACACTTCGTTCTTTGCGTCTTTTGAAGCAAAAAAGCCTTTGATGTTAGCTTGTACAACGTTATCTATAAAGGTAAAATCTCTTGTTTGCTCTCCATCACCATTGATTTTTGATGGCTCATTATCCTTTAATGCTTGCATAAACAAAGGAATTACTGCTGCATAAGCACCATCAGGACTTTGTTTTGGGCCAAAGACATTAAAGTATCTTAAACCTATAACATCAGTATCGTACGTGGTGCCAAATACGTTTGCATACAATTCGTTTACGTACTTGGTTACAGCATAAGGAGATAAAGGTTTTCCTATGGTATCTTCTACTTTTGGTAAAGATTTACTATCACCATAAGTTGAACTCGATGCTGCATACACCATACGTTTTACCGTTGGGCTGTCTTTAAGTGCAATCATCATATTTAAAAATCCAGAAATATTAACTTCGTTAGTTGTTGCCGGATCGTTAATAGAACGTGGCACAGAACCTAAAGCTGCTTGATGGGAGACGTAGTCCATCCCGTCCATAGCCTTCTTACAGGTGTCTAAATCTCGAATATCTCCTTCTATTAATTCAAAAGCAGCGTTATCATGAAATTCAGTTAAATTCTTACGATGACCATTAGAAAAATTATCTAACACTCTAACTTTCTTAGCATTGTATTTTAACAGGTATTCTACAAGGTTAGAGCCTATAAAGCCTCCACCTCCTGTGATTAAAAAACTTAACTCAGAAAGATCTTCTGTATGGTGTGGATTTGAGTACATAATAGTAGGTGATTTGGTTTATAAACGTGCGTCAACGGTATCTCGTGGTAATAAAGATTTAACATCGAAAGTCACACATTTATCAGATTTTAAAGGATCTAAAGAAATTTCTAAAAACTCATTATGAGACACTGCTAAAATTATGGCGTCATAGCCAGACTTCAATTCAGACATTGAAGATTTCAAATCTAAACTATACTCATGTTTTACCTCCTCCTTAGAAGCCCAAGGATCATAAACATCTACATTGACGTGGTAAGACTGCAATTCTTCAATGATGTCTATGACTCTAGAATTTCTAATATCTGGACAGTTTTCTTTAAACGTAATACCTAAAACCAAAGCATTTGAGCCTTTGATTGTGGCGCCTTTCTTAATCATCATTTTAACAGTTTCGGTAGCTACATAGCTTCCCATACTGTCATTCATCTTACGACCAGCCAATATGATTTCTGGATTGTAACCAGATTCTATAGCTTTTTGCGCTAAATAATAAGGGTCAACTCCTATACAGTGACCACCAACCAAACCTGGTGAGAACTTTAAAAAGTTCCATTTAGTACCAGCAGCTTCTAAAACCGCTTTAGTGTCTATATCTAAAAGTCTAAAGATTTTTGATAATTCATTGACGAAAGCAATGTTAATATCGCGTTGCGAATTTTCAATCACTTTTGCCGCTTCAGCTACTTTAATAGATGGTGCTAAGTGCGTACCAGCTGTGATTACAGTTTTGTATAAATCATCTATTTTCTTAGCAATTTCTGGAGTAGAACCAGAAGTTACTTTTAAAATTTTGGTAACTGTATGATGCTTGTCTCCCGGATTGATACGTTCTGGAGAATAACCTGCATAAAAATCTTTATTAAAGACTAGACCAGATGTACTTTCCACTACTGGGATACAAATGTCTTCAGTGGCTCCTGGATACACAGTAGATTCATATATTACAATATCGCCTTTATCCATAGCTTTACCTACGGTTTCACTTGCTTTTATAAGCGGAGTAAATACAGGTTTGTTAAGAGCATCTGTTGGTGTTGGTACCGTAATGATATATACGTTGGCAACAGATAATGCCTCTATATCATCTGTGATGTAAAGTCCTTTATTTGCATTTAGATCTGTAGTTAAAACAGATTTAAGGTTGTCATCCTCAACTTCAAGTGTCTTGTCAACACCAGAATTTAACTCACTGATTCGCTGTTTGTTGATATCAAAACCAACGACGAAGAATTGTTTTGCAAATTCTACGGCAAGGGGCAAACCGACATAACCTAATCCTATGATTGCAATTTTGTCTTCAGAATGTGTCATTTGTTTAAAGTAGATTTTAAAATGAGCCTCAAATCTAAATAAAAACTGTAATTCTTAACGTAGTTTTTGTTGATTTTCACTTTATCTACCCAAATAATCGTTCTATTGTAGTGTACTGGGTCTTTTTGTCGTTCTAATACACGCTCTTCGTCCTTGTATTTAATTGTAGCTTCGCCAGTTATACCAGGTTTTACCTTTAAAATTATCCGATCTTCACCTTCTAATTCATCTGCAAAACCTTGAACGTCTGGTCTTGGGCCGACGAAACTCATATCACCTTTAAGTACATTAAAAAGTTGTGGAAGCTCATCTAGTTTTGTTCTCCTAAGGTATTTTCCCAGAGCTGTAGCGCTCTTCTCCAAATGACCCAATTTATGTTCCTCTTCTCTTAGTGTTCTAATCTTATAAATTTTAAACAACTTACCATGTTGTCCAACCCGCAATTGTGAGAATATACCATGCCTTTTGGTATCAATTGTTGCGGCAATGGTAATAACCAAAATAGGAATAATTAAAAATGGCAATAGTATTATTACTAAAACAACGTCGAAAATGCGTTTTACTCTGAGCTGTGCTTTAGTAATCAAAATTTAATATTTAATGAAAATTATAATCGCCTCAAGAAATTTTTAACTCTTCCGAATATAGATTGGTTATCTTTTTCATGATAGGCATTGCCGTAAGTTCCATAACCATATCCGTATCCGTAACCGTAACCATATCCATAACCGTAACCATAATTATGATTACTCTTGTGCTTATAAAAGTTTAATACAAAGCTTATGTTTTTTAACTCACCCGTCCTATGTTTTGCGTTGACCAATTGCAACATTCCTTTTTTGGTATAATCTAACCTTACCATAAAAATTGTAGCGTCTGCATACTGAGTTAACTCGAGCGCATCTGTTACCAAGCCTAATGGTGGAGTGTCTAAGATAATTATATCATAGGTCTCTTTTAATGAGCTAATAAGCTCTTTGAGTTTTTCACCCATCAATAATTCTGAAGGATTTGGTGGAATTGGGCCAGATGTTATTAAATCTAGATTTTCCACATGAGTATTGGTTATGATCTCATCCAAGACGCTATCTCCAATTAAATAATTAACGATTCCCTTTTCATTGGTAATATTAAAATCATCAAAAATTTTAGGTTTACGTAAATCTAGACCAAGTAAAATTGTCTTTTTTCCCGATATAGCATATACAGTGGCGATATTAATCGAGGTAAATGTTTTACCCTCACCACTTACAGATGATGTAATCATTAAAGTGTCCGCTCTTGTTTCTGAAGGATTATTCTTGAAAATAAATTGTAAGCTAGACCTAATTGCTCTAAACGATTCGGCTACAGCAGACTTTGGCTTTTCATATGCCACTAAATTATTTTTATAACGATATTTACCTATGAGCCCTAAAATAGGAATTTTGGACATCTTTATTATTTCATCCGAACCATGTATCGTACTATCTAACAAATAGATAACAAATATTAAAAACATTGGCGTAAAGAAACCAATCATCAACGCCATCATATAATTTAGCGACTTCTTTGGTCCTATAGGAGCATTACCTATATCCTTAGCCTCATCTATAACCGTTATATCAGATACATTGGCAGCTTTTACAATTGCAGCTTCACCACGTTTTGCCTGATAAATATTGTAAGCCTCACTGCTTAAATCTAACTTACGTTGAATCTTTAAATATTCTTGCTGATCTGCAGGGAGGTCTAATAGTTCTGATTCAATATTAGCTATTTTGCGGTTTATTGCATTTAACTGAACACCTATGGTTTGCTTGGTAACATCAATTGCCTCAAGCAATACACTTTTCTCAGTTTCTATACGCCTATCCAGTTCATCAAACAAAATAGATTCCTCCTTTGTGGAGTATTCTAAATTTCTACGCTCCACTGATAAACCTATTATATTACTAACGCCAGATAATATATTTTGCTCTTCTATACCAACGGAAGAAGGTGCAGAAATTTCAGTGTAGTCGTTTTGTGTTCTAAGATAATTTTCTAAGCTATTTAGATAATTTAGTTTAGACTGTACTTCAATTTTTTCCTTATCAAATTCTTTTAATAAATCAGATTTCTGAACTATTTCCTCTGCTACATCAAAGACTTTATTAGATTTTCTAAACTCATTCATTTCGTCAGTAATAGCTTTTAAATCAGAATTCACAGCACCTAGACTACTGTCAATGAATTTAATAGTATTAGTGGCATATAAATTTTTTCGTTGCAATTCTGTTTTACTTAATATGGCTGATGTGGCATTAAGAAAATCCACAATTTTTGATTTATTTTTACCAACAAGTGACAATTTTAATACCGATGAAGCGTCTCGTGAAGTAGGCTCAATGTTAATACTGTTCTTATAATTGTTTACTACGGAATCAAAATTCAAGTATTTAACGAAAAAGGTATCATCGCTAGAAAAGTTTGCCGTTGCCTTTAACTCTACTGTTCCGCTAAAAAAAGGAAGTATTACAGTGTCTCCAAATTTGAACTGCTGTGAAAATTTCCCTTTACTAATTGTAACATTCAACTTTTCCTTTGTATCATATATTTGACACAATACTCTTTCATTTTCAAATTCATAGATTAACTCAAAGGTTGAATTATCAATAATTTTCACTTCGATAGGTTTATCTAACATTTGAGGTCTAGATTTATCCGTTTTAATCTCAAAAGGCGCAGCTTTGTAGACATCCTCCAAGTGATATTTACCTTCTTTTAAATATTGTTTATAATATTCTAAGGAATCCACAACAATTTCGTTGTGAGATCTGGTTTTAATCTCAGTAATAATACTACCTACCTTACCTGAAACCCCTCCCCAATTAAACGATATACTGGTATTGGCTGTAAAAAAAGGATTTTGATCATTATTAACGGTAATCAAGGAATCTAACCTATAAATATTCTGCTTTCTCACATTAATAAAATAGGCTATTACCAATGCAACACCTATGCACAATAATACTAATTTCCACAGGTTTAGAGCCTTAAACAAAAACCCCTTAAAATCAAAACCAACACGTTGAGATTCTAGCGCATCAATATCTTCATAGTCTTTATAATCCATACTACAGTCTTGAGAATAATAAAATTGAAGAAGTTATCAGAGATACAATTGTTGCAATTGTAGTTAAACCAGAAACAGCAGTTTCTCCCGTTCCGATTGACTTTTGCTTTAGAGGCTTTACATAAATCATATCATTAGGCTGAATATAATAGTATGGTGACTTCATTACATTAATATCGGTTAAATCTAGGTGATGTATTTGCTGTCCTTGTGGGTACTGACGTATAACTAAAACATCCTTTTTATTACCCGTTAATGGTATTTCACCCGCATTTGCAATAGCTTCGAAAATATTTACACGCTCTTTGAACAGGGTGATTGTGCCTGGGCTTCCTATCTCTCCATTAACAGTATATCTCAATCCTGCCAATTTTACAGTTATAAAAATATTAGCCGTTTCTTTGAACTGCTCGTCCAATAACTTCTTTTCTATCATTTGCTCAATTTCTTCAGCTGTATAACCTAAAACATTAAAACGCCCTAATGTAGGTATTCTTATATTTCCATGTATATCAACCGTAAATCCATCGAAATATGCACGTTCTGCACTACTCGCATTAAGATTTCCTTCTTGACTTATGGGATTAAATATTTGAACATTATCCTGATCCAGAACTTTAATTCTAATATTTAAGATATCATCGATTTGTATTCTATATGGTTTTTGTACCTCAGATAAATTATTAGGAATAGTATCGTTGATTGCACTTTCCTTATTTTGTAAGTAAACAGTGTCTTTGTGCGGAATACAAGATGAGACAATTATACAAGCAAGAACAATAATCAAAAGCTTAATGCTTCTCATAGGTAATTAAGATGTTTACAGACAAATATAATGTATCAACACCAATAACAAAACTATTAGGTTTCTTTTTGGTTTATTTCGTTCTTTGTAAAAAATTTAGCGTGAATTACCTCAACGTAGAAAATATATCCAAGTCATACGGAGAGCTTGTGCTCTTTAAAAATCTGTCTTTCAGCATCCATAAAGATCAGAAGATTGCTTTTGTGGCAAAAAACGGTAGTGGAAAAACTTCAATATTAAATATTTTATCTGGAAAAGACACGCCAGATGAAGGTCAAGTCGTTGTTAGGAAAGGATTGCGTTTAGCCTTCTTAGATCAAGAACCAGATTTAGATACAAAACTCACAATAGAGGAAACCATATTTGCTTCAGATATTCCTGTTTTAAAAATTATTGAAGCTTACGAAAATGCTCTAAAAGATCCTGAAGACACAGAAGCTTACCAATTGGCTTTTGAAGCTATGGACCGAAACAACGCTTGGGAGTTTGAAACGCAATACCAACAAACCTTATCGCAATTAAAGTTAGACGATTTATCTATAAAAGTGAGCACGCTTTCAGGTGGTCAAAAAAAACGATTAGCATTAGCACAATCGTTATTGAGCAAACCAGATATTCTAATTTTAGATGAGCCTACCAACCATCTTGATTTAGAAATGATCGAATGGTTAGAAGATTACTTTGCCAAAACACAACAAACCCTTTTTATGGTCACGCACGACCGTTATTTCCTAGAGCGTGTTTGTAATGAAATTATTGAATTAGACCAAGGTCAACTCTACACCTACAAAGGTAATTACTCTTACTATCTCGAAAAGAAAGAAGCTCGAATCGAAAATGAAGCTACCGAAGTTGGTAAAGCTAAACAACTCTTTAAAAAGGAACTTGATTGGATGCGTCGCCAGCCCAAAGCGCGAACCACAAAATCCAAAAGCAGAATTGATGATTTCTTCGAAATAAAATCTAAAGCCCATAAAAGGCGAAAAGACCATCAAGTGCAATTAGAAATTAACATGGAACGCCTTGGCAGCAAGATCATTGAATTCCATAATGTTTCAAAAGCCTTTAAAGACAAAAAAATACTCGATGGATTTGACTACACCTTCAAAAAAGGGGAGCGCATTGGAATTATTGGTAAAAATGGTACCGGAAAATCCACGTTTTTAAATCTTCTCACGGGAAGTGTTCAAGCAGATGGTGGTAAGATTGTTCTCGGTGAAACCGTAAAAATTGGCTACTACACGCAAGGCGGAATAACCGTTAGACCAGAGCAAAAAGTTATTGATGTCATTAGAGCCTACGGAGATTATATTCCACTGGCTAAAGGTCGTCAAATTAGTGCACAACAACTTTTGGAACGTTTCTTATTCGACAGAAAAAAACAATATGACTTTGTAGAAAAACTAAGTGGTGGCGAACAAAAACGATTGTACTTATGTACGGTTTTAATTCAAAATCCCAATGTTTTAATTCTAGATGAGCCGACCAACGATTTAGATATTGTTACCTTAAATGTACTTGAAGATTTTCTAATGGACTTTCCAGGTGTACTACTTGTTGTCTCGCATGATCGTTATTTTATGGATAAAATTGTAGATCATCTTTTTGTGTTTAGAGGTGATGGTGTGGTCGATGATTTTCCAGGAAACTATTCCGATTTCAGAGCTTACGACAGCAGTCAACCAAAGCAAGCTGAAACTATTGAAACTACAGACAACACTAAAGCGATAAAACAAAACGAAGCTGCTAAATTATCTTATAACGAACAGAAAGAATACAAAAATTTAGAATCTAAAATACGTTCGTTGGAATTAGATAAAAAAGCGCTCGAAGCTAAGTTCAATAATCCTGAATTGTCTCAAGATGAGATCAACAAACTGTCAGAAGAACTTCAGGTGATCATTGACACTATTGAAGAAAAAGAACTACGTTGGTTTGAGCTTTCGGAAAAACTTGAAAATTAAAATCTCTCTAAGTCGCAAAGACGCGAAGAAAAAGACAAATGTCATTGCGAGGAACGAAGCAATCTCATAACGAAAATGACTAATTATTTAGTAATTAAACAGTTCAAAATACAGATATTAACTTTGCGTCTCTGCGCCTTTGCGAGATAAACCTATGTACCAAATAATAGTATACATAAAATTCCTTTTGAGCTCTACCAATCAACATGGAGTCCACTCCCCTTTTGTCTATAATTTCGTCACCAAATGTTTATACGGCAGAGAAAGATACACTGCATATTCGGATTTGGACAATTATAGAAATACCTTAAAACGTTCAAAAATCGAACTAGAGATAACCGATTTAGGCGAAGGCTCAAAAACTCTTGATTCTAAGAAACGAAAAGTAAGCGAAATGGTAAGAGCCTCGAGTAGCTCAAAAAAAGAAAGTAAATTACTGTTCAGAGTAGCGCAATATTTCAAGTTTAAATCAATTTTAGAATTAGGCACATCCTTGGGCATGGGAACTTATGCTTTTGCATTGGCAAATCCATCTTCAAAAATTACGACTATTGAAGGTTGTCCTAATAAATTAGATTATACAAAATCACAACTGGCAGAAAACATAACTTTCATCAATGGAGATTTTAAAACAATAATCCCTTCTTTGAAACAACAAAACTTTGATTGCATATTCTTTGATGGTCACCATAACAAAGAAGCAACCATTCAATATTTTGAATCCCTTTTACCAAAGGCACATAACGAATCAGTCTTTATTTTTGATGACATCTACTGGTCAAAAGAAATGACAGAAGCCTGGGAATATATCAAATCTCATAAAGCAGTGACAGTCACTGTGGACTGTTTTCATTTAGGTTTTGTTTTTTTCAGAAAAGAACAAGCCAAAGAACATTTTAAAATTAGAGTGTAACAACCTCCCAACTTTAGCGTCTTATTATCTGTAAAATCCTGTATCTTGCAGGACAATTATTCAACCAACTGTTAGTTTACCATGAGCGACAACGTCATTGAGATAAGAGGTATTATTAGAGATTTTAAACTAGGACAAGAGATTGTTCATGTCTTAAAAGGCATAGATTTAGATATAAAACGTGGCGAATATGTTGCCATTATGGGACCTTCTGGTTCTGGTAAGTCAACACTTATGAATTTATTAGGTTGCTTAGACACACCAACAGCTGGTATGTACAACCTCAACGGCAAAGATGTGAGCCAAATGACTGATGATGAATTGGCAGATATTAGAAATACAGAAATCGGCTTCGTTTTTCAAACCTTCAATTTATTACCTAGAACCACAGCATTAGACAATGTAGCCTTACCTATGGTATATGCTGGTGCTTCTAAAAAAGCAAGAGAAGAACGCGCTACAGAAGTGCTTAACGACGTAGGTCTTTCAGACCGTATGGATCACAAACCGAATCAATTGTCTGGTGGACAAAGACAACGTGTTGCCGTAGGCAGAGCATTGGTCAACAAACCTTCTATTATCCTTGCGGATGAGCCAACAGGAAACCTCGATTCTAAAACTGGTACTGAGATTATGGCACTTTTCGACCAAATCCACGCTGCTGGTAATACCGTGATTATGGTAACCCATGAGGAAGAAATCGCCGCACACGCGAAACGTGTTATTCGTTTACGAGATGGTATCATTGAAAGTGATACGTTTAATGATTAGTGAAACTAATAAACGTATCAACACATAAACAGTTAAACGCTTAAATAATTCAACCAACTTTTTACTTTTCAACTTTGCCTTTTTGCGCCTTTGCGAGAAAAACTTCAAACTTCAAACTTCCACCTTCAAGCCATATTCCTTAACTTTGAAATATGAAAGTATACACTAAAACAGGAGACAAAGGCACAACCGCACTTTTCGGTGGAACACGTGTACCCAAGCATCATATCAGAATAGAAAGCTACGGCACTATTGATGAATTAAATTCCCATATCGGACTCATAAGAGATCAAGAAATTGACCAACTATATAAAAACACGTTGATGCACATTCAAGATCGCTTATTTACCGTTGGAGCAATCTTGGCAACAGATCCTAAAAAAGCAACCTTAAAAAGTGGCAAGGATAGACTAAATATTCCTAAGATTTCTAACGAAGATATAGAACGTCTCGAAAAAGAAATGGATCAAATGGAAGCCAGTTTACCACCTATGACCCACTTTGTACTACCTGGCGGTCATCAAACCGTGTCATTCTGTCACATAGCTCGTACGGTTTGTCGCAGAGCCGAGCGCTTGGCCTCGCATCTCAATGATTTAGAGCCATTTCAACCCGAAACCTTAATGTACATCAATCGCCTTTCTGACTACCTTTTTGTATTGGCACGGAAGTTGTCACATGATTTGCAAGCAGAAGAGATTAAATGGATCCCACAAAAAGATTCGTAACGTTTTTGCCTCTAGACTGAGAATAATGCAATATTTCAGTCTGTAAAAGTTGAAGATTACACGTTCTTTTTATTAATGAATAATTAATTTAATTTTTTCTTGAATTATTCAACTAAAAAATTATTTTTGCAAAAATTAAAATTACAAACGCAAATGTATTGGACATTAGAATTAGCATCCTATTTAAGTGATGCACCTTGGCCAGCAACTAAAGACGAACTTATCGATTACGCGATTAGAACAGGTGCGCCTTTAGAAGTTGTTGAAAATTTACAAGCGATAGAAGATGAAGGAGATTCTTACGACTCTATTGAGGAAATTTGGCCAGACTATCCAACTGACGAAGATTACCTCTGGAACGAGGACGAATATTAACATATAAAATTACACAATTAAAGTCTCTTGCGTTATCTTAACTGAGAGACTTTTTTTATTTTCGAAAGTTCGCAAAATAAACCTACTTCAATTGTCCCCTCGAGGGACTTTAGGAGTGTTTTCAAAATAACAAACTAAACAACATACAGTTTGAAAATCAATCAATCTGTTACAAAACATATAACATGGGCATACTAGATAAAGTACTAAAAGTTTTTGTTGGAGATAAATCCAAACAAGACGTTAGTGCGCTACAACCAATTGTAAACCAAGTAAAAACCTTTGAAAAAGCACTCGAAGCCTTATCGCATGATGAGCTTAGGGCAAAAACTACTGAGTTTAAAGATAAAATAGCAGAAGCTCGCAAACCACTTCTCGAAAAGCAAAATGAGTTATTGGCAAAAGCCGAAGAGACTGAGGATATTGATGAGCGTGAAGACATTTACGTAGAAGCCGACAAAATTGAAGATGACATCTACGAGGTTACCGAAGAAGTTCTCAATGATATTCTACCCGAAGCCTTTGCAGTGGTTAAAGAAACCGCAAAGCGTTTTGTACACAACACTGAAATTCCTGTAACGGCAAATGCTTTTGATAGAGAAGTTTCTGGTGCAAAAGATTATGTAACCTTAGATGGTGACAAGGCTGTTTGGGCTAATTCTTGGGATGCTGCAGGTAAGCCCATTACTTGGGACATGATCCATTACGACGTACAGTTAATTGGTGGTGTTGCTATGCACCAGGGAAAAATTGCAGAGATGCAAACTGGTGAAGGTAAAACATTGGTAGCAACGCTTCCTGTGTATCTAAATGCATTAGCTGGTAAAGGTGTTCACCTTGTAACAGTCAACGATTACTTAGCAAAACGTGATAGCGCTTGGATGGCACCAATCTTCGAATTTCATGGGTTGAGTGTAGATTGCATTGACTACCACACTCCAAATTCAGATGCACGTCGCAAAGCTTATAACGCAGATATCACCTATGGTACCAATAACGAATTTGGTTTCGATTACTTACGTGATAACATGGCTCACTCGCCAGAAGATTTAGTACAACGTCCACATCATTATGCAATTGTAGATGAGATTGATTCGGTGTTGATTGATGATGCACGTACACCCTTAATTATTTCGGGTCCTGTTCCTAAAGGTGATGAGCACGAGTTTGATGCCCTTAAACCTAAAGTTCAACAACTAGAGGATGTACAACGTAAACATTTGGTCGGTGTCTTAGCCGAAGCTAAAAAATTAATTGCAGCAGGAGACACTAAAGAAGGTGGTTTTCAATTATTGCGAGCCTATAGAGGTATTCCAAAAAACAAAGCTTTAATTAAGTTTTTAAGTGAAGAGGGTGTAAAACAATTACTTCAAAAAACCGAAAACTTCTACATGCAAGATAACAATAGAGAGATGCCAAAGGTTGATGCAGAACTCTACTATGTTATTGACGAAAAGAACAATCAGGTAGAATTGACTGATAAAGGTGTCGATTTTCTTTCAGGAAAAGACGACCCTAATTTCTTTGTGATGCCAGAAATGGGCACCGAAATCGCCAAGATTGAGGCTAAAGGTTTATCGTCTGAAGAGGAAGCTAACCTTAAGGAAGACTTATTTAGAGACTTCGGCATTAAGTCTGAGCGTATTCATACACTCAACCAGTTATTGAAGGCTTACGCTCTTTTTGAAAAAGATGTGCAATACGTAGTCATGGATAACAAGGTTATGATTGTTGATGAGCAAACAGGTCGTATTATGGATGGTCGTCGTTATTCTGACGGATTGCACCAAGCCATTGAAGCCAAGGAAAATGTAAAGATTGAAGCCGCTACGCAAACTTTTGCAACCGTTACACTTCAGAATTACTTTAGAATGTACCGTAAACTATCTGGTATGACAGGTACTGCGGTAACTGAAGCCGGCGAATTCTGGGAAATCTACAAATTAGATGTAGTTGAAATTCCAACCAACAGACCAATAGCCAGAGATGATAGAGAAGATTTAGTTTATAAAACCAAGCGCGAAAAATACAATGCCGTAATTGACGAAGTTGTAGAGTTATCCAATGCAGGTCGTCCAGTTTTGATAGGTACAACAAATGTTGAAATTTCCGAGCTTTTAGGAAAGATGTTGAGCATTCGAAAAATTCCGCATAATGTACTTAACGCGAAGCAGCACAAACGTGAAGCTGAAATTGTAGCCGAAGCTGGTAATTCTGGACAGGTAACCATTGCCACCAACATGGCTGGTCGTGGTACGGATATTAAACTGAGTGATGAAGTAAAGAAAGCTGGAGGTTTAGCTATCGTTGGTACGGAGCGTCACGATTCACGTCGTGTCGATAGACAGTTACGTGGTAGAGCTGGTCGTCAGGGAGATCCAGGAAGTTCACAATTCTATGTGTCATTAGAAGATAACCTAATGCGTTTATTTGGTAGCGAGCGTATTGCTAAGATGATGGACAGAATGGGCTTAAAAGAAGGCGAAGTGATTCAGCATGGCATGATTTCTAAATCTATTGAACGTGCACAGAAGAAAGTAGAAGAAAACCAATTTGGTGTACGTAAACGTCTTTTAGAATATGATGATGTAATGAATGCACAACGTGAAGTTGTTTACAAACGTCGTCGTAATGCCTTGCATGGTGAACGTCTAAGAGTCGATTTGGCAAATATGATTTACGATACCTCTGAAGGTATTGCACTTAGCAATAAAGAAGCCAACGATTATAAAAACTTTGAGTTTGAATTAATCCGTTACTTTTCGATGCCATCACCTATTTCAGAAACGGAATTTTCTAGTATGGATGCGATGAAAATTGCAGGTGTCATTTATAAAGAAGCCTTTAAGCACTATCGTGAAAAAATGCAACGTGCGGCTGACTTAGCTTATCCTGTAATTGAAAATGTTTACAACACACAGCGTGACCGTTTTAAGCGTATCGTAGTACCATTTACTGATGGTGTTAAGAACCTTCAAGTTGTTACTGATTTAGAAAAGGCCTATGAGTCTAAAGGAAAGCAATTGATTAATGATTTTGAAAAGAACATTACACTTGCCATCGTAGATGACGCTTGGAAAACGCACTTACGTAAAATGGACGAATTAAAACAATCGGTACAGCTAGCTGTACACGAGCAAAAAGATCCATTATTGATTTATAAGTTTGAGTCTTTTGAGTTATTTAAAGCGATGATAGACCAAGTGAATAAAGATGTAATTTCGTTCTTATTTAAAGGTGAAATTCCACAAGAAACAGCGAATAACATTCAAGAAGCAAAACGCAGAAAGCAAGAGAAGCTAGAAACGCAAAAGGATGAAATCCCTAATATGGATGAGCGTGCTGCACAAAGTAGATCTGCTGGCGAAAGCGCTTCGCGTCAACCGCAAGTTGTGGAGACCATTGTAAGAGAGCAACCAAAGATTGGTCGTAATGACAGAGTAACCATCAAACATGTAATGAGTGGTGAAAGCAAAGTGGTAAAATACAAACAAGCCATTCCGTTGATTGATAAAGGAGAATGGGTTTTGGTGAATGAGTAAATTCCTGCGAAGGCAGGAATCTCATAAATAGAATCTAAAAATCCTGATGCAACCCATCAGGATTTTTGTTAATTTTAAATATGAAATTATTCAGAAGAGAATTAATACTAATATTTCTTTCTATTGTTGCTTTCTCTTGTAGGAACCCTAAAAAAGATCAATCCGCAAACTTCTACAAAAACAATGAGATAACCTGTACTACCAAAGAATGCCAAGGCACCTACCAAGGCCCAGAATTTGTAAATGGTGAAGATATAGCACATCAATTCTCTAATACCATGTCTGCAAAAGTTGGCGACCAACTTAAAGCGCTTTATAAAACTGGCAAGCAAAGTAAAGTAGATTTTTCAAAAATTAAAATGACCACTGAAGGTATGGGTTCTGGTATAGTGACTTATTATTTGTCTATTCCTTTTGTCAGTGTAAAAGAAAAATGCGATGCCTATACCTCTTTTGACCATGTTGGTGGTTGGAATCACCCACCTGCATTACAAGAACGTAAAGTACAGTTACAAAAAGTTTTAATGAAAGGCCATCAACTCAACATCAGTGATCTTAAAACCACCAAAGAAGGCTTACAAGAATATTGGATTCAATGGAAGAACAAAGTAATTCAGTCAGAGTGCGAATAATTAACTAAAACTACTGCTGCATCTTTAAATACTTATCTACCGAATGTTTACCCGAACCGTAAAACAAGAAGAAAATACAAACAAGCAATACAGAAGCTGCTAGTATAAAATTTCTAACATCCATTTCTCCAATAAAATTTATCAGCACAGCTCCAATGAGTATTGGTAATTGAGCCACTATAGCCCAACGGGTTAACAAACCAAATACAATTAAAAAGCCTCCGACAAAATGTGCTGGTGCTATGTAGTGAACAATCCACACATCTCCAATTAACGGTTTAATTGGCTCATAAAGCTTCAACAATAAAGGAAGATTAGACATAAAATAAACTCCTTGGTAAAATAGAAGAATACCCAAGGCAATTCTTAACAAATCAATAGGATAATAAGAGTGTGCATTAGCCCATTTATTGAGTGATTTTATATAGCCCATAGTTCAACTGATATTGATTTCACTTCTTTAAAGTTACTTAATTTTCTTGAGAAATGGAATGAAATCTTTACAAAAGTGTCTGAATATCAAGAACTAAGTTACAGAAAATCACTTCTTCCATCCTTTCGAAAAACCTGAATTAAGTAAAAGCCTACAATTATTTATGTAATAGTGACACCTACATTTTTAGAATAAATAGCCATAGCCTCTTTTGGCACATCTTGAAAAATGAGAGTACGTTTAAAGAACAGCCATTTTTCAGTTCTAAGCACGTATGGTGAAAATCCAGAGCGATGAATACCCTTTAATGATGGAATGTTATCCACTCCAACAAAAGTAATGATATATCTTCTACCTGCTTTTTTTTCCATATCCAATATTCTGGTTATTGCTGCTGGCATTATTCCGTTTCTTCGCATTGAAGGAATGGTAAAACCACCTTCCAATAACATTTCATTTTCCTTTAAAACAGGAAACGATGGTCCCCAAAATTCTTTCACAGCATCCTTATGCTCTGCACCTATAAGCCATTGTCTAAAGCATGGTTTATCATCAGTAGTTGTTGCTACATAGCAATTCGGGATGTTCTTTTCTATCAATCCATCGTTTTGTAAATCCTTTGCAAAATACTTACTGTCATCAGCTTTATATAAGCGAATATTTATATTGATTTGAGCATTTGGTGTTTCAAAAGGAATATTTAAATCACGTATTAACCCATAGGCTTCCGTTTTAGAAAAGATACGCTTAGAGACGCCTTTAATCATAAAGCTGATCTCTCCCTTTTTAATAAGATTAAAAATTCGAAGCACTGTGTTTTTCATACTTAAGTCGACTTAAACGGCCATAAAAATAGACTTTAAAAAATAAGGGCACTGAAAGCAGTGAAACTTTTTTAGTATCTTGAAACCACTAACTAATCTTCCTTAATATGAAAAATGTTTTAGCAACAATTGTAGGCTTCATTGTAGCCTCTGTCACAGTTTATATCATAGAATCTATTATTGGACACAATATGTTTCCTCTACCAGAGGGTGCAGATCCTATGAATATGGAGTGGTTAAAAAACAATATGGATCAAATCCCAACGGGATCTAAAGTACTTGTAGTTATCGCTCATTTTTTTGGACCAATTGCAGGAATGTTTGTAGCTGCTAAAATCTCTAAAACAAGCATGATTCCTGCTTATATCGTTGGTGGATTAATGATAGTTGCAACGCTTTTCAACATCATAATGCTTCCAAAAGAACTGTGGTTTACCTTAGCCGACGGCGTATTGGTAATTGTTGGTTTCTTAATTGGAAAATCTTTAGCTAAAAAACAAACCCCTTCAAGTCATGATTAAAAAAACAATTATTCCCATAGTCGTTCTGATATTTAGCACAACTTCCATTTGTGCTCAGAATTTAGACAACCTCAAAGCTATAAACGCAGTTTGGGGAAAATTCTACAAAGCCTTCGAAACACTAGATTATACCTTGATGGCAGACATCCATGCTGAGGATTTGGTACGTGTTTCTGGTGGTAAGCTCATTTTAGATTACGAGACTTACATTACTAATTACAAAACTAACTTTGAACGTAGTAAAGCAACTGGCCAGACCAGTGACATTTCCTTACGTTTTTTTGAACGCATCAATAACAACTCCACAGCAAGTGAACGCGGTATTTATAAGTTAACCAGAAATAAAGGTACCGAGAACGAACAGAGTTATTATGGTCAGTTTCATGTGCTGTTTAAGAAAATTGATGGTGAATGGAAAATAACCTTAGATTATGATTCTTCTGAGGGTGGAACTACTGGCGAAGATGACTTTAACAAAGCCTTTGCCATTGATGATTTTGAAAAATTTACAACGGATTAAAACGTAAATCCAATCCTGATGCCTCCCCATTTTGCTGAGGAACCGGTTTTAAATTCTCGCGTAATGGCACTTCGGGTATATTCAAAATACAAGGTTCTGGTTTTTATAACGAATCCATAATTGTATTGTGCCGTAAAGCGTTCTAAGTTATTAGACGAAATGGTGTAAGGACTTTTATCATTCAATACACCACCTTGAAGCGTTGCATCATAGCCAATTATACCAACCATTGGTTGCGCATAAAGATAAACCTGAAAATTTCTGTTCTCTTCGACAGTTGCAAAAGGGAAATTTACAATTCCTATTGTGGTATTGAATCCAACTGAAGCATTAGTGAACAGTGTGCCCAACTGCAATGTCCCATTAGCATTTAAGCCAAATAGATTCTTATAGCTATAAAGCTGTTTTTCATAATCAATTCTGTAATTGAGAATAAGATCATTTTTAATCTGATTGTCCCATCCGCCTGGAATTTTATTCCCAGTGGCTTTATGTATGCCAACTTGCATCTCCTTGCCAAAAGCACCTGGACCAATAAGACCCAAACTTAAGGATTGTGATAGTCTAAATTTCTTTTCAATGTTTGTGTCTATCTTAAAGCTTTTCAGCATTATAGCAGATGCAAAAGGCCTATCTCCAAACTGAATGTCTTTGCTCACGTAGTCATTTGGTGTAAACCCAATATGCTCTAAGGCCAAACCAAATTTTGTATTTGCGCTACTAGGTTTAAAGAATAGTTTATTGACAGGATTCTTTTCTAGGCTCTGCAAAACCACTTCAAAGCTATAGCCTTGGGTATAGTTTTCGTCTGTGGCTGCAAAATAATCGTTGTCGTAGTGAAATCTAAAATAGCTTTCGCTTTCTATAGCTCTATAAGAAATCGTATTGTCAATCTTTTGAGCACATATAATTATAGGGCACAAAAAGAAGAAAAAAATTGATGTTATTCTCATACTAACACATACGAGAATGTATATGCTATGGTTTCAAATTAGATCTAAGAGCAAATTAGGATCAGGACAGTTCCTTTTATAGAATGATATATCCAATTGATTACTCACGCCAGGATAATCACCTTTGTAATCTTGAATATCCTTTATAATCTGAAAATGTAAATGCGGAGGATAATCTCCATTGACCTTGGCAGTTCCTAAAGTTGCCAATTGCTGGCCTTGCTTCACTTCTGCTCCAACCTTTAAATTTTTAATTGACTCTATACTTAAATGCCCATAAAGTGTAAAGAATTTTTCGCCTTCAATATGATGCTCTAAAACTATAGTTGGTCCATAATCACCATAATTGGTGTTGTTTTTAAAACTATGAATAGTGCCATCTAAGGGAACATATACTGGAGAATCTGCTTCTATCCAAAGATCCATACCTAAATGAATATTGCGTTCTTCCTCCGGATTTTCTTGATTAAAATAATCACTACGTTGATAGATGCCTCGCTGTTCTAAATAACCACCAAATGCTGCCTTAGCATTACGTTTTGCTATATGGTTCCAAACAAAAACTTCTAATTCTTTTGAGGATGACATATTTACATCTGCTAACTCAGGATTTTTGACAGACAAATCCAAAGATGTATACTCTTCTTTAGTTATTGAAGTATCGAGTAAAGGATAAGGTTGAAGTGAAGTTAATAAGGTGTCTAAAGTAGAAAGCGGCATAAAAAATAAAATTTCCATAAAAATACTCTATTTATGGAAAAGGACATCGACTTTATTTAGTCTGGCATTAGAAATAAAAAAAGGTGAGATCACCTAATTTCAGGACATTGCAATGCACAATCTAATTCATAATCACATTGCTGAATTTTGCATTTACGCTAATGTTTCTGTTAGAACTTTGTCCTTCAGGATAATTTCTAATGGTTTCTTGCGACGTTGGTTTATTGTTCAACTTAGAGCGACTCCCTTTAAAGTACAAACTGTAATCTACATTCTTTGGTAAGTTCACCAACGCATCGGTATTTTCTAACACCAAATTTAGATTCTTAAATGTCTCTGCTAGGTTAGATATGGTTAAATCACCAAAACTACCATCAATAATCCCAGTATCTGTAAGGCGTTCTATATGAATGTTAGAAGATTTGGAATTCAATACTAAATCCTTTGCATTTTTAATCTGTGCCTTATCCACATAGTTGAGATTAAGTGTTCCTAAATTCCAGGTGTTGATGACAACTGGCGAGTAAGATACATTGATGGAAGTCTCGCTTCCATCAATGTTATCTGCTACTAAAAATGCATGTGATATATCTCCACTAAGGTTATAAATAACCGAAGATAATTTTAATTCGCCATGCCTAATATTGGTCTTTAATTTTGCCTTTTTAGGGATTTTTATTTTAATCACCTTTTTAACCTTGCTATTACTACCAGATTCTAGACGTCTCACCAAAATGGACTCTCTTTTATCTCTCATTTCTTTATGGCGTTTTTCCATTTCGGCAGCACGTTCTGCAACAGATTCTGCACGCTCTGCATAACGTTCTGCTAAACGAGCTTCGCGCTCTGCCATTCGTTCTTGACGCTCTGCCATGGCCTCACCACGTTTTTCCATCTCCTTTGCATACTTTTCGCCAAACTTCTCTCCCCAAGCTTCCATTTTTTCTGCCCATTCTTTTCCAAATTTTTCACCAAACTCTTCACCCCATTTTTCCATATCCTTAGCATATTCTTTACCAAATTTCTCTCCCCATTCTTCCATGTCCTTTGCCCATTGGCCTTCAAATCGTTTGCCGTATTCTTTACCCCATTTTGCCATCTTTTCTTGGTAACCAGATTCCGCAAATCGCTTTGCCCATTCCTCCATGCTTTTCTGTAATTCCTTACCACCTTCTTTTTCATACTTTTTGCTCCACTCTGCCAAGTACTTTTCACCTTCTTCTTGATATCTCTCGTAATCAAAAGATATTGACTTTACACCTTCTGGTAATTCAGGGAGCTCAGGCATTTCTGGCATTTCTGGCATCTCGGGCATTTCTGGTAGCTTAGCCATTTTTGGCATTAAAGGCATTCTTGGCATTTCTGGCATCTCTGCCAACTCAAATTCCAAATCTCTCAATAGTACAGCATAATCCTCTTCGCCAAATAAGCCTACAGCTCTTCCTGCACTAGATGAAATGATAACCCTATCATTAGATCCTTCTACTTTAAGGTTCCATGCTTCTAGAGCACGCTCTAACTCTTCTTCTGAAAGTTTGTCGCTTTCTATATAAGCTTCTACCTCTACAATGTCTTTGTTCCATGTGTCGATTTCTATTTCAACATAACTTGTGTTAAGGTCAATTACAACATCTTTGTTTACCTTAATGGATTGCGATGTTTTGTTTAACTTTTTTTGTGCATAACCAAATGAGGTTAAGAGGCACAATACTAAAATTTTAATTGTTTTGATCATTTGTTTTGATTTTTAGAGATACCCTGTCTATTGGGTAAATTCTGTTCGTTTTTTGATTTATAATTGATTATATACTCTCTTGAGTAAAAGTGTCGTCATTAAACTCCTGCAACTTATCTTTAAGACGCATTACAAGGTTTAGTCTAAACTTTAGATTATCTATTAGTGCATCTAAATTCTCTTCGTTAGGTCCATTTTCATTTAGCTCTATGGTAAGCTTATCATATTCTTCGTTTAGTTCCTTAAGTCGTTGAATATAACCATCTACCAAATCCTTGTTCTCAGGAGTCATTTGCACTTTAGACAACTCTAAATTGATACTTGCTAAGTAGTAGTCTTCAACTTTTTTTAAATCTGGGGAAACATCTCCAAGAGTTTTTATGTTAGTCTCTACCACTTGCTTATCATCATCAGGAATTACTAGCGTTGATTGAAAAAACTGATACGCACCAAAACTTAAACCCAACAATATAATCACACTAGCCGCCATGTTTAAAAAGCTAAATCGAGTGGATTGCTTTTTAACAGGCAATTCCGCATCTAGCTTGTCTAAAAAGCGTGCTTCATGACCTTCAGACATTTTCGCATGTTGTGCTTTGGTATCCTTTTCAAATAAATTTCTAAGATCTTGTGCCATTTTTCTCTGTTTTTAATGCTAACTGCAATTTTTGTTTTCCTCTAGAAAGTTGAGTTCTTGATGCCACTTCCGTAATATTCAGGATTTCTGAAATCTCTTGGTGGTCATATCCTTCAACTAAATAGAGCATTACAACATATCTATATTTTTCTGGCAGCTGCTCTATTGCTGCTTTTACCTCGTCTATCGTTACACAGTCTTCAACCAACCATTCACTTTCATAATCGTCATCGATAACTTTTAGATGATGCTCTTCCAATTCTATTAAGCGCTGACGTTTAGATTTTAAAACATCAATACATCTATTTATTACAATGCGCTTTAACCATGCGCCAAAAGTGACTTCTGCTCTGTATTGATCCAATTTAGAAAATGCCTTTATAAAAGCCTCTTGTACAATATCTTCGGCCTCCATGGTATCTTTCACAAATCTTAGCGCAACTATGAGCATACCGTCACAATACTGATTGTACAATTGCATTTGCGCTTGCCTATCATTCTTCTTGCATTTTTCAACAATATGAATCTGAATCGTGCTAATGATTAATTGGTTTTGGTTGATGATTGGTTTTCTCGATAATCGAGATAAGTTATTGAAACTTAATTTAGATTTTCAAAGTCTGGCTTCTTAAATCGCTATACTTGTTTCAAACTAACTTCACTCTAAAGACGACACATTTTTTTAAGTGTTGCAAAATCCTTTAAAAAAATTGCAAATTCTTTCAAATTATAAGATTTGCTTAAAATTCAGCGTTCTATTCTATAAATTTAGGGAATTGAATTATCTTTAAATTCTGAAATAAAAATTCACTTAAATAAACTGCTGAGAAAAGAATTATGCTAAAGCGCCTCCTCATTGTACTATCCATTATAGCATTGGGTTTACTTATATACTCCGTATTCGTTGAAAATATTTTTTCGCCACGATTAAGTCCGAAGGATACTGCTAAAATTACGCTAAATGACTTAAACTTAAAAGTAGAATACAATAGACCTTCTAAGCGCGAACGTGAAGTTTTTGGTGCTCTTGTACCTTATAATGAGGTATGGAGAACTGGTGCCAATGAAGCCACAACCTTTGAAACCAACAAGGATTTAATGATTGATGGTATGCTCTTAAGGAAAGGTAAATACACATTATGGACCGTACCTATGGAAAATTCTTGGAAAGTAATGTTCAACTCAAAGCAATATGAATGGGGAGTTAACGAAAAAATGGAACCGATGTGGGATCCTAATTACGATGCCATTGAATTGGAAGTACCAAAACAAGAGCTTGATGAAACCGTGGAAAAGTTCACCATTGCTTTTGACAATAAAACCGGAAACTTAAAATTGACTATGGCTTGGGATCAGACTTTAATTGAAATTCCTGTTCAAATCCATCCTAACTCAGGTTCATAAAAACTTTAATGCAAAGTGACAAAAAAAGACCAACCATATAAATCTGCTTTGCACGAACAAGATGGTGTTGAACCTCCTAAAACGCTCAGTTCAAATTCGGCAAAATCCATACAGACCAAACGTAAAAAACAACCCTCTGTTGAGGAGTTGGTCAATGGGATTATTTCTAGAAATATTACGGATTTAAGTAGAGCAATCACTCTAGTCGAAAGCACAAACACAAAACACGCTAATAAAGCTCATGATATTATAACAGCTTGCTTACCACACGCTAACAAGTCTATCAGGATTGGCATTACTGGTGTACCTGGTGTAGGTAAAAGTACGTTTATTGAGGCTTTTGGAAGCTACCTCACTAACATTGGTAAAAGAGTTGCAGTTTTAGCTGTTGACCCAAGCAGTACGTTGAGCAAAGGCAGTATTCTTGGTGATAAAACCAGGATGGAAGATTTGGTCAAAGACGAAAATGCCTTTATAAGGCCATCGCCTTCTGGTGATTCACTTGGTGGTGTGGCAAGAAAAACGAGAGAAACCATCATTTTATGTGAAGCAGCTGGATTTGACACCATAATTATTGAAACTGTCGGTGTTGGCCAAAGTGAAACTGCTGTACACAGTATGGTCGATTTCTTTTTACTACTGAAACTCGCTGGTGCAGGTGATGAACTACAAGGCATTAAACGTGGTATTATTGAAATGGCCGATGCGATTGTAATCAACAAAGCGGATGGTGATAATCTTAAAGCCTCTAAAACTGCAAAAGTAGAATTCAATAGAGCCTTACACCTTTATCCTGAAAAGGAATCGGGTTGGTCTCCTAAGGTGTCGCTTTGCAGCGCCTTGAAAAAAGAAGGAATTTCTGATGTTTGGGAGCTCATCCAAGACTACATTACTACGACAAGCTCAAATGACTATTTTGAATATAATAGAAATAACCAGAACAAGTTTTGGTTGTTACAAACTATTGAAGAGCGTTTAAAATCTAATTTCTACAAGTCGCCTAAAATAAAAGCAGAACTAGATGCACAAATACAATTGATTGAAGCTGGTAAAACCACTCCTTTTGCCGCTGCTGAGTACTTACTTTCGTTATCATAAAAAAACTATACTTTTGCACAGACTAAGCAATCATAGTGTATGACGTATAAGTTGACCATCATCGTTCCGGTTTATAATGAAGAGGAAAATCTAGAACGTGTAGAAACCGAGCTTTCTAACTATCTCAAAATAGCATCTGTACCCACTTCGGTATTGTTTGTTAACGATGGCTCTACAGACAATAGTCAGGCATTGATTGAAAAGATTTGTACTACAAATGAAGCCTTTGAATATATTCTCTTTAAAGAAAACAAAGGTTTAAGCGCTGCTATAAAAGCTGGTTTTGATTATGTTGATACTGAGCTGGCTGGCTACATAGATTCCGATTTACAAACAGCACCTGAAGATTTCAATATTCTTTTAGAACACATAGACACGCATGAGTTGGTCACTGGTGTGCGCTCTAACCGTAAAGATTCTTTTGTTAAGAATATGTCTTCTAAAATTGCCAATGGTATTAGACGCGCATTTACACAAGATGGTATGGATGACACGGGTTGTCCGCTTAAAATAATTAAAACGGATTATGCTAAACGCATCCCTATGTTTAGAGGTTTACACCGCTTTTTACCTGCTATGATTATGCTTCAGAATGGCAGAATAAAACAAGTCACTGTTCAGCATTTTCCTCGACTTGCCGGAACGGCAAAATTTGGACTTTGGAATAGGCTTTTGGGCCCACTTATGGATTGCTTTGCCTATTTGTGGATGAAAAAAAAATACATTAATTACGAAGTTGAAAAATCGAGTAAATAATATTTTAATTTGAAAGACTGGATTATTTACAGCATCGGATTTTTGGCCCAGATTTTATTTTCGTCTCGGCTGATTATTCAATGGATTACGTCCGAAAAACAGCGTAAAGTCATTACTCCATCTACATTTTGGACATTAAGTTTAATCGCCTCTTTCCTCTTGTTCATTTATGGTTATTTAAGACTAGATTTTGCTATAATGCTAGGACAAAGTTTAACGTATTTCATCTACATTAGAAACTTACAGTTACAGGGACAATGGCAAAAATTTCCTAAAATTGTTCAGTATTTGCTGTTTATAGTTCCAGTATTAATCGTTGTTTTTTACTATAACAACAATAAAATAGACATAGAATTACTCTTTAAAAACGAAGCTATACCAACATGGCTATTAGTTCTTGGTGTTGTGGCTCAAATCATTTTCACCTTGCGATTTGTATATCAATGGATTCACTCTGAACGCAATAAGGCATCATCCTTACCATTAGGGTTTTGGGTATTGAGTTTAATTGGCGCAGCTTTAATTTTGAGCTATGCCATTATTAGAGAAGATCCCGTTTTATTTGTGGGACACTTTTTCGGAATGATCATTTATGCGCGCAACGCTTATCTAATAAGACAAAACAATGATTAAGCTCATAGAAAAATACCCAATTTTAAGTCTTTTACTTTTTGTAATTGTAATGCTTGGTTTTACCGTTGATGCCATTCCGGTGAGTATTATGGAAGCTCGTAATTTTATTTCTGCTCGCGAGATACTTACCGATAACAATTGGATATTAACCACCATGAACGGTGAGGCGCGCTATCAAAAACCACCTTTACCAACATGGATAACCGCATTTTTCGGTTTACTTTTTGGGATTAAATCTATTTTAGCGCTGCGTTGGCCAGCATTACTTTTTATGGCCTTTATTGGCATCACAACTTTTCTACTATCAAAAAAATTAGAACTCAGTAAATCACACAGTCTTATTAATGGATTTATTGTACTAAGTTCATTTTATGTTATAGGAATTATTATAGAAGCACCATGGGATATTTACACACATGCCTTTATGCTCATGGCCTTGTATCAGCTTTTTATAATGTTTCAAAAGCAGAAAACATCAATAGTCCATAGCTTGCTTTTTGTCGTGTTTTTGGCTTGTTCGGTCTTGTCTAAAGGTCCTGTTTCGTTGTATGTCTTGTTATTGTCTTTCATTATTTCTTACGGTATAGCTTACAAGTTTAAAGGTGGTACACTTCACTTTTTAAAACTTTTTAGCTTATTGATTTTTGGGATTGTATTAGGTGGTTGGTGGTATTTTCATGTACGTGTTGCTGACCCTGAAACTTTTACTGCAATTGCAGAACGCGAAACATCCAATTGGAGCAGTTACAACGTAAGACCGTTTTATTACTATTGGAGCTTTTTTGTACAAAGTGGATTATGGGCTTTAGCTGCATTGGTGAGTCTTATTTATCCGTATATGAAGTCACGTGTTATCAATCTAAAAGCCTATAGGTTTAGCTTTTTCTGGACGATTATAGCCGTAGTTCTATTGTCCATTATTCCTGAAAAAAAATCGCGCTATCTAATGCCTGTATTGATTCCACTGGCAATTAATATTGGTTTCTATATAGAATATTTAATAAGAGAATTCAAAAATCTGAAATCGAAAAAGGAAACTATTCCTGTTTATTTTCAGTTTGGGCTGATTGGTGTCATTTGTATTCTATTCTGGGTTATTTGGTTTTTTTCAAGTGATATATTAACCGGAATGTTTTTAGTGAGATTCGTAATTACAGCAATAGTTTTAGCTATTATTGGTTTTTATATTTTCAAGTTTTTAAAATCGAAACAAATCAAAAGTGTTTTCTATTTGGTTATTGCTTTTATGACCACCTTAGGTTTAATTGCATTACCAATATCAAAATCCCATTCTCAAGTTGATTACAAACCCGTTTCAGAATTAAAAGGTTCTGGCATAGAACTATATCATTTAGACTATGTAGCTCCTGAAGTGATATACAATTACGGTGACAAAATTCCAAGTATAAAAACGAGTGAAGGCTATGTGATCCCAAATGACAAGCGATTTTATTTGTTGACCAATAAAGTGAAGCCAGACACTATAGATGCACTTTCAAAAGTGTATAAGATAGAGTTTAAAGACACTTACGACTTAAATTCTTCTAACAAAGACACTAGAGGTTATAAAAATAGGCTTACAAATACTTTATACGAATTAACCCGAAAGTAATATTAAAGTACTTTATCTGGGTGGATCCTTTAAGGCAAATCTAGATTGCAGATATTTATCGAGTTTGTAGAATGCAAATCCTGAAAGTCCTCCAAAAATAAGACCAGAAAGCACATCCAAAGGATAGTGCACTCCAATATAAATACGACTATAACCCATGGTGATAGCCCAAACCACTAAAATATAAATAAGGTATTTATACTTTTTCCGCAACATTAATCCTACCAATATGGCAAGACCCATAGAATTACTAGCATGACCCGAAAAATAACCATATTTACCTCCGCAACCTTCTCTGACAATACGCATTAGTTCTTTGATTCCTGCTTGGTGACAAGGTCTGTGACGCATCACACCATCCTTAAATAAATTGGTGACTTGATCCGTAAAAGTGACCATGAGCACCACAGAAATAAGGGTAACCAAAACCATTTTTATTCCCAATCGCTTATACAATAAAAAAAGTAGTATAGCGTACAATGGTATCCAATTCCATTTAGTAGTATAAGCCATCCAGAATCCATCCCAAGATGTGTTACCTAGACCATTTAAATACAAAAAAAGTTCTTTGTCTAGCTCTACAAGTTGCTCTAGCATACCTCTTTTTTAGTTAATCATCATATCTTGCCACTTCTCTATCGTAAAACTCGGTAGCTTGTTTGATATAATTTTCGGCTTCGGTTTCCAATTCTTTTTGGTCGTGTTGATCAAATTCCTCAAACCACTCTACTTCATCATTTTCAAGATTAATGATAAATCGCGGAAACTCTGTATGAATAATAAATATAGCATCAGGATAATCCGTGTTGTCGCCTAATATAAATTTGGGTAGTTCCATTTGTTAAGTTTGAAGTTTGAAGCACGAAGCTTGAAGATTTTCAATATAGATGCAAATATATAGATTTTGATTGAGCTCTTCGATTAAGCCATAGAAATCAAACTATTCATCATTTAATCAGGTTATTATTTTATTAGCAATGAGCTTTTTAGTTAAGTAGTTAAAACGAATGAATAAAAGAATGGCTGCAGCACTTAAACCCGCCAATAGCCCAAGCCATATACCTAAACTACCATAAGCGTCCTCTTTTCCTAAAAAATAACTTATAGGAAAGCCAATGACCCAATATGAAATAAACGTAATTACTGTTGGGATCTTTACATCCTGTAGTCCACGCAAAGCACCTAGTGCAATAACCTGAAGGCTGTCACTAATCTGAAATACCGCTGCAGCCAATAATAAGGTTGCTGCTATTTTAACTACCTCCATTGTGTCCACAGCATTGGTAGGGTCGTCTAGATCTACATACAAGTCCGGCAGAACCTTATGAAAAATAGCGAAAAGTAAAGCAAATACAAATGCAAAAACAAACCCGACCAAAAAGATGGATTCTGCTATACGTTTTAGATTCACATAATCCCTTAACCCTTTTTGGTTACCTACTCTAACCATGGCAGCTACACTTAATCCCATAGCGACCATGAAGGTCATTGAAGATAAGTTTAAAGCTATTTGATTGGCTGCCTGAGCATTCTTGCCAAGTGTACCACTTAACCAAATCGCTGCTGTAAAAATGGCAACCTCAAAGAACATTTGCATAGAGCTTGGTAAACCTAAGTTTGCTAACTTTTTAATAGGCTGTTTGCTTAGTTTGAAGAATTTAATATTAGTGACATAGTCCTTAGATTTCTTTTTCTTGGCAAGTAACCACCATAGAAAAAACAACATCACAAAACGCGACACCAAAGTACCAACGGCTGCACCTACAATGCCCATTTGAGGAAAGCCGAACTTCCCAAAAATCAAAACATAATTAATCCCAACATTTAAAATATTGGCAACAATAGTAGCATACATCGGATATTTGGTTAGAGACAGTCCATCACTAAATTGTTTAAATGCCTGAAACACAATCAAGGGCACCAAGGAAAACGCTACCAAATCTAAATATGGGATCGCCAACTCAACCACTTCTTCAGGCTGATCCATGACATACATTAAAGGTTTTGCCACTATCAACATTAAGAACAATATCAAACCTAAAACCGTACAAAGAAAAAAACCATGTTTAAAAACGGATTTTCCTTTTTCTAAATTTTGTTCAGAATCAGCTTCAGCTACCAAAGGAGTTATTGCTGTAGAAAAGCCTATGCCAATGGACATGGCAATAAAAATAAAACTATTGCCCAAAGACACAGCTGCCAATTCAGCAGCACCTAATTGCCCAACCATCACATTATCTACAAAGCTCACAAACGTGTGTCCAAGCATACCCAAAATAACCGGAGATGCCAGTTTAAGGTTGTACTTAAATTCTTTGGTGTAGTTACTTAAAACCATGGCGCAAAAGTAGTGCTTAGGTTTTAGTTGTACGAATTAATTAATCCGTTTTGCATGTGTTGTAAATGAAAGCCCTTGTGTACCTGCGGTTGATGACATTAAACCTTCAAAAATTGGCTCAGGTGTACCTTTTGGTGTTGCCCAATCAAAAATAAAGTTTGCGCCTGTACCACCAGACACATCCGCCTCATCAATAACAATCTCTAAGGTTTCCATCGGTAATAAATACACAGGTTTGTCTACATAATGCTTTATAAGTTCACCATGTGTATTGTAGTAGTCTGATTTTAGAACATAAATTGTATCCGTTTCACTTGTGTTTCTGAGACTTACCATCGCTGTTAGGTTGTATTTTCTATGCTGTGATAAGCTATAAATCTGCGAATACACGGATAAATATGATTTACCTGTTTCTAATGAGTCTAACTCAAGAACATTTGTCACTCTTGCGCTCCAATTTATTTTTTGGATTTCATCTTCACTTGTAACCTCTTCACAAGAATAAAAACCAAAGGCACAGAAGAGTAGAATAATTATCTTTTTCATACAGGGAGATTTTAAAATCAATTATTACAAAAATAAGAGTTTAGTAATAGATGGTGGTATTAAATTTTGAACGTGCTTTGAAGTCACACAAAGAGTTTTATTTATATAATATTGAAAGTAACATCTGCAGGATGAATTACCAATGTTGAGCCGTTTTATTTTATGGCCTGTATATGTGTCCAATAGGCTTTTTTAAATGGTGTTTGTATATTCTCAAAACCTGCCCTACTTAAATACTCAATTTGAAGATCATAATCCGTAGGTTTATCAAAGGCTTCGTAATGCTCCATAATCCAGGCCCACTTCTCACCATCTGGAAAACTTATGTTTACAAATTTTTCCCAACTTTTTATTAGTTCTTTGTGGTCTGGATTAGCTTTACTGATCATTAGGTCACTATACGAGAATATCCCTCCTTTTTTTAGAGAATTGTATATACTATTAAAAATACTTTTCTTCTCTACTTCATCACAGTGGTGTAAGCTAAAGCCAGCTACAATCAAATCATATTCTTCTTTTTTAAAGGCAAAGTCTTTAAAATAATTATTGGCATAAATAACATTATAGGAACTAAACTGTTTCCTGCAAAGATTTATCATTTCAATAGACGCATCTACAAGAGTATAAGTAGCGTCAGGAAAATGTGGCATAAGTTGCGCTGAAACATTCCCGTTACCACATCCTAAATCTAGAATTGATTTAGGGTAAAAATCATTAGGTAGATGCTCTACAAAACTCGATATTAACTCTGCGTAATGCGGCACACAACCAATCATATCATTAGTGTAATTTTTAGAAAAATCATTGAATTCTAATGCTATGTTCTTTTTTATTTTCATACTTATATGAAGCAGTTTTAGCTAAGATAAAATATTATGACAATTAATGCCAATACTAACTATTCCACATCAGGTAATTTGTAACTACGGTAAGCACCCAAAAGCCCTAATAGAGATAATCCCAGGATAACACCTTCTATAGATAACACCGAAACCAATGCGCTTAAACCGCCTGTAATAAGTAAAATAAAACCAATAATGGTATTACTAACCGCAACATAATTGGTGCGTTCGTTACCGTTTGCCATGTCCACTACATAAGTTTTTCTACCGGCTCGCACACCTCCATGCGCTACTCCCAAAATGAAAAACGCAATTGGATATAGCCAAAGTTGGTTTCGGAAGCTCTCAAAAAAAGTAACTATTACAAATAAAGCAATACCCATAGTTGCAGCAATTGTTATGGCTCTGGCCATTGTGTTTTTACTAGATTTGTCGGCCTGTTTTCCCCAAAAAGGTGAACTGATAATCGAAGCGATACCATTGGCAACAATCAACAGACCCAATAAAAAACTTTCAGAACCAGCATGTTTCTGTGCCAGCAAAACGTAAAATGGTGCAGACAATGACGAACACAATAGTAAGGCTCTTGCTATTACAAAATTTCTGAACTGCGTATTGGTCTTTAATAACTCAAGCTTGCTTACCACAACGTTTTCATCTTTTGATAAAGATTCGGTTTCACCAGGAAATTCCTTAACCGAAGCATAAATCAATGCTGCCACTAACCACATGATTGAAGCAAAAAACATAAGGTTGGTATAAAAATCCACTGATGCATCTGTTTCAGATTTATAGGTAATAAGCAAACCAGCCACCAACACCAACACACCAGACAGAGCGGCTGTGTAACCACCAAGTTTACCTCGTCTCGTCTTAGCAATGGTTTTACCAATGACATCCTTTGAAGTAACTGAGGATAAACTACGGGCAAAACTAAACACCACCAAACAACCCACCATAAGCCATCCTGCCAAAACACCTTTATACGACAAACCTACTAGACCTATGGCTGCAATAGATACAAATTGCAATACAGAACCAAAAATCCAGATCCATTTTCTTATGGGTTTTTGACTTATATATTTTGAAATGGCAATCTGCGGAATCATAGCTCCTGATTCACGAATTGGAACTATTAAGCTGATAAGATAGACTGGAGCGTTAACGTAGCTCATCAACCAAGTCAATACCGTTTTTGGGTTACTAAGCGTGTCTCCCAATTTGGTAACCGTATGCGTTAATAGGATCCTGAAAAAATTAGTGACAGTATGTTCGCATGCTTCATCAGAAATATCCGTGCAAACCCGTTCACCATCTTCGTTATTGAGAAACCGATATAGTTTTTCTATAGCTGTTTTAGACATTTTTTAAATTAAAATCAATGACATTATTTGTTTTGAAAAGCAAGATAACTTTAAAAAATCATATCCAAATGAGGATTTATCATATTTGAAATTGAATTAATTTCTAAAATCAAATTTATCAATTGGGTTACTGAAAACATCATCTGCGACAAGAGATTAACAATAGATATGGTATTTTTAAAAAAATTATAATTCATTAAATAACTTATTATGAAAAAAATATATCTATTACTATTAATGCCGTTGCTATTGTTTACGTGCGATAATGAAAAAAAAGAATTAATGGCAGAGTTTAATGCCTTCACAGAAAAAAGTGACAGCATTCTAAAAGTACACAATTCGTTTGAGAATACACTGAGCGACATGTCGTCAACTTATGATAGACTCTACGAGTCTTATAAAAATAAGAACATAAATGATTCTACTGTTTTAAGAGATTTTGAAGAGCAGGCTAAAATACTAGAACGTCATGATGCTATAGTTAGAAGTCATAGTAAAATAATTGAATCTCATAAAAACGCAGAGCCAGATTTTGAATCTCTTGATACTTATGGTTTAAACGAAAAAATAGAAAAAATGAAACAGTGGCACCAACAAATGAAAGAAGATCATGAGGTGCTTAAAGAAGAGCATGAGAGTATGGAGAAACATTTAGCTGTGCTTGAAAAACGTATTGAGAACTTAGATTCCGAAAATTAGTCTAAGTAAATAAATAACTTTAAAAAGCCGTAAATGTTATTTACGGCTTTTTTTCTCCAAAACATTTAAATTTTTCGACAACTAAAACGAAAAATTTTTAGAATTTATATCCTTTATGGCATCATTGTATTCGCTTAACATAGTCCCAACAATCTCGGTAACGGGCTTTATATCGTGTATCAATCCTGCTATTTGACCAATTTCAAGCTCTCCATCGTCTAAATCCCCTTCAAACATACCGCGTTTGGCTCTAGCTCTACCTAACAATTCCTTAAGTTGCTCTGGTGTTGGTGCGGTTTTATACAATTCTTGTATCTCGTTGTAGAATTTGTTTTTTATAAGACGAACTGGTGCCAATTCTTTTAAGGTGAGCTGGGTAGCTCCTTCTTTAGCATCAACAACCACTTCCTTAAATGCCTGATGTGCCGAGGATTCCTCACTAGCTACAAAACGGCTACCAACCTGCACTCCATCGGCACCTAAAATCATACAAGCCAGCATAGCTTTTCCTGTGGCTATGCCTCCTGCGGCAATCAAAGGAATTTCTATTTGCTCCCTTACCATAGGTATTAAAGTTAAGGTAGTAGTCTCATCACGTCCATTATGTCCTCCTGCCTCAAAGCCTTCAGCAACAACGGCATCCACTCCAGCATCTTGAGCTTTTAAAGCGAATTTTACGCTACTCACTACATGTACTACAGTGATGCCCTTATCTTGTAACCACTTCGTCCAGGTTTTTGGATTTCCCGCTGAAGTGAACACAATTTTAACGTCTTCCTCAACAATGATATCCATTATCTCTTCAATATTTGGATATAACATTGGAACGTTAACTCCAAAAGGTTTATCCGTAGCTTTTTTACATTTTTGGATATGCTCACGTAGCACATTCGGATACATAGAACCTGCTCCTATTAAACCCAAAATCCCAGAATTGCTTGAAGCTGAAGCTAGTCTCCAGCCGCTATTCCATATCATTCCTGCTTGTATAATTGGGTATTTTATGTTGAAGAGTTTTGTTATGCTGTTGGTCATTATATGAAAAAATTATATTTGTCTATAAAATTCGTCAATTCGAGTGAATTTAACGATTGAAAATGAGTGAAATTTGTATCGAGAATGAGAATTTCAACTAGACACGGTTCTCGATACGATTTTACTCCCGAAGGCTTCCGGGATCAAATTCATTCGAACTGACGTATGAGTTTAGTTTGAACATCTAACAAACTTAAATGTTCTGAAATTGGTTTCTGATGATAGTTTCAAAACATAGAATCCAGCCTCTAAACTTTCGACATTAATGGCTTCACTATTTGTATTGAGCACTGTTTGTAAAACCTTTTGCCCTAATTGATTGTATATACTTACCTCTGAGTTTACAAGCTGCGTTGGCAATTCGACATATAAATTATCTTTTACAGGATTGGGATATATGTTTATATTCTCAATTAATGTTTCTCCCAAACCTAGACTTCTTGCCAGTGCCAAATCTGGAATACCAAAACCCAACATATCATCTGGCATAGTAAATTGCGAAGCTGATTGTCTTACAAAATCTATTACTTCGTTTGGTGTAGCATCAGGAATGGATTGCCAAAGTGATGCAATCCCACCACATAGAATTGGTGCACTAAAAGACGTGCCATTATTCTGTACAATAGCATTGTTTTCGTCTACTACAAATGCCAAACCACCTCTAGCCACTACATCTGGTTTCTGATAACCAATCTGTGCTGCACCTCCTTGGGAGCTAAAACTCACATATTCACCGTTTTCATCCACTCCACCGACAGACAACACCTCTGGTGAATCGGCTGGTGCGCCAACCGTTTGCCAAGCTGTAGCTCCTGAGTTTCCGGCACTGACTACAACCAAAATGCCCTTTTCGGCAGCAATAGAAGCTCCTTTGGTGATGTAAGTGGTTTGTCCATCCATATCAGCTGGCGTGTAATCGTAATTAGGATTGTCAAAGACACGATAACCCAATGACGTGTTAATCATGTCCACACCCAAACTATCTGCACGTTCTGCAGCTTCAACCCAATAACTTTCCTCAACTGGATTTTCGCTGGTGGCATCTTCGGTCAAGAACAAATAATAGGATGCATCAGGTGCTGTACCAACAAACTGATCTTGAATAAAACCAGCCATAGTACTCAAAACACGCGTGCCATGAGAACTTGCTGTATTGGCATAAACATCTGCGTTTCGGGTGACAAAGTCATATCCACCCAATATGTCTCCATTATCGCGTAAGCGCTGAAAAGCTGCCATGGTATTCACATTTGGGAATCCTGAATCCATTACAGCAATAGTAATACCTTCACCTGTAAAATCATCAACATGCAGATTGTCTGCATTAATCATTTCTACCTGATTCTGTGTGTTTCCGTATGTAAAATCAACGGTTTCATCCTCTATATCTGAATTGACTTGACTATTAGATGAGCGTGATGACACATCTAAGCTATTATTAGCAAAATCGATCGTTTCTACATAAGGTAAAGTGCTTAATGCTGAAATATCTACTTCAGAACCTCTAACATGAACCGCGTTAAACCATTTAGATTTTGCTAAAACAGTAATGCCTGTTTGGGTTTTTAAATCTGAAATATAAGCTTCGTGAACAGGCACGTCTCTTGCATCTATTGCTATACCATGATTTTGTTTACGATCTATGGCCTTTTGCGTTAGAATGGAAATTGGATTTGCTAAGGCTGCTGCTTCGTTGGGCTTATCAGTGAGGTAAACCCAAGCATCTTCTTGTGCATAGCTGTTTATTGTGAAGAGGAGCAATAAAAGCATGGTAATTTTTCTTATCATGACTTTTCTTTTATTGCAATTTAAGGATTTGAAATGAATTCTATAAATCATTTAAAGATTCCTGTCTACGCAGGAATGACATTAGGAAATAACACCAGAACCCAATAGCTCTTCACCATTGTACCAAGCAACAAATTGCCCTTCGGTAATAGCTGATTGTTTATTTTCAAATTCCACGTACAATCCTGAAGCAACTTTGTGAAGTGTTGCTTTTTCAAGAGGTTGACGATAACGAATTCTGGCCATAACGTCCATGGTTTCACCTTCAGACAAAGCCAAGTCTTCACGAATCCAATGCAATTCGTCGTTTGTGACAAATAATACATTTCGCAGCAAACCAGGATGATTTTTACCTTGACCTGTATAAATCACATTGTCCTCAACGTCAGTTTCAATAACAAACAATGGTTCTTTTGTACCACCAACTGCTAAACCTTTTCGTTGTCCTTTGGTAAAATAATGTGCACCTTGATGTTTACCTACAACCTTTCCGTCTGAAATAGAATATTCTGGTTTTTTGGCAAGAAACGCTAATTCATTTTCTTTGGAATTGAACTCAGGAACTGTTTGATTATAAGTTTCAAAAGAATCCTCAACTTCAACAATAACTCCTTCTTTAGGCTTTAGTTGTTGTTGTAAAAAATCTGGTAAACGCACCTTGCCAATAAAGCAAAGCCCTTGTGAATCTTTCTTTTCGGCAGTGGTTAAGTTTTGCGCTTTAGCAATTTCCCTTACCTCTGGCTTGGTTAATTCTCCAATAGGAAATAAGGCTTTTGCCAATTGCTCTTGTGATAGTTGACATAAAAAATACGACTGATCTTTATTATTGTCAACTCCCGCTAAAAGCTGATGAATTTCCTTGCCGTCTTTTTCGATTGTTGCTTTTCTGCAATAGTGACCTGTAGCAACATAGTCTGCACCAAGTTCCATAGCGATATCCATAAAGACATCGAATTTTATTTCACGATTACATAATACGTCTGGATTTGGTGTACGTCCTTTTTCATATTCGTTGAACATATAATCCACGATACGTTCTTTATACTGCACACTTAAATCTACAGTTTGAAACGGAATACCCAATTTATCAGCCACTAACATGGCATCATTACTATCTTCTAACCAAGGACATTCGTCTGAAATGGTTACGGAATCGTCGTGCCAGTTTTTCATAAACAGACCTATAACCTCATAGCCTTGCTCCTTTAAAAGATAGGCTGCAACGCTCGAATCCACTCCGCCAGAAAGTCCTACTATGACACGTTTCATGTTTATTTCCTGCGAAGGCAGGAATCTCCTTTTTTAATTTTTTTATTAAAACCCATCCCTAGCCCTTCCCTGGAAGGGAACTCGAATAGATTACTTTTTGTCTGAAAAACCTCGGCAAAATTACAAATAAAAAAGGCAACCTATATCGATTGCCATTTCTAATAATTATGCTATCCATAGCATTTAGCTATCAATATTTTTTAATGACAACCTGATTGGTGTGATCAATTTCTTTTTTGAGTTTTCCGGATTCGTAATATTTCCAGATACCCGATTTTCTATCTTCTGTATAGTCACCTTCTGAGGTTATATTTCCATCAGAATCGTAGTTAATCGTTTTTCCGTGTAAGCTTCCATCCTTATATATAGAGTGGCGCAGTAGAATATTATTTTCTGAAAACCATTTAGACTCTCCGTGAAGTTTTCCGTTTTTATAATGTGCTTCTTCTGCAACCAATCCATTTTTATAAAAAACGGTTCTATCCCCTTCGAGATTACCATCATCATTATAGTTTTCTACAATCATTTTGGCTGTAGAGTTTTTGTGATAGAATATCCATTGACCTATGTAACGCTTACCGTTCATCTTTCCTTCGCTTATCACATTTTTTTTAGATGTATAGAATTTTACATCTGCCAAACTATCCTTTAATCTAAACACCTTAGTAGCACTCAACACACTTTTTCCGCTAGATAACGTATAATATTTAAAAGTATCGACTTCTTTGCCGTGAACAAACTGCCCTTCGTAGCGCTTCTGGTCAGTCTTATGATAGTTTTTTGTCCACAAACCGTGACGTTTACCGTCTTTATCGAACTGATTTACGGGTTCTTGAGCATATCCTAGTGTTAAAATTAGTGTTAAAAAAAATACGAGTTTAATTTTTTGTTTAATCATTTTGTAATATTGTTAAACAAACTTAAATGTTTGAGCAATGTTGAACAAATTTTAAAACTCAAAAAAATGAAAATTATTTCGAAAACTCTCAAATTAATTGCAGTATTTATCATGGTCTTAGGCATTACTGCCTGTAGCGATGATGATGACAACAACGGACCAGGTGTACAGACCACTACAGTTGTGGATGTTGCTCTGGAAAATAATCTTACTTCCCTAGCTGCAGCTTTAGAAGCAACAGGATTGGTTAGCACTTTGCAAGGTACAGGACCTTTTACTGTTTTTGCACCTAGTAATGCAGCTTTTACTGATTTACTGAATGCTACAGGATTAGATTTAAACAATTTATCTACAGAAGAAGAAGCTTTGGTAAGAAACATACTTCTTAATCATGTTATTGTTGGTGCCAATCTTTCTTCTAGCGACTTAGTAGCCACAGGCTCTGGTTACACCAATACAGCAGCGACTGGACCAAATGGTGAAAATCTTAGTCTATATTTTACGACTTCAAACGGTGTAGAGCTTAATGGCATGTCTAATGTTACAAGTGCGGATAATACCGCAACCAATGGTATAGTGCATATTGTTGATACTGTTATTAACTTACCAACCATTGCAACTTTTGCGACATCAAACGACGCGCTATCTATATTAGTAGATGCTTTGGCTTATGCTGATACAGGCAGCCCAACTGTACCTTATATCAGTACGGTTTCAAATGCTGAGGCAGGCCCATTTACTGTTTTTGCACCAAGCAATGATGCCTTTGTTTCTCTATTATCAGAACTAAACATTAACGCCCTAAGCGACTTGGATACTACAACGGTTGATGCTGTATTAACTTACCATATTGTAAACAATGCCAATGTACAATCTGATGAATTAGCTACAGGTACCGTAACAACACTCGGAGGCGATATTTCTGCAGATACCAATAATTTCACTTTAACAGACCCTAATAGTCGTGTAAGCAATATAGTTACAACATTAGTAAATATACAAGGCATTAATGGTGTGGTACACGTAATAGACACTGTTTTATTACCACCACAAAGTTAAATAAAAGAAAAGTCGAGGCTGATTACCCGATTTTATATTGATTGATTTAGTTAGTAGTAGAAAACCCAGACAAAAGTCTGGGTTTTCCTATTAATATTGTTATAACAATTATTTCTTTTTTCTTTTCTGCTGTGCTTGCTTTTGTTGCTCTGCTTGCTCCATCATTTCAGCCATTTTTCTCTGAAACTTGTTTTGTTTCTTAGGCTTCTTCTTTTGCGTCTCGATCTTTGCTAACACCTTCTCTTCATCAATGATATAATTCTTAATTACCAACATAATTCCGATACTAATTAAGTTAGATATAAAGTAATACAAACTCAATCCTGAAGCATAATTGTTAAAGAATACCAACATAAGAATTGGTGAGAAGTAAATCATATACTTCATCATTTTACCCATATCTGGCATCCCTTCTTGTGTAGGTTGTTGTGCCATTTGCTGGCCTGTGGTCATCTTCATGTAAAAGAAGATTGCAATTGCAGCCAAAATTGGAAATAATGCCACGTGATCTCCATAAAATGGAATATTAAATGGTAAATCCGCAATAGAATCATATGAACTTAAATCATCTACCCAAAGGAAACTTTTCTGTCTTAAATCAAAGGCTGTTGGGAAAAACATAAACAAGGCGTAAAAAACAGGGATTTGCATTAGACCTGGCAAACAACCGCTTAACGGACTAGCTCCTGCTTTACTCTGTAAAGCCATTGTTTCTTGTTGCGCCTTCATCTTGTTATCCTTATGCTTCTTTCTGATGGCATCGAGCTCTGGTTTTAAGATTTTCATCTTAGCTTGAGACAAGAATTGTTTATACTGTACAAAGGACAACATTATTTTAACCAAGATAGTCATCACAATTATAGCAATACCGTAAGGTAGCATACCACTTAACCAACCGAACAATGGAATGAATATGGCCTTATTGATCCAGCCAAAAATTCCCCAACCAAATGGGATACTCTCTTCTAAATCTTTATCATAGGCCTTTAGCGTCTTTGCATCTGTAGGGCCATAATATAAACCAAGATTTTTATTGATCTCCCCTCCATTATATGCCAAAGGCATTTTAGAGGTATAGAGTTTTGTATATAAAGAATCTACGTCTTCATCTTCTACAAGATCAGCAGAAGTCATTTCTACCTTTTTGAAAGGGCTGTCATCCGACACCAGAATTGAGCTGAAAAAGTGTTGTCTATACGATAGCCATTCTACATCTTCAGCAATTTCGTCATCATCACCCATTTGAGATAACTTGTCAACCCTACCATCATACATATAGGTTAAACGTGTGTAACGATTTTCGTAGCTTATACTCTTGGCATGACGAATACCTTTCTGCTTCCAGTCTAGAGTAATCGGTTGCGATGTATTAAAGACACCACTTAAGCCTTGTGATCTGATTGAAAAATCAATCATATAATCATTTGGCTTCAACTCGTATCTATATTCCAAAAATGCGGTTTCAGAGACCTTAAGTTTCATAGAAACCACTGTATTCTCACCACTCTTACTTACGCTAGGCTGAAATGGGAAGTCCTGTGTATTGAGTGTTCTGTTGTCTGAAGTACCGAAAGTGATATTAAAAGCGCTATTATCGTCTTTAACGAGATAAATTGGCACTGAATCGTAATCTACAAAATTACGTAGCTTTACCTGAGCCAAATGACCCCCTTTTCTATTGAACTTTAACTCAAAAACGTCTGTAGTTACTGTAGTTTGTTCTTCGCCCTGTAAACCTAAGGCATAGGCAAAAGAACCTACTTTGCTTTGAAGTGCAGCTTGCTGAGTAGAGTCTAAGGCTTGTGTGTTGGTATAATCTTCCGCAGTAGTTACAACCGCTTCATTTTGTTTGCTCTCTTTTTTCTCAGCTTCAACCTGTTCTTGTTCTGCTTTTTTCTCAGCTTCAACTTCCTCTGGTGAAGGTGAACTTTGGTACATCATGTACACCAAGATTCCGAATATTAGAATAAATCCAATAATTGAGTTGATGTCTAGTTTCTTTTCTTCCATATGTATTTGCCGTGTAAACGGTAATCTAATTTAGTAAGTTTTGGTACTTATCAAAAGTCTTAAAAAGCACTTTGACTGCGCTCAGTGTGACATTTAAGATAAGTGATTTGCTTATCCCAAAAAGCTATCCAAAAAATCATTTTACGCCAAAGTGGCACATTGATTCATTATTTTTTCTTCTTATACTTTAAAGCGGCAGCGACAAAAGCCACAAATAAAGGATGTGGATTGGCAACTGTACTCTTGTACTCCGGATGGTATTGTACGCCAACAAACCAGCTATGTTCTGGAATTTCTATGATTTCTACCAGTCCGGTTTCAGGGTTTAATCCTGTAGCCTTCATACCTGCAGCTTCAACCTGTGTTTTATAGTCATCGTTAAATTCAAATCGATGTCTATGACGTTCTTCTATATTTTTTTCACCATAAACTTTGTAAGCGATACTATCTTCTATAATGTTGCAATCCCACGCGCCTAAACGCATGGTTCCTCCTTTGTTTATTACATTTTTTTGAGATTCCATTAAATTAATAACAGGATGTTCTGTATCCTCATCCATCTCAATGGAATTTGCATCACTTAAGTTCAACACATTTCTGGCATACTCTATCACTGCCATCTGCATACCTAAGCAAATACCTAAAAACGGAATATTGTTTTCGCGCACATAGCGAATGGCTTCAATTTTCCCTTCCACGCCACGCTCACCAAAACCAGGTGCGACCAATACTCCATCTAAATGGTTCAGTTTAAAGTCTATGTTGTCTTCATTGAGATATTCTGAATGAATAGATTCTACATTGACTCTCACTTCATTTTCTGCACCTGCATGAATAAAAGCTTCTAGTATAGACTTGTACGAATCCTGAAGTTCTACATATTTACCTATCAATCCAATAGTGACTTCGCTCTTAGGGTTTTTATGACGCTTTAAAAATTCGTTCCAGCGATTTAGATCTGGTACATCACTTTTTAGGTTTAGTTTTTCCAATACCACTTTATCCAAGCCTTCTTCTAACATTAGGTTAGGTACATCGTAAATTGTTGATGCATCAATAGATTGGATAACAGCTTCTTTCTTTACATTACAGAAACGAGCCAATTTTTCTTTTAGACCTTCGTGCAATTCGTGTTCGGTTCTACATACCAAAATATCTGCATGTACTCCACTTTCCATTAATGTCTTTACACTATGTTGTGTAGGTTTGGTCTTTAACTCGCCTGCTGCAGACAAAAAAGGAATCAGTGTTAAATGAATCACCAAAGCATTGTGCTCTCCCAAGTCCCATTGTAACTGACGTACGGCTTCTATGTATGGTAAGGATTCAATATCACCAACGGTGCCACCAATCTCTGTTAATATAATATCGTAATCACCAGAATTCCCAAGAATTTGGATTCTGTCTTTAATCTCGTCTGTAATATGCGGAATAACTTGAACTGTTTTTCCCAAGAACTCACCACGTCTCTCTTTGTCAATTACACTTTGGTAAATTCTACCAGTAGTAACATTATTTGCCTGTGATGTTGGTACGTTTAAAAACCGTTCATAATGTCCTAAATCCAAGTCGGTTTCTGCACCATCGTCCGTCACATAGCATTCGCCATGCTCGTATGGGTTTAATGTTCCTGGGTCAATGTTAATGTAAGGGTCTAATTTTTGAATGGTCGTTCTGTAACCTTGTGCTTGTAGGAGTTTAGCTAAAGATGCTGCTATGATGCCTTTTCCGAGAGAGGAAGACACTCCGCCTGTTACAAAAATATACTTAGGGTCTGTGGTCATATTGCGTTGTTAAACGCAGGCAAATTTACGAAATTTAATGACTTATTCTGTATTTGTTTATGCTTTGTTTATATGTTACTTTTAGAACATGTTACCTAACCAAACTTTAGGATCTTACGATACATTAACACAGCTTATAAAGTCCGAAGACATTGACAATTGGTTAGATTTAGTTTCGCTTGTTAAAGCTCTGCCTTATAATAGAAATTCTAATCGAACTGATTTAAGCTTAGTCTGGAAGGAAAAAAAAGGAACATGCAGTTCTAAACATGCCTTTTTGAAACATGTTGCTGATTTAAACCAAATTCCAAATGTGGAGCTCATACTTGGCGTGTATAAAATGAATAGTGCCAATACACCTAAAATTGGGAAAGCCTTATCTGATTACCAGTTAGATTATATACCAGAAGCACATTGCTATTTAAAAATTAATGATGAGCGTTTTGATTATACTTCTCCTACTTCTGATTTTAAGAGACTAAAAAATGATATGCTATTAGAGAAAACAATTACACCTCAACAAGTAGCTGAATTTAAAATTGATTTCCACAAAGCCTATTTAAAAGATTGGATAAAGAATAATAATATACCATACAGTTTTGGGAAAATTTGGCAGATTAGAGAGCAGTGCATTGAAAATCTGAGTCGTTAAATATATTTAATATTCACTTACATAAAATCTTATATTTACGCATTAAAAGATCAGTTGATGAAAAAATTCTTGAAATTAACCTTAATATGTTTCTTAACTTCACTGCTATATAACTGCAATAACGAAAGTGCTAGTTCGCCAGAACTATCCTTCGATATACCGACAAAAGAAGTTCATTTTACACCTGACACATGTAGAGCTAATAATTGGGATATACGTGATTTTAAAATCACATTTCCAAAAAGTTACAGTATTAATAAAAATGTAACTGAAAACTATCTCGAATTAGGTAGTGAATCTGAATTTTTAAACTTGGGTTCAGCTAGTTTAGACTTAAATATGTCTTTAGCTTCTGATTATTCAGAGAAAAAAATAGCAATAAAAAATAGTGATGGCTATGCCTTGCATTTTGATGCCGTAAGAGATGTCGTGGACGATGTTATCGTAGAAAAAGTGACACAACAATTAGTTACATATTATACTAGAAACTCTAATGCAACACTATATTCTAAAACTCCAAAACAGACACTCATTATTAACGATTTGCCTACTAGTTATTCTGGATTTACACTTTACGGTATTATTGACAATAAAGAAGTATGGAGTCATAATGCTATTATTTATATCCCAAATCCAGATGATTTTAAACAGTCACTGTTTGCGATGTTGGAGATTAGAATTGACAAAGAAGAAAACTACACCTCTAAAGATTTTTTAGAATCGGATAGTTATAAAATTTTATCGAGTATTACTTTTAACTAAAATCCCGTTTAATCGTATAAATCAATTCTTCTAGGCCGTTGATTTTAATATCATACATTTGGGTCATCATTCTTCCCAATTTTCCTTCCGGAAAGCCTTTTTGCTTAAACCAAGTGTAATAGTATTCTGGGATGTCAACCAAGTATTGGCCTTTGTATTTACCAAATGGCATTTTGTAATGCGCTAGTTCTATGAGTGCTTTTTTGTCTGGTTGCATTAATTAATTCCTAATTTTTAAATAGATTCCTGCCTCACTTCGACTTCGCTCAGTGACCAACGCAGGAATGACAAAATTGACTTCCAACTTATTGCGACTTGTATTTATCTAATTTTTTGAGTTCTTCAGCAATAAACGTTTCCCAATATTTTTGTGCTTCAACATTTATGGAGTGATTGGTTTGTGCATCGTATGTTTTTTGGGATTCTTCCAATGCCTTATTAATTGCCACATGTATTTGCTCCATCTGTTTCTTAATGTTTTGGTTCACCACCAAACGGTCTAATTGCTTTCTAAATTTACGTACGTAGAGCTCTGTGATATCAAAATGTAATTGCTCATGGCCTAAGACATGATCATCCCCTTTTTCTTTTATATACCAAGATTTTGCTGGATAAAAATGGGCTTCTACCGTCGTTGAAAAATCTACAATTCTACGATTGGATGTTTTTACGGAATACCCAAACGTAATACCAGAAGCAGTGAGTGCTACAGCATCTGAAGCTGGATCTGGATTTGCCTTAAAATCTGCCCACGAGAGTTTGCGTGCCTCATGCCAGGTCATGGTTTCGTCGTTGGAGGTTGTTCCAACAAACAGAAAAAGAAGTCCTATTATGATATATTTAAATTGCATTTATTGCCAATTAAACGTCACATCCTTTTCGATATCTGGATGCAAACTGTAATGCACAGGGCATGTATTTGCGGTACGTTCTAAAATGACTCTAGTCTTCTTATCAGCCTCAAAGGGAAAATTAAGAACCACTTTTATCTTAGAGATGCGTCTTGGGTCGCTTGCCATAGTTTTAGTCACCTCAGCTGTAGTACCAGACATATCTATATCCATGTCCCGCGCTTTAATTCCCATAACCGTTAGCATACAACTTGCCAATCCTGTAGCAACGGTATCTGTAGGAGAAAACGCTTCTCCCTTACCATTATTGTCTATTGGCGCATCCGTTATAAAAGCATTATTGGATTTTATATGGACGCTTTCTGTTCTTAGGTTACCAAGATAAGTTACTTTAGACGTCATATTAATTGGCTTCTACAATTCTTAGATCATCAAACTTAACGATGTAAACTGCTTCGTTAGTGTAACCTCCGTATAAGGATTTATTGTACCTAAACTTATTCTCAATGTATTCCGTTTCTATAATATCGCTAGACGCTTCATATAAGTTATCCTCTGTTGCTAAACGCAATAAAACGTCTAAGGTTATATCGAAACCACGAGCTACATATTTACTAGGTGAAACACCGTATTCTTTTCTGTAGGCCTCAACAAAACCATTAGAATTGTTTTCATCAAAAGTTTTATGTACAGATGGGTAATGAAATTTGAGATTAGATAAGTTATTATTATCGATATCCTTGCCTTCAAAGGCTTTGCCCTTATTTAAGGTCACCAAAACAATTTCGGTCTTCTCCACCATCAATCCATTGAGCATACTAATAACGCTAGACGCAAAGGCATCATTATCAGTTTCTAGAAAAACAATAGTTTTACCGATAGGGAAAACGTTTTCTAATTGCACAGGATAAATGTAATGGTCGTCTTTTCCTGATTTTTTGTTTTTTTGAGAATAGATAAGGCTAGCGCTAGGGAATTCTTTCTTTATCATTTCACTCTCTGAGCGATGAGCCTGATCTGCTATGACAACAACTTTAGTTTTTAGGCTATCTTTTTTCACAAAATCAATCATTGCCTTTTCTAGTAATTTGTCATCTGGAATAGTTTGAAACACATTAGCATAAACCTCTTTGGGTTTGTTTAAAGCTGCAATCACAGGAACTCTATCTCGTCTTAAAGCTGTTGCCACTCTATCGAAACTTTTTTCTTCCATTGGACCTATAACGGCATCATAGTCTGAAAAATCATTGTCAGCTAATAATTTACTTGTAGTTGACGGTTGATAACGTGTATCCAACACCTTTAGGTCTGTTGAAATTCCCAACTGCTTTGCTGAATCTAATGCCATCTTAACTCCAATATGAAAATCTAATACTATAGACAAAAGCTTGTTGTTTTTTATCATGGATTTTGCTTCTTCAACAGAATCTGTATCTATTCTATTTAAACGATATGGCAACATTAACGCTAGTTTCTTAGTTCTAAAATTCTTTAAATTAGATCCTAATTTTGTAGTTTCTATATCAGCAAGGTTAGCAGCAGTATGAATTGAATCTGGTATTTTCAAAACCATCCCTTCTTTTAAGCCTCCTTCTTTCAATTCTGGATTTAAGCTTTCCAGTTCTTCTTGCGTTAAGCCTGTTTTTACTTTTAATCTGTAAAAGCCTTCTTTTGGCAATACTTCGTAATAGTTGTACTGAGTTTCAATTGCCTTTTCTTCCTTATCCTCAATATTTGGCACGTTAAGCTCATCACCTGGTTGTAGAATAGGCTTCATGTTAGGGTTTAATGCTTCTAGTTCAGCTACGGTAATACCAAACTTGTAAGCGACTCGCCATTTTCCCTCCTTAGGTTGAACTTTATATTTCCTTAAAGTATTCTTATAGCTTTGTTTAGAAACAAACGTCTTGAACTTTGGTATTCTGATTCGATCGCCTTTTTTAAGGTTTTCTGAATATAATTGACGGTTTGCTTTTTTAATTTCTTCCTCTGTAACACTATACTTTTTTGAGATTCCGTATAAAGTTTCTTTACGCTTTACTTTGTGGGTCTTATAACCAATAAGCTCTCTACTTTCCTCTTCAATTTCTTCGTTTTTAACTTTTGAATTGGGAATAATTAAAATTGTATTGGGTTGAAAATTAGATTTTGCATCAGGGTTAAGCGCTAAAATATCGAAAGGTGTTACCAAATACTTCTTAGCAATGCTCTCTATTGTCTCACCAGCTTTAACTTTATGCTCAATATAGTTTTGAGCACTCAAGCTTATTGTAAAAGCAATTAATATTACGGTTAAAATATTTTTCATGTATTTTATTTTAGCTTATCTAAACTTTAGAAACAAATAAGGGCAATAGGTCACCTGTTATTCCCATTCTATAGTTGCTGGTGGCTTAGAACTGATATCGTAAACAACTCTATTGACACCCTTCACTTTATTTATAATTTCATTTGAGGTCTTTTGCAAAAACTCATAAGGTAAATTCACCCAATCTGCCGTCATACCATCCGTACTCTCTACAGCTCTAAGTGCTACACATTTTTCGTACGTACGCTCATCACCCATTACACCGACACTATTTACAGGCAACAACATTGCGCCAGCCTGCCATACTTTATCGTACAAATTCCAAGAACGTAGGTTATTAATAAAAATAAAGTCCACCTCTTGTAATATACGCACTTTTTCTGGTGTTAGATCTCCAAGAATCCTAATGGCCAAACCTGGACCAGGAAATGGATGTCTCCCTAACAATTGTTTATCCATATTCATTGACCTCCCAACACGCCTTACCTCATCTTTAAACAATGCCTTTAATGGCTCTACAACTTTCAGCTTCATAAAGTCTGGTAAACCACCAACATTGTGATGACTTTTTATCGTTGCACTTGGTCCACCTGTTGCTGAAACACTTTCGATCACATCTGGATAAATGGTTCCCTGAGCTAGCCACTTCACATCTTTAATTTCATGAGCTTCGTCATCAAATACCTCGATGAACACACGTCCAATGGTTTTTCTTTTCTCCTCTGGATCGCTCTTTCCTGCTAAGGCATCCAAAAAGCGTGCCGAAGCATCTACACCTTTAACGTTTAATCCCATGCCTTCGTATTGATGCAGTACATCTTCGAACTCATTTTTTCGTAATAAACCGTTATTTACAAAGATGCAATAGAGGTTTTTTCCTATTGCTTTGTGCAGTAGCATTGCGGCTACAGACGAATCCACTCCACCAGATAAACCCAGAACAACCTTATCATTACCAAGCTTATTTTTTAATTCTTCAACGGTTTCTTCAACAAAGGCATTTGGTGTCCAGTCTTGTTCAACCTTTGCTATTTTAACCAAGAAGTTTTGTAAAAGTTGGTGCCCATCTGTAGTATGATATACTTCTGGGTGAAACTGAATACCATAAGTTGCTTCCCCTTCAATTTTATAGGCTGCGTTTTCAACATCATTGGTGCTTGCCAACAAAACACCTCCAGTCGGTAACTTTTTAATGGTATCGCTATGACTCATCCAAACTTGGCTGCCTTCGTGAATATTCTCAAGAAAATCCTCATCAGATTTTACAAAGCCTAAATTTGCTCTTCCGTATTCTCGTGTATTGGATTCCGCTACTTCTCCACCAGAAAAATGTGCCAGATATTGCGCTCCGTAGCAAACCGCCAATAATGGTTTTTTACCACGAATTTTTGAAAGGTCTGGGTGAAGGACATCTTCTCCTCTAACGGAATTTGGACTACCAGATAAAATAACCGCTTTAAAACTGTCGGAATCTGCTGGAATTTTATTGAATGGATGGATTTCGCAATAGATATTTAACTCTCTTACACGTCGTGCTATTAACTGCGTGTACTGCGAACCGAAATCTAAAATTAGGACTTTGTTATGTTGCATGTGCAAAAATAACAATTGCTTTCAGATTCAGGATTTAAGGTCTAGGGTTTTTTTGGATATTTTTTTAACAATTGAAAAGGAAAAGGTTAGTCTAAAACCCTAAACTGATACACTCCAGAGTTTGATGAGTTACCTTCTGCGTCTTTAGTGACTATGCTCCAATAGTAAATATTCCCAGGAGCAACAGCAACTGTTAGCTGTTCAGCTGAAATATCACTTGTGTTTAAACCAGGCGGATTTTCAGTTCCGAAGTGTACATCGTAGCTCGCAATATCATCATCCACATCGCTCCCGCTCCAATGTAAGGTTATGGAAGTAGTGCTTGAAACATTTTGCGCCATATCTGGTGATGTAATTTCAGCAGGAAAAGGCGCATAAGTCTGTACACCAGGACCAGCGTTATAGAAGTTCCACAGTGCACTTTCCCTTGTCTCACCTTGATGCTCATAGGTTACATGCCACCTGAACGATTCTGGTCGCTGAATGGTAACAGGATAAATAAAATCTACCGTTTCGTATTGCGACATAGTACCGGTTGATAAATTTTCGATATGAAGTGTGTAGTTTTCTGCATTGTTATTTGGCATCCACTCAAAGAAAACCGTGCTTTGGGTAGGTGTTGGGTTTTCGCCTTCGTTACATAAAGAGTCTTCATGAGGAAAGACCAACATAACACCTGTTGGAGTATCCTGTCCATCAGGAATTACTGGTCCATCATCTGTGGTGTCCTTACAGCCAAATAAAACTACCGACAAACAAAGTATGACTATTAAATTCTTCATTTTTTTATGATTTTATAGGATGATGTATTCGATTTAGACTTAACTTTTACCACGTATATTCCCGCAGTTAGTTGGTTTGTATCCACTTTCATTTCAGTTCCATTGTTCTTTAAAATTTTACTTAAAACGAGCTGTCCAAAGATGGAATAGACCTCAACTGAGATGTCATCATTTTCTAAACCATTGAAGACATAAAACTGACTCTCAAAGGGATTAGGATAAACCAAGAAGTGATTTCCAAAGAAAATACGTTTTTCAAAACTGCCTTGACATTCTAAATCAGTGGTTACTTTTAAAATATTTTCGCCTTGTTGTAATTGCAATTCTAAGTTTGAATTATGCGTTGTAAAGGTTTCATCATTAAATTCAATATTAAAACTAGTACTGCCATACATTTCTACAGAAATTTTATTGTCTGATGCAGCCATTCTACTTGCAAAAACTTCGAGCGGATTAGGTTGAGTAATTACTATGGCATAACAGCTTTCGTAATCTGGATACTCCTGAATAGTGATACACATTTCATATGTTCCGGCCAATAGGTTAAAAATATCCACATCATCAAAAAAGTTATAGGATTCATTAAAATCCTCGGCAATAAGAGTTGCTGTATAGGTATAAACTTCTTGGGCTTCTATACTAATTTTACCATTATTACTATTTAAACAGGTTTCTCCAGTAATTGATATGGTGAAATTATCAATAGGTAAATCTATAACAGCACAACCAAATAAGTCCACCGTTGCACCAAACTCTGTTCCTGGGCATAAGTCATCTTCAGTAGGCACACCATCATTATCCGCATCTTCACATATAATTTGATAGCTTGCTGTGTCGTCCTTAAACCAATTATCATAAAGTCCATTAGTATTATTGATTACCGCTACTGGATCATCGACCAGAATACAACCTAAATCTGGATTATTGGTTGCATTAAACAGCTCTAAATTTTCATTATTTCCATTCTGAAGATTGAGTTGGTCACCAATCAACATATTAGATTGGCAAAACAACAACGTTAAATTGGGGTTTTGGCTAACATCTAAACTACTCAATTGATTTGATGCACAATTGAGCTCTTCTAAAGCGATAAACAGTTCTATGCTTAAACTTGTTAGCATATTACTTGACACATTTAAATCAACAAGATTTAAGTTGTTATCTAAATTAAATTCCGTTAAGTTATTACCAGATACATCTAGATCTATTAAATCCAACTGATTTGACAAATCTAAATCCGTCAATACATTATTTGAAACGTCTAGATTGTTTAACAACACATTATTGCTAATATCTATGGTTTGTACACTATTGTTTTCAAAGTTTAAGTTTGTTAAACTTATAAAGTCTTCTATCCCTGTTAAATCAGCTATCTCTCTTCCACTAACATTCAAAAATGTTATATCCTCAATGTTTTCAGTAAACACATAATCATCTAAAGGAGCAGAATCAAGTCCTAAATCGATTAATGCTTGCTCAAAATTATCATCTGGTACATAAGTTTCACCAAAAAAACATTCTATAGCAAACTGTGCCGTTGCATCTATTAACCAAGTTGCGCCAGATGGTACTGTCCCAGTATCTGTTTCAACACACATTAAATCAGGGTTATTTTGAGCGTTTAAATCCGTTAGAATTGCATTTTGCCCATTACTAATATTCAAGGTTTCTAAAAGATTGGATTGACAATTGAGGTTTGTTAAATTTTGATTTTGTTGAAAATCTAGCTCAATAATTTCATTATTGTCACAGTTAAAAACTTGCAAGGATAATACATCGCTTGGAAGAAAAGATGTAAATGTATTGTCTGAAATATCCAAAAAAGCTAAACTAGTATTAGCACTCAAATCAACATTACTAATTGAATTGGTTGAACAATCAATTGACGTTAAAGCTATATTATTAGAAACGTCTATATCCATTAGTTGATTGCTAGAACAATCTATGCTTAACAAATTGATATTGGAGCTTAAATCTAGTTCAGTAATTGTATTATTTGAACAGTTTAAATTTTCTAAAGCCAAAAAATCCTCGATTCCTGTTAAATCGGCAATATTGTTTCCGCCAATATCTAAATCTGTTATGGATTCTATGTTAATGGTTAAAACATAATCATTGAGCGGCCCAGAATCGTAGCCTAAATTAATTAAAGCTTGTTCAAAATTGTCATCTGGTACATAGGTTTCACCGAAGTTGCAATCTATATTATACGCCGTAGCTTCATCTTTAATCCAATTTGCAGGAACATTATCTACATCATCAACTTGTACACATTCCAAGTTAGGGTTTCCTAATACATTAAAGCTTGCTACATCTGAATTGATTCCATTTTGGATATTGACAAAATCAAACAAGTTATTAGATAAATTTGCGTCTATGGTCTCAGGGCAAAATTCCGTTTGGTTGGTCTGAAAAACACAGGCCGAAATTGCCATAGTGCTTAAGTCAATATCACCTTCAATTTGGTTACCACTAGCATCAATTCTTTTAAGCTCACCCAAATTATTTGATAAGGTTAAACTTGTTATTGCATTGGAATTAAAATTAGCCTCAATCAAATTGATATTACTACTTAAATCTAGATTTGTTAATTGGTTACTTGCGCAAGACAATGACTGAAGAACAATATTTGCAGCTAAATTTAATTCTGTTAATTCATTAAAACTACAGCTTAAATATTCTAGCTGAGCATTAGCATTTACATCAAGTTCCGTTAAACTATTCTGAGACAATTGTGCCTCAACTAAACTCACATTGTTGGTAAGATTAATCGTTGAAATTTGATTGTTGGTTATAGATAAAAGCTCTAATGCTGAATTATTAGTAATATTAAGCTGTGTCAGTTCATTTGAGCCACAGTTTAATGTTTTTAACGCAATGTAATTGTCAACTAATAAACTTGGCAAATTATTACTGACACAACTCAGACTAACTAAGGTATTGTTACTTACTGTAGAAGTGGTTAAGCTGCTAAGTGAATTACTACTACAGTTAAGGACTTCTAAAACAGAGTTATTACTAACATTAAGAGTAGCTAAATTGTTATTTGAACAGTTTAACTCTCTCAATAAATTGTTTCCTGAAATATTGAGCGTATCTAAATTATTATCAGCACAATCTAACAGTTCTAAATTTGTGTTTTGTGAGGTGTCGAGGTTAGTTAAATTATTACCAGCACAATACAGTTCTATTAGTGCTATGGTTCCGGTTGTGTTTAACAATCCATTTGTATCAACAACATCATTAGTCAATAGATAATTAGAATTACAATTTAAGCGTTCTAAATAAATCATATTACTAACATCCAATTCGTCTAAAAAATTACCACTACAATCTAGTTCTATTAAGGATTTAAAATCTCTTATTCCTGTGAGGTCAGAAATACTTTGATCACTGACATCCAAAGTTTCAATATGCTCAATATTTGCCGTCAATACCTGAGCATCTATAATATCATCATATCCCAAATCAATAAGTGCTTGTTCAAAAAACGGATCTGGAATTGCCGTGAAACGATTATTTTCACAATCTCCATTATAAGATGTAAATGCATCTTTTTGCCAGCTTGCTGGAATGCTTCCAACAATTGCATCATCTACATTAATACAGTATAAATTTGGATTGTCCGTTGTATTAAATACGGTTAAAGATGCATTGTTTCCGTTTTCAATATTTAAAGTTTGAAGTGCGTTATAATTACAAAGCACCGATGTTAATGCTGTATTTGCGGTTAAATCTAAACTTTCAATTTGATTTATTGAACAGTCCAATATTTGGAGCGCAGTGTTATTGCTTAGCTCTAAACTTATGAGCATGTTATTGGACACATTTAAATCTTGTAAAGCCACAAAATCCTGAATTCCGGTTAAATCCGCTATATCCAAACTTGAAACATCTAAGGCAATCAAAGTATTTATATCAGCTGTTGATACAAAATTATTCAGTGTGCCATCAGAATCAATACCTTGGTTAATTAATGCCTGTTCAAAATTATCATCTGGTACATAAGTACCACAGTTAAGGTTATAAGCAGCCATGGCATCTTTTTGCCAACCTGCAGCTCCATTAGCAAAGGCAACATCATCTACTTCAATACAGAACAAATTTGTGTTGTTTGTGGCATCAAAGGCTGTTATGGCAGTATTGTTTCCGTTATTAAGGTTTAGGGCGAACAGATTGTTGTTATTACAAGTTAAACTAGTTAATACTGAGTTGTTGGTAATATCTAAAAACTCTATTTGATTCAGTGAACAGTTTAGATCTGTCAACATCAGATTATTGCTTACGTCTATGCTAATTAATGCATTATTAGAACAATTCAATGTTGTTAAATTTGAATTTGCACTTACATTTAAATCATCTAGATTATTACCCGAACATTCAATCGTAACAAGAGCTGTGTTAGAGTTTAAATCTATACTAGTTAAGTTGTTATTTGTAATATCTAATTGCTGTAATGCTAAATTGCTTGATAAATCAGCACTTGCTAAGTTGTTATTGCTGACATCTAAAACTTCTAATGCTGTAAAATCTTCAATTCCAATTAAGTTAGAAATGGATGCGTTAGAAATATTTAAATCTATAATAGAGTCAATGTTTGCTGTTAGCACCAAATTATCTAATACATCGTCATAGCCAAGATTGATAAGCGCTTGTTCAAAATTATCATCTGGCACATAGGTATAGATATCTACGCAAGTGGTATCTCTGTAATATGTCCAATCATCTTTTATCCAACTGTTTGGTGTAAACCCACTATCGATTTGAATACAGAATAAATCTGGATTTTCTGAAGCGTTAAAAAACGATACAAGTTCGTTGAAACCATTATTTACCACCAAAGACATTAGTTGATTTCTAGATACATTTATTGTCGAAATCCCTTGACACAATGTGATTGGGTCTGTCTGAGGATCAGGACAAACCACTGTATTAATGGCACTCAAATTTAATTCGGTTAAGTCATTATTTGAAACATCGAGACTTTTTAAAACCGTATTTGCAGATAAATCCAAAATGGAGATTTGATTTGATGCGCAAAACAAACTTTCTAAATTTATGTTGTTACTCACCACCAATTCCCCGACCAATCTATTGTTAGAAACACTTAATAAGGTCAATTCCGAATTATTAGACAGATCAATTGTGGACAGTTGATTTTTGGATATAGAAATAGTCTTCAACAATATATTATTACTCACATTCAATTCTTGAATCCTGTTATTAGAGGCATTTAGCGACTCTAAATTAATATTAGCAGTAAGATCTAGTTGACTTAAATCATTAGAACCACAAAGTAAAGTTTTAAGATTACTGTTGTTAGACACATCTAGATTCTCTAAATCATTCTCACTACAAATAAGAGTTTCAAGGTTAGAAAATGCGGCTATACCTGTAAGATCAGCGATATCAAGATTTCCTACATCGAGCGTCAGCACGTTGACGATCCGTGAGGTTTCCACCAATCCATTATTGAGTTGGCCGTCTCCCATACTATCTGCATCTCCTACATTTACCACATCTCCATCTTCATTATGTGTTTCTAAGTATTCTTCAAAATTAACATCAGGAATTGCTGTGGTTTGCGCTACAGCATGATAGGAAAACAGAATAAGTATACCACAAAAAACTATTATATATCGTTTCATTGTTACCTAGTTTAATAGCTTAGTGGTCGTCACCCCTATTTATTTCTTTATGAAAATGTATTTGGTTTTTAAGACTCTCCTTCATTTTATTCATAATTTTAGCTTTAAAAGCTGCATCCTCTTTTATTTTGGTTATTACATATTCCTGACTTTTAGTAATACCTTGTTTACGAAGCATTTTTTCAGCCAACCTTAATCCTTCTTCCAATTCTTCATCGGAAATTTCAAAATAAATCACGTCATTTTCTCTTTCGAATCTTCTACCATCATGAGCTATATTTTCCTCATCTGCTTGAGTAAATGCCACATTTGTATTACCCTTAAAAGCGTCACCTGAATTTTCTATTGCTTCAATACGTTGAATAGTAGTTTGAAGCAGAGTTTTTAACTCATTAATTTCTTTGCTCTGCAGTGCAACTTGTTGTTCTAACTTTATAACAATAGGGTTGTTGTCGTTATTATTAATTCCTACCGCAGTATTGATAAGCTTAAAACTAACCAACTTATCAGAAGAATCCCAAGCCACTCCCACAATATTCTTAATGTCTTTAGAAGAAATTTTATCTGGTGAAACAGCAACTCCAAAACCATCATTATTGCCACTCGGTAAAATATAATCACCAATATTTACCTTGCCTATAACGCGCACTGGAACCTGCCCCATAAAAGCGACTTTTTCAAATAAAGGTTCTTCTCTTTCTTGAGGTAAAGCACCCAAGACTGCAGGTTTGTAGGATATCACCATCATTCGCTCTGCACCATTGGTTTGTTTAGAGATTTTACCTCCTTTGACGCCCACTATCTCACCATAAACCATCTCTTCATCAGGATTTGAGCGTCTTAAATATTCCGCATAGTCGCCTGCTCCCGATGCGTAAGAGACACCCTTGAACTTAAGCTTATTATTGGCGAATGCTTGTAACATATATCCCGAAAAAGCCAAGTTTGCCGATGCAGCCACTTGTTTAACAACCTGTAAAAAGTTTTGCGAGGTTTCATTTAGAATAATTGACGGAATTGGGGCCGTAACACAGGCTCCAATTCCAGCACAACCTGTACTACTCGAAAGTGCAGCAGCAAAATCCCCTGCTTGCTTTGCACTTTCAGAAAACTCCCAAGCGAAGTCTAAGGTTCCATCTACAGTATCATATAAAGTACCCAAAAAATCTGCGTTATAATCCGCATTGTTAGTGAATTCATCTTCTGAGGTTTCGCCTTCAATACGTCCCCATAGCATAGGTCCTGTAGCATCAGGTAATACGATTCCTGACACGGTGTTAGCTCCAGGTTCGGGATTACTACTTAAAGAATCGAAAATCCCAGTGTCATCAATACCGACTATATCAAAAATATCAGAGACAACACCACTAATACCAATAGGATTAAAAGCCAAATTAGTACTTGGTGTAGTATTATCCCAAAAGGAGATGAAATTATTTTCATTCCTTGCACCCTGAGTCTCTACTTTAATTGCAATGCCTTGAGTACCACCTTCTATTAATAAAGGGTAATTCTTAATATCCAGTTCCGACCCTTGTAGACTTGAGGTTATTTTAACCTGAGAATCTGACGTAATATTTAATCCGCCATCTAAATGGGTTGAATCGGTGACTTTTAAGTTTTCAGCGGTTAAATCTCCAAAACTGGCTTCTCCATTAACTGTTAAGTCGTTTAAAGTAGTAAGCCCAATAACGTCTAAAGTACCATCTAAAGCACTATTCTGACTTACATTTAAGTCACCTGTTAAATTCGTGGCACTTCCGTTATTAACATTTAAAGCATTATTTAAATTAGTAATGCCATCTACAGTTAAATCGCCTGTAAGTAATGTTGGATTATTATTGTGAACTGTTAAAGAGCTAAATAAATTTGTTGGCCCTTCAACTTCTAACTCTCCATTTAAGAAGGTTTTGTCATCTACAGTTAAAGTCCCTGTAGCCGTAATATTTCTATGAAATGCATAAGGTAAAAACGTTAGTGTTTCTCGACTCATGGTCTCAAAATTGTTACCAGCATCAAAATCAATTTCTACTTTTAAATCTTTAGGTGTCCCATCCCAACTAATTTCTTTAAAATAGTCGTGTTCTGCCTCACCAATCAATAGATTTATTCTACCAAAATCATCTGTTTCAGTAATTTGTATTTCCTGAAATTCTATTTGATTAGTGCTGTCATAAATTGTAAATCTTACAGCAATCGTTGTATTTGGCAAATAATTACCTTCAGAATCTACTCCCGGTAATTCCAAATCGTCTGGGCCTATAATTACTGCTTGGTAGGTAATTCCGTCTGTTTGTGCCATGGCATAAAACATAGAGCACATAAAGAATGTCAGTGTTAATATTTTTTTCATAACTAGGTGGTTTTATATTGTTTTTTTAAATCTTTATAAGTTTTGTGTTGAATCGTTTTCTACCAGAGGTCACTTTTAAGAGATAAGTACCACTAGAGAAATCTTGCAACTGAAGTTCTAGCCGTTGCGATGGTAAAAACACTTGAGTGTGAATCTCTCTAGCTTCTATATTTAAAATTTTGATAGAAATGTCACTGCGCATTACATCACTAAATGTCACAAATAAGGTTTGACTAAACGGATTGGGATATACCTTAGCACGTAACTCTATGTCTAGGTCTCTAATTCTTTTTATGGTATGCATAGGTTGTTGGTAGCCTTGTCTTAAATAGTATCCATTATTATAATGTGTACCAATAACACTAGACTGCCCAATACTTTGGCTTATTTTATAGCTACCATTGGAAGTTTCGACCGTTTGTGCCGAGCCACTACTTCCTAAATTAGATCTTATAATCCGATAGCCAGAATTGCTTTGTGCCTGTAAGTGCTGAGCAAAACAAAACAGTACTAAAATTGATAGAAATGCTTTCATATTATTTTTATGTATCGTTTTCATATTCTATATTCAATCTAAATTTATAATTAAATCCCTGTAAACACTAAGGATTGGTACAATGTCCACCTTTTGTCTACTGTATTTCTCCATATCTAAAAACTACAGTAACATTTTGGTAGGTTGATGATAAAACCCAAACCAAATTGATGTGCATTTAGATTTAGTTTTTCAGCATTTTCCGCACTATTAATTAATACTGACTTACCATAAGTGTAACCCACAAAAATTGCTGTACTGCTAGAAACCGGATATTGCATCTCTACTCCACCTCTGAAGAACAGTATATTATTATTAAACTCTTCTTCTCCTACAAGGTTATAAACATCATTGTTTATGGTCTGGTTTCCTCGTATTAAAAACTCTGAAGCTACAGATGCATTTGCCAAGAACGTAAGATCTCTAAGCTGAAATAACTTTATACCCAAACCTGCCTTTGCTCCCAAATAACTTACATCCCACTCAAAGTAGTTGTCAACACTACTTTCACTTCCTATTGCTCCGTAATTATTGTAAGACACTCCTAGTGACAAAAACAATGTCTTGGCATCATTTATATTTTGCCTATAACCTAAGCCATAATAGGTTCTTGATTTAGACATTAGATTATCCAATGGTCTTCCTTCTGAATTTTCATAATCAAAGGATGAAATGGTTGTACCAAATTCAAAGTAAAGTTGTTGGCTAAAACACCAATTAACAATACATAAAATGCATAATAGAATTACATACTTTTTCACTATAAGGCCAGTTTTGTTTTAAGCAAGTTAGATAAAATAAAGCCTCATTTTCCGCAAAAATGCTGCTGTCCACCTTTTGTCTACCCCTAAAAAAAACGAGATTTTAAATTTTTAATGATATTTATAATAGGTGGACAACACTTATTTTAAATATTACAACTAATTGATTATAAGCATTTTAAATTCAATTAATACACAACATTATCCAAGACCATCTAACAACTAGAAACTATGAATATCTCAACCATGTCAAATAATGTCCCTTTTTCTAGAACAATTTCAGATGTCCACGCTAAGGTGGACAAATTTCTACCTCTACTCATTTTTGTTTTCGGACTAAGTAGTCTTATCGGTCATGCTCAAGATCAAAAAAAGGTTGACAGTTTGTTGCAAGCAGCATCAAAACAAACGGACACCACCCAAATTATAACCTACGCTACCTTGTGGGCAGAACACCTCTTTGTAGATCCCTTAGCTTCAAAACCCTATTTAGATAGCACATTGGTTTTAGCCAAGCGATTGGGCAATGAAGAATTCATTGCTAGGACCACCAACTATTTAGGTGTATATCACAACATGACTTCTCAATACGAAAAATCAATTCCTATCTATGATGAAGTTATTGAGATGTACAAAGAACTTGGAGATATGACGCAAGTATGCGCTGCTATGAACAATAAGGCCAATTCCCTAAGAAGCTTAGGGCGCTATAACGAATGTTTAGAAACCCACATGGAAAGTCTAAAGTTAAAAGAGGAAATTGGAGATACCGAAGAAAGTATTGCAGCGAGTTATTGGAACATTGGAAACATTCAAGGTGATATTGAAAACTATGAGATCTCAAATCAATATTACAATAAAGCGAAAACCATTTATGAAAAACTAGATTCTAGGGATGACTTAGCTAGTATTAAGGTTAATATGGCATTAAACTTAAAAGGACAAAAAGAATATGAAGAATCCAAAGCACTTTTATTGGAAGTTGAACCCTATTATTTTGAAAAAAGCTACAATAACGATTTGGCTGGAATCTATGACAATGTTGGTTGGATTCTCGCTCAACAAGATAGCCTAGATCTTGCTGAAGACTATTACAACAAATCCCTAGAAATCAGCAAGCGATATGGTGAAACCTCTTTAATCGGGCTCAATCTTAGGCATCTAGGTGAACTCTATAACAAAAAAGGAGAGCACAGAAAAGCGCTAAGGTTCATGAAAGATGCATTACAAATTTCTGAAGACACCGGAACACGCAAAAAAATGATTGGTGACCTTCTGGAAATGTCTAAAGCCTACGCAGGATTGGGTCGTTATAAAAAAGCCTATGAGTTCCATACAGACTATCACGAGCTACATGATGAAATTTTAGGTGAGGAGAACATTAAAAAAATGAATGAGCTCGAAGTGCAATACCAAACCGAAAAGAAAGAAAAAGAACTCATCATCAAACAAAATGAAATCAAACTTTTAGAAGAGCGAAAGCAACGCGCAGAAAATCAGAAATTGTTTCTCATCATTTCGTTAATTGGTGCTTTGGCCTTGGCTGCAGCCATAGTCTATGCCTTACGTCAAAAAATGAAACGCAATAAAATTGAGCGGGAAAAGTTAGATAAAGGTTTAGAGTTTAAAGAAAAGCAACTTACAACACATGCCTTGCATTTGGCTCATAAGAATGAAGTGCTACAAGATTTAAAATCGCAGATCAAAGAATTAAAAGCAGAAGGTGCCAACTCCAGAAGGTATCAAGAAGTCATCAATACCATCAACCTAGACATTAATAACGATGGTACTTGGGATCAATTTAGAAACTATTTTGAGGATGTACACAAAGGCTTTAACTCTAAAGTGATGGGCAACTATCCCAACGTTAGCAATAACGATTTGCGTTTAATGTCCTTATTAAAAATGAACCTATCGAGTAAGGAAATCGCCAATATTCTTAATATCTCTGTTGAAGGAGTAAAGAAAGCACGTTACCGATTACGAAAAAAACTAGATCTTTCTACTGAAGATTCTTTACAGGAATTGATTTTAACCTTGTAATATTAAATAGTTATTATCACAAATTCACCTTTTAACGGCTCTAAGGATTCCATCAGCTTAGGAATTAAATCCTCACCATACTCTAAGTATAATTCCGAAAAATTGGCGTTACGTTCTTGCAGACTTTGATTTGGGAAGAGCTGTTCCTGCAAATCCGTACAACGTTCAATATGATCTTTTAGCTTGCGCTTTTGAGCTTTGAGCAAACGTTTTTCAAGATGCTTCAATCCTTTTATTTGTTTCACCTCCTGTGCATTTACAGCCCCTAGAAACGATTTATCGGTTTGTTTTGCAAGTTGATGTAAATCTTTAAACTGTTGTTCTAAATGTTTGATCTGTTCAGAAAAATCAATATCTATATTAGAAATTTTCCTCACTTTTTTGTTGATAAAAGAGCTTCTTTCCAAAAACAAATCCTTATCAGAAATATTGAGCTTTTTTAGTTTTTCGGCCTGCTTTGTTGTTTTTACCAAAGCCGAATTACGAAGCAACAGCATTGGGAAAGTTACACCTTGAGCTTCAAAATTAGATTTTAATTGTAACCAGTAAATCATCTCTCCACCTCCACCGATATAACATAGGTTTGGTAAAATTACTTCTTGATATAAAGGTCGCATAATGACGTTAGGCGAAAATCGCTCAGGATATTCTTCAAGATGTTTTAACAATTCGTCCTTACTCCAAGTGATGTCAGTTTCTAAAACTGAATAGGTTCCATCTACCTCAACAATACGCTCTCGCAAACCTTCATGGATATAAAATAAGTTGATTTCTCTTGGATTAACCTGAATGGTAAGCCCTAAATCCTCAAGTGTTTTATTTGTTTCAGAAACCGTTTCAAAAGCGGTTTGCTCCAGTAATTCTTTTTTCATCTGTGGAATGAACAAACGCTTCAAATCCCTATCATCTGCATCTAAAATTACCAAGCCTTGTTTTCCAAATAATGCATTTGCCAAATAGCGTGTGGCATCCGCTAAATTAGTATGGTTTAGGTAAGCTTCCTTAAACCATTCTTTTAATTGTTCTGCGTTTTTACCTGGTCCGAACTCGGCGGAAATCACATCAAAGACTTCATCCAATCCCTTTGTTTCAAAGTGACCAACTGCTCCAGTTTGATTGGAATTCCATTGAACCTTCTTCCCCTTAAAATTAAAGTAGTTGATTTCCTCAAAATCATGATCTTCGGACGCCATCCAATAGATAGGCACAAAATTATATTCTGGGTATTCCTCTTTGAGTTGTTTTGTAAGGTTTATGGTTGAAATTATTTTGTAGAGAAAGTATAATGGACCTGTAAATAAATTGAGTTGGTGACCCGTTGTAATCGTAAAGGTATTATCGTGCCTCAGTAAATCCACATTGGTTAAAGTTGCCGCAGAAAGTGACAGATCTCCATAATGCTTCATAATAATATCTACGAGCGTTTTACGGTAAGTATGGTTATAATTTCGTTCTTTTTCTTCTATCTGTGCTTTGAAATTTTCTAATGTCGGAAATCGATTGTAAAGCGGCCTTAATTCAGGTTTTTCTTCAAGGTAATTACAGATAAAATCAGAGAAATAGTTGGTTTCTCTAAAAGGAATACAATCAGTTGGCATATAAAATTATTATCAAAGTATAAATATACGGCAACTGTAAATTTTAACTGCTAATTTTTAGTTAATTCAAAACAACAAGTATCATATTCTCAAAATCACTAATTATATTTACTAGCTTTATACCAAAACCAACAAACACATGCGCAAATTATTCTTCATCCTTTTTATTGCCTTCACTACCTCAACTTTTATTACTGCCCAAAATATTCAAACACCAAGTGAATTTTTAGGCTATGAGATTGGCACACAATTCAGTCGTCATCATCAAGTGGTTGACTACTTTAAAGCCGTTGCTGAAGCGGTTCCTAATCAAGTAAAGCTTGAGCAATATGGGACTACCTATGAGCGCAGACCATTGTATTTGGCTTATGTATCGAGTGAAGCTAATATGCGTAATCTTGAAACCATAAGAGAAAACAACTTAAAAAATACAGGCTTGTTAGAAGGCACACCAAGTTCTACTGATGTTGCCATTGTTTGGTTGAGCTATAATGTTCATGGTAATGAAGCGTCTAGTACTGAAGCTTCTATGCTAACACTTTACAAGCTCCTAACGCAACGTAAAGATTTATTGGAGAACACGGTTGTGATTATTGATCCGTGCATTAATCCAGATGGTCGCGATCGTTATGTAAATTGGTATAATGAAACCGCAAGCCAACCATACGACATCGACCAACAAGCCAGTGAACATAAAGAACCTTGGCCAGGTGGACGACCAAACCATTATCTTTTTGATCTCAACAGGGATTGGGCATGGGCAACACAGGTTGAAACCCAGCAACGATTACAGGTCTATAACAAATGGATGCCGCATATTCATGTCGATTTTCATGAACAAGGACCAAACGAACCCTATTATTTTGCCCCTGCTGCAGAACCGTTTCATGAAATCATCAGTGATTGGCAACGTAATTTTCAGACGCAAATAGGTCAAAATCACGCCAAATATTTTGATGCTGAAGGCTGGTTGTTTTTTACCAGAGAACGCTTTGATTTGTTTTACCCGAGCTATGGTGATACCTATCCAACATACATGGGAGCGATTGGTATGACCTACGAACAAGGTGGACATGGCATGGCAGGACTTGGTATTTTAAATGACGAAGGTGAGGTATTAACCTTAGTAGATCGCTTAACGCACCATACAGTAACAGGACTTTCAACGGTTGAAATTGCTTCAAAAAACGCCAAACAACTGAATACGGAATTTGCTAAGTTCTTTGACAATTCCAACTTGAAATATAAAAGCTATGTCGTAAAAGGTAACGCTGACAAATTAAATAGCCTAAAAGACTTACTCAACAAACATGAGATTACGTTTGAAAATGCTAGTGGCTCTAAAGTGTCAGGATATAATTATGCCTCTGGTCAACAAAGTAGTATGAACGTTAATAAAGACGCAGTAGTAGTCCATACCAACCAACCCAAGGGAAAAATGGTAAAAGTATTGTTTGAACCCAATGCTAAACTAGCAGATTCACTCACCTATGATATTACGGCATGGTCAGTACCTTACGCTTATGGATTAGATGCCATTGCGAGTACATCTAAAGTAAGTAGTAGCGAAATGTTTGAACCTAAAGCACTGAAAATTCTATACGAGGCTTATGGTTATGTGAGCAAATGGAATTCTATAGACGACGCCCAGTTTTTAGCAGACTTACTAAAGCACGATTTTAAGGTGAGGTTTACCGAAAAACCATTCAATTCAAACAATTCAAATTTTGAAAGTGGTTCTTTGATCATCACCAGAGGCGACAATAAGCACATTGAGGATTTTGTAGGCAAACTAAATACCATTGCCCAAAAACATAAACGCTTTTTAACGCAAATTAATTCTGGCTTTTCCCAAACCACTCCAGATATTGGTTCGCCTGATATTAAACTCATCAACAAACAAAAGGTTGCCATACTTTCTGGTGAAGGAACGTCATCTTTAAGTTATGGCGCTATTTGGCATTTCTTTGAGCAACAATTACATTATCCTTTAACCTCTATAAATACAGACGATTTCAGCCGAACAAATCTCAGCAAATACAATGTATTGATAATGCCTAATGGTTACTATGGAAGTGTACTCAATGATGACAATATGAAAAAATTAAAGGATTGGGTACGTGCTGGTGGAAAAGTCATCGCCATTGATGGTGCCCTTAGAAGTTTTGCTGGCAAAGACGGCTTTTCTTTAAAATATAAAGAATCGGAAAAGACACCAGATGAAAATAACTTAATACCTTATGCTGAGCGCGAACGCGAGTACACCAACAACCTTATTACAGGTGCTATATTCAAAACCAAAGTCGATAACACACATCCAATGGCATTTGGTTATGATGATAATTACTTTACGCTAAAACTAGGAAGTTCAGCTTATAGCCTTTTAGATGGTGGCTACAATGTCGCTCACTTGGATAATACTAAAGTGTATTCAGGTTTTGCTGGTAAAGGTGCATTGAGTGAACTGAACAATACTTTGGTTTTTGGTGAAGAGCGTATGGGAAGCGGTAGTTTTATCTATTTTGTGGATAATACCATGTTTAGAAGTTTTTGGGAAAATGGAAAACTGTTTTTAGTGAACTCCGTTTTCTTTGTTAATAATAATGCTTATGAACTTTAAATACGACTCTACTGATAGGTTGCTAACTATTGAAAACCTTATGATGTCTCCTTGCTGAGCATTTCGACTGCATTCAATGCGACATCAAGTTCAATTAAAATTTTAGAATAAAATCAATCAACTATATATAATGAAACATCTTAAATCACTTATCCTAAGCCTTTTTGTTTTAACAGCACTTTATTCCTGTAAACAAAACGAAACCAAAGACACCACACCAGAATTTAAAGTGGATTACGAAAAATTTACTTTAGATAATGGCCTACAAGTTATTCTTCATGTAGATAGATCCGATCCTGTGGCAGCTGTAGCCTTAACTGCTCACGTAGGTTCTGCACGAGAGAAAGAAGGCAGAACCGGTTTTGCACATTTGTTTGAGCATTTATTATTCTTAGAATCCGAAAATCTGGGCAAAGGCGGACTCGACCAAATGAGCGCACGTATTGGTGGCTCTGGTGCTAATGGTTCAACAAGTAGAGATAGAACAAACTATTTTCAAACCGTACCAAAAGATGCTTTGGAAAAAATGATTTGGGCAGAGGCCGATAAATTGGGATACTTCATAAATACGGTAACCGAACCCGTTTTGGCAAAGGAAAAACAAGTAGTTAAAAATGAAAAACGTCAACGTGTAGATAATCAGCCTTATGGACATAATTCCTATGTCATAAACAAAAACCTTTACCCTGAAGGGCATCCTTACAGTTGGGAAGTGATTGGGTCTTTGGAAGATTTACAAAACGCAACTTTAGCCGATGTTAAAGAGTTTTTTAGACGTTGGTACGTGCCTAACAATGTAACATTAACCATTGCAGGAGATATTGATGTGGAGCAAACCAAAGCTTGGGTGAAAAAGTATTTTGACGAAATTCCACGTGGAGAAGACATTCCAAAAATTGAAAAACAGCCTGTTAATTTAAAGTCGTCTAAGCGTTTATATTACGAAGATAATTTTGCAAGAGCACCAAGATTAACCATGACCTGGCCAACGGTTTATCAGTATCATCCAGATTCTTATGCACTAAGTGTATTATCACAATATTTAACCCAAGGAAAAAAAGCACCACTTTATAAAGTTCTTGTAGAAGACGAGCAACTTACCAGTAATGTTAGGATGTATCAAAATTCATCTGAAATTGCTGGACAATTAGCATTAAGTGTTACTGCTTTTGATCAAACGGATTTAAATGACGTGGCTTCGGCTATTCAAGACGGTTTTAAGGATTTTGAAAACAATGGTATTTCAGAAAAAGACCTCAACCGTATCAAAGCTGGGCAAGAAACCAACTTTTATCAAGGCCTTTCAAGCGTTTTAGGCAAAGGTTTTCAATTGGCTCAGTATGAAATCTTTGCTGGCGATCCTGGCTTCATTAATCAAGATGTAAAAAATATACTTGCAGTGACTCCAGAGGATGTAATGCGAGTTTATAACACCTACATTAAGAATAAAAACTATATCGCAACCAGTTTTGTACCTAAAAATCAGAAACATCTGGTATTGGACAATTCGCAATTGGCCAATGTTGTGGAGGAAAAAATAGTCGAAGGCGCGGAAGAAAGTTTCGACCCAAGTGTTGTGGCCACTTACGAAAAAACACCAAGCAGTTTTGATAGAAGTGTAGAGCCTCCTTATGGCGAAAGTCCAGAGCTGAACATTCCAGAGGTTTGGAAAGAAGAACTATCATCTGGTATTAAAGTCTATGGTATTGAAAATGATGAAGTGCCTTTGGTTCAATTCGAAATGCAGATTGCTGGTGGTCTTTTATTAGAAAATAAGGATAAAGTTGGTGTCTCTAATCTTTTAGCTAATCTTATGACCAAAGGCACTAAAAATAAAACTCCAGAAGAGCTAGAGAATGCCATTGAAAGTTTGGGCGCCAGTATTTATGCGTATGCTACAAGCGATAATATTACCATTTCTGGCACCACCTTATCTAAACATTTTGATGCCACAATGGATTTGGTTACTGAGATTCTTTTAGAACCACGTTGGGATGAAAAAGAGTTCGATTTATTGAAGCAAAGTACTATAAGTGGTATTCAACGTAGTAAAGCCAATCCTAACAGTATTGCTGATAATGAATTTTCAAAATTGCTGTATGGAGACAGCAATATTTTGGCATACAACAACAATGGTACTGAGGATTCGGTCAATAGCATTTCAATAATGGATCTGCAATACTATTACAATACCAATCTCACACCAAATCTGACCAATATGCACGTGGTTGGTGCTATTTCACGAGAAAAAGTGGTCAATGCCTTGCAAAGCATCAATAACAATTGGGAAGTAAAAGATGTTGCTTTACCAGAATTACCAATGCCTTTATACCCTGAAAAATCCACAGTTTATTTCTACGATGTGCCAGATGCCAAACAATCCGTAATCCGTTTTGGTTATCCTGCTTTACAAGCTACGCACAGGGATTATTATCCTGCAACGGTTATGAATTACAGACTTGGTGGCGGAAGTTTTGCCTCACAACTCACACAACAACTGCGTGAAGGCAAAGGTTATACCTACGGTATCAGTTCTAGATTTAATGGCACTGCTCACGAAGGCTATTTTAGAATAGGTAGCGGTATTAGAACCAATGTCACTTACGAAGCGACAAGTCTAGTAAAACAGATTTTAGAAGATTATGGCAAAAATTACAATCAGGAAGACTTAGATGTTACTAAAGGCTTTACCCTTAAAAGTACTGCCAGAGCTTTTGAAACCCTAGGAGCAAAACTCAACATGCTTAGTAACATTAGCAACTATGGTTTAGATGACGATTATGCCAAACAACGCCAAGCAATAGTAAGTGAAATGACCGTTGAAGATATAAAAGCCTTAGCTGAAGATTATATTAAACCCAACCAAATGATTTATTTGATTGTTGGTGATGCTGCTACCCAATTGGATAAACTGGAAGGTCTTGGATTTGGGAAGCCTATATTGTTAAATCACAAAAATCTTTGATAAATCATAGATGGCTTAACAATTTTTAACAGTTTTGAACTTGACTTTTTCAAAAAGGCTTCTTTAATTTTGAGACATGTATAACTTTTAAAATTTAAATTATGAAAACTATTCTTAAAGGTTTCCTTTTTTGCATCGTATTCACTTTGTTTTTTATTAGTTCATACGGCCAAGAAAAGGAAAGTTTTGAATCCGTGAAATCCAAAGAAATTGTTTTTGATAAAATAAACCCAATTAAACTTGACGTGAAGTTTCATCAACATAATACAGGTGAACTTGTTATTTCATTAAATGAAAAAAATAAAAAAACCTTTAATTATTTTGTGATTCAGTACGAAGGTCAACTAGATAATGCTCCACTTATTAATGACCTATACAATGTCACTTTAAAAAGCAACTACTTACATTTAGAAAATTCAGATAAAAATTTAATTTTTACGCTCGACGATAAAAAAATTGTCGATTTAGATGACGATCAAGTACATTATTTTTCTGTCTACGGAATATCAAAACGCTTTACCGGTGAGAAACAAATCAGTATTTCGCAAATAAAAACAGGTTAAACTACTTTCATTGTAAGAAAGTGTGTTAGGTGAATGCTCAATTGAAAGCGGCTCACCAATACATAGAAAAGTCACATTACGCGATGTGACTTTTTTTGATTAACCAATTTCACTACCTTTAAGAACTAATTAAAAATCAAACGATTATGAAACTAGGAGCATTTTCTGTAAGCCTTGCCGTAAAGGACATTAAGGCATCAAAAACCTTTTATGAACATTTAGGGTTTTCGGTATTTGCTGGTAGTTTAGGACAAAACTACCTCATCATGAAAAACGAATCCACATTGATTGGTCTGTTTCAAGGTATGTTTGAAAACAACATTCTTACCTTTAATCCTGGTTGGGACCAAGATGCCAATACGTTAGAGCAATACGATGATGTGCGTAAGATTCAAGAGCATTTAAAATCAAAGGATGTTTTATTTGCAAGCGAAGTTGAAACCGATTCCGATTCAGGTCCTGCAAGTTTTGTGGTCCTAGATCCAGATGGCAATGCTATTTTGGTAGATCAGCATATATAGTTCAATTGTCAGGTTGAGCGCAGTCGAAACCTTTTTTGTACCTAAGTTTAAAATTCTAAAACCATGTCAAAACCAGATTTTTCAGATATAAAGGCCATGTACATTAATTGTACATTAAAAAAGTCACCTCGCATGAGCCATACACAAGGCTTAATAGATGTTTCAAAAAAAATAATGAAAAAGGAAGGTGTGCAAGTTGAGGAAATAAGGTTTGTAGACCATGATGTGCCACCAGGGGTTTATCCCGACATGACAGAATATGGCTGGGATAAGGATGAATGGCCAAAACTATTTGAGCGTATTTTTGCAGCAGATATCTGCATTATCGGCACACCAATTTGGTTGGGAGAAAAATCATCTGTAGCCACTAAACTTATAGAGCGTTTTTATGCCATGAGCGGTAAACAGAATGACAAAGGGCAATATCTGTTTTACGGAAAAGTTGGTGGTTGCATTATTACAGGTAACGAGGATGGCATTAAACACTGTGCCATGAGTATTTTATATGCCTTACAACATATTGGCTATTCCATACCACCACAAGCAGATTGCGGTTGGATTGGAGAAGCAGGTCCTGGACCAAGTTATCGCGATGAGGAATCTGGTGCTAAGGACAATGATTTTACCAATAGAAATACCACATTTATGACATATAACCTGTTGCACTTGGCCAAAATGCTAAAGGAAAATAACGGTTATTCTGCTTACGGAAATTCTCGCGAGGAATGGGACGATGGTACGCGTTGGAATTTTGAAAACCCAGAATATCGTTAAATTATGACTTGGGACGACGCACTAAAAATATATGATGATATTACAGAAGCCTGTAACGGTTTTGAACGCAAAGGAAAAAAGATGATTTATACCTCATCTAACGGTTATATGTTTACCCTGTTGAACAAGGATGCCGAAATTGGTCTTCGTTTACCAAAGGATGAAGCGACTAAGTTTATGGAACAGTATAGTACTGGTCATTATTATTCCTACGGTGCTAAAATGAAAGATTATGTCTTGGTACCTGAATCACTTTGGGAAAACAAAGCACTAATGGTCAACTATTTTGAACAGAGTTTTGCTTATGTTAATAGTTTACCACCAAAATAAAATTTCAAAACTATGAGCGACGCACTACAAACCATGATTAACAATATGCCAGAGAAGACTGGTAAGTCATTAGAAGAATGGAAGAAAATTCTAAAAGCAAAAGCCTTTACCAAACACTCTGAAGGCGTAAAGTTTTTAAAGACAGAACATGGTGTAACCCATGGCTTTGCTAATACCATTGTTACACTTTCTAAAGACGACAATAACTCTAATGAGGATTTGGTAACCAATCAATATAAAGGCAAGGAAACCCTCTTCCCTATTTACGAAAAGCTTTTGCCCATTGTTAAAGGTTTTGGAAATGATGTCACTGTCACTCTAAAAAAGACAAGTGTCAGTGTTATAAGAAAACGTCAATTCGTTCTTATAAAACCAGCCACAAAAACACGAATTGATTTAGGCTTAAAATTACCTGATAAACCAACTACAGACCGCCTTGGTAATTCAGGACCATTTGGCACCATGTGCACACATAGAGTGCAACTAAATTCTGTTGAAGATGTAGATGATGAATTGATTGGCTGGATGCGCGAGGCTTACGAAATGGCAGAATAATAACTTTAATGAAAAGGGTAGGTATTCAATGGATTGTAGAAAATGTAGAAAAGTCAGTCGACTTCTACTCTAAACAACTTGGTTTTGAAATCGATTTTATTGGAGAAGGTCCAAAATTTGCTATTCTGAGTCGTGATAATTTTTCAGTAATGCTTAGGCAATTAAAAGAGTCTGGACATATACAACCAAATCGAATTCCATTTATTAAAGCAGGTTGGCATACCAAAGTACAGGGAGCATGGGATTGCTACATTTGGGTACAAGACGCAGATCAACTCTATGAAGAATTTAAAGCCAAGCGTGTTTCAATACTAAAGCCTATTCAAGATACTGAATATGGCAACAGAGATTTTGAAATTGAAGATATTGATGGCTATATTCTATGTTTTGGACATACTATTGATTAGATATACCATTTTTTAATTGCACATCTGTCTTTTTCGTATAGTCATATGTCATTTTGTAAATATTTTAAACAATTGATTTTCATTAATTTAATTATTTTAGTCCACCTTTTGTCCAACCCAATTCTTAGTGTGTCCACTTAATGTCCGCTTGATTTATTTTACTCTAAGCACTTCTTAAAATAAGTTTGTGGTGTCATTAATTAATGGCAAACCAGTTTTGTGGTGCCTTGCACTGGATTAGGCTGCAGACGTCCAGTTGCAAGTCGCTACCAAAACAAAAGTTAAACCACAAAACACAAACATTATGAATTTTTCAAAAAAAAATCACGAGCACCTAAGGCTTAATATTATATATGTGAGTAAAAATATAATTGGCTTTTTGATTATCATTACTTTAATGACTATTATGGTTTCATGCAGTAATGAAGACAGCGATAGTTTTATTCCAAGTGCCTCAGACATTTTACAAACTATAGACGAAAATCCAACTGAAGGACAATCTCTTGGTACCGTAGCTACAAATCTAACAGGAACATTATTATATAGTATTTCTAGCCAAACAGCAAATGGAGCATTTGCTATAAATAGTACAACAGGAGAAATATTTGTTAATGATCCTTTAAAGTTTGACTATGAAATCAATCCGCTTATACAAGCTACAATCTCAGTTACTAATTCTGTTGATACTGCAACATCGAGTGTACTAATTTCATTAAACAATATTGATGATATATTTTCATTTTTAAACACCTCACAACAAGCTTATATAAATGCTCAGAATGGTGAGTGGATACAAGTAACTGAAGATGAATATAATTTGCTTGCAACAGCATTATATTTAGTTGAAAAAACGAGTACTTCAGACGAACATTATAACACTAGTGAATCAATAAGTTATGACTCTGGATATTATACATATTCAAATAATAATGGTGTTGACATCGCTCCTTTACAATACGTATTTGCTATAAAATATAAAGGTGATGATGATAATGTAACGGATGCTAAGGTTAAGATCTCTAGTAATTCCGTCAGTGAGGGATTTATTGACTTAGGCCAAACTTTACCAGAACATAATGCTGGTGATAAATATTTTGTTTTAAAAGGAAATTCGCAAAATTTTAATTCAACATCTTATTTGGGTATCTCTGGACGACTAGCCTATGTAAACTTAGCGGATCATAACTTTAAATATAGGTTTGGTGATAGCGAAGATCTAACAAGTGATTGGACAGGCATTGCTTTATATCAAGGTTTAACTACAACTGTAAAGCAATGGGACTAATTTTAATTTACAAGTTATTTAGTTGGTTGTTAAAGAGCAGGCGCAAGCCTGCTTTTTTCTAAGCAATAACCTCACCATATAAATCGAAGTCTTCCCCCTCAATCACTTTTATGGTTGCAAATTCACCTGTTTTGAGATAGGTTTTAGTGGCATCAATCAATACTTCGTTATCAACGTCTGGTGAATCATACTCGGTACGACCAACAAAGTAATTACCTTCTTTTCTGTCTATGACCACTTTAAACTCCTGTCCTATCTTAGCTTGATTCAATTCCCAAGAAATCTGGGATTGTATTTCCATGATCTCGTTAGCACGCTGCATCTTTATCGCTTCTGGTACATCGTCTTCAAGATTATAAGCATGTGTATTTTCTTCATGCGAATAGGTAAAGCATCCTAAACGCTCAAAACGCATCTCCTTGACCCATTCTTTCAAAATTTCAAAATCTTCTTCCGTTTCACCAGGATAACCAACGATAAGTGTAGTTCTGATGGTCATTTCAGGAACTTTTGCTCTAAATTCCTTCAATAGTTTTGTGGTCTTTTCTTTTGTAGTTCCACGACGCATACTCTTTAAAATAGCATCTGAAATATGTTGTAAAGGAATGTCTAAATAGTTGCAAACTTTAGGTTCGCGCTTCATGACATCTAAAACATCCATCGGAAACCCTGTTGGGAATGCATAATGCAAACGAATCCATTCGATGCCTTCAACTTTAACAAGATGTTCGAGTAATTCGGCCAGATTTCGTTTTTTGTATAGGTCTAATCCGTAGTAGGTTAAATCTTGAGCGATAAGAATAAGCTCTTTCACTCCATTAGCAGCTAACTTTTCTGCTTCTACAACAATGTCTTCAATCGGAGTACTTTTATGCTTACCTCGCATCAACGGAATGGCACAAAAACTACAAGGTCTGTCGCAACCTTCAGCAATCTTTAAATAAGCATAGTTCTTTGGAGTTGTTGTAAGTCTTTCCCCAATGAGCTCATGTTTATAATCTGCACCAAGGGCTTTTAATAAACCTGGCAATTCCGTTGTTCCGAAATACTGATCTACATTCGGGATTTCTTTTTGTAAGTCTGGCTTATAGCGTTCGCTTAGACAACCAGTCACAAAAACCTTATCAACTTCGCCTTCTTCTTTCTTCTGCATGTAGTGCAATATAGTGTTTACACTTTCCTCCTTGGCATTGTTGATAAAACCGCATGTGTTTATAACCACAACATTACCTTCTTGTTCGTGCACCACATCTTTGCCACTAGCTTTAAGCTGTCCCATCAACACTTCGCTATCGTAAACATTTTTACTACAGCCAAGGGTAACGACATTAATTCTATTTTTCTTTAAGGTTTTTGTACGCATGCTTTTTGTAAATCAGTCTGCAAAGATACATAATGATTTACGATATGCGATTGTAGAATTTAGATTGTTGAAATTGCTAATTATAATCCTTTGGCGCCTTACGTGCTTTAGAAGCCTGTTCATACACATAAGCCCATTCCAATAATTGCTTTTCTTGAAAAGGTTTGGCTATAAAAGTTAATCCTTTAGGTTCACCTTTTTTGGTATAGCCCATCGGAACGGTCAACGCAGGATATTCCGCCACAGCAGCAAAACCAGCATGGTAGTTGTTTATGGACAAGAAGCCATTTAAATTATGGGCTTTCATAGGTATATCAAAATATTGTCTGCCATTGGTTTTTAAAGTATCCTTGATACGCTCCAAAAACTCTTCATCGCCTGTATCATCGGCTATACCTTGAAAAAGCTTTTGACCATAAGGCATGGTATTTAAAGAATCTTTAATGTTATAAGCCATCATATCAGATACAGTTCTTTCTTTGATATTTTTATTGGCGTAACTTTCCATATAGACTGGTAAATCCTTCTTCATATCTAGATTTAAAAGCCGAATAAAATTCGGCAAGCCTAATTTTTCTTCTTCAATTTCAACGATTTCCGCACCTTGTTGTTTTAAAACTTCTAGTGCGTTTACATACAAAGTGTCTTCTATGAGTCGTTTTGGAGCGCCGAATCGTTTGCCTTTTAGAGCATCCATTGAAGGTTTTTCAAAATAACCAAAAGATGTATTGAGGTTAACGGATTTTGTGTCTGAATTATCATAACCATAAATTGCACTGAGAACTATTCCTGCATCTCTAACAGATCTGGTAATAGGACCTGCTGTATCCAAAGTAGATGAGATTGGTACAATACCACTTCTACTTACTAAGCCAATAGTCGGTTTTAAACCAACAACCGAATTCTGACTCGCTGGTGATAAGATAGAACCAGCTGTTTCGCTTCCAATTGCCGCTGCACTAAAGTTGGCAGCAACAGCTACACCACTACCCGAACTTGACCCTCCTGTATCCATAATTCGTCTTCCATAAGGATTTAGAGTTTGTCCACCAATCGCTGAATAACCACTTGGGCAATCACCGCAGAAAAAATAAGCCCATTCACTTAAGTTAGCTTTGCCAAGTATTAAAGCGTCATTAGACATAAGTTGTTTTACAATAAAGGCATCATCAGTTCTATTATTTTTTAAAGCTACAGCACCTGCTGTAGTTGGCATATCTGATGTATTTACATTGTCTTTTATCAGAATTGGCATTCCGTAAATAGGATGCTTATTCATTCCTCTATCTTTAAAATTTTGATCCTTTTGCTTTGCTGATTCAATAACATTCGGATTTATAGCAATTACCGAATTCAATGACAATGGATTTTCTCTATCAAACTTTCTTATGCGATAGAGATAGAATTTGGTAAGTTCTTCATAGGTAAACTTATTGCGTGTTCTATTGACTTGCAGCTCGGTAATATCTTTCTCTAAAACATATTGCTTTAAGCGATTGTAATCTGCTTCAGTAAAATCTTCTATTTGTGGATTGATGTCTACCCAAATGTTTGCTTTGGTGAGATTTCTGGAATCCAGTACTTTAAACTCCCTAAAGTCTTTGGTTGAAATGGCACTTAGGTCTGAGTCGGCTTCAACCTCAGTATTATCAATTTTGGTTTTTGAAGCTTCAGTCGGAGTCTGAGGGTCATTGGACTTTGAATCTTTGCAGGAAAAAATGAATAGGAAAATGAATAGAAAATAAATGTGACGCATGGTTGTATTTTTTATAAAAATACGAAAACAATTAATGTTGAAATGGATTGTTATGCATCAAAAAATCATGAATATTGCTCGTGAAAATGAAGAATAGAATAATTATACCAAACAACACGGTTACTTTTTGAAGATTGTATTCTTGCCTTCTCAAAAATAGAATACAGACTACAGCAATAATTGTAAAGAAAATAATAACAGTAAATGGTACAAATGAAGCGTAGTAAAATAACTGTTTAGGAATAAGCGGATTTTGAAACATTGATATCGCATTAGACACAATATTCCATGAATTACCAATAACAACCAATGCTGATATGAATAAACTTAACAGGTAAGATTACGTAATATTACTTTTGGATTTGATTGAAAATAATTATTCAACTCAATGAGATTCCTTTTTAAAAAGGAATTTGTTACTTAAAAAAAGAATCCACAAACTCATACTTATTAAAGACCTGCAAGTCTTCAATACCTTCTCCTACTCCAATATACTTTACAGGAATTTGAAACTGGTCTGAAATTCCAATTACCACTCCACCTTTTGCTGTTCCGTCTAATTTGGTTACTGCCAAAGACGTCACTTCAGTAGCTGCCGTAAATTGCTTAGCTTGCTCAAAAGCGTTTTGACCAGTAGAGCCATCTAAAACCAATAACACATCATGTGGTGCATCACCAACCACTTTTTGCATCACGCGTTTTACTTTGGTGAGCTCATTCATAAGGTTGACTTTGTTGTGTAATCTACCAGCCGTATCAATGATAATTACATCTGCATCTTGATTAACACCAGATTGCACCGCATCAAATGCCACAGAAGCTGGATCAGAACCCATTTTCTGTTTTATCATTGGCACATCTACACGATCTGCCCAAACTTGTAACTGGTCTATTGCCGCAGCTCTAAACGTATCTGCTGCACCAAGAACTACCTTTAAGCCTTTCTTTTTAAACTGGTATGCTAGTTTACCTATAGTTGTGGTTTTACCAACACCATTAACACCAACTACCATAAGTACGTATGGTGTTTTTTGCCCATTTTCTTGAGCTGGTAATTCTGGAATTTTATATTCTGTTTCTTCTCCAGAATTGGTTTCAGATAAAAGACCTGCAATCTCTTCTCGAAGAATTTGGTTGAGCTCTGAAGTTCCCAAATACTTATCCTTAGCCACGCGCTCTTCAATACGCTCAATAACCTTAAGGGTAGTATTGACTCCAACATCACTAGTTACTAAGACCTCTTCAAGATTATCTAAAACGTCATCATCTACTTTAGATTTTCCTGCAACGGCTTTATTTAATTTATTGAAAAAAGTGGATTTAGATTTCTCTAAACCTTTATCTAGGGTTTCTTTCTTTTCGGAAGAGAATATTTTTTTAAAAAAACTCATGTTATTGTTTAGTCGTTTTTCGTTTAGTCGTTCTTTAATGCGTTAAAGATAAAGCGATATGTTTGAGTTCTTCCTATCTTTTTTTTCGGGAAGCGACTCACAAAAGCCTAACCTGTTTCCTGCAAGGTTTATTAAAACCTTGTAGATACTAAATTAACGCCTAAAACCCAACACAACAACCTTGCCTTTAATAGTTTACTGCTAGTTTGTCAGATTTGCTCAAATATAGCCATAAAAAAACTGCTTTCAAACGAAAGCAGTTTTGTAAATCTACAATATAATTGCAGCTTATTTCTTGTTTAAAAAGTCATTGACAAATTCTGGTGCCATCACTGATTCTACGAACATATACGATCCAGTTTTTGGTGATTTCACCATTTTAATAGCTTTTGTCAATCTTTTTGATCCTGTCTGTAAAGACGCTACTGATTTCTTTGCCATACCTCTGCGAGTTATTTGACATTTTCACTTAAGTGAAAATCTCTAATTATTACTTAATTTCTTTATGAACTGTCATACGCTTAAGGATAGGATTAAATTTTTTAATCTCCATACGGTCTGGCGTATTCTTTTTGTTTTTCGTTGTAATATATCTTGAAGTTCCTGGTTGACCAGAAGCTTTGTGCTCTGTACACTCTAAGATAACCTGTATTCTATTTCCTTTCTTTGCCATTGTAAATTGACTTAAGCGCTACGCTATTATTTGTAAAATCCTTTTGCTCTAGCTTCTTTTAACATTGCACTGATACCAATTTTATTGATAGTCTTTAATGCAGATGTAGAAACTTTTAATGTTACCCATTTATCTTCTTCAGGAATAAAAAAACGCTTCTTAACCAAGTTGGCGTTAAACTTTCGTTTTGTTTTATTCATAGCGTGAGAAACATTGTTTCCAACCATCGCTTTTTTCCCAGTAAGTTCACAAACTCTTGACATCGTTCTCTTATTATTTTAAAACAGGGTGCAAATTTAGTAAAACTTTATGTTTCAACAAACATAAAACTCTACTTTTTCAAAATTTCTTTTTGAAGCATTTCAAAGGCTTTATTCGTCGCTTTCATAATCACTTTATCACGATGATTGCCAAAATTAAAAACTTCCGAATATACCTTGTCTTCATTGGCAACAGCAATCCAAACCGTGCCTACCTCTGCATCAGAATCTCCTTTTGAAGGACCTGCGTTTCCTGTAGTGCTTATACCATAATCCGAATTAAACATCTTTCGAACATGGTCTGCCATAGCCTCAGCTACTTCTTTACTCACCACAGAATACGACTCTATATCTTTCTTAGGAACGTCTAAAATATTTACCTTAGACTCAGTAGCATAACTTACGATACTACCTTTAAAGTATTTCGATGCTCCAGCATTAGCTGTAATCGCTTTTGCAATTTGTCCACCTGTACAGCTTTCTGCAACGGCAATTGTTTTTCCTAATTCGGTTAATTGCTTACCAACAATAGCTTCTAGTGAAATATCCTCTTCAAAACCCACAAAAATGTCTTCAATCTGAGGCAATACCAATGCTATTTGTTTTTCGAGCTCGGCATCTAGCATGGCTTTATCTAATGTAATACCAGATAAACGCAAACGAACACGTCCCAAATTTGGTAAATACGCCAATTTTATAAAATCTGGTAAGGCGTCTTCCCAAGCCTCTATCCTATTGGCTATAGCACTTTCTCCTAAGCCATAGGTTAAAAGCGTTCTGTGTTTTATATAAGGGAACTTGAATTTTCTTCTTAATGCTGGTATAACCTCATTAGTAATTAATCCTTTCATCTCATAAGGCACACCTGGAAGCGATACAAATACCTTTTTATTTTTCTCTATCCACATTCCTGGTGCTGTACCAAACTGGTTCATCAATACTTTTGCTTTTGAAGGCACCTGCGCTTGCCTGCGGTTTAAATCTGAAATTGGTGTACTGATATATGTTGAAAACAAATGCTCTATGTGTGCAAGAACGTCTTTGTTTTCAACTAAGGTGTCGTTAAAATATTCGCAAATGGTATGTTTGGTGATGTCGTCTTTTGTAGGCCCTAATCCACCAGTGACAATTATAATGTCAGCATTATCCTCTGCTTCCTTGAGCGCTTTAAGAATATGATTTTTATCGTCTTGTACGGATGTAATTTGGTAGATAGATATCCCTACCTTATTGAGCTCTTTTCCTAAAAATGCCGAATTTGTATCAACAATCTGTCCGATAAGGATTTCATCTCCAATGGTAATAATTTCAGCCGTCAATGGTTAAGGGTATTTTAATTAAAAATCAAATTTAAGACTATATAGTATTTTATTCATTAAATTTAAAGGATAATTATTCCAAAATTTATCAGTTATGACTAACCAACTCACCTTTAAAACTTTAGTAAAACTTGTACTTTGTTGCATCATACTGTTTCAATGTCAAGAAAAGAAGGAAAGTAAAATCGAAGAAATAGCGGAAGTAGAAAACAGCTTAAAACCAGATTTCACAATCACCAAGGAACAAACACACAATAAATTTAGCAGCTCCATCCCACCAATTCTCACAGTAAAGTCAGGTGCTATCATTGAAGCTTATACGGAAGATGCAAGTGATGAACAGTTTAATTTAAATTCTACTATTGAAGATTTAGCAAATCTTGATTTTGAACCCATCCATCCCTTAACTGGACCTGTTTATGTTGAAGGAGCTCAACCAGGTGACGTATTAAAGGTAACATTACATGAGATTGAGTTAGGAGATTGGGGTTGGAATGCCATCTACCCAGGCTTTAGCTTTGTCGCTGATTCCATTAAGGGTGAATACCTGAGGATATACGATTTAAAAGATGACAAAACTAAAGTTAACTTTAATGATTCCATACAATTACAACTCAATCCATTTCCCGGAGTAATGGGAGTAGCTCCCGCAACACAAGAGCTGTTGAGCACCATTCCACCAAGAGCAAGTGGCGGAAATATGGATGACCCAAACATGACGGTTGGCACTACGGTTTATTTTCCTGTCTTTGTTGAAGGAGGATTGTTCTCTATTGGTGATGGACATGCCGTACAAGGTTTAGGTGAAGTTTGCGGTACTGCCATAGAAGTTCCGTTAAGAATAATCTACGAAATTGAGTTGATAAAAGACAAATCAATGAAAGAGCCTCAGTATGAAACCAAAGATTATTATGCCACCACAGGATTTGGAACGACCATCGATAGTGCTGCAAAAAAAGCAACACTCTACATGGTAGATTATTTAATGAAAGAACACAAACTTAGTGAACATGAGGCCTATGCTTTATGTTCTTTAGCTGGTAATCTTAAAATAGCTGAAACTGTAGATTTACCACACATGCTTGTAACCATGCACATGTCTAAAGAAGTCTTAGGGATAAAATAATTATAAATTAAAATCTGCTTTAATCTCATTCGTCGCGTTTTCTACAGCGGTCAACACGATTTGAAGTTGTGCATCTACATTCTCGTCGGATTTTTCAAACTTTCCCCAATCTTGCACTTCTATGAGTTTATCTAAAATACCAAGCTCAAACAAATCTACAGTTGGTTTCATTTTATGTGCTGCCTGATATGTTTCGTAGAAATCGCCTTCTGGCACAGCTTTTCTTAATCGCTCAGCATCTTCTGGAACTTCTTCTATAAAAGCTGCTGCCAATGCCATAACGAAATCTTCGTCGTTATCGGCCATTTCACGTACACGATCTAATTTATAATGTTTTGCCATTTATTTAATTTTAATTGAAAACATTTCTTGGTCTTCAATATATCCTTTTAATTTATCGTTTGCAAAAACCTTACCAACTCCGGCTGGTGTGCCAGTAAAGATAATATCTCCAATTTTTAAAGTAAAATATTTTGACACATATTCGATGAGTTCATCAATCTTCCATAACATCAATTCCGTATTTCCGGATTGAACAACCTCATCATTTTTCTTTAAACTAAAATTGATGTTATCTATATTCTGAAACTGGGTTTTGGGCAACCACTTTCCTATAACTGCTGCGCCATCAAAGGCTTTGGCCTTTTCCCATGGTAAACCTTTGGCTTTCAATTGCGCTTGAAGGTCACGAGCTGTAAAGTCTATTCCAAGACCAATTTCATCGTAATATTTATGTGCAAATTTTTTATCGATGTACTTACCTACCTTTTTGATTTTTACCAAAACTTCAACTTCATGATGTACATCGTCTGAAAACTCTGGAATAAAAAACGGTTGCTTCTTCAACAAAATTGAAGTATCTGGTTTTAAAAACACCACAGGATCTGTTGGCTTTTCATTTTCTAATTCTTTAATATGGTCAGTGTAGTTGCGACCTATGCAGATGAGTTTCATTCTAGATTATTAGATTGTTGAACTTCTAACTTAGTTTATTATTAAACTGTCTCAACTTAATTGCAGTTAACACTTTTTTGGTATACAACGGAAAATCGGCATTGAGTAACCAACCAAAATAGCCAGGTTCTTGCTCCATAACATCAACAACACGCTTTCCCTTGTGCTTGCCAAAAGAAAAACACTCTTCGCCTTTTTTATTGAAAATGAGAAAGCCAGCAAAATCGGCAAACTTCTTGCGAGAACTGAAATCCGCTAAAAACTTAGTATCGTTTTCAAGATTATCGTACTTGGACAATTGCGCTTTTAAAACTTCGTAAGTCGCTTTAGTATCCGCTTCAGCGCTATGGGCATCATCTAAATTTTTGTCACAATAGAATTTATAGGCTGCGCTCAGTGTACGCTGCTCCATTTTGTGAAAAATGGTCTGCACATCTACAGCAACTCTATTTTTCATATCAAAATCTACCTCGGCACGTAACATTTCCTCTGCCAATAGCGGAATATCAAAACGGTTAGAATTAAAACCACCTAAATCTGAGTCCTTAATCATGTTGTGCACATCTTTGGCAATGTCCTTAAAGGTTGGTGCGTCGGCAACATCGTCATCAGAAATCCCATGCACTAATGTCACTTCGGGCGGAATCGGAATGGTCGGATTCACCTTTTTTGTGTAGGTTTCCTCTTTGCCATCAGGATGCACTTTGAGAATTGATATTTCTACGACCCTGTCTTTAGATATGTTGATTCCTGTAGTTTCCAAATCGAAAAAACAGATGGGTTTGTTAAGGTTGAGTTGCATGTGCTATTAATTTGTGCAAAGGTAGTTAGAATAAGTAGAATAGCATTTAACCAAATGAAAAAAAGCACAGTCCTTAAACTGAGCTTTTAATTATATGTGAGATGCTGAAACAAGTTCAGCATGACAATTATCTAAATTTCTCTATTCACATCCCAAGCCTCTAAATAATCCTTAACGGCTTTTACAAACTGTCCACCTAAAGCGCCGTTAACCACTCTATGGTCATAGGAATGCGATAAGAACATCTTGTAACGGATACCTATAAAATCACCTTGCGGAGTTTCTATAACCGCTGGTACTTTTCTAATGGCACCCAATGCTAAGATTCCAACTTGTGGTTGATTAATAATTGGAGTTCCCATAATGCTTCCAAATGTACCTACATTCGTCACAGTATAAGTTCCACCCTGTATATCATCTGGGCTTAATTTGTTTTCTCTGGCTCGACTAGCTAAATCATTAACTTTTTTAGCCATACCCAATAAGTTAAGTTGATCGGCATCTTTAATTACTGGCACAATTAAATTACCATCCGCTAAAGCAGCAGCCATACCTAAATTGATATGCTTCTTTTTAACGATACTGTCTCCCTGTACCGAGATATTTATCATTGGATAATCCCTTATGGCTTTAGCCACAGCCTCCATAAAAATTGGAGTAAAGGTTAGGTTTTCCCCTTCACGCTTTTTAAAACTGTCTTTGTGCTTGTTTCTCCAGTTCCAGATATTGGTGACATCGGCTTCTATAAACGACTGAACATGCGCAGATGTCTGCACAGAATCTACCATGTGCTTGGAAATGAGTTTGCCCATACGGCTCATTTCTATAATTTCGTCTTCACCTGAAGAAACCGTAGGTGCTGGAGCAGGTTTTTCTGCCTCTTTACTTTTTGGTGGTTGGACTGTATTTTGAGAAGCCTCTTGCTTTGGCGCTTCAGGTTTAGCTGAAGAAACTGGTGCAGAACTTCGAGATTCTAAATAACTCTTTATATCGTTTTTGGTTACACGTCCGTCTTTGCCAGTACCTGGAACACTATCGAGTTCCGCTTGAGACATACCTTCTTTTTTGGCAATATTCTTTACCAATGGAGAATAGAAACGGTCTCCTGAAGACACTACTGGTTCTACAGTTTCTTTAGCAGCAACCACTGTTTGTGCTACTTCTGCTACAGCTTTAGGAGCTTCTTCTTTTACTGGTTCTGCAGCTGGAGCTTCATCATCTGCAGTGGCTCCACCTTCTATTTCAATGACAGCAATGGTTTGTCCAACTTTTACAACATCATCAACTTCGAATAATTTTTCTACCAAAACTCCATCAACTTCACTTGGTACTTCACTATCTACCTTGTCCGTAGCAATTTCCAAAACTGCTTCGTCAGCTTCAATAGTATCTCCTACATCTTTAAGCCAAGAGGTTATAGTTGCTTCCGCAACACTCTCTCCCATCTTAGGTAACTTAAGTTCAAACTTTGCCATATCTTTAATTTGAAGGTCTTTATTAGCTAATCGACTGCAAAATTAATAAAAAATAGTGTTTTTTGTTGATTTTTATTCAACTAAAAATTAAAAATGAATAACCTCTCCTTTAGCCTCATTGCTGTCACTTCCTAGGATAAAATTACTATTTTTTACTAATATTCTATAGCTATTTTGATTGGAAGCTTCATTAGTTTTCATAAAATGAATCATAGTTTTAAAATCTACATCAACAGAATCAAAAACAATTTGGGTATTACTCGCTATCTCTTCAAGATTTTTGGTAAATGTTATAGGCCGTACAAGTTTGGTTTTTAATTCTTTTAATATTTGGTTTGAAATGATTGTACTTCCCAAAGGTTTTATATCCGCTTTTTTAACTGGCCGTCCTCTTTTGGTGAACAGCTTTAAACCTAGCTTTACAAAAACTGCCATTAAGGAATTATTCTTAAAATGTTTATTGTAAAAAATTTCCATGGCGCCATAAAAGCGTTGAGCGTAAACCTTATCCTTTAATGTGCTCTCACCTTTAAAATGAATGATAGCTGTTTTACCAAAATAATAATTTTTGTAACCTGCCTTTAAAATCTTGTAAGACAAATCAATGTCTTCTCCATACATAAAATAATCCTCATCAAAACCATTGACCTCATTGTAAATCGTTCTTTTTAAGACCATAAATGCTCCTACCAAAATATCTGTTTCACCTACTTCATTAGCCTTTAATGCATTGGTATAGTAATTTTTGGTATTACCAAATAACTTTTGAAAAGCTACTTTTGGTGTTGGAATTTGTCGTTTACTTTCAGGTAAAAATTCACCCTTGCCATCAATAAGCTGGCAACCTACAATTCCCAATTGTGACTTTGAATCGGCAAATTTGAGAATCTTCGTAAAGGTATCTTCCGCAACAACCGTATCTGGATTAAGAATACATAGATACTCTCCTTTGGCTTCAGCTACTCCAATGTTATTCCCTTTTGAAAAACCAAAATTTTCTTTGTTCTCTATCAATTTTACAGAAGGAAATAATCGCTTTACCATCTCGCAACTATCGTCTGGTGAATTATTATCCACAACAATAACTTCAGCTGCCACATCCTTAATCGCGGCTTCTACGCTTTTTAAACAGAGCTCTAAAAAGTAGCGCACGTTATAGTTAAGTATGATTATGGATAGCTTCAAATTGTACTTAAGATTTTAAGGACGCTTCAAAAGGAACGCGATCTATTATACTACGTCCAAGAGTAATCTCATCGGTATATTCCAATTCATTACCTGCTGCTACACCTCTGGCGATTGTAGATGTTTCAACATCATAATCTTGAATTTGTCTGAAGATATAAAAGTTAGTCGTATCTCCTTCCATCGTTGGGCTCATGGCAAAAATTAGTTCTTTTACCTGACCTGATTTTACTTTTTCTACTAAGGAATTGATATTTAAATCTTGAGGCCCAATCCCATCCATAGGTGATATTTTTCCACCCAAAACATGGTACAATCCCTTAAAAGAGCTTGTATTTTCAATAGCCATAACATCCCTAATATCCTCAACAACACAGATTAATGCTTCATTGCGGTTTGGATTTGCGCAAATCTCGCAAAGCTCTTTATCGCTAATATTATGGCAGGATCTACAAAAGTTGATTTCTGCTCTAACTTTAGATAAGGCATCAGATAATTGAAACGTTTGGTGCTCTGGTTGACGCAACAAATGCAACACCAATCTAAGCGCAGTTCGCTTACCAATTCCCGGCAATTGCGACATCTCATTGACTGCGTTTTCCAAAAGTTTTGAAGAAAATTCCATAAGTGCGAAGTTACTGATTTTAGAACTAAAAAAAGCCCAAATGTAAATGGTTTACAAATGGGCTTTTTTGAAATTTGATTGGTTATTATTTTAAGATCAGTTTCTTGGTGATTTCACCATTTACGCTATTCACTTTCACGAAATAAAGCCCGGAATCGAAAGAAGATACATCAATTTTAAACCCGTTCTGAAGATTCACCTTATTGCCATAGAACACTATCTTACCAAGTGTATTATAAACTCTAACACTTACATCATCTGGTTTGTTCCATTTTAGGTTTACTTCGTTATTGGCTGGGTTTGGGTATAGTGTAAAATCATTGACTTCAAATTCATCAACTGATAAACTTTCATCATATACATTTGATCTCCACAATCCTCTACCATAAGTCGCTGCATATATTCGGTTATCCGCAGTATTGATCTCTAATTCATTAATTCGCACATTTGGTAAACCATTATTAAATGGCACCCAAGTATTTCCTAAACCGTTGTCCGTATAATACACACCATAATTCATACCTACATACAAACCGTCATCACCATTATTTTGCCAAGCTAATGCCTGAGATGAAAAGTTAGGTAAGTCCCATCGCATCGATGTCCAACTCAACCCATTATTAGTACTAACATAAACTTTTTCGCTATTAGTCGTTGCGATAGCAATCTTATCTGGATTCGTAGGATGCACCGCAATTTCGTTAATTCTACCACCATTTAAGTTTAAAGAAGATTGCGTCCATATTGAACCACCATTAGCAGAATACCAGAATGCTCCGTCAATTGCCAAATACATTTTACTATTATTGGTCGGTGCCACTTTAAAGTGATCTATATTGGCACCAAAATTCTGTGATATTGACGTCCAATTATTACCTCCGTCAACAGATCTATATACTTCGTCAAAAGCAACATATAGCGTGTTTAGCGAAATAGGGTCTTGCTCGAGTGGAGTAACCCAATTCCAGTTATTCTGACCACCCTTTCCGTCTGGTTGAGGAATACTAAAGCTTATACTTCCACCATTTGAGGTTTTATATAGAGAACCAAATTGCAAAGTACCATACATTGTTTGGATGTTATCTTTATCTACAAAGCCCTCCATACCATCGGCACCTAACCAATCCTTCCAGTTACCATTAACATCCATTGTTGATGTACCATTGTCTTGCGATCCACCAGTAACCACTACAGGATCCGTTTGGCTAATTCCTATTTTATAAAATTGTCTAATACCCATACCTGGTGTTAGATCCGTATAGTATGAAGACGAAACATTTGTAGGGTCGTTAGCTACGTATATACCACCATCGGTTCCTACAAAAAGTTTAGCATTAGCACCTGTACCAGCAAACATCATCAAATCCACATCGGCATGGCAATACCCAATATTTTCATTGAACGCTGCGCCTGGTGTCCATTGTGATGTAATACTGAAACTTACCCCAGCATCAGTGGAGCGCCAGGTATTAATACCTGCTATATGCACATCATTAACATCATTAGGATTAACCGTTATATCCATATCTCTAGGTGCCTGCCCTAAGCTATCAAATCCATTACTGTCATAACCAAAATAATTTATAAGAGAATGATGATTTCGTTTTGTAAACGTATTACCATTATCCGATGACACATGAAAACCGCCATATATACCACCAGAAGCTTCAAGTACGTAAACTATTGATGGGTTATCTGGTGAAACGCCAATCATTTTTGGCCCTGAGCCGAATTCATTTGATGAAGTTTCAAAACCTTCAGAAAAGACAACACCCAAATTATTGGCTTCAACAGAAATATCATCTAAAGTCAATCCTCTTCCATAGTTGGATGTTCCTTCAAACGCTACATAATAATCTGATGAGGGATTAGGCAAGTTAATAGTTATGTCCGCCCAACTTGTTACCTCTGCTGTGTAATGTGCCAATTCTATCCAGCTCCCACCTGCAGAGGTCTTATATAAAACTCTTAGTTCATCTATATCTCCTGCCCAGTTAACTTGTGTATAAGAAAAATTTACTTGTGGATTAACAGCACCGCTCAAATTCATTGATGGCGTAACTAACCTTGTCACAGGTGTAGAAAAGTTGTTTATATAGAAAAACCCTAGTTTATTTCCTGTTTTAGGACTTACAGTATTGTTTTGATTAGAATCTGAAGTCGTCCAAGTTGTAGAACCTGAAACAAATTCTTGTGTCCAAGCTCCTAACCCATCATCTATTGAAAAAGTGACTCCACCATCTGTTGAAACATAAAACTGTGAACCACTTGCATAGACTGTATTAGGATCACCTGGTTTAAACTCAAAATCATAACCCGTTGTTGCACTAGCATCTATTATAGTCCAGGTAGACCCTCCATCGGTAGACTTATAAAGTCCACCACTTTGGGCACTAGCATATATTTTAGAAGTATTGGTCGGATCAACAAGAATTTTGTTGACGAATCCTGCCGGTAAACTACCATGAAGCGTCCAAGTAGATCCACCATCAGTGGATTTAAAAATCGTACCTCCATTAGATCCCCAATAATACGTAGAACTATTTAAAGGGTCTATTGCTAAGGCATACACATCTATATTGGCGAGATTATCTGTGAGGACTGTCCATGAAGAACCTCCATCTGTACTTTTCCAAACACCTCCGGTTTCACTACCTGCAATGATATGGTTCATATTGCTTTCATCAATAGCTATAGATGTAATACGACCTACACCAGGATTCCAACCAGAGGTTGCACTCCAATATGTCGGCCCCATTTCTTCCCAAGTACCTACAACGGTTCTAGAAGCAATACCTTCATTGTTTATTCTAGCGTTATAATTCTGTAACTCATTATAATAATATTCAGGAGACTTTAGTTTGCCTGTTTCGTCCATGGCACGCTCTGCAAAATATTGCCAACGTTTAAATGGTTTATAACCAGTACCTCTATCTCTACCTACAGAATCAAAATGACTCTCTGCCACCTCGCTAATATGTTCTACAGTATGTGTTCCCTCTGCAATAAGTTTTTGATAATCTTGGGCAGACATACTAACCGCAAATAGCACAGCACCCATTAAAAGAATAATCTTTTTCATAAAAATCAATTTTTAAGTAGCTTTTTTTTTCAAATGTACTATTTTTCATAAAATTTTCTTAAAAAACTTCAGTTTTATGAGTCCAGCTTCAATATTGGTTTTAATCGGATGTTATTTTGGCCTTTTGGTTCTTATCTCCTATTTCACAGGAAAGGAAGATTCTAATGCAGCCTTTTTTAAAGCCAATAAATCCGCTCCATGGTATTTAGTAGCTTTTGGAATGATTGGTGCATCGTTATCTGGAGTCACATTTATTTCCGTTCCTGGAGCTGTAGAAGCCAAGCAGTTTGGCTATATGCAAGTAGTTTTTGGTTACTTTTTTGGCTATTTGATTATTGCTTATGTGCTACTCCCACTTTATTATAGACTCAATCTTACATCTATATACACTTACTTAAAGGAAAGATTTGGAAATGTAAGTTACAAAACCGGCTCTATAGCCTTTTTAATCTCAAGAACCGTGGGAGCAGCTTTCAGGTTGTTTCTAGTAGCTAAGGTATTACAACTTTTGGTTTTTGATTTATTTGATGTTCCCTTCGCCATAACGGTAATAATAACGATTGCTCTTATTTGGCTCTATACATTTAGAGGAGGCATTAAAACCATAATTTTTACGGATACGCTCCAAACACTTTTTATGTTGGTTTCTGTTGTCGTCACCATAGTTTTTTTAGCATCAGCCTTGGATTTAAATAGTTTTTCTGCAGTTGTAGATAATGCCATGGGAAGTGATTTAAGTAAAACCTTCTTTTTTGAAAACGGTAATGATCCTCAGTACTTTTGGAAAAGCTTTTTATCTGGAATCTTCATCACCATAACCATGACAGGATTGGACCAGGATATGATGCAAAAAAACTTGACTTGTAAAAACCTTAAGGATGCACAAAAAAATATGGTGTCCTTTAGCATTGTCTTGATTTTTGTGAACATGCTATTTATGGTTTTAGGGCTAATGCTTACGCAATATGCTGAAATTAATGGCATAACTGCTAAAAAAGATGACCTCTTTCCCACGATTGCTATGTTACCTCAAATTGGTGTAGTGACATCGGCATTTTTCCTTTTGGGACTTATTGCCGCTGCATATTCGAGTGCAGACTCTGCCTTAACGTCATTAACCACATCATTTTGCATTGACATCGTGGAAATTGAAAACAAGAAAGAAGCAGAAAGAAAACAAATTAGAAAGCGTGTTCACATTGGTTTTAGCATCGTACTCATATTGGTCATTCTATTATTTGACATCATTTTTACTGATGTGTCAGTGATCTGGGAATTATTTAAAGCAGCTGGTTATACTTACGGACCACTTCTTGGTCTGTTTGCGTTTGGTTTATTGACCAATTTTCAAATTAAAGATCGCCTGGTTTGGGTGATCGCTATTATATCACCTCTCATTTCTTATATACTTAATATGTATTCCAAGGAACTATTTAATGGATACGAAATTGGTTTTGAAATCTTAATCATCAATGGACTCTTTATGTTTATTGGATTACTTCTCATTAAGAGCAAAAATCTAGTAAAGACATAACTTTTTAAGGCTTAATAACTGATTAACAACATAGATGACGAGCTATTTATTTAGCAGTCACAGTGTTAAATGTTTGTTAAAAAATCATTACTTTTGCAGTGTTGATTAACCATCATAATTTTATGAAAAAGATATACTTAGCCTTGGTTGCAATGGCTATTCTATTTGCTTGTACTAAAGACAAGGAAAAAGAAATTACAAAACCCTCGTACCTCTTAACTAAAGTATCTGAGCAAGATTCTGGTTTAGATTTTGTGAATTTTGTTTCTGAAGACCCACAGCACAGTATCATTAACTACATCTACTATTATAATGGAAGTGGTGTCGCTACAGGAGATATTAATAACGATGGGTTATCCGATTTGTTTTTTGTCGCTAATACTGGAGACAACAAGTTGTATCTTAACAAAGGGGATTTAAATTTTGAAGACGTCTCAGCAACAGCTAATATTTCTGGGAATGCAAGTTGGCAAACTGGTGTGACCATGGTAGACATAAATAATGACGGGTTGTTAGACATTTATATTTGTGCCGTGTCAGGACTTTTGGATTTTGAAGGACATAATGAGTTATACATAAACAACGGAGATGGTACCTTTTCCGAAAAGGCAAAAGACTATGGTCTCGATTTTAAAGGATATTCTACACAAGCCTATTTCTTCGATTATGATAAGGACGATGACTTAGATGTCTATATAGTTAACCATGCTGTGCATACTACGCTTTCTCACGGTAGAGCAGAATTACGTAATGAGCGTGCTCCTTTAGTTGGTGATGTACTTTTGAAAAATGACAACGGAAAATTTACGGATGTCAGCGAAGCAGCCAATATCTACGGTGGTGTTAATGGTTATGGACTAAGCGCTTCGGTTGCTGATTTTAATAACGATGGTTGGGACGACATCTATGTTTGTAATGACTTTCATGAAGATGACTATTATTACATCAATAATCAGGATGGCACTTTTACCGAAAAGATTGACGATGCATTTACTACCATTAGCCGATTCTCAATGGGAAGTGATGCCGCAGATATAAATGGCGATGGATTTCAAGATTTAATAACACTAGATATGTTGCCTAAAGAAGAACGTATCTTAAAGGAGACCGAAGGTGATGACGCCATGTTTAACATGCAAACCCATCTTACAAATTTGGGCTATAAGGATCAATACGCCAGAAATATGCTGCAAATTAATAGTTCCGGAACCTATTTTCAGGAAACTGCCTTGTTGAATGAAGTTGCGGATACGGATTGGAGTTGGGCACCTCTTTTTGCTGATTATAATAATGATGGTCATCAGGATTTATTTATTTCAAATGGCATTCTCAGACGTCCTAATGGACTCGATTTTAAAAAATATGTTTCCAGTGCTTTTAAAGGACGCTCTGAAGCTGAAGGTTTGGAATGGTTATTCAACTCCATCAACGAAATGACCAGCGGTAAAGTGAGTAACGAAATTTTTAAAGGCAATTCCACAAAATTTGAAAGTAAAACTGGCGATTGGATTGCGAAACAACCCAATTTATCCAATGGAGCGATATATGTTGATCTAGACCTAGATGGTGATTTAGATTTGGTGACCAATAACTACAGTGAACCTGTAGGACTTTATAAAAACACCACTGATAGTTTAAGAAATTATATCTCTTTGGATTTTGAATACAAAGGTTCTAATAAAGAAGGTATTGGTACAAAAGCGTTGGTATATAGCAACGGAAAATCACAAATGAAGCAATTGTTTAAATCTAGAGGATTTCTGTCTTCTATAGAAAGTAAATTACATTTTGGATTGAACGATGCCAATAGCATAGATTCAATTCAAGTCATTTGGCCAAACAACGAATTACAGACCATTAAAAACCCTGAAACCAATCAGCATTTAAACATCACATATGCTTCTACCAATACGTTTTATGATTATAAAACCGCTTCTAATAACAACAATATCTTCAAAAAAGAATCATTGTTAGATTACACGCATAAAGAAGACCGTTACAACGATTTTGCCCAAGAAAAATTGATTCCGTATAAGATTTCAATGCAAGGTCCTGCAGTAGCTATAGCTGATGTGGACGGTAATGGTTTTGAAGACCTTTTCATCGGAAACGCTTCAGGAAAAGTCGCCGAACTCTATTTGAACACAGGCACTGATTTTAAATTATCGCAACAAATTAGCTTTGAGGAAGATGCTTCATTCGAAGATAATGACGCTACTTTTTTTGATGCTGATAATGATGGTGATTTAGATCTGTATGTCGCTTCAGGTGTAAATGAATTTAAAAATAAGGAGCTTCAAAATGATCGCTTGTATATAAATAATGAAGGGAAGTTTACACGTTCTCAAAATCAAATTCCAGATAACACACTTGTAACAACCACAGTTGAAACCTACGATTATGATAATGATGGCGATACTGACTTGTTCGTTGGCAATCTGGCAGATGTCATGGATTTTGGGAAATCTGTAAAATCTTACCTATTAGTAAATGATGGTAAAGGAAACTTTTCAAAGGATGATAATTTTAAGTTATCCTCAAAAGTTAATGATGCGCAATGGAAAGATATTAATGGCGACAACATACAGGATTTGCTTGTTGCGACAGAATGGGACGCTCCAAAAATTTACATCAATAGCAATGGTAATCTTCAATTAATGGATGTACCTAAAAACATCAATGGGCTTTGGCAATCCATAACAACTTTTGATATTGATAGCGATGGAGACCAAGACATCCTATTAGGAAATTGGGGAACAAACACAAAATTCAACCTTAATTTTGATGGTCCATTAGTAATGTATCATGATGATTTTGATGAAAATGGAAAAGCTGAAACTTTATTGGCTTATAATAAAGATGGTAAATATTATCCTTTGAATTCTAAAGACGAACTTGCTGCACAAATGAACGTTATTAATAAAATATATACGAGTCATTCGCGTTATGCAGGCAAAACTATTGAAGAAGTTATGACCCAAGGCTCCATTGATATGGCAGATAAATACGAAGTACATACTTTGGCATCTGGCTATTTGAAAAATGACAACGGCAATTTTAACGAATTTTTCATTTTACCAGACGCCTTTCAATTGGCCCCAATCAATACTTTTTCTACACTTGACATGAATAAAGATTCTAAATTGCTCATTGGTGGCAACTCATATAAAGTCAATACATATCATGGGTCTTATACCGCTTTAAAAGGACTTTTGGTGGAAGATAATTCTAGTTATAACTCAGTTTCAAATTATGGTATGGAACCTTTCAATAGTCAAGTAAAGCAAATTGAAACTCTAACAATGAGAGACAAAAATTTAGTGATAGTGGTCTCCAATAATGATGACATAAAAGTGTATTCTTATCAGAAATAAAGTCATGAAATTAAAATACTATTCAATTCTCCTTGGTATTCTTTTCACATGTTTTTCCTGTAGCAAAGAAAAAGAACCTATTACAATAACTACTGATGATTATCATGCAGCCGTTGACAAGTTGACAGAAGTTATGGTTCATGATATTTTCTCTCCACCTGTAGCCAGCAGAATTTATGTTTATCCAAATATTGCAGCTTACGAAACCTTAAATCAAAATAGCAGTACCTATCAATCTTTAGCTAATCAACTTAATGGATTGGAGACTTTAGATACTGAAAACACTGCCGAAGCATCGAACTTACAATTAGCTTCTGTTATCGCTTATATGAATGTGGCCAAAGAATTGGTCTTTTCAAAAGAACGTATTACAGCTTACAGAGATAGTTTATACAACCATTGGAAAACTCAAAATGAAGACGAGTTCAACAGTGCTAAAAACTACGGCTTACAAATATCCGAGCAAATTATCGCATGGATGAATGCAGACAATTATGCAGAAACCCGAACGATGCCAGATTACAATATCTATACTGAAGACCCATCGCAGTGGGAACCTACTCCACCTGCGTACATGAAAGGTATAGAACCACATTGGAATAAGCTAAGACCATTTGTATTAGATTCTGCAGCACAATTTAAACCTTCAACACATCCCAAATTTTCTTTGGAGGAAGGTTCTGCGTTTCATAATGAATTGATGGATGTCTATAATCTCACCAATGATATTAGAGAAAAGGGGGACGATAGTGAAGAAATTCAAATTGCAAGGTTTTGGGATTGTAACCCTTTTGTCTCGGTGAACAAAGGGCATTTTATGTTTGCAGAAAAGAAAATTACACCTGGCGCACACTGGATTGGTATTTGCAAAATTGCCTGCAAGGATACTCAGGCTGACTTTGAAAAAACAGTGTATGCTTACACCAAAACTTCGGTTGCCATAGCAGATGCCTTTATAAGTTGTTGGGATGAAAAATACCGAAGCAACCTGATACGTCCCGAGACACTAATCAATAAACACATCGATTTAGAATGGGCTCCAATTTTACAAACTCCACCCTTCCCAGAATACACTAGTGGTCATTCTGTGGTTTCTGGTGCTTCTTCTGAAGTGTTAACAGATATTTTTGGTGATAATTTTGCTTTTAATGACACTACCGAATTGCCTTATGGTCTGCCAATGCGTAGCTTTAGATCCTTTAGGTTAGCTGCCCAAGAAGCCGCTGTGAGCCGTTTATACGGCAGCATTCATTATAAAGCTGCAGTAGAAATAGGATTAGATCAAGGTATTAGTTTAGGGACTTTAGTCAACGATAAAATTTCGTTTTTAAAATAATCGCCTAATACTGCCCTGTTCCTAACATTACCAAGGTACAAGCTACTTCATAATTTATATTATTCTGCTTGAGTAAATTATAGAATTCAGGGTTTTCTGTACCTGGATTGAAAATAACACGCTTAGGGTTTAAACCAATCACATAATCATAATACATTGACTGACGCTTTGGGTTGAGATATAAGGTAACGGTATCAATATCCTTATAAGGCATCAATTCAGTATTTATTTGTACACCGTTGACTTCTCCTGCTTTTAGTCCAAATGCTTTTACCTCATGTCCACGGCTTTTAATTCTATTAATAGCAAGGTTAGAATAACGTGCCGGATTCAATGAAGCTCCTAATACAAGTGTGTGTTTGCTCATAATGTTAAAGAAAAGTTAAGTTGTGTTAAAAATGGTAACATGATGTAAATATAGTCGTCTAGTCATTAATAATTCATCAATCAATCTAAAAAAATCAATCAAAAAATGAGACATTTATTGCTCTTATGTGCTATAATTTTTTCTTTTTCAGCACATTCGCAACCCAATTCAAATTCAGAAATTAAAGACGGTTCTATTTCAGGACGTGTATTAGACGCTCAACTCAACCAACCTTTACCGTATGTAAACGTTATTGTAAAAGACGCTGCAGGTAAAATTATTACAGGTAGTATTACTGATGGCGATGGCACTTTTGAAATAAATAAAATTCCGGAAGGCACTATTATTATTGAAATCACCTTCATTGGTTATGAGACCATTTCAAAGCAAGAAACCATTGGTAAAGACAACTACGATATAGAAATGGGTAACATTATGCTAGAGGAAGATGCCGAAAGTTTGGACGAAGTTACCGTTGTTGCTGAAACCTCTACGATTCAACAAAAAATTGACCGAAAAGTGGTTAATGTTGGTAAGGATTTAACCACTTCTGGCCCAACCGCTTCGGATATAATGAATAATATTCCTTCCGTGAATGTTGACCAGCAAACTGGTGATATTGCCTTAAGAGGTAACCAAAACGTACAGGTAATGGTCGATGGAAAATTATCAAATATTCCTGCGGCTCAATTATTAAAGCAAATTCCTTCTACTTCTATTAAGCAAATTGAACTGATTACTAATCCGTCTGCAAAATACAATCCAGAAGGCATGAGTGGTATTATTAATATCATTTTGCATAAAAACGTGAATATTGGCTTCAATGGAAATGCTAATGTTGGGCTTAGTTATCAGTTAGAGCCAAAATTCAACAGTTCTATTGACATGAACTATAGAAATGGAAAGCTTAACTTTTACGGTAGTTATGGCAATAATATTTCAGACAACAGAAATACTGGTCTATTAGTACAAACCGATAATGATATATCTCAAACTTTCAATTTTTTAGATGAGCGTAATTCGCATTTATTTAAAGTTGGAGTCGATTTTTATATCAATGACAGAAATACATTTTCGGTATTTACAAATCAAAATGTTTTTGATGGTGGAACCTTAGGCGAAACGGTAACACGTTTTGAAAACAATCCGTCTAATAATCTAAGTCAAAGGTTTTTAAATGAGAATGAAAACAATAGTCAACAATACAATGTTAACTATAAGTTAGATTTTGACGATGAAGGCCATCACATAGAACTCGAGGTAGATCATAATATCTTTGACAATGAACTAGAAACACTTAACCGTTTTGCGGGTTCTGGCTCTAGACCAAATTTTGATGAATACACGGATGTTGATCGTAATAGAACAACGATAAACTTAGATTACGTAAATCCTTTATCTGAAACATCTAAATTAGAACTGGGTGTACAAGCAAGATTATTCGATAATGCCATTGCATATAATTCTGATGCCAGAGTAAGAAATGAGTTTGGTGATTATATACCAACCTCAACAGCTTTCGATTACGAAAGAAACATCTACTCAGCTTATGCAACCTATGGCAATAAAATAGAAAAATGGTCGTATCAAGTTGGTGTAAGGGCAGAAAGTGTACAAGTAGATGCTTTAGCTATTGATACCGATTTAACCAATAATACGTCAACGGATTTTCCTTTTGAAAACGATTATTTTCAGGTGTATCCATCGGCATTTGTAACTTATAACCCATCAGAAAAAAATTCTTATCAGATGAGCTATAGCAGACGTGTAGATCGTCCTGGTGTTGGACAGGTAAATCCTATTCCAGAGTTTAACACGCCTCTAATTTCGCAGTTTGGTAATCCAGAATTAGAACCACAGTTTACCAACTCTCTCGAGGTTAACTACACAAGAAATCTTGAAAAAGGTAGCATCACAGCTGGTGTATTCTATAGACTTATTGAAGATGAAATTAACCAAGGTGTATTTGTAGATCGTTCGGATTTAGGTTCTGGTAGAGTGATATTAACCAACGATAATTTTGATAATACTTCTGCCTACGGATTTGAACTATCCAGTAGTTATAGACCAACAAAATGGTGGAGTCTTAATGCAAGTTTTGATTTATATACACGTAAGCAAACCGGTTTTGCAGAATCTTTAGACCCAACAATAGTAAATCCTACAGAAAGCGATATAGAGATCAACAATGTTGAAGTAACCAATATGATATACAACTTTAGAGTCTTTAATAACTTTAAAGTAACCAAAAGTCTATCCCTTTCTGCTTTTGCCATGTACAGAGGACCAGACACAGGTTTAAACTTTGAAATGGACCCAATGTATTTTGTCAATTTAGGAATGCGTTACAGTTTTCTTGAAGAGAATAGAGCAACCTTTAGTCTAAACTTTAATAACGTTTTTGATACACAAGAAATATTCATTACTAGCAAACGACCATTTAGACAAGAGGTTGAGTTTATGCCTGAATTTAAAACCATCTTCGTTGGTTTATCCTACCGCTTTGGTGGCAGTAAATACAGAGCAAAGTCTCGTAAACAAAGAGACGACAATGAAAAATCTGGAGGCGGATTTATGTAAAAAATGTTAAAAACTGTCAAAATTGGCACAAAACTGTCACAGTGTGTATGGTCTTAGTGTCTATATAGTAGAGAACATAGCTTATATTTAATAGTTTACATAAATAGTTGATGGTTAGTGTTAATGTTTAGCTATTAAATAAGAAAACCCTGATAACTGAAAAGTTCATCAGGGTTTTTGTTAAAAAGGCGTTAAATATAATAAGGCATGAAATAAAACCGAAAGTATTACGTCTAATAGGTGAGATAAGTTTTAAGTAATAATGGTTATAGAACTAATTGTTTTATAATTTAGTGTTAGTTAAAGTTGGTTAATAGCTGAAAAAGCCCAGACGTAATGTTTGGGCTTTTTTGGTTTTTGGACTTTATAATGGTTTTATGTCTTTTCTTTTCGTAAAATCTTTTCCATTTTTCGACCTCTTGCCAATTCATCAATCAGCTTTTCCATACGTCTGCATTGTTTATAGATTTCAAATTCATCTTCTATGTCTTCTATGCGATAACCACAAACCACTCCTTTAATTAAGTGAGCGTTAGGATGTATTTTGGCTTTTTGAAAAAATGTTCCAAAAGTTACTTTCTCATCAATAAGGCTTTGTAATTTTTCTTCGTCGTAACCTGTTAACCATTCTATAACTTGGTTGAGTTCTTCTTTTGTTCTACTATTTTTCTCTAATCTATTTAGATAAAGTGGATAAATGGAAGCAAATACCATATTGGCAACTTGTTCATTCTTTTCAGGTGTAACTTTCATTTTTATTAAAGTTTAATTTTTAATGGGTTGTTATCAACGTAATTATGTAATGTAAATGGTTTGAGTTAATTCTTTTTGTCAGGAAACCACGTATCTCGCAATATTTTCCAATTTCCGTTATCTTTTTGCCAAACCAATAAATATCTTCCACGACCGACTACTGTTCCGTTTGTATGAGCCCATATTCCAGTTCCGTCTTCCACCAGTAATTGGTCATTACCCCACAATTTTGTGGTTTTAAATCTTGAACCCGTAATGCTATCTCGGATCATACCTCCAAAAACCTTAATGATATTTTCTCGTCCAACCGTTGATGGGATAATTTCGGCATCTTCCATATACATATTCCCAAGTGCAATTGAATCTCCATTGCGTAAATGGTTTTCATATTCCCGAAGGCGTAATTCAATTACTTTTTCAAGAGTTGACATATCGGTCTGTTTAATTTCTACATTCTTTTCAGTCACATTTTGGTCGCAACTGATAAAGAGAGTCATTACCATTGCTATAAGCAAAAACAGAGTGTTCTTGTATTTTATCTTTTTCATATTGGTTTATTTAGTGAGTTGTTTCAGCTCATACAAAATGATGTAGTGTATGATTTCGTTCCGTCCTAAAGCACTAGGTTAGCACGTTACTATTTTTTCCAAACAGGACTTTCATTTCTGCTATCAGTGTTCGTTAGTTGAATCCGTTCTTTTGTGTTGATGTTAATTTTCCAAATATTATAATTTCCTTTACTTCCCTCTGTATAAACAAGCCATTCTCCGTCTACTGACCAATCTGGCGAATAGCACTCAATACTATCATTGGTAAGATTGTACAAATTTGTTCCATCAGAATTCATTATAAACAAATCCCAATTATTATCATTGAGGCCATAAAAAGCGATTTGTTTGCCATTGGGCGAAAATTTTGCTCCAGAATCATATCCCACTTTGTTTGTAAGTCTTCTCTCATTACTGCCGTTTGAGTTCATTATAAATATTTCTCCATTAGCAGCGTGAGACGTATCCAATGAATCGCGCAACTGTCTTGTAAAAATAATTTCTTCACCATCCATAGACCAACTAGGGCTTTCTTCGTAAGATGTATTTTTTGTTAATTGTCTAATATTAGAACCGTCTTTGTGCATCAGATAAATATTTCTAGAAAGAGAATCCCTATCACTCATAAATACAATAGTCTCACCATCGGGTGAAATCCTAGGAAGCACATCAGATGCTATATGATTTGTTAACCGTGTTAGATCAGTTCCGTCGGATTTAACAGTATATAACTCTGCATTGCCATCTCTTTTTGAATAGAAATAAAGCCGTTGTCCATCTCGAGACCAAGAAGGACTAAAGTCTAGAGAATCATTTTTTGTAATATTTCGCAGATTCTCTCCATTTATATCCATTAAGTAGATTTCAGAGTTTCCGTCTCTATCTGTTACAAAAGCAATTTCTTGGGTTGGTGATGGTGTCTCATCATGTAGCATTCCCTTTTTACCTTCTTTACACGAAGTGAAAATTAAAAGACATATCAAAAATTTGAATGTATTCATAAGTTTATATTGTTGCTATTAATAGTTATGGCTATGAGTGGTCGCGGGTTTGCTTACGAGGAATTTCCGATGGAAATTTATATGTAGAAACACGCAACGACATTTGATTAAGCACTAAACTGCAATTATATTTATAGATTGTTATGCTTAGGCTTTTAATCGTTACTTTCTGCAACACTGTTTACTTCAATCCAATATCCATTTGGATCTTGAAAAAAGACCTGCTTAATTCCGTCAGCTCTAACATTTATTTTATTCACATTTCCGGGCCAGTCACTATATTCAACTTTCATAGATTTCAGTTTAGCAATTAATAAATCAAAGTCAGATGTAGTCAAAGCTAAGTGTACTGCCTTATTCGTCTTTATTTCATCTTTAAGAATGGAAATCAGATGCAATTCTTTTCCTTCTCCGAGCGACAACCATCTGATTCCTTCAATTATTGTTCTATTTGTAATTTCGTTTAGATTGAGCACATTTTTATAAAATTCGGCAGATTCGTCAGAGTCTTTGACTGATAAAGCAATGTGATTGAAATTGACGGAAATTTCATTATTATCTTGTCCTGATACAAATCCGCTCGATAGGATTAAAACCAGCAGAGCAATAAGTTTTTTCATAATTCTATTGTTAATGTTAATTAAAGTTCTTGTTCGCATTTCGTCCAAAATTCTATCCAACTTATTTTAGGCTGGTGATTCTCAAAATAGTCTTTTATTTCTTCTTTCATTATTTGCCTTGATTGCTCTAAAAGTGAAAAATAGTCTATGCGTTGTCTTATCTGGCTGCTCTCATCCTTATTAAAAATTTCACGCTCAAAGTCAAACCTATTTCCTTTATCTTCTGTGTCGTTTATTGCTTGCAATATTTTTCGTGGATGTTGGTGGTGTCCACATTCAGAACTCATTAGAGAAGGTGCAGTACAGTTACCGATAAATTTAGGATACAACGTTTTACTTTGAAATGTCTGGTAAGAGTTTCGGAAGTGTGAATAAAATGTCTGGTCAACTAAGACTGTCCAGTAGAGTGCAACTGCGAATAATGCTTGTCTGTCGGTTGGAATTATGTCTAAATACTTGTACTGAGGTGTCAAGGAGAAGTATTGAATGTTAAATTCGTTTCTGTTGTAATGCTTGTTTCCGTCAATAGGTATTTGTCCCACAAAATTCATTAGGTCTTGCTGGAATTGTTGTTTATAATATGTCTTGAAATCCGTCAATCTTTGTCGTCTTAAATGCCCTTAAACTCGTAGATAACAAGATACTTTAAAAATAGCAAAAAATTAGGGTTTATTGAACAATGGTAACTGAATAAACGGTTTAAGTAGTTACCACTTAACAATCACACTTCCCCAAGTAAAGCCACTTCCAAAAGCTGCTAAAACAACGGTATCACCTTCTTTTATTTTACCCTCTTCCCAAGCTTCGGTCAGTGCAATAGGGATAGATGCTGCAGTCGTATTTCCATAGCGCATAATGTTGTTGTAAACCTGGTCATCCGATAGCTGGAATTTTTTCTGTATAAATTGGGCAATCCGCAAATTCGCTTGGTGCGGAATCAGCATATCAATATCTTCCTTTTTGAGGTTGTTTTGCATCAAGCCTTCCATAATCACCTCACTAAAACGTACTACGGCATTTTTAAATACAAACTGGCCGTTCATGTATGGGAAATAGCTTTCATCATCTTTATTATCGTCCTCAATAATATCGGTGACCCAACGTGTACCCATACCAGGTGCCTTAACCACCAATTCTTCGGCATGCTCTCCTTGGCTGTGCAGATGTGTGGACAATATACCTTTTGAGGTGTCTTGCTCTCGCGTTAACACCGCTGCTCCTGCTCCATCTCCAAAAATCACGGAAACTCCGCGTCCGCGAGTGGTTTTATCCAAACCATGGGAATGCAGCTCACTACCAATCACCAACACGTTTTTATACATGCCTGTTTTAATAAAATTATCAGCTACGGAAATGGCATACACAAAACCAGAGCATTGGTTACGCACATCCAATGCGCCAACGGTTTTAATATCCAAGGCATGTTGTACTTGCACACCAGGACCAGGGAAATACATATCTGGGCTCAACGTGGCGAAGATGATAAAATCAATATCGTCTTTATCAATGCCAGCACGTTCTATGGCAATTTTTGCAGCCTTTACTCCCATGGTCGCTGTGGTATCTCCATCACCTTCCTTTACCCAACGACGTTCCTTTATACCTGTACGTTCTGTAATCCACTCGTCATTGGTGTCCATCATTTTAGACAGATCGTTATTAGTTACCACATTGTCAGGAACATACTTTCCTAGACCTATTATTTTTGAATTGTACATTGAAAATCTTATTAGATAGATAAATATAGCACAAATTTACTACTTTAATTGTTTAGCTAATTTTCAGAATATTAGTCTATAAATTTAACATCTCTATCACATTTGTCGGTTTCATTTTTCCTTATCTTCAAGGCGCTAATCAATTTTCTTAAAACATGAAATCATTCATCAAATTATTCGCATTACTATTTTTATTAAATGGCTATGCGCAACAAAGCTTAACGTATCAACAACCATCAGAAGAAATTTTAGAACTGGCAGACGTAGAGTTGGCGCCAGGAGTACAAATTGACAGTAAAGGAGAGCACATGGTGCTACTCTACCGCAATCAGTACAAATCCATAGCAGAACTATCTGAAACCGAAATGCGACTCGCTGGTTTGCGTATCAATCCCGTGACCAATATTGGAAGCCGAACCAATTACTACACCAATTTAAAAGTTAAGAAAACCACGGACAAAGAGGCCAAACAGGTTATGGGCTTACCTGAAAACGCAAGGCTTTCAGGCTTTAGTTGGTCACCAGACGAAACCATGATAGCCTGTTTAAATACCACATCTAAAGGTGTTGAAGTTTGGGTGTTAAACATCGAGGAGGCCAAAGTCACCAAGCTTACAGATGCCAATGTTAATGCCAATATGGGCAGTACCATCAACTGGTTTAAGGACAATGAGCATCTTTTGGTAAAAATGTTACCAAGCGACAGAAAACCATTGATAGACACAGCTATTGCTGTACCAACAGGACCAACGGTATCCGTGAGTGATGGAGCCAAAGCGCAGAACAGAACCTATCAGGATTTATTAAAAACACCAAATGATGAAAAGAATTTTGAGCAACTGGCACGCTCTACAATCAAAAAAGTTTCAATAAATGGAGATGCTGAAGATTTCCTGCCAGCAGACATGTATCGTGGTATAAGTTTTTCACCAGACGGTAACTATGTCATGGTGACCACTATAGACAGACCGTTCTCATATTTAGTAACTTATACGAGATTTCCTTACGAGCAGACCATTTACGACAACAAAGGTAATGTGGTAAAAACCGTGAACACCGTACCTTTAGATGAAGTCCGCCCTAAAGGTTTTATGGCAACACGAATGGGAAAACGAAGTTTAAACTGGCGCGCAGACCAACCTGCAACATTGGTTTGGGCTGAAGCATTGGATAAAGGTGACCCAGAAGTTGATGTAGAGTACAGAGATGCCGTCTATCAACAAAAAGCACCATTCACAGGTGACCCAAAGCTATTGCTAAAAACAAAACAACGTTTCTCAGGTATTTCTTGGGGAGATGACAACACAGCGATAGCCTATGACTACTGGTGGAATACAAGAAATACAAAGCAATATCTGTTTAACCCTTCAAAATCAAATGAAGCAAAAATTATTGTGGACAGAAATTACCAAGATGTGTATAGCAATCCTGGAAATTTTGTGAGTTCTAAAAATGAATTTGGACGTTATACATTAACCAAAAATGGAAATAGCCTCTATTTAATGGGACCTGGCTATAGCAAAGAAGGTCAATTTCCTTTTATTGATGAATACAATATAAAAACTGGAGAAACCAAACGTTTGTATCAATCGGAATATACAGATAAGCTTGAAAGCTTGAATTCTGCCATTGACATGAAAACAGGTGATATTTTAGTGCGAATTGAATCCCAAACCGAATACCCGAATTATTACATTAGAAATATTAAAAAGAACAGCTTAACACCAATAACGGATTTTGAAAATCCTTTTAAAAGCTTAGAAGATGTCGATAAGCGCGTTATTAATTACAAGCGAGATGATGGATTGGATTTGGATGGCACATTATATCTTCCGTTAGATTATGAAGAAGGTAAAAAATACCCAATGATTCTTTGGGCTTACCCTCGTGAATACAAAGATAAAGGCAGTGCTGGGCAAAGTACGGCTAACCCTAATGAATTTGTTTATCCATATTGGGGCTCACCTATTTATTGGGTGACTAAAGGTTATGTAGTTTTAGATGATGCAGCTTTCCCAATCGTTGGCGAAGGCGAGGATGAACCTAACGATACCTTTAGAGAACAACTTGTGGCTAACGCAAAAGCGGCCATAGATGCTGTTGACAAATTAGGTTATATTGACAGAGACCGAGTAGCTGTTGGTGGTCACAGTTATGGCGCATTTATGACAGCCAATTTATTATCGCATTCCAATTTGTTTGCTGCCGGAATCGCCAGAAGTGGTGCTTACAACAGAACATTAACGCCATTTGGTTTTCAAAGTGAAGAGCGCAGCTATTGGGATTCGCCAGAAACTTATTATACCATGTCGCCATTTATGCATGCTGACAAAATGAAAACACCTTTACTGTTAATCCATGGTGTGGCAGATAATAATTCCGGTACGTATCCATTGCAAAGCGAGCGCTATTTTAATGCGCTTAAAGGTTTAGGAGCACCTGTAAGATTAGTAATGCTTCCTAAAGAAAGTCATGGCTACAGAGCCAAGGAATCCATAATGCACATGCTTTGGGAACAAGACCAATGGCTAGACAAGCACGTTAAAAACAAAGAAAAGAAAGAAGAAAAAATTGAGAATGAAGAGACTATAAAGAACTAGTGGTTTTTATTTAGACAGTCTCAAAAGTGAAATAATTCTGTTTTTCTGAATAAATCTTAGGTCATAAAAAAAGCTGATTATTATAAATCAGCTTTTTTTTTAGTCGATAATGTTTCTTTAACTTCTCGAAGGAAAAGTACCAGTAAGGCATATAATATAGTGCATTCCTAAATAAGGTTGCAAATTATTTGAAGACTGCCCAAGGCCATTAATAGTATTTGTAAACGTACTATTAGCCTCACTTCCGGTTGTTAAAATAGCCTTTGCACCTTTTTCAATAGCTCCACCTTTTAATTCACTTGCCTCATAGGCAGGAATCCCGTAACTCATAGCGGGAATGTTGCCTACAGTTACGACATTGGTTTCTGTTCCACCAGTTTGACCCATTCGATAAGGTGATAATCCTGGCCCTGTTCCCGGACCAACAGGAACTCTTCCTCTTAAATCTGGTAACGCAAATGTGGTTCTACCATCGCCTCCATAAGTGGTTCCTAAAATACTGAATAGGGCGGAATGCTGACTAATAGAGAGCATTTGACCTTCACACAAAGCCCATCCTCTTGGCGCAAAATTTCCAGCAAACATTTTTACTTCACCTATAAAACCAAATTGGTCATAAGTTGGTTCTTCTTCTGTTGTAAACCCAAAACAAAGGGCAACAATTAAAATAAGTAATACTTTTTTTGTCATAATACTATTATTTGGTTAGTAGTATTCAATATACAACAATCAGAACTAATGCTATTAAAGAGTTACTAAAAGAGCTGAATTCATTCTGCCATCTTGTCACAATTGTAGAGTTGGTATTTTATTTGACTATTGGTTAAATGAAATTAAAACAAAATGTAAACAGATTCCCATTTTTATGGGAAAGACTAAAAATAAATTTTTATCATGGCAAAAGGAAACATTAATGTATCGGTAGAGAACATCTTTCCGTTAATTAAAAAGTTTTTATACTCAGATCACGAAATCTTTTTACGTGAGCTGATTAGTAATGCGACTGACGCAACTCTAAAGTTAAAGCATCTAACCAGTATTGGAGAAGCCAAAGTAGAATATGGCAACCCAATCATTGAGGTAAAAATTGACAAGGAAGGCAAAAAACTTCACATCATAGATCAAGGTATAGGTATGACAGCTGAAGAGGTTGAAAAGTACATCAACCAAGTTGCTTTCTCTGGTGCTGAAGAGTTTTTAGATAAGTACAAAGATGCTGGTAAAGACGCAGGAATCATTGGTCACTTTGGTCTTGGGTTCTACTCTGCTTTTATGGTAGCTGATAAAGTTGAAATTATCACTAAATCTTACAAAGATGAACCTGCAGCACATTGGACCTGTGATGGTTCGCCTGAGTTTACCTTAGTAGAAGCAGACAAAAAAGAAAGAGGTACAGAAATTATTCTTCATATTTCTGAAGACGAACAGGAGTTCCTAGAGGAAGCTAGAATCCGTGAACTTTTAACTAAGTACAATAAGTTTATGCCTATTCAGATTAAATTCGGAACTAAGGAAATCAACGATCCGGATTTTACTCCAAAAACAACGAAGGATAAAGATGGCAAGGAAACTACTGAGCCACATAAGCAGATTACGGTTGATGACATTATCAACAATCCTGATCCGGCTTGGACAAAGCAACCTGCAGATTTAGAAGACGAGGATTATAAAAAGTTCTATAGAGAGCTTTACCCAATGCAGTTTGAAGAACCGTTGTTCAACATTCATTTAAATGTAGATTATCCATTCAACTTAACGGGAATTCTGTATTTCCCTAAAATGACGAATGACCTCAACATTCAAAAGGATAAAATTCAATTGTACCAAAATCAGGTATTTGTTACTGACAACGTTGAAGGTATTGTACCAGAATTCTTAACCATGCTAAGAGGTGTGATTGATTCCCCAGATATTCCGTTGAATGTTTCGCGTTCTTACTTACAAGCTGATGGAAACGTAAAAAAGATTTCATCTTACATTACACGTAAGGTTGCTGATAAGTTGAAGTCATTATTCAACAATAACCGTGAGGATTTTGAAAAGAAATGGGACGACATTAAAATCGTTATTGAATACGGAATGTTGTCTGAAGAAAAGTTCTTTGAAAAAGCAGATGCATTCGCTCTATACCCAACGGTTGATGGCAAGTATTATACATTTGAAGAATTAACCAATGCCATTAAAGCAAAGCAAACTGACAAGGATGATAAAATGGTGATTCTGTACGCATCTAATAAAGATGAGCAACACAGTTACATCCAGGCGGCCAAGGACAAAGGTTATGAGGTATTGTTATTAGATTCACCAATTGTGAGTCATTTAATGCAAAAGCTGGAGACTTCTAAAGAGAACATCTCTTTTGCTCGTGTAGATGCAGACCATATCGATAACCTTATTAAGAAAGATGATACAACAATTTCTAAATTATCTGATGAGGAAAAAACGAAGTTAGATGAGTTATTGAAGGACGTTGTACCATCAGAAAAGTTTATGGTTCAGTTAGAAGCTATGGATAGTTCTGCCTCACCATTTATGATTACACAACCAGAGTTTATGCGTCGTATGAAAGAGATGCAGCAAACTGGTGGAGGCGGCATGTTTGGTATGGGTAATATGCCAGAGATGTACAATCTGGTAGTCAACACCAATCACGATTTAGTGAGCGAAATTTTGAATACCAAAACACGAAAAAAACAAGAGCGTTTAATTAATCAAAGTTTAGACTTAGCACGTTTATCTCAAGGCCTACTTAAGGGTGAAGAGCTGACAAACTTTATTAAACGTAGCTATGATATGATTAAATAGCTGACGCGCTGATGTATTCAGCATCCTACATATATCTAAACCACTTAGAAAACTCTAAGTGGTTTTTTTGTAACTTATTGGCAAATAAGTCGTCACACTTAAAACAATCAATCTTATAACATTATGAATCCAAAATTCTCTTTCTTAACTCTTGCCCTTTGTTTTCTTTTTACAACCACACAGGCTCAAGACCTAACCACACAATTTGATGATATTGTCTCGCAATACTATCAAGATGATATGCCAGGTGCTACAATTTTAATTGCCAAAGACGGTAAACCTATTTATAGGAAAGCCGTAGGCAAGGCCAATTTAGAATTAGACGTAGATATGGTTCCTGAGAATGTATTTATGCTGGCATCTATCACTAAACAGTTTACGGCTGTGGCAATTTTAATGCTAGAAGAGCAGGGAAAATTGAGTTTAGATGATCCTATCACTAAATTTATTCCAGATTATCCCACACATGGTAAAACTATAACTGTCCATCATTTGCTTAATCATACCTCTGGGATAAAAAGTTATACAGGTATGGGAGATTTAGCCAAAGTAGCTCGTAACGATAAAACCTTGGACGAATTAATTGACTACTTTAAAAATGAGCCTATGGATTTCGATCCTGGTGATGCCTATTCCTATAATAATTCAGGTTATGTACTCCTTGGAAAAATAATTGAGGTTTTGTCTGGTGACACCTATGAGAACTTTATAGAAAACAAAATCTTCAAACAACTTGGAATGACAAGTTCTAGTTTTGGTAACAATAGAGAAATAGTTAAAAATCGAGTTGACGGTTACGAACAAGATGCTAATGGTTATGTGAACGCAAACTATATTAGCATGACCTTACCACACGCTGCAGGTTCCTTAACCTCAACTGTAGATGATATGCTAAAATGGCAAAATGCTCTAAAGAATAATACGCTTATCAAAGAAGCAACTTTCAATAAAGCGATTAAAGGCTCAGAACTTAATAACGGAGAACATATTCCGTATGGTTATGGCTTGGGAGAAATGAACTTAAAAGGCTCAAAAGGCTATACCCATAGTGGTGGTATTTTTGGGACTTCAACCAATGGTATTTACTTAATTGATGAAGATGTTTATGTTATCGGACTCAGCAACTGTAGCTGTAATGATATCGGAGCAGTTACAAGAAGCCTTGCAGCAGCAGCTATTGGCAAACCATTCCCAACCATGAAGGATGTTATTTCACTTTCTGAAGAAAAAATGAAACAATGGGTCGGTGCTTATGAATTTGAAGATGGAGCCATTAGACATATTTTTATGAAAGATGGAAAACTAAACAGTATGCGTGAATCAGAAACCAATACTGTTTTTGAAATTTTCCCGCTTTCTGAAAATCGCTTTATGTTTGAAGAAGGAAATATTGAATACAAATTCTCAACATTAGCAGATGGAAAGCGACAGGCCATCTTTATTACAGATTCCGAAAATGTAGGTAAAGAAGTTGATAAACCTATGCCTGAAGCCAGAAAAGAAATCACTTTATCCAACGACATCTTAAAACAATATGCTGGAACCTATGAAATAGCACCTAATTTTAATGTTGAAATCACCATAGATGGCAACCAAATTTTTGGACAAGCGACTGGGCAAGGTAAGTTTGAAATTTTTGCTGAAAACGAAACGACATTCTTTGCTAAAGTAACTCCTCTGAAAGTAAAATTTAGTAAAAACGATTCTGGAAAAGTTGAGAGTTTTACTCTTTACCAAGGTGGCGCAGAGACTGTTGCTAAAAAGATTGAATAAAGATTGTAATTCTAAGACTAAAACCACTTTGAGCTAACGAAGTGGTTTTTTTTATTAGAATTTTTGTAATTTTTCATTAATTAAACAAAAAAATGTCTGGTTCTCTTAGCCATATACAAAGGATATTTAAAGACGTAGAGCTCTCCAAAGTTGAATTAGAGCTTATTGCTTCTGTGATGAGTCGTGTTGAATACAATAAAGGGGAAATCATCTTTAAACCCGGAGATATTGTTAATGATCTTTTCCACATCGAAACTGGCTGCCTTAGAACATTTTACATCGATAATAAAGGGAAAGAACACACCTTGCAATTTGGTATCAAAGATTGGTGGATTACTGATTTTACGGCATTTTTTACATCTTCACAAGCGATAATGACCTTAGAAGTTCTTGAGCAAGCTGTACTTTGTAAATTATCTAATTCTGACCGTGAGTATCTTCATGAGAATTCTCCAAAATTTGACACCTACATAAGACGAAAACTCGAAAGTTCTTATGCGTACTTTCAAAAAAGAATAATTGCTGATTTTTCGTTGTCAGCAAAGGAACGGTATTTAAACTTTATACACACTTATTCAGATATAGAACGGAAGGTTAAAAATTACCATATTGCCTCATACTTAGGAATAACTACAGAAAGCTTGAGTAGAATCCGCAAAGAAATTTCTAGTATTTAGTTTTTATTATCATACATCAATTTTTATTGTTTATAAAGCAACTATGTTTGCACCAAGATTGAAATTTAGATTCAACTGATAAACCCTAATTACTTATAGTTAATCTACCATAAATCGTATTCCCTTATGGTTAATAGCAAAAAGCACAAGTTTAATTTCTTGTGCTTTTTTATTTGCTTATGGTTTAGATTCATAAAAAAAGACCATCTCTCGATGGTCTTTTTCAGTATTAGCAAGCGGTTAATATACTATTAATCTAAAATCAATTTATGAGTAGAGCTTCCTCGTTCTGTATTAATGTTAACAACATAAATACCTGAAGCCATTCCACTTATATCCATTTGATTTGTTCCATTTCCGATAGAAAGTTGTTTCACCATCTTACCTGTCATAGATACAATCTGAACCTTAACCTCACCAGTTACAGCGTCATCTATTACAATGTTGAATTGTCCTTTTGTTGGGTTAGGATAAATATTCAATACTGAAACTTCATTGAAATCTTCAATAGACAGTGCTACTTGCGATTCGTATGCTCCAATATCTCTTGCAGCTCCAAATACAGGTTGACCAATCTGATCTACAAAGGCATCACCAGCATCACCAGCATCAAATGCAGGTGAACCATCCAATAATTGATGAGTTAACGTTGTACCACCATTATTTTGTAATGGACCAACTACTGGGTCTGCACCTTCAATATCATTTGTTTGTGGTGTGAATACGTTTAAATCATCCATACCAATCAAATTATAATCGTTTGACGTTAGTGTACCTGAAACATCCATACCAGACGCTGCAGTATTCAATGCTACAATGGTATTCTTTAGAGATACATTATTTATTGCATCAATACCTCCACCAGTACCAATAGATGTATTTTGAGCTACAGTTACCGCATTCAAGTCTAAAGTTGCACCATTATTAGTTAATCCACCGCCAGAAACTGATGCAGCATTACCAGAAATAGTACTCGTCATAACTGAAGTAATAGAGCCCGTATTATTATAAATTCCTCCACCTACACCAGCAGTATTATTGTCTATTGTCGACATAGTTACAGTCATAGTAGTACCGTTTTGATTCCAAAGTCCACCACCTTCATTGGCAGCAGTATTACCTGTAATTGTACTGGTTGAAATATCAATAGTTCCAGACGTTCCCGTAACATGGAATCCACCACCATTTCCAGGGTTTGCAACACCAGCCATCCCATCAACATTATTGTTCATCATAATAGAATTTGAGAATATTAAATTACCATCAATTAACTCAATTGCACCTCCAGCTCTATTCGCTGCGTTGGTCTCAAAAGTTGAATCTGTTATAGTAACATCTCCAGCTGTACTTAACAAGCCACCACCAGAAGCAGATACACCAGAAGCCACATTGTTTGACACAACAGTTCCGTTAGTTATATTTAATGTTCCTCCATTATTGAAGATACCAGCTCCACCATCATCAGCCATATCACCTGTGGCAGAATTTCCATCAATTGTAACTCCATCTAAAGTCATAATTCCAGAACCATTCCAAAGTCCACCACCTTCTCTAGCAGCGTCATTTCCTATAACTAGACCACCTGTAATATTTGAATCACCAGGTCCAGTGATATGAAGCCCACCACCATTTCCTGGTGCTGCACCTGTGCTATTTGTTGAAAGTGTAACATTGGTTAAGGTTAATAAACCTCCCATAGCAGAATTATCTTCAATTCCTCCACCTGCTCTAACAGATGTGTTGTCATTTAATTGTGAATCTGTTACAGTCAATGTCCCCATATCATTTAAGATACCACCACCAGAACCAGCAGCTCCGTCGGCAACATTATTACTTATAACAGTATTGTTTTGAACAATCAGCGTTCCTCCAGCGTTGAAGATTCCTCCACCACCTTCATTGGCAGCAGCTCCACTTGCAGTATTTCCATCGATAGTTGTACCATCAACAGTCATCATACCAGAGCCATTCCATAACCCACCACCTTCTAAAGATGCAGTATTACCATTAACTGTTCCTCCTGTTATTGTTGAATTTCCTGGACCTGTCATGTGTAATCCACCACCATTTCCTGGTGCAGAACCTGTTGAATTGTTATTCAATATCACATTAAGTAGCGTGATTGTTCCAACGGCTACAGTAGAATTATCTTCAATTCCACCACCTGCTCTATTAGAAACGTTTCCTGTAATAGATGAATCTGAAACTGAAACCGAACCTCCATCAACATTTTGAATTCCACCACCAGAACCTGCAGCTCCACCAGTATCGTTATTGCTAATAACTGTTCCATTCTGAACAATTAGTGTTCCTCCATTGTTGAAGATTCCTCCACCACCATTATCAGCAGCATCACCGTTTGCAGTATTGTTATCTATTGTTGTTCCATCTACTGTCATTAAACCAGAACCATTCCATAATCCACCACCTTCTGAAGCAGCTATATTTCCATTAACTGTTCCTCCAGTAATTGTTGCATTACCTGGACCTGTAATATGTAGTCCACCACCATTTCCTGGTGCTGTACCTACAGTATTGTTATCTAAAGTAGCATTGGTTAATATAATAGTACCACTAGCAACTGAAGAGTTATCTTCAATTCCGCCACCAGCTCTATTAGCTTGGTTACCACTCACTGAAGCATTTAAAACCGTTATAGTCCCACCGTCAACATTTTGAATTCCACCACCAGAGCCAGCAGTTCCTGCAGCAAGGTTACTGGTGATTACTGTTCCATTTTGTATGGTAACCGAACCTCCATTATTGAAGATTCCTCCTCCTCCATTATCAGCAGCATCACCATTAGCCGTATTATTTTCAATATTAACAGCATCTACGGTCATTAAACCTAAACCATTCCATAATCCACCACCTTCTGAGGCAGCAGTGTTACCCTCTACAGTTCCGCCTGTAATGGTTACAGCACTATCTCCACTTATGTGTAGTCCACCACCATTTCCTGGTGCACCAGCTCCTGTAACAATTCCTGTTTCATTAGAGTTTAAACTTACATTAGTAAGTATTACTGGTCCACTGTTATTAGCTTCAATTCCACCACCAGCTCTATTAGATGTATTATTCATAATAGAAATGCCGTTTGCCATTAAAGTACCAGCAGCATTTAAAATACCACCACCAGTAGATTGTGCTCCATCGGCAACATTATTAGTAATAGCTGTAGAACCTGATAAATCTAGTGTACCACCTTCATTATAAATTCCACCACCACCTGCAGCTCCTGGAGTTATAACATCATTTCCAGATGCTGTATTTCCATCGACTGTGTGATCTACTATAGTCATTACTCCAGAACCATTCCATAATCCACCACCTTCATTAGCAGCAATGTTTCCATTTGTTGTACCTCCTGTAATATTTGTTGTTGCAGCTCCAGATACATGCAATCCTCCACCAGAACCTGGTGCGGCTACTGCAGGAGCGACTCCAGCATTATTTATATCTAAAGTTGTATTTACAAGGTTTAGTGTTCCACCTGCATGTTCAATTCCACCACCAGCTCTATTCGCTTGGTTCATTGTAATAGTAGAACCATCTACCGTTACTGTTCCACTAATAGTTAGAATTCCGCCACCAGAACCAGATGCTCCGTCAGCTATATTATTACTGATTACAGTACTGTTTTGAACTAGCATGTCACCTCCATTATTGAAGATTCCTCCTCCTCCATTATCAGCAGCATCACCATTAGCCGTATTATTTTCAATATTAACAGCATCTACGGTCATTAAACCTAAACCATTCCATAATCCACCACCTTCTGAGGCAGCAGTGTTACCCTCTACAGTTCCGCCTGTAATGGTTACAGCACTATCTCCACTTATGTGTAGTCCACCACCATTTCCTGGTGCACCAGCTCCTGTAACAATTCCTGTTTCATTAGAGTTTAAACTTACATTAGTAAGTATTACTGGTCCACTGTTATTAGCTTCAATTCCACCACCAGCTCTATTAGATGTATTATTCATAATAGAAATGCCGTTTGCCATTAAAGTACCAGCAGCATTTAAAATACCACCACCAGTAGATTGTGCTCCATCGGCAACATTATTAGTAATAGCTGTAGAACCTGATAAATCTAGTGTACCACCTTCATTATAAATTCCACCACCACCTGCAGCTCCTGGAGTTATAACATCATTTCCAGATGCTGTATTTCCATCGACTGTGTGATCTACTATAGTCATTACTCCAGAACCATTCCATAATCCACCACCTTCATTAGCAGCAATGTTTCCATTTGTTGTACCTCCTGTAATATTTGTTGTTGCAGCTCCAGATACATGCAATCCTCCACCAGAACCTGGTGCGGCTACTGCAGGAGCGACTCCAGCATTATTTATATCTAAAGTTGTATTTACAAGGTTTAGTGTTCCACCTGCATGTTCAATTCCACCACCAGCTCTATTCGCTTGGTTCATTGTAATAGTAGAACCATCTACCGTTACTGTTCCACTAATAGTTAGAATTCCGCCACCAGAACCAGATGCTCCGTCAGCTATATTATTACTGATTACAGTACTGTTTTGAACTAGCATGTCACCTCCATTGTTGAAGATTCCACCACCACCATCTGTTGCATCATTACCATAGGCAATGTTTGCGTTGATCGTAGAACCACTAACAGTCATTGTTCCTAGGTTATTCCATAATCCACCACCTTCTTGAGCAGCTTCATTAGAATCGATATCACTATTTAATATGTTAGCATTTGTAGTTCCAGATAAGTGAATTCCACCACCATTTCCTGGATTTGCCATAGCACCTAATCCGATATCTACACCTGCAGAGTTCCCTGAAAGCGTTACGTTATCTAAAGTTAATGTTCCATTAGAAGCATCTTCAATTGCACCACCAGCTCTACTTGCGTAATTACCTGAAATTATTGACCCAGAGGCAACATTTAATGTACCACCAGTATTATTGAAAATCGCTCCACCACGTCCACCTGGTGTAGCTGCCATTGCACTATTTCCTGTTAAGGTCGTTGTTGCATCTACATTTAGTGTACCACCATTATTGAATAGTCCACCACCTCCAGTGGCATCACCATTGGCAGTATTTCCTGTAATCGTTGTACCTGTTATGGTCATAGAACCAACACTGTTCCAAAGTCCGCCACCTTCAAAGGCAACATTATTTGTTACTGCACCGCCGTTGTAAACTACATCTCCCATTCCTGAGATATGAAGTCCACCACCATTTCCTGGTGCTGGTCCGTTTACCGTGTTTCCATTTAGATTTACATTATTGAATGTATATGTTTCTCCACTACTGCTGGCAATCTCAATTCCACCACCAGCTCTATTGGCTGTATTATTTTCTATTGTAAGACCATCAATGCTCAATGTTCCTGGCGATAAAGAGAAAATCCCTCCACCAGAACCTAACGTTCCTGATGCTGTATTGTTTGTAATTGTTGTTGTTGGAAGCACCACAAGAGCACCACCATTATTAAAGATACCTCCACCACCATCATCGGCTCCAGCACCTTGTGCATCATTTCCATCTATCATTGTTCCATCAACAATCATTGTCCCAGAACCATTCCATAATCCACCACCTTCTCTAGATGCGATGTTACTATTTACAGTACCACCTGTGATATTTGCATTGGCAGCACCAGTGATATGAAGTCCACCACCATTTCCTGGTGCAGAACCTGTTTCATTAAAATCTAGAGTGGTATTTGTAATAATTATATAACCTTCCACTAATTCAATACCACCACCAGCTCTATTTGAAGTGTTATAAGCTACCCATGAAGAATCCACAGTAACATCACCATCTGTACTAAAAATACCACCACCAGAACCTGAGGCTCCATTGGCAATATTATTTAAAACTGTTGCACCACTTCCTACGAATAAGGTTCCACCATTATTGAAGATTCCACCACCACCATTATCGGCCGCATCACCAGACGCTATATTGTCACTCACACTACCGCTAATAACATTCATGGTTCCTAAATTGTTCCATAGTCCACCACCTTCTGAGGCAGCAAAATTGTCATCTGCAGTTACATTGGTTAATGTAGCATTGGTTGTACCAGATAAGTGCAATGCACCTCCGTTTCCTGGATTTGACATGATAGGATTACCCAAACCAATATCTACACCAGCGGAATTACCACTAAGTGTTACACCAGATAAAATTAAAGTTCCACCAGAAGCATCCTCTATTGCACCACCAGCTCTACTTGCGTAGTTTCCTAAGATCGTTAATCCAGATGCTAAATTCAATGTACCACCTGTATTATTAAAAATGGCTCCACCACGTCCTCCTGGTGTCGCTCCCATTGCTATATTTCCAGATAAAGTTGTTGTAGCGTCTACATCGATTATTCCTCCATTATTAAAAAGGCCTCCTCCACCTGTAGCATCACCAATGGCAGAATTATCCATAATCGTTGTACCTGTAATTGTCATTGTTCCAGATCCATTCCATAAACCACCACCTTCTTTGCCAGCGATGTTTCCATTAGCGGTTCCTCCTGTAATATTGGCATCACCTGCTCCTGTAATATGTAATCCACCACCATTTCCTGGAGCAGCAATTGCCGGTGAAGCACCAGCATTATTGTTATCTAAATTTACGTTATTAAGCGTGATAGCTAAATCAGCACCTGAATTGTCTTCTATTCCACCACCAGCTCTATTGGCTGTATTGTTGGAAATTTCTGAATCGTTAACCGTTAGAACACCACCTATGTCATTAAAAATTCCACCACCAGATCCAGCGGGAGAACCTGTTCCATTAGCAACATTGTTTGTTATTACTGAATTATTAATGGTTACGGTTGCATTGGTCATATAAATTCCACCACCATCATCTGCTAAACCATTGGTAATTGTTAAATCATTAAAAGTAACATTGCCTGCAGTTATATTAAATGCTCGACCATTATTATTGGCGTCAATTGTCACTGTTGTGACTGCTGTACCATCAATGGTTAGATCTTTGTCAATTAATAATTCGCTATTCAATGTAACTGTAGATACACCTACAAAGGTTATTGTACCACCAGCGGGAGTATCTGCAATTTCGTTTCGTAAAGTTCCGTCTGTACCATCATCTGCGCCACTAGTGACGACCTGTGAAAAAGATAATGAAGTTGTAAAAATTGCTAAGAGAATAGCAATAAAGGTAGTTTTGTTTTTCATTTGGTAAGTTTTAAATTAAACGAATAGGTTGTGGTTAGTCTCTTGGGAAAGACATAATGCTTACGAGGTAGTGCTAATGAGGGTTTTAAAAAAGTGTTGTTTTAACATTATTTTAACATAATGAAAAAAGTGCTAAAGCGTCATCACCGACCATTATTTTCATAACTTTAGAATCTAAAGCCATTAAGATGAAAAAGCCAAATACAAGAAGGTCATTTATAAAAAAAAGTGCATTGGCAAGTGTCGCAATTCCAATTTTAGGCAGTAGTGTTTTGAATTGTAAATCGGATGCACAAACCAAATCAAATAATCTTAATAAAACTTCCAAAAAACTTAACATCTTAATATTAGGAGGAACAAGCTATTTGGGCCCACATCAAATAGCCTATGCACTTTCTAGGGGACATTCTGTTTCTACATTTACAAGAGGAAAAACAAAGCCGAGAATACACGCGGAATTATTTGACAAAGTTGAACAACTTATAGGTGACCGAGAGGATAATCTTAAAGCTTTAGAAAATAGAAAATGGGATGTCGTTATAGACAACTCTGGCCGTAAAGTGGAATGGACAAAAGCTACGGCTGAACTACTAAAAGATAACGTTGATTTGTATATGTACACCTCTTCAACTGGTGTTTATTATCCGTATTTAAATGGTAATCTAACTCCAGAAACAGAAGTTGCTTTAATAATGCCTGAAGGTCTCGATGAATATGAAAAGTACGAAATGGAATATGGTGTCATGAAAGCCAACTCTGAGTTAGCAGCCATAAAAGCGTTTGGCAAAGAGCGAACAGTCGTTGTAAGGCCAACGTATATGCTAGGACCAGGTGACAGAACGGATCGCTTTGTGCATTGGCCTGTTAGATTATCAAAAGGAGGCGAACACATAATTCCTGGAAAAAGTGAAGATCTTGTGCAATATATAGATGTAAGGGATATTGCAGAATGGTTTATTAGATTGGCAGAAAATAATCAGCATGGCACTTACAATGGAGTTGGCCCAAAATCAAAGCAGACGATGCAAGAATTTATTAAGGAGGCTGCAAATTCTTTTGATGTTGAATCGTCTTTTGTTATGGTCGATGATTATGAGTTTTTAAAAGCCAATGACATGTATTATTCCATTCCATGGATACTGCCAGATAAGGAACATTATGGATCAGCTAGAATTTCCAATAAAAAATCTATTGCTGCAGGATTAACCTTTAGACCGATTAGTACTATAGTCACAGACACCTTAAGTTGGTGGAATTCCGATAAAGTCGATAACGAACGAAAGACAAATTTCAATACGAATCTTGAAGCTATGCTTAAAAAGGAAGAAGAAATAATTGCACAATGGAAAGAGCGCAACTAGTAAATCCGTCCTATTGAAACAACATCCATCTCAAACTATTACCCATAACTATTAAAAAAGCGTCTAAAATTCTTCATGTGATAGCCCTAAAAATAGGATTTTGTAATTACATCGATTTTTTTTGAAAAACACTTCAACTTATAGTCAATAATTAACCGTATATCTATTATTTAAACACTTAATTAACAGCACGTTAATTTATTATGTAATTTTCATTATATCTCTATTTAACTGTTTTTCAAGCTGATTAATAGAGAAAATTAAAAAATATTATGCACGCATAGGAAATTTAATAATTAAAATTTACCTTATAGCCGCCAAATAAATGCCATGAGTGAAAAGCTGATATCCAAAAAAAAGCCTGCTTATCCTATAAGCAATTGTCTATCCGATTATCTAAGCGAACAAGGCAGAAACATAAAAATTCCGATTTTTTATGATGACTTATTGCGCTTTCAAGGAGCCGTAGAAATTTTTGATAATGACGGTAAAGACACGTTATGGATCAGTTGTTACTACGCAGAATACGAACGTGACGAAATTGAGCACAGCCTAAAGCAAATGTATTCCATCTTACACTCTGATGGTAGTGATAATATTATTCCATATCTCAATATAGACAGTATTGATTTTTGTACGTTCGGTAACACCAAACCATTCAGAGTAAAGGTTAGAAACATCCTTAACGACAACTATATTTTCCTCTATATAAAAAAGGCAGATGCTTCACGTATTTATGGTCTGGAATTAGAGCATTTATTATCACCGAATCATATCAATTTTCTGGTTCATAAAGACACACTTATAGAAGAACATATTTCTGGAATTCCGGGAGACACCTTTATAGACAACAATCTAAACACTCTTTCTGAGCAAGACAAGCGAGCACTAGCCAAAGAGTTTGTAAAGTTTAACGAACGCTGTTTTGTGCGGTTGTTGGCAGATATGCGCTCGTATAATTATGTCATTGTCATTACACAAGATTTCGATCGTGTGCAATACCGTATCAGAGCCATAGATTTTGACCAACAATGTTATGAAGGCAATCCAAAAGTCTATAAACCTCAGTTTCTAAAAGAAAATAATGCCTATGTGGAAATGACCTTAAATGTATTGGCAAAGGAATCCATAGAGCAATACGAAAAAGAAGAACGTTCGCTATTGGCTAAACGTGCCACTAGTGAACACGAGCGTTTAGACGACCTTGTGCAATGCATGAAAACCGATACCATTTCCACACCAGAAAAAATAAGCGAGTTGCGTACAGCTTTGTTCAAACTGACCAAAGATGTTAACTTTAAGAAATCGAAAAACATGGGAGAACTTCTAAGCAATGGCTTAGATTTTATTACCAGAAACTATGTTAACGAAAATCCATACCTCATCAAATAACCAGACCAATCAACCCATCATGAAAATAAAAAAAGTCTTAGTTGCCAACCGAAGCGAAATTGCTATACGTGTCTTAAGAGCTTGCTCAGAAATCAATCTAGCAACCGTTGCGATTTACACCTACGAAGACCGTTATTCCCAACATCGTTACAAAGCCGACGAAGCCTACCAAATTGGTGAAAACAATGACCCTTTAAGGCCTTATCTCGATATTGAGGAAATTGTGGCTTTAGCAAAATCCAAAAATGTAGATGCCATACATCCTGGTTATGGTTTTTTATCTGAAAACTCAGAATTCGCCAGACGATGTGCCGAATATGACATTATTTTTATTGGTCCAGATCCTGAAGTTATGGATGCGCTTGGTGATAAGATTACGGCTAAAAAAATTGCCGTAAAATGTAATGTCCCAATTATTGAAAGTAACAAGGAAGATTTAACCTCTCTTGAAGTTGCAATTTCTGAAGCAAATAGAATTGGATATCCAGTGATGCTAAAAGCTGCATCTGGTGGTGGTGGTCGAGGAATGCGAGTCATTAGAACCAGTGAAGATTTAGAATCAAATTTCAATTCGGCGCGTAACGAAGCACTTAATGCCTTTGGTGATGACACCATGTTTTTGGAGAAATATGTTGAAAATCCTAAGCATATCGAAGTGCAAATCGTTGCAGATAAACATGGTAATATTCGTCATTTATTTGAGCGCGATTGTTCTGTGCAACGTCGTCATCAAAAAGTAGTTGAAGTAGCTCCGTCTTACAACGTTTCTCAAAAGGTAAAAGATGCGTTGTATAAATATGCTGTTGATATCACTTCAGAAGTTAACTATAACAATATTGGTACGGTTGAGTTTTTGGTCGATCAACAAGATAACATCTATTTTATAGAAGTGAATCCTAGAATTCAAGTTGAGCATACGGTTACTGAAATGGTTACTGGTATTGACTTAGTAAAATCACAAATTTTTATTGCTGGAGGTTATAAGTTATCGGATAAACAAATCAAAATTTATGAACAAGACAGTTTGGCAACCTATGGTTTTGCTTTACAGTGTCGATTGACTACAGAAGATCCTGAAAATAATTTTACACCAGACTACGGAGACATTACCACATACAGAAGTGCATCTGGTATGGGAATTAGATTAGATGCTGGTAGTATTTATCAAGGTTATAACGTGAGTCCATTTTTTGATTCCATGTTAGTAAAAGTTTCTGCTCATGGTAGAACACTAGATGGAGCCATAAGAAAAATGTCTCGCGCACTGAAAGAGTTTCGAATTAGAGGTGTAAAAACCAATATTCATTTTTTGCAAAATGTAATTAAACATAACACGTTTAGAGAAGGGAAGGTAAATGTGAATTTTATTCAAAATACACCAGAGCTTTTTGACATTAAGCTGCCTCAGGATAGAACCTCAAAAGCTTTAAACTTTTTAGCTGAAGTCATCGTCAACGGAAATTCGGATGTAAAGTTTATTGATGAAAATAAAGTCTTTAGAGATGCTAAAGTCCCTAAGTTTAATTCTAAAGAAGATTACCCGAAAGGCACAAAGGATTTACTGACAGAACTTGGATCCGAAAAATTTTGCAAATGGCTTAAAGACGAAAAGCAAATTCAATATACAGACACCACAATGCGTGATGCGCATCAATCACTTTTAGCTACACGTATGCGTACGTTTGACATGCTGAAAGTCGCTGAAAGCTTCGCGAAAAACCATCCCAATACTTTTAGTATGGAGGTTTGGGGAGGTGCAACCTTTGATGTGTGCTTAAGGTTTTTGCACGAAAGTCCTTGGACACGTTTAAAGCAACTTAGGGAAGCAGTACCAAACATCTTGTTTCAGATGCTTTTACGTGGCTCTAATGGTGTGGGCTATAAGGCTTATCCGGATAATTTGATTGAAAAATTTGTAGAAAAGTCTTGGGAAAATGGAGTTGATATTTTTAGAATTTTCGATTCGCTCAATTGGGTAAAAGCCATGGAACCGAGCATTAATTATGTACGTAACAAAACTGGCGGAATCGCAGAAGCAGCCTTGAGTTACACAGGCGACATTTTAGATACAACACAGACTAAGTACAATTTAAAATATTACACACAACTCGCTAAGGATTTAGAAAATGCAGGTGCGCACATGATAGCCATTAAAGATATGGCTGGATTACTAAAACCTTATGCTGCAACTGAGTTGGTCACTGCTTTAAAAAACACAGTTAATGTGCCTATCCATTTACATACGCACGACACATCATCATTACAAACAGCAACATATCTTAAAGCCATAGAAGCTGGAGTTGATGTGGTTGATGTAGCTTTAGGAGGACTTTCAGGATTAACATCGCAACCCAACTTTAATGCAGTTGTAGAGATGATGAAACGACATGAACGTGAGCACGATTTTGACATGACTAAGCTCAATGAATTCTCTAATTTTTGGGAAGATACTCGTGAGATGTACTACCCATTTGAATCGGGTTTAAAGGCTGGTACAGCCGAAGTGTTTCAACACGAAATTCCTGGTGGACAATATTCTAACTTAAGACCACAAGCTGAAGCATTAGGTCTAGGAGATCGTTTTGACGAAGTTAAACAAATGTATTCCAAAGTGAATGATATGTTTGGTGAAATCCCAAAAGTTACACCAAGTTCTAAAGTGGTTGGTGACATGGCTATTTACATGGTTACCAACAATCTTACTCCAGAAAATGTGATGTCTCGTGGCAAGGAGCTCTCGTTTCCAGAGTCCGTCATCAGTTTCTTTAAAGGAGATTTAGGACAACCGACCGGTGGTTTCCCAAAGGAACTTCAAAAAATAATTTTAAAAGATAAAGAACCCTACACAGATCGACCAAATGCGCATTTAGATCCTATAGATTTTGACAAGGAGTATAAGGCCTTCAAGAAAAAATATCAAAAAGGATTTACCAGAGCTATTGAGATGGAAGATTTTCTGTCTTACACCTTATACCCAAAGGTATTTGACAAAGCACACGAAAATTATAAGAAATATGGCAACGTGGCTCTAATTCCGACCAAAAACTTTTTCTATGGTATGAAATTACGTGAAGAAACCTTAGTGACTTTAGAACCTGGAAAGACTGTTATTGTAAAACTACTATCTGTTGGCATACCTAACGACGAAGGAAAACGTATCGTGTTTTTTAAAGTCAATGGTGAAAATAGATATGTTGAAGTTTTAGATACATCCCTCAACATTAAAAAACATGAAAATGTAAAAATCGATCCAGAAAACAACAGCCAAATCGGAGCACCTTTACAAGGCTCGCTTTATAAGGTATTAGTTAAGAAAGGGCAAGATATTAAAGAGAACGACCCATTATTTATTATTGAAGCCATGAAAATGGAGACAACTGTAACTGCGCATAAAGCTGGCAAAATTAAATCGGTTCCTTTAGGTGAAGGGAGTATGGTGAAGCAGGACGATTTGATTGTGACTATGGAATAAAAAGAAATATAACTGTTTCTTTTCAACTACCTTTGCATGAAGAAAATCTTTCAATTTGCATAAAAAGAAACCGCATCCAAAAGTAAAATCAGAACTTCATCCCAGAAGCCAACATAGAGAACGCTATAATTTTGATGAACTCATTAAAAGCTCACCAGAATTAGCAACTTTTGTTGCTCCGAATAAATATGGTGATAATTCTGTAGATTTTTTTAATCTGAAAGCTGTTTTAGCATTAAATAAAGCACTATTAAAACATCATTACAAGGTTGAGTTTTGGGATATTCCAAAACATTATTTATGTCCACCAATTCCAGGAAGAGCGGATTATATTCATAATATCGCTGATCTTTTAAAAGGTGATAGGAAAGAGATTCCGAAAGGCAATAACATTAAAGGACTCGATATTGGTGTTGGCGCCAGTTGCATTTATCCAATTATTGGTAATCATGAATATGGTTGGTCATTTATTGGAAGTGACACCAACGAGACTGCTATTATATCTGCTAAACAAATTGAGCAACGCAATTCTAATTTAAAATCTAACGTTGAAATTAGACGCCAAGAGCAAGCTAATAATTTCTTCCGCGGCATTCTAAACCAGAAGAAAAAGTAGATTTCACCATGTGCAATCCTCCATTTCATGCCTCTGCCAGAGATGCTGAAAAAGCAAGTTTAAAAAAGCTGAAAAACTTAAAAGGAAATCGACCAAGTAAAGCGCTTTTGAATTTTGGCGGACAAAACAATGAATTATGGACCAAAGGTGGTGAAGCTCGTTTTGTAAAAGACATGATTTACGAAAGCAAACATTTTGGCAAACAATGCTTTTGGTTTACGAGTTTAATTTCTAAAGAAGTGACTTTAAAACCTACCTACAAAATTTTACAAAAAGTGAATGCAACTGATGTAAAAACTATTGAAATGGGACAAGGGCAAAAAGTCAGCCGATTTATTGCTTGGACGTTTTTGACTGAACAAGAACAAAAGGATTGGGCTAATGAGCGTTGGTAAAACATTTGTTCTACCTTTGTCACAAATTCTAATGAATGTCCTTCAAAGACCTAAAAATTATAAAACCGTTACTTAAAGCTATTGAGGTTTCAGGTTATGTTGAACCTACCTTAGTGCAGCAACTTGCTATTCCACCAGTATTGCGAGGGAAAGATGTTATTGTTTCCGCACAAACAGGAACCGGAAAAACTGCTGCTTTCGCCTTACCGATACTACAACAATTGTTTGATAAGCAAGATGCACCCAAACGTGGTAAAAAAATCAGGGCTTTGGTTATTAGCCCTACACGAGAATTGGCAGTTCAGATTCAGCAGAATTTTAAAAACTATGCACAATTTTCTAATTTAAGATCTTTAGTAGTTTTTGGTGGTACTTCTATAGAACCACAAATTGATGTTTTGAAAAAAGGAATCGATATTTTAGTGGCAACACCTGGTCGTTTACTCGATTTGCACAAACAGGATTATATCAATTTAGATCATATAGAAACCTTGGTGTTGGATGAAGCCGATTTAATGTTGGCCATGGGTTTTATAGATGATGTCAAAAAAATTGAACGTCTTTGTCCAGAAGAGAAACAAACCCTTTTGTTTTCGGCAACTATTCCTTATAAAATTGAAGAATTAGCCAAAACCATTCTCAAAAATCCTGAGCGTATTGATGTAACTCCCACAAAATCTGTGGCTCAAGATGTGAGTCAGGTGTTGTATTATGTTCCAAAGCGAAGAAAAATAGAACTGTGCTTGCACCTGTTACGAAATGAAATTAAAGGCAATGCCCTCATTTTTAGACGTACCAAATTTGGTGTCAATAAGCTCGAACAACGCCTTGCTGAAAATGGATACAAGGTGGATAGTATTCATGGCGATAAAAACCAAAGTGATAGACAAACCGCTTTAAACAAATTTAAAAACGGCTACGTAAAAATCCTTATTGCTACTGATGTAGCTGCACGAGGTATTGATATCAACGAACTCGATAATGTCTTTAACTTTGATATGCCAAACCAAGCCGAAACCTATGTGCATAGAATCGGCAGAACTGGTAGAGCTGGTAATATTGGAAAAGCCTACTCCATGTGCTCCGCAGACGAAAAAAGCTATGTAAAAACTATTGAACAGTACATTAATGTTCAGATTCCAATTGAGACCGAACATCCATATCCTTTAGATCCTAAAGCCAAACCGATAGTACATAAAAAGAAAGGTAGTAAGTATAAAAAAGGACGTAAAAGTGTAGCTTCAAAGAAAAAGAAGAAGCGTTGGTATTAATCTGTCTAATAGGTTAGATAAAATTCCTGAATCACAACTAATAAGACAATCTATTATTAAAATACTGTTTCAACAACGGAATTTGAACACCAACCATTATAGCCAACAATACCGTTGCATGCATCAATGCATTAGAAAAGTCAAAAGAAAAATTCTCCCATAAGCTAAATGATACATCAGGTAAATTGTAACGCTCAGAAAGACTTGTAGTGTCATTGGATTTTGAAAACAGCGCATACCCAACCAATCCTACAAAACCTGAGGCTATGAGCCACCAAACATATTTAGGAATTAATGGTTTATAGACAATAGTTTTAGATTCTGATATAGCTTCAATTTTTGACATTACATTATCGGTAAAGTCAGCAGGTGCTTGTTCTAAGCTATCAGCAGACATCAACTTATTAACTAAATCTTCTATTCTTTTATCATCTTCTATCATAACTTCAATATTTTATAACATTAGTTCTAATTCACTAACTTATTTAGATGGCAATAACCACCATTGACCAAATGCCCACCTGCCTGTCGGCAGACAGGTTATGGGCTTCCATAGTTTATCATATTTTGTGGTTGCAAATACTGCTCTAAAATAACTGCCAGTTTTTTTCGAGCTCTAAAAAGCTTCACTTTTACGGTATTGGCTTCAATATTTATAATCTTTGATATCTCTTCTAAAGATAACTCTTCAAAATAAAACAAGGTTAATAACGCACTGCTATCTTCTGGTAATTTGTCAATACATTTTTTAATCAATACACTTCTTTCTTCATTAATGATATTGTCCAAGGCATTATCTATAGTATCGAGTTTATTAAAAGTAAACTCATCTATGGCAACATTATTTAAATGTTTCTTGTTCTTTTTTATATTATCCAAGCACGTGTTATAAGCCACTCTGTAAATCCAGGTCGAAAACTTTGAGTCTCCTTTAAATTTGTCCAATGACTTAAATACTTTTATAAAGGTGTCTTGCGCCACCTCTTCCGCCTCTTCCTTATGCTTTAACATTCGTAACGCTAAAGTATAGACTAAGTCCTTATAACGATCAACTAGTTGCGCATAAGCCCTAGTATCGCCATTATTAATAGCATCTATTAATATGTTTTCGTCGTTGGTGGTCATTTTGTATTTAAGACGACTACATTATATATTAGGTTACACAAACAGTTGAAATTATTTTTTTTGAAAAAATTGTAACCTAAATCAAAAACCTATCGTCATAAGGTATGTAACACATAAAATTAATCAATTAAAAAACAAACATTATGGATGAAGAAATTTTAATACCAATTAGTCTGTTCGCCGCTATTTTCGGAATGGTATATCTATACTTTTCAACACGAAATAAAGAACGTCTTGCCCTAATCGAAAAAGGCGCAGATGCCAGTATATTTAATATCGGGAAACGATCTGGATCAGCCTGGAAGGTTGTTGTTATAAATATAGCCTTTCTATTAATGGGTATTGGTCTAGGGCTTTTCCTTGCAAATTTGTTAGAAAGCACTACAAATTTAGACGACAATGTTATTTATCCTGCTATGACCTTTTTAATGGCTGGAGTTGGACTTTATGTAGGCTTTACCCAAACCAAAAAAGCATTAGACAACTAATACTTAAACCTAATCAATCAAATAAGAAAGCGCCTCATTTATGAGGCGTTTTTTTGTGGCACAAATAATGTAGCTTAAGAATAATTTGCCTTGCTGAATTTATTTCAGCATCTTTAATTCCATAATAAGTTAAAATGTACAAATACCTATTCTTAATTTTATTTAGCCAATTAAGCTATGCCCAAATCACAGTGAGTGATAGCATCACAAAATATCCTGTGAGCTATGCCACCATTTCATTTGGTAATGGTAACGGTACTTTTGCTGATGATGAAGGTAAATTTTACTTCACGAAAAAGCTATATCCAGATATTGATTCGCTTTTTATTTCAGCACTGGGCTTTAAGGATCTGAATATTTCCACAGAAAACTTACCGAATCAATTATTTCTACAACCACAAGCTGATGAGCTAGATGAAGTGGTCATTGGCACCAAGCTCAACAGAAAATTTAAGGAAGAAAAACTTAAACCCTATCTCGACGATGATTACTATAATTGTTGGTTACCGACAATAGAATCTGAAATTGCGGTTTATTTTCCAAAAACTTCAAACCAGGATCAAAAACTAACTTCGGTTATATTTCCTATTGCTTTGGAATCAAAAGATTGGAGCAAACGTAAACGAGCCAATAGTGATAAGAAGAAATTTTCAACCTTGTTTAGGGTGAAGCTTTATGGAAACAATAATGGCAAACCTGGTAAAGTGCTGACTTACGAAACGATTGTTTTTAGAGCCACTGAAAAAAATGGTGATGCTTATGAACTCAATGTTGAAGACTACGATATCTACATTCCAAACGACGGTTTCTTTGTATCGTTACAAGTCATGGGCTATACTGGTAAAAATGGTAAGCTCTTGCCTAACAAAAAATACAAAGAGATCAAAACTAAGAATGGTGTGGTTAAAATCCCGACCAATTTCAGACCACTCCTACCCTTTACAGATGAACGAGAAACCAAAAACACATATATAAAACGTGTATTTATTAATGGCAACAATTGGGTGAAGTTTGACAAGGGCAATGGTTTTAAATCAAGCTTATTGGACAAAGAGCTTTACAATTATGGTATTGGCTTAACCTACAAAACCTTTAAGGATGACTGAGCCAGCAGGACTTTACATTATGGCTGGCTTATACATTCTAGCTGGCATTATGCATTTTGTGAGACCAAAGATGTATTTGCGTATTATGCCAAGGTACTTACCCAACCACAAGGCTTTGGTATTTTGGAGTGGTGTTACTGAAATTTTACTTGGTGTTGGCTTGTGTATTCCTACAATGAGAACAATAGCCATTTATGGCATCATCGCCATGCTTTCTGTATTTCTTTTGGTCCATTTTTATATGCTATCAAGTGAAAAAGCGGCAGCTGGTTTCCCAAAGTGGATACTGATTTTACGAATTCCGCTTCAGTTTGGTTTAATGTATTGGGCTTGGATTTATTTGAATTAATATAAATGGATATAAGAAAACATTGCCAATTGTGTGACCATCAACTAGTTGATTTTAAAACCGGTACCATATGCGGTATAACAAATAGAAAGCCCGAGTTTGTCAACAAGTGTGTTAATGCAAAATTTGATGAAAAACTAGAGTCTAAAATCAAAATGGCCAATGTAGAGTATCAAAGCGTATTAAGAACTAAATGTTTAGTATATGCCAATTTCATAATCTTTTTAGTAGTTGCTTTAGCCGTAATCTTAGGTGGCTATTTCTTAGCGCAATATTTATTAAAATTCGCAGCCATTGGAGCTGCACCGATTATCATTTCACTTATCGGATTGCTTTTTGTGCTTCCACTTGCCATTGGCCCACTTAACACATATCTCAATGATCTAAAACTTGCAAAAGTAAATAAAGAGGCTGTTGACAGAGTTGTTGACCTTTACGGTATAAAATATGATATTGATATTAGATTTGGCAAAAAATATCATGGTACTCAAGAAGTTGATGTGGATTTGAGGATTAACAAATAATCACTCTACGGGAAAATCAAAATAAGTCTTAGGAAACGGTTCCCAACGCAAAGTAAAATGCCACCATTCTTTTGGGTAGTTTCTAAAATTATGTTTTAGCATTACCGTTTGTAGCAGCTGTCGGTTTTTTTTCTGTGCTTCTGTTATCCCTTCATAATTTACCCAAGATTGTTGTCCAAAAAAATCATAAGCACTTCCCATGTCCAAAGGTTCTCCTGTATTACCGTCGATGATGGTTAAATCTACTGTACTACCTCGACTATGTCCTGACCGAGAAGCAATATATTCTTCCTTAAATAGGTTTCGCTTTTCTACATCTGGATAAAATTGGGCTTTATTTATGGTATCCTTTAACTCCCTTGCCCAACGAATAAAATGATTTACCGCACGTTGAGGACGGTAACCATCATAAACTTTTAAGCATAGATTTTGCTTTTGTAACTCGTCTTGAACCAGTTTTAATTTTTCAGCAGCCTCCTTAGTAAGTATCAGTTTGTTTGCCTTATAACCATCAATGGTGTCACCAACAAAATTATTGGTGCCATAGTAACGTAACTCTACCTCTATGTCTGGTATCACTGACTTTACATATACAAAACCCTCAGGCAAACCCTGTTTACCATTGAAAGTCATCGCTAACATAGCAGTTACAAATAAAGATATGAGTATTTTATATTTCATATTGAAGCACTAATTTAGAGAAAAATTATACTATGGACTTGTTTTCTACAGAGAAACAACATTTTAAATTACCAAATGCGGAATTGATCTACATTCCCAACCTCTTCAATACACAAGAATCCGATAACAATTTTAAATCCATAAAAGCTGAAACCGATTGGCAACACGATAATATTACTGTCTTTGGAAAAACCTATAAACAACCAAGATTAACAGCGCTATTTGGAGATACAGATCAACCTTATAGCTATTCTAATATCACGATGTATCCTCAACCTTTTACCTCAACATTACAATCCATAAAAGGCAGGGTTGAAGATTTTGCTGAAGAAGAATTCAATACACTTTTAATTAATCTTTATCGAGATGGCAATGATAGCAACGGTTGGCATGCCGATAATGAAAAAGAATTAGGCATAAATCCAGTCATCGCTTCTCTGAGTTTTGGTGAAGCACGTCCATTCCATTTTAAGCACAGAACCATAAAGCAAGAAAGGCACAAACTGATATTAGAGCACGGTAGTCTGTTACTAATGAAAGGAGAAATGCAACACTATTGGCTGCATCAAATTGCGAAAACTAAAAAAGAGATTCAACCGAGAATTAACCTCACATTTAGAAAATTAATAAACCTATAAAAACAAAAAACCGGGTTCCCTCAAACCCGGTTTCTCTAATTTGCTTTTTAATATATGTTAGTAGATTCAGGGTCTCTAAGTCAACATAACATATGCAAATATTAATTAATTAATCCATTGAACTAAAAACTAAATTTTAGTACACTTCAAATATATAATTAGGTTTTAATTTCAACGTCTAAAAACATATTAAATCGATGAAATACATATAATTTTAACATTCAAAGATAAAATAGTGCATTTCGTCGATAAAATGCAACTCTATTTAATCCAAGGAATCACAAATAAGAAATAATAAAATGGTATAAAAATTGTTTTAGAGCTAAGAATTGATTTTAATATTCGGTAATTTTATAACTCTAAATTTTAAAAAAAATGAAATATTATATATGGGTTCTAGCCTTGGTTTCTTCTATAGTAAGTTTTAGTCAAGACAAAACTTATAGTGAAGAAGAAATTGCGGTTTCAAAATGGATAGATGGCACACTACTTACACCAAATGATAATGAAAAACCCAATTTGGCAATTATCATAGCTGGTTCTGGTCCAACTGATAGAAATGGAAACCAAAACTTTTTAAAAAGCAATGCCCTTAAGAAATTAGCCGAAAGCCTTACAAATAAAGATATTGCTACATTTCGTTATGATAAACGTATCGTAAAGCAGATTAGACAAGGCAAGGTAGATAAAGATATAATGTTTGATGATTTTGTCAATGATGCTTCAGACGTCATCACCTACTTTAAGGAACAATACGCGTATTCAAAAATTTATGTTATTGGCCATAGTCAAGGAAGCTTAATTGGTATGCTAGCGGCTAAAGAAAATGCTGATGGGTTTATATCGCTTGCAGGAGCTGGTCAAAATATTGGAGATGTTATTGTTGACCAGGTTACAAATATGGCACCTCAACTTGGTGAAGAAGCACAAAAAGTGGTGGATAAGTTAAAACAAGGAGAAACCACAACAGATTATCCAGCAGCATTAGCTTCAGTTTTTAATGCAGATGTTCAACCTTTTATGATTAATTGGATGGAATACAATCCTGCAGAAATTATACAAGAGTTAGAAATACCGATTCTAATTGTTAATGGCACAAAAGATCTTCAAGTTTCAGAGGATGAAGCCCAACTTTTAAAGGAAGCTAATGAAAAGGCTGAACTTAAAATCATTGAAAATATGAATCACGTTCTTTTTGAAATTGAAGGAGATGATCTTGAAAATTCAAAATCATACAATGAATCTTTTAGGCCAATTTCTTCTGAGCTCATAGAAACCATTACCGAATTCATTATAGAATAATTCATCTGAAATAATAGAAATTAAAAAAGCATCTCAACCGAGATGCTTTTTTACTAACTAACCAACCAAACGTAATGTCGCGATTTTGTAGTGTTGTTACGATTGTAACTATCGCTGTAATCATTACAGTTAGTTTATAGCAAACCGCGTGCCAAACTTTATTTTTTAATTTTTTTATAAAAAATGTAACAAAATCATCTTTCCTTACACTAATATGTTATATCTTTATGATATCATTTTAATATCATATTGATTTATTAATGATAAACCAATTAAATTCTAAGATCATGAAAGAAGAAAAAATCATCGTCCCAGCAAATGGCTACTTAATGCTATTTTTATTTATTATACTCTTTTTTGGAAGTATAGCTACAATAATTGCCATGCAGACACCTTGGCCAGGAATAACCATATTCCTATCTCTAGTTATGGCTTTTGGGTTTCTAATGGTACAACCCAATGGATCTCGTGTATTATTATTATTCGGAAAGTATGTAGGTACTGTAAAGAAAAATGGCTTCTATTGGGTAAATCCGTTTTATACCAAAAAGAAGATTTCATTAAGAGCTAGTAACTTTGATAGCGAGCGTCTTAAAGTTAACGACAAACTAGGAAACCCAGTTATGATCAGTACTATTTTGGTCTGGCGCGTACAAAACACCTACAAAGCAGCTTTTGATGTCGATAATTACGAAAACTTTGTACGCGTACAAACCGATGCAGCCGTACGTAAATTGGCAAGTATGTACCCTTATGATAATTTTGCTGACGAAGGCGTTGATGAAGACATCACATTACGATCAAGCGTGAATGAAGTAAGCGAAGCCTTGGAAAAAGAAATTGATGAGCGTTTAACCATTGCAGGTATTGAAGTACTTGAAGCTCGTATAGGTTATTTAGCTTATGCCAATGAAATTGCAAATGCCATGCTTAAGCGTCAACAAGCTACAGCCATAGTCGCAGCAAGACATAAAATCGTTGAAGGTGCTGTAAGCATGGTAGAAATGGCCATCGAAGCACTAAATAAAAATGATGTGGTAGAATTAGATGAAGAGCGTAAAGCGGCTATGGTAAGCAATCTTATGGTTGTGCTATGTGGCGACAAAGATGCCTCACCAATTGTTAATGCAGGAACCTTAAGCCATTAAAATGAATAAAAAACAAATTTACAGTATTGCCTTAGGAAGCGCATTTGGTACAAGCATTGGCACCACTATTGGAGCTGTAATAAATGAAGTGACAATGGGAACTGTCTACGGTTCTATGATAGGATTAGTTATCGGTGTTGTTTTGGCATTAGTAGTCTTTAAAAATGATAAAACAGAGAATCTATGAAAGAATATAAAGTAATTCAACCTAAACTGGGCTTCAGACAAAGGTTTCAAAATTTTGAAGATTTATTAAACCAGCATGCACGTGAAGGCTGGATAGTTAAGCACATAGGGCAAGGTTGGTCTAGCGTAGTCTTAGAACGTGATAAAAACAGATAATGCGAATATTTAAAGAAGAACAACGATTTAAACAATTGTGGCTTATCATCTTAATGGTGATAAGCCTCTTAGTGCCTATTGGTCTCATAATTGCCGTATATATAAAAGACCCAAGCAGTTTTTCTGCCATTGAGCTTGTATTGCTCATCGGCTTTTTAGTGTTAGTTTCTACTTTAATATTTATGTTTAAACTCACAACCAGGATTGATGAAAAAGGTATTCATTATAAATTCTTTCCGTTTCATTGGAAATTTAAAACCTTAGAATGGCATGATATTAACGAAGCCTACGTGAGAACGTATGATGCCTTAAGCGAATACGGAGGTTGGGGATTTAAAGGCGGGCCACTTTGGAAAAAATCTAAAGGTAGAGCTATAAATGTATCTGGAGATATCGGCATTCAACTGGAATTAAAAAACGGAAAAAAACTGTTGATAGGTACACAAAAAAAAGCTGAGGCTGAGAGTGTCTTAGCAACATATAAAAACAAAATTGAGAATAATGTCTAAGAAAAAAGCCTTTGCATTACGTATTAATGAAGATATGCTAAAAGCTGTTGAAAAATGGGCTGCAGATGAGTTTCGTAGTACCAATGGCCAAATAGAATGGATGCTGATGCAATATCTCAAAGAGCATAATAGGCAACCTAAAAAAAAAGAGAAACCTACAGACGAAAAGTGATCAGAGATGGTCACTTTTTTAGTTTTTAATTTTTGTATTTTGCGCACTTAAACTCGCTCAAATGGAAAATCAACCTGTATTTATCAATGATGCCATAGTCTTTGGATTATTAATGATTTCGCTAGGATTTGTATTCTTTACAGAATCTAAGAAAACTGGTTTTTGGCATAAATTTTATCGTATTGTGCCAGCACTTTTAATGTGCTACCTAATTCCCGCTATATTTAATTCATTAGGTTTAATTTCTGATAAAATCTCACAAACCTATTTTATTGCCAGTCGTTATTTATTACCAGCATCACTGGTATTACTGACGTTGAGCATTGATTTAAAAGCTATCTTCAATTTAGGCTGGAAAGCATTAGTAATGTTTTTTACAGGAACTGTAGGCATTGTTATCGGTGGGCCAATAGCAATTTTGCTCATCTCAACATTTTCACCAGAAACTGTTGGTGGTGCAGGTTTTGATGCTACATGGAGAGGTCTTGCAACTTTGGCTGGAAGTTGGATTGGTGGCGGTGCCAATCAAGCTGCAATGTTAGAAATCTATGAGTTTAATCAAGAACTTTATGGCGGAATGGTACTAGTAGATATAGTTGTCGCTAACATTTGGATGGCTGTAATACTATTAGGAATCGGCAAGAGAAAACGTATTGATAAATGGTTGAAAGCGGATAATACTGCTATTGACGAATTACAAAATAAAGTACAAGCCTTTAGTGATAAAATTACCCGAGTACCATCTACTGCAGATCTTATGATAATTCTTGCACTAGCCTTTGGAGCGGTTGGAATTGCACACTTTGGTGCTGACCATATTTCGGTATTTCTAAAAGAGAATTTTGATGCAGTTAGTGACCCTAAGAGTGCATTGTCTTCTTTTGGAAGCGGTTTCTTTTGGCTAATTTCCATTGCAACATTAATTGGTGTTTTATTATCATTTACTAAAGCAAAGAATTATGAAGGTGCAGGCGCCAGTAAAGTAGGAAGTGTATTTATTTATATTCTTGTGGCAACTATCGGAATGAAAATGGATTTAGGCAAAATTCTTGAAAATCCCGGACTGATTTTAATTGGGTTAGTTTGGATGGCCATTCACGCAGGTCTTTTAATTTTGGTTGCTAAACTTATTAAGGCACCATATTTCTTCTTAGCTGTTGGGAGTCAAGCCAATGTTGGTGGAGCAGCATCAGCACCTGTTGTAGCAGCTGCATTTCATCCATCTTTAGCAACTGTCGGAGCCTTATTGGCAGTATTCGGTTACGTTGTGGGAACTTACGGAGCCATTCTCTGTGCCGAGCTTATGAAAATAGCAGCAGGTGGCTAGTATATTTAATTTCAAAATAAGATATTTGCGCTTCTATTTTCAAGCATAACTATTAAAACAAAACATGACGAAATTCAATAAAATTCTAAGCCTTTTAATCTTAATTTCTATGATTGTTTCTTGCGGAAAGGACAAAGAGACAAACTTTACTTTAAAGGGTAGTATTAAAGGGTTGAAAAAAGGTGTGGTGTATCTTCAAAAGGATGGTGACTCCACGATAATAGATTTAGACTCCATGACGATTACTGGACAACCAGAATTCACCTTACACACCAATATTGATGAGCCCATCCTACTCTATCTTAAATTGTTTAAAAATGATGGTGAAGAACACTACATTCCATTTTTTGCCGATAAGGGTGTTACCACAATTAAAACCTCATTAAATAAATTCAACTATGATGCTGAAATAAACGGCTCTAAACAGCAAGATTTGTTAAACGAGTACACAAAGGTTATGTCTAAATTCAATGACCAAAACCTAAGTCTTATTGAAGCCAATTTTTTAGCTCAGAAAGAAAATGATAGTATTGCTGTGGATTCATTAAGTAAAGTATCCGAAACCCTCATGAAGCGCAAATACTCATATACCATACAATTTGCACTCAACCATAAAGATAATATGATTGCACCTTATTTGGCATTGTATGAAATTCCGTCTGCCAATCCTATTTATATCGATTCGGTTTATAATGGCTTAACCGAAGACATAAAGCATTCTTTTTATGGTAAAAAGCTGGAAGAGGTTATCGCTAACAGATTATCTGAGGAATAGTGAAATTCTGAAACAAGTTCAGAATGACAGAAATAAAAAAACCAATCACTTTCATGATTGGTTTTTTTATTGAATAGCCTGAATGGGTCTATTATAATTTATTGATACGATCTATTAACGCTCTACCTTTGGTTTCTAAATCATTGTTTATTGATTTAAAGTGTGCTTTAGGATCTTCGATGTCTCTTTCGTTGACACGCACTATCAACTCATCAAATCCAGCAATAGCATCATCGATGATGGCATTGCTTTCTTTAGTTGGTTTCTCTGCATTTTCTAACTCCCAGTAGTAAACCGCCTCAATGATATCTCCAAAAACATAATTAATGTCCTTTTTTAAATCTCTTTTATTTGCCATGATAATTTATATTAATTTCTTGTGCAAAGGTAATGAATCCTATGATTATATAATCGGCAATGCCTTATAGTTTTAAACATAGACCTCAAGAAGTTTTGCTCCCTTTGTTTTTAGTTTAAAGTCTTTTATAGCGGCCGGAACCAGTATGGTTTCCCCTTTAGAAATTACATCGCTTGTAGTTTCTGTTGACAATTCAACTTCACCGTCAACACACATATAAATGAGGAAAGAGTCTTTTGTATTTGTCTTTTCAATTTCAGAATCGATGTCTATAAAGTTGGTTGTAAAGAAAGGGCGACTCACCATTTTATTGGATACATTTTTTTGCTTTTCATAGTCAACTCTAAAATCATCTTTCATGTCGAACTTAAAGGCATCTATAGCAATATCATTATGCAAATCGCGTGCATTACCTTCATCATCTACTCTATCCCAATCATATACACGATACGTTATATCACTGGTTTGTTGAATTTCTGCCAACAACACACCTGCTCCAATCGCATGGACTCTTCCGGCTTCAATAAAATAAGTGTCGCCTTCTTTTACTTTATCGAAATTTAAAATCTTAGGCAGTGTTTTTTCTTCAAGATGCTTTAAGTAAGTGTCTCTGTCCATATCTTGATTAAATCCAACAATAAGATTAGCATCCTTATCTGCCTGCATCACATACCACATCTCTGTTTTTCCGAAGGAATTATGACGTTTTTTAGCCAATGCATCATCAGGGTGCAATTGAATACTTAAATCCTGCTTTGCGTCAATAAACTTGATAAGCAAAGGAAAATCATTTCCAAAGCGTTTATAATTTTTATCACCTAATAAATCGGCTTTATGAGTTTCCAGTAGGTTTTGAAGATTCTGTCCTTTTAAATAACCATTCGCAACTTTAGAAATATCACCTGGTACAGTACTTACCTCCCAGCTTTCACCCAATTGTTTAGAATTGGATTTTTTATTGAACTGCTGAATAAGCTTTTTGCCTCCCCAAATTTTTTCTTTTAAAATGGGCTGAAACTTTAAAGGATATAAAGTGCTTTTCATAACATTACTCACCAGAATAGGTTACAAAATTACGTGGAGTTTCGTAAAGTGTGATTTCCAAATGGAATTTAGAATCTAATTTTGCCTTTATTTTATTATATATGACTACAGCTATATTTTCTGCGGTAGGGTTTAAATCCTTAAATTCTGGAACTTCAACATTAAGATTTTTATGGTCAAAGGCATCCTCAACTTCAGATTTTATGATGTCCTTTAAAATCTTCACATCGATAACATAGCCTGTTTCTGGGTCAATATCTCCAGTAACACTTGCAATTAATTCGTAATTGTGCCCATGAAAGTTTGGGTTGTTACACAGACCAAAAACTGCTTCATTCTTTTCATCGCTCCAATCTTTTCGGTAAAGTCTGTGCGCTGCATTAAAATGTGCTTTTCTGTGTACGGTTACCTTCATGTCTTATTAACGTTTATATATTCGTAAAACTTCTCAAATATAATTTTAAACCAAGCTGTGTATTTTTCTGGATTTAATGCCATATCCACTTTAACTTCTTCCAGTGGCATCCATTTCCAATCTGCGACTTCGTCTGTATTTATATTTGGCGCGTCGTTGTAATAACCAATCATTATATGGTCGTACTCGTGTTCTGTTAACCCATTATCAAAGGGTGCTTTATAAATGAATGATGTAGTTTCCTCCAGGTCCGTAACAAATCCCATTTCTTCTTGTAAACGTCGTTTACCAGCTTCTAAGTTGCTTTCACCATCGCGTTGGTGACTACAACAGGTATTGGTCCAAAGTCCAGGCGAATGGTACTTGTGCATGGCACGTTGTTGCAGCATTAATTCATTTTTATCATTGAAAACAAACACCGAAAATGCACGATGCAACAATGCTTTTTCGTGCGCTTCCATTTTGGGCATGAGCCCTATTTGATTATCATTTTCATCCACAAGGATGACTTGTTCTTCTGTCATATTGCGAAGTTACTATCTAAACCTGAAACAAAAGTAAAGGATTTCATAAAAAATAGCCGTTTAAAAAAATTAAACGGCTATTTCGATATTTTATCAAATTTATAGTTTAGTCTTTATCGTCACAAGATTTACCATTAATACTTGTAATAATAAATTCACTACGTCTGTTTAATTGATGTTCTTCTTCAGAACAACTAGATTCGTTTGTAGGTTCACAACCACAATCGTTTACCAATCTAGATTCGCCATAACCTTTTGCTGTTAAACGATCTTCAGAAATGCCATTATCCAATAAATACTGGCGCGTAGATTGTGCTCTATTTTCTGAAAGTGTTTCATTGTAAGCCATAGTACCTCTACAATCGGTATGCGAACGAATATCAATTGTCATCGTTGGGTATTTGTTCAATACAGCCAACACTTTCTGTAATTCGATTTCGGCATCATATCTAATGTTGTATTTATCGAAGTCGAAATAAATGATTGGAATATCCAATATCTTAGCTAAATCATCGCATGGATTGATTTCCTGTACATCTTTATCCAATAACAACTGAATCTGTAATTCTTGCTTTTTCTTTGGCGTGGTAAAACGTTTTTCGTCAGAAATATACGTTTCCTTTTCACCTCTAATTAAGTATTCCATTTCGCACTCTAGCTCAAACTCAAAAGCCGCATCTTCACCAACGGTTTTACGCTCTAGCTCATTACCTTCACCGTCAAATAAAATAACCGTCGCATTTGGTATTAGCTCATCTGTCTTTTTATCTTGAACAGTACCCACAACAAGTTGTTCACATTCTGGAACTTCAAAGGTGTAGATATCATCACTTCCTTTTCCACCTTCTCGGTTAGAACTAAAATAAACACGCTTGGTTACTAAATTTTCGTAATAACCAAAATCGTCTGCGGCACTATTCACTGGCTTTCCTATATTTTCTATCGGGAAATTTCTGTTTGAACCTTGAGCTACTTTTTGATCTAATCCTTCTGACTTAAAGACATCCAATCCTCCTAAACCTGGAAATCCAGTTGAAGAATAGAATAAATTACCACTTGTGTCCATAAACGGAAATGATTCTTGCCCTTCAGTATTAATTGATGGTCCTAAATTTTCAGGTTCACCTAGCGTACCATCGTCATTGACATCAACAACGAAAATATCAGATTGCCCAAAAGTACCTGGCATGTCTGATGCAAAGTATAAACGAGAACCTGTAAGATTTAAAGCAGGGTGTGCCACACTATAATCTTCACTGTTAAAATGGACTTTATAAATTTCATCCCATGTACCATCTTCACTTAATGTTGCTCTATATAACTGCAGTCTGTTAATACCAGAATCGTCTTCCTTATATCTTAGTTTGAAAAAATTATTTCTGGTAAAGAACATATACTTGCCATTTGGTGAAAATACAGCACTAGACTCGTGGAACTTTGTGTTTACCTTACCATCAATCTCCTTTACTTCACCAAAACCATTTTCGGTCTTTTCTACTGAATATAAATCTAAGTATGGTTCTTCGTTCCAACGATACTTTCGCCCTCCGCCTCTAGCTGAAGCGAATACAATTCCATTTTCATATTCCGTTGTACCAAAGTCTGAAAACTCTGTATTGATTTCAAGGTTTTGAGGCTCAATATCTTCTCTACTTGCTTCTTCAATATTAGATCTATAATCTACTCTCGAAAGAAATGCCTTTCCTCTTAAATCATCTGGTTTCAATTCGTGAAACTTTTTCATCCATTTGTCTGACTCTTCATAGTTCTTAATACCTTTAAGAGCTAAAGCATATCTAAAATAGTACTCAGGATCTATGACTTCATTAAGCTCCATTAATTCACCGTACCACTTAGCAGCATTTTCCATATCATTTAGAAAATAATAGGAATTAGCTAACTTCTGAAAAAGATCAACGGACTTATAGCCCTTATTGGCAACCTCGAGAAGAACTTCGCTAGTTTTAACGTAAGCGAAATCTCTATAGTCATCTTGTACGCTTTTAATTTTTCCTTCTTGAGCATAAGCAGTTAAAGCAAATAAACCTGCAAACACTAAACATATATATCTTGTAATTGTTCTCATAGTCCTATTTTTAGAAGAAACGTGGTGATAAAATTCTACCTAATCGCTTAATTTCGAATCTTAAAGTTATTTCGTGAGTTCCGCTATTGTAATTATTCAATCCTGTTGTCGTTAAGTCATAACCATAACCAATAAACATTCCTGGTGTCGCCTGGAACCCTACTAATGCACTAAATGAATCATCCCATCTCCAAGCTAAACCAGCTGTAAGATTCTTTTTATACCAAAAGTTCGCTGAGACATCCGCAATAAGTGGAGCACCTGATACACCTTTTACTAAAAAAGCTGGTTTTAATTCTAAGGTTTCACTAAGATTAAATACATATCCACCTATAGCATAAAAATGCATACGCTCTGTGGCTACAGATTCCTGAAAATCGTCATAATGCTCTGTCTCTAAAAAATTAGGAACAGCTAAACCTAGGTACCATTTTCTGGTATGCATGTATAAACCTGCACCTACCATTGGTGAAATTAAGTTTAGATTATTATTGAACACAACATCTGGATCTTGAAAACGTCCTTTGCTCCAATCTGTATCTAACATATGTACACCACCTTTAACACCAAATGACAATTTAAGATCATTAGCGTTTAATGGTATTGTATATGAAAAGTTTGCATCGACAAAGGTTTCTCTTGCTGGTCCTAAGGCATCACTTACTATATTAAGACCCAATCCAACGCGTTCATTTCGCAAAGGTGAATGAATCCCTAAAGATTGTGTTTGAGGCGCACCATCAATTCCAACCCATTGGGACCTATGTAAACCTACTACGCTCAACGTTTCTCGTTGACCAGCATATGCTGGGTTAACACTTAGCGTATTGTACATATAATGTGTGTACTGAGGATCTTGCTGTGCAGAACTATTAGCACTAAGTAGTATAAATACTAAAACTATTAATCCTTTTATTATTGATGATTTATGTATCATTTTAATGTATTTTATAATTCAGTGTTAATTAGTCTTATCTATTGATGTATAACCATCCTACTCTTGGTTCTGAGCCATCACCTAGGTCAAGTACATAATAATATGTTCCCACTGGTAATTTATCAGATTGATTAATTACAGCTCTACCATTAGAAGTACCATCCCAATCATTTAAGTAACCATTCTTAGTATATACTATGTTACCCCATCTGTTATAAACTTCTAACTTGTTGTTAGGGAATCGCTCTAAACAATCAATTACAAATGTTTCATTAACACCATCACCATTTGGTGAGAATTCGTTGTAAATTGTTAAACATATAGGATCGACAGCTGCAGTATCTTCATCGTTGCTTGGATTAACATCTGTTCCGCCATCAGCATTGAGGACAAACACAGTATTTGCATAATCTCCAATACCTAGAACTTCTACTGTAATCTGAAGTATTTCAACTTGATCTGGATCAAGTTGTCCTACAATCCATTCACCATCTATATCAGAATAAGTTCCTGCGGTTGTTATAGCTGACACAAATACATATCCACTTGGTATTTGTTCACTAATAACAACATTCGTAGCAGTAACATTACCAATATTTGCAACTTCAATTGTAAATGTGACTTCATCACCAACTACAGGTTGTAGTTCATCAACAACTTTATCAACTTCTAAATCGAAAATTGAATTTACAAATGTAATCGTTGGGTCATCTGGTTCTCCATCACCATTGTCATCATTATTACTATTATCATTAGGATCATCACTGGTATCAGTAACATCATCTGATGGATCACCTGGATCACCTCCTGGTGCCTCACTACTAACTGTAGCAGAATTCGTAACAAACCCTGTATCTAAATCAGCTTGAGTTATTTGATAAGTAGCTGTAAAAGTCGTACTATCAATCTCACCTGGCAAAAGCTGAGCTATAGGTCCACCCATCAATGTCAGTCCTGGTAAAGCATCTTGTACATCTATATTAGTTAATGTAAGATTACCTGTATTCTCAACAATAAATACATATGAAATAATATCATCTATACTTCCTGCTATCCCATCTCCATTAGTATCTTCTAACGGTAAAGTTGTTTTAATTAAACTAATACTTGGATTAGGAGGAATTATAGTCTCCGTTGGATCATCCTCAGTGTTACCATCGGTATCGTCATCGTCATCACTCGTATCATTTACCGTTGTTCCCGATGGGCTGTCTCCACTAGCTACTACGCTATTCTGGAAACCTCCTGCATCCACCGCATCTTGTTGAACTATATAAGTTGCTTCGTAAGTAGCTGTTTCACCAACTTGTAATGTGCCTTCAGGACTTCCCGCATCCGAACTTACAAATGTAGGTCCTGAAACTAAGGTCAATGTATTCCCATTGGCATCTGTAAATGTATCAACAATACCTACGCTATCCAAGGTCACATTTCCTGTGTTAGTCACCGTGATGGTATAAGTCATCTCGTCACCTAAACTCGCTCCCGCTGGTGCCACATCATTTGTGATCATTACAGTTTTAACCGTCTCAATACTTGGATCCTCTAATATGATAGTCACAGTTGGATCATCCTCGGTGTTACCATCGGTATCATCATCGTCATCACTCGTGTCATTTACCGTTGTTCCCGCTGGACTGTCTCCACTAGCTACTATGCTATTCTGGAAACCACCTGCATCCACTGCATCTTGTTGAACTATATAAGTTGCTTCGTAAGTAGCTGTTTCACCAACTTGTAATGTGCCTTCTGCGCTTCCCGCATCAGAACTTACAAATGTAGGTCCTGAAGCTAAGGTCAATGTATTCCCATTGGCATCTGTGAATGTATCAACAATACCTACGTTATCCAAGGTTACATTACCTGTATTGGTTACAGTTATTGTATAGGTCATCTCATCTCCTAATGAAGCTCCTACTGGTGCCACATCATTTGTGATCATTACAGTTTTAACCGTCTCAATACTTGGATCCTCTAATATGATAGTCACAGTTGGATCATCCTCGGTGTTACCATCGGTATCATCATCGTCATCACTCGTGTCATTTACCGTTGTTCCCGCTGGACTGTCTCCACTAGCTACTACGCTATTCTGGAAACCACCTGCATCCACTGCATCTTGTTGAACTATATAAGTTGCTTCGTAAGTAGCTGTTTCACCAACTTGTAATGTGCCTTCTGCGCTTCCCGCATCAGAACTTACAAATGTAGGTCCTGAAGCTAAGGTCAATGTATTCCCATTGGCATCTGTGAATGTATCAACAATACCTACGCTATCCAAGGTTACATTACCTGTATTGGTTACAGTTATTGTATAGGTCATCTCATCTCCTAATGAAGCTCCCGCTGGTCCTACATCATTTGTGATCGCTATAGTTTTTACAGCTTCTATGCTCGGGATCGGTGCAATGTCAAATGGCGTCACATCATTGGTCGGATCCGCATCGTTGTTGTCACCGTTGACATCGTCAAGGTCCGCTGTCTCTTCATTCGCCGGATCTAATACTGCAGTTCCATCGGCCTCAGTACCTGTATCCGATATATCAGTGACATCATTAATATTACCTGGTGAACTCGCCGTAACATCAGCAGTGTTCTCAATACCGCCAGCATCAACATCACTCTGTAATATGGTATAACTTGCTGAACAAGTCGCACTCTCGCCTGGTAATAGAATTGCTGTGATACATGTCACAGTACCTACTATTGGATCATTAATTGTAATTCCCGTTAGGGTTACGTTACCTGTGTTGGTCACCGTGAAGCTATAGTTTACAATATCGTCAACTAAACCTGTTCCACCTGCTGGTGTAACACTTGATATGCTTTTGATCAATTCTATGCTCGGGTTAGGTGCTATATCGAATGGCGTCACGTCATTCGTTGGATCCGCATCATTGTTATCCCCATTGACATCGTCAAGGTCATCGGTCTCTTCGTTGGCCGGGTCTACCACAGTAGTACCGTCAGCTTCTGTACCTGTATCCGATACGTCAGTGACGTCATCGGTGTTGCCCGGTGAACTCGCCGTAACATCAGCGGTGTTCTCTATACCACCTGCATCAATGTCATTTTGTGTAATAATATAAGTCGCTAAACAATTTGTACTCTCACCTGGTGCCAAACTCGTTGCTACACATGTTACCGTGCCTACAACAGGGTCGTTCACCGTAATGCCCGTTAGAGTCACGTTACCCGTGTTGGTCACCGTGAAGCTGTAATTGATTATATCTCCAATTAAACCAGTTCCACCAGATGGAATTACACTTGCTACACTCTTGATAAGTTCGATGCTCGGTGATGCAAGAATTACGGTCTCCGTTGGATCATCCTCTGTGTTACCATCGGTATCGTCACCATCATCACTGGTATCATTTACCGTTGTTCCCGCTGGACTGTCTCCACTAGCTACTACACTATTCTGGAAGCCACCTGCATCCACTGCATCTTGTTCAATTATATAAGTTGCTTCATAAGTTGCTGTTTCACCAACCTGTAATGTACCTTCTGCACTTCCCGCATCCGAACTTACAAAGGTTGGTCCCGAAACAAAGGTCAACGTATTTCCATTGGCATCTGTGAATGTATCAACGATACTTACACTATCTAAGGTCACATTACCTGTGTTAGTCACTGTGATTGTATAAGTCATCTCGTCCCCTAAGCTCGCACCTACTGGTGCTACATCATTAGTTATCGCTACAGTCTTGACCGTCTCGATACTTGGGTTCTCTGGAATCGTCGTATCTGTTGGATCGTCCGTTCCGGTTGGATCTGCTGGATCATCACTATCGTCCGTTACTGGATTGCCGCTTGGGTCATCACTATCGGCTATCGCCTGATTCGTTACTATACCTGCATCGATATCAGCCTGGGTGATCGCATAGGTCGCTGTGTAAACTATCGTCCCTGCGCCAACTGCCATATCTTCCAGGTCGGCTTCTCCGTCTTCGTCACTTCCTCCACTGACATAGGTCGGTGTCGGTAAGGTGCCCGTTCCCGTAAAGTCCGCTGCGTCTTCTGTGACGCTCACATCAAATAAGGTCGTGTTGCCCGTGTTGGTCACCGTATAGGTATACGTTATTATGTCACCCGGTGTGGCGATGCCGTCAACGCCAAGGTCCAGACTACTGGTCTTCTCTATGGCGATGCTTGCTGCCTGTGGAATCGTCGTATCCGTTGGATCGTCCGTTCCGGTTGGATCTGCTGGATCATCACTATCGTCCGTTACTGGATTGCCGCTTGGGTCATCACTATCGGCTATCGCCTGGTTCGTTACTATACCTGCATCGATATCAGCCTGGGTGATCGCATAGGTCGCTGTGTAAACTATCGTTCCGCTACCTACTACCATATCTTCCAGGTCGGCTTCTCCGTCTTCGTCACTTCCTCCACTGACATAGGTCGGTGTCGGTAAGGTGCCCGTTCCCGTAAAGTCCGCTGCGTCTTCTGTGACACTAACATCAAATAAGGTCGTGTTGCCCGTGTTGGTGACTGTATAGGTGTAGGTGATGATATCCCCTACACTGGCTATTCCATCTACTCCTAGGTCCAGACTACTGGTCTTCTCTATGGCGATGCTTGCTGCCTGTGGAATCGTCGTATCCGTTGGATCGTCCGTTCCGGTTGGATCTGCTGGATCATCACTATCGTCCGTTACTGGATTACCGCTTGGGTCATCACTATCGGCTATCGCCTGGTTCGTTACTATACCTGCATCGATATCGGCCTGGGTGATCGCATAGGTCGCTGTGTAAACTATCGTTCCGCTACCTACTACCATATCTTCCAGGTCGGCTTCTCCGTCTTCGTCCGTGCCTCCACTGACATAGGTCGGTGTCGGTAAGGTGCCCGTTCCCGTAAAGTCCGCTGCGTCTTCTGTGACGCTCACATCAAATAAGGTCGTGTTGCCCGTGTTGGTCACCGTATAGGTATACGTTATTATGTCACCCGGTGTGGCGATGCCGTCAACGCCAAGGTCCAGACTACTGGTCTTCTCTATGGCGATGCTTGCTGCCTGTGGAATCGTCGTATCCGTTGGATCGTCCGTTCCGGTTGGATCTGCTGGATCATCACTATCGTCCGTTACTGGATTGCCGCTTGGGTCATCACTATCGGCTATCGCCTGGTTCGTTACTATACCTGCATCGATATCGGCCTGGGTGATCGCATAGGTCGCTGTGTAGACTATCGTCCCTGCGCCAACTGCCATATCTTCCAGGTCGGCTTCTCCGTCTTCGTCCGTGCCTCCACTGACATAGGTCGGTGTTGGTAAGGTGCCCGTTCCCGTAAAGTCCGCTGCGTCTTCTGTGACGCTCACATCAAATAAGGTCGTGTTGCCCGTGTTGGTCACCGTATAGGTGTAGGTAATGATATCTCCTACACTGGCTACTCCATCTACTCCCAGGTCCAGACTACTGGTCTTCTCTATAGCGATGCTTGCTGCCTGTGGAATCGTCGTATCCGTTGGATCGTCCGTTCCGGTTGGATCTGCTGGATCATCACTATCGTCCGTTACTGGATTGCCGCTTGGGTCATCACTATCGGCTATCGCCTGGTTCGTTACTATACCTGCATCGATATCGGCCTGGGTGATCGCATAGGTCGCTGTGTAGACTATCGTCCCTGCGCCAACTGCCATATCTTCCAGGTCGGCTTCTCCGTCTTCGTCCGTGCCTCCACTGACATAGGTCGGTGTCGGTAAGGTGCCCGTTCCCGTAAAGTCCGCTGCGTCTTCTGTGACGCTCACATCAAATAAGGTCGTGTTGCCCGTGTTGGTCACCGTATAGGTATACGTTATTATGTCACCCGGTGTGGCGATGCCGTCAACGCCAAGGTCCAGACTACTGGTCTTCTCTATGGCGATGCTTGCTGCCTGTGGAATCGTCGTATCCGTTGGATCGTCCGTTCCGGTTGGATCTGCTGGATCATCACTATCGTCCGTTACTGGATTACCGCTTGGGTCATCACTATCGGCTATCGCCTGGTTCGTTACTATACCTGCATCGATATCGGCCTGGGTGATCGCATAGGTCGCTGTGTAGACTATCGTCCCTGCGCCAACTGCCATATCTTCCAGGTCGGCTTCTCCGTCTTCGTCTGTTCCTCCACTGACATAGGTCGGTGTCGGTAAGGTGCCCGTTCCCGTAAAGTCCGCTGCGTCTTCTGTGACGCTCACATCAAATAAGGTCGTGTTGCCCGTGTTGGTCACCGTATAGGTGTAGGTAATGATATCTCCTACACTGGCTACTCCATCTACTCCCAGGTCCAGACTACTGGTCTTCTCTATAGCGATGCTTGCTGCCTGTGGAATCGTCGTATCCGTTGGATCGTCCGTTCCGGTTGGATCTGCTGGATCATCACTATCGTCCGTTACTGGATTGCCGCTTGGGTCATCACTATCGGCTATCGCCTGGTTCGTTACTATACCTGCATCGATATCGGCCTGGGTGATCGCATAGGTCGCTGTGTAGACTATCGTCCCTGCGCCAACTGCCATATCTTCCAGGTCGGCTTCTCCGTCTTCGTCACTTCCTCCACTGACATAGGTCGGTGTCGGTAAGGTCCCCGTTCCCGTAAAGTCCGCTGCGTCTTCTGTGACACTAACATCAAATAAGGTCGTGTTGCCTGTGTTGGTGACTGTATAGGTGTAGGTGATGATATCCCCTACACTGGCTATTCCATCTACTCCTAGGTCCAGACTACTGGTCTTCTCTATGGCGATGCTTGCTGCCTGTGGAATCGTCGTATCCGTTGGATCGTCCGTTCCGGTTGGATCTGCTGGATCATCACTATCGTCCGTTACTGGATTACCGCTTGGGTCATCACTATCGGCTATCGCCTGGTTCGTTACTATACCTGCATCGATATCGGCCTGGGTGATCGCATAGGTCGCTGTGTAGACTATCGTTCCGCTACCTACTACCATATCTTCCAGGTCGGCTTCTCCGTCTTCGTCACTTCCTCCACTGACATAGGTCGGTGTCGGTAAGGTCCCCGTTCCCGTAAAGTCCGCTGCGTCTTCTGTGACACTAACATCAAATAAGGTCGTGTTGCCCGTGTTGGTGACTGTATAGGTGTAGGTGATGATATCCCCTACACTGGCTATTCCATCTACTCCTAGGTCCAGACTACTGGTCTTCTCTATGGCGATGCTTGCTGCCTGTGGAATCGTCGTATCCGTTGGATCGTCCGTTCCGGTTGGATCTGCTGGATCATCACTATCGTCCGTTACTGGATTACCGCTTGGGTCATCACTATCGGCTATCGCCTGGTTCGTTACTATACCTGCATCGATATCAGCCTGGGTGATCGCATAGGTCGCTGTGTAAACTATCGTTCCGCTACCTACTACCATATCTTCCAGGTCGGCTTCTCCGTCTTCGTCACTTCCTCCACTGACATAGGTCGGTGTCGGTAAGGTCCCCGTTCCCGTAAAGTCCGCTGCGTCTTCTGTGACACTAACATCAAATAAGGTCGTGTTGCCTGTGTTGGTGACTGTATAGGTGTAGGTGATGATATCCCCTACACTGGCTATTCCATCTACTCCCAGGTCTAGACTACTGGTCTTCTCTATAGCGATGCTTGCTGCCTGTGGAATCGTCGTATCCGTTGGATCGTCCGTTCCGGTTGGATCTGCTGGATCATCACTATCGTCCGTTACTGGATTGCCGCTTGGGTCATCACTATCGGCTATCGCCTGGTTCGTTACTATACCTGCATCGATATCGGCCTGGGTGATCGCATAGGTCGCTGTGTAGACTATCGTCCCTGCGCCAACTGCCATATCTTCCAGGTCGGCTTCTCCGTCTTCGTCCGTGCCTCCACTGACATAGGTCGGTGTCGGTAAGGTGCCCGTTCCCGTAAAGTCCGCTGCGTCTTCTGTGACGCTCACATCAAATAAGGTCGTGTTGCCCGTGTTGGTCACCGTATAGGTATACGTTATTATGTCACCCGGTGTGGCGATGCCGTCAACGCCAAGGTCCAGACTGCTGGTCTTCTCTATGGCGATAACCGGACAAACATTACTATTTAATGTTATAGGGTTATTTGAAACGGCTAAACATGCTGGTGTTGATTGGTATCTTACTGCAGGCGTATATGTATTTGGAGGTAAATTATTAAAAACATTTGATGTTTGCCAAGGTCCTGCAGCACCATTAATACTATACTCAATTGTTCCTCCTCCATTATCTGTTGCGTCAATTGTTATTGATCCTTCATTATCTGGACATGTTGGTTGTACAGCACTAGTTGTAGGTTCTATTGTAGGTGGAGGAATTAAAAATGCTGGATCATACATCACAAATACCTTACCGTCTCCTCCATCACCTGAAGATGAGTTTCTAAATCTAATTCTAAATCCGTATATATCAGTTCCTGATGTTACAAAAGCGGTTAATGGGTATATACTCATTTCAATATTTTGACCAGGGAAGTTGGCCGCATCTACTTGAATGCCAGTATCTATATAAGTACCCGTAGAAGTAACAACTAATGTACCTATAGGGTTTCCTGTTGCATCTAATGCCTGGATTCTGTATGAATTATTACCATTACGTTCTGAGGCTACCATATATCTATTAGCTGCAGCTGCAATTGGAGCATCGTACATAAAGTCAACAAAATCAACTGGGTCAATATTGTTATCTGTAGATAAGTAATTCGTTAAATCTCTATCTCTGTAGGCATCTAATAGTTCTGGATCAAATATCGCTGGCCCATCAGTAATATTGGCACCTAAAGTACCCATATCATATATATATTGATTTGCAGCAGCTGGATTTGCAAACGAATAATTTACTGTAGAAGGCACATAAAAACCTGAGAAAGGGTTTGGCTCACCAGTTACGGTGACCGAATTTAATACTGCGCCAGCAGTACCTCCTGTTCCCGTTATGTCAAAAGTTACATCACCTGACGCCAATGGCGCTGTTGGATTGCCTGTCGGAATCGCATCATTACAAGCATCATCACTACACTCTGTTGGTGCCGTGAAAACAGCAGTATCTGTAAATGTACATGTTGGAGCATCTGAAAATGCTGCTGTTAAAGAAACATCATTGCCATTAGCCGAAAAAACAATATCATTAAATGTATGAGGTGATGTTAATCCTACTGCTGAAACTGATGCTGAACCATCTCCTGTTAAATCTAGAGTACCAGTGCCTGGAGACCCATCAAAAGTTACTGTGATATCAGCTGTAAACGTGTCATCTGAAATGTCACTTGGTGTTCCATTGTTATTACAAGCGGTTATATCTGATGCTGTTATTGCAGTTATATTAAATCCTGAGTCCTCCAATGTAATTGGATTAATAGACTCAGCTAAACAAGTTGGCGTAGATTGATATCTTACTGCTGAAGTATATGTTCCTGGAGTTAGGTTGTTAAATACATTTGATGTTTGCCACGGTCCTGCAGCACCATTAACACTATATTCTATTGTTCCGCCTCCATTATCTGTGGCATCAATAGTTATCGATCCCAAATTTGTTGGGCATGTTGGTTGAACCGCACTTGTTGTTGCCTCTATTGTTGGTGGAGGAGTTAAAAAAGCAGGATCATATAAAACGAATACCTTTCCATCGCCTGCATCACCTGATGATGAATTTCTGAATCTAATTCTAAATCCATAAATATCACTACCTGATGGTACAAATGCTGTTAGAGGATAAATACTTGCTTCAGCATTTTCACCTGGGAAATTAGTAGGGTCTACCTGTACACCTGTATCAATATAAGTTGCTACCGATGTTGTTCTTTCTGTTCCGATTGGGTTGCCGGCAGCATCTAGGGCTTGGATTCTATAAGAAATATTTCCATCTCTTTCTGTCGCAACCATATACCTGTTGGCTGCAGATGTAATAGGGGCATCATATCTTATTAGCACAAAATCACCTGGTACAATTCCTGGCGCAACACTATTATCGGCAGAAAAATAATTTGTTAATTCTTTATTTGCATATGACTCTAACAATTCTGCGTTAAATATGGCTGGAGTATCATTAATATTAGAGCCCAAAACCCCCATATTATACATATATTGGTTGGTCTGTGCTGGAATAGCGAATTGATATTCTACAGTAGATGGCTCATAAATACCTGTAAAAGGATTTGGTTCGCCTGCAACACTAATAGAATTTAAAAATGCACCTGCTGTTCCACCCGTTCCTGAGATATTGAATGTAACATCTCCAGATGCTAGTGGTGCTGTTGGACTACCTGTAGGAATTACATCCGGACAAGCATCATCACTACACTCAAATGGTGCTGTAAAAACATTAGAATCGTTTAAAGTACATGAGGTATCGGCTGAGAATGTAGCTGTTAAATCTATATCCCTACCATCTGCAGGTAAAACTACATCTACAAAAGTGTGCGGTGAGGTTAAACCAACTGCCGAGACAGTAGCTGTACCATCTCCTGTTAAATCTAACGTACCCGTTGTTGGCGCATTAGTAAACGTTACGGTAATATCTGCTGTAAAGGTATCATCTGTTAAAACTGTTGGTGTACTATTATCGCTACAAGCATCAATGTTTGACGCTGTAATTGAAGAAATATTACACGGATCAATTATTTCAATTGTTACATCTGCTGTATCACAGATAGAATTATCAACATCTAGGCAGATTGTATATTCGACGGTATATGTTCCGGCAGTACTACCAGCAGGGACATTTATTGTTCCATCCGTATTTATAGTAACGCCTGTAAGTCCTCCATCATTACTAATACTTATATTATCGTCTATATTGGCATCGGTTGCTGCTACTCCATCAGCTAGATCTATTCCATTTCCGTTATCATCGAATACGCTAGTTGTAGTTCCTCCAGCAACACTACTGAATGGTGTTGAACTAAAATCGTCATCATTAGCAGTAATAGTTGCTGCAGACATTAAATTACCATCCGCAGTAAAAATGGCTCCAGTAACAATTAAATCGATACCACCTTCACCACTAGCGCTACTAGTATCTGTTGGAAAGGTTGTAGGGTCTATCAATGTATGGGAAACAGTATTTACGTCGTTGGGTATTATACTATAACCATATACTGTAGTGTTTGGTGCAATGCCTAAATCAGAAAAAGAAACATAAACGGCGTGAATATTTTGGTTCCCAACATTAGTGGAAGGCCTCAAATTCGCATCCGCTTCGTCTTTAACAAAAACGGTGGTTTGAATAGTATTTCCCGTATCTCCCCATGTAGAAGCAGGAATTGAAACCAAATTTCCGTAACTAGTAGGTTGATTACTTCCATCAACTGACAAAATCGGAGCAACTTTCCAAGGATCGTTTCCACCTCGCTCAAGAACTAAAAAACCACTCATTGCAGGTGTTGATGTACTGAGTCCTGCTGACCAGATAAAGTCAATACGCTCAATATTATTAATATTTGCACCTCCTTGATTTGCAAAAGTATTATCAGCTCCTCTATTAATTATAGTACTATTAAATACTTCTTCATTCGTAGCAACGTATTCTGAGTCAAGTTGTAAAGTAGTTCCTGAAGACCCTTCCCGTTCATGAAACAATAATTGTCTGTTACCTGTAACATTTGCATTATCAACCCTTTGAACAAATGAAACATCTGCTATCAAAAAAGGCACATAAGCATCAGCACCAATGGAAAAACCAGAAAGCACTAAATTGTTATTACTCGAAGAGGTAGTGGTATGCTGTATGCTGTAGTTAGTTCCCGTAGGATAAGTTCCACCAAAACCGTTAATACTGTAGTCGTTTGATGAATCATCAATATCTACATAATTTGCATTAATATTTGTAACACCTGTTTGAGCTATTGAATTATTAAACAATGCTAAAGCAAAAATTGCCAAACAAAAAGTTAATTTTCTTTTTAAAGAGAATCGGGTAGAGATTTTCATAGTATTATATAGTTGATGTATAATTCAATTTTATATATAAAATGACAAGTCACACTTGTCGATAAAGTGCAAATATATTCGATAAAGTGTAAAAAACAAATTTTATGTAAGATTATTCGTTATAAAAATGAACATCTTATTATCTAATTTTATTATTAAGACACTTATCTATCATTTTACCCTATGCTATATTTGGTATAGGTCTAAAAAATTAGCGGCTTTAATAGCCTTTTAAACAATGTTTTATAAAAATTATTAGAAGAGATTTGCTATTAATCAACTTCCGTTAGTAAGAAAATTTCTCTTAAAATTTTCTTAAGGTAAAATTAAGTAAAAAGATTCAAATCTTTTTTTTATTCTTACGTAATTATATACATATTGGTTTTTAATAACAATAAATTAATATAATAATCATAGTATATTTGCAGCCGCCTTCAATTAGACAATATGAGTTTTATTAAAGAAATAAATAGACGACGTACCTTTGGAATTATATCCCATCCTGATGCTGGTAAAACAACCCTTACCGAAAAATTACTACTATTTGGTGGCGCCATACAAGAAGCAGGTGCTGTAAAAAGCAATAAGATAAAAAAGGGTGCCACGAGCGATTTTATGGAAATTGAGCGTCAACGTGGTATTTCTGTTGCTACTTCTGTTTTGGCATTTGAGTATGACGGTATAAAGATTAACATCCTTGATACTCCAGGACACAAAGATTTTGCCGAAGATACATTTAGAACCTTAACTGCAGTAGACAGCGTTATCGTAGTCATTGATGTTGCTAAGGGTGTAGAGGAACAAACCGAAAAACTGGTGGAAGTTTGTCGTATGCGAAACATACCGATGATAGTCTTCATTAATAAGCTCGATCGTGAAGGTAAAGATGCTTTTGATCTTTTGGATGAGGTTGAACAAAAACTAGGTTTAAGGGTAACACCGCTTAGTTTTCCTATTGGTATGGGTTACGATTTTAAGGGTATATATAATATATGGGAAAATAACATCAATTTATTTAGCGGAAATAGCAGAAAAGATATTGAAGAAACCATTGAGGTTAATGATATAACTTCTTCAGACCTTAATACACTAATTGGAGATAAAGCTGCAAACACATTAAGAGATGAGATAGAACTTGTTAAAGGTATTTATCCAAAATTCAATAAAGAACAATATTTGAACGGTGACTTACAACCCGTTTTTTTTGGGTCTGCCTTAAACAACTTTGGGGTTAGAGAGTTATTGGATTGCTTTGTGGAAATTGCACCAAAACCAAGACCTAAACAAAGTGAAGAACGGTTAATTAAGCCCGAGGAAGACAAATTTACAGGGTTTGTGTTTAAGATTCATGCGAATATGGACCCTAACCATAGAAATCGACTAGCATTCGTTAAGATTGTTTCGGGTGAATTTAAACGAAATACTCCATACTTACATGTTAGACACAACAAGAAACTTAAATTTTCGAGTCCAAATGCTTTCTTTGCCGAGAAAAAAGAAATTGTAGATATCTCTTATCCTGGAGATATTGTGGGTTTACAAGACACAGGTAATTTTAAAATTGGAGATACACTCACCGAAGGGGAAATCATTAATTACAAAGGTGTTCCTAGTTTTTCCCCTGAGCACTTTAGATATATCAATAATGCTGACCCAATGAAAGCAAAGCAGCTTTACAAAGGTATAGATCAATTAATGGACGAAGGTGTAGCCCAATTATTTACCTTAGATTATAATGGAAGAAAGGTTATAGGCACAGTTGGTGCGCTTCAATATGAAGTCATTCAATATAGACTTGAGCATGAGTATGGTGCCAAATGTACTTATGAAAACCTAAACGTACATAAAGCCTGTTGGGTACAAACGGATAATGAAAAAAGTGAGGAATTTAAGGAATTCCTAAGAGTAAAGCAACGTTACCTAGCAAGAGACAAGCAAAATCAGTTAGTATTTTTAGCGGATTCAATGTTTTCATTGCAAATGACCCAACAAAAATATCCGAGTATTACCTTTCATATGACCTCGGAGTTTGAATAAAACATCTATGCATTTCATCGAATGGATGTTAAAAAAACAGTATTTAGTCGAGGTTATTTGTTTTTTATCGATATTTTGATTACTCTTGAACTGCAATATTTACTTTAATTTAAGATTAACCCCAAACTAATCTACTTATTATGGATATAAATGCAAACGTCTTCAGTAACGAAGACATTACCGTTACTTACCAACCCAATTGTTGTGCAAATGCAGGTATTTGCCTTTTACAACTCTCTGAAGTATTTAGAAACTCTGTTATTCCGTGGATTGATTTAGATGGTGCTAATACAGATGCCATCATTTGTCAGATAGATAAATGTCCATCGGGTGCTTTAAAGTATCATTTAAACAAAAAGAAGGTTGCTTAAAAAATTGAAGCAACTAAAAAGCCCTTTGAATTAAATTCAAAGGGCTTTTTAGTTGATAGAATACTCAATTTTATGTGTAAATTTATTTTAAGCATTTTAAGGCTACAATTTCATACAAAACTTACAATCATAAATAGTGATTTTAAAAACACTTTAAAACGTACTTAAAGTAAATCAATTGTAATTGACAAAAACTATTAAATATAAATTTATTATCTATTTTAAAAATAGTTGGTTTTTAACTTTAAAATCTTACGCCTGACCAGTAGGTCCGAAATTCAAGGGAATCGGTGGTTGCTCTCTGAAAAAATGTCGAGCAACAACCAATTCCTTTATGCTTTATGCCTGACCAGTAGGTCCGAAATTCAAGGGAATCGGTGGTTGCTCTCTGAAAAAATGTCGAGCAACAACCAATTCCTTTATGCTTTATGCCTGACCAGTAGGTCCGAAATTCAAGGGAATCGGTGGTTGCTCTCTGAAAAAATGTCGAGCAACAACCAATTCCTTTATGCTTTATGCCTGACCAGTAGGTCCGAAATTCAAGGGAATCGGTGGTTGCTCTCTGAAAAAATGTCGAGCAACAACCAATTCCTTTATGCTTTATGCCTGACCAGTAGGTCCGAAATTCAAGGGAATCGGTGGTTGCTCTCTGAAAAAATGTCGAGCAACAACCAATTCCTTTATGCTTTATGCCTGACCAGTAGGTCCGAAATTCAAGGGAATCGGTGGTTGCTCTCTGAAAAAATGTCGAGCAACAACCAATTCCTTTATGCTTTATGCCTGACCAGTAGGTCCGAAATTCAAGGGAATCGGTGGTTGCTCGTAATCTTTGATTTCACCATGGGCCTTCTCAAAACGTTTTACGTTATCTCCTAGTGCTTTTAATAAGCGCTTTGCATGTTGTGGTGTTAATATAATTCGAGATTTAACCTTACTCTTCGGAGTACCTGGCATTATACTTACAAAATCGACTACAAATTCTGAAACCGAATGGTTGATTATAGCTAAGTTAGAGTACGTACCCTCAGCTACCTTCTCATCTAACTCTATGTTTATCTGTCCTTTTTTAGGATTCTTTTTTTCTTCTGCCATTGAAATTTATTTTTCATTCCCATGAAAATGGGAATCTTATTATTTTAGTTATTTAATACCTATCAGGTTTTTGAAACCTAACAGGGAAGTTAAACTAAAAAGCCTTCAATCTTTAAAGAATGAAGGCTTTTATATTTTAGTTCTGAATTAATGAGATCCTGAAACTAGTTCAGGATAAATTCGACTAACAGACTTTACTTCGCCTTCGGCTCGTAAAGTCAGAGTCTCATTTAATTAAAGTTCATCTCTTCCTTAGCTTTCATCATTTCATCAAACTCTTCTTTAGAACCTACAATAATGCTATCATATTCTCTAACACCTGTACCAGCAGGTATTCTATGTCCTACAATAACATTTTCCTTAAGTCCTTCAAGAGTATCTACCTTACCATTAACCGCTGCTTCGTTAAGAACTTTAGTAGTTTCTTGGAACGATGCCGCAGATATAAACGATTTGGTTTGTAATGACGCTCTTGTAATACCTTGTAATATTGGCGTAGCTGTTGCAGGTTGTGCGTCTCTAGCCGTTACAAGATTCTTATCTTCTCTTCTTAGGATTGAGTTTTCATCTCTAAGTTGTCTTACAGAAATAATCTGACCAGATTTTAAGTTCTCAGAATCACCTGCTTCTTCCACCACTTTCATACCGAAAATTTTATCGTTTTCTTCAATGAAATCTGATTTATGTACAAGTTGATTTTCTAAGAAGATGGTATCACCAGAATCTATAATTCTAACTTTACGCATCATCTGTCTTACAACTACCTCGAAATGTTTATCATTAATTTTTACACCTTGTAAACGATAAACTTCTTGAACTTCGTTCACTAAATATTGCTGAACCGCAGATGGGCCTTTAATGTTTAATATATCGTTAGGTGTTATTGAGCCATCAGATAAAGGCATACCTGCTTTTACATAGTCATTTTCTTGTACAAGAATTTGATTAGATAATTTCACCAAGTATTTCTTTATTTCTCCTAGTTTAGACTCTATAATGATTTCACGATTACCACGTTTAATTTTACCGAATGATACCACACCGTCAATCTCACTAACTACAGCAGGATTTGAAGGGTTACGAGCTTCAAACAATTCCGTTACACGTGGAAGACCACCAGTAATATCACCTGCTTTTGCAGATTTACGAGGAATCTTTACTAAAATCTTACCGATTTCAATTTTATCTCCATCATCGATCATAATATGTGCCCCAACTGGTAAGTTGTAAGAACGTATAGTTTCTCCTTTCTTATCTTCAATCAATAACGTTGGAATCAACTTCTTGTTTCTAGATTCTGAAATTACTTTCTCCTGGAAACCTGTTTGTTCATCAATCTCTACCTGATAGGTTACACCTTGCTCAATGTTTTCATATCTCACCTTACCGGCAAATTCTGAAATAATTACACCGTTGTAAGGATCCCATTGACAGATTACATCTCCTTTTTTCACTTTAGCTCCTGGCTTCACAAATATGTGTGAACCATAAGGAATATTGTTGGTACTTAAAACAATACCTGTCTTGGCATCTACAAGTTTCAGTTCTGAAGTTCTAGAGATTACAACATCTACTTCGTTACCATCATTATCTTTAGACTTAACAGTTTTTAAATCTTCTATTTCAGCAATACCATCAAACTTAACAGCCAATTTATTCTCTTCAGAAATGTTACCTGCAATACCACCTACGTGGAATGTACGTAGCGTTAACTGTGTTCCTGGTTCACCAATAGATTGTGCAGCAACTACACCAACAGCTTCACCACGTTGTACCATCTTACCTGTAGCAAGATTACGTCCATAACAATTTACACAGATACCTTTCTTAGCCTCACATGTTAATGGCGAACGAACCTCAATAGATTCTACAGCTGAATTACCTATTCGCTTAGCGATGACATCATTAATATGTCCACCAGCTTCAACAATCAGCTCTTCTGTTAGTGGGTCATAAACATCATTTAACGATGTTCTACCAACTATTCTAGCTTCTAGAGTTTCAACGATTTCTTCATTTTTCTTAAGTGCAGAAACCTCAATACCTCTTAATGTACCACAATCCTCTTCGTAAACGATGACATCTTGTGAAACATCTACTAGACGACGCGTTAAGTAACCAGCATCCGCCGTTTTAAGAGCCGTATCTGCAAGACCTTTACGAGCACCGTGAGTAGAAATAAAGTATTCTAAAATTGAAAGTCCTTCCTTAAAGTTAGATAAAATCGGGTTTTCAATAATCTCGCCACCACCAGCATTCGATTTTTTAGGCTTAGCCATTAAACCACGCATACCAGTTAACTGACGAATCTGCTCCTTAGATCCACGAGCACCAGAGTCTAGCATCATAAACACCGAGTTAAACCCTTGCTGATCCTCACGAATACGCTTCATGGATAATTCTGTCAATTCAGCATTTGTAGATGTCCAGATATCAATAACTTGGTTATAACGTTCATTGTTGGTAATAAGTCCCATGTTATAGTTACCCATAATACCATCAACCTGCTTGTTTGCAGAATCAATCATTGTTTGCTTTTCTTGTGGTATGATAATATCACCTAAACTAAATGATAATCCACCTTGGAATGCAAACTTATATCCTAATGTCTTAATCTCATCTAAGAATTCCGCTGTTTCAGGAACAGAAGTTACCTTAAGAATATTACCAATAATATCTCTTAACGATTTCTTGGTTAATACCTCATTAATGTATCCAGCTGCTTCAGGTACTTTTTCGTTGAAAAGTACACGACCAACAGTTGTTTCAATAATTTGAGTTGTTAATTCACCCTCTTCATTGAAGTCTTTAGTTCTTACTTTAATACCAGCGTTAAGGTCTACTTTTTTCTCGTTGTAAGCAATTGTTACTTCTTCTGGAGAATAGAATGTTAGACCCTCACCTTTAACCGTATAATCCTTATCAGTCTTACGTAGCTTAGTCATATAATAAAGACCAAGTACCATATCCTGAGAAGGAACTGTTACTGGCGAACCATTTGCTGGGTTCAATATGTTATGAGAAGCTAACATTAAAAGTTGTGCTTCTAAGATTGCCTCTGGTCCTAACGGTAAATGCACAGCCATTTGGTCACCATCGAAATCGGCATTAAATGCAGTACACACTAATGGGTGTAACTGGATTGCCTTACCTTCGATAAGTTTAGGCTGGAATGCCTGAATACCAAGTCTGTGTAATGTAGGAGCACGGTTTAGTAATACTGGATGTCCTTTAAGAACATTCTCTAAGATATCCCAAACTACAGGCTCTTTTCTATCTATAATTTTCTTTGCAGATTTTACTGTCTTTACAATTCCTCTTTCAATTAATTTTCTAATGATGAAAGGCTTATAAAGCTCTGCTGCCATATTTTTTGGCAATCCACATTCAAATAACTTTAATTCTGGTCCAACAACAATTACCGAACGTGCAGAGTAATCAACACGCTTACCAAGTAAGTTCTGACGGAAACGTCCTTGCTTACCTTTAAGTGAATCTGATAACGATTTAAGTGGTCTGTTAGAATCTGTTTTTACTGCTGATGACTTACGTGTGTTATCAAATAATGAATCTACTGATTCTTGTAACATACGCTTTTCATTACGTAAAATCACCTCTGGTGCTTTTATCTCAACCAATCTTTTAAGACGGTTGTTACGGATAATTACACGACGATACAAATCATTTAAATCTGATGTTGCAAAACGACCACCATCTAAAGGTACTAAAGGTCTTAATTCTGGTGGAATTACAGGCACAGCCTTCATGATCATCCACTCTGGTCTGTTCTCTCTATTCTCGTTAGACTCTCTAAACGCTTCAACAACTTGAAGACGTTTTAATGCTTCCGTTTTACGCTGCTTAGAAGTTTCATTATTTGCTTTGTGTCTTAAATCATACGACAATTGATCTAAATCAATTCTCGATAGTAACTCAATAAGACACTCAGCACCCATCTTAGCGATAAACTTATTTGGGTCTGAATCTTCTAAGTATTGGTTTTCTTGTGGAAGTGTTTCAAGAATATTTAAGTATTCTTCTTCCGTTAAGAAATCCATTTTTTGAACTGGTTCACCTTCAGCATTAACAGCAGTACCTGGTTGAATAACCACATAACGCTCGTAATAGATAATCATATCTAATTTCTTAGATGGTAATCCCAAAAGGTAACCAATCTTGTTTGGTAACGAACGGAAATACCAGATATGAGCCACTGGCACCACTAAATTAATGTGTCCTACTCTATCTCTACGTACTTTCTTTTCTGTTACTTCTACACCACAACGGTCACAAACGATACCTTTGTAGCGAATTCTTTTATATTTACCACAAGCACATTCAAAATCCTTTACAGGACCAAAAATACGCTCACAGAACAAACCATCACGTTCTGGTTTGTGAGTTCGATAATTAATAGTTTCTGGCTTTAATACTTCTCCACGAGATGCTGCTAAAACAGATTCTGGTGATGCTAAACCGATAGAAATTTTGTTAAATTTCTGTACTGTATTCTTATCTTGTCTTCTTGCCATGTCTTTATTTAGTATTCAGTCTCAGTCTCAGTATTCAGTTCACTCAGTTGTAAACTGAGTACTGCGACTGCCTACTATTTTTTTATTCTTCTAATCTAATATCTAATCCTAAACCTTTCAATTCGTGCATAAGTACGTTGAACGATTCTGGTAGTCCTGGTTCTGGCATTGGCTCACCCTTAACGATAGCTTCGTAAGTTTTAGCTCTACCTATAACGTCATCTGATTTTACAGTTAAGATTTCACGCAGTGTGCTTGATGCTCCATAAGCCTCAAGTGCCCATACCTCCATTTCTCCAAAACGCTGACCACCAAATTGTGCTTTACCACCTAATGGCTGTTGCGTAATTAATGAGTATGGTCCGATAGAACGTGCGTGCATCTTATCGTCAATCATGTGGCCAAGTTTAATCATATAGATAACACCAACTGTTGCTGGCTGATCGAAACGATCACCTGTTCCACCGTCATAAAGATAGGTATGACCGAATCTTGGAATACCAGCTTCATCTGTATACTCGTTAATCTGATCTAAAGTTGCACCATCAAAAATCGGTGTTGCATACGTTTTACCTAAATCTTTACCGGCCCAACCTAATACAGTTTCATATATTTGACCGATATTCATACGAGAAGGTACACCTAGTGGGTTTAATACAATATCAACTGGCGTTCCGTCTTCTAAGAACGGCATATCCTCTTGACGAACGATACGTGCAACGATACCTTTGTTACCGTGACGACCTGCCATCTTATCACCTACTTTAAGCTTACGCTTTTTAGCGATGTAAACTTTCGCAAGCTTAATGATACCAGCTGGTAACTCATCACCAACAGAGATGGTAAACTTCTCACGTCTTAATGACCCTTGAAGGTCATTTTCCTTAATCTTATAGTTGTGGATTAAGTCTGCTACAAGTTCGTTTGTTTTATCATCAGTGGTCCACTTTCCAGATGTTAAGTGCGTGTAATCATCTACAGCATTCAACATTTTTAAAGTGTACTTTTTACCTTTTGGAATGATTTCCTCACCCAGATCATTATAGATACCTTGTGCTGTTTTACCATTTACAATAGCAAATAGTTTTTCAACTAAAATAGACTGTAAATCATCAAAACGCTTATCGTAAGCATCTTCTAATTTCTCGATATCTTCTTTATCTTGAGCTCTCTTTCTCTTATCTTTTACTGCTCTGGCAAATAATTTTTTATCGATTACAACTCCGTTCAGTGATGGAGATGCTTTTAAAGATGCATCTTTTACATCACCTGCTTTATCACCGAAAATTGCTCTCAGTAATTTTTCTTCAGGAGTTGGATCTGATTCACCTTTTGGAGTAATCTTACCTATTAAGATATCGCCTGGTTTGATCTCAGCACCAATGCGAATCATACCATGTTCATCTAAATCCTTAGTGGCTTCTTCAGAAACGTTAGGAATATCATTGGTCAACTCTTCGTTACCCAACTTTGTATCTCTAACTTCTAATGAGTACTCATCGATATGGATAGATGTAAAGATATCATCACGTACTACTTTTTCAGAAATTACAATCGCATCCTCAAAGTTATACCCTTTCCAAGGCATAAAGGCTACTTTCATATTTCTACCTAAAGCTAATTCACCATTTTGAGTCGCATAACCTTCACAAAGTACTTGACCTTTAGCAACTTTATCACCTTTCTCAACGATAGGCTTTAAGTTAATAGAAGTTCCTTGGTTTGTTTTTCTAAACTTAACTAAAGGATATTCTTTAGTGTCGCTATCGAAACTTACCATGGCTTCCTCCTCAGTACGCTTGTATTTGATGATGATTTTATCTGCATCAACATATTCTACAACACCTTCTCCTTCAGCATTTATCAATACTCTAGAATCTGATGCTACCTGACGCTCTAAACCTGTACCCACGATTGGTGCTTCTGGACGTAATAATGGAACGGCCTGACGCATCATGTTAGATCCCATCAATGCACGGTTGGCATCATCATGCTCCAAGAATGGAATCAATGATGCTGAAATCGATGCAATCTGGTTTGGTGCAACATCTGTGTAATTAACATTTGTTGGCTCAATTACAGGGAAATCACCTTCTTGACGTGCAATTACTTTATCATGCTGAATCTTTCCTTTGCCATCGACCTCTACAGTTGCTTGAGCTATCATTTGCTCCTCCTCTTCCTCAGCACTTAAATATGTTGGTGTGTTTTTAATATCAACGACACCGTTATCAACTTTTCTATACGGAGTTTCAATGAATCCCATTGAATTCACCTTTGCGAAAACAGACAATGAAGATATTAATCCAATGTTTGGTCCTTCAGGTGTTTCAATAGGACATAAACGTCCGTAGTGCGTATAGTGAACATCACGTACCTCGAAACCTGCTCTCTCTCTCGATAAACCACCAGGTCCTAATGCAGATAAACGACGCTTATGCGTAATCTCTGCCAAAGGATTGGTTTGATCCATAAATTGAGATAACTGATTTGTACCGAAAAAGGAATTAATTACCGAAGACAATGTCTTAGCGTTAATTAAATCTATCGGTGTAAATACTTCGTTATCACGAACGTTCATACGCTCACGAATAGTACGAGCCATACGAGCCAAACCAACACCAAATTGCGTAGATAACTGCTCACCTACTGTACGTACACGACGGTTAGATAAGTGATCGATATCATCAATCTCTGCTTTAGAGTTGATAAGCTCAATTAAATATTTAATAATGGTAATGATATCTTCTTTGGTAAGCACTTGCTTATCCATTCCGATATCTAAACCTAATTTTTTGTTCATTCTATATCGACCTACTTCACCTAAAGAGTAACGTTGGTCAGAGAAGAATAACTTGTCAATTATACCACGAGCCGTTTCCTCATCTGGCGGCTCTGCATTACGCAATTGACGGTAGATATGCTCAACAGCTTCTTTTTCAGAGTTTGTTGGATCCTTCTGTAATGTGTTATGTATGATTGCGTAATCTCCTTGCTGAGCACTTTCTTTGTGTAAAAGAATGGTTTTTACTTCAGCCTCAAGGATTTCTTCAATATTCTCCTTATCGATTATAGTGTCACGATCTAATACAATCTCGTTACGCTCAATAGATACAACTTCACCAGTATCTTCATCAACGAAATCCTCGTGCCAAGTGTTAAGCACACGTGCAGCAAGTTTACGACCGATAACTTTCTTTAATCCAGATTTTGAAACCTTCACCTCTTCTGCAAGGTCAAAAATCTCTAAAATATCTTTATCTCGTTCAAATCCGATAGCACGGAAAAGTGTTGTAACCGGTAATTTTTTCTTTCTATCAATATAAGCATACATTACGCTATTGATATCTGTAGCAAATTCTATCCAAGATCCCTTAAAAGGAATAACTCTTGCAGAATATAATTTTGTTCCATTAGCATGGAACGACTGGCTAAAGAATACACCAGGTGATCTGTGCAATTGAGATACAACTACACGTTCTGCACCATTGATACAAAATGTACCACTTGGTGTCATATATGGAATGGTACCTAAATATACATCTTGAACGATTGTTTCGAAATCCTCATGCTCAGGATCCGTACAATACAATTTCAATCTTGCTTTTAAAGGCACACTGTATGTTAATCCTCTTTCAATACATTCTTCGATAGTATATCTTGGCGGATCAATGAAGTAATCTAAAAATTCTAATACGAATTGATTACGTGTGTCTGTAATTGGGAAGTTCTCCATGAAGGTGTTGTACAGCCCTTCATTTCCTCTTTCTTCTGACTTTGTTTCTAATTGGAAAAAATCCTGGAAGGATTTAATTTGAATATCCAAAAAGTCTGGGTAATCTGTTCTATTTACAATAGAAGAGAAATTAATTCTTTCAGCCTTTTTTGCTAACATTGATGAACGAGATTTTATTAAATAAAAACTATAAAGTGTATATAACGTTTATATACACAAAAGGGTTTAGGTCCTATCCCGAAGTTTTTTCGGGACAGACCTAAACCATATGTTGTAGGTTAAGGTAAGCTTACTTAAGCTCAACCTCAGCTCCTGCCTCTTCTAACTGAGTTTTTAAAGCTTCAGCTTCGTCTTTTGCAACACCTTCTTTAATTGGGCTTGGTGCGTCATCTACTAATCCTTTAGCATCTTTTAAACCTAAACCAGTTAATTCTTTAACTAATTTAACTACTGCTAATTTAGAACCACCAGCTGCTTTTAATATTACGTCGAATTCAGTTTGCTCTTCAGCAGCGTCTCCACCACCTGCAGCAGCACCACCAGCAACAGCTACAGCTGCAGCAGCAGGCTCAATACCGTACTCGTCTTTTAATATAGTTGCTAATTCATTAACTTCTTTTACTGTTAAGTTAACTAATTGTTCTGCGAAATCTTTTAAATCTGCCATTTTTCTATTGTTTTAATCTGTGTGTGTTTATTATAATTTTTTAATTGTGTTCTTTGTGATTATCCTTCTCTTTCGGATAATGTTTTTACAATTCCAGCGATTGTTCCACCACTAGATTTAAGTGCTGAAATAACATTCTTAGCAGGAGATTGTAATAATGTAACGATCTCGCCAATAAGTTCTTCTCTAGACTTAATATCTACTAATGTGTCTAATAAATCGTCTCCAACATAAATTGCTTCTTCAATGAAAGCACCTTTTAATAAAGGCTTTTCTGATTTTTTACGAAACTCTTTAATTACTTTTGCCGGAGCATTACCTGTTTCAGAATACATTACAGATGTATTACCTTTTAAAGTCGTTGGTAACTCACCGAAATCCTTGTCCGATGCTTCCATTGCTTTCTCTAAAAGTGTATTCTTTACAACAGCTAACTTGATGTTAGACTTGAAACACGCTCTTCTTAAATTTGAAGTTGTTGCTGCATCTAATCCAGAAATATCTGTTAAATAGATATTTGTATTATCTGCTAATTGAGCAGTCAACTCTTCAATTACTACGGATTTTTCTTCTCTTGTCATAATATTCTAAGTTTAACTACTACCCTATTTTTGTGTCAATTGCAATACTTGGACTCATTGTACTAGACATATAAATGCTCTTTACATATGTTCCTTTAGATGCTGTTGGTTTCAATTTCATCAAAGTTGTCAATAATTCATTTGCATTACCAACCAATTTTTCAGTGCTAAATGATGCCTTGCCAATTGGTGCGTGTACAATACCTGTTTTATCAACTTTAAAATCTATCTTACCAGCCTTTACTTCACTTACAGCTTTACCTATGTCCATAGTAACTGTACCAGTCTTAGGGTTTGGCATAAGACCTCTTGGTCCTAATACTCTACCTAATGGCCCTAACTTACCCATAACGCTTGGCATAGTAACGATAACGTCAACATCTGTCCAACCTTCTTTTATTTTCTGTAAGTATTCATCTAACCCAACATAATCAGCACCAGCTTCTTTAGCCTCTGCTTCTTTATCTGGAGTTACTAATGCAAGAACCTTCATGTCTTTACCTGTACCGTGTGGTAAAGAAACCACTCCACGCACCATTTGATTGGCCTTTCGTGGATCTACACCTAATCTAACTGCTAAATCTACTGAAGCGTCAAACTTTGTATATGTAATTTCTTTTAGTAAAGCTGAAGCTTCTTCTACGGAGTAAAGTTTGTTATTGTCAACCTTTGCTCTTGCTTCTTTTTGCTTCTTTGTTAATCTTGCCATTTCTAAAAATTTAGTTTGGAGCTTCTCCTCCTTTAACAGTGATACCCATCGATCTTGCTGTACCAGCTACCATTTTCATAGCTGATCCGATTTCAAATGCATTTAAATCTTGCATTTTATCTTCAGCAATCGCTTTAACTTGATCCCAAGTTACTTTTGCTACTTTACGTCGGTTAGGTTCTCCTGATCCTTTCTTTACTTTGGCCGCTTCTAATAATTGTACTGCTGCTGGTGGAGTTTTGATTACAAAGTCAAATGATTTGTCTTTGAAAACCGAAATTACCACAGGTAATACTTTACCTGGTCTATCTTGGGTTCTAGCATTAAATTGCTTACAGAACTCCATAATATTAACTCCAGCGGCACCTAAAGCGGGTCCTACCGGTGGCGATGGATTCGCAGCACCTCCCCGAACTTGTAACTTAACTACTTTGTCTAGTTCTTTTGCCATTTTTTAAATTTTAGTGCGCTTGTCTATTTTGGAAGCTTAGACCATACGCTATCTTTATTGTAACAATTATTATAACTTTTCTACCTGCATATAGCTTAACTCTAATGGTGTTTTTCTTCCGAAAATCTTAACCATTACCTCTAGCTTACGCTTTTCTTCATTTATCTTCTCGATAGTACCATCAAATCCGTTGAAAGGACCATCGATAACTTTTACAGTTTCTCCTTTTGTAAACGGGATTGCAACATTAGCATCTGCTTCAATTGCCAATTCATCTACTTTACCTAACATTCTATTTACTTCAGACTGTCTTAATGGCACAGGGTCTCCTCCTTTAGTCTCACCTAAAAACCAATAACATTTGTAATTGATTTAATAATGTGAGGTATCTCACCACTTAAATTGGCTTGAATCATAATGTAACCTGGGAAATAAACTTTCTCTTTGTTTATTTTCTTTCCGTTACGTATTTGAATCACTTTTTCGGTAGGCACTAATACTTGATCAACAAAATCCTCTAAACCTAACCTAGAAATTTCATTTTCTATGTAGGTCTTAATTTTATTCTCTTGACCGCTTACTGCTCTAACAACATACCATTTTTTTTCTGACATCTTCTCTCTTGTATATTTGTTAGTTTAAAAAATCAAAATAAGCTTTTATAGCTTTACTGAACACAGTATCTACACCCCAAATAGCCAAAGAAAAAATGATTGAAAATACTGCTACAAGAACAGTCAATCTTTGAGCTTCTGGCCATGGTGTCCATGACACATGGTTTTTTAACTCCTCAAATGATTCCTTTATATATGTAATTACTCCTGCCATTTGTATATCTTTTTTAAGCTAAGTTGTTAGCTCATTTTGCCTTGCACGGGTTGAGAGACTCGAACTCCCGACACCTGGTTTTGGAGACCAGTGCTCTACCAACTGAGCTAAACCCGTAAATAATAATCAAGGCATCCCGATTTTTCGGGACACCTTAATATATCATTTAACTATAATTTGTTTAGTCTAAAATTTCAGTTACCTGACCAGCACCAACTGTTCTACCACCTTCACGGATAGCGAAACGTAAACCTACGTTCATTGCAATCGGTTGGATTAACTCAACAGTAATAGTTAAGTTATCACCAGGCATTACCATTTCAACACCATCTGGCAACTGAATATTTCCAGTTACGTCAGTTGTACGTACGTAGAACTGTGGACGGTAGTTGTTATGGAATGGAGTGTGACGTCCACCTTCTTCTTTCTTAAGGATATAAACCTCAGCTTTAAATTTAGCGTGTGGTGTTACAGAACCTGGCTTAGTAATTACCATACCTCTAGAGATTTGAGTTTTCTCAATACCTCTTAATAAGATACCAGCGTTATCACCAGCTTCACCTCTATCTAATATTTGACGGAACATCTCGATACCAGTAATAGTAGAATTTAATTTCTCAGCACCCATACCGATGATCTCAACTGGGTCACCTGTGTTAGCTACACCAGTCTCAATACGACCAGTTGCTACTGTACCACGACCAGTAATAGAGAACACATCTTCAATAGGCATTAAGAAAGGCTTGTCCATATCACGAACCGGCTCTTCAATCCACTCATCTACATTCTTCATTAATTCCATCACAGAATCAACCCACTTTTGCTCACCGTTAAGTGCACCTAAGGCAGAACCCGCTATTACAGGACCATTATCACCATCATATTCGTAGAATGATAATAAATCTCTGATTTCCATTTCAACCAATTCTAATAACTCTTCATCATCAACCATATCCACTTTATTCATGAATACAACGATACGAGGAATACCTACCTGACGTCCAAGTAAGATATGCTCACGAGTTTGTGGCATAGGACCGTCTGTTGCAGCAACAACCAAGATAGCACCATCCATTTGAGCAGCACCAGTAACCATGTTCTTTACGTAATCCGCGTGACCTGGACAGTCAACGTGAGCGTAATGACGATTTGCTGTTGCATATTCTACGTGTGAAGTATTAATTGTAATACCTCTTTCTTTCTCCTCTGGAGCATTATCAATTTGATCAAACGACATCGCGCTTGATAAACCTGCATCAGCTAATACTTTAGTAATAGCAGCAGTTAAAGTTGTTTTACCGTGATCTACGTGTCCAATAGTACCAATGTTTAAGTGTGGTTTTGAACGATCGAAAGTTGCCTTTGCCATGTTTAATTTATTTTAATCTTTAATATTAGTGTTCAATTTTTGTTCTAAACTATCTTAGAAAAAAGAGCCAATGACGAGATTTGAACTCGTGACCTCTTCCTTACCAAGGAAACGCTCTACCCCTGAGCTACACCGGCGTAAAGTGTTTTGATTCTCTCTCTGAATGAGTGAGATTCCTGCCTTCGCAGGAAATTTAGAGCGGGAGACCGGGTTCGAACCGGCGACATTCAGCTTGGAAGGCTGACGCTCTACCAACTGAGCTACTCCCGCATTTATAATTAAGTCTCCTTAATTAATGACTTTCATTATTTCAAATGGATCTCTACTTTTTGCTCAATCCTTTTCAATTAAATCAAGAATAAAACTTTTATCTCTTATTCATGGTTTATAAATAAGGATTACTTCGCTTCGCTCAGTGATCCGTGAAGGGAGACCCTTCACTAAAAATTTTAAAACACTGCTTTTGCAAAAGCGAGCTTTTGACAACAGCTTATTTAAAATTTTTGTGGGGAGAGCAGGATTCGAACCTGCGAAGTCGAAAGACAACAGAGTTACAGTCTGTCCTCGTTGGCCGCTTGAGTATCTCCCCAATTTTATTCAAAATTTCAAAACATAAACATCTAAATTTTAAGCACTTATTTAGATATTTAAGAGCCGATAGAGGGACTCGAACCCACGACCTGCTGATTACAAATCAGCTGCTCTAGCCAGCTGAGCTATATCGGCTTTTTCTTACTTTTTTACAGTCAAATTTAGACCACAAAAAAGTCCGCTATTTCTAACGGACTGCAAATGTAGTGTTTTATTTTTTTATTCAAAACATTTTTGAAAAAATTTTAATTAAGTTCTTGATCTTAACTTTTCTTTTCTCTTTTTAATTTGCCGCTCTAAAGAAGCTACAGCAATATCAGTACCTTCTTCAAAAGTTTTGCATTGTTTTTTCACAACAAAACTATCACCAGGAACACGCACTTTGGCTTCAAAAATTTTGTTTTCCTTGTCACTGGTGTTTTCAACCTTCAAATAAACATCAGACTGAATTATTTTATCATAGAACATATCTAACTTATCCATTCTTCTTTGAATAAAATCAATTAATTTTCTGTCTGCTGTGAAATTAACGGATTGGGTGTTTACTTTCATACGCTGCTTTTTAAGTTATACGATGATATTGAAAAACTTCAATATTTCTTTTGCTGCTAAGGTTAGTACTTAGCGAATATTTCTTGGATGAGATTTAGCGTACACTTTTTTTAATTCTGCAATACTATTATGTGTATATACCTGCGTAGCTGCTAAACTTGTGTGTCCAAGAAGTTCTTTTACTGCATTTAAATCAGCACCTTCATTTAATAAATGTGTTGCAAACGAATGCCTTAATACATGTGGGCTACATTTTGCCTTTGAAGATGCTTTACTAAAATACTTATTTATTATTCTGTAAACAAGCATTTCGTAAACTTTAAGACCTTTTTTTGTTAAGAATAATTGATCTTTATCTTTAATTATCGGCAACTGAGCTCTGTAATCTAGGTATCTCCCCAAAGACTCAATCAAAGTATCTATAAGTGGAATGTAGCGTTCCTTGTTACGCTTACCCAAAACCTTAAGTTGTTTTTTACTGAAATCAATGTCTGAGGTTTTAATATTAACCAGTTCAATCCGTCTTATACCTGTGGCGTAAAACAGCTCAATAATGAGCTGGTCTCTTGCACTTTCAAAATCATTAATCTCAATGGAATGTTCTAGGACTTGTTTCAATTCTTCTTCTGAAAAAGGTAAATGTACTTTCTTGCCTACCTTAAGTGCTCTATGTTGTTTTAATGGATTAGCTTCTATTTGCTGAATCTTTTGCAAAAATTTATAATATGAGTTGAGCGAAGATATTTTTCTATTTATCGTCCTATTAGATATTCCGCTATTGACCAGTTCCACTATCCATTGTCTTATTTCTGAATAACCTACTTTAAAAATTGGGATTTCATCATGAGCTTCTTTTAAGAACTCTTGAAACATTTCTAAATCACGGATATAAGCTAAAGCTGTATGTTTAGAATATTTCTTCTCTAATAATAAATAGTCTGAAAATGCTTTAAGGCTCATAGGTCAATTTTGTCAAAAATTAAATATAACCTTTTACATCGGAAAATTTACAAATGAAAATAAAAAAGTCCCGCTAAGAGCAGGACTGTGATTCAGTTTTAAAAGCTTTTACTGAGTCGCTGGTTTATAAGACTTCTTATCTATAATGATTTTGGAAAGTATTTCTTTAAGAATTTCAGATGTTCCGCCTCCTATTGGACCAAGTCTGCTATCCCTAAATATTCTGGCAAGCGGATATTCTTCCATATAACCATAACCACCCAAAAACTGTAAACAGTTATAGGCAACTTCATCTGCCATCTTAGTGGATTTTAGTTTAGATATTGTAGCCTCTTCAACTACATAAGCACCTTTTTCTAATTGGTCAGCAACCATATAATTATAGCTTTTACATAGTTGCATATCTGCATGCATATCTACGAACCTATGACGTAAAGCCTGATACTTATCTAAAGACTTTCCGAATGTTGTCCTCTCGGACATATACTGCAACGTATATTCTAATGCATATTCTGCTCTGGCATGTGCGTTGATTCCCATAATCAATCGCTCTAGTGCAAAATGCTGCATAATATATGGAAAGCCTTTTCCCTCTTCGCCCATCAACTGACTTGCAGGTACTTTAACATTATCAAAAGCTATCTCTCCAGTATCTGAAGCGCGCCAACCTAATTTGTCTAGTTTTGTAGCGGACACACCTTCGGTATTACTATCTACAACAAAAATGCTAATACCTTTATTACCCAATTCTGGGCTGGTTTTAGCAGCAACAACCATATAATCACTATAAACACCATTTGTTATAAAAGTCTTAGAGCCATTAATAATATAATAGTCTCCGTCTTTCACAGCAGTAGTTCTCATACCAGCCACATCACTTCCACCAAATGGCTCTGTAACACAAAGGCAACCTATCATATCTCCAGAAATACTGTTTGCCAGATATTTTGATTTTATTGCGTCGTCACCTTCTTTATTAAGATGGGTCATTGCCAAGTATGCATGTGCCCAAATGGCTGCGGCAAAACCACCTGAATTAATTCTTTGTAATTCTTCAAGTAGAATAACGGTGTAAAATAAGTCCAAATCCAGTCCTCCGTATTTTTCAGGATATGCCAGACCAAAGTAACCCATATCACCAAATTTCTTCCAGATGAAACGTTCTATATGACCAGTTTCTTCCCATTTTTCGATATGAGGCACAACCTCTTTTTGCAAAAAATCCCTAAGACTTTCTCTAAATAAATTATGTTCTTCCGTGAAATATATATTAGACATATGGTGCAATTTTTACAGATGCAAATATAACTTAATTATCTCGATCTTTTTGACAGGAAAGTCTTCAACTTTTGTTAATTCTTCTAAAGATTTAAAGCCATCGCGCAACGTTCGTTCTTCAATAATGTTATTAGCAACTTCGTAATCTATATATTGAATTGTAACCAATTCATCTCTAGTTGCAGAATTTATGTTGTGCTTTGTGATTTCTCTCGGTGTTTTTACTGTGAAGTCATTTTTTATTCGCTCAATCACCTCTGGCGTTAATCCCCAAACTTCCATAAGCTCTACATCTGCTATAAAACCACCTTTATGCTTGTTTCGATATTGAATAATGCGCTCTGAAAGTTTCTCACCCACTCCATATACTTTCTGTAGTTGTGAAGCTGTTGCTTTATTTAAGTCAATTTTTTGAGTATAAGTTTTGGGTGTGTTGTTTGAAAATGAGTTACTATATCCATTTGATTTAGGTTTCGGATTTGTCACCCAATCCGGAAATTTAAAATAAGGAGATATTGTTGCTAAAAATGAATCCGACACTTTTGTCACATTCTGAAACTCCTTAGCTGAATTTACCCAACGATTAGTTTCCCTAAATTGATGGAGCCTATCAATTTCTTCATTAGTCATCCCTAAAGTGTAACCTTTATAATCTGTAATGTAATTCGGATTGAAAGGATAGATTTTAGGTTTGGTGTTTTCAATTTCCACCACGTGAAGCGAATCTAACTCCTTTCTAAAAGTTTCTAATTGCTTATTATTGACCGGAACATTGTCATTGGAAAAATCGACAAATGCGTAAATGCACTGTGCTATTATTATGATGAAAATTAATAAAAAAATCCCATTCCGTTGTTGATTAGAAAACTGGAAATGGGATTTCATCAATAAACTATTTATGTTTAAAGCTTTTCATTTAAATCTTCAGCACCTTCATCAATAGCATCTTCTTTAACACTTATTGCCCTGTAATATTTACTAAGTTCTTTCTTAATTATTGGTGATAGCAATACCACACCAATGATGTTAGGTACAACCATAGCAAAAATCATGGCATCTGAGAAGTCGATTACCGCTCCTAAACTTATTGAAGCTCCGACCACAACAAAAAACAAGAATAATATTTTATACGCCAAGTCAGTTAGCTTTCCTTTTCCAAATAAAAACACCCAGCCTTGCATACCGTAGTAAGACCAAGAGATCATTGTTGAAAATGCAAATAGAATTACCGCAATGGTAAGTATGATTGAGAAATGTGGAATTACGGAATCAAAAGCACTTGCAGTAATTTCTACTCCCTCAGTAATTTCTACACCATACTCCATAAATCCACCATCAAAATTGGTGATTACAATTACCAGAGCTGTCATTGTACAGATAACAACCGTATCTACAAATGGCTCTAATAAGGCGACAATACCTTCGGAAGCAGGATATTTTGTTCTAACTGCTGAGTGGGCAATTGCTGCCGACCCAACACCAGCTTCGTTTGAAAATGCACCTCTTCTAATACCTTGAATCATAACTCCAACAAGTCCACCTGCAATACCTAAGCCTGTAAATGCACCATTGTAAATCAAGCTAAACGCATCATCAATTAAAGAAAAGTTTGCACCTAGGATAATTAAAGCGGCAAGAACATAAATCCCAGCCATAAATGGTACAATTTTCTCCGTTACTTTTGCTATACGCTTTATACCTCCGATAATAACAACAGCCACTAAAACTGCCATTACCAATCCAAAATATAAACCTGCATTATCTGAAGTTTCTAAATCGAATAATTTTACAAATTGAGCAGCTGCTTGATTGGCCTGGAACATGTTACCACCTCCAAAGGAACCACCAATTACAAATATGGCAAACAACACGGCCAAGACCTTACCAAAGCCTCCCATACCTTTTGATTTTAATCCTTTGGTTAAATAATACATAGGACCTCCATACACAGTACCGTCTTCACCAACATCCCTATATTTTACACCCAATGTACACTCGGCAAATTTTGACGCCATACCTAACAAGCCGGCTACAATCATCCAAAACGTTGCACCAGGACCACCAATGGACAAGGCCACCGCTACACCAGCAATATTTCCCAAACCAACAGTAGCGGATAATGCAGCTGTTAAAGCCTGAAAATGTGACACCTCACCGTCTGCACCTTCATCTCTAATAGTTTCTATGAGGTCTTCACCTTCATTTGGCGTACTATCACCATACAATGTATCTGCCTGAGGTTTATTTTCATCTAAGTTTGCTGTAACGGCAATACCTTCATCTCCGTACAATTGATCTGCTCCGTGCTTTTCAATATCCTCGTATTGGCCTCTAACAACTTTTATCGCTGTTCTAAAGCCTGTAATGTTTATGAATTTAAAATATATCGTAAAATACAAAGCACCACCAATCAACACAATTAATACCCAAGGAATTTGGTAGGTTTCTGAAAATGGAATTTCGTAAAATATACCATCAACAAACCAACCTGTATAGTCCTTAAAAATTCTATCGATTTTTTCAGAGGTAGTTTCTTGTGCAAAATTCAATAATGGTAAAGAAAGTGCAAAAAGTGATAGAAGATATTTCTTCATGAGTATAGTTATTAGTTAGTTTTTATATTAAAGCCGACAAGATGCTAAAAAAATTTGAGTTTATAAAGCCTTAGACGTTAAAATGGTTTTAGAGCTTAAACAATATTGTATTCAGAATTTAAACGTTGTATCTGTTCTGGACGCCCAAGAACAATAATTTTGGAGCCAGCTACTAATTTAGTGCTTGCCTCAGGATTAACAACATAATCGCCTTTGGCATCCTTAAAACCAATGACTGTACAACCCGTTTTTTTGCGAAGATCTAAGTCTCTTATAGTTCTTGCCTCTTTAACATTATAAAGTTGTTCTACTTTTACCTCTTCTACATTAATATTTCTTTCTCCAACAATTCCTAAATTATCAATAAACTCTACTAGATCTGGTATTACAACTAAAGATGCCATGTGGTCTCCTCCAATCCTATCTGGTAAAATAACATTGTTGGCACCTGCCAATTTGAGCTTATTATATGATGTCTCTTCTGACGCTCTACTGATTATGGTCATTCCATTATTAATTTGTCTAGCAGATAACACTACAAACAAATTGTCGGCATCACTCGGTAAGGCACAAATTAAAGTACTTGCTCGTTCAATACCAGCATCATACAGCGTTTGATCCTCATTGGCATTTCCATAAACAAAAGGGATATCGTCTTCTTGGAATCTTTCTATCACATCCTTATTACGTTCTATCACTAAAAATGGCTTATTATAGGCCAGTAACTTTTTTGCTGCTTGCTTGCCATTGCGACCATAACCACAAATGACAATATGGTCGGTCATTTCATCTATTTTCTTCTGCATCCTACGTTGTTTTATATCTTCAAAATTATTTTTGCTCAAAATATACTCAGTGATTATTGAAATTGCATATCCAACAATGACGACACTAGAGAGTATTAAAAATATGGTGAAAATCTTGGCTTCTGTATCCAAAGGGTTTACTTCACCATAACCAACAGTTGTAATGGTTATAACTGTCATATAAACAGCATCAATCCAACTATATTCTGAAACAAACCTATACCCAAAAACACCTATACAAAGCACAAAAAAAAGCAATAACAGTGCTGTATAAATTTTAGACCTAAAAAGTTTAATGAGAGGGTTATTCATACTATAGATCAAATACTGATGAGCGTTTTGTATAAATTATATCCTTAATCCGTATCCAGAATGCCAAAAACAAATACAGTGCAAAACCAAACCCAACTGTTACAAAGGTTAAGTACATAAATGAGGTTCTAACAATCTTAGCCCTTATACCCAAGCGGTCTGCTATCCGTTGGCAAACATAGTAACCACGTTTTTGAAAATAATGTAATAGGGTGTAAAACAAATTCATACTGCAATATATAGCAAATAGCTCAATTTTTAACGATTAGTTGACTTCCTATAGCACATTGCAAACATTTGTTTTTGTCGCAATAGTGTTGTTTTAGTTGTAATAATGCTTGAGAACTCAGCGCATTTTTTTCTAATGATTTTAACTGTAAAAACTTTTTGACTATACTGTTGTTTTCAAGCTTTATTTCTTTAATGAGGTCGAATAATTCACCTTCAATTGATTGTCCTTGATATTTTGCGTAACTAAATTTTAAAGGAATAATAGTGTTAATGATTAGTAAATCTATAAAAGACTTGGTCAATAGTTTCTTAGAAATTTTTGAAGCTTTAGCAAATGTGTAATGCGTCATCCAAAACTCATTAACTCCCTTGTTAAACAGTTCATAAAACTTATCTTTTTTATTCATTACCACCAATTTAGAAAATAGCTGATGCTCCGTAGTATATAGATTTGCAAATTGCGACAAACGTATTGTAGGGAAATTAGGTGGTCTTAACCTAAAAAACTGCAAAGGCAAAACTCCTTCACTTCTAAGTGTGAATTTTTGCTTTAAATATTGATAGCGCAATTTTAAATCCGAGTAGTAGGCTTCTTGCACATCATCATTCAACAAACCCGCTTGTCCAAATAACAAAGCTTCCATTTCCAATACATCATTCTGAAGTTTCCTTACCACCGAATAATCAATTGATTTTGCCAAACTAAGAAATGCATCACCATTAACCTTAAGTCCGAAATTCTTCAATAACATTGTAAACAAGACAGCTTCCCAATCGTTATTGGACTGTTGTAAAAGTGTAGAAATATCATCAGATTTTCGCTCTAAGCGTTCTATGAACAAACGCTCTAACCAATTGTTTAACAGAAAATCATCTATATCCGAAAAATCAGCCTCACAATTAATCCAAGATTTAGACTTCATTAGTTTTTGATAATTCCCAAATAGAGCATCGTCAACATAATGTTTCAACTCGAGTGTTGGAATTTCAGAATTGTCTTTTCTAAAAATCTCTGTATCATGTTCCCATACTACATGAAGGATAACATTATCGTAGGCTTTGTCTTTTTCATGATTGTGTAAATACCAATCAGACGATTTTATATGAATTTCTACATTCCCAGCCCAAAGTTGACCGTTAATACTTAATTGCCCATTAAAAAAATCTGGGCCAGCATTATGATTGTGCTGACCAAGTTGTTTTATGGAAATGGTCTCTCCGCTTACTGTCTTAAGGGATTGTGATGAAAATGCCTTGTGTTTCCAAACGTAATGAAGAAAGTCTTCTTGCATGGTTCTAAAATAGACATTTGAATTGAAACAAAAAAGACGAAAAATACGTAATCCTACGTATAAAAACCGACTGTTTTTATGATTAACTTGTAGTCGTAAACCAATACCAACCCACTATGCGTTACTTTGCTTTAAAAAACGATTTCCCTGAATTAGAAGAACGTAAGCGCGTTATTAAACGATTAACCAGCCTCAAAGAAGATCTTGACGAAAAAATTCCTGAAAAAATCTTTAATGAAAATGTGCTTATTGCCACATGGAACATAAGGGATTTTGACTCCAATCAATATGGTTATGGCCCACGTACCAAGGAAGCTTTTTTCTATATGTCCGAGATTATCTCAAGTTTTGATTTGGTCGCCATACAAGAAGTCAATGAAGACCTTTTTGCCTTTAACCGTTTAATGTACGTTATGGGTGACCAGTGGGATTACATAATGACAGATGTCACCGAAGGTCATTCGGGCAATGGTGAACGTATGGCCTATATCTACGACACCAACCGTGTATCTTTTCAGAAAGTGGCAGGTGAAATTGTACTGACTCCCAGTAAGCTTATAGGTGACAAAAAGCAGTTTGCCCGAACACCTTTTTTAGTAGCTTTTCAATCGGGTTGGTTTAAGTTTAAACTTTGTACTGTTCATATTTATTTTGGTTCGGCTTCTGGGGAAAAACTAAAACAACGTATTGAAGAAATAGACACCATAGCAGAAAACTTAAAAAAGCGCGCTAAACGCTATGACGAAAACCTCATTCTTTTAGGTGACTTTAATATTTATAGTCCAGAGCACAAAACCATGAAAGCCTTAAAAAAACATGGCTTTAAAATTCCAAAAGGTATTGAAGACAACCCAAGTAATATGTACCAAACCAAACACTATGATCAAATTGCCTTTATGGAAAAAAAAGGTGAAGTTGTACACGGAGATCAAGACAATAGTGCTGGCGCCTATAATTATTACAATAGGGTTTTTAGCACTCGCCAGTTTCCTGACTACCAAGAAGTGGTCTTACAGAATTTAAAAGGCAAATTGGCAAAGCAAAAAGATAAGTTAGCCAACACTACCGATGCTGAAAAAAAAGTAAAAATACAGAAATCAATAGATGAGTTTAAGGCCATTATTGCCGATCCGGATGCACAAAAGGACTATTACAAAAAAGAGTGGCGAACATTTCAGCTCAGCGATCACCTACCCATGTGGACAGAATTAAAGATTAATTTTAGTCTAACGTATCTAGAGAAGATTAAGAGTGAATGATATGTGCTTTAACCTTATTCAAAAAGATAAACTAAGATTGAGTAAAATGTGCTATCTATTTCCTAATTTTTAAAAGTTATATTCTACTTTTTCTTAGTCATTAAGTTTAAACTTAGACCCAGTACAATGACGAGTATCCCTATTATACTATAGATTGTATAAATCTCCTTGAACCAAATTAGACCCAGTATTACAGTAAATACGACTTCTAGATATTTAAAGGGCGCTATTTGATTTGTTTCGCAAATTTGCATGGCTTTTGTCATATATAATTGAGCGAAATATCCAAATACACCTAGGCTTAAAAAAATAAACCATTCATTTCCTTTTGGACTTTCCCAATGATTTATTGACAACAACCCACCTATAATAGCCGAAATGACCATAAAATAATTAACAACCACTACAGGATGATCGCTATTACCAATTTTTCTAATGGTGATGTAAACGAGGCCAGCAAACACAGCTGAAATCACAGCAAAAGTAATTCCTTCTATTTGCAAGGTATCATCAAATCCCTTTAAGACTAATACACCTGAAAAAGCTATACCCAAAAACAGCCATTGTACTAACTTTATCTTTTCTTTTAGTAATAATAGAGCAAACAGCGCGGCAAAAATTGGTGCTATATATCTAATGGATACAGATGTACCCATGGTGATGTATTTTAAGGATAAAAAGAAAAGCATCATGGAAATGAGACCAAACACACTTCTCATAACCAACAACACTTTTTTATTTCCTAAAATTGAAATTTTATGCTTTAATAAAAATGGGAAAGTAAAAAACAGAGACCCTATAGCTCTAAAAAACACAATTTGATATACACTGAAACTATCTAGTGACTTAACAAATACATTAAGCAATGTAAATGCCAATGCACTTATTGTCATATATAAAATTCCTTTTTTCAGATTGATTATTTCAGGGCTTTATGCCTATAAATATAGTTCACTGCTAGCTTTAATTTACCGTTTTAAGTTTTATAAATTTAGACAAGCAACTTTGAGTCAGCCTTTCAATATCTCGGATTGAATGATTCTTGTTGACGTTTAGTGCTATTAACGGAAAATTATTCAGATTGCATTCAGATTTTTTTTGTGTCGTTTCTGAAATCACAAAAATGCCATCTATGGAACCATCATTTAAACGATTGATATAATTTGTTTCCCTTTCGAAAGAGCTGAAAGTCTGGTACAACAAGACTCTGTAATCTGAACTTTCTGCAGCTTTTTGCAAATGAAAAAGAGCCTGATTGTAATGTGGAACAGTTACCGAAGGTAAAATTACAGCAATAGATTTTGTTTTTTTTCCTCTTAAAGCAACAGCATAATTGTTTGGTACGTAGTTAAACTTTTTAGCTATTCCTTTTATAGCTTTACGTGTCTCAACACTAATATCCTTCTTATCGTTAAGTGCTTTAGATACTGTGGAAACAGAAAATCCTGACATTGAAGATATTTCCCTTATAGTCACACTCATAGACTTCAATTTATTAACTTCTTAAAGATTTAATTATTTCTAAAGCATTTTTGGTATCTGATTCTATTTTACTTAAATCGTAATTACCATCAGCATTTTTGGCAATCAGTTTAGATCCCATGCCGACACAGATAACACCAGCATTGAACCATCCTTCTAAATTATCTCTAGTTGGAGACACACCACCAGTTGGCATAACACTGGTCCATGGTTGAGGCCCTTTTATCCCTTTTACAAAGTTGGGTCCATATATCCCGCCAGGGAATAGTTTCACGATTTCACAGCCTAGTTCTTCGGCTCTACAGATTTCAGTTAATGAACCACAACCTGGTGACCACATTACTTTTCGTCTGTTACACACAATAGCAATATCTTCTCGTAATACTGGAGTAACAATAAAATTTGCACCTAGTGCCATAAATCTTGAAGCACTTGCAGCATCAGTGACTGAACCAACACCCATAATCATTCCTGGAAGTTCTTTAAGCGCATATTTATTGAGTTCCCCGAATACTTCGTGTGCAAAGTCCCCTCTTGCAGTAAATTCCAATAGTCTTGCACCACCGTCATAAACTGCTTTGACTACTTTTTTGCTAACCTCTAAATCTCCGTTATAAAACAAAGGGACTAAACCCGTTTGTTTCATAATCTCAGCAACTTCTATTCTTGAGTAATTTGCCATAATATTATCTTGCTACTCTTCCAGAGGCATCGCCTCCCATTAATTTTTCTACTTCAGATACGGTTACCAAATTAGCATCGCCTTTAATGGTGTGCTTTAAACAGGAAGCCGCCACTGCAAAATCTAATGCGTTTTGGTCATCCTCAGGATATTTTAATAAGCCGTAAATCAATCCTCCCATAAAAGAATCACCACCTCCAACGCGATCTACAATATCTGTAATTTGATATTGTCTTGTTTCATACATTTTCTTACCATCGTATAAAACACCTGCCCAAGTGTTATGTGAAGCAGAAATTGATCCTCGTAATGTTGTAATTACTTTTTTTGCTTTAGGAAATTTATCCATCATTTGTTTACAAACTGATAAGAAAGCTTCAGCCTTTACATCATGTCCATGTTTGTGAACATCTAAACCTTCTGGATGGATGCCGAAATGTTTCTCTGCATCTTCTTCGTTACCTAAAACTATATCGCAATACGATGTTAGTTCAGTCATTACCTTTTCCCTGTGCGAATCATCGCAATAGGCCCATAATTTTGCTCGGTAATTTAAATCTGTTGAAATTGTTACACCCATATCACTAGCCGTTTTTACAGCCTCTAAACATGCATCTGCAGCCCCTTGAGAAATTGCAGGTGTAATGCCTGTCCAGTGAAACCAAGCCACATCTTTAAAAACAGATTTCCAATCAATCATTCCTGGCTCTATGTCAGAAATAGCGGAATGCGCTCTATCATATACAACTTTACTTCCTCTACTGACAGCCCCAGTTTCTAAAAAATAAATACCTAAGCGTTCACCACCATAAATAATTTTATCCACACCAACACCTCGCTTTCGCATTTCCATCATGGCACATTGACCTATATCATTGTTAGGTAATCTAGTTACAAAATCAACAGGTACTCCATAATTTACCAAAGACACTGCCACGTTAGATTCACCGCCTCCATAGACAACATCAAAGCTAGTTGCTTGCGAAAATCTTAAAAACCCAGGAGGAGCCAATCTTAACATTATCTCACCGAAAGTAACTACTTTATTCATTTGGTTGTTTTATATTATTTGCTTTTTCTAAAGCTTTTAAATTGATATTTGTTTTATATACCTAATGCTTGCCCTCCACCAATCTGAATGGTCTCGGCTGTTACAAATGATGCATCCTTACTCGCCAAGAAAGAGACTACACCTGCTACATCTTCTGGTTGTCCCAATCTACCGAGCATAATATTATTTGCCCAAGACTTAAACACTTCTGGTTTGGTGGCCTTGATCTGCGCATGGAACGGTGTATCAATTGTACCTGGTGATACCGCATTAACTCTAATGCCATATTCTGCCAAATCCTTTGCTAATGCTCTAGTTATCGCATGCACTCCAGCTTTAGATGTACCATAGATACCTGCACCTGGACCACCTGCTGTCCAGCCTGCATTTGAGGTATAATTGATTATCGATGGATGCTCACCTTTCTTAAGATAAGGTATCGCTGCTCTAGAAGCAAAAAATACAGAGTCAAGATTAAGTGCCATTACAAATCTGTAAAACTCAGTTGTCATTTCCTCGAACCTGGAACGACCACCTAATCCTCCTGCGTTATTTACTAGAACATCAATTCTTCCGTATTTGTCACCTATCTTTTTAATGTTTGATGTCACCTGATCTTCTTTTGTAACATCGAATCCATAATACTCAGCAGTAATGCCAGCATCAGTAAGTTGTTTTACTCGATCAGCACCTGCACTATCCTCTATTCCGTTTAGGATTACAGTATAACCATCGTTACCTAATCTTTTTGCTACTTCAAATCCGATTCCGCCTGTTGCACCTGTGACAACAGCAACTTTTCCTTTATTATCACTCATATTTAAATTTTTAATTTTTTATATTATAGTTTTTAATTTTATGTATTATGCTACCAGTCTTATTTTTCTAATTAGAATATAGACGGATAATACAGCTAGCACTACTGATATTGTTATAGCTACAAACGCAGGAGTGTAAGATCCACCATCCGTAATCTCACCAATGAACCAATTCATTATTATAGGAGATATGGCAGCTACCGTCCCAGCTAATCCAGCTAAGGTCCCAACAGAAGGCCCTTTGAATAAATCACTTGAAAGCGTTTGAATATTACCTATCGCAAATTGAAATCCGAAAAGTGCAACGCCAGCTAAATATATGAACATCATATAATTTGAGTCACTCACAAACATTATGATGGATACAAAGCCAATTATTATGAGGAGACTTCCTAATACAATACTTGCCTTTCTTCCAAAATCTACTGAAGTGCGCTTAATGATAGCTTCTGTAAAATACCCACCCAATATTCCACCAGCTGCAGCCATTAGGTAAGATATCCACATCGTCTTTCCAATTTCTTCTATGCTAAGTCCAAATTTTGAATTCAAGTAAATAGGCATCCAACCAGCGAAGAACCACCAGATAGGTTCTATAAAAAACCTACAGAGCAAAATTCCCCAAGGTTGTTTATAACTTAGTATTTTGACTACACTTAAACTTTTGGCACCTTCAACTGCCACATCATTATTTGCAATACGATCATTTAATATTAGGTCTCTTTCGTTTTCTGTAATCCAAGGGTGCTGTTCTGGTTTTGATTTATTTAGAATGAGCCATGGAATTACCCAAATTAGACCTAGCGCACCAAGTATAATATATGTAGATTTCCATCCGAATTGTGCATATAGAAACACTATGATAACTGGCGCTACAACATTACCTATTGACGCACCTGCATTAAAAATACCTTGAGCCAAAGCTCTTTGTTTTACTGGAAACCATTCTCCATTACTCTTCACTGCTCCAGGCCACAATCCAGCTTCTCCAAGCCCGAGGAGTCCTCTGACTATCGAAAGAGAAACAACTCCTCTTGCCAATGCATGAAACGCTGCAGCTGCAGACCATACTATTATGGAAACAACAAACCCTATTCTAGTACCTATTTTATCGTATAACCGACCAGATAGAAATTTACTAGCAGCATAAGTCACCATAAAAATATTAAGCATCAGCGCATAATCAGAATTGTCCATGCCCAAATCTTCACCCATTTGTGGCCATAGTAGCGCAAAAGCTGTTCTGTCTATGTAATTTATAACAGTAGCCACAAAAATTAATCCGATAATCCACCAACGTAAGCCTTTTAATTTCATGTTTTATAGTGTGTTTTTATTTAATTGTTTTTGCTATACATTATATAAATTGATACAACACACTAAAGTGTGCTCTCATATTTAGTTTTGTCATCTTGGGCCTTTGTAATAAGATTAATGTGGATAGCAAATTATTTTCAAGCTTCAAATAAGTAGAGGTAATGAAATTCTTTATTTTGAGTATGATATGATTTTGAAGGTAAGAGTCTTCCATTTTTGGTATTAAATTAAATTTCATATCTATATTTAAGTTAATTGGTTAACCAGTTTAGTTTTTCTAAAGTTATGTAATTTATTTACATTATCAATGCTCTTACTTGTTTAAAATTATACTAAATAAAAAAGAATTCTGCTCTTTTTAGCTCAGCAGAGCAGAATTCTAAACAATCAACTAATTCAAACTTTAATGACTTGACTAACTCATAAATCGTAAAGCTTAACATTCTTATGTAGATCATACTCTTTAACACATTCTTAATCAAGAATAATTGAGCTCTTAAACAGTATGATCATTCTTTATATTAAAATTTAGTATCCAGGGTTTTGATCAATTACACCACCACTAGATGTTATTTCAGAAATTGGAATCGGTGCTAGTAAGTAGTTAGAATCTGAAAAACCTAATACTGATTGAGCAGTACCTGTTCTAACCAAATCAAACCATCTGTGACCTTCAAAAGCCAACTCTAGCCTTCTTTCTTCAGCAATAGCCGTTCTAACTGCAGCTTGAGTAGTTGCGGTTGTGTTAGGCAAACCTGCTCTAGTTCTAATTTTATTTAATTCTGTTATAGCTGCTGGAGTACTACCATTTTCATTTAATGCTTCAGCATACAATAGTATTACATCACCTAATCTCATCTCTATAAAGTCATGATCCGGACCATTTGTTTGAGGAAATTTTGGAGACGCTAAAGTGGCTTCATCAATAGTTACAGCTCTTCTTAAGTCAGTATCACCACCTGCTTCACTTGCATCAAAAGCAGCAATTAAAGATGGGTCTAATGGGTCTAGGGCTTTTGTATCGAGTCCAAAGAACCATTCCCAAAACTCTGAAAAACCATATTCATCCGGTACTGAACCCGATATTAACTTTGAAAATATAATCTCATCATTCAAATCGTTTGATGCTCCAAAAATTTGAGAAAAATCAGACAATAGAGAAACTCCAGCGCCTGCAGCACCATTTACAACAGCGCCGAGATGCGTTTCAGCATTTGCAAAATTGCCCATATGTACATACACTTTACCTAGTAAGCCTTGAGCAGCTAATCTAGACGCTCTGCCTGTATCATTTGATAGTGAAGTATTATCCAAAGCTGCAATAGCATCTTGTAAATCTGGAATAATTACATTATTGTAAACATCAGCAACTGGTTGTCTTGCTAAAATAGAGGTGTCAGTTGTGCTTGGTGCATCAGATAAATTCACAGTAACATCACCAAACATTAGCACAAGTTTAAAATACGCCAAAGCTCTTAAAAATTTGGCTTCACCAATGTCAGTTTCATTTGAAGAATTGTTAATTACAGTATTGGCACTCAAAATTGACTTATATAAAGCCGCATAGAAAGGGCGGAAAAACTGATCATTTAATGTTCCGTCTGCTAAGTCACTATTAAACCTATCAAATGCTGGGTATGGTTCTTCTTCCATAAGCGCATTATCTGCTCTAAAATCTCCCATTACCGCCATAGGTGTTACTGAGGCGTGCTGGTAAAAATATGCCGCATTCAAAACTCCTGCAAAATCCGTTAATGAATCTGAACTTGCAATATTTGGTGGAGCCTGATCCAAATCTGATGAACATGCCGCTATAAACAGCATCAATCCAAATAATAAATATATTTTTTTCATTTTTTTAATTTTAAAAGTTAACATTTAAACCGAAAGTAAAACTTCTTACAACTGGGCTTGCACCTACTTGCACACCATATGTTGTTGGTCCTTGATAACCACCATTAGTAGTCTCAACACCCTCTGGATTAAAAGAGGTATAATCATCTGACCATAGGTATAATAAATTGGTTGCTGCAACGTAAACTCTTGCAGAGTTTATACCAACTTCACTAACCCACTCTGGTCTAAGCGTATAACCAATAGTTAAGTTTCTCAATGCTATATAAGATGCATCTTGTATTACTGCGTCCGTTTGATCTCTTGCACGTGTATAATGACGTCCACTATCATCAGCTATACCATCATCATTTGCATCGAAACTATCTCTTAGTCTACCACCAAATTGTGATTGCCAGTATAAGGGGTCAATATTAAAGACATCTCCACCTTGCGATCCTTGAAATTGGAATGACATATCAAAATCCTTATATCTTACATTACTGTTTAAACCCCAATAAAAATCTGGTGTACTTTGTCCAATTTTTACGTAATCGTCTCTATTGATTACACCGTCACCATTTTGATCTTTAACGTAGTATTCGCCACTAGTTGCTCCTAGTGTTCTTGTTGGGTCTGCTACATGTATCATTTCAACCTCGCCTGTAGTTTCCAATCCCCACATTTCGCCAATTTCTCCACCTACATAATTTCTAAATTCTGGACCTCTACCACTCTGTCCGTATATGGTTGGTGGTAATTCATCTAGACCATCTAAATCTTTAATTTCAGTTTTTACAGTAGATAAGTTAGCACTAACACTCCAAGAGAAATCTTCTTTATTAAAGATATTGGCGTTAAGCTCAAATTCCAATCCTCTACTTTCAACATCTCCAGCATTAACAGTTACCTGTGGAGTTCCCAAAACTTCAGAAACACTTTTAGAAAGTAGAATATCTTCTATGTTAGATGTATAATAATCTACACCCATCGTAAAACGGTTACTTAAAAACCCTAAATCAACACCAAAGTTAGTTTCAGTATTTGTTTGCCATGTTAAATCTGGGTTTGCTACATTTTCTGGAATTAAAAATCCGATACCAAAATTTGTTGGTGCCGCATTCAACAGACTTAATGCATCATAAGCTCCCAAGAAAGATGTTGTTCCTAAAGATCCAGTACTAAATCTAGGTTTTAACAAACTTATTACCTCTGAATCCCAAAATGCTTCGTTGTGGACATTCCATCCTAAAGAAAGTGCAGGGAAAACTGCATATTTCTCGTTAGATCCAAAACGAGAATCACCATCTCTTCTGATCGAGGCAGAAACCAAATAACGATTGTCGTAAGCATAATTTATTCTTCCGAAGACACTCTGTCTGTTAATCTCTTCGTCTCTCTCTGATATCGTCACATCTTCATTTTCTAGCAATTCATAATTAACAACACCAATATTAGGAACGTTTGTACCATTTAAAGCAGTTCCATTGATATAGAAATTTTGAAATTCTAAACCTAATAAGGCAGATATATCATGTTTCTCATTTATTACTTTTGAATAATCCAAAGTTGTAACACTTAGTACAGAACTTCTTTTTAAGTCCGTTTGATCCAAGTCTGTTTGGTTAGAACGTGCTCTAGAATCTGCTTCAAGGCCTTGATAATAATAATCTTGGGTATCGTTAAGATCTGCACCTAAAGAGGTTTTAATGGTTAATCCATCTATTATACTATATTGTAAATAGGAATTAATATTAGCAAAATAAGTACGTTGAGTTCGCTCTGCACTATCAAGTTTAGCAGCAGGACCTGCATCACCAGATCCACCAATACCGTTACCACTTCTTCCATAATGCCAGTCGTGGGCAAAATCACCAGGCTCTAAAGTATAAATACTACTATTAATACCTTGAGAGATACCAAAATCACCACCTCTATAACCTTCATCAAATGGTGAAAGTCCTAAAGCCTGTGCCTGCATATCTAACTGCTGAACAAATGCAATTGACTCTTCAGTATGATAAACAGGATGTACACCATAGGCTCTCAATAAATCTCTTTGATCGTGCGCTAGTATAGCTCTATCAGACTTAAACCCATTAAAACTAATTCCTGTAGCAAATTTGTCTCCTAATTTTATATCGAGATTAAGACGTGCATTAATTCTTTCAAACTCTTGAGTTATGGCGATACCTTCAGTATCTTGGTAACCAACTGAAGCAAAGTATTTTGCATTTTCAGAACCACCGTTCATACTAAAATCGTGGCTTATCATATTACCATTTCTAAAAAGCCATTCTTCTGGGCTGATCGCACCTGGTGACTCTCTATAAGCATTTATTCTATAATCTAAGATAGCAGGATCAACTTCAGAAACATCCCAATTACCATTGGCTATATTCCTTTCAATAGTATTCGCCCATTCCGCAGAGTTCATTAACAAATTATCTCTCTGGTATTTACTAGATAGACTCACATAAGTATTGTAATTAAAATTTGGTTTACCTGTTCTACCTTGTTTAGTAGTGACTAAAATTACACCGTTAGCACCTCTAGAACCATAGATTGCCGCAGAAGCAGCATCCTTTAGGACTTCCAAACTTTCAATATCGTTTGGATTTATAGTTGCTAAGCTTCCAGATATAGGGTAACCATCAACAACAATAAGTGGGCTAGAATCACCAGAAATTGATGAAGCCGCTCTTACTTGAATCTTTGGATCAGCACCAGGCTCACCACTTTGATTTTGAATTAATACACCTGCTAACTTACCAGCCAATGCATCATCAACACGAGTGGCTTGAATTGCCGCAACCTCTGATCCCTTTACTTTGGCTACAGCACCTGTTAAGTGCGATTTTTTACGAGATCCATATCCCACAACCACAACTTCTTCTAATGCACTATCGTCATCAGCTAAAGCTACGTTTAATGTCTGTTGGCCATTAATAATAACCGTTTGGGTTTTGTAACCCACATAAGAAAATCGAAGTTCATCTCCCGATGTTACCTCAATTTGATACTTACCATCAAAATCTGTAGATGTTCCGTTGGTAGTATTTACAACTACAATGTTAACTCCTGGAATTGGCATACCATCCGATTCTGAAGTAACTACTCCACTGAGAGTGTAACTCTCTTGGGCCATGGCTATAAAGCCAAAAAGGCAGAAGACTATAGCCGTAAGTCTAAGTTTAAAATTCATAATTTACGTTTAATTAAATTAGTTAGTGAAAACTGGTGAACCAAATTGGTAAACCAGTTTGGTTCACCAAATATATATAAAATTTTGTTAAATGCAAGAGTTTCATAAAGTTTTAATGTTAAAATTTCTGTATCAAGCTTTTAGCCAAGCTACATTTGACATTTATTCTTTGGAATATCACTTTAGTTTTAGGCTCAAAGCATCAACTAAACGTCATTTCTTTTATAAAAAAAGATTTAGCTTAAATATGAGACAGGTATAAAAAAGGTGCACGCTTTTGGATTTCAGATTTATCTTTTGTGAAAAATCTTGTAGCGTTGACTTATTTGAAGAAATTTCTAAATACCCTTTTTAGATCTAAGTTTTTAATAATGAAGATATTCTATTTAGGAAACTTTATGCTAATATAGGAGATATAATAGGTGTAGAATAGATTCTTAATAACACATAAGATAGACCATAAGCTACAATTAATAGTTCTGTTGTTGTCTAACGAAATAGATTCTTGGTTCTTAAGCTACATTATAGCAGTACTGATATAAAACACTGAAGTGTTCCTTCATCTTTTGTTTTGCCAATTTGGGTTTCTGCTGCACTATGGCATCGTATATGGCCTTGTGCTCTTCTATTCCTTGCTCTGCTAAATTCTTATCACAGACATGAAACTTTTCAAAATTGGTGATAATTTCTGGCGTAATGACTAGCATAAAGGTGTTCATTGTACTATTTCCACTAGCCTTGGCTATTGCTAAATGAAATAAAAGGTCTTCCTGTACGGCATCTTCACCGTTGACTACTTTCGCTGTGTAAGCATCTAGTGCCTCCTTTATTTTCACCAAATCCTCTTCAGATCTTCGTAATGCTGCTAAACGAACCGTTTTAAGTTCTAACAATATTCTTGTCTCCACCAAAGACTTAAAATCAGGATCCTCTAAGCGTAGGATGTCGTCTATCATGCCATTCATAGCAACAACACCAATGTTAGCTACAAAGGTACCACTCTGAGGTCTAGACTTTAACAAACCATAAAATTCTAATTTCTGAATAGCTTCTCTAACACTACTTCTTGTTACACCAAACTTATCTGACAACATTCTTTCTGAAGGTAACTTGTCTCCAGGTTCAAGATTTTTAAAATTTATGAGATCCCTAATTTTTGATATTATGCTCTTTTGAAGGCTTATGCCATCTGTTTTTTGTAGTGTTTCTAATTTCATAGTTAAAACTAAGTTAACTGGTTAACCAAATCAATTTTTTTATAAAATTATATAAAATCCAGTAGAATATTTAATAACAAGCTATTTAAATTTTGAGCTTTGTTAATGACTAACTTCTAATTCATAAAATCTCACCTTGGCGTAAGCACCTTCATCTCTTGTTTGAAAATAATTTCCTGCTTTGAAATAATTTTCAAAAACTCCCCATTTTCTTATGTGGATGTTTTCATACACCTTATACTCATTACCGTTGAGTATTATTACCATTTTCCCTTCTGACACCTCTACTTCTAAAGTGAATTTTTTAAAACCCACTTTTTGCTCAAAATTAAAGCCTTCATCGTTATCCCATGCGTCTTCGTGAAGAATTTCTGGTACTCCTGCACTTAAATCCTTCAGTACCTTTGTTTTAACTCTTACCTTTCCATTATCCCAATAGATTTTTAATATTGGCGGTGCATTATTATCATCTTCTCCAATAAGATCTTTTTGTTCATTGGTTAACCTACCATGAATCTGCATAATGATAATTCTATGGTATTTGCCATCACTATCTTTAGTAACTTCATCAATGGCCAGTTTGCCTTTCATATATGCACCATCCTCGAACTTCCAATTGACATTATTATCACCAGGCACCATCTGCTCTCTAAGCTCTGACCTTGTATATTTGGTATTTCTGGTTTTAGATTCTGTTGGTAAAGCATGAAAAACTATGGCACCTCTTGTTGAATCAATATACATATAAGGTTTAGCTACTTCGTTTGTTGCAAAATCAGATATTTCAGGTGGTTCAATTTCATAAGGCTTACCCTCATCATTAGCCACAGGGAGTGTAACCTTCCAGTGGCCTAAATCAATTTCAGGTAATTTATACTTCTTTCGTTTTTTCTTTTTTTTCTTCTTTTCTTTTTTAACGGAAGCTTCTGCACTATCATTAGATTGAGCACTAGTATGTAAACTAACACTAAAAATTAAAAAGAAAATAAATACGGCTCTAAGCTTCATTTTAAAAATCAATTAATCGTTAATAGCCGTAATTTCTATGTACGCAATCCTAATTTCTTCTTCACCACTTGCATATCCATACATAGCAAAATCATTTGGATCTTCTGGATCTGCATTACCGATACCTCTCATAAATAGGGCTATACTATCATTAGCTTCTGAGTTGAATGTGTATATGTAAGTTTGGTAGTCATCATTTCCCGGATTAGGAATTACTTGTACAAATAGATTATTTGCAGGATTTTCCATATCTGCAACTGATCTATAACCCCAAAAACCTGTGGCTGAATTACCTTGAGGCATCAATGCCGTATCCGTATAATATGTTGGTGTGTAACCAGACTCATATCCACTACTTGCTAATACTCTAACCTCTAAAGAACTTGGAAGCATTTCAACACCAACTAAGTTACTATGTCTTACGGATAACTCTATTTTGTAATCTGCATTTGGCACCACTGCAAATTCTTGATATGCATGGTCTGGCTCAGCATTATCAAGTTTAAGCACATCTGAACCACTTGCTGTACTTGATTCGCCTTGCTCACCTAAATCTCTATTTATCCAGCCAGAACAGGCACAATCTGAACCTGAAGATTTTGGTAATTTTACAAATTCTGCATTTACAATCAACGGGTCAGGAACTGCAGGTGCTTCTGGCTCAACCAATTCTACAGTATCAACAAAAGTTGAAGTTTGACCCAAGGCATCAGACGCTACCAAGGTAACCGTATAAGATCCTTCACCTGGATACGTGTATACAGGGTCTACTTCGGTAGAGGTATCACCATTCCCAAAATCCCAACTATACATTGTAGCATTGCTAGATTGGTTTGCAAAAGTAACTATAGTAAAGTCTTCAACTAGTTCCCCATTTGTGAACGTAAATTCAGCAGTTGGAGGAGTTTCATCTTCCCTAGAATTAGCCTCTGGAAGCTCGTCTATGAAGTCACATGAAAATGTAACTAAAGTAAAAACTAATAATAGTATCTGATTAGCTCTTAACATAACCTGTTTTTTATAATTTAATTTATTCATAACAATTTTTTTAATTTGGATATCCAGGATTTTGTGTCAATATACCTTGACTGATAGAAATTTCAGCCGATGGTATTGGTAGTAATAATTCATATGCCTGAAAATCGTGGTTATTGGCTGCCGAAAATGCAGACAAAACTTCTTGTGCAACGCCAAAACGTTTCAAATCTAAGAATCGGTGATTTTCAAAAGCCAACTCTACTCTTCTCTCGTCCATTAGCATTTGCTTGGTTACTTCTGTAATTGGCTCAGCTGTGCCAGCTCTTTCTCTTACTGCATTAAAAGACGTTATGGCATCAATAGAACTTGTTTCTTGGCCGCCAGCTAAAATGGCTTCAACATGCATTAGGAGCACATCTGCATAGCGTGTAACAATCCAATCATTTCCTGCAATTCTAGGATTTGCTGGTGCTGATGTAACACCAACATTTTCATCTATAATTGGTAAGAATTTAACCGTCTGGTATTTTCCAGGGTTACCTGGGTCTTCTCTATAGCTAAATTGACCTCTTACGCCACCTATGTCATTAAAAGCAGCTACAAGCTCGTCTGTAGCATAATTTGTACCAGTACCTCTACCAACTGCATCTAAAAATTCTGCTGAAAAACCTTGACTATCACTAACTTGAGTATCGTCAAAAGCTATTCCAAAAACAGTTTCATTATTTGATTCGTTATAAAATATATCTAGAAAATTATCTTCTAAGCTATAGACTTCACTTGCTATTACAGACTCTAGTAATACTTGAGCGTCTAAGTAGTTGCCTAATGTAAGATGCACTTTAGCGAGTATTGTTTGTATGGCACCTCTTGAAGCTCTATTTCTAGATGAAATATCTAAACCACTATTTAATGCAAAATTGAGATCATCTAATATAAAATCGTAAATTAAATCTTGATCTACCCTAGTAAAAGCTATTTCAGTTTCTTCAGGTCCAATTGTTCTATCCACCAATGGCACATCTCCATAATAACGCACAAGATTAAAATAAGCATAAGCTCTTAAAAACCGTGCTTCTGCTTCAAATAAGGGCGCATTTTCTTCAGATGCATTCTGTAAGTTTTCTAATACCACATTAGCATTAAAAATAATTCTGTACATACTTCTATAGTATGTGGTTACGGCCAAAGTTTGAGGTAGAACATTAAAGATTTCAAAATCAAACCCTTGAGGTGAACCACTTTTAGTACGAGCATTATCACTCAACACCTCACCCATTTGATATTCAATCTGAATACCTAAATGCGGATTATTGAAGCCACCATCACCTTCTAATGGATTGCTCCCTTGTAAGCTATGGTAAATATTAAATATACCTGCTTCTATTTCTTCATCATTATTAAAGAAATTATCCACAACAACGGCCGATGTAGGTATAGGCTCTAAACCACATGATACTAAAAAGACCATTAATAAAATAGTAAATATTTTTTTTGATTTCATAACTATTAATTTATGTGTTAAAACTGGGCGTTTAACCCAAGTGTTATTGTTCTTTGTATCGCCGTACCTCCTCTTTGGTAACCTGTGGTTAAGGCTCCTAAAGGCAAGTTGCGCTGATGTTCTGGATTCCAACCAGTATAATCGTCTGCTGTAATAAAGAATAAGTTTTGACCCGTTAAATATAATCTTAAACTTGTCATATTTAAAGAAGATGTAAGATCGTCTGGGAAATTATACCCTAAGCTTACCGTACGTAAAGAAACATAACCTGCATTTTGTACCAACTGATCCGTAAAAATACGTTGTACTAAAAATTCTTGGTCTGGAGCTGTAGCTGGGTTAAAATCCACAGTATTACTATTAAAGAAATCATATACATACTGATCACCTAAGTTATAGGTTTTTGCACCATGACTACCTTGAAATAAAAAGCTGAAATCAAAGTTTTTATATTTAAACTCATTTCCGTAACTCCATATTAAGTCTGGGTAGGGATCTCCCAATATTGTTTTATCATCTTCATCTATTAAACCGTCTCCGTTTAAATCTTTTGCGTATACAAATTGTGTTTTATTTCCCACTTGTCTGAAGGGGTCATTTAAAAATTCAAATGGAATTTCTCTATCGAATACGTAACCGTAGAATGATGAAATTGGTCGCCCTACTAAATTGATCCATTCTACTAATCTACTACCATCTTGTGTGTTTACTATTTGTCCACTAGCATCCCCAAACTCGTTTAAGGTATTTTCATTATGTGACGCTACAACTGAAGCCGTCCATCTAAAATTTTCATTACTTATTAAACGCGTTTTTAATTCTAATTCGAAGCCTTTATTTTCAACCTCGCCAATATTAATCAGTCCACTTGTAAAGCCGGTTGTTCCTGCAACTGGTTGGTCTATCAATAATTCATCACTTGTTCTTACATAATATTCTAAAGAACCAGATACGGCATTGTTGAAAAATCCAAAATCTACACCAGGATTGATTTCTATTGAGCGTTCCCACTGCAATAACTCATTCGGAATGTTGACTGGGTCAAAACCTGCAACTGTACTACCATCTATAACAGCACTAGAACCACTTAAAAGCGCTAAAGAAGGATAGTTTTCCCTTAAGAAACCGCCTCCAAAATCATTTGTTCCTGTGACACCATAACTTATTCTAAGCTTTAGTTGATTAACCCAGTCTGATTCTTCTAAAAATGGCTCGTTAGAAACTACCCAACCAGCTGAAACCGCCGGAAATATACCATATTTGGTATCACGTCCAAATACCGAGCTACCATCAGCTCTTACACTAGCGTTAAATAAGTATTTATTATCATAAGAATATATAACTCTTGCAAAGAACGAATTTAGAAAATTCTCATAATCAAAGGCTGTAGCTTCATTGATGATAGATCCACCGCCAACATTTGGTATTACATCAGAGGTAAATCCACTAGTCTCCAATTGAGATTCCTCCGCAAATCTATGTTCAAAAGAGATACCAGCGACAGCACTAATATCATGATTGCCAAACGTTTTATTATAACTAAAAACGTTATCATTAATTAAAGCATATCTACTTCTAGTATCATAAGATGCGTTTGCACCAGCAGCCCCATTTCTAGATTCGTTAATTCCTTGATAGTCCGTGTTAATTCTATTTTCATAAGTCGCAGTAAATGATGACCTAAAACTCAAATCACTATTAAACTTATAATTAACATATAAATTTCCATAAAACTTATATCTGTTCTCAAAACGTTTACGCTCTAACAACTTAGCTAAGGGGTTAATATTACTGGTATTACTAATGTCTGTACCGCTTGTTACCGGAACACCTTGAAAATTTCCGGATGAGTCAAATATACTTGTAGCACCTGCAGGAAATTGAAAATCATCAAACATTCTTTGCAATACATAATCACCAACTTGTGCATCAGCATATCTTCCACCATCTCTAACACGATTTACAAACTGTATATTAAATTCATCTAAATATGCTGGCACCCATGATGGTTGTCGGACAACATCATAAAGCCCTGTAGCACTAAAACGTCTTCTTTTAGTGAATGATGGAGTAAAACTTGCCCCAATTTTAATTTTATCTGATAATTCTGTACTTACCTTAACTTGTGCATTGTATCTTTCAAATTCATCAGTCAATAACACACCATCATCATTAACGTAACTAAGGTTAATATTATACTTTGTCTTTTTACTACCACCTCGTACAGCAAAGCTATGACTTTGTATAAAGCCACCATCTATTACAATGTCTTGCCAGTTATTTTCTGCATTTATTAATTGTCTCATTTGGCTACCTAAAGAAAGTCCACCTGTAATAGCTATCTCTCTTTGAAGCTCACCCTCAAAATCGATATCATAATCTTCGCTTTGCAGACCCTCCTTTGCACCGGTAAACGTATTATAAGTAAATTTTGGTTTACCTTCTTCACCTTCTTTGGTTGTAATTTGTATAACTCCATTTGCACCTCTAGATCCAAAAATAGCGGCAGAAGCTGCATCCTTTAAAACCTCAAAAGACTCCACATTATTCATATCAATATTGGTCAAGAAATCTGAATCCACAACTGCTCCATCTACTACAATTAGCGGTCCAGCGTTTGAAGTAATAGACCCTACACCTCTTATTCTAATGGTAGGTGCACCACCTGCTTCACCTTCAGAATTGCTAATATTAACACCTGAAACTTGACCTATAAGTGCCTCATCAATTCTCGAAACTGCGATTTGATCTAGTTTTTCATTCTTTACTTTAGAAATGGCTCCAGTCAATAAGCTCTTCTTTTGTGTACCATAACCAATGACGACAACTTCCTCTAATGCATTTTTATCTTCAGCCAGTACGACATTTAAGGTTTGTTGATTATCTATGATTACCGTTTGTGTTGTATAGCCTACATACGAAAACTGAAGCACATCACCTTTGGTTACTTCAATTTGATACTTTCCATCAAAATCCGTAGATGTTCCCCTTGTAGTATTAACAATAATAATGTTTACTCCCGGAATAGGCATTTTATCCGATTCTGAAGTAACTACTCCACTAAGAGTGTAACTCTCTTGGGCTAATGCTGATAAGCTAAAAAAGCAAAAAACAACAACCGCAAGTCTAAGTTTAAAATTCATAATTTTTTGAGTTAATTAGTATAGTTAGAAAAATTGGTTTACCAATCTGGTTTACCAAAAATAGAAAATTATTTGGCATTTCCTATATTTTCGTGAGAAATAAATGTTAAACTTTAAGAATTCCTAGATAAAATACTCGTAAATAATAGCAACTGGGGTTTTTCTTATGATTGCTTATCCCCAAAATAAGATACTCCATCACCAGTTAAGAAATCTTCTCTTACAGGACTAAAGGTGTCGATTAACATACCTTCTTCCAAACAAACTGCACTATGCAATAAGTTAGGTTCTATATACACTCCGTCTCCTGCTTCTACAATTTGTTTTACACCATCAATTTCAAATTCAAATTTACCTGAAACACAATAGGTAGCTTGTGTATGAAAATGTTGATGTGGCGAGCCTAATGCTCCTTTATCAAATTTTACTTTAACCATCATGATTTGGTTATCATAACCTAAGAATTTTCTTGATACTCCTCCACCAAGCTCTTCCCATTCCATGTCTTTTGATATGATGTACTTTTCACTAAATCTTTTCATATGTATTTATTTTATTGATTTTATTTAAAATAATAATTACCTGTCCATTGGTAATTAGTGTCGTTAATTACAATGTTATGCTTCGCTTCCTTTGAAGCATTGGTATTTGCTGTTATAAATAGTTTTGTGTTTCCTTTTACTGAAGTTATTTCTATTGCTGTGTAATCTTCAGTATCTAAAACAACTTTTAAATTTTGAATACTGCTATTAGAATTCACTGCAGATTCTGTAACTGGACTGTAACTTCCATGTGCTTCAATAGTAGAAACGAATAAGGTGTTTTTGGCGTTTTTACGTCTTAAGATTAACGCTGGATCGCGACGCAAATTAAATTCTGGGTCATTGGCCCCTAGTCTTGTAAATAGTATTTCATCGTTAGAATTAGTCGCAGTCGTGAACGTATAAAACTTATTATTGTTGAACCATGAGAATTTTGAATTGTTGGGATTGGCTTTTCCAGTTGCTTCTACATATAAATGCTGATAGCCATTTTTAGTTCCTAAGGGTTTTAATGTTTCGGGTGTCTTGTAGTCAAAATTGGTTTGTAGAACTTGTCCGAAATAATAAAAAGGAAAATCGTATTGGTTAGCTGTTGCTGATGTCACCTTCATAATATCAAGCATAAAAGGCTTTTCAAAATCTTCATCTTTTATGATTGCCATCGTTCGAAGCATTTCGGTTCCCGGATAGGCATTTGTTTCTTTTGCGCTTACTATTTGTACGTTATCATCCTCCGAAGAAAAATAATGTAAGACCGAATGATGCTGACTTCCTATATCATACTTCCCATTAAAATGAGAGGTTTCATTTTGAATTACCGTATTATGTGCTATGGATTGTTTTGCCCATGTCGTATTTTCCTTTAAATAATTTCCCCCTCCTTTTTGCTCGATGTTCACAAAACGTGCTAATCCGTAATCTTGAATGACTTCTTCACCGTTTTCATATAATGAATAGGACAACTTATCGTAATGCCCATGACTGGAACCTTGAGACGCGTACTTAAACACTAGCTCAATATCGTCATTTCGTAAAATACCGACTCCACCTTGTTTACCTTCTGGTCCATCACTAAGATTAATGGATTTCTTTTCAAAAGGTTCTGTTTTATCCTCTTTAATACCAAGTGCAACTGCCAAACCAGAATCGTCTAACAACACCTGATTTTGTTTTTCTGCAATACTCAATAATCCTGGATCTTGATTTCCATATTTATAAGAAATATCTACAGCAGTAACCAAGGAACCCGTGTAATAAGACATTCCTTTTTGACCGTCGTTAAGCGGGAAGAAATCGCCATCTGCATCAGATAAATTCAATAAGGCATTAATCGATTTTAATAGGACGCCATCTTTATATTCAAAAATCTTAAGTTCTGGTTTTACGTTATGTAACCCTGTTGCGAATACTAAAAACGGATACATAGCGTAACGTTGGTAGTATGGGCCTTCATTATAATAACCATCTGGCGAAAATGGTTCTTCGATATTTGCTAAAAAGCCTGCTTTTCCGTCCTTATTTAAATATCCGCCGTCATCATCTTTTTTATTGGCATCTAATTTTAAATCTTTTATTCCGTACAACGCACGATTTATTAATTCTTCATCATCCATCACCAAACCTATCATACCTACTGCTGCATTTCCCCAAGTACTGTGGTTGTGTACGCGTTGGTAAAATTGTGGGCTATCCACGGAAATATGATCTGCAAATGGTCGGAATAGATTGGTTTCTAATTTATTGCGCTCTTCTTCGGTTAAATAATTATAAATACAATCGTAAGCCTGACTCACATATACCAACCAATTGGAATCGTTTAAACATTGCCAGAATAATTTACCTCTTGCATACGATCGTGTTTTTGGATGAAGCGGTAAGGTTTTATACAAAGCTTCATACTCCATCAACATGTCTTTAACGTACTTGGCATATTTTTCGTCATCTAAAATTTGGTAGAGCAGACCTGCTTTTTGTAACACAAACCAATTGCGTTTGTGTGTGACGTGTGTGTAACCACCAGAATAATCTTTTGGGATTGGTACGTCTATGCCTTTTTCAATTTCAGCATCTATTTCTGCTTTTACTTTTTCTAAAGTTTGGTCGAAAATTGGAATCGTACCTAATTGTGCTCTGATATCTTTTACACCTTGAGCGGTTAAAATGAGTTTAGGATGTTGTGCCTCTTCAGTTGAATCGCTTTTCACCGCAGATTCTTCTTTGCATGAAAACACAACTAGTAATAATAGAATTAAAGGAAATATATTGCGTTTTTTATTCATTCTAATTGTTTAGACTTAAATTGGTTAACCAATTTGGTTTACTAAATATACGATAATCATTTAATTCTGAAAATATTTTCAGAATTACATATTATATACACCACCATTAATATCAAGCGTTGCACCTGTAATAAAGCCATCATATTCTGAAGCTAAGTATAATACAGCTCTAGCAACGTCATCTGGATTTCCTGCGCGATTAATCGGAATGCCTTCTATAGTTTTAGCTGCAGATTCTTTTGTGGTATGTGTATCGTGGAAAGACGTACCCAATATTAAACCTGGTGCTACAGCATTAACACGAATCCCTTTTGGTCCAACCTCTGTTGACAGTGCACGTGTATAGGTTAGGATGGCTCCTTTACTCGTTGCATACACTAAAGAACCTGGATGACCACCTTTACGTCCTGCTAATGATGCTAAATTTACAATACTACTGTTCTCATTTTTTGCTAAGTGTGGCACTGCAGCTCGAGTTACAAATTGCATTGAGGTCATGTTGATATCCATAACTTTATGCCAAAAATCGGCATCTAACTCATTCAGCATTTTACGAGCAACCAATGAACCTGCGTTATTAATAAGGATGTCTAAACTTCCGAAGGCTTCAATTGTTTTTTCAACAACTGTATTAGCATCTGTTTCTTTAGTTAAATCTCCTTTAATTGCTATTGCTTTTTGTCCTTTACCTTTAGCATAATCTACCAACGTATTGGCAGTGTCTGAACTCGAAAAATAGTGAATAGCCACATTAGCACCATGATCTATAAAGTGTTTTGTTATGGCTTCGCCTATACCTTGTGCTCCAGCTGTAATGAGGACATTTTTTCCTGCTAATTTATTATTCATCATAGTGTTATTTTACTTTATCGTTTTTACTGAAATATCCTTCGTTTGAAACCGCATTTTTACTTACCGTAATGCTTCCATCTTTAAACCACACTTCTACATAATTGCCATCTGCATATTGTTTTTTAACGTCACCTCCATGCGTTTCTGCACCAGAACACCAGTTTCTGTTTTCTTCTGGCGATTTCCCATTGGTTTGATTATAAGCACCTAATTTAAAAAAACAACCTTCACCAGCATAAGCCTCTTTTCTTTCAACTCCATCTTGACCAATTGGAAAGAACAACTCTCTTGTTTGGGTTGGAATATCTTCCTTTGTTGTGTATTCTGATTCGATTAAATTTTTAGTGAAGGTTTTAGTGTCATGACCATCGCTTTTGAAGGTTAAATACATCATACCATCTTTAACCTCAACTTCGTAACTGAATACTTCACCCAACTCAATACCATCTTCAGGTTCTTCTGGATAGGTGTTTTCTGTATCGCCAACGACTGAAAAATCGTGTCCCCAAACTGCAGTTGAATAATCCCATCGTCCGGAATTATCATCACCAGCTGTATTGATTTCATAATGCCAAAACACCGAACCTTTTTTATGTCCAGGAAACTTCTTGTAGAAGATTTTTAACGGTTCATTTTCATGACCATCTGCACTGTGGATTTGGCCAACTACTACCGAATGTGTAGAAGCAACGCGTGCATCTCCTGTAGAAGACACATTCATCACCTTTAAAGTGGCGGTCAATTTATCGTTAGCGGTTTTGGGATACCACTTTTTGGTTTGCGCTAATTCTGTTCTTGTGTTATTAGACGTTCCGTGTGTGTTTCCGCCATTAGGTGTTTTAAAAACTACCCAATCGCCTTGGTCGTCTGTTGTGGTGTAGAAGTAGTCTTTATGTTCAAAATTGTTTGCTATACCGACGTTAGACCCATCTCCTAAAATGAGCTTCCAATGGTCGAAAAACGGAATGACATCATTTGCAAGTAACATTTCTTTTGCTTCAGCTTCAGCTTCATCCTGTTTTTTAGTTTCATTTTTACAACTATTTAGCGTTAGTATCAATCCTGAAACTACTATTATTGATTTGATGGTATTATTCATAATTAAAATTTTAGAAATATTCGGTTAATGCAACAATTCCGTTATAAGAAATTACTAGCGAAAAGAATAACGCAGCGAACAAACCAATGTTTATTCCAAGTCCTGTTTTGTAATCTTTCATGACTTTTTTATTGTTGACAATCAAAATGATTCCTAATATGACTGCAGGCAAAACAAACACATTAAAGACTTGAGACAAAATTTGAATCTCAATAGGATTTGCGCCAAAAGCTGGACCTATTAAAGCGACCAAACATGCTATAAATGTTATAATTCTGAATTGTTTTGAATTGGTATCCAACTCGCCTGACTGGTAATCGGCAATCAATAGTGGTGCAATTAACAAACATGGAAAAATAGATGATAGTCCTGCACTTAAAGCACCAAAAAAGAAAATAGTCACAGCCCATTTACCTGCAACTGGCTCTAAAGTGTTTGCCATATCTAACACGTGATTGACTTCTTTACCGTCGTAGAATAAGGCTCCTGCAGCTACTGCCATAATGATTCCGCTAATTAAGAAAATTAAAATTGCAGCAGTAATCGAATCTCTTTTTTGTTGTCCTAGGTTTTTGATGGTCCATCCTTTTCCTTTTACAAATAATGGTCTTGATAAAAATGTTGCTGCAGCCATAGTAGTACCAACAAACGCAGCGACTAACATTTTGCCACCAGGCACATCTGGTATAGTCGGAATTAATCCTTTGACAACATCAACAGGTAAGGGTTGTACAAAGAATAATGACAGTATAAATGACAATGCCATCATGCTTACAAAAATTACCAGAATTTTTTCAAAGAACGTGTACTTCCCAACTAATAATAATAGGTAAAAAATAACTATGATTGTAATAGCAGTTGCTAAAACAGTCTCGTATTCATAAGCCGCTAAACCTTCAAAATTTATGGCTAAAATTTCGTAAATGATGTTAGATGAAATCCCTAGAATTCCCATTAAGGAATTCCATTGTCCGAAGGTGACACCAATGATGATTAGTATCGCTAATGCTTTACCGTATTTGAGATGTTTTTTAAATCCGTAGAGTGCAGTTTCACCTGTTAACAAGCCATAATTCCCATAGACAAACATTAATATGCCAGAAAACAGACAGCTTAAAAACAACACCCATAATAATTGCATATTAAATTTGCTACCAGCAACAATCATGGATGTGACACTACCTGTACCAATGGTATAGCCTATGGCGAAAATACCAGGACCAAAGCCTAAAATTAGCGCAATAATCTTTTTAAGGAATGATGATTTTGGTTGATTGATTTCCATAATATTGGTTTGTTTTTAGTCCCAGTTGGTGTGATAGCTGTTACCTGATGCATCATCTATTCGCTGATAGGTATGGGCTCCAAAATAATCGCGTTGTGCTTGTATGATATTTGCTGATGCATACTCGGTTGTGATTCCGTTTAAAAACTGAATGGCTTCATTTAAAGCTGGTGTTGTAATATCATTATAAATACATTGTGACACTACCTTTTTTGCTGACGGTTTATATTGATTGATGCGTTGAATCATTTCAGGATTCATCAATATATTTGTGGTGGTTTTAAAGACTTCAACTAAATCTTGCATTAACGCAGATTTGATAATACAACCACTTGTCCAGATTCTGGCGATTTCACTTAGATTTAAATTCCATTCAAATTTGTTGGACGCTTCAACAATGAGTTTAAAACCTTGGTAATGGTTGATGATTCTCGCAAATTGATAGGCTTCTAAAATTTCAGTTTCAGATAGCTTTAAATCTGAAGTTTTATCACTTTTAAAATGACTATTTAGCTGAATTCTTTCCTCTTTATAAAATGATATATATCTTGAAAATAAAGCTGAAGCAATTAAAGTACTTGGCACTCCAAGTTCCGCGGAAGCAATAGTCGTCCAGTTACCTGTGCCTTTATTTCCTGCTTTATCAAGTATTTTATTGACTAACCAATCGTTGCCTTCTTTCTTTTTGAAAATGACTGTTGTGATGTCTAATAAATAACTGCTTGCTTTGCTTCTCCAACTATCTAGAGTATTGGCAATCTCGTCTGAATTTTGACCCATTACTTTTAAAATAGTTGCCACCTCTGCCAGTAATTGCATTTCTACATATTCAATACCATTGTGCACCATTTTTATAAAATGCCCACTTCCGTCAGGTCCAACATAGGTACAACATGGTAAACCATTTTGATCTTTTGCAGAAATAGTTTCGAGATAATTCTGAACCTGTTTATACGCTTCCAAATCACCACTTGGCATAATGGATGGTCCTTTTAATGCGCCTTCTTCACCACCTGAAACTCCTGCACCTATAAAGTGAACACCTTTAGATTTTAGATAGTCGTTACGCTCTTTTGTTTTTTTATAGTTTGAATTTCCGCCATCAATTATAATGTCATTTTCAGATAAATGAGGTAGCAAATCTTCAATCACATAATCAATCGTTTTTCCTGCATTAACCATGAGCATGATGCATCTTGGCTGCTGCAAAGAATTGACAAAAGCCGAAATATCATCAAAAGCTTTGGCTTCAGATAATTCTTTAAATTCTACTTTAAAATTTTTGGCAACATCTACTTCAACACCATCTACATGTCTGTTAAACATGGAAATTTTGAATCCGTTCTTGGCTAGGTTTCTACATAGGCTTTTTCCCATTACTCCAAGTCCAAATAGTCCAAATTCTGATTTTTCTTCTAACTGATGTTTCACTTCATTAATAATTTCTTGTGGCTTCTGACTAATATCTATTGTAATTGCATTTTTTGGTTCTTCTAGTGTATCGAATTGAGGTTTTAGTAAATCTGAAGGCATAAAATGACCTTTTCTACTTTTTAATCTTTCTAAAATCTTTTCAAAAGAACCCGATAAATGGACCCATTTTGTTCGACTATTAATACCTAAACTTAAGGTATCGCGATACTTTTGTTTTAATGCTGAACACACAATGACGCAACTATTTTTAGTAAGTTGCTGTTTCGCTAAGTGGTTTAAAGCCTCTAACCAACCTTGTCTGTCGTCATCATCTAAAGGCTGTCCGTTTGACATTTTTTTGATGTTACTTTCTGGATGGAAGTCGTCACCATCAAAAAAAGGAATGCTTAATTCTTGAGCTAGTAGTTTTCCGATTGTGCTTTTTCCACAACCAGAAACTCCCATTATGAATATTACATTATTCAAGGCTCTATTTATTAGGCTCAGTAGATGGCCCTACAGTTGCTGCTTTAAACCAGACTTCGGCGTAGCTCCCATTTGCATATTGTTTGGCTATGTCACCACCATAAACTTCTGATTTTGTACTTTTAGGATTAGCTTGGTTGTAAGCGCCTTGTTTAAAATAATTGATTTCACCAGCATACGCAGTATCTCTCTCAACTCCTCCTCCTTTTTCTCTATTAGCATATACTCTTTTGACTTGCTCTGGAATAGCTTCTCTTGTCGCAAATTCTGACTGAATTAAGCTTTTAGTGAATGTTTTTGTTTCGTGACCTTCACTTATAAACGTTAAATACATGATCCCTTTATGAACGTTAACTTCATAACTGAATTCCTCGCCTAATGCAATGCCATCTTTTGGTTCATTGGGATAGGTTGTAGCATCTGTACCAACTACAGAAAAATCGTGCCCCCAAACTGCTGTAGAATAATCAAACCTTCCAATATTATCTCCTTCTGTATTAATTTCGTAATTCCAAAAAACAGAACCTTTTGTGTGACCTGGAAATTTTTTATAGTAGATTTTTAGTGGTTCGTTTTCATGACCTTCATCACTATGAATTTGCCCAACAACTACCGAATATGAGGAAGCAGCTGTAGCATCACCTGTAGTTGATACATGCTTAACTTTTAAAGTCCCTGTAAGTTTACCACCTTCTTCTGGAATCCAGTGTCTTTTTTCGCCTAATTCTGTTCTTGTGTTGCTAGAGGTTCTTGACGTAACGCCTGAGTTTGGTGTTTTGTAAACCACCCAGTCGCCAGTATCATCACTTTCAACATAAAAGAAACCCTCCTTATGAAATCCAATTAAATCATCTGAACGTGTCCCATCTCCTAACAGGATTTTCCATTTATCCATAAAAGGAATGACATCACTTGGATAAGTGATTGATTTAGAATCTTCATCACTTTGCTTCTTATCCTTATTCAGGCAACTGCTAATAATGAGAGTAAAACAAATGACAAATAGAAGTAAGGTTGTGGATTTTAAATTTTTAATGCTCATATTCTTTCCATTTTAATTCTTAATGAATTGATTAATTGATGCTTCAAAATCTATCTTCTTATAGCTCCTGATGTATCTCCTTCCATTAAGCTTTTTACGTTTTCAAGAGAAACTGTATTGACATCTCCCGGAACGGTATGTTTTAAAGCACATGCAGCCGAAGCAAATTCAATAGCCTGCTCATCTCCATAGTGTAATAATCCATAAATTAATCCAGCTGCAAAAGCATCTCCAGTACCCACGCGATCTATAATGTGGGTGATATTCAACATATCGGATTTGATGTATGTTTCTCCATTCCATAACTTACCCTGAATCTGATGATGTGATGCGCTGATGGTTCTTCTGGTTTTTTTAACCACTTTGCTGACGTTAGGATAAAGGCCTTGTAATTTTTGGGCTAAATCCTGAAATTTATCTTCGGGATGAGCAAAATCAAATATTTCGCGAATTCCACGACTACTGGTAATCACAACATCACAATGTTCAACCAAATCTGGTATAACCTCTTGCATTGGCTTGCCATATTTCCACATATTGCTTCGGGAATTGATATCACCTGAAACGGTAATTCCCATTTTGTTCGCAGTTCTAATAGCATCTAAACAACATTGTGCAGCGCCTTCTGTAATTGCTGGCGTAATGCCTGTCCAATGAAACCAATCTGCATCTTTGAGCACATCTTCCCAATTCACCATGGACGGTTCAATCAATGAGAAAGCAGATCCTTCTCTTTCGTAAATGACTTCACTAGGTCTATGTACGGCACCTTTCTCTAGAAAATACTTACCTATCATATTATCTCCATAGATAACATGCTCAGTGCTTAACCAATGTTTTCGTAAAAATTGAGTAGCGGCTTTGCCAAGGGCGTTATCAGGAAAACGAGTCACATGAGCAGCTTTCATGCCCAAGTAAGCACAAGAAATGGCTACATTTGCTTCACCTCCACCATAAACAAGTTCAAATGAAGAGGCCTGCGAAAATTTCTCATATCCTGGTGGTGATAAACGCATCATTACCTCTCCGAATGTTATCACTTTTTTAACCATAGTACCTAATACATCAATTTCATTTTCAAGTTTTCTTCGGTTTTTATTGTACCGGAATTAGTGAACGTATTGTCAGAAGCCGAATTGTTTTTCGCTCCCCAAAGAATGGACACAAACTGTACATTATTGTTTTTAAAAGTGTTTTCTGTAATGTTTACATTAATAATTCCGTAGTGATTTAATAGGATTCCGTTTTTCTCTTTTGCTCCGCAATTAGTAAACGTCGAGTTTTTGACTAACAGGTTTCCACCAATTGTAGATTCATCATAACCACCTCTATAATAATCTATCACATTGGCTTTTATATTGGTGAAACTACAGTTGTCAATAGTAAGATACTCCGTGTTATAATCTCCTTTGTCATTGGTTTCTTCAGATAACTCCAAACCGTTTTCACAATTTGAAAGCGACGTATTTTCAAAAGTGATGCGCTCAGCAAAAGATTCTTTGTAAACTTTTAAAACATAATTGAAATCACTGATCTCAGAATTTGAAACCGTTAGACCAAAGTGATTGGACATACCTTCTTTTAAACTTGCAAAGGCATAGTTTGAATTGTTACCTTTTAAAGTAACATTGTTTATGGTTAATTTGCCTTTTGGCTGCAATGAAAACAATGGAGAATCCGCTTTACCAGAATATACCAATTCTGCTTTATTATTTCCTTGGGATTGAACGGTAATTGACTTATTGACTACTATTGATTTGCTTATATTAAAAACACCTTCAGACAAAGCAATGATATCTCCATTTGCTGCCTCATCAATTTTGCTTTGCAATTCTTCAACATTAGATACCGAATGGGTAGTCGGTTCTTTAGCTTCAACTTCGTTAGAATACCAAGTGGTTCCATATTTAGATTTATCTAAGATGTTTGGGTTTGTAACATCCACTCCCACAACTGCACCGATAATTTTGTTATTCTTTCTTGAAGTACCAAAAAGGTCACTTTCAATGGTATTAAAATCAAAACCATTATAAGCTTCCATTTCATTAGGAATTCCTATTGGAAGATAAATATTATCAGATATTTGTTTTAATTCTAAATCAACTTCAACAATACCTCCATTAAAATCCTTGAAATCTACACCCTGATTATCAACGACATTATTTTTGAACAACACACCGTCTGCTTTATCGTTTTCAACCACTATATTTTCAAGTCCATTCTCATTATAAATTACATTATTGGCGACTGTAGTTCTGATAGCTCTTGCCGAACGAATTTCGGATGCTGGTAAAACCTCTGATTGCGCCAAATTTTGACCTACACCAAACTGCCAAGGCGAACTGCAATTTACATAGGTATTGTAAGCCACAACCACATCGGTAACCTGGTTGTAACGATTCAGTGGCGATTTTGGAATACCGTTCATAACGGCTAAAGGACTTCTAAAACTTTTTCCTTTTAGGTTATAAAAATAATTGTTGGTGACCCAATGTCCTGTATTGATGATTCGGATGCCACCATAATTTTCGTTGACACCATCACCTATAAAATAATTGCCGTCTATGGTCACATAATTACCATGTCGCGTCACTAAAGAACCTTCACTTTTATAGAACACATTGTTTCTAAATTCATTGAAGTTGGTTTTGCTTGATATGACCTCAACTTCACCATTACACTCTTCAAATAAATTATTGGCAACTAAGGTATGACTTGGTGACATTGAGGTATAACTATCACCTAGCTGAATGGTTTCTCCGCTAGGACCACCTTTTACAGGTCTTGGTCCAAAATGATTGTTAATGATTTGATGATAGTTCTTAATACTTTCTACACCTGCAATGCTTACCCTTACGGTAGGTCCTCTATTGGTTTTTCCTGCAATGTAGCAGTTGCTTAACTCATTATGTCTTCCCCAAAATTGCACCCAAAGATCGCTATTATCTCTTTTTGGTTTATTAAAGTCCTCAATAACACAATTTGTTACTTTACAGTTATTTGCTATTTCATCTAGCGAATCTTTATGGCTAATTTTAAAATCTATGACTGCATTTGATGGCGAAAATCCATTTTTAAAATGCAAGCCTTCAACCACGAGGTATTCTCCTCCAAATTTTAGATAGGATTGACCTTCAATACTAACTTTTCCTGGAGTTTCGGCTCTTAATACAATAGGGTTGCCCTCGCTTCCCTTTCCTCTAAATTTAATTTCAACATCCTTCCATATTCCATTTGCCAATACAATCTCATCACCAGCTTTACTATCTTTAAGTGCAGTGTTTAATTCTTCACTGTTTTTAACTAATATTTCATTTTTTGTAGAGTTTTCATTACAAGCAAATACAAAAGCTAAAATGAGAAATGATATAATGATTTTTTTCATAAGGTGGACGTTATAGTATAATTGAATATAAGTATTTAAAACAAAAGCCTTTTAAAAAAAGGCTTTTGTGATTAGGAATAAAATAAAACTACTCAATAATTATTCTTTTTGTAATAATGGCTTTAGAATCAGAAGCTATTTTAACTAGGTACAATCCAGTTATTAACTCAGAAACATCAATGCTCCCATTATCAATATTTGTATCTAAAACTTTTTTACCCAATAAGTTAAACACTTGTACTTTTAAATCCGCATCGTTTATATTAGTTTCAATATTTAAAACTGTTTTCGCTGGGTTAGGATACAGTCTAAAACTATTAGAATCAAAACTTTCAGTTGAAAGTGTATTCTGGCTTGGGTTTGGACCACCAATATGATTTAGCTCTGAACCTTCAAAACTTTCCGGGTAAGCTCTAAGAGCACTACTACTAGAACTCATAACCCAAAAATCACCTGCCATAGATGGTGTACTTGCGCTTGGCAAATCAGATCCAACCCAATCTGAAGTTGTCTCGTCGTTTGTTAACGCATCACCTGTAGAATCACCTATTCTACCAGCATAATCAAACTGAGTACCAGGAGTACTTATAATGGTTGCGCCTGCAGGAGCAATTACTGTTGGTGTTGTTGCTTCATTATTCTCTAAAAACACTACTGTTGAATAAGCAACTGCTAGCGTAGTAGACTGACTGTTATCTTTAAGAAGAGCTACACTATCCAATACTGTCCATCCATCCCAAGTAGTACCATTAGGAGTACCGTCCTCATCTGGATCAATATCATCTCCTGTTGATGGTGGCGTGGATGTTTGAATTAGCATAATGGTATGGGATTGACTTTCTACATCACCTGAGAATAAATCCAATCCTACTGTTGCAGCCGGATTGATGCTGTAAAAATTTCCCGTTTGAGCTGCTACAAAATAACCATTTGTTCCTGTTGAAAAAGTACTTATGTTGATGACTTCGTCAACCCTTCCTTCATCGCTATCTCCATCACCTTCAATTGTTACAACATACATGTCTGTTAGAGGTGTAGAGGCAGTACCTCTAATCTCTATGAAATTGTGCGGTGTATCTGTCCCTGGTGGATCAAGCATAACTTCGTTTAAATAAAATTGCGCACTCCCAATTTGAGTTGCTAGCAATAGCGTAATAAGTAATTTTGTTTTCATATTAATTGATTTTAGTGTGTTACAGATTAATTATTATACTTTTTTTGATATAAAAAATGTATCTGAGTCTGTATCTGCATAAACTATATCATCTTCATTATTGTCATCATCTTTGTGATTATTCTATAAATTATTAGGGTTCAAAAGATCTAATTCGTCATTACTAGAGCAACAAAACAGTATCGATAGAGCTAAAACATCAAGAATAAAATATAGTCTAACTATAAATTGGTTAACCAGTTTGGTTTACCAAATATATAAATAATTCTTTAACAATCAAATTCCAAGCTATATTTAACAATATTTCAAACCTAAAGATTTGTGAGTTCTGCAACATTTTCATAATTTTAAATAAAAGCAAAAGTTATGAAACCCATATTATTAATCTTGGCAATGGTTGCTACTGTAATGAGTTGCAGCCGAGATGAAGACCACAATTATTCTGCAATTGAAAACTTAATTGGCCAATGGGAACTACAAAGCAGAATTGTTAATGACACCGACCCACAACCAACCGACGATGACAAATTTATCTTTAGAGATGATAATGACATTAGAGATTTTAAAGGCTTGTTTACCTTAGAGAGCAATGATGCAAGTTCTGGTACATTTAAGATCACCAACAATGGCAATGTGATGGAGTTTGAAACATCCAACGGAATTACCTTTTCTTATGAATACATTTTAAATACTGCCACTTTGGTTCTTGGCTATACCAATACAGATGATGACGTTGTTAAAGAAACTTGGATAAAAACGAGTAATTTTATAGACTAAATGATTTAAGGTTGCCATTGGGTAGTAAACCAAGAGGCTGGCAATGTTAAAAAAACTATTTTAATATTAAAAAGGTTCTTCCTTGGGAAGAACCTTTTTTCTAAATAATCTGTTTGGTTTTAGGGTATAACCTCTAGTATCACTCGTCGCAGACGAGCGCTAGCGAGGGAGGCATAAGTAAAATAGTTTTTTCATAAATTTGAATTGTAAAGGTTAGACTTAATTTATTTAGGTTTAATTATAAGGCACCGCTTTATTGCCGTAAAGCGGTGCTATTTGTTTTTATTATTGCGTAAACTGTGCATCAAAACGACCTTCGGTTATTTCATAAATGGCTCCTGTAGTAGGGTCTGTAATTGTAAATTCGAAAATTGCTGAAACAATATTTGAATCTGTATTAAATTCGGTAAATGTAATGTTACCATCTATCTCGTCAGTAGTTACGGCATTGGGGCAGAAGCAATCAAAAGATACTTCAGAGAAAAAATTTCCGTTGTTTCTCGATCCTAATTGAATTTCGGTATCAACTTCAATTTCTTTCATCCATGATAAAATAATAATTTGAGTAATTGGTAATAATTCATTGTCTGAACCAATCCCAAAATAATACTCGCCATCCACTAATTGGTAAAAGCAGTTAAAAAAGCCAGAGTTATCTACAAAAGGCTCACCATTAACGAGGCACCCAAAGGTGCCCTCGCCAGTCTGCGTAGCTGGAGGTAGGCAGTCCACTCCTTGGCAGCCGCCATCGTCGTCTTTTTTGCAAGAGGTAAGCGTAAATGTTAGTAGTAGAATTAATAAGATTTCTCTACCGAAGTTTCGGTATCGGAATGACAAATAATTATTTATTTTTTTCATAGTTAAAAAGATTTGGTTTCTTTTATTTTTATAAAGTTAAAAATTATTGAGTGCATTTTTATACGTAGAACTACGTATTATCATTTTAATAATTTTTCTGTAATTATATTATTATATATGCTTGTGTTTCTAACTGCTATAAAGAGTTAATTTTTTAAAAAAGATTAAGCTTTTAGCTTAATAAATATTGTAAATAATCGAAACAACATAGATTTAATATTGCACATTATGTAAAAGTGAAGTATGCTGATACTATACGTAAAGTTACGTATTTGCACAACTTTAACATATAAAACAGAAAAATCCTCATTCAAAACAGAATAAGGATTTAAAATTAAGTTTGTCTATGCTTCGACTGGGCTAAGTAAAGGCAAGCTCAATATAGAGCTATAATAAAACAGCTATTCAATATAACCCTTCTCACGCATCCAATCGTCATTAAACATTTTACCTACGTAACGACTTCCATGGTCGTGATAAAGGACTACCACAACATCTTCTGGTTTAAAATGTTCTTTTAATTGTAATACTCCTTTTATAGCAGCACCTGCTGAGTTACCCAAGAACATGCCTTCTTCTTTTGCCAACAATTGCGTGTAAACCGCTGCATCCTTATCGGTTACTTTGGTAAACCCATCGATAATACTAAAGTCCACATTTTCTGGTAATATGTCTTCACCAATACCTTCAGTGACGTAAGGATAGATTTCGTTTTCGTCAAACTCACCTGTTTCATGATATTTTTTAAATACCGAACCATAAGTATCCACTCCCCAAACTTTAATATCCGGATTTTGTTCCTTTAGGTACTTCCCTACTCCAGAAATGGTTCCACCTGTACCCACACCAACTACAAAATGAGTAATCTTACCGTCTGTTTGTTTCCAGATTTCTGGTCCAGTGCTTTCATAATGTGCTTTGGTATTGCTTGGGTTATCATATTGATTGACATACCAAGAATTTGGCGTTTCTTCACCCAAACGCTTAGACACCGAATAATAACTACGTGGATCGTCTGGCTCAACATCTGTTGGGCAAACCACAACCTCAGCTCCCATAGCCTTTAGCACATCCATTTTTTCTTTAGACTGCTTATCGCTAATCACGAAAATGCACTTGTACCCTTTTACAATAGCAGCTAAGGCCAAGCCCATACCTGTATTACCAGAGGTTCCTTCTATAATCGTTCCACCTGGTTTTAGTCTGCCGTCAGCTTCGGCATCTTCTATCATTTGCAATGCCATACGGTCTTTCACCGAGTTCCCTGGGTTAAAGGTTTCGTATTTAGCAAGTACCAAACAAGGCAGCTCTTCAACCAGTTTATTCATTTTTACTAAAGGAGTGTTTCCTATAGTCCCTAATATATTTTCTGCGTAGTCCATAAAATCAATTTGCGGTGCAAATTTAAGTATAAAGTAATAAGTAGAAAGTAAAAAGTTGGTTATGTTTTCAATGGCTTTTAATCAAACCGAATGGCCTTCACCGGTGAAATTCTTGAGATGATAATTGAGGGAATCATCAACATTAATAAACAAGCAATGAAAGTTCCTATATTCAGTAATAAGATGTAGTCCCAACTGATATAAACTGGTGCTTCACTGACGTAGTAGGTATCTGGATTTAGAGGAAATAATTTAAAATACTTCTGAGTGAATAATAGGCCAAGTCCTATAAGATTTCCCCAAATTAAACCCAAACCAATAAGATAGGATGCATTATATAAAAACACCTTTCTTATGGACCAATTAGAACTTCCCAAGGCTTTTAGAACACCAATCATATTGGTACGCTCTAAGATCAGCACCAATAGTGTGGTTATCATGTTAATACCAGCAACGATAATCATAATGGCGATGATGATATTTGTGTTGCTATCAAAAATTTTGATCCATTCGAAAACCGTGTAGTATTTTTTATTGACAGGTCTGGCATTGAGATAAGAACCTGACTCTTTATAAACCTGTGGAACTATTTCATCTAATTCTGAAAAATTATCTACAAAAACTTCAAAACTGCCTATTTCGTCAGCCTTCCATTTATTGAGACGTTGTATATGTCTTATATCTGCAATGCAGAATTTTTCGTCCAATTCCTGAAAGCCTGAATTATAAATTCCTACGATTTCATAATTGATAATACGTGGTGGTCTTTCAAGATTTTCACCAAATAAGGTTTGAAATTTATCTCCGACATTAAAACCTAATCGATTCGCCAAATAACTTGAAATTAAAATCTCTTCATTTCGTTTTCCTGTAAAATCGGGCAGACGACCTTCTACCAAAAACTCTTTAAAATAATCCCACTTATAATCAGCTCCTACGCCTTTTACCACGACACCTTCAAAATCAGTTTCTGTTCTGATAACGGCAAACTTGGTAGCAACGGCTTGTATGTGTGTTACTCCTTCAACCGAATTGAATTCAGGGTAAAAATCTTGATCTTTGGAAATAGGCACTTGGGATTCATCGGAAGCATTGGTATCAAAATTGGTAATTTCTATATGACCATTAAAAGCCACAACCTTATCCCTTATCTTTTGCTGTAAGCCCAAACCTGTGGCAATAGCAATGAGCATAACAATAATACCAATAGCAATTGCGGCAATTCCAATTTTAATTATTGGTGCCGAAACACTACTTTTATACGCTTTACTGCCAATAATGCGTTTAGCTATAAACAACTCAAAATTCAAAATCTAAATATGCGTTTTAAGGTTTTCAAAAATACTGTTTTATTATTTGTCTTGGTAGCGATTTCTTGTGGAGGAAAAGTTGGAAGTGAAAAAGTGAAAGCTGAAAGTTTGAAGCAGGAAGCTCGAAGCACGAAGCCAAAGGATAACAAAGCAATTGTTGTTGGTGCTGATCAAACGGAACAGTATTTACCATTGCTTAAAGGAAAGCGTGTTGGTGTTGTGGCGAATCAGACGTCTGTAATATTTAAAGAGATTGCCACGTCTCGTAAAAAAAACGAGACTCACAATGACAGTTCATTTGTACATTTAGTTGATTCATTATTAGATTTAGATATCAACATCAAAAAAGTCTTTTCACCAGAGCATGGCTTTAGAGGTACTGCTGATGCTGGTGAAAATGTAAAAGATGGCTTGGACACCAAAACAGGTTTGCCTATTTTTTCACTTCACGGAAAACACAAAAAGCCAACCAAAGAACAGTTAGGGGATTTAGATATTGTGGTTTTTGATATACAGGATGTTGGTGTTCGATTTTATACCTACATCTCTACGTTGCATTATGTTATGGAAGCTTGTGCAGAAAACAATGTACCTCTTCTTATTTTAGATCGGCCAAATCCTAATGGCAATTACGTTGATGGCCCTGTATTGGAAAAAGAACATAGTAGCTTTTTGGGCATGCATCCTATTCCATTGGTTCACGGTATGACGATTGGTGAATATGCACAAATGATTAATGGTGAAAAATGGTTAAGCAATGGAGTTACTTGTGATATCACTGTTATTGAAATGGAAAATTACAATCACGATAGCCTCTACAGTTTACCTATTAGACCTTCACCTAATTTACCAAATGATCAATCCATTACGTTATATCCGAGTTTAGGTTTGTTTGAAGGCACCAATATTAATGCTGGCCGTGGTACAGAGTTTCAATTTCAACGTTATGGAGCTCCCTTTTTAGATAAAAGTCATTATGAATTCAGCTATACTCCAAAACCAAATTTCGGCTCTAAATATCCTAAGCATAAAGATGACGTTTGTTATGGTGCAGATTTATCTAATGTTAAGGCTGAACGGAAATTTACCTTAAAGTACGTTATGGATGCATATAAGCATGCTACGGATAAATCCAAGGTCTTCAATACGGCTAATTTTACAAAGCATGCAGGAACAGCGAAATTGCAACAACAAATTGAAGCTGGACTAAGCGAAACTGAAATTAGAGCAACTTGGAAAGATGATTTGGATGACTATAAAGAGGTGAGAGAGAAATACCTAATTTACAACTAAACTATTTTAGATACTTCGACTGCGCTCAGTATGACCCTTCCCTAATTATTGTTAGTCACCGCAACTTTAACTGGTTCCGTTGCTACAATGTCTTCTGAAATTTCTTGTTCGGGTAAGTCTTTAGGAATATCCTTTAATATTCTTACTACAAACACAATCCGTTTTGGTGATTGTACAGCTACCAATACATGTTTTCCTTTAGGTAATTTATTTAGCGGTAATTCAAAATAAGTTGTGTCAACATAAACATCAAAATCTCTTCCGTAGTCTTTATTAATGGAATAGAGATAATTGATTTTTGTGTCACTTTTGAGAATTAGCGTGTCTTTTGTAGCGTTTAGTTGGTGTATCAAACCTTTGGCTTGAATGTTTCTATTCTTTTCAAGTTTAGCATAATGCTCTTGCGCTTTAAGTGAGAAGCTCAATAAGAAAATGAGAATAATGAGGAGACAGATACGGATTAAATTTTTCACTATGGCATTACTTAGAATTAAACATGAGTTTGTTTATTCCAACAGTAATTAATTAATCCACCAGCAAACATAAATGGTTTATGAATTTACAGACTAAAAAATCCATTAAATACATAAATATTAGAGCAACGACATCTTTTTGTTGATAAACTGTTAATAACGATTGTTTTTACGTATCTCTAGAAGCCTATCTGGATAATCCGTAATAATGCCATCGACATTCCATCTTAGCATCTTAAACATGTCTTGTTCTTCGTTAATCGTCCAAGGAATTATTTTATATCCTTTATCTTGATAATTCATTATTAAATCATGTGACGTTAACAATTCAAAATATGGACTTATAATCTCTGGTTTATAGGATAATTCAGCCAGCTTCGTTGCAATATTTTCATCCTCGTCGATTAAAAGTGCTACTTTCATCTTTGGAGATTGCTTCTTTATTTCTTCGAGAATAGCTAAATCAAAGGATTGCAGATTCACGCGATTGAACATGCCTTTATCTTCAATTTCATTCAATACGATTTTCACATATTCCTCTGGGTGCGGTGTGTAAATACCATAGTATTCGGGCTTGGACTTTAGTTCAATATTGAATTTAACCTCTGACTCTTTCACCTTATCCATTTCAAAAACTTCGGATAGAAGTGGCTTGTATGTTTTTAACTTTTCTTGTTCTGGATAAGACGGATGAAACTTAGAGCCACAATCAAATTCTTTAATTTCCTCGTGAGTCATGTGGTAGAGATTGTAAGCCATATCCATTTCTTCGGGAATCTCATTACCCTCAGGATTTAGGCAAGTAAATCGGCTTATAAACGGCTCATGAGACACCACGACTTCTTTATCCTTGGTAATGGCAATATCGAGCTCGAGGGTGTGCACACCAAGATCAATGGCCTTTTCAAAAGCTGGTAAGGAATTTTCAGGCAAAAGCCCTCTACAGCCTCTATGTCCTTGCACATCTAATTTTGGGTTTGAATTGCAGCTCATTAGCAAGCAAATTATTAAAAGAAAATTACTGTTTCTCAAAATCAGCTGACAAGGTAGGTTTTTCATATTTCTGAAAAGGTTGCTTTAGCAATTCACCGATATGACCATTCTTTTTCTCATCAGGAAACACATCGACGCCATAAACCAATTTTTCGCGTTCCATGTACATATACGTCCCAAATAGGCGATCCCAAATGCTAAATATATTTCCGTAGTTAGAATCTGTATAAGGCAATCTGTAATGGTGATGAATTTTATGCATATCTGGCGACACAATAAAATAACTTAGCGCTTTATCCAAACCTTTAGGCATCTTAATATTTGCATGTGTAAACTGGGTAAACACCAATGACAAGGACTGGTACAAAAACACTAAAGCTATTGGTGTACCGACAATTAAAACTCCCAAAAGCGTGAATATAAATCTTATAACACTTTCTATAGGATGATGTCTGTTAGCCGTTGTTGTGTCTACATTATGGTCTGTATGATGCACCAAATGCACCATCCATAAAGGCTTTACCTTGTGCTCTACATAATGAGCCAAGTAAGCACCAAAAAAATCTAACAATAACACTCCTAAAAATGCATACAACCATAACGGCATTTCCGGTAACCAATTAATAACTCCAAAATCATTGGCTTTTACCCAATCAGCTGCACCAAGCAACAGAAAAGCAAAAGCAAAATTGATGACTACCGTGGTTAACGTAAAAAATAAATTGGGTAGTGCATGTCTCCATTTGTTGTATTTAAACTTAAATAAAGGCAGTCCGCTTTCAATTAACCAAAACAATGTAAGTCCACCAACCAAAATAAGACTACGGTGTTTGGACGGGATGGTCTCAAAATAATTAATTAAGGTTTCCACCATTTTTAAGTATTAAGATTAATAATCTTTTGGGCTTTGCTCAAATTTACTAAAGAAATTTTAGCTTTCCATGGTTTTGCATCTTCAGGTTTGTCTGTACTCATATATGCTGTGTAGTAAAGAAAAGCAACAAAAGACTTATTGCTCTCATAGATGTCTTCATCCTTCAGCTTTTTCAATAACCTTATGACTTTCTTTGGGCGTTTTAATATGAGATATTCTTGAATTTTAAGTAATTCGCAACGCTGCTCTAAGCTTGGTCTATCCTCTGGTTCTTGTTCTTTTATTAATTCAACAGCTTCCTGAAGATATATATTAGAGAGGTTTACAATACTAGATCGTGTCTTTGTATCGGCATACAGCGCAAAGTCCAAATATTTTGAAGCTAAATAGTAAGCCGAATAAAAATCTTTTTCACTTTTATAATCCTTGAGTTCTTGAGCGATATACTGCGTATTAAGCCCATAAAGCCTTATAATTTCCGTAATATTCTGAAAGTCTTCCGTAAAATAACTGACGTTTAAAATATTACCGTTAACATCCATAATTTTTATAGAGTCGTCATTGAACTTATCGATGTAGGCTTGACTTCGTTTTCCTTTAATTTTCTCATACAAATCCGCATATCTATACTCACTCACTATAACAGGTACAAAGTACTCCCATATTAATGGGCTCACTTCTTCATCTTCAAATAAATTATCTATATAGATGGTTCTCCCTCTATCATCTTTTACAAAAACCGGATACTGATAGTTAGTGGTTTCTTCCCAAACCATGAGCACCATTTTATTTTGTACCTGCGCTAATCGTTGGGCAATTTCTAAATTGGTCATCCAAGCCTGTGCAAAGGAAATACTCATTCCAAAAAAGACGAGTGCTAGGGTCGTATAGAGTTTTTTCATTTTATTTTTTTTCAAAATAGAGTATCAAAAATTATTCCGAAGCATAAATTTTATAATTGAATTCGTTTTTTCATTTCTTCAACGATGTTAAAAGCAGCAGGACATATAACCACATTTTTGAGTGTTAAGTTAGAAATTTGCTGAAACTTCTTTCTATCCGTGTGCGGAAATTCTCTACAAGCCTTTGGTCTCACTTCATAAATTGAACAATAATTATCCGCACCTAAAAACGTACAAGGTACAGATTGCAACACATAATCATTATCTTCATCTAAACGAAGGTATGTTTCTATAAATTGCTGTTCTTTCATTTTAAAGAACTTGGCAATGCGCTTAATATCCTTGTCTGTAAAAAGCGGTCCAGTAGTTTTACAGCAGTTGGCACAATCTAAACAATCTGTGCGTTCAAATTCTTCCTTGTGTAGATCTTGCATTAAATAATCCAATTGCTTGGGTGGCTTTTTTCTCAGTTTTGTAAAGAAAATTTTGTTTTCCTTATGCTTATCTTTGGCGAGCTTAGGAAGATTATTGATTTGGTCTTGCATAGTGTAAAAATACAAAGTTAATGTCATTTACGAGGAATGTAGTGACGTGGTAATCTGTTGTAAAAATAGTTAAATTAAAAAAGAGATTGCCGCGCTTCGCTCGCAATGACAAGAAAATAATTATGAAAGATATCTTCGGAAAGGCATTAAGGGATTATCAGAACAACAATTATTCTGAAGATATCGTCACCTGGACCAATATCTCAGATAAAGACGAGCTACCACTTCCCTATTTGTTTAGGGATTATGCTGAAATGCCAAAGCTGGAACAAAAAGCTCTAAATTTAAGTAAAGGACACATTCTTGATGTGGGTTGTGGTGCAGGTAGTCATGCGTTGTGGTTGCAAAATAAAGGTTTTAAGGTTAAAGCCATTGACACATCTCAAGGTGCTATTGAAGTAGCAAAACAGCGTGGTGTTTTGAATGTTGAATTAAAACCACTTTTGGAAGAAACTGAAACATTTGATACGATTCTATTATTAATGAATGGTACAGGAATTTTTCAAGAGCTATCAAAAGTTTCCAAATACTTAATACACCTAAAATCATTATTAAATCCCAATGGACAAATCCTAATCGATTCTTCTGATATATCCTATATGTACGAAGATGAAGATGGTGGTATTTGGATAGATTTAAACAGTCAATATTATGGCGAACTTGATTACCACCTCAGCTATAAAGGCGAAGAAGAAGTACCCATGAAATGGCTTTACCTTGATTTTGAAACATTACATACCGCTTGCCAAACCGTGGGTTTACAATGTGAAAAAATTATGGATGGAGTGCATTTTGATTATTTGGTGAAGTTAACTTCTGTTTGATACTAGAAATAAGTAAAACAATAAAGCTAGACATCCAAAAAAGAAAACCTACACCAACCGAAACACTATAATAGGCACCTCCTTCGTCTGCTGGAATTTCGTTTATTCCAAGCGTAAACAAACCCAAAATTATCGTCAGAACCGATAATACTATTTTGTAATTTTTATTCATTGTATAAAATATCAATGCAGCAAAAAATAACAGGTTTGCTAACCAAGGAAGTCCAATAAATATGTCTAAAGAAGCTATACCAATCCATCCGAGGATAAGTGCAAAAAAACCGAAAAAACCTGGTGCACCCATAAAGCATGGGAGTATTAAAGATATGAGGTATAAGAATATTGCGATATCTTTAAGACTAATCTTCATAGAAAAAATTACTGCATTCAAGCCTAAACCTTCTTTAAAACAAGATAACCCTTATACTACAGACCCGTAACAGTCAATATTAAAAATCAAATTGATAGGTTGCGCCTGCTAAAGCTTGAAAACCTTGTACTGGGAAATTGAGGTAACGCTGATAATCTTGATTTAAAATATTATTCACTTTAGCAAAAATTGAAAGTTGGTCATTTATTTTGTAACCCAAATGTGCATTGGCATCAAAGTAACTTTCTAGTGTTATCACCTCCATAATTGGGTCGCCTGTTAAAGAGCCTTCCAATTCAAATAAATCTTTTCGCTCACCAACAAAATAAGCACTAGCACCAGCAAACCACTGTTCTGTTATCTGAACATCCATAAAAATAGATCCGGTTACGTCTGGCAGGTTCCATGCTTCGGCTTGTGTATCCGTATTATAACCAAAGTACTCACCTTTTAAACCTAGAGTAAAGTTTCTATTGACATCTATATTTAGCTCACCTCCTACAGAGAATGTAGTGACGTCATCATAAACAATTCCGAATGAATTACCGTAATAATAATCTTCTGCTCCGCTACCAAACGAAAAATTTCTTACTGTATTTAACCTATATAACGGCTTATTATCTTCAGAATAATAACTTCCTTTAATGTTATAACTTACGTTATTAGACAGCTTTCCTTTTAACCCAATAAATCCATTATAGCGTTGGTCTGTTGGAGCGATTAACAAGGTTGGTGACACAAATGGGTTTTCACTTGCAAATTGATAGTACGAATTTTGTTGAAGCTCTCCTTTAATTCCACCGTAGGCGATTAAAATCTCATCAACTAGACGGTAGGATGCTTCAAAATTTGGGTAAATAAAGAACTTATTATCGCTAAACTCAGTATCGTTAAGATAGACCAAACGAACACCCAAATTAACAGTTAAATCGTCTTGTTTCATTTGGTATGATGGAGATAAACCAAAGGTTACGTTTCCATAATTGATTTCATCACCGCCAAAATAACTTTCGTCAAAACTACCGCCTATGTAATCCACATAAAGTTCTGTGTTTATTTCTTCTCCTTGAACAGGAATAGCAAAATTTGTTTTAGCCACAAATCTATTCTCTCCAGAGTCTTGATCGTCGCCAAAACGTCTGAATCTCACACTTCCGTCTTTTATGATGGCGTCATCAAACTTCAATTTACCGCCTATGTAAAAGCTGTTAAAGGAATGCCTAGGATCTATATTACTAGCTTGATCTTCATATCCCTCTGGTAAACCGTACCAATTGTAGGTCATTAAATCAACACCTCCATCTATTTTCCATGAAAAATCCCTAAGTTTCTGCGAATAATGTGCATTTAAACCGGTTTTACTGAAATTGTCATCCAAAAACACATTGTCGATACCACCCTGTGAGGAATGATGGCTAAAATAACCACCTACATTTTCGGTACTGCTCAACTCATGGTTAAGATATACCTCGCCCAAAATTGTAGTGTAAGTTCCCACACCAAGTGATGCATAATTATCGTATAACTTCACCGGTTTTGCCTTATCAACATTAGCTGCTTTTCCTTTTGCAGGTGTAAAGGTAGATGCCACAGGAATTGAGAAGATATTGTATTTCACTTCCTTTTTCTTCACCATATTAGAGTCGCTTAATTTTGGTGTATCCTTAATTTTAAACGCATCAGAAATCGTTGGTGTATATGGTTTTACCACATTTACCACTTGATCGTCAATAGTATCATTTTTGCGCTCTTGGGCATTGATAAATGATAAACTGGTTGCTATGGTGATTATAAAAATTAAAAACTTGATTTTCATGTTTTTTGATTTAGATTTTTTTGGCTTCGACTGCGCTCAGCCTGACAATAATTAATGATTCGAGACTGTTATATTGAGCACAGTCAAAATGCTTTCCTGTTTAATTATCGTCTGTTTCGATTGATGAATTTGTTTTTGCTTCTTCGGTTTTTATTTTATTGAGTTCTATTCTTGCTTCTTGTACAACATCGTCAAAATCTGGGAAGTTTGAAATCACGCTTTCCAAAATATAGGTCGCTTGAAAGGCATCTCCCAAAGCATAGAAATTCTTTGCCATAACCACCAAACCTTTGGCACTATAGTATTTGTAACTGCTATAATCCTTTGCCAATCGCTGAATGATTGTATTAGAAGCTTCGTACTTACCCTCTTTGTTCTTAAAGTAGCCGTTATAGAACAGAGCTTCAGCTGCTACGCTACCTGTGGCGATTTTTTCAACATCTGCATAGGCATCTTTTGCCTTGGTCTCATTACCGGTTTTTATGCCTGAGCGTGCAATGATGATTTTGGCATCGCTCTTCACTTTGTTATCCAAATTTGAATTGCCCAGTACTCTTTCGGCATAAGTCTCTGCCTGATTATAATCTTCTGTCTGATAATAGGCATTCATTAAATTGGATTGCGCATATAATACATTCTGCAGATAGTCTGCTTCGGCTTCCAAAGTTTTTAGTACTGGAATTGCTTTAGACCAATTGGAATCGTTCAGGTAAATTTCACATAACCTAACTGTTGCCTGTTCGGTATATTCACTTTTTGCAGCCTCAACAACATATTGGTAATGTGGTTGTGCATTTTCGAACAAATCCTTTTGGTAATACAACTGCGCTAAATAAAAGTGTGATTTTAAAGCATGGATTCCATTCGGGAATTGATTCAGATATTTATTGAACTGACGAATAGCATTATCTGTATCATTATCTAAATAGGGTTTCTCAGCAGCCAAATACATGGTATTATCCAATTCAACATCAGTTACCTCAACATAGTCTAGAGATTTAACCCAAGATGCATACTCATCCACACGACCTAAATCGATATAAATTAAACGTGCCGTGGAAACTGCCTGTACAGCCTCTCCAGAACCAGGAAAGTCACTCGCTACTTTCTTAAACTTGGTCAATGCACGTTCATTATCGTTACTGTTGTAATAGACCAAACCTTGGCGCAACAAAGCTTTTGATGTGAACGCACTTCGTCTATATTCAGAATTTAGCCTGTCGTACATTTGCATCGCCTTGTCTGTATCACCGGTCTTTACGTAAGAATTTGCTAATTCGTACATGGCATCGTCTCTCAAAGCTGATTTTGGATAACCTTCTATAAACGCGTTTAACTCAGAAATTTTTGTGGAACTCTTGCCTAAATACCCGTGACTCATCGCTTTTTGAAATGCTGCATAGTCTGTTTCTATTTCATTAATCTGAATGGCTTTATCATAAGCATTTATGGCATTTTGGTACTTACTCGATACAAAATATCCATCTGCCAATCTTAGATAGGCATCATTTCTTCTGAGTCTATCGCTCGAATTTTTATCTATGAACTTCTGAAAGTAATTAGAGGCATTGTTATAATCCTTCAACTTAAAATAGGTGTAAGCCAAATTATAATCAAGATTTTCATTTTCGGGAAGGTCTGAAGCCTCTGCCATTCCGTTAAATTGTTTAAAGCCAATCAACGCATCGTTAAAATTGGAAAGATTGTATTCGGTTTCTGCTTTCCAAAACGTTGCCTTTGCTACAAAAATCGGGTCCCTTGGTTCTTTTAGAGAACTGTTGAATAAATCTAGAGCTTCACTATACTTCGTTTCGTTGTAAAGTTCAACACCTCTAAAAAAGGCCACTTTTTGGTAAGCCACTTTATTTTCAAAACTGTTCTTTCCTTTTAAAAGCTCAAGCGCTTCCTTGTAATTTTTTGAAGTGATGTAAGAATCGATCAATAAGGTTTCGATTTCCTCTCTATAACTTGTTTCTGGGTATTTATCCAAATAACCAGCCAATACCTGCGGAACCGATTGGTACGGGTTACCAATTTCGTAACTGATCTTGGCATAATTTAACCAGGCATCTTCCTGAATTTTTAGATCGTAATCCATTTCAGAAGCGTTTCTAAAAGCATTCAGTGCTTCTTGCTTCTTATCGAGATTGATATAGCTCTCGCCCAAATGGTAATACGCATTTTGAGCTACGGAATTGTTACCGTCAATAATTTTATTGAATTCAGAAATTGCAGCTTCAAAATCATTTTGCTTGTAGTACGTGTAACCTAATTGGTAGTAATCGGTATTGTTCCATTTGCCACGTTTGCCTTGGTATACTTTGAGGTATGGCAAGGCTTCTTCATATTGTTCTAGGTTAAAATAGCTTTCACCAATAATTTTAGACAGCTCGGATTCTTCATCACCTCTGGCATTTGGTAATTGCTCCTTTGCTAGTTCAATGGCTTTTTCAAACTTTCCTAATTTAAAGTTTAAATCCGCTTGATAATATGATAGTTTCTCCTTGTACTTTTCGTTATCACTAACCTGATCAAAATATTCGTTGGCTGTATCGTAGTCATCACCTTCATAAGCCATGTAACCGATATAATATTTGGCTTGCGAACCATATTCTTGGGAATCCACAACTCTATTTAAATATTTTGTAGCCTGAGTTTTACTTTTGGTAGCATATAGACTGTAACCGTAGTTAAAATAGTAGCGTTCACGCTCAGAACGTGCAATGCTCAGTTCATCCACTTTTTGATACCATTTACGTGCGTAAGCGTATTTTGAGTTTTCAAAATAATAATCGGCTACGTCTAAATAAGCTGTATTTCTCTTGGTGCTTGTTGGATATTCCTCGACAAATTCTGTGATTAAGTCATCAGCGTTTCTTTGGTTCAATCTTACCGCACAATTGGCGATATAATACGAGCAATCCGATTTCAACATCTTATCGTTAGTATTGTACTTTATATCATCGAACAAGGACTGTGCGGCTTTGTACTGCTTATTGTTGTATAAGGTCAATGCTTTCTGATAATCTTTTAAATCACTAGTATAAACCGCAGATTTCTGAGCAATACCGAGTAGAGAAAACATGAGAAAAACGATGATGAATTGTCTTTTGAGAAGTAGCATTTGCTTCGTTTTTTGATTATTATTTTTATGATGAATTGTAATTAATGTAAATATAATTCAATACAAAATCTATAACGGTGAAAACTCTGTATAATTATAAACTAACTTATTAAATGTTAAAATAGCCAGCCAAAGAATCGTTTAAAAAATCCTTCCTTTTTCTTTGGCGTTTCAAACTCAACTCTAAAGACTCCAAAATTACTGGAGGTTTTTGTTGCCATAGTGTTATGTGTCGGTTTTTCAAAAGCCTTTAATCCCATTGGGAATGTTACTTTCATATCTTTTGAAATCTCGCCAGATTTAACTACTACGGTTCTATTTTCAATATCGTAGATTTTATACGATGAACCTTCCTCAATATCAAACTCACTAAAGTCTACCGTAACATCTTTTCCTTCTTTTTGAAGCAATGCCACATTGAAATGATTTTTTTTCGTCTTTAGCTCTACTACTTTTAAAACTGGGTTGATTTGGAAATTCTTCAGTTGTTTCCACTCGCTATTTTCGTCTATACCAAAAGTGGTTTTCCAGTCCGAAAGTTTGTAATCTTTATGTTTTAAAACTCTTAATCCTGCCGTTTTTCTAGTATGGAATCTATTGTTGTTAAAGCTCATGTGACCCATTTCTAGTGCAGGAAGACTAGATGTTGCTAAATGCACATAGCCTGTATAAACTATGTTGCTTTCAAACACCAGAGACTTAGCGTGCATAATGTTTAAGGCGTTGTTTCTTCCAATTATAACATTATCCGTAACGGTTATATCTTCTACCAACGCTTTTGGTGTATAACCTAGAGTCAGCGAATTACCATAGCCAAAATTCTTAAAATCCGTAAAATCAGTGTTGTGATAAAGCACGTTGTCTTTAACTTTTATATTCTTGGCCACATTGATACCATCAGCATCTCCAGAAGCAACAATAAGGTTTGACCAAGGCCTACCAGTAGGTGCACCATTATTGAATATAATATTATCGGTTAGTGATACATTCTTAACAAATTCTCGTTTAGTTCCAGAGGTAGCTGACCACACTTCTATGCCTTTGTAATAATTATTGAAAATGATATTATTTCTAATGATTCTCGTCTTATCACTTTCGTTCTGAATATAAATACCCACTCCATGCCCACGAGTACCTTGATAACCATTATTGAAAATCATACAATCCTCAATTATAGATCCACCTGTAGCTTTCCAAGAGCCTATACCAGAACCAGGAACGTTGTGAATTACCAGTTTCTGAAATTTACAATCCTCCCCTTTCATATGATTAAGGCCTGCAACAGCTCTGAAATTTTTGTCTGAATTCAATCGTGAAAAGTTTCCTAAAAATGTAATCTCAAAATTCTTATAAATGACATTGCTTCCGTTAACTTCGAGCACATAATTTTTGTTACTATCAACATTTCCATTGAGAACAACTTTGTCGTTCTTATATGCTACTACGCTTATATATTTACCCTTTATTGCAGATTCTAAAGTACTTTTAAATTTACCTGTATAAATTCCCTTATGCAGCCAAATAATATCACCACCATTTACACGTTCTGAAGATTGTGATAATGCAGTTTGCAGATCCCATGGATTATTGAGGCTACCATCGCCATTTGGAGAACCTTGGATTGATTTACCATCTATCGGAAAGACATGAAACTCTTTTTGTCCAAAAGAGCATATGGTAAAAAACAGTACTAATAAACTAATTGAATGTCTCATGAAAGTAGCTTTTCAATTACTATGCCAAGGTAGAAATTGCATTTGGGATTTGAAATATTAAGCAATACATTTACACATACTTAATTTGAAGTAAAAAATATGTCCGAAACGGTTTTACAACTTAAAGATGCTACGATTTACCAAGGTGATAGCATGGTACTTGCCAATATTAATTTTGAAATGGAAAAAGGAGATTTTGTTTATCTCATTGGTAAAACGGGAAGCGGCAAAAGTAGTTTTATGAAAACCCTTTATGGCGATCTAGAACTTACCGAAGGTGAAGGCAATGTCGTAGATTTTAACCTTAGGACCATGAAGGAAAAAGACATTCCGTTTTTACGTAGAAAATTGGGTATTGTATTTCAGGATTTTAAGCTTTTACCAGACCGAACTATAAACGGTAATCTTGAATTTGTACTTAAGGCAACTGGCTGGAAAGATAAGGACAAGATTAAGGAACGTATCGAAAGTGTTTTGGATAAAGTTGCCATGAAAACTAAAGGATTTAAGTTCCCTCATGAACTTTCTGGCGGAGAACAACAACGTATTGCCATTGCACGTGCGTTACTTAACGATCCTGAATTGATATTAGCAGATGAGCCAACAGGTAACCTTGACCCACAGACAAGTATTGAGGTTATGAAAGTATTACAAGACATTAATAAAAATGGAAATACTATTTTGATGGCAACACACGATTATGCTTTGCTTTTAAAATACCCGAGTAAAACCTTAAAGTGTGATGAAAACAAGGTTTTTGAGGTAGTGCAACGTAAGAACTAATCTTTACAAATCATGCTATCTATACTGATACCAGTATATAATTACAATATTCTTCCCTTAGTTGAAGAAGTACATGCACAGGCTATAAAATGTCATATTAAGTTTGAAATTATTGTAATTGATGATGCATCAGATATTAGATTTGATAGTACTGAAAAAATACAGGCATTTTCTAATGTTAAGTTAATCTTCCTGAAAAAAAATATTGGACGTAGTGCCATAAGGAATCTGTTAGCTGATAAAGCACAATATAATACTCTTCTTTTTATAGATGCTGGCACATTTCCTAAATCAAAAGAATACATCGCTTCCTATATCGAGCACAAAGAAAAAGATGTGGTAATTGGTGGAATGATTGAAGAAAAGGTCGCAGCCAAAAAACCGTATAAACTCAGATGGATATACACAAGAGAGAGAGAATCCTACAAGAATAACAAGATATTTTCTTCGGCTAATTTTTTAATAAAGAAACCCTTAATTCTCAAGTACCCATTTAATGAAACCATAAAAACCTATGGTTATGAAGATCTATTATTTTTTAATACTTTAAAAGCAGAAGGCATAAAACCTAGTTTTATCGATAATCCCGTTATTCACGATAGTAAAGAAGATGCGGATACTTTTATAAAAAAGACAGAACAAGGTTTGCAGAATTTGCATCATCTGGCAAAAACTAATGAAAATCTTATAAAAGACAGCTCTGTTGTTAAATATTCAAATAAAATTAATTCTCTAAAACTTAGTGGACTCGTTATAATGTTATTTATCCTTACAAAACCTTTATTATTAAAAAACTTAAAATCGTCCTTTCCATCCATGCGTTTATTCGATTTTTATAAGTTGGGTTACTTTTGTAAACTAAAACAAAAACGTTAGTGTCTTTTTTTTCAGTTGTCATAACGGTATACAATAAAGCGGATTTTATAAAAAATACGCTGAACAGTGTGCTAAACCAATCATTTAAAGATTTAGAGATTATTGTAGTCAATGATGGCTCTACAGATGAAAGCGAGACTATTATTAATTCATTCAATGACACTCGGATTAGACTTATAACGACTGAGAACCAAGGTGCATCTATTGCTAGAAACACCGGAATTAAAGCGGCTAAATACAATTATATAGCATTATTGGATGGGGATGATATTTGGGATAAAGAATATCTCAAAACGATACATACAGCTATTTTAAAATTTCCTGAACACAAAATTTTTGCTACAGCCATTTCCCAAAAATATGAACATAAGACTGTTCCTGTATCATATAATTTTGAGCAATCAGAGCTTTACAAGAGTTACAATTATTTTGAAGCCAGTCAAAAATATTCATTACTTACGAGTTCTAGTGTAGTGTTTCACAAATCAATATTAGAAAAAATAGGGTATTTTGATCCTTTAATCATTTCGGGTCAAGATACAGATATGTGGATTCGTTTTGGTTTACATTATGATATACTATTTATTAACAAACAACTAGTAATCTATAACTATAGCCCTTCGAGTCTTTCTAACACTACTTTTGGATTAGATAAAAAACCTAAATATGATAAGCACCTTAAAGAAGAACAGAACAACAAATACATAAAAGCTTACTTAGATCGTAATCGTTATTCTATGGCTATTTTAAGCAAACTTCAAAGTGATAATAAAAGCTTCAACTATTATAAATCTCATATAGATATCAATACACTAAGTACTCGGAAGAATTTGTTATTAAAAAGTCCTAAATGGCTTCTCAAACTATTGATAAAATTAAAATCATTAAAAGGAGAAAAGGTTTATTATCCCATAGATTGATTTTTAAAGGTTTTGTACTCTCTAATATACTCATCTTCGTTGTAAGTGGTAGAAGCCAAAACCAAGCAAACCGCACCTGAAGAAAAATTATCAATTTCGCGCCAGATATTTGTAGGTATATACAAACCCTGTGTTGGTTTGTTAAGCATAATCCGTTTACGCGATTTACCATCATCTATAATCACTTCAAAGCTTCCGCTTAATGCAATAATTACAGACTCTTGTTCTTTATGCGCATGACCTCCTCTGTAGCTATCACTAGGAACATCATATAAATAGTATACCCGTTTTATAGCAAACGGAACAACTTCTTTTTCAATAACCGCAAGCGAACCGCGCTCATCGTGTACTTTAGGTATTTCAATAATTTTACTATCTCCTATCGTTTTCATTCAATTACTCCAATAATTTTTTCCATTGTTGACCAATTTCCGCTTTCGAAAACTTTTCAACGCTAGCTCTTGCATTAGACTTACAATGTAAGTATAAATCTTTATCCTCTAGCATTCTGTTCATGGCATTTGCCAAAACTTCGATATTATGATTTTCAACTAAAAGCCCATTTTGATCGTTGATAATAATTTCATCTGGACCAGATTTACAATCTACAGAAATTACTGGTACACCAAGAGCGAGAGACTCTACCAAAACTCTTGGAAAGCCTTCATACCTACTTGTTAAGACCGTAAAATATGCAGACTCAACCAAATCATAAGGATTTTCCTTAAAGCCTAAAAATTCAACATAAGGCTCCAAATTTAGATCATCGGTTTTCCTTTGCAACATTTCTTTATCTTTTCCATTTCCTAATATTTTTAGCTTTATACCTGTTTGAGGCAGTCTTGATTGAGAATAAGCTTCTAACAATAAAGAAACGTTTTTTACAGCATCATCTAATCGCCCATAAAAGAGGGCATAACTACCTGTTTTTGATTTTTCGGTTTTTCGGCTTTCATAATTTTCTACAACCGGATTATGTATTACTTCTAAATTTTTGAAATTATAACTCCCCTTAAGTTTATCACATATAGCATGAGAAACTGCAACAATCTTAAATGCAGAGCCGTACAAAACCTTCCCGATAAAATGGTTTGGATTAATGTATGCCTCTGTTTTGTAACTGCGAATACAATAAATCGTTCTTTTTGCATTGTAAACCCATTTAGATATAACAAACTCTTTGAACAATCCTATTCGAGTTCTATTATCAATAACATAATCAAAGTTATTTTCCTTAAGGTAATTCTTAAAAACCAGTAATCGCTTTAGCCTCCCCAAACTAGAGTGATCTTTGGATTTTAGCTTACCCAAATTGAGCAGTTCCCCTTTGTATGGATAGTCTATTCTGTCTATTACCGAAACAATATGAACATCATAACCTAAATCAAATAATAATTCAGATAATAAAGCAGAAGAGCGTTCTGCACCACCAGCACCTAAAGAAGAAACTACAATACATATTTTTTTAGGGTTGGATTTGATCATTAAAAATTATCTTTGAAGCAAATGTAATCATATAAATGAAAATTTTATTGGTTGGCGAATATAGCAGGCTTCATAATTCGTTAAAGGAAGGTCTATTGCGATTGAACCATGATGTCACCATCGTTGCATCTTTTGACGGGTTTAAAAAGTACAATGTTGATTTACTGATTGAGAAAAGATATCAGACAGGGCTCAAACAAAAGATTAAAAACTTATTATATCTCATTAGTGGTATTGATCTTGAATCCATTAACATAAAAAGCCAAGTTAAAAGGTTGCAACCGCAGCTGAGCAATTATGATGTTGTACAGTTTATTAACGAAGCTCCTTTTGGTTGTACTGCAAAAATCGAAAAGGATATTTTTGATTTAATCTCTTCATGGAATAATAATATTTACCTGTTATCATGCGGCACAGACTTTATAAGTGTTTCATATGCCAATGCCGATAAACTAAGATATTCAATCTTAACACCTTATAAAAACGGAAAGGATAGAACTTTTATTAGTGCCTATGGCCTTAAATTTTTGAAGCCTGAATTTAAAAAGCTTCATAAACACATTTATGAAAATATCAATGGTGTTATTGCCTCAGACATAGATTATCATTTACCATTGAAAAACCATCCAAAATATTTAGGACTAATACCAAATCCTGTAAATACGGATGTTTTAATGTATAAAAGACCAAAGACTGAAGGGAAGATTATTATTTTTCATGGCATTAACTCAAATAATTACTATAAAAAAGGGAATGATATTTTTGAAGAAGCCTTAGAAATCTTAAGTATTAATTATAGTGAACGAATAAAAATCATAACTGTTCAAAGTATACCGTATAAGGATTACATAAAAGCCTTAAATGGAGCTCATATTGTTTTAGACCAAATTTATGCATACGACCAAGGTTACAATGCTCTTGAAGCTATGGCACAAGGTAAGGTTGTGTTTACAGGTGCAGAAAAAGAATGGTCAAATTATTATAACGTTGAAGAAGACACTGTTGCAATCAACGCATTACCTAATGCTACGCATATTGCAAAAAAACTGGAATGGTTAATTAATAACCCTAATAAGATTACTGAAATTTCGAAAAATGCCAGACAATTTATAGAAGAGCACCATAATTATATATCTTCCGCCAAAAACTACTTAAAAACATGGCAAGAAAACAAAGAATAATAGGCTAAGACGGCTTTGATTGTTTATTACTGTAATACAATCTTATAACAAATATCACAATGGCAAAGTATATAATAAAACGTACTAAATGTGCCATTACAACACCTTCTGTACCATAATACTGAATAAATATTTTGGTAAGTACAAAAAATAACACCAATGAAATAATCTCCGTAACAACAAAGCTCTTAACCAATCGTTTTGCTAAAAACTGATGCGCTAATACCAATGCACACAGACGAATAAAATCGCCCAATAACTGCCATTTAAATAAGGGTTCCATTCCTGTAAAATCCGGATAGATAATTTCTATTATTAAATTTCTAAATAGGTAAACCAATAACATACCCAACCCAAAGATTGGCAAAATGGTTTTATAGATACTAAAGACTTCATTTTTAAAATCCGTTTTGTTGTGGATATTTGCAAATTTTGGTATTACATACAGTGTAAACAAGCCTGTTGCAAATACCATGTAGTTTTTTGAGATAAAGGTAATCGCTGTCCAATAACCTGCTTCGTTAATATTAATTTCATTGGCTACAGTTGTTCTGATGTTAATTTCTATATAATTGAGTAGAAATGCAGAGACAAACGACATTAGTGTAAATGCCAAAAGTTTGTTCTTATAAATAAGGTTGAATTTTAAACTCTTAAAACTCATATATTCCCTTAATGTTTTGCCAAACACAAAACCTAAAACAACAAGTTGGATCATTGGTGCAATTGCAATTGCGATAATTACACCTTCTAATTTTGACGTATACAGACCTATAAGAATAGCAACCGTAGCTAAGAGATAACTTATAAGTTCAATTTTAGCATACTTCTTATAATCCGAAAGGCCACTAACAATACCATTAATAGTTCTACTAACAGCTATAAAAGGAACAATTACAGCCAATAACTTAAATACATATACAAAGTCATCTGACTTAAAAAGATAATTAGAAAAATAGCTTGACCCAATAAACAAGATTAAAGCAGAAACAACAGAACCGATGATAACAAAAATCGTTGCCGTAGAAAAAAGCTTAGCAAGTTCTGGCTTATCTTCCTTATACTCAGCTACATATTTTACCACACCACTAAAGATTCCCATAGTAGATGTGCTGGTAAGCATCACCATAACGTTTCTAACTTGTCCTATACTAGCAATACCAGCTTCACCAACTGTAATTGCTAATAAGCGTTGAATAAATACAGAAACAACAAGCCTAATAGTTATAACTACAGCGTTAAGCGATGTAATCTTAAGAACTGTATTACCACTAAAAAATTTAGGAAGTTTCACGAGTTACTGTTTTAAAAGTCATCTGTTCCTTTGTCATTGATTACACCAAACAGAGAACTGCCAAAAATGAGCAATATAATCCCAAAATGCATAAAATAGCTCAGACAATGTCCCATAACTGCACCTTTTAACCCAAAGATATCAATGAGGTAAACACTAGACACATACATTATAATGAATAAAAACACTTCGATGATAATAAAATGGGCAAACATCTTTTTGGCCAAAAATTGATAAGCTATAACCATGGACATTACACGAATAAAATCACCTAAAATTTGATATCCAAATAAGTCTTCTACAGGTCTAAACTCTTCGGTGAACAAAAGATTTACCAACAGGCTTCTACTTAAATAAATAATACCTAGCAGAACTGCAAAGATTGGAAGCACAGTCTTATAAAAACTAAATACCTCTTTTCTAAATTCCTCACGTGTATTAATTTCTGAAAAACGAGGTAAAATATAGAGCGCCATCAACGAATTTATAAACATTAAATAATAATCCGACACGCGCGTTACGGCTGTCCAATAACCGGCTTCCTTAATACCAATTTCAGCAATGAGATAGTTTCTGATTATGATATAAACAATTGGTAATGCTATTGAAGACACCAATGCCATGATCATAAAAGGGCTTAAATTTTTGAGTACAGAAAATTTAATGTTAGTAATGTTTATGCTAGACATAAAGCTTTTCCTAAATGCAATACCCACAATGGTAATCAACAGACTCAATGCTGGTGTAATAACAACAGCAATCAATGCACCATCAATGTTTTCTTGTTTAATTAAAAGCAACGTGACTAACAGTCCCAAAATCTGACCAATAATATTGATGACCAATAAGATTCTATACTTAGAAAAGCCATTCATTATTGAGAACACAAACATATTTAAGGCATAGAATGGCAAAACAAGAGCCATGGTCTCAATAACGTAAGTATAGTTATTGTTTAGAAATATTAAACCGTTAATATATTCGGCATTATAATAACATAGAAACGCTAAAAGAATTGACGAAAAAAAGCCAAAATAAAAGACTGTAGATAATGTGCTCGTAAGCTCAGTAAAATTGTTCTTGCACTTATCTATTAGTTTAACAACACCATCATAAAGACCTGCTATGGCAATAGATTGTATGGTGCTCAAAAAATTTCTTAGATTTCCAATAAGGGCCATACCCTCCGGACCAATAAAAATGGCGATAAACTTAGTAATAATTATACCTGCAATAATCTTAATACTAATATTGGCAGTATTTAAGTTGGCTGCCTTTATCAGAACTTTATTGTTTATGTAATAGAAAAACTTTTTCAATTAGTAAGTATTAAGAACTTTAATTACAGTTTGCACCTCTTTATCAGTTATAATTGGGCTTATAGGCAAACTTATAATTCTTTTATGGATTTGCTCAGTAATAGGCAGATTTAAATGAGAAAATCGATGAAGTGCTTTTTGCTTATGTGGTGGAATAGGATAATGGATTAACCATTCAATATTATTTTGGTTTAAGAATTTTATAAAATCTTCTCTATCGTCTACTACGACCACAAATGCATAAAAGACATGGCTATCTGTCCCGTTATAAAATGGCAGTTGTATTTTAGAGTTATCAATTTCATTAATATATTGCTTTGCAATAGTTCTTCTTTTTTGATTATCTACATCTAAAGACTTTAGTTTTACACTCAAAAAAGCAGCTTGTAGATCATCCAATCTACTATTAAAGCCAATGATTTCATGGCTATATTTCACACTGCTACCATAATTTCTCAACAAAGCAATGGCATCGTATAAATCCGAATCGTTTGTTGTCACAGCACCACCATCTCCCAAAGCTCCTAAATTTTTACTCGGATAAAAACTAAAGGCAGCGGCATGCCCTAAGTTACCAGCTTTTATAGTTTTGGAATTTAGTTTTTGATTTTTGGAAATTGCCACTGCACCATGCGCCTGGGCCGCATCTTCAATTAACAACAAATTGTGCTTCTCAGATAGTAGCTTTAGGCTTTCAATATCAGCTAACTGACCATATAGGTGTACCATAATAATTGCCTTGACATCTTTCGTTATAGCTATTTCTGTTTCCTCAACTGAAAGATTGTAAGTCTCAGGATTAGGTTCTACTAAAACGGGTTCTAAATCCGCGTGTAGCACTGATAGAATTGTAGCGATAAACGTATTGGCTGGCACTATAACCTTATCACCCTTATTGAGTTTTCCAATTTCTATATAGCCTTTTAATATTAGTGTCAGTGCATCTAACCCACTTGCTGTACCCACACAGTATTCTGTACCACAGTAATGGGCAAACTCATTTTCGAACTTTGAAACATTATCTCCTAATATAAAATGGGAAGCATCCAACGAGCTACTGAACGAGGCTTCTAGTTCATCGTGAAATCTATTGTTTATTTTATGAAGATCTAAAAACTTAATCATATAAAAACATCCTCTAAAAGTTTATAGTTTTCTGTTTCAATATTGTAAAACGCTTGGGTTATTGAACGCGCACCAAAACCTTCTTTCCAGAATTGAAGTCCTTGATTTATTTTTTGTCCGGATTCGATATTAGACGTTCCAAAACTGAAATATTTTTTGTCCATATAAACATTATCCAATAAATGAATATGCAAAAAATCTAAGCTACCCAATTCATTCTTATCAGAATTTCCTGAAATATATTGACAATGTGCAACATTTTCGGTTTCAAAAATTGTGGTACCACCAACGAGCTCATCATTATAGAACACATTGAATTGCCTTATATTTTTTGGGAATCTAGACTTTAAAAGACCTATTTCCTCTAGACTATGGACAGGCTCCACACCGTGTTTTGATTTTAAATTGGGAATTAAAATAGTATTCCAAAAGTCATCAAAACTATCCGTTTCTTTTACTATTAGGTTGTGCTTCTGTCCTCTTTTTAAACCCTCTTTTCTGCTATTGGAATAAGACTTAAATTGTAAATCTACTACAGAATGCATATCGGTTCTTACCAATTTGGCCTGAGTTTTAAAACATAAATAAGTTAAAGGGTTGTTAGTAGTGTTATGCAAATAAATGTTCGGGATTTCCTTTAGAATAAACCTGACAATATCATTTTCATTTAGAAATTTTAATATTGCTTTAAAGGTCTCAATAATCTCTTCAGATTTTAAATCTTTTTTGTAAATCAATCCACTATAACTCAAGCCTTGGTGGGAGTACACCTCATTACCAGTCCTATTGGCTGGCAAAAGCGCTACTAACTTATCCTTTTTATATATCATAAAAGAATAATCCTCGAATCTATCACTATGATAATCCATAAAATCCCTATGAAAGAGAAAAGTGTCTTGGTTACTTATAGAGACGAAATTATCCCAGATGCTTTTACAAGTAAATGTATATGTTTTAACCGTGTAAATAGTTTCAAAAATTTAGAATTCACTTGGTGTGAAAGTACAAATTTTAAAGTATTTACCTAAAAGATATAAGCTTATGAATTGTTATTTTCCTCAACACTGATGTTAGTAGAATCTAAGATATATAACGGCCGTCCTTTTACATTAGAATTAATTCTGCTGATATATTCACCTATTACACCAATTGAAAGCAGCTGGATTCCACCAATAAATGCAGTACTTATGAGCAATGACGTCCAACCTGTAATGGTCACTTGGAGAATGTAGTGAGAAAAGACGGCATAAATAATCAAAAGGAAAGAGAAAATTGAAATTACAAAACCCAATCGACTAACAAATAAAAGTGGTTTATCTGAAAAACCCGTAATACCATCAAAAGCTAATCGTAACATTTTACCATAAGAATAACCACTCTTACCATGCTTCCTGGTATCCCTATTAAAAAACACATGAGTTTGTTTAAAGCCTAGCCAAGCTATTTGGGCTCTTAAAAACTTATTCTGCTCAGGCATTTTGTTAATAGCCTTGACAACTTTTCTTGAAATCAATCTAAAATCACCTGCATCTAATGGAATGTCAAAAGACACCCATCGTTTTAATAATCTATAGTAAAGTTTTGCCGTGAATTTTTTAAGAAAAGATTCACCCTCTCGTTTATTTCGTTTTGCATATACTACATCAAAACCTTCGGTATACTTTGTATACAATTCTGAAATTAATTCCGGAGGGTCTTGTAAATCTGCATCTATAATAACGGTACATTCTGCATCGCAATGCTCTAAGCCAGCCGAGACCGCTATTTGATGGCCGAAATTCCTACTAAGACTGAGATAAAATACCTTAGGGTTATCTTCAGCTATGGATAAAATTTTAATTAAAGAATCATCTTTACTACCATCGTTCACAAATATAATCTGATAACTATCTGTTATAGATCCAAGCGTTTTTTTTATTCTATCATATAGCTCCGAGAGGTTCTCAGCTTCATTATAAACAGGAATTATTACAGATATAATATTATTTGCCATTGTATCGATTAAGTATATGTGCTAAGATAAAAGAAATCAGTCAACTCAATTATTTGCCCTATCTGATTTGTATATACTGAAATAATTATCACTCCAAACTTCTTCGTAATAGTTTCTTTTTAAAAAATCATTCATTAACTCTATGGATTTTCTTCCGTGCAAAATGGAATTGTTTTTTTCAGGGACCATATAGTCTGGTATTGGTTCAGAAAATTCAATAATTGTTTCAAACTTTTGAACAACCACTATTGGCAATTCATCTATTTCAGTTTCAGCTTTTTCTATTTTCTTTTTAAAAGAATAATGATCATAGATTCCAGGCCAAGGATTATAAGTATATGGTAATGTACTAGTTAAATAATGCACCATAGGTATATGATCATAGGCGAATAGATAATCACCAGGTTCTACATAATGCTCTAAATTTGCTAATAAGTTGTTTACTATTTTTGCTCTGACTTCAGTAGTATAAATGTACTTTGCTTTTTTGCTATTTATTGCAAAAGTCTTATCCAACCGACTACCACTGTCAAAATATGCACCGTTAGAAATATTATAAGCTTTAAAGGTTAAAAAAGAAATTGTTAAAGCGTACACTAATAGTTTTGAAACTGCCAATGACTTCTTTTCAGCGTTAAAGTCTTGTTTGGTCAATTCCGTTGATGACATAATCTTTTTAACTATAATCTGAAGTACAAAATAGAACAATGGAAAACCTAGCCATATCGTCATATAGCCACTATTTTTTATACCACCTCCAGAGCCCAAGGTCATTGTAGCAAGCATTATAAATGCCATAAGGGCAATTATTCTAATTTCCGTATTGAATCTTTTTGAAGACAAAGTCCAAATTGAACCTATATAAGCCAGTGTATAAATTGAAAAGATACCATTTCTCTGAAACCAATACACTAACAAGCCACCAAAAAACATGGCTATTAAATACAATAAATACTTGCGTCTTTTTACAATTATTAATGTAATGGTGGTTATTAAAAATAGTCCTGCAAATTGAAAAAAGGCGATTACTATGTTATAATGATTATAATATTGTGCCTTAATCACCGATTTAAAATTATGTGCACTGCCCTCCGTGTTACCAACATCCATCATCGTAAAAAGTGCATTTTCCATAACGTGAAGCTGTCCGCTAATAGAAAGAAAGAGATAAACGAAGAAAAAACCTAAAAACACACCTAAAACTGAAAACCCAATTGGTTTTAACATCGATTTATATTCTACATTTTCTAAGTAGAAATAAACGGGAATACCCAGGAAAAGACTAATTAAAATAAAGTTAGGAAGTCGAGTCATTCCGTTTAAGACGAAAATAAATCCAACTATGATTAACAACTTATATTTTTGATTCAATAGTCCTTTACTCAAAAAATAGACCATCAATACCGTTAAAAGAGATGTGATTTGGTTATGGTAAAAGGTTAAAAAACCATAATCGTTAACAAATAGCACCATTAAGAGACTAAAAATCAAGAATGGTCTAGGCATGTATTTTTTTAGAATCTCAAAACTCAAGATAAACGTTGACGTGTTCGTAACAACACCCAAGACTCTAAACCAAATAATACCTCCGTCTTCATTAAGTTGGTGCCAGAGACCACCCAACACACCTGAAAACCAATATAGAAAATTATATTCCACACTTTCAGGGTTAGAAAATATCTGCTGATAAAAAGTTAACACAAATCCATCGTCACAAATATCAAACCCTTGAAACATAAGAATAACCTGTATGAATACAATAATGACAATTGTAACATATAGATCATTTTTAAGAAAACGTGTCATTTTCATTCCTATAAGTTTATTGCTAATATAAGTTTAAGCATCAAGAATTAAGATTTACAACCATTGCCATATACATTATCTAAATTTTAATGCTAAAAAAATATGCTATAAGAAATCTGTTTATGATATTTACATATTCTACCCAATTCAATGGATAAAGACTACGAAAAAAAATACCACGAGTTAGAAGATTCTCATTTCTGGTTCAAATCTAGAAGAAATTTTATTATTCAATTACTGAAAAACGAAAATAAGAACAGTAAAATTCTTGATGTAGGATGCTCCTCTGGTTTATTATTAATGGAATTGGTGAAAAACGGTTTCGACAAAAAGAATTTATATGGTATTGATATCAGTGAAGAAGCCATAGAAAATTGCCGTAAAAATAACCTCAATAACTGTTTTGTAATGTCAGGTGAAAACATTGCACTAAATCAAGATTTTGATATTATAATAGCATCAGACTGTCTAGAACACATTGAAAATGACAATGATGCTTTAAAAAATTGGAAGCAAAACCTTAAAGAAAATGGTAAACTCTATGTTTTCGTACCAGCATTTATGAGTTTGTGGAGTAACCATGATGTCGTTAATATGCATTTTAGAAGGTATACCGAAAATCAACTTACTAAAATGGCCATAAAATGTCATCTAAAGATTAAAAAATCTGGATATTGGAACATAACTTTATTTATTCCACTGTATATAATCAGAAAAATAAACAAGCTTTTCTTAACCAAGAAGCTAAAACAAACTAAGGGCGACCTTTATCATATTGGAGTGTTAAACAAACCCCTTTTAATGTTATTAAACTTGGAAAATAAAATATTAAAATATTTCAAATTTCCTTTTGGCATTAGCACCTATATTATTGCAGAGAAATAAAAAACTAAGAATTTTAACCCAATACTTTTTTCTATTTTTACATTTAAGTTTTAAGCCCTACAATGCTCAGATTCAATTACAAAAACCCAGGCCCAGAAAAATATTTATTACTCGTGGCCTACCTAATTGTAGTTCTATATTGCTTATACAATGAACCCATTTATTCTCCAGACACCTACAGCTATCTAAATGCGATGCCCTTTAGGCAAATGGGTTATGTGATTTTTTTTAAGGTTTTTAGTACCGTTTTTGGAACTTATTTTGATGTTGCCGTTGTTGCTTTTCATGCTGTATTTAGTCTTTTTGGTGTCCACTATTTTTTCACAAGGATCTCTAGACTATTTCAACTCAATAATCTTTCAAAGCTTCCCTTACTCATCATATTGCTCTTTCCCTTTTTCCCACCATTGAGCATTGCCAATAACCTATGTTCTGAAGGTTTAGGATATGGACTATACCTTTTATTCATAGCATTAGGTATGGAAGTTCTATTTAACAAAAAGGGTCATTATATTAAGTATTATTTAATTGCTTATCTCCTTCTGGTTTCCATTAGAAGTCAATTCATTATTTCCACGCTTATTTTCGCTGTTACTTATTTTTTGATGTACAGAAAAGAAATATTCCAAAAAAAACATCTTTTAAATGTATTAATGTTTTGTGGTATAATGCTCATTGCCAGCCTTTCCGAAAGAACATACCACAAACTTAAAGATGGGTTCTTTAAACCTACACCTCTAGGATATACTAGCGCTTCTACCGCTCCAATTTATCTTTCAGCCAATGACGATTACAAACTCTTCAAAAACAAAGACTATCAGGAAATTTTAAAAACAAGTTACGATACTTTGGCACATAAGAATCTATTGCCAAAACCAGATTACTCTACGCAAGAATCTTATAAATTTTTTCATGATAATTTGCCTAAAATATGTAATCAAACCGTTAGGGTAATAGGTACGTCGTACTATTTTAATCAGCCAGAAATTAAAAACTGGGATACAAGCAAAAAATCTGCTTATTCCTTTTTTAAAACTGAAGAAGCCTGTAAAGCATTTACCAAGGTTTTAATTTTAAACAACTTTAAGGAGTGGTTGAAATTATTTTACGCAAACCTTACATATGGTTTTAAATCCCAATTATTGCTTTGGTTTGTAGTTATAATGTTTTTTTTATAGCCTTATAAAAACATTTCTTAACCATAGAAAGAAATATGCCATCATATTTCTTTTATCGTCTCTAATACTATCTAATGCTATGTTTATTGCTTTTGCAGTACATTCCATACAACGCTATCTGTTTTATAATTATGCTTTAATATTTTTGTTGTTTATTAGCATCTACAACCTTACTAAACGTGATCAAAAATCCTGAGCTTTCAATAGTAATGCCATGCCTTAACGAGGCAGAAACCTTAGCTATTTGCATAAAAAAAGTGCAATTATTTTTCAAGGCCAATGATATTAATGGAGAAATTGTTATTGCAGATAATGGTAGTACAGATGGTTCTATTGCTATTGCTGAAAATCTAAATGCTAAAGTTGTACACGCCGCACAAAAAGGCTATGGAAGCGCACTAAAGACAGGTATTGAAACCGCTAGCGGAACTTATATCATTATGGGAGACGCAGACGATAGTTATGATTTTAGCAATCTTATGCCATATCTCAATAAATTGCGCGACGGATTTGATTTGGTAATGGGCAATCGTTTTAAAGGTGGTATTGAAAAGGATGCCATGCCTTTTTTGCACAAATATCTTGGCAATCCTGTATTGTCTTTTATCGGAAAATTGTTCTTTAAAATTAAAATCAATGATTTTCACTGTGGCTTAAGAGGGTTCTCAAAGTCAGCCTATAATAAAATGAATTTAAAAACCTCTGGAATGGAGTTTGCTTCAGAAATGGTGGTAAAATCTAGATTGAACAATTTATCAATTACCGAAGTACCAACAACACTAAAAAAAGATGGACGAAGCCGAAAACCACATTTAAAAACATGGAGCGATGGTTGGAGACATTTGCGTTTTTTAATGCTCTATGCGCCCAATTGGCTTTTTCTCTATCCTGGAATTCTATTGGCTTTAATTGGTTTGATCTTATCCATATTGCTCATCATAAATCCTTTAGAGTTTAGTGGAATTACACTAGACGTACACACATTATTATATACATCTGCATTTCTATTGGTAGGTTTTCAATTCATTATATTTTATGGTCTAACCAAGATTTTTGCTGTAGAAAATGAGTTGTTACCGAAGTCTAAACGTTATAACAAACTTTTTAAAATCATTAACCTTGAGAAAGGTTTAATTATCGGTTTTTGCCTTCTGCTTATTGGTCTGTTTTTGAGCTTTAAAGGCTTGTCCGTTTGGAGTGATACAAATTATGGATCATTGGATACGAGCACAACCTTACGAATTATTATACCTGCAATAACTTTGCTACAACTCGGTATTCAAACCATTCTGTTTAGTTTGTTTTTTAGTGTCTTAGGCTTAAAAAAATAACGCTTAGCCTATTTTCTCAAAAACAAACAAATTATTTAAACCAAGTTGAAATGTGCGATGGTTCAATAATTTAAATTGATTTTTGTCAAACAATTTGGGTGTGTCTTTTGCCTTAAATCCATAATGTTCCTCTAGAGACATGCCATCAATTAATCTCAGTTTAGATAAAACCCAAAGGATATGATCTACAAATGGAGAAGGCACGGTAATAATAATACGTCCTTTAGATTCTAAATACTTATAACAATAGTTACTTAACTTAGATTGTTCTTCTTTTGGAATATGTTCTAACACGGCCAACATTGTAATACAATTAAACTTTTTCCCTTTAGGCAAATCTTCAGGAAATTTACCTTTTAACAATGCATAGTTTTTACCAGTTATTGTCCTTTTTAGCAAAGGGTCTAAACCTAGACTTTCTCCGATGGGCTTCATTGATAATTTTTCAAATAAAGTTGCGTCAAAACACCCAATGTCTAAAACTTTATCACCTTGCTCTACATAGGGTTCAGTTTTTTTAATTCGCCAATCTCTTAAAAATCTATCTAAAAACTTCATTTAAGTTTATTTACCATCAAAATTAGAGAAATAAAAAAAGAGAAATACCGCAAAGCATTTCTCTTTATTTTCTATATGTTACTTTTTTCGAAAGTTAAATCGATTTGTTACGTTTGCGATCTACTTCCTTCAATAATATTTTACGTAATCTCAAGTGGTTCGGCGTCACCTCAACATATTCATCCTTTTGTATATATTCTAAAGCTTCTTCTAATGAAAACTTAATTGCAGGTACAATTTTAGCCTTATCATCTGCTCCAGAAGAACGTACATTACTCAACTTTTTGGTTTTTGTAACATTAACTACCATATCGTCACCACGAGAATTTTCACCAATCACCTGACCTTCATAAATATCTTCACCTGGATCAACGAAAAACTTGCCTCGGTCTTGTAATTTATCAATCGAATAAGGAATAGCTTGACCGTTTTCCATTGAAACTAAAGATCCGTTTTGACGTTCTGGAATACCACCTTTTAACGGTTGATATTCTTTGAAACGGTGTGCCATAATAGCTTCACCAGCAGTTGCTGTTAACAATTGATTACGTAAACCAATAATACCTCTAGAAGGTACAATAAACTGACAAACCATACGGTCACCTTTGGCTTCCATACTTATCATCTCCCCTTTTCGCATCGTAACCATTTCAATAGCTTTACCTGAAACAGTTTCTGGCAAATCAATGGTCATTTCTTCAAAAGGTTCGCATTTTACACCATCTATTTCCTTAATGATTACTTGTGGCTGACCTATCTGAAGTTCATAACCTTCACGACGCATCGTTTCAATTAAAACAGATAAATGCAAAACACCACGACCAAACACCATAAACTTATCTGCACTGTCGGTTTCTTCAACACGCAATGCCAAGTTCTTTTCTAGCTCTTTGGTTAAGCGCTCTTTAATATGACGAGAGGTTACAAACTTACCATCCTTACCAAAGAAAGGCGAATCGTTAATGGTAAATAGCATGCTCATTGTTGGTTCATCAATGGCTATGGTCTTTAACCCTTCAGGATTTTCTAAATCGGCAACGGTATCACCTATTTCAAAACCTTCAAGTCCAACTATAGCACAGATATCTCCAGTTCGTACCTCATCTACTTTTTTACGCCCTAAGCCTTCAAACGTATGTAGTTCTTTAATCCTACTCTTCACAATCGAGCCATCTCTTTTTACTAATGAGATCTGCTGATTAGCCTTTAAATTGCCGCGCGTTAAACGACCGATTGCAATTCTTCCGGTAAATGAAGAGAAATCTAAAGATGTAATCAACATTTGGGTAGTACCTTCTTCAATTTTTGGCTCAGGAATATGTTCTATAACCATATCCAATAATGGCTCGATGTTGTCAGTTTCATCTTGCCAATCCTCACTCATCCAATTGTTCTTTGCAGAACCATAAACGGTTGGGAAATCTAATTGCCATTCTTCTGCACCAAGCTCAAACATAAGATCAAAAACCTTTTCATGTACCTCATCTGGTGTACAGTTTTCCTTATCTACTTTATTGATGACAACGCATGGCTTTAACCCTAAGTCAATAGCTTTCTGCAACACAAAACGCGTTTGTGGCATAGGACCTTCAAAAGCATCCACCAAAAGCAAGACACCATCAGCCATGTTTAAAACACGTTCTACTTCACCTCCAAAATCCGCGTGACCAGGAGTATCTATAATATTAATTTTTGTGTCTTTATAGACTACAGAAACATTCTTCGAAGTAATTGTAATACCACGCTCACGTTCTAAATCATTATTATCTAGAATTAAGTCTCCTGTATTCTCATTTTCACGGAAAAGTTGACAATGGTACATAATCTTATCTACCAAAGTGGTCTTGCCGTGATCGACGTGTGCAATGATTGCAATATTTTTAATCTTGTTCATAATTGGCGCAAAATTTTAAGCGCGCAAAGGTACACCTTATTATCCTCACTTCGTTAATATTATGTTATTATTTAATCCAAATGCAATTTCTATTCGTAATTTTAGTTATAAGATTGATTAATAGTAAAAAGCCTTCCCACAACTAAACAACCGCTAATTGGGCTATTTACACCAGCTTGTCGGCAGACAATCTGATTTAAATAAAAGACAGATGAATACAATTAGCAAATACACCAAATTTATACCTTATCTATATTTTATATCGGTAATAGCCTATTGGTTTACGTACATAAATAGAAGTGAAGGTATTTCGGCATATCCAATATTACTATTTGGCATTCCTTTTTTATGGCAATTGATAAAGCCAAACAGAAACCTTAATTTTTCGTTAGGTATTGTTTTTGTTTGTCTATCATCATACCTCATATTAGCATACTTGTCTAATTTGCTCAACATTGTCAATTGGTCTGAGTCAGCCAAACGCTTATTATTTTATGGCGGAGCTTTAGTTATTGGAAACTTTGTAATGTCGCTTTGGATTATTAGAAACAGTATAAAAAAGGTATTTTAATACTATCTTTGCGACTTAATATTAAGTCTCTAAACTTTGATAACTATTCCGAAATTAAAACACACCGAATCCGATAATTTCTTTTTGCTTTGTGGTCCTTGCGCCATTGAAGGTGAAGATATGGCACTTCGTATTGCTGAAAAAGTCGTTTCCATAACTGACAAACTTGAAATTCCTTATGTATTTAAAGGCAGCTTTAAAAAGGCAAACAGAAGTCGAATTGACAGTTTTACAGGCATAGGCAACGAAAAAGCTTTAAAAATTCTCAGAAAAGTTTCCGAAACTTTTGATGTGCCTACCGTTACCGATATTCATGAAGCTTCTGATGCGGCTATGGCTGCAGAATATGTAGACGTATTGCAGATTCCTGCATTCTTGGTTAGGCAAACTGATTTGGTTGTTGCAGCAGCCGAAACCGGAAAAGTCGTCAATCTAAAAAAAGGGCAATTTATGAGTCCTGAAGCCATGAAACATGCAGTGCAAAAAGTAAAAGATGCTGGTAATGATAAAGCTTGGATTACCGATAGAGGGACGATGTTTGGCTACCAAGACATGATTGTGGATTTTCGCGGCATCCCAACAATGCGTCAATACGCTCCTACGGTTTTAGATGTCACTCACTCTTTACAACAACCTAACCAAAGTATTGGTGTTACAGGTGGACGACCAGACATGATTGAAACTATTGCAAGAGCAGGAGTCATTAATAATGTAGATGGCCTGTTTATTGAAACGCATTTTGATCCGGCTAACGCCAAAAGCGATGGTGCTAATATGCTACATTTAGATAATTTAGAAGGCTTATTGAGTAATTTGGTTGCTATTAGAAAACTTGTTGCTACTTTTTAGAGCGATTAGGTTTTAAAATCAGCTTAAAAGGATTGGTATTAATAGCTAATAATTGTTGAATCACATAAACGACAACCTCATCATCAATGTCTTCAACAGATCTGTAGCGCAACGACATTACTGTTTTGCGGTTTTCCTTAACGTAATGTTCTTTATACTTTTCAAAACGTTCACCATGCCAAAAGGCTAGATCTACATAATCCTTAGATTGGTTTAAATAACATAACGGAATACCATTACAATAATAAAACGGCAATCTCCATTTAAATAATAATTCAGAATTTGGAGCGATAGACTCAACAATGCTTTGCAACTGAAGCAGTATGGATTTATATGGCTCTGGTTGTTTTAATATATAGGCTTCAGCTGGATTCAAAACTGGAATAATTTTTGACTAATTTAGTCATATGAAAACATTCTTACTAGCCCTATTTTTATTTTTGGTTCAGATTAGTTTCGCTCAAGATTATTCGATAGTTGATTCTATAGTAAAAAACTACCCAAAAGATTTTAAGTCGATAGAAAGTTTTGCTGACAAAATCGATTCTGATTTTGATACGGATTTGGAAAAAACCAGAGCAGCCTATTATTGGATTTCCAATAACATCATCTATGATTATAAAAGTGCCAATAGCGTCAGAATTAGTGGATATCATTATAGTGATGATAGTGAACTTGAAAAAATTCAGCTAGAATATTCAGAAAATGTTCTCAAAGAGAAAAAGGCAGTCTGCGAAGGTTATGCCCAATTATTAAAATATGTTTTAGATAAAATAGAAATTAAGTGTGAAGTGATTGATGGCTATGCCAAAACAGATATTAGGGAAATTGGCAAGGTTAAAAATGAAGAAAATCACGCATGGAATGCTGTTTATTTAGATGAGAGGTGGCAACTTATTGATGCAACTTGGTCAACTGGAAATGAAGAAAATAGACAGGATTACTTTGAATTTAATGATTCATATTTTTTAATAAAACCCGAGTATTTAGTATGGAGTCATTTTCCAGATGATAAAAAATGGCAGTTACTAGAAAAACCTATATCAAGCCTAACTTTTTTCTATTCACCAATAATCCATCCAGGATTTTATAATTCAGGTTTGGAGTTATCAAAAATGAAAGGAACGGTTAAATCAAGTCGAACTATTCAAATCTCATTCGATTCGTTAGATACAGATAGAGTTTATTATTATCAATTTACCAATTCCTCTTTAAACCTCGAGCCAATTACATTCATTAAAAAAGGGGATAAACAAATTGCAGAAATACCATATAACTACAAAAATGGTAAAGAGTTAATCATTTATGTTGATTATGACGCCTGTCTCTCCTTTAAAATCATCTAAAACAATTGAATAACACCAATCACTATTAACCCAATTCCAATAATAGCTTTAAAAGGCATTAACTTGGCAGATAACTTTCTCAAACTTGTTTCTAATGCTGGTACTTTACCAAAAGCGTGGGTTAATAACAATATACCCCCTAGAATACTTGCAATATTAAATAATAGCCCATCCCAAAACTCAAGAATAGCAAGAATGATTAAACCAAGACCAATAGCAGTCTGAAATGGTGCTAAAAAGCCTGCGATTTTATTAAAAAAATTGCTTTCACCATCCCATTTATCAAGTGTAGCGAGTCCGAGTAGTATACCACCAGCAAGGTTTGCAATGGCTAAAAGTAATTCTATCATAACGTTCTAAATTTTTATTCTTAAAAACATAAATTTAGTTAATATCTTCTAAAATAGTTTTGTTCAATTGAAATAAAATACTTTACTTTGTATTTCAAAGTACTTTTTATTATGAGCAACGAAGATTATCTAAAGGACATCAGCGAGATTAAGAATTTAATGAATAAATCATCTCGTTTTATTTCATTAAGCGGTTTGTCTGGTGTATTGGCTGGCATCTATGCTTTGATTGGTGCGGCCGTTGCCTATTGGCTGGTTGACACTTACAGTGATGGTAAATTGTATATTTTTCATGGTTGGGTATTTTGGACCTGCATGTCTGTTCTTCTTTTGGTTGCTTTATTAAGTGTACTTACAGGAATTATCCTTACTACTAGAAAAGCTAAAAAGAACAATGAAAAAATATGGGATAGTTCGTCTCGCAGATTGCTCTTTAACTTTTTGATACCGCTACTTGTTGGAGGTGTTTATTGCTTTATTATTTTAAACCAAGGTCGCTATGGACAAACAGGAGGATTGATGCTTATTTTTTATGGACTGGCTTTGGTCAGTGCATCAAAATACAGTATTGGTGACATTAAATATTTGGGATATATTCAAATTATTTTGGGACTTATAGCGAGTTATTATCCTGGCTATGGCTTTTGGTTATGGGTCATTGGTTTTGGAATTATGCATATAGTTTATGGCACTTGGATGCATTTTAAATATGATAGGAGATAAATTTCTCGCAAAAGACGCAAAAGACGCAAAGCAAATACTGAATACTGAATACTGAATACTGAATACTGAAATTTGAGCATAATCACCAACATAAACAAACTTTTTGACCATAGAATACGGCTTGGTATCATGTCCGTGCTTATGGTAAACGAATATGCCGATTTTAATACCTTGAAGGAACTATTGGGAGCTACGGACGGCAATTTGGCAAGCCACACCAAAGCCCTAGAAAAAGCAGAATATATCTTGGTTGAAAAGCAATTTATAGGTAGAAAATCAAACACAAGATACAGTGCCACTAAACTCGGTAAAGCCGAATTTAAAAAACATATTGAAGCCCTCGAAAAATTAATAAAAAAGACCTAAAATAGAAATGAGTCCGTTTGTACATAAAGATTCTATAGTCCGCCAAATTTGGGGCACAAGCGATACCATTTTACTGGTATTTGCTGGTGCATCTGCCGAATTTGCGCTCAATAAAGCTGTAGACTGGCTTTATTTTACTGGCAAGCTGCCCAAAGACCCTTTGGGTCGTTTGTTTTCTACAGTAAACTATGCTAGAGCGATTGTGTTCTCAGAAGAAACTTCTGCTTTAAAAGCTATTGATACTATGAATGCCATTCATGGGACTGTGGAGAAAAATAGAGGTCAAAAAATCCCGGAATGGGCGTTTAAAGATGTGTTGTTTATGCTGATTGATTATTCTATTCGTTCACATGAGCTGCTACAACGACCGTTGTCAACAGAAGAGAAACAAGAAGTGTTAGATGTATTCAATCGCGTTGGTCAACGGATGGGAATTAAGAATCTGCCACTCACTTATTCCGAGTTTCAAATTACCAGAAAGAAACATTTGGAAGAGAACCTAGATAACGGAAATTTAACCAAAGATCTATATAAACAATATAGAAAACATTTAGGCTTCGTAAGGTATCGTCTATTACTGGAATCCCAGATTTTGTTGTTACCAGAATCAGCAAGAGAAATGCTTAATTTGAGAAAAACGTCATTATTAACACCAATGATTTCAGTGTATAAACTATTTAGAAGCATAAAGCTAGATTGGATGATAAAAGAAATTTTATTGCCATCAGCTTACAAACAGGATATTAAACGTATGAACATTACATAAATCTATTTTTTTAATCATTTACTTTGAAATACAAAGTACTTTATAAACCTATTCAACATCATGGAAAACACTGAAAAACAAAACACACCAAACCAGCCCAACAAATTTGGTACTTGGCTAAAAACCTCAATTACAGCAAGGATGATTGTTGTAGGAATTCTAATTATGGTTTTATTGATTCCACTAACCTTTGTCAATATATTAATTGAAGAACGAGCCTTTAGACAACAAGATGTAGTGAGGGAAATAAACAGTAAATGGGGAAATGACGTCACCATTTATGGACCTGTTTTAAAATTGCCTTATAAAACTTACACAGAGACTTCAACTTTTAACGAAAAAACCAAGGCCTACATCAAAGAGACAAAAACACACATAAAATACGCCTATATTTTTCCTGAAACATTAGAAACAGATGTTGATGTAAAATCCAAATCATTATATCTAGGAAATTTTGAATCTGCTGTTTTCACTTCAAAAATGAAAATGAATGGTCGATTTAACGCTATAGATTTAAGTACAAAAGATATAAATGGCGACGATATAATGTGGAACAAAGCCACAATGTTATTTAGAACTACCAATTTAAAAGGCATAAAAACAGAAATGCTAATTGATTTGGATGGAGATTCTTATCCTTTTGAAACCAATTTCTACGATAATAATTCAAAATCTCATTTAGATGAATTAGAAACTAACTTTATTAATGAAGAATTGCTCAGATCAGAATTTGAATATAGCATGAATGTTACTTACGATGGTAGTGAACAAATCAAACTCATACCTGTTGGCAAAACAACCACTATGACCATGGAGTCTAATTGGTCTGATCCAGGTTTTATAGGTAATTATTCGCCAAATGATGAGACAAGAAGTATTACAAAAGACGGTTTTAAAGCCGACTGGAAAGTACTGTCTATAAATCGTCCATTTTCGCAAATCTACCTCAACAAGCTTCCTAACCTTAATCAATTTGGTTTTGGAACAAAGTTCGTTGTGTTGGTAGATGAATATCAAAAAAGCGAACGCTCAGCTAAATATGGATTTTTGGTTATTGGACTTACCTTTCTGTTGTTTTTTCTCATTCAAACACTCAGTAAAATACATATTCATCCGTTTCAATATTTAATGATTGGACTGGCTTTGGTTATGTTTTATACATTACTAGTGTCCATGTCAGAACACAGTAATTTCTTAAAGGCTTATCTCATTGCCGGAACATCTGTAGTCGTTCTTATTACCCTATACTCCAAATCTATCTTAAAAAATATAAAATTCCCATTATTCATCGGGCTTTCATTAACTGCATTATATGCATTCATTTATGTGATAATTCAGTTAGAAAACTATGCCTTATTAGTAGGCAGTGTTGGGTTATTCGTAATTCTAGCAATCGTAATGTTTGTATCGAGAAAAATCGACTGGAACAATGGTTAGTAGCAGGATGTACCTCGTTCTTTTCCAATTTTAAGGATTTGAGCGAGGTTTTATCCAAAAATGAAACAGAATGAAAATTATTAATAACATAAAACTTCAATTCAACAAAAATTATCTGGTCTTAGCACATTCTTTATTTCTCATAGAATTGGCTATCGCCTTTATCATAAAAACCGGATTTATTCGCTACACCTTCGGCGACTATCTCGTGGTCATTTTACTGTATGCAATTTTTAGAGGATGCACCAACCTGAGTGTGAGGGCCTCAGCTTTGGTCGTCCTCTTAATTGCCTATGGTATTGAGTTGCTTCAACTCACACCTTTCTTAGCCTACTTTAATTTACAAGATAGTGTTACTGCTAAACTCATTTTGGGAAGCACGTTTCAATTTGGGGATTTAGTTGCCTATACACTCGGAATAATCTCAGTATTAATAATAGAACATTATGCAAACTATAAAAACACTCATACAGTCAAAGTTTAAAACACTATCCTTAGTCACAGTTTCATTAACTTTTAGCGTCATTGTACTTATGGTGAGAATAAAGCTAAATCAATCATTCTTTTATCTCTTTTTAGTCTGGAATGTCTTTTTGGCCATCATACCATATACAATTACCATGTATTTAAACTCAAAACCAGCTATCAGTAAACTCAAGCTAGTGTTTTGGTTTTTAGTTTGGCTGGTGTTTTTACCAAATGCTCCTTATATAGTCACAGACTTAATTCATATTAGGATTGGTAACGATGCATTATTATGGCTTGATGTTTTGGTGGTACTGTCGTTTGCCCTAAGTGGCCTGCTCCTCTTCTACCTTTCTATATTAGATATGCAAAAATTGATTGCAAAGCACTTTAGGAAAGTTCCTATAATTACCTCGACATTATTCATTTTATTACTGTGCGGCTTTGGAGTATATTTAGGTCGTTTTTTACGTTACAACTCTTGGGAGATTATAAGTAATCCGAAGGTATTAATTGCTGATGTTTTTAATATACTTCTAGCACCATTTCAGAATATAGATGCCTGGTTGTTTACGCTAGGTTTTGGAACTTTTTTAGCAGTTGGTTATTGGATGTTTAAGAATTTCTATGCTTCACCATCTACATAATCCTGAAGATAAGAAAAACGTTCTGTCAGTTTACCATTTTCAGTAGTGATTCTAGCACGCTTCAAAACACCTTCTTGGTCATTATTAAAAAATGCAGGAATCACATGTTCTACAAATGTTTCACCAAAACCTTCACTCGCATCCTTTGGTAATTCGCATGGCAAATTATCCACTGCCATAACGGTGATGGCATCCTTAGCATCAAAAGCAACTTCTTGTTCTGTTTGTGGATGATAACCATAAAAAGGATTGGCGATGGTTGAAGGACGGATTGTACTAGCCACAGGCCCATCAATATCACAAGAAATATCCGCTACTAGATTGATTTTAAAATCAGGATGTTTGGCATCTTCTCTAGTAAACAGATATGGTGCGTTGTTTCCGTAGAAATGGCCTGCTATAAAATAATCGGTTTCTTTGGCATAAGGCATAAAATTACTCTCATAACCTGTTGGGTCTTTATAGAACTCCCACTTGTCGCCTACTTTACCGTCTTTGCGTTTGGCATATTCCATAACGTCCGCCATAACGTAAACGGGCTCTGTAAACTGCGATGTTAAATAGAGCGCATCACTGATTTCCTCTATACCCAAATGGTCTAATATCTCTTTGGCTCCGTGAGCTACTTTCCCAGTTCCAGTCAATAAAATTTTAATATTCGGAATGGTGATTTTATCTAACTCAGCTTTAACTTCATTTAGATCTGCAAGCGTTTCTACCTTTGGTAAATTAAACAACCCATCCCTTAAACCTAAAGCTCTGAAACCATTGTAAGCACCTACCAAACCAGCATAGCGACCAAAACCTATTAATCTAAAACCTTTATCATTAACAATAGTTTCATGATCAAACATTACAATATTTTTAGCCAACATCGCCTTAAGCAGTTTGCGGTTATAAGGCTGCTTTTTTATGGTATGAGAAAAATAGAAGTATTTTTTATTTGGAATTAAATTTTCAATCGGAACTTCCTTGACTCCAATCATTACATCGGCATCAGAGACATCATCAGTGACTTCAAAGCCTAGCTTAGCGTAAGCTTCATCAGGAAACACTCTAATATCTGACGATTCAACCACAAATTCGGCATCTGGGAATCGTTTTCTGGCTTCTGCTAAAGTTTCAGGAGAGAATACCACACGTCTGTCTGGTGGGTTTTTACGTTCTTTTATAATGGCGAATTTCATTGGGCTTAAAATTTTGCCAAAAATAACGTTAATTAAAACCGTTTACAAATCAATCCGCTCGCTCGACTTCACTCTCACTTTTTAAGACCGTATCTCCATCTTCCTGTTCTATATAAAGCGCTTTATTACCAGATTTTCCTTTCCTAGTTACTTCGTTTCCTTTTATGGTTTTTGTAACTTCTTCTGTGTGGGTTTCAATGACTGTGCCATGGGCAGTGCCATTTCCCCATTTCCATTTTACTTTGGTTCCTTTTTGTATCATTTTTTATTGGTTTTGACTGAAATTAAAACTTTAATCTGACATTTTTTCTTAACAACCTGATAAATAAAGTTTGGTATGGCTTTTGAGTTAATAATTTTAGTAATTTCGCACTTCTTATGGACATTAGAAGTGCCTTAAGAAACTTTCATTTAAGGGGTCGACTGGTTTTGACAGCGAGATTAATTAAATGGTAAGCACGTCGTGTAATGGTTTTGAAACACGTAAAAGGCTGAACCAAATTTTTAAACGGCGAGAATAACTACGCTTTAGCTGCATAATCTGAATTATAGTAAGATTCGTGCTTATTCCTGCGAGGCAGGAAGGTTAAATGTCTCCAGAAAGCCCTAGTCAGTGGCGTTCTTTTTAGAGGCATCGTAAAAATTGACTAAGATTGGGTAGTGCTTTGATGCCCTTTCGAGATTTAGAAGCTAAGTTGTAAGTAGGTTGTCTTTAACCAGCTTGCAATCGAAAAAATAAGAAAAGAATAAACGTGTAGAAAGCTCTTTGGTTACTTGTTTGGACGAGAGTTCGATTCTCTCCGACTCCACAATTAAGCGCAACTTTGTTGCGATTTTAAGCATAAAAAGCTCAACAAGTTTCACTTGATTGAGCTTTGTTGTTTAAAAGCGTTTGGGCAGAAAGCACAAAAAGTTGTATTTACAGGATTGGATTGAAAGTGAACAACGCAGTTAATCTCTCCGACTCCACGACACTCACAACTGCGTTGTGACTTAAAATAGAAAAACCCATCAAGTTTACTTGTTTGGGTTTTTGTGTTTAAAGGCATCTGTGTTGAAAACACAGGCAGTTGTATTTGCAACTTTGGAATCACTAGAGAACAACGAAGTTAATCTCTCCTTCTTCAAAAATAATTACGTAGCAGGATCTCTCCTAAATATCTTTACAAGATTGAAAATCAGAACGCAAAACGTTACCCACATAATTCCCGCAATATAACCACCCAATACATCTGATGGATAATGTACACCTAAATAAATTCGACTTATGCCAATGCTTAATATCAAAATTGTCAAAATAGTGATTAGACAGACTTTTAAAACTTTGTTCATTTTAAAATAGGCTATTAGGTAAATTAAAAAACCATAAAATGCCATTGACACCATGGCATGTCCGCTCGGATAACTAAGAGTCTTTACCGTAACCATGTGCTCTCCCAAAGGCCTTGACCTATTGATGATTTCCTTTAATAAAACATTGGAACTAAGCGCCAAAATCAATACCAGACCAAGTTGTGCTATATATTTCCAATGTTTAAATACAGCCAAAAAAACAACTATCAACAGGCCAAATACTATCCCGTAACCTATAACATCGCCAATTTCGGTTACTGCTACCATATAATCTGTAAGAAATGCTGATTTATGAGTCCAGACGTACTCGCTTATGGCTTTGTCGTAACTCTCAAAAAGTTCGGACATCATTCCATGAGTGAATTTCACAAATAAAATGATGGATACAACCACTAAAATAGTTGATAGAAATGCAGTGATAATGTAAGGCCATTTAGGGTTTGAATTGTGAAATTTCTCCTTTAAAAGGTTTTTAAGCCCTCGTAAAAAATCGATTAGTTGTTTTCTCATATCTTATATCATAAACTGTTATGCACTGGTAGTGCCATTAGTTTAAAACCTAAATCCGGCTGTAAATATGATACGGCTATCTTCAACACTTTTATAATACCCTATATTAGCTGTAAATGCCTGAAATCCGTTTATAAAAACCGAACCACCATAACTGTTGTGCCATTTGTCTGAATCTTCATTATCGTTCCAAACACGACCAAGGTCAAACCCACCCGTTACACCTATTCTCAAAGGTACAAAGCCAGTGCGCTGTTCTAAAAAACACACTCTGAGATCTGTCATTTGGAAAAAGGCTGTTTTCCCCATAAAACGTTCGTTTCTGAAACCTCTTAAACTATTATTGCCTCCAACTGTAGCAGCATGGTAGAACTCATAATTATCACCGAATCTAAAATCTGCCTGTACTTTGGTTGCCAAAGTCGCCAAACCACTTTCATGAATCGGGTAAATAAAGGACGCTGTTGGTGTAAGGTATGTAAATTTATTGTTGAAATCTGAATCAATAGTTTGCTTGTACCCAGCTACAAAACCTAATTGCAACCCTCGTGTTGGTAAACTAATCATTCCTGATTTATTATTAAATTCTACACCAACCTCTGCGCCTGCATATATTTGATTATCAAATACGTCATTATCTGGGTTTAGGAATGCTTGTACGAAACCATTCTGGCCATCATCAACTTGGTTTGATTCTACTCGTGCCGCCACATGTGAACTTACATTTCCTCCAGTTTTATAGATAAGTGATGGTTGTATATGCCATTGGCTAATTCTTGTTCTATTAAAGTCTAAATCATCCGTATCTCCATCATAAGGGGTCTCATTTCCAATACCAAAGAAGTTAATAGCATATTTATCGCTTGTCACTCTTGCATCCAATTCTAAATTCCAGTTGTAGAATACGTGTGCAAACTCACCAACATAAGAAAATTCAAAACCTGAAGTTGCAGCATAATACGAGGCATTCAATGTATGCTTTGTAGTAAAAGGATTTCTTAGCAAACTGTAGGTTGTAAGTGTATTGGTTACACCGGTTTTAAAACCTGCATCAGGATCAAATCCTATAGTTGGCAACAAAACATTATTAGCATCTTTTCGCTTTTGTGGATCATAATTATTTACATCATAACTATCGGTTAGCCACTTGCTAACTGAACCCTTAAACGTATTCTTTTTTGATCTGTAATCGTAAATTTTTACAGCTTTTCTGTTTTCAATATTATAAATATCATTTTCCTCACCTCCAAAAATCTTGGTGTGTATATAATTATTTCCTTCACCTTTTACTGTAATTTCATCGTCACCGTCTAATGCATAGATCCAAAGTTCTTTGGTTTCATCTTTATTATAGGTGTTCTCTAAAATGATTTTGTCTTTTTGGGTAATAAGAACCTTGGTCTTGCCGTCTGGCATTCTTTCTATGGTAATCTTATTGTCTTTATTGGTTGCTACGACTATTTCGTGTTTTTTAAAATAATCGTAATAATCTTTGGCAATGGATACCATATTTTCTCGTCGCTGTTTAAGAACAGATTTGATATGTTCAGTACTTTCGTCCTTGGTATCTGCAAGTAAATTCGCAAAGGCATTATCAATAACCTCATCGGTAAGGTTATTTTGAATATTTTCCGCCTGGGTTTTCCAGTCCTCCCAACTTGCCTCGTTTATAAAGCTTTTATCCAAATAATAGACGGCATTGTTAAATGTCTTAATATTATCAACTTCTGGCGCATAGGTCTGCATATTTCTCGCCAATGGAGAAGTTAATTTTAAGATTGCAGGAAACACACCGTCGTATTTTGGAAAAGCTTGATCACGGTCTCTCGGTATAGGTTTGTAAAGCAGCGTACCATCTTCTTTTTCGTGCAATGCCCAACGCCATTGGTCTGCATGTCTGTCCCAATCACCAATGAGTATATCAAACAATCTTGCTCTTAAATAACTGGCCTCATCGATTTTAACGTCTTTATCATTTTGGAGCTCTAACAACATATCCTTGGTACTGATAATATCATCTGCATTTCCGAAGGTGTCAAATTCTTTATTTTCGTCTCCTACGTGTTCTTCAAACATGTAAAGTTTGTCACCATAACTTTCATTAAACCTTCCTAAACGTTTTTGTTTTGGCACATAGACAATTTTAGGGTTGGCATGTGGAATATCAATTGCGTCTAAGAGTTCATTTATGGCAAACTGTGCGTAAGGTTGAGCTGTTGTGTAATAATCCTGAACTATGTCCTCTACAACAGTATCATCTGCATAGTCTATCACATAATGATCCTTTATTTTAGATTGTAAAAACCTTAATGCGCTTTTTCGTAGCTCCCTAATGGTATATTCATGCTCATTGTCATCAATTAACCTTAAGCTTCGCGATTGGTTTCCTCCACCTTCGGTAATTGCCCTAACGTTATTGGGCAAACTATCTAAAAACAAAACGGGAGCTTCAATCTCGCGACCATAGATTTCACGATAATGGTCTCCCCAAAACCATTTGTAAAAACCAGATTTATTAACTTCTTCTTTTGTGTAAATAGCGTCTTTGTATGTTGAACCGAAATCAGATTTTTGATGATAGTCAAAATCTTCAAGTTCTCCTTTTTTCAATTTGATTTTGGTTGTAAATGCTTTTGTAACATCACTCCCATTAACTGTATAAATTTCGACTTCTGAGCTCCCATCCTTAAAGACATTCAACTTTGCAAATCCTGTCTGGTCTGAACCAAAATGGCCATCGTCTTCATTTGGGTTTGATTTCGAAGTTTTTCCCGATGCGCCACTTATAATTTGCGGAATACCATCATCTTTTAAAAATTGAAGGTTTTTATCGCTACCAGAAACAAATATCACATCTTGAAATTGACTTGCCAAGGTTTCTAAACGGCCAACCAAATATTGCATATCGTTGTGGTAATAGGCTTGCTTAGATAAGCCACCCATACGACCAATCAATCCTTTTCTTGTGGCTGTAAGCACTGGATGATGAAGTGCCACCACAATAGTTTTATTCTGCTCATCTTTAAGTTCATCTTTAAACTGAAGAAAGAATTGCTCTCGCGTTTTAATCTCACAATCGTTGTTAATATAAGGATGGTCGTCCCAATCTTCAAGATACCATTGCGTATCTACCATCACCAACTCTACCTCATCACTTAATGTTTCACGCTCTATTGGGCAACCGTCGTTTGGCCAAAATTTAGCGTCGCTATTATCTTGTAAAAATGATTCGAGATCATCAATATTTTTATGGCCACCTTTATTCCATTCGTACTTACCAGGAATAAAAATAATTTCACCATTAAAACCAGAAAGTGGCTCTAAGACATTAGTCACTAAAAACGCTTCCTCAGCCTTTCTTTCACTTTTGGATTCTGGATATCCTTTTGATCTGGTACTGTTACCCAATCCTACAAAAGCGGCATTAGAGTCGCTTTGAGAAGCATTTACTATAGCCTTTAATATTTGATTGGCCTTTGAGTGGGATTCCTGTCCGAGATTGGCTGTAAAATATATACTTTTTGATATCGCTTTATCCTTTTCTTGTGCTAGAAATTGTGATTGCAGACCAAAAACCATAAGTATGATTAATGAAAGCCTGGTATGAAAATGATTTTTTGACAATATAACCATAGGTAATTAAAAACTTGTTTTATCAAAAATCATAAATTAATCGCTATTATAGGTGCTTTTATCAATTTAATATTAAAGCAATACATAATTTTGATACACAATAAATGATGTTTAATAGTGTTTCAGCAAAATTTTAAACGTAATGAACAAAACGAGTACTAATTATTTTTAGAATTTTATAGAGAAAGAAAAGTATATCTTATGGAACGACCTAGAATAAAAAACGAAGATCAATACGAAGCCTTAAGAGATAAAGGTTACAGCAAAGAAAAATCGGCGCGTATTGCCAACACTCCAAATGCAGGTAAAAAAGGAGGGAAAGCGAGTCCGTATGAGGAATGGACAAAAGCCGAACTTTACGAACAAGCGAAAAATGTAGGTATTGACGGAAGATCCAAAATGAGTAAAAAACAATTGATAAACGCATTGCGCAATAATTAATATTGAAAGTAATCTCACTTTTTGTCGACTAATCTTAAATTGAAATCACATTCGATTATAACAAAAATCATAATATGCTAACTTGGAAAGATGTTATCAACTTTTCCGTTAACGGAAATCCAACGCCAGATAGACGCGTTGAAAAATCAGAAGCTGAATGGAGAGCTCAATTAACTCCAGAACAATACCGAATTACAAGAGAAAAAGGGACTGAGCGACCACACAGTGGAGCACTCTGTACAGCCTACGACGAAGGTCAATACAATTGTATATGCTGCGATACACCATTATTTGATTCTACCATAAAATTTACCTCTGGCACAGGTTGGCCGAGCTTTACACAGCCTATTAAAGAGAATGCCATTAAATATGAAAAGGATTCTTCCTTCGGTATGGTGCGTGTAGAGGTGATGTGCAATACTTGCGATGCTCACTTGGGTCATATTTTCCCAGACGGTCCAGAACCAAGCGGTTTGCGTTATTGCGTTAATTCCGAATCATTAACCCTACAAAAAGAAAGCGTTGATGACCAATAAAAATCTTCAGACAGCAACTGTTGGCGGAGGCTGCTTTTGGTGTACCGAAGCAGTTTTTGAAGAAGTTGCAGGCGTAGAGAAAGTAGTTTCTGGCTATACTGGTGGAGATGCTCCTGGTAGACCAACCTATAGAGAAGTTTGTTCTGGTTTATCAGGTTTTGCCGAAGTAGTGAAAATCACCTTTGATGCCAATGTGATTTCTTACGAAGATATTCTTGTTATTTTTATGACCACACACGATCCTACCTCATTAAATAAACAAGGAGCGGACAGAGGCACGCAATATCGTTCTGTTATTTATTATCATAATGAAAACCAAAAAGAAATTGCCGAAGCTGTATTTGATGCTTTAAAACCTTATTACGATAAGCCAATTATAACTGAACTTTCTAAAGCAGAAATTTTTTACGAAGCTGAAAAAGAGCATCAGGATTTTTACAAAAACAACCCTAATTATGGCTATTGTAGTTATGTGATAGACCCAAAGTTGGCCAAACTGCGCAAACTACATTCGGATAAATTGAAATCGAATTAGTACAATTTCTGGTCTTTCGGCTGATTTCACAAATCATATTAACACCTTAATGACATCAATGTCATGAAATATTAAGCACCTTATTTCATATACCTATGGGTTTTAAAAGAATTAAAATAGCTTATCCACCATGTCATACATCTTTAAAATTAAACATCTATCGATAATTTTAAGATTTTTTTTTTTCAACTAAGTAATATTCGTATTTTTTTTTCTAGTTACCATTAAGTCCGCTATATGAATTCAAAATCACTTAGAAATAACATACATAATTTATTGCTGGAATTTATTAAGGAAAATGAGATTGAAATAAATTCTGAAGTTAACGAAAACACAAGGCTTATTGGTTCTACATCAATTTTCGACTCTATGGAATTAGTGCAATTTATCGTTGAGGTCGAAAGCTTTTTGGATGAAGAATACGATATAGAAATACAATTGGCTTCTGAAAAAGCGATGTCTAGGAGAAATAGTCCATTTATTTCAACCAAAACGCTATCAAACTATATCATAGATGAAACCCAATCGTAAAACCATACTAATTACTGGAAACAGAAAGGGCATTGGCAGATACTTAACCGAGTATTATCTTGAGAAGGAGTATAATGTTATAGGCTGTTCTAGATCAAAATCTGATCTCAAGCATCAAAACTACCTACATATTCAGTGCGATGTTACGATAGAGTCTGAAGTCATAAAAACTGTTAAAGAAGGTAAAAAAAGATTTGGGAGCATAGATATACTTATAAACAATGCAGGTAAGGCTTCTTTAAACCACTCTATATTAACTCCTACAGCTACTATTAAAAATCTCTTTGAGACCAACTATTTGGGGAGTTTCCTTTTTTCACGAGAATGTGCAAAACGAATGATGAAGAAAAAATGGGGACGAATAGTTAATTTCTCAACAATTGCAGTGCCTCTAAATCTTGAAGGAGAAATGGCCTATGCATCAAGTAAAAGTGCTATTGAAAAAATGAGTCAGATTCTAGCCAAAGAACTTTCTAGTTACAATATAACTGTAAATACTATAGGACCTACGCCTATTTACACCGATTTAATTAAAGTAGTACCGAAGGATAAAGTAGATGAGATTATTGATATGCAAACCTTAAAGCGATTTGGTAAATTTACTGATGTGTCTAACGTTATCGATTTTTTTATTGATGATAAAAGTTCATTTATTACTGGTCAAAAAATATACTTAGGAGGCTTATGATTTCAAAAATAATAAAACCTCACGAAGGCACAAGCGTTATTGATGGAAGCGGATCTTATTCATTTGATGAGTTATCCCAACAGGTCAATAAATTTAAGGTATCGGTCAATAATATATTTAAACAGCATGATCGGGTTTTGCTCTATTCAGATTATACCTTTCATTCGGTAGCACTACTTATTTGTTTAGCCGAATTTCCGATTAATGTAATTCCTTTAGTTAAAACAACCGAATCTGAATATCAGGATAAATTACAATCGGTATCACCACATTATATACTATCGTTTAATGGCGATAATGAATTAAATATTAATCCATACTCCGATACTGATGACACCAAAGATTCCTTTAATGAAGTAACTTCCAAAGGCGATACTGGTATAGTTCTTTTTTCAAGTGGTACAACAGGAAAGCCAAAAGTGATGATTCAGAATTTTACTGAATTAATCAAATCCATAAAACCACCAAGAAGGCAAAAATCCTTAGTTTTTATTCTGCTCCTAATGTTCGACCACATAGGTGGAATCAATACACTATTAAACTGTTTAATCTCAGGAGCACCTTTTGTAATACCAAAGGATAGAAATCCATCTACTATAATTTCGCTTATAGAAAAACATAGGGTTCATATCCTTCCTACTACACCAACATTTCTCAATTTAATGTTGATGGACGAGAGCTTTTATCCAGAAAAATTAAAATCATTGAAATTGATAACCTATGGCACCGAGCGTATGTCCGATTCGCTTTTGGCTAAGATCAATGCATCAATACCTAATGTAAGACTACTTCAAACATTTGGGACAAGCGAAACTGGAATTTTAAAGACCAAAAGTAAATCATCCACTAGCCTATTCTTTAAAATTATTGATGAAGATAAAGAATACAAAATTGTTGATGGCGAACTATATCTTAGATCAAAAACGCAGATAAAAGGCTATCTAAACCATGAGAACAATAATTTTAAAAATGATGGTTGGTACGCTACGGGCGACTTAGTAGAAGAAGACAATGAAGGCTATATTAAAATTATAGGCAGAAAAAATAAAGTTATAAATGTTGGTGGTCTAAAGGTTTTACCTAAAGAAATTGAAGATGTATTAAACGCAATAGATGGTGTAGATGAATCTAGTGTATTTGGTGAGCAAAACAACATTGTTGGTCATATTGTCTGTGCAAAAATATTCACACAATTAGAAAACCACAAAGCATTAAAATCTGAAATTAAATCCGTTTGTAGACAGAGCTTAGATAAATATAAAATGCCAGTAAAATTTTATTTTGAAAAATTAGCCATGAACCAAAGAGGAAAAAAATGTTAAAAATTGGCATTGTAGGCACAGGAGGTATCTCATTAGAGGTTTTTGACATACTACAAGACTTACATAGAGATTCTGATTTTAACATTAATGAAAATGTGTTTTTTATTGACGACTTCGATCAAAACGAAAAACATTTAGGGCTGAACATCGTTCGGGATAAGGATGTGGATTTTTCTAATGTCGAAATCGTTATAGCAATATCGAAATCTGATATAAGAGAGAATTTTGTAAATCGATTTCCAAAAGACACTAAATATGGTAAAATTATTCACCCTTCTTCCTATATTTCGCCAAGTGCCCATATTGGAAACGATGTCATTATTTCGCATCATTGCGTGGTGTCCTCAAAAGTACATATTAACGATCATTCCCACCTCAACTTTCATACATGCATTGGTCACGAATCGAGTGTAGGTAAGTATTTTACATCTGCTCCAGGCGTTAAAATCAGTGGAAATTGCCAAGTAGGCGAGCATGTATATTTTGGTACCAACGCCTGCACCATACAAGGCATTAAGATTGGCAGCGATATTAAAGTTGGCATCGGAACCGTTGTTATGAAAAATCTAAAAAAGCCAGGAACTTACCTATTCAATCCTGCCAAGAAATTCTTATAGTCTATAAAGTAGTCTTACGAATTAATTATCTTAGATTATTTGATAAATAATATTATTTCAGGTCACTATCATGAATATAAATTCACACTTTACTTTTTACCTAATGCTGTTTACTTTTTAAAATTCTCTAAACCAGTTTTCAACCACTCAGCGTATACATCTTCATTTGGTGTATTTCCTGTAGGATGATTTAAAAGTCCCATATCATGATCTAAAAGCGCATAATACGGTTGAGAGTTATTCTGAAAATTTATGGTCTGTAAAGCTGTCCACTTATCTCCAATATCCTCAATATCCTTTACCGTACCATTAGATCTTAAATATTGAAATTGTTCATCTTCTGGCAATTCCATTCTATCGTCTACATAAAGTGAAATAATAACGTAGTCTTTGAGCAACACATCATAAACTTCTGTTGTACTCCAAACCTGCTCTTCCATCTTTCTACAGTTAACGCATGCCCAACCCGTAAAATCCAATAAAATAGGCTTATTTTCAGCTTTTGCCGCAGCAACTCCTTCTTCTAAGTCCTTATAACAATTAAGGTCTAACGGACATTCTGATGCTTTTTCATATAAACTATAAAACATTGGAGGCGGAAAACCACTTAACAATTTTAAATTAGCGTATTTAGTATTGGTTAAACCAGGTAATAGATAAATGACAAAAGCCACAACCAAAATACCCGTAGTAATTCTAACTTTGCTCAATTTTTGTAAAAGCCCATCATGAGGGAATTTAATTTTCCCAAATAGATATAAGGCCAATCCTATACCAATAATAACCCAAAGTCCTATAAATACTTCTCGTTTTAAAAGTCCCCAATGCTCTACTAAATCTGCGTTGGACAAGAATTTAAGTGCTAATGCTAATTCTAAAAACCCTAAAACAACTTTTACTGTATTTAGCCAACCACCAGACTTCGGTAATGAGTTGAGCCATTTAGGGAACATAGCAAATAGTGTAAATGGCAAAGCTAAGGCCAAGCCAAATCCGCCCATTCCCATACTCAATTGCATTGCACTGGCATCTGAAGCCATAGTACTACCCAATAGACCTCCTAAAATTGGCCCAGTACATGAAAAGGACACAATTGCTAAGGTTAGAGCCATAAAAAAGATGCCTACTATGCCACCAATTTTATTGGCTTTGCTATCCATAGCTGCACTCCATGATTGAGGTAGGGTGAGTTCAAAATACCCGAAAAATGATAATGAGAATACTATGAAAATGACGAAGAATATAATGTTTAGGGTAACATTTGTAGAAATGGTATTAAGAATTCCTGAATCTAGCGAATCCATAACGTGGAATGGAATACTTAACAATACATAAATCAAAAAGATAAAAAGTCCATAAAGTATTGAGTTAAACAATCCTTTTTTAGAATCGCCCGAACTTTTAGTGAAGAAAGATACCGTAAGCGGAATCATTGGGAACACGCAAGGAGTCAACAAAGCTATCAAACCTCCTAAAAATCCAAGTAGAAATATTCCAAAGAAGCCCTTACCTTCAGTAGTTTGCTTTTCGTATTTATCCCAACCTGTTACATTGAGGTCTAATGCTTCTGAAAGTTGTTTACTTCTTTCATCTACTGTAACCACCTCTTTTTCTATTGCTGAACCGTCTAATGACAAATTAAATGTATAGTCTCCAGGAATACATTTTTCGTTATCACAAGTCTGATATTCTACATAAATCTCAATCTGATTAAGATCTGCATTTATAAGACTAATTTTCTGGTTAAATTGAGCTTCATCCTTAAATTTTACAACGTTCTCTTCAAATATTTCATCAAATACTGGCGCCACTAAAGGTTCTGATGTAACTCCTTCTAGTTTATAGTTATCATCTTGGTTTCTATATTCAAAAAAAGTTATTGGCGCAAAGCCATCTTGGTCGACTTTATTTTGAGAATAGATATACCAGCCTTTGTCAATATTGGCTTTAAAAATGAGATTGTATTCAGTATCGGATATTTTTTCTATTTCAGATTTCCATTTAACGGGTTCTAAAATCTGCGAAAACGAATGGAATGAAAAGCAAAATGCCAAAAAGCAAAATAGGAGTACTCTTTTAATAGTCATAAATAAAGCATTAAAACACAAATGTAAACGTTGTGTTTCTATTATCAATTAACAAGCGCCTAATTTATAAAAACCTTAAGAATTTACAGGAATGGGAAAGACATAAAAAAAAACCAAACATAAAGTTTGGTTAATTAGTTTAAGATTTTACCTCAATCTTTATTTTATCGGAATGTTTCCACTTAGAAATTCCACCTTCGAGATCATAAACTTTCTCAAAGCCAGCTTCCTTTAATTTTTTAGCACATTTAGCACTTCGGCTACCTCCTTTACAGTATAAAATTACCGGTTTTGCTTTGTCTAATTTAGATATATCCTCATCAAAAGTTGGTGATGTAAAATCTATATTTTGAGAATTTACAATGTGCTCTTTTTCGTGTTCTTGTGGTGTTCTTACGTCTACCAATTGTACTTCCTCCATCTCCAGTATGGATTGCATTTCTTCAGCAGTTACAAGCTTTACATCTGTTGCAGCATCTTTAGTGTCTAAACAACTTGAGGCGAAGCATAGTGTCAATAAAAGACCGAAGATTAAATATATTTTTTTCATAATAGTGCTGTTTATCAAAATTATAATTGAGCAACGTCTCCTTGCCACTCCAAAAAACCGCCTTTTAAATTATAGGCGTTGTTAAAACCCAACTGGTTCATGATAGCACAAGCTTGCCCACTTCTCCCTCCAGATTTACAATACACATAATAGCTTTTGGTTTTATCTAATTTCTCTAGCTCATCGATAAAACCTTGACCTTGATAAATATCGATATGAATTGCATTAGGAATAACTCCTTCTTCAACTTCATCTTGTGTTCTAACATCCAAAACAACAGAATTATTGTCTTTATCTAGTTGTTTTGTCCAATCCTTTTGCGATAAATCCGCCATAAAAAAAGCTTTTTTTAGAATCACAAAATTAACATTTCCTTATGAAATAGACGTAAAAAAATCCGAAGTGTTACACTTCGGATTAAATTTTAACATTTTTACTTTAAGCAAAGTATAAACTTCTCACTTACACCTTAATAGAACAGCCTATTGCTCTTGTTTCTTTTACCGGAACTTCCTTATTCTTCTTCAAGGCATCAACAGCATCTTCTACATATTTGGTGTTTACGGCACTAGCATCTTTATAATTGTCATCTATCGCTCCAATATATTTAACCACATTACCTTTTTTAGTTTTTTCTAAGATGTATACATGAGGTGTTTTAGTAGCTCCATACTGAGGATAAATTTTTTGTCCTTTATCCATTAAATATGGAAAGGTAAACCCTTTGGCTTTTGCTCTTGCTTTCATGGCTTCCATATTATCACCAGGTTTTACATCTGTATTATTTGGCATAATGGCAATTACTGGGTAACCTTGCGAAGCATATTTTTTATTGAGGGCCTCTATCCTATCTTCATAAGCAACAGCGTAAGGACAAGTATTGCATGTAAATATTACAATAAACCCTTTGGCATCCTTATAATCGGACAAAGACACCATTTTTCCATCAATGTTTTCTAGGCTGAAATCAGTAGCGATATCTCCAATTTTATAGCCATCACCATCTGTTGTTGTAAAAGCAGATAATGTTACCACTAACACCATAACTGCGAGTAATCTTAAAGTTTTCATATTAATCTATTTTAAAAATTGTTTTAGTTCGTTTTCTAGTTCTTCTTGAGTAAACGACTTTTCGTAAAACTGTCGTTTATCACCTTTGTATATAATTGTGGCTGGTAAAGCACCAGTCCAATTTTCGTTAATTGCAGGTATCCATCTATTTTGATCTGTATCATCAAAAGCTACCACTTTAGACTTTAAGTCGTGCTTTTTTATAAAAGGTTTTAACTTGGTATCGTAGTTTCTTGGAAAATCTAGACTCACCAATAAAACCTCTACGTCCCTATCCTTATAATCTTTATTTATTCTTTCAAAATAAGGTAATTCCTTAACACAAGGCGCACACCAAGTAGCCCAAAAATTGACCACATGTACCTTCTCGTCTTTTTTATTGATTAAAGGCTCTAAACCATCATAGTCATAAACTTTAAGGTCAAAATCAGAATTAGTGATTTGAGTTACTGACTGTTCCTTTTCATTGTTAGCATCAGCTACCTCTTGTTTAGCGGTCTCGTTCTTGCAAGACATAAAAATCAACAAGATTATTATAACACTGTATTTCATAACCATAAAGTTATCAATCCATCTATTTAATACTAAAAAATTAACAAAACATTAATTTAAATGTTTGATATTGAAATAATCCTTATTATATTTGGCACTCAAATGAAAACAAAAACAAATCATATTTGGTGGTGGAATTTCTCAAACTCATGTTCGTGAAATAACCCTTGGTATGTAGTAATATAAAAAAAGGCTTGTCATTCACGACAGGCCTTTTTTAATTTTAAATTGATGAAAACATTTAGTCTATACACACATTATAAAAAAATATTGGCAGATACCATTACTCCAGTGAGCATCTACCTTAAGATTAGGGATAAATTCCCTAACAGTATTCTTCTGGAAAGTAGTGACTACCATGCCAATGACAACAGTTTTTCTTATATCTGCTGCAATCCAATAGCCTCAATACAAGTTAAAGATGGTGTTATTTCCCAAACCTATCCAGATGGCAGTTCAAAAAACAATTTTGCCAATACTGTTGGTGTAGTAGAAGAAATCCACAAGTTTACTCAACGTTTTAAAGTAGATAGCAATAAAGAATTTAAATTCATTAATAATGGCATTTTTGGTTATACTGCCTATGATGCCGTTAAATATTTTGAGGACATAGAAATTTCTAAAAAGGAAAACTCAATAGATATTCCAGACATCTACTATGCTGTTTACCAAAATATTATTGCGATAAATCATTTTAAGAATGAAGCCTACATTTTTGCACACTGCTTTGATACGGAAAATAATATTGAAGAGATACTTCAGTTAATTCAAACAAGGCAATATGCTTCTTATGATTTCGCTACAAAAGGCGATATAGCATCCAACCTTACAGACGAGGAATACAAATCGCATGTAGAACTTGCAAAAAAAACATTGTGCAAGAGGAGATGTTTTTCAACTCGTCCTCTCAAAACAGTTTTCACAGAAATTCAGTGGAGATGAATTCAATGTTTACAGAGCATTGCGAAGTATCAACCCTTCCCCTTACCTATTCTACTTTGATTACGGGAGTTTTAAGATATTTGGAAGCTCACCAGAAGCACAGTTGATAGTAAGTGATAATAAGGCAGAAATCCATCCGATTGCTGGTACATTTAAACGTACAGGTAACGACTTAAAAGACGCTGAACTAGCAGAACAACTAATTAACGACGACAAAGAAAATAGCGAACATGTAATGCTAGTAGATTTAGCTCGTAACGATTTAAGCAGGCATGGCCACGGCGTAACCGTTGAAAATTATAGAGAAGTTCAGTTCTTTTCTCACGTCATCCATTTGGTAAGTAAGGTCACAGGAACGAAACATAAACACACAGATACTATGCAGGTTGTTGCCGACACATTCCCAGCCGGAACATTGAGTGGAGCTCCAAAGCACATGGCGATGCAACTTATAGAGAAGTACGAAAAAACAAGCAGAGCTTATTATGGTGGCGCGATAGGTTTTATGGATTTTGAGGGCAATTTTAATCACGCCATAATGATTAGAACATTTTTAAGTAAAAACCATAAACTCTTCTGGCAAGCAGGAGCAGGATTGGTTGCTAAATCTAATCCTGAAAGCGAATTACAAGAAGTATATAACAAGCTTGGAGCATTGACAAAGGCGATTGAACAAGCTAAGGAAATATGAAGTAAGCAGTAAGCAGTAAGCAGTAAGCAGTAAGCAGTAAGCAGTAAGCAGTAAGCAGTAAGCAGTAAGCAGTAAGCAAAAAAATAAAATTGAATTTAAAACAGAACCCAATAAATATGAAAGTCCCTTATTTCGACTCAGTCGGAAACAACGATTTTCAGAAATAATGAGTGAAAAAGCGGAACTGCGAAGCGCAGCTTCAAGCATGTAGCTTTGAAAGCGAGTGATGCTTTAGCAATTTCCTAACAAATCGTTTTGAATTTTTGGTTCGTTTTGTTTCAAGACAAAATGAAAATAAATAAAAAGATGTTTAATCAAAAAAGATACCTGCTTTCGCAGCCATGGATATGAAAAAAGTATTGGTCATAGATAACTACGACAGCTTCACCTACAATCTAGTACATTATTTACAGGATTTAGATTGTGATGTCACCGTAAAAAGAAACGACAAACTCACCTTAGAAGAAGTCGATGCTTTTGATAAAATCATCTTATCACCAGGTCCTGGAATCCCAGATGAAGCTGGACTACTGAAAAAAATTATTGCGAAATACGCACCAACCAAAAGTATTTTGGGTGTGTGCTTGGGACAACAAGCCATAGGCGAGGTTTTTGGTGGTTCCTTAGTGAATTTAGATACGGTTCACCATGGTGTGTCAACTAATGTTACAGTTTCTGTAGATGATGAAACCTTATTTAAAGGACTTAATAAAACTTTTGAAGTAGGCCGTTACCACTCATGGGTTGTTAACACAGATTTACCTGATAGCTTAGAAGCAACATCTTTCGATACTAACGGACAAATCATGTCTTTAAGGCATAAGGTTTATGATGTTAAAGGAGTACAATATCATCCTGAATCTGTTCTAACACCAAACGGAAAAACTATTCTTAAAAACTGGGTGAATAGTTAAATTGATTGACGATTGACGATTGACGATCGACGAATAACAGAAAATTTGGAACGAATAAGACTTAATGAAGATTAATTAAAAAGTTACTCGCTTCCGCGAGCATAAAATGAAAGAAATACTAAACAGATTAATAAACCAAGAAAGCATCTCCAGCGAGGAAGCGAAAAACGTACTCGTTAATATATCAGAAGGCAAATACAATCAAAGTCAGATCGCTTCATTCTTAACGGTGTATATGATGCGTAGCATTACCATAGAAGAACTCAGAGGATTTAGAGATGCGCTTTTAGAACTTTGTATTCCTGTAGAATTAGAAGGCTACAACACCATAGATTTATGTGGTACGGGAGGTGATGGCAAAGACACGTTTAACATTTCAACATTGTCGTCTTTTGTAACTGCAGGTGCTGGAGTCCATGTCACAAAGCATGGTAATTATGGAGTGTCTTCCGCTTGTGGCTCTTCAAATGTTATGGAGCATTTAGGTATAAAATTTACTAATGATATTGACTTTTTAAATCGCAGTATTGATAAAGCAGGTATTTGTGTATTACACGCCCCTTTATTTCATCCAGCTATGAAAAATGTAGCACCAATTAGAAAAGAGCTAGGTGTTAAAACATTTTTTAATATGTTAGGACCGATGGTTAATCCAGCTTTTCCTAAAAATCAGATGGTGGGAGTTTTTAACCTAGAATTACTAAGACTTTACGGCTATTTATATCAAGAAACAGATAAAAACTATGCTGTTGTGCATGCGTTAGATGGTTATGATGAAATCTCTTTAACAGGAAAAACAAAAGTCATTTCAAACAATTCTGAAACACTATTCGAGCCTCAAGATTTAGGTGTAAACAAAATAGAACAAAAAGAAATCTTTGGTGGTAATACAGTTGCCCAAGCCGCACGATTATTTACCAAAATAATTAGCGGAAAAGGCACTGATGCTCATAATAATGTGGTTTGTGCAAATGCTGGTTTAGCGGTAGCCACGGTAAAACAGATTTCACATAAAGAAGGGTTTGAATTAGCTAAGGAATCGCTGTTGGGTGGAAAAGCAAAAGCGAGTTTAGACAAATTGATTGAGTTGAGTGAGAAGTAGGAAGTTAGAAAAAAATAATTAAAAAAGATTACCACTTTCGTGGGAATAGACATGAATATTTTAGACAAAATAGTAATTGATAAACGTAAAGAAGTTGATTTATGCAAATCTCTGATTCCAATTCAGCAGTTAGAAGCTTCGGTACTTTTTGAGCGAGAAACAATCTCACTTGCTCAGAAATTAAAAACAAGTCCGTCTGGAATCATAGCTGAACACAAGAGACGCTCTCCATCTAAATCAGTGATTAATCAAAGTTTAAATGTTCAAGATGTTGCTAAAGGCTATGAAGGTGCAGGAGTATGTGGTATGTCTGTTTTAACAGATTCTAAATATTTTGGAGGCTCTTTAGATGATTTAATATTGGCAAGAGCAAGTTCTAAGCTCCCACTTTTGAGAAAGGAATTTATAATAGATGAGTATCAAATTATCGAAGCTAAGGCTTATGGAGCAGATGTTATTCTATTAATTGCTGCCATTTTAACCAGAGATGAAATCAAACAGTTCTCAGAACTAGCAAAAAGCCTTAATCTCGATGTTTTATTAGAAGTACATAATGAAGAAGAATTGGAAAAGTCAATTATGCCATCACTCGACATGTTAGGTGTAAACAATAGAAATCTAAAAACTTTTGAAGTCAGTTTAGAAACCTCTAAAATGCTCAGTGAACAAATCCCTAACGATTTTGTGAAGGTGTCTGAGAGCGGCATTAGCTCTGTTGAAGCCATAAAAGAACTACAACCTTATGGTTACAAAGGGTTTTTAATAGGTGAAAATTTTATGAAAACGAATGATCCAGGGCAAAGTGCTACAGATTTTATAAAAGCTTTAAAATCATGAAGCTAAAAGTCTGCGGCATGAAATATAACACAGCTGACGTTGCAATACTGCAACCCAACTATTTGGGCTTTATATTTTATGGCAAATCACCACGAAATTTTGAAAGTGCTATTCCAGAACTACCAAAAGGTATTAAAAAAGTTGGTGTATTTGTAGATGAAAAAGTAGAGATAATTGTAGATAAAATTGAAAAGCATCAACTATATGCCGTTCAGTTGCATGGTAATGAGTCACCTGAATATTGCCAAAAATTGAAACGTCATTACGAAAAGCGTAGCGACGAAGTAATCTCTTTCAAAGAAAAAGATTGCCACGATTTTTCGAAAAAGTCTCGCAATGACACATCAATTGAAATCATAAAAGTATTCTCAATAAAAGATGAATTTAATTTCTCTGTATTAAACGAATACGAAGATGTTTGCGATTACTTCCTATTTGACACTAAAGGAAAATTACCAGGAGGTAACGGTTACACTTTTAATTGGGGTGTATTGAAAGACTACCCATCAACCAAACCTTATTTTTTAAGTGGTGGTATTGGGTTGAATGAATTAGAAAAAATTAAAACTTTTAAAGAAAGTCCTGCTTCAAAATACTGTTATGCCATTGACGTTAACAGCAAATTTGAAATAGAACCTGGATTAAAAAATATTGAGGAATTAGAAAAATTTAAGCATGAGTTAAATAAATAGTTTTCAGTCACAGTATTAAAGTAAGTACCAATGATTGAAAACAGAAAACTAAAAAGATTGAACTAGAAATAAATTCAACAAAAATGAAAGTCCTGACTTCCGACATAAGCGGAATCATCAAAATTCAGAAATAAAGAGCGAAGGAATGTAGATGCGAAGCGCAGCTTCAAGCACCGAATTCCGAAAGTGAATGGTGCTTTAGCAATTTCCTAATTTTGATCGTGATTTTTTGGTTCGTTTTGCATCAAGTCAAAATGAACAAAAGAAAAAAGAAACATATTGCCACATCGCACAAAAAATGCGATTCGCAATGACAATATTTTATAATTATGAGTTACAACATCAACAACAAAGGCTATTACGGAGAATTCGGTGGAGCATTCATCCCAGAAATGCTCTACCCAAATGTTGAAGAGTTACGCCAGAATTATCTAAAAATAATGGCAGAACCTTCGTTTAAAGAAGAGTTTCATCAATTGTTAAAAGATTATGTTGGCCGCCCTTCTCCACTCTATTATGCAAAACGCCTTTCAGAAAAACATAACACCAAAGTTTACTTAAAGCGTGAAGACCTTAACCATACTGGTGCACATAAAGTCAATAATACCATTGGGCAAATCCTTATGGCAAAACGATTGGGCAAAAACAGAATCATTGCCGAAACAGGTGCTGGTCAACATGGTGTAGCCACAGCAACCGTTTGCGCACTCATGGGCATTGAATGTATTGTGTATATGGGAGAAATTGACATTGCAAGGCAAGCACCAAATGTAGCACGTATGAAAATGTTGGGAGCAGAAGTTAGGCCTGCTTTATCTGGAAGTCGAACGCTTAAGGATGCAACCAATGAAGCCATTCGAGATTGGATTAATAATCCGGTTGACACACATTATATTATTGGGTCAGCCATTGGACCGCATCCCTATCCTGATATGGTGACTAAATTTCAGTCCATCATTTCAGAGGAAATCAAATGGCAATTAAAAGAAAAGGAAGGCAAAGAAGATCCAGATTATGTAGTGGCTTGTATTGGAGGCGGTAGTAATGCGGCTGGTACCTATTATCACTTTTTAGACAATGAAAATGTTGGTATCATAGCAGTAGAAGCTGCAGGAAAAGGAATTCATTCGGGCGAAAGCGCAGCCACATCTGCACTTGGAAAAGAAGGCATCATCCACGGTTGCAAAACACTTTTAATGCAAACAAAAGATGGACAAATTACCGAGCCTTACTCGATTTCAGCAGGATTGGATTATCCAGGTGTTGGTCCATTACATTCGCATTTATACAAATCTGGACGTGGAGAATTCTATTCCGCCACAGATGATGAAGCCATGACAGCTGGGTTGGAACTATGCCAGTTAGAAGGTATCATTCCAGCGATTGAAACTGCTCATGCATTGGCCATTTTTGAACATAAAACCTTTAAACCAGAAGATATTGTTGTGATTAGCTTATCTGGTCGTGGTGATAAGGATTTACAAAATTATATAGATTATTTTAAACTCTAACGTCATTCCGAACAAAGTGAAGGAATCTCATGATGAGATTGCCACGTCACTTCGTTCCTCGCAATGACAAGAAAAATTTCAAAAATTGAACAGAATAAACCAAAAACTAAAAGAAGACAAAAAGCTTCTATCGATATATTTCACTGCAGGTTATCCCAATATAGATGACACTGTAACCATCATTCAAAATCTTGAAAAAAGTGGTGTTGATATGATTGAAATTGGATTACCATTCAGTGATCCATTAGCCGATGGCCCAACAATCCAAGCAAGTTCTACAGCAGCATTAAAAAATGGAATGACTACCGAATTACTATTTGAGCAACTCAAAGATATTCGTCAAACCGTATCAATTCCATTAATTATTATGGGTTACTTTAATCCAATACTACAATATGGTGTCGAAGAATTTTGTAAAAAATGTAAAGAAATCGGTATTGACGGATTGATTATACCTGACTTACCTGTTGATGTCTATCATTCAGACTACCAACAAACGTTTGAAAAATATGGTCTTATCAATGTGTTTTTAATCACACCTCAAACCTCTGATGAACGTATAAGATATATAGATTCGGTTTCGGATGGATTTATCTATATGGTAAGTTCGGCCAGTACCACTGGTGCAAAAACCGGTTTTGGAGATACACAAACCGAATATTTTGAGCGTATCGCCAATATGAATCTTAAAAACCCTCAGATTGTTGGTTTCGGAATATCAAACAACGACACCTTTACACAAGCGACCAAGTACGCCAAAGGAGCAATAATTGGCAGTGCCTTTATTAAACATTTAACCAATAACGGCGTGGAAACCGTTGCATCTTTCGTTAATCCTATTATCGCTACTGAAAATTAATAGTTTTTAACATTTAACTCTCTGATTTTAAGAACCTTTTGAGACAGAAATGATAAGTAATTCCTTATATTACTGTAAATACAAAAAAGCAAATAACCATGGGAATTACTAAAGATAAAAGAAAATTTAAAAGAGATAAAGAACAGAAAAATCCTTTGAATCCAGAAGGTGTGGCAAAAAAGACCAACACCAACAAATTCGATATTGATAAGGATACAATAAAAGATCAACAGAATAAAAAATAATTGATCAAAAAATAATTGATCATAAATAAAAAAAGAAAAGACCAACAATTTGTTGGTCTTTTCTTTTTTTTAAGCTGTTAACCTCTTACCAAGGTGTAGCTAAATACGGGAATGATGACAAGAATTCTTTATCATTGGCATCAACATTATCGTCTGATAATCCTGGAAATTCTGGATTAGTCAGTCCGGTTTCACCTCCAAAGATTAAAATTAATTCAACAGTAATAACATCGTCCGCTAAAGTTCTTCCTGTTAAAACATTAGTTCCATCAAAAAATGTGGTTGGAGCAACCTTAGAAACTGTAAGAACATCTGTTGCCAATACAGAACTAAATGTCAATGCATCTAAACCGAGCGCATTGGTGTCACCTGGCTCATTAAATGCTGGGCTTAATGCCATTAAGTTGTCTTGAAACATTTGCTGAAATGCTGCTCCTTGTTCTGAAGGTACAGTTACATTAAATAAGTCTTTACTACCCGAAGATACTAAAACCGTGTTAATAGCAGGCCTTCCCATTTGATCTTCTTGCACCCAAGTTCGTCCGTTAAAAGGATCTGATTTACCTCTTAATTCTAAACTATCCTCTTTCGAACTTGAATCGTAAGTTTCATGCTTGCTACAATTTAGCAATAGTGTGGAAACTACTGCCACACATAGAATATATTTTATTGTTTTCATAATATTTTGTTTTTAGTTGATTATTGTCTTCTTTTAGTTTCTACCCACGTATTTATAGTATCTGAGTCTCCCAACATGTTCTTAGGCACTTCAACAACTACTGACATTACATTTGTACCAGCGAATGTATCATTACCTTCAGCATTAAATGAACTGGCATTACCAGCTAGTATAGCTGTGTATTGAGTAAAATCAAAAAAGAAAGGATCATCTCTTGGCCCAGCAAAAAAGGTCATACCATCTGCGTTTTCAATTATAGCATCTTGGCCATACTTGGTAATTTTCACGGAATTTACAGTAGTTTCAATTCCTGGGTCATGGGTTGTTATCGTACCTGTCTCATTAGGAACTACTGGTCCTCTAAAGAACATTCTATTTCCTCTTGGAGCTGCTTGGATAACTAGGTCTTCTACCGCATCTCCATCCGTATCAATATTGAACTCAATCATGATATTTTGATCAAAATGGGCACTATTGGTTTTTTTTGGACTCAACAAACCTTGTACATTCGCTACAAACACTAAATTGTCTGTGTTTTCACCTTGAAAGGCGTAGAAATCTGTGATATCACTCGTACCACCTGCAACTGCTGGAGCATCAATATGATCTGCAGCAATGACAAAAAGGGTGGCAACCACAAAGGCGCCAACCAATACATAATTTTTAATTTTTTTCATTGGATTTAATTTTAATTAATATTTACATTTATAGGTACTTACGCAATTATTGCATGTGCAGTTTTATTTTTTTCAATAAATCGACTGATTTATTAAAAATACCAATGCATATAAACACATAAATAGAGTATTTTTTAATTTTTTTCTGCATTTATTATGAATATCTTAATTCTTAATGATTGAGGGATAATGAGATTTAGTTAAAAGATTCATTAAATAGAAAAAGTCTATTTTTATTTTTGAATAGATTTTATTTTATGCCACTAAACATCGTCCTTATAGAACCCGAAATACCAAACAACACTGGCAATATTGGCCGTTTGGCTTTAGCAACAGAATCTCGTTTGCACTTGGTAAAACCCCTTGGATTTGAAATTGATGATAAACGCTTAAAACGTGCTGGACTGGATTATTGGCAACATTTAGAAGTGATCTATTATGACTCTACAGATGATTTCTTTTCAAAAAACAAAGATGCTGAAATGATTTTCCTATCAAGCCATGGTACACAATCACATTGGGATATTGAATATACCGACAATATGTTTTTAGTCTTTGGTAAAGAGTCTGTAGGCTTACCTAAACCGTTAATTGAAAAACACCAAGATCAACTTTTTAAAATCCCGCTCTATAGTGAGGAAATAAGAAGCCTTAATCTTGCCAATGCAGTGAGCATTATTGTTTACGAAGGCTTGAGGCAACTTAGTTAATCTTTTCATAAAAGTATTATTTAGGATTAAACCCTTTTAAAATAGTTTGGTCATAGCAGTGTTCATTAATTAAAAAACACAAAAAATTATGATTTCAAAAACATTAAAAGTTGGTCTTTTTGTTGTTGCAATAGGCTCAATGGCATTTTCCAATGCACAAGAAAGAGAAGGGAAAAGAAAACCGAATCCTGAGAAAATCTTCAAAAAATTAGATTCTGATGCTAATGGCTCTATCTCATTAGAAGAGTTTAAAGCTAATCGCATGAAAGATGAATCTAAAGCAGAACTACTCGAAAAACGCTTCGCAAGAATGGATGCCGACAGTAGTGGAGAACTGGATATGGCAGAATTTAAAAAAGCATTGGCCAGAATGAAGGGAAGAAAAGACCGCAAACCAAAGCATGATGATAACTAACAAAAAAATCCTCTAGAAATTCTAGAGGATTTTTTGTTTAAACTATTTTGCCTTAGAATTTATTTGACTAGATAGACGAGAATGCTTTTATGGTAGGGTTAAAAGTTCAAAAGGTGATGTATTATATAATTATTTGAATAAAAGAAGAGTATAGTATCGCCTAAAATTTAACGCTTATTCCTCAACATCTCTAAATACATAGCTTCAACCTTGGTCCTAGCCCAAGGTGTGCACCTTAAAAATTTTAGGCTAGATTTTACCGAAGGGTCATGTGTAAAACATCGAATATTTATTTGGTAACCCATATACTCCCAACCGTAATGTGCTTGTAATTCAGTAATTATCTGTTCTAGTTTTATGCCGTGTAATGGATTGTTGGGTTGGGTTGACATACTTTCTTTTTGTCACTGCTATGAGACAGGCTTTTTACCAGTCTTGGTCATCTTATTGATTTCAATTTATGCAAAGTAAAAAAAGAGATTGCTTCGTGCCTCGCAATGACAGACAAAATTTAATTACTATTGCGTCTTCGGTTTCTATTCCTGTTTCGGTTTGAGTTCTTTTTGTTTCCTGAGTTTCCTGAACCTGAATTACGACCTCGACCTTGATTTCTATTTCTATTCTGGCCTGGCTTTATCGGTTCGGTTGATGCATTAGGATCTGGTTCAAAACCTTCAATAATCTCAACATCAATAGAGGTATCAATCAGCTTTTCTATACCACGCAAATAACTAATTTCATCAGCACTTACTAAAGAAATGGCTTGCCCACTTGCTCCTGCTCTACCCGTTCTACCGATACGATGTACATAGTCTTCGGCAATATTTGGCAATTCAAAATTAATGACGTGGGGCAATAACGGAATGTCCAATCCACGAGCTGCAATATCTGTTGCAACTAAAACACGTACTGTCCCTCTTTTAAATCCGGCTAAAGCCTTGGTTCTTGCGCCTTGGCTTTTATTCCCATGAATGGCTGCAGCTGTAATACCAGCACTTACCATTTTTTTCGTTAATCGATTAGCACCATGTTTAGTTCTGGTAAATACCAAAACCTGTTTCCAGTTGCCTTCAGAAATCAATTTAATGATTAAACCTGTCTTTTTGTTCTTGGCGACACGATGCACTTTTTGGTCAATAATCTCAACAGCTGTATTCTCTGGAGTGGCTTCAACCTGAATTGGATTATTCAAAATGGAATACGCCAATTTCTTAATATCCTTAGAAAACGTAGCTGAAAACATCAAGTTTTGCCGCTTATTGGGCATTAGTTTCATTACGCGTTCAATATCGCGTAGAAAACCCATGTCGAGCATACGGTCGGCTTCATCCAAAACAAATATCTCAACATGCTTTAATGAGAGGACTCCTTGATTTTCTAAATCAATCAAACGACCTGGTGTGGCTACTAAAACATCAATTCCATTTCTGATTGTTGCAACCTGTGGTTTTTGATTCACACCACCAAAAATCACAGCACTTCGTATATTTAAAAACTCGCTGTATTCTTTAACATTGGCATAAACCTGAGCAGCCAACTCTCTAGTCGGAGTTAATATCAAAGCTCTAATTGGTCTGTACTTTTCGTTAGGATTTTGCGAAAGAATTTGCAGTAATGGCAATGTAAAACCTGCTGTTTTTCCCGTTCCGGTTTGTGCAGAAGCTAAGACATCTTTTCCTTCTAAGACAGGAGGAATGGCTTTAGCTTGTATTGGAGAAGGTGTATCGTATCCTTTTTTGCCAATAGCTTTTAGCAAAGGCTCGGATAAGCCCAATGATTTAAATGACATACATCGTTTTTAGTTAAGATGAATATCTATTTAAAGCTCACCTCTTTTGTTTGGGCAAAGGTACTGTTAATTTATGCTCCTATATAACTTTTAGACAATTAATCTTCAACCTTAAAATTTTTCCATTGTTTCAATTTTACAATAGGATTGGTCGCTCTATTTCTATATCCATGAATACCTATAAACACTAATAATATAACAGTACCAACAAATGCTGCGAACATAACAATATCATTACTATCCTTGTTGGCATTGCCAATTCCGATTAATGCCCATATACCTACTAGAGCAAATTCACGCATATTACGATTCCATATGGCAAAGAGATTAATGACAACTGCAACACCTATCAATAATATTGTCCAAAATAAATCTGACATTCCGAAACCATCCCAACCCAGTTTAACAAGATAGCTCGAAATATTTACAATGCTCGCCACTGTGACCCATCCTGAATAAACAACAAATGGCCACCAAAGAAATAAAATAGTTGGAAAAGGTTCATCATCTAATTCCATTCGGTTATTCCATACAACTTTAAATAACGAAAAAAGTAGAAACAAGATTAACACACAAGACAGGCCAGTGAAGTCATAAACCCATGCAAATACCCAAAGCGAATTAAAAATACATGATAATACAAACCACCAACCAGTTTTTAAAATAAAATCATCATTTTTCACATCTACAAACAAACTTCTACCTTGATATATCACAAAGCCAAATAAGAGCAAATAAATAATTCCCCAAATTGAAAAAGCATATCCAGCAGGTGTAAAAAGTGAATTATAGCTATCCGAAATTTCGCCAATAGTGGTGTTATTTAATGCACCTGTAACTGAAACATAATTGATTGTTATAGTAATTATGAAAGCAATTACATTGGCTAATTGAAGTGTTTTTTTCATGATTTTACTTTTGTCTAAAATAGTTAATGTGACACTCAACCCTTAAATAATTTCAATTAAATAATAATTGATACAGTTTCATCATAGATACTCGCGGTATTGCATCACCCTAAAATCAAACGTATTAAAGTTTGGATCTTTGGCTTTTAGTTGCTTGTATAGTGGTAATCTGCTAATTGAAATGTTTGCTGCTCCTGAGCCTGAGGTTAGGGAAACGGTTTTGAGGGTTCTTTTTGAACTTAGTTCTGATTGATGAGATTGCTTCGTTCCACTCGCAATGACAGGTAAGGAAAATTTGTGAATTCTGGGTACTTCGTTATTTACCAATTCTAATTTTAGGTTGTAATCTTTTAGGTGCTTTCTAAAAAAGTATTCTGGTCCGTTTTTACTGTTGCCTCCTGTAAATAAAATGGTTTCTATACTTGGATATTGTTTTATGTATCCAACAACATCTCGCAGTTTTATATTCTTCATACCTAAATCTGAGGCATCAATTTTTTCGCGTTCTGCGCTTTCTACAATATCGCAAACACCAATTTTGTGTTCAATTAAAAACTTTTTACGCTGGTCAGTGGCTTCTTGCGAATTGTCGTATCGTAAATTAAGATTATGGATTTTGTCTATAAACAGCCATAAGGAATTGTAATAGCTTCCGTAGCAAAAGTCAACATCCTTTTCTAATAAGTCTCCTGTTGAAAACCGTGGAGGTGGCAAGGTGCCGACAATAAGTTTTTTAGTATCAGGTTGAATAAAAGGTTTGTAAGGATGTTTGTGAAAAAACATTACCTTATAAAAACCAATTCATTTTCTGATGATAAGTCTTCGCTAAAGCCATAGCCTTCGTAATTAAACCCTTTAACATCATCTAAGGTTTTTGCATCCGTATCAATAATATAGCGTGTCATGTAGCCTCTCGCCAATTTAGCAAACGTCATAATTGTTTTATATTCTCCGTTTTTCAGGTCCTTAAAGTTTGCGGTAACTACAGGTACTTTTAAAGCTTTGGTGTCAATGGCTTTAAAGTATTCGTTACTAGCTAAGTTTAAAAAGAGTTCATCATCCTCTAACTCATCGTTTAAGGTTTGGGAGACTTTCTTCTTCCAAAACTCATAAAGATTTTTGTTTTTGCCCACTGGCATTCTGGTGCCCATTTCCAACCGATATGGTTGAATTAAATCCAACGGCTTTAAAATACCGTACAACCCTGAAATGATTCTAACTGTATCCTGTACTTTATCCAACTTTTTGGTATCAATCGTATAGGCATCAATCCCTCTATAGACATCACCACTAAACGCATATATAGCTTGTCTTGCATTGTCTTTTGTAAACGGTAAGCTCCACTCTTGGTTGCGCTCGTAATTGAGTTGCCCTAGGTTATCAGAAATCTTCATCAGTTTTGATAAACTCTTTGCCGACTTCTTTTTCAACAATTTATTTAAGCGCTCTGCCTCTGCCAAAAAACAACCTTCCGTAGTTTTGGTTGTTGGCAACTTGGTTTCAAAATCTAAGGATTTAGCTGGTGATAGTACGAGTTTCATAGTCAACTTCCTGCGAAGGCAGGAATCTCATTAAGGTTAAACAATATTTCTTCTTCAAGGTAAAAATACAATGTAAAAGCAATAGTTTCAAGTATTGTCAACAACTAATCTTGATAGTTGTATAATGAATGTCTATATACAAGAAAAACTAGCTTTTGTTGGTGTATTCCACCAACAAAGTGTTTTTTGTAAAAGGACTTGAACTGTTGGTGGAAAACACCAACCGAGGCAAAGAGATTCCTGTCTTCGCAGGAATTAGCTTTGATGCTTGGCATAACCTCTCCACTTTTCTATGCATTGCTGCATATCTTCTGGTATATCTGTGGAAAAACTCATCCATTTGCCTGTTGTAGGATGCTCAAAACCAAGTGTTTTTGCATGTAGAGCTTGTCTTGGCAATATTTTGAAACAGTTTTCTACAAACTGTTTGTATTTGGTAAAGGTTGTGCCTTTTAAGATTTTTTCACCTCCATAGCGCTCGTCATTAAAAAGGGTATGACCAATATGTTTCATATGCACGCGGATTTGATGCGTGCGACCTGTTTCGAGTTTGCAGCTCACTAATGTGACATAACCTAAGCGTTCAATAACTTTGTAATGCGTAACAGCAGGTTTTCCTTTGTAGGCATCATCACCTTCATATACCGTATTTTGCAATCTGTTCTTAGGATGTCGGCCAATATTACCTTCAATAGTACCTTCTTCATCTTCAATATTTCCCCAAGCCAATGCGACATATTCCCGCTCGCTTGTTTTTTCAGCAAACTGGTTAGAAAGATGTGCCATTGCCAACTCGGTTTTGGCAACCACCAATAATCCACTGGTATCTTTATCGATACGATGCACTAAGCCTGGTCTATTGCTAGAGTTGTTGGGCAAATTTTCAAAATGAAAAATGAGGCCGTTAATCAATGTGCCAGAATAATTTCCGTGACCAGGATGCACTACCATTCCTGCAGGTTTGTTCACTACCAACAAATCATCATCTTCGTAGACAATATCAATTGGAATATCTTCGGCAACCAATAAATTTTCGTGAGGAGGATGCTCAAATTTTACAGTAATTTGGTCATTGGGCTTAACCTTATAATTTGACTTTACGGTAGTACCATTCACAAAAATGCAACCGTCTTTTGCTGCTTGTTGAATTTTGTTTCGTGTAGCGTTTTCAACAAAATTCATTAAATATTTATCTATACGAAGTGGTTGCTGGCCTTTCTCTACTTTAAAGGCATAGTGTTCGTAAAGTTCGTCATTGTCTTCAGACATATCCACAATATCAGCCATACACCTAGCGGTTTCCGTTACCCAAAACCAAATCTATGGTCGATGTTAATGGCAACATCTCACCAGGCTTTAGCGTTTCACCATTGTGTCTCATACCCAAAACCACGTCTTTACCAATATTGTCTATGTAGGTAATCTCACCAATTTTAAACTCTAAAGCCTTAAGTTGAGGTTTTGCTTGACGCAAAGTACGTTTCAAAATATTTGGCACTTCAACTTTTCGGTATCCAGAAGGATTTAGAATTAAATAAATCTTTCTGTTTTCTTTTACCTGAGATCCAGAGTCTGGATTTTGCTCAATGACTGAATATTTTGGGTAGTTGGGATTAAAATTTGCAGAATCCTGAATTTCCATGGCTAAATTCAAATCATTCAATTCTATTTTAACCGTTTCTATAGATTTACCTTTTAAGTCTGGTACAACGACAAACTCTCCATGGTTTGTCGTAACGTTTAGCCATTTTAGCATAATAAAACTTAAAACAACAATAGCCACAATAGCCAATGCCAATTGCTTTAAAAATACTTTGCTGGTAAGAAACTTAACTAAACTCATAGGCTATTTTGTTGTTGACAAATCTAATAAATAATCTAACGTTATAAAATTAATATACGTATGCCTATTAACATTTAGATTATTGAAAATAAATGATACTTTTACATTATAGCATGAAAGTTAAAGCATGAAAAAAAATATAGCCATAATTATGGGAGGCTATTCTAGCGAATATGAAATTTCGCTTAAGAGTGGTAATGTGGTTTACAATACTTTAGACAAGGACAAATACAACACGTATCGTATTCATATTTTTAAGGATAAATGGGTGTTTGTTAATGATATGAATGAAGAGTTTCCTGTAGATAAAAACGATTTTTCCGTTTTAGTGAATGAAACTCGAATTTCGTTTGATTGTGTCTTTAATGCCATTCATGGCTCACCTGGAGAAGACGGCTACATGCAAGCGTATTTTGAATTAATTGGCGTACCACAAACGAGTTGCAGCATGTACCAAGCCGCTCTAACTTTTAATAAGCGAGATTTACTGGCAACGTTGAAACCTTTTGGCATTAAAACTGCTGAAAATTATTATCTGGACTTGGGAGACACTATTGATAATGGTGCCATTGTTGCCAAAGTCGGTTTACCTTGTTTCGTAAAGGCCAACAAAGCCGGAAGCAGTTTCGGGATTTCAAAGGTTTACAAAAAAGAAGATTTAAAAGCTGCCATAGACAAATCGTTTAAAGAAGATAATGAAATCATCATCGAGCAGTTTTTGGATGGTGTTGAAGTTTCCGTAGGTGTGATTTCCTATAAGGGCGAAACTAAAGTTTTACCGATTACAGAAATTGTTTCAGAGAATGATTTTTTTGATTATGCCGCCAAATATGAAGGTAAATCCCAAGAGATTACTCCTGCACGTATTTCTGACGATTATGCTAATAAAGTTAGAAATGAAGCCAAAAAAATATACGAAGTTCTGAATATGACTGGCTTTACAAGAAGCGAATTCATTTTTAAAAACGACGAACCTTATTTGCTCGAAGTGAACACCGTTCCAGGTCTAACTAACGAAAGTATCTTACCACAGCAAGCCGCTAAAGCTGGTATTAGTATGGAGGATTTATTTGATAATGCTATTGAGGAAGCGTTGAACAAATGACGATTTTTGAATACACACTCAATTTCTTAATGCTTATCTTTGTTTAGAGTTTAATTAAAAAGATTCCTGCTTCCGCAGGAAGAGAATATGAAACGAGCATTATTTCCTGGATCATTTGATCCCATCACTAACGGACATTACGATATTATAAAGCGTGGCATAAAACTTTTTGATGAAGTTGTCGTAGCCATTGGTATCAATTCAGAAAAGAATTATATGTTTTCTTTAGAAGAGCGCAAAGCTTTTATTAATGAAGCATTTGCCAATGAACCAAAAGTAAAAGTGACAACATATAAAGGGTTAACTATAGATTTCTGTAAGGAAATTGATGCTCAATTTATATTGAGAGGATTGAGAAACCCTGCTGACTTCGAGTTTGAAAAAGCTATTGCCCATACCAACCGAAAACTTTCTAAAATTGAAACCGTTTTTCTCTTAACAGCAGCGAAAACATCTTATATCTCGTCTTCAATCGTCAGAGATGTTATTAGAAACAATGGGGATTATACGAAGTTAGTACCAGATAGTGTGAGGGTTAAATAATATTATTCCGCTTTGCTTTTTGAACAGCTTCTAATTTATTATGAACTTGAAGTTTGCGATAGATATTCTCAATGTGCTTTCTAATAGTTCCTGTAGAAAGTATTAGGTTTTCCGCAACAGCATTGTAGCTCAAACCTTTACTCAGCTGTTCTAAAACATCAACTTCTCTATTCGTAAGTTTTATACCTTCCTTTTCTTTTTCTTGAACAAAGGGGTTTCTAAGTAGTTTTAATGTTTTTAATGCAATGGATGGATTCATTGCTGCACCACCATTTAAAGTTTCTAAAATACCAGAATGTAAGTCACCTGCATTAATTTCTTTAAGTAAGTAACCATCAGCTCCTGCTTTAATAGCATTGAAAATGTTTTCGTCATTATCAAAAACCGTAAGCATTATAATCTTAATGTGTGGGTATTTTTGTTTCACTTTCTCTGTAGCTTCAATACCATTCATTATCGGCATTTCTATATCCATTAATATTAAATCGAGGTTGTGATTACTTTCTAATCGTTTTAGCAAGTCTTCACCATTCATAGCGTTGAACTTTACAGTTAAATCTTCAAAAAAAGACAACTTCTCCTCTACAGCTTTTATAAGAAAGGTATTGTCATCTACTATGGCTATTCTGGTGGTCATTTTACAAAAGTTGAATTATTTAAATTGTAAGTTTTATGATTGTGCCTTCATTTTCTTTAGACTTAACAATGAACTCTCCTTCGATTTCCTTTGCCCGTTTTTCCATATTGTTTAAGCCATTACCTCTTATGATTTTCTCTTTGTTAAACCCAATACCGTCATCCGTTATTTTAAACACTAGGTTTGATAAGTCCTTATGAACGTTCACTTCGATTTTTGAAGAATTGGCATATTTTAAACTATTGTGGATGGCCTCTTGTATGATTCTATAGATGTTCATGCCCTCAACCGATGTGAATTTTTTTGAAGTATCTACACGCTCATCTACACTAAATTCAAATTCAATATTGGCATCAGACAAGTGGGCTTTTTCGATATAATTGGTAATTCTGGTCTGTAGATCCTCAAAAGTGATTTCGTTTTTGTTCATTGCCCAAATGGTATCCCGAAGTTCATAAATAGTACCAGATGTGAAATCACTAATGTTATTTAGTTTAGTTTTTAGTTTCTCGTCCTTTATATCAAACCCATACTTTAAATTATCAATTGATGAAATAATAAAGGTGAGTTGGGCTCCAATATTATCGTGTAAATCCCTAGAAATCCTTAATCTTTGCTCCTGCAATCTATTCTGTGTTTCAATTTTTAGCAAGGCATCTTTGAGTTCGTTTTCTTTTTGAAGCTGTCTGTTTTTAAGCTCTTGTTGTTTATAAATTAAATAACCCAATATACCTAAGATTATCGCAAGGGCTATGAGACCAAAAATCTGGTAATTTCGTTCTTGGATGATTAAATCTCGTTCAGCTAGTTCTGCACGCTGTATGAGAATTTCCTTTTCTTTTTTTTCAGTTTCATACTTTATCTCCATATCTGCAATTGCCTTTGCATTATTTTCGGAAAAAATCGAATCTTTTAAGGAAATAAACTTATGCTTTGATGCTCTTGCTTTGTCATAATTATTGAGCATATAATGTGCTTCTGCACTGCTTAAATAAAGATCTGTTGCCACCAATTCAATTTCAGGATATTTATCAACCAGTGTAAAACCTTTATTTATATACGAGAGTGCTTTTTTAGGCTCATTACGCTCATTATACAATGTTGCAATATTATTATAAAGGGCCAAAATGCTTTTTTCGTCTGCCTTAAAGTTTTGTGGTTTGTCTAAAGCCTTTAAATAGGTTGAGAGTGCTAAATCTGTGTTTCCTTTAACATAATAGGCATTGGCCAAATTGTCTAGCAAGCGATAGTAATCTATGAGGTTATTCTTCTTTTCGGCAAGAGCAATACCTGTTTTGTACGTTGCTATCGCTTCATCTAATCGCCCTAAATCCTTTAGATTAATGCCAATATTGTTATATGAGGCAATCTGTTCATTTTCAAGATTATATTTTTTACGTACTTCTAATGCTTTTTTATGATAGGTCAATGCCTTTTCGGCCAGATTCATTTCTTGGTATATAAGCCCTATGTTGTTTAAAGAAGCTGATGTTGAACGTTCGCTATCTCTCGCTTCATCCATTTTTAGGGATTGGAAAAAATAGTCGAGCGCATCGTTATAGTTGCCTCTGTTCCAATTGAACATTCCAAGATTATTTAAGCACATGGACTCAATGTTGTCAAAGTTATACTCCCTACTCATCTTTAGGGCCTTTTCGAAATAATAAGCAGCAGAGTCTGATTTCCCAGTAACATCCATGTAAATACCATGGGTATTTGTCAATTCCGTAAGTCCAAATTTAAAATTTGCATTATTGGCAAGTTGCTTACCTTCTTTTATAACATCAAGCGCTTTGTCCGTATCGTTAAAGATATAGCTGAACCCAATTTTGTTGTACATTCTTATTTTAACAGAATCATCCTTTATTGTTCTAGCCTCGGTAAGCAGACTGTCTAAGTTTTGAGAAAAACCGAAGAAGGTGTACAGAATTAAGCAACAACTTAATGATAGTTTTCTCATAACTGGTATAGACACAAAAAGCATCAGGTATATTCTGTGATTTATTACAGAAATTATAACTGATGCTTTTTTAAAAAAATTGATTAATAGCATTACTAATATATCATTATTTAGGCGTAGGTCTATTTTTTTTCGATTAATGGACAATTTAAAAAGATTAAGCGCAATCTGTAAATAATTACGCCTAATCATAACAAATCTCAACAACAAGATTTATTTACTAAGATCGTAAGCGTATATGATCTTATCGTTTGGTTTATAATATAGAAACCCACCATACTCATCTACTTTGTACACTGGTTTTTTATCCTTTAGTACAATTTCTTTTTCGGTATTGCCAGTATCTTTATTTAGTTTAACCAAACCTACACCATCATCTAATTTGGTTAAAACAAACTGCGCATCCTTGGTTGCGGACGTTGCTTTAAAACGTTTTGCCATCTCATTAAAAGATGCTGTACCAATTGCTGAGAACATATCTGCTGTGCGTTTCATTCTTGCACCATACTGGTTATACTGACCAAGATAATTTTTGTTTGCGCCAGCGCGCAGGGAAGCATCCATAGCCAATCCTGTAGAAGCTACAGCCACTGCTCCCGCTAATATAGCACCAAAAGCACTTTTACCTGGTGCTCTGTGGTACTCATGCCAATTAGTTTTACCATCCCAGTCGAGCAGCATTATATTTTGATCTGAGCTCAGCAAAATACCTCCATCTCTAACCTCTAAACCAGTTGGATCTTCTTTTCCTTCAAAATCGACTTCTACTAAGATTTCTGAATCACCAGAACTTGTATTAATACTCCATAATTTTTCATCTGCGGCAATTAAGTACCTGTTGTTTTTTTCATCTAAAGTAGAACTAACCACATTTGCTCTTTTAAACTTTAATGGCTTAGACCACACCTGGTCACCAGTTTCTAGATTAACAATATTGGCGTCTTCTGAAGTGATATAAATAAGTCCTTGTGGCGTTTCTGCCATAGTTAGAATATTCTCTCCTGTTTTTAAAGGCTTTTTGAATAACGGTTTACCATCATAAGAGACTTTATTGATTCCTCCTGACTGAATACCGAATAAAATACCATCTTCCATAATATAGAAATGTTGCACATAGCCTTTGGTTTTTGGTGCTTTATCCCAAAGATCCTCACCATTAGAGGCATTGAACATTGTAATTTTTGATTCAGACTTAGCGGCTAATGCACCACTACCACCTGCCACATCACTTACAACAGCCAATCCTTGTGGCAATATCTGAAAGTTAGAAACACTTCCTTTCACTTTACGTTCGTCTTGCCATGCTTCAGAACCATTGGCTCCTATTTTATAGATCCTAGTGTTTTTTCCATTAGCGGTTGCGGCAAAAGCATAAATATCTGTTTCGGCTTCATTGCTGGTCATCCAATTGACATTCTTCACCTTATTTTCCCAAAGTGTTTCTCCCGATTTTGATTTTGCAATAATACCTTGACTTGTAGGGATTAACATTTTATCCTTTAAAAGTAATGGCTTACCAGTAACAGCATAATTTTTCATGGTTACTTTTCCTGGCTTCACCAAGAAAAATGAATAATCCTCCTCACCTGTACCTAAATCATATACAGCAACTTTTGGAGTTACATTTTCAGCTTTACCTCCACCCTTTTGAAATCCACTTACCACGAGCTTGTTCTGTGGCATCATAACGTCGCAAGTAAATACATTCTTCCAGCCTTTAGACTCTGTTGTAAAAAGTATTTTACCTGAAACATGGTCTATCACAGCTTTTTTAGAAGACAAGTTTCCAAAACCGGTTTGCCCTACCATTACATAAGGAGATAATGGTATATAGTTCAATTCTTCTGGCTTTACTCTTCCATAATCTGTAAAGTTGAATAATAACTCATTACTACCAGGTTTTATCCCTACCAAACCGTCATTGGTAGCTACAACAACAGTCCCTCCAACGGTTATCGTCATATCATTAATCTTAGCACCAAGATCATATTTAAAGTCTGGTGTTTCTTGAGCAAACAATGATGTAGCACCTAAAACGAGTACCAACATCATTGCCTTTTTAATTTGAATTAATAGCGTTTTCATACTCATCAATTATGTAGTCTGCTTATCTAAATTGAAAGATCCATTGGTAATAGTCTTCACAGATTGATCTCCATTTACATTTTTCCCAGAGAAGTTAAATGTCCCTATCACCTTAGAATCTGTTTCCTCTGAGATATTGATTTCACCAACTTGTGTGTCGTCATAAGGTGCCTGCCAAATTTCTGTTGTTGAATTCTGAGGATTATTAATATCCACATCGGTTTCTGTGTATGAAGCAGAGTTAAAAATATTAGCTCCGCCTCCAAGTGGGTAAGTTCCTGGGCCAGAATAACCAATGATAGTTATTGCAAAGGCATTCCCATCACTATTTGAAGCTATAATGATTAAGTTCTGTCCATTATTTGCTACGGTCGCTGAAGATGAAATATCTAAAGATTGAAAATTAGTACCATCAACGCTTGCGGTTAGGGTTCCTGAAGGTGCATCTCCACCTCCTCCGCCATCGTCATCACTTTTGCATGATGTCAATGCCACTAAGGATACTGTCATTACTAATAACATGAAGTTTTTTAAAGTTCTCATTGTTGAAATATTTATTGGTTAATACTGAGACAAATCTCAACAATAAGATAAAGGCAAAACATACGATGAATTACGTATATTTTTACAATTCATTAATTATCAGTTATTTAAAAACATATAAGCGTAGTGTTTGAGGTGATTTTTGTAACAATATGTTGAATTTTACTACATATAATTAATAGCCAACACCTGTTTTATGCAAAATTCTTTTTCATATCTACTCTTTATATTGAAGCTAGTTCAGCCTTCAAAAAACACCATCTTAAGTTGGATGCACGCTAATGCTGTAGATAAATTAGAATATGCTTTAAAACATGGCAATTATAAAACACGTCAGTTAGCGGCAGAGGCTCTAGAGCATGTTGGCAGACCTTCGTCCGTACCTATTTTGCTGCATGCGATGAACGATAAAATTCAAAACGTGTCTATTGCTGCTCTTAATGCGCTTGAAAGTTTAGGATGCAACGATGAGCTTGTAATTTCTATTACTAGAAAACGCTTTAATTGGGTAAAGGAAATAAGAGAGAAAAAAGAAAAACAAAGTGGACAACGCGATAAAAAACATAACATCTATCGTTGGGAGCGCACGAGTAAAAAGAACTTTGAAATGGTCAAGGAACGACTAAAGAGACCAATTCGTTAGGTTATTTTAATTGAACTTAATATGTGGATATTGTCTATTTAAAGTCTCCATTTCTGTTTGAAGTTTCCTAAGAAATTGTTGATGTGCTTCAGAATTGGGGTTGAACGGCCTATGCGCTCTTTTTGCTTGGATGGCCGCAACTTGTTCTGCGGTTTTCAGAGCGTCTTCTGATAACCAAACATTTTTAAACTTTTCCCAGATGTAATCTATAGCAAGCTTATTTGGGTGCAACATATCCTCATTGTAGAAACGGTAGTCTCTTAACTCGTCCATTACAATTTCGTATGAAGGAAAATAATATTGTTGTGTTCTTGGTTCTACAGTTTGATGTATTGCAGCAATTAAATGCGATTTGCTTCTTGTGTTTTCCACAAAACCATCCTTTATATGCCTAACTGGAGAGACCGTAAATATGAAGTTAACCTTAGGATTTATACTTTTTATCAAACTAACAATAGCTTCAAGTGATTCTGAAATTTGCTCAACTGAAAGTAATTCCTTTAAAAACTGTTTTTGAGGTAATTTATGGCAATTAACAACGATTTTATCTGTGGCAATATGTCTGTAAACCCAACTGGTTCCTAATGTTATTACAATGTGGGTTGACTCGTTAAGTTGTTGATTCGTTTCGTCTAAAGTTTTATTTAGAGTAATTAATAGCTCACCTTTTGAAATGCTATTCAACCTAGAATGTGCATCTAAACAACTCCATTGTTCGTTATGGGAAATCAATTCATTTTCGGAATAATAGTCTTTATTGATAGCTCTAGTTATAAGGGTTTCAATAGCTATGGGATGAAATAGAATTCCGAATGGATTTACAATGGATTGAAACTTAAAATAATCAAATTTTTCTCCAATATTTTCTGAAAAACACGACCCTAGAAGCATCATCTTAGAGTTGTAATCTATTTGATTATGCTGCTGAGGCTTTAGTGGTATGTTGGTTTGAAGATTCATATTAGATTCCACATCAAGTGCAGAAGGACAAACTTAAAGATAATTTTTTGCAGCCTTTAAAGCCTCCTCAATCCCATCTGGATTCTTTCCACCAGCAGTCGCAAAGAATGGTTGACCACCACCTCCACCTTGGATATGTTTACCTAGTTCTCTAACTATTGTCCCAGCATTTAAGTCTTTCTCTGCAACGAGACTCTTAGATATATAACAAGATAATAAAGCTTTTCCGTTATTATCCGCACCGAATATTGCAAATAGGTTATCGACCTCACCACCCAATTCAAAACACAAGTCTTTGATACCTGAAGCATCTAAATCTACTTTTTTGGCGATGAAGTTTACGCCATTGACATCAACAATTTCATTCTTAAGATCACCCTTTACATTTTTGGCCTTATCCTTAAGTAATTGTTCTATCTGTTTCTTTAAATCAGCATTTTCAGATTGTAAATTTTCAACTGCCTTTACAGGTTCGTTAGGGTTTTTCAAAACTTCCTTTAAGGCTTGGTACTCTTTATCTATAGTTTCAAAATAATCACCGACAGCCATATTGGTTATGGCTTCAATTCGTCTTATTCCTGCAGCAATAGCACCTTCGGATTTAATCTTAAAATGCCAAATATCCCCTGTATTTGGCACATGTGTTCCACCACACAATTCCATAGACTGACCAAAGCGAATAGCTCTTACCGTATCTCCATATTTTTCTCCGAATAATGCCAAAGCACCTTCATCCAAAGCTTTTTGCATCGGGATATTGCGCTGCTCTTCCAACGGAAGGTTTTCCTTTATCCTTGCATTGACAAAATCTTCAATTTGCTGTAATTGGTCTGGTTCAACTTTTGCATAATGCGAAAAATCGAAACGCAAGGATTTTGGTCGTACCAAAGATCCTTTTTGCTCCACATGTTCACCTAAAACTGTTCTTAACGCTTGGTGCAATAAGTGTGTTGCCGTATGGTTACTTGCTGATAAACGTCTATGCTCTTCATTGACCTCTGCTCTAAACGTATCATTTAAATGCTCTGGTAAATTCTTGGCAATATGGATGATGACATTGTTCTCTTTTTTTGTATCCAATATATAAATCACCTCTCCATTTGAAGCTTCAATGGAACCTTTGTCACCAACTTGTCCACCTCCTTCAGGATAAAATGGTGTCATATTAAACACCAATTGATATTGCTCTCCTTCTTTTTTTGAGGTCACTTTTCTATAGCGCGTCAACTTTACATCAACAGCCAAAGTGTCGTAACCTATGAATTCTTCCGTATCATCTTCTTTTAAAACTACCCAATCCGAAGTCTCCGAAGCCGAAGCAGCCCTAGAGCGGTCTTTTTGCTTTTTCATTTCAGCATTAAAACCAGCTTCATCAATGGTATAGCCTTTTTCCTTGGCAATAAGTTGGGTTAAATCCAATGGAAAACCATAAGTGTCATATAATTCAAAGGCTTTTGTACCAGAAATGGTTTCGGACTTAGAGTTCTCAATGACCCTATCCAACAACAATAAGCCTTGATCCAAAGTTCTCAAAAAAGAATGCTCTTCCTCTTTAATGACATTTTCAATAAGTCGCTTTTGATTCTTAAGCTCCGGAAATGCAGTTCCCATTTGCTTGCTCAATGTATCCGTAAGTTTATAGATAAAAGGTTCTTTCTGGTTTAAAAATGTAAATCCATAACGAATCGCTCTACGCAAAATTCTTCGAATCACATAACCAGCTCCTGTATTGCTGGGCAACTGTCCATCTGCTATAGAAAATGCAACGGCTCTTACGTGATCTGATATCACTCTAATCGCAATATCAGTTTTATCATCTTTGCCATATCCTTTTCCCGAAATGGTTTCAATCTCCCTTATAATTGGCGTAAAAACATCCGTATCGTAATTAGACTGAACGTCTTGTAATACCATACACAAACGTTCAAAGCCCATACCTGTATCAATATGTTTATTTGGCAAGATCTCGAGAGAACCATTTGCTTTACGGTTGTACTGCATAAAGACCAGGTTCCAGATTTCCACAACCTGAGGATGGTCCATATTAACTAATGATTTTCCGTCCACTTTCGCTTTGTCGTCAGCTGAACGAATATCTACATGGATTTCGCTACAAGGTCCGCAAGGGCCTTGGTCTCCCATTTCCCAAAAGTTGTCTTTTTTGTTGCCCATAAGAATACGGTCTTCAGAAATGTATTGTTTCCAAATGTCGTAAGCTTCTTGGTCAACATCTAAACTATCATCATCACTACCCTCAAAAACGGTGACATAGAGAATGTCTTTATCAATACCGTAAACTTCAGTCAGTAATTCCCAAGCCCAAGCAATAGCCTCTTTTTTAAAGTAATCGCCAAAACTCCAGTTACCGAGCATTTCAAAAAGAGTGTGGTGATAAGTATCATAACCAACTTCTTCTAAATCGTTATGCTTACCAGACACCCTTAGGCATTTTTGAGAATCTGCAATTCGATTTTTCTTAGGGTCTGCATTGCCTAAAAAATATTCCTTAAAAGGTGCCATCCCAGAATTGACGAACATTAAAGTCGGATCATCCTTTAATACCATTGGAGCAGACGGAACAATAAGGTGCTGTTTGCTTTCAAAGAATTTTAAAAATTTATCGCGAATATCTTGAGACTTCATATACTGAAATTATAGCTTGTTTAGTTTATATTACCACAATTGCAAAACAATTTTTATCTTTGGTCGTTGCGCTAATAAAATTGGCTTGCGTTTTGGGCTTTGTAGCTGCAAAAATAGTATAAATTCAAACATGGCTAAGGTAAAATATTATTATGATGCTGAGACGCTTTCTTACCGTAAGATAAAGCGCAAAAAAAGGACAACCTTTAAATATGCCACTATTTTTCTTTTAGCAGCGGCTCTGTTTGGTTTTTTGTCTTTTGCCATAGTGAGCCATTATATTGAATCTCCTAAAGAGCGCCAATTGGCCAGAGAGTTACAGAATATGGAGTTACAATATGAACTCCTCAACAAACGTATGGATGACGCCATTGCTGCTCTAGAAAACGTTGAAGAGCGTGACAATGCGATATATAGACTTTATTTTGAAGCTAACCCAATACCAGAAGAGCAAAGACGAGCGGGATTTGGTGGTATCAACCGTTATAAGAAATTTGAAGGTTTTGACAACTCGCAATTAATTGCAGAAAGCAATAAGCGATTAGATATACTGGAAAAAGCTATAGTAGTACAATCCAAATCTTTGGATGAAATTGCAAAATTGGCTGAGGACAAAGAAAAATTTTTAGAAGCTATACCAGCTATACAACCAGTTAACAATCTTAATTTAACACGGATGGCATCTGGTTATGGTTACAGAACAGATCCCTTTACCAAGGTTAGAAAGTTCCATTTTGGGATGGACTTTACAGCACCACGAGGCACACCTGTTTATGCCACTGGCGATGGTGTTGTAAAACGCGCGGACAATAGCTCTACAGGTTATGGTAAACATATTCGTATAGACCATGGTTTTGGCTACGTATCACTTTATGCCCATTTATACAAATACAATGTAAGAGTTAACCAACGTGTAAAGCGTGGAGATTTAATAGGTTTTGTAGGAAGTACAGGACGTTCTGAAGCTCCGCATTTGCATTACGAGATTTTTAAGGATGGTGAGCGCATCAACCCTATAAACTTCTATTATGGAAATCTATCACCAGAAGAATTTGATGTATTGCTTCAAAGAGCTTCTTTAGAAAATCAATCCCTCGATTAAGATGCATATAGAATTACCAGAAAAACGTTATTACGGTATTGGTGAAGTTGCCAAAGCATTTAATGTCAATGCATCTTTAATCCGCTTTTGGGAAAAGGAATTTGATGTTATAAAGCCAAAGAAAAATGCCAAGGGCAACCGAAAATTCACTCCAGAGGATATTAAAAATTTAAAGTTCATCTACCATCTGGTAAAGGAAAGAGGTTTTACTTTAGAGGGAGCAAAAATTCATCTCAAAGAAGAAAAGAAGCAATCCCTCGAAAAATTTGAAATCATTGAAAAGCTAGAAGACATTAAGGCTCAGCTCATCAAAATAAAAAATCAACTTTAAAACTCACTAATTATGAAAAAATGGATAATTCCATTAGTGCTAGTAGTAATCATTGCATTTTGGGGAATGAATGTGAACAATACAGCTGTAAAACTTGAAGAATCTGCAAAAAAATCTTGGTCTAATGTTGAAAGCAGCTATCAACGACGTAATGATCTTATTGGAAACTTAGTTAAAACTGTACAAGGTGCTGCAGATTTTGAAAAGAGTACCTTAGAAGCCGTTATAAAAGCTCGGGCAGAAGCATCTAAGCCAGAAATTAATATTAATAATGCTGAAGATTTAAGTCCACAAAATTTAGCAAGATTTCAACAAGCCCAAAGTGGATTAAGTAGTGCTCTATCTAGATTATTAGTTACTGTTGAACGCTACCCAGATTTAAAAGCTAACCAAAATTTTGTTGAACTTCAAAGTCAATTGGAAGGTACAGAAAACCGAATTAACGTAGCTAGAGATCGATTTAATGAATCGGTTGAGCCATACAATAATCACGTTAGAACGTTCCCAAATAAAATCATTGCTGGTATTCTAGGTTTTGATGAAATGGGATATTATGAAGCCGAAGCTGGAGCAGAAAAACCTGTTGACGTAGAATTCGATTTTAATTAAAAAATCCTATGCCATATATTGAAGATTTCCTAACTACAAAAGAAGAAGAGGAAATCATTGAAGCTATTCGAGTTGCTGAACGTGAGACCTCAGGTGAAATCCGTGTACACTTAGAACAGAAATGTAATATTGATGTGTACGAACGTGCCTTGGAGGTTTTCCATATTTTAAAAATGGATAACACCAGCCAGCAAAATGGAGTGCTCATTTATGTGGCTGTTGACAATAAAGCCTTTGTGATTTTTGGCGATCAAGGCATCAACAATGTAGTTGGTTCTGATTTTTGGAACTCTACTCGCGACAAAATCTCGTCACAGTTCAAATCAGGGAATTTTAAGCAAGGTATCATTGATGGTATCCATGAGGCTGGTAAAGTGCTTTCAAAACATTTTCCTTGGGAGCATGGAGATAGAAATGAATTAGATAACACAATCTCTAAAGGCTAATGCAAACATTAAGATATATCGTTTTTTTTCTCTGTCTAGCTAGTGTTTTTAGTGTTTATGCACAATATGAGATTCCACCTGTGCCAGAATTTCAGACCAGTGTCTATGATGATATCAATCTTCTAACTCCATCTCAAAAAAGCAGTTTAGAAGAAAAATTGATTCGATATTCAGATACAACCTCTACACAAATTGTTATAGCCATAATAAGCTCCACCGAAGGTGAATATATCAATTATCTCGGAGCACAATGGGGCGAAAAATGGGGAATTGGCCAAGAAAAAGAAGACAACGGTATTCTTATACTTTTAGCCAAGGACGATCGTAAAATCGGAATCAATACTGGTAAAGGCGTTGAACATTTATTGACAGACGCCTTAAGTAAGCGAATCATTGATAGAGATATAATCCCATATTTTAAACGCAACGATTATTATGGTGGATTAAACAGAGCTACAGATGCCATTTTTGAAGTAATGAATGGCGAATATCAAAGTACAAGACAAAGTAACAGCAGCGAATTCCCTTTTGCAGTATTCTTTATCTTATTTGTAATATTCATCATATTTATCATAGCTATATCCAAAACTCGTGGTGGTGGCCGCGGTGGCAATAGAGGTAACAGAAACGATGATGATGCTAGAAGTATCTTAGAAGCTATTATTTTAAGTAATATGGGTCGTGGAAGTTATTCTAGAGGCTCATCCTCTGGTGGTATCTTTGGCGGAGGTTCTTCAGGCGGCAGCTTTGGCGGAGGCGGATTTGGTGGAGGCTTCGGAGGCGGTAGCTTTGGAGGTGGTGGAGCTTCTGGTGGATGGTAAAGACCCATTGTCCTGCGGACATTTCCCCTAAGGGGAAAAATTTGCAATTATCAGTACTCAGTAGGCAGTTAGCCGTTTTCTAAACCCGTTTCCTGAATTAAACGTTTTGAGATGAAAAAAGTACCGTACCTAATTCTTGCTTTTATTATCCTTTTTGGGTGTAAGGATAACAAGAACACTACTGTTTCCTCTTATATTCCTGAAAATGTAAACCAGAGTGTTGTCTATGACACTTCAAATTTATTTACGCAGTCTGAGCGCGATTCATTAACTCAAAAAATTCTGGATTTTGAGAAGTCAACCACAAATCAAGCTGCGGTTTTAACTGTTGATTCCATTCCAAAAAATGAAGATATACTATACTTCAGTACTCAGGTGGCAGAATCTTGGGGAATCGGCACCAAAGAAAAAAACAATGGCTTATTGATCACAATATCCAAGTATGATAGAGAAATTGCCATTTCAACTGGTTTAGGAACCGAAAAAACCATTTCTTACTATGAATGCCAAATGATTATTGAAAACATTATGGTGCCAGAATTTAAATCTGAAATGTATTATAAAGGTGTGAGTAAAGCTCTAGATTCTTTGTTTCTTCTTTGGGACTAATCTAAAAAGAAAAAACTATCCTTACCTACTTCACCTTTACTTCCTAGACTATTGAATTTATAGCTAAAGCCAAGCATAAAGTATTGTCTTAAAACGGTACTTTGGGAATCTTGAATATAATCTTGCGTGGCTATACGTCTTGCATTGGTGTTTTGGTTGAGCAAATCGTACACTTTTAAAGTAATTAACCCTTTATCCTTTAGCAAGCTGTAGGTTAATGTAGAATTCCAAAACCAAGCACTTTTCTGAAAGCCTTCAGCCACATTTGGGTTGTAATTAAAGTTGATGTCATTTCGCCATTCAAACTTTTTGGGTAAAAAAGTCGCTGTTCTCAACCCAGCATTATGACTTATAAAATTAATATCTTCAAACGCATCAATATCGTAGGCATTATTAGAAATATTGAGTTCGTAAAACGGTCTTATCTCCATGACTTTTTCCCAGTAAAAATCAACACCAAGACGAGGTGAAATGGTATTTACAGTGCTGGCATATTGCACATCGTTATTAAAGTTGATGTTTTTACTTCGGTTAAATCGAGTTCTTAAATTAAACTTTACCTTTTTTAAAGTATCTATCCTTATTTCCTTGCTGTAATTACCCGAAATACCAAAATTATAATTACCATCTACATTTTCGTATGTAGTTGTCCTTACCAATGTTTCTGGATCTACCACAGATTTAGAAACCACTTGATTATCCGTAAAACTCGCATTAATATTGGCATAAAAACCGGTTCGCTTTTGCCAATCGAAGCCATTATAGCCAGCATAAAAACTATGGCGATTAGAAGGCTCTAGGTTTGGGTTACCAATGATAACACTTAACGGATTGGATACATCCGTAAACGCCTGTAATTGTCTCAATGCTGGTGGATTGTTTCGTAACCAATAACTTCCGTAAATTGATGATTTAGGACTAAACCTATAATTTACCCTGTAACTCGCTTCAATATTTTTAAATTGACGCTCTACATTAAACTGCGGGCGCAATAGATCGTTGTTTTCTAGCGTACGAATGTTATAACCTATATCGAAACGTGTGTATAATTTTTCACCTCTAAAAGTAGCGCCAAAATTAGGCACACTCCTAGAGTCGGTATATTCAAAATCTGTACTTAATTCCGTATTAAAATTCGTGAAGCCTTGGGTGTTGTCATCAAAATCAAAAGTACTTTCTCTATTTCTGTCTTTATCCCTAGAGTATCGATATTCAAAATTCAGAAAAAATTTCTTTTCGATTATTGGTAATCTATAAGTAAGTTCTGTAGAAAACCCATAGCTATCATTAAGACCATCTGTGAACTGATCCCTAACTATGGTTTCTGGTTCTGTACCAAAAATTTCAGCGACAGAGTTTAAAAAATCATCACTTTCTTGCTTGCTTACATTGGTCGATAATTCGGCTCTCACAAAAGCACCCTTGCTTCCAAATCGTTTAGTTGCAGATAAGTCTGTAGAAAATTCCCTTGCGTAACGTTCTACTTCAGAATTTACAGAAGATTGGTTGGTCAATACCATATCTTCATCAAGTGTTTCATCATTGCTATCATAAAACGTTTTTGATTTAGAGTAACTAAAAGACGGTTCTATATTAAGTTGAAATGTAGAATCCGTTTCTATTTCAAATTCGAGGTTAGCTGAGTGACTGTCTGTATCACTGATAGATCTGGAATTGGAGTTTGTAAAAAATCTCGAATCCGCCAAAATGGTTTCACGTTCTGATGATGTTTCGTTTTCCGAATTACTCGAAGAATTAAAATAATCTGTAGAAATATCTATGGTTTCGCCTATAACATCGGCGTAATTTAAACCTGTACTCCGCGATGTTGTAATACCTTGCCCTCCACCAAATGAACGACCACCAACCGCAAACGTCCCGTTACTGTTAAATGAAATTCCGCCTCCTGTTCCAAACATTTTAGAAATTTCACCAAAACTAAAACCTGGAGAATTAATATTGTTACCTCCTGCAAGTATGCTAATACGCCTGTCATTATCAAAAAAGTTAAGCATACCAGCATATTCATAGCGCTCGTCCGTACCAGCACCAGCTGAAACACGTCCAAAAACACCTTTGTTATTTTCTTCTTTAATGGTAAGATTAATGGTTTTATTTTCTTGATCACCAGCTTCACCAGAAAAAGCTTCGGACTTGGTTTTGGTATCCACAATCTGAATTTTTTCAATGATATCTTTGGTCAGGTTCTTAGTGGTTATGGTAGGATCGTTTCCAAAAAACGGTTTACCATTCACCAAGATTTTGTTCACAGGCTTGCCATTAACCGTAATATTACCTTGATCATCTACCTCAACACCAGGTAATTGCTTAAGCAAATCCTCAACATTGGCGTCCTTTTTTGTTTTAAATGATTTTACATTAAACTCTAGTGTATCTTGTTTAACCGTGATGGGTGCCGTAGATTTTACGAGAACTTCATCGAGTCTATTATCCACTTGCATGGTAATCGTTTTAAGATCAATTTTTTCTTTATCGATTAACACTTTTTTAAAGTAAGTACTGTAACCCACGTAAGACACATAGAAATTTAAGCTGTCTGCATAGGCTGTACCTTCTAATTTAAACTTTCCTTCTTTATCTGAAATGGTATATGTTACAACACTACTATCCTTAACACGTTCTAAGTAAATTGTTGCTGACTCAACAGGGCTTTCAGTATCCTCAGCCATGAGTTTTCCTGTGATTTCAAATGATTTTTCTTGAGAGAAAGAATATACTGTAAGCAGTAATGCAAAAACTAAACATAGTTTTTTCATAAAGATTGATTGATTGATGGTTTTAAATAATAGCTAAATTAAAAACGCAAGAAAGCAATAAATCGTATGAATTTTCTTAAAAGAAATATAAAGTTTCAATTAGTTCTTTAAAGTGAAATGACCTTTAAATGTCCTACCATCGGCTAATTTTGCAACAAACCAATAATCATCAGTTGGCAATAACGCGCCATTATATTTACCATCCCAATTGGGATTGTTATCATCAAGTATCGCTAATAATTTTCCGTACCTATTAAATATCTCAACAACTGCTGATACACGAAATTCTTGGACATTCCCTAGCAAATGCCATGTATCATTTATTGAATCACTATTTGGAGTAAAAAAATTTGGGTATCCCAAAACCGAAAAAGTCTCAGAAATAACACCGCAATCTCCTTTTATATCTTTTACAAAAACCGTATGGATGCCGGGAGATACATTGTTAAAAGCTTGAGAGGATTGGTAGCTACCATATTCATCATCGAGAGCAAACATATAATTTCCATCACCAGATACACTTACATAAACCACACTGTTATTTGGATTACCTGTAATCTCTATATTTTGAATATTTGCAACACTAGATGGCAAAACATTTATAATTCTCTCTACTGTACAACCTTGCTCAGTGCTTATAGTAACAGTATATGTACCTGGTTCACTAACCTGAACTTGTTGTGTTACCTCCCCAGTTGACCAATTGTAGGTATAGTCTTCCGCATTTCCGCTTGTAACACCATTATCTAAAGTCAATATTTCCAAGACTGAGTCGGTACATATATATAGATCTTCTTGCTCTATAACATCTGGGATATCATAAGCATTTAAATTAACAGGATATATACCATAACAAACCCCACCATTTTCAGCTCTAGCATATATAATTTGACCATAAGGTATGTTATTTGTAAAAATGTCTGCCAAAGAACTCTCTTGATCTATTGCATCGCTGTAAGTTTCATAATATACAATAGTAAGATTGGTCGTAGTACTGTTTAAGATTTGATTTGTAGCCATTGACAAATCAAAGCTAGTAATACCATTTAAACTACTATCTATACATTGGTCTATATTGATGTTATCCAACAACTCATCTGCGACACTTAAATTGACTTCTACGTCATAAAAACAACCAGTTTCAGGCACTTCAATTATTGCATAAATAACTTGGGGATTACTCGTATTGATATAACTCTCACTATTAATATCATTAATATAGTTACTATCTTCATAAAAGGTCACAACATTAGACTGCAAATTACGAACATCAACAACCTCATATAAAAATTCATTATAGTTACTTAAATAAAATGTCGTGAAGCCATCGGATATTTCATCGTCGCATTGAACAAAATCTGCTGAATAAACAATCGACTCATTTAATACAGTAACAGTTTTAGATTCAGTTATAAATTGCCCCGCTAACATTACAGTTAATGTTACCTCGTAAGTACCAGGAGAGCTATAAGTATGTGAAGGATTTACTTCTACCGATGTATTACCATCTCCAAAATCCCAAATAAGTGAATCAAGATCACCAATAATCTGCGAATGGAAATATATTACTTCACCTGGACAAATTTCAAATGTAGCATCAATATATGGTTGAATGAATGTTGGTAAGCCAAATATTGATGTATTGTTTTGAAGGTTAATTGCTTGAGTAATATAATTACAGTCCAGACCTGCCACATCAGGGTTTTCAATTACATCCAAACTATTGTCATCTACTCTTGCAATATAAATTTTTCCATCTGGGGCAAGTTGTAACGATCCAAATAAAGCATTTTCTTCAAATACCAAATCAATACTCGAAAACGAAATTTGTTCAGCGTCATTGGAGTATAAATAAAACTGTCTCACACCTCCACCTAAAAAAAAACCACTATCAAAATGAGAGGAATATAATACTTCACCATTTGGAGAGAATTCAACTCCATAAAAATTATCACTAAAATCCAATGATAATAAATTTGATAAAACTCCCGTTAAATTATTGAAATCAAAAATTTGTACTTCATAAGATCTTGCAGCCGCTAAACGATTTCTTTGATGCGAAAATTTCATTTGCCCAATATTGTTATCTATCGTTACTTCTGAGCCTATTGCCGATATTACCGGATTTGGATTTACACCTAAAGCATTAACATTGTAGGCTAAATACTCATTGCTATTTAACTTATGGCCTAACACCCAATAAGCATCTTGCTGGTTTATCTTAGTAGCTGTAAGTTGTTCTGTTGCCGGAGTAAATAAAAGAACATTTTTAGTATTGGTTATAGCGCCTAAACCATTGTCTAAATCCATATTCACTTCAGAATATTGTAATCCGTTAGGTCCTCCATCCGCATCTACGGTAAAAATATAATAACAATTCTCAGTTCCTGGCTTTGGGACAATCAATGCGGATTGAGAACTAGAAAAATCACCACCGAGCCCTGTACCATTTTGCATCACTTGATGATTTCTATTATAAGCATTTAAACCATCCGTGTAAAATAACAATTCTCCAAAATCGTTTGATATAGTGGCACAACCTTCTAAAGTTGCCATTTCACTATCAAATAAAACCTCAGGAAACCCATTGCTAAAGTCTAAGCCTGCATTTGTACCAAAATACCATATGTTTGCCGATCCTTGTCCATAAAAATGACTAGAGGATAGCATAACAAAATACAATATGGTTATGGTTCTTAACATTTAATCTTTTAATTAAATATAAGAAATTTATTATCAAAGACAGTTTTTACCCTCAACGCTTTAAAGTGAAGTGGCCTTTAAATGTCCTACCATCGGCCAATTTTGCAACAAACCAATAATCATCAGTTGGCAATAACAAACCATTATATTTACCATCCCATTTGGGATTGTCTTTATCTAGTACAGTGATAATCTTACCATATCGATTAAAAACCTCTACGCTGTAAGTCACTGGGAACTGAGTTGAAAAACCCTTAATTTCCCAAAAATCGTTTTTTCCGTCTGCATTTGGTGTAAAAAACTTTGGGAAACCTAAAACTGAAATATCCTCTGAAACTATTCCGCAATCTGCTTTTATATCTTTTACATAAACCGTGTGAATACCTGCCGAAACATTTTCAAAACTATTGGATTCTTGATAAACACCATTTTCATCATCTAGTGCATAAACATAGTCACCATCACCTGATACCAAAACAGTTATCATATTATTTTCTGATATATCGGTAACTTCAATGGTTTCAATTACTGCAGTACTCGATGGAAGCACCACAATAGTTCTTCTATTGGTACAGCCTGCTGGTTTTGTTACAAACACTTCGTAAGTCCCTGTTTCGTTGACTTCAATATTTATTGTAGTCTCACCTGTTGACCAATCATAGGCATAATTATTAGGTGTATCATCTATGATGCCTCCAGAAAGTGTAATTGTTTCAGGAAAAGTGTTTAAACAATAATACACTTCTTCATACTGAGTAACATTGGGTAAGTCTTTAACAGTTAAATTAACTTCGTTAATAGCATAACATGTTTCATCTATATCAACTCTGGCATAGACCGTTTGACTATAAGCCACTTCATTAAAATAGTCTTCTGTGATTTCATTCACCCTTAATAAGGCGTCATTATATGTTACATAGTAACCCAAGGACGCATTTACAGGAGAATTTTCCAATATTTGAGAATCAGCTTCGGTGAGATTGAAAAATGCAAAGCCATCTTCAATAAAATCATCACAGACTTCTAAACTTGCTGCAAACTGTTGTGGTATATTGACTTGTAAAGTGACTTCGGATACCGAAAAGCAATCCGTAAACTCATCATAGACCTGAGCGTAAATAATTTGATTGTTTGATGTATTTACATAGTTATTTCCATCTATCTGGTTCTGTAGCATGGTATCTTCAAAAAAATAGACATCCCAAATCGGCACAACCTGCCCTTGCTCATTTCTTACAATATCATCTGTATAGTTATAAAGGTTGAAGCTTGAAATTCCGTCAATAACTTCATCATCACATTGAATAATCGTAATATCATTTGCAATTGGTGAAGCATAGACATTAACCGTTACAGGAATTCTATTTCCATCGGAACAACCATTAAATAAGGGTAATAAATAGTAGGTTGTGTTTGCATCAATATAATCCTCAAAACTGAGACCTGTATTAATTATCTCAGTAGAAGTTTCCGCTGCATACCAAAACACCTCATCTGCATTAGTAGTTAAATTGATTTGTGCCAATCCCTCATCACAAAGACTATTTGTGACTACTTCTGTTTTTGGCATTATAATAATAGAGCTCGCTGAAACTTCAATATTTGGATCACCGTCCATACCACCAAATTCTACAATATATCCTTGAGGATGGTACGGACTTCCTACTGCATCTCCTTGAACTTGTAAATCGTTCCAAGATCCCAAGATACCGACACTTGGGTCAGTGACATGTGCATAATCTTCATCACCTATATTGTTAGGTTCACCATTATTCCAAAAGACAAACATACCAGCAGGTGCACTCCCATTAACTGCACCATTCCAAAATATCTGACCAGCTTCTGGGCCTGTTTCCCACCTCCAGACTCCTTCTGTGGCCTGGTCTGATCCACCTATCCAACCAGTTCCTTCAGCTTGTTCTCCTGTTAATTGCACCTCTTCTTCGGTAGTAATTGTAGCCAAATACCCTTGTAGACCGAAAAAAGTTAATTCGGATGCTGCCGTTTTTGCCTCTGTCCAAGTTATACCTTCTTCGGCAACATATAAATAATAATGGCCTGTTGCAGGTAAAAAGTTGGCGTTGCCTAGGTTAATAGAAAAGAATTTATCTTGTGTAAAATTATTCTCGGAAGTTTGAAATTGAATATCTAAAATAGCATTTTCAAATTCAGTAAAACTTGCAGGACCAGTTAAAGTCAACAAGCCTTCTCCGATAGACCAAGATGCTGTTATATTAGGGTGTATCCCAGTTAATGATAACACATCACTGCCCAAGGTGTATCCAGTAGCTATTTGAACAAAAACCTCCTCGAGTACGTCATCACCTGAACCTCCGTAAATGGAGACATCTGTTACAATGGGCATAGGTGCTTCACCACAATAGAATTGGTTTCCGGTAGCTGTTATATTTGGAGGATTTTGAGCCCATAGCGTTTGACCCAACATTATAAAAATCAAACAAATAATATGTAGCCCTGATCTCAACATAGCAAAAGCTAAGTTACTACTTTTTGCGCATGTACACGCTTACAGGAACTCCATTAAAATCAAAATGATCTCTCAATTGATTTTCAAGAAAACGTTTATAAGGCTCTTTTACATATTGTGGTAAATTACAGAAAAAGGCGAATTGCGGTTGCGGAGTTGGCAATTGCATAATGTATTTAATCTTAACATACTTCCCTTTGTAAGCTGGCGGTGGATTGTGTTCTATAATTGGAAGTAAAACATCATTAAGCACACTAGTCTTTATACGCTTAGTTCTATTCTTATAGACCTCAACTGCTGTTTCTATAGCTTTAAAAATTCGTTGTTTATTTAAGACTGAGATGAATACAATAGGCACATCAGTAAATGGTGCTATTTCTTCTCTAATATGTTGCTCAAATTCTTTGGAAGTTTTGGTGTCTTTATCAACCAAGTCCCATTTGTTTACCAAAATCACAATTCCTTTTCTATTACGCTCTGCTAACCAGAAAATATTTTGAACCTGACCATCAAATCCACGAGTGGCATCCAAGACCAACAAGCAAACATCGCAATGCTCTATAGCTCTTACGCTTCGCATTACAGAATAGAATTCTAAGTCTTCTTTTACTTTTGATTTTCGTCTGATACCTGCAGTATCTACCAAATTAAATTCAAAACCAAAACGGTTGTATTTGGTATCTATGGAATCTCTTGTGGTACCTGCAATATCTGTTACGATATATCGCTCCTCACCTATTAATGCATTTATAAATGAAGATTTTCCTGCATTTGGTCGACCAACTACTGCAAATCGAGGTAGTTCTTCTTCGTCTGTATCTTCTTTTTCTGGTAAGGCTTCAACAACAGCATCCAATAAGTCACCTGTACCACTTCCGTTGATACTGGCAATGGTGAAATAATCACCTAAACCTAAGGCATAAAATTCTACAGCATCTGCAGCTCTTTTGTTGTTATCTACTTTATTGACCGCGAGAAAAACAGGCTTATCTACTTTTCTGAGAAGGTTAGCCACATCCTCGTCCATACCTGTAACACCAGTTTCAACATCTACCATAAAAATTATGGCATCGGCTTCGTCAATGGCGAGCTCAACTTGTTTGTCAATTTCAGCTTCAAAAACATCGTCGCTACCAACCACATAACCACCTGTATCAATTATGGAAAACTCCCGACCATTCCAATCAGTTTTTCCGTAATGACGGTCTCTCGTAACACCGCTAACGGCATCTACTATAGCTTCGCGCCTTTTAATTAAACGGTTAAAAAAAGTGGATTTTCCGACGTTGGGTCTTCCAACAACTGCAACTATATTTCCCATAGGTTTTGATTTAATCTGCTTTACATATCCTGTAAGCGATTGCAAAGGTAGGGTTTAATTTTAGATATACGATTTGGAATTTGCAAGGTTATTTCTGATTGTAACCAAAACGTTTTAGTTGCCTTTGGTCACTTCTCCAGTTTTTGTTCACTTTCACATACAATTCCAAGTGTACTTGTTTTCCGAAAAACTTTTCCAGATCCTTTCTGGCTTCTACACCAACTCGTTTTATTGCCGCTCCTTTATGACCAATGATAATACCTTTTTGGGTCTCACGTTCTACCATAATCACAGAGCGCATTCTTATAATATCTTCTTCTTCAAAAAATTCTTCGGTATCAACCTCAACCGCATACGGAATTTCCTTTTTGTAATGCATCAAGATTTTTTCGCGAATAGCTTCATTAACAAAAAAGCGCTCTGGTTTATCCGTTAATTGGTCTTTAGGATAAAATGGTGGAGATTCTGGAAGCAGTTCTATAATTCTGTTGAATACATTGTGAACATTAAAGCCTTCAGTTGCAGAGATCGGGAAAAACTCAGCATTCGGCACCTTGTTTTGCCATAGTTCCGATTGCTCCTCCATCTGTTCCTGATTGGATTTATCAATCTTGTTGAGCAATAAGAGCACTGGAATCTTTGAATTCGTTATTTTATTAAAGAACGCTTCGTCTTTCAACTCCTTCTCGCCTATTTCGACCATATAAATGAGAATATCGGCATCATCGAAAGCAGATTTTACAAAATCCATCATAGATTCTTGCAACTCATATGCTGGTTTAATAATTCCAGGTGTATCACTCAATATCACTTGAAAGTCTTCTCCGTTTACAATACCGAGAATTCTATGTCTAGTCGTTTGAGCTTTTGAAGTGATTATTGATAGTTTTTCACCAATAAACGCATTCATTAATGTGGACTTACCCACATTTGGATTACCTATAATATTTACAAAACCTGCTTTGTGCATTCTAATTATTTTGATGCAAAGTTAAGGTTAAAAATCGTTTCAACTATATAGAATCTTTAGAACTAAACTCAAAGAGTTTTAGTAACTTACAGACATATTAACCAAAATCAATCAAATACGATGAAAAAATCACTTTTAACTTTGATTATGATATTGTGTATCGCTTCACTATCTGCACAGATTAGTGGAAAACTAATGCAATATCCAGATGTTTCAGATACGCACATTACTTTTACTTATGGTGATGATGTTTGGATAGCATCAAAATCTGGCGGTATAGCAAATAGATTAAGCTCACCAGCTGGCGCAGAAAGCTTTCCACGATTTTCGCCTGATGGCAAAATGATTGCCTATACCGCGAATTATAATGGCAACTTTGACGTGTATGTTATTAACGTTAATGGTGGTATACCAAAACGACTCACATATCATGGCATGAACGATAGAGTTTTAGGTTGGACACCAGACGGAAAATCGGTACTTTTCGCTTCTTCCAGAGAGAGTGGTAGACAACGTTATAATCAATTTTACACAGTTTCTGTTGATGGTGGTTCCCCTGAAAAATTGAGCGTGCCTTATGGTGAGTATGCCTCTTATTCATCAGATGGTAACAAAATAGCCTACACAGACCGATCTAGAGTTTCACGAAATTGGAAACGCTATCGTGGTGGAACTGCACCTGATATTTTAATTTTTGACCTCAAAACTTATAATACAGAAAACATTACGTCCAACACGGCAAATGATGAGTTACCAATGTGGGTTGGCGAAACCATTTACTACATGTCTGATAATGGACCGAACAAGAGAAACAACCTTTGGAAGTATGACTCAACTACGAAAACAAATACCCAATTAACGCAATTTAAAGACTACGACATCACATTTCCAGAAAGTGGGAAAACTGATATCGTTTTTGAAGCTGGAGGCAGCCTATATTTATATAATATCGCTTCAGGAACAACCAATGAGGTAGATATTAAAATTATTTCAGATCAAAAAGAATTGATTCCAGAAATAAAGAAAGTATCAGATTATCTCCAAGATGCTACAATCAGTCCAGATGGTAACCGCATTGTTGTACAAGCCCGAGGAGAGTTGTTTAACCTACCAGCTACAGAAGGCTTTATATCTAATATCTCAAATACTTCTGGAGTCGCTGAGCGCAGCCCTTCTTGGTCGCCAGATGGTAAGCATTTGGCGTATTGGAGTGATGCAGATGGTGAATATCAACTCTACTTATCTGATATGGAAGGTAATGGTAAACCCAAGAAAATTACAAAACATAAAAACGGTTTTTATTATAATATTTACTGGTCACCGGACAGCAAAAAGGTTGCTTTTGTAGATCAGGCCATGAATATTAAGTATATCGATATTGAAAGTGGTAAAACAACTACCGTTGACAAAGGAAAGTATATGTTTCAAGGAGCATTGGATAACTTTTCAGTAACCTGGTCACCAGACAGTAACTATTTTGCATATTCCAGAGGCACTGATAATAGAGCAAAAAGAGCCATCTTCGTTTGTGATATAAAAAACAATACGGCTAAGCAATTAACATCGGGTTACTATTCGGATAATTCACCTGCATTCAGTAAAGATGGCAAACATTTGTTCTTTATAACCAATCGCACCTTTCAACCTGTTTATTCTGATATGGATAATACGTTCATTTATCCTAACTCTACAAACCTTGCGGTTGCTACCTTAGATAATTCAACCGAGTCCTTATTAGCAGTTAAAAATGATAAGTTCGAAGTTAAGAAAGAAGAAAAAGATAAGGACAAAAAAGATGATGAGAAATCCAAAAAAGAGGATTCTAAAGATGAAGAAAAAGTAACAAAAATAGACTTTGATGGCTTTGAAAGCAGAGTAGAATTATTAGATATACCAGCAGGAAATTATGGAAACTTACAAGCTGTAGAGGGTAAATTATTATTTAACAAATTTCCTAATTCCGGTGCTGAACAAGGTGGCTCATCCATTTTAAATTATTATGACTTTAAGGAGAGAAAAGTAAAAACCATCATATCTGATGTGTTTTATTATCTCGTTTCAGCCAATGCTGAAAAATTATTGGTGATGCAAAACTCAAAATTAGCTGTCATTGACATCGGAGAAAATAAAAAAATTGAAAAGTCTGTACCTCTCGAAGATATGACCATGACCGTGATTCCAAAAGAAGAATGGAAACAAATTTTTAATGATGTTTGGCGCTTTGAACGTGACTTTTTCTATGACCCAAATATGCATGGTGTAGATTGGCAGACTATGAGAACACGCTATGGAAAACTTATAGACCAAGCTAATACCAGAAACGATGTTAATATCATAATTGGAGATCTTATCGCAGAGCTTAACGCTTCACATACATATAATGGTGGAGGTGACAGCGAATCATCAAAACGCATGAATGTTGGTTATTTAGGTGCCGATTTTAAAATTAATAATGGAGCATTTCAAATAAGCAAAATTCTTGAAGGAGCAGCTTGGGACGCAGAAGAACGATCTCCATTGGCAAAACCTGGTCTAAAGATAAAAGAGGGCGATTATATTTTGGCCATTAATGGAACTCCATTAGATATTACCAAACCAATTTCAGCGGCCTTACAAGGTTTAGCGAACACTGCGGTTCAATTAACCGTAAATAGTAGCCCAACTATGAAGGATGCTAAACATATTATAGTTAAACCTTCAGGTTCTGAAACGCGATTGAGACATCTGGCTTGGATTGAAAATAATAGAAAGCGTGTGGACGAAGCTACTGATGGTAAAGTTGGCTACATTTATGTGCGCAGTACAGGTATTGATGGACAAAACGAATTAGTACGACAGTTCTATGCCCAAATGGATAAAGAAGGGATGATTATAGACGAACGCTTTAATAGTGGTGGACAGATTCCTGATCGTTTTATAGAACTCTTAGACAGAAAACCACTGGCTTTTTGGGCCGTAAGGGATGGTAAAGATTGGGCATGGCCTCCATCAGGAAATTTTGGTGCCAAGGTGATGCTAATTAATGGATTCAGTGGATCTGGTGGTGATGCTTTCCCTGATTATTTTAGAAAACGAGAACTTGGACCACTTATCGGAACAAGAACTTGGGGAGGTCTTATTGGTATTTCTGGTGCTCCTTCACTCATTGATGGTGGAGGTGTTACAGTACCGACATTTAGAATGTATGACCCTTCTGGTGAATGGTTTAAAGAAGGGCATGGTGTGGATCCAGATATTGAAGTGATTGAGGATTTTGAAAGTCTTGCCAATGGCACCGATGCACAGTTAGAAGCTGGCATTAGAGAAGTTATGAAACTTCTAAAAACAAACTTTAAAGATCCTAAAAGACCTGCTTACGAAAACAGGAATTAGATAGATAACACAAATCAGATAAAAAAGGATTGTTCTTTATGGCAATCCTTTTTTTTTGTTTTATAAACTAGAATAGAGGTTAAACGGTCTTCTAAATGATGACATTTTAAAGGCTTTTCGATATAGAAGAAACAAACCAAAACTCTATATTATGAAACCTTATCACTATTTGAAAATTGTATTTCTAGTTCTATTGTTTGTGTCTTGCAGCTCAGATTCCAATGACAACAACGGTACAAATAATCTTAACAATTTTTCAACAGATCTATGCAATAATGTCTCTGGTCCTACAGCAGCATATTATGCCAACGCTCACGGAATACCTTTACCACTGACTCAAATACCTACTATAGCCAATCCAGGGCAACAGTTTATTCATAGTCAATACCCAGCATTAGGCTTCACTGTGCCTCAAGGTTATAACGCGTCAGAATCGCAAGCTGGCTTGGGAGTTAACGTTCTGAGAAACGACAACCAAGTGTTATGGCGTTACGTCCCTGGACTTTCCTCTCTAAGCCAAGTTAACATCTTAGACATAGTTGCTGCAGAGGTCAATGGATTATTTGCTTTTTATGGCCACACAGGAAATTTTAATGTTGACTGCGAACAAAACTTTACACAACCACAAGGTAGTTTCATTATAAGTACCAGTACACGTATTATTCGATTTGGTAACATAACAGCTCTGGTTGCTATCAATTCATATTTTGAAACATCATTGGGCTCTACTTTTGCTTCGGTATCAGTTGCTTCTGGACCAACTGCAGAATTTGATAATCTTGTCATGGATGTATTTCTTCCAATCCATTGGCAACTTCTAATTATTGATGATAACGTAAGGGATTCCGATCTCGACGGTACTCCAGATAATCAAGATAATTTTCCATTCGATCCACAAAGACAATAATAATCTTAAAATTAATTAATCATGAAAAAACTAGCCATTCCATTAGCTTTATGTGCAGTTGGACTTGTTCTAACAGCCTTTAGCTTTATGGGTTCAAAAAAAGGTAGTGCTGATGATATTGACATTAGCATTGAGAAGTCATCTTTTATTATGCCAGCAGCTCATCGAGTTTACGCCAATCCTGATGCTATGGACGGAAAATATTATTTGTTCAAAGCCAAAATCACCAATAATTCTTCTCAAACTTTGGAAGATGTTACGGTAAAATACCGCATTCCGAATTATGTAGATTGGACAGAACTCACCGTTTCTGGTGAGATGTTCCCAGGTCAAACATTGGTTGTACCTTGCTATCCAAAATTTAAAAATGACATCACTGAAAAAACCACTGAATCTGTTGAGAAAGCTGAAATTGAAATCACTTGGGATGGCGCAGATGATGATGACATCATTGAAGAAGATTTCAGCTTTAAACTTACCAATAGAAACGAATATGTTTACACAGGCATAAAGTCTGAAGAGATCAGTTCTTGGGCAGATATGTATGACAATGATGCACTTATCGCTTGTTTTGTTACACCAAACGATCCTATCGTAAAATATTACACTCAAAATCTTCAAGAAAAATTATTAAAGGGCGAAGCAGCCTCAGTAACTCGCAAACCAGAAGATGCCGTAAGATTTTTAACTGGCATTTATGAAGCCACAAGAAGATCACACATGGTATATAGCGGTACTAAAGGCATTCCGAAATCTACAGAAGATGTGCAGAGTATTGTACAGCAAGTACGATTACCACGAGAAGTTATTACAGGGAATACTGGACTTTGTATTGAGTTGAGCGTTTTATACGCTAGTGTACTTTCAGCCGCTGGTATAGACCCAATTATTTATATGGTGCCTGGCCACGCCTATCCTGGTTTTAGAATGAATGGGCAATACTACGCCATTGAAGCTACTGGTATTGGTGGCGAAGGCTTGGGCAATATTATGAGCGCTGAAGATGCTTTTAAACAAGGGCAAAAACAATTGAACGAGTTTATACAACAATCACAAGCTGGTGACCCACGCTATACCATTGTTGACATTCATAATGTTAATGCGCAAGGTGTAACATCCATGGACTTAAAGGACAACGATTTTATGCGCAAAAAAGTAGATGATATTGTGGCATCTTGGTCTGATGGGCAACAAGTACAGCCGAACAACAACGGAAACAATACAATTAGAGTTCCAGATAATCGCATTCGCACCAATAATAATGCGCTCTCATTTGCTATTCCATCTGGCTGGCAAACCGTAATGCAACCAGCACCTCAAATGCCAATTTTAACCGCACAGGTTATGGCTCCAGATCAATCGACTACGGTTAGCGTCTTTGATGTTCAGACAAATAACGTTCAAGATGCCATGCTCACAATCAATCAGCATATGATGAATTTTGGAATGGAAATGCAATACCAGGCTAATGGTGGCAATGGACTTATTGGACAAACATATTCCAGTAATGGAACATTCAACTGGATTGGTAAAATATTACAAACCCGTCAAGGCATCAGGTTTGTTGCCGTTGGCTCACCAGATTATATGTACCAACAGAATTCAGGAATAATCAACCAAGTTTATAACAGCATTAGATAAAATATAACATTATGAAAACATTAGTAAAAATTACCATTGTATGTGTATTGCTTTTCGGAATGAAAGTCAATGCACAGTCACAGCAAAAAATTGAAATGCGAATCGATTCCATAGGAAATGCCAAGCTCAATATATCCATGAGCATGAATGCACAAGAATGGCAAATCTGGAACAGTAATTACGGTAATAATCCTTCAGCTTTAAAGCGCGACATAGAACGTGGCATGCCAGCTTATTTTCTGGATGATTTTAAGTTAGAAAAAGATGATATGAACCGTTCTTTTAATTTGAGCCTAAACGCTTATGGCGCATGTGAAATCAATAAACGTGGCAAATGGATGGTAGATACGGAACAGAAAAATGCACAGTTGACTGAGTTAGCCGAAAACAAATATATGCTTGTTAGTAGTCCACCAGAATATGGAGGAAGTTTGCAACAAACTTTTATTATTGAGTTACCAAAAGATGCAAAGAATATAAAAACCGATAAAAACGCCTTCGGGAAATCTGTTTTTGAATTTGATATGGAAGCACCATCCTCGGGATTCAATATCATGCGTTGGGCAGGCTTGTTACTCATAGTAGTTGGCGGTGGCTGGGCAGGTAAATCGATGTTAGACAAATAGAAGAAACCTGTTAAAAGTTTCATTCAACGTATAAAAAACCATTTGATAGTGTTGCGTTTGTAGTAAAATGAAATAATTGTATCTTTCTGATGATTAGCTATTAACATGAGGGAAGCGTACAAAATTGACCACAAACTACAAGTCGTTGGTGCTATTAAGGATAATGATTCTAAGGCCTTAAAAGGCATCTATGTCCAAAACTATCCAAAAGTTGAAGCTCTGGTACTAAAGAACAGCGGTACAAAGGAGCATGCCAAGGATATATATCAGGAAGCATTTTTAGCCGTTTGGCAAAACATAAAACAAGATAAATTTATACCAAAGACCGAATCGTCAATCAACGGCTATCTCTATACCATTGCCAAAAACAAATGGATGGATGTACTCCGTTCTCAAGGTTATAAAAAAACGATAGTAGCTTCACAATTGCAGCATTTTGAAATAAAAGATGAAGAAGATAATGGTATCGATGATGACATTTTAAAGGATAAACGATTAAAAGATGTAATGTTAGCCTTTAATAGTTTAGGTGAAGCATGTAGAAGCTTACTACGTATGTTTTATTTTGAAAAAAAGTCTATGAATCTTATTGCAGACGAGCTGTCCTTAGATTCTGCTTCAACCCGAAATAAAAAGTATCGTTGTATGCAAAAATTAAAACAAATAGCCCTAAAAAACAGTTAATAGTGATGAACCTAAATGATATTTCACAAGAAGAATTTGAAAGCATTGAAGCTTACCTTAATGGTCAGCTTTCAGATGAAGATGTGATGGTATTTGAAAACAGACTGAAAAATGAAGAGGGTTTCGCCTCAAAGGTTGAAGACATAAAAACCATTTTAACAGGTCTTGAAACCCAAGTGATGAAAGAGCAATTAGATGAATTTCATGATGAAATGCCTAATTCGCAAGAAGACATTATAACTAATGAGCCAAAAGTTAAATCGCTCCACTGGAAACGTATAGCCGTTGCCGCAGTATTAATCATTGGTTTAGGTAGTTTTTGGCTATTCAATGGCAATAGTAACGATAGGTTGTATTCAAATTATTTTACGCCAGATCCTGGTTTGCCTACCACCATGAGCAGTACTGCTAATTATGAATTCTATGAAGCCATGGTAGATTACAAGCAAGGTGATTATAATACGGCTGGTCAAAAATGGAAGGTATTGCTAGAAGCTAAACCGAAAAGTGATACACTAAACTACTTTATAGGTTCAGCACTGATGGCAGATGATAAAACTAATGAAGCTATAAACCACCTTAAAACAGTAACCGAATCGAATGATGGTGCCTTTAAAAATGAGGCTTACTATTATTTAGGATTGGCATATTTAAAATCCGGTAATACAGATGCAGCCATTAGTGCTCTTAAAAAAACAAATCTTCCTAAAGCTAAAGACCTACTTAAAAAACTAGACTAAGATGTACATGTCTAAAGCTTTTACACTATTACTTTTAGCATTAGTGAGCCTTGTTGGCTTAGTACATGGTCAAAACACTACAGAACAAAATCTAAAGCAATTAGATAAATTCCTTGCTGAAGGTAACCTTAAAAGCGCAAAGGCATTTACTACCAAACAGATCGATTCCCTCATTGCAAAAAAGGAATTCATTAAGGTCGCCGATTATGTTTATTATTTAGGCAAGATTGACTCTAAATTAAACGGCAACAGCTCTGCCTATAAGGTAATTACCAACTTTGAAACTAAAATTAAGTCCTTAACGGATAACAAAAAAGCATTAAGGCAACTGGCATTAGAAACTGGCTCCTTTTATGAGTCTATTGGAGATTCTGAAACTGCAAAAAAACTATAACCTCAATGCTTTGGAACTTACAAAACAAATGCCAAATGCTTCAGGAAGAGACTATGCTTTAGTACAGAGTAACCTTGGCGTATTCTACTCAAGGCTAGGCGACATACCCAAAGGAACAGAATATCACAGAAAAGCCCTTAAGTCTTTACAAAGCGATACTGATTCTGATAACGACAGCTATTATCGCACTTATAATTCTATGGGAGCCATGATGTGGTACGCTTCAAAATACGATAGTGCTGTCTATTACTTCAAAGAAGCAGAAAAAACACTAAAGTTATTAGAGAAAACACCATGGAATATGTACTACCGTCCTGCTTCACTAAATAACAACATTGCAGGTGTACATAGCCTTAAAGGCGATATGGATGCTGCTATTGCAGCCATGCAAACCACCGTTAACAACCTGTCGTCTTATTTAAAAGAGGATATTAGTGATGCACGGCGAAACAATGCACGCGAATTTCTGTTTCAGGCTATAGAGAATTACGCTGGTATGTATAAAGATATTGGCGATTTTAAAAAAGCCCATCAGCTTATTACCTATGCTTACACACAAAAAATAAAACATCTAAATCCTGAGAGTCCAGAAATCACCAAAGGAAAAATATTGTTGGGACAAGCTAATTTAGCTTTAAAAAATTATGAAGAAGCTGATAGGTTTTTAGATGAAGGCATTAGAGCGTTTAGCACGAATAAGGGAGGAAATAACTATTGGTTAGCAGATGCCAATTACCACAAAGCCATGTTAAAGCTAGATACTGAAGACATAGTTGAAGCAAGAAGACATTTTGAAGAAAGTGAAAAATACTATAAAGCGTCATTGGGTAATTATTACGATGAGATTTATCTCGATTTTACTGTTAATGCTTCTAATTTCTATGCCCAAATAGGTGAAAAAGACAAAGCATTGTCCATGGCAACTGAAGCTTTGGAATATATTAAGGCCAATCAAGGAGATCACACGCTGTTAGAGTATTACCAGAAACTCAATTTAGCTGACATTTATTATCAACTCGGAGATTATGAAAATGCGTTGTCCTATTGTAATGAAGCTATTGATTTATTAGACTCCAATGATTTTGTAAAAAACAGCCAACTCAATAACCTTCAGGTAGAAACTAATAGGGTTAGTGGTATTTTATTAAAGGTAAAAACAGAGTTAAAATTAAATCCAAATAAAAGCATAGCCTTCTTAAAAGCTAAGCTGGTAGAGATCGATAACGCTATAAACATTTTAGAGGAAAAAAAATCAATCATTACCAATGACAGTTCCACTGCAATTTTAATTCAAGATAATATTGGAGTTTTTAGACTTGCTAAAGAATTGAACTTAGAACTATTTAATCAAACACAAAAGGAAAAATACCTTGAAGACTTATTAGGCTATCATGAGTCTATGATTTATCACAAAATCAGAAACAGACTAAATTCTACTTCTGTTGAACTTACCGCTAATTTACCTCCTGATGTTCTTGAAAAAGAAAGAACACTACGAAATCGACTTAACAGTTTTCTAGAGGGAGATGCTAATTTCAACACATTTATAGAAAATGAAAAGGCATGGAATAGTTTCTTAGAAGAACTTAAAGAAGATCATCCTGAATACTATAAACTTCGTTATGCATCCATATCTCAATCGCTTCAAAATATAAAGGATAAAATTCCTGAAGCATCCACTTTAGTGAGATATCTTTTCATTGATAATGAATTATATGCTTTTGTGATCAGCAGTTCTAAAATTGAATTGGCACCTATTGCAACCGATAATTTAAAATTCAAAATTTCGGAATTAAATGCCAAACTAAAGCAATTACAACCGTCCTTTCAGCTTCAATCAGAACTGTATAATATACTTTGGCAACCGATAGCTAAGCATATTAGCACTAAGCGTGTTATTATAATTCCAGATAAAGAACTCTTTAACCTTAGCTTCGACTTATTGACTCCAGAGCCATGTGAAACATACAGTGAGCTACAAACCAACAGCCTTTTGGCACAGCACCAGATCTCATACAATTACAGTTTATTTTTAATTGACAAAAACAGTCAACCTGTTGGGTATGACTCTAACTTTATTGGGTTCGCACCAGAGTTTAGCGAAGACATGAAAAACAATTACAAAATAGCAATTAAGGATTCGGTAAATATAGACTACACCTATTTAAGATTATTACCCCAGCCATTTGCCAAAGACCTAGCAGAGAGCTATTCGAGGTTCTTTAACGGAGATTCATTTTTAAATGAAAAAGCTTCAAAACAAGTTTTTACCAATAGTGCAAAAGAGCATAAAATTATTCATATTGGCACACATGCAGAATCAGATAATGTGTCTCCTGAATTTTCGAGGTTAATTTTTGCTAAAAATGCTGAAGACGAAAACAATTTGCTTTATACGTTCGAAATCTACAACCAAAATCTAGCTTCTAACTTGGCAATTCTGACGGCTTGCGAAACAGGAAAACCCACATTTCAGCCAGGAGAAGGAATGATATCCTTAGCACACGCATTTAATTATGCTGGTAGTGAAAGTATTTTAACCAGTTTATGGAAGATTGACGAAAAATCTAGCGCCAAGATTATTGAAAATTTTTACGGTCATTTAAAAATGGGGTTACCCAAAGATGAAGCTTTGCAAAAAGCCAAGTTAGACTATCTGTCAACTGCTGAAGGCAGAACTCTCTCTCCTGAATATTGGGCCGGGTTGGTATTGATTGGTGATGCTAGTCCAATTGATTTTCAACCTTTTAATTTATGGTGGATTTGGGCATTGCTCTTTGTAATTGTGCTTTTTGCATTGTTCTTTTTCGTAAAAAACAGAATAGCTTCAAAAAGAAGATTGAGAACATCTAAATAATTAACTTAAGAACGTGGTTTAGCTAAGCCACGATCGTACATTACAATACTTCCAGCAACAGAAACATTAAGGCTCAATTGCGACTTAAACTTAACCAAGAAGTGACTTTTCTCTATCGCTTGTTTAGACAGACCATGATCTTCTGCTCCTAATAAATACACACAACGTCTCGGATGATGAAATGTTTCTAAATCCTCTGCTTCATCAGTCAATTCAACTCCAACCAATCTTGCTCCTTTTGGTAAATTATTGAAGAATTCTTCAAACGTTTCATAATGAAAATACGGCATGGATTTTACAGCATTATGTGTATCACAAGCTTGCTTTGCATAACGGTTGCCAATGGTAAATATGAAGCTTGCCCCAAGGTTTTGAGCAGAGCGCCAAAGTACACCTAAGTTTTCTGGTGTCTTTCCGTTTTGGATACCTATTCCAAAGAATTCGTTGGTTAAATTGTCATTCATACAAATGCAAAAATAAAACTATCTGACAAAATGTAAGGCTCAGTATAAATTGGCATTTTTTTTGCGCAAAAATTAATGTATTGTATAACTTAAAATTGTAATAAAATGAAAAAAGTAATGCTCTTTTTGTTTGTGGCAATTTTAGCTACAAGCTGTAACGCACAGAATTCCGACACACCAAAAGATAAAATCGTAAAGTCTGAAACATCACAAGATTCTAATGCGAAACCTAAAGGTAGTTGGAAAGTCAATAAAGAAGTTGATGAAAATGGAAATATAATCCGTTACGATTCTATTTATTCTTGGTCTTCATCTGATAACTTAAAAGGTATGGACAATGATAGTATTTTTAATGAAATGAAGTCCATGATGCGCAAGCGTTTCTCAATGTTTCAGTCACAAAACGGCAATGGCTTTATGAAGCACGATTCTATTATGAAACAGTTCTTTTCTGATGATATTTTTATGGATGACTTCTTTTCAGGTGGCCTCAACTCAAATTTTCCAAGTATGGACGATATGATGAAGCGTATGGAAGCCATGAGGCAACAGTTTTTTAATGACAACCATAGATATATCATCCCACCAGAACAGACTGAAAAGCAAGAAAAGAAAACAAACACTATTGAAAAGAAGCGTGTTTAGCAGAATCGAAAAATAAAAGCCTCTTGAGAAATCAAGAGGCTTTCTTTGTAGCGGGAACTGGATTCATTCCTTCGCAATACTTCGGAATCGGCCAAAATGAGGAGCTTGTACAACAACCCAAATTTTAATAAAATTTACTTTTTTTGACATTTCAATTTTAAAAAGCATACTTTCTAAAATCTTATGTAAAAAAAGCCAAATACTTTCGTATTTGGCTTGTTGTAGCGGGAACTGGACTCGAACCAGTGACCTTCGGGTTATGAGCCCGACGAGCTACCTACTGCTCTATCCCGCGATTTAATTCCCAATGCTTCACTTAGCTTTTAACCTTCGGTTCATAATGCCGACAAAAATATTGGACTGCAAATATACAACGCTTTTTAATTTTAGCAAGTATTAAAACAAAAAAATAACGCTTAGATTATTTACTAAGCGCTATTAACTAACTCTTTTATAAGTAAGCTTATTTTAATCGTCGTCGTCTTCAGTATCTAATGTCGCTAATGCACCTTTTTTATTAGCATCATCTATATCAAAATCTACGATGTTAGGCAGCTTATCCTTAAGCGCGGCATAATTGCCTTTAAAGCCATTATTGCTTAATAACAAAGTCTTAAGATTAGTTAATTGTGCTAATTCACCTGGTAAATTTCCATAAAATGCATTGTTAGATAATACTAATTCCTCTAATTGGGCCAACTCACCTATTGCGGATGGAATCGTGCCTAATAAAGCATTATCAAAAAGACTTAAGACCTTTAAAGATTTGAGTTGAGAAATACTTACGGGCAATTTTCCCATTAATTGATTACTACTTAAGATTAATATTTCTAATTTAGATAAATTTCCTATAGAAGTTGGAATCTCACCAAAAAAGTCATTATTATATAATTCCAAAGATTTCAGATTAGTTAAATTTCCTATTTCTGAAGGAATAGATCCATTGAAATTATTTGAAAATAACTTGAGTTCCTCTAGACTCAACATTGTAGTTAGTGTTTTAGGTAATTCTCCCTCTAATTTATTAAAAGAAAGGTTTAAAACTCTAAGTGATTCTAAACTAGAAATTTCATTCGGTAATTGACCAACAAGGTTGTTAAAGCTTAAGTTAATAGCTACAACTTTATCGTTTTCAATAGTTAATCCATACCAATCTGAAACTGGCTGATCAATATCCCAAGAGGTATTCCATGAACTACCATTAGTTGCATTATAAAGTGCTAGTAGAGCGTCTTTTTCGCTTTGGGATACGTTTGCAAATGTAAATGCAGAAAGCAAGCAACATAGTAGTGTTAGTTTTATAGTTTTCATAATAGCAGATTTTTGTGGAGGGGCACATAAACTATTCGAATATAGATGCTATTCGCTTAAACTGCAAATTTTTTCGATGAACTGCATACTTAAAAAACATATAATTTTGATTTTCAGCTATATAAGTATTTTTACTGTTCTATGTTTTCGGCCTGAAAACTTGTGATTTCTTGATCTAAAACAGTAATTGAAAGTTGAATAGGGTTGCAACATATTTCACAATCTTCAATGTAGATTTGGTGATGTTGTGAAGTATCAATTAACATGGAGATCTGCTCCCAGCAATATGGACATTGAAAAAATTGCTCTTCCATTTTACCAAATATTATAATTGAACATTCAACAGTTCACCACTTAACTGTAAGACGGTTAGTTCTGCCAATTTAGCGTCGTATTTAGCTTGGTTTCGACTCAATTCTGCATTGAGTAAGTTGAGTTGTGCTTGTCGGAACTCTATAGAAGTCACCTGACCTAATTTGAATTTTTCCTGCGTACGTTCAAAGTTATTTTCTGATGTTTTAATATTTTTTTCCTGAACTTGGTATATTACTAATTTATTTTGGTAATCATCCCATGCATTGTTGAAATTACGTTCTACATCCATCAACAACTGTTCTTGCTGAAGCTTTTGATTTTCTAATAAAATCTTAGTGTTTTTAACTTGAGTTATTGTACTACCTCCATCAAAAAGGTTCCAAGTAAGATTTAATCCTGCAGAAACACCAGAACTTGTATTCTGGAGCGTAAAGGCTAACGGACTATTATTATTGGATTCATTCCAACCGTAAGAACCTACCAGACCAAGATTTGGTAAAAATCGAGCCTTACTAGACTTTATATCAAATTGGCTTATGTTTATATTCCTCTGTGCCTGCAGAAGCGTTACGTTATTGGCTATCATCTTCTCTAACAATGTTTCCTTGTCGAGTTGCAGTAAAAAATTGAGATCTGTATCTACATTAAAATCTTGGGCATAAGCATTACCCATTACTACGTTTAGATCGCGTTTCGTATTTTTAAGTTGTTGCTTAATGTTTATTAAATTAATACTATCGTTGTTAATATCCACTTCAGCATTTAAAACCTCGAGCTTAGTGCTTTGCCCATAATCAAATTGATAACCAGCCCGTGTCAATCGGTCTTTAGAAATCAAAAGTGTTTCTTCCAATGCCTCAGTGTTTTCAGAAAGTTGTGCCACAGAATAATATATGGTGAACATTTGTAACATCGTAGTTTCAATTGTTTCTCGAGCTTCCAATTCTGACAACTGATATTGTTCTTTCAAACGTCTGTAATTGTACAATCTCCCCAATCCATCAAACAGTGTGTAATTGAGGTTTATTGATGCATTGTATCGTCGTGTTTCCGCACCTTCTGCGACTCTTGTTTCTCCATTGGCCAGCTGACCTTCGGTGTTTTGAACGTCTATTGATGCTCCTGCATTTCCCGTAAGTGTTGGCAGATAACCAGAGTTTAAAATACCTTGGTTGTTATCGGCAACTTCAACATTATTTGTTGTAATTTTTATCCCGTAATTGTTTTCCAACGTTAACTTAACAGCTTCTTCGGTAGAAAGTACCTGTTGTGCGTTCAACAGCATTCCGAAGACAACTGAAACTAATGTGATATATACTTTAATGTGCATTGCTTTCATTCTGTTCTTTAATGGCGCGTTCCACTTCTTCTTTTGAGATATCTCTATTCGTAACTAACCATTTTGTTTTCTGTTTTAGGAAATTACTAAAGGACAAGAAAATTGGCAAAACCACCAATGTTAAAACCGTGGCAAAACCAATTCCATAGGCAATAGAAACTGCCATTGGGATTAAAAATTGTGCCTGCCTACTTTCTTCAAAAATCAATGGTGCCAGACCTGCAACCGTAGTTATCGAAGTTAAAAATATAGCTCTAAAACGTGAGCGACCAGCTTCGTAAAGTGCTTCATCAAACGATAAGCCTTCACGCAGATTACTGTTGAATTTACTTATCAATACCAAACCATCATTAACCATAATACCAATTAATGCGATGATGCCTAACATTGATAATATGTTTAATGGGAAATCGTGAATCCAGTGTCCCCAAGCCACAGCTGGTAAACTTAACGGAATCATTAGCAGTAATAACAGAGGTTGACTGTAGCTTCTAAATGTAAAAGCTATGACAATATAGATTAGAGCTAGAACTATTAAGCCAACAGGGCCAAGGGAATTAGTCAATTTTAGTCGCTCTCTATTTTGCCCTTCATAAGACGGTGTTACGGTTGGATATTTTGATAAAATTTCTGGCATTACCTCATCTCTGATTTCGGCCATGACATCTGTAGAACTTGTTTTCTTTGGATCTTTGATATCTGCGGACACTTGAATTTCTCGTCTGCCTTCCAAGTGATTTATGGCAACATCTCCACGTTCAATGGTATAATTGGCAATTTCTTCAAGCGGAACTTTTTGACCACTTGGTGTGGTAATTCGCATATTATCTAAATTATTGATCGAGGAACGGTCTTCACGATTATAGCGTACCCAAACCCTTATTTCATCCTGACCTCTCTGAAAACGCTGTGCCTGCGCACCAAAAAATGCTGATCTGACCTCCTGCATTACGGATCTCAAATTTAAGCCTAGTGCATAGGCATTGTCTTTGAGTTCTAACCTAATCTCCTTTATACCAGCAGGATCGTTATCAGTAACATCTTTTAGTAAAACATTACTTTCAAGATTCTGTTTTAATTCTTTTTTAACGGCTTTTAGCTCATCAATGTTGTTACCTAAAAGTGACACCGAAACTGGACTCCCTCCAAAGTTGCCTCCACCTCCAAACACCAAACTTTCTACTCCCAATACAGGACCTACAGCTTCCTGAATACGATTGGTTACCAAAGATGAGGTAATTTCATTGGGACGCTCCTCTCCTGGTAATAAGTTAATGACCAAAGATGCTGTAGCTGAACCTGGTCCAATATTCCGAATCATATTCTCCACGAGATGTTTCTCGTATTCATCACCAAGGTATTCTTCGTCAATCGCATTGGTGACTTCAATCGCTTTATTTTCGATATATGTGATAATACTATCGGTGACTTTTTCATTAGTACCATTGGGCATATCCAAATTTATGGTAACTACATCACTGGCAATCTGTGGAAAAAAAGCAACACGTATAATGCCTCCATTTACACTGGCTTGCGTTAAGATAAAAAACACAATAAAAAGTGAAAAGGCCAAAACCTTATAATTAAGCGAAAATCGCAGTATAGGACTGTATACATTATCACGAAGCCATCGCATTATGCGATCTCCAAGCGTATTTGCATAACGTAATTTTGAAAACACTTTTTGAAAGACTCCAGCAATTCCTGTTTTCTGTTCCTTTTTTTGCTTTCGCAATGCCTTGGAATGTGCCAAATGCGCAGGTAAAATAATTAATGCCTCTACCAATGAGACGACCAAAGTCAGTATAACTATGACTGAAACCTCCCCAAAAAATTCGCCAATTCTTCCATCTAAAAACAGAAATATTCCAAAAGCTAAGATAGTTGTTGTAATAGCCGATACGATTGCTGGTAATACTTCCATAACACCATCAATAGCAGCCTGTTCTGGCGTTTTTCCTTTTTCGTAATGTTGATATATATTTTCGGCTATAACAATACCATCATCCACCAAAATACCAATGACAATTATCATCCCAAAAAGTGAGAGTACATTTATGGTTACATTAAAATAGCCTGCAAACATAAACATACCTAGAAAAGAAATTGGTAATCCAAATGCCACCCAAAATGCTAATCTCGTATTTAAGAAAAGTGATAAAAATAATAGAACGAGAATCATACCTATGATGGCATTTTCCGTTAGCAATTCGGTACGTTGAACCAATGTGGTCGATAAATCCCTAACTACATTGAGTTGAACATTATCATATTTCTGGTTAAATTCTTCAATATAGGCTTTTGTCTTTTCTGCCGAGGTAATTAAATCTTCGTTATTGGTACTTGTAATAGTGACATTGATGGACAGGTTTTTATTGAAATAACTCGCATTTGGCGTTTCCGAAAACTGGTCGCGAACTTCAGCAATATCCTTTAATTGGATTTTTCGACCTGAAGCATCGGACTTTACAACGAGATTTGAAAGTTCATCTGCATAGTACGAGCGGTTATTCGCCCTGATCAAATACTCTTCTGCATCAGTCTTAATGGTACCACCAGTAGTGATTAAACTAGCTTGATTAACAGCTTGAGCTACTTCTGAAAATGTAAGGTTATATGCTAAAAGACTTGTTTCATTAACGGCAATTTCAATTTCTTCTTGAGGATAGCCTGAAATCTGAATTTGCGAAATACCGTCAATACCTCTTAAATCATTTTCGACCTGTCTTCCAATTTGTTTCAAAGTTGCCAGCGGAATATTGTTTCCGCTTATTGCAAAGGTAATTGTTGGCCTTAGCGCTTCTTGTTTTGCAACAATCAAAGGTTCCATACCAACGGGAAAAGTTGGAACACGATCCACGGCATTTTTAACCTCGAGCAACATGAAATCGATATCCTTCCCTTTTTCAATTTCAACATTTATATTTCCACTGTTCTCGCGCGATGTGGAAGTAACACGTTCAATACCATTTAAGCCTTTGAGATTATCCTCTATTTTGAGCACAATACCTTCTTCTACCTCTTGTGGCGAAGCACCAGGGTATGTAACAGTTATGTTTATGTTTTTTGAATCAACTAAAGGAAAGAATGACGATTTAAGATTGAATGCGCCAAAAAAACCAAACACAACAAATGCCAAAACCACCACATTCACAGCTACACTGTGTTTTATGAAATAAGCAATTACCTTTCTCATTTCCTATTCTGCAGATTTAGATTGAGCGTTAGCTGTACTCTGCCCATTTGTATCATTTTCACCAGACATAAAAGGCTTGACCAACATACCTGCATAAGCGCCAGGAACAGGTTTTGACAACATTATTGTGCCATCAGGTATGTTTTTAACCACTGCTTTGGTGTCCGAAAAATAAACAGGATTAACATCTATGACATCCAAAATGCTATCACGAACCACGAAAATCTGTTCGCCATCCAGAACTAAATTTCGGTTAATTTCATAAGCATTTTCTTCTTGTTTGGCATTTAGATTAGCCTCCAAATACATGCCTTCTTTAAGTGATTTATCCTTTACTTCGATAAAAGCAGTTATTGTTTGCGTTGTGGCATCAATTCTTCCATTGACGCGTGTTACCTCCCCTTTGTATGTCTCAGTATTATCAAGATTATTTAGTACGACTTCTTCTCCAACTTTCAATAGACTTGCATAGGTTTTACTCAGTGCAACTTCCATCTCGTAAATGTTTGGGTCTATAAATTCTCCCAATTTTTGACCGTTTCTAACAAGTGAACCTTCAGTAACCAATGCCTCAGTTAATATACCTGAAAATGGTGCTCTAATGGTGTATTTTCCTAAGCGCTGTTCTAAATTTTTTACGTTGTAATAGTTTGACACAATACCTCGACCAGTAATAAAATAGTTTTCTTTATCGGAAGTCATTTCCGGTAACTTAGGTGTTGTCTTTTCTAAGTCGAATTCATTAAGATAAGTTTGCCATTTTTGAAACACCTCCGGAAAGTCCAACCGTAAATCTGGCATTATCGCAGCGATGGAATTATAGAGATTACTTTTAGCAGATTGCACACTGGCATAATACTCGGAAGCATCAATACGTATAAGCACCTCTCCTGCTCTGTATTCTTGGCCAGGCTTAAACAGTTTTCCACTAGACCTAAAAACGCCCTGAACTTCAGAATACAACTCAACACGACGCTTAGCCACTAAATTACCGTTTGCAGGTATTACGATTTGTACTGTAGTATTTTCTACTGTATCCGTAAATACTGTTTTAATAACTTTTTCAGCAACTGGTCTTTGTTTCTTTTTGCTATTACTAATATATCTTCCAACGAAAATAGCAGCTACAATTAGGGCAATACCTAAAATGGCAAATATGACTTTTCTTAACATAGTGTAATGGTCAGTAAATTGCAAATTTACCGATATCGCTATAGGTAGCCGTTAAAATAATCTTAATTATTAAGGGCGTCTAATTGCTCTTGAATCGCTCCCCAGTCTTCCATTAGATTCTCAAGCGATTTTTTCTTCTTTTGGTAAGCATCAAAAAACTGAGGGTCTGAAGCCGTTTTATCGTAATCGGTTGCCAGTTTTACATCGTCTGATTTGATATCTTTTTCCAGCTGACTTATTTTAGATTCGATATTACTCAGTTTGTTGTTGAGTGATTTTAACTTCTTCTGATCTTCGTAACTCTGCTTATTACTTTCTTTGGGCTTTTCCGCCACAACAGTTCTTTTTTCAGCTTCACGTAGATTTTCAATATTGCGTTGTTCCAAATAAAAATCTATATCACCTAAATACTCTTTTATTTTCTGGTCTTTGAATTCGTAAACCGTGTCGGTTAAGCCTTGGAGGAAATCCCTGTCGTGCGATACTAAAATCAAAGTGCCTTCAAATTTTTTAAGCGCTTCCTTTAAAACGTTCTTGGATTTAATATCCAAATGGTTTGTGGGCTCATCCATTATAAGAACATTCAATGGCTGAAGTAACAATTTTGCCAATGCCAAACGGTTTCTTTCACCACCAGACAAGACTTTTACGTATTTTTCCACTTCATCTCCTCTGAATAAAAATGAACCCAGAATATCACGCACTTTACTTCTGTTAGTTTCGTTGGCAGCATCAATCATGGTATCCAAAACGGTTTTGTTACCATCTAAATATTCGGCTTGGTTTTGGGCGAAGTAACCAATTTGGACATTATGTCCAAGTTCTAAGTTTCCCTTATGGTCAATCTCACCAACAATGATTTTTGCCAAGGTTGATTTTCCCTGACCGTTCTGCCCAACAAATGCTGTTTTTGTATCTCTATCTATCGCCAAGTTTACATTACTTAACACCTTTAAATCACCATAGCTTTTTGAAACGTTTTCAGCTTTTATAACAACTTTTCCTGGCGTTACTGACACAGGAAAATTTAAACTCATTACACTGTTATCGTCCTCATCTACTTCAATTTTATCCATTCTATCCAGCTTCTTGATAAGCGATTGTGCCATGGTGGCTTTACTGGCTTTTGCTCTAAATTTCTCAATCAGTTTTTCGGTCTGTTGTATCTCTTTTTCCTGATTTTTTTGAGCAGCGAGTTGTTGCGTTTTCATTTCCTTTCGCAACACTAAAAACTTGGTGTATGGTTTATTATAGTCGTAGATTCTTCCTAATGAAATTTCAATAGTTCGGTTGGTGACATTATCTAAAAACATTTTATCGTGAGAAACGATGACAACTGCGCCACTGTAATTTTTAAGAAAGCTTTCTAACCATATTATGGATTCAATATCCAAGTGGTTGGTTGGCTCATCAAGTAACAACAAATCGTTGTTTTGAAGTAAGAGTTTGGCAAGTTCTATTCGCATACGCCAACCTCCAGAAAAGGTATCGGTAAGCTTATTAAAATCCTCACGCTTAAATCCTAAGCCTTGAAGGATTTTTTCGGTTTCACCTTGGTAGTTGTAACCTCCTAAAATTTCATATTGATGCTGAATATCGTTTAAATCTATCATCAACTGATTATACGATTCGCTTTCGTAATCCGTTCGCTCGGCAAGTTGGGTGTTTATTTTTTCTAGTTGAGATTCACAGGCTTTAATCTCCTTAAACGCCTCGTAGGACTCTTCTAAAACTGTTTTTCCGAATTCAAAATCAATATCCTGTTTTAGAAACCCGATTTTTAAATCTTTATCTGCTGCTATCTGTCCTGTATCCGCTTCTTGTTCCTTAGCCAGAATTCTTAGCATTGTAGATTTACCCGCTCCATTCTTTCCTATAAGACCTACACGATCACCTTGACCGAGCTTAAATGTAATATCTTCAAAAAGATATTCGCCTTGAAACGAAATAGATAAATTATGGATATTCAGCATAGCATTTTTGAATATTACAATTGAGATAAAGTTACAATTGTTACAAATTAAAATCTATAAAGACTTAACTTTGTATTGCTTTAAAAAACGCAAAAGTAAAGGTTTTCGTTATGATTAGAAAAGGAATGAAACTTTATAGTATTCTTTTTGGTGCTTGTCCAAAATGCCACCATGAATCTATGTACACGGTTAAAAACCCTTATGTGCTTTCTGACACGTTAAAGATCAATGAAAATTGTTCTCATTGCGGAACAAAATACAGAATGGAACCTTCCTTTTTTTACGGCTCCATGTACGTAAGCTACGCTTTAGGTGTGGCCTTTGCCGTTGCTGCTTTTATTGTAAGCTTCGTGATTTTTGAGACTTCCCTTACTGTGGCGTTTTTTGCCATAATATTGACCTTAATAGGATTTATGCCAATAATTATGCGATTATCACGAAATATTTGGATTAACTTATTTATGGGTTATGATAAATCTTTAGCTGAAAGCAAAAATCCATCCTAACCTTACCAGAAGTAAAGAAAACTTACTCTTGACCCAAAAACCTATCTATATTAATTTCGCTATCTAAAGCTTCATTGTTTTCAATAAAGTTAAATAGTTTCTCTGCAACATAAGGAGCAATCATTACACCTCTGGTTCCGAGACCATTTAAAACATATAGATTTTTATGCTCTGGATGTTTACCTACCAAAGGCCTTCTATCTTTAACCGTCGGACGAATACCTGCGACATGATGTACGATTTCAAAATCACATTTTACAAATGTTCTTAGTTTTGAAAGTAATTCGTTTATGCCTTTCTGTGTAGGTGTATTGGATTTATCATCTCGATTATATGTAGAACCAACAGTATAAAGATCATTACCCACAGGAATCACGAATACTGAAGATTTAATAGCATACTCTATTTTAAGTTCTGGTGCTTTAATGGTTAAAACTTCACCCTTAGTTCCATTCAACGGAATAAAATTGAAATAGGGGTTTTGTTTTACACCAAAACCTTCTGCAAATACAATATGATTCGCAATCATATCTTCATATTGAAGTGAGCCTGATTTAATCTGAAGCTGATCGTGTTTAAATCTAGTTTCAAGTAAATGATTGTTTTCATTTAAAAACCCTTTGTAAGCGTCTATAAGCGTTTCGGTATCTATGCGACCTGTATGTAACACTTCCCCAAATCCAAATGGAGCATCAATAGCAGCATTAGAGTTTTTGATAAGATCTGTAGAAAGGTAAGGCTCTAGCTTAGGTTTATCTGAAGCATCAAACCATAAGTTTTGTTCTTCTACGGAAGCAAATCTTCTTAAAATTTGAAGTTTGTAATCTATCTTAATATTTAAATCTGCTTCAATTTTATTGTAGACTGGCAAAGCAATTTCCAATTGCTCTTTTGCTCGCCAAACTTCTGAAAAACGTTTTAATATTACAGGGTTGTATAATCCGGCTGCTACAATGGAAGATTGTTGCGAGCTATCATCGAACACAATAAATGCCTTATTATTGGCTCGTAACTTTTCACAAAATGCTATACTTGCCAATCCACAACCAACGATGATGTAATCCACTTGTTTCATTTAACAAAAATAAGATATGCTTCGACAGGCTCAGCATGACACGTAGTTTTAATTAAATAAAAAACGCCCACTTAAAAAGTGAGCGTCTATATATTTATTATGAACGTTAACTAGTAACTCCACATATCTTGTTCAAAATCTCTAATCTTGTCTTTGATACGTTCTGATTCTAAAAGTTGCATCAATGCATTTTCAGCGATGTATTCTTTAACTTCCCTATCACCATAGACATTTTCTTCCTTATAGATTAAACCATGAAAACGACGGCTGTTCAATAAGTGATCGAATGAAATTGGAGTCGAGCTATTATTATCATTAAAGGCTTTAGCTTCATGCAAAATATCTCTAACTTCTGGATAAAATACCCAAAACATAGGAATTGGTTCACTATTTTCTGAATCTTCCGAATCTATAAAGTTAACATCTGGAGCCGCAGGTGCAATTCCAAGAATTCTGTACTTTAATTCACCTTGACGCTTATCAAAATACCAAAGTCCTTTTATTAAATACGAGTTAATATCAGCTGCTTCAATATTCCTTTCTATAATATACTCTTCTGGTATCTCATCTTCCCCTACTCCGTTCTCGTTCATATATCTAATACCAGCATCAGTAATCTTCCTCATACTCAGTGAAGCTTCCATATCTTTTAAAGTTCGTTCTTCTGTAAAGTACGAATCTGCATAAACTTTAGGGATCATTCCGCTGTCCATATTATCTCTCAAAACTTGGTACAAGGACTTACGGTCGTCTCCTAAATTTCCTTCTACAGGAAAATATAAAGGAAAATTAACACGTTCATCTAAAACAACTTTTTCCCAAATCATCTTTGAAAATAAAATGTCTCTATCTCCAACATAGCCATATTCTAAAGGCTTATCGTTGTCTAGAAGTAGTTGCGCTTCAGTTTTCATACCAATTTCTTCTGGTATCTTAGCATTAAGGATATTGGCTTGGGCAAACATAGCATTGGTTGCCAAAACTGTTAATCCTACATATATTAAACTTCTTATTTTCATTTTACTTAATTTAATAATTTGGGTTTCTTTAAATCTGTAACGTTTATATTTTCTATAAATTATATCAATTAGTTACTTGTAACTTCAACAATAACTGGTGATACATTTTGTAGTCTATATTTTGAATTACCTTGAATTTTAGCGTTAATATCAAAAATTGTAATATTATCGCCTCTTCTTGCCTTTTGTATTGCAGATTTAGCCTGAGAATTCATTTTAGTTCCAGCTACATTAATTGTAGGTTGTCCTGGTACTTTAATCTTAAATGAAGTTACCTGTATTGGTAAATCAAAAACAAAATCTCTTAGCTCAGCACCAACAGTACCAATTTCTACATTACGCTTCGGTAATTTTACAACACCTATTTGACCAGCAATCTTACCGGTTGGTGCAGGAATATCTTTAATTCTAAATGTTTTACTGTCACTTACTCTAGATCCGTCATCAAGAGTAGCAGTAACATTAATTGTCATTTCCTTACCAGCACCAGCGTTAACTACATATTTTCCTTGACCACCAACTCTTGATAAGCCTGGTCCTGATGCGCTAACTTTATTGTCTGGTACACCAGCAAATGAAATGGTCATTGGGTTAGCCACACCACGATAAACAACGTTCATCTTATCTGCAGAAATAGTAGCAGAGTTTGGCCTTGGTACTACTACATAGTTACCAACAATTGGAATTTCTAATGGCTTACCATCTTCTAAGAACGTAAATTTACCGTCTATTTGATGCTCACCAACATTACCAACATTAAAATCTAATTTTGCAGCACCAGTAGAATCTAATACTTCTGACACATTAATCTCATTTCCTTGAACCGTCAGTTTTGTAGGTGTAACATTTGCATATTTTCCTAAAACAACTCTACCTTGAAATTTTTCTCCTGCAAAGAATGCAGACTTATCAGCCAATACAATGGCTTGGTATTTTTTCAATGATACAGCCTCATCTAGAGAATTACCTAAAAATAGGTTAAACAAGTTAGCTTCAGTAACCATTACATCATTTTGCATAGCCGTAAGCTTAGTATATGATGCAATTGCCGGGAAACCTTGAAAATGATAATTCAACCAATCAATTTCTTTACCTATTTTCTTATTTTCAACTTTCTCTAGGCTAAAACGCTCATCAAAACGCTCCAACGCTTTTTGATACTTCACATCATTACCTAAAATTTCTTTGATTTCATCTTTATAAGCTTGAATCCTAGCAACAACTTCTTGACCTTTTTTGGTATAACGATCTCCTGTAAACCACATTTCATCAAGGATATCTGTTTTATCCATCGCTTCAAATGGTAATTCACCAGTTTCAGGGTCAATTGAGTAACCACCTTCTCTTAATAAGTCTTGCTTTAAAGTTTCAATATACTTATAAAACTTATCAGAAGCCGCACTTACTAAAGTGGCCTTGTTTGCTGGAACTCTAAATTCAGCTGGCTTCTCTTCAGCTTTAGTTGATAAATCAGCCAATAAAGCTTCGTTTTTTTCGTCAGCTACAGCGTTTGATGCCGAGAATTTTGCTTCCATCAATCCGAAAGCGGATAGTACTTCCTTAGACATATTCATCGCCATCATAGCAATAAATACCAAGTACATTAAGTTAATCATTTTCTGCCTTGCAGATAATTTTCCTCCTGCCATTGTTATTAGTTTTTAAATGTTAATTAATTAAATTGATTATACCTAAAAACTAATTAGTTTTTGTTCATTGCAGAAAGCATTCCGCCATATACACCGTTTAAAGATGAAAGGTTAGACGCTAATGATTGCATTTGCTCTTTAAGCTTGGTTGCGTTCTCTACAGCTTCTTCGTTGATAGCAGCTTGACGATTAGCACTTTCCATCTGTACTTTATAAAGACTGTTTAAAGACTCCATTTGTGCAGCAGCTAAAGATAATTCTTCGCTGTATTTCTTTTGAGCAGACATAGAATCTACAGTTGGATTTAAGTTTTTAGCAGCGCCTTCAAAGTTTTTGATACTGTCGCCTAAACTTGCCATAAGTTCACCGTCTATCTTAGCCTCCTTTAATAAATTGTCTAATTTCTTTGACAACATACCTTCAGCATCTTTTGGTTCTTCTTTTTTCTTTTTACCTAGAGTCTGACCGCCAGCCAATTCAGGATATACCAAAGACCAATCTAAATCTGATTGTTGCTTTTCAAATGCTGAGTATGTAAATACTAGAGCTTCAACAATCATACCTATGGTTAAGATTTCAGAACCATAAGGCCAGTGTTGTATCTTAAATAATGCACCTACGATTACGATTGCTGCTCCTAATCCGTAGATCATGTTTGTTAAAGTCATTTTACCTTTCTGTGCCATAATTTTGTTTAGTTTAAGTTTAAGTTAATGGATGTGTAACTTAAGTAGGTTAATTTTAATTTGGGTTGTTATTTAATAATTTTAAATTTTAGTTCGTCGCTGCGTTTTTAGTCACTTCAGTTCCCATATAGTCCTGAACGGTTCTAAATCCGATATAACTTCTAGCTGAATCCGCATATTCATAATCTCTAGAACTTACTTGCAAGAAATAAGCAACGTCTTTCCAAGAACCTCCTCTAACTACTTTACGTGAATTTCTTGGATCATTTACATTTGGATTTATAGTTGAAGAAAATTCGTAAGATGCTGGATCGTAAGAACCATGTACCCATTCTGACACATTACCTGCCATATTGTATAGGTTGAAATCATTTGGATCGTAAGCATCTGCTTCTACAGTATATAATGCTTGATCGGCCGCATAATCACCGCGTAATGGTTTAAAGTTAGCCATAAAACATCCTCTATCGTTTTTAGTATAAGGACCTCCCCAAGGATAAGATGCCCCTTGAAGTCCACCACGAGCTGCATACTCCCATTCTGCCTCTGAAGGCAATCTGTAAGAGTTGACAGGTTGTTTCCCTTTACTTCTTTGGTAACCATTATGCTTTAGTGTTCTCCACTGGCAAAATGCTTGTGCTTGTTTCCAAGATACACCCACTACTGGATAATCATCATAAGCTGAATGCCAAAAATAATCATTGTGCATGGGCTCATTATAAGAATATGCAAAATCTCTAATCCATGCCGTAGTGTCTGGATATACTTCAACTTCCTCTTGTTCTATAACCTCTGAACGCTTTAAGCTTCTATCTTTAGCAGCTTTAGCAATGTCCATATACGTGTATTGGAACTTAAATTGCTTAACATCCCAAGTACGCTGGCCATTATAAGATTCTTCTAATGGCAAGTACATACCGTCCATTACCTCTGCATATAACTCATCTGGATAATCGTCCGTATCATAATACAACTCTACATCACGATTAATTTTTCTCTGCTCATTACCATAGGTATTTAACATATAGCTTTCATAAGCATTCATCTCTTCTGGATTTGAATCTAAATAAGCAAATTCACCGATATCACCATTACCTGGAGTCTTACCTTCTAAATCAGCCATTTCAGCTAATTTTAATCTTAAGATTGAGTCTCTTACCCAAAACACAAAGGAGCGGTATTCGCTATTTGTAATCTCGGTTTCATCCATATAGAATGCACGTACTGTAGCTGTTTTGGTAGGAGCATCTTGTACACCAGCTATATCATCATCTGATTTACCCATTATAAAAGCTCCACCAGGAACTAGTGTCATACCATACGGTTTTTCAGGGTGCCATTTTTTACCTTTGACTCCAACTAATTGGCCACGGTCTCCAGAATTACAACTGGCAACAAAAACCAATACAGTGGTTAGTAAAATAAACTTCTTAATATTCATAGTAACTCGAGGTTAAATTAGTCGTCCTTAATTTTAAGGTCGTAAACATATTTATATATTTTATAAAAAACAACTTTTTTCTATTTTTTTTTGCATTTCGTCCTTAAAAAATGCATTTCGTCGATGCTTTTAACGTTAAATCATCGATAAAATGTCATTTTTAGAAGCTGTTCTTCCTGTAGGCTTTATACCACCTTTCGGGTATTTCACCTTGGGTAGCAAGCACATAATCGGAATGCATGCATGGTAATAACGTATGCTTTTTTAATTTATTATTAACATCTGGCAAAAATGGAATCTCTATCCACCAGCGACCAGTTTTTAAGCTTTTAAAAAAAATAAGTTCATCATCATCTACCAGTACATTAAACTTTTGGTAATGGTTTTCATTAGTAAAATCATCATCAGCAATGCGGCAATTAACACCCTCTACAAAATACCAAATCATCTGTGCAATAAGCATTGAAGTAGCACTGTCATTCTTTGAATTATGATATTCATAAATACCAAAGGACGACACCTTATTACTTATACCTGCATACCTACTTATGGCACAAATTTCCTTACCCGAAAAACCATTAGGCGAAAATTTTTGACTCTCACTTACTTCTGCCGCTCTTACAGACTTTAAATCTATAGATACAATATGTGCATCTCTAAGCAACGGCTCCACTTTATTTATGTCTCCAGAAATTTCCCCCAAACGATAGGCTTCAAAATACAACTTTTCTATGAGATCTATCTCCTCTTGGGAGTTAAAATATGTCTGATAACCTATTGTGGCATAGTTGAATAGATTATACGGCTCTTCTACTATGACCTTACCGACATAACTATTATTCTTAATTGGAAGGTTGGCATCACCTAAATCGAAATTAGTATCAACACTAACAATATTTACCATTGGCTTTACAGAATCGTAGGCTCTATAATTGGCATAAGTTAAATCTTGACTACCTCCTAATATAATAGGTATGATGTTTTTTTCTAATAAAACTGTAATAGCCGTTCTAATGGCAAAATAAGTATCCTCAACGGACTCTCCTGATTCAATGTCTCCCAAATCGGCAATTGTAGTGTGCCAATTTCCTGGGAATAACGTATAGAGTGTTTTTCTAATGGAATCGAAATTAATATCAGCTCCCATAAAGTTGACATCATTTCTATTTTCTTGAACTCCAATAATGGCCATTTGCACATCATCTAAATCTGGAATTCCGTTTTGTCTTGAGTGGACTTTAATTTTTTTTCCTAGCGCTTGTTGCGCTATTAGTTCATTATGAGCTAAAACCGCATCAGATACAGGCGTCAGAAAATTAAAATTCATAGTGTATTACTTCTTTTTAGTCGTCGCTTTTTTCATTGTCTTTTTTCTTGTCTTCTTTTTTGGGGCGTTCTTCTCTAAAATGGCTTTAGCTTCTTCTAATGTCATATCAGATACATCAACTGTTTTAGCCAACTCCACTTTCTGCTTACCTTTTATAACATTGTGTCTTCCCCATCTCGCCTTTTCTACCCTTATACCTTCATCTTCCCAAACATGGATAAGTTTATCTTTTTCCTTTTGGATTTTATCCTCGATCAAAGTTACAATGTCTTCTTCAGATAAATTATCCCAATCGTATTTTTTATTGACATTTATAAACATGTTGTTCCATTTAATAAATGGCCCAAAACGCCCTTTGCCTTTAGTAACTTCTAAACCATCATACATATATATAGGAGCATCTGCTTTTTCTTTCTCCTTAATATATGTAATTGCTTCTTCCAATTCTACACTTAAAGGATCAACTCCTTTTGGCAATGACACAAACTTTTTACCAAATCTCACATAAGGCCCAAAACGCCCATTGTTAACTTCAACTTCATCATCCTTATAATGGCCTAATGCTTTAGGAAGCTTAAATAAGTCCATGGCTTCCTCATATGTGATGGAGTTTAATTGTTGATCTGGGGACAAACTTGCAAATTTTGGTTTCTCTTCATCATCTACGGTACCAACCTGAACCATTGGTCCAAATTTCCCTAAACGCACACTAACTTGACGACCAGTCTTTGGGTCTGTACCCAATATGCGTTCACCAGATTCACGCTCTGCATTTTCCTGAACATCTTCCACCTGCGGATGAAAACCTTTATAGAAGTCTTTCATCATGGCGCGCCAATCTTCTTTACCTTCGGCAATATCATCAAAGCTTTCTTCTACTTTCGCAGTAAAATTATAGTCGAGAATATTTTCAAAATGATTTACCAAGAAATCGGTAACAATCATCCCAGTATCAGTCGGTACTAGTTTACCTTTATTAGAGCCAACTTTTTCTGAAAGTGTTTTGTCCTTTATAGTATTATCCTCTAAAACCAGCTGCTTGTATTCCCTAACATCACCCTCGTGCGTTCCTTTTTCTATATAGTTTCTATTTTGTATCGTAGAAATTGTCGGTGCATAAGTAGATGGACGACCAATACCTAATTCCTCTAATTGCTTTACCAATGAAGCTTCTGTGAATCTTGAAGGCGGTCTCGTAAAACGCTGCGTAGCTGTGATATAATTTTTGTTAAGCTTCTCACCTATCTCTAAATCTGGCAAAATACCTTCTTGCTCAGTGTCTTCATCATCTGTACCTTCTAAATACACCTTTAAGAACCCATCAAACGTGATGATTTCTCCGTTTGCAACAAATTGTTGACTTACCTTGCTCGTTGCATTAACCTTAACTTTAAGATTTGTTCGCTCTAATTTTGCATCGCTCATTTGAGAAGCGATAGCACGTTTCCAGATTAAATCGTACAATCTCGCCTGGTCGCGCTCAACACTTACAGTATGATTCGCAAAATCAGTCGGTCTTATAGCTTCGTGCGCTTCTTGAGCACCTTTAGATTTTCCTTTATAATTTCTTGGCTTACTATACTCCGAACCATAAGCTGAAATAATTTCGCTTTCAGCAGCTTTTCTTGCCTCATCAGAAAGGTTTACACTATCTGTTCTCATATAAGTAATGAGACCAGCTTCGTACAAACGCTGAGCGTTACTCATAGTTCTACTTACCGAAAATCCTAATTTTCTTGAAGCCTCTTGTTGCAGCGTTGATGTTGTAAATGGTGCTGCTGGTGATTTTTTGGCCGGCTTTTTTTGCAAATCCGAAACCTGGTAACCAGCCTCCTTATTTTTGTTTAAAAAATCTAGTGCCTCTTCTTCTGAATCGAAATTCTTTGGGAGTTTGGCCTTAAAGGATTTCCCATCATCTGTTGTAAATTCAGCATCTACTCTGTAAGATGCTTTAGTATCAAACTCTTGTATCTCACGCTCACGTTCAACAATTAATCGTACTGAAACAGATTGCACTCTACCAGCCGATAGACCTCCTTTAACCTTTCTCCATAAAACAGGAGATAACTCATACCCTACAATTCTATCGAGCACACGTCTTGCTTGTTGTGCATCTACTAAATTATAATCTATACTTCGAGGGTTCTCAATTGCTTTATTAATAGCACTCTTTGTAATCTCGTGGAATACAATTCGCTTTGTCTTTTCTTTATCTAAATCTAACGCTTCGGCTAAATGCCATGCGATGGCCTCTCCTTCTCTATCCTCATCACTTGCTAGCCAAACCATATCGGCTTTCTTTGCTAACTCCTTGAGTTTTTTTACAACATCTTTCTTATCTTTAGAAACTGTGTATTTAGGTTCAAAATCTCCTTCTACATCTACTCCCAACTCTTTTGAAGGTAAGTCGGAAATGTGTCCAAAACTAGACTCTACTTTGTAATCCTTTCCTAAAAATTTTTCTATTGTTTTTGCCTTTGCAGGTGACTCAACTATGACAAGATTCTTCGACATGCTTTCTTTTTTTGAGGTTACAAATGTATATGAAAATAAATTTACAATCCTAATTTGGTCTTAAATACCATGCATTTAATCGTAGTTTTCTCAACTTGAATAATGAAAAAAGCCTTGTTAAATACAAGGCTTTAATTATAAATGTTAATGTTCTTATAATTAATACGAATATAAAATTGGTTCTGAAAAATCTTGAAGATTTAAAGTAACCTGACTCTCTCCATCAACTTGCAACGGTGTTAAATCAAATGTCCATTCCCTGCTAAAAACCGCCAAACATGCTTCGTTATTGGTTAATGCAGCTTTTATATTGCGTTGCACCGGAAACGACTCCATCACATCCTCACTTCCAATCAACTCCAATTCCCATGAATCACCACTGCAACCACTCGCTGAAATGGTAATAGATAAACAATCTTCGTTTATTTCAGCATTTACAAAACTGTAGAATGCAGTTTGCGTATTTTGATACATATCATTATCTACAGTCGCAACCTCACCACAAGACGTTGATGACCTTACATCATCTTCATCGCATTGCATATTCAATAACAACATTGTGAATAACAATACTATACCAAATTTTGAAAATTTCATGACTCTTGTTTAATTATAAGATACTGAAATTATAAAAAAGTTGCGCTACAAACTTGAATTTTCTTCTATATGCAAGTTTTCATTGTCATCATCAAACCCTACCACATCTTTATATATTAAGTATGGTGGTAAATAAGAGAACGATGCAGTAACATATATTCCAACAAAGCACATTATAAAGCCAACTATTCCTGCTAAAAGACCAGCAACGATTATTAGACCAAATGTAATTAACCACTTTTTATTACCAAGATCAAAACTCAGCTTAATTATCTCAGAAACAGATTTATCAGGATTAAATGCATAAATCACAAATATATAAGTCAAAGGCACAATGGCATAAATTAATGGCAGAAAACACAACAAAGTAGCTATTAGAGTAATACCTATATAAGCCAAACCGAGTTTAATCGTTTTTCCTAAGTAAGGTTTCTTAAAAAAATAGAAATAATCTTCTTTACCCATTTGTTCAAGGTCCTTGAGCTTACATATTCTATAAAAAGCGGATTTAAGCCCTAAACCTATAACACTCATGCCCAGCATTGCTATTAGATAAAGAACAAACAGTATTATCATCGCTATAGGACTTATGTCTGGTTCTGAATAGTAAGGATTATAAGGATCGTAAGAACTAGCATATACATCTGCCATACCTGTAACAATCATTGGTATGTATATTAGCATCATTAACGGAATAGCCAATACCATATTTAGAAGTAAGGTAACCAAACCTTGCACCCAAACTTTCTTAAATAGCTCTATGGATTGATTAAAAATTGTTCCAAAATCTAAGTCCTTAGCATTTTGTATACGTTGTTGAATTTCTGAAATACTCATTTTATCTGAATTGGTTAGTACCTCAAAAATAAATCTTTTTTTGAGATTTGTTCAAATAATTAATATGGCTGACACATTGTCATAATGTCTAAAAAATCCTATCTTTGCATGTTTATTGAGAATATAGAAAACATTAGAGATTCCGGATATACGGGAATAGATATGGAAAAGATAATAGACGAGAACAAACAAGGTGAATCCCTAGTTTTAGACCAAAAAGAAGGTAATGACAAGAAGCTCTTTATTGAGAGCTACGGCTGCCAGATGAATTTTAGTGATAGTGAAATTGTAGCTTCTATATTATCTAAACAAGGGTTTAATACCACCCAAAATCTAGAAGATGCCGATTTGGTATTGGTCAATACTTGTTCTATCAGAGATAAAGCTGAGCAAACTGTTAGAAAGCGCCTTCAGAAATATAATAGAGTAAAGATGAAGACCAACCCTAAAATGAAGGTTGGTGTTTTGGGTTGTATGGCAGAGCGTCTAAAAACTAAATTTTTAGAAGAAGAAAAAATTGTTGACTTAGTCGTTGGACCAGATGCATACAAAGATTTACCAAATTTACTTGCAGAGGTAGATGAAGGTAGAGATGCCATAAATGTTATTCTCTCCAAAGAAGAAACCTATGGAGATATTGCTCCTGTACGTTTAAATAGTAATGGAGTTACAGCCCTCGTATCTATTACACGTGGTTGCGATAATATGTGTACCTTCTGCGTAGTGCCTTTTACAAGAGGTAGAGAACGCAGTAGAGATCCGCAAAGTATTATTGAAGAAGTGAACGATTTATGGTCTAAAGGTTACAAGGAAGTTACACTTCTAGGGCAAAACGTAGATAGTTACCTATGGTATGGTGGTGGATTGAAGAAAGACTTTGAAAAGGCTTCTGAATTGCAAAAAGCTACTGCTGTAAGATTTGCCAAACTATTAGAGCTTTGTGCTAAGGCACAGCCAAAAATGCGTTTCCGTTTTTCTACGTCTAATCCTCAAGATATGACATTAGATGTTATCGAAACTATGGCAGCTCACGAAAATATTTGTAACTACGTTCACTTGCCAGTACAAAGCGGAAGCAACCGTATCTTAAAGGAGATGAATCGTTTACATACACGCGAAGAGTATTTTGAACTTATCGATAACATCCGTCGCATTATACCAGATGTTGGCATAAGTCAGGATATGATTGCTGGTTTCCCTACTGAAACGGAAGAAGATCATCAAGATACACTGAGCTTAATGGAATATGTTAAGTATGACTATGGTTTTATGTTTGCCTATTCAGAACGCCCAGGAACACTTGCTGGCCGTAAAATGGAAGACGATGTTCCTGCAGAAGTAAAGCAAAGACGCTTAAGTGAAATACATACGTTGCAACGCCAACATAGTTTATACAGAATACAGAAACACGTTGGTAAGACCGAAGAATTTTTAATAGAAAAATCTTCAAAAAAATCAGATAAGCACTGGGCTGGAAGAAATAGCCAAAATATGATGGCTGTTTTTCCAAAGGAACATTACAAACCAGGTGATTTTGTCAACGTGAAAATTACGGATTGCACCAGCGCTACACTTATAGGTGAAGCTGTTGGTTATTCAAAAAACAACTAATCAAACCAATCATTTAATGAAAAGATTACTATTACTATTATTGACCTTATCTCTAGTTACAGCTTGTGAAAACGAACCTCTTGATTCAGGATTAACAGGGCAGGACGGTAGTGACGATGGTGGAGATGACGGAAGCGAAAGCAGTGATTTAACGCTTTCACTTTATGAATTAGACACAGATTTGAGTGTTAATTTCCTCGGGTTGTCAATTCAAACCGTAACCAATTCAGACATAAATATCTCCAATGACAAAATAGTATCATCTACTACTAGCGTATCTGTTGAGGGCTCTCCGCCTGAAACTGAAAACCAAAATTTTACTCGAAATGCTTCTGGTCAAATTACCAGCAATATTTCTGTAAATTCTGAGGACCAAACTACTAATGAGTATATTATCTCCTACTCTGATGGTTCGGTATCGCAAATCACTTATGATTATTATGAAGATGACTTTGATGATTACGTTTATAATTTCACTTACGATGGCAATGCCATTACGAGAACAGAAGTAGGCTCAAGTATTTCAACGGTCTTTACATTAGATGGTTTTGGTCGTGTTATAAAAAAAGAATCCTTTGATGGCACGTTTTTAATACAGACGGAATCTTTAACATATACAGGTACTGGCAACATAAACACAAGTACTGCTTCTGGAGAATTTGATAGTAATAATTCATACGATTTTGATGATAATACCAATCCGCTGCAAGTAGTTTACAACGACAACTATTTATTGAACTTTCTTACCGATGATTATACAGATGAGATTGGTCCTTTAGTTGCTCAGTTCCACTCATCTAATAATTGGAATGGTGCTACCTTCAATGGAGAAACTTTTACATTCGATTTGGAGTATAACACCTCAGGTAGAATTACAAGCCGCGATATCGCTTATGATTTTGGAGAAGATCTTATGGTAGAGATTAACGAAAGATTTACTTACGTCAATTAAACATGGAATCCGTACAAGCCATAAAACAACGCTTCGGTATTATAGGAAACGACCCTAAACTCAACCGTGCCATAGAAAAAGCCATACAAGTTGCGCCAACCGATATTTCGGTACTGGTCACAGGTGAGAGTGGTGTCGGTAAAGAGAGCGTACCCAAGATTATTCATCAGCTTTCGCATCGCAAACACGGCAAATACATTGCTGTGAATTGTGGAGCCATACCAGAGGGCACTATTGACAGCGAACTTTTTGGTCATGAAAAAGGCGCTTTTACAGGTGCTACCCAAACCCGTTCTGGTTATTTTGAAGTTGCCGATGGTGGTACCATATTTTTGGATGAAGTTGGCGAGTTACCATTGACTACTCAGGTTCGTTTGCTTCGTGTACTCGAGAATGGAGAATTCATAAAAGTTGGCTCAAGTAAAGTCCAAAAAACCAATGTTAGAATTGTCGCTGCGACCAACGTCAATATGTTTGAAGCTATAAAAAAAGAAAGGTTTAGAGAAGACCTATATTATCGTCTCAGCACTATTGAAATCAATTTACCTCCACTGAGAGATAGAAAGGAAGACATACATTTATTGTTCAGAAAATTTGCCAGTGACTTTGCATTAAAATATAAAATGCCAACCGTAAAGTTGACCGATGATGCTATTGCTCTGCTTTTAAAATACCGCTGGAATGGAAACATACGTCAACTACGTAATGTGGCAGAACAGGTTTCTGTTTTAGAACACAATCGCACCATAAACGCAACTACTCTCCAACATTATCTACCAAATACTGGCAGTAATTTACCTGCAGTTGTGAACAATTCTAAGTCCGAAAGTGACTTTAGCAGCGAACGCGAGATTTTGTACAAGGTTTTGTTTGATATGAAGAGTGATCTTAACGATCTTAAAAAGCTCACCATGGAGTTGATGAAGAATGGCAGCAACTCAGACGTGCAAAAAGAAAACGAGCATCTTATTGAAAAGATTTACGGAGACGATAAAGATGAGGAGTTTGAAAATGCTGTAGAAGACTTAGAGGTTCTTTCAATACCCGAACATTTAGAGACCAAAGATGATGAACCTGAACAAGTGGAAGACAAGTATCATTTCGCTGAGGAAATTGAAGAAGAAGAAACCTTATCTCTACAAGACAAGGAATTAGAACTCATCAAAAAATCATTGGAGCGCCACAATGGAAAGCGTAAATTGGCCGCAGCAGAATTAGGCATTAGTGAACGAACACTGTACAGAAAGATTAAGCAATACGATCTTTAAGAATTAATTATGAAGATTGTAGAAATATTTAAGGTTACTATTGCGTTTTCAGCAAACACCTTAAACCATTAAAAGCATTTAAATGAAATTAATAAAGGGCAGTATCTTACTTCTAGTAGCTATCACATTAACAAATTGTGGCATATACTCTTTTACCGGACTTACAGAAACACCAGAAACGTTTCAGGTCAACTTCTTTCAGAATAATGCAGACTTGGTTGAACCTGGATTAGATATTCAATTTACAAATGCGCTTCAAGATATCATCCAAAACCAAACAAGTGCTCAATTGGTCAATTCTGGAGGTGAAGTTATTTACGAAGGTGAAATTATTGAGTATAGAATCGCACCGATGACTGCTACTGCTCAGAATACGGCAGCACAAAACCGACTGACTATTAGCGTAAATGTTCGTTATTTTAATACCCAAGATTCCGAAAAAGATATGGAACAGCGTTTTTCATTTTTCTATGACTATGGCGCTAACGAACAATTGGTTGGCGGATTAAAAGATGAAGCCTTCGAAGTTATTTTTGAGCGTTTGACACAAGATATAATTAATGCTACTTTAGCAGATTGGTAAACTATGCAGCTCCAAGAACTCACATATCTTTTACAACATCCTGAAGCCATAACTGGCTATCAAACTGATATGCTTTCTTCAAAAATTAATGAGTACCCATACTTTCAACCCTTACGAGCTTTACATCTTAAAGGTCTAAAACAGAAAGAAAGCTATAAATACAATAACGCATTAAAGATTACGGCTGCTCATACAGCTGATCGCAGTGTTTTGTTTGATTATATTACGTCAGACGTATTTAATCAAAATGAGATTTCAAATCAAATCAAACAAAATTCTGAAAACATTAAGTCCATAGATGTTAGTGAAGTTGATGATATTTCTGTTGACAAAAGCGTAATGATTGATGACGCCTTAAAAGAGCACATCAAGGCCACTGAAGGTGTACTCGACCCTAACTTATTTAAAGCTAAAAGTAACCCTGTACCAAAAACCGAAATCAAAAACATTGAAGACTCTGTCATTTCCATAGATGTAGATAATATTGCGCCAGAGAAAAAACTTAACATAGGAAAGCCTCTTGAATTCGACAAAAAAGAAAGTCACTCGTTTGCAGAATGGTTAAAAATTACAAGCTTTAAACCTATTGTAAGGGAAGAAACAAAAGATAACGACAATAGCAATTCTGAAAGTAAAAGTACTACACCATTAGAAGAAAAACTGGCTATTATAGACAAGTTCATCAATGAAAATCCTAAGATAAAACCGGTTGCCAGTAATGCGCCAAAACCTAAGTTGGTAAACAATGAAGCAGACGTTTCAGATAGTTTAATGACTGAAACCTTGGCACGGATTTACCTAGAGCAAAAAAACTATGATAAAGCCATTCAATCTTATAAAATTTTAAGTTTGAAATATCCAGAAAAAAGTAGTTTCTTTGCAGACCAAATAAAATTGGTAGAAGAATTAAAAGATAATACAATATAAAATGAGTCCATTTACAATATTTTTAATCCTTATCGTAATAGTAGCATTTCTATTAGTAGCAGTGATTATGGTTCAAAACCCAAAAGGTGGTGGTTTATCATCTTCATTTGGTGGCGGAGGTACACAACAATTAGGAGGTGTAAAGAAAACAGGTGATTTCTTAGATAAGAGTACTTGGTTTTTAGCCACTGTACTTATTCTATTGATTTTGGCTTCAAATTTAACATTGGATATAGGTGGTAGTGCAGAATCTACAGCATTGGATGCAGACGAAGCCGTTGAAACACCGTCTACATTACCAGCCTCAACAGAAGATGCTGTAAATTTAAATGATACCATACAATAGGAAAATAATTTTCTGTTATATAAAAGTTTAAAGCCAACTGTAACAGTTGGCTTTTTTTATTTCTATCTATTTAAAGACTAAATCTGAAAGTTTGTCAGTCTCATTGCCTTGGCACAATTTTCGAAATACGCTTTAGCGTAAATTTTAATTAAACAACTAAAACATATTTAAAAAATGGCTTTAAACATTAAACCTTTAGCAGACCGAGTTCTAGTAGAACCTATGGAAGCTGAAACCAAAACAGCTTCTGGTATTATTATTCCAGATAATGCAAAAGAAAAACCGCAAAAGGGAACTGTTGTTGCTATTGGCAACGGAAAAAAAGACGAACCTTTAACAGTAAAAGTTGGTGACACCGTCCTTTATGGAAAGTATGGAGGCACTGAGCTTAAGTTAGAAGGCAAGGACTATTTAATGATGCGCGAGAGCGATATTTTGGCAATTATCTAAATTGTCATTCCTGCGTAGGCAGGAATCTCATTAATTTAAACAAAATTTTCAAACGAAACACAAACAGATTCCCTTTTTCAAGGGAACGCTAAAATTAAATTTTAACGATGGCAAAAGATATAAAATTCGATATTGAAGCACGCGACGGCATAAAACGTGGTGTCGATGCATTAGCAAACGCAGTAAAAGTAACTTTAGGACCAAAAGGTCGTAACGTAATTATTGGTAAATCCTTCGGTGCACCTCAAGTCACTAAAGATGGTGTTTCTGTAGCAAAAGAAATTGAGCTAGAGGACGAACTAGAGAATATGGGAGCACAGATGGTTAAGGAAGTAGCTTCAAAAACCAATGATTTAGCTGGTGATGGTACAACTACCGCAACCGTATTAGCTCAGGCAATCGTAAAAGAAGGTCTTAAGAACGTTGCAGCTGGTGCCAATCCAATGGACTTAAAACGTGGCATTGACAAAGCTGTTGAAGCTATTGTAAATGAATTAGACAAGCAGTCTAAAAAAGTAGGTAACGATTCTGATAAGATTAAGCAAGTTGCTGCAATTTCGGCTAACAACGATGATACCATTGGTGAACTTATCGCAAAAGCTTTCGGAAAAGTTGGTAAAGAAGGTGTTATCACTGTTGAAGAAGCCAAAGGATTGGATACTTATGTAGATGTGGTTGAAGGTATGCAGTTTGACAGAGGTTATTTATCTCCTTACTTCGTAACGGATTCTGACAAGATGGTTGCCGATTTAGAGAATCCATACATCTTATTGTTCGACAAGAAGATTTCTAACTTACAGGAAATCCTTCCAATATTAGAGCCAGTAGCTCAATCTGGTCGCCCATTATTAATTATCGCAGAAGATGTAGAAGGACAGGCTTTAGCAACATTGGTTGTGAACAAATTACGTGGTGGATTGAAAATCGCTGCTGTAAAAGCACCAGGTTTTGGAGACAGAAGAAAAGCAATGTTGGAGGATATCGCTATCCTTACAGGAGGTGTTGTAATTTCTGAAGAAAGAGGTTTCTCTCTTGAAAATGCAGACTTGTCTATGTTAGGTACAGCAGAAACCGTAACTATTGACAAAGACAACACAACTATTGTAAACGGTGAAGGTAAAGCTGCAGATATCAAAGCACGTGTTAACCAAATTAAAGCTCAGATCGAAACGACTACGTCTGACTATGATAAGGAAAAGCTACAAGAGCGTTTGGCTAAATTAGCTGGTGGAGTTGCTGTACTATATGTTGGTGCTGCTTCTGAAGTTGAAATGAAAGAAAAGAAAGACCGTGTTGATGATGCATTACACGCAACAAGAGCTGCTGTAGAAGAAGGTATTGTTGCTGGTGGTGGTGTGGCGTTTGTTCGCGCTAAGAAAGTATTAGAGAAATTATCTACTGAGAACTTAGACGAAACTACTGGTGTTCAAATCGTGAATAAAGCTATTGAGGCTCCACTACGTACAATTGTAGAAAATGCTGGCGGTGAAGGTTCTGTAGTCATCAACAAAGTGATGGAAGGTAAAAAAGATTTTGGTTACGATGCCAAGTCTGAAGAATATGTTGATATGCTTAAAGCTGGTATCATTGATCCTAAGAAAGTAACTCGTATCGCATTAGAAAATGCCGCTTCTGTGGCTGGTATGATTCTAACAACTGAGTGTGCTTTAGTGGACATCAAAGAAGATGCGCCTGCTATGCCACCAATGGGTGGAGGCGGAATGCCAGGAATGATGTAGGCGGCGAATCGCCACAGATAATTTATTGACTTAGGTCAGTTATAAATTTAAAAGCCCTTGATGAAAATCGAGGGCTTTTGTTTTATAGACCTCACAGGTTTTAAAAACCTGTGAGGTCTTGTATTTTAGTACATCTATGCTTTTAACACAATATAAAACCACCTTTTTTAGAGGTGGTTTTTTTAATCTTTTCTTACTTGAATAAAAGGTTTATACGAAATAAACCTACCACAAATTACTTCTTCTTTGGAGAAGCCTGTGGAGTCTTCTTAGGCGCTTGTTTAGGCGCAGAAGGCTTACCTTTAGACTGAGTTTGTCCCATAACTTTATTGTTTTTAAAAGAACATATTAAAGGTAGATATAATGCGAATCCGTGATACTTTCATTGTGAATAATTTAACTAAAAAATTAAATATATTTTACTTCCATAAAATCGTTGAAATAGTATCCAGAACAACACATCAAAAATTAAGGTTTTGTTTTATCTCATTACGACTTTCTTTGATAATGTGTTGGCAGATTCAAGTTTTAAATCAATGAGATAAAATCCGGAGTTTAAGTCTTGAAGTTTTAAACCATTCTCAATATTATCTTGGCTAATGTTTCTGTAGGTCTGTACTTTTTGACCCAACATATTTGTAACACCAACTTCCAGAACACTTTCATTCAACCCTTTAACGTGCAATTTATTGGTGTTATAGTCTAAGTACAAACTAATATTTTCGCTATTAATTTCATTTACAGACAAAGTATCACCTTGTGAAAATACAATCTTAAAACGATCAGCTACTTCACCTGAAATTTCTGATGTGAAATCATAGCTGGAATTTCTTAAATCAATATAAACGTTCTGATAGGCATCAAACAAATAAATATCGACATCATCATCAATATACTCTGTTTCTATCATATTTATAGTATAGCTTTCAATACCATCACTGCTTAAAACTAAGTCTATTTCCTTAGTTGGTGTTATTGAAGAAAATGATTGAATAAGGTACTTTTCTCCATTCATTTCAGTTGTTAAATCATTAGGATTTAGTTCATCTAGCTTAGCGTCATACCCATAATCATAATCATCAGTTGTAAGATCACTAAAAGCTAAAGCCAGCTCTCGTGATAAACCATTACTAACTATGAACTCTAGTTTAATGAGTTGCATTACGTCTTCTTCTTCAGTACCAGTTGTATTTTCTGCACTTGGATTATTTTGTCTAAAAAATACGGATTCACCTAAACTTTCTTGCTTAAATATTCTTTGGTCATTATTAAACTCTATAGTTCCATCCGCTATGATTTCGGTCATAAAACCTTGTCCTACAGGAATATATCTCGTTGGTGTTTTTGTACCATCTTGGGAACCATTATCATCGCCAGATAAACCTACAAACTGGTATGCTCTAACCTTAGCAGCTTTATTAAGTACAGCGTAGCCACCTTCATATTCATTCAAAATATGACTATCACCAGACCATTGCTCCCATAAATAAATTACACCATTAGTAACACTTGCATTGTCATCTATGAATTGGTGCGCATCTATTGCAGAAGGGTAAGGGTTGCCGAGCAGATAGTCTGTTTTGGAAATATCTGGGACAGAACCAGCACCTCCTGTATCCGTAACGCTAACCAAAATTTCACCATTATTAGGTTTACCTGAAAAAATATACTGGTGTTCTGTACCAGCAACACCTGGTCCTTTTTGCGTATAACCTGTACCAACAGGAATATTTGTAGATGGTGTTATGGCCTGCCAGTCGTAATAGGTTAAGCCATTAATATAGGTATACATCCAATAGGTACTTAAAGTAGCTGGAGATGTCACCGGAACATCGTAAGTACTCACAAATTGAATGCTACCTGCGGCATCTTCTAACATCGACATATTATAGTCATTGTTATTTGATGTCGTATTTTGAATTCCAACAGGAGAACTCCAATAATTGTATCTATACATACTAGAGAGCCCTTCTTGTCTTCTTAAAATTTTACCTGCACTAGTTACTGCAAGATCGCTAATGTCTGTCTGTACTAGTTGCGAATCTTCCTTAAGGTCAATAGTACCATTTAATTCTAAATACCATGTGTTGTTTAATTCATTAGTGCCATTTATAGTCAAAGTTTTATTGGCATCAACTATTAAACCTAAGTGTTTGTGTGATGCTGTTGTGCTCACATTATCCTTAATATGAACAATAGCCCAATCTTTATTTGGCAGATCGGTAATATCCCATTGACTACCATTTTCCCATGTAGAGGCATCTGTCCACAGCCCATCACTGGTTGTTGTATATGGCATAGGTGCACCTTGGGCTAGAAGAGAACCTGTAGCAATATTCATAAGAGATCCATTAAGAAAATTATCTGATCCATCCACAATACAATTGCCACGAACAACATTTAAGGTGTAATACAAGGATAAAGATGACCAATCTACTGTATTATCCGTAGCATGATCTTTTATAGCCTTAGGGATAACACTTCCAGAAACATTACCAGACTGATCTTCTATTTCTTGATAAACCATTTGCTGAATCTGCTCATCTTCTAAAGCTATAGAAAACACTCTTACTTCGTCTATTTCACCTTCAAAATTGTCTCCTCCTAAAATTGAGGTAACATCGCCTCCAATATTAAATGTAGCTGCCGTAGTTAACCCTAAGACCGTATTACCTAATACATCAACAACTGAATCTACAAGTTCACCATCAAAATACATCTTTACATTTCCATCTTTAAAAGTTGCTGCTATATGATGCCAAGTTTGAGAAGTATTCCCAATACCTGTTTGTGTAAGACTAAGACCTCCAACTATATTACCAGCAAAATCTACAGTAAGATCATCGCCCAAAACAGATAAACCAAAAATACCAGGCTGACCTATTATACCTGTTTGAAGTAACTCGGTGTCGTTTGTTCGTTTTACCCAACACATAATTGTAACCTCTGGCAACCCACTAAGGTCTAAACCTGTTTCAATAACATCATCAACACCATCAAAAAGCAAAGAAAATGAGCCAGAAAGCACGTTAGGTTCAGCTAGTGTAAAGAATTGACCATCTTCTAAATCGATGAGGTTATAGGTCAAAATTTTTGTAGAAGAATCATACGTACCTGGGTAATTTTTATAATTGTTTAAACTTGTATCATCAGCCACATACAAATCTAGATTTGAAGCAGTGCCATCTGAAATTGATGTCGTTGATAAATCAAATTCCAACTTCATTAACCCTGTTTCTGAAACGGCTTCACTAACCTTCCACATTCTATTGAACATGGACGTTGTTCTGTCTGGTGTCCCAGTTGAAGTTAAGGTAGCAGGTGCACCATTATGACCAACTATTAAAAAGCTGTTGTTATTTATAAAGCTGCCTACCTCACCTTCTATAGTAACAATATCTGAAGTTACCACACTAGACGATGTTGATTTAGTTTGCAATAACCCAGATGAGTTGTCTCTACCAAGACCTATAACATTGTAACCATAACCAGCATTTGATGCTCCATTCCATATTATGGTACCAGCCGAACTATAATAATTACTACTTGTGCCAGAATATGCTATAGAAGAACTTGTACTTGTTGCAGAATCCCACAGCTCGTCATTTGCTCCTAGTGTAATACCATATTTAATTGCCAAATAAGATTCTATCTGCTGTATTTCGAGCATGGTTAAATCCCTGTTGTAAACTATAATTTCTGCTATATCGCCATGAAATTCTTCATCTGATCCTGTATTGCCCGTATCGCGTCTCGCTCCTACCAAAACATCTGTTGTTGCTACTGTACCAGAACCTGTTCCGTCATTAACATCAATTGCATCTACTACTCCATTAACATAAGATGTTAAACGTAATAATGGATTAGGAAGAATGGAAACCACTCCTGTATTGATTTTTGGTTCATTCTTAACATGAAATGTTCCAGATTTCCTTCCTCCGTCAATAACACTTTTACCAAGGGTATAATTTGCAACTCTATCTGTATCATCAAACCATAATTGAAAATTTCTTGTAGTATTGTCTCCTTTCGATATCACAGTTCCACCATTAGATTGGTCTGAAGTGACTACTGCAATAATTGATAAGGTTTGCAATGATGGGTTAATATTCAACAAGGTAGGTGTACCATAATTATAGAAATTATCACCGTTGAAAGTAATAACAGGGTTAAAGTTGATACCATCAGCAGTATACTGAGCATCAGTTGAACCATCTGAAGATCCCGTAATATTATTAAGGGATTGATCCGTCCAAGAATTAACATCTGTACCAGACAGTGAAACGCCTTCATCTGCTTTGAGCCACATTTGTAAGCCTAGAGGAACATTCCCTGGGTTTTGGGAATACATGTTAAACGACAACAATGAGACTACGCTCATTGTAATAAGTAGGTTTTGCTTCATTCGACAATTTTTATAAACTGTATTGATATTGGGTTATTCAACACAGTTAGTTATATAATCGTCATTAACTAAGGGTAGATAAAAAGTAGTCAATCATTCTTAAACTAGTCACTTAAATACGTATATTTTAGACGTATGGTAATTATTTATATGTTTTTTCGTACATTTTGTAGTCTTTATATTACATATTTAACTTGTTGTTCAGTCTATAAAGCTTTAAATGCTTTTTATTCCTTAGCTTTAACTAATCAACCTTTTTAAAATGAAAAAGAAACTTACTTATGCTCTAGGGGAAATACTCATAGTAATTATTGGTATCTCGTTAGCATTTACTATGAATAAATGCGCCGATGAAAAAAAGGACAATACCTTAAAACAGCAATATTTAGAAAATATAAAAAGTGATATTGAGGTTGATAAGAAGAATCTTCAATCCAATATTGAAGTCATTGGTGAAAAAATGCAATCGCTTAATGAGGTATTACCACTTATAAATACTAATAATCCAGAAAAAATATCTTCAATGAATAAGTTATATCCTGTTTTTTCATCAACCGATTTTTTCCCAAAGGATGTTACTTATCAAACCATGATAAATTCTGGGGATTTTAAACTTATTGATGATTTTGATTTAAAAGCGGCTATAGAGTCGCACTATTCCAATTATAAAATTATACTGAAAGATTATGAACGGTTAGATATTATTCACAAAGAATATTTGGGTGAATACATTATTAATAACTCTGATTTTGACGCTATGCGGCAAGGTAAATTTCCATATAGCAATGAAAAATTATTTAAAAACATCTTACAAAGTATCAATGGAGCGCTTCGTTTAAAAATAATAGCTTCAGAACGTGGTGTTAAAAGCTGTGATAGTATTTTAACTATTTTAAAATAAAAAAGCCTGAACTTACATTCAGGCTTAAATATTAATTATCGTTTTTCTTCTTTTCTCCTTCGTGGTCTTTTACCACATCCTTATCGCGATACTTGCAACATGGGTGTACTGAGTTGTAAGCTTCGTCTGTCGCCTTAATCTCTTTGGTATCATGCCCAACTTCAGCTATCTTTTTAGAAATGGTCTTTAAATCGGTTTTACGCTCATCGTAGATGAGTTTTAGCTCGTGTGTATCTACATTCCAAACCGCTGATTTTAAACCTTTGGTTCTAATGGCTGCTTTTTCTATACGCTCTTTACACATCAGGCACACACCATCAACTTCCATGCTTGCTTTAGCATTTTTGTTTTGGGCAAAGGTTGCTGTTGTTACTAATAATGTGAAAATTAAGATTATTTTTTTCATTTTGTTTTGTTTTTATCTGTCATTGCGAGTCCCGAAGCTTCGGGACGTGGCAATCTGTTTAATTTTAGTTTCTATATAAAAGATTGCTTCGTCGCTGCGCTTCTCGCAATGACGTTTCATTTATTATTTTATACGATACCGCAATCCTGCGTAATACATACCTCCAAAAATTGGACCATACACAAAATTACTATCAAAATTTGAATCAAACGGATTATCTGGACTAACAATTGGGTTCGGCTGACTAACATTAGTCACATTTTCTCCACCTACATATATTTCAAATTTTGGAGAAAACATTTTAGTAATCTGTAAATTTAATGTCCCAACTGTTGGTGTTTCATCAGGTAATTGAAATTCCATAGGACTTAAATCCGTATTTGGGTATCGCTGTTCACTTAACCAATTATATGTGGCGTCGAATTTCCATTGGCTTCCATTCTCCTTCTCATTCGTTTCATAAGATGCGTTGGCGAATAAACGGTGACCTGGAGTCAAAGGCTTCTGTAATTTACCAGAATTATAATCCGTTTTTACATCGTAATATTTATAAGCTGTCCTTAAATCAAAATTATCAAAGATATTATAATTAAATTCTAACTGAAAGCTATTGGCATAGCTATCGCCTTCCAAATTATAGAAATTAATTTCAAAAGGATTTTCCCAATCCACTACCACCTGATTTTGAAAATCAGTTCTGTAAAAATCGAAAGTGATATCCGCTTTTCTTCCAAATAAATTAAAGCCTTGCAAATAGCTAAATCCGTAGTTCCATGCAATTTCTGGGTCTAGACCATAAATTTTTCCACCCGAATTTAGAATATTGATTTGTCTTGAACTAGAGAACATATTCTGGTTTTCAGCAAAAATATTGGCGCTTCTTTTTCCTCTTCCCACAGATACCCTAAATGCTGATTTCTCCCAAGGTGTATATCTAATATGCAGTCTTGGCGTTACGAAAAAGCCAAGCCTGTTGTGCTGATCTACACGCACACCAGCTGTCATCGTAAGCTTATCTAAATTATCGTAAGCATATTCAAAAAACGCTCCGACGGAATTCTCGGTTCGTTCAAACATATCGGTATTTACTACCTCGTCATAATGATCGTAGGTAAAACTCAATCCGGTTTTCACTTTATGGCGCGAATCTGAAATAATACTATTGTAAACCAAGTTAGAATAAAAACTATTGTGCTTTATATCGTATAAATTCAAGCCAAAATAAGACTCTTGCTTGTGATGACTAAAAGCAGTCTGAAACCCTAAACTTTGATAGGGAATTTCAGGATTTACACAGCCAAGTTTAGTTGTCACATCAATACGTTCGGTATTGATTTCGCTTCCCCAGAAATTGGTGGTTCCTTTATCTATATCTGGATTAAAATCCACTTGACCAGATTGCGTATTGTCATTAAGGTATCGCAGATTAATAAAACTCACCACTCCTTTTTCTCCATTGGTATATTGCCAACGGTTCATCACATTGATTTGCTCTTTTAATGGCACGTCTAAAAAAGAATCATCATTTTTATCGAACTTCTGATTTCTTAAATTTCCATGCAAGTATAAACCTGTACTCCATTTATCTGAAACCTTTTGATTAATGTGCGTATTCAACTCCAATCGACCATTGACGCTACCATAAGCATTCACGAATAATTTATCGTCTGTTGTAGGTTTTACCAACTCTGCATTGATTTGGCCAGCAATGCTTTCGAATCCGTTAACTACACTTCCAGATCCTTTTGTAATCTGAATACTCTCTACCCAAGTCCCAGGAATAAAACTTAACCCATAGGCTTGAGACGCACCTCTAATTGCTGGTACATTCTCTGTAGTAATTAAAATGTATGGAGAATTTAATCCCAACATTTTAATCTGTCTAGTTCCTGAAACCGCATCTGCAAAATTGACATCAATAGACGGATTGGTCTCAAAACTTTCTTAGAGGTTACAGCAAGCCGCTTTTAACAATTCATCACTACTTACAAAAAGCGTATTTGTAGCTTTTAGATAAGATCTGGCCGTAGCTTTCTTGCGTGATGTTACGGTAACGGCATCCAATTCTTCAGATGCTTGTAAAACGTGCTTAATGTATTTGTTTTCAGTAACGGTTATGGTATCGGTTTTAAAACCGACATAACTTATCACCAATTTATTGAATGAGAATTTATACGGTAAGGAAAACGTTCCGTCTTCATTGGTAATCGCACCTACTGAAGAGCCCAACCAGTACACATTGGCACCTGGCAATGGACTTTCTTTCCCTGAGCTAGATTCTAAAACAATACCTTCGAGCTGCTCTTGCCCTGAAATAATCAGTGACAAGAACAAGAAACATAATATTAAAAATTTTTTCATTTGCTTGATTTGTATGTATAACTAAAGTTTATTCCTACCGTCCCATTGAGCCCAGTAGAAATTCAGTAAGAAGGTTTATACAAAATCAAATAAGGTAAACTTCGTCAAGGACTTGTATATCCTTGATAAGTAATGGTTGTGAGTAATCCTTATGAGGGACTACAAGGTTTGGTAAACTTTCAAGCAGATTAACACAAGAGTTAAAGTAAGAAAGGAGAAGTTGTTTTTGTATTTCGTCTAAATCCTCAAAAGAGGTTGTGGCTATTAGGTTAATACCATCTAGAACATCAATTTCGTCCTTACAACAAGATATCTTCGTGATTTTTTCTTGCTCTATTTCAATAGCTTCCATAGCACATTTTTCAGTTTCTGTAAAAATGGCAACATCGATTAACACATCTCCACAGAAATGCTTCTCTATGGTCAATGACAATGTTGAAAACATTACCAAAAACGATAGTGCTACAGAAAAAATCTTATGTGATAGTAGACTTTTCACACTGCAAAAGTATAAAACTGAATGGATTTAAGGAGAAATTTATGAACTCTTAACGTTTCAACTTATAGTAGTAAAACGCTGGAAGCAGCAATATTAACAGTATAGGCTGAATTAAAAATCGTCTGATATTGAAGAACAAGTAGTAATCCTCTTGCTTAGGGTTAATGACGAAGTAAAGAAATAGAATAATCAGCAATATAAAAGCGACTACATAGATTAATGAAGCAAACTTTATCATAATCTTATCGTTAAAAATAAAGTATAAAATTCCCAATGAAGCCAATGTATTGAGCAAGTATCTTAGGCTTGTAAAAAAAGTCAGTTTTGCCACTTCGCGTCTCGGGCTGTCGATATATAAATATTCACTCTCAAAAAACACCAAATAAGGGTCATAGAATAATTGATCCTCAAACCCACGAATCGCCACTAAAACCAGAAGCAACAAAAATGCAATGATGTAACGTGTTAGTTTAGGCATTGGATTTTACGGATTTAGAAAAGCGATTTACCCAAACCATCCATAACACAAAGACGGTTCCATATATAATCATAGGAAAAATAACATTGTGTAAAATCTCGCGCCTCCATGGATAATGATAAAGACCAGCAGATAGTATCACAATACGAATTAAATTAAATGCATAGATAACAATACTGCCTGCAAAGCAATATAAAAAAGTGGTTTTAAACTTACCTGCAAAGGCAACCACAAACGATAAAAACAAAATAATAATACTTACAGCATTGCAACCTTCAATGACTCTGGCTACAAATTTTCCGTTTATAATAACCTTCATTGAAGGCTCATGAGGATGCGGCAGGATATTGGTATCATAGCCAATACTATTAAGCAATGTGTTAGTTTGCCTTGCCACTAAATTGGTCATATAGTCAGGATAAAACTTAGAACCACTTGAAAGGCTCAAATACAAATGATAACCAATAGTAAGCACTCCATAGACCGCTAAAAACGTGACTATGAACCGGATGACCAATTTATATTTTACTAAAAGTTCTCTCAGCTGAAAAAGATAATGTTAGTTTGCTGTTAAATTTATGAAAACCCTATTTTAAAATTGAAGGTTTTAAATACTTTTACCAAAAGTTTTTTTACTAATGACATTTGAAGCCTTAAAACCTGAAATAAAAAAAATCGCCACTCAAAATAATTTGAGTGTTGACGAACGCCTACTCAACATATGCGAAGTCCTTGAAGCCAACATAGAATACTACAATTGGGTTGGCTTTTATTTTAAAAATGGTGATAAGCACGAATTAAAACTAGGGCCTTACGTTGGTGAACCGACGGATCACACTATAATTCCATTTGGAAAAGGCATTTGCGGACAAGTAGCTGTAAGTAATCAGAATTTTGTAGTACCAGATGTGTCTGCCCAAGATAATTACATTGCCTGCAGTATAACCGTAAAGGCAGAAATCGTTATACCAATTTTTGTCAATGGTGAAAATGTTGGTCAAATAGATATAGATTCAAATACTCCAGATCCTTTTACTGAAGCAGATGAACGGTTTTTGGAATTTGTTTGTAAGGAAGTTGCAAAGATCATTTAAAATTCCTCTCAAAGTCGCAAAGAAAAAACAATCAACAACCTACAACTAAAATACTACATCCCTGTCCTAATAGCCTCAACAGGGTCTAATTTAGATGCTGATATGGCCGGAACAACTCCAGAGATTAAACCTATAAATGTTGATAAAGCAAAGCCTAGGAACATGTTTCCGAAAGAGAGTACAAATTCAAAATCATCACCGACAACCCCATTCATCACCATTGCTATAATCCAAACAAACAACAGCCCAACTAAACCACCAACAACAGCTAGGATAACAGCTTCAAACAAAAATTGAAATAAAATAAATCTGTTTTTAGCACCTAAAGACTTTTGAATTCCAATAAGGTTGGTACGTTCTTTAACGCTTACAAACATAATATTAGCAATACCAAAACCACCTACCAATAGTGAGAAGCCACTAATAACCCAGCCCACTAAATTCAGTGTAGCTATAATTGCATCAACAAAAGATACCAAGCCAGCTATTTTATTTACAAAAAAGTTATCATCCTCATCTGCTTTTAAGCCACGAAAAGCTCTAAACTTTTGTTTTAAAACGCTCTCAAAAGCACCAATATCCACACCTTTTTCTGGCTTTATGATTATTGCTCCAGGCAAACCGCTTACACCTCCGTTTTTAAAACGTCTTACAAAATTTGCTGGCACATAGGCCCTGTCGTCTGGAGAATCTCCTAAACCTGCGCCTACTTTTTTCAATACACCAATGACGCTGAGTTTTCTGCCATACACACGAATTTGTTTCCCAATTGGATTTGATGTATCAAAAAGATTTTCAGCCAAACCTGCACCCAACACTATAACCGGAGCACCAGTTTCAGATTCTAGTTCGGAGTAAAATCTTCCTTTTTCAACTTTAAAGTCTTCAATAGTATAAATTTCATTAGAAACCGGAGTCACATTAACACCAGATACCGTTTCTGCCTGATAACGTACCGTTTCATTACCTCCAAAAATCATGTAAGCAGAAGCTTCAATATCCGGAACATTTCTCCTCACAAAATCAAAATCATCATAATCCGTTTGAGGAAAGTTATCGCGTTTCCAACGTGGAACCTCTGTTGGCCCAAAAGAAAATTTCGATAAGTAGATGGTGTTTTTATCTAAACCAGATAAGCTATCTTTAATATTCTTATCCAAGGAATCTACCGCAGCCAGAACAGCGATAATGGAGAAGATACCAACCGTAACACCTAACAGCGATAAAAATGTACGTAGTTTATTGTTTCTAAGCGCATTTAACGCGAATGAAAAACTCTCTTTAAATACTCTTAAATAGACAAGCATAGGTTGGCAAAATTAAATCAATTTAAAGATAGGACGTTTTCAACAATTTATTGTTACAAAAAACTTAAATAAACTCGTTTTACCACTACAATTTTACTAGTGAATATGTTTATTTTTGCAACATCAAAATTCACAACACAACATTATGAGCAACAAAACTATGTCCTCTGCGCTAATCTCAGTATTTAGCAAAGATGGATTGGCACCAATCGTCAAAAAACTCAACGACCTCAACGTTACCATCTACTCTACCGGTGGAACAGAAAAATTCATCAAAGACCTAGGCATCGATGTTATTGCTGTTGAAGATGTCACTTCTTACCCTTCCATTCTTGGTGGTCGTGTAAAAACTTTACACCCTAAAGTATTTGGCGGTATTTTGAATCGTCAAAATCATGATGGAGATGTTGCTGAATTGGCAGAATTTGAGATTCCTCAAATCGATTTGGTCATTGTTGACCTCTACCCTTTTGAAAAAACCGTAGCGTCTGGAGCAAGCAACCAAGATATTATTGAAAAAATTGATATTGGAGGTATTTCTCTAATCCGAGCTGCAGCGAAAAATTATGCTGATGTCACTTGTGTGTCTTCGGTTGATGATTATGCTGAATTTTTGGAGCTACTTGAAACTAAAAATGGAGAAACTTCTGAAGATGACAGAAAACGATTTGCCGCTAAAGCATTTAACGTATCATCTCACTACGATTCTGCGATTTTTAACTACTTCAACAAAAATCACGATATAGCTTCGCTAAAAATCAGTGAAACCAATGGTAAAGTGTTGCGTTATGGTGAAAACCCACACCAAAAAGGGTTTTTCTTTGGTGATTTTGATGCCATGTTTACCAAACTTCACGGTAAGGAATTAAGCTACAACAACTTGTTAGATGTTGATGCTGCTGTAAATTTAATATTGGAATTTAAAGGCGAAGACCCAACTTTTGCCATCCTAAAAACACAATAATGCTTGTGGTTTTGCTCAAAGAGCAACTGTACATCAAGCTTATGTGGATGCTTTGGCTGGCGACCCAGTTTCGGCATTTGGTGGTATATTAATTTCTAATACAGAGATTGATAAGGCTACTGCAGAAGAAATTCATAAGTTATTCTGTGAAGTGGTCATTGCACCTTCATTTAGTGACGAAGCCTTAGAAATTCTGAAAGGAAAGATAAACAGAATTCTTTTAATTCTTAATGACGTAGAATTACCAAAAACCACAGTTAGAACTTGTTTAAATGGTGCATTGGTACAAGAAAGAGATAATAAAACTGACAGCCTAGACGATTTAAAAACCGTTACCAATTCAACACCGTCGCAAAGCGAATTGGAAGATTTAATATTCGCTTCAAAATTGTGTAAGCACACCAAATCCAATACCATAGTTTTAGCGAAGAATAAGCAATTATGTGCAAGTGGTACAGGACAAACAAGTCGTGTTGATGCACTTAACCAAGCCATACATAAGGCGAAGTCTTTCAATTTTGATTTAGAAGGTGCTGTAATGGCAAGTGATGCGTTCTTCCCTTTCCCTGACTGTGTGGAAATTGCCGACAACGCAGGCATTACTGCTGTTATTCAACCTGGTGGGTCAATTAAAGACGAATTAAGTATCAATTATTGTAATGAAAATAATGTCGCTATGGTGTTTACAGGAACACGTCATTTTAAGCACTAAAAAAAATCAAAGCAATAAACGTCTATAAACGAAGAAATAACGTATAATTTATTACATTTACGCGTAGTCATATATTTTGACCCGATTAACCCAAATTAATATTAGAATAGCGCATGGGATTTTTTGATTTCCTGACGGAAGAAATAGCCATAGATTTAGGAACTGCAAACACATTAATTATACACAACGACAAAGTTGTAGTTGATAATCCATCTATAGTAGCCAGAGACCGCATTAGCGGAAAAATTATTGCTGTTGGTAAAGAAGCCAACATGATGCAAGGTAAAACGCACGAAAACATAAAAACCATTCGTCCGTTAAAAGATGGTGTAATTGCAGATTTTGACGCTTCTGAGCAGATGATTAGTTTGTTCATCAAGAATATTCCCGCATTAAAGAAAAAGTTTTTCAATCCTGCGTTAAGAATGGTGGTTTGTATTCCTTCAGGAATTACAGAAGTTGAAATGCGAGCCGTAAAAGAATCTTGTGAGCGCGTTAATGGTAAAGAGGTTTACTTAATCCATGAGCCAATGGCAGCTGCTATTGGTATTGGTGTGGATATTATGCAACCAAAAGGAAACATGATTGTTGACATAGGTGGTGGTACAACCGAAATTGCAGTCATTGCACTTGGAGGTATCGTATGCGACAAGTCGGTGAAGGTTGCTGGTGATGTATTTACCAACGATATTATTTACTACATGCGTACACAACACAATCTATATGTTGGAGATAGAACTGCAGAAAAAATTAAAATACAAATTGGTGCTGCAACCGAGGATTTAGATTTACCGCCAGAAGACATGAGCGTTCAAGGACGCGATTTATTGACAGGTAAACCAAAACAGGTAAATATTTCTTATCGTGAAATTGCCAAAGCTTTAGATAAGTCCATTTTACGTATTGAAGATTCTGTAATGGAAACCTTATCACAAACTCCGCCAGAATTAGCAGCCGATATTTATAATACAGGTATTTATCTTGCAGGTGGTGGATCCATGTTACGTGGATTAGACAAACGTTTATCCCAAAAAACAGATTTACCTGTTTATATTGCCGAAGATCCTTTAAGAGCTGTAGTTAGAGGTACAGGAATTGTGCTTAAAAACTTATCTAAATACAAAAGCGTATTGATAAAATAAGAAGTAAATAATGCAACAAATCATCAATTTTGTTATAAGAAACAAAACCTTTCTGTTGTTTTTATTGCTTTTTAGTATTGCTTTAGCCTTAACCATTCAGTCGCATTCCTATCACAGAAGTAAGTTTATAAATTCAGCCAATGGATTAACTGGAGGTGTTTACGGTGCTGTAAATTCAATCGATAAATATTTTGATTTAGAGCAAGAGAATAAAATCCTTTCAGAAGAAAACAAAAGACTCAGAGAGCAATTATTCAATTCGGAAATAACCGCAGACAGTATAGTAATCGACACTAGTTATTCAAGCGGACGCTATAGAGTTATAGTAGCCGATGTATATAAAAACAGCTACTCTCTGACCAATAATTATCTTACTATAAACAAAGGAAAAAACGACAGTGTTAAGCAAGATTTTGGTGTCATTACCTCAAAAGGTATTGTTGGTATTATAGATAACACTTCAAAGAACTATGCGACAGTGCTTTCTATTTTGAACAAAAGAAGTAGAATAAACGCAAAGCTAAAATCTTCTAACCATATAGGTTCTTTAATCTGGAATGGCGATTCACCTGAACTTGCTCAACTCATTGATGTTTCAAAATTTGCACCTGTAAAGGTTGGTGATACGATTGTAACTGGTGGTCAATCTTCAATTTTTCCAAAAGGTATTGGAATCGGTAAAATAGAAAGTTTTGAAACCGATATTAGTGGAGACACCTACACCATACAAGTAAAATTGTTTAACGATATGACCAATATCGGAACAATTTACATTCTTGAAAATCTTGATAAAGAAGAAATTAAAACACTAGAAAGCAGTAGTGATGAATAATGTTGTAGCATCAAATAGCATCCGATTTGTTGTACTGTTACTGGTACAGGTTGTGTTGTTCAGCAATGTTAATTTTATGGGTTATATCAACCCGTATATTTACATCATTTTCATATTTCTTTTCCCAATTAGAGAAACTAGAATGGTTTTGCTAATCACAAGCTTTCTTTTGGGTATGTTGGTAGATATGTTTTCTGATTCAGGTGGAGTACACGCAGCTGCAGCTGTGTTTTTAGCATACTCAAGGCCAGTGCTTTTAAAAAGCTCTTTTGGCATGTTATACGAGCATCAAACCATTAAGTTTAGCAATACGGATTTAGGTAGCCTAATCACCTATGTAACCTTTGGAACTTTAATCCATCATTTTGTCTTGTTTTCCCTTGAGGTTTTTAACATTTCGAGCATACTATTAATATTGAAAAAGACGTTATTCTCTAGTATTTTCACTATAATACTCAGTGTATTGATTGTAATTTTATTTAGTAGAAACAAAAAATGAGAAAACTATTACTCCTAACTACTGTTGTACTTGTTGGTCTTGTTTTTATAGCGCGCTTGTTCTATCTCCAAGTCTATGGTGGTTATGAATATGATGTTTTTGAAGACACAGCCATCAGAAAAGTTTACAACTACCCCAAACGTGGTTATGTCTATGACAGAAATGGTAAACTCTTAGTTGCTAATCAACCGTCTTATGATGTCATGGTAATACCAAGGGAAGTAGAACCTTTGGATTCTTTGGAGCTAAATGAATTCTGTAAACTCTTAAAAATAACAAAGGAAGATTATGCCAGAAAATTAGAAAGAGCCACAAATTACTCACCTCGACTTCCATCACCTTTTGTCCCTCAATTGTCTAAAACGGATTATGCCGTTTTACAGGAAAAAATGAGAAAATACGAAGGGTTTTATATTCAAAAACGTTCATTACGCTCATACCAAACCACAATTGGCGCCAATGTACTTGGTGATATTGGAGAAGTTAATCGCAGTATTATTGCCCAACAACCTTATTATAAACTGGGCGATTTAATTGGTAAGCAAGGTGTAGAAAAAACTTATGAAGACATCCTCAGAGGTGTAAAAGGGATTAAGTTCATTCAAAAAGACCGATTTAATAAAGACATAGGCCCTTTTAAAGAAGGAAAAATTGACACATTACCTGTCCCAGGAAAAGATATAACTATTACTATAGATTCTCAACTTCAGGCTTATGGTGAGCTTTTAATGACTAACAAACGAGGTGGTATTGTTGCCATTGAGCCCAGTTCTGGTGAAATTTTAGCTATGGTCTCTGGCCCTTCATATAATCCTAATTTATTGGTAGGTAGGAATCGCTCAGAGAACTTTAATAAACTTTATAGAGATAGTATTGCAAAACCTTTATTCGATAGAGGGCTTCAAGCCATGTATCCACCTGGTTCTCCTTTTAAAACCCTTAATGCTTTAGTGGCATTGCAAGAGGGTGTGGTTACTACAGAGGAACGTTTTAGTTGTGCGATGGGTTATCGGTACGGTAACCGTAAAATGGGATGCCATGCCCATAGAAGTCCAGCGAATATGAATATAGGTATTTATGAATCATGTAACGCTTACTTTGCCAATGTTTACAGGAGGATAATGGATAAATATGACACTCCAGCAGAAGGCATGGACAATTGGAGTAAGCACATCAAAAGTTTTGGCCTAGGCGATTACCTAAATAACGATCTATCGGTTGGTCAGCCTGGAAAAGTACCAACTGCAGCCACTTATGACAGAGCTTACGGTAAAAACAGATGGTACACTACTTTTACTATTTCTAATGCTATTGGCCAAGGAGAGGTATTGGCAACTCCTATTCAGCTAGCAAATATGGCAGCAGCGATTGGTAATCGTGGTTACTATTATACACCGCACATTATTAAAGATATAGAAGGAGGAAACCATACCAACCAAATTTACGACTCCAAACCATACTACCATAGATAAACGGCATTTTGAACCTGTTGTAGAAGGCATGTATGATGTTTACAACAAAGGGACGGCAAATATGTTGCAAGTAAAAGGTATCGATATATGTGGAAAAACTGGTACAGCAGAAAACTTTGCAATCATAGATAGTGTTAAAACTCAACTTACAGACCACTCCATATTTGTAGCATTTGCTCCAAAAGACAATCCGAAAATTGCTTATAGCAGTTTTTGTTGAAAACGGATATTTTGGAAGTCGATTTGCAGGAAGAATGGCAAGTTTAATGATAGAATATTACATTAGAGGCGAAATTACCCGAAAGGATATGGAGAATTTTGTGCTTCGTTATTCACTTGAGCATGAATACGAAAAACCATATTCAGGTGAACCCTTTGGCATTAATAGACAAACTACATTAGAACCAATAAGTGAAGAAGAATTTCAAAACCTGTTGAAACTTAAAGCCGAAATCCCAAAGTCTTAATGTATGCTTAGAGAAAACCAAAGACGTTTTAAATTTGATTGGCTAACTATCATCTTATTCTTATTACTGGTTGGTTTTGGGTATCTCAATATCTTATCGGCATCGCATGATGGCGATATCGTCAATTACTTTGACACCTCACAACTTTATGGAAAACAGCTTATTTTCATAGGTCTCACATTTGTGCTCATCGTACTGATTCTCTCTTTTGAAGCCAAGTTTTATGAACGCTTTGCCAGTATCATATATCTCGTCGCACTATTGGCATTGGTGGGTTTATTTTTATTCGGCAAAGAGATTAATGGCGCACGCTCGTGGTATGCCATTGGCAGCATGACTCTACAACCTAGTGAGTTTGCCAAATTTGCTACAGCTTTGGCAGTTGCCAAGTATATAAGTGATCTACAGACTAATATGCAAACCCTAAAAGACCAATTACGGGTTGTTGCCATCATATTTGTGCCAGCACTATTGATTCTACTTCAAAATGATGCAGGTAGTACTATTGTTTACCTTTCGTTTTTCTTTGTTTTTTATCGAGAAGGCCTGCAACAAATCTACCTTATTGTAGCATTATCATTGATAATATTGGCAGTTCTGGCATTGAAATTTGGTATGGTGATAACTGCTATTGCCTGTTTAATTGTTTTGGGACTACGATATTTTTTAAGAAAAAAGAAAAGAGCGTCTATTCTACAATATTTGCTTGTCTTGGGCGTAGCTATAGGATTTTCTTATGGTGTAAAATTATTTTACGAGCATGGTCTAAAAGTTCATCAACAAAACAGAATCAGTCTTTGGTTACGATTGGAAAAAGACCCAGTGAAACTAGAGCGAATGAAAAAGGACGAAGCCTATAACCTCATCCAATCCGAACAGGCCATAAGTTCTGGTGGGCTGACAGGAAAAGGATTCTTACAAGGCACCAGAACCACAGGTAAATTTGTACCTGAACAAGAAACCGATTATATATTTAGCACGGTTGGTGAAGAATGGGGTTTTTTGGGTAGTAGTTTTGTAGTCTTAGTATTTGTGCTTCTTATTATCAGGGTTTTGTATTTGGCAGAATCACAAAAGTCACAATTTAGCCGTGTCTATGGTTATGGTGTGGCTTCTATTCTCTTTGTGCATTTTACCATTAATATTGGTATGGTTATGGGCTTAATCCCTACGGTTGGTATTCCTCTACCTTTTTTTAGTTATGGTGGCTCCGGACTTTGGGGCTTTACAATTCTACTGTTTATCTTTATAAAGTTAGATAGCAATAAGATTAACGAATGGTAAATAAAAAAAGGCCACTAAATTAGTAGCCTTTTTTTTATTAATTGTCAAAATTTACTTAGTTCACTTTAAAACTATCTAAACTTGTTTTAATTGTTTCTATCTTAGCCAGTGCATCCGCTTCTTTCTTTTTCTCAGATGCTACAACTTGCTCTGGTGCATTATTTACAAAACGCTCATTAGACAATTTTTTCTGCACAGATTTAAGGAAACCTTCGGTGTAATTTAATTCTTCAGTTAATTTTTTAACCTCTGCTTCTACATCGATACTACCTTCCATCGGAATAAAATATTCGTTGGATTTTACTCTAAATGTCAACGCACCATCGACTGCTTCCTTTACATAGTCGAAGCTTTCTAAATTACCGAGTTTAGCGATAACCTCATCAAAAGTTGAAGCTTCATTTTCATTATTAACAACAGAGAAACCAATAGCATCCTTGAAGGCTATATTCTTTTGCTTTCTAATGTTTCTTATACCAGATACAACCTCGCTTGCAAAATCAAACTCAGAAATCAATTGTTCATTGATTGGTTTTTTCTCTGGCCATCTTGAAACTATCAGAGCATTTTCAGGCGAGCGTTCTTCTATATACTGCCAAATTTCTTCAGTTAAGAATGGCATAAAAGGATGAAGAATACGTAAGAGGTTTTCAAATATAGATATAACCTCTTCCAAAGTTTTCTTATCAATAGGCTGTTGGTAAGCAGGCTTAACAATTTCCAATAACCAAGATGCAAAATCATCCCAAATCAGCTTATACGTTGCCATTAAGGCATCGCTCAATCTATATTTACTAAAGTGATCTTCAATCTCTACAATGGTCTTTTGAAATTTAGCTTCAAACCATTCGATAGCAATTTTACTTGAGTTCGGTTGGGTGATATTATTATCAACTTCCCAACCTTTAATCAATCTAAAGGCATTCCAAATTTTATTGGCAAATTGCTTTCCTTGTTGACACAAGGCTTCGTCAAACATTAAATCATTCCCAGCGGCAGAACTCAGCAATAATCCAACACGTACGCCATCTGCACCATATTCTTCAATCAACTTTAAAGCATCGGGAGAATTTCCTAATTGCTTAGACATTTTTCGACGTTGCTTATCTCTCACCAATCCTGTGAGATAGACATTTTCAAACGGCTTTTCGTCCTTATACTCATAACCTGCAACAATCATACGAGCCACCCAAAAGAATAGAATATCTGGTCCAGTTACCAAATCGTTCGTTGGATAGTAGTACTTTATGTCTTCGTTTTCTGGATTTCGAATACCATCAAATACACTCATTGGCCATAACCATGAGCTGAACCACGTGTCTAGTGCATCAGTATCTTGTGTTAGGTCGTTGGTTGTTAGTTGCTGATTGTTTGTTTTTTCTCGTGCTAGTTTTAAAGCATCTTCTTCATTCTCAGCAACAACAAAATCTTCTTTGCCATCACCATAGTAATAAGCAGGAATTTGCTGTCCCCAAAGTAATTGACGAGAGATATTCCAATCCCTTATGTTCTCCATCCAATGACGATAGGTGTTTTCAAACTTTTTTGGAAACAATTTAACCTCATCATTCTTCAACACAGCATCTATAGCTGGTTTGGCCAAATCTTCCATCTTTAAAAACCATTGGTCACTTAGACGAGGTTCGATAATCGCTTTGGTACGTTCGGAAATTCCTACACGATTGGTGTAATCTTCAATTTTATTAATCTGTCCTAAGGATTCCAACTCTTTAACTATCGCTTTACGAACTGCAAAACGGTCTTGCCCTTCGTAATGCATACCATAGCTGTTTAAAGTTGCATCATCGTTAAAGATATCTATAACTTCTAACTTATGTTTATCTCCAAGAACCTTATCATTTTCGTCGTGTGCTGGTGTTACTTTTAAACAGCCTGTACCAAACTCTACATCTACATAGTCATCCTCTATAATAGGAATAACACGATTACAAATTGGTACAATCGCTTTTTTACCCTTAAGGTTTTGATGTCTTGGGTCTTCTGGATTAATACAGATGGCCGAATCACCTAAGATGGTTTCAGGACGTGTTGTGGCAATTGTCAGTGTATCATCGCTTCCTTCAACTTTATAATTGACATAGTATAGCTTTCCTTGTTTTTCTATGTACTCAACTTCTTCATCAGACAAGGTTGTTTTTGCTTCTGGATCCCAATTTACCATTCTGTAACCTCTGTAAATGAGTCCTTTATTGTATAGGTCTACAAAAACTTTGATTACCGCTTCAGACATATCGTCATCCATAGTGAATTTGGTTCTGTCCCAATCACAAGAGCAGCCCAATTTCTTTAACTGTTCTAGAATGACTCCACCATACTCTTCTGTCCAATCCCAAGCATGCTTTAAAAACTCCTCGCGAGATAAGTCATTTTTATCAATACCTTCTGCTTTTAACTTAGCAACAACTTTAGCTTCGGTTGCAATAGAAGCATGGTCTGTACCTGGTACCCAACACGCATTTTTGCCCAATAATCTTGCACGACGTATTAACACATCTTGTATGGTGTTATTAAGCATGTGACCCATATGTAATACTCCCGTAACATTTGGTGGAGGAATTACAATGGTGTAGGGCTCTCTTTCATCTGGTGTTGAGTGAAAATAATTGTGCTCCATCCAGTAGTCATACCACTTCTTTTCTACTGACAGCGCGTTATATTTTGATGGGATTTCCATATTTTGGTATCGTTTTTGCTAAGTAACTGACAAAAGTACTTATATTTCTTTTTTTGAAAAATTATTAGGTGATTAATATACGCTTAAAGCCTTAAATACTGTTAAATACAGTGCATTACATCTAATTAATTTTGAGGAGAGTTAAAAAGTAAGTAATTTTGATAGTATCAATTTAAAAATTTAAATGATGAAAAATTTAATAGCAATTTTATTTGTAGGTCTAATTAGTCTGGGATCTTTTGCACAAGAGAAAAAAGTAGCAAAAATTGAATTTAAGACAGACGTTATTGATTATGGTACAATTGAAAAAGGTGCTGACGGAGTAAGAACTTTTGAATTTACGAACACTGGTAATGCTCCATTAATAATCTCTAGCGTAAAATCTACATGTGGCTGTACAGTGCCTAAAAAGCCGAAAGGACCAATTATGCCAGGAGAAACAGGTGAAATTGAAGTAAAATATGACACCAATAGAGTAAATCCTATTAGAAAGACTATTACTGTTATCTCTAATGCTGAGACACCTACAGTGGCTCTTAAGATCAAAGGTTTGGTAGTAGACCCAGATAAAACAAGTGTCTTAGAAAAGAAAAACAAAAGCGTGGTTGAGCAATAAGCCTCAATCTTATAATAGAATTATGAGCTCTCATTCTGAGGGCTCATTTTTTTTGAAGGCATTATCTAACTTAAACTTAAATGTTAAGGTTTCACCGTTTCGAGCTGCTTTTAGCTTAATGCTCTTCCCTGTTTTGCCGTGAAAAATCTCATTGATTTCTGGCAACTTATAATCAAAGACCTCTTTACCATTAATACTAATGATAATATCACCGACTCTTAAACCTGATGCATACGCGTTAGACGATTTTCTTAATTCCACCACCTGGTATATGGGTTTTAATACCACTCTGTGATTTATAGAAAAATCAATTTGTATCGCATTTTTATTGTTTGGGCTAAGTTTATCATTCGAGGGCACCCTAATCTGTTCTTTTACAAAGATGGTTCCGTTATGCTCTAAGACTATTCCGCTGTTGTTGTAAGTAAAAGGATCTTTAAAAAAACTATTCTTTCGTAGATGCAATTTATTATTGGCATAGTCAAAAAAGAGGTTGAAGCGCTTTAAAATTTCGCCTCCCAAACTGCCTTTTCTACCTCTGTATATTTTGCTCAGATCAATGGAGGTTGAATCTGGAAAAGCCACATTAACATCGTTCAATTCAAAATTATTTAACTCAAATTTTTTGATTTTAGACCGTTTCCCATAAACCGATCCGCTAAGTCCTTTGCCTAAATAATCAACAAAAAACATATCCTTATTTGGTTTTATACTATCATCCTCAAATAACCACAATGCGTCGCTACTACCAGTATCTATGAGTAATTTTACAAGTTTTTCATTGCCATCTAGTGTGATTTTAGATTCTACATATGGTTTTTTTCTATGAATCTCAACAGGTATCGTTTTCCACCTTTTTGAAGTTTTTGGTTTAAATGAGTTCGGTTTGTATAATCTTATATATTTTGAATTATAGTTGATCTCTACAACAAAATCCTTAAAAACATCATAACCAATAATACCATGAACCAAAACACCTAGTCTTGGCGTAAAATTTATGGTATTATCAAACACCACATACAAATCTTGATTGTTACTTACCGCATCACCGATCTTAAACCTATTATTACTAGATCTTAAAGCTTCAAGTTTTCCATCAGCACCTAAACCATGTAGATAAAAAGTTTCTGTATTTTTCAAATCCAAAGAATCTCGCTCCGTTAAATTGAAAAGAATAGGTTTACTCACACCAGTATCTAACACAAATGATAAGGTTACTCCATTTATCTCAATTGGGATGATAATTAGGTTACTCGTAAATTCGAAGTTTATTTTTTTACTAGTATCATTCTTTAGAAAGAAATTGTCTTGGGCACTCAATAACCAACCACTTAGACTAAAAAAACATAAAATTATATTTTTAAAAAGTCGTTTCAATTTTGATTCAGTTTAATTGAAGTTACAAATCTTTACCTTACAACTTATTTTAAGCGTTATTTTTTACATAAACTTTAAGAAATTTCAGAACTTAGCGCTTTAAAACTACAACGATGCCAAAAATTTCAAGAAAAGGTATTAATATGCCAGAATCTCCAATTAGAAAATTGGTACCTTATGCTGAAGAAGCTCACAAACAAGGAAAAATAGTTTATTACCTTAATATCGGTCAGCCAGATATAAAAACACCTACGATTGCATTAGATGCAGTAAAAGTGCATTCATTAGATATTTTGGCCTATTCACGCTCAGAAGGTTCTGAGGATTATAGAAGGAAAATAGCAAAATATTATGAGCGTAACTCAATACACGTTACCCATAACGACATTATTGTTACAACGGGAGGAAGTGAAGCGCTTTTATTCGCTTTTGGAAGTATAATGGACGAAGACGATGAAATTATAATACCTGAGCCATTTTATGCCAATTATAATGGGTTTTCAACAGCTTCAGGAGTTAACGTTGTTCCTGTGATCTCAAAAATTGAAGATAATTTTGCCTTACCTCCTATTGAAGAGTTTGAAAAGTTGATTACACCAAAAACCAAGGCTATACTAATTTGCAATCCAGGGAATCCAACGGGTTATCTGTATTCAAAAGAAGAGATTAAAAAATTGGCTTCGATAGTTAAAAAGCACGACCTGTTCTTAATTGCAGATGAGGTATATAGAGAATTTGTCTATGATGGCATCTCCCACTATTCTATTTTACAAGAACCAGGACTAGAAAATCACGCTATAGTCATCGATTCTGTTTCTAAACGTTACAGCATGTGTGGTGCTCGTATCGGGTATTTGGTTTCAAAAAACAAAGAGGTCATTAAAACGGCTTTAAAGTTTGCCCAAGCAAGGTTAAGTCCACCAACTCTGGCACAAATTGCAAGTGAAGCAGCATTGGAAACCCCACAAAGCTATTTTGATGATGTTATTGAAGAGTATGTTAAGCGTAGAAACATTCTCATAGAAGAGTTAGAGAAAATTCCAGGTGTAAAAGTAGCTAAACCCAATGGCGCATTTTATTGCATTGCTGAACTGCCTGTGAAAAATTCTGATGATTTTGCGCGTTGGCTTTTAGAGTCTTTCGATTACGAAAACAATACTATAATGGTTGCACCCGCAGCTGGTTTTTATTCAACACCAGGTGTTGGCAAAAATCAAATTCGTATTGCCTATGTATTAAATGAAGAGAGTTTAAGAATTGCTGTAAAAATATTGGCAGAAGCACTAAAAGCTTATAAAGACTAATGACCATAGAAAAAAATGTTTCATTAAAACCTTTTAACACTTTTGGCATTGATGCAAAAGCGACTTCTTATTGTAATATATCTACAGTAGAAGAGCTTAAAAGCATTTTAGAACAGCAATATCAAAATCCATTTTTTATTCTTGGTGGTGGGAGTAACATGCTTTTAACAAAAGATATTGAAGCTTTGGTACTTCATATCAATCTAAAAGGTATTACAGTTGAAAGTGAAACTGATGATAAGGTAATTGTAAAGGCTATGGCTGGTGAAAACTGGCATGATTTTGTTCTTTGGTGCTTAGATCATAATTATGGTGGAATAGAAAACTTGTCTCTTATTCCAGGAAACGTTGGTACAGCACCTATTCAAAACATCGGAGCTTATGGTGTGGAACTCAAAGATGTTTTTGTGAGTTGTGAAGCAATGCATGTAGAAAGTCAAACCCTAAAAACTTTTACCAAAGAAGATTGTAAATTTGATTATAGGGAATCAATCTTTAAACAAGAACTAAAAGGAAAATACATTATAACAAGTGTAAATTTTGAGTTAAGCAAAACCAGCCATAAATTACATATGGATTATGGCGCTATAAAGGATCAATTGAAACTTTCAGGTGTTACCAATCCAACAATCAGCGATGTATCTGAAGCCGTCATTGCCATAAGACAAAGTAAATTGCCAGATCCTAAAGAGATAGGTAATAGTGGGAGTTTTTTCAAAAACCCTATTATTTCAAAAGCCCAATTTGAAAAGCTTAAGAAAAACTTCCCTGAAGTCCCTTCTTACAAGGTTTCTGATGAAAGTATAAAAGTGCCTGCGGGTTGGCTTATTGAAAAAGCTGGTTTTAAAGGTAAACGCTTTAATGATTATGGTGTTCACAATAAACAAGCCCTAGTACTAGTTAATTATGGCAACGCAAAAGGAAGTGATATTTATGATATGGCTCTTTTAATTAAAAAGACAATTAAGCGCATTTTTGATATCTCTATTGAAACTGAGGTCAATATTATATAAACAAAAAGCCACAAATTAAATTGCGGCTTTTTAATTTAGAATAATTTTTTAAAATGCTATTAACCAATCTCTCAAGGGAGAAAACTATTCTAACTTATTATGTGCTATTAACCTTGTAAGGCCTAATTACTTATATTTACGTCTTTAAATCCATTTTGGACGTTACATAAACTAAAAACACTAAGATTTTAACATTTTGAGTATTACACCTACAGAGCAAAAAATAATTGATTTCCTTAAAGAAGGAGATAAACGTGCTTTAAATCTGCTCTATGAAAATTATTCCAGTAGTTTATATGGTGTAATTTTAAAAATTACAATAAATGAGGAAATAGCTGAAGATGCCTTGCAAGAGACTTTTATAAAAGTCTGGAAAAACGCTCATAAATATGACTCAAGCAAAGCAAAATTATTCACTTGGTTATTCCGTATTGCGAGAAATACTGCCATAGATAAACTCAGAAGTTTTAATAATCGCTACCAGAAAGAAGTCCAAATTGATACTTCAAACGTATATATCTTACCAACAAGCAATTTAAACCAAGATGTTATGGATATTAAAGAGCATGTTGGACGATTAGAAGAAAAGTACCAAATTGTGTTAGATGCCCTGTTTTTTCAAGGTATGACACAACAGGAAGCGAGTGATGAATTAGATATTCCGCTTGGTACTATTAAATCTAGATTAAAAATAGGTTTGCGCGAACTTAAAAAAGTTTACGACCCTTAAAAATATTTATTATGGAAACAAAATTACATAGTTTTTTAAATTCTAACTTACTGAATAAGTATTTAGTAGGTGAGACTTCCAGTGAAGAAACTAAGGAAGTAGAATATTATATTAATAACTTCCCAGAAGCTGCCAAAGCTTATGATAAGTTGCAGTATAATTTAGAACTTATTGCCAAGGCAGGTGCCGTTGATGTGCCAAAAAATGTTTTGGCAAATATCTTAGATGCTTTGGAAGAGTCTAATGACACAAAGGTTATTCAGTTGGTCCAAAACAGAAAGACACCTTGGTATAGCATTGCCGCTAGTGCAGCAGCTATATTATTTGCAGTGACATCATTTATGTTATATCAAAAAAATCAAAATTTATCTAACGAGAATAATGTTGTCGTTGATGAAATCTTTGATCTAAGAAGTGATATTGAAAACAACAATGCTAAACTAGATGAGTTATCTAGAGAGCTAAACAAATTGAACGATCCGGATGCAAGAAAATATGTTATCAATGGTAATGACCGTGCTAAAGATTTAAAAACTGTAGCATATATCAATCCTGTTGAAAAAACATCTATGATTGATGTGATAACATTACCTAAATTGCCAAAAGATCAGCATTATGAAATTTGGGCTGAGCTACAAGACAGAATGGTTAATTTAGGTATTTTGGACGAGTCTGATCGTAAATTGAGACCAATACCATACATGGAAGATGCATTGGCCTTGAGTATTAAAATTGGTAACAAAGGAGATGCGAACAACACCACCGATACTGAGGTAGCAGAGGTATCTTTAAAAGAAAAAGAATAACAGAAGTTGCTATCATAAATAAAAAAGGCGCATTTAATCAAATGCGCCTTTTTTAATGAGGTTGGCAAGATATGATTTATAACTTATTAGCAAAAGCATTATCTTTGCATCAAATTGATTCTTCTTAATGAAATTACTACTTATAACACTAGGATTATTAGCCTTGGCAATAGCAGGTATAGCCATAAAACTATGGGCAAAAAAAGATGGTGAATTTGCAGGTACTTGTGCCAGTCAAAACCCAATGCTCAATAAAGAAGGGGAAGCTTGTGGTTTTTGTGGAAAAACTCCAGATCAATTTGAAGATTGTAACGAACCTCAACATTCTTAATCCTTAATGAGTTTTACAATACTATTCTTTGCTTTTTTAGTAATAGTATGTATTCAAATTACTTATTATTTCACTTTTCTTTTTTCGTTCTCTATTAAACGAGAAGAGGTTCGCTTAAAAAAGCATATCCCTGTTTCTGTAATAATATGTGCGAAAAATGAAGCTGAAAATCTACAGCGAAATCTTCCCTTAATTGCAGAGCAAGAGTATTCAGATTTTGAGATTGTTTTGGTTAACGATAGTTCTTCTGACGAAACCCTAAGTGTCATGGAGAGGTTCAAAAAACATCATAGCAATATTAAAATTGTTGATGCCAAACCCATCGAAGCGTTTTGGGGAAATAAAAAATATGCGCTAACACTGGGCATAAAAGCTTCAAAACATAATTTTCTGGTTTTTACTGATGCGGACTGCAGACCAAATTCCAGTAAATGGCTACAGCACATAAGTAGTAAGTTCTCCAATCAAAAAGCAATAGTGCTAGGCTATGGAGCTTATGCTAAAAAGCGATTTTCTATATTAAATAGCCTTATCCGTTTTGAGACTGTGTTTACCGCATTACAATACTTTTCATACGCAAGTCTAGGGCGAGCTTATATGGGAGTCGGAAGAAATATGGCTTACAGAAAAGAACTGTTCTTTAACAACAACGGTTTCAATGGTCATATGGCCATTAAGTCTGGAGATGACGATCTATTTATAAACGAAGTTGCTGATGACAAGAATACAGCAATTTGTGTCTCTAAAGAAAGTTTCACCGTTTCAGAGCCTAAAACCGCTTTTAAAGATTGGATTTCACAAAAGCGAAGACATATCAGTACTGCTAGTCTGTACAAAAGCAATCATCAAATTCTATTGGGTTTGTTTTACACTTCCCAGCTCCTATTCTTGATTTTAGGCACGCTACTACTCTTAATTGGTTATAATTGGCAATGGGTAGTAACACTTGTTGTTTTACGTTATATAGTTCAGCTTGCAAGCTTTGGGTTGGCTGCTAAAAAACTTAATGAAGTTGGTCTTATCCTTATTACCCCTTTTCTAGAATTATTTTTAATTACCGCACAATTAAGTATATTTATTGCTAACCTTATATCTACACCCAAACATTGGAAATAAAAGACGCGATTAAAAAAGCTAAAGAGAATGACCAGACTGCGTTCAATTTTTTACTAGACACCTTTTGGAATGATGTTTATGCCTTTCAATTAAAGCGCACCCAAAATGAAAATGATGCTGAAGATATCACCATCCAAACCTTTTCAAAGGCTTTTGACAAGATAGACACTTACAATGAAGATTATAAGTTTAAAACGTGGCTGATTACAATATCAAAAAATATCCATATTGACCTGGTAAGGAAACAGAATAGAACAATCAGAAATACATCAAAAGATGATGAAGACCATTATCTTGAAATTATTGATGATTCGCCTACACCAGAAGACAAAATCATTACGGAACAAAATCTTGCCAAGCTACTTAGGGATATAAAAAAACTAAAGCCGCATTATCAAGAGGTGATTAACCTGAGGTACTTTCAAGAACTCAGTTACAAAGAAATTTCAGAAGATCTCAACGAACCTATCAATAATGTTAAGATAAAGCTTTTAAGGGCAAAAAAACTTTTGGCAGCCATTATTACTAAATCCTAATGCTTTCAAAATTAAAAAAACTAGGTCCAGGACTATTATTTGCAGGTGCAGCAATAGGAGTATCGCACTTGGTACAATCCACAAGAGCTGGAGCCGATTTTGGTTTAGGCCTACTTTGGGCACTATTACTAGTTAACTTATTTAAATATCCGTTTTTTCAATTTGGCCCTAGATATGCGTCTGCTACTGGCGAAAGTTTATTGGAAGGTTACCGTAAATTAGGTAAAGGCATACTAATAGCTTATTTTATTTTGAGCCTTGCTACTATGTTTACTATTCAAACTGCGGTAACTATAGTAACAGCTGGGTTGGCAAATTCCCTATTTGGAGATATAAGTTTTTTAAATTTTGGCATTCAAAGTATAGACAGTGTTGAAATTTGGACAGTTATCATTTTAACCATTTGCTTATTAATACTCTTTTTAGGCAAATACAGTACTTTAGACAAGCTCATAAAGGTTATAATCGTTACCCTGACCATTAGTACATTAGTTGCAGTGTATTTTGCTTTTACCGAGTTTGAAGCTTCAGTTTCCTTAGTTCAAATTTTACCTGAAAGTAAAGTGGAAATTGCATTTTTAATTGCCTTTATGGGTTGGATGCCAGCCCCTTTGGATATTTCCGTATGGCATTCCATTTGGGCTATAGAAAAGAAAAAGGACGAAGGTTCATTTTCGCCCAAAAGTGCTTTACTCGACTTTAATATTGGTTACATGGGAGCCATAATCTTAGGTATAGCATTTGTTTGTCTCGGTTATTTTGTAATGTTCAATTCTGGCGAAACCTTCAGCGAGAAAGCTGCTGTTTTCTCAAATCAGCTCATTGATTTATATACCAAAAGTTTAGGAAATTGGGCCTATATCATTATCGGAATTGCAGCATTAACCACCATGTTTAGCACTACCATAACCACACTAGACGCCTCACCTAGAGCAATGTCCAAAAGTGTAGATTTATTATTTGACAAACCAAAAAAGAATGGCTATTTGTTCTGGATTTTAATTTTAACCACAGGGACACTTTTTATCTTTTTCGCTTTTGCCTCAGAAATGGGATTACTTATAAAAATCGCAACAATTCTGTCATTTGTCACCGCACCTTTCTATGCCATTATCAATTACAAATTAATAGCCAGTAAGCACACACCCAAAGCATGGAGACCAAGTATATACCTTCATGTTTTATCATGGATGGGCATACTGTTTCTTATAGGATTTAGCATTTGGTATCTAACCACTTTGTAGGCTGTTTTAATTTATTACTTTGTATCTTTGCTTTCTCGAAATTGAAAATGAATGGAAACCAAAGTTGCTTCAAATATTTTACCAGAACGTAAACCTAAATGGCTTAGGGTTAAATTACCTACTGGCAAAAAATACACTGAACTCAGAAGTCTTGTAGATAAATATAAACTTAATACAATTTGCACCTCAGGAAGTTGCCCGAACATGGGTGAATGTTGGGGAGAAGGTACAGCTACATTCATGATTTTAGGAAACGTTTGCACTCGTTCTTGCGGATTTTGTGGCGTTAAAACAGGACGACCAGAAACTGTAGATTGGGACGAACCCGAAAAAGTAGCGCGATCTATAAAAATCATGCAAATTAAACATGCTGTTTTAACAAGTGTAGATAGAGATGATCTTAAAGATATGGGAAGTATTATGTGGGCAGAAACCGTTAAGGCTGTTCGTAGAATGAACCCTGAAACGACGCTTGAGACTTTAATTCCAGATTTTCAAGGTATAGAAAAACATATTGATAGAGTTATAGACGTTGCGCCAGAAGTGGTATCCCACAATATTGAAACTGTAAGACGATTAACCCGAGAAGTTAGGATTCAGGCTAAATACGACCGAAGTATGGGAGTTTTAAAATACTTAAAACAACAAGGTCAGCGTAGAACAAAATCTGGTATTATGCTAGGTTTGGGTGAAACTCGAGAAGAGGTTATAGAAACACTTTACGATTTAAAGGAAAATGATGTGGATGTAGTAACCATTGGGCAATACCTTCAACCGAGTAAGAAACACTTACCGGTAAAACGATTTGTCAATCCTGATGAGTTTAAAGAGTTTGAAGAAATTGGATTAGACCTTGGCTTTAGACATGTAGAGAGTAGTGCTTTGGTGAGATCTTCGTACAAGGCACAAAAACATATCAACTAATGATTAAGGTTGCCATTAATGGATTTGGTAGAATTGGTCGCCGTGTATTTAGGTTAGCTCAACAACATCCAGAAGTAGAAATTGTTGCCATAAATGATTTAGCAGATACTAAGACTTTAAGTCATTTGCTAAAGTATGATAGTATTCATGGTGTTCTAAAGGATCATATTTCGTCAGATGAAAGTCATATTGTGGTTAATGACACTTCGATTCCGCTTTATAATCAATCACATCCAAAATCTATTGATTGGAAAGCAATTCAGCCTGATTTTGTTATAGAGGCTACTGGTAAATTTAAAACCAAATCAGATTTACAACATCATATTAATAATGGTGCAAAACGTGTTATTTTATCAGTCCCTTCCATGGATGATGATATAAAAACCATAGTTTTAGGTGTTAATGATGACAGTATTAACGGTTCTGAAACCATAATATCCAATGCTTCTTGCACAACAAATAATGCTGCACCAATGATTGCATTGATCAATAAGTATTTTGGCATAAAACAAGCATACATTACAACGGTGCATTCTTATACTACCGATCAAAGTTTACACGATCAGCCACATCGAGATCTAAGACGTGCTAGAGCGGCTGGACAATCTATAGTCCCAACGACTACAGGAGCGGCAAAAGCCTTGACAAAGATTTTTCCAGATTTGTCAGATGTTATTGGTGGTTGTGGTATTAGAGTCCCAGTTGCTAACGGTTCACTTACAGATATAACCATTAACGTAGAAAAAAACACTACTATTGAAGAAGTGAATGCGCTTTTTAAAAAGGCTTCAAATTCCAACTTAAAAGGTATTTTAGAATACACCGAAGATCCAATAGTCTCAATAGATATTGTGGGTAATCCACACTCGTGTATTTTCGATTCTCAAATGACTTCTGTCATCGGAAACATGGTTAAAATCGTAGGTTGGTACGATAACGAAACTGGCTATAGTTCAAGAATTATAGATTTAATTTGCAATTTATCGGATAAAAAAGCACTTTTGTCGAATAAATAATTATATTTGTTTAAATAAAGTGAGCTGAAATGTCCCGAATCAAATATTACATATTTGTTTTTTTAGCGTGTTTTTGCAGTCTGGTTTTCGCACAAGTAAATGATGTCGAAGATGAGGATATGCTATCTATGAGACTTCAAGAACGTGTTAACCAAGCTAAGCTAGAAAGTGATCGTGGAGACTATTATAATGCATTAGGTAATCTAGACAAGGCTAAAGAAATTGCTGAAAAAATTGACGACAAAAAAAGTCTTGGATCAATTCACACAAAAATTGCGAAAGTAAGATATCTTGTAGGTGAAACGGATAAAGCTAATGTAGCTCTTAATACAGCTATTCAACTTCAACGCGAAAACAGCGATTACGCAAATCTCGCCATTACTTATAATATTAAAGGTGTTATCCATAATACAAAGGAAGAGTATCTTGATGCCCTAGAGTATTATAATTCTGCCAAAACATTATTTGAGCAAGAAAACTTAGAAAAATACATTTCTGAAGTTACTTTGAACGAAGCAAAGTCTTATATCGCCTTAGAGCGCTATGATGAAGCTAAAACACAGTTAGAAAAAACTGTTATCATTGCAAAAAAATATGACCAAAGACCCATTTTAAGTAGTGCCCTAATACAAACAGGTAAGGTTTCTAGTGCCCTTAACAGTAATGATTTGGCACTAACTCAAGTCGAAGAAGGTTTATCTATAGCAAAATCATATAATCTTCTAGAAAATATTAATGAAGCCTATTTAACCTTAAGTGATATTCATAAAAAAAGAGGAGACTACAAAAGTTCTCTAGAAAACATTACAAAACATATACACTTATCAGATTCTATACTTAACGTTAAGAGAGAAAATTTAGCACCAGGCATTACAAGCCAATCGATTAATCAATATAAGGACGCACAAAACGCACAGCTAAAAGAAACCTTAGAAGAAGTAAATGCTGAAAGTAATTTTACAAGGATTACAACAATATTAAGTATTGCTCTAATAACAATTTTATCGCTTCTAACCTTATCGTTATATAAAAACAATAACATTAGGTTAAAGACCAATAATATGCTACATAAAAAGAACGATGAGCTTATTGTAGCGAAAGAAAAAGCGGAACTTGCCTCTAAGACAAAAGCCAATTTCTTGTCAACGGTGACACATGAGTTACGTACACCACTTTATGCTGTCACAGGTCTAACGAATATGTTATTGGATGAAAACCCTAAAGAGCATCAAGTACCACACTTAAAGTCATTAAAATTCTCTGGAGATTATCTTTTAACTTTTATAAATGATATTCTACAAATCAATAAAATTGAAGCTAATAAAGTTGAATTAGACCCAGAAATATTCAACCTTAAAAACAAAATAGAAAATGTAATTTCTGCCTTGAGCAATTCAGCTAAAGACAATGGCACTAAATTACATTTAGACTATGAAGAAACGTTGCCAGAAACTTATAATGGTGACCAATTAAAGATTTCCCAAATCTTAATTAACCTACTTGGAAATGCTATTAAATTCACAAAAGATGGAGACATCTGGGTGAGAGCGTACAAAATTGATCAAAAGGACAATAAGTACACGCTGCGCTTTGAAATTGAAGATAATGGCATTGGTATTACAAAAGAAAAACAAGACCACATGTTTGAGAGCTTCTCCCAAGGCTCTGTGCAGATTAACCGTAAATATGGTGGTACTGGTCTAGGTTTATCTATTGTAAAAGGACTTATTCAGATTCTTAAAGGTAAAATTTACTTAAAGAGTGAGCTCGGAAAAGGCACTACATTCTTTTTTGAAATTCCTTTAGAAAAAGCTGAAAATGTTGAAAAACCTAAAGTAGCAGAAATTAAAAAATCTAATAAGATGGAAGATTTGGATTTAAGTAACGTGAAAATTTTAATTGTTGAAGACAACAAAATCAACCAAATGATTACCAAGAAAATCCTAAACAAAATGGGACTTTATTGCGATGTTGTTGACAATGGAGAAGCTGCCATAGAGCAAGTAAAATCTACAGAATACAATGTAGTATTAATGGATATCCACATGCCAGGCATTAGCGGATTAGAAGCGACTAAAATCATTAGAACTTTTGATAAAGACTTAACCATCTTTGCGCTAACGGCTGTAACTCTAGAAGATAAAATGCATGAGTTTGGTGAAGCAGGCTTTAATGATATTATCTCTAAGCCATTTAAACAAGAAGATTTTGAAGGCAAACTCTACGATGTACTTTCGGGTAAAGAGGTGGTCTCTAGTTTCTTTTAGTATACAAATGCTTTGATTGCTTCATCAAAAACAGTACCGTCATCAATAATTAATTCTATAGGCAAATAATACAATTTGGCTTCCAAGCTTTCATTGTCAGATAATCTGACATAATCCTTTTCTGTCGTTAAAATCATCTCTTTTTCAGTCAGCATCTCTATATCATTGGGTCTAAAGCTATAATGGTCTGGGTATTCTACGTGATCAAATTTCAGCCCTTTTTCTTCGAGAAACCCAACCAATGGTTTAGCATTTGCAATACCAGTGACCAAAGTAAATCTTGGTAGTGACTTCAACTCTAATTTCTTATTCTTTGATATTACATTTTCAGAATAGCCAATGTGACTAAAAAATAATTTCTGGCGCGATCTTATCTTTAATTTAGATTCTATTTTAGTCTTTTCAGCTTCAGTTATATCCTTAGGGCATTTGGTGACAACAATGATGTCTGCACGTTTAGCACCAGAACGTGGCTCCCTTAAATTTCCTGTTGGCAATACCATATCAGTAAAGTAAAGATTGTAATAACTGGTTAGCAAAATATTAAAACCCGCTTTTACTTTTCTATGTTGAAAGGCATCATCCAATAAAATAACCTCAGGTTTGTTATCTAGTGCTAGGAGCTGTTCTATACCATTTTGGCGATCACCATCAACAGCGACCTCAATGCCTTCAAATTTTCTATAAAACTGATAAGGCTCATCACCAATAGTATCAGCAGTGGCATCATCGTCTCCTAATACAAATCCTTCTGTAATACGTTTATAACCTCTGCTTAGGGTTGCTACAGATGTTCTGTCCTTCAATAATCGAATCAAATACTCAATCATTGGTGTCTTTCCCGTACCACCAGTACTGAGATTACCAACGCAGATAATCGGCAAATTATAAGATTTAGAAGACTTAATACCCTTGTCGTACAGCCAATTGCGCACCCATGTTACAACATAGTAAATAGGCACAAAGGGAAACAATATGATACGGATAATCTTCACGAGCACTAAAATATATTATTTTTGAAACAAATTTGCACTTATGACTGTACAAGATGTAATTAATCACCTTCACGATTTAGCTCCATTAAACTATGCTGAAGATTTTGACAACGTAGGTTTATTGGTAGGTGACAAAAACCAATCCGTCTCAGGAGTCCTAGTCACTTTAGATACTTTAGAAGCCGTTGTTGACGAAGCTATTGAAAACAATTGTAACCTCATCGTAAGTTTTCATCCAATTATTTTCAAAGGATTAAAAAAACTGACTGGTAAATCGTATGTAGAGCGTGTGGTGATAAAAGCTATTCAAAATAATATTGCCATATTTTCTATTCACACAGCATTGGACAACGCATTTCAAGGTGTTAATTCTATCATTTGTGATCAATTAGGATTAGAGAATAAGAAGGTTTTAATACCTCAACCAAATACTTTAAAAAAGTTACAAACGTATGTGCCAAGAGATAATGCAGAAGACTTAAGAACAGCATTATTCAAAGTAGGTGCAGGTAATATTGGCAATTACGACTCTTGCAGTTTTAATATTGAAGGTACAGGCACCTATAGAGGCAACGAAGATTCAAACCCAACAGTTGGCGAAAAAGGTATATTACATTCCGAAAATGAAACGGCTATTTCCGTGGTCTTTAAAAAACATTTAGAATCTAAAGTTTTAAAAGCTCTCTATAACGCACACCCTTACGAAGAGGTCGCTTACGAAATCACAACTTTAGATAATACAAATCAATACATAGGTATGGGAATGATCGGTCAGCTCAAAACCGAAATGAATGAAAAGGAATGCCTCCAATACGTTAAGACTAAAATGAATACAGAATGTATTAGACATTCTAAATTTTTGAATAAGCCCATTAAAAAGATTGCTGTTTTAGGAGGTTCTGGTAGTTTTGCCATCGGAGCTGCAAAAGCCTCAGGCGCAGACCTTTTAGTTACAGCAGATCTAAAATATCATGATTTTTTCAGTGCCGAAAACGACATTGTTTTGGCAGATATTGGACATTATGAAAGTGAACAGTTCACAAAATCGTTTTTAGTAGACTATCTCTCGAAAAAAATTACTAATTTTGCAGTCGTTTTATCAAAGACAAATACAAATCCGGTAAAGTATTTATAATTATGGCAAAAAAAGCTGAAGCTACTGTAGAAGAGCGTCTAAGAGCACTCTACGATTTACAGTTAATTGATTCTAGAGTAGACGAAATAAGAAATGTCAGAGGTGAGCTTCCTTTAGAAGTTAGAGATTTAGAAGATGAAGTTGAAGGACTGAATACTAGATTAGAAAAATTAAATGACAATCTTGCTATTATTGATGATGAGATTAAAGGCAAAAAGAACTTAATCGAAGAAGCTAAGGCTTTAATCAAAAAGTATAGCGAGCAACAGAATAATGTTAGAAATAACAGAGAATACAACTCTTTAACAAAAGAAATTGAGTTCCAAGAGTTAGAGATTCAATTGGCTGAAAAGCATATCAAGGAATTTAAAGTTCAAATTGAGCAAAAGAAAGAAGTTATTTCTGAAACAAAAGACCGTTTAAAAGACCGTAAAGAACACCTTAAGCACAAAAAGGGAGAACTAAACGAGATTTTAAAAGAAACGGAAAAAGAAGAAGAAGCGCTTTTGAGCAAATCTGAAGATTTTCAAAAGAAAATTGATGACCGTTTGGTGAAGGCATACCAAAGAATAAGAAACAATGTAAAGAACGGTTTAGCCGTTGTCGCTATTGAGCGTGGTGCTTCTGGTGGTTCATTCTTTACCATTCCACCGCAGGTGCAAGTAGAAATCGCTTCTCGCAAAAAAGTGATTACCGATGAGCACAGTGGACGTATCTTAGTGGATGCTGCATTAGCTGAAGAAGAAAAAGCAAAAATGGATAAGTTATTTGCTAAGTTGAGTAAGTAATCATTTCAATACATATCAGTGAAGCCTTTACAGATTGTAAAGGCTTTTTTATTTAGCATAACTTTATACAAATTCATTTTAAGGATTTGTATTTTCTTACGACTGAATGAAAAAGAAAAATAGATTATGAAAAAATTAGTATCCATTTTAAGCATAGCCTTATTATTTAGCTGTCATAACTCAGCCCAAAACAGCAACCCAAAACAACAAGAAGTCATCAACGCTGAACCCGTTGAAGTACCAATGGAAAACGGGATGGCAAAAGCCTATTTCGCCAGTGGATGCTTTTGGTGTGTTGAGGCTATTTACGAAAGCGTAAAAGGTGTTGACGAGGTTATTAGCGGTTATTCCGGCGGACATACGGAAAATCCAACCTACGAATCGAGTAATACAGGCAGAACTGGCCATTCAGAAGCTGTTGAAGTGATTTACGATCCAGAAGTAGTTAGTTTTGCAACATTGGTCGATGTGTATTTTGGCTCCCAAAACCCAACACAGGTCAACGGACAAGGACCTGACAGAGGTTCGCAATACCGCTCAATTATTTTCTATCAGAACGATGAACAGAAAAAAATCATTGAAGAGAAAAAAGCAGCTCTGGCCAAAAAATTAGATGATGAAATTGCTGCAGAAGTTTATCCATTTCAAAAGTTTTGGGTCGCTGAAGATTATCATCAAGATTTTGAAAAGCGCAATCCTAATCAACGCTACATTGTAGCTGTTTCTATCCCAAGATTGAATAGGTTTAAAGCAAAATTCCCTGAATTGTTAAAAGCGGAAGCAAAGCATTAAGTAATCAGACCTTTTCAGGCTTTTAAAGCCTGAAAGGTCTACACTATTTTTTGATCGCCTTAATTTCAAAAAGCATCGGAAACAGCTGATCTTTCATTTTATACATGCCGTTCTCTATCTTAACTAGGTCAGGAAAGACATCATAAGGACTTTCATCATATTCATTAAGATAGTCTATTTGTAATCCTGCTTCAATAAGTGCATTCACAACCTCACTTAAACCGTGATTCCAACCGTATTCTTTACTTACCATTTTTGAAGATTGGTCTGCATAGGTGCCTTCGTATTCTTCATAAATCACTTCTTTTTGGTTGTAATGATATTTCATTTGTGGTTTTCCATCTACATAATCGAACATCCATAAAATGGGATGGAATTCTACGATGTAAAACGTTCCTCCAACCTTTAGCTGTTCTGAAATCATTTTTGCCCAAGGCTTTAAGTCTGGCAACCAGCCTATAACTCCATAGCTTGTATAGACAATATCAAAAGTTTCAGAAACATGTTGGGATGTATCCAAAACATTACAACATACAAAGTCAGCATCTAGCTCTAATTCCTCATTAAGTGCTTTGGCAAGTTTAACACCTTCATCACTTAAATCCACACCAACACATTTCGCTCCCATCCTACTCCAACTCAAGGTATCTTGCCCAAAATGGCATTGTAGATGCAACAAAGACTTTCCGCTAACATCGCCTAAGGCTTTCAATTCATAAGGCATTAAAGAGGTTTCGCCTGCTTTAAAAGCCTCCATGTTATACATATCACTCTGCGCATGTACACCTACTTTTTTGTTCCATGTGTCTTTATTTACTTCAAAATAATTAGTCTGCTCTTCCATTTTCTTAATAAGTTTTCGCGCCTTCCCTTTGGGAAGGGTGGGATGGGCCTTAATTTTGTGGTTAAAATTAAAACATCTTTTTAATATGAAGTCAATATATCTCGGTTTGATTTGTCTTTTAATTGTTTCAGCCTGTAAATCTGAAAACAATGTAGTTATTGAAGAAGAAACAAAAGAATTAACCATTGCAGAAAAAATAGCAAATGCACATGGTTACGACAACTGGAAAAACGTAGAAAAAATAGAATTCACATTTAGAGTTGACCGTGACACAATACCAGGTAGTGGAAGATCTTGGGAATGGTTTCCAAAAAAAGATAGTGTGGTTATGCGAGCTGGCGAACAACATGTAAAATTCCTGAGATCAGAACTAGATAGTGTTCCTCCTAATGCTGACAGAGCATTTATAAATGACAAGTTTTGGCTATTAGTGCCATTTCAATTGGTTTGGGATACGTCTGCAACAATCTCAGAACCCAAAAAAGCTGAAGCTCCAATTAGCAAAACTAAAATGGATATGATTACCATAACCTATCCTAAAGAAGGTGGCTATACGCCTGGTGATGCATATGATATTTTCTACAATGAAGATTATATGATTGAAGAATGGATTTTCAGAAAAGGAAACTCAAAAGAACCATCAATGGCAACGACTTTCGAAAACTATAAAGATTTTAACGGCATAAAGATTGCCATTGACCACAAAAAAGACAACGGTAACTGGAACTTAAACTTTACTGACGTTAGCATAACATTGGAGTAATATTAAATATAATTTTTGGCATTACTTTTGTAATCTATAATGTAAGTTTCACGTCCGTCATTTCGACTTAAAACGTATAGCTTACATTTTCCGCCTTTTGGCGCCTATATATATCAAAGCACTTTATCTTACGAGTTAAAGTGCTTTTTCTTTTACCCTCTAAAATCCTTCTTTACATGTGCACCATCACAATAGGGTTTGTTCTGTGAAGCTCCACACCGGCAGAAGGCAGTCGTTTTATTTTTTGTTTCTTCGTTACCATCTTTGTGAGTTACTTTCAACGTGCCATAAACCAAAAGCGGCCCGTTTTCCAACACTTCAACTTTGGTTTCTAAAGATTGAGCTGTTTTATCCTCTCCATTATTCATATAATAGCTCAAAGCTCCCGAAGGACATTTCTTAACCGTTTCAACAATCTCACTGGTTGGTGAGGCATCAATTTTAACCCAAGGCCTTTCCTTTGGTTGAAATACCTCAGGTGAACCCTTTACACAAATACCTGAATGGATACATTTATCAGCTTGCCAAACCACGGTTACCTCTCCATTGGTGTATTCTTTTGTCTTTCCCATAACTTTATTGTTTCCTTAAAGATAACCAAAATTACTATTGAAAAAACACCTTTAATCCCTCATTTTAAATCCTTATTTTTGTTACAAACCGAAAATCAATCCACATTGTCCGACTATAAACTTGGTCTAGATTACGCCAAACAACAAGATACATTAGACGAATTAGCGAACTATAGAGAACGATTTCATATCCCAAAAGACAAATATGGAAATGAGCTTATTTACCTCTGTGGTAATTCTCTTGGGCTTCAACCAAAATCCACAAAAGATTATATCAACCAAGAATTAAAAGATTGGGCAAATCTCGGTGTTGAAGGGCATACCGAAGCTAAAAATCCGTGGTTACCATACCATGAGTTCCTAACAGAGAGTACTGCCAATTTGGTTGGTGCAAAACCAATTGAAGTCGTTACGATGAATTCATTAACGGCAAACCTTCATTTTATGATGGCGTCGTTTTATCAACCTACAAAAGAGCGTTATAAAATTCTTATTGAAAGTGATGCTTTCCCGTCTGATAAGTACGCTGTGGAATCTCAATTACGCCATCATGGCTATGATGATAAAGAAGGTCTGATCCTCTGGAGTCCAAGAGAAGGAGAAGAGTTATTACGTTACGAAGATTTAGAGCGAATTCTTGAATCCCACGGAGACGAAATTGCACTAATTATGATAGGTGGTGTCAATTATTACACTGGGCAGTTTTTCGATTTAAAACGAATTGCGGAATTAGGTCACAAACATGGTTGCATGGTTGGTTTTGACTGCGCACATGGTGCAGGAAACGTCAATTTAGATCTACACAACTCAGGAGCGGATTTCGCAGTTTGGTGTACCTATAAATATCTAAATTCTGGTCCAGGAAGTCTATCTGGCTGTTTCGTACATGAGCGACATGCTTATAACAAAGATCTCAATCGATTAACAGGTTGGTGGAGCCACAATAAACAAACCCGCTTTAATATGCGTTATGAGTTTGATGTGTTACCTGGTGCCGAAGGTTGGCAATTGAGTAATCCGCCTATATTATCTATGGCAGCGATAAAAGCCTCTTTAGATTTGTTTAATGAAGTAGGAATGGAAAAACTGATAAAAAAGTCAAAAAAACTAACGGGCTATTTTGAGTTTTTATTGAAGGAATTAGGAGAAGATGTCATTAGAATTATTACACCAGAAAATCCAGATGAACGTGGTTGTCAACTCTCAATACAAGTCTTAAATGCTGATAAATCATTACATAACAAACTGACTGAAGCTGGAGTGATAAGTGATTGGCGAGAACCAGATGTGATACGATGTGCTCCTGTGCCTTTATACAATTCTTTTGAGGATGTGTTTCGAATGGTTGAGAAATTAAAGCCCATCCTAACCTTTCCAGAGGGAAGGAACTAACTATCAATATAATGAATAACAATACGAAAGATAGCAACAGTGAAAAAGTCTTCCCTTCTGGGGAAGATTTAGATGGGGCTCAGAATATATTAATAATCGGTGCTGGCCTCTGCGGAAGTCTCCTTGCGCTTCGACTAGGGCAACGTGGTTATAACGTCAACGTTTACGAAATGCGCCCAGACCCTCGAAAAACAGATATTTCTGCAGGTCGCTCTATTAATTTAGCGTTTTCAGATCGTGGTAACAAGGCCATGAAATTAGTCGGCATTGAAGACAAAGTAAAAGAACTCTGTATTCCCATGAATGGACGAATGCTTCATGATAAAGAAGGCAACACATTCCTTTCAAATTACAGTGGTCGCGATTATGAATATATCAATTCCATTTCTAGAGGAGAACTTAATGGTCTGTTATTGACAGAAGCTGAAAAGCATAAGAACGTAAGCATTCACTTCAACAAAAAATGTAAATCGGTAGATTTTGAAAAAACCACGGCTTTGTTCAAGGATTACCACAATAAAGACGAGTTTATAGAAGATGCAGATTGTATTATTGCCACAGATGGTGCAGGTTCTGCGTTACGAAAGAGTTATTACTTGGAAAAGAAGTTTCTGTTTAGTTTTTCGCAAGATTATCTCACACATGGCTATAAAGAATTAAGCATTCTTCCGGCAGAAGATGGTGGTTATAAAACCTACAAGAATGCTTTACACATCTGGCCAAGAGGCGATTTTATGGTGATTGCCTTACCAAACTTAGATGGTAGTTTTACCGTAACCCTGTTCTTAAGTTACGATGAAGGCGAATATAATTTCAACAACCTAACCACACCTGAAATAGTCACCGAATTTTTCCAAAAAGAATTTCCTGATGCTTTGGAATTAATGCCGAATCTCGTTGATGACTTTTTTGAAAATCCAACTGCACCTCTTGGGACCGTTAAATGTTCTCCTTGGCATTATAAGGGCAATACGTTGCTTATGGGAGATTCGGCACATGCAATTGTACCGTTTTATGGACAAGGGATGAACGCTTCTTTTGAAGATGTTGTGGTTTTTGATGAAGTTTTGGATACACATAAAGAAAAAGGTTGGGAAGCTGTGTTTTCGGAATATGAAAAAATAAGAAAACCAGATACTGATGCTATTGCCGATTTAGCGATTGATAATTTTCACGAAATGAAAGATCATGTCGGCCAAGCCATATTTCAAGAAAAACGAAAAATCGAAATGGCACTTGAAAAAGAGTTTCCAGAAGATTATTCCTCAAAATATAGTTTAGTTACCTTTAATGAAGATATTGGCTACAGAGAAGCAATGCTAAGAGGACGCGCACAAGACAAAGCTATTTTAAATATGTTGGCAGACGGAGTCATTTCCACTGAAGATGATATAAAAGATATTTTAGATAAAGTAAAAACAGAAACCGAAGCCATTTTAGAAGATGATAGGATTGCTGGCCTACATTAAAATTGAAGCGTCATTACGAGGAACGCAGTGACGTGGTAATCTTATTAATTGAGGTTCTAACAAACAGATTGCCACAGTCACTTAAAAAAGTGACTTCGCAATGACAGATAAAATTGAATTATGAGTAATGAAAAAATAGTAACACCAAGAGGAGCATACCCACACGTAAAACAAGTTGGAGATTTTATCTTTGTTTCAGGTACAAGCTCTCGCAGACCAGACAATACAATTGCTGGAGTAGATATTATAGACGAAATGGGAACTAAAAAGCTAAATGCCTACACCCAAACCCAAGAAGTCTTAAAAAACATAGAAGAGAATTTAGCTAAAGTTGGAGCCTCTTTAAAAGATGTGGTCGATGTGACTTCGTTCTTAGTTAATATGAATGACTTTGCAGATTATAACAGAGCCTACGCAGAATTTTTTGAGAAGGAAACAGGACCAACCAGAACAACTGTCGCTGTACATCAATTACCGCATCCGGATTTAGTGGTGGAGATTAAAGTAGTGGCTTTTAGACAGAATGAATGATAAACTTATTCCGAAAAATAAGAAAAGACATGTTTAAGAAAAAGAGCTTCTTAAGTTACCTACTCTATGCTATTGGAGAAATCGTCTTAATTGTAGTAGGTATTTTACTTGCGCTTTATCTTCAAAACAAAAACGAGGAAAAGAAAATTGAGAAAAATGTCAGTACGTCAATCAATATGCTCAAGGATGAAATTATGACTAACAAACAAAGTATTAATAGAGTCAAAGACTATCACATAATGGTTAGAGATTCGATTGATGCTATGGATACACCAAAAAATGAAGAGGATATTGATAACACATTGAGCTTTTGGAGAGGTATGCAAACACCACGATTGCAGAACGCGGCATTTCAAACCAGTATTCAATCTGGCGTCGGTAAAGAAATTCATCCAGAACTATTAAAATCTCTTAATGCATTGTATACTTATCAAGACAGTTATAACGCGTTCGGAACCCAAGCAACTCAAATATTCTTTAATGCCGATTTTACGGATTATAGTCAATTCAAAAGAATTATGACCTCGATCGGAATGACAATGACCGACCTCTATTGGTACGAGCGTGAACTTACAGAAATGTTTGATTACAACATAAGACAAATTAATTCTTTATATTAATAGAACTTGAACATTAAAAATTACATAAACGGTAACTTTCATAATCCAACTCAAGATAACTGGATTGACAACTACAACCCATCTAATGGAGAGGTTTATGGTCAGATTCCTAATTCTACTAAGGACGATGTGGAAAACGCTTATAAAGCTGCAAAATCTGCTTTTCCGAGTTGGAGTGAAACCACATTAGAGGAACGCAGTAGAATTCTAATTAAAATTTCAGAATTACTAGAAGCCAACTTACAACGATTTGCAGAAGAAGAAAGCAAGGACAATGGCAAACCTGTTTCATTAGCGAAAGCCGTGGATATCCCAAGAGCTGCAAGTAACTTCCGCTTTTTTGGAAATGCCATTACACAATTTGCAAGTGAAAGTCATGAATCCGTTGGGCAAAACGCTATTAATTATACCTTGCGTCAACCGATAGGAGTTGTGGGCTGCATAAGCCCATGGAATCTTCCACTCTACTTGTTTACATGGAAAATTGCACCAGCAATTGCAGCAGGAAACTGCGTCGTTGCCAAACCCAGTGAAGTAACACCAATGACCGCTTACCTTTTAGGTGAAATATGTAATGAAGCAGGTTTACCGAAAGGAGTATTGAATATCGTTCATGGATTAGGCACCACTACTGGCCAAGCGATCATAGAACATCCAGATATTAAAGCCATTTCTTTTACTGGCGGAACAGCAACTGGTGCGCATATTGCCAAAGTAGCTGCTCCAATGTTTAAAAAATTATCTTTAGAGCTCGGTGGAAAAAATCCAAATATCATTTTTGCCGACTGTGATTATGATGATATGCTGAATACTACGGTTCGGTCTTCTTTTGCTAATCAAGGACAAATCTGTCTGTGCGGCAGTCGTATTTTTATAGAAGCTTCCATTTACGATAAGTTCAAAAAAGACTTTGTAGAAAAAGTAAAAACGCTTAAAGTTGGTCACCCGTCAGAAAGTGATACCAATATTGGTGCATTAGTTTCAAAACCACATTTAGAAAAAGTAAAAGCGTATATCGAAATTGCAAAACAAGAAAATGGAACTGTGCTTAGTGGCGGAAATGAAGTAACCATTGAAGGTTACGAAAACGGCTATTATTTAGAACCTACAGTCATCGAAGTCACAAATGATGAATGTCGAGTAAACCAAGAAGAAATTTTCGGGCCAGTAGTCACCATAATGCCATTTAATACTGAAGATGAAGTCCTAGAAATGGCAAACAAAGTAAAGTACGGTTTATCAGCCACGCTTTGGACCAATAACTTAAAACGTACCATGCGAATGAGTAACGAACTACAAGCAGGAATTGTATGGGTCAACACTTGGATGATGCGCGATTTACGAACACCTTTTGGAGGTGTAAAAGCATCTGGTGTAGGTCGTGAAGGTGGTTTTGAAGCTTTACGCTTTTTCACTGAACCTAAAAATGTATGCATTAAATATTAACAATAAGTTCTTATTTCGAATTCGTTTCAATATCTTATAAAACAAATCTAAAACGTTATGAAAATCAAAATACTTACACTCTTATTCATATTTGTATCAACCTCATTATTTGCCCAAGACGATTGGCAAACTTTCGCTAAAGATAATTATTCTATTAACTACCCTTCGGATTGGGAATATAGCGACCAAAACCCTCAACCTACCGTAGCATTTATGCTTTATAGCCCTGAAGAATCTCAAAAAGAAGATCTTTTTAGAGAAAGTGTTAATCTAACAATTGAAGAGTTAAGCAATGCAGATTACACATTAGATGAATATACAAAAGTGGCATTGGATCAAGTTAAAAAACAAATACCTACTGCCAAAATGATAAGTGCACTGCCAGTAAGTATAGGTGATGTAGACGCTACAAATATAGTTTGGTCTGCTGATTTTGGAAATGGCATGGTATTGCAATTCAATCAACTATTTGCTGTAAAAGATAGGATAGCTTATGTCTTAACCTTTTCCTCTACTGAGGCAGAATATGACAAATACATTGAGGATGCTAGTAAAATACTTAACAGTTTTAAATTCACTAAATAAATGAACTTAAATCTCAACAATAAATACGCATTAGTCTGCGGAAGTACAGCTGGAATAGGAAAAGCCACTGCTATAGCCTTAGCAGAAGAAGGCACAAACGTAACTTTAATCGCTAGAAATGAAGAAAAGTTAAAGGCCACATTAGCTGAATTACCTCAACATCGTAATCATGATTATATTGTTGCAGATTTCTCAAACCCAAAGGAACTTCAACAAAAAGTTGAAATCTATATTAAAGATAATCACGGTTTCCATATTTTGGTCAACAATACTGGCGGACCAGCTGGTGGACCTGTGTTTTCAGCTAAAGTAGAAGAGTTTGAGAGCGCATTTACGCAACACTTAAAATGCAATCATGTGTTAGCACAAACTATTGTTCCTTTTATGAAAGAGGAAGGTTATGGAAGAATAATTAATGTCATCTCAACTTCTGTTAAACAACCTTTAGACGGTCTTGGTGTAAGTAATACCATTCGTGGTGCTGTTGCCAATTGGAGTAAAACATTAGCCAATGAATTAGGGCAATTCGGAATCACAGTAAACAATGTATTGCCTGGCGCTACAAGTACAGAGCGATTAACCGAAATCATTAAAAACAAATCTGCAAAAACAGGCAACACAGAGGAGGCAGCAGCAGACGCTATGAAAAATGCGGTACCTGCTAAACGATTTGCCAAGCCTGAAGAATTGGCAGATGCCATTACATTTTTAGCTAGTGCACGTGCAGCCTACATTAACGGAATAAATCTTCCTGTGGATGGTGGACGTACAAAAAGTCTATAGCCCATCCTTAACCATTCTGTAAGAGAAGGGAAAAGTTGCTCGAATATTATTATCTTTAAGCTTAAATTGTATTTTTTAACAAATTACTCTTATCCACCCGAATAAGAGTTCCTTCCTTTTGGGAAGGCTAGGAAGGGCTTTTTATCATGAGTAAATTATATCCTCCAATAAACTTTAAAGAATGGATCGAAGAAAACCGTCACCTTTTAAAACCACCTGTTGGTAACAAAGTTGTTTGGAAAGACGGAGATTTTATTGTTATGGTGGTAGGTGGACCGAATAGTAGAAAAGATTACCACTACAACGAGACGCCAGAATTCTTCTATCAAGTTGAAGGCGATATTGTTTTAAAGGTAATTGACAAAGGCACTCCAAAAGATATTCATATTAAAGAAGGTGATATTTTTCTACTACCTCCTAAAATACCACATTCACCTCAACGTGGTGCAAATACAGTTGGTCTGGTTATAGAATATCCAAGAGAAAAAGGTGTGCAAGATGCGCTACTTTGGTTCTGTGAAAATTGTACAACAAAATTGTACGAAGAAGATTTTACACTTGATAATATTGAAACGGATATGCCAAAAATCTTTGATGCATACTATGGTGATAAAGACAAACGCAGTTGCCCAAATTGTGGTGAGGTAATGCAGCCACCTAAGAAAGTACAGATTGACTAATGTGCCGTACAGAGCACTCTAAGAATCTAATTAAAACTTAAAGATTTTGCCGAGGCTAATGCCTCGCAATAGTAATAAATATGAGTAAACGAAAACTACGTATAAATGGTCACTCCCACTTACTACCCTATCCTGAGGAGATTCCTCAGTTTATGAAAGATAAAGGGATTTTTTGGGTAGACAAAGACCGAAAATATATGCTTCAAAAAGATTGGAACAGACCAATCACAGATTCGAGTTTTTTCTTAAATGAAAAATTAGCTTGGATGGAACGCTTTAAAATAGATCATGCTGTGGTTTTAAACCTGTCTCAACTTTATGGAAATGGGTTACGTGTTGAGGAAATGAAACAAGCTTTACGTTTTCAGAATGATTTTAACGCTAAAGTACAGCATGAGAACCCTAGCAAATTTACTTGTGGTTTTGTAGTGCATCCCGGATTTGTACGTGGTGCTTGTTGGGAAATTGAGCGCTGTGTAGAAGAATTGGGCATGCAACTCTTATGTTTACCAACACATTATATGGATACCATTGGTACTTGGCGTTGTATTTTTGACGAAGAAAATGAACCAATTTTTGAATTGGCAAACAAGTACAATCTTGCGATTGAAATTCACCCATATGATGGTGAGAAATTTATAAAATTAGAAAACACATCTTGGCGTTTTCATTTGATATGGATGTTGGCCCAGTGTGCAGATGCTTACCATTTTTTAACTCTCAACGGCTATCAGGACAAATATCCTAATATGAGAACTTGCTTTGCGCATGGAGGGCAATTGGCTCAGATTAATTTAGGGAGACGAATACAAGGGTTTGATGGTAGACCAGATTTATTTGAAGGTAAAAGCCATCCAAGAAAAGCTGTAGGGCATAAGAATATATTCTTTGATACTTTGGTACATGATACAGGTGGTTTAGAATTACTTATTAAAAATCAAGGGTATAAACAAGTCCTAATGGGACTAGATGACCCTTATCCTTTGGGAGAAATGGAAAGTGAAAAACAATCGTCTTATCCAGGTAAAATTTTAGACTTGGCTATGGAACGAAAAATTATTAGAGAAGATGAACGTGATGCAATTTGGGAAGATAATGTCATACAGTGGTTGTGTGGTGAAGACCAGATTGGTAAAGAAAAATTAGTTAAACGTATATTGTCATAATGAATTTCTTGCCTGAAAAATTATACAATTATATTGTTGCACACTCTGAACAAGAACCAAGGCTTTTACAACAATTAACCAGAGAAACGTATCAAAAAGTCTTACAACCGATTATGCTCAGTGGCCCTTATCAAGGAAGGGTTTTGAGCATGATTTCAAAATTGATAAGTCCTAAAAACATACTAGAATTAGGCACTTTCACTGGCTATTCTACCTTATGTTTGGCCGAAGGTCTTCAAAAGAGCGGAGAAATACATACCATTGACATCAATGAAGAACTAGTGGACTTTCAACGTAAGTATTTTGACAAATCAGGTTTTGGGGATCAAATTTTTCAACATACAGGGAATGCCTTAGATATAATTCCAACTATAGATAAGATGTTTGATTTGGTATTTATAGATGCCGATAAACCCAACTACAGTGGTTACTTTCATTTAGTAATCGATAAGTTGAATTCTGGTGGAGTTATACTTTCAGATAACGTCTTATGGCATGGAAAAGTAGTAGAACCATTAGAGGACAGAGATAAATCCACTAAAGCTGTTTTGGATTATAATACACTACTAAAAAACGATGACAGAATTGAAACTGTTGTTTTGCCAATAAGAGATGGTTTGACAATTAGTAGAAAAATCTAAATCTACATTTTTCTTTTAAGTGAGCCAGTAAAATCTTCTAAATCGTCTTTGGCCTTTTTGATTTCTTCCTGAACCTCCTTAGCTACATCAGAGTCTATGATGTTGCTTTCTTTAGCACTTTTGGTGACTTCATGTTTAATATCATTGGTTGCATCTTTTAAAGTACGCATACCTTTACCAAGGCCTCGAGCCACTTCTGGTAATTTATCTGCACCAAAAACCAATACCACTATAAATAGTATAAAAACTATTTCAGTACCTCCAATGAATAATAATGTAGTTAATTTTATCACAGTGCAAATATAGAGTGACTTTAGTTAATAAAAAAAGCCGACTCGTTAAAGTCGGCTTAATATTACGTTTTTATCTCAATTAATTCTTTACTTTATCCTTGAACTTATCAAAATCACTTTGTTCTACCTCACGTGGCCAAGAATTGTTAGAAGTATCTACATCTGCAGTTTCTAAGTCAGGGTCAACAGTAATTGCTACTATTTCCTTATCGGTAGCTACAGCTCTGCTTACCTCCTTATCATTCAGTCTCCAAATTTGAGCTGGATAAGTCACTTTCTCTTTAGAACCATCTGCATATTCATACTCTACGATTAAAGGCATTACCAAACCACCTGGTTTATCAAAAGTAACTTGATAGAAATACTTTGGAGATTTCTTCAGGTTTTTTTGTTCCTCAGGAGTAAAGTTATCCATTATGTATTCCTTTACTGTAGGTAAATCCTCAATCGATGTACCATTATTCATAGCTTCGTCATAACCTTCTTCGCCTTCACCTATGAAATAAACTAGGGCGTTAGGATCCATATTGAAGCGCTCAGCCAACTTTCTCCCATTTTCATTAGGGTTACTGGTAACTGCATATTTTTTTACTTCCTTAATTCCAATATCAGTATAGTCTGTAGTATAGAACCATCCTCTCCAGAACCAATCTAAATCAACGGCTGAAGCATCTTCCATGGTACGGAAAAAATCCTCAGGTGTTGGGTGCTTAAACATCCAACGGTTAGCATATTCTCTAAATGAATAATCGAATAAATCTCTACCCATTATTGTTTCTCTTAAGATATTAAGACCTGTGGCAGGCTTACTGTAGGCATTACTACCAAATTGGTAGGTATTTAAACCTTTGGTCATAATAGGCGCAATAAAATCTTGGTTACCTCCCATATATCTTACAATGTTTTTGGCAGGCCCTCTACGTGATGGGTATTTATCATGACCTGGTGATAACGCTGTTGGATACCACTCACCAAAATCTTGCTCGGCTACATACTGTACAAAAGTGTTTAACCCTTCGTCCATCCATGTCCATTGACGCTCATCACTATTTACGATCATTGGGAAAAAGTTGTGTCCAACCTCATGAATGATTACACTGATCATTCCGTATTTAGTTCTGTCTGAATAGTTACCATCTTTATCAGGACGGCCAAAATTGTAACAAATCATTGGATATTCCATTCCCATTGGTGCATGTACCGAAATTGCCTTGTGATAAGGATAATCGAATGTCATACGAGAATACGATTTTAAAGTACTAGCAACGGCATAAGTTGACCACTGCTCCCATAATGGGTTTCCTTCTTTAGAATACATAGAAACAGCCATAACATCTCTGTCGCCAATCTTCACAGCCATCATATCCCATAGAAATTTGCGAGATGTAGCAAAACCAAAATCACGTACCATTTGTGCAGAAAGTTTCCAAGTCTTTTTCTTGTTACTTTTTGTCTTTTCCGTTTTCTCAGCTTCCTCTTGTGTTACAATCATAACTGGCTTGTCATAAGACTTTTTAGCTTGATTGTATCGCTTCATCATTTCTTTTGTATAGACTTCTTCTCTATTGGTTAAATAACCCGTTCCATCTAAAATGTGGTCTGCTGGCACTGTAATATTCACATCAAAATCACCAAATGGTAACGCAAACTCATCACGTCCCCAAAATTGAGAATTTTGCCATCCTTCTACATCGTTGTACACAGCCATACGAGGATAGAATTGTGCCATAACATATATTCTGTTATCGTTTTCTTCAAAATATTCATAACCAGAACGACCACCATCTTTAACGTGATCATTGATGTTGTACCACCATTTTATCTTGAATGAAAATTTATCTCCTGTTTTCATTGGCTTAGGCAGTTCTACTCGCATCATAGTACGATTAATGGTATGAGGCAAATCTTTACCATTTACATCTTTTACGTGCTCAATATTAAAACCTCCATCGAAGCTTTCTTTTAAATATGATCTTGTAGCTCTTGAAGCCGAAGTTGCAGGACCAATACCAGAACTGTTAATCAATGGTGTTTTAGAGTCTCTCGCACGCATATTTTGGTCTAATTGCACCCAAAGGTATTTTAACTCGTCTGGCGAATTGTTGGTGTAAGTAATTGTTTCGTCACCATATAACCTTGCATTTACATCATCGATTTCGATATCCATTTTGTAATCTGCTTGCTGTTGGTAATATGCCGGACCTGGTGCACCAGAACCTGTTCTAAACATGTTTGGTGTAGCAAACTCATCGTAGAGTTGTTTGAATTTGTTTTGGTTGGTATGACCTGGTTGACGCTCTGGTTTTATTTCGTTTTGAGCATAAGTGCTTGCTGAAGTAAAAAGCAAAGCACACAAGAAAAACTTGAAAATCTTCATTATGATATAGTGTTTTTAAAAAATGATGCCTAAAATAATGATTTAAGATTGCATTAACAGATTTTTAATCAAAGTTTAACATGCATTTATCATTATCTGGAGTCAGCAAAAAGCTTCTGTTTTTCCCTAACAACTTAAGCCTAACGATATTCTGCTGATCTGAAAATTTATCGAATAAGACCCTATTTACAACTTCCATAGATTTAATGTTAGAAACGTTTTCAATTTCTAGGTAGCAATAGGTAATATCATCTTTATATTCTTTACCTATAAAATTAAATTTTACTGGGTTTCCGTTGACCTTTATTTCTAACTTATCTGACAAATAGCGTTTCATGTAATTGTCTATCATTTTAGAATCACTATCTGGAGCAAGCTTTATCTCTTCATCATAGCGCGTCTTCAGTAGTTCTTCAAAATCATCAATAAAAATCTGGCTTATAATTTGAAGCGAATGCTGCTCTTCTGCGTATTCAATTTTTGTGACACTTACATAATATTCATGCTTCTCATTGTTAGATACAAATAATGGAGCTATTACAAAAGCAAGTACAATCTGTATTAATTTCATGGTTTTAATTCTAAGGTTGTTCAGCTAAATCCAAAAAGTGTTCCAAAGTTAATCTTTATCTACATCTTCTCTATTCTCTCTATAAGCTTTTAATTTTTGTTGAAGAAATTCAAGCAGTTTTATTTCGTTCTTTTCTTCACACAAATTCAAGAAATTTTCGTCTTCTTGTGAGAACAAGAAATATTCGGTTTTTAAATTTTCGGGTAATGAGTCCTTTTCAAAAATTATCGATTCATAATCAGCCCTTAACCTATTAATACATTTATCTCTATCATCTAGTTCTACTATGGCTTTCAGTTTTTTTGTTCTTCCACTAATCTCATTTAAAAGCTTATGGAAATTAACTCCAAAACCTAAACCAATGTAGCCCCAAGAACCTGCATCAGCATCGTGCAGTTTGCGTTCGTTTTGTGTTAATGGCAATTTTGTATTGCCTGGTATTCCTAAATCGTAAAAATTGATTTCAGTTTTGGCATCAGAGTTTTCTAAATCAGATTGTAGGCTTCCTGTTAAAATCTTACCCACAATAACTTTATCCAAAGCATTCACTAATTCCGTTAGTTCAACAGAAAGTGTTCCGTACTCTTCTTCAAACTCAGTAACAATCACTTCTTTGGTTTCGTATTTTATACTTGAAACAATTAAAGTGTCTTGAGACTTGGCAAGTATAGTAAAACTCCCGTCAGCTTTAGAAATAGCAAATTTAGCAGCTGTTTTATTTAATATATGTATGCCTTCAACATCATCATTTGCAAGAAGTTGTCCGTTGATTTCCTTTCGCTGAGCTTGCAACAATAAGGTAGAAAGCAAAGCAATAAGGCAGAAAAGTAAATTAATCTTCTTCACTTTTTTCTTTTAGGAAAGATTTACTTAATTGAGTTAAACGCTCTAAAAATTGCATTTCTTTATCTTCTTCCAATAAGGTTTCATCTACGCCTTGTTTTTCGACATAATCGATAAAGGCTTCTACTTGTTCTAGCGGAATATTGAAATTGGTGTGGATATAATTAATACTGTACTTATCTAAAGCTTCTTTAAAAGGTGTTCTTTCTATAGCTTTTTCTTCTTTTGCATTTGTCTCATCGTCATTAAGATCTACAACTTGGCTTACAATAAAACCAGCTAAGTTAACCACGTTGAGCATGTGCCTTACTTCTGGATTGTATTCATTAAATGCAACATTTTCTACTTTGGTCTTATAATCTGCTGAAAACTCAAAATCCTCAATATGGTCTAAACCAAAATAAACATAATCTAAGCTTACGTTATAGGTTCTCACATTTTCTAAATCGGTATTTAAATTTCCTGTTAAACCAAAAGGCAAAATAACCACTTCATCTAGTTTATTAACTTCCTCTACAAGAATAACGGTTAGTTTTTTGGATTTAATAACGTCTTCAGAAATATTGATCGTAAAATCTTTAAACTGAAGTGCACCAAATTCAACAATATCGTTTAATGCCACCTTAATCTTAAACTCCCCATTTTCATCCGTAACAGTACCTTTATTAGAAGACGTGTTGAAAACTGCCACACCTTCTTTATCTTCAGACGAGACAATTATTCTACCGTTAACTTCTATTCTGGCAGTGTCTTGAGCATAGATCGATAAAGCAAAAAGAGTAAATATTATGATGGTTATTTTTTTCATGTTGGTTGTATTGACTTATAAATTTCGTTGATATTCTTGACTTCTCATAAAAAAGCGCTGATAAATCTTTGTTAAATCCTCATTTTAAAATCTAATGTTTAATCTTGAATTATGTAAGTTATAACTTTTATTTTTACTAAAACATTAGATTTTGAAATCAATTATAATTGCAAGTACTTCCACAGTTCATGGTAGTGGATATTTAGAATACCTTTTGGACGAACTCAAAATTCATTTTAAATCTGCTGAAGAAATTTTATTTATTCCTTACGCCAGACCAGGTGGTGTATCCCACGATGATTATACCAAAACCGCAGCTAAGGCTTTTAAGTCCATTGGTAAATCGGTAAAAGGTTTACATGAATATGATGACCCAAAAACAGCTATTAGAAACGCCCAAGGTATTTTTACTGGTGGAGGAAACACCTTTGTATTAGTTAATCAATTGTACAAAAATGATGTTTTAATGTCAATTAAAGATGCTATAAATAATGGTGTGCCTTATTTAGGCACCAGTGCAGGAAGCAATATTTGTGGATTAACCATCAACACCACTAATGATATGCCCATTGTCTATCCTCCGAGTTTTAAAACGCTTGCATTGGTACCGTTTAATATTAATCCTCACTATTTAGATCCAATTCCGAATAGTGCACACATGGGAGAAACTAGAGAAACTAGAATTAAAGAATTTCATGCATTTAACACGCAACCTGTGATTGGACTTAGAGAAGGTAGTTGGATTGAGGTTAAAAATAATCGTTTGACTTTAAAAGGCTCACTAGAGGCTAGGATATTTGAATATGGCAAAACACCTTATGAGTTACCAACAGATTCTGATTTAGGATTTTTAAAATAAGTTTAGATATTCTTAAAGAAATGATAGCCCCAAATTTCATAACCTTCATTATAATAGAACTTATGTGAAGGATAATTTTGAACATAAGTATTTAGTTCCATAGAATTACATCCCTTTTCTTTCACATAAGCATAAATCCAGTCCATAAATTGTTTACCGATACCTTTGTTTCTGTACTCAGGTTTAATATAAACATGATCTAATTCTACAGATTTACCCGAATAATGACGTGTACAGAACCATAAGCCAGAAACACCAATAATATCATCAGCATCAAAAATCACTGCACATTCATAATTTTGAAGTTTCATTTCATCAAAACGAGATTTTAAAACCGCTTTACTTACTCTGCCCTCGTTAAGCTCAAAAACTAATGGAATCACACTACCTAGATTCTCATTAGATATAATTTTGAATTGATAACTCATCGTTAAAATTTATGACTATAAAAGTAAAACTTTTTAAATTTTGAATACAAACCAATGACTTTTTCGAAAATATTGTGTCAAACTTTTGTAAATTTAACTCACTAACACTATCTCTATGAGAAGAGGCAATTTTAAAGTCCGCATATTAATTTTTATAGCAATAGCTGCTTTTGCTTATCTAAGAAAATGTAGTCAAGAAGAAATTAATCCATATACAGGTAAGAAACAAGCTATTTCATTATCGCCACAAGAAGAAATAGCCATTGGCTTACAAAGTGCACCTGGTATGGCACAGCAACACGGAGGTTTACACCCAGACAACAGATACCAGACAACTGTGGACAATGTCGGTAATAAGTTAGTAAACAGCAGCATAGCCAAAGACACGCCTTACAAATACGAATTCCATCTATTAGCTGATGAAAGAACTATTAATGCCTTTGCACTTCCTGGCGGTCAAATTTTTATTACATATGCTTTGTTTTCTAAACTACAGAATGAAGATCAATTAGCCGGAGTACTTGGACACGAAATTGGTCATGTATTAGGCAAGCACTCTAACGAACGTATTACGGATGCCAACTTTTGGAAAGTTTTGGCTATGGGAAGTTCTGCCATTGACATGGGTGGTGTAGCACAGCAAATTGGTCAGGGTCAGTTATTGAAAAATGGGAGAGGTGATGAATTAGAAAGTGATGAATTGGGTGTGTATTTTATGTTAGAGGCTGGTTACAATCCTGAAGAAATGATAGGTGTTATGAAAATTTTAAAGGATGCTGCTGGGCCAAATAGAGTTCCAGAATTTCAAAGCACACATCCAGACCCTGAAAACAGGATAGAAAAAATAAGGGAAGCCATTAGAAAATATAAAAATGCGTCTTAATAAGATAAGACGCATTTTATAATTAACTAACTCAAATAATTGTCTTTAATTAGACTGTTTTCTTTTTAAAGCGTTTCAAAAACTGTGCCGCATCAGTTGCTTTAGATTTTTTTGCATGCCCTAAAGCTGTGTATCCAAGATCACAAGTAGAATGAACATCTGCACCAGCTGTTACCAATACTTTTATTAGTTCTACACGGTTGTACTTAGCTGCATAATGGATTGGTCGCATACCATTTGATTTGGCATTAACATCCGCTCCTTGCTTAATTAGAGTTTTTGCAAGTTCAATGTTGCCAGTTGCTACGGCTTTACATAGAGGGCTTACCTCTACAGTTTTTACAGTTACTTCTTTAGTATCAGAAGTTAAAAGATCGTTTGTTGCATTTAAATTACTGATTGAAAAGCCCAATGCTAAGGCTAAAACTACTGCTGATTTTTTCATGATGAAAGATTTTAAAATTTAATTGATTTGTTTTTTGATATACTAAAGAGACGACTAAATTTCTAAACTGTTACACTAAAAAAAGTTATATAACATACATTTAACGTTTTGAAAACAAATCTGTTAAGGGTTTCACAAAACTTTATTCCCTCTTAACAATCAGCGTTTTAATATTTAAAATATTAATAACAAACCAAATTTTATAGATTTCAAAATTTGATGTAATATTCTATATCTTATCTTTGAACGCATTAAACACTATTCCATGAACAAGAAGGTTATTTTAATGATTTTAGATGGCTGGGGAAAATCACCAGACCCTATAGTTTCGGCCATAGATAATGCAGATACTCCATTTATAGATTCACTTTATACCAAATACCCGAGTGCTAGTTTACGTACCGATGGATTACACGTTGGCTTACCAGAAGGGCAAATGGGAAACAGTGAAGTTGGCCACATGAATTTAGGTGCCGGAAGAATCGTCTATCAAGATTTGGTAAAGATTAATCTGGCCGTGAAAGATAAAACACTTCAAGAGGAACAGGTTTTAAAGAATGCTTTTCAATATGCTAAAGTCAATAATAAGAAAGTACACTTTTTGGGATTGGTTAGTGATGGTGGAGTGCATTCACATATCAATCATCTTTTTGGGCTTTTGGATGCTGCCAATAATTATGGGCTAGAAGATGTTTTTGTACATGCGTTTACGGATGGCAGAGATGTTGACCCAAAATCTGGATATGGTTTTATTTTAGAATTAGAAGAATATCTTAAAAAAACTACAGGAAAACTAGCAACCGTAACAGGTCGTTATTATGCTATGGACAGAGATAAACGTTGGGAACGTGTAAAGCTAGCTTATGATGCTATTGTTAACGGCCAAGGAGAATCCACTGATAACATATTAAAATCTATTCAAAATAATTATGAAAAAAATATCACTGACGAATTTCTTAAACCTTTAGTCATTTCTGATGATAACCAAAAACCTGTAGCTAAAGTAGAAGAAGGTGATGTGGTCATTTTTTTCAATTTTAGAACAGATCGAGGTCGTCAATTAACACAGGCTTTGTCTCAGGAGGATTTTCATGAGTATAATATGCATAAGTTCAACCTTCATTATGTAACCTTAACCAATTACGATGATAATTTTGAAGGCATTAATGTAGTCTTTAATAAAGACAACCTTTCAGACACACTTGGAGAAGTCCTAGAAAAGCATAATAAAAAACAGATAAGAATCGCTGAAACCGAAAAATATCCACACGTTACATTTTTCTTTTCTGGTGGACAGGAAGAACCCTTTAAAGGAGAAACAAGAATCCTAAGAAACTCACCTAAAGTTGCCACTTACGATTTAAAACCAGAAATGAGCGCTTTTGAGCTACGCGATGCTCTGATTCCAGAACTACAGCAAGGGGACACTGATTTTGTATGCTTAAACTTCGCTAACGGAGATATGGTTGGCCATACAGGTGTAATGGAAGCCGCAATTAAAGCTTGTGAAGCTGTTGACGTATGTGTAAAAGATGTGGTTACTACAGCATTAGAAAATGACTACACCACAATTTTAATTGCCGATCATGGCAATTGCGAAACCATGATTAATCCTGATGGCACACCTCATACTGCACATACAACGAATCCTGTTCCTATTATTTTAATCGATAAAGATTTAAAGGAAATAAAGGATGGTATCCTAGGAGATATTGCTCCAACAATTCTAAAGTTAATAGGAATACCACAACCAGAAGCTATGACACAACATAGCCTTGTATAAACTCCTTAAAGTTGTACCTTTGCCCAATAATTGAATTGATAGCATGAATTTTCAAGACAGATTAATTATTGCAGTAGATTTTGATGGTACAATTGTAGAAGATGCCTATCCAAAAATTGGTAAAGCGCGCATTTTTGCTTTCGAAACCTTAAAACGCTTGCAAGAAGATGGTCATAGGCTTATTCTCTGGACCTATAGAAGCGGAACAAAATTGCAAGAAGCCGTTGATTTCTGTAAAGAAAATGGCATTGAGTTTTATGCTGTAAATGCTAGTTTCCCTGAAGAGAAATTTGATTACAGCCGAAGTCGTAAAATTCATGCAGACCTTTTTATAGATGATAGAAATATTGGTGGCATTCTCGGTTGGGGAGAAATTTATCAAATGATAACCAATGAAAAGCCAAATATAAAAACGACAAAGAAAAAGTGGTGGCAGTTTTAATAGACCTAAATTATTAAACCCTTATGATTATTGTAAAGACATTAGAGGAAATTGAATTAATGCGTCAAAGCGCACTAATTGTATCTAAGACCTTAGGCATGTTAGCCAAAGAAGTTAAAGAGGGAGTTACCACTAATCACTTAGATACCATTGCCGAAGAATTCATTAGAGATCATGGTGCTCTGCCAGGTTTCAAAGGCTTATACGACTGCCCTTCGACTTTGTTGTGCAGTGTTAATGAAGCCGTGGTGCATGGATTACCAACAGATGTACCTTTAAAAGATGGTGATATTGTTTCTATAGACTGTGGAGCTTTAATGAATGGGTTTTACGGAGACCATGCCTATACATTTGAAATCGGCAACGTAGATGAAGCCACTAAAAAGTTAATCCAAGTCACTAAAGAGTCATTATATGTTGGCATAAAACAACTAAAAGTTGGAAATCGTGTTGGTGATGTGGGTTACGCCATTCAGCAATATTGTGAAGCTGAAGGTTATGGTGTAGTGAGAGAATTGGTCGGTCATGGTATTGGTCGTAAGATGCACGAAGATCCTGAAATGCCAAACTACGGTAGACGTGGTAGAGGTAAAAAATTCATAGAAGGGATGGTCGTTGCTATAGAACCTATGATAAATATGGGAACGCATAAAGTGAAACAGCTTAAAGACGGCTGGACTATCGTTACCCAAGACGGAAAACCAAGTGTTCACTTTGAGCACGATGTGGCTATTGTAGACGGTCAGCCAGAAATTCTTTCAACATTTGCTTATGTGCATGACGCTTTGGGCATTACTTCTAATGAAGAAGATGAATTTCGCAAGGAGGCTCTGACAATTTAACTAAGCCTATTTTAACACGGATTTCACGGATTAGCACAGATTCTCAAAAATTGAAATAAACTTATGAGTAATTTACTTTACAATGAAGATACTTATAAAATTATCGGAATCTGTATGGAAGTGCATCGTCAATTAGGAAAAGGGTTTAATGAAGCTGTTTATGGTGATGCCTTAGAAATTGAGTTTATTGATAATAACGTCAACTATTCAAGAGAAATTAAATACGGAATTGAATATAAAGGCAATATTTTGCGCCATAAGTATAAAGCCGATTTTATTATAGATGAAAAAATTGTTTTAGAAATTAAAGCTGTTAGCTGCTTAACTGACTCACACATTAAACAAACTCTAAATTATCTAGCAGTTTCTAAACTAAAACTTGGATTGTTAATTAATTTTGGAGAAGACAGTCTTAAACATCGAAGAGTAATACTTTAAAATAATCCTGTGTAAATCTGTGAAATCCGTGTCAGAAATCTAAGTTGAATGAAATCAGTTTTCAAATTTTTATTAAACCTTTTCCCACGTCCACTTCTAATAAGGTTAAGCTATATCATAAAACCCATATTAGAGTTCTTTTTAAAAGGCAATAATTACACAGATCCTATAGACGGTAAAAGCTTCAGAACCTTTTTACCTTACGGTTATGAAAAACAAAGACCAAACATACTGTCTCCTTCTACCCTTTCGTTAGAGAGACATCGATTGCTTTGGCTATACCTAAAGAATGAAACCAACTTCTTTTCTGATAATTTAAAAGCACTGCATTTCGCGCCAGAGCAATGCTTTTTAAAACGTTTTAAAAAATTAAGTAATCTAGATTACACCACAACAGATTTATTGTCTCCGATTGCAGACGTAAAAGCTGATATTTGCGATTTACCTTTTAAAGATAACAGCTATGATGTTATTCTTTGCAACCATGTTTTGGAGCACATTCCAGATGATACTAAAGCTATGCAAGAATTGCATCGCGTTATGAAACCAAATGGATGGGGAATTTTTCAAATCCCACAAGATCTATCTCGAGAAGTTACATTTGAAGACGACTCCATAACCGATAAAGCTGAGCGCGCTAAAATCTTCGGTCAGTACGACCATGTTCGTGTTTATGGAAGAGATTATTTTGACAAACTTCGGTCCGTTGGATTTAAGGTTGAAGAGGTTGACTATACTTCTCAACTTTCAGATGATGAAATTGACAAATACAGATTAGCAAAAGGTGAGATTATCCCTGTTGTTTATAAGTAATAACTAATCAGGAAAGTTATTTAAACTCAAAGTTTGTAATTCTTTGTTATCTCCTTCAAAAATAAAATACGCTTTTAACTCAGGATGAGTTTTTAAAAACTCGGTAACTTTATCAATTCCCATCGCTTGAAAAGCCGTCGCATAGGCATCTGCCGTCATGCAATCTTGTGCAATTACCGAAACGCTTAAAACATTGGTTTTTGTGGGATAACCCGTTTTGGTGTTGATGATGTGTGCATAGCGATTACCATTTTCGTCAATTTTAAACTTTCGGTACGTTCCTGATGTTGCCATAGCTTCATCTTTTAAAGTTATGGCTTTGTAAACGGATTGTTCCCCATCAAAACGCGGCTCGTCCAGTCCTACTTTCCAAGGTGACTTCTTTTCAATATTACGTCCTTTCACTCTGATTTCACCACCGATTTCAACCAAATAATTGGCGACTTGCTTTTCCTCTAAATATTCTGCAATAACATCTACTCCATAACCTTTAGCTATGGCGTTAAATTCTAAATAAGTAGAGTTTGGTTTATTGATGGCATCATTAGTTAATGATACTTTATTGAAGCCGACAAATTGCATTAAACTATCAATAGTTGTGCTGTCCGTTAAAAATTTATTGGTTTCAGCACCAAAATTCCATGCGTTGACTACATTACCAATAGTTGGGTCAAACACGCCTTCGGTTTCTCGGTAAATCGTTTTAGAGGATTTTAAAACTTTAATAAAATGTTGATCTACTTCAACAAGTTCATTTCGGTTTAACCTAGAAATATCAGAATCTGGAATATAGGTTGAAAGGGATTGATTCACCGCATTGAAAAGACTATCGATATTTTGCATATAATTAATATCGGCCTCATCATGATATTGTATGTTAAAAGTGGTTCCAAAGACTGGGCCTGACAGTTTTATCAGTTCTGATTTTTGTTCTTGTTTACAAGAAAGACTTAACAAAGCTATCAGAATTAAAAACACAATTTTTTTCATACAGTAAATTTTGACTTCGACTGTGCTCAGTCTGACATTGATATTAATTCAAATTCATTTCAATGACTTGTATGCCATTGTACTCAATTAAATATTCTTCATTTAAATAAATGGGTAAATCTTCACCTTTGGGATTGCCTAAACCAACACCAGCATATAAAACTTTGGCATCTTTTTCGTAAGCGTGTTTTTTAAAGGTTTCCATCCAAACCACATCATAGTTATTTGGGTTTTCTGGCAAAATGACCGCTCTAACCACAACAAAATAGTATTGACTATTCTTATCGATACACACAAATTGCGGATGGCGTTTTAGCTTACTGTTAATAGCAACAAACTCAAAACCACGGGATTCTAAATCCTTACCTACGTGGTTCATGGCGAGGTTATGTATTTCTTGAGGTGTAAGAGGCTTGCTCATGGTGCAAAAATACAAAGAAGCTATTTAAATCGTACAAATTTTGCACTATTGAACGTGTAGTTTGAAACAGGTACCACAGCATCATCTTCTAATTGATACCATGGAGATATGGAAGCATCTTCTAGATTCTTAACCAAATGTACGCTTTGCGCAGGTGTATTTCCTTGAAACAGTAAAAACAACTTTTCGCCATTGTCGTTAACCACCTCGTCACAAAGTATTACGATATGCCCAGGGCTTCCTCCTTTAATTAGCATATCTCCTATTTTTAAATCCTTCGCCTTAACGGATTCCAATTCATTGAAAAGTGATAATGTACCAGAATACATATAGATTAAGTTTAAGTACTTATAAAAATTGTCTTTAGAATGATCTGCATTAGCGGTTTTATGAAATGAAACTTTACTGCCATTTATCTTTGGACGATACCCTTCTGCATATTTTTGCCAGGAGCAATAATGTCCTGAGGTAAAATTAAAGCCTATCTCGTCCTTTCTGTCTTTCTCCCATAGATATTCACTTCGTATCCTAATTAAAGCATCAGCACATTGCTGTAGTCCGTTTTTGGGTACAGGAACCTCCAATACTCCAACATGACCTCCTTGCCAAAAATATTCGGAATCATCGTAATTGATAATCTTACTTCCAAACGGCTTGAGTTTATAATGTCTCAAGTAATCTTCAAAGCTTCCCTTGGGATATGCTACACGTTTATAACCTTCTGGGATATTGACTCTTGATTTAATCGTTAGGCTATCCTTATTGATTAAACTTGGCGTTTCTACAATGGCAGCAACAGTGTCAACAACGTTTTCAATAGGCTTTAATTGAAAGGCCAGAACTAGTGCTGCAATCAATAACGATAATAGAAGTAACACTTTCTTCATGTCTATTGAAACGAATAAAAATTAGATTTTGTTATACAGATTATGAATTTATGTAACTTTAGCATTACTATGAGATTGAAATTTTTATTATTTGTTTCTATTTTGCTATTCACTTTCCACTGCGAAAACAAGACCAATTTACCAGACCCTCTTGAAGCTGGTTGGAATGGACAAGCAGTTTGTGAAGTATTGGAGGAAAACAAAGAACTACGTGTTTTAAAATGTACGTTTCCTCCAAATGTTGGGCATGAGAAACATTACCACAATCCACATTTTGGATATACCCTTGCTGGTGGAAAATTTAGAATTACAGATACTACTGGTACACGAGAAGTTGATGTGCCCACGGGTTATAACTTTAAAAATGATTCCATCACTCAACATGAAGTTTTAAACATTGGAAAAACCACTGCAGTATTCCTCATCATGGAGTACAAATAAGTTTTTTTTGTATCTTTTAGATTGAAAAAGAAGACACTATGAAAACTTCCATTCGATTTGAAAATGCCATTGCTAAGCTTTATACCGCTTTTCAAAATGACACCTTAAACCCTGAAGATTGCAATCGATGTGCTATCGGAACTATTTTAGATAACAAAGATAGCTGGAGACACATGACAGATATCCATGGTTCGGTTCAATTAAACTATGTTGGTCTTGTCCATCAAAATTTAGGTCGAAGATTTAATGGCTATTCACCAATAGAACTTCTTAAAATTGAAGCGTCATTTTTAAAAGGTTGTGGTTATCGCCTAGGGAAACATTTTTGCCATAAACCAGATTACATTGATAAAACCATATTATTTAATGGGTTATGTGAAGTGGTTGCAACCTTATGCCAAATGGATTGTATAGACAATGTGATGGATTGCTCTAAATTGTTTGGTCATCATGTTGCCCAGCCAAGAAATGTAACCTCTCAGGTTTTAGAAAGTTGTGAATTCTAAATAACAAAACCAGCACTTTGATAAGTACTGGTTTGTAATACAATTTTGAATTCGACTTTGTATAAATTTGCCAAATGTCGCTTAGCAACTAGCCACCAAAGTCATCGAATCTAATATGTTCATCAGGAATTCCGAAGTCCTCACCCATTTTCTGAACCGCTTGGTTCATCAATGGAGGTCCACAGAAGTATAATTCAATATCTTCTGGTGCTTCATGATGATTTAAATAATTATCTATAACACAATTGTGAATGAAACCGACAAAACCATCTCCTTCTTCGTCATTAATATCTTTCTTCACTTTCCAGTTATCTTCTTCTAATGGCTCCGAAAGCGCCATATAGAATTTAAAGTTAGGAAAGTCCTTTTCTAATTCTCTAAAGTGATCGATGTAGAACAACTCACGCTTAGATCGTCCTCCGTACCAATAAGTAACTTTACGTCCTGTTTTTAAGGTTTTAAATAAGTGATATAAGTGCGAACGCATTGGCGCCATACCTGCACCACCACCAACATAAAGCATCTCACTTTCTGACTCGTTGATGAAGAATTCACCGTAAGGTCCAGAAATAGTCACCTTATCACCTGGTTTTTGAGCAAAGATATAAGATGATGCCACACCTGGGTTTACATTCATCCATCCATTTTTAGCTCTATCCCAAGGTGGAGTCGCAATACGTACGTTAAGCATAATCTCACGACCTTCAGCTGGGTAAGAAGCCATAGAATATGCTCTTTCAACTGTTTCTGTATTTTTCATTACCAATGGCCAAAGCCCAAACTTATCCCACTCTGCCTGAAACTTATCTGGTGTTTCATGCTCTTCAGGATGCGCAGTAATGTCTATATCTTCATACTTAATTTCACAAGGTGGAATTTCAATCTGAATGTAACCACCAGCTTTATAACCCATATCCTCAGGAATCTCAACAACAAATTCCTTGATAAATGACGCCACGTTATAATTTCTTACAACAGTTGCTTCCCATTTCTTAATACCAAATACTTCTTCAGGAATGGTAATCTCCATATCCTGTTTCACTTTTACCTGGCAAGCCAAACGTGCTCCTTCTTTCAACTCTTTTCTAGAGAAGTGTGGAGTTTCTGTTGGTAAGGCTTCACCTCCACCTTCAAGAACATGGCATTCGCACTGAATACAAGTTCCACCTCCACCACAAGCAGATGGTAAGAATACTTTATTGTTTCCTAAAGTACTTAAAAGTGTACTTCCTGAAGCTACTTCTATTTCGCGCTCGCCATTAATCAAAATCTTTACAGGACCCGATGGCGATAACTTTTGTTTTACAAATAATAACAGAGCAACTAAGAGTAAGGTCACCACTAAAAAGGCAGTTACAGTTGCGACTATTGTTCCGATTGTACTTGCGGCTAATATCATTGTCTTATCCTATTACTTGTTTGTGTTTTCAGCTACTTCTAAGTCAGACTCAAGTTTAGCTTCTTCTTTTTCAATATCTTCTTTTATCGTTTCAATAGCAGCAGATTCCACTTCTGGAGTTGCTTCTTCATCACCTCCAGTCAACATACCTCCAAAACTCATAAAACCTATGGCCATTAAGCCTGTAATGATAAATGTAATACCTAATCCTCTTAATGCAGGAGGTACATTACTATATCTAATTTTCTCGCGAATAGCAGCAATTGATAAAATCGCCAAGAACCATCCTATACCTGAAGAAATACCGTAGTTAAAAGCCAATCCTAAAGATGCAATTTCTCTAGATTGCATAAATAACGAACCACCTAAGATGGCACAGTTTACTGCAATTAACGGTAAAAAGATACCTAAAGAGTTATAAAGCGAAGGAGAGAATTTCTCTACGACGATTTCTACTAACTGTACCATTGTTGCAATGGTTGCAATGAACATAATGAATGATAAAAAGCTTAAGTCATAGCTCGCATATTCATCTCCTAACCATGCTAAAGCACCTGGTTGTAATATATATTGATCTAACAGCCAGTTCAACGGTACGGTAATTGCCAATACGAAAATTACAGCAGCACCAAGACCAACAGCGGTTGACACTTTTTTAGATACAGCAAGGTAAGAACACATCCCTAAGAACGTGGCAAATACCATATTATCTATAAATATCGATTTAAAAAATAATTCTACGTGTTCCATATATTTTTAAGTTTTCAGTTTCAGTCTCAGTTTACAGTTACTCACTGTTTACTGCGACTGCAAACTGCATACTGTTTAGTCTTCTACTAATGCTTTGTTTTTAGTACGTTGTATCCAAATAATTATTCCTACTACAATAAGTGCCATTGGAGATAACAGCATAAAACCGTTATTCTCATATCCTATTGCGTAAAGTCCAGTTTTCTCAATTGGGTCACCTAATACAGGAAAGCCTAACAAAGTTCCAGATCCTAAGAGCTCTCTAAAGAATCCCACTATGATAAGAATAACTCCGTATCCTAAAGCGTTACCTATTCCGTCTAGGAATGACTTCCATGGTCCGTTACCCAAAGCAAACGCTTCAAAACGACCCATAATAATACAGTTAGTAATAATTAACCCGACAAAGACCGAAAGTGTTTTACTCAATTCGTAAGCAAAGGCTTTTAACACCAAGTCTACTATAATTACCAATGTCGCTACAACGATAAGTTGAACGATAATTCTAATTTTTGAAGGAATGATATTTCGCATTAAGGACACAACCACATTACCAACACCCAATACAAATAATACCGAAATTGACATTACGATAGAGGCTTCCAGTTCTGCAGTAATCGCCAATGCAGAACATATACCAAGTACTTGAATGGTTATTGGGTTATTATCCGTTAACGGATCTAATATTAATCTACTGTCTTTTGCCATGATTAATTAGTTTTTAAAGTATCAAAATAAGGTTTGTACAGCTTTAAATCTTGCTTGATCATTGCTGTAACACCATCACCAGTAATCGTTGCACCTGCAATAGCATCTACCTCATTATCTGTTTTATCTTCATTTTTAGGGTCTGCATTTCCTTTAGCTACGGTAATACCTTTAAATACACCAGCTTCTGACAACAGGTGTTCACCATAGAAATCATCCATAAAGTAGCGTTGTTTAATATTGGCACCAAGCCCAGGAGTTTCACCCTTGTGGTCAAAATAAGCTCCTTGTACCACCATGTTTTCATCTAGAGCAATATAGCCCCAAATAGCATCCCAAAGTCCTTTACCATAAATAGGTGCTACATAATATGTTTTTCCTTCACGCTCACCCACGAACAATGGTAGTTGTCTGTTCTCACCAGACTTAGCATTAGACTTTTGCTTTTTAATATCGATAAGGTATGGCTCCTTATTGTTTTCTGCCATAAACTCTTCTCTAGTTTGCGTCTTTATTATCTTACCTGAAGCATCAACGGTAATTACAATTTGTTCTTTTACAAATTTTTCAAACTCGTCTGGCGCCACATCTGGTGATACAAATACTGCACTTGACTCATCATTTTCATTAACTCCCATTGCATAGAGAATGTTCTGTTGCTTCTCTATCTCTTCATTCTGAGTAATCATGGGTTTTGTATAGCTGAATAAACCAGCCAAGATAACGCCAACAACGATTACCATACCAACGGCAAATATGACCGTATATGAATTTTTATCTGTATTAACTGCCATAGTTATGCTGTTTTAACTTTTATACGTTTCATTCTTTTCTTAACATTAGCCTGAACTACATAATGATCGATTGTTGGTGCAAAAACGTTCATTAATAAGATCGCTAAAAATACTCCCTCTGGATATGCTGGGTTAAATACACGTATCATTATTGATATAAAACCAATTAAGAACCCATAAATCCATTTTCCCTTATTGGTTTGCGCAGCTGTTACAGGATCTGTTGCCATATAAACTGCACCAAATAATATACTTCCAATTATTAAGTGCTGCCAAAAAGGAACACTCATTAATCCATAAAACTTACTTGTATCTCCAATCCAACCTGCGTCTACAACACCATTGAATATCAATCCCATTACCAAAGCACCTATAACCGTACTTAACATAATTCTCCAGCTTCCTATTTTAGTAAAAATTAAGAATAAGGCTCCTATTATTATTAAGAACTTAGAAGTTTCACCGACCGATCCTGGAATAATTCCCCAAAACATATCCCAATAATCAATACCTGCTAAAGAGCTATTTTGAGCATAAGCACCTAACAATGTTTCACCAGAAATAGCATCTAAATTTTGACCAGCTGCAATTGCTTGATCTCTTTCTACTGCACCGTGTACCCATACTTTATCTCCAGACATCCAAGTTGGATAAGCAAAGAACAAAAATGCTCTAATGGTTAATGCTGGATTAAGAATATTCATCCCAGTACCACCAAACACTTCCTTACCGATTACAACACCAAAAATAACAGCGACTGCTAGCATCCAAAGTGGAATATCAACCGGTACAATTAATGGCACTAACATACCTGTTACCAAATAGCCTTCTTCAACTTCGTGACCTTTTATTACAGCAAAGATAAATTCTACTGCAAGACCAACTCCATAAGATACTGCTACTAGAGGCAATACTGTTAAAGCACCTATCCAAAGATTATCTAAGGTCCAAAAAGATGCACCCAAAAAACCATGTGCAGATTCTATTTCACCTAAAGCCAAGTAATGCTGATACCCAGCGTTAAACATTCCAAAAATTAAACATGGCACCAATGCAAGTATGACCGTATTCATTGTACGCTTTAGGTCATCTGCAGCTTTTATGTGTGTTCCACCATGAGTGGTCTCGTTTGGAGTATATAAAAAAGTAAAGAGGGCGTTAAAACCTGGCAGCCACTTCTTATCTTTATTTTTTTCCTTAAAATTATGTAATTTATTTTTTAAACCCATTATCCTATCTCTTTAAGCATTAAGTCTAAACCTTCTCTTATTATTTTCTGATGTGGTTGTTTAGATACACATATAAATTCTGTTAAAGCGAAATCTTCTGGTGCAACCTCATACATTCCTAAAGCCTCCATTTCATCTAGATCTTGGTACATACAAGCTTTTAAAATTTGCATCGGATAGATATCCAATGGAAAAACTTCTTCATAACTACCAGTTACAACAAAGGCACGATGTTCGCCATTAGTGTTAGTATCTAAGTCATATTTTTTCTTCGGATTTAACCACGAGAATGTTAGAGCTCTTGAAGTAGACACTTTATCAAAAACAGGCTTATTCCATCCAAAAAACTCGTAATCGTCACCTTCAGGAATTACAGTTATAACATTACTGTAATAATCTAAGCTACCATCTGGTGCCACCTTCTTCCCTGATAAAACATTACCAGAGATGATTCTGTCATTACCGTCTTTATCAACACCATTATCGTAAACCATGGTTGCCACTTCAGAACCTATCTTAGTTCTAAAATATCTTGGTTTTTTAACAGAAGAACCCGCTAGAGCAACTACACGCTCTGCATTGAATTTACCTGTAAGCAAAAGCTCACCGATAATCACTAAATCTTGTGCGTTTACTGTCCAAACAACTTCACCCTTATTGATTGGGTTTACTTTATTGATTAAAGTCCCTACGTTACCAGAAGGATGTGGTCCAGAAACATTATGGGTAATTGTGTTATCCAAATTAGCCAAAGGAGAGTTGGAACTCCCTATAGAGATATGCACTCCACCTTCTGTTAATTTAGATAGTGCAGTGACCGCTGTTTGCAATTCTGCTTCTTTACCAGCCAATGTATAATCTAAGTCTGCTGCTAGAGGTGCGCTGGCATAGCCCGAAATAAAAATGGCTTTTGGCTGGCTATCAGCCTTTGCAACAACATCATAAGGACGTTGTTTAATGAAAGCCCAACAACCAGAAGCTAATAAATGCGCCTTGATTTTGTCTGCATCTGAAGATAAATCAAACTTACCATGATCTACATAGGATTGTTCTTTATCAGCAGTAATTTTTATAGCGTCTATACGACGTCTTGGTCCACGTTGTACTTCAGTTACCTCACCAGATACTGGCGACACAAACTTCATCTCTTCATTATCCTTATTGTAAAACAATGTCTCACCTGCCTTAACACGCGTACCTTCTTTTGCAACAAGTTTTGGAATAATACTGTGGAAATCTTCAGGCCTGATAGAATAGAAATTACTAATTATAGCGTTCTCTGTAGTCTTCTCGGCTTCGCCGACTAACTTTATATCTAAACCTTTTTTAATTCTGATGTCTTTTGACATATACTTAAAGATTAGTTATCTAAAAATCCGTGCAAATTTACGAATTAATGAGTAAATATATTTTCAATTTAAAGTCAACATTTTTATTTATAATCATTTTAAATAAGGTACTGCTACAAAGGCACAGAATTTGATTATCTTTATGCCTCATGTATTACAAACGAATAATGACAAAGAATCTTTATAGCATTTTATTGCTTTTGTTGTTTCCAACACTATTACTTTCTCAAGCTGTAGAAGTTAGCCCACCCGATTTTATAAAAACCATAAAATTTAAAAGCAACACTACCCAAGGCCAGTTGCCCATTTTAGAATTGGGCGAACCTTTGGTTTTGGAGTTTGATGCGTTAAACGCAAATGAGGAGGATTTCTATTATGTTATTGAGCATTTTAATTTTGATTGGACACCTTCTGTTTTAGCTAAAGCTGAGTACCTAAGAGGTTTGGACAACCAACGAATTATGGAATACTATAATTCATTTAACACCTACCAAGTTTATTCGCATTATAAATTGCAAATTCCAAACATACAAACGCGTGGCTTATTGAAAAGTGGCAATTATATGATTTCCATATATGATGAATATGATGAGTTGATGTTCAGCAGAAAATTTATGATCTATGAAGATTTGGTAAATGTTGGCGTGCGCGTCAAGCGATCTAGAGATGTGACTGTAATTGACGAAAAGCAATCCGTGGATCTTGTCGTTGCCACCAACAGCATTAATTTTAACAATCCGCTCGAAACGATTAAAACACTTATTATTCAGAATAATAATTTGAATACCTCTATTTCTGATTTAAAACCTCAGTACACACTTGGCAATGAACTTATTTATAAGTATGATACTGAATCCGCATTTTGGGGAGGCAATGAATATTTATGGTTTGAAAACAAAGATGTTAGAACCTCTAATGTTGGTGTTCAGTTTATTGATTTAAAAGACATTTATCAGAGTTATCTTTACCCGAATATAGCTAGAGCAGGGCGACCTTACACATACAATCCCGATCTCAACGGAAATTTTCAAGTTACTGCAGCCGAACGCTTAAACACTGATATTGAAGCCGATTATACCATGGTTCATTTTTCATTATTAAATGAAGAATTAAAGGATAAGGACATACATGTGTATGGCAATTTTAATGCTTTCGCTATTGAACCGTTGACCAAAATGGAATATAATCCAGAAAGTGGTAAATACGAAGTAAGTTTCCGCCTTAAACAAGGTTTCTACAACTATAAATATGTAGTTGTAGATAAAGATAAAGGTGAACTTGATGAAGGTGCCATCAGTGGCAATTATTGGCAAACCGAAAACAATTATAAAGTCTTGGTATATTACAGGGATTTGGGAGCACGGTTTGATAAGCTAATTGGTTACGGTGAAGCCACTTCCGTTGATATTTCTAATTAAGGCTGTAAGGAATTTTCTCTTTATAGACTAAATTTCTTTTTACCTTCACACCAAAATTTATCTTTTAGAATGCAAAACGATGTTGCCTTATTTTCAGAACTGTGCGATGAGCTTTTTAAATTAGAAATTAATAAGCCAGTTGCTGAACCCATACCCACTTCAGAATTATATCAAGAATTAGATTTATCATTAAACACAGAAGGTATAATTGATAATGATTTAAAAGAAACTCTTAAAGAGATAATTAAAAGCACCCCAAAAACAGCTTCAAAATCTTTTTTCAATCAATTATTCGGTGGCAGAATTGACAAGGCTACTTTGGGAGATTTACTCGCTGTAATACTTAACAATAGTATGTACACGTACAAGGTTGCTGGCCCTCAAGTTGGTATAGAAAAACAAGTTCTAAAAGAAGTAGCTAAACTCGCTGGATATAATGATAGCAGCGACGGTACATTTGCACCAGGTGGGTCCATGAGCAATATGATGGCATTGATAATGGCAAGAGATGCCAAAAATGAAGCAATTAGAGCGGAAGGGCTTTCATCTAAAATGACATTATATACCTCAGCGGCATCACATTATTCTATATCTAAAAATGCAGCTTTAACAGGTATCGGAAGAAATCAGGTTAGACAGGTAAACACTAATGAAAAAGGCGAAATGCTTTCTGAGCATTTAGAAGAACTTATTTTGAAAGATATAGCAGATGGTTACCAACCTTTCTTTGTCAATGCTACTGCCGGCACAACTGTTTTAGGAGCATTTGACGATATCATAGCTATTAGTAAAGTTTGTAAAAAACATAAGTTATGGTTACATGTGGATGGAGCCTATTGCGGAGGAGTGATTTTTAGCAAAAAGCACAAACACCTTATAAAAGGCCTAGAGCTTTCAGATTCATTTAGTGTAAATGCACATAAAATGTTGGGTACACCTTTGACGTGTTCAATAATTATAACCCAACACAAAGCGCAATTGCATCATTCATTTTCTAACGAAGCTGATTACCTGTACCAAACTGATAGTGACGATTTTAATCTTGGTAAAACATCTTTACAATGTGGACGACGCAATGATGCTTTAAAAATCTGGACGCTATGGAAATCCGTTGGAACAAAAGGTTTAGAAAAAATTGTTGATAAGCAGTTTGAAATGGCACAAATAGCAAGAGATTATATCAACAATAACGATGACTATACGCTTTACAGCTTTGATGATTCTATATCAATATGCTTTAATTATAAGGGCGTCCCAGCCAATGAACTTTGTACTGCACTTTATAAAAATTCTGAACTCATGGTGGGCTTCGGAAATTTTAACAATACAGAATTTGTAAGGATGGTAACTATAAACAGTCTCTTAGAAAAAGAAGATATTTATAACTTTTTTGAAACGCTAGAAACATTTGTTTCGGAAAAAATGTTAAAATCAGTCACAACTTAACCTAAAAATTGCGCTATCATTCAAAAATTATGCTATTTTAGCATACTCTTTTTTTTAAAGTTCATGGTACAACAAGTTACAAGCGGCATAAAAATTTCTGTCGAAACCAATTTTGAAGGTACATTTTATAAAAATTATAAAGTGCACTTCGCATTTGGTTATAAAGTAACTATTGAAAACCAAAGTAAAGATTCCGTTCAGCTCAATTCAAGACATTGGAAAATACTAGACGCGCTCAATAAGGAAGAGATTATTGAAGGCGAAGGTGTTATTGGTAAAAAGCCTGTATTAAAACCAGGAGAATCCCACACATACAATTCCGGGTGTCTTTTAACATCACCTTTTGGTGCCATGCAAGGACATTACAATATGGTCAACTTTACTAAGGCCAGTAAATTTAAAGTTTACATTCCTACGTTTAAATTAAGCGCGCCTTTCGCACTTAATTAGGTTATATATCATTCCGAAGTATTCAGGAATCTCTTAAATGATCATCAATTTAATTTATTGTGCTTCGCACTTCACTCAGTCGATATGACAATTATCTTTTATTTTTTGAAGTCTTTTATAAAATCAAAACGATAAGTTTTAGAATCCTGCTCAACATGAAAAAACAAGCAGTTAGAGTTATATAAAAATTGATACTCTGAACTGATATCAAAACTTGTGTCATTCACTTTATAGATGCCATCGCAATCCACATTCCCATAAGGTGAAATTCGTCTAAAGCGATAGTCAGATTTACTTCTAACGTCATAAAGTTCAAACCAAGCACCTGTTCCTAAACCTCCTAACCATTGTGCATGATCTTTTTTTTCATCATTATATTTTGGCAAAATTTTTCCTTCTAAACTTGGGTTGTAATCTTTCAAAGTATCCAAAAATAGTTTTCGGTTTTGCTTACGTACGGTAGAATCAAATTCATTGATTTCACCATTGTCAGAAACTGAGTAAACAAAATTCTCTGTATCAGAAATAACAACGTTTCCAATAGTACTTGGTGTAAAGCTCTTAGATTTTATGAGCTTTTTCTTAATGCTATCATTTGTTACACTCTCAATTAAGGTGTCTGTAACAAAACGTGCGCAGTTAGTCGCATCTTTAATAAAAGCACCATATCTTATAAAGCCTTTGTTTTGCATCTTATCGATATAGTCTCGCGCTAAATTATAATTAACTGCATTACAAACTGAAGCGTACATAGTGCCTTCACCATGGGTTAATTTAGGATGCGTAGCCAAAAACTTCAGTATTTCATCTAAATTTTGTACGGTATCATTCTTAATATTTGCAACGATTGGGAGATTCAGCTCAAAATCAGTCTCTCTTCCTCTCACTCTTCCGTTGGGTTCTGTAGTTATATATCTCCCAAAGTCGTAATACTCTAAAACACCTGAGCTTTTATGTATTAAAACTAATGCTGCATGACCTGCTCTAACATGTTTTTTACTACCTATGAAGGCAAAGCGCAAAAACTTAGAATACCGTTCTTTAGCATGAGGCACAATGGTTTCTGGATATGCCAGTACAATAATAAAAGCGTCATTATTAAGCATAGAAGGCTTCAAAAATTTAAGGGAGCAACTTACAAAAAATAATGCTCGTAAGTTTCACAGAACTATAACGTTTGAAATTAACAATATCTCATAAATATTGTAACTTTGCACTTTCAAAATTCAAATTAAAAAAACATAACATATCATGGGAAAAGGATTCTTTAATGTACCAATAGCTGTTAACGAGCCTGTTAAGTCTTATGCTCCTGGTTCGCCAGAGCGCAAAGCTGTTTCAGAGGCTTATAAATCGATGTTTAACAGCAAGGTAGAAGTTCCTCTATATATCAATGGAAAAGATGTGAAAACTGGCAATACCAGAACCATGTCTCCTCCGCACGATCATCAGCATATCGTTGGCGAATACCATATCGCTGAGCAAAAGCATATTGATGAAGCAATTGCTACAGCTTTAGAAGCTCGTAAATCTTGGTCTCAAATGCCTTGGGAACACCGAGCTGGTATTTTCTTAAAAGCCGCAGAATTAATTGCCGGACCATATAGAGCTAAGATTAATGCAGCAACTATGATTGCGCAATCTAAAACTATACATCAAGCTGAAATTGATGCCGCCTGTGAGCTTATAGACTTCTTACGTTTTAATGTTCAGTTTATGACTGACATTTACATGGAACAACCAGAAAGCACAAGCGATGCATGGAACCGTGTTGAATACAGACCGCTTGAAGGGTTTACATATGCAGTAACACCTTTTAACTTTACAGCTATAGCCGGAAACTTACCAGCTTGTATGGCATTAATGGGTAACGTTGTGGTTTGGAAACCAAGTGATAGCCAAGTGTATTCAGCAAAAGTTATTATGGATGTATTTAAAGAAGCTGGTGTACCAGATGGTGTTATTAATGTTGTTTTTGGTGACCCAGTGATGATTACAAATACGGTTTTGGCTAGCCCAGATTTTTCAGGATTACATTTTACGGGTTCAACACATGTGTTTAAAGAACTTTGGAAACAAATTGGAAACAACATCCATAATTATAAAACTTATCCTAGAATTGTTGGCGAAACAGGAGGAAAGGACTTTATCGTTGCACATAAAACAGCAAATGCCAAGCAAGTCGCAACAGCAATTGCTAGAGGCGCATTTGAATTCCAAGGACAAAAATGTAGTGCGGCTTCAAGAGCATATATCCCAAAAGGAATTTGGGGAGATGTTAAAGATTATCTTTTAGAGGATTTGAAATCTTTTAAAATGGGCTCTCCTGAAGATATGAGCAATTTTATTACTGCGGTAATCCATGAAGGCTCTTTTGATAAATTAGCTAAATACATCGATGGTGCAAAAGCCGATAGTAATGCAGAAATTATTGCTGGCGGAAACTATGACAAATCCAAAGGATATTTTGTTGAGCCAACAGTAATAGTTACTACAGACCCTAAATATACAACCATGTGTACGGAATTATTTGGACCTGTCATCACAATTTATGTTTATGAAGACGATAAATTTTCTGAAACTCTAAAAGTGGTAGATGGTACGAGTGAATATGCCCTTACAGGAGCTATCTTAGCAACGGATAGATATGCTATTGATGAGGCTGCTAAAGCTTTACAAAATTCAGCTGGTAATTTCTATATCAACGACAAACCAACAGGTGCCGTTGTAGGTCAACAACCATTTGGAGGTGCAAGAGCTTCTGGAACGAATGACAAAGCTGGTAGCGCTCAAAACTTATTGCGTTGGGTATCACCAAGATTAATAAAGGAAACTTTTGTTACACCTACAGATTACAGATATCCTTTTTTAGGCTAAAAAAGGATAACAAATTGATAAACAAACCCTTATAAGCTAAGTGCTTTTAAGGGTTTTTTTGTGCCATTCATAGAAATGACGCCAGAAAAAACCAATACAAAACAGAAACTTTGTATCTTATCGATCTTAATTAATTAATTCCTCTTCCTATGAGAAAACTCTACTTTTCTATCTTATTGTTTTTACCAGTTTTAATTTTTGGGCAAACCGCATTAACATCAGGCATAACACCAGATTTATCAGCCTATGGCGAAGCAGTAAATTACCCTGGAGAAGGTGAATATGAAATATTTCTAAGTCCAGATAATATTCTAGATAAGCCTATCATTGTTGTAGATGGTTTCGATCCGGGTGACGCTAGGGATATTCCTGGTCTTTATAGTTTATTGGATTTCACTGGTAGCTCAGGAACTCAGAATTTAGCAGATTTAGTTAGAGCGCAAGGGTTTGATGTAGTTATATTAAATTTTCCTGTTTATATAAGAACAGCAGATGGTGCCACAGTTGATGGAGGAGCTGATTTTATGGAACGTAACGCAATGTTACTCGTAGAGCTTTTGGATATAATTAATACCGCAAAGACAGCAAACAGCCCAGAAGAAAATGTAATTATTGGACCAAGTATGGGAGGCATCATAACGCGTTACGCTTTAAATTACATGGAAGCCAATACCCTTGATGCAGACACGCGTTTGTACATTTCATTCGACTCACCACATCATGGAGCAAATGTTCCAATTGGTTTACAGCACCAATTGAATTATTTAGCATTTAATGATTTAAATCCCGTTCCAGAAGTTCAACCATTGATTAATTCATTGCTTAAATCACCTGCTGCACGTCAATTACTTGTAGATCATTTTGAACCACATCTACAATCTGGTAGTACGGTAGAATTTGACCCAGCCTTAACATTACCTCAACCGCATCCATTTAGAACAACATTTGAAGCCAGTATAAATTCTTTTACATCTAATGGTTTCCCGCAAAACACTAGAAATGTTTCCATTATAAATGGTAGCGGAATAGGAAGCACTTACTTAGCAGCCGATGGTGTTACACCTATTACAAACGGGTTTACAATTGTGGATACTTCAATACCTGTCGATGGTCCTTTTGGACCTATTGATGTAGAAGTTGAAATTTATATGACTCCTGCTACTGGTGCTGCACAACCAGTTAGTAATTTTTATGCTCCAGTTTTTCCTCCATTTATAGTTGTTGAATCCACCGCAAGTTCTGGCACTACAAATTTTGATGGTGTCGATTCCGCACCAGGTGGTTTGTTTGATTTATCTGGCCTCACAGGAGATTTAGGAGGTGGAGGCGGACTTGCCGCAGAATTCTTAGCGGCTTTACAAATTGATAAATTTAGTTTTATTCCTTCAGTAAGTGCTTTAGCGCTTGATATTACGGACGAAGCTACAGGAGATGATATCAACTGGCATCACAGTATAGATTTAGCAGGCCGTGCTACAACTAATGACACACCTTTTGACAATACATTTTTGCCAGATGATAACGAACCACATGTACAATTAACAGAGGATAATGTTAATTTTGCCTTAGTTGAAATACTAACTCCACCATTAAGCATTTCGGGCAATGATAGAATGACCTTTCAACTAGAGAAAAATCCCATTGACAATGAATTGGTATTACTTTCTAATAGAAATACCTATGCTAATATAAGTATTGTTGATGTTGCAGGTAAAATGGTATTTAACTCAACAACCTCATTAGGTAGCAGAACATCAATTCCTGTTAAATTAACTTCAGGATTTTATATTGTGAATGTTAGAGCTGAAAATAACGAAACATTTACGACTAAATTTTTAGCCAACTAAAAACCAAAGATCAACCATTAAAAAAGCTCTTCATCTGAAGAACTTTTTTATTTATGCTTTAATGGTAAGTAAATTACTTTTTTAGTTTCAAAAAAGGCTTCTTCAAAATAATCTGAAAGCAAATATGCTTTAACTGTAGAGTATTGTTTTAATTCTTCGGTTAAATCTCCGCCTTTTAAATAGAGAATTCCATTTTTTAGTTCATTATTTTGCTGTTTGGCTATTTTACCTTTTACCCATTTTGTAAACTCAGGCATCGCAGTCACAGCTCTACTCACTATAAAATCATAGGTTTCATCAATCGCTTCTACTCTACTATGTGTTGTCTTAACATTGGTTAATTCAGTGGCTTCACATACTGCATTAATAACTTTTAGTTTTTTATTGATGCTATCTACCAAGTGAAATTGACAATTAGGAAATAAAATTGCCAAAGGTACTCCTGGAAATCCACCACCAGTACCTACATCTAAAATTGAAGAATCATCACTGAAGTTAATCACTTTTGCTATGCCTAATGAATGTAATACGTGTCTTAGATACAATTCATCAATATCTTTCCGAGACACTACGTTTATCTTAGAGTTCCAATCTTTATACAATTGCTCTAAAGCCTCAAACTGCGCAATTTGCAGCTCAGTTAGGTTTGGAAAATATTTTAGGATTAAATCCATAATTGAAATTTCTGCAAAAATACATTATTTTATTGTGGATAATTTAACCTTAATCATTAAGGCTTCGTTTTATATATTAACTATCTTTGGCGAATTATAATGTATTTAATCCCTATACGTTATATATTAAATTTAATTATTTATGACACAACAAACCTTATCCTTTTCAAGAGCTGACTCAGCAAAGTTCTTTAGAACGTTGAACAAACGTGTAAACAATTACTTTAAGGAAAATAACATAAAACGCACAGGTAATTGGCAACTTTGGTTAAAAACCATAGTAATGTTTGCCATATTTCTTGCACCTTATTTTTTATTGCTCACCTTAAATATTCCTACTTGGGCACAAATACTTTTAACCATTGTTATGGGAATTGGTATGGCTGGCGTGGGTATGAATGTGATGCACGATGGTAATCACGGTTCTTTTTCTAACAAAGAATGGATTAACCGTTTAATGGGTAGTAGTATTTATATTTTAGCAGGAAATGTTTATAACTGGAAAGTTCAGCATAACGTTTTGCATCACACCTATACTAACATTCATGGGCATGATGAAGATTTAGAAGCTGGAAGAATTTTACGTTTTTCCGAACATTCTGAATGGAGGAAACATCATAGGTTCCAGCATTATTATTCCGTTTTATTGTATGGTCTATTAACTATTAATTGGGCGATCACTACAGATTTTCAGCAAATGAAACGTTACATGAAGCGTAAATTGTCTTATGGTAAATTACCCAATCCAGTGATTAATTGGAGTAAATTAGTAGTATCAAAACTTTTGTATGTTTCTATGTGGATTGTACTACCAATTGTCTTAACTGACTTAGCTTGGTACGAAGTGTTGATTGGGTTCTTTATTATGCACTATGTTGCCGGACTGATACTGAGTATTGTTTTTCAATTGGCACACGTTATGGACGAAGCCGAAATGCATTTACCTGAAAAGGATGGTACCATGAAAAACACGTGGGCAATACATCAGTTAAAAACTACGGTGAACTTTGGAGCAAAAAATTGGTTGGTAAATTGGTACACTGGTGGTTTAAATCATCAAGTAGAGCATCACATCTTTCCGCATATTAGCCATATCCATTATGGTAAAATTGCAAAAATTGTGAAGGATACAGCAAATGAATTCAATCTGCCGTACAAAGAATACGAAACCACAAGAAAAGCGGTTGCTGCACATTTTAGATTTTTAAAAGAAATGGGAATGCGACCAGCGATATAAGCATAATTCTATTATTACAACCATGAACCAACTTTCGGATAGAATTAACAATCTATCAACTTCAGCAACCCTTGCTATGGCAGCAAAAGCCAGAGAATTAAGAGCAGAGGGAAAAGACATTATTGGATTGAGTTTGGGTGAGCCAGACTTTAACACTCCAGATTTTGTTAAAGAAGCAGCTATTAATGCTGTAAACGAAAACTATAACAGCTATACACCTGTTGATGGTTATGTAGAATTAAAGGATGCAATTATCACTAAGTTTAAGCGTGATAATGAGTTGGAATATAAAAGATCTCAAATTGTAGTCTCCACCGGTGCTAAACAATCTTTATTCAATATTGCCTCCGTGATGCTAAACGATGGTGACGAAGTTATTTTACCTTGTCCGTATTGGGTAAGCTACAGCGATATTGTAAAATTAAATGGAGGCGTTCCGGTTGAAGTACAAACGGATATAAAGAACGATTTTAAAATGACAGCCGAGCAACTTGAAGCTGCCATTACACCAAAAACAAAAATGATTTGGTACAGTTCACCGTGTAACCCAAGTGGGTCGGTTTACAGCAAGGATGAATTAAGAGCACTTGCCGATGTTTTACAAAAACACCCAAACATCTATGTGGTTTCTGATGAAATCTACGAACACATCAATTTTATTGGAGGTCATTTTAGCATGGCACAGTTTAATGATATGTTCGATAGAACCATTACCGTAAACGGAGTCTCTAAAGCTTTTGCCATGACGGGTTGGAGAATCGGTTATATAGGTGCTCCAGAATGGATTGCAAGAGCGTGCAACAAAATGCAAGGCCAAGTGACCAGTGGTGCCAATTGTATTGGTCAGCGTGCTGTAATTACAGCGTTGGAAGCCGATCCTTCGCGCATCAAATACATGGTAGATGAGTTTAAGGAACGTCGTAAACTTATTCTTGGTTTATTGGAAGGCATAGAAGGCTTTGAGACCAATGAGCCTGAAGGTGCTTTTTATGTATTCCCTAATGTATCCGCTTATTTCGGAAAAACCATAAAAGGAAAAACCATAAACAATGCTACAGATATGTCGTTATTCTTATTGGAAGAAGCCCTTGTCGCCACAGTAACAGGTGAAGCTTTTGGTAACCCTAATTGTATAAGAATTTCTTACGCGGCATCTCAAGAACATATTGTTGAGGCAATTAAAAGGATAAAAACAGCGTTAAGCTAGTATAAATTCATCAATCGCCTTTTTTAAAAGAAAAGCTCTAACGTAAATTTTATGTTAGAGCTTTTTTATTTATCGAGTAAAAAAACCTAAATTATTATAATAAAAAAGCATTTGCTAACTTTAATAATATGCAAAAAAGAGTATTAAAATACCTGTTAATAATTTGTAGTCTTAGTTTATTTACCACATGTAAATCTACAGATATCATAGATGTTCCTAATTTGGAAAATGAAGAATATGAATTGGAAGTGAATATAGACCAGTTTATATTCAAAAACAAAAATGATGATAGAGTATTAACTAAAGGCAGTATAAAAACTAATGACAATTCTTACTTTCTCAAAACATATGATAGTATTGTATCAGATGATCTATATTTTGAAATTAGTGAGGCTCAATCAAAAGGAATACACAAAGATTCTTTGAGAGTTATTATTAATGCACCTATTGAAAAGGATTGTTATAATAGTGAATCTAATAAGAAGTTACCATTCTTAATTTCGGTAAGTAAGCGTTTTCACAACATTGAAGACGAATTGAAAACTCAAAAAAAATCTTTTTTAGTAACAAGAGAATCGTCCTACGAAGTTTTTATTTACCCAAACGAATTGTACAACTACCCAGTTTCTCTGAATCACCTATCATTTATTTTCTATCTGTATAGTGATGAAACTAATCAAGTTGAGATAAACCTACCTGATTTAACGTATCACAGATTCGGTTATTTGAACATAGAAAATGCTAAATTAACCGAAAGCAGTGAATCTAGTTATATTTTGAAACTAAATGGGCAAAATATAAATTTAAAGCTTAAGGAATAAGCTACAATCAAATAAAAAATTGACTAATATGTTTACAGTTAATCAGAAGGAAAAGCTCTAACGTAAATTTTATGTTAGAGCTTTTTTATTATGATGCAAAAAGCATCCAAACCAAAGCGATTATTATTACAGTTGATACACCTACAACTTTAATCCACATTATTCTATTCTCCCTTTTGAGTCTTTTTCTTATCTCTTGTAGCTGCTCTGGTGTGGCTTTTGGCAAATTGTATTCCATTTTATCGTTTTTACCATAGCCACCAAGTGTCTTTCTAAATCTTTTAGATTTATCGAGCATTATATTCTTATTGCTCCTTAAAATGCTAATCATTGATTCTCCTAGCGGCATATTTGAGATATTAATAAGTCAATAATTCAACTATTCCATTGCTTGAGTAAAGAAATGCATATAATAAACCTAGAAAAAGAATTGTTGTAATTATAATAACTTTTGTCATTCTAATTTTTCGCTCTTCTTTTAGACGCTTTGCGATAGCAGTAAGCTGCTTATCGGTTGCTTTAGGCAAATTATATTCTGTTTTTTTATCTAGACTATAACCACCCAATCTGTTTTTTAATCTGTCACGCTTAGAAAGCAATTTTAGATTATTCTTTACGCTAATTACCATTGAAGTTCCAGCCATAATTTCTAGATTTTAGATAAATAAAGTTTAGAGCAGCATAAAAAACTATTATGTTGCTGTAGATATAAAAGGCATTAAAAAATGCCAGTTAAAGTTCTGAAAGTTTATAGGTGTTCTTTCTAGAACAGCGCTATTAAGGCGATGGCAAACACTGATAATTTTAAAAGTACAGCTGTATGGTTTACCTTGCGTAATTGTGAAGATTTGATACGTTGTCTAATTCCAAATACAGACTTCGTTGTAGATTTGCTAAAGTTTTCTTTCACAATTGATTTGTAATTAGAATTCAATAGTCCATTGGTTGTAAAATGAGACACCTCAATGGGTTCTGGTACTGTTTCTAATTTTTGATTTAATACTAATTCCATGATTGATATTTTTAATTGGTTACGCTAATATGACGCACAACAATTAATTTTGTTACACTCTGTGTTTCAACTATAGCAATAGATTGAAGCACTCAAACTCAAAAAACAGCAGTAGAATTATAGGCTAGCTAAATTTTAAAAAATCTCAATAAAAATTAAAATTTTATCTGTTTCGCCAGAAAAATGGAGTCAATAAAATAAGAATTGTAAATAATTCTAAACGTCCAAGAAGCATTAAAAAAGAAGCCCACCATTTCCCTAAAACAGGTAAGGCTGCATAATTATTTACAGGTCCAAAGTCACCTAGAGCTGGCCCAACATTACCCAAACTAGAAGCTGAAAGTCCTACTGCAGATGTAAAGTCTATTTGAAACATTGAAAAGACCAAAGCACCAATTATAAAAGACAACATATATAAAATAAAGAAGCCTAGAATATTAAAAACAATATCTTTTGAAATGGATTTGGTATTATACCTTACTGGCAAAATTGCATTAGGATGTAACGCACGTTTAAATTCCAAAAAACCGTTCTTGATTAAAATAAGGTGCCTTACCACTTTAACACCACCCGAAGTACTACCAGCAGAACCTCCCAAAAACATCAACCCAAAGAAGAACACGGTTAAAAATGGTGTCCACATGGTATAATCTGCAGTTACAAAACCTGTTGTCGTAACAATAGCCAAAACCTGAAATAGTCCATGCCTTATAGCACTTTCACTTTCCCCAAAAACCATTGGGTGCGTTATAGTCGATTGAGAAACATCAGCTCTAAAATATATTAAAAGGACTGCCACTATAGTAAAAGCCGCTATAAACTTAAAATAGAGTTTAAACTCATCATCCTTAACAATTTTCTTTACGTTACCCTTAAAGAGGTAATAACTCAAAACAAAATTCGTACCTGCCAAAAACATAAAAAAGATAATGATATATTGAATGGCAGGATTATCATTCCAATGCGCAATACTGGAATTTTTTGTTGAAAAACCTCCAGTGGATAAGGTGCTCATTGCATGATTAATGGCATCGAAAAAGGACATTCCTGCTACTTGAAGTAGTATAGTTTCAGCCACTGTATAGCCAAAATAAATTAACCATAAACGCTTTGCTGTATCTGTAATTCTAGGATGTAGTTTATCACCACCAGGACCTGGTGCTTCAGCCGCAAACAACTGCATACCACCAACGCCAAGCAAAGGTAAAATGGCAATGGCCAGTACAATAATTCCCATACCACCAATCCAATGTGTCATGCTTCGCCAAAACAATATGCCTTCTGGTAAGATTTCAATATTATTTATTATACTGGCTCCAGTAGTGGTATAACCAGACATGGTTTCAAAAAAAGCATCTGTAAACGACGGAATGGCTTCCGTTGCCAAATAGGGCAAGGTGCCTGTAAGGGACATAACTACCCAACCAAAGGCCACAACAATGTAACCTTCGCGCTTGTTCATCTCTTTACGGTGTTTCTTGGTGCCATACATTGCGATAGCACCCAACAACAAGGTTGACAAACCTGCTAGAAACAAATTTAAAGTAACACCATCTTTATAAATAAGGCTGATTAATGTCGCCAGCATCATAAAACCACCATTGAACAGCAGTAGCAGTCCAAAAAAATGGAAAATGATTTTATAGTTAAGATGCATTCGATACATAATAGTAATTATGAGAAAAAGGCTTCGACTTCAGAAATTGAGCGCGGCAAACAGCAAACCACTACACGATCGCCAGCCTCTATTTTAAAACTTCCAAGAGGAATCATACCATTTCCGTTTCTTATAACTCCACCGAAAATAGCAGACCTCGGAAAGTTAAGATCCTTTATGGTCTTATTAGTAATTTTTGAATTTGGCTTTACCACAAACTCCAATAGTTCGGCATTCATGTTTGTAAGCTTGGTCATGGCGACAACCTCACCTTTTCTGATATATCTGAAAATATTATTGGCAGCTAAGAGTTTTTTATTAATTAGTGTATCAATTCCTATGGATTGAGACAATTGGTAATAGTCCATGTTTTCAACCAAAGCAATAGTTTTCTTTACACCTTTAGACTTTGCTAAAAGACAGGACATAATATTGGTTTCAGAGTTTCCGGTTACGGAAATAAAAGCATCTGTATCCGAAATATTTTCCTCTTCGAGTATTTCAACATTTCTACCATCACCACATATAACCAGTGCATTAGGCAATTGATCTGCAAGATCCTCAGCAACAGGCTTTCTACTTTCAACCAGTTTAACGTTGAATTTACTCATGCACAAATCTCTCGCTGTCTTATAGCCAATTTTACTACCACCAAGAATCATCACGTTTTTAATTCCCATTTTGACTTTTCCTGATAATTCAAACAATTCTGCATCGCCTCCTTTAGAGGTCATAAACACCACCTTATCACCTTCCTTAAATTGTGTATCACCTCTCGGGATAATGGTATATTGAGTAGCATAACGTTGTATGGCAATAGGAATGAAATGCAACTCAGGATATATTTCAGCAGCTTCCCTCACAGTTTTACCAACAAAAGTTGCGGTTCTCGATAAACGCAATCCCAACATGGTAAGTGCACCACCTTCAAACTCATAGGTGTCATTAAATCCATACTGGTTTAACAACAATTCTATTTCCTTAGCCGCTAAAGATTCTGGTGAAATCAATTCATCTATTCCAAATTGAGAAAAACCAATGGTCTCTTTTTCATCAATAAACTCAGTATTAGAAATTCTGGCTATTGTGCGTTGTGCACCAAGCTGTTTAGCCAGTACACTAGCTGTGATATTTGTAGTTTCAGAAGACGTTACGGCAATAAACAAAGCTGCTGATTCTATACGCGCTTCCCTTAAAATGGCGATGGAAGTTGCATCCCCTTTTATGGTTTTTATGTCTAAATGCTCGCCTGCATAAGCCAAGCCATCTTTTTTGGTATCGATAAGGGTTATCTCTTGCGACTCATAGGACAATAGCTTTGCTAAATGAAATCCTACTTCTCCTGCACCTGCGATAATTATTTTCATTACGAAATGTTCAAAATAAACATGCAAATATACTAAGAAGTTCTAAGTGAAGCTAAAGTTATAGCGACTTAGAAGTTTTTATCTATTTCTTCTATAGAGACCACAATTTTCCTTAAGAAGGATTTAAATTACAGCTTTTCTTCGGTAAGCAATGCACTGATAAATTCAATTCTTGGATTTGGTCTTTAAATTTTCAAGTGAAAAAAATCACGTACTTTTGCCAAAAATTTTTAATGGCCAAAAAGATAAAACCATATAAGAATAGTGATGCTTCCAAGAAAGAGCAGGTAACGGAAATGTTTGACACAATTTCTAAAGAATATGACGGCTTAAATCGAGTTATTTCATTTGGAATTGATGTAAAATGGCGAAATAAAGTCGTTAAATTAGTTTCTGAAAAAAAACCAGAAAATATTCTGGATATCGCTACAGGAACCGGTGATTTGGCCATTAGTCTTACCTCTACAAATGCTAAAGAAATCATAGGATTAGACATTAGTGATGGTATGTTAGAAGTGGGCAGACGAAAAATAAAGTCCAAAAACTTAGATGGCATTATCTCCATGGTTATCGGAGATTCTGAAGATCTACCGTTTGAAGACAATACCTTTGATGCTATTACCGTTGCCTTTGGAGTTAGGAATTTTGAAAATTTAGAGAAAGGGCTCGCTGAAATCTTAAGAATCTTAAAACCCAATGGTATTTTTGTGATCCTAGAAACATCTGTGCCCACAAACCCTGTTTATAAATTTGGTTATAATATTCATTGTAGACTAATTTTACCAATGGTTGGTAAATTGTTTTCAAAAGATAGAGTTGCTTATAACTATTTAAGTGAATCTGCCTCAGTTTTTCCATATGGAGAAGCACTGAACAATATTTTAAGGAAAATTGGGTTTATTAATGTCGAAGACAAGCCACAAACTATGGGTGTGGCAACAATTTACACAGCATCTAAAGCATAATATGAAAAGAATCATAATCTTTCTTGCACTAATACTGGCATTTCAAAATGTGTCGGCCCAATTATTTACCAAAGAAAAGGTTGCAAATAATATCGATAACATAGACCAAAAGTTTTTGTCTTGGGGTTATTTTCTCGGTTTTAATCAATACGACTTTAAGTTTAATTACAACCAAGACTTAAAAGATATCTTGGTTGATAAAACCTTCGGGTTTCATTTAGGTCTTATAGGAGATATGCGTATTAATGATCACCTCAACCTTAGATTAGAACCAGGTGTTTTCTTTACCACAAGAAATTTACAGTATGATGAAAGCTATTTTGCAGGTACGGAATTTAATGATTCTGATTTGCTAAGAGAGGTTAAATCCACCTACATACATGTACCGTTATTATTAAAAATTTCAACCAAGCGCATTAACAATTTTAAGCCGTTCATCATAGGAGGGTTTTCCACAGCTTTAAACCTATCAAGTAATCAAGATAATCCAGATGATAATAGTGCAGGTGAGTTTAGAATGAAAAAAAGCACCTATTTCTATGAGATTGGTTTTGGTATAGATCTTTATCTGCTCTATTTCAAATTTACACCTTCAATCCGTGGCGTTTTTGCCATTAACGATGAAATCGTAAGAGATGCAGACCCAAATAGTCCTTGGACAGGCAATGTGGCAAAAATGCAAACTAGAGGTGTTTTTATTAACTTTACTTTTCAATAAGACGACGTCTAAATTCACTTAATACAATTGCTGTTGCATTGGCAACATTTAGGCTTTCTGTATTTTTACTTTCGCCATATTGAGGTATGGTAAGTTGTCGGTCTACTTTTTCTTTAATTGAATCAGAAATACCATTGGCTTCATTTCCCAAAACTACTATACCTGTACTGGGTAATTCAGTTTTATAGATATTTTCCCCATTCATAAATGTTCCAAATACATCAGTATTAGTTGCTGATATAAATTCTTCGAGATTTAAATACGTGATATTAACACGTGTCAATGAACCCATTGTTGCCTGCACCACTTTAGGATTGTAACAATCTACTGTATTGGCACTGCAAACCAAATCCTTAACACCATACCAATCGCAAAGTCTTATGATTGTACCTAAGTTGCCTGGATCTCTTACATCATCCAATGCAATTATTAGTTCTTCCCTATCAATATCTTTAGCCTTGGGAATATTAAAAACTGCCAAAGCTGTATTTGGATTTTTAAGTGAACTTATCTTTTTAAGTTCTGCCTCAGAAATATCAGTAACAAGCTGTTTTGGTGCGTCAAAAATCGGTTGGGTAGTATATAAATTCTGAAGCTTAAAATCTGAATTTAAAAATTCTTCAATCCCTTTTATCCCTTCGACTGCAAACAGCCCTAATTGTTGTCTATATTTTTTTTGGGTTAAACTTTTAATTAACTTTATTTGATGCTTTGTAACCATTAAAATGTCTTTACATTTGTTAGAGTTATTACAAAGTAAACCTTTTTGGACTAATTTTTGTTTATAACATCCAATATCAAAAAACAATACACCCATTGAGACTGCTACATCGCATGTTACAATTCATTAAAAAACATAAGACCACTTATAGTGTATTGTTTTTTTGTTTCACCTTTTTATTTTTTAGTTCTTGTAATGTTGTAAAGCGTGTTAAGGCTGATGAACACTTAATAACTAAAAACACAATTATTGAAAACGGCAAGGTCAATAAGGAGGAACGTGTCAACAACATCATCATTCAAAGAACAAATCTTGGGATGGAAAGCTTCTTTGGTTTTCCGTTGAGGCTTCATGTTTATAACTTAGCTCGACCAAACATTGATTCTATATTACAAGCTAAAGTATTGAGTGATTCTTCTAAAGTCCGTTGGAAAACCGCTTTACTATCAAAGAAGCAATTTGACCGAGAAATACAATCGCGTAAAAACTTTAACAGTTGGTTGAAACGCACAGGAGAAGCACCTACAATACTAAATGAAGAAAAAACCGCAAAGACAGTTACCAATCTCAGAAAGTATTATTATAGTAAGGGTTGGTTTGACAATGAAGTGAATTATCAAATAGAAAAAGACAGTAGCAAAAGAGCAGAAGTAACCTATACAGTTGTTAAAAACAAACCGTACTTTTTAGACTCTTTAAAACCTATAATAAGCAGTCCTGCAATAGATTCTCTCTACGGTAAATTCAGTAAGGCATCATTACTAAAGAAGGGAGAACAATATGATGAGCAGAATTTTGAAAACGAACGTGAGCGTATCAATACATTTCTACGTAATTCTGGCTTCTATTATTTTGGGCAAGACTATATAAGGTTTGTAACGGATACCATTGGAACAAACCATAAGGTAAACACAGAATTAATTATAGCAGACCGCAGCATTAGAACCGATGATTCTACATCAATAGAACCCTTTAAAGTTTATAAAATCAAAGAGGTTAATATTTTTACGGATGATAATTTTGAAAATCGGTTTAAAACTATTTCAGACACCACCACTTACAAAGATTACAACCTTTATAGTAAAGAGAAATTGAGGTTTAGACCCAAGGCACTTACTGATGCCATTTTTATTAATAAGGGAGACATTTACACTGATCTAGCGCGTAGTAGAACATCGAGATACCTAAATGACCTACAAATGTTTCGGTACCCAAGTATAGAATATGTAGAAAACAGAGATGATACTACATTAACAGCAAATATTTACTTAGAACCCAAGAAAAAGTATGGCTTAAGTTTAGATTTAGATGTTTCTCAAAGTAATATTCAAACTATTGGGTTTTCAGTAACTCCCGGTTTAAAAATCAGAAATATTTTTAGAGGTGCTGAAACTCTAGAAATTAGTGGAATTGCAGCCATTGGTGCATCTAAAGATGGAAATGATAATGAGGACGCCTTTTTTGACATTAACGAGTTTGGTGGTAATGTGAGATTATCTATCCCGAGATTATTCACCCCTTTTAATACCGATAGTATTATCCCTAAATATATGTCGCCAAATACTGCGATCAACCTCTCTATAACAGGTCAACAAAATATTGGATTAGATAAGCAAACACTTTCTGGGCTTTTAAGCTATAACTGGTTACCTTCTACAACAGTTTCTAATACTTTGGAATTGTTTAATGTTCAGTTTGTGAAAAACTTAAACACAAGTAACTATTTTGGTGTTTACTCAAATTCTTTTGGAAGGTTAAATAGTATTGCTAGAAGCATTAACTATATTGATAATGACGAAAGCTTGGTAGATGATAGTTTACCTAATCGGTTTTCTCCAGCAGATCAATTTATTGATGATGTATTGGCAGGAAACACAAGTTTAACATCAAACGATGATGATTTTTTAATTGTAAATAATATAGAAGAACGCAAACAGCGATTAACAGAAAACAACCTTATTTTCTCCTCTAGTTTTGACTATAAAAAAGATAAACGTGCAAATATTTTTGACAACGATTTCTCAATTTTTAAGTGGCGAATAGAAATCGCAGGAAATTTATTATCCAATCTATCTGAAGTATTTGGCTCATCAAAAAACGAAAATGGAAATTATGAAGTATTTGGTGTGGCTTTTTCACAGTATTTTAAAACTGAGATAGATTATGTAAAGTATTTTGACTTAGGTCGTAAAAACGTATTTGCTTTTAGAAGCTACGCAGGTATTGCCATTCCTTATGGTAACTCTAACAGTATTCCATTTGCGGAAAGTTTCTTTGCTGGTGGACCTAATGACAACAGAGCTTGGACTGCTTATAATCTTGGCCCAGGAAGTTCTACAACAACCAACGAATTTAACGAAGCTAACTTTAAAATTCACTTAAGTGCCGAACAGCGTTTTGGCCTTTTTGGAGATCTAAGAGGTGCGCTTTTTGTTGATGCCGGCAACATATGGAATGTTTTAGATAATGTTGAAGATGAAGAAGCAACCTTTACCGGTTTTAGCTCTTTAGAAGATATTGCTGTAGGGTCTGGTTTTGGACTTCGTTACGATTTTGATTTCTTTGTTCTGCGTTTCGATACTGGTTTTAAAACCTATAACCCTTCCCTGCCTGAAGGCGAACGCTGGTTTAAAGATTACAACTTTAGAAACGCAATTTATAACATTGGAATTAACTATCCTTTTTAAAAAACACTTAACATATTACTATATCGTTTTCGGTATTTAATACCCGATTTATCTCTAAAAACCAACTCATAAATATTCAAAATTGCTTATTTTTGAGTCTAATTTTTCAATCATAAAATTATGAGTCACAATATTAAACCTGGCGTTGCAACAGGTAGAGAAGTTCAAGAGATTTTCAAGTTAGCAAAAGAAAAAGGCTTTGCCTTACCAGCTGTTAATGTTATAGGTTCAAATTCTATAAATGGTGTTTTAGAAACTGCTAAAGCGTTAAACGCACCTGTAATTATTCAGTTTTCTAATGGTGGTGCACAATTTAATGCGGGTAAAGGATTAGGTAATGAAGACCAAAAAGGTGCTATTGCTGGTGCCATCGCTGGCGCAAAGCATGTACATCTTATGGCAGAAGCTTATGGAGTACCTGTGATTTTACACACCGATCACTGTGCAAAAAAATTATTGCCTTGGATAGATGGTTTATTAGACGCAAGTGAAAAACACTTTGAAGAAACTGGAAAACCGTTATATAGTTCCCATATGATTGATCTTTCTGAAGAGCCAATAGAAGAAAATATTGAGATTTGTAAAGAGTACCTAGCTCGTATGAGTAAAATGGGTATGACTTTAGAAATTGAATTAGGTATCACTGGTGGTGAAGAAGACGGTGTTGATAACAGCGACGTTGATGAATCAAAATTATACACGCAACCTGAAGAAGTAGCCTATGCCTATGAAGAATTAATGAAAGTGAGCGATCAGTTTACTGTTGCTGCTGCATTTGGAAACGTTCATGGTGTTTATAAACCAGGTAATGTAAAATTGACTCCAAAGATTTTAAAGAATTCTCAAGAGTACGTTTCAGAGAAATTTAATGTTGAGCATAATCATATAGACTTTGTATTTCATGGTGGCTCGGGCTCTAGCGTTGAAGAAATAAGAGAAGCTATTGGCTATGGCGTTATTAAAATGAATATCGATACCGATATGCAATGGGCATTTTTGAGTGGTGTAAGAGATTACATTGACGATAACAAAGATTATTTACAAACCCAAATCGGTAGTCCTGATGGACCAGATTCACCAAACAAGAAATATTACGACCCAAGGGTTTGGCTACGTAAAGGGGAACAAGCTTTTGTTGAGCGACTTAAAAAAGCTTTTGAAGATTTAAACAATATAGATACGTTGTAAAAGTTCAATAAATATTCTTAAAACCTATCAATACTAAAGATTATAGTTTTGATAGGTTTATTTTTTATGCTAAATTAGATAGACCTACAACTTTTGAGTTTAATTAATAAGTAGTAATTTTGCCCACCTAACTAACTAATTCATCAATTTACAGACAGAAGTAATTTGTCTATAATTGATGAACCCAAAATCGTATATCAATATGGCTTGGTTTAAAAGAAAAGATAAAGGAATACACACCTCAACAGAGGAAAAAAAAGATACTCCCAAAGGGCTTTGGTATAAATCTCCAACAGGAAAAATTATTGACACCAAAGAACTAGAACAAAATTTTTACGTTAGCCCAGAAGATGGTTATCATGTAAGAATTGGTAGTAAAGAGTATTTCGAAATTCTCTTTGATGATAATAAATTCAAAGAATTAGATGCTAACCTTACATCAAAAGACCCTCTAAAATTCGTTGATACAAAAAAGTATCCTGAGCGTTTAAAGGCTGCACAAGCTAAGACTAACCTAAAAGATGCTGTACGTACAGCTGTTGGCAAGTCCAATGGACAAGATTTAGTTATTGCGTGCATGGATTTTGCCTTCATCGGAGGATCTATGGGAAGCGTTGTCGGTGAAAAAATTGCAAGAGCTGCAGACTATGCCTTAAAAAACAAAGTGCCATTTATGATTATTAGCAAGTCTGGTGGTGCGCGTATGATGGAAGCAGCTTTATCATTAATGCAATTAGCAAAAACTTCCGTAAAACTCGCGCAATTGGCAGATGCCAAAATTCCATATATCTCATTGTGTACCGATCCAACTACTGGAGGAACGACTGCATCATTCGCTATGCTAGGAGATATTAATATTTCTGAGCCAGGTGCACTAATCGGTTTTGCTGGCCCAAGAGTTGTAAGAGATACGACAGGCCAAGAACTGCCTGAAGGTTTTCAAACTTCAGAGTTTTTGTTAGAGCATGGTTTCTTAGATTTTATAACACACAGAAAAGACTTAAAGAAAAAAATTAATCTCTATATAGATTTAATAAAGAATCAACCAATAAGAGCATAAAAAAAGCGAGCCAAATGGCTCGCTTTTTTTATCCAATTAACTCTAAACCAAAAAATTAATTTAAAGTAATAGGGATTTCCGTACCGTTGTTAAAGGTAAATGTCGCTTGGTTATCGCAATCTCCATCACCAAAATCAAAAAACACCTCCAAAGTTGGTTCGCTGTACATCAAAAGAACCACTAACAAAATAGTAGCAAATAACCTCTCTACGTAATGGTACTATAACTTCGTAGGTATGTGTGTTTCCATTAACGAAAGTTGCTTCCCAATCACCAGTAATTTCAAAAACATTGTCACTAAACACTCCGCTTCCAAAACCTTCTATCCATTCTCTTATTCTTGTACCTTCTCTAGATGCCTGTAAGCCATTTGGCCAAATCACTGTAATACTTAAATCGTGCGTAAATTGGGGATTTCCATTATCATTAGATAACTCTTTTAAGATAGATCGGCTAGCTATAATGTTTTTAGCATCAAAATAAAAATCTACTAAATTGTAGTTAATAGCAACTTGTTGCGCTTCAGGATCTCTTGTATAATCAAATATAATTTGCCCTTTAAGTAAATGGCCTCTAACCAAACATCCTTCAGTACCAAAATCTAAAGTTACCTGTCTGTAGTTTTGTTGTACAACCACTGTAATTGTTACACAATCGGGAATATCTCCGTTGTATGTCGTTCTGCCTGTTTCGCTTAATTCTTGACCTTCATAAGCATCGATTACAAGATCACCTAAAACATTATCAATTTGGTCTATTTCGGCTGAGCGCTCAACTTCTGAAGTGTCTTGAACTTGATTTTCTGTTTCTGTAGTTTCATCTTTACTACAAGATGTAAATGTTAAGCCTAAAACCATAAGGCCTAAGACTACTTTTTTTAGTGCATTTAATTTCTTCATGATTACTTTTTTATTGTTAATATAGTGTTAAGACTACTATAATTAAAAAAGGTTTAATTGGCAATAAAAATAATTTTAAGCTCTTTTTAGGTAAATTGAGAATTCAGTACCCACACCTACTTCACTATTCACCTCTACTTTACCTCCAAGTGATTCAATATGGTTTTTGGTAATAAAAAGACCAATGCCTATGGCATCTTCATTGTAATGAAACGTCTTATACATTTGAAAAAGCTTATCACCATACTTCTCCATATCTATTCCCAAACCATTGTCTTTAATCTTAAAAACGATAAAATCCTCTTCAACTATAGAGGTTAGCTCAATAATAGGAGTTCTTTCTTCCGCTCTGTATTTTATGGCATTGGTCAAAAAGTTAAGCACAATACTATCTAAATAGGCAGGGACACCTTTTACAAAGTGACCCTCATCAATTTCATTATAAATTATAGCATTGGCATTTTGAGCCATAGCAATTATATTATACATGGCCTTTTCTACATAATCGTATAAATTAAGAGATTCTAATTTTGAAGGTTCAATTTCCCTGATTTTAGCTACTTCTGTAAGGTGAGAAACTGTTTCTTCTAGATTATCTACAGCTTTTTTCAGCATAACAAGGTGTTCATTATCCTTATGATTGCTAAAATCTTCTTCTAAAAATTCAGTTATCGAGGATAAATTTCCTGCATGTGATCTTAAATTATGTGTCACAATGTTTGCAAAAGCTGTTAACCGTTCATTTTGTTCTTGCACAACATTGAGCATTGCTTTTAGCTTATCTTGGTTTTTTTGGCGATTAGTAACATCATTAAACTGCCATATCATATATGGTTTACCTTCTTTAAAATATACCAAAGACACATAAATTAACACCCACAATATAGAACCATCCTTATGAAAGTAGCGCTGTTTCACGCGGTACTTATCAATCTTACCCGTAATAAGTTTGTCGTACTTCTCTTCATGTACACCAAGATCTTCAGCATAAATGATGTTATGGATATCCATATTAAAAAGCTCCCATCTTGTATAACCCAATAGGTCGCACACACTTTGATTAACCTTTAGCCAATTACCATCTAGATTTACAATTGCAATGCCATTATAAGTATTGTTAAAAACGCGGTCTAATACATCGTGTGCGTTAGAAAAATTCCGACTAGAGTCTACTGCTTTCATCCTTTTTATTTACAGGATTAATAGGTAAAAGCTCTCAATTAGGGAAGGGAGGCTATCAAAATATTTTAATATAGACTAAAAGTTACGAAAAAAACCACAAAACGCAAAAAAAGTCCTATATTTGCCGCTTGAAAGAAAATCTTTCATAGTACATAAAAATCATTTACAATAATATTAGCATGTATTTAGATCAGAAAGCAAAAGAGAAACTTTTCAAAAAACACGGAAAGAACGAAAAGGACACAGGTTCTGCAGAAGGGCAAATTGCGTTATTTACCGCAAGAATCGACCATTTAACAAAGCACTTAAAAAACAATCGCAAGGATTACAACACCGAGCGTTCATTAGTAAAATTAGTAGGTAAGCGTCGTGCTTTACTAGACTATTTAACTAAGAAAGATATCTTAAGGTATCGTGCAATAGTAAAAGAATTAGGATTAAGAAAATAATCTCAATATAAAGACCACGCCTTAAAGCGTGGTTTTTATTTATATATAACGCAGTTGAAAGCGTCTAAAATTCGAATTGAAGAAGCTTACACGGTTTTTCATTGGTCACACAACTACTACACAACAACACAACGACCATTGTTTAACAGTACTGACCATGCTCGGCATATCAGTACCCGAATTAAAAAATTATGATTCCAAAAACTTACAAAGAGGTCATAGACCTAGGTGATGGTAGAGAAATTTCTATCGAAACCGGAAAATTAGCAAAACAGGCGCATGGTAGCGTTGTGGTGCAATCAGGAAAATGTATGCTATTATGTACGGTAGTTTCTAACTATCATCAGGCGGATGTTGATTTCTTGCCATTAACAGTAGATTATAGAGAAAAGTTTGCAGCTGCTGGTCGTTATCCAGGAGGTTTCTTTAAAAGAGAAGCAAGGCCAAGTGATGGTGAAGTATTAACCATGCGTTTAGTGGACCGTGTATTGCGTCCATTATTCCCAAAAGATTATCATGCAGAAACACAGGTTATGATTCAGTTAATGTCTCATGACGATGACGTTATGCCAGATGCTATGGCAGGTTTAGCTGCTTCTGCGGCAATTCAATTATCGGATTTTCCATTTGAATGTCCAATTTCTGAAGCTAGAGTTGGTCGTATCAATGGAGAATTTATCATCAATCCAACACGTTCACAATTATTAGAGTCTGATATCGACATGATGATTGGTGCTTCAGCAGATTCAGTGATGATGGTTGAAGGTGAAATGGATGAGATTTCTGAAGAAGAAATGGCAGACGCAATTAAGTTTGCACATGAAGCTATTAAAGAACAGTGTGCTGCTCAAGTAAGATTAGCAGAAGCTGTTGGTAAAAAAGAAGTACGTGAATACGAGCCAGAGCGCGAAAATGAAGAATTAGAAAAGAAAATCCATGACATGGTTTACGATAAAACGTATGCCATTGCAAAAGCAGGTTCTGCAAAGCACGAAAGAGGTGCAGCATTTTCTGAAATTAAAGAAGAGGTTTTCAACTCGTTCTCTGAAGAAGAGCAAGATGATTTAGGAAAGCTCATTCACAAGTATGTTGCTAAAGCACAGAAAATAGCGATTAGAGATTTAACCTTAAACGAAGGATTACGTTTAGATGGTCGTCAAACCACTGAAATCAGACCAATTTGGTGCGAGGTAGATTATTTACCATCAACACACGGTTCTGCGATTTTCACTAGAGGTGAAACTCAGGCGTTAGCTACAGTAACTTTAGGAACATCTAGAGAAGCAAACCAAATAGATATGCCATCATTTGAAGGTGAAGAGCGTTTCTATTTGCATTATAACTTCCCACCGTTTTCAACTGGTGAAGCAAGGCCAATCCGTGGAACATCGCGTAGAGAAGTAGGTCATGGTAACCTAGCACAACGTGCATTAAAAGGTATGGTGCCAGAAGATTGTCCATATACAGTAAGAGTTGTTTCAGAAGTATTAGAATCTAATGGTTCGTCTTCTATGGCAACGGTTTGTTCTGGTACAATGGCATTGATGGACGCTGGTGTTCAATTAAAGAAACCTGTGTCTGGTATTGCCATGGGATTAATTTCTCAAGGTGATAAATATGCTGTTTTATCTGATATTTTAGGTGATGAAGATCATCTTGGTGATATGGACTTTAAAGTTACTGGTACTGCCGACGGTATTACAGCTTGTCAAATGGATATTAAAGTGAAAGGATTGTCTTATGAGATTTTAGTGAATGCACTAAAACAAGCAAGAGATGGTCGTTTACATATCCTTGAAAAACTAACGGATACGATTGCTCAACCAAATGAAGACGTTAAGGATCATGCACCAACAATGGTGACAAGACGCATCCCTAATGAGTTTATTGGAGCATTGATTGGTCCTGGTGGAAAGGTAATTCAAGAATTACAAAAAGAAACCGACACAACTATTGTAATCAATGAAGATCCTGAAACCGAAGAAGGTATTGTAGAAGTACTTGGAGTTGGTAAAAAAGGTATTGATGCTGTAATGGCAAAAATCGATTCTTTACTGTTTAAGCCAGAAGTTGGTAGTGTTTACGAAGTCAAAGTAATAAAGATGCTAGATTTTGGAGCTGTTGTAGAATATACTGACGCGCCAGGAAACGAAGTTCTTTTACACGTAAGTGAACTAGCTTGGGAACGCACAGAAAATGTGTCTGATGTTGTAAACATGGGAGATGTATTTGATGTGAAGTACTTCGGAGTCGATTCTAGAACCCGTAAAGAAAAAGTATCCCGTAAGGCATTATTGCCAAAACCAGAAGGTTTTAAGGAAAGACCTCCAAGAGACAATAATCGTGGACGCGATAATAGAGGCAGAGACAATCGTGGTCGCGACAATCGCAACAGAGATAATCGCAGAGACGATAGAAAGCCTAGAGAAGATAAAAAAGAGGATTAATTCTTTTTTGAAACTTTATAAGCTAAAAGCCCATCAAATTTTGATGGGCTTTTGTTTTTCTAAAATGTTATATCTACAATTACATCTAACCCATTGCATGAGGCCAACACAAAACTAAAAGATCATATAATTTCTTAAATAATTATTAAAAAAAAATCTAAATCAAAACTTGTCACGTACATCTCTTGTAAATTATTAATTAAAAAGGAGATAACAGCCTATGGCCTCAAAAAATAATGCCCTAAAGAACTTAAAACTTAAGCTAGATTTCAATCTTAAAAAAATAAAGACTTTTGTAAACGCGACCTTATACGGCAACGGAAAAACTCAAAATCCTCACAATAAAATTGTCCTACTTAGTACATTTATCATATTAACCATTGGGCTCTATTTCTTTTATGTTTTCCATAATGATTTGGAGCAATTTAATGTTGACAGAAGAAGCTCAACAATTGGCTTAACCTTCGTAATAATCTCCACTTTATTATTTATATACAAAGTATTTTTATTTATCTACACAGCTTATAACTTTTACAAGTATAAAGCCATAGAGTCTGTTTCTGATAATGAGTTGCCAACCTGTACTGTTATTGTACCAGCTTATAACGAAGGAAAACAAGTATATGATACCTTAATGAGTTTAGCTCAAAGTAACTACCCTATTGAAAAGCTGCAATTATTGTCCATTGATGATGGCAGTAAGGACGACACATGGGATTGGATGCAAAAGGCTAAGGAAACACTAGGTGACAGAGTGGAAATATTCCAACAACCAGAAAATAAAGGAAAAAGACACGCACTTTACAGAGGTTTTAACCTTGGGTCTGGAGAGATTTTTATTACTGTAGATAGTGACTCTATAGTTACCGAAGATACTTTGAGAAATTTGGTAAGCCCATTCTCTAAAGACGAAAAATGTGGCGCTGTTGCAGGTAACATCAGAGTATTAAATAACAAAAAGGAAATTCTTCCTAAGATGCTCGATGTCAGTTTTGTGATGAGTTTTGAGTTTGTCCGCTCGGCAGAAAGTAACTTAAATTCCGTACTCTGTACACCAGGTGCTTTAGCAGCTTACCGACGCTCAGCAGTTTTTAATTGTTTGCCAGAATGGATTAACCAAACCTTTATGGGACAACCTTCTGATATTGGTGAAGACAGAGCCATGACCAACATGATATTAAAGCAAGGCCAACATGTATTATTTCAAAAAAACGCTGTGGCCTACACCAATGTACCAGAAAAATATCCAGGACTTTACAAAATGTTTATCCGCTGGGCAAGAAGCAACGTAAGGGAAAATTTAGCTATGGCTAAATATGTATTTACAGATTTTAGGGAAGGTAGTAAACTAGGTAGTAGATTATTATTTATCAGTCAATTCTTAAGAATTGTAATGAGTTATCCATTTGTGATTTTTATGCTGTTTTTTGTTTTGACACATCCACTATTATTCCTAGGATCTACATTAATGAGCATCTTAGTGGCATCATCTTTTGCAGTAGCATTCTATGCTTATCGTTACGAGTTAAAAGAGTCCATTTGGGCATATAGTTACAGTATTCTCTACACGTTTGCCTTATTCTGGATAACTCCCTATGCCATTGCTACGGCTAACAAAAGAGGTTGGTTAACACGCGGATTAGCAGAAAAAAATTAAACTGATTGTCAGAACTATTTAAGAAAACCCATCATAATTGATGGGTTTTTGCGTTCATTTTCACATTCTGTCACCGACAGACTGGCAGTTTTAGTCAACTAATGCAAAACTGTAATTTTCATATTGACAAACTTATGCGCTAATATCATAGAAATTCTTAACAATTACTTTTAATCACTCCATATTTCCAAATTTTTAAAATTAGTTGTTCTATTTGGCACTCTCGTATAGTCCTTGTGGTAAATAGAGTGAAATAATTAAAATAAAAATGAAAGTATTAGTAATAGGAGCCGGTAATATGGGCTTAACGTATGCAGAAGGCATGGCGAGTTCACCTTTATTGAGCAAGCACAAGCTTAGGATATATGATACCGATCCTAAAAAAATAGAGAGCCTAAGAAAAGACTCAAGATTTGATGTCTATGATAATCTAGAAGATTGCTTACCTAAAGCACACATAATTTTTGTAGCAGTAAAACCTTATCACAGTGAAGGCTTGTTTGAACAAATGAAACCGATGCTAAATAAAGAGCAATTATTTGTCTCTTTAATGGCAGGAGTCACTTTAGAGACCATACAAAATGGCCTCAACCAGAAGAAAGTGATACGTACAATGCCCAACCTACCAGCACAAGTTGGTAAAGGTGTGACATCTTACACCGAAGCTGAGGAAGTTTCTAAAGTTGAAATGATTATGGTGAGAAATTTATTAGACACCACAGGCACTTCAATTCATGTCGATTCGGAAAAATATATAGATGCCTCAACAGGAATTTCGGGAAGCGGACCAGCATATGTATTCTATTTTATGCAGTCCATGTTAGAAGCTGCTCTCAAAATGGGCTTTTCGGATTATGATTCAAAAGTATTAGTGAGTAGCACTTTTGAAGGTGCAATAGAGCTCTTCAACCAAAATAATATATCTCCAAAATCATGGATAGATAAAGTGGCCTCAAAAGGAGGCACAACACAAGCTGCCATCGATTCAATGGAAGACAATAATGTGAAACAGCTGATACAAGATGCGGCCTACGCTGCTTTTGACAGAGCTGTAGAATTAGGTAAAGACAAATAAAATGAATGACGATATAAAGCGTGTGGTTGTTAAAGTAGGAACCAACGTACTAACAAACAAAGACAACAGAATTTTAGGACCAGTACTGCGCGAATTGGTAAGGCAGATTGCTGTACTTTACGAAGATGACATAATGGTAATCTTAGTATCCTCAGGTTCTGCTATGGCTGGCATGGAGGTATTGGGAGATACCAATATTGAAAACAAATCGATAAGACGACAGGTCTATTCATCGGTTGGCCAACCGAGGATGATGCGCCATTACTATAGCATCTTTCATGATTACGGAATGCGTTGCGCCCAAGTATTGGCTACAAAGCGTGATTTTGATCCTGGTAAACATCGCGAAAACATGATTAATTGTTATGAAGGATTGTTATCAGAAGGTGTTATCCCAATCGCTAATGAAGATGATGCCGTATCATTGACCATGTCCATGTTTTCTGATAATGATGAGCTAGCCAGTTTGGTAGCAGAGTTGGTCAATGCAGACCGACTAATAATCCTATCTGATACAGATGGACTTTACACAGGACATCCTGATGACGACAATTCAAAAATCCTGAATGTTGTAAAAACGAACGAAAACGTTGAGAAATACGTTCAGGCTTCAAATAAAAAGGAAGGTGAAGGACGTGGCGGCATGGCATCGAAATTAAAAATTGCCAAAGGGACTGCCAGAAAAGATATACCTACCTATATCGCTAACGGAAAACGAGAAAATGTCATTGTGGACATTGTAAAAAACAAACAAATAGGCACAAAATTTATAAGTGCCTAAACATTGAAAAAAATTAAATTAGAAATGAAACTTTTAAATACTGAAATAAAAAATAATGTTCTTAAAACCATGATTACAATCTTGGAAAGGGAACGTAAAAATATCATTAAGGCTAATAGAAAGGATTTAGACGCCTTTCAAAGAGAAGACCAAGCATTATTTGATCGGTTAATTGTAAACGATAAAAAGGTGGATGAGATGATCGAAGCTGTTAAAGCCGTGATGCTTCAAGACGATCCTGTTGGAAAAGAGATATCTAACAGAACACTTCAAAATAATTTAAACATCGTTAACACCACGGCTCCATTCGGAACGATTTTGATTATATATGAATCTAGACCAGACGTAACCATTGAAGCCGCAGTATTGGCATTTAAAGCCAATAATAAAATTCTGCTCAAAGGTGGTAAGGAAGCTTTAAACAGTAACCTTATTTTAGAAAAGTGCTGGCATGAAGCCTTAGAGGAAAACGGTCTTTCCAAAGATTGGATTAAATTACTGCACCTTAAGCGTGAGGAAACACGTGAATTCTTGAAAAATCCTTCCGAACCTTTAGACTTAATAGTACCACGAGGTGGAGAATCACTGATTAAATTTGTTAAGGAAAACGCATCTTGCGCAGTATTGGTGAGCGGTAGAGGAAACAATTTCCTTTATGTATCGGAACATGCGGATTGGAGCAAAGCCGTAAATGTAATTATCAATGCAAAGACCGATAAGATTTCAGGATGTAATGCTTTGGACAAAGTCTTAATCAATAAAAATCTTCCTGAATATGAATTGAAGTTAAAAATGCTTCAGGAAAAACTCGAAAAACACAAGGTCGAAATCTTGGTTGACGATAAGGTATCGGACATTTTATCACAAAAGGAAACCGTATCTGACCTAGATGTATGGTACGAAGAGTTTCTAGCTTTAAAATTGTTAATCGGTGAAGTCGACAATTTGGAAGAAGCTATAGATATCATCAACATGTATTCGGGTAAACATTCTGCAGCCATAATTACCGAAGATAAGTTAGAAGCCATGCAATTTATGCAGAATGTAGACAGCGCTGCAGTCTACCATAATGCCTCCACAAGATTTACAGACGGTGGGCAAATGGGTATTGGTGCAGAACTCGCTATAAGTACAGATAAGCTACACCATAGAGGTCCACTAGGGTTAAACCAATTGGTAACTAATAAATATTATGTATTTGGAGAAGGACAAGTAAGGATTTAATCCTTATTTGTCTTACCATTCACTTCGTTAAACTATCTTAAAAATTTGTATTTGTCGTATAAATGCTTATATTATAGGTTATGATAACACAAGACAAAGACAAATACGCAGAAGAGTTAAATCATTCTATTGCTTATCTCGAAAATTTGGGATATTCTAATATTAAGGCTGATATTGAAGGTTACGAAACACCAAAATCTTACCTTAAAAAAGGTAGCGATATTGAAGTAACACCTGATATTGTTGCCGAAAAAGAAGGCAGAAAGCACATTTTCGATTTAAGTTTGAAGTCTCAAAAACCAAGGCTTCTTAAGTCCAAGTGGCTGTTTTTAAACACATTAAGTCAAATTAAATCGTATCGTTTTAGATTAATTACCAAGAGAGGGCATTACAAATTTACTAATGAGACTATCGACGACATTAATCTTGACACGGTTAAGCTTCTAAAGATCTAAAAGTTTTTTTTTAAAAGTTGTGTAACATTTTATTGCTTTTGTACGTATAATAAAAGCAACACGTTGTTGCGGGTAAATTGCACAAATCTTAAAATTAAATGAGACAACTTAAAATTACCAAGCAGGTAACCAACAGGGAAACTGCATCATTAGACAAGTACCTACAAGAAATTGGTAAGGTAGATTTGATTACAGCCGACGAAGAGGTAGAATTAGCTCAACGCATTAAGGCAGGTGATCAGATTGCTTTAGAAAAGTTGACTAAAGCTAACTTACGTTTCGTTGTATCTGTTGCTAAACAATACCAAAACCAAGGTTTAACTTTACCAGATTTAATTAATGAAGGTAATTTAGGGTTGATAAAAGCAGCACAGCGTTTTGACGAAACGCGTGGTTTTAAATTTATATCCTATGCCGTTTGGTGGATTAGACAATCTATCTTACAAGCATTAGCAGAACAATCTCGTATTGTACGTTTACCGCTGAACAAGATTGGTTCAATTAACAAAATAAATAAGACGTTTGCGTTTTTAGAGCAAAGTCATGAGCGACCGCCTTCTGCGGAAGAGATTGCAAAAGAATTGGACATGACGATTAACGATGTTAAGGAGTCGATGAAGAATTCTGGTCGTCACGTAAGTATGGATGCACCTTTAGTTGAAGGTGAAGATTCTAACTTATACGATGTATTGAGAAGTGGTGAATCACCAAATCCAGATAAAGATTTGTTACATGAATCTTTACGTACGGAGATTGAGCGTGCATTAGAAACCTTAACACCTCGTGAAGCCGATGTAATTCGTTTGTATTTTGGTTTAGGAAATCAACATCCTATGACTTTAGAAGAAATAGGCGAAACGTTTGATTTAACTCGTGAGCGTGTAAGACAAATTAAAGAAAAAGCGATAAGACGATTAAAGCATACGTCTAGAAGCAAGATATTAAAGACATATTTAGGTTAGTTTTTTGTATATTTAACGACCAACCTAATAAAGGTAACAACAGTTACAAAACATAACTGTTCGTTTTTTGATTGATGAAAGAACCCACGGCTGATTACCGTGGGTTCACTTTTTACAGCCCATCCCTAAAATCCCTTCCCAGAAGGAAGATACTTTACCCTCTTTTGTTCTTTCCCAAAAGGGAAGAAACCTTACTATCCCTAATCTTTTGACAAAACACTTCGCGTTTTTGCGCCTTTGCGAGAAAACTTAGTCATATGTGCTTCGTGCTTCGTGCTTCGTGCTTCGTGCTTCGTGCTTCGTGCTTCGTGCTTCGTGCTTCGTGCTTCGTGCTTCGTGCTTCGTGCTTAAAAAAGGAACGATTTAAATTTATTCCACCAAGACCTCCATAATTTATTTACCTTTGCACAAACTAAAACAACCCAACTTACAATGGCTTCAAAACTAATTGCCCCTTCCATGCTAGCTGCCGATTTCGGCAACCTTCAACGTGATACAGAAATGGTAAACAACAGTGATGCTGATTGGTTCCACATCGATGTCATGGATGGGCATTTTGTACCAAACATTTCATATGGAATGCCAGTTATACAAGCTATAAAAAAACATGCCACTAAGCCTTTGGATGTGCATCTAATGATTGAAAAGCCAGAACGCTACATTGAGGAATTCGCTAATTGTGGCGCTGATATCATTACAGTTCATTATGAATCTACGGTACACCTCCACAGAACGCTTAGGCAAATTAAGGATGCAAGCTGTAAAGCCGGTATTGTTTTAAATATTACCACACCAATATCTGTTTTAGAAGATATATTACCTGAGTGCTATATGGTTTTATTGATGTCCATAAACCCAGGGTTTGGAGGACAAAAATTTGAAGACGTGACCTATCAACGTATTAAAAAGCTTCGTGCAATGATAGACGCACAGGGCCTAGACACACGTATAGAAGTTGATGGTGGTGTAACTGATAAGAATATACAGAAACTCGTTGAAGCAGGTGCAGATACTTTTGTAGCCGGTAGCCATGTTTTTAAGAGTGATGACCCAACGGCAACCATTGCAGCCTTAAAAGATTTAGCCAATTCATAAAAAAAGTGCCCAATGGTGCTTGTTTCAATATTGATCAATTAAATAATTGATTAAATCCGTGGTTGTTACCATACCTACCAATATACCATCATCGACTACTGGCAATGCATGAAATTCTCTTGTCGCCAAAATTTTTGCAACTTCCTTGATTGAGGTCTGGGAGTTTACAGTAACAACATTCTTAGCCATAACCTGATCTATAGTAAACATATTGTAAATCAACGTGTCGACTTCACTTTCAGACTCATCAACAGCATCCGCAAAACTGATTCTTAATAGGTCAGTATAGCTTAGTATACCCACAATAACTTCTCCAGACACTACAGGAATATGTCTTATTTTATGACGTTTAAATAACATTTCGGCACACTCCAAATCGTCGCTTCTATTAAGTGCTATAAGATGCTTTGACATTATAGTGCTTACAGGTGTTCTTTGTCTCATAATTTCTAGGTTTTAAATTCAGAATAAAGTTACCTATTCAAAACCATAAATTATATGATAAATGTCATAGCGATAAGGACTTATGACCTATAATTAGGTCTTAGCGCCATAGCCATAATTATAGCCGTAATTGTAGCCATAACCATAAGATTTACTAGCGCCAACGCTATTAATAACGTAGGCCATATTCTTTATCTTACCACTTTCAGACAGCTCCTTAGAGAATTTTAATAGATTTTTTTCAGTATAATTAGCCCTTGCCAAATAAATCGTTGCATCAGCCAATTGGGAGATCAGCATGGTATCCGTGACTAAAATTGTGGGTGCCGTATCAACTACTATATAATCATACACTTCTTTTGCCTCTTCAATTAATTTTTTAAATCGACCGTTGGTCAATAAATGTGCTGGATTAGGTGGTATGCTTCCAGATAAAATGATATGATGATTAGGGTGCTTTTCAAAACCATTTATTAATGAATCTTTCCAATTGTAATCAATATCATGCAGATAGTTAGATAATCCTGATTTTTGCTTATCTACATGAATATGGGTATGGATTTGTGGGTTTCTTAAATCGGCGCCTATCAGTAGTACTTTTTTATTTATACTGGACAAAGCCAACGATAAATTAAGACTCACATAAGTTTTACCCTCTCCCTTAATGGTTGAAGTACAATAAATCACTTTCCCTTTCTCGCCATTCTTAATTGGCAGAATATAGTCTACATTAGAGCTCAGTATCCTAAAGGATTCTGCAAGGGCTGAACGGTCATTAGGATCTGTAAAAATGACATCCTTTTTCTTTTTTAAATCTGGTATCTCACCTATTACAGGGATGTTTGAAGCTACTTTAGTAATATCTTCCTTTCCGTGCAACTTCGTATCTAACATAAACATGAGATACAGAATACCAAATGGAATGAGTAGGCCACCAAGTATTGCACCTGCATAAACAATATTAGGTTTCGGCGAAATTGGTTCTGTTCCAGACAAAGCCTTCTCCACCACCTTTATAGAAGGTTCTGTAATTGCTAAATTAATGGCAGCTTCCTCGCGCTTTTGAAGTAATAAGAGGTATAAACTTTCCTTAATCTTTTGTTGACGCTGAATCGCCTTAAACAAGCGTTCTTGTCCTGGTATTTGAGACACTCTGCCAGCAAACTTCTGGTTTCTATCTTTCAACTGACGTAGTGATGCGTCTAATTGATTGGTATATGTTCTCAGGGATCTATTGATGTTAGCCTTAAGGTCATCTATTTGGTTCTCGGCCAATTTCACCGAAGGATTGTTAGCTCCGGCACTATTTTTTAATCGATCTCTATTGATTACCGCAAGATTATATTCAGATATTAGAGCATTTATGCCTGCATTTTCCAAACCAATATTGGCAGGAAGCAAATCAGATTCAGTATTGGTCTGTAATGTATTTTCCAATAATTGGGATAATGTCAATTGATTTTGCAACTTAAAAAGCTCTTCCTCAGACTGTACCCTTTGTTCAAGACCTATCTCTGCATCGGTAGCAATATCCACGATATTGTTTTTTTGCTTAAACGTCTCTTGGTCAATTTCGATGGAATCCAGTTCTTTGGCTAAAAACACAAAGCGGGCATCGATAAAATCAACCGTACGCTGATACACCAACTGTCTGTCGTCTATACCATCCTTATTAAAAACATCCATTAAGGTGTTTATAATCTTCTCAGACAAATCCTTACTTTCTCCTTTTATTATTAATCGTAGTAAGTCACTGCGATCTCCAATGGCCTCTACCTTAATTTTATTTTTTAACCCCAAAGCCGTATGTTTTATAGGGCTAAACTTTATAATAAACTCCTTGTTGTTCACCTCAGTAAACGAGGTCGTATTCTTTAACTCAACGTTAAAGGGTAAATTATGATTTGAGTTATAGGTAGTATGGTCTTTAAAATTAAAGGACTTTTCTGTTTTTAGATTGGTAACCAAAAACCCACTATCGTCTACAGTTAATTTATACGAAAAGCTAGATCCAATGCTATCTGGTTGAATGCGTTGTTCAAAATTGAGCGGTAACTCAGCAATCTGTGAGGTTTGAATGGTGCCTACTTCATAAAAGCTGGTGTTTAGATCTAATTCCCTAACCACACGCTCCATGATGAGGTATGAGGTAATAATTTCTATTTCATTCTCCAGGTTAATATTACTGCGGTTAAAAACAAATGCAGACGTCGGTATCTCTAAGCCCTCGGACTCATCCAGTATTTTAATTTTTGCATAGGTTTCGTAAATTCTAGGAGCATATCGTAAATAGACATAAGCGCTGATAAGAGCCACAGCCAGCGCTAAGACAAACCAAGGCCAATACCTTAGGTAACGTCTAATCTCCTGTTTTAAATCTAAGCTCTCCTCTTCGTTAAAAGTAAAGTTATTATTTAACTGATTTTCCATAGGTTATCGCGACAATAAAATGGTTATACTAAGTGCCAAAGAGGCAATGGTAAGTATGGTACCTACATCTCCAACAAAGCCAGCACTTTTCACCTTAGGGGTATTAGGGTTTACAACAATAACATCATTGGGTCTTATGAAATAATATTCACTATTCATAAATGCTGCCGACGTCAGGTCTATATGCGATACCTTTCTAACGCCATCAATTTCTCTTGTTATTAATATATCATCACGTTTACCGTTAATAGTAAGATCCCCTGCATACCCTAAGGCTTGCAATATGGTAATATTCTGTTCCGTAAAACTAAAGGTGCCCGGTTGGTTGACTTCACCCAATATGGTGACCTTAGCATTAACAAGACGTACATTTACTGTTGGGTTTAATAAATGGCCCCCCGAAACTAATTGCTCCCTTATAGATGCTTCCAACTCTTTCGTCGTTTGATTTTTTGTAGAAATGTCTCCGAGCACCGGAAACTTTATGGTATTATCTAATGACACCAGATAACCATCTAATTGAAGTAATTGCATACTCTGAGGTTGGTTACCTTGAGAACTGGTTTTATTGTAGGGTATTGCTGCTTCAGGGACGAGAGTCTCCACAGTAATTTTAAGAATATCATTAGGTTGAATCGTAGCTGTGCTATAGTTTACGTTACCATTGCCCTCCGTCTTGGCGTCTTGCATATAAAGCACTTCTTTTTTGGAAGCACAGGAACTGACCAGTATCAGCACTAAAAAAAATATAAGGTTTCTTTTCATCAAATAAAGTTCTCGTATGTTAAGCAAATATAACTGCATTTAAAGGACTTGCAAAAGCATAATCACTATTTAAAGTTCTAATTGTTACAAATTAAGTTAAGTCACTAATTTTTTAAGTAAGAACGGTAAGGTGTATAATGCACACCCATAAAGTAACAAACAAATAATTTGTGTATTGAGATTGAGGTGCAACAGATTGAAAGCAATTCCAACGATTAATACATTAATGCCACAAATTATAAATGTGGTCATAACATGATTGTAACCGCTTTGGATGAACTTATGGTGGATGTGGTTTTTGTCCGCCTTAAATGGGTTTGTTTTATGAATCACTATTCTTATAAAAAAAATGCGTAAAGTATCAATCAATGGATAGAATAACAATGCAAATGCCAAAGCTGGCGAGGCCCTGTAGTAGTTTGAAGTTTCATCTACCTGTGCCATATTAATAAAACTTATGGTGAAGAATGCCAATAAAAACCCAACAATCATCGAACCTGTATCACCCATAAAAATCTTATCTTCTTTTGAAAAATTTAACCTCAAGAACGCAATTAAGGCACCACATAGCGCAATAGCAATGGTCGCCAAACTTAAATCCTCCGAATTTACAAACAGATATACAAAAATTCCACTAGCACAAAATGCTATGGTCCCTGCCAAACCATCTACACCGTCAATAAGATTATAGGCATTGATAATTAGAATATAAACAAATAGCGTAAAGCCTATTGACACCCAATACGGTAGTGTGTCAACCTCCAATATGCTCGAAAACCCAATAATACGTGTGTCCGTAAAAACGATTAACAACAGTGCCGCAAATAACTGACCAACAAGTTTTTTACTGGCAGAAAGCACCGTTAAATCATCTTTTAGCCCAAGAAAGAATAAAATGGTTAAACCTCCCATGACCAATAGTAAAACTTTAGTATTTAGAAATGCGCCAACAATAGTCATTAGGACAATTAAGCTTAGAAAAATGCCAATACCACCAAGTGTGGGAGTATTATTTGAATGTAAGCTTCTTCCATCTGGCTCATCCATTAAATGTTTGGCCTTAGCGACATACAAAATCGTTGGGAACGTTTGATAAGCAATGATAAACGCTAACACAAAGGCACATATTAACCATACTGTAGCATTATTTTCTGGAGAAAAGTTTTCGAGTAATGTTTTTATCATATCACAGATATTGAAAACATCTTAGGGGGTTTGCTAAGATACAAATTAAAAGTTGAGTTATTCCTTATTTTGGTTCACTTCCAAAATGATATCAACAATTCTTTTTGCTGTTTTACCATCCCATAGTGGTATCGGTTTGCCTTCTTTCCATTGGTTCTTAAATAGCTTATCCAAGTGCTTTTTAATGGCTTTTGGGTTAGTGCCCACCAATTCGTTTGTTCCTAAGGTAATGGTCTCTGGTCTTTCGGTATTATCGCGAAGCGTCATACATGGTACGTTCATAATAGAGGCTTCTTCAGTAATACCACCAGAATCAGTAATGACCGCCTTGGCACGTTCTACTAAATAATTGAACTCTAGATAACTTAGAGGCTCTACAATATGCAACCTAGGATGTTCTATTTTTAATCTGGAAAATATCTTAGCGGTTCTTGGGTGCATAGGGAAAATTAATGGTACGTTTCTACTATGTGCAATAATTTCGCCTATCATTGCTTTGAGCTGACTTTCCTCATCCACATTTGCTGGGCGATGAAGTGTCATTACAATATAGGACTGTGGTTTTAACTCTAAGTCTGACCATACTTTGGGAGCCCTGAAATTTGGTCTCTGTTTTACAAGGGTATCTATCATGGTGTTACCTACGTAGAAAATTGCATTTCCATCGGCACCACTATTCAATAAGTTTTCATTGGCCAATTCTGAGGTTGTGAAAAAGTAATTGGTAATACTATCGGTGACTAAGCGGTTAATCTCTTCTGGCATGGTCCAATCATCAGACCTTATACCCGCTTCTACGTGTGCTACTTTGGTATGCAGTTTCTGTGCTACCAAGGCGCAGGCCATGGTAGAGGTGACGTCGCCAACCACTAACACCAAATCCGCAGGGTTAGCCATGAGTTCCTTTTCAAAATGTATTAGGATAGCCGCTGTTTGCTCAGCCTGAGTTCCACCACTGCACTCTAAATTGATATGAGGCTCAGGGATGCCCAATTGCTCAAAGAAGCTTCCTGACATGTTTTTATCGTAATGCTGCCCTGTGTGGACTAATCGGTACTCCAATTTTTCACCTTTTTCTTTTACCGCTTCAATGGCATGAATAATTGGTGCAATCTTCATAAAGTTAGGTCTTGCTCCAGCAATTATGGTGATTTTATACATATACTAATTTCACTTTATTTGAATTATTCTTTAATTTTTGTAAGAAAAATCGATAGCTGACCCGAATATGACACGCTTAAGACACGCTTATGACCCGACGCATACCCGAGGGAGACCCGACGGAAAACCGAAGGAGAACCGAAGGAGAACCGAAGGAGCTCTATCTTAACTGCCCCAATCACATCTGTCTTACATATATCATATACTAGTACTCGTTAATACTTCCCCAAAATTAAATTAATAAAAAACCTAACCAAGTGTATTTGGCGTTTTATTCTTGTGGGTTGGTTGATGAGTCTGTAAGTCCATTCCAAATTATTATTTACCCACCACTGTGGAGCGCGTTTTACGTTACCCGTGTAGACATCGAAACTACCTCCTAAGCCTTGATAAACACCATGATGTTGTTTTTGCATGCGCTCCATTAACAGTTCTTGTTTTGGCGAGCCCATCGCCACAAACACAATATCGGGTTGGTGCTTTTTTATATCCTCAATTAGGCGTCTTTCTTCTTCATCAGTCTTTATATACCCATCTCTGTAGTTACATATATGTATACCTTGATATTCTGATTTTAATTGCTTCACCGTAGCTTCTATTACTTCCTGTTTAGCACCAACGAGGTAAAACGATTTGTCGTTGTGGTGCTTTTTAACCATATCGAGCCATAGCTCACATCCTGGAATTTTCACCACTTCCTTATGCCCTTTTTTGTGCAAGGCCCAAACTGCTCCGATGCCATCTGGGTAGCCCAGGTTTCTATTTATTATGGCTCTACTTTCGTCGGTGGCATGTAATATTTTTTCGGCATTAACCGCTACCAAAATCTTTTGATGTTTTACGGCAAAGTCTATGAGCTCATCTCTAGAATTAGGAGCATAGGTTATGACACCATTTAAAGTTTCTGATTTCATACGTCTCCTTGAGATTCTAAATAATAGTGTGCCATGGCATTAAACATAAAGGCATTGCTCCAACGCATATATGAGATCTTGGAGCTCATTCCTTTTTTTACCTGATAGTAAAAATAGCCTTTTTTGGATTGCATATTATCAATGGTCCAGTTTAAGGTTTTTTCAAGCAGTTCTTTATGAGTTTTGAACTGGTTTAATTTTGATGCCGTTACAATGACCTGAGCTGGGCAATGTATATCTATGGGATAGGTCTTGTTGTGGTAATATTTTGGCTTCCCATCTGCTTCGAAGAAATTTTCGACATAATATGTCCACCCTTTGTCAGTATATTTTTGAAAGGTTTTATCTCCGGTTTGTTGTTGGTAAGTTTCTATCGCATCTAGATTGAATCCTGTATGAAAACTGTCTATCCATGACTGTACAGGCAGCAATCCGTAAATCCAGGAGCCATCTTCGTTTTGCAATTGACATGCCGTTTTCACAGCTGTTGCTGCCAAATCTTTATAGGATTCCTCTTTTGTAAAGTTATATACCAAGCTTAGAATCTTTGCTCCCAAAAGCGAGGCATTGATCACGGTATTGTTTCCATCCTTGATGCTGTATGAAAACAGAAACCCATCTTTATGTGGGGTTCTGGATAAGTCCTTGAGCACAAAATGGGCTGAAGATTTAATCACCTCCAGAACTTGAGGGTCTTTGGTTATTTTATAACTCTCCACAAGTGCCTCTACAGCAAACGCCGTAGCCACCACTGTTGGTGTGTTTTTTTTGAACAAGAACAATCGTCTTGCCTGCCAATCGAAATTGTAGCCCCAACATGCCCCAGAAAAGCCTTCTACTTTCATGTCTAAAAGCAATTGGGTAATGTATTTAATCTGTTTTAGTTGTTCAGTTTCCGAGCCAAAGTCCTTGTTCCCTTTTAAGGTTGCTTGGTAAAGCCTACAGTAGCCTAGCAGAAATAGTGCGATGCCCTTAGAATTATGCTCTTTAGGCACGAGCAATGCTTTTCTAAAATTTATTGGGCTTCTTTTAAAGCCTTGAATCCAGGCCAAACGCGCTAAATCCCAATGTTTCAGTGGTAATGCTTGAAAGATTTTGGAATTCATCCCGTCATACGGATCCCAACCTTTGAAATCTTCGGATTCGCAGTAGGTCTTTAGTTTTTGAAAGCTTTTTTTGAAATTTGGTGATGGCAAGGCGCGTGTGTTTTAGTAGGTAGGTTGAACGGTATGTATTGCACGGGTCAAATTTAGGGTCTTTCTTTTTAATGGGGTAGTGTTTATTGATTTTTTTGGTTTTAAAATGATTCAGATTGATTGGCGGATTATTAATACATGAATCTGAAAGTAAGTGGTTTCCACTATTGTTGATGGGGTTTTTGATGTTCCTGCACAGCGATTTCTACGCTTCGACTGTGCTTAATGCAGATAGGCTCAGAATAACATAGTGCCCCGATATTACTTGTCATTCAGAAGGAACTTAGTGACTGAAGTACCTGTGTATGGTTAGAATAGATTCTTCGCTGCGACTTCGACAAGCTCAGCCTGACAGCTCTGAATGACAGTTTGCTCTGAATGACAGTGTGCTCTTAAAAATACATTGTCCTAAGTAACCTACTACAGATCATCATTTAAAAATTTCCAACTCGGGTTAAATTCGGTAATAAGTTTTTCTTTTTTATGTCGGCTTTTTCCTTTTACGACCTTTTCCATGCGAATGGCTTCTTCTATGTCAAAAAAGTGCTTGTAGTAAATTAAATAGTAACATTTGTATTTTGCGGTAAATGCTTTTGAGAAAGGCTCTGGGTGGTTATGTGCATATAACCTTTCTTTAAGGTTGTTTGTTACTCCCGTGTATAAAACCGTTTTATTTTTGTTTGTTAGGATGTAAACGTAATAATTGTGACTCCCTAATGTTTTCATTTCATTTTACCGGATCGCCTTTATGCTGTTTGTTATATTTATGAAATATAGTGAAATTTAACATTATTGTTTTTTGAGGATTCTTCGCTGCGCTCTGAATGACATAGTGCTCCTAAGTTACTTGTCATTCAGAAGGAACGCAGTGACTGAAGAATCTGTGTTTGATAAATAGAGCGTATTATCCTTAAAGAGATTCTTCGCTTTCGCTCTGAATGACAATATGCTGGGAATGACATAACGCTCTTAAAAACACAATGCTCCGATATTACTTGTCATTCAGAAGGAACGCAGTGACTGAAGAATCTGTGTTTGATAAATAGAGCGTGTTATTCTTAAAGAGATTCTTCGCTTTCGCTCTGAATGACAATATGCTGTGAATGACATAACGCTCTTAAAAACACAATGCTCCGATATTACTTGTCATTCAGAAGGAACGCAGTGACTGAAGAATCTGTGTTTGATAAATAGAGCGTGTTATTCTTAAAGGGATTCTTCGCTTTCGCTCTGAATGACAATGTGCTGTGAATGACATAACGCTCTTAAAAACACAATGCTCCGATATTACTTGTCATTCAGAAGGAACGTAGTGACTGAAGAGTCTGTGTTTGATAAATAGAGCGTGTTATTCTTAAAGAGATTCTTCGCTTTCGCTCTGAATGACAATATGCTGTGAATGACATAACGCTCTTAAAAACACAATGCTCCTATATTACTTGTCATTCAGAAGGAACGCAGTGACTGAAGAATCTGTGTTTGATAAATAAAGCGTATTATTCTTAAAGAGATTCTTCGCTTTCGTTCTGAATGACAGAAGACTTAAACATCAACTTGTTGCCCTCCTAATTTTATAGATTCCAGAACTTTAAACGACGCTTTAGTTACCGCTACAATTTCTTTGAAAGGGATTGGTGCTTTACCATCGTTAAGTAAACCATTTACAAATGCCGTGACCATTTCTTTTTGTCCTTTATTCTGATTGAGCAATTTTTTCTTTTTGGGTTTTCCTTTTCCGTAAATTCTCAATACTTTAAAATCATCCAAGGTAGCTGACATTCCTGCCGAAAACACCTCAACATATTCCTTTGTCATAGCTTTAGAGCCATTGGCATAGTAACCGATAACGCCAGAAGACCCATTTTGAAACTGGATTAAAATATTGATTGTATCATTCAATTGATTGGCATCTGGTAATGCAGATGCTGAAATCTTTATTGGCAAGCTACCGTTGAGGTAGGTTAAATAATCAATAAAATGGCATACTTCCCCTAAAACTCTGCCACCACCTATCTCTGCATCTTGAATCCAGTTATCTTTCGGTATAGACCCAGCATTAATTCTGTAGATCATGGTCATGGGATTATTGCCCACCGCCTTTTTTAGTTTGGCTGTCAACGGCGAGAATCGTCTATTGAAGCCGACCATTACCGCTTTATTGGCTTTGGATTGTGCTTCAATAATGTCTTCTAATTCCGACTCCAATAAACACAAAGGCTTTTCAACAAAGACATTTTTATTGGCTTCTAGGCTTTTTAAAACATAAGCCCCATGGGAGTCGTGACGTGTTGCCACAAATACGGTATTGGTTTTATCATCCAATACGTCTGCTTCTTCCGTTGCGCAGAATTGAAACTTGAACTTTTCGGCCACACGTTTAGAGGTGGTTCCAGTATTGGTTAACACTCCTACTCTGCCCACTTCAGCACTTTCAGGAATGTTGGGTAAGAGATTCCCTTGGGCATAGCTTCCTGCCCCGATAAATGAAATGTTTATTTTTCCGAGTTTATCGGTTGTTGCTGTTGCTATTTTTGACTTGGTCGCTTGTTTGTCTGTATTGTATTTTAAAGCAATTCCCGTAAACGGTTCGGATTTGGATACCACCAAATCAAAAGCATCTTTTGCATTATCGAAATCAAACTCGTGCGTGGTTAAGTAATCGATATGAATACGTTTGGTCGCCAATAACTTCTGAAACGCTTCCATGTTGCGCTTCTCCGTCCAGCGCACGTAAGGTAATGGGTAATCGATGCCTTTTTCCTCGTAGTTTAAGTCGTAACGTCCAGGACCGTAAGAACAGGCCATTTTGAGTTCCAGTTCTTTTCTGTACCAAAATGGATCGCGATCAAAACCTGTGGGTATTGCACCCAATACAACGACTTTACCTTTTTTGCGTGCTATGGCGCCAGCAAAATTTATAGGATCTAAACTATCGGTTGCAGCTGCAATGATTACCGCATCCGCTCCATGGCCTTGTGTGGCATTTAGAATTTGTTCTTCAACTCCTGCAGCATTTCTGGTCAACCCTAAATCGACCACTTTATTTTCAATCGCTTGGTTGACTGCTGCTTCTGACACATCTATACCAATAACGGTAACACCAGACGCTTTTAATATCAGTGCAGCCAGTTGCCCTAACAATCCAAGACCTATAATGACACAGGATTCTCCCAATCTTAAATCTGCCTGACGTACTCCTTGCATGGAAATTGCACCAAGAGTATTGTAGGCGGCATCCTTAAGAATTGCGTTGTCGTCTAATTTGACGCAAAGGTTAACTGGAATTGATACAATTTCAGCATGGTTGGCATAACCAGCACCAGCACAAGCTACTTTATCGCCAATTTGGAATTCCGTAACCCCTTCTCCTACTTCTATAACTTCGCCAGCACAACTGTAACCCAGTGGTGAGTAGGCGTCTAATTTCTTCATCACGGCACGGTAGGTTTGAATTGGGCCTTGTTTTTTTAAGGTGTCTATGACTTGCTTTACTTGCTGTGGTCGTTCCTTTGCCTTGCCGATTAAGCTTTTTCTTGCCGCAGCAACTGTTGAGCCTTCGGTACCTGCACTGATGATAGAATAATGGTTTTTAACGATGACCATACCTTTGCCCAATTGTGGGTAAGGGACTTCTTGTATGACCATGTCACCAGAACCTAGTTTTTGTGTGAGTTGTTGCATTAATCTACATTTTTATGAACCTTTGGTAAAGATCTATAAGGTTTTTCTAATTCTTTTAAAATCTTAATAGGATTGCCAGCGGCAACCACACCTTCTGGTATATCTTTATTTACTACTGAGCCAGCACCAATTATAGCATGACTACCTATTGTAACATTTCTCATAACAACAGTATTGACACCAATAAACACATGATCGCCAATGGTTACATAACCAGTTCCATTGTCTTCTGGGTTTATAATATGTGCTGCACCATCGTGAGATAGGATATAACAACCATGAGTAATTAGACAATGATCCCCAATAGTAACTTTTCCTCTTCTCACATCAATTTTGGCCCCTAAGCTAATCATGGTATTCTTGCCGATAGTTGCACCAGAGGCTCTTAAAAATGATATTTGTACAAACCTCAACAGATTGCCCAAATAATGCACTATTCTTCTTATGATTATTTTCACGATGCCAAAGTTTTAGTGATTATACCTTTAAAATTACTAGCAATGGTCTCAATCGAAAAATTTTCTACAACATTGTTTCTATTGTTTCTTCCTATTGCTTTTCTATTGTTTTCATCGCTTAGTATTTTCCTTAGGGCTTTTTTCATTTGTTCTAAATCCCCTGGAATGAACGTATAACCATGGACTTCATTTTCAAAAACTTCACGATGTGCCCCAACTGGTGTAAAGACTGCTGGTTTTCCTATTGCCATAGCTTCCAATAAGGATCTCGAAAACCCTTCAGAATACGAAGCTGTCAAAAATACTTCGGCAGTCTGTATGTGCTTCATTTTATCTTTACCGCTTATGATTCCCAAGTTTACATAATTGTCCTTAAATCTTGAATTCAAAATTTTTGCTTCAGCTTCGTATGGGTTTTCATACTCAATCTTTTCACCGGTATATTGGTTATAGAACACGCCTCTTTCCCCTCTTCTTATGTTTCCAGCAAAATAGAATTTTACCTTAGGAAACTCTAGGCAAATGTCAGGAATTATTTTTAAAATATCCGTATATCCCTTGGCTTTGGTCATATGACCCATTACCAATATTTTTCCATTTTCTGTCTCAATATCATAATCGTCAGAATATTCTTCTATATCCATTGCCTGATATAGCACAGCCATTTTATTATGTTTTACGTACGGCTGAAATTGATCTTTAAGATATTCTGCCTGTACAATGGCACAATCTACCCGTCTTAAGCTAAAACCTACCAGTTTTTTAATTAGAATATTAAATTGCTGAAAATTTAACTTAAAATGACTACCCCTTAAGTGTATGATGACCTTTGTACCAAAAAGTTTACCTAATAATATTGTCCAAGCGTCTCTACCAACCCACCCTATTTGTGTAGGTGTTACAGGATAATATACACAAGCTGGTCTTTTAAAGCTTAAGTGCCTTAAGAGTTTAGTGAAGTAAATAAAGAAATTAGTGAACATAGAAAAGTCTAGCTTTCCTTTCTTAGTGTTATCTGTTCTAAAATTGGTCTTTAAAAACGTGATATCGAAGGCTTCATTAAGCAGTTCTGATTCCAAGAATTGCTGCATACTCAGTTCTGGTCCGGAGTAAGGTGGTGGCGTAGGGCCAATAAACAATATTTTAGGCTTTTTATCACTCATGCATTAGGCTTATCTTTATTTGTTGTACCCAATTTTGAACTGAAAGTCGTTTACCTTTTTCATTGGCGCTGTGACAAAAGTTTTCTAGCTTTTCCCTATTTTTCAATAGTTCCGATATTTTTTTAACAACTTCATTATCATCCGAAAGTATATATCCGTTTTTTCCGTTATCGATATAATCAATTTCAGGCGCATGACTTGACCCTCTTAAAGTAATATATGGACGGCCATAGGCAAAGGCATGATTTATAGATAAGCCTGAATGGCCTGGTACAAAAATGAGAGACGACCTTTGCATAATTGGTGCTATTTCACTCTCATCTACAACAGCTCCATGCCAAATGATAGAATCATCTTGCATTATTGCTGATTCAATAATATTCTTTTGTGGACCATCTCCAATTATCTCTAGTTTTAGGCCAGATATAACAACTTTTAACTGAGCATAATATTTTAATAAATCGTCCAGTCTTTTCGTAGCTATTAGGCGGCCTATAAAAAGTATATTAAATTGATTAGCTGGAGGCAAATTAAAGGTATAGTTTTTTGCAATCTCAATATTATCTAGTGTGTTATTTGCCCAGAAAGCTTTTTCTGGACTTATTATTTTGTTCTCATTCACCATATATTTATAACTCTCTTCTGTATAAAAAATAACCCTATCTAATTTATTGAAATAAAACTTAGTCAGAACCCTATCCAATAAAGTTGTCTTTCCTTTTTTGGATTTGAGAATAGGGTGGTTATAAGAAATTAATTTGGTAGAAGGATTACTCTTCCTCAAGTACAATAAATACAAAAAAAGAGGTAAGTTCTTTTTCTCAGCAGGTATCAGTACCCAGTCGAAATCCGAAAACACAGATTTTAAGTGCCTGACAATAGGTATAGACCAACCAAATTTTTGTTTTGATACACTTTTCTCAATATGACGAAAATTCCAATTAGCAGTGATTTTTTTATCTCCCATTTGACTTCTCCCGCTTCCTGACAAAACACTAAGCTCAATCTCACTTTCTTTTGCCAAATGATTCAAAAAGCGAGCTTTATAATGGTTGAAATTAGGTGACAGCCATAATATTCTTATCATACTATGTTTTTATTAATTTGTGAAGCTATTGCGACCACAAAATACATTAATGCTCCTGATGCCAATAAAGGAAGTGCACTGATACTGTACATTAGTATTACTATCACTGAAGCTAATAACAGGAATTTAAATTCCACTATTCTGGTCTTTAATGTCTTTTTAATAAGATATATCAGAAATGACACATAACATAGTATTCCTATTATGCCTGTGGAGAAAAAAAATCTCACATAATCATTATGCATTCCACCGCTCATCATTACACTAGATTTTTCATGCTGTGCAAAACCAGCTCCAATCCATTGGCCAAGTACATTGAAATTTTCCCAAAACGCATAATATTTTTTCCATAGATAGACCCTACCATTAAGTGCAGCAGTTTCTTTTGCCCCACCTTCATAGACCGCAATATCCTTTGCAAATAAAGTTTCAAAAATCTGGGTATAAAAATAACCTCCTACACCTAATGCTATAATAAAGAAAACAAACAATTGAAATGCAGACACTTGTTTTCTTATAAAATACACAAACATTGAAAGAAGTATCAGAGATACTGCCCAAGAAGCTTGATGGCGCAAATTATAAATACCTATTAAGCATATTAAGAGCACAAACAAAAAACCAACATTGCTAAATATAAAATGTTTACTTTTTCTTTTACTGTATTTTATATAGAAATAACAATAGCATATAAAACCACATATAAGATGGCTCATATAACCGAACAAATCTGCATAAAACCCACTTAACCTTAAACCGCCACCTCGCGAAGCTGTATTATAAACTTCCCTTATTGGATTGAACAAAATCTCATAATATAAGGTAGATATCGGAAAAACAGAAGCTATTAAAAATGTTATCAAAAACCCTTCAATATCAATAACAGAATTTAAATGTTTTCTGAAATAAAAGAACAACAGGAAGGGTAATATAGTCCGTATAGTATCCCCAAATTGAGAAAATGAACCTTCATAAAAAAACACCAACAGCAAATTAGTGATTAATAGAAAAAGGAAAACATAAAATAAAAAAAAGAGATTAGGAGCTTTAGTTTTTTTACTAATAATAGACATAAACGCAAAGGCAAACACCAAAAGACCTAATAACTGAAGTGGAGAAAACCCGGATGATTTTTTCATTTCCCAAGTTGCCGCGAACATAGGAAATACTAGAATGACCAATAGCATCCACTTTAAGTTGATTGGTCTGGTTGCAAACCATTTTTTAAAGGTTTTTCTATTCCAATATACACTGCCGCCTAAATTATACACTTCTTACCTTTTTAAATTAAGTAATTATCCCATTAACTCATTATAAACTTCTTGATAATCTTTTTCCATTCGAGTAATGCAAAAATTTTTGATTGCATATGCCTTTCTAAGCTTAGCGTTCTGAACAATTTCATGTTTATTATGATAATAATGACACAAACGTTCTGCCAATTCTTCTTCGCTCTTTACAACGTCTTTGGGTTCTAGAGGTGACACAACTTCCATTAAACCACCAGAATCATTAAAAGCCAGCATTGGCAAACCATGAAGGTAAGCCTCTACAGCCACTAAACCAAAACCTTCATTATCGGAGGGTTGAACGCAAACATTAAATTGTTTGTAATAAATATTTACGTTGTTGGTATATCCAATCAGATCAACCTTCTTCTCTAAATTCATCACTTTTATTTGCCTCTTTATATCACTAAAGTTAATACCATCACCAACCAATATTAAGCGTCCGTCCAATCCCTTTTTAAGAAATAAATCAAAAGCATTGATCAGTCTGTCTATTCTTTTTCTTGGCGTAAACCTAGAGACCATCCCTATTGTAAATTCGGTCTTGCTACCTATATAATCAGTATTGACAAAAGATCCTAAAGAAACTCCATTTAAAACCGCTTTATGTTTTATCTTTTTTAACCCATAATGTGTTTTGGCTTTTGACAAGGTAAATTCAGAATTCGCAATAAAGTAATCAACTTTGTTAAGACATTGTTTTTTTAAAAATTCCCTAACCTTATATTTTAAAAGATTCTCTTTACGAACATTTTTTGAAAGGCCATGAATTGTGTATAACACCTTTGCCGAAGACATTAATGCCGCTATTGAACGAATAGGGGAAAAACTATGCAAATGTATAACGCTGAACTCATTGAACTCATTTTTAAGCCTGGTATATGTACTTAAACTCATATCAAATCCATTTTTAATACCTGAATCTAATATTGGTATATTCTGAGCAATCAAAAAATCATAGAACTGTCCTTTCCTAGTGTCTAGCATTATAGAAACATCAAGTCCTTGCTGCTTTTGTTCTTTAGCTAGTTCAATAACTAAACGCTCAATACCGCCAATATGTGGGCTATTTAGACAATGTAATATCTTCATCAACTATTCTTACACTTTGGATTAATATATTGACAAACTAGAAGTGATTGCCATATAATGCGGATAAGACACCATATTTTTACTTACCATTTGCTTACTAAATTTAAACCTATCATCTAACAGAGTAGAATCGCCAGGAATTTTATATGGGATGTAATATTTGAATTCATTCAAGCGGTATTGTAAATTTATGAATTTCTTTCCCATAAATTGAAAAACACTTGGCAATACTATACCTCTATGGTCTTTATGAAAGTATTCGCCTCTGAGAATTTTAAAATTGCCAGGCAAACTAATGTTATTATATGGCAGATAGAAATCTTCTTTTTCTAGGATAGTCATTAGCAATTGTTCTAACTCTAAATAAAAACTTAGAACCAGCTCTTTTATTTCTTTCTCTTTATGTTTGTTTTTAAACCATGTACTCCTATAATCCAATATTTTATTGACTAAGTTAAAAAGCTCTCCATCTTTAATTCCCAACAGTTCCAAGTCGAACTTAATTGCCTTGCCCAACAATAAAAAAGAACGAAGTTTTACTGTTTTTAATTTGATTTGTGTATCTAAGGTGATATACATTTTTATCATATACTCTAGGGCGATTTGGTCTTTAAGTTCTTGACTGAAAATGGTTTGGTTTTCATCTAGGTTTAAGTTTTCACCTCCCAAGAATTTAAGATTAGACAATAGGTTATAGGATATTGTTTTTTCTAAATCTTTTACTTCCAAGCCAAAAATACCATGAGTTAGAATCTTCTTTTCGTTTATAGTAAGGTTATTTCTTAAATCAGCATTACACGTTGAGTCATTCTTAAAAATGCATATAATATCTAAATCTGAGATACCTGGATCTTTAACAGAGCCCATTTGGTAAACGCTAAGAACAGATCCTTCAGATAGCAACTGATTTACCAACTTAGTCCTTAAATCATTATATTGTTTTAATGCAATTTTTACGGGTTGATCTATTAATTTAAAGGTCATACAACATCTTCTTTTATTTTTCTAACAAGTATCATTAGGTTTCCGTAAAATTCCTCATTTAATTTTTTTTGGACAGCAATTGGTATTTTAGGTGCAAAAAAACGAGTTACAATCTTTCTGGCTGTTGTACCTGTTAAACTAAACATTGCCCTTTGAAAGCCATTAAGTGAACAATGCCAATTTGTTCTAATTTCTGTAGCACACTTTATGGGCATCCACTCTGGTTCTGAGAAATAAGACTTTACAGCCTCAAAGCTTTCTCTCTTAAAAACACCTTTGTTATGAATTGCCGAGAAATACAAACAGGGAATTAGCATTACCTGGCTCAGTACACTTTTTAATTGGTACATATTATTAGGTCTCCAATTCTCTGCGTCTCTTTTTTCAAATTGTTTCAGCATTTTGAAAAGTGAGGTTTTATAATCCACGTTTGAACTTACCTGTAGGTTTAGTTCTTTGTGTTCTACTTTAGGGTGAATAAGCTTGGAGTGTTGCAATGTTGAAACAGGCAGGTAACTTTCTGGGTAGTTTTTTAAATCGCTTTTCTTGATTTGAAACCAACCATGATGTTGTAATGGGTCAAACTTACAAACCAATTTCATGGATTCCTTCTTAAAAGATTCCAATTGTTTTGAATCTGCGTAGAAGTCATTAACAATGAGTAATCCATCGAAATCGCTATAGGGTATCACTTCATTGGTTGCAACACTACCATGCACCAAAATTGCATAAAACAGGTCTTGATATTCTTTTGAGACTAATTCTTGAATAGAATTTATCAACTGCAAATTGCCGTTGTATTTATTAATAGTCAAGTTATGTTTTGAGCCACTATCCATCAATCTGTTTTTCCTTGATAATATTTAAAACATTTGTAATCGTTTGCCTATGGAATATAAATAAAATCACTGTAGCTACAATTAGCATAATTACCAAAAGCAACAAAGCTTCTATTTTTAAGTACTTAAAATAATACAGTAAATATATGGTACTGAGTAGCACCAATGATACCATAGGTCCTTTTAGGCTCTGCAATAATCGTTTTATCGAAAACGGAATATGATGATTAAGCACAATCAAAAACAGTAGGTAAGATAGTGCCTTTGCAACTACCAACAAATAAGCAACCCATAATATACCATACTGTACACCAATTACAATAGCCAATATCGTTAAAATTGTTCTACCTATAGATACATATAACTCTACTTCTGGTTTGCCTATACTGGCAAAAACAACACCTCCAAATTGGCTAATGGATTGAATGGCTCCTGCAAAACATAAAATTCTTACAATAGGTATAGCCTCGTTCCATTTGTTTCCGAACACAGTTTGTATAACCAACTCCGCATTAAAGGCCAATATAGCCATTGCAGGCACAGAAACCATAGCCACTAAGGTCACCGATTTAAAATACCCATTAATGATCTTTATCTTGTCTTCTTTAAAAGATGAAAATGAAGGGAACAAAACTTCACTGAAAATATACGAAATACGCTTTACAGGTGTGTACATTATGTTATAGGCAAATGCATAATAACCCAAAATAACGCTAGTAAAAAACTTACCTAAAATTAAGTAGTCTATATTTCTCTCAAAGTACAAAGCCATATTTGATGCCTTAAACCTCATAGAATACCAAACCATGCCTTTTATTTCCTTGAAATTAAAATGAATTGATGGTTTCCATTTTTTACAAATCAATACAAAAATCAGTCTTACGGCAGAAGATACCAAAGGTTGCAACAATAGTGCGTACACTCCAAAACCTAAAAATGCGCCAGCAATAGCTGCCAAAGAACCTATCACTGTACCAGTGAGGTTAATTCTACTAATGGTCTTAAATTCTAAATCCCTCTCTAGGAGTTTGTAATGGATTATAAATATTGGATTGAGTAAAATGCTAAGTGCAGCTATGTGAACAATAGAAGTTAGTCTTTCTTCATCATAAAAATCTGCCGCTAAATGAGCCGTGGAAATTACAATTAAAAATGATGTAATGGATAAGCCAAAATTCAACCAATAAATGGATGATAATTGCTCTTGGCTCGTATCACTTTGATGAATTATGGAAGACCCAAAACCCATATTAGTAAATAATGTGATAAAACCAATAAAGGTCATCGTCAATGCCACTAAACCAAAATCTTCTGGCAATAGTAAACGCGCAAGAACAATATTGACTACAATAGCCAACAATTGAGAGAGTAAATTGACGATAGTGAGGTAGAATCCCCCTTTTATGATTTTTGATTTAACTAGTGCCATGCAACTTTGATTGGCAAAAATTAAGTATTTTGCCCATGGTATATTCAAAACTATGCTTTTGTGCATAGTTGTATGCAAGTTCGGATTTTAGGTTCATTTTTTCTTCGTCCTGCAAAATTTCTTTTACCTTTTTTATTAAAAGCTTAGGATTGTCTGGTTCAACAAAAAACACAATTTCTTCTGGAAATAAATGACGTAAGGATGGAAGATCCGAAAACAACACTGGGTTTTTACTATTAAAATATGAGCTTGATTTTCCTGGACCTAAATAGAATTTGTTGTAGTAAGTGGCTTCGTAATAGTCAACCAACAAATCCGCTGCTTTCACATATTTATAATATTCTGGCAAAGGCAGAAAAGGAACAACGGTTAGGTTGTTTAAGTTGTCCTCTTTTATTACACGCTGATAATACCGCATTGTATTTTCGTTGGCACCAACCAGTACAAAATTAAATTCCTCTAAGTTTTTTGCGCACTCCAAAAAATATTCAACACTCTTCTTACCTACACCTGTTTTGCCTGCATACAAAATGTACTTTTTATCGTCTATAAACTTCAGTTCCCTACGGCAATCTTGCTTACTAAGCTCTTCTTTTCCTCGCATTGAGTTAGACAGAAAGACTAATGGTGTATCGGCAAATTTTTCTTTATTAACGCCTGTATGCTTTATAATATCTGAAACGGTATATTTTAGTCCTGCTATTATAAGGTCAGAATTTCTAATGACAAATTTATGTAAATATGATTTAGGTTTAATTGAAGCAGCAGTAAACACTATTTTTGATGACACTAATCCAACTTTTCTTAGTAAAATATAAGGGACAGCGGAAATGTAGCATTGACTATAAATGATGGTTTCATCATTGGAAAATGTCCTTTTATTACTCCAAAAGAAACCAAAAAAGTGTATCAATTTTTGAATTGTGATTGTCCAAAATTTCAAACTCCCCTGGGTTTTTTCATTAATCCGAGTAGGCAATTCTTTAATGTTAAACGTTTGCTCTAAACCATACAAATCAAATATTTCTGAAAACTTAACATTATAGCCATTACGCTTAACTTTAGGCGTGACTAAGACTACATTAGTATTATGTTTGGCTAGAGCACTACAGCACATCATTATATGCACCGCATCGGATCTATTTTTTCTCATATCGCGAGGAGATATGTAATAGATGTTTTTAATCAAAATGATATCTGGATATAGTGTTTAACCTTTTTCACACATTAAAAATATACTAGAGCATAAATCTGGGTATTGTTGTCCTAGTTGAAAGCAGCCTTCAAGGTATTCTTTTGAAATAATATCCGTTTCTAACAACCTATCCCACTGAAAGTTTGCCAATGCTTTAAAGAAAATCCCTGACCTGTGCACAACTTTTAAGCCTGCTGCTTTAGCATCCCTTTCTAAAGTATCCAGAGTATAGGTTATATGATGCCCATGTTCTTTTTCCGCAGGAGTTACAGCAGAGTTATGTGAAATAATACCCATTTTAACTGCGATTTGTCTTGATGGTGCATTGGCATTTGGGCATACTAAGAAAAATCGCCCATTATCGCTTAGCCACTCGTCATTTATGCGCTTTAATACGTCAACAGGCGCATCCAAATGCTCTAAGACATGGGTTAAAATAATATTATCGTATTTTTTTGGCAACGTTACTTCCTCAAAGAGCGCATTTATATAATTTATATCATCCCCCAAAGTTTTTTTAGCAATTTCTATAGCTTCATCAGAAGCTTCAACGCAAGTAATATCATCAAAATGCGGTATTAATCTCTTTGTAAAATCGCCCTTAAAGCTTCCAAGCTCCAGGATATTACCTTCATTAAAAAATGGCTTAAAAGATTCTATCATATAATGATGCATTACATCAAAATCAAAATTATAAGCGTATTTATGATCGTCTGTATCCCTAAACTCCTTGTTATAATCTCTTTTGGTTTTTAAAGTCATAATGAGTGTTTTTTTTCTAGTCTCTGTGATGCTAAAATTATGCTTTTTATAAAAATTAACTGCATTTTGATTAGATTTATATACTTCTAAATCAATCTTCTCAATCTTTAAGCTCTTACAGTGATTAATGCATTTATTTAACAAAGCCTTTGCTATTCCTTGTTTCTTATATGGTTTGTGTAAACTTACGTTAGTTATGTAAGCTGATTTTAAATTTTTGTTGTCATAAGCAGCAATTAAACCAATTAAATCATTGCTATCCCATGCCTCGAAGGTGTTACTTTTTGCCCTAATCTTTGATGCATATTCGGTAATACTGACATAAGTACTCAATGGTGGACTGAACTCCTCAGAAGCTATTTGCAGATGAATCTCAATCTGTTCTTTTGTTGCCCTATTGAACTTATAACTAATCATCTTCTAAAACCGCTAGTCCAAAGCCGTATCTTCCAAAATCGTTACCGTTATATATCATATAATATTTGCCGTCCAACTCAAAAACATGTGGATAATGGTGCATTTTACTGTCCCAACCATTTTCACTGTAATGAATACCGACATTGGCGTCATCCCTTTCCCAATTAAACTTATCTTTTGAGGTCGCATAGCCTATTTTATAGCCTCTGTTTTCAGCAGTTCTAAAATTTAAGCCTTGTCTATACACAAAGTACATGTGGTATTTGTCTTTATATTTGAATACATCTGGACCAGCTTGACATTCGTTTTCGTCATATATATCGGCAATGATATTTCTGTTTTCACGATTCCAATTAATCCCGTCGTCAGAGGTTGCCATACGGTTTTTGTAAACAATCTCTGGTAAACCATCAGTCTTTATCCATCTGCTTCCTGCCAGATAATACATAAAGAATTTACCATCAAACTTTCTAACTTTTGGACCACTAATAACAAATGGTTCAAAAGGACCAGCCGGTAAAATAGGCCCTTTGGCATAACGTTTAAAGGTAACTCCGTCGTTATCGCTTATAGCTAAACCTACCGAAGTATTAAATGGTACTGACTTGCAACGAGACCAACCTGCATAATACAGTAGCACCTTACCGTTATGACGAATTACAGATGTTGGGTAAATGGCATTTTCGTCAAATTGACCTAGTTCCCCAAGTTCTAAAACTGGACGATCCGATACTCGTATAATTTTTTTAAGATTGGTACGCTCTACATCTAAAAATGTAGTTACAGAGGTTGCCTGACCATCTTTATCTTTATCATAACGGCTAGAAAAATAAATTCTCACAAAATCATCAAAGACAAGTGCACTTGTACATTGCGAATGGCTCTTCATCCAATCCCTATCCATACCATCATTCCATGTGGTAGGGTCAAAAACCTGACCTAATTTCTTCCACTTCATATTAATCTGTAATTATTTAACCAGTTTTTTACTTCTGTTTTATCATTAAACATCAATACATCCAAGATCGACAATCCAGGAACAAAGTCTTCATTAAACTGCTTGTATGTATTTATTTTGCTCTCCACAAACTTTAAGTTTATGTTTTTTTTCGAAAATGACTCTTTATCATATAATTCCATTCCTCCTATTGAATTATGATAAACATTGGCCTTTGTAACCTCACAAATATTCAAAACTTTATCTTGGCTTTTTAAACTAGGATCATAGTCTAATTCAGATGAATTTATCAACTCCGTATCTATTTCCAAATGTTCGCATAAAACTTTTATAGAATTATAAATGAAACCAAACAAATTACTTTCCTCAAAATTTATTATGGTTTCAATTATTGGCATGGTCTCCTTATAATAAGGTGCTTTTCTATATAGCCCTTTTACCTTGTTAAGGATTTTGGTTTTGTCCTTCGACCAAGAATCTGCCAAATATCTCTCATTAACATTTAAATAATCAGAATCTTTCTTAATAGCAAGTGAAATATATTGTGGTTTTCCATTAACCAATATTCTATTTCTATTGATCCATCCTTTTTTTGTGTACTCTATATCATCATACACCACAAATGTATCTACAGAATTGATCAGTTGAAAATAACCTATATACGGTAAAAAATAAGGTTGCATTATTGCAATAACCTTTTTGAGCTCTGAGTTATTTGAAATCATCATTATAGATTAATATACGTGCTATTAACTATTTACATTTAAAATCAATTTACTTATTACTTCAACATCCTCTAGAGTTAAGTCATAATATAATGGTAAACATAATATGCGGCTAGATATGTCATCAGTAATAGTTAAGCTTTTTTGCTCTACATAAGGCAGATTTGCCAAAGATGGATAAAAATATCGTCTAGGAAAAATGTTATTTTCATTTAAAACCTGCTGCGTTTGCAATAGTTTTTTTTCAGATTTAAAAATAAGTGGGTAATAACAATAGTTCCATTTCGTTTCCTCTCTAATCTTAAGCTTGGTGAAGTTTTCATTATCAAAAAATGAATCGTACAACTCACATATTCTTCTTCTAGAATCAAGAATATCGCTCATATAGGGTAAAACACTCAATCCCATTGCGGACTGAAGCTCGCTAATTTTAGCATTGGTGCCAATACCAAAATATTCATGCGGCCCATTATGTCCAAAATTATGTCCAAAAAACATCTGATTGTGCAATTCTTCATCTTGAGAGAACACCGCTCCACCTTCTGCGGTATGAAACAATTTTGTAGCATGAAAACTACATGTGCTTACGTCCCCATAGTTAAAAACAGAAGTCCCTTTATAGGTTACCCCAAAACAATGCGCTGCATCATAAATAACTTTAAGATTATGTTTTTTTGCTATTTCTTCAATGATCTCAACATTACAAGGATTGCCATAAACATGTGTTGCCAGTATCGTCGTTGTTCTAGGGGTTATAGCAGCTTCAATCTTAGTTTCATCAATAGTTAAATATTCTGGGTGAATATCCACAAAAATAGGTGTACATTTTTCCCAAACAATGGATGATGTAGTTGCCACGTAAGAAAAAGGAGTCGTAATAACTTCGCCTCCTTTTGCAAGTGCGCTCAACGCAATATGCAATGGCAAAGTACCATTAGTCATCACAATTACATTATTGATACCCAAGTAGGATTTCAATTTATCCTCAAGTTCAACAACCAAATTTCCTCGGTTTGTAAGCCACTGATTTTCCCAAATTTTAACAATATATTTCTGGTAATCTTCTATAGGTGGGAAAAACGGCTTTGTGACTGTAATCATATATTTTCGGAAAAATCAAAAAAGTTGTTAGTAAATGGCAAAGCTAATCAAATCCTTAAATTATCATTAAGAAAACATTATTAAAAAACTTATTTAAATGTATGATTTGAGTATTCCTCAACACACTCAATATACCTTATTAAAACTTTTTTAATATAAAAACACAAAAAGTGACCTAAGCTTATTAATTGTATCCAATTTATGGATTAACCGTTTGTTAATATATTAATCATATATAAATCTTAAGTTTTACTATATTTGTTTTCCCTTTTCTACACTCATATCCTTAACTGAATATTTTTTGTTATAGTAAAACAATAAATATTTAGAACACACATGAGACATTTTTACACTTTTTTAGTTGCCATTTTATTTACTAGCTTTGGTTTTGGGCAGATTATTAGCCAATACGTAGAAACCAATTCTGGCACTACCCCTAAAGGAATAGAGATTTGGAATAATACTGGGTCGGATATAATATTTTCTGGTAGTAATAATCTCCAGATTTCACAAGGAACAAATGGTGGAGCTTGTTCAGCAATAGCTAGCACAAATACTACATCAGGAACTCTGGTTGCTGGAGAAGTATGGATAATAGGTACATCTGACATAATCTCATATGTAACAACAAATGGCTCTGATGTAAGCGGAACCACAACATATAATTTTGGATTTAATGGAGATGACGCACTTGAAGTTCGCCTAGGTGGCACATTGATAGATATGTTTGGCACTTGCGGAACTGATCCAGGTTCTGCATGGTCAGGTTCTGGTGTCTCCACTGCCAATCAAAATATTGAACTCTTAAATAGCGTAACAACAGGGAATACAGGTGGATTTACTGACCCTAGTACAAGATTTTCAACCGTTAGTACAACACCTGCAACTTTACCCGCTGGGCTTGCTGGATTTGGAAACGCACCTTCCGCACCTTCAGCTAATCCATCTATTGGTTTTGATTCCCCTACAAGCACAGAAAATGAAACCAATACTACGTTTACAAGCTCAAACATACCTATCACTGTAAGCAATTACGATGGTAATCAAATTGATATCGATGTCAATGTGACCGGAGGTACAGCTGAAGCTGGTGATTATACTTTTACCTCACCAACGTCTTTGTCGTTTACTGCGGATGGTACCCAAAATATTACTATAGATATTAATGCTGATGCCGATTTTGATGATGAAACGGTAGAGCTGACTATTACGGAGACCAGTTCTGTCACTGGCTTGGTGATTTCTCAGGCGACGCATACGGTAACGATACTTGATGATGACACCCCTCCATTACCAAACATTGTCATTAATGAAATATTAGCAGATCCTAACGGCACTGATGCCAATGGAGATGGATTTGATGATGCCACAGAAGACGAATTTGTTGAATTAGTAAATAATGATATAACAGCAGTTGATATAACAGGATATACTCTATCGGACGCACTTGGTGTAAAGCATGTTTTTGGAAGTATCGTTTTACCTGCCGGAGGCTCTGTAGTCGTTTTTGGCGGTGGAACACCAACAGGAATCAGCGGAGCTTCTGAAATAGCATCAACTGGTGCTTTGCAGCTCAACAATGGAGGAGATACCGTTACATTAGAGGATACAAGTAGCAACGTTATTGCCAGCTACACTTATGGCTCAGAAGGTGGTGATGACCAATCCTTGGGTCGTAGCGAAGATTTATTTGGCGGTTTTGTACAACACCTAAGTATTGACGCCAATCCTGTTGCAGCTTCACCAGGCTTACACAATAGAGCAGGCGTTGCTTTTTCTACGCCAACATGGAAAGGTTTTGTCGACACCGATTGGAGTAACAGTGCCAATTGGGGCAGCGGCAGCGTTCCTGGAGCAGGTGATGATATTGTGATTTTAAGTGTCAATAATATTGCCACCATCGGCTCTAGTATTACGGTAAATTCTGTAACTACCAATCCTGGGGCCAACTTAATTGTATCTTCAGGAGGTACACTTAATGCTTCTAACGTAACGCTTAGATCTACATCATCTAGTTTTTCAAGTTTAATATCGGACGGTTCAATAAATAGTAGTATTGCCTATGATCGTTTTGTAAATGAAGTAGGTACAGGTGCTACTGGTACAGGTGGCAACGATTTAATTTCCTTGCCTTTATTTCCTTCTGGAGGGTTGACTTTTGATACGTTTTTAACGCTTGGAAGTCCAACTAATGCTACTAAATTAGCCTCACAAACAACCATAGCTACCACTTATGCATTTGGCCCTTACAACAATGGGGCTCCTGTGCCAGATTATGAAAATTATGATTCTAATAGTACAGATGCTCTTGTAGTTGCCAAAGGCTATAGAGTTGCCACGACAACAGGTGAAGCCCTGACGTTTACAGGTGATGCTTTGCAAGCCAACCAGACTATAATGCTCACCAATCCTGTGGCAGGAGGCTCGCAGTGGAATTTAATAGGTAACCCTTTTGCCAGTTATGTAGATGCACAAGCTTGGTTGAGCACCAATGGAGCTATTTTAGACCCTACTGCAATAGCCATATACGGCTATAACAGTGGTACTTACTCTGGTAGTGACCAAACTATAGGTAATTTTACTATAATTAATGGCACATCCAATAACACACTGAACATTGCACCTGGTCAAGCCTTTTTTGTGGCAGCAGACACAGGCGATATTTCTGGTAATGCCGGTACAGTTGTTTTTGCGGGCAACTCGGGCTTCCCAGCTGATATGCGTACTACAACAGGTGATGATGATTTTATCGAAGGAAGAAATAGTATAAATCACCACTTGAAACTGAAATTGAATGGTACAACCAGTGAAACAACAAGTTTTTATTTTAATGATCATTCTACCCGAGGTCTAGACCCAGGATTTGATGCAGCCACCTTAGATGCCTTTACTTCTGAACACTTGTTATATTCTCATTTGGTAGAAGATAATACAGGTAGAAGTATGGCCATAAATTCCTTGAGTTTGGAAGATATGTTAGACGTTACCATTCCATTAGGGGTTAACTCTAACCAAGGAGAAGAAATTACTTTTAGCATTGATACAAGTACTTTACCTAATGGCATCGATGTGTATCTAGATGATAACGTAGCCAACACTTCTACATTATTAAACTCTAGTGACTATACGGTAACACCTTCTGTAGATCTTAATGGCACAGGGCGTTTTTACTTGCGACTAGGTGATAGTGCACTATCTGTACCAACTGCTATTTTTGACCAAATAGACATTTTTACCAATAGAACTGAGAAAACTGTTGTTATATCTGGAGAATTACCAGAATCTTCCGTGGCGCATATTTATGATCTTCAAGGAAGACAAGTTCTCAGTACTGCTCTAGATACGGCATTAAGAACACAACGCATTAACATTAGTGATTTAAGTACTGGTGTCTATGTTGTAAAAGTCAGTAATAACACTGCGAGTAAATCACAAAAAGTGATCTTAAATTAAGATACTTTAGTTTAGAATAATTCATACGGTTGAAAAGTGGGCTATTGGTATAGTCCACTTTTTTATATGTTAATATTGGGTATTTTTCACTATTTTTATCCATCATAAACATTACGAATAAATATTCAAATCAATTAAAACTACTTATATTATGACAAAATATTACTCAATAATTATGCTTATCGCATTTGTATATGCTTTTACAGGAGGCACTGTCAAAGCTCAACAAAATGTTTTCAGCAGAAGTGACGTTACTACAGGGAATTTTGGAGATGGTCAATTACCTTGGTTTTATCAAACAGATAATAATAATCAAGGAGATCCAGATAATGGAAATACGGTTAGAAACTTTGTTAAAATAGGTCATAATAGCAATACTACAATGACTACAAATGTTAGGTTCTATCAAGTTAACACCCTAGATTTTGAAGCTGGTGCTACTTCAGCAAGAACCATAAATAACAGTGGAGGTGGTTTATCCGCTTCGGGAGGTATTTACAATGCTTCAAGCGCAACACATACCTTCAATACTCCAATAGGTATTGATGGGGCTACAGTACAATTGCATGCTAATTCCACTGGTGGTTTAACTTTTACGGATAACATATTTATTAATGCTAATACCGTAGAATTTGGTAATCTTGGAAGTGGTCAAATTTCCGTAAGTGGTACAATGTCTGGTTCTGGTAATGTCAGTAAGGTTGGCTCTAACATATTGACTATTTCCGGAAGTAATACTTATACAGGTACAACAACAGTTTCTGGAGGAACGCTCGTACTTCAAAGTGATTTGTCTAGTAGCGATGTTACTGTTGAGAATGGTGCAACTTTAGAAATTGATGGTACAATTACCCTTAAATCGCTAACCGTCAATACTGGTGGACAAGTCTCAATAACTGCAGGCAATGCCCTAACTGTTACCAATGCTATCGTTAACAATGGCACCATAACACTAGAATCTACTTCTACAAGCTATTCTAGCCTCATACCAGAAGGTACGATTACGGGTACTGTAAGTTACGAAAGGCATGTTAATGGCAACTCCACATTAGGAGACACCAATGCTATTGGCGATAACGATTTAATATCTCCTCCTGTTTCTGGGCAAACTTTTGGTGATTTTGCTACAGCGAACCCTAATCTGTTGGAAAATCCTGGTGATGCTACAGAAAAAGCTTTTGCACCATTTGATAAAACCACAGGAGCATACGAAAATTACTTTACCACAACAAATGCAGCTACAGTATTAGATGCTCGTCTTGGGTATAGAGCTGCTACAAACGATACTTCTACACTTACTTTTTCCGGTACAGTAATAACAGTTAGCGAGAGTTATAATATTGTAAACTCAGGTCCTACGCAAGCAGACTGGAATTTAATAGGTAATCCATATCCTTCTTATATCTTGGCTCGAGACTTCTTGGAGCATGAGGTTGATACTGGTGTTAGAAACATAGATTTATTTCAGCCAGATACGGCTGCAATCTATGGCTATGATGGTGATGTTAATAACAATACCAATAGTTATACGGTTTATAATTTAGCAACTACGCTACCTACCACAGTAATAGCACCTGGCCAAGGATTTTTGGTAAGTGCTGATCCTGCTGACGTTGTAGCTTACGATGTAGAATTTACGCCTGCTATACGTACCACAGGAACCGATGATGATTTCATTGTTGGGCGTGGTGGTTCCCTTATTAATTTAGAACTTCAATTGACAACGGCAACTGATGGCGCTGTCACGGACTTTTATTTTAATGCGAATGCAAGTTTAGGATTGGATCCAGGTTACGATGCTGCCATATTTGGTGGTACTGCCCCTCCATTTTCAATCTATTCGCTTCTTGTGGAAGACAATGACGGAACGCCATTTATTATACAGGCCCTAGGTGATATGGATTTTGGTGATACTACGGTTGCCTTAGGTGTTAATGCTAACCAAGGAGAGCAGCTCACCTTTAGTGTATCAACCAACACATTACCAAGTACCGTTGAAGTGTATTTAGATGATACTGTAGCCTCAACATCAACATTGCTAAGTTCAGGTGATTATGTACTTACACCAGCGACTGAATTGATCGGGACTGGAAGATTCTATTTAAGATTTTCTGACAGCTCCTTATCAACCGTTGAAAATAGCTTTGATGATTTAACGATTTATACCAATCAGGCGCAACGCAGTATTGTTATTTCGGGACAACTCGTAGAGCATACCATTGCCAATATTTATGATATACAAGGGCGTTTGGTGCGTTCTCAACAGTTAGATACCACTACAACACTACAGACCATTGCTGCAAGTGAATTGGGTACTGGTGTTTATATAGTAGAATTATCTAATGACCGTACAAGTAAAACTGAAAAAATAATATTAAACTAAAACCAAGCGTAGTAGTTTTGCGTATACAACTATAAAGAAACGAGGTTTTTTCACTGTAATGCCGTGTATTAAATTTGTATTTTTGATAAAATCTCGTTTTTTATACTTAAGTTAGTTTTTTTATCATAATCCTTTTGAGATTATGGCTTTATAAATAAATTATTTTATTATTTTTGATTTAAATATTTAGGCTACTGCCATGAAGAAAGATAACCATACAGATAAAATCACACGTAAAGATGCCATTAAAAAGATGGGTAAGTATGCTGCATTAACAGCTGTAGGAACTTTTGTGATTTTAAATCCACTTAAAGCACAATCATCTTCTCCCCCAGATCCAGGAGGAAACCCCTTCGATTAATTTTCTTTTTATATTTTGAATAACGACTTAGCACCAACATATAAACGGTTGTTTGGTCTGTATTGGGTATTGTGGTACTCCACATCCAATAACTATAGTATAGTTGAATCTGAGTTTAAATCCCTTTTAGATTTTTATTTGCAATCCAATTCTTTAGATGAATTTGGGTCTAAAATTTCTTCTGTTGAGCATGTTTCTAATCTCAGTACCATTACCAACAACCTTAAAACCTATTTAGAAAGCTGCAACGCAAGTAACACTTCATCTTTAGAAGATAGTGCTGAGTTTAACCATAGCAACTGTAATATAACAAAGTATTATAGTGTTAATGATAAGCCGATAACGATTAACTATGATACTGAATTGGTTGAAAACACCATTCACCCTGCCCTAGCTCATCTCGAGGTTAATAAAAACAATATAGACGCTCAAATCACCTTTGACATTTATTTAGATAGTGGGCGATTAACATTATTTAAAAACCAGCAATTAATTACATCTGTAGCTCAACGCGATTATCATTTACTACAAGGTAAATTTATTATGCAATTGCTCTGTGTAATGCACGATAAAGACGAGTCTGACTGGGTAGGGACTTTTCATGGATCTACAATCTCTGATGGTACCAACTCCATCTTATTTATTGGTAATTCTGGGAAAGGAAAAAGCACCTTATGTGCGCTATTAGCTGCAAATGGTTATGAATTATTAGCTGATGATGTCTCACCAATGCTGGCTAAAGATGGTCATATTTATCATAACCCATCGGCAATTTCAATAAAGGAAGGCGCATTTAGTGTATTACAACCCTTGATAACGGCTTTTGAGAATTTACCTATTACCGTTTTCAATAAAAACAAAGGCCCACTAAGGTATTTACCATGCGATCATCCTAAAAAGGACAACTATCCTTGTAAGGCCATAATCATAGTCAATTATGAGGCTGATGCCAAAACGAATGTAGAACCTGCTTCAATTAAGACCATTTTAGAAACTCTTATACCTGATTCCTGGTTATCTCACCACCCATTGCATGCTGAGCAATTTTTAAATTGGTTAAAAACCGTCCACTTATATCAACTAAGCTATAGCGACACCGATACTGTTATTACTGAGCTTTCGACAATTTTTAATGAATTCAAGAGCAATTAATAATACTTATATTTGGGTATATAATTCAAAATTAAATGGGTAATCTAGCCGTAACATATCAAAACATAGCTGATATCCTGAGTTTTGAAACTTCTAATTCTGAATTAGAGCAACTTCTCAGTCATTCATCCTTTAATTGGGATGCTATAGTTTCGGAAGGTAGTAGACATCTTGTTTTACCAGCTTTATATTGTCGATTACAATCGAAAGAACTTCTTCATATTCTACCTAATGATTTAAATGAATATTTAGAAGAAATTACTGAATTAAACAGAGAAAGAAACTCAGCAATTCTCGATCAAATTAATATCATTACAGAATGGTTCAATAAGCACAATATTGAGCATGCTTTTTTGAAAGGTGCAGCACTTTTAGCTTTAGATTGTTATGATGACATTGCTGAACGCATGATTGGCGATATTGACATTCTTGTTGCCACAGACCAATTAGACCTTGCTTTTGACTTGCTAAAAACGAAAGCATATTCGCCCACTGAGCAGACGCTCGGTTTTGATTTTTTTGAACACAAACATTTGCCTAGGTTGAAAACAGAACATCACATTTGTGCCGTTGAGTTGCATAAAACGTTATTTGTTACCTACAAAGACTCCTATCTTACAACCTCTAATATTCTCAAAAAGAAACAGTACAAAAATAAAATCTCAATTCCATCAAGGGCTCATCTATTAAGACACAATATTCTTAACTATCAAATTAACGATAAAGGTAGTTGGTTTAATAGTATCAGTTTCCGTTCTGCATACGATACCCTAATATTATTGAGGGGTAAACATTTTAATCCCTCGGACTATAATAATAAGATTTACAGAAAATACTTCAATGTATCAGGGCTGTTTTTTAACGATATTAAAGTTCTTACAAAGTCTAAAGAAAGTTTTTTAACCTCATTTTATCTGTTCAAATTAACTCATATTAGCTTTTATAAATTTTGGAATACGTTGCTAAAGATCATCGACTCGTCTTTATTGCTATTTGGGAGAACCTTATTTTTTTTAAAAAATAAAGACTATAGAAAGGCCATTATTAACGATAAAGAAAGAATTTATAACCGTATTAAATCATTTTTAAGTAATTCTTAATGATTTTATTATATTTACCCTTAATAACTTTACATCATTATTTGTTTTATATTTGATAAAGTTTACCTTTGAATAAATTGAACTTAACATGAAAAAATTAACTTTATTACTAATATTAGTTTCTTTTAGTTTATCCTCCAACGCACAGAAGAGTGATAACGAGTGGTTTGCCAGTGTTGGATTAAACGCAATTAACAGCTTGGGGTCACAATCTCCAATTTACAGACCAGGAGATTGGGCGAATGGTATTCCTATATCCTTAGCGGTTGAAGTTGGTTGGACTACAGGGTTTTCAATAGAACAAGCATTTACTGTAAATAAATTTTCAGAAGATGACGAAATTGATGGAGCTGATCTTAAACAAGATTATACCTATACATCATTTGACACCCATGTAAAATACTATTTTGGCAAGCATATTTTTCCAGACGCTGATTGGCTCGATTTTTATGGTAATGCAGGTGTAGGTTTTTTCTCTATAGATAACACGAATGTATCAGCCAATTTAGGTGGAGGAGTTCTAGTCTGGCTAAATAGAAGACAAACCATAGGTATTAGAGGGCAAGTTATTGGAAAGTTCGCTCTAAACCATAAAGAAAGTGGTTTAGACAATAACCATTATCAAACACATTTACAGGTTATTTTTGCATTATAAATTTATATAACTAATAATAAAAAAGCCTCATTATTAAATGAGGCTTTTTCTTTTTTATTACATATGGTAAAGTCATTTGATTTACCCATTTATTTTGATAAGAGTTTTTCAAAATAATCGATGGTATATTTAAGACCTTCTTTCAATGGCACTTTTGGTGCCCAGTTATTTAATTCTTTTCTAGCCAAGCTAATGTCTGGTTGACGTTGCATTGGGTCGTCTTGCGGTAAGGGCAAATATATTATTTTAGATTTTGAGCCCGTTAGTTCTACAACTTCGTTAGCTAATTGCAACATTGTAAACTCTACAGGGTTACCAATATTAACTGGCCCTGTAAATCCAGATCTAGAACCCATCATACGTATAGTGCCCTCAATTAGGTCATCTACATATTGAAAACTTCTTGTTTGGGTACCATCACCAAAAATGGTAATATCCTTACCCGTTAACGCTTGTACAATAAAATTAGATACCACCCTACCATCTTGAGGGTGCATTCTTGGTCCATAAGTATTGAAAATTCTAATGATTTTTATATCAACATTATTTTGATTGTGATAATCCATAAACAAGGTTTCCGCGCAGCGTTTGCCTTCATCATAACAAGAGCGTAAACCTATAGGGTTCACATTTCCCCAATAACTCTCTGGTTGAGGGTGCACATTTGGATCTCCATAAACTTCACTTGTTGAAGCCTGTAATATCTTTGCCTTAACACGTTTAGCGAGACCTAACATATTTATAGCACCCATCACCGAAGTTTTTACCGTTTTTATTGGGTTATACTGATAATGCACAGGTGATGCTGGGCATGCCAGATTATAAATTTCATCGACCTCTACCATGTAAGGATTGGTAATATCATGTCGTACCAATTCAAAATAATGGTGGTCCATTAAATGCTCTATGTTGCGTTTAGAACCTGTAAAGTAATTATCTAAACAAATGACTTCATTACCTTCTTTGAGCAGACGTTCGCAAAGATGAGAACCTACAAATCCCGCACCTCCAGTTACCAATATTTTTTTCATGTAAACCTGTATAATGAATGCTCAAAAATAAGATTTTATTTTAAGCAATTTAATAACCTGCATATTTAAAATTGAGCATCTGCCTCATGTAATTATAAAGTTTAGGAAATTGCGACTTAAATTCTTGTGGTGTTTCAATGAAATTTTCTAACAGAACCGCAAAAAACTCATAATGGTTGGTATAGGCATAAGCTCTAAAGTATTTTGAAGCAATTAGGTTTTCTCTCACAACTTTATGATGTTGCAAATAATTGGTAAGTTCCTTAAAACCTTCATTAAATATTAAACTACTTACGTCATTATTACTATAAGCATTTAAATGAATGGCGTGCCCAAACTCATGGATGCCTAAATTTAAATTATCATCACCAATATGATAACCCTTTTTAAAGTCTTCCCAAGAAAAAACAATAGCCTTCATAAGTGGATTGGTTTCCCCTTTATGATACGTTTTATTTATTTCCGAGAAATAGGCTTTAGGATATATGATAACCATTTCTATTAGTTCTATAAGGTAATCCCTAAAACCGAATGTTAACATAATAGCTGTAGCAGATAATAAAGTCTTCATTTCATTATTAGGTACTAAACCATCTCTACCAATAAATTGCTTTTGTTTTATAAATGTGGCCAATCGATGCCTAAATATGGCCTTATCTTTTGTATTCAGTCTTCTATAAAAAGAAAATTCGCTTTCTAGAAGTCTTATTTGGGCGACACTAAGTTCTTTTTTAAATACAATCGCATTTTTAAAAAAGGGCCTCTTATATTTTAAGGCATAAACTTGTTCAAAATAAATGTAAAATCTGCTAAGAATGACTGAAGCCATACCCACAAAAAATATGATTATAAAAATCAGTTTTAAAGTAGGATTCATAGAAGGCGCTTGTGTCTCCTGAAGGTAGAGTAAGATCATGGTTAAATATAGAAAGAAATTAAAAACCACGCCTTAAAGCGTGGTCTAATTGTTTCTGTGACTGCGAAGGGACTCGAACCCCTAACCCTCAGAGCCGAAATCTGATATTCTATCCAATTGAACTACGCAGCCAATATTTTATGTGCTATGACATTAGCTTAGCTTTGACAATAGTTGAAATTGTTTTCCCATCTGCTCTACCTGAGAGCTCCTTATTTACTATTCCCATCACCTTGCCCATATCTTTCATACCCTCTGCACCAATGTCATCAATGGTCATTACTACGACCTTTTCAATTTCTTCCTCACTTAATGCCTCAGGTAAAAATTGACTAATCACTTCTGCTTGGTCAATCTCTGGCAAAGCCAAGTCCTTTCTGTTCTGCTCTAAATAAATAGCAGCACTATCTTTACGTTGCTTCACTAATTTTTGAAGAATCTTAAGCTCTTCTTCCTCGGTAAGTTCTTCATTACCACCCGAAGATGTTTTAGCCAATAAAATAGCCGATTTAACCGCTCTTAAAGCTTCTAAAGCTACTTTATCCTTTTCTTTCATAGCTGTCTTCATAGCAGCCATAATATCATTTTGTAAGCTCATATTAACTTAATTAAATAGATGTGCGAAGATACTAAAAAGATAAGCATGGTTTAGAATTCAACACTAAAGAAAAACAAAAAGCCCAAAAGATTGAGGAACTTTTTGGGCTTTGACAATAGTGTGTAAACACTTAACTTAAATCTGCTATTAATCTACGTTATCGTGTAAAAATGAATTGTTACTTCTTAACTGAATATCGTCGTTATCATCTGTACCGACAGACATTCTAGAAGCGTTGGTTTCTGATGAATGCTGTGCATCCTCTAAATTAACACCTTGTCTTTTGTAAGCAGGTTCCTTTTCTATTTCATCTATTTTAGCTGTATTGAACTTATAGTTAAAATCCTTCATGTGCTTTCTGCGCTCATCGGCACGTGCTTTAATGAGCTCAGAAATTGGACTGTTCATAGGATCAATCTCATCCTCAGTAATTTCATCTGTATCTTCAACAGGAAGTGTTTTCTTTTCAAAAACAACTTCTTCTTTTACTTCAGCTTCTTTTGTATTTGTATTCATTGAAGACTCAAACGTTTCAAAATCATCTAAGGCATAACGCTTTTCGCCTTCTTCATTCACCTCTGTTACAGAAATTATTTCAACAGGTTCATTAACGTTAATATCCTTTACGTCTTCATCTAAGCTAAAAAACATTTTTTCTTCGCCAGATTCCGGTTCTTCCTCTATTTCAGGTTTTGTGCTAGACAATGGCAAATCAAATGTTAGTGTAATTTGCTCTTCCTCTGGTTCTATATCAATAGCTTCGGCTTTGTTTTCAATAGGAGTGATTACAAATTCTTCAGGCTCTGTATCCATCTGAGGTTTAGAATCTAAAACTTCATCATAAATCACATGCATGTCTCTAAGCAAATCTGTAGTAGGGATGATATTCATACCGTTATTCCCTTCTTTTTCAGCTTCCTCATCATCAACCAATAAGTGCTTCACTACTGGTTCTTCTTTTTTCTCTTCTAAAACTATATCTGGTGTAATGATTGCAGGATCTCTTTCTTGAACTCCTAACTCTTCAGCTACATCTTCTTCTAAAGCATGAATAACTTTTTTGGTCTCAGTGTTTGATATCTCGTTCTGTTGATCTAGATTAAAACCTGTAGCAATAATAGTTACAGCAATGGACTCCTGTAGAGATTCATCTTCACCAACACCCATAATGATGTTTGCTCCATGACCAGCTTCATTCTGAATATGATCATTAATTTCACCTATCTCATCAATAGTTATTTCTTGTGATCCAGAAACGATGAGCAACAATACGTTTTTGGCACCTGTAATTTTATTATCGTTTAATAATGGCGAATCCAGCGCTTTCATAATAGCTTCTTGGGCTCTAGTTTGACCAGAAGCTGTAGCCGATCCCATAATGGCTGTACCACTGTTACTTAAAACTGTTTTAGCATCACGTAAATCAATGTTTTGTGTGTAGTGATGTGTTATAACTTCAGCTATTCCTCTTGATGCCGTAGATAACACCTCGTCGGCTTTTGAGAATCCTGCTTTAAATCCAAGATTTCCGTATACTTCACGTAGTTTATTATTGTTTATTACCACTAACGAATCTACATGGCCACGTAGGTTTTCAATACCACGCTGCGCTTGTTCATTACGCATTTTACCTTCAAACTGAAACGGCATCGTAACAATACCAACTGTAAGAATATCCAGTTCTTTTGCCATCTTGGCAATGATAGGTGCAGCACCTGTACCTGTACCTCCACCCATACCAGCAGTAATAAACACCATTTTGGTATTGGTATCTAACATTCTGCGGATATCCTCCAAACTTTCAACAGCGGCTTGTTCACCAACATCTGGGTTGGCACCAGCTCCTAAACCTTCGGTTAAGTTAACTCCTAATTGAATTTTGTTTGGAACACCACTATTTTGAAGTGCTTGTGCATCTGTATTACAAATCACAAAATCAACACCTTTGATACCTTGTTGAAACATATGATTTATGGCATTGCTACCACCTCCACCAACACCAATCACCTTAATAACGTTAGATTGATGCTTAGGCAAATCAAATGAGATGTTTCCAAATTCGTTGCTATTACTCATATTTTTTGAGATTATGGGATTTTATATTCTTGATTAATTAATTTCTATTTTACATTCGTCTTAGCGCTACTCAGCGTTATCCAAAAACTCTTTAACACGTTCGGTTAACTTATCTAAAAATGAACGACGCTCTTTCTTAGGTTCTTCAACAACTGCTTCTGGTTCTGTATCTGCACCGCGTTCCGTCTCTGCTGTATTAAGCATTTCTTCTTCTAATTCTTCCGCTCGCTTTCTGTCTTGACGCTTTAAACCATCCATTACCAAACCAACTGCTGTGGCAAATAACGGACTTGCAATATCGTCATCACTATCGCCTGCCAAATGCTCATTAGGATAACCTATTCTGGTATCCATACCAGTGATATATTCTACCAATTGCTTTAAATGCTTTAACTGGCTTCCACCTCCAGTTAATACAATTCCCGCAATTAGTTTTTTCTTTTGTTCTTCGTGGCCATAATTCTTTATCTCTACATATACCTGTTCTATAATTTCAACCACTCGAGCATGAATGATTTTAGACAAGTTCTTTAATGTGATTTCCTTAGGCTCTCTTCCTCTTAATCCTGGAATAGATACAATTTCATTATCCTTATTCTCACCTGGCCAGGCTGATCCAAACTTTATTTTTAAGAGCTCTGCTTGCTTTTCAATGATTGAACAGCCTTCTTTAATATCTTCGGTAATAACGTTACCACCAAATGGAATCACAGCTGTATGACGAATAATTCCGTCTTTGAATACCGCTAAATCTGTAGTTCCGCCACCTATATCAATCAATGCTACACCAGCCTCTTTTTCTTCCTGACTCAGTACCGCGTTTGCAGAGGCCAATGGCTCGAGTGTAATACCTTCAAGTTGTAAACCTGAACTTTTTACACAGCGCCCAATATTTCTGATGGATGACACTTGCCCAACAACAACATGAAAATTAGCTTCCAATCTCCCGCCATACATGCCTATAGGCTCTTTGATTTCTGCCTGACCGTCAACCTTGAATTCTTGTGGCAATACATGAATAATTTCCTCACCAGGAAGCATCACTAACTTATGCACCTGATTGATTAAGCGATCGATATCCGCTTCATCAATTACCAACTCAGAATTAGCACGTGTGATGTAATCACTATGTTGTAAACTGCGGATATGCTGACCTGCTATACCAACAGTTACTTCTTCAATTTTTTCAGATGCCGCTGCTTCTGCTTCTTGCACTGCTTGCTGAATAGATTGTATGGTTTGTGTAATATTATTTACAACACCTCGATGCACACCCATACTTTTGGATTTGCCAACACCAATTATTTCAACTTTACCGTACTCGTTTTTACGACCAATCATGGCCACAATTTTTGTGGTTCCTATATCTAAACCTACCGAAATGTCATGCTTGTCCATAGCCTATATTTTGGTGCAAATCACTTGCTTATCAAATTTGAGATTCACAAGTTTGTAATTATCTAATATCTTGTCTTTTAAAGCTTTTTGATAAAAGGCCTTAAAATTATTTATCTTCTTTTTTAACTGATTCAATGTTCCTAAATGAACAACAAAATCACTTTTTCTAATTTTAAAATCAATGGTTTTATCGTCGTTCTGACGAATCTCAATGACATGTTTTTTTAAGAACTCATCCTCATCTACAGTCTTGGCAAATTGAAAAACCGTTTCTAAATCATTTTTCTTAACACTACCAGTAACTAATGGTACTCTTGCTGCATAATTAGATGACAATGGCATAAATGATCCTTCATCATCAATGTAATATGATGCATTTGTATTGACTCGTGCAATAGGTCGTTTTTGTTCAATTTCTGCTGAAAGCTCACCGTTCACTGACATAAACACTTCTGCTTTCTTTATCATTGGATTAGAATTTAGGGCAGTTTCTAATTCGTTCAAATCTATAATTTCTTTAGGTTGTCCCGTAACGGACTGTTGATTTTGTATTAACAATTTACTAACAGTTGCTTCGGTAATGAATAATTTGTTTTCCCCAAAGAATTTAATGATTGGTTCAGAGGTGTTTCTATTGCTGTTTCTGTGTTTTGAAAATGCAAATAAACCAACCACCAAAAACAGCAAACCAATGATTTTTATGTAGTTATAATTAATTCGCAATACTAAAAGCTTCTTTTATATGTTTAACTTCTTCTCCGATATCTCCTGCTCCCAATGTTAAAATTATTTGAGCATCCGATATTTTTATTTCATTAATTAATTCTGATTTTAAAATCAATTTTTTATTTGGGTTTTTAATTTTTTCCAATAGCCAATTTGAAGTCACTCCTTCAATAGGCAACTCTCTTGCAGGATAAATATCCAATAGCACTACTTCGTCAAATTTTGAAAGGCTTTCAGCAAAACCATCTGCAAAATCACGCGTTCTTGTATAAAGATGTGGTTGAAAAACCGCCAACACCTTTTTACTCGGATACATTTCTCTAACCGCCTGATGCACGGCATTAATTTCTTCTGGGTGATGTGCGTAATCATCGATAAACACAAAATCATCCGTTTTGATTTGATAGGTAAACCTGCGTTTTACGCCTTTATAAGATGCTAATCCCTTAGCGAGCTGCGGATGAGGGAGTCCATATTCTACAGACATCGCTAAGGCTATTATTGCATTCGACAGATTGTGTCTACCAGGTAGGTTAAATTTGAAATCTTTATATAATCCGTTAGGTGTCCTTACATCGAACACGTAACTTCCATTTTCTATTCTTACGTTTTGTGCACTATAATCTGAATGGTTCTCAATGCCATAGGTAATACCATCTAATGGCAATCCATTTCTAACGAACAGCTTGCCGTTAGGCTTAACACATTTTGAAAAATCTTCAAATGTTTTTACCAATTCTGAAGCATCTCCATAAATATCTAAATGATCTGCATCCATTGAGGTGATACAGGCCAAGTCTGGCGATAAGGTTAAAAATGAACGGTCAAATTCATCTGCTTCCACAACCGTAACTTCGGTTCCGTTTAGAATTAAGTTTGAATTGTAATTCTCACTGATGCCACCTAAAAAAGCAGTAACAGGCACATCGCACTCCTTTAATAAATGTCCTAAAATACTTGTCGTTGTTGTTTTACCGTGCGTACCTGCAACCGCCAAACAGGTTGTTTGTTTTGTAATTTCACCGAGAACTGTTGAACGTTTCAAAACCTGAAAACCATTTGTGCGGAAATAGTTTAACTCGGAATGGTCTTTTGGAATTGCTGGTGTATAAACAACCAAAGTAGCATCTGGGTTTAAATATTTTGAGCCTATATGGGAAACATTATCATTAAAGTGAACTTCTATATCTAAATCTTGTAAGGTCTTGGTGATCTCACTCGGAGTTTTATCGTAACCCGCTACCTGTTTTCCGTTGGCCACAAAATAACGCGCCAAAGCACTCATACCGATACCTCCGATACCGATAAAATAGACGTTAGAAGCCCATCCCAAACCCTTCCCAGAAGAAAGGGCTTTATCACGATTGCTTATATTTTCTTTATCCTTTTTATTCATGCATTTTGGGTTTCCTCCCTTTGGGAAGACGTAAGATGGGCTTTATTCAATAATTTCTCAACTTCATCAACAATGTCATTGGTAGCATTTACAAGTGCCAATGCCTCAATATTTTTACTTAATTCTATTCGTTTTTCTTCATTTGTTATCAATTCTGAAAATTGATTCTCAAACTCATTACCCAAGTCTCCTTCCTTAATTAAAATTGCCGCATTCTTATCTGCAACGGCCTTTGCATTCTTGGTTTGGTGGTCTTCAGCCACATTTGGAGACGGAATGAATATTACCGGCTTGCCCACTATACACAATTCTGAAACAGAAATCGCTCCAGCTCTTGAGATGATAACATCTGCTGCTGCGTAGGCCATATCCATATTATTTAAAAACGCATGCACCTGAACATATTTCAGCTCATTGTACTGCTTATATCTATCATAATAGAGTTTACCACATTGCCAAATCACTTGAACATTTTGAGCTTCAAAAAATTCGAGATTTGATTCAACAAGTTCATTTATCCGTCTTGCACCCAAACTTCCCCCTAGTACCAAAAGTGTGTATTTACTATGGATAAGCGTAAAGGCATCTTTACCTTCTATATGTTTTCCTTTGACCTCCAATAAATCCTTTCGGATAGGATTGCCAGTCACTCTTATTTTTTCCTTCGGAAAGAATTTCTCCAAACCTTCATAAGCCACACAAATTGTATCCACCTTCTTTCCCAATAGTTTATTGGTAATACCTGGATATGAATTTTGCTCCTGTATTAAACTAGGTACGTTTTTAGATGTTGCCACTTGTAACAATGGTCCACTTGCAAAGCCACCTGTACCAATCACCACATCTGGTTTAAAGGTTTTAATGATATTTCTAGAGCGCATCAAACTTGTCATTAGCTTAAAGGGGAATGCCAGGTTTTTTAAAGTCAATCTCCTTTGAATTCCAGAAATCCATAGTCCTTCAATCTTGTAACCAGCCTGAGGCACTTTATCCATTTCCATTCGGTCAGAGGCACCAACAAATAGGAATTCGGCATTCGGGTAGCGCGATTTTAATTCATTTGCAATAGCGATGGCAGGATAGATATGTCCTCCTGTTCCGCCTCCTGACAATATGAATTTATAGTTACTCATTAAATTGTTTCGCTTAATATATCTAGTGGATTTACATCCTCCGTTGATTCCTTATCTTTAATTTCTTGGCGCTTGGCACTAACACTTAATATTATACCAATAGCCAAGCATGTCATCCAAATCGATGTTCCACCACTACTTATCAACGGCAAGGTTTGACCCGTAACAGGAAATAACTCTACGGCAACTGCCATATTGATTAATGCCTGAAATACAATTGGCAAGCCAACACCCAAAACCAATAACTTCCCGAAAATGGTATCTGATTTTTGAGATACGATGACTATTCTAAATAACAACCATGAATACAGCACTAATAGAAACATACCACCTAACAATCCATATTCTTCTATGATGATGGCGAAAATGAAATCAGAGGACGATTGTGGTAAAAAGTTCTTTTGAACGCTTTTTCCAGGTCCTACTCCCTGAATGCCACCTGAAGCAATCGCAATTTTTGCCTTTTCAATTTGATAATCGGCTTCCGTATCTTCTCCATTGGCAAAATTCTCAATACGACTCATCCAAGTATCTACACGATTTGGCATTTGCTCTGGAAATGCCTTAGCCACTAAAATAAACATGGTCAGTGCCACCAAACCTGTCCCTATGACAAGCGCAAGGTATTTTATGGGATAACCACCAATAAACGCCAACATCATAATCATAGTAAATATGATAGCAGTTGTCGAAAAATTAGCAGGTAAAATGAGTAATAAAATTAAAGATACAGGTGCCCAAAGTGGTAAGACTGTATCTTTAAAGCTAATATCTTTATCTCTAATTTTAGACAGATAACGTGCTACATAAACCATTAATACCACTGCCGCCAAGGTAGAAGTCTGAAAAGAAACACCAACCACAGGAATCTGAATCCAGCGACTTGCGTTAGCACCTTCAATAGTTGTTCCTTGTAACATTGTGATGGCCAAAAGAACAATAACAATAGGCACCATTATCATTGATAATCCTCTGAAGTATTTGTAAGGCACTTTATGAATACCATAGATAATGGCAAAACCAAGTGCTAAATGCATAAAATGCTTTACGAAATAAGAGAACGTACTTCCTATACCTCCCACATAAGCCAGATTACTTGCCGCACTATAAACAGGTAAAAAGGAAAAAATAGCCAATAGGGTAACTATTGCCCAAATGGCTCTGTCTCCTTTTATTTGTTTGAATATGTTTTGCATTCCTTTTATATGATTGCTGAGGCTCTTAAGGCTTTCTAACCTAAAATTATGGTGATTTCTAGAACCTCAGTCACCAAGTATTCTTTTATAAATTCCTAACCGCATTTTTAAATTGACGACCTCTATCCTCGTAATTCTCGAACAAATCGAAACTTGCACAAGCAGGTGATAACAGCACATTATCACCAGCGTTTGCCAATTTGTATGCTATTTTAACCGCTTCGCTCATATACTGCGTTTCAATAATAACATCGACCATATTACCAAAAGCCTCAAATAACTTTCCGTTATCCACACCCAAACAGATAATTGCCTTTACCTTTTCATTAACAAACGGAAACAATTCTTTATAGTCGTTACCCTTGTCAACTCCACCAACAATCCAAACCGTAGGTGCATCCATACTTTCTAGAGCGAAATAAGTCGCGTTGACATTGGTCGCTTTGGAGTCATTGATATATTGCACTTTGTTGATTTTCAACACGTGCTCCAATCGATGCTCCACTCCTTGGAAGTTCTCCAGGCTTTCGCGAATGGTTTGCTTTCTAATTTTTAATAAATGCGCCACAGTAGAAGCTGCCATTGCATTTTTAACGTTATGTTTACCTTCTAATGTTATGTTTTCTGTTGGCATAATGATTTGATTGTTATCTATTGTTATTATTATCTTATTGTCTTTGTAATATGCTCCTTGGTCAATGACTTTAATCAATGAAAAAGGCAGTTTTTTGGATTGAACTTGATGGTTTTGAAGCCATTCTAAAATCACTTCATCATCTGCGTCATAGATGAAAAAATCGTTTTCCGTTTGATTTTCTACAATTCTAAATTTTGAAGCGATATAGTTTTCAAACTTGTTGTCGTATCGATCTAAATGATCTGGTGTAAGGTTGGTTAAAACCGCAATTTTAGGTTTGAAATGATGAATATCATCTAATTGAAAACTGCTGACTTCCAAAACATAGTTGTCGTGATTTTTCGCCAGAACCTGTTTTGCAAAGCTGTCACCTATGTTTCCGGCTAAACCAATATCTAACTCTTGTTTAAGTAAATGATGCGTTAAGGTTGCCGTCGTTGTTTTACCATTGCTTCCTGTAATCGCCACCAAAGTTGCATCGGTATAGTTTGAAGCAAATTCAATTTCTGAAACCACTTTTATACCAGCTTCGCGAATTTGTTTCACCAAACCCACTTTATCTGGTATACCAGGACTCTTCATAACGACATCGGCATTCAGAATTTTTAATTCCGTATGCTGTTCATCTTCAAATTCAATCTCATTATTTAAAAGAACGTCTTTATACTTTTTTTTAATTTTTCCTCTATCTGAAACAAATACTTCGTATCCTTTTGCTTTTCCTAGAAGTGCTGTTCCTACTCCGCTTTCTCCACCACCAAGAATCACCAATTTTTTCATTACCTAATTTTCAATGTCACTATCGAAATAATGGCGAGCAAAATGCCAATAATCCAAAATCGTGTGACTATTTTACTTTCGTGATATCCTGATTTTTGATAATGATGGTGCAAAGGTGACATCTTAAAAATCCGCCTCCCTTCACCATATTTTTTCCGCGTGTATTTGAAATAACTCACCTGTAGCATTACCGATAAATTTTCAGCCAGAAAAATGCCACACAACAATGGAATTAACCACTCTTTTCTAACTGCGATGGCGATAACAGCTATTATTCCACCAATGGTTAAACTTCCCGTATCACCCATAAATACTTGTGCTGGATACGCATTGTACCAAAGAAACCCAACCAATGCACCCACAAAGGCTGCGATGTAAATGGTGATTTCCTCAACTTGTGGTATATACATTATGTTTAAGTATTGTGAGAATATGATATTACCAGAAACCCAGGCAAAAATTCCTAGAGTTAGTACAACAATTGCCGATGTGCCTGCAGCCAAGCCATCGATTCCATCCGTTAAATTGGCTCCATTGGAAACTGCCGTAACTATGATGATGCTTACCAGAATGAAAATAATCCAGGCATATTGTTCTAAATCTGGACTAATCCATGTTATTAAATCTGAGTAATCAAACTCGTTGTTCTTTACAAAAGGAATTGTCGTTTTGGTCGATTTTTCTGCCACATCGAACAATTGTGCTTCCGGTAAATTTGGATTTTCAGCCAGTAAAACCCTTTGCTCTTGTAGTGGTAGCTCTTCTTTAATCGTTACATCTTCATGAAAATAGAGGGTTAGTCCAACTATTAAACCCAATCCGACCTGACCCAATACTTTAAATTTTCCTTTTAAACCTTCTTTATCATTTTTGAATTTTTTGATATAATCATCAATAAATCCAATTGTTCCCATCCAAAGGGTGGTTATAATGAGCAGTATGATGTAGATATTTTCTAGCTTAGCCAGAAGCAACACAGGAATCAGAGTTGCTAATATGATGATGATTCCACCCATGGTTGGTGTCCCTGCTTTTTCTACCTGTCCTTCTAATCCCAAATCACGAATGGTCTCTCCTACCTGCTGTCTTTGTAAAAATCTTATAATGCGTTTACCATATATTGTAGAAATCAACAATGACAAAATGATAGCCATAGCCGCCCTAAAGGTTAGGAACCCAAAGAGTGTTGCGCCTGGCAATTGAAACTGTTGTTCTAAGTATTCAAATAGGTAGTATAACATTTATCTTATTCTTTTCAACTTATCGACTATGTTCAAAGTGATAGTTTTATTGATTTTTATCACTTTTTATTTACGATTCTCGATTTACGATTCTTGGCTCTCATTGTTTTTATTGATGCTACTACAATTGATAGTAACTCATTGCCTTCGGCATGTAACCTCTTTATTTCAGTATGCTCTTTGTTGCTTACTTCAAGCAATAATTCTAAGAAATACATACTTTCATCTGTCTCTTCCTCAACTATTTTTAGCTTATTGATAAAATCAGCATCAGATTTAGCTCTACATGCTGCCCTATAATTAGCACCAACTGAACTTGAGCATCTTATCAACTGATTACAAAAAGCATTAAACTCTCTAGAAACAGGAAACTTAGTACACAAGTGCCAACAATCTGCTGCGTATTTTTGGGTTCTATTTTTTATTATTTGTTTCAATTTCTATTCGTAATTCTAAAATCGTATATCGTAAATCTCAATTCACTTTTGTAATTGTTTTAAAAATTCTCGTACTATTTTATAATCATCAAAATCGAAGCGTTCTCCTTTGATCTCTTGATAGGTTTCGTGCCCTTTTCCTGCTATAAGGATAATATCCTTGGCTTCTGCCATTTGACAAGCTGTTTTAATCGCTTGTTTTCTATCTGTTATAGACAGTGTCTTTTTAAAATTCTGTGGCTCAACCCCTTTTTCCATATCTTCAATAATGGTTTCAGGGACTTCGCTACGTGGATTGTCACTTGTAAAAATCACTTTAGTGCTCAAAGCTGATGCGATATGCGCCATTTTTGGTCGCTTTGTTTTGTCTCTATCTCCACCACAACCAACAACCGTTATCAATTCTTCGTTTTTGGTTCTTATATTGTTTATGGTTTCCAATACGTTCTTTAAGGCATCTGGTGTATGCGCATAGTCCACGATAGCCGTGATTTTGTCTTCGGAAATAAAATATTGAAAGCGTCCTGATACATTTTCCAACTCGCTTATTAACCTTAAAACTTCATCGCTTTCTAATCCCAACAAATCGGCTGCTGCGTAAATTGCCAAGATGTTATAAGCGTTAAAGCTTCCTATTAAGCGCGTCCACAACTCATTATCGTTGACTTTAAGAAGTAAGCCTCCAAATTCGTTTTCTAAAATTTGCGCTCTGTAATCTGCATAATTTTTTAAGGCATAAGTGTATTTTTTAGCCACTGTATTTTGAAGCATTACCAAACCATTCTTATCATCCATATTGGATAAGGCGAATGCATCCTTAGGCAATCCATCAAAGAATGCTTTTTTTACATCTCTGTATTCCGCAAACGAATCGTGATAGTCTAAATGGTCGTGTGAAAGGTTGGTGAAGATTCCACCAGCAAACTTTAAGCCTTCCGTTCTACTTTGATGAATGCCATGCGAACTCACCTCCATAAAACAGAACTCTACACCTTCGTCATTCATCATTTTAAGATACTTGTTGATGGTCAACGAATCTGGAGTGGTATGTGTGGCTTTAAAGGTTTTGTCATCTACCATAACTTTTACCGTAGATAATAACCCAACCTTATACCCTGCCTTCTTGAAAAGCTGATACAACAAACTTGTAACTGTAGTCTTGCCATTAGTGCCAGTAACTCCGATCAGTTTTAAATTTTCTGATGGATGCTCGTAATAATTGGCCGCCATATATGCCAATGCCTGGTTAGAGTTAGCCACTTCTATGTAGGTCACTCCTTCTTCTAGAGATTTAGGGAGTGTTTCACACACTATAGCAATTGCTCCATCAGCAATGGCTTTTTCAATAAACTTGTGACCATCTGTAATTGTGCCAGATATGGCTACGAAAACATCATTCTTTTTGATTTGGCGCGAATCGAATTCTATTTTGTTTACAGAAACACTTGTGCTACCAACCACAGCGTTAATAGTAACCTTGTACAATATGTCTTTTAATATCATCATGATGCTTCTAAGACAATGGTTTGGTTAGGCTTTAATTTCTGATGTCTTTCAACAGACTGTGCTTTTATGATGCCGCTGCCCTTTAGCTTAACTTTTACGTTAACCTGAAGATTTTCAAGTAGAGCTATTGCATCCATTGCAGGCATGCCAATGACACTTGGCATTAACTCTTTGTATTTACGGGCGTTTTCATAGTAGTCTTCAAAATCTTCATCAACCACTTTATTATTAAAGTCTAAAGTTTTTACTTCATCTATAATCGGTGTGTCTGTGTATATTTTTTGGGCAATACGCTTAAAAACAGGACCTGTAACATCTGCTCCATAGTATCCAACTTCTGTGCTTGGTTTATGGATTACCACTATACAAGAATACTTTGGATTGTCAGCCGGAAAGTAACCTGCAAAAGATGAAATGTACTTTCTGTCCTTTCTCCATTCTTCATAATTAGCATAGTCCGTTCTGGCTGTACCAGTTTTTCCTGCCATGGAAAACGTTTCGGAATACATACGTTTTCCCGTCCCACGAATCACTACATTTTTTAGAATATCCTGTATTTCTGACAAAGTTTTATCTGAACATATCTTATCGACCAAGACTTCCTTTTTAAACACTTCAATATCCTTATCGAAGGATTTTACAGACTTAATAAAGCGAGGTTTTATCATTTCACCCTTATTGGCAATGGCATTATAAAATGTTAGCGTTTGCAATGGTGTAATGGTTAAATTATAGCCGTAAGCCATTGATGGTAAAGCATTTTTACTCCAGTTAGATTTACCTGGCTCAGGTATATTGGGAATACCTTCACCTAAAATTGGTATATCCAAGGAATCGTTTAGCTTCCATCGCTTAATGTGATTTATAAATTTCTTAGGGTTTTTTGAGTAGTTTTCATCAATAATGGTTGCCAAACCAATGTTAGAGGATACTTCCAAGGTTCTAGCAGCCGATATCTTCCCATAACCATTACCAGAATCATTAATTACGCGACCATAAAAGTATTTTCGTCCATTCTTTGTATCGATAACCGTAGAAGTGTCTATAACCTTATCTTCAAGAGCAGCCATCATGGCCATAACCTTGAACGTTGAGCCTGGCTCGTGAGACTCATACACGGCATAATTTCTTTTCTCGTAGTAGGTTCCTTTTGATGTTTTAGCTAGGTTAGCTATAGCTTTTATTTCACCGGTCTTTACTTCCATAACCACAACACAACCATGTTCTGCTTCATACTTTTCAAGTTGACCTAAAAGCGAATGGTGCGCTATATCTTGAATGTTAACATCAATCGTCGTATAGACATCGTAGCCATCCTGCGGTTCAACTTGGTCAAAATCGGCAATTGGTTTCCATTGTCCATTTCCTATTTTTTGTTTTAAACGTTTTCCTTTGACACCTCTTAAATATTTTTCACCAAAAGCACCATCGATACCTGCCCTGCTTACATGGCCATCTTCGTCAAAACGCTCATAACCAATTGATCGCGCAGCAATTTCACCCATAGGATGCTCACGTCTTGTAGTTTGCTCTACAATTAAGCCTCCTTTAATTGCTCCAAGGTTGAGCAAAGGGAAGTTGCGCATTCTTATATAGTCTGAATAGCTAATATTCCTTGCCAACAGGAAATATCTATTCTTGTTTTGGCGTGCCTTTCTTATGATGTTTTTGTAGTAGGATGCTGACTTTCCTTTATAAACCGAAAGTGAATCTGCTAATGCACCTATGTGTTCTTCAAAAACTGGATCCTTTGCCTGTATCGCATCAATTCTTATGTCGTATTTTGGAATGGAAGTCGCCAATAAACTACCATCTGCTGAATATACATTGCCTCGATTGGGCTCTATGTCGAAATCCTTGACTGTTCGTTTTTCGGCCAATTCCCTGTACTCATCTCCTTGGATAAATTGAATAGTACACAACTTAAACACCACAGCAAGCGCAAAGACAAACATGCAGCCTGCTACGAAGTACAATCTGTTTAATATGTTGGTTTCTGTTGTTGCCAAAGTTTATTCTTGTTGTGATCTTACTCTAATTTTTGTTGGAGGAATCTCAGAAATCTTAATGTCCTTTTTCGCCACTTTTTTTATAATGGTTGACTCCATTTTTAATCGCATCAATGTTGAGCGTCCATCTACAAATGCTGACCTTAATTCCTTTACCTCATTAGTGAGTCTTGCAATTTCATGCACTTTTTTGTCTGCACTATGCGAACTCGCAATCATTACAATGGCCAATGCCGAAATAAAAATGATGATGCGCCAATTTTTAAACGAATCATCACTGATTAGAAACTTTCCACGTAATATGCTGTAGATGTTTTTCTTCATGCTACTTCCTGCATAGGCAGGAATCTCTTTTAATTTATTCTAACAAAACACTTCGACTGCGCTCAGTGTGACATTATATTATATCTTCTCAGCAATACGAAGCTTTGCGCTTCGTGCTCTATTGTTGTTTTTTATTTCTGATGCTGATGGCACTATTAATTTGCCCACTTTTTTTAATGGCACTTCAAAATTTCCGAAGACATCACGCTCAGGCTCTCCTTCAAACAAGCCGTTTCTTATAAAACGTTTTACCAGTCTATCCTCCAAAGAGTGGTACGAAATAAAACTTAATCTCCCACCAACTTTCAATATTTCTGGCATCTGTAAAAGCAGCTCTTTCAACACCTCTATCTCTTGATTCACTTCTATTCGGACGGCTTGAAAAATTTGAGCCAATACCTTATTTTCCTTCCTGTGATTTAGAAACTGCTTCAAGACCACCTTTAATTGCTCGCTGGTTTCAATTGGTGCTACTTTTCGCTCCGAAACAATTACCCTTGCCATAGCTGGTGCTTGTCTCAGTTCTCCATATTGATAAAGCACTGCCCTAAGCTGCTCTTCTTCATAATTGTTAATCACTTCAAAAGCAGACAGCTTGCTGTTTTGGTTCATTCGCATATCAAGCTTCGCTTCAAAACGTGTTGAAAAACCACGTTCTGCAACATCAAACTGATGTGATGAGACTCCGAAGTCTGCCAATACACCATCAACTTCCTTTACTCCATAAAATCTTAAGAACCTTTTTATATATCTAAAATTCTCATTAATGAGAACAAATCGATCGTCTTCAATGGTATTGGACAACGCGTCCTTATCTTGATCAAAAGCATAGAGTTTACCGTTCGGCCCAAGTCTGGATAAAATCTCCCTACTATGGCCTCCTCCACCAAACGTGACATCTACATAAACTCCATCTGGTTTTATGTTTAAGCCATCAACGGTTTCTTTAAGTAGTACTGCATTATGATATTCCATTGTCATCATCATCTTGTCCCATCACTTCTTCAGCTAGATCTGCAAAATCTGAAGCCGCATCGTCAATAGCCTGTTCGTATTTTGTCTTGTCCCAGATTTCAATAATGTTAACCGCAGAGGCCAGCACTACTTCTTTTGTAATACCAGAAAAACCAATTAAATCTTTTGGGATTAATAGTCGGCCTGCATTATCAACCTCTACCACTTTAACACCTGCCGTAAATCGTCTTATAAAATCATTATTCTTCTTTTTGAATCGGTTAAGCTTATTCACCTTGGCCATTAGGTTGTTCCATTCTGCCATTGGATAGAGCTCTAAGCATGGTTGAAACACAGCTCGTTTGAGCACAAAACCATCTTGTAAAGCAGCAGACAACTGCTTTTTTAACACAGCAGGAATCATTAACCTTCCTTTGGCATCAGCTTTACATTCGTATGTTCCAATAAATGAATTCAATATCCTTGATTTCCCACTTTAACGATTGAAATTCAAATATATTGAAAATTTTACCACATTTTACCACGATCTCCCACTTTTGTTGATAAGTTTTGAATTTCAAGTTTTCCTATCTTTTTGTAAGCCCATTAAAATCAGAACGCTTCACATTATTCAGCAAGTTTTGTTTATCAACAGATTAAGCGTTATCATTACAAAATGAAACGAATTGAAAGCCAATAATTCTATTTGTTTTAAAAAGGATTTAGTTATATTTGTTTTTAACACTAAGCACTAACTTTATAGATGGCACACCTTTTAAAAAAAGAAAAGGATTATAGATATATTGAAGTAGGAGAAGGCACACCGATTATAGTGCTTCATGGATTAATGGGTGGATTGAGTAATTTCGATTCTGTTACCAATTTCTTTAGTAATAATGGTTATAAAGTCGTTATTCCGGAACTCCCTATCTATACCATGTCACTATTAAAGACCAACGTAAAAAGTTTTGCTAATTATCTTAAGGATTTTATTGAGTTTAAAGGCTTTGATGAAGTTATCCTGTTAGGAAATTCATTAGGAGGTCATATAGGTTTATACCACACCAAATTGTATCCTGAAAAAGTTAAGGCACTTATTATTACAGGAAGCTCTGGACTTTACGAAAGTGCCATGGGTGGCGGTTATACCAAGCGTAGTGATTATGAAGTGATAAAAAAGAAAGCACAAGACGTGTTCTATGATCCTGCGGTTGCTACTAAGGAAATTGTTGATGAGGTTTATGAAACCGTAAACGATAGAAACAAACTTGTAAAAACACTGGCCATTGCCAAAAGTGCCATTAGGCATAATATGGCTAAGGATCTGCCCAATATGAATACTCCAACCTGCATTATTTGGGGGAAAAATGACAGTGTAACTCCACCTGAAGTTGCAGAAGAATTCCATGAACTTTTACCTGACTCTGATTTGTTTTGGATCGATAAATGTGGGCACGCTGCCATGATGGAGCATCCTGAGGAATTCAATAAAATTTTGAATTCTTGGCTTGATAAACGAGGGTTTTAAGCCCATCCCTAACCCTTCCCACAAAAAAGAGAACATCAGTGTAAAAAATAAAGTTTAATTTAAAAAGATTTCCACTTTCGTGGGAACAAAAAATGGGAAAAATAAAATCAGCTGAATTTGTTGTTAGTAATTCTGAAGTGGCAAAATGCCCTAAGAACCCTATACCTGAATATGCCTTTATAGGAAGGAGTAACGTCGGGAAGTCTTCATTAATAAATATGCTAACTGACCGAAAAAGCTTGGCAAAAACTTCAGGAAGACCTGGTAAAACACAGCTTATTAATCATTTTATTATTAATGACAGTTGGTACTTAGTGGATTTACCTGGTTATGGTTATGCACGTGTGTCTAAAACCTCAAAAAAGAAATTCCAGAAGTTTATTACCAACTATTTTGAGCAGCGTCAACAATTGGTTTCCGCATTTGTGTTGGTAGATATTAGACACAAACCTCAGCCTATCGATTTAGAGTTTATGCAATATTTGGGTGAAAGCGGAATACCCTTTGGTATCATCTTCACAAAAGCTGACAAATTGAAACCTAAGGCCATTGAGCGATATGTAGAGGACTATTGCCAGGAACTATTGAAGACTTGGGAAGAATTGCCACCTTACTTTATTACTTCTTCAAGCAAAAAAATAGGACAGGTAGACGTTTTAAATTTTATTGAAGCAACTAATGAGGAGATTGAGCGATTGAGGAATCAATAGACCCCTATGTTTTCACATCCAAAGCATCTCGTAAGGCATTACCAACCAACATAAATGCCATCACTAAGACCATTATACACAGTCCTGGAATCATTGCTAAATATGGTTTACCTAATATGATGTAATTATAATGATCTTTTATCATCGCTCCCCAACTTGCCATTGGTGGTTGAGCTCCGATTCCCAGAAAACTCAATCCACTTTCAATTAAGATAGCTGCGGCAAAGTTGGCTGCTGAAATTACGATTAACGGCCCAAATATGTTTGGCAAAATATGTTTAGTGATAATTCGGTAATCGTTATATCCCAAAGCTCTTGCAGCTGTGACATACTGCATTTCCTTAGCACTGATAATTTGCCCTCTTACGACTCTGGCGACCTCAACCCACATAGTTAAACCTACAGCTATAAAGACTTGCCAAAAGCCTTTTCCCAATGCCAATGTTATGGCTATTACCAACAACAACGTCGGAATGGACCAAGTCACATTAATAATCCACATAATTATGGTATCTACCTTTCCACCATAGTAACCAGCAAGGCTTCCCATTAGCAAACCTACAACCAAGGAAATAAACACCGCAATAAATCCAATAAAAAACGAAATGCGAGAACCAATTAGTATTCGACTCAAATAATCCCTTCCATACTTGTCCGTACCGAAGACGAAACTTCTATTATCTAAATACTTTTTATAATCTGAGTCAGGAAATCGATTCAATTCAATTTGCTTCTCCATGCCTTGCAATCCATCTGAAGCATACTCTATGTAGTGAAGCCTATTTCCTTTTACCTCATAAGACTGAATTGGAATTTCCGTGTCCGTATTTACTTTGCCAAAAAACAGCTTTGATAAAAAGTTTTGGTCAGACTCAACACCAGATGGGATTGTTAGCATTTCCACTTCAAACCCAGGGGATTTTGAATGAATTGACAAATGCATTTGGTTAGCATTCTTTGAAGCGTCTGGAGCAAAGAGATAGGCAAAAATGGAAATCAACCCAATACAAACAATAATGCCAAAACTAAAAACGCCCCAAAAGTTCTTTTTAAACTTTTGAAGCGCTAAACTTGTTAGTGAGTTGTTTTGGTTTGCCATTAAGGTTTTTTAATTCTTAACATCCGCGACATTGTTCTTAATAGCATAAGTCATTTTTAAATCATTAAGCACATTTAATGCTTCTTCGATGTAAACGTCCTTAGCCAAACTTACATGCCAACGCTTGCGTTTTTCTTTTAAAACCGAATCTTTTTCCATTAGTTTTATTTCATAAGGCAATGAGCTGAACGTTAAGTCAGTTTTATACTCTGACAGTTTCTCAAAGCGTTTTGCTTCTTCTTCGTTGAGCTCCATTTCCTTTTTATAATCTTCATAATTCAAGGAATAAATTTCACGGTCTCTAATTTTCTTTACCCATTGTGCATTGGCATCGATAAGCTTTAACTGCTCGTTAGCTGCCATACGTGCTTTACTTTTTTCTATGGTCGTATCGTAATCGAAATAATTTCCCCATAGTTCGTAATCCACAGCATCAATTTTATCCCAAGGCAATGGGTTTTCTTGATCTTTTTCGCCTATATTAATATAACTGTAACGATCTGGCACTACAACATCACTCTTAACACCTTCTAACTGTGTAGAGCCACCATTGACACGATAGAATTTCTGAGTCGTGAACTTTAAAGCTCCCATATCTCCGTTAGAATTGTTTCGCACCATTCTATTTAAATCCAATACGTTTTGCACTGTACCTTTTCCATAGGTTTGCTTACTACCTATAACAATAGCACGTTTATAATCTTGCATTGCTGCGGCTAAAATTTCTGAAGCTGAAGCCGACAGTTCATTTACCAAAATTACCAAAGGCCCATCCCAAATAATCGCTTTATCTTTATCTTTAAGAACTTCTTTAGGTTCTCCAGTTGTTTTAACTTGTACTATTGGGCCATCTTCAATAAACAGACCAGCGATATCAACTACAGTTTGTAGTGAACCACCACCATTGTTTCTTAAGTCTAATACCAAACCTTCAACACCTTCCTGCTTAAGACGAATAATCTCTTGCTTTATATCCGAAGCTGCGTTTCGTTTGTTGTAATCCTCAAAATTGATGTAGAACTTAGGTAAGTTAATCACACCAAATTTCTTATCATCTTTAATAACGGTTGAAGATTTAGCGTAGGTTTCTTCCAACTCTACAATATCCCTTGTTATTGCGATTTCTTCTATAGTACCATCTACTTTTTTAAGTGTCAGATTAACTGTTGTGCCTTTAGGGCCTTTAATTAACTTAATGGCATCATCTAAACGCATACCTACAATATTAACTGGCGCTTCTTCATCCTCTTGTCTCACCTTCATGATTTGGTCTCCCACTTCAAGCTCATTGGCCTTCCATGCTGGTCCACCGCTGATAATTTCATTAACTATTATAGCATCCATCTTCTTTTGAAGTCTTGCTCCAATACCTTCAAAATTACCAGACATAGCCACATCGAAACGATCTTTATCCTCTGGTGCAAAATAGAACGTATGTGGATCGAATTCTTCAACAATGGCATTGATATAAACGGCAAACCAATCTTTACGCTGTCTATCATCAATAAAGTCATAAAGCTCGTCAAGTGAACGTTTCGTTGCTTCTCTAGCTTCTTTTTCAATTTCTTCTAGAGATTTCTTCTCTTTAGTTGTTGACTTTTCATTTTCAGCAGAAAATACACTTTCAGGAAGGTTGTTTGCTCCTAAGTTTGAATCGCGTTGTGCTATAGCATCATCATAGTTAGCAATAGTCGAAAACTTGAGTTGCTGTCTCCAACGCTCTTTCATCTCGCGCTTATTGGATACGTATTCTAAATTGTCATAATCTGACGAATAAGTTTCATCCTTTGAAAAATCAAAAGGTTTACTCAAGATATCATTATAGATTTTCTTTGATTCCTCTATGCGCTGTAACAAACGCTCGTGCGTAAGACTGAAGAAAGACACATCATATGCTTTTATCTGATCGTCTAACTTATGCTTGTAAGCTTCAAATTCCTTGATGTCAGACTCATAAAAGTAACGCTTAAATGGGTCGAGCTGATTTAAATAATCCTCAAACACATTTTCAGAAAAATCATCATTTATGTCCTGAGGGTGAAAATGCCCTTGGTCCAATACGTAAGTAATCAGTTGTATAAGTAATTTGTCCTTATCCGGATCGTCAAAAGTTTTGCTTGTAAAGCTACATGAGGCAAAGGCTATTAATAACGCCAGCAATAAAAATTTATAATTCCCTTTCATTCTTTCAAATTTTAATATTAATAGTGAAGTAGGCTTCAATAATTCACTAAAATAGAAGAAAAAACCGTGCCATAAAAAAACAAGGCACTAATTTTTTGTTAAAGGTGTAGTTACCCTACGTTCTTTAGCTTTTTAGTATTTTTACCCAATCATAAAAAAGATAAGACCTATGTCTAAACGCCCTTTAATTTTAGTGACCAATGACGATGGTATTACAGCGCCAGGAATGCGGACCTTAATTTCCGTTATGCGAAAGATTGGAGATGTTGTGGTTGTTGCGCCAGATGGCCCTCAAAGTGGTATGGGACATGCCATAACCGTTAACGACACATTGTACATTGAAAAGGTGGATATTGATGGTAAACAACCCGAATATAGTTGCTCTGGCACACCTGCGGATTGTGTAAAGCTTGCGGTTAGAGAAATTTTGGACAGAACACCAGATATCTGTGTTTCTGGCATCAATCATGGATCTAATTCCTCAATTAACGTGATTTACTCTGGCACCATGAGTGCTGCTTTAGAGGCAGGCATTGAAGGGATTCCTGCGATTGGGTTTTCGCTTTTAGACTACAACTGGAATGCCAATTTTGAGCATTGCAAACCCTTTGTTGAAACCATTACAAGACAAGTTTTGGAGCATGGTTTACCTGATGGAGTCGTATTAAATGTTAACCTACCAAATCTCGACAAAAAAGACATTAAAGGGATTAAAGTTTGTCGCCAGGCACGTGCCAATTGGGTAGAGGAATTTGATAAGCGTACCAACCCAATGGGACGCGATTATTACTGGTTAGCCGGTAAATTTGTAAATATGGACGAAGGCGAAGATACGGATGAATGGGCTTTGGCGAATGGCTATGTTTCTCTTGTTCCGGTTCAATTTGATTTAACGGCACATCATAGCATTCAAAATATTAATACCTGGAAACTAAATGACTAAAAAAGACATTATCATTGGATTTGTAGTCGGTGTTATTGCTGCAGTGTTTGGGTTGATTTTTGCCATACAGATTTTTGGAAAGTCGGATAATTGGGGAGAAGTTATACAACAAGCCATTGCAAGTGGCACCTTAACCAAACTTATGAGTATTGGAGCCTTGTTGAATCTTGGTGCTTTTTTTCTATTTCTAAAGAAAAATCAAGATAACCGAGCTAAAGGTGTGCTCATTGCTACTTTGCTAATTTTTATAGTAACCATGATCATTAAATTTTTTAATTAATGAAATACTACATCATTGCTGGCGAAGCTTCGGGCGATTTACATGGCTCTAATCTTATGAAGGCTTTATTTCAACAAGACATTGAAGCCAACATTAGATTTTGGGGAGGTGATTTAATGCAAGCTGTTGGTGGTGAGTTGGTGATGCATTACAAAGAGCGCCAGTTTATGGGCTTTGCTGAGGTGATTTTTAACCTCAGAAAAATTTCTGGTCATATAAAATTCTGCAAAATGGATATTGAAACGTTTCATCCTGACGTGATTATTTTCATTGATAATTCAGGTTTTAATCTCAGAATAGCCAAGTGGGCAAAGGAGCATAATTTTAGAACACATTATTACATTTCGCCACAGGTTTGGGCTTCTAGAGCAGGTCGTGTTGAGAAAATCAAACGCGATATTGATGCCATGTACTGTATTCTTCCGTTTGAAAAGGAATTCTATAAAAAGTATGGTTATGATGTGAATTTTGTGGGCCATCCATTAATTGATGCCATTGCAGATCGACCTCAAATTGACGAAAATGAATTCAGAACAACTCATCTCTTAAGTACCAAACCCATAATTGCACTATTACCAGGCAGTAGAAAGCAAGAAATCACCAAAATGCTTGGAGTAATGCTGAGTTTGGTTGATGATTTTGAAGATTATCAGTTTGTCATTGCTGGTGCACCAAGTCAGGATTTTGAGTTTTACGAAACATTTATCAAAAAGAGTAATGTGAGTTTTGTGTCTAACAAAACCTATGACTTGTTGAGCATTTCAAATGCCGCTTTGGTGACTTCTGGCACAGCGACTTTAGAGACTGCGCTTTACAAAGTACCGCAAGTGGTTTGCTATAAAGCCAATTGGATTTCTTACCAAATTGCCAAACGCATTATTACCTTAAAATTTATCTCATTGGTAAATTTAATTATGGATCGTGAAGTGGTTACTGAACTCATACAAGGAGACCTCAATAAAAAACGTTTAAAGAAAGAATTGGCTTCCATCTTACATTCCGATAAGCGCGAGCAACTCTTTTTAGATTATTATGAATTAGAGAAAAAATTAGGAGGCAAAGGTGCCAGTGAGAATGCGGCTAAGTTGATTGTTTCAAAAATTTCAAATGACAAAAACTAAATTCCAAATCCTACAAATGAGAAGACTATTACCGATACTGCTTTTAGTGATGATTGCAAGTAGCTGCAAATCCAAAAAAAACTATTCCAGTAAAAAAAGGCAAACACATACGGTAAAGGTTAATACCAACACAAAGCCTTCAGAAGAAGCTGAAACCATTGCTAATTACGCCAAAAAGTTCAATGGCACACGTTATAAATATGGTGGCACTACAAAGCGTGGTATGGATTGCTCTGGTTTGATTTATACATCATTTACAGACAACAACATTTCTGTGCCTCGTACGACATCTGATTTAAAAAGCTTTGGAGATTGGATAGACCTTAAAGAAGTAAACGTAGGAGATTTAGTATTTTTTGCTACTAGGAAAAACAGCAGAAAGGTCAACCATGTCGGCATTGTTACCAATGTCCGCACAGGCAATGTAGAATTTATACATGCCTCAACAAGTAGAGGTGTTATGATTTCGTCCTTGGCAGAAAAGTATTGGTATTTTGCTTTTGTACAGGCGAGAAGAGTTTTGTAATCATTTCTTATATTAGTAACTCATTTCCATGAAGTTACTAAATTTCACCATCATAAAATTAACGCTATGCCTTATCATAGGCATTGTCATTGCGCATTATTTTAAACTTGATTTTAATAGTGCTCTTATTGCTACTATTGCTTTAATCCTTCTACTTGGTGGCTATTGGTTGTTGCTGAGACGAAAAATAAACCGTAAACCCTTTTTCGCATTGCTGACCTATCTATGCATGGTTGGTATTGGCATCAATGCCTATAACATTCAAAATGAAAAGTTACGACCGCATCACTATACAAATTTAGACGTTAATGATACGTTTAACACCATAACCTTTAAAATAGATGAGCGCCTTAAGCCAGATACTTATAATGATAAATATATTGTTTCTGTATTGTCAATTGATGATAAGTCTGCCACAGGAAAATTGCTCATAAACGTTAAGCCAGATTCCATTGGTGGAGTTTTACCAGTGGATTCCGTATTCTTTACGTCCTCAGAACTTCAAACGATTCAAAAACCGTTAAATCCACATCAGTTTGATTACAGTAAATATTTAGAATTGAAACAGGTCTATCACCAACTCTATCTTAAACAAAGTGAGTTGTTTTTGGTGTCAGACTCTAAAACATCCATCTATGGATTCGCCGACCAATTGAGAGCCACCATCAACGAAAAACTTGTTGAAGCCGGTTTTGCAGATGATACGCTCAGCATTATAAATGCCTTGTTGTTGGGCCAACGCCAAACCATTGATAAAAGCGTGTATAATAATTATGTCAATTCTGGCACCATACATATTCTGGCAGTTTCTGGACTTCATGTTGGGATTATACTATGGATTCTAAATTTTCTGTTTAGACCTCTACTCTATCTCAAGTATGGGAACTACATCAGACCATTAGTCTTGGTTACTATATTGTGGTCGTTTGCCGTAATAGCAGGTCTATCGCCATCCGTTACCAGAGCCGTAGCCATGTTTAGCATCATCAGTATTGCGATGCACTTAAAGCGACCAACCAATATTTATAATACACTAGCCATATCAGCCTTTTTAATTTTACTTTTTAAACCCACATTTCTGTTTGAAGTCGGTTTTCAGATGAGTTATTTGGCGGTTTTGGGCATTGTCAGTATTCAACCGATATTCTATAGACTTTGGAAACCCAAGTATTTGGTGACCGACAAGCTATGGCAAATCTTTACCGTTACGCTTGCAGCACAATTTGGTGTGGTACCCATTAGTCTGTTTTACTTTCATCAGTTTCCGGGTTTATTCTTTATCTCAAATTTAGTCGTCATTCCGTTTTTGGGTTTGATTCTTGGCTTTGGGTTGTTGGTTATTATATTGGCGCTTTTGAATGTATTACCAGAGTTTATAGTCAAAGGTTACAGTCTTATCATTGAAAGCCTAAACGGGTTTATTGCTTGGGTAGCACAGTTTGAGGATTTTCTGTTTCGGGATATTCCGTTTACTTTACTTCAAGTGATATGTGCTTACTTTATCATTGTTGCTATGGTGCAGATATATAAATTCAGGAATTTTAAGTGGATAGCGATATGTTTAGTTGGGATTCTAGCCTTTCAAGCTACATTTATCCATAACACGCTCAACAATAAAGAGGAAGCATTTATTGTGTTTAATAAAAGTCGGTTTTCACTGATTGGCTTGAAACAGAATGACAAACTCATTGTTCATCATAATCTTAATGCTGAAAAACAAGCAACCGACAACGTCATTAGAAACTATAAGGTTGGCGAAATCATTGATTCTATATCAATAGATAGTTTGAAAAACGTCTATCAATTTAAAGCTAAAACCATTTTGACTATTGACAGTTTGGGAGTGTATAAAGGCATCTCTTTTAAGACTGATTATATCTTACTACGTAATTCCCCAAAAATAAATCTTGAAAGAATGATTGACAGTCTAAAACCTAAGCAAATCATTGCTGATGCTAGTAACTATAAATCTTACGTAAGACGTTGGAAGGCAACATGCGCACAAAGAAAAATCCCTTTCCATTACACTAATGAAAAGGGAGCTTTTATACTTGAATAAGCTTTTTATTCCTTAAACGTCGGTTTAAAGGATTTAAAATATTCGTTAAACTTTTCTTGCGTATCCATTTCCTTGTATTTATCTGTGTTAAACAGCTTTAAATACAATTCTATTTGTTGTGGTTTCATATATCCTGAAATTGGCGCGATAACGTTTGCCTCTTCATCAAAATACACTATTGTTGGGTAAGCCCTGACTTGAAGGTATCTTGCAAATTCATGGGCACTATTACGTCTATTGGCCTTGGCAGGATCGTAATTGGGATTTTTAAATGTTTTATCATTAAAAGTCACCTCGTCATTACCTTCTGCATTAAATTTTACGGCATAGTAATGCTCATTGATATACTCAACAACGTCTGCATTCTGAAAGGTGTTTTTATCTAACATCTTACACGGTCCACACCAATTGGTGTAAACGTCCATAATGATTTTTTTAGGCTCTTCTTTTTGAAGTTCAATGGCCTCTTCTATAGTTATCCAATTAATTTTGTCCGCATCATTATTTAGGCTCTTTTGAAACGACATTAACGCTCCAAAGGCTATAAATGCTATTATATAATGTAATTTTTTCATTTGTAGGTTTTCATTTTTATAATTCTGTCAAATGTAATTCGTCAACCAACCTATAGCTCCAATTATGAATTCCATCTTTTCCTCATTTCATATCTCATTTGTAGCAAATGTTATACCGAACTTACAAAAAATGCTCCTATTGAGGAGCATTTTAAGGTATTTTAACGGTTTCTGGCTAATTGAGATTAGCGAATACCATGCATCATTCTTATTAAAGTTTTATTTAATATTAACATTATTACTCCTGCTCCAACTGGTACTGCTGTAAATATCAAAAAGAATGTGCTCATACCATATTCTTCGACAATAGGATCTATATAACTACCTGTCCAACCTGCAGTTAAATTAGCAATAAAGTTGGCGACAAACCATACACCAAACATTAAGCCCACTAATTTAATCGGTGCCAATTTACTCACATAAGAAAGACCAACAGGAGATACACATAGTTCACCTAAGGTGTGGAATAAGTATGCCAATATTAAGAATATCATACTAACTGAAGCTGTTTTTGCTCCTAACGGAATACCCATTGAACCGTAAGCTAATATTCCAAAACCGAGTCCTAATAAAATTAATCCAATGGCAAACTTCACTGGACCTGATGGATTGTATTTACTTTCCCAGACTTTAGAAAACAACGGTGCAAACGCAATGATAAAGAATGAGTTTAGGATACCAAACCATGACGCAGGCACCTCAGATTCTTCTGAACCAAATTCTCTGTTTAACATCCAAATCACAATTCCCCAGATGATAACGAAACTTGTACCGAGTAATAAATTAGATAGTGAATATTTTGAAAATGTCTGTTTAAATAACAACAGTAATACCCAGGTGATAATTAACATAGGCACAACAGTCAATAGTGTATTAAATATTTTAAAGGTAATAGCGCCTTCACCCGTTAATACTCTATCGGTATAATCTGCTGCAAAAACAGTCATAGAACCTCCTGCTTGTTCAAAAGCCCACCAGAAGAAAATGGTAAAGAATGCAAAAACACCAATTACTTTTAACCTATCAGAAGTAATTTTTGATTTTTCAGCCTCACTTGATACTTCTTCAATAATATCCTTAGTCTCTTCTAATGAATCTTCAACGGCGTCATCAAAATCTTGAGTACCTTTTGGTGACAATCCAATTCGTCCAAAAATCTTCTGAGCAAAATAGAATTGCAACATACCAAAAAACATAAAAATTCCTGCTAGTCCAAATCCATAGTGCCAGCCAACTTTTTCTCCGATGTAACCACACAATAAAATCCCTAAGAATGCACCTGCATTAATACCCATATAGAAAATGGTATAGCCAGCATCCTTTTCTTTTCCTTGTGATTTATATAATTGACCGACCATAGAAGAAATATTTGGTTTAAACATTCCATTACCAATAATTAAAAGTCCTAGACCTAAATAGAAAAACATATCTGCTGTCACCTCTAGCGCCATTGAAGCATGTCCTAAGGTCATAAGCAAAGCTCCTATAACAACAGCATTACGATAACCCGTGAATTTATCCGCAATAAAACCACCAATAATCGGTGTTATATAAACCAAACCAGTATACCATCCATACAATAATAGAGCTTCTGAACGCTCCCAGCCCCAGCCACCTTCACCTAATATAGCTGCAGTTAAGAAAAGTACAAGTAAAGCGCGCATTCCATAGTATGAAAATCGCTCCCACATTTCTGTAAAAAACAATACAAATAGACCTGAAGGGTGACCTAATACAGTCCTTTGGTTAGTTTCTGATCCTCCGAATTTAAATTCCATATATAATTAATTTAGTTAGTTTTTAGTTTACCTAGCCTTTAATCTTAGATGTTTCCGTTTCCTCTTTCTCATTTTGCTCTAGCTTATCACCTAGAGTTTTATGGATAAAATTGGTCATCTTTTTATATAAATGTAATCTTGTATTGCCTCCATAGATTCCATGGTTTTTGTCTGGATAAATCATCCATTCAAATTGCTTATCGGCTTGTACCAAAGCTTCAACCATACGCATGGTGTTCTGTAAGTGTACGTTATCATCTCCCGAACCATGGATTAATAAAAAGTCGCCTTCAAGCTTATCCACATGATTGATTGGTGAGTTCTCATCATAACCACTTGGGTTTTCCTGTGGTGTAGTCATATAACGTTCGGTGTAAATGGTGTCATAAAATCTCCAGCTTGTTACAGGTGCCACCGCAATTGCCATTTTAAAGACATCGTTACCTTTAAAAAGTGCATTACTACTCATAAAGCCACCATAACTCCAACCCCAAATTCCGATGCGGTCTTCATCAATATATGATAGTTTACCCAACTTTTTTGCCGCAGCGATTTGGTCTTCTACTTCGTATTTACCCAATTCATTTTGGGTTACTTTTTTAAAGTCAGCACCTTTATAACCAGTACCTCTTCCATCTATACAAACCACAATATAGCCTTGTTGTGCCAACATTTGGTACCAGTAATCATTTGTACTGTTCCAACGGTTGGCCACTTGTTGCGAACCTGGACCAGAATACTGATACATAAACAGCGGATATTCTTTGTTTTCATCAAAATCTGCAGGTTTAATCATCCACATGTTTAAGTCATTCCCATTAACGTTAATGGTACTGAATTCTTTCTTCGACGTCACATAATCACCAACTTTTTGAGCTAGCTTGTCATTATCTTTTATGCCTTTTACAAGGTCACCAGTTTTAGCATTGTGCAACGTATATTCCGGTGGTGTGGTGGCACTGGAATGTGTATTGATAAAATACGTGAAGTCTGCACTAAATGACGCACTGTTAGTGCCTTCAGATTTTGTCAGTCGCTTTTTATTTTTACCGTTTAATTTGATGGAATAAACATCTCTATTAATAGAACCGTTTTCTGTCGATTGATAATAAATTTTGTTGGCTTTTTCATTGAAACCATAGTAATTAGTTACTTCCCAATCACCATCGGTAACCTGATTGATTAAATCACCGTCTTTTGAATAGTGGTAAATATGATTGAAACCATCCTTTTCACTCGTCCAGATAAAACTATTATCCTCTAAAAAAGTAAGGTTGAAAGTTACATCGATATAAGCATTATCCTTTTCAGCCAAAACCAAATCGGAAGACATCTCTTTTGTATTGATGAACCACAGGTCTAGCTCATTTTGATGACGATTCATGTATTGTACGCTTAACACATTAGGATCCTTGGTCCATTTTATTCTCGGGATATAAAAGTCTTCGTATGTTTTATCAACCTTTAACTCGGATACATTATTAGATTCTAAATTATAAAGATGCAACGACACTTTAGAATTAGCTTCACCTGCTTTAGGATATTTAAACACCTGTTGCGTTTGGTATAAACCAGATCCAAAAACATCCATTGAAAATTCTGGCACTTCAGTTTCATCAAAGCGAATAAAGGCAATTTGGTTGCTATCCGCACTCCAATCAAAAGCCCTTACAAAGCTGAACTCTTCTTCATACACCCAATCCGTAATACCATTGATGATTTTGTTCTTTTCACCATCAGTAGTAATCTGATTCACTTTACCCGAAGCTAAATCCTTCACATAAAGGTTGTTTTCAAAGCCATAAGCGATTTTGGTGCCGTCTGGTGATAAGGTTGGTTCTTGCACCAAGTCATCAGAAACCTTGGTCAATGATTTGGTTTCAATATCATATACATAATATTCACCTAGTCGAGAGCGTCTGAAAACAGGTTTTTCGTTAGTGGTTAGAATTACTTTGGACTCGTCATCACTGAAGGTATAATCAAAAAAACCTTGAATCTCCGAAATATCTTCAGAAGACACCAAGGTCTTTACTTTTTCCAAGGTTTTGTAATCGTAAATATCTATAGTAGCTGTTCTGCTTTCTCTATCAAAATTTAATACCGAATACTGTTTACCATTCTTCATAGAATGTAAGGCTTGCATGCCTTCGGTTCTGAATTCTCCACTCCAAATATCTTCGAGCGTGATTTGCTTATTTTGACAATAAATTAAAGAAGTGGTTAAAAAACCAATAAGGGCAATGAAGTGTCTCAATTTCATAAATTTTCTATTTCAATAAAGCAATGCCAAGTTTACTAAAAATTATGGAAAAAACAGTTATTATTAACAGTAAATCGGCAATTAAAACAGATTATGCACACAATTTATGCCAATCTCAGTATCTTTGTTTTTTAAATTACTTAATCTATGTCAAATGCTATTTCTGGCTTTTCTAAGCTTTCAAAATCCGAAAAGATTGAATGGCTCTTAGATACTTACTTTACCGACAAAGACATAGCTCGAAAACTGGTAAAACAGTATTGGAATTCTGATGAAAAGCTCCAGAAGCTACATGATGAATTTATTGAAAACACCATAACAAATTACTATCTACCTTTAGGTGTTGCCCCTAATTTCTCAATAAACGGTAAACTCTATACCATCCCAATGGCCATTGAAGAAAGTTCTGTAGTGGCAGCAGCTAGTAAGGCTGCAAAATTTTGGCTGAAAAGAGGTGGGTTTAAAGCTGAAGTTATTTCTACTGAGAAAATTGGCCAGGTGCATTTTACGTATGATGGCGATTTCAATGACTTAGCTTCTTTTTTTAAAGTAGTAAAGCCGAAGCTTTTGTCCTCAACCTCAGATATCACGAAAAATATGGAACGTCGTGGAGGTGGAATTTTGGATATTGAACTTAGAAATAAAACTGAAAAATTAGATGATTATTACCAGTTGCATACTACGTTTGAAACGCTAGATGCCATGGGTGCAAATTTTATCAACTCGTGTTTAGAGCAGTTCGCTGATACCTTGAAAAATGAAGCCGAGCATAATTTAGAAGGCAATCTCGATGTGGTTATGAGCATACTCTCTAACTACGTGCCCAATTGTTTGGTGAGAGCCGAAGTAGAATGTCCTGTTTCTGAATTAAAAAGTAAGGACATAAAAAACCCAGAGGAATTTGCTGAGAAATTTAAGCAAGCTGTAAATATTGCTGAAGTAGAACCTTATAGAGCAGTAACGCACAATAAAGGAGCGATGAACGGTATTGATGCTGTGATATTGGCCACAGGAAATGATTTTAGAGCAGTTGAAGCAGGAGTGCATGCTTATGCAGCAAAAGATGGACAATATTCTAGTTTAACCCATTGCTCTATTGAGGATGGTGTTTTTAAATTTTGGTTGGAAATACCATTAGCGCTAGGCACGGTTGGCGGACTGACCAATTTACATCCATTGGTGAAATTTTCCCTTGAAATGCTACGAAATCCTTCTGCCAGAGATTTAATGCAGATTGTAGCTGTTGCAGGTTTAGCACAGAATTTTGGAGCTGTTAAATCACTCACCACAACCGGAATTCAAGAAGGGCATATGAAAATGCACCTTATGAATATCCTCAACCAACTTAAAGCGACACCTAAGGAAAAAGTGCGGTTGATTGAACACTTTAAAACCAATGTAGTGACTCATGGCGCTGTAGTTGAGGCTATTAAGAATTTAAGATAAAATTAATCTATACTGGTGGCTGAGCGAAGTCGAAGCCATATAATTAAAAAATGCCCAAAGGTTACGTTTACATATTAAAATGCAGTGATGGTTCTTACTATACTGGAAGCACTATCGATATTGAAACAAGAATCAATGAGCATAATGATGGCAAAGGTGCCAATCACACAAAAAAACGGTTACCTGTAGAATTAGTTTATCTAGAAGAATTTCAAAGAATTGATGATGCTTTTTATAGAGAAAAACAAATTCAAGGCTGGAGTAGAGCTAAAAAGGAAGCTTTGATTAAAAACAATTTTGAATCATTAAGGAAACTATCAGAATGTAAGAATGATAGCCATTTTAAATTATGGCTTCGACTACGCTCAGCCACCGAAAACCTAACAAATGGTTAAGACTTCAAAAACATACCACAGCCACGGCAAACTTTTAATCACTGGAGAATATGTTGTGCTGGATGGTGCTAAGGCATTGGCAATTCCAACAAAATATGGGCAAAGCTTGACTGTTGAGCCAAATGATAACAATACTATTGTTTGGAAAAGCTATGATGAGCTAGGTAAAGTTTGGTTTAATGGTGAGTTTTCAATTGACGACAGCTCGACTGCCTGCCTGTTCGGCAGACAGGCGCTCAGTGTGACAAGTGAAAATTCCAATGAGGTTAGTAATCGATTAATTCAAATATTGGAGGCTGCACAAAAATTAAATCCTGAATTCCTAAGTGATCATCAAGGTTATAATATTACTACGCATCAAGATTTTAATAGAAAATGGGGATTGGGAACATCCTCAACACTCATCAATAATATAGCCGATTGGGCAGAGGTTGATGCCTATGCACTTTTAGAACAAACGTTTGGTGGAAGCGGTTATGATATTGCTTGTGCTCAACATAATTCGCCAATAACATATCAATTAGATGAAAATCACAACCCAGTGGTTACAACCGTTGCATTTAACCCGAAGTTTAAGCATCATTTATATTTTGTTTACCTCAACCAAAAGCAAAACAGTAGAGATGGCATCAAAGCCTACAAAAGCTTAAATAGAGTTGACGTTTCTATTATAAAGAAGGTAAATCAAATCACTGAATCCATGATTGCATGTGAATCACTTTCAACATTTAATAGTCTTATCGATGCGCATGAAAATCTTATTTCTGGATTAATCCTACAGGAGCCTGTTAAAGCTAGCTTGTTTCATGACTTTAAAGGAGCCATAAAAAGCCTTGGTGCTTGGGGAGGTGATTTTGTTTTAATGACCTCGGAAACCGATCCAACGGATTATTTTAAAGCCAAAGGGTATGACACTGTTATTCCGTTTGAGGCTATGGTTCTTTAGTTAAATACTGTCGATTTATTGAAGAAAATTGGATGTGACAAATCAAAAAAGGCTTTGCGTTTCTGCAAAGCCTTTTTAATTATTCGTTGTTATATCTAAATACTAGTAAACCGTTTTGGCTCTGTTATCTTCAATCTCAGCAGCTTTTTCTAATGCTTGGTAAACACGAGACTGTACAGCGTTTTTAATTGTAGTATTTAACCTATTGACTATAGACGTATAATTATCTAACTCAGTAGCTTCATTAACTTTAGTCACCTCAATAACATAAACACCATTGGTTCCGTCTATTGGACCTGATGTCTGTCCCTCTTCTAAACCAAATGCAGCTCCAATTACCTTTGGTTCTGCACCTGCACCAGAAAGCGTTGTGTTTTTCATGGTTAAAGCAGCAGCTGTACGTGGACTTTGTCCTTGGTTTTTAGCGATCTCATTAACCGTTGTAGCCGTGATTTTTTGACGAATCATTTTCGCTTTCTTTTCTTTTCTTATTTCTGGCAATGCGGTTACGGAAGCATCCTCAACACTCATTAATCCTTCTTCGTTTTTCTCAACAAGTTTTGCGACAATAAATCCGAATCCGGAGATTGGAAAGTTCTTGTAGTCACCTACATCAGTATCTTCTTCAAATGCCCAACGCACAACTTGTCTCTGGCTTCCTAAGCCTGGCATATTCTCATCCAATTCCTTAAATGTGATTGGCTTTACAGTCAATTCACGTTCTGCCGCCAACTCATTAAAATCAGCATCTTTAGCAGCAATTTCGAACTTAGACATTTTGTTGAACACATCTTGTAATGTTTGGTCAGATGGCTCAATCTTTCGTGCTATTGTTCCGATTTTATAAGTCTCATTAAAACTCTTTTGTTCTAAAATTTCTATAACGTGGTATCCGAAAGACGTACCTACGACGTCAACATCTCCTTCTTCATTTTCAAATGAAAATGCTTTAAACTCTGGAGCCATACCTGCATTGTATGCAAACTCTATTTCGCCATCTTTTTCGTTACTCACTTTATCTGACGACAACTCTAATAGATCCAAAAACTTGGTCCCGCTTTTAATCTTTGCCAAGATGCTATCTGCTGTTTTCTTAGCTTCTTGAGGTGTTTTAGTCACCGAGGCATCAGCTCTTTGTCCACCTGCAAAAGGAATTAAGATATGTCTTACCTTAACCGAGTCTGGCATCTGCTCAACAGCTAACATTTTAGATAGTTTAAAGAACTCACCATCCTTGTATGGTCCATAATACTCACCAACCTCTAAATTCATTAAGCTGTCTTTAACTGTAGCAGGTAATTGGGCAGCTCTTAAAAATGAATCGTTAAATTTAATATCTGAGTTGGAGTTGATAAATTCCTCTACATCAGTCGTTGAATTAAAACCAGGAATAGTGTCATAATTTCCACTACTATCGTTATATAAAGGCTGATCGTTTTTTAATTTTAGAAGTTGTGCTTTTATAGCATCTTCATCAGCTTTAGAAGCCTCTTCTTTAAACTCTACATAAACAACCTCTCTATTGGCATCAGCTTTAAATTTGTCTTCGTGCTTTTTCATGTAAGCCTTTATATCTGACTTTGACACTTCAACCAAACTATCTGCAATAGACGTGTAAGGTATTTGTACATAGCGAATATCAACCGTTTTGGCGTCTGCCATATATTCATCTTTTGCCTCAGCTAAAGTAGCACCAACACCAGCTTTAATCATGTTATAATACGTTTGCTGAATGGCATTAGTAGCAATCGTTTGCTCGTTATTGGCCCAACTCTCATAATTCACTAAGAAATTTCCAAGCGGTGCAGCTTCACCGTTAAGGTCTTTTAGGTTTGCGATAAATGCATTAAGACGATTAACATCAAAGTTTCCGTTTTCATCCTGAAACTCTGGATACGATTGAAAACTATTCTTCAACAAATCGCGCATTTCATCCTTTTCAACAGAAAAGCCAAGTTCTTCATACTCCTCTTCCATAATAATTTTACGAAGCTCTTGGTTGTAAATGGTATTCATAGCTTGGGTAGAAGTCACTCTTCCACCTACTCTATCTTGATAGTTTTTTACCTTTTGTTGAAATTCATTTCTTTCAATATCGGTTCCGTTAACTGTTGCAACAACCCCTTGCGTATCTGAAAACGCATTTGGATTATCAATAACACCTTGAATAACAAAAGCGAATAATGCCAATGCTATTACTAATATTAAGATTAGCGAACGTTGTCTAATTTTATTTAAAATTGCCATAGTCTATCGTTTGATATAAATAAGTCTGCGAAAATAGTACTTTCTACCAAATTATAAAAGGAGAAGTTTAGTTTTTGTATGCTGTATTTGCTATTAATCGACTTCGAGTATTCTTAGAAGTACAACATCTATTTTTGTTGATGAAACTTCTTTGATGGTGAACTTAAAATTGCCTATCTGTACATCTTCGTTTTCTTCGGGAATACCTTCTGTTTCGTTAACGATCAATCCTCCTAAGGTTTCATAGGTTTCACTTTCCGGCAGGTTTAATTTATAGGTCTCGTTGATGTAATCGACTTCTAACCTTGCCGAAAATTTATAAGTTTTATCATCGACCTGCTCTTCAATCATTTCGAGTGTATCGTGCTCATCTTCTATTTCTCCGAATAATTCCTCTACAATATCCTCAACGGTCATGATACCAGAAGTACCACCATATTCATCGATAACAACAGCTATACTTTGTCGTTTTTTGGTTAAAATATTAAGTACATCCTTAATAAGAATGGTTTCTGGCACAAAGCTTACCGGAATAATAATGGATTTAATTGTTTTTGGTTTTTTAAACAATTCAAAGGCATGTACATACCCTAAAATATCATCTATATTGTCTTTATAAACGAGAATTTTGGTTCTGCCAGTTTCAACAAAGAGCTGCCTTAGATTTTCTATTGATTCTGAAATGTCCACAGCTGAGATTTCGGTACGTGGAATCATTACCTCGCGTGCTTTAACCTCTGTAAATTCCAATGCATTCTGAAATATTTGTATCTCACTATCCACATCTTCATGGTCTTCCACCGATTCCATTTGTTCGCTAATGTAGTTACCCAGCTCTACCTTGGTCATTGCCAATACTACATCTTCTCCTTGAGCTCTAAAAATGTATTTTAATACGGCATCCGAAATCCAGAGCACAAAATCTGAAACCCAAGTAAACAGCACATAAAATATATAAGTAGGCAATGCCAACACTTTTAATAGTGTATTGGCATAAATCTGAAAAAACACTTTTGGTAAAAACTCAGCTGTAATTAATATCACAAGCGTTGAGATGACGGTTTGTGTCAGTAGTTGCAAATCGACAAGCAAGTAGTTTAATGTTGTACTATCTGAAGGCAAATAACTTTGAAACCACCTTACCAACACGTCTCCCATTTTTAACCCATAGATGACCAGTGCTATATTGTTACCAATGAGCATGGTGGCAATATATTTTGATGGCCTAGCGGTAAGCTTGGTCAGTATTTTTCCCAGAAAGTCGTCCTGTTTCTTTTCTAGCTCTATATGTATTTTATTGGAAGATACATATGCGATCTCCATACCCGAAAAAAAGGCTGAAAGTATAAGTGTGGTTACAATAATGACTATATCAACAGTCATAAATTACTTTTTATTACGATCCTCAAACTTTTTTGCGAATCGTTTTCTAAAAAAGAACATAAATATAGCTAAAGCAGCAAAAAACAAGGACATATAAGCTCTATTTCCTTCTTCGTTCCAATTAGAAATGGCATCCCAAATAAAGAGTGCTGCAAAAATTAGATATGCGTATTGAAAGAATTTTAAAATCTTCATCGGTTAGTTTATCTATTAAAAGCACAAAGATAGTTAATTATCGAGCTCAAAATCACCACCCATCTCTAACATTTGGAAATTTTTGAAGTCTTTATCTGAATCAAACCCGATACCATGTAGAGGCCCTATAGCTCTTTTAAACAACCAAGGCTCATTAGTAAACACCCACTCTAACTTCTCATTATAGTACAATTGCTCTGTAAACAAAGTGTCTTTTTGATGTGTGGCAATCCTAACATTACCTCTTAAGTCTATAATATCCGTATCTGAGTAGAAGATCGCGTAACGCGAAGTAATGGTTGTCATCTTACCATCGTCATCATAGACCTTTAGTTCTATCCCATCCGGGAACTCTGAAAACGAAAAATCGCGATTGGAATAGTCTAACAATTTAGGACTAATCAAGTTTGCTTTTAAACGAACCGTGTCGTCGATGAACTCGGTATATTTTAAATCGATATTCTCAGCTTCGCCAATAGGTTGATTTTGCAAAACACCAACCTTCTGCACATCGCTAAAGTTATTTTCACAATTAAAAAACAAAGTCATAGCAAATGCTATGACTAAGTTTTTTATAATATGTGAATATTTTATTCTCATTAAATATTAGGAACCGTTATGGTACGTCCTATCCAACATCCTATTTTGAGAGGCTGACCTGCGTTTCCTTTCTGGAAAATCTCAGACTTTGTTGGCGCACTCGCTCTATAGCTTGCTGCTGATTTAGCTGCAGCTGACTTTAAACGACCATCTACTCTACCAGCTTTTTCAGCTTCTAAAGCTGCTAACCAAAATACAGCTCTTTTACTAAAGTTATCTGATCCACAGTTGTTAGCACTCTTGGCATACATTGCTGCAATCGCAATATAAGGAGAACCGTCTGACGGGTTTAATTTCATGGACTCCATATAGTACTGTCTTGCTTTACCGTAGCTTCCCTTACTTTTTAGATCTTGGGCTAATTTCTTGTACAGTTTTGCTTTCTTTAAAGGATCTGTTTCCAAAGAAATAGTCTCATCAAAGTACTTTTGCTCACCAGTTAATATATATAAGTAGTATGCTGTATCTGCACTTGGCTCAATACTATTTTTTTGCTCCACCAATTTTAAAAACAATGGATCTTCCTTACAGCCTTTAGCATACATACGGTTCATGGCTCGTTGTAACCAAACACCATCATTTTTATTAGCTTCATAATTCTTTTCATATAAAGGAATCAACACATCACAATTAGCTCTGTCTCCAAGTTTTTTGTCCATACTTCCCAAAATCTGATTCTCGAAAGCTTCAATATTAGACTCATAACTAGACTTATATCTAGCTTCCTTTTTTGATAAAGTCTGTCCTGCTTCTTCCTTTTCAGCATATTTGTTAAGCTTTATCGTATATCCTGCAATTAAGTTTTCGATCAACTCATTAACATCATCATATTTATCAAACATCTCCTGAGCAGGTTTTTTACCAGCATCAAACAAATCCACAGCTAATGAAAAATAGGTATAAAGCCCTTTAGCGCTTGTAAAGTTTTTAGGATCTTTTTTATAAGCTTCATCGAACATGTCATACAATTGCTGAGCGGACTTATTCAATTCATCCCTGTACTTATAAGCTAAGTTTGCCTTATCCACTAAAATTTCACCTTCATCATACTTAGAAGGAAAGTGTTCTCTACTTTGATCGTAAAGCGACATTAAATCATTGATATGTGCAACCTGATCTGCACCAGTAGAGTTTTCGATTTTGTGTGTAAGTATTTTTTCACCATGTGCATAGATAGCCCTGTTGAATTTTGGGCATTTGTTACGCACAATCTTCCAAGGCTCATAGGCTTCATCATATCGTTTGCTCTTAACATATCCATCAAATAGCGACAGATTGTTCATACACTCTTCATCTTGCTGAGCAAAACTAATGTTGAAACTCACAAACAGAGCAGCCAGTAGTATTGTAATTCTCGTCTTCATCTTGTTATTTATTATTGTTAGTTGTACTTCTTTTGTCTAAACCATCTAGAGTTTAAAGATAAACTTAAGTTAAAGTTTATAAAATTCTCTTGGATTAAATTTTTGTCAGTTGTTCCTCGTTGTCCTATTTCAACGCCTAAATTAGCGTTAGAAAATAAGTTTTGACGTCCAACTGGTAAACCTAGACCAAAAGATATGCCAAACTCTTTAATTGACTCATCTTTTATTACTAATCCTGTATTTGCAAAGTTAATACCTGCTCTGTAAACGACACGCTTAAAGTAACCAGAAAAAGCATCATAATCAGGAATATAGAAACCTCCTATCGCTATTTGAGAAGCATTTTCGAAGGAAGAAATATCATTATTAAAAATTGGGTTAGAAAAATCACTTGTATTCTGCAGTGTGTATTCTGCACCTACAAACCAAGATTTAGGCTTACCCAAACCTGCACCAAACGATAATCGCGATGGTAAGGTAAGCTTGGTGTTTTTCAAACCCTCAGATTCCAGGTCAGCTTCTGATGTATTAATGGTACCTTCTGCATTGGTTGTTGTATTAATTACAATAGTAGAAAAAGACCGTTGATTGTCCGAAGACAACTTACTCTGTGGTGCGTAGGTTGCCGTTGCCGAAAGCTCTAAAGTGTTAGACACCATTGTTTTATATGCCAAACCAAAGTTAAGACTTAATCCACTTAAATCTGATCTGTTATCCTCTCTGGTTTGATACTGAACCAACTCTCCTTCGGGTGTATAAGCAAACTGAATAGCAGAGTTTTGTATGTTACCGAAGTTATAACTAAAATCCACTCCAATACCAAGTTTAGGTGATAGCTGATAGCCAAAACCCGCAAACACTCTATTAAGACCACCTTCTCCTCTAAAACGATTTTGAAAATCACCATCATCATTGACATCATCTAGCTTATAACCAACAGAAGTATATGGTAAGAGCCCAAAGCCAAAGCCAAATTTTCCAATAGGAACAGATAATGCTATATAATCAAAGGTAGAACTGTTAGTCTCACCTTCTCCAGAATTGCTTTTAAGTTTCGTGTCGCTCGTAGTACCAGCCACAGTAAATTTTACTGGTCTGCTTTCTCCATCAAAAGGAAAAGCATCAACGTTTTTACCTACATAAGCTGCTGGATTTCTCAGGTTTACATGCACACTATCTAAGTAAACACCCATACCTCCCATGCTTCTGTTTTCTACCGTACCCTTAAACTTAAGCGTACCTATTCCATAAAATGAGTATGGTGAAGCTGTTCCTTCTTGCGCAAAAGCACTAGAACCTATAATTGCAAGACAAACTACAATGAGTTTTTTTATCATTATTTCGAATTATAATCTAAAATGAAGTTCAAACCCTCTAATAGAAAATTTGAATTCGCAAATATGCTATTTTTTAATTGGTTTGACAAAAAATTGGCATCACCTCCTGTTAAAATAACTGTTAAATCTTGGTGTTTCTCCTTATATTGGTCTATAACACCATCAATTTCCTTAACAACTCCGATAACAACACCAGAATGAATTGATGATTCTGTAGAATTCCCAATTATTGTTTTGGGCTGGTCTTTTTCTAATAACGGAAGGTTTGCCGTTAAATTATGAAGGGCTTGATATCTCAACCGTATTCCTGGTGAAATAGCTCCTCCAAGGTACTCATTTTTATCGGTAACAAAATCATAGGTTATACAAGTACCAGCATCTATAATTAACACATTATTATCTGGAAACTGGTTTACCGAAGCACTTGCAAGCGCTATACGATCTACGCCTAAGGTTTCGGGAGTTTTGTAGAGGTTTTTAAACGGAAGTTTTGTGTTGCTATTTAGTTCAAGCACCTTTAAATCATCGTCGATAATCTCAATCTGCTTCTTGGATAATCGGCCAACTGAAGATATTATTGACGTCTTTAGCTTTGGAAATTCCTTTTTCAGTAATTTATATTGCTTTTTAAACTCCGACAGTTCAAAACTCACTTTGTGAATGAGTTCATCATTCTTAAAAATGGCAAACTTTACAAAGGTATTTCCAACATCTACTATAAGATTCATAAGCGATACTAATTGTGCAAATTTAAAAAATCAAATTTTACAAGTTTCTTTTTGGTAATACTAAAAATGAATTTATATTTGCATCCGCTTATTTAAGCAACTGGTGCCTTAGCTCAGTTGGTAGAGCAAAGGACTGAAAATCCTTGTGTCCCTGGTTCGATTCCTGGAGGCACCACCATCAAAAACCCGATTCAAATGAATCGGGTTTTTTGGTTTCTGAAGATACCGCTTTTAGTATTTCTTAAAAATATACTCGAAAAACCACATTAGTTGCTGACCTTAAAGAGAATCTCGAGAACTTATTTACTGTATCACTTTCATTGACTCTGTAATAATTATTGATAGCATTTTCCCTATTTGATATATTCCAAATCGATGCTCCAATTTCTGACCTAAAAGTGTCGTTTATCGTGAACTTATATATAGCAGAGGCATCAATTCTTATATAATCCATTAACCGTTCATTATTACCTTCGTCAAAATTTACATCACCATCAACAATCTCATTCCCTTGTTGAGGAATAGAAGTAGGCTTCCCAGTTCTGTATTTAATTCCAGCTGAAATGTTCCAATATTTGTTGCTAAAAGTTGTTCCTAATGTAAAAGAATGAGTAATATCAAAATTACTAGGAAACTCAACATCTTCAAGGGCTTCAAAAGTGTAAGTATTATTGATGTAAGAATAACTCAGCCAACTGTTGAAGTTACCAAACTTTTTTCTAAATAAAAACTCAAATCCATAGGCATCATAACTGCCTTTTTCTTTTGCAAATTCATATTTAGTAGTAAAACTTTGACTTTGGGTAGTTATACCATCCACAGTTTTATAATAGCCTTTAACATCAAATAGCCAACCATTATTTTTATATGTTATACCTAAAGACCCTTGTTTACTCCGTAGGATGGGAATACTATCATTGTCGGTTAACTGCCAACGCCTTTTCTCTATACCTAAAAAGTCATTTTGAAAGTTGATAACTTGTGAGGTACTTTGATGTTTATACTCTCCTTGTGCTTCAATTTCAATATGCTCTCCAATCGATTGTCTTACACTTAATCTTGGTTCGACAATCATTTTTTTAAATCGAGTTAAGTAATTTGCCCTAATTCCACCTCTAATTGAAAAGTCATTATTAGAGTTTTTGTACCAAGCCTGCCCAAACACACCGTGTTCTCTTAATATTTCTTCATCGCGTCTTACAAATCGAGGTAAATCAATATCATTTAAGTTAATGACCTCGGTTTCTGTAAACTGATAACCAAGGTTAAACCTCCATTGATATTGGTCTAATACATTATTAAGTAAAATGCTTGTTTCAGAAACAATGTTTTCTTGTAATTGTAATTGATTGTTCAAGACATCTGCATTTAAGGCTTCAAGTTTATATTCATTGTCATAGATATTTATCGTTGATGATAACTTCTCATTCCATAGTCTTTTGTAATTAAGACCCACCGCAAGTGTATTTTGCGATATACTACTGCGTCTAGTCCTTGTAGTTCCATTAACATCAGCAGTTTCATTGAACCCTAAATCATTATTTATTAGAATAAAGTTCACTCGAATAAAATCCTTATCCGTAGGCTGATACAACCATCGTAAAGAAACATCATAGAAATCAAATTCCTGCTTAGAATTTGTAACGGCAGAAACATTGTTTTCAGCTTCGGTATCTTGTGTTACTCTTTCAAAATATACCTCGTAAGTGGGTGTTCTTAAAACATCATCTAAAGATTTTCTCGATGCAATTTGTAAGGATGACTTATTGCCAATGGGAATATTAGAAAACAATTCGGCATTTAAAAAGTTAATCCCAAATACACCATTGAATTCCGAATCTATTTGTTTCTCTGTTTGCATATGAATAGTCCCAGAGATACCATCAGTCAATACTACGTCTGATCCGTTGCTGATCACACTTGCTTTTTGTGTCATAAGTGGATTAAAACTAGATATTAAACCGAAAAAATGACCTGTTTGATACATTTTAATACCATCCCATAGCATCAAATTCTGATCGTGAGATCCTCCTCTAACATTAATATTAGAAACCGTTTCATCAACGCTTAAAATACCTGGTAATGCCTGAACGGTTTGCAATACATCAGATTCAATAAGACCAGGTAATAGACTAAATCGCTTGTAGTCAATTGAGGTTGACCAGTCCTGTCTTTTATCTATACCTCTAACAAGATAAGTTTCTATTAGTACTGGAGAAATAATTTCCTGCTGCACAAGCATTGTTATCGTTCCGCAATCTTCTAAATTGAAAAACTTTACCTGACGTTCTATGGTTTTATATCCTATATGTCTTATGGTTAAAATTTCATTTTCAGATTTCAACTCAATTTCAAAATAACCATTATTATCGGTGACTGCATAGGTAAATTTACCTGTCACAGTAGCACCAATGAGAGGCTCTTGTAATTCTAATCCTTTGATGTAACCACACAATTGAATCGTTTCTGAAATCGTGTAAACTAAATCGCTAACTTTTTCGAAAACTAAGTTGGTTTGCTTTTCAAGGTTATTGATTTTTGCAGCTAAGCTTAAATCTTGGGATACAGGAGTTACAGTTATACCCGTTAGAAGGCTACTCTCATAATTGAAAGTGATAGAGTGCTTTTTTGTGATATTGTCCAGAACTTCAGAGATGGAAACTTTCTGTTCTAAACTTTGTCCCATCAATTTAGAGGTGAGAGAAAAACACAGCAATAAGCATATATAAAATTTAGTTTTGCCCATTCCTTATTATGACCGTGTTAGTGTTCTTAATGGTGTAGGTCAAATTAAGGGGCTTTGTAATAGATTCTAGGGCATTCTCAAGATTATTGTGCTCAAAAGCACCTGTAAATTTTACAGTCATGTCAGATGGATATTGAACTTTTATGTTGTATTGTTTTTCTAGTTCATTAGCAACGGATTTAAGTGAAGCATCTTCAAAAACACTCATGTTTTTAAGCCAATAGGGCTCAGCGATTACAATGTCTGACTTTTGTCCTTTGCCTGAAGACAAAACAAACTCTGTACCAGCAGGTAACTCAACAGTGTTATCCTCATAGCTCACTTGCACCAAACCTTCATAACAAGAAACTTTAAAAATACGGTCTTTGGATAGTACATTAAACTCTGTTCCCAAAACACTTACTTTACCAAAGTCTGTATGAACATCAAAACGTTTACCTTCCTCCACATCAAAATACGCTTCACCATTAAGGTTTAACGATCTATTTTCATTCCAATTAGAACTATTGTATTCTAGCTGTGATAATTCGTTTAGGCTTACGGTTGAATTGTCAGGTAATGTGATAATTTCGTTTTGAGCCAAACCAGTCTTAAATGAACTTATTTGGTCTTTATTTATCAATGTAAATAATGCAAATCCCACAACAATAATTGCGGCTAAACTTGAAACAACTTTTATCCAATAAGTAGATGAGCTTTTTTTGGAAACTAAACGCTTATCAAATGCATCAAAGGATGCCACTTTAGCGTTGGTATTACCGTTGAACCTTTGAGCTTCCTCAATAATTTCTTTATATAAGTCAGCATCTTCCAACGCATGGAAAGCCTTTGACTCAGTCTCTGACAGGTCGTTATTTAACCACTTTTTTACTAATTGTTCTTTGTCCATAACATATGTTATATATTTAAAACAACTCAATAAAGGATTGTCCCATAATTATTTTCTATTGAGTTCTTCAAGTTCATCTTTGAGCTTATTTAAAGCACCATAGATTCTATGTTCAGCGACTTTTTTTGTGATGCCTAAAATTTCTGCAACCTCTTTATGTGTTTTACCATCTACTTTATTTAGTAGGAATGCAACGCGTTCCTCTTCTTTTAATTGCGAAAGAACACGCTCAAAACGTTTAAGGAATTCTTTTTTACGCAACACAAATTCAGGAGACTCATTGGTATAATCCTTCGGCTTTACCTTTTGATATTTTAAAACCACCTTTTGATGCTTTACCGCATTAAGCATCATATTGTTGGCTGTGGTATATAGATAGGTTTTGGCAGCTTCTGGTGCAATCTTAGCACAGTTTTCCCAGAGCTTAATAAAAGCTTCCTGAACCTTATCGGCCGGATTTAAGCGTTCCCCATACTTGTAAAACAATATATTGCTTAAGGATTGTGCATACGTCTCATAGAGTTTTGAAAATCGTATCTTATCACATATATCTTTATAAAGGGACTTTGGCATTACCAGTAAATTTCCTTGAAATTATATAAAATTTTTCAATCTCCTTTGGGACATTTCCAAATAAAAATGTTTTAACTATAAACTGCCTAAAGAATTAAGATTTGAAAATATCATGCAATTACAATGCACAGAAAGAACATCAAAATTCATTAAATCACTCGCTTTGATTAAGATAGAGGAATTATGGCAATGCAAAAAGAAAATAAAAACACTCGAATAAACACTCCAATATAACCACAATAAAATAGATCTCTATAAATACAGGCAAGCAAACCAAAGAATTGATAACTTAAAGTTTACTATTCTTAATCTAAAAGCATTGGAAATAAAGATGAATCAAAAATTTTAATTATTTTCTTGGGACATTCTTTTACTAAGTTGTTTTAAGAATAAAGAGGCGATTTAAAAGCCAATTAACAAACGAACTTAAAAATTAAAATAAATCCATTATGAAATCATTAAAACCAATTTTAGTAATAACAATCGGAGTTCTGCTTTCATTTACCTCCTGCAGAACTGAAGACGATGTAGCCATTGACCCACCAACAGAAGATACCATAGAAGCCAATTCTACCATTGCTAACCTTATGGCCAATGTGGCAATAAATGATGGATCGTTCGATAATATCATAGACAACGCAAGTTGCTTAAGCGTACAGCTACCTGTTACCGTAACGGTCAACGGAATAGAGGTAACTGTAAACGATGATGATGGTTACGAGGATATCGAAGATATTATCGATTTGTTCGATGACGATGTAGACTCCATTGAAATAACATATCCGATCACCGTAATTTTAGCAGACTACTCTACCGTAATTGTTAACTCAGATGCAGAATTAGCAGCACTCACTGTGGACTGCCCAGGTGAGAACGAAGATGATGACGACATAGAATGTATAGATTTTCAATACCCAATCACCGCATCCATATACAACGAAAACAATGATCTTATCAACACAATCACTATCAATAACGATAATGATATGTATGATTTTATAGATGATTTAGACGACTTTACCGCAGTGACCATTAACTTTCCAATAACCGTAGTTTTGGCTGACGGCAATTCACTGACCATAAATACAGTTCAAGAATTAGAAAATGCAATAGAAAATGCGGACGATACCTGTGATGAAGACGATGATAACGATTTTGATGATGACGATTGCGATAACTGTACCACATCAGAGCTCGACATGGTCTTTGCAGATTGTACCGAATGGACAGTAGATAAATTAGAACGAAACGATAACGACCTAGAAGACAACTATGTAGGCTATGTATTTGAGTTCAATAGTGACGGAACAATTCTAGTCACCCAAGGCGCCAATATGTTCAACGGAACTTGGGAGGCAGATGGTTCAGGCAATAATATTGCAGTGACCATCAATGTAACAGGTTTATCAGACTTCAATGACACTTGGAACCTACACGAAATAGATCAAGATCCAGGCGAAGTAAAGGTAGATTTAAGACTGGGTGATGACAGATTGCGCTTCGAGAGCGACTGCTCTAGCGATGGTGGTGTCGATGACTCAACATTGGTTAGTGCATTAACCAACGGAGACTGGTACGTCACCTACTTTTTCGATGATACAGACGAAACAGCTGACTTTGCAGACTACACATTCAATTTCGCGTCAGACAATACAGCAACCGCGACAAATACTAGTGGCACTACCAATGGCTCGTGGGCAACAACATCTGGAGACCAGACACAATTAGGATTAATCCTAAACTTTGGCACAAGTATGCCGCTAGACGAACTTGAGGACGATTGGGATGTCCTAGAAGTCACAAACGATATCATTAGGCTAAAAGATATAAGTGGTGGCGATGGATCCGAAGATTTCTTAACCTTTGAGCGACAACCTTTCGATGGAGGTATTGACGACTCAGCATTGGTTAGTGCACTAACCAACGGAGACTGGTACGTCACCTACTTTTTCGATGATACGGACGAAACAGCTGACTTTGCAGACTACACTTTCAATTTCGCATCAGATAATACAGCAACCGCAACAGACACTAACGGCACCATCAATGGCTCGTGGGCAACAACATCTGGAGACCAGACACAATTAGGACTAATCCTAAACTTTGGCACAAGTATACCGCTAGACGAACTTGAGGACGATTGGGATGTGCTAGAAGTCACAAACGATATCATTAGGCTAAAGGATATAAGTGGTGGTGATGGATCCGAAGATTTCTTAACCTTTGAAAGAAACCCATTTGATGGAGGAAGCGGCAACGACAATTTAGAGGATATCCTAACAGATGGCCTTTGGTTTGTGGCATCTTACGTCGAGGACTCAGACGACCAAACCTCAAACTACGCAGGTTATGAATTAGATTTTAACATCGATGGTACTGTAACTGCATCAAATGGCTCTAATACCAATAATGGTAACTGGGCGGTAATAAGTGGAGGTGACCAAATGGTTCTAAATTTTGGTACAGACTTGCCGTTTGAAGAGTTCAATGATGATGACTGGAATGTCCTCTCCGTCTCAAGTACAGAAGTGATCATTCAGGATGTAAGCGGAGGTAACGGCGGTACCGACACCTTAACACTACAAAAATTATAATTCTAAATCATTTTAAAATAATTAATCATGAAAAAAATAGGTAATATCGGATTGTTAATAATGCTAAGCTTTTCACTAATGTCATCCATGTGTTCTAGTGACGATGACGACGGAAGCTCAAACAACAACAACCAGCAAATAGCAGAAATAGAAGGCACAGCGCAATCAGGAACATGGAGAATCTCAAACTTCAATGATTCAGGGCAAAATGAAACCTCGGATTTTAACGGTTACAACTTTAGTTTCAACGCTGACGGATCACTTGTAGCAACAAATGGCTCTAACACTATGACAGGAACTTGGTCTGTGACAGATGATAGTAATAGTAGTGATGATAGCAGTAGTGATGACGATATAGATTTCAACATCTTTTTCCCGGTATCAGATAGCAATGACTTTGAAGACCTCAATGATGATTGGGATGTAGTAACAACCACATCTACAAGAATTGAACTCATAGATATCAGCGGAGGCAATGGTGGCACAGACCTGTTGACATTTGAGAGAAACTAATTAAAAATGGGAATAAGTTAGTAATTTGTCCCTTAGCTCCAGATTGTTTGATTAATAGCAGGCCAACCATGAGATTCATGGTTGGTTTTTTTTTGTGTAATACTTTAGATTAAATTACAATAACATAGCATAAAGTAAAAGCGGCACCAGAGGCACAACTTTTCAAACCCTCTAAGGCTTTGTTTTACAAAGTTTTTTTGTTTATATAAGAACTAAATTACAGACAACAAAACTTCTAATGATCGTGATCTGAATGGTCATCACTTTTTGTTTCGCCAGATTGATTCATCATCATATCGTGATCGTATTTACAACACCCTGGTAATCCTTCATACGCTTCTTCATCACCTGCAACTTTTTCTGTATCGTAACCTGAAGCTGCAATTGCTTTATGAATTGCCATAGCATCAGTTTTGGTATCATCAAACGTGACATCAATTTTCTTTTTATCAACGTCCCAATTGGCGCTTGCCACACCTTCAACACCATTAGCTGCCTTTTCGATAGTGCTTTTACACATACCACAATTACCTCTTACACCAAAAGACAGGTCTGTCATTGCCATAACTTCAGACATTTCAGTAGTTGTGGTTTCAGTTTCTTTTTTGGTTTCGTTTTTACAACTTGTTACACCTAATGCTGCGATTACAGCGATACTTAAAATTAGTTTTTTCATTTTCTTAAATTTAATTGTTATTATTTGTTTTATTATTCTATGACTTGTTTTACTTCACCGCAGGTTAGCATGGCATCACCAAAGTATGGATTGATTACTTTTTCTTCTTTGCTCAACCAATACGCACCCTTGTTGTTATCTGCCATTGGACAAAATTCTACATAGACTTTTTCATTGATTCCATATAATTGTACAGCATTGATTAGATGTGATGACAAATGCTTGAAATGGTCTCTTTGGGTTTTTATATCTGATGCTTTAGAAATAGAAGTTGCTGAAGATTTTATGTTGCCTTCCAATGACATCCAACGGTTATGAGTCTTATTATCTGACAACAATGTCATATCTACTTTACCCAAATTGTTTAATAAACTTCTAGCACTTCCTGTTGCGCTATTTAAATCTTCTTTTACTAAAGCATTTTTTAAAATGATATAATCACTATAAACTGCTTTTAATTGCTCTTGAAAATTCTTCGGTACCTCAACACGTTCATCCATACTGGCAAGGTCATTTTCTTTGTTGGATGCGTTGTTGTCCATTCCCATATGACCTTCATGACCTGTCATTGCTTTTCCACCGTCTTTATTCATCATAGACTTTTTGCCTTGTAATTGTGCTGCTGCATCAACAGTAAAGGTTCCGTTAGTTACGATTTCATTACCAGCAAACAAGCCTTCTAAAACTTCATATTGGTTACCCATTTGATTGCCTAATTTAATTTCACGCATTTCAAAAACAGGTTGGTTAGGGTTCGTTTTTAAATACACCACAGAGCGTTCACCTGTCCATAACACAGCAGAAGCAGGAATTATTATAACTTCGTCGTTATTCGCAGTACTACCTTCAATAGTTGCGGTTACAAACATTCCTGGTTTAAACACATCGTCCTTATTGTTTAAAACGACACGTAAGGTTACGGTTCTTGTTTTGTTGTTTAAAACTGGATCAATAAAATCGACAGTGCCTTTAAATTCCTTATTAGGATAAGCATTGGTGGTTATCATCACTTCCTGTCCTTTTTTAAAGCGGTCAATCTGATTTTCATACACATCAAAATTTCCCCAAACTGTGTTAAGATTAGCAATTTTTAATAAGGGTTGACCTTGCTTGATGTAATCGCCTTGTTCTACCAATTTTTCTGTAACGGTTCCAGAAACCGTTGCATACACAGGGAAGTTTTCTTTTACTTTTCCAGTTTCTTCAATCTGGTTGATTTGATTTTCTGAGAGCTTCCATAACTTTAATTTATTGCGAACCGCTTTGTACAAAGCAGGTTGCGATGCTTTTAAAGATGCTGCTGTAATCAATTCTTGTTGTGCAGCATAGAGTTCAGGTGAATAGATTGTTGCTAATAGTTGACCTTTTCGGACTTCCTCACCAGTAAAACTCACATTCAAACGCTCAATTCTACCAGAAAAGTAACTTACTTGTACCGAATTTGCTTCTTCGTTTTCAGCAATTTTACCAGATAGCTTAATGGTATTGTCTTCAACATTGCCTTTGCCAACAACAGTGGTTTGGATATTGGCTAAAGCCATAGCATTTTCTGTGAGTTTAAATTGGTCTGCCAACAAGCCATCACTTCCGCTTTCAGCAGGAATTAAATCCATACCACAAATAGGACAATCGCCTGGCTCTGGTTGCATAATTTGTGGATGCATAGAACAGGTCCACATTTGATTGGTTTCTTCAGTAGTATCGTGATTATGGTTAGTTTCCTCATCTGATGAGCCACCAAATAGCAACCAACCCAATAACACGCCTACTACCAGTAAACCTGCGTATATAACTATTTTACTATTTTTCATTCTCTAATCGTTTTATCATTGCTTTCATTTCTTCAATTTCTTTACGTTGTGCTTTTATAATGTCCTCTGCCAATTTTTTAACTTCCGGATCTTTAATATCTGCTCGTTCACTGGTTAAAATAGCAATAGAATGGTGAGGAATCATTCCTTTCATCCAAAGAACATCACCAACAGTTGATTTCTGGTCTCGTACCAGTCCTAAAGCACCAAGAAAGAGCACAATACTACCTATTACAATGCCTAAATTTTTCTTTTTATTGGTGTACATATTTTTCATGAAGAAAAACATAATCAGAGCCATAGCTGCAATTCCTAGGCAAACCATATAAAATCTGGTTAAACTAAACCAGACGTGGTCAAATTCATAAGTATTAAGATACATTGTGATATACATTGCTATAAATGATGACCCTAGCATTAAAAAGAATTTTGTGTAATTGCTCATTCCTTTGTCATTGTTTGTATGTTCATTAGCATTCATAATCTTTGGTTTTATAGTTAAACTTTATGTTTTTGTTTTTTTAATTATTTTTCTAATTGAAGGTGAAGAGGTAAACCACAATAAGAAGCCACTTAATACGGTAATCAAGCCTAAAAGTGAAAATGCTCGTAAAACAAGGGTGTTAAAATTGTCTCTACCTTCATAATCCATAGTATGTGTCATCCATAAAAAATCAAACCAACGCCAGGAACGATGTCTTACGGTTTGAAATTTTCCATCGTTTACAGAAACATAGGCTTTTAAAGCCTCATCTGTTTTATAGGAAATAACATAAGCAGGCAACAGTCTTTCTCTATACTCGTGATGCTTTCCAGCTTCAGTAATTTGCTCTACAGATTCTACCTCTAAACCATTTTTCATATAGTTTTTGGCAATATAGAGGGCTTCTTCTTGTGTAATACTATTTTTTGGACTTCCATCGATAGCGTTATACAGTCGTTTTTTGTTTACCCAATAGTAAGGCGTATTCTCAATATCTCTTAATTCAATCGTATTAACACCTCCTGATGCGCTAAGTTTTGAGGGACTTATTAAATTATTAAACGCTTTGGGCTGATACTCCAAGTTTTTGAATTGGTCTCCATGAATTTCATCAATATTCGTCCAACTAAAGTATAAACCACTAATCGTCCAAAACAGGAACTGAATCCCTAAAAAGAGACCCAAATACCTATGTGTTTTTCTAATTTTTAAAGCTGTATGCCTGTTTACCATTTTCTAATTTTTTATTGCAAAAGGAAACTCGATTTTAACTTTTTCCCAAGCCATTGAAATAGTGCCGCTTTCATCATCTATTTTATTGACCTTATATTCTAAATGTTCTACGGATTCCTCTAAGGTTATTGGTTTCACCTTAAACCTTACAACATCATCTTTTTCATCATATTCATCTTTACCATGTTGATCCCAATTTTTATTAATCATTACAGTCCAATCATCTTTAGAAGGAATTGTAAAAAATCCATACTTCCCTGCAGGAAGCGCTTTGCCATCTATAACTAAATCTTTATTAGTCTCTAACCAAGTCGCCATATGCGCTCCTGCTTGCCATACTTGGTCATAACCAACCAAACCACCAAAGATGATTCTATCCCTTACTCCTGGTGATGAATAATCAATATGAATATGAGCGTCACCTATCATTGCCATTGTTTCGGTATGCGGACTTAATGGTTTTTTCTTTGGTTCTTCAACTTTTTCATGTCCATTGTTATGATTGTGTTTTTGCTCTTCCAAGCTTGATTTTTCATTTTTACAACTTACGATTGTAAGCACTAGCACAATTAATAGGATTGGATTTTTCATTAGTTTTATATTTATAGTTATACGTTAGTTGTTCTTAATCGTAGTGCATTTCCAATAACAGAAACAGAGCTAAAGCTCATTGCTAAAGCGGCTATCATTGGTGAGAGTAATATTCCAAAGAAAGGGAATAAAACACCTGCTGCGATAGGCACACCCAATGTGTTGTAGATAAGTGCAAAAAACAGGTTTTGCTTGATATTCTTCATTACTGAATCGCTTAAATTTCTTGCTTTTACAATGCCGTTTAAATCGCCTTTTACTAAGGTTATCATTGCACTTTCAATGGCTACATCTGTCCCTGTTCCCATAGCAATCCCAACATCGCTTTTAGCCAATGCTGGTGCATCATTAATACCATCACCTGCCATAGCAACTACTTTTCCATTTTCTTGTAATTTTTCTACTTCTTTGAGTTTGTCCTCTGGTAGCATACTGGCTTTAAAATCTGCCAGATTCAATTCTGATGCGACTGCTTGTGCGGTATCATGATTATCTCCTGTAAGCATTATCACATCAATGCCTTTTTCTTGAAGTGCTTTAATAGCTTTGGCACTGGTTTCTTTTATCTTATCTCCAATAACCACATAGCCAACAACGGTTTCATCTATTGCTAAATAAGACACTGTTTTACCTTTTTTTTGATAGGTTTTTGCTTCCTCTTTCATTGTAGAGGTAATTTTTGCTTTGGCATATTCCATCATTTTAGGATTACCCAATGCTACTTTTTTGCCATCAATTTTTGCTTCAACACCTTTTCCAGTAACAGCACTAAAATCTTCTGACTTTAATATTTCTGCATTCTGATCTTTTCCATACTTAACGGTAGCTTCTGCCAAAGGGTGCTCACTATTCGTATTTAATGATACGATGTATTGTAACACCTCTTTTTCGCTTAAACCATCATTAAAAGTACCTATGGATTCAACTGTTGGTTTTCCTTCAGTAATTGTTCCTGTTTTGTCAACTATCAATGTATCTACCTTATCCATTTTTTCAAGAGCTTCGGCATTTTTTATCAACACACCATTTTGAGCACCTTTACCCACACCAACCATTACAGACATTGGCGTTGCTAACCCTAAAGCACAGGGACACGCTATAATTAAAACGGCAATAGCATTAACTAATGCATAGACATAAGCAGGTTCTGGTCCCCAAATAGACCATATTATAAATGTGATGACCGAAATGATTACTACGACTGGCACAAAATAACCCGAAACTTTATCGGCTAAATTTTGAATAGGTGCACGACTTCTACTGGCATCATTCACCATATGAATAATCTGTGATAATAAAGTGTCACTTCCAACCTTTTCGGCTTTCATTAAAAAGGATTGATTCCCATTGATGGTACCGCTACTTACTTTATCATCTACAGCTTTGTTTACTGGAATAGGCTCACCTGTAATCATCGATTCATCAATACTGGTGTTACCTTCCGTAATGACACCATCTACAGGAATTTTATCACCTGGTTTTACTTTTAGAATATCGTTGAGTTCTATCTCGTCAATACTGACTTCAACTTCCTCACCATCTACAATTTTTATAGCTTTATTGGGTGCTAATTTCAACAGTTCTTTTACTGCCGAATTGGTTTTACTATGAGCACGAGCTTCTAACAATTGACCTAAAAGCACTAACGTTAGAATTACCGTTGCAGCTTCAAAATAGACGTGTACCGCACCTGATTCCGTTTTAAATTGATCAGGAAATGCATCTGGAAATAGCATCCCAATCACGCTAAACAACCACGCTACACCTGCACCAATGCCTATAAGTGTAAACATATTGAGATTCCACGTTTTGATACTTTTGTAAGCACGTTCAAAGAACATCCACGTAGCGTAAAAGACAACTGGAATGGATAAAACAAACTGAATCCAGTTCCAATATTGCTGTTTCATTATGTCGTATAACGGATTGTTATGAACCATTTCACTCATTGCGATTAAGAAAATTGGCAAGGTAAATGCTGTGGCAATCCAAAACTTCTTTAATAGTTTTTTATAGGTTTTTTCTTCAGCTGAAAGGTCAGGTTGCATTGGCACTAAATCCATCCCACAAATAGGACACGAACCAGCTTCGACTTTGACAATTTCTGGATGCATAGGACACGTCCATTGTTCTGCTGAAGCTGTTGATAGATTTTGTTCTTCCACCAAATCCATTCCGCAAACAGGACAATCGCCTGATTCATCATAAGTTTTATCGCCTTCGCAATGCATAGGACAATAAAATGTGCCTTTGCCTTTCCCTTTTGGTTGCTCTTTCTTTTTATCTTTTGAATGTTGATTCTGTTCACCTTGTTTATGAATACTGTATCTGTCACCATCCTTTTTTAAGGCTTCTTGAAATCTTTCAATGGGAATATGTGATTCCATTTCTATGGTAGCTTCAGCCTTTTCTAAATCGACGGTTGCTTCTGAAACGCCTTCCACTTTAGAGAGTGTTTCTTCCACGTGACTGCGACATCCGTTACAGGTCATTCCGTGTATATGATATATGTGTTTCATTTTTAAATATTTTAGAATTATTAGGCTAAATTACAAGGACTTACCTTATAATATTATTCTAATTCTGGCTAATTTTTATACAATTTCATCCAAGGATTTTCTGTCACCATATTGTAAGTTTTTATAATCTGTCATTGACATTCCAGTAACTTGTTTAAACTGTTTCGATAGATGACTACTGTTTTTATAGTTAAGGCTATAGGCTATTTCTGAAAAATTAAGCTGATTCAATTGAATATACTCTTTAGCTTTTTCTATTTTCAGGTTGATAAAATACTTTTCAAGTGTTATCCCTTCTGATTTACTAAACGTTTTACTCAATGTAGAATAACTTTTGCCTATTTCACTCTCAAGTTTACCAAGAATTTCATCTGTATCATTTTTTTCAATATGCTGAATAAAATTAATTTTAATTTTTTCAATCAATGCCTTTGTAGGATCCTTAATCACTTCAAATCCTAAAGCATTCAACTGTGTTTCTAGCCGAACATAATCATTACTAGACTGTTCTTTAATAACAATTTTACCCAATTGTATAGATTCCACTTCATAGCCTTCATCATCCAACAAATTTATAATCGTCATTTTACAGCGATTACAGACCATATTTTTTATATGAAGAATATGATTCATTGTTTATTGATTCAATTTTTTAAATGAAGTATGTGAATGAATAATCTTCCAATCTCCATCTATTTTTTTTAAAATTGAAGTTGCTACGCCTTTACTTTCAATGGTTCGTTCTTTTGTTCCTTTAGCTTCATCTGCCTTTAAAACTATTGTATACAAATAATTTTCAGTTGTATATGCATAGGGCAAACTTACATTTACATCAATCTCATAATCTGAAAATGTAAAACTTTTAAAATGCCCAAGTTCTGGACCTAAATGACCATCTATATAATCTTTATAAGTTCCTTCTACTTTACCTTGCTCAAAAACGGTGGCATCTTGCGTAAAGAGTTGAAAAGTGCCTTCGGTTGTTAAGTTTTGAATGGCATCTTTATAAGATTTCATAATTTTCAACACTTCCTCTTTTTCATTTGTGTTGTCAACAACGACCTCTTTTTGAGTTTCGATAGTTGTATCTTGTTGTTTACTTTCTTTACAACTCACAATTAAAATCGTGAGTAATAAGACAAATATGGGTGGTTTCATAATCGAATATTTTGATGTTTGACTTTTAATTATTTAAATTTTCTTTTAAATCTGACATATACTCTATGAGTAATTTCTTTTCGCTTTCAGACAATTTTGCGTTTCCGTGAATTAATGTATAGGAATCCAAAGGCATTTCGCCACTTTCAATTTGATTAATGATGGATTTTAGTTTACTGTTTTTCCTTCTATTTGAATAATCATCCCATTCATTAAAATTTAATTCTGCCTTACCTTCTTTGATATGGTCTTCAAGAAACCAGGCTACCGGTTGTACCTTATTGTACCAAGGATATATTGTATTGTTACTGTGGCAATCATAGCAAGAGACTTGCAATTTGTTCTTGATATCATTTGGGACATCATTTACCAATATAAAGTCGGTTTTTGGAACAACTTCACTTTGATTGCGTGTTGTGGGTATAAATTGAATACCCACAAACGCCACCAACAATACTATTGCTATGATTTTTAAAATTTTCATTTAGTTAATTTCTCTTTGCACTTTACCACATTTCAACATTTGGTCACCGAAATAAGGGTTTCTAATTTCTTCGTTCATACTTAACCAAGCACCACCTTTATTGTTATCATACATTGGGCAGAATTGCTCATAAAGCTTCATCCCTGTTCCCGTAATGGCAACCATATCTGTAACATCTTTACTCAATACTTTGAAATGCTCACGCTGATGCTTGATGTCACTTTCTGAAATATGCTCTGCGTGTTCCGTAGCATCTTCGATAATGTCATTCAATTCTGATTTTTCACTTTCAGAATATTTTGATGCATCAAAAGATTTAAGAGATTTAACCAATGTGCCTCCCAATTCCTTTGCTTTATCATTATCATCGCCTACGAGGGCATCTTTTAAGTTGAAATAATCTTTTAAAATTGCTTCTGCTCTTGTGTCTTGATTGTCTATCATTGCCATATCGTCCTTGTCATCTACAGATTCTTGATTTACCTGATTATTACCATTTGTAACAGATTCATTTTTATTTCCATCTTTACAGGAAATTGTTAACATCATTGTGGCAGCAAGTGCCATTGTACCTATTGTTCTTTGTACTGTTTTCATAAATTTTGGTTTTAAAGATTATTATGTATTAATTATTATTTAAAATCTGGCTAAAAGTCCACCACCCCAACCATATCGGTTGTTATAATTACCTTGTATTGAAAAATTTCTAGATAAGATGTACGATGCTCCAATTAACCATTGCGTTTCTCCTTGATAAGATTTGTTATTTTCTAAATCATTGACCCATCCAAAATCCGCTCTATACTCGTATTCTCCTTCGAGAAAAATTCTAGGAAAAATCAATAGTTCTCTGTCCAAACGTATTCTTGGGCGCAGTTGATTATCCATACTCACATCCACATTAAACCTATAAGGCGTGAAATATTTAACTCCAACCAATCCCACAGTATTGAATGTATCATAAGAATCTGGTGTTGAAGTTTCGGTATTTACGCCTGCATACACGCGTACCCAATCATTGAGATATCTGTTATAATTTACTTCTATCTCGGCATTTTGGTTATAATCAAACTCGGCACGTAGTCCAAATTCGTTGCGGATGTTGCTCGACATCAATAAAAGTTCATTAAAGTTTGAACCTCCACGAAGCATTCCCCACGAATAGTAATGGTCTGTCTCGTCAATTAGGTTTTGTACTGGATAAGGTTTCATCCTTTCATCTCGTGGTGTATCATAGCTAAATACTCTTGCCATACCACCCATCATATGATATAGTACGTGACAATGAAAGAACCAATCACCATATTCTTCGTTATAAAATTCGATGACCACTTTTTGCATTGGTGGTACGTTAACCGTGTGCTTTAATGGTGAACGCTCTCCATTTTCATTAATCACCCTAAAATAATGACCATGCAAGTGCATTGGGTGGTGCATCATTGTCAGATTATTTAAGGTAATCCTTGTAACCTCATCACTTTTAATTTTAATCTTGTCTGTTTCGGATAATGGTGTGCCATTCATACTCCAAACATAGCGTTGCATATTACCAGTTAGATTCAGTAAAATTTCATTTACTGGCACATCAGTCTTAAAAGTGGTGTTTTCCTTTGCCTTTAAAAAATCATAATTGAAATAAGTTTTACGTGTATCATAATTAAATGAAGCGGTGTCCTTTTGCATCGTAGACATCTTATGATTCATTGGCGTCGCATCCTTTTTCATTTCCATATTCATTTCATTCTCCATCTTCATCTGTCCGTCTTTCATATCCATATTCATCTTCATTCCATATTTCTGCATTAGGGCTTTGGGGGTATTTCTATTTTTATTTCCCACTAAAGCAGGTGCACCCATCTTCATATCCATTTTTGCCATTTGCTTCATCATAGCCACTTTATCTGGTCTGTCTATTACAGTTGCTGGATACAATTTTCCGCTACCCAAGTGAATGGACGTATTACCAGAACCATCTTGGGCTGTTGCGGTAATTTCTAATGTACCTTCTGGAATGGTTACAATCACATCATAGGTTTCGGCAATTGCAAAAAGAAATCGGTTTTTATATTCTGGTATTACATCCACACCATCACTCGCAACTATCATCGGGTTACCACCACCAAAATCCACCCAATAATAAGATGAAGCAGATGCGTTGATAAAACGTAGTCGTACTTTTTCACCTGTTTTAAACTCTGGATATTCTGCAAGTTTTTTACCATTGGCTAAAAACGCAGGATAGTAGATGTCTGCAATATCAGCGCCTTCCATTCTATCGCGCCAAAATTTGAATTGTGCGCCTAATGCACCTTCTTTTATAACTCTGCTTAATGGTACTGCTGTCCCTTTTTTAACCTGATACCATTCGTTTCCTCGTTTAAGGTTTCTCAGTACATTCATTGGTTTTTCGTTGGTCCAGTCAGATAACACTATAACCAAATCTTTGTCGTAGTCCAACGTCTTTTCTTTAGGATGAATGACTATTGAGCCATAAACTCCTTTTTGCTCTTGCAACATCGTATGGGAATGATACCAATATGTACCAGATTGGTTGATAGGTATTCTATATTGAAATGTAGTATTTGGTTTTATAGGTGGTGTTGTCAAATAAGGAACACCATCATAAAAATTAGGAAGTATTAAACCGTGCCAATGTACAGAGGTTTCTTCATCCATTTTATTGGTTACATTAATAATAGCGAGGTCACCTTCATTAAATTCTAATGTAGGACCTGGAATTCCACCATTAATTGTCATTCCATTTGCGGTTACACCTGCAAGGGTTATTTCATTTTCTTTTATAGTAAGGTTATACGCTTTAATGTTTCGACCTTCTTCCTTTCTATCTTCACCATTTGTCCCAACTTGGGCGAATGTAATTGAAGTTAAGAATAAAAGAAGTATTGTGTTAAATGTTTTCATTGTTTACTTAATTAAATAATTAATAATAGTTGTCTGCAAATAATAGGTCTTTACAGATTCTATTTGATTCATTTGAAATTTTAACTGCAACTCTTGTATATCTAAAACATCATTAAAATCAATCGTTCCTGTTTCATAGCTTTTGATTAAAATATCTTCTGCATCCTTAGCTTGTTTTAAGTTTTTGGTTTGGGTAGCATAGCTTATTCTTGCTGAAATACGTTCGTTAACCGCTTTACTTAATAGCGTTTCCAGGGTATTTAGTCTTTCTTGTTTTTGAGCAGTAATTTCCAGCTGTTGCAACTCATTTTGTTTGGTTTGGGATTTATATTTTTTATTGAAAATAGGGATAGACACAGACACCATTGGCATGACAATATCCTTTCCGTTATCACTAAAATCCATTTTTGGTCTTTCAGCAACATTGATATAGTCTAAACCAAAACCAATCATAGGACTGCTTTCTTTTTGATTCAATAATTCTGATTGTTCTACTGATTGATAGAGCTTATCATATTTCAACAATTCGGGATGTAATGCTAAATTTTCTGTAGTAACATCAAAGTCTTCAGTAGGTATCATTAAACTATCTACCACATTCACGGTAACATCATTATCTCTATTCAATAGATTATTGAAGTTAGTCTGTTCTGCTAAAAATTGTCGTTGCAATACGTCTTTTAATTGTTGCATTTCGTTCTGACGCATTTGCAATCGCAATACATCTACTGCGGATGCTTTACCAACCTCAACAGAAGTTAAAGCTAAAGTTTCGTAAGTTTCTAAAAGGTTGATGTTTTCGGTTAACACCTCTTGTTTTGCTTGGTTAGCATACAAATTGTAATAGGATTGTGATACCGAAGCCATTAGTTTTCGCTTTGCGATAACGATGTCCTCGTATTTTGCATTAGCTAATGAACTCACGTAATTTTCTCGTGAAGTAATGGTACCAAACCACGGTAACATTTGTTTAGCTGACACCTTAAAGCGTTGTGCACCTGTTCTGGTTTCTGGTTCACTTACAAAATATCCTACGCCGAATTCAGTATTCGGAATGGTATTGACTTCGTTGACTTTTTCAGAAGCTCTTTTGTATTGCAATTCAAACTTTTGAATTTCAGGATTGTTTGACTCTGCTTCTTGGATGTAGGATTGAAGCTCTTGTGCTTTCGCCAAAGCGGAAACAAACAAAATACTGATTATTACAATTATATGTTTCATTTTGATGTTCTTTTAAGTTGAACTTCTGCTTTCAAGCTGTACAATACTGGTACAACAAATAAGGTGATTAACGCAATTAGCATTCCGCCAAAACTTGGAATTGCCATAGGAATCATTATATCGCTACCTCGTCCAGTGGATGTGAGGATTGGTAATAGTGCTAAAATAGTTGTTGCAGTGGTCATTAAACAGGGTCTGATTCGTTTTTCACCTGCTTCAACTACTGATGCTCTAATCTCTTTTTTATTATCTGGTGTATTTCTATTGAATGTTTGCGTTAAATAGGTTGCCATTACCACACCATCATCAGTTGCAATTCCGAAGAGTGCAATAAACCCAACCCAAACCGCTACACTTAAATTAATTGGGTGCATTTGGAATAAGTCGCGCAGATTTTTGCCAAAGAAATTAAAGTTTAAAAACCAATCTTGACTATACAGCCATATCATTATAAATCCACCTGCAAATGCGACAGCTATACCTGTAAATACCATTAATGATGTGCTTACAGAACGGAATTGAAAATACAGAATCAAGAAAATAATGGCCAATGCTAAAGGCACAACAACCGATAAGGTTTTTTCTGCTCTTAGTTGGTTTTCATACGTTCCTGTGAATGCATAGTTGATTCCTTTTGGTACAATTAATTCACCAGAATCTATCTTTTCTTGAATTAAGGCTTGTGCATTTTCTACGACATTGACTTCTGCAAAACCATCCAGTTTATCAAATAAGACATAACCTACCAAAAAGGTATCTTCACTTTTAATAACTTGTGGACCTTGTTCGTAACGAATGGTTGCCAATTCACTTAATGGCACAGGACTTCCTTTTTCAACTGGAATGTAAATTTGTTGTAAATCGGTTGGGTCTGCTCGTAATTCTCTTGGATAACGTACACGAACACCATAACGTTCTCGACCTTCTACGGTTTGCGTTAAGACCATTCCGCCAACTGCAACTTTTAATACATTTTGTACATCATCAATGGATATACCATAGCGTGCTATTTTCTCTCTGTCAATATCAATTAACAAATAGGGTTTACCAACAATACGGTCCGCAAAAACAGCTTCTTTTTTAATGCCTTCAGCCTCCTTGATAATGTTTTCTAATTGTACACCAAACGTTTCAATCTGTTTTAAATCCTGACCTTTCACTTTGATCCCCATGGGTGCACGCATTCCTGTTTGTAGCATTACCAGTCGGGTTTCAATAGGTTGTAGTTTCGGTGCAGAAGTCACACCAGGTAACTTTGTAACTTTCACAATTTCATTCCATATATCGTCTGGTGATTGTATTTCTGGTCGCCAGTTACGGTAGAACTCGCCATCATTGTCTGGAATGAGTTGAGACCTTTCGACTGCGCTCAAGATGACATTTTCAGTGTTATTTGGATTCGCTAGTAAACGTCCATCTTTCAATTCAAATAAACCATCATCATTGACTTTATAGCGTTGACGCTTTCCGTATTCATTCAGCATATATTCTGGTTTGTACTGAATGATATTTTCATACATTGATAGTGGTGCTGGGTCTAAAGCTGATTCTGTACGACCTGCTTTACCAACTACGGTTTCAATCTCTGGAATACTGGCGACAGCCATATCTAATTGTTGTAAAACCCGTTTATTTTCTTCTACGCCAGAATGAGGCATCGAGGTTGGCATTAATAGAAATGAGCCTTCATTCAATGAGGGCATAAACTCTTTGCCTGTGTTTTTCATAATGAAAAAACCTGCAATGACGATTGCTGTTGGGACAGACAAAAAGAGGAACTTATTATCTAAACACCACCTTAAAATACGTGTGTAGTATTTGATAAACAACGAGAAAACCCCTAATAAACCGAAACAAATAACACCTACGAAAATGAGATTCCAGAAAATGCTTTTATCCACACCTAATGGTCTCCAATATTCGGCTAACAAGAATACTATTGCTGATGCAGAAATAATAATATTAATACGATTAGCTTGCTTGTCTGTTATCTTATTTTGAAGATTAAGACCTGCTGTAATTCCAAACGCTATCAAGATCAATCCTAACCAATACCCATAGACTATTGCTACGATTCCCAATGCTATTAAAACGCCATTTAAAACATATTTAAAAGTGTTTTTAATGTTTTTCTTTCTGAATAAGAATGCAGCAAACGGTGGAATCAAAAATAACGCAACAATAATGGATGCTGTTAATGCAAAGGTTTTTGTAAATGCTAATGGTCTAAACAGTTTTCCTTCTGCTCCAATCATTGTAAATACTGGAATGAAACTGATAATGGTGGTCATTACTGCGGTTACGATAGCACCAGAGACTTCCGCTGTTGCGTTGTAAACTATCTGGTTAATTGATAGTTTGTCATTCTGAACATCGTGAAGAATCTCATTATGAGATTCCTCGTCGCTCGTTCCTCGCTCTGTCGGAATGACATTCTCGTTTTCATCTAAATGCCGAATGATGTTTTCTGATAGTATAACACCGACATCGACCATGGTACCAATAGCAATAGCAATACCAGACAAGGCGACAATATTGGCATCAACACCAAAGAGTTTCATCGCAATAAACACCATTAAAACCGCAACAGGTAATAGTCCAGAAATTAATACGGATGCTCGAAGATTAAAAACCATAATGATTATGACCAGAATGGTAATCAATATTTCAAGAGTTAAGGCTTCATTAAGCGTCCCTAATGTTTCTTGTATCAGTTCTGTTCTGTCATAAAAAGGCACTATGGTTACTTGGGAAGTTCTGCCATCTGCTAATACTTTTGAAGGTAATCCCGCACTTAATTCGTTGATTTTATCCTTTACGTTATTGATGACTTCCATTGGATTTGCTCCATATCTCGCTACCACAACAGCACCAACAACTTCAGCACCTTCCTTATCTAATAAGCCACGTCGTGTTGCAGGACCTAAAGAGACTTTTCCTATATCCTTTATTTTAATAGAAGTGTAATCTTCGGAAGTGACTACTGCATTTTCGATGTCCGAAATGGATTTAACATAACCCAAACCACGAACTAAATATTCGGCTTGATTAATTTCCAAAGTCTGTGCACCAATATCTTTATTACTTTCTTTAACTGCTTTTACGACGTGATGCAATCCAATATTATATTGACGCATCAATTCTGGATTCACGTCCACTTGGTATTCCTGAACATAACCACCAATAGAAGCGACTTCAGATACACCACTTGCAGACGATAGCGCATACTTTACATAGTAATCTTGAATACTGCGTAACTCTTGTAAATCCCAACCACCAGTTACGTTTCCGTTTTCATCACGACCTTCAAGCGTATACCAAAATATTTGACCTAATCCGGTAGCATCTGGACCCAAAGCAGGATTAACACCTTCTGGTAATAAACCACTTGGTAAGGAATTGAGTTTTTCGAGAATACGACTTCGACTCCAGTAAAATTCTATGTCTTCTTCAAAAATGATATAGATACTTGAAAAGCCAAACATAGAGGAACTACGAATGGTTTTTACTCCAGGGATACCAAGTAAAGATGTTGTGAGTGGATAGGTGATTTGGTCTTCTATATCTTGTGGCGAACGACCATCCCATTTGGTAAAAACGATTTGTTGGTTTTCACCAATATCTGGTATGGCATCTACAGCCACAGGATTACTTGGTAAGAAACCTGTATCCCAATTAAAAGGTGCGTTTACCGTTCCCCATCCTACAAAAAGGACGAGTAGTAGAACTGCAACGAGTTTGTTTTCTATTAAAAATTTGATGCTTTTATTTAGCATTAGCTTTGATTATTAAACAGTTAGACATTGGTTTGACACCTAATAAACTTCAAAATAATCGATTGAATTAGTTTCTATTTCCTTTATATTTCAATATAAAATAGAACCGTAACTTTGGCTATGCTTATATTTTCTATTTCATCTAAAGAAAATATAATTCAAATTCACTATCAATCATTTTAAAATTCATTCGGTATTAAGAAAACACCGAATACAGCGAATTATCCTTACGACATAAAGCCATAGGATAAAACAGTCTATTGTTTAAAAATCAAATTAAATAAGTCTCGTCAATCTTGTAGAGTTGCCTTATGACGAGTGGCGGTTTGTATTCTTCGTAAGAAGAAACGTTATTTTCTAAACCTTCAAAAAGGTTAATGTAAGTGTAAACAAATGAAGCTATAAATACTTGTTGTTCAAATGTGATTTTGTCAACTTGCAATTGTAATTCATCTTGACCTTCAATTGTTAATTGTTCATCATCACAACAATTTTTCTTGGTAATAGAACATCCTTCAGTAGATGGTTTTTCCATTTCCATTCCGCAACCTTTGGCCTTATGAAAAATAGCAGTTTCTACTAACGTATCTCCGCAATAATGCATATTCACAGTAAATAACATTGTAGAGCATAACACTACAAAAGCCATTGCTAAAGACATTATTTTATGGAAAAATTGCTTCATATCTATTTGCGAAGTTACGAAATTTTAACAACTCAATATTTTGTTTAACAGAAGTTTAATGTACCAACAACCCTAATCCCAAGGCAACCACTGTAGCTTAACAGCATTCAAAATGGCTAAAAGTGCCACGTTTAAATCTGCAAAAACAGCTTTCCTCATGGTAGCTAAACCACTTAATCCTAAAATAAATACAATGACTTTAACACCTTCGGGATATTCGCCAATGATAAATGCACCAATTGTTGCAATAGACATTAAAAAGAACTCGGTAAAAGCATCTCCTTTTATAAGGCTTTTCCATCCTTCTTTGATTACTGGAAATCCAACAGGAATATAAGCTTAAATGTGCCCAACTACTCGAATCCACCCTTCAAATTGAGGAATCACATCAAAATAGTCTCAACTCCTTTTGAAAAGTTAAAATCATCTAGAATGTATTCAATAGTCCTATTAGCATTTATTTCTGAAATTTAAAAAATTATAACAGCCCACTTTCCATAGCAATCTTAATAATTCCTACACTGTTCTTTGCCCCTAGTTTGCTCATTATATTCATACGGTGCGTTTCAACTGTTTTTGGACTGATGAAGAGTTTTTCTGAAATTTCTTGAGTGGTCAGTTCCTCGGAAATTGCAACTAGGACATCTTGCTCTCTTCTTGTTAAATTTGTTTTCAAATCATTGTTGGTTCTTTTTTTTGTGGACGGCATCAAAAGCTTTCTTTGAATATCCTTTTGAACAAACAATTCACCTGAGAGAACAGTTTTCATAGCATTTATCAATTCCAATTTATCAGTATTTTTTAATAAATAACCATGAATTCCATTTTTAAACATTCTCCTTACAAAAGAAATGTCCTCAAAATTGGTTAGGGCAATTATTTTTAGTTCTTCGTGTCTTTTTAAAAGCTGTTTGCTTAAATCGATGCCGTTGATATCTGGCAAATTGATATCCAGAAGTAATATATCTGGATTATCATGTTCTATATTACTAAGGGTTTCATTAGCATTCTTATAAGTACCAACAAATTCCAGTTCCGAAGTACTTTCAAGCATAGAAACAATGCCTTGTAGCACCATTTCATGGTCATCGGTTATGGCAACTTTAATCTTCATTAAGTTTTTCTTTATCAATATCTATGGTGTATGAAGTTCCATTTTTATTCGAAATTAAATCTATGGAAGCGTTTAAATAGTCTACTCTGGATTGCACATTACTCAACCCAATACCGTTCGATTTCGCTTCATTCTTATTAAAACCAATACCATCATCCTCCACAGTAACTTGAATATGGTTATTACGATTACTAATTTGCACATTAATAACTGATGCCTTGGCATGTTTTATAGCATTGGTCACAAGTTCTTGTACAATTCTAAAGATATTAATTTCTGCCTTTTTAGGTAAATCGATGTCATCACCCATGTGCTGAAATACAATTTCTGTTGACGGATTGGTTTCATTGAGATTGTTGCAATACACCTCAGCAGCTTCAACGAGATTAAAATTTTCTAACGATGGTGGCACTAAATCATGGGAAATAGCTCGTACTTGTTTACAAGAATTGTCAATCATTGTGATGGCCTCCATAATGACTTTATTATTCATTTCCAATAACGATGACAACTTGTATTTGATGGCCGATAAATCGCCATTAACTCCATCATGAAGTTCTTTGGCTATTCTAACCCGTTCATTTTCTTCTCCTTCAATTAGTGCTTCTAAAGTTTTGATTTGGTGTTGGCGTTTAAGTGCTAAAATCTCTTGGTTTTTACGTTTTTGACGTTGTTTGAAACCAAAAAATATCAGAATTGATGTAAAAAGCAAAAACAAGGAAATGACAGTCATATAATTATATTGGGTTTGCTTTTTTTGATAGGCTTCTTCTTGTTTGTGGAGTTTCAATTCTTGAGCAATGATTTCTTTCTCTTTCTTTTCGGTTTCAAATTGAATTTGTAATTGGTTTAAGGACTTTAATTTCTCTTCATTAAGAAGGGAATCTTTTAATTTGATATATGTATTTTGGTAATCGTACGCCTTATCCAAACTATTCAACTGCAGGTATATGTCAGATAAGCTTTTGTTGAGATCTCTCTGACCTGCCAAATCATGAGATATTTTGGCAATTTCTAATGCTTTTTTATAATACTGAATAGCAGTTGGGCTGTTTCTCTGCAATTTATGATAGTGTCCCAAGTCCCTGTAAACACTAATCTTTAAATTCTCAAACTTCGTATCTTTTAGTATTTCCTCAGTTTCGGTTAAATACCTGTAAGCAATTTGAGGATTGTCTTCCAAATAGGTTTTGCCCAAGGTATGCATGACCAAACTTTTAATATGTATTTCGTCAAGTTCATTTGCAATTTTAAGTGATTGATCTAAATAAGCTCTAGCTTGTTGTATATCATTTTCAATCAAATACATTTCACCAATGTTTTTTAAAGTATTTGACACATCACGCTGGTTACCAAGCTTTTCAAAAATAATTGTCGCTCTTTTAAAATTATCTATAGCTTCTGTATTCTGTCCCAATTGCCCATTAACAACCGCTATGCTATTTAATGTTGAGGCAATGGCAAAAGAGTCCTTTTTAGCCTCAAAAATTTTTAAAATCTCTAAATATGTTTTTAAGCTTTTTTCATAATCACCCATTTCATCATGTATGACACCTATTTGAAACAGGGCATATGACACTAGCGTAGAATCGTTCTTAAAATAGCGCATATTGCTATCTAAATGATTGAGTGCTTTTTTATAGTTGCCTTCAAAACGCTCCAGAACACCATATGTAAAATGGCATTGTGCCTCTAATTTTTTGAGTTTCTTTTTATTTGCAAGGAAAAAAGCACTGTCAAGATAGATACGACCCAATTTTAAGTCGTTAAGTCTACGCATTGTATAGTTAGCTTCCTTGTAGTATTTCTCAGCACGCAAGCTATCCGAAATTATTTTTTTTAATTCCGAAGAAATGCTGTCCTTGTATTTCTGGACCGTTTGCTTGTTTTGCTGTCCTAAAACACCCAATGGCAACAGCAAAATATATAGTACGAAAGTTTTCAAAATATTGACTGATTACTAACTGTCTTAAAGATAATGATTTATTGTTTGATTATCTTTTTAGAAATACGAGCTTTATCAGTTTTGAGATGCATTAAATAAGTCCCTGAACCCAGATTTCGCAGATCAATGTGATTAGACGAAGCATTACTTTGAAAGACAACCTGCCCGAGCAAATCAATGATTTTCACTTCAGTGATAGCCTGATTATTCAAATCAAAATACAATATGTCTTTCACAGGGTTAGGGTAGAATTTGAATCCTTGCAATTCAAAATCATTGTTAGATAACGACGATAACATTTCAGATATGGTATACAAACTCCATGTACCATCTGTGTTTTGAACACGCACGTACAAAAAATGATCACCATCTGGTAAATCTACTGGCACATCTATTGTTAGGTCTTCATTTAAATCTTCAGTATTGTCTAAATCTATCGGTGCTCCATTTCCTAAACCTGGATCAATATCAAAAAAGTATTCAGCTGATGTGATTAATGCCGTATTGGAATTATTTTCACTTACATAGAACACATTGCAATCATACAAACTCCAAGTGTTATCTTCATTGATAAGGCGTATACATAGTTTATGAATCCCATCAGGTAAACCAGATGTAGGTATGTCGAAGTCCATATCTACAATATTACCTGAAACCGATAGTGCTGTTCCATTACCAACGCCAGGATCTGTATCTATAAAATATTCGGCACCTGTTATGTTTGTGTTATTAGTATTATCGGGAAGAATATAAAACACATTTTTATCGTATAAACTCCAATTTCCGTCAGCATTCTCTACGCGTATATAAAGTTTATGTATACCAGCAGAAAGCCCAATTGTGGGTATACTAAAATCGGAATCTATAACATTACCCGTAACGGTCAAGGCTATACCATTACCCACACCTGGATCTGTGTCAATAAAATATTCAGCTGAAGTAATTTGAGCTTTGCCGTAGCCGAATGCAAGTAATAGAATTATTAAGAATAGTGATTGTTTCATTGTATCCATATTTACTAATCATTAATATTTGCGTTGGCCTTTATGTTGATATCCAAGGTCTCACCAGGACTAATAATATTGTTGAATATTACAAAATCCGTTAAGTATGGCAATTCGGTAGGATACCCTCTTTGACTAAAAGGAAATAGCCCATTGTACACACCAAGGTTATTGCCATCTGTACCTGCATTTTCGGCAGGCGAACTTGTTTGTATATTAAAGTCGTTAGAGGCACTTTCTAAAGATGAGCCTATGGTGTAAGCTACAAACTGCGGATCGGTATTGTCAATATTATTTGAACCAGACAAGGCATCTAAAGTAGTATTAAGGCTATAGGTTAAATTATTCTGATAGCTTAATGCCGAATTAGAACCTAAATTCATATTAACTAAATTAGTCCCTGTAAAGAGAAAAATATTATTACTTATTTGGGTACCATTGCAAGCATTAAATACACTTATTGATTGGTTAGTGTCCCCATTTTGTGTAGACCAAATTATATTATTACTCAATATAGTTGAATTCTTGAGCCTCGAAAAAATGTAACTAGTTGAGCTTGTAGTTTGTTTTGCAAATAGGTTGTTGGATATGATCCAGTTTTGTGAGTTATTATTATCAATAGAAAATGACCATGTAATAAAGACATTTCCAGCAATGATGACATTGTTTGCGTTTGAGGTTGAACTATTTCCAAAAATAGTTCTGATTCTATTATTGGTGATTAATACATCATGATTTTCAAAAGTTGTATTGTCTAGATAGATTTCAGTAATATTCAACCCAGATATTTCAGAGCCAGAGGCATTTCCGTGTCTAAATGCGACATTGGAAACCGATGCTCTTTGTCCTGAATTGAGCTCAGGTTTATACCCAAGACCATATATTTTTAACGGCTTGGTCATTTGTATGCTTCCATAACTGTTTGGCGAAGGTTGAATATAAATAATGTCATTATCAGCAGCCGCATCTACAGCATCCTGTACATTGGTATATGGTGCAGCAGACCCTTGATTATTATCAACTATATGAACAGTCTGAGCTATTATCAAAGAACTAGAACAGGTAAGTAGTAGCAATAAAAAGTATATATTTTTCATAACTTAAATTGTGTTGGTTTTACTTGAATGCAAGTTAGCATTTGAAAGTCTTGAAAGAGTAAGGGCTTTCCTTGATTTGTGAAAAATCAGGGTATTCCCTTAAATAATTATGACTATTTAAAGCTCCTTAATACCTTATAAATAACGATAAAATATTTGCTGTTTTTTATTATATGCTGTAAAGTCAATTATTAAGCTTTGTAAATCTTTATGAGAACAGTTCGACTTATGTTCCTTTGGCACCACCATCAATCCTGAAGTTACGGGACCATCCAATTGAATCGGGTTTTTTGGTTATAAAGTTTAAATATAAAGACCAAAAACACCTGATAGTAAGCATATTATTACAAATTGTATTCGTTTCAACGGTTTTTACGTTAAAAAAACCATTACAAATAACTTTTTCTTTAATTTTCTTAATCCAAATCCTTAAAACTTAATCTACCATGAAAAAGTTATACTTTATTTCATTGGCACTACTATTCCTTGTGTTTGCCTGTGAAACCGAATCACTATCAAATTCAGATTTAAACACAACAACCTACAGGTATGATTCTGAATATCAATTTTCAACTATAGAATCGTTTATAATTGATTTTGAAGATTTTAGCCCTGGAGACATTGTGTCAGAAATACTGATTACAGATTCTTTCGAAAATGCGCAAGTTGAAGGTATTACCATGGCTTTTCCCGATAGTAATGCAGCGATGATTTTTGACTCATCAAACCCTACAGGAGGTGATTTTGATATTGGCACTCCAAATGAAATCTATGGTGGACCAGGAATTGGAAATGGTGGTGCTAGTAATAATGTTGCATTAGGAAACGTCCTTATTCTTTCTGAAGATTTAGATCAAAATGATCCTGATGATATTTTAGAAATAGGTGCCAGCTTTGTATTTAACTTTAGTGCTAATGATAATGTTACTCTAAATTCGTTTGATATTTTAGATATTGAAGCAGCTTCTAACCCTACCATTGTTAATTTATACGATAATGAAGCAAACGTAATCTTTAGTACTAATATTACTCCAGGTGGCGATAATTCAAAAACAACTGTTGATCTTAACTCTACTTTTGGTGTAGCATTCATGGAAATTATAATGAATAATTCTGGAGCTATTGATAACATTTCGCTTGAATTAGAAACAGAAGAACCATGTGTTGAGTGTGATAGCAATATTGTAGAACTAACATTTAGATATATTGGTGCATCGCAAGAATCAGCTGTTAGAATTGAAACTCTTAACGGTGATATTCTATTTAACGACACTGTTGAGATAGATGAATTGTTTACTATCTCTGGGAATGCTTCAGATGGCAATTTCAGTAGCGATCTCATCGTTTTTATAGATAATGAACAAGTCGCTCAACTGGCTACAGATTGCTCTCAGATTATTGGCCCAGGTTTATTAGTAGGCAGTTTAGAAGTTGTATCTGGATCAACACAAACAGGAGGTCATTTATGTCCTGTAGAAGTAGCTTTTTAGCCCAAACTAAAGAATAAACACAGCTGTATTCACAATAACCAAAAACCCATCTCAATTGAGTTGGGTTTTTGGTTTTCAAAGACAACTGATAATTCTAGAATAATACGTAATTTAGAAGTATGAAGCCTTCGTATGTAGATTTACACTGCCATCCATCATTAAAGCCTTATGGTAAGAGTTTTAAATACCAGCCACAAAAACAGAATCACCTTAATAGCGGTAGAAAAAATTCGATATGGCATTACAGTCCACCAAATTTTCTGGAACGCCAAGTCAGCAGACTACTCACTTTGACCAAGTTCACCCAAACTGATATGACCACATTGGCAAAAGCCAACTGTAATATCGTAGTGATGTCCCTCTATCCTTTTGAAAAACATTTCCTAAAGGAAAAGATGTTGGGCTTTAAGTTTATTCCAGATTTATTGGTGAATCTTGCTGCTGGTGTAAGTCAAAAACGAATTGATAATTTACGGAATCACAATAGTTATTTTCAAGATTTACAGGACGAATACAACTACTACATGCAGTTGCATAACATGGCTCAGATTATTGATGGCATCACCTTTACCTATAGACTGGTCAACAATTATGCTGATATTGAAAACAACATCAATAGTTCAACTAAAACAAGAAAAATAATCAGTGTAGTTAATACGATTGAAGGAGCACATGCCTTTGAAACCGGATTGCACAGAGATAAAAACACAGCAGATGAAACAACGGTTTTAAACAATATCGAAACCGTGAAAAACTGGGAACACAAACCATTTTTTATCACCTTAGCGCATCACTTTTACAACGAAATCTGCGGTCATGCCAGAAGTATTAGCATAGGTTTAATAAAAAAACAACAAAACCGAGGACTCAATTCAGACATAACGGAATTGGGCTTTAAGATCATTGATAAGTTGCTAGACAATTCACAAAGAAAGCGCATACTGATTGACGTCAAACACATGAGCACTGCATCCCGAAAAACCTATTACCAACTTTTAGATACCAAATATGCCAGTCAAAATATTCCAATAATAGTCAGTCACGGAGCTGTAAATGGAAAACGTAGTATTGTAGAATGGGACAAATCAGATTCAAAACTCAGTAAAGCATTTAGCGATATTGATGTCAATTTTTATGATTCTGAAATCCTGCTTATTGCAAAATCTAAAGGCATTTTTGGATTGCAATTGGACGAACGACGCATTGGAAGCAAAAAAGCCATAAGAAGCTCTCGCATTTACTGGCCCAGTAAAAAACGACGCTCAAGAAACAAATCGCAATTAATCTGGAACCAAGTCCAACACATCGCAGAACTTTTAGATAAAAACGGGTTATTTTGTTGGGAAACCGTTGCTATAGGCTCTGATTTCGATGGTATAATAAATCCAATAAAAGGGCTTTGGACAGCAGAAAACATAGCAGACATTAAACCTTATTTGATTGAAAAAGCTGAGGCTTATTTGAAAGAAAATAGATCAAACCTACAGGCTCAAAATCAAATTTCAGCACAAGAAATCATCGACCGTTTACTTTTTATAAATGCAAACGAATTTTTGAAACATAACTTTAAATAACCTAAATTGTGTTCCCTTCTTCAGGAAGGGCTAGGGATGGGTTTAAAAAATTGAAAGAAATTAAATAAATGAATAAAAAAGAACAATTCATGAAAGAAGCAGTAAACGCTGCTTTAAAAGGTATGAAAAATAATGAAGGTGGCCCTTTTGGTTGCGTTGTGGTAAAAGATGGAAAAATAGTAGGTAGAGGCAACAACAAAGTCACCTCAACCAATGACCCAACAGCACATGCCGAAGTGACCGCCATTAGAGATGCCTGCAAAAACTTAAGTTCCTTTCAATTGGATGGTTGCGAAATTTACACCTCTTGCGAACCTTGCCCAATGTGCTTAGGTGCTATTTATTGGGCACGACCAGATAAAGTGTATTACGGAAGTAATCAAGTAGATGCGGCTAACATTGGCTTTGATGATGAGTTTATCTATAATGAAATTCCTTTGCCATACGAAAAACGAAGCATCCCTTTTGAGCAGTTAGCGAGAGAGATTGCTTTGGAGCCATTTGAAGAATGGGCTAAGAAAGAGGATAAGACTGAGTATTAAATTCTAGGAATTAATATGAGAAATAAAAGTTTAAATTATAATTGGGGAAATGAATTAAAAGAATTAGGATATACTAAGAAGAAGGTAAATCATTTTAGGAAAAAATATAAAAAAAACACTGGCTATGTATTGATTATGATTTAATGGGATTTATTTTAATGTTTAGAGTCTTAGGTCTTGATGCTTTTAACAAAACAAAATGTATCAAACATAAAGATATCGAAGATATGACTTCACTAACTCAAATTGGATTTATTAATATGGTGAATAAAATAGAAAATGAATTTAAGTCATTTATTGATAACGGTAAATAAAAGTATGCAAGTAAATGATAACCTTCATCCTAAATAACAAAACCATTAAAACCTCAGCCCATTCTGGTATGACTTTACTAGACTTTGTGCGCTACGAACAACGTCTAACAGGAACCAAAATCGGTTGTCGCGAAGGCGATTGCGGTGCTTGCACAGTTTTAGTTGGAACTCTAGAAAATGATACCATCTCTTACCAAAGTATCACCTCATGCATTTCACCATTAGGAAACGCACATGGAAAACATATAGTAACGGTTGAAGGTACAAACTTAAAAGATAAATTAACCACTGCTCAAGAAGCCATGAAAGCCAATTACGCCACGCAATGCGGATTTTGCACACCTGGTTTTGTCGTAGCATTGACTGGTTTTGCAATCTCAAATTCTGATAAGAATTACAATAAAGCTCTTGATGCTATCAGTGGTAACATCTGTAGATGTACGGGTTATAAGTCTATTGAAAATGCAGCATACCAAGTGGTAGAAACACTTGAAAATCAAGAGAAAAATTCCTTTAAATGGTTGATTGAAAACGGTTTTATTCCTGAATATTTTGAAGGTATTCCAAAACACTTAAAGGCTATTGAAGCTGATGACCTTGACCAACCCAAAGGCAAATATGTCGCTGGCGGAACGGATTTATATGTTCAACAAGCCGATAACTTAATTGACAATTCCGTTCATCTGATTCAAGAAAAAAGCTTTTTAAAAGGTATTGAAATCAATAATGGAATTTGCAACATTGGCGCTAATTCTACAGTTACAGATTTGTGGAATCATACAGAACTTAATAGCTATTTTCCTAACCTAAAAAAACATCTTAAACTAGTCTCTTCAGAGCAGATTAGAAATATGGCTTCCTTTGGCGGCAATCTGGTTAATGCGTCACCTATTGGAGATATGACCATTTTCTTTTTAGCCTTAAACAGTGACATCACCATTATTAATCCTGCTGATAAAGAACGACAATTGCCGCTTAAAGAATTTTATCAAGATTATAAAACTTATGATCTAAAGGATGGAGAACTTATCAAAACCATAAGCTTTAAACTCCCAACAAAAGATTCATATTTCAATTTCGAAAAAGTCTGCAAGCGAACCCATTTAGATATCGCAAGTGTGAATTCTGCCATACATATTTCTGTAGAAAACGAAAAAATTCAAGAGGCTCATGTGTCTATTGGAGGTGTTGCAGCTATTCCTAAATATTTGCACAAAACCTCAGCATTTTTAAACGGAAAATCATTGACTTCAGAAATCATTTTGGAAGCCAGTGATATACTTCAAAATGAAATTTCACCAATTAGTGATGTTCGTGGGTCAAGCGACTATAAACGCTTACTGGGAAGACAGTTGTTTTTTGCCCATTTCACAGAGCTTTTCCCAAAGCAATTCACCTTAAACGATTTTGTACAGCATGCATAAAAACAAATCAAATAACACCTTGGATTCTCAACTAGATGCTGTTTCTATCGCTTTAAAAAAGAGCATTAAGAATCTGGACTCCTATACGCATGTTCGAGGCGAATCGCTGTACGTTGATGATGTCAATATTAGACAAGGAACGTTTCATGCCGTAGTTTTTGATTCGCCTAAAGCTCATGGAAAAATAAAGTCTGTTGATTATTCTAAAGCCGAATCGTTGGAAGGTGTTGAACGTATTTTTACCTATAAAGACATTCCAGGAAAAAACCAGATTGGTGGTATTATACCAGATGAACCATTATTTGCGGAAGAAGAAGTCCATTTTTGGGGCATGCCGATCGCATTGATTGTTGCCGAAACGGAATTCATTGCCAGAAAAGCAAGAAGTTTAATCGCTATTGAAATTGAAGAATTACCAGTCATTACCACAGGGAAACAAGCCAAAGAAAAAGGCAGTCTCATTACAAAACCACGTTCATTTGTATTGGGAGATCCTGAGAAAGCGTTCAAGGATTGTGACTATGTTTTTAAAGGTGAAACCTTCTCAAACGGACAAGAACATTTATACATTGAAGCACAAGGTGCTTATGCTGAACCGTTGGAAAACGGAACTATAAAAATCACCTCATCAACACAAGGTCCTACTGCAGTACAAAGAACAACAGCACAAGTTTTAGGAGTGGCTATGCACAAAATTGAAGTGGATGTAACAAGACTTGGTGGTGGATTTGGTGGCAAAGAAGACCAAGCCACACCTTGGGCTGTCATGGCTGCTTTGGCGACTTACCATTTGAATCAATCGGTAAAATTGATACTCAATCGCCATGACGATTTACGTATGACAGGTAAGCGTCACCCTTATGAAAGCACCTATAAAATCGGATTATCAAAAGATTTGAAGATTTTAGCTTATGAAGCAGAATTTCTGCAAAATGCTGGTGCAGCAGCCGATTTGTCTCCTGCAGTTGCAGAACGCACCTTATTCCATGCGACGAATAGTTATTACGTCCCTAATGTCAATGTTACTGTAGCGAGTTGCAAAACCAATTTACCACCAAACACAGCCTTTCGTGGTTTTGGCGGTCCTCAAGGGATGTTTGTGATAGAGTCTGCTATTGCAAAAGCGGCACATGACATTGGAGTGAGACCAAGAGCCATTCAGGAAGCTAATTTGTTAGATGAAAACGATGTGTTTTCCTATGGGCAAATTGCTAAAAAAGTGGAAGCTAAAAACTCGTGGGAATCGGCAACGTCGATTTATAATATTGAAGCCCTAGAGCGTGAAGTTGAAGAATTCAATAATTCAAACTCAGCTTATAAAAAAGGTATGGCTTTGATGCCTATTTGCTTCGGCATTTCGTTTACCAACACACCTATGAATCATGCACGTGCTTTGGTTCATATTTATCTCGATGGAAGTGTTGGCATAAGCACAGCAGCCGTAGAAATGGGACAAGGTGTCAACACAAAAATGATGCAAATTGCTGCTGATGTGTTTTCTGTTCCTATTGAAAAAATTAAAATTGAAACCACCAACACCACTCGCGTTGCCAACACCTCTCCTTCTGCAGCAAGTTCAACAGCAGATTTAAATGGAAAGGCAACCTTAAAAGCCTGCAAAGCACTATTAAAACGATTGAAAACTGTTGCAGCCACATACCTCAAGGTTATACCTGAACAGGTCACTTTAAAAGATGAATTCGTATATGTTAAAGATGAAAAAACGCAACTCGAATGGACACAACTTATCAGTATGGCCATGCTAGAGCGTGTGGCTTTGACTGAAAATGCGCATTACGCCACACCAGAAATCCATTTTGATAAAACCAAAGAAAAAGGCCATCCTTTTGCTTATCATGTATATGGAACTGCCATCATCACTACAACCGTAGATTGTACTCGTGGCACTTATGAATTTGATTCGGTTAAGATTGTTCATGATTATGGAAAAAGCATGAGTAAAGGCATTGACTTAGGTCAGGTTGAAGGTGCACTAGTTCAAGGTATCGGTTGGATGACGATGGAAGAAATCGCATATAATGACGAAGGAAAATTATTATCAAACGCCTTATCAACCTATAAGATTCCAGATATATTTTCGGTACCGAAGATTGTAGAAACTGTACCGTTAGAAACCAAAGGTCATGAATTGGCAATACTAAAATCAAAAGCTGTAGGCGAGCCACCTTTAATGTACGGTATTGGTGCTTATTTTGCGATTCAGAATGCAATTAAAGCGTTTAATCCTAATTATAAAATGAAGTTTCATGCGCCAATGACACCTGAGAAAGTTTTGATGGGATTGTATGAGAAAAATAATATTTAAATAACACCTCTAAAGTCCCCTCAAGGGGACAATAGTTCAAAGTTTATTCATGGGAATATCCCCTTGAGGGGACTTTAGGGGTGTGAGACTATAAACAAACAAGAATATCTCACTACACTACAAAAAACAAAACATCCTAAAAGGCGCACTAATCTACAGTGCTGGTGACACTATTGCTGCACTTTTGTTAGATGAATTCTCCTTTACACGCTTATTAGGAATGATGTTTATTGGTGCAACAGTTTATGCCTTTGAAATTCCTAATTATTTTGATTGGATTGTACGTAAGACACAATTTTTAAAAGGTATAAAAGCCACATTAACCAAAACCGCATTAGCTATTTTATATTTTAACCCACTATGGATTGCCAGACATTTACTGTTTATTAAGCTATTTTCTGGTCAGTTTGATGCTATTGGTCGAAATATATTGGAAATTGCTTTTTGGTCATTTTTAGCTAATATTTTGATTTCGTTTATCGCCAATTATATCATTCAGAATCGATTTAAGTTGAAATGGCGGTTTTTGGGAAGTGCAGTTTTTTCTGCTTTAATGGCCATTTATTATGCTTTGAGTGAGACTTTTTTTGGTTGACAAGCCAAAGCTCAGACCTCACAGGTTTTTGAAACCTGTGAGGTCTAATCAAATAGTCTTAAGCCATCTTTTTTCAAAACAGAATATTCAGAAATATTATAATGTTCCAAAATATCATCAAACAAAGATTCACGAACTACGAGAATTAAATGATGGTCTTTTTTCTTTTCATATTTTGGAATCAAAACTTTAGCTGAATCATGTAGGCCGTTATATTTCAGTTCCAACTTCCCGAGTTCATCTATGATTAAATATTTAGAGACTCTTTTTTCATTAGCTTCTAATAAGTAATTATTCGCTTTTTGAAACGAAGACTTTAAAAATTGAAATGGTCCTATCGAAATTATTTTGTTTTCTTCTGTTTCAAGATTAGTACCAAGAAAATACTCCTCCTTAGTTTTTATATTCAAAAAATAACGCTTCCCATTCTCACTATCTGGACACAACACACCATCAACATCTGCTCTACCTTCAATCCAGTTTAAAAGTGCAGTTGTTTTACCAGTTCTAATATCTCCAGTTAAAATATAAATCATTCTGAAGGCACTTTAAAATGCATACAATTGGAAATGCTATCTGCCATAAAATGTTTGAAGCGTGTATAACCTTTTAGATGTTTGGTGTCTTTCCAAGTATATGAAACAATCTGTCTGAAATACGGAAACAAATCCATAGCATTAGTAATATCTTCTTTGTATTGCGATTCTTTTTTGTTTAAATACTTACGAACCATTTTTAAAAGAAAAGGACCAATAACTAAGTACCAAAGCATCAGAATTAAAAAACTTCGCATTAAAATGTAAACTGCTTTTTGCCAACCAAATAAGTCTCCGTCGAAAAATGAAAAGGCTAATACGATGACTGCTACCGTAATCAACCACAACCAGATCACTTTCGTTTTGAAAGCCCTTTTGCTCTTACCAGTTTCAATAGCGTCTAACTGAGTATTTAAATAAAACTCCGTTTCCTTCTTTTTTGATATTATTTTAATAATGTTTCTGATAAAAATGCCTGCGAGCAATCCACAAACTCCATAAACAATCAGATACAGACTAATGAGGTAAGTCGATGTGGTGGTTTCTGAAACAAAATTCAATTTACTTTGCACCCACTTCCCATAAATATTAATGGCTTCCCAAACTTCTGTACCGTAAACAATCGTTAATATCAGTAATTTTTGAAGTGCTGATTCTAAAAAGGTGACGATTCCCAAAACGATAATCGCTGCACCTTTCCAAGAAAAGTTAGAAAACAAAAACGCTCCAAATATGGCCTGAAAGCTCACAGCAACATAGGCTCCAATAGGTGAATATGGACTTACAGCCATTTTTATAATTAGTACAATAACAAGCGCTTTTAATATGGCTTGCCATTTGTTTTCTGCATAATAGGCAATTAAGCTTATCAATAAAATTGCGATCCCACCCACGATTAACCCCGTAAATGGCGTACTAAAAACATGCAAAAAACCCCCTAAACCAGACTCGTTTAATGCCCAAAGGGCAGTCAATCTATCAATGATTAATTTGTTATTCTTCATCTGTAGAAACAGTAGAATTATAATGCACCTGAAGCAATTGTGCCACAACACTAATTGCAATTTCTTTTGGAGTATCACCACCTATTGGCAATCCTATTGGGCAAACCACATTCTTCATGCCATCTTCAATTCCCATTTCTTTTATGAGCATATTATTGAAGCGTGCTTTTTTGGTTTTACTGCCTATTAAACCTAAATATTTGGTTTCATTTTCCAGTGCCATGGCGACAATATCAAAATCTATAGCATGGTTATGCGTCAACGCCAACACATAGCAATTCTTTCCCCAAGTGATGGTGTCCCTAAAAGTTTTAAAATCGTGTTCTTTTACCTGGCATTGTTCTATACTTTCATGAATATCAAACTCAGAAAACCAATCAGGTCTCGAATCGATCAGTTTTACTTTAAAAGGTGTCCCTACAAGAAGGTTGGCGATTTCGGTTCCGATGTGTCCTGCACCAAAGAGATGCAATTCTGGTGATTGATTCATGGGTTCTATTATAAATTCTACAACACCTCCACAGCATTGAGCAAAATCTGGTCCTAAGGTGTACGATGATTCAATGATTCTGTTTTCCCTTAAAGCTACTATGGCTTGATCAATGGCTTTATATTCTAATTTTCCGCCTCCAATGGTACCAAAAATAGATTTATCTTCAGTAACAATCATACGAGAAGACACCACGCAAGGTGCTGAGCCTGAGCATTTGGTTACGGTAACCAAAGCCACAGGTTGTCGCTTTTCTTTAAATTCTGATAAAAGTTCTATCCAGTTTTTCATTTTATTTAGAAAAAGAAGAACTAAAAGTAAGGTTTTTTAGTGTAATCCATCCAGAGTACACCTGCTTAAAATAAATTAGCATTCTCCTTATTTTTCTGTTAAGTTTGGGTTTATTTTTCGACCTAAAACCCAATACCTAAAAAATACGTAGGTAATATAACGAACTGAAACACTTTACAAATGTCTAAAACATACTACGACCCAGCAGATTTAAGAAAATTTGGAAAAATTACGGAATGGAGTGAAGAGCTCGGCAATAAATTCTTTGACTATTACGGTAAAGTGTTTGAAGAAGGAGCATTAACTGCACGTGAAAAATCCTTGATTGCATTAGCCGTTGCACATACGGAACAATGTCCATATTGTATCGATGCCTATACCAAAGATGGACTTCAACGTGGTGTTACTAAAGAAGAAATGATGGAAGCCATACATGTTGGTGCTGCTATAAAAAGCGGAGCAACTTTAGTGCATGGTGTACAAATGATGAATAAAGTGAATAAATTAGACGGATAAAAAAGCCCCTTTTTATTTTCCCAGAGGAAAAAAACCAATACGCATAAAATTAAATAAGCATAACAAACCCGAAACAGATTAATGGCGACAGCAACAAAATCCCTAAAAAAACAAGGAAGCGAACTAGCGAAAAGCAACAAACAACTTGAAATTCTCTCTAATGGAATTTTTCAAAATGGTGAATTGCCAACGTTTAAGAAAAAGATTTCTGAAACGAATCAGTTTCCCTTAAAAGCCAAAAAGCTCGAAATACTTCAAATCAATGTTGGTTACATGTGCAATCAGGTTTGTGAGCATTGCCATGTTGATGCTGGTCCAGACCGAAAAGAAATTATGACTCGCGATACCATGCGTCAATGTCTCGAGGTTATTAAAAATACTGGAGCACATACTTTGGATTTAACTGGTGGTGCACCAGAAATGAATCCTGATTTTAGATGGTTTGTAGAAGAAGCTGCAAAAGCAGGTATTAAAGACTTCATTGTACGTTCTAACCTTACTATTATTCGTGCGAACAAAAAGTACTACGATTTACCAGATTTCTTTAAAAAGCACAACGTCCATGTTGTAAGTTCTATGCCACATTGGACACGTGGAAAAACGGATAAACAAAGAGGCGATGGTGTTTTTGACAAATCGATAAAAGCGTTACAAGAACTGAATGCGGTAGGTTATGGCATGCCAGATTCTGATTTAAGATTAGATTTGGTTTACAATCCATCTGGAGCATTTTTACCAGGTGACCAAGCCTCTATGGAGAAGGATTTTAAAAAGGCTTTATTAGAAGATTTCAATATTCAATTTCATAACCTTTTTGCTATAACGAATTTACCAATTGCACGTTTCTTGGATTATTTAATAGCTTCAGAAAATTATGAAGATTACATGTATCAATTGGTAGAGGCTTATAATCCGGCTGCGGTGGAAAACGTGATGTGCACCAATACGCTTTCTGTAAGTTGGGATGGGTATTTATTTGATTGTGATTTTAATCAGATGTTAGAATTGCCTGTGAATAGCAAAGTAAAACACATTTCAGAATATAACGAAGAGCTTCTCGAGGGCAGAAATATTGTAATTTCCCAACATTGCTATGGTTGTGCGGCTGGTGCAGGAAGTAGCTGTCAAGGAAGTGTGGCATAAAGCCCCTTTAATTCCCCAGAGGGGAAAACTCAAAATATGAAAAAACTTTTTCTGTATATCACCCTTTTTCTGTCGAGCATTGGATTTTCGCAAGACAGTTTATCAGAATTACTAAAACGCCATAATTCTGAAACTGTGCCTTATATCTCTGTACAAGAATTGGCAATGCCTAAAACGGAAGCTGTGCTTTTGGATGCTAGAGAGACTGCAGAATATGAAGTTAGTCATATAAAGGATGCCATGCATGTTGGTTATAACGACTTCAACTTAGAAGAAACGACACAACAACTTAATGACAAACAACAAACCATCATCGTGTATTGTTCATTAGGTATTCGTTCAGAAGATATTGCAGAACAACTTCAAAAAGCTGGCTACACTAATGTTTATAATTTATTTGGTGGTATTTTTGAATGGAAAAACAACGCCTTTTCGGTTTATAATTCCGAAGGTGAAACAGATAACGTACATGCCTTTTCCAAAGCATGGAGCAAATGGCTATTAAAAGGAAATAAGATATATGACTGATGCGCTTGTCATTGTGTTTGTAAAGAACATAAAATTAGGAACCGTAAAAACCAGACTCGCCAAAACCATTGGCGACTATGGTGCTTTTGAGGTGTATTCAGAATTGGTTAAAATCACAGAAAAAGCAACGGAAGCTTTAGATATAGACAAACGTATTTATTTTTCTAATGCTGTGGTGGATACGCAATGGGAAAATGAATTTAAAACTGTTCAAAAAGGAATTGATTTAGGGGAACGCATGCTCAATGCTTTTAAGGATGGCTTTCAATCTGGTTATAAAAGAATCGTATTGATTGGTTCTGATTTACCAGATATCAATTCAACTCATATTGAAAATGGTCTTGATGCATTGAAAACTAATGACGTGGTTTTCGGACCTGCGGAAGATGGCGGTTATTATCTTGTCGGAATGTCTAAAATGGAAGAATTAATCTTTAAAAACAAACCTTGGAGTCAAGCTAACCTATTAGAACTTACACTTCAAGAATTACAAGAAAAACAAACTAAAGTGGGGATTCTTGAAACCCTCAATGATATTGATACTTATGACGATTTAATCGCTTCAGACTTTTATAAAAACAATCAAAAACTACAAGAAAAAATACAACAGCTTAATGATTAAATTTATTATTGAAAGTACAGAATACCTTCAAAGTAAAGGTTTTGAAAATCCAGAAGTTGGTATCATTCTAGGTACTGGTTTAGGGCAGTTGATTGATGACATTGACATCATTGCCGAAGCGAGTTATAATCATATCCCAAATTTCCCAACAGCAACCGTAGAGTTTCATAAAGGCAAATTAATTTATGGCAACTTAGGCGGGAAAAAAGTGGTAGTGATGCAAGGACGTTTTCATGTGTATGAAGGCTATACCTTACAAGATGTAACGTTTCCTGTTCGGATTATGGAAAAACTTGGCATAAAAACCTTATTGGTTTCTAATGCAGCTGGCGCCATAAATTTAGATTTCAAAAAAGGAGAGTTGATGTTAATTGATGACCACATTAACCTTCAAGGCGGTTCGCCATTAGCATTTAAAGGAGTTTCAGATTTAGGAGAGCGATTTACAGATATGAGCGCTCCTTATGATTTAGATATAAATTCGAAGTTTAAAAGTATTGCTAAAGCAAATAATATAAAATTGCATGAAGGGGTTTATGCCTCAGTCGTAGGACCACAACTAGAAACGCGTGCAGAATACAGAATGCTAAAAATTATTGGTTCAGATGCTGTTGGCATGAGTACAGTACCCGAAATAATTGTAGCCAATCACTTAGGCCTTAAAGCTGCAGCTATTTCTGTTTTAACCGATGAGTGCGACCCAGATAATCTAAAACCAGTGGATATTGCCGAAATTATTGCAATGGCAGGAAAAGCTGAGCCTAATATGATTACGTTATTTAAAGAATTGATAAAAACCCTATAACGTCATTCCGAACGAAGTGAAGGAATCTGCTTAATGAGATTGCCACGTCACTTTGTTCCTCGCAATGACAAATAATAAAAAAAATGAGTTACTTAGAAGCAACAAACGACCTTTACAAAGAAGCAGCACTAACACCAGATGTTGGCTTATGCTGTACTACAAATCCTATTTGGGAATTACCAGGATTAAAAATCCCTAAAATTATGCAAGAGATGAACTATGGCTGTGGTTCTACAGTGCATGCAAGAGATTTAACCAATAACCCAAAAATGCTATATGTTGGCGTTGGTGGTGGTATGGAATTGTTACAATTTTCATATTTCAATAGACAAAAAGGTGGAGTTATTGGTGTTGATGTAGTTGATGAAATGTTAGAAGCTTCCCGTAAAAACTTTAAAGTAGCTGAAGAGCAAAACGATTGGTTTAAATCGGAATTTGTTGAGCTTAAAAAAGGCGACGCCATGAATCTTCCTATTGAAGATAACAGCATCGATGTTGCAGCACAAAACTGTTTGTTCAATATTTTTAAAGCTGATGATTTGAAGAAAGCCATTGCAGAAATGTACCGTGTTTTAAAACCACACGGCAGATTGGTAATGAGCGACCCAACTTGTGAGCAACCTATGAATGATGAATTGCGTAACGATGACAGATTACGTGCGCTTTGTTTAAGTGGAAGTTTACCCATTGCTGAATATGTAAAGATGTTAACTGATGCAGGTTTTGGCACTATTGAAATTAGAGCACGCAAACCTTACAGAATTCTAGACCCTAAGCACTACAATACAGACGAGCTTATTTACATAGAATCTATTGAAGTAGCAGCTATCAAAGACCCAATGCCAGCAGATGGTCCTTGTGTTTTTACAGGTAAAGCAGCAATTTATTTTGGTGATGAAGATTACGTAGATGATAAAAAAGGCCATATTCTCTTGAAAAATCAACCTTTGGCTATCTGTGATAAAACGGCTGGAGCTTTAACTAGTTTAAATAGAGATGATATCTTTATTAGTGAATCTACTTACCACTACGATGGTGGAGGGTGTTGTTAGAAAAGAGCAATAGATAAAAGGAGCTTTAAGTTCCTTTTTTTATGAAAGTACTTGTTAAAACCCACACTTTTTTAATGACTTATTGAAAAAACAAGCTTCTAATATCAAGGTTCTGTTATGTTAAGTTTATTTAATACAAATCAGGCAAGCTATTCAATTTTTCTATATACAAACTACCCTGAAAAAACATATTTATTCCTTTTATGGTCAAAAATTTAAGCTTAATTCTATTTCTTTTTTGTTTAACTATCACAAATGCTCAAGAAACTACTGGCAGCATAGAGGGTAAAATTATCGACACTAAAAATAACCCGATAGATGCGGCAACTATAATCGTCACAGATACTGAAACTAATTTCAGGTATGGCAGTATTTCGCAAATTTCGGGTTTATACCTAATATCCAACATCCCTCCTGGAAGTACTTATAAAATTGAAGTTAGCTATTTAGGTTATAAAACAGAAATTTTAGAAAACGTTACGATTAATCTCGGTGTGACGACAACAAAAGATTTTGTTCTAAAAGAAAACAATGAACTTTTAGACGAAATTATAATTAATGTTGATAGAAATAATTTACAAAAAGATAATGAACAACTCATCTCTAAACGATTAATATCTCAAACTCCGACAATAACAAGGAGTATTCAAGACCTAACCAGAAATTTACCAGAATCTAATTTAAATTCATTTGCTGGGGCAAGTAATCGTTTTAACAATTTAAATATTGATGGTATTGCTAATAATGACGTTATTGGTTTTCAAGAAGCAGCAAGTGGCGCTTCAGGATCAGCTGCAAATGGCTCACCGGGAAGTTTAGCCAAAACCCAGCCTATAGCGTTTGGTGCTATTAAAGAATTGTCAGTAAAAACAACACCTTTTGACCTTAGTATAGGAAACTTTATTGGAGCCAATATTAATGTTGTTACAAATAATGGCACCAATACAACTAAGGGTTCTGTCTATGGATTTGGAAACAATCAAATACTTATAGGGAAATTTGCAGATGGTATTAAGCAAGATGTTCAGGATTTTTATGATGTGCAATTTGGTGCAAGTATTGGAGGTGCTCTAAAAGAAGATAAGCTCTTCTATTTTGTGAATTTTGAACAAGCTATTAATAATCTTCCTGTTTTAAATGCACCTGGGAGCTCTTCATCCAATATTAGTTTTGATACAGTAGAACTTATCTCTAACACACTTAAAGAGCGTTATAACTACGACCCTGGAACATTTACTTCTTCTGAACTAAAAACTGCAAGTACAAAATTGTTTGTGCGTTTAGATTATAACATTTCAGAAAAACACAAACTTACAATCCGTAATAATTACGTAAATGGTTTTTCGGATAATCTAGAATGGAATGAGTCAATCTTTAATTTTGGAAATCAAGGTTATAGACACAATAGTATAGCCAATAGCCTCACTACAGAATGGAACGCTAATTTTAGTAATACTACTTCTAATGTGTTGTCAATTGGATACAATAAAGTAATAGAAGACAGGGATTTTAATGGACGTGTTTTTCCTCATCTCGAAATCCAAGATGCCTCTAATCGCATTTTTGCAGGTACATATCGTGAGGCTTCTGTTTATAAAACAGAGCTTAATACTCTTCAATTAACCAATAAATTTACATTTATTAAAAACAAACACACATTCAGTATTGGTGGACTAATACAATATAATGATATAGACTATGGATTCCTTTCCGCTTGGAATGGTCGTTGGCAATACAGATCAGTAGAGGATTTCTTAAATGATAGACCATCAAGAATTAGAGGTGTTTACAGAACCTCTAATAACACTTTTGACTTTGTAAGCAATACACCATCAGCTACTATTGATGTTTTAACAACAGGTATATATGTGCAAGACCGGATTCGTTTTAATGACCTACTCACAATTTCTGGTGGAATAAGGTTAGACAACCAAGCATTTTTAACAGAATTACCAGTAAGTGAAGAAATTAAAAACACACCTGAATTTAGCAGGTTTGACAATAAAATTAGCGCAAAACCTCACATAAACCCTAGGATTGGGTTTAATTATTATTTCAATGAAAACAAAAAAATTAAGTTTAGGGGTGGGACAGGTTTCTTTACAGGTCGCATGCCTTATTTGTGGTTTGCATATGCTGAATACATTTCTGGCACTGATTATTTTAATGTTGATATTAGACCAAATGAACCAACTGCTATTGTTGAAAATGTTCAAGATTTAGCCAATCAACAACCTGGGCTTGCCGAAATTAACTTAATTGATAACAACTTCGAACTTCCTCGTGACTGGAAAACACATATAGCATTAGATTTTAAATTGCCTCATCAATTTGGCTTAACTATTGAAGCCACATACACTGATGTACAAAATGCCATATTCTTTAAATCAATAAACAGACAAAATAATACTGGGAATTTTACTGGTGCTGATAATAGACCTTATTTTTTAGAAACAGGTGAGGCTATAAAAATTAACCCAAATTTTACCAATGTATTTTTAATTACAAATACAGATAAAGGTTATCGTTATAATTTGACTTTAAGCTTATCAAAACGTACTGAAAATTACAATGGTTCTCTAGGTTATTCTTACGGAAAAAGTAAAGACATATCAAGTACTGTGCGTAGTTCACCTGCAGCAAATTTTGAGTGGAATCAAGCTCTTAATGGTAACAATCCTAGTTTATCCTTTTCAAACTTCGATTTACGGCATAAAATTATATCATCTCATAATTATAATATTAAACTTTCTGGCAAAAGCAACCTAGCAATTTCAGTATTATACAATGGGACTTCGGGCAGTCCATTTACATTTGTTAATCAAGGAGATGTTAATAGAGACGGATCATCAAGAAACGATTTAGTTTATATCCCTCGTAACTCAGACGAAATTAATTTAGTTGACATAACAGACAACTCTGGAGCTATAGTTACAACTGCTGAAGAACAATGGATTAATCTTAACAACTATATTAACAACAATGATTATTTAAAATCTAGACGCGGACAATATGCAGAACGAAATGGAGCAAAAACACCATGGAATCATAGGTTAGATTCTCGTCTAGAGTTTGGTATAGATTTAAAAGGAGATCAAAAATTAAATATCTCTTTAGACGTTTTTAATATTTTTAATTTAATTAACAGAAATTGGGGAAAGTTGGTATTTGTACCAAATGTTGTTAATTCTAGTTTTAGCTTACTTAATTTTAGAGGTATTGTTAATAACCAACCAACATATCAGTTTAATGTTACCGATAATACCCCATGGGTAGTAGATACAGAAAATTCTAGATGGAGAGCCCAATTAGGTATTAATTATCAATTTTAATATTAAGTATATTTATCCAAAATGGAAAAATACATTGAAATATTTCAAAAATCCTATTCAGATTATTGGAATTATCTCAAATACGAGCTCATTGACCTCAACCATTGGGATAACTTTTTTTATGGTCTTATAATAATTTCACTTTTGGTTTGGGTTTTGGAAATCGTTTTTCCCTGGCGAAAAAACCAATCTATTTTTAGGAAGGATTTTTGGTTGGATACCTTTTACATGTTTTTCAATTTCTTTTTGTTGAATTTAATTGTACTCATTGCGTTGTCAAATACTGCCGCAGAACTATTCAATGATATTTTAGGTTTAGTGGGACTTACTATTTCAAGCTTTCAATTATTTGACGTGGACGACTTGCCTCTATGGCTTGGGTTACTCATTTTATTTCTCATTTCAGATTTCGTACAATGGAATACACACAGGCTTTTACATCGTGTACCTTGGCTGTGGAATTTCCATAAAGTCCATCATTCTGTAAAAGAAATGGGCTTTGCAGCACATTTGCGATACCATTGGATGGAGCCTGTAGTTTACAAATCACTTTTATATATTCCAATTGCTATAATTGGTGGGTTTGATGCAAAAGATGTTGCCATCGTTTATTTTTTCACAATTGCTATTGGGCATTTAAATCATGCCAATTTAGGTTGGGATTATGGCAAGTTAAAATACATTTTCAATAACCCTAAAATGCACATTTGGCACCATGCCAAAGCTTTACCAAAGCACGCAAGGTATGGTGTTAATTACGGACTAACTTTAAGTCTTTGGGACTATCTCTTTAAAACTGCCCATGTCCCTCACGACGGAAGGGATATAGAATTAGGTTTTGAAGGCGATGAAACGTTTCCTAAGGATTTTTTACGTCAGGAGGCTTATCCTGCTTTTTCCCGCAGACAGAAACCTCATAAATAGAAGCAATACACATGAAATATCTATCAATTTTAGTAGTAGCATTATTAACCAGCGCTTGTTGTGGTGCAAAAAACACTGTTGTAGCTCAACCAGAACAAACTATGGAAGTTCCAGTTGTAACTGAAGTGCCTGATGCTGTTGAGGCACCTCCTGCTCCAGGATCTTTAGTTGATGAAACAGAAGTTGAAATACCCTTACCGCCAAAACCTCCTAAATTAAAAGATGACGACGTTGTAGATGATTATAAACCTGAAGCTTTCAACCATAGCAGATGGAATAAATTATTAAAAAAATATGTTACTGAAAGTGGAAATGTAGATTATAAAGGCTTTAAAAATAACCCTACGGAATTAAGTGTTTATATCGATGATTTAACACACAATACTCCAACTGAAGATTGGAATAGAGGCGACAAATTGGCTTACTGGATTAACGCATACAACGCCTTGACTGTAGATTTAATCCTAAAAAATTATCCTTTAGAAAGCATAAAAGACATTAAAGACCCTTGGGACCAACGCTTATGGCAGTTTGGTGATAAATGGTATAACCTTAACGATATTGAGCATGAAATATTACGTAAAATGGACGAGCCACGTATTCATTTTGCCATAGTTTGTGCGTCTGTGTCTTGTCCCAAGCTTCAAAATGAAGCCTTTACCGCTTCAAAACTTGAAGAACAATTAACCAATGCCACTAATGAATTTTTAGCTGACACTTCGAAAAATGAAATTTCAAAAGACGAAATCAAACTATCCAAAATCTTTAAGTGGTTTAAAAAAGACTTTGAGCAAAATGGAAGTTTAATTGATTTTCTGAACCAATATACTACTGTTACCATTTCAGAATCTGCAAAGAAGAGTTACAAAGACTACAATTGGGATTTAAACGATTAAAACTATTATCTTGTAATTTCCGTAAGTAACTATATGATTAGCATTATAATTCCTGTTTTAAACGAGTCTGAAACCATTAAAGATTTACTGTATCATTTAATTGATAATGCGTCGTTAAATTCAATTTCAGAAATTATAGTTGTAGATGGTGGCAGTACGGATGACACTAAAGACATTGTTAAATCTCTCGATTTAAACATTGTGCTTTTAGATTCAGAAAAAGGAAGGGCAAAACAAATGAATTTCGGAGCAAAGCATGCTAAAGGTGATATTCTATATTTTCTTCATGCCGATTCTTTTCCTCCAAACAGATATGATAAATTTATTATTGACGAAGTCCATAAAGGTAATAATGCAGGATGCTTTAGACTACAATTTGATAGTAACCATTGGTGGTTACGATTAGCAAGTTGGCTAACGCAATTCAGTTGGCGTGCATGTAGAGGTGGTGACCAAAGTCAATTTATAACACGTGCTTTGTTTGATGAAATAGGTGGTTATGACGAAAATTATATCATCTATGAAGATAATATTTTAATTAACGAACTCTATAAACGCAATGAATTTGTAGTCATCAATAAAAAGCTAAGAACATCTGCCAGAATGTATGATAAACATGGTGTCTGGAAAGTGCAATATCACTTCTGGACCATCTATGTGAAGAAATGGTTTGGTGCTTCAGCGGATGAGATGCTGGCTTATTATAAAAGGCATCTTTGTTGATTAAATATCAAACTCATTCATCTTTACACCCCTAAAGTCCCCTCAAGGGGACACTAGTCCAAAGGTTCTTTTTAGAATTGTCCCCTTGAGGATTATCAAAATAGAAGCTATAGCTTTTATTGAAGATAGCGAGCGAAGCTCATTAGAGCTGTCTTTTTTATCGAAAGTTTTTAACAATCCATAATTAGTATCAACTAGCCATTCCTCCCATCTTCATCAGGATAAAGTTTCGGCAACGTATCACTTTGAAAAATTTCTTTTGTATCAATATCTATAGCAGACAACATACCTGTAAATGCTGCACCAGTATCTACATTCCAAACATTGGCTTTATTCATCGGCTCGTAACTGTGACTGCGCAAGGTTGGTGTGTGACCGATGTAAATTTCAGAATAATGCTTTAATCGGTTTGGGTAATTATCTGCATCTTTTTTTATACGCTTATCCATAGTCTGTACCATTTCCCATAGCGTACGGTCCGTACAAAAGCTCTGATCAAATTTTTCTTCCTTAACACCGTGCATTGAGGTAAAACCAGCATGCACATAAAGTCTATTCTGATTGTCTATATAGTACATTGGCATAGTCTGAAAAAACTCTAAATGCTTTTGTTTGTCTTCCTTTGAAAAATCTTTATAACTTTCAATGGTGCCTTTTCCTCCATGGTATAACCAAACTGGTGGAGCCGTACCATGCTGCAGCCATTTTTCGCACCAAATATCGTGGTTGCCTTTTATGAACACACATTCATTTTTTTCTGAAAGTTCTATAAGATATTGAATGACTTGTGCAGATTCGCTCCAACCATCAACATAATCACCTAAAAAAATGAACTTATCATCCTTATTGACTTTAGCGCGTTCTAAAAGTTGGGTTAAACCTCTCAGTCCTCCATGAATATCGCCAATTGCTAATGTTCGCATATAAATTAATTGTATTGTGTGTAGTAAGATTGAATAACTTTTTCAACAGGTTTGTTTTGTGGGGTAAACATTGGGTTTTCTGCACCACCAACCTTGTCGTGCTTATGAAACCACTTCCAAACAAAGCCTCCCGCAAACCAATCTTCTTTCCAAAAAGTTTCAAAAAGCGCTTTTGTGGTGTTTACTTGGGCTTCAAGGTTTACATCTCTCATGGTGTGGTCTGACACCCAAGGTTCTTTTCCACTAAAATCTACACTTCTATAACCATATTCGGTAAACAAAATAGGTCTGTTCAGTTGTTCCGAAAACTGTTGTATCACTGGTTTGTGCTTCTCCCATCCTTTTAGGCAATCTTCAACCGTAGGTGTTTGTTTGTCACTTACCGGAAAATAGGCATCTATACCTATATAATCCATTTGATTCCAAAACGGAGTGCGTTTATATTCATCCCAATTGGCTGCGTAAGTGAGTTTGCCTTTATAAATGTTTTTTATTTTGACTATAAGACCGTTCCAATATTCTGGTCTATGTTTTATAAAATTTTCGAGCTCAGTGCCAATGCAAAATATTTCGGCATTGACTTCTTCTGCCAATTCAGCATATTCCAAAATAAAATCTGAATATGAGGATTCCAAAAGTTTCCAATTAGTTTCTGTTTTCATTTCCAGAAAACCGGTAAAAAATCCATGGGTCATCCAAAGTTGTGGCTTCACCATAATTTTAATTTTTGCTTTACGAAGCTCTTCGATGTACTGCTTAGCTCCTGCCCTAGTTTCACCATACCATTGTCTATTTGTATTATGAACTATAGTTGGGTTATCTAAATTTCTAATGAACCCAAAAGGCATAATCGCTGCACTATTTGCACCGACATTTACTACAGGATTGACGTGGGTTGTGTCTACCGCATCCCTTGCGGCTACAAAACTCACTCCATTAAATTTTACAGGCTTATAGGGTACTGCAGCACAACCCACTAAAACGAAAACCAAAAGGAACTGTAAAAAATATCTCATACTGTAAATTTATGCCTAAATTTAAAAGAAATTGAACTATCGCTGTTAAGGTTTTATCAAATCCTTCGACATAAAGATATCTAACTACAAAAGTTTCCCGACTTCTCGGGCCTAAAAAATGGAGCACATTGTTATTATTGGCAACGGCATTTCTGGTGTTACACTTGCAAGGCATATCAGAAAACTTTCAGACAAAAGAATTACAATAATTTCTGCTGAAACCGATTACTTCTTTTCCCGTACAGCACTAATGTACATTTATATGGGCCACATGACCTACGAGCACACCAAACCTTACGAAGATTGGTTTTGGGAGAAAAACAGAATTGAGTTGAAAAAAGGTTATGTGAAACATATTGAAACCAAATCAAAAACACTTCATTTTGCTGAAGGAGATTCAATGACCTATGACAAATTGGTCATTGCCACAGGAAGCAAACCCAATAAATTTGGTTGGCCAGGGCAAGACTTAAAAGGCGTACAAGGCTTGTACACCAAACAAGATGTGGACCAACTCGAAATTGATGCGCCAAACAACAAGGTCTGTAAACGTGCCGTGATAGTAGGTGGAGGTTTAATAGGTATTGAATTGGCCGAAATGTTGAATTCAAGAAATATTCCTGTTACATTTTTAGTTAGAGAATCGAGTTTTTGGAATGGTGTTTTACCAGAAGGCGAAAGCCAAATGATCAATAGGCATATTAAAAACCATCATATAGATTTACATTTATCGACAAATCTGAAGGAAATAAAATCGGACGAAAACGGAAAAGCAAAATCAGTTATTATCGAAGAAACCGGAGAGGAAATTCCTTGTGATTTAGTTGGATTGACCGCTGGAGTGTCACCAAATATTGATTTTCTAAAGGATTCTGAAATTGAAACTGACAAGGGAGTAAAGGTTAACAAATATCTCGAAACCAATGTTGAAGATGTTTATGCCATTGGTGACTGTGCTGAGCAACAAGAACCTAACGAAAACCGCAGACCAATCGAAGCCGTTTGGTACACAGGACGCATGATGGGAGAAGTTTTAGCGCAAACGCTTTGTGGTAACAAGATGGCTTATAATCCTGGCCATTGGTTTAATTCCGCAAAGTTTATGGATATTGAATACCAAACCTATGGTTGGGTACATGGCAGTAAAGGACGACTGGATTACGAACAACATTTTCACTGGAAACATGAGGATGATACCAAATGCATCACAATTGCATTCAACAAAGACACTAATGAATTTTTGGGAATCAACACCTTTGGAATTCGTATGAAACACGAAACTTTTGATAAATGGCTCACTGAAAAACGCGATATAGATTTTGTGGTTAAGAATTTAAGACAAGCCAATTTTGATCCAGAGTTTTACGACCATTATGAAAAAGAAATTTTAAACGCGTATCGTAAAGAATTACAAATCGCATAATTTATGAACACACCAAACCCAAGTATGTCGCTTACAAAGCCTGAAGCTTTTGACCTATCAACAAAGCAACGCATTTACGTTGCCATTGGAATGATTGGCCTTATAGTTTTAACCTTAGCGACATTCAATATTACATTTCCCTATCGCAAAATTACACTAACGGTATCCTTGCTCGCTATAATAATTGGCACCACACTTTTTGCTAATGATTTGTACCTCAATAAAATGGCTGGAATTAAGAACGATGGAGTGATGTTTAAATCCATTTCTTCTCGCGGACTTTGGGCATGGATTTCCGGATTGGCTTTAACAGGATTTTATATAGTTCTCTATTTTAAAGCAGGTTGGTTAGGGCTTGGAGCTGATGGTGCAGAAAACACAGGTTTGGTTGCGCTTTTTGATCCACTGAGTAGGTTGCTTAATGGTGGACAAGCCAGCCAGTGGTTTGTTTATGGCGTATTCTATACCATTGCCATATTAGTATTTGGTTATAAATTTTTGTTGAAATACAGACACAATAGATACGAACGATTACGGACTTATTCCGTAATGTTTTTTCAATTATCGTTTGCGTTTTTGATTCCAGAGTTTATGTCGCGATTAAACTCAGAATCCTTCAGTTTACCGTATTACGATCTAAAAAATATTTGGCCGCTTAATTACTATAATTTTGAACAGTATAGAGTCGATTCAATGATTGATGCAGGAGATATCGGTTTGGCAATGTTAATCTTCGGAATACTTTCAATTTTTGTCATCACACCAATCCTAACCTACAAATATGGAAAGCGCTGGTACTGTTCATGGGTTTGCGGTTGTGGTGGATTGGCAGAAACTGCTGGTGATCCCTTTAGGCATTTAAGTGACAAACGTCAGTTTGCCTGGAAAATTGAACGATGGGTTGTACATAGTGTGGTGGTTTTTGTGGTCTTAATGACTACGGCAGTTGTGTATTCATATTTAGGAGATGATAGCAGTAAATATTGGTTAACAAAAAGCACATTCCTTATCAGTGTTGCTGTTTTATTGACCGTAGTTTTTGCCTTGGCCATGATTTTTAAAAGAGACCAATTGGCCAAAGATGCGCAATATGGTGCCATTGGCTATTTTGTGATTATACTAGTGCTGTTAGGTATACATTATTTTAATGGCACTAATTTATTTTTATTTAAAGCCGAAACCCTGAGATCAACTTATGGGTTTTTAATTGGAGCTATATTCTCAGGTGTTATAGGAACAGGATTTTATCCAATTTTCGGGAATCGCGTATGGTGCCGTTTTGGTTGCCCTATGGCTGCTATTCTTGGATTTCAACAACGCTTATTTTCGAGATTTAGAATTACGACCAATGGAGGCCAGTGTATTTCTTGTGGAAACTGCTCTACGTACTGTGAAATGGGAATTGATGTAAGAGCTTACGCCCAAAAAGGTGAAAACATTATACGCTCAAGCTGTGTGGGTTGCGGTATTTGCTCAGCGGTTTGCCCAAGAGGTGTTCTGAAATTAGAAAATGATAGTATGAAAGGTCGAATTAATTCTAACGAAGTTTTATTAGGTAATGATGTTGACCTTATGGATTTAGTAAATCAGAAATAAGAAGTCTATTTTTGCATCTTCAAACTAACTAAATGACCAAAATTGTTGTCATCATTCCTGCTTTTAATGAGGAAGAATCCATTGCACAAGTTATAAAGGATATTCCTTCTATAGTTGACGAAGTTATTGTGGTGAGCAACGATTCAACAGACCAAACGGAAACCAATGCTAAAAATGCAGGTGCTACTGTCTTAACAGAATCGCGAAAAGGTTATGGTTATGCTTGTCTTAAAGGCATGGAATACATTACTCGCTTCGATGACGCTCAGCAACCAGATATCGTCGTTTTTTTAGATGGAGATTATAGCGATTATCCCGAAGAACTCACTAAAATCGTTAAGCCAATCATTGAAGAGGATATTGATTTTGTCGTAGGAGCAAGAGTTAAAGAATTACGTGAGGCCGGCTCAATGACGTTTCCTCAAATTTTTGGTAATTGGCTAGCCACAAGTCTGATGCGTTTATTTTTTCGCTCAAAATTTACCGATCTTGGTCCCTTTAGAGCCATTAAGTATGATAAGTTGTTAGCTTTGAACATGGAAGACAAAACCTATGGTTGGACAGTAGAGATGCAACTTAAAGCTCTTAAGCAAAAATTGAGTTATAAAGAAGTTCCTGTACGATATAAAAACAGAATAGGTGTCTCAAAAGTTTCAGGTACGGTAAAAGGTGCTATCTTTGCAGGCGTAAAAATCCTAACTTGGATTTTCAAATATAGTTTTAAGTGATTTATTTACAATATTTCATCATCATTGTTTACACCATTGCCATTGTACTTATTTTCTTGTACGCATTGGCTCAGCTTAATTTACTTTACAATTACCTATCCTCAAAAAAGAAAAGGGAAAAGTGTGTTACCTTTGACCTTTCTAACCCTGAAGAGGTACCTTATGTAACCATTCAGCTTCCCGTATTTAATGAGATGTATGTTATGGAGCGTCTTCTCGATAATATAGCACGGATAGAATATCCTCGTGAAAAACTGGAAATTCAGGTTTTAGATGATTCTACAGACGAAACCGTACATTCCACAAAAGCTCATGTTGAAAAATTAGCCGCTACAGGTCTTGATATAAAGCACATTACAAGGACCAATAGAACTGGTTTTAAAGCAGGTGCATTAAAAGAAGGTTTAAAAATTGCCAAGGGAGATTTTATTGCCATTTTTGATGCTGATTTTTTACCGCAGCCCAATTGGTTAAAACGTACCATTCCTTATTTTAAGAATGAAGAAATAGGCGTCGTCCAAACACGTTGGGGACACATTAACCGTAATTATTCTTTGCTTACAAAAATTCAGGCATTTGCTTTGGATGCACATTTTACTTTAGAGCAAGTTGGTAGAAATAGCAAAGGACACTTTATCAACTTTAACGGCACAGCTGGTATCTGGCGAAAAAAATGCATCATCGATGCTGGTAATTGGGAAGGTGATACTTTAACTGAAGATTTAGATTTAAGCTACAGAGCACAACTTAAAAATTGGAAGTTTAAATATCTCGAAGATGTTGAAACTCCAGCAGAATTACCTGTAGTGATAAGTGCCGCAAGATCTCAACAATTCCGTTGGAATAAAGGTGGTGCCGAGAACTTTAGGAAAATGCTTAAACGTGTGATTAAGTCCGAGAATATTTCAATAAAAACCAAAGTTCACGGTTTACTGCATTTACTGAATAGTACCATGTTTTTGAGCATTTTTATCGTAGCGGTTTTAAGTATTCCGATGCTATACATAAAAAATGAATACGCACATTTACGCGACTATTTTTATGTAATGAGCTTCTTCATTATGAGCACCATTATATTCTTTGTGTGTTATTGGTTTATGTACCGTAACATCTATGGTAGTGGCTTTAAAAAGTTTTTTGGGTATATTGGTATGTTCTTTACGTTTTTCTCTATTGCCATGGGCTTTTCGTTGCACAATTCAATTGCTGTGATAGAAGGCCATGCTGGTAAGCGTAGTGAATTTGTTCGTACCCCAAAATTCAACATCAGTACCATTAGAGACTCATGGAAAGGCAACAAATATCTTAGAAAGAAATTATCACCTCATGTAATTATAGAAGGTATTTTAATGTTGTATTTTGCTTTTGGTATGTACAGCGCTTTTATCGTTGGAGACCAAGGAGGAGACTTTGGGCTATTCCCTTTTCACCTAATGCTGTTTATTGGATTCGGCTATGTGTTTTTTAAATCCTTGAGCAGCAAAGTTTAGCCTCTATCTTCAAAAGGTACAATAGTTCCCTTTTCTAAATAATCTTTTAAGCCGTTTAACAACATTGCCCAACAGAAGGATGAATGTTTAAAATGGTTATTACATTCTGGCCAATCTTTATGAAAAAAGTTGAGACAAGTTCCGTTTTCTTTTTCCTTTAGCTCAAACCCAAATGTTGTGGGATTCCAATCGTCATCAGATTTTGTCATTTTAAAATGAATGTGACTGTCTTGTTCACAGCTCACTACCTCAGCGTACCAATCATACTCATCAGTAAAATTAAAGTTATAAGTTTCCCCTACTTTAGGGATTCCAGAACATTTCAATGGCCACCAATTGACCAAATGATCTGGATGTGAAACTGCATAATATACGCTTGCCTTATCGCTCTTAATAAGAAAATTGAAGTAAATGGAATGACTCATAACCTTAGTTTTTATGAATTAAAGTTATTAATCTTTTTTTAAACTCGGTTTTGCCAATTTTAAATAGTTCTATCTTTCTTCTGTACATTAAATTTAGCTTAAAAAAAATAGCAAAATTTAATGTACTTCAGGAACCACTGCGTTAGCACATAATTTTTTTTAATTTGATAACGAGTCAATTTTCAAACTAAAAAAATCATGTACTTTTGAATTTATGCTCGGGCTATCCAACCTTATAAAATATCATAAGATTCCAATACTCTTCATTACTCTAAGTGGTGTTTTTTATATTTCCTTTGGTTATGATTTAGAACGAACGGATAGTGAAAAACTGCTCGTATTGTATGTGGCTCTGTTTGCACTTGCTTTTCAAATTATAAAATTGTCTGGCTTTCACTTCAGGCTGCTTGTAATAGCTTCAATAGTATTCCGATTGCTGTTTTTGTTTGCCATACCCAACTTATCACAGGATTTTTACCGTTTTATATGGGACGGTAGAATGATTTTAGAAGGCTTAAATCCTTATCTCTATACGCCTGATTCATTTATACAAAATGGTAAGCTTCCTGTTAAACAAGCACAAGAACTATACAACGGTATGGGAGCATTGAGTTCTTCGCACTTTACCAATTATCCTCCATTAAATCAATTATGTTTTACTATCGCTGCACTGTTTTCTGGAAAAAGTATTTTGGGCTCTGTAATAGTGATGCGTGTTATAATTATCGCGGCTGATATTGGTACGCTTTATTTTGGAAAAAAACTGTTAGAGCGTCTTAAAGTACCTTCTAAAAGAATCTTTTGGTACATCCTTAACCCGTTTATAATTATTGAACTCACCGGCAACCTGCATTTTGAAGGAGTAATGATTTTCTTCCTGGTTTGGAGTTTGTATCTACTTCATTGTGGTAAATGGAAATGGGCTGCTGTAGTTTTAGCTTGCTCTATTTCCGTGAAGCTGATTCCGTTGATGTTTTTGCCTTTGTTTTTTTGGTGGTTTAGGAAAAACCCAAAAGAGAACGTCATTGCGAATGAAATGAAGCAATCTGTTTCTAATGAAAAGATTGCTTCGTCACGAGTGCCTCGCAATGACGTATTGAAATTAATTTCTTTTTATGCCATAGTCGGTATGACTACACTACTGTTATTCCTGCCATTCTTCTCTATGAAGTTCATCAATAATTACACAGAAACTGTTGGGCTTTGGTTTGGTGATTTTGAGTTTAATGCAAGTATCTATTATCTCGCTAGAGAAATTGGCTATGCCATAACTGGCTATAACGAAATTGCTATCATTGGAAAAATACTACCCATTGTATCCTTGTTTATAATTTTAGGGTTTTCATTTTTTAAAAAGAACCATACTATTCCAAAATTAACCACTTCTATCCTACTGGCTTTTGCTTGCTATTTATTTTTAAGTACAACAGTACATCCATGGTATATCGCCACTTTGGTAATACTTTGTGTATTTACAAATTATAGATTCCCTTTGGCTTGGTCCTTGGTTGTTGTTTTAAGCTATTTGGCCTATTTAAATGTTGACAATTCTGAAAACCTTTGGGTTATTGCTTTAGAATATATTATCGTGTTTTCAATTTTTATTTGGGAACTATGGTCAAAAAGAAAGCTGCCAGTTTCCTAGCAGCTCCTTAAATTTTATTATTAAAAGAATTAAAGTTTCTTCAATTTTACAATTTTATAAACTTCATATATTTCTGTAAAACCGTTTTCGTCTTCCTCTTCGTATTCTGTAATCTCATAAGTGATTTCAAAACGTTTGCCCATCATATCGTTAGACTGAAGATTTACAGCTTTCAACACATCCTCAGCGATTTCTGCAAAATACATCGTTTCATCGTCCCCTTCTTCATCTGGGACCACAAAAGCGTAACCATCATCTTCATCATAACCATCATAGGTACCTGTAATAGTTGCTGTAACCACGTCTTGATTGTTATGTTTGATCTCTAAAATTGCGTTAGCATTAAATGCAACTATTGAGAAGATAAATGCCAATATAACTTGTTTACTTTTCATTTTATTCAATTTTAAAATGGGTTGTCTTCCATATAGAATTATATTAGAAGATTTTAACTTTTCGTTTTTTGGGAATTTACCACCTCAAGCCCAAAAGTGCTTTTAGATTACAACCTTAGGGTTATAATTACCGTGGTTAGTTTTTGAAGTATTTTTTATTTGCCTAAAACAGTTTTAGAATAAACATATCTACGACTTCAACTAAGATTAAAATGATTATTATCCATTCTAATCGACTACTTTCCTTATGATCCATAATATCCTTAAAGAGTTCTAAATTCTCTTTAATAATTTCTATCCTATCATGGATAAGGTGGTATCGATCCTTTAGATCGAAGGTCTTCTTTAGCTCTAGGTTGAGTTTATTTAATTGTTCGTCTTCCCATGTAATTTCTGGAGAATCAAAAATGTAGAGATTCTCAGAAATCTTGTTTTTTATATTTAAAACCTTACCAATAAAACGTTTTAACTTGTTTCCTGAAATATCCAGTTTCCCTTTATTCTCGAGGTATTTAGTGTGCTCATTGGTTTCAATCAGTAGGTCTTCGGTTATTTTTGAAAACCGATCTAGGGCCACAGACTGTGACGCGTTAAGCATCACCAACCGAATCATTTCACTATTTAAATTTGGAAGTACAATACTCTCAAAATTTACTTGTAATGTGTTGGGTTTAATTTCAATCCGTACTTCTTCTGAAATGCTCTCTCCAAAATGATTTTCACAATAAGGTTGAATCATCTTTAAGGCAGCATCGCGCTCATCTGAGGATAAGTTGAAAAAACTGACCATCCCATAATGAAATAGGTAAATAAATTTGTTTTTAGAACTCGAAAAAAAGAGTTCGTCACTATCTTGAAACAGCAACTGCCACTGCAATTGCTGTTTACTAGCTTTTATGTTGATAGTGTTTGCTACTTGATAAGCAACAACGGTAAACATTAAGTCTTAAACATGTCTTTAAGTTCTTTAAAACTCTTAAACTCTATCATATAATTATTTGGGTCATTGATAAAAAAGGACAGGTGCTCTCCTGTTTTATCTTTTAAAAAAGTGGTCTGGGTCACAACTTCTAAATCACTTTTGCTAAGTTTTGCATAAAGTTCTCCCCAAGTGTCAATATCTACAATCACTCCAAAGTGGAATGATGGTAGAATTTTACCTTCAAGTACATAATTTGGACTATTAAAATTAAATTTCTCAGCCTGAATAAATGTTAACTGATGACCAAAGAGATTTATATCTAACCAATGTTCTGCCTTTCTTCCTGAGGAAGCACCAATGTTTTTGATGTAAAAGTCTTTGGTCTCATTTACATTTAAACATGGTAAGGACATGTGAAATGCTGTTTTCATAAAATCCTTTTTAAGATTTATAATTTTTTATCAATCAAAATCATCCGTATCGTCACTCGGCACCATATCTGGGTCTTGCACTGCATCTGGATCGTCATCTTCAAAATCCTCATAATCTTCTTCGTCATAGTTCTCCATAGTCACTTCTAGTTTCGAACTTATTTTTACAAGATACTTAGTGTCTTCTGTGGTTACCTCAACGGCTTCAATGAGCTCATTTTTAAGGTTTTTAAATTTCACCACATGACCATCATCATAACCATAAGGATACTTTTCTACTAAAAGTGCTAAAATTTCTGGTGTCAGTTTTTTAAAATCAACTATGACACGTTTTAAGTGTTGGTCTTTTTTATTCATTTTATTGTAGGTTTACATACCCAAAAGATACGCAAAAATTAATGGCGCAACAATAGTTGCATCACTTTCTATAATAAATTTTGGTGTATCAATATCTAACTTTCCCCAAGTAATCTTTTCGTTTGGTACTGCGCCAGAGTACGATCCGTAACTCGTTGTGCTATCACTGATTTGGCAAAAATAGCTCCAAAATGGCGTATCTGTACGTTCCATATCTTGATACAACATAGGCACTACACAGATAGGAAAATCACCTGCAATACCACCTCCTATTTGAAAGAAACCAATGCCTTCATCGGAATTATCAGTATACCAATCGGCTAAAAAGGTCATATACTCAATACCAGATTTCATGGTACTTGCTTTCAATTCGCCTTTAAGCACATAGCTCGCAAAAATGTTACCCATGGTGCTGTCTTCCCAACCTGGGCAAACAATCGGTAAATTTTTCTCAGCAGCCGCGTACATCCATGAATCTTTTAAATCTATTTCGTAGTGCTCTTCCAAAACTCCAGACAACAATAACTTGTACATATATTCATGTGGTAAATAACGCTCACCTTTGGCTTCGGCATCTTTCCAGATTTTTACAATATGCTCTTGTATACGTCTAAACGCTTCTTCTTCAGGAATGCAAGTATCCGTTACTCGGTTAAGACCTTTCTCCAATAAATCCCATTCATCTTGCGGAGTTAAATCGCGATAATTAGGTACACGTTTATAATGAGAGTGCGCCACTAAATTCATGATATCTTCTTCTAAATTGGCTCCTGTACAAGAGATAATATGCACTTTATCCTGACGAATCATTTCTGCAAATATCTTTCCCAATTCCGCAGTACTCATCGCACCTGCCAAAGACACCAACATTTTTGATCCATTGTTCAATTGGTCTTCGTAGCCTTTTGCGGCATCGACCAAAGCTGCTGCGTTAAAATGCAGATAGTACTTTTCTATAAACTGTGATATCTGTCCTTTAGTAGTCATCTTCAACATTGTATTTAGAATATTTGTTTACTCCTGTTGCGTCTTTGTTGAAATTACTATCAAAATCTTCATCAATATCTTGATCTTGAAACTTATAACTTAACATTTTGTAATAAAGCTTCGCTGCCAAGAAATCTGAAGACTTATCATTTTCATTAGGACATAATTCTACTATATCAAAGCCAACAACGTTCTTTTCTTCAAATACTTGCTTTAAGAAGTCCAAAGTCTCATACCACAACAAACCACCTGGTTCTGGTGTGCCAGTGCTTGGCATAATCGATGGATCCAAGGCATCCAAATCAAAAGTGATGAATACGTTGTCCGTCATTTGGTCAATGGCGGAATCCACCCAATTGTCATCTTCTGCCATTTCGTGGGCAAAATAGGTTTGTTCTTCATTCATTACGGTTTTTTCAATAACATCCATTGACCGAATTCCAACCTGAATAAGGTTAGTGGTCTGGCTCGCTTCATAAACCGCACAAGCGTGGTTGCACTTAGAACCTTCATAGCTTTCACGTAAATCGGCATGCGCATCGATATGAAGTACAGTTAAATCTTCAAACATTTCGTTAAAGGCTCTGATGGTACCAATGGAAATGGAATGTTCACCACCAAAAATCGTCACAAATTTGTTCTTTTTAATATATTTTTTTGTGGTTTGGTGTACCGCTTCTACCATAGCTTCTGGCGAAGCATTTTCTGTAACCGCTTCAGCTAAAAAGACACCTTGTTGATACACTTCAGAATCGGTTTCGATATCGTAAAGCTCCATATTTTCTGATGCTGCTAAAAACGCATCTGGTCCTTTGTCGGCACCTTTTTGCCATGTACTTGTGCCATCGTATGGCACGGGGATTAACACAATCTTCGATTGGTCTAATTTTCCATATTCTGCTGATATACCAGCGTAAGTTTTTGTTTTCATTTTATTTCCCTTGTAAGGAGGAATTATTATTTAATTATATTTTTTTTGATTTAAAAAACACCCCTAAAGTCCCCTCAAGGGGACAATTCTAGAATGGCAATTAATTATAATTTATAGTTTCAAGTTTTGGTTGTCCTTCTACTTTCTCCGTAGAAGCGTATCCTAAAATATTCAGTAAATCTTCGCTTTTTTGTTGTTCTGCAAAAATTTCCGTTGTTAAATCTCCGTTACCATTACGTTGAATTAAAATATGTTTTGGTGAAGGAATTAAACAGTGTTGCAAGCCACCAAAACCACCAATGGTTTCTTGGTACGCTCCTGTATTAAAAAATCCTATGTATAATGGTTTATCCTTACTATATTTAGGTAGATAAATGGCGTTAACATGCTGTTCGCTGTTGTAGTAATCGTCACTATCGCAGGTCAATCCACCTAGTAAAACACGTTCATAGCTATCATTCCAACGGTTTATTGGCAACATGATAAAACGTTTATTGATGGCCCACGTGTCTGGCAAAGTGGTGATAAACGAAGAGTTAATCATATTCCACTTCTCTCTGTCATTCTGTTGTTTTTGATACAATACTTTATAGATGGCACCACCACTTTCACCAACGGTAAAACTGCCGAATTCCGTAAAAATGTTTGGTGTATCCACTCCCTCTTCATCACATACCGTTTTTATCTGATTGACAATTTCATCCACCATATAGGCATAGTCAAAATCAAAAGCCAATGAGTTTTTAATTGGGAAGCCTCCACCAATATTAAGACTATCTAAAGTTGGGCAGATTTTCTTTAATGAGGTGTATACCTTTAAACACTTGGTCAATTCGTTCCAATAGTAGGCATTATCTCTAATACCAGTATTGATAAAAAAGTGAAGCATTTTAAGCTCTACCTGCTTATTATCCTGAATCTGGTTCTTATAAAACGGTACAATGTTCTTATAACCGATTCCAAGTCGAGATGTATAAAACTCAAACTTTGGTTCTTCCTCTGAAGCAATTCTGATACCTACATTAAACTTTTTGTTTATTTCTTGCGACAATAAATCCAGCTCTTCGTAATTATCTATAATCGGAATACAATTTTTATGTCCGCTATTGATCAGTTCGGCAATGTTAAGGATGTATTGCTCACGTTTAAAGCCATTACTTAACACGTAAGTATCATTGGTGATTTTACCTGCTTTTTTTAGGCTTTTTACAATATCAAGATCAAAAGCCGACGAGGTTTCTATATGAATGTCGTTACTCAACGCCTCTTCCAACACATGCTTAAAATGTGAGCTTTTGGTGCAGTAGCAATAGTTATACTTGCCTTTGTAATCGTGTTTTTTAAAGGCATCGCTAAACCAGGTCTTGGCACGCTGAATGTTGTTGGATATTTGTGGCAAATAGGTAAACTTTAAAGGTGCACCATATTGCTCAACCAATTCCATAAGGTCTATACCGTGAAATTGCAATGTTTTGTCCTGCAGCTCAAATTCAGGCTGAGGAAAATCGAAAGATTGATCAATAAGATCAATGTATTTTGTATTCATTCTGTGGTTTAAAAATTCAAGTGAAATAATAATGTTATAAGCGTAATCAATATGAGTTTAGCTTATATCAAACTTGAATTTGACTTTGTGTAGTTGGCACAAAACCATAGATATGCTGGCTTGCAGCGATGGTAGTAGCGGAAGTTAGCTCTAAAATTCGGTTACTTATCCTATAAGCAGCTTTTGAAAATGACTTCCTAAGGTCCAAAAGCCCGAACATAAAAACAGTTTTCAATGTGTTCAGCTAAAAACCGGTTTCTGTGTTATGTATTGAAGCCGATTTTCGCGGCAAATGTAGTCTATTTTTTAATATGCAAAACTTTTTTGTGATTTTTTTTGAGAGAAATTTTCATAACTTTCAAAAAGACATATTTCATTGGTAAACAAGACCTTATTGACTACCCTATCACCATTGTATATTATATTAAAACAAACTTAATTGTGTTTTTCGCTAGACAAATAGTTTTGTAAATATTTATATTTGTTTGGATAAACCGAATTAGCTACTATTATGAAACGGCCTCTATTTATCTTAATAGTCGGACTTCTTTTTGTGAATTTATCTTGTAAAAAATCTGAAGGAAAGAATAATACATCACTTACTGAATCCGAATATATTGAGGCACTAAAGAATGTATCGGATAGCATTAGAATTGAAAATATTACCATCAAAAATTTATTTAAAAATCAGATTTTAGCACATAAAGGGGTCGAATATGATAGTACAATGATCGTTGAAAAGGTTTACCAACCTCATCAATCACTTTGGGATCATTGTTATGGTATGATATTTGGCGCAGACAATGCTTCCAAATTCAATAGCCCGAGTGGTATGGTTGATTGGAACAGATGGCTATACCCAAAACATAAAACCTTTTTTGACGAAAGAGCCAAAGAACTTTTGAAAATTAATTTAGATTACACACTTAAAACAAACTTAAAAAAGTTTGCAGTATTAGCACCCTACCAACCAGAGGCAACAATTAGTATTTTATTTACACCTCTACAAGGCATTGGTTTTGGAGGTTGTAATAGCGAACAATTTTGTTTTGAACTCAATAATACGGACTATGATGTAGATTATACGATTGAAAAAGGCATCCCACATGAATTAAACCACCTTGCCTACGAACCTTTAAGAGAGAACGATCCAATGCAAGGTACAGCTTTATTTCTCACTATTGACGAAGGATTTGCATGCTATTTTACTTGGCTTTTCTTTAATGGACAAATAACAAAATATGAAGCTGTAGAGCAAATGAGCGAAAGCGACTGGAATTGGTATTTAGAAAACGAAAAGAAATTATTTATCAAATTAAAACCCTTTTTTGAAGATAAAAGCGGAGACAATCCTTTATTGAGAAATGACAAATTTCAGTCATTTCAGAATGCACCAAGAACACTTTACTATTGGTTAGGATTTCGTATTGTAGAAAAGTATATTGAAAAACATGGAGTTGATAGCTGGCGTGATATTTATACTATGAATGTTACAGACTTACTCACCAAAAGCGGTTACGAAGCTTATATAAAGGGATTATAATAATTTCTGCCGAAATCACTCAATGTAACTGCATTTTATCATAGATAATAGGGTAGATCAATAGTATCCCTTCTTAATATTATTTACACCATACCCTTCGTTTGTGCCTCGTGGATTTTATATTCGGTATCTCCAGGCTAAAACAGACGTTTAAACGAATCATTAAATACTTTACCCTATAAAAATGAAAACACACAATATGTCTAGAAGACAATGTACTGTCTAAATAGACCATAAAGGTAAGCAACTGATATTCTTAAAAGTTAAATGTATTTATTCTCCAGAGATAATCAATGTATTGTTAATATCGATTTCCAGTTCCAGGTTATCGCACAACTGAAGGTTTAAAGGGATTTTCTGCCCGTAAACAATGTCATTGGTAGCTACAGCTAAAACATCATTCTGAGATAATTCTACCCAACCACTATTAGCAGTCGCAGATACATTGCCAGAATGCAATAAGCTATAATCTTCAGCATAAACTATGAACTCAAAACTATGCGTACCGTTGTTGGTGAGTCTAACTTTAGGAGCATCATTTACACAGTTTTGCACAACTTGATTTGTGGCAGAAACCTCTAATACTTCTTCAGCGTTAGGTGAGTCTGTTGTACAGTTTACAAATAGTAAAAGCACAAGTAAGCGTCTTACATGTTTCATAAGCAGGTTATTTAATTTGGGAGGACTAACATAGAAAAATTAAAGATACGCTCGACAAATAGTATGGTTTATTCGACGAAATGCATAGTTTTAATTAAAATTAGTGCTACTTATGACGGATTTATAGCATTTTTAGAGTGCTAATCTCCTGTTCTGTAAGATGTTTCCAGTGGCCTCTTGGAATATCTTTCTTGGTTAAGTGACCTATGGCAACACAATCTATCTTTACAATATCGTAGTTAAGTGTATCAAAGATGGTGCGCAGTATGGTGTTTCCGGTATTTTTAATTTTTATGCCGATCTTGTTTTTAGACTCACCTTCAATATAACTTACCTCTTCTACAGTGATTAATTTGCCATCTACCTTAAAGCCTTCCTGTATCTTTTTAAGATCTTCAAACTTTAGGTTTTTATTTAATTCAACTTGAAATAATCGTGCTACACCATGCTTTGAGTTCGTGAACTTTTGCACCACTTTATCATCGTTGGTAAACAACAACAAGCCTAAAGAGTTTCTTCCTAGTCGTCCTATTGGTTTTATGTTTGCGTTGGTAGCATTGGCCACCAAATCCATAACCGTTCTACCTTTGCTTTCTGCCGTTGTAGTAGCAAAGCCTTTAGGTTTGTTCAATAACAAATAGACTTTAGGTTCTGGGTTGATACGCTGACCGTCAAATCTTACATCATCTTCGAGTTTTACTTTGTAACCCATTTCGGTCACCACTTTTCCGTTGACGGTTACCAAGCCAATGGCGATATTCTCATCAGCCTCTCGACGTGAACATATACCCGAATTTGAAATGTATTTGTTTAACCTTATTTCATCAGGATTAGATGAAGATTTCTTTTTTGGTTGGGACTTCTTTTTAAAAGGAGCATTTCCTTTGGTAAAACCTTTGGATTTACCTTTAGCATTTCCCTTTCCTGAAGCTTGTCCTTTTCCTCTGCTATTTTGATTTTTGCTCATATTTTAATTTTTTGCAAAGGTATAACAATAGTTGTCATTAACTACTTAATTTCCACAGTAGTTTGTCGCTCTCTATTGACGATGAGTTTTGTGACGTCTGGTCTTGAATAATGCCCTACTGGATCGAAGTTTTGACGTTCTTCTAACACACGATTAAAATCTATAGTTTGAATAATTAAGCCTTCTTTGTTCAAGACTGGTTCTACAATCCATTCTCCATCTGGTCCTGCAATACAGCTGCCTCCATTGGCTAAAGTATCAGGTGCGTTTTTGAGAATGGCATCAAGGTGCGGAGTTTCATCAGGAAAATCTGATTTAGACATTAAACTCGAAACCGAAACCACATAAGAGCGCGACTCCCTTGCTATAAAACGCGTAATATCTTTAGTGTTATGATCACTGCCAGGCCAAACTGCAATATGTAAATTTTCGCCTTGACCGTATAAAGCCGTTCTAGGTAATGGCATCCAGTTTTCCCAGCAATTGAGTCCACCAACCGTAAATGCCTTAAGCGGATGAACTTGCAAACCATTGCCATCACCTGGTGACCAGGTTAGGCGTTCGTCGTAAGTAGGTTGTAATTTTCTGTGTACCGATTTTATGTCTCCTTTTGCGTTGATATAAACCAAAGATGCATAGATACTATGACCACCTCTATCTGTTGGTCGCTCCATAATGCCTAGATAAATAGCCATTTTGTGTTTTTTTGCCAATTGACATACCGAATCAAGTTCGCCTTTCTCTATGCAAATGGAATTATTTACATAATGCGCGTGTAGTTCTTTATTCACTTTTGTGTTCCATTCTGCTCCACCTGTTAACGCCAACCAAAACGGATAGCCTGGCAACAAGGCTTCTCCAAAGACAATGAGCTCGCATTGTTCTTCTGCTGCATCTTTTATAGCATCTTCAATTTTTTGCAAAGTCGCACTTTTGTCTAACCATACTGGTGCGATTTGTGCCATCGCGATTTTTAAAGTCGTATTCATTTATATTCGGTTTAAAACAACAGATACATCGATTAATAAAATGGAAAACACACCCAGAACTATTATAAACTTAAGTATGTTATGCAGTATAAGATAATGCGTTTTTTTGTTTGATTTCCAGAGTACAAACAAGAATAGTATTAGCAACCCAATACTGAGATAGAAAAAGTAGTACATATGCCCAACTTTAAAGAACATAATTAAGATAACAGCAGAAACTATAGTTAATACAGACATTATGGTTAGCATGAATTTAGACACTTTTTCTCCATGCACCACAGGCACGGTTTTATAATCTAAAGCTAAATCCCCTTTTATGTTCTCAAGATCTTTGGTGAGTTCGCGCATAGAAACCAAAAGAAATAGAAAAATGGCATGGGCAAAGATGACCAGTTCAAAATTTTGGTAGTAAATAAAGATTGCAAAGAACGGTGTAACTGTTAGTATTGCGGAAACGAGATTACCAACAATAGGCTGTTTCTTTAATCTATGGGAATACAACCAAATCGCAAAAATGTAAATAGAAAAAAAGATGACTGCCCTAAACGATACATAGCTTGCAAAAACAATCGCCAGAAAATTCAACACAAAATAGAATGACAGTTTTGTGTTTTGGCTTACCAGACGATCTAACATCGTTTTTGTTGGTTTGTTAATCAGGTCTTTTTCTGAATCGTAGAAACTATTGATAATATAACCGGCAGCAATTGTTGCTGAAGATGCCAACACCAACATTAATAAGTTAACATCAAAAAGTACAGATTTAATGGTTTTATCTGGTGCAAAAATATAAATGGACGCTAAATATTGGGCAATAACTACCACTAGGATGTTATAACCTCTAACTACAGAAAACAGGCTGAAAAATTTAAGTAGAATGTGTTTCTGCCGTCTTGATAGCATAGGTCTAAATTAAAAAAACCTCATAAGTTTCAAGAACCTATGAGGTTTAAATGTAATATTTTTTGAATTAAAAGTTGTAAACAACCTCTAATTTCTGTCCTTTTAAAGCTACTCTGGCCTTATCAATATTCTCTGTAAAGCCTAAGATGTAACCCCCACCACCAGAGCCACAAAGTTTAAGGTAATAATCATTAGTTTCGATACCTCTTTTCCAAAGCTCATGAAATTGTTTTGGTATCATTGGTTTGAAGTTGTTCAATACTACTTTAGACAGTTGCTTTGTGTTTTTAAATAGTGATTTTATATCACCCTTAAGAAAATCATCCACACAAGCATCCGTATGTTTTATAAATTGATCCTTAAGCATACTTCTAAAGCCTTCATTCTTCATGTTTTCCATAAAAATGCTGACCATTGGTGCTGTTTCACCAACAGAGCCACTATCTAATAAAAATACAGCTCCTTTGCCTTCTGCTTTTTGAGACGGAATGCCAGTTGCTTCTATATTATCTTTAGAATTTATTAAAATAGGAAGGCTTAAATAGCTATTCAATGGGTCTAACCCAGATGATTTACCATGAAAGAACGATTCCATATCAGCAAATATAGCTTTCAATTTTAAAAGCTTTTCACGCGTTAGATTCTCTAAAACCGTAATCTTATCAGAAGCATATTTATCGTATATCGCAGCGACTAAAGCACCACTACTCCCTACTCCATAACCTTGTGGAATAGAAGAATCGAAGTACATGCCAGCGTTGACATCTTTCTGTAATGTTTCAAAATCAAAATCAACCAAGTCTTTGTCCAATCCCTTTAAATATTCAACGAATCGTTTTAAGCTTTCATTAGATTTAATCGCCTCTTCAGAGGGATTTTCATCGACTTTTAATGCTCCGTTATAAAAATTGTAAGGAATAGACAGACCTTTAGAGTCTTTAATGATACCATACTCTCCAAAGAGTAAGATTTTTGAATAAAAAAGTGGTCCTTTCATATTGGTATTAGCAATTTCCTTTAACAAATATACGTATTAATCTTCTATTTGGTTTGCTCCCAAGCCAGTATGGTCGCAAATATAATGTTCATTTTGACAAAATGCAGCCAATTCTTTCTTAATAAAATCGAGTACGGTTTCCTTTTCTTCTGAAGGATAAAGCACATGAACATTAGCTCCTGCATCTAAAGTAAAGCAAATATTAGAATTGGTTTCTTCTCTGAATTTCCAGATTTTATTGATGATCTCGAGGGTATTTGGCTTCATTAATATAAAATACGGCATGCTTGTCATCATCATCGCATGGAGCGTTAAGGCTTCACTCTCAACTATTTTGACAAAAGCCTTTAAATTACCTGAAGCGAAGACTTCTTTTAAGTCAGCAAGATTTCTATGGGCTTGGGCAAAACGTTCCTTTGCAAAGGGATGACCAAACATTAATTTGTGTCCAACGGTACTACTCACCTGTTTTTCGCCTTTATCGACTAAGAGTATGGTATCCTGATAGTTTTTAAAGTTCGAATGGACTTCGCCATTAAACTTAATTCCGAATAAGTCTGAACTTTCGGTACTTTCATTTACTCCCCAAACTACGAGTTCGCCTTCTATACTTCGGCATGCGCTACCAGAACCTAGTCTTGCTAAAAAGGATGCTTTTTTGTTGAAGTAATTTTGAGATTCTTCGCTATCGCTATGAATGACATCATCCTTTAATTTTTCTTCAATACTCATTAAGCATAAGGCCAAAGCGCTCATACCTGAAGCTGAAGACGCAATACCAGAACTGTGTGGAAATGTATTAGAGGTTTCTATTTTAAAATGATAATCTCTTAAAAAAGGTATATAGGATTCAATACGCTCAAAAAATGTTTGAATCTTTGGTTTGAAGGCTTCGTTTTTTTCACCTTCAAAATAGACATCAAAACTAAAATCATCACCTTCCTTTTTAGTATAAGTGACTTCTGTGATGGTTTTACAATTTGAAAGTGTAAAGCTTATAGAAGGGTTTTCTGGAATTTGATTTTCCTTTTTTCCCCAATATTTTACCAAGGCAATATTACTTGGTGAAGACCATTTTACAGTGCCACTTTTGATATGGCTATTATATGATTTGAGGATAAAATCTTGTTCTGTCATTTCGGTTAATTCTGTGACAAAGATAAGAGTTTTACCATCGTTTTATAATTTCTAGCAGTAGCACTCACCATTAATTTACGTTCAAAAAAATTAAGATTGAATTTTGCCTTACCATAACCATTGGCACAGAAGAAATATAGGGCATCGTTAAGAATTTCGTACTCTTCATTTTCATAGGTTTTCTTGTATGCCTCTTGGACCAAGTCTTCCTTTGGAGCTTCAGAAAGTATTGCAAAATAGCTGTTTTCTTTTTTCTCTTCCGGAAAAGGACAATCATTAAAAATTTTGCTTAACTGTACTCTGGTTCTTACCAACACGGAAACATCAAAACCAAAATGCTCTAAAATTGATTGCTTTATTTTTTCTTCTAACGTTTTAGTGTTCTTACTTGAAGATTGAAAAATAATATTCCCTGTTTGGATATAAGTTTTTACATTTTCCAGACCAGATTCGGCCAATAACGCTCTCAGTTCAGCCATTGGTACTTTTTTATGGCCACCAACATTAATACCTCTTAAGAGTGCAATGTATGTTTTCATGATTTAGCGATGGATTGTGACACAATATAAGCTCCTGTCCAAGCATTCTGAAAGTTGAAACCACCTGTAACCGCATCTACATTAATCACTTCACCAGCTAAATAGAGATTTGGGATTCGTTTGCTTTCAAAAGTTTTAAAGTTGATTTCTTTTAAATCTACACCTCCAGCAGTAACGAATTCTTCTTTAAAGGTGCTTTTGCCAGTAACATGAAATTGAGCTGCTGTTAATTGCAACGTCAAGGCCTCTAATTGTGATTTATTAATATCCGCCCAGCGTTCGGTTTCGCTTATGTTTGAAGCTAAAACCAATTGTTTCCAAAGACGTTTTGGTAATTCAAAATGTGTGGTATTGACCACTGATTTTTTTGCATATTCTTGTTTTGAATCTTTAAGCACACTCAAACACCATTCATAATCTTGTTTAATAAAGTTAACTTCAATTTTAAAGTTATAATTGAGTTTTGCCAGTTCAATAGCACCAAATGCTGATAGCTTTAAAATAGCTGGCGCACTCATACCAACATGTGTGATTAACAATGGTCCTTCAGAAACTAAATCAGTTCCCAAAACTTTTACCTCAACATCTTTTGCGACAACGCCAGGAATATCCTTTATACGTTTATCCTTTATATCAAAAGTGAACAGCGATGGTACAGGCTGTACTATGGCATGGCCTAAATTTTCTAACAGCTTCCAGATTTTTGGGTTGCTTCCTGTGGCAATGATAAGTTTATCACACTCAAAGACACCTTGGGAAGTATCTAGTAAAAAATCATTTTCTCTTGCATCAATAGATTTTACAGAATGATTATACAACACTTCAACATTATGTTTTTTGGCTTCGTGTAAAAAGCAATCGATAATGGTTTGTGAAGAATTAGAAACAGGGAACATCCTACCATCCTCTTCAATTTTCAATTCCACACCACGCTCTTCAAACCAGGCTATAGTATCTCCAGTCATAAAGGTGTGAAATGGCCCTAGCAGTTCTTTTTCTCCTCTAGGATAATTGCTAACCAAATCCGAAGGGATAAATTCAGCATGTGTCACATTGCAACGTCCACCACCTGAAATTTTTACTTTTTGAAGGCCTTCTTTACCACGTTCTAAAATAGCAACTGATTTCTCTGGATGTTGCTCTGCAATGTTGATTGCCGCGAAGAATCCTGCTGCTCCTCCACCAATAATTATAATATCTTTGTATGTATTCAATGCTATATATTGAAGTCATAAAATTACAATGATAATGGTCAAAAGACTAATATTTCTATTACTTATTGTTAGCTCTTGTCAGCACTCTGACTTGTTAACTATTGAAGGCTCCATCAATAATAGTTTAGATGAAGTTTCGGCAGCAGAATCTCTTATAAATTCTGACCTTATTTGGGTTATAGAAGATGCAGGTAACGATAACCATTTGTATGGCTTAAGCAGAAAAGGTAAAATCATTAGGGATATTACGATTCTAAATGCTGAAAATACGGATTGGGAAGATTTAACCTCTGATAGTGAAGGGAATATTTACATAGGTGATTTTGGAAACAACAATAAAAAGCGAAAATTATTTAGAATTCTAAAAGTTAAAAAAGAGGATTTAAATGCATCTAGAGCACATGCAGAAATTATTGAATTCATATTACCTAAAGATGTAAAATCAAAAGATTTTGAAGCCTTTTTTCTATTCAATAATTATTTCTACATCTTCAGTAAAGAGACTAAAAAATTTATTGTTTTAAAAGTTCCAAATAAAACAGGAAGACATGAAGCTATTGTAAGATCAGATTATAATTTAAAAGGGAAACACAATAAAATAACTTCAGCAGATATAAGTTTTAATGATGAAAAAGTTCTACTATTAAATCATGACAAACTATGGGCATTATCTGGCTTTGAAGGTGATGATTTCTTTTCTGGAGCTATTAATAAACTTCCATTTCAACATAACACACAAAAAGAAGGGGTTTGTTTTGTCAATGATACTATTGTCATTTTAACCGACGAACGCAACGACTATGAAGGTGGTAACATTTACAGTTTTAACCTAAAATAATTATCCTAATATCGTATTATAGGTGGTTTTTAGCAGGTTTAAATCCGCTGTATTCTGAATACTATTTTTGGCATCTTCATGTAGATTTTCTATTTCCTGACGTATAGTTTTTACGTAATCCTCACTGGCTTTTTCATTATTATCTAACATCGAAGCCAACATTTGCATGAGCTTTTGCACAATAATTATATCATGCTTACAATACGTTCTTAATGCTGTCATTACATTAAAAAGCAATTGCTTAAAACTCACAGTATTTATTAAAATTACAGGATTGTTTTTTTTATCCCTATATATACTCTGATCTTGTTTTTGCAACCGTAACAAAAACAGTTCCGTTAAATAATCAATAGCATTTATGGCAGTACCAGGATCGTTAATACCAGGAGACATGGCTTTTACAGCAATTTCAGTCAGCTGCTTAAAAGCCAACAGGTAATTATCTTCTATACGTTCACTTTTAGAATAATGAAAAGAAGAAAATACTTTTTCTATAGTATCTTCATCAACCTCTTTGCTCATTTTTAGCACAGGAGTGTTCTTAAAAACATAAGTGCCTTTTACTGGCACCACCTCTAATTGCATTTCTACTTCATCTGCAAGATTAGCCATAGCCGAAAGTGAAATATCTTGGAAGTAACCCGATTTTTTTGAATTCAGCGTTGTCCAATTGTCCGTAGACGGAAACTTGTTTTTTTCATCCGTTTGGTTATTAACCAGCTCTTTGAGTCGTTTTTTTGCTACAGAAAAAATTCTGCTCATAATATTGTTTATCTGTATTTCTTGTGAAATAGAATGAATAAAATAGATAAACGCACCTAAACAAAAGGTCATAAAAAAAATGGCAAGCAGAACACTAAAGCCTGGCAGTTGGTATTTATCTCCATCTGGCTCAATACTTACTAAAGTGAAAATACAATAGAGTAAAGAGGAATTGTAAATCCCAAGTATTACTTGATGTCTTCTGTTAGAAATTAAGCCTGGCAACACACGTGGCGAAAAATTACTTGATGCCTGACTCAATAAGATCATAACCATAGAAAAACTGAAGACCATGATTGAAATTAAACCAGCTACAAAAGTTGTAAGAAGATTTCTGGCAGTTTCAGTGTCATTTACAACCAATAAGGGAGCTTCTTCTATTAAGTAATCTGAAACACCTAAGCTTTCTGCATATATCATTACAAAAGCAAAAATGGTACCTATGAGACTTAAAACTGTCGGATAAAAGGCAATTTTACTTTCTAATTTGTAAAAATATTTAATGGTATAGTTTAAAAAGTTTTTCATTTACTATTAGAAATTAAGACCAAAACCAAATGAAAAGCGGAACCCTTCGGTACTATTAAAAAAATTAAATGTACCTGAAAGTGACTCGGCTGCAGTCACCCAAAAGCCACCACCATAGTCGCTATGCCACTTATCAGAAAAGTCATTTCGTAGCCACACTCTTCCCACATCAAAACCCGTAAAAACTCCTATCTGTAATGGTAAGATATTGGTTTTGAATGAATTGAAACTATACCTTAAATCACCACTGGTCACCAAAGAGCGCGACCCTGTAAAACGCTCGGTCCTGTAGCCTCTTAATCCATTGCTTCCTCCAATATTTGCGGCTTGGTAAAACTGATAATCCTTACCAATTCTAAATTGGCTTCTTAAATTTGTCTTTAAAACCAATTTTCTGTTTCGGGATAAAGCATTGTAAAACCCAATATCTGCATTGACATAGCCAAAAATGTTCTTTGCCTGCTTAAGCTCTGTTTTAGCACCTCCCTGAAGCATAAACGTCATTCCCCTAGTTGGGTTTATCTGATTGTCGTAACTCGCATAATTATACTGCGCTTCAACAGCACCAAAATAACGTCGTTCATAAAATTCTTCGTTAGATGATGGCGCAAAATCCGTTATGAACCTATCTGCAGTATCGTCTAGTTCTATACCTTCAAATATAACTCTAAACCCGTAATCACTACCAAAATTACCTTTTCTTATTATACCTGCCTTTGCCATATAAATACTAGTCCTAACTCGATTATAATCCAAATCTAGCTCATCATCATTATTTAGGGTTTCATTACCATAACCGAAGAAGTTATTGGTGAAATTATCTGAGGTAAACCGACCTCCAATATGAAGATTCCAGTCATTCATAATATTTGCAAATTCACCGTCATACTTTAAAGAAAACCCGCTTGTTGCGAAAAAGTAACCTCCCTTAAATCTGTGTTGTCTTGAAAATGGATTTCTCTGAAATCCATTAAGCGTAGATGCATAGGATACTCCTACGGAAATACCATCATCTGGATTATATCCAACAGCTGGAGTGATTACACTATTTTTTACAATATTTTTCTGAAAATCAAAGAGATTAAGATTATATACATCGGTCAATCTAATTGTGCTTTTTCGACTTTCTTTGATGGTATTGGGTTTACTTTCGTGGTCATAGACCTTAATACGCCTTCCAGATTTTATAATATATGTATCATTTTCTTGTCCACCAATTAATCGGATAAAAATTGGATTATCTCCTTTGCCTGTGACTTCAAAAACGTCTTTATCGTCTAATCCATATACCCAAATCTCCTTGGTTATATCTCTATTGAACACCCTATCTACAATAGAATCTGACTTCTTCCCATCTTTTATTCTAGAGATTATAACCCTTGTTTTTTTATTACCCTCTCTAATGACTTCAATATAATCATCCTTGTCGGTTCCTGTTAAGATTACAAGTTCATTTAAATAATTGTAATAACGTGTGGCAATATCCTGAAGGTTAGCACGTCGCCCTTTTAAATGTTGCTTTATTTCTTCTAAGGTTTTGTCGCGCACCTCCTCAGGTACATTTTCAAACGCTTTCTCTATGACCTCATCAGTTACATTATCCTGCAGAAATTTCGCCTGCTTTAACCATAATTTCTTTTCGGCATTTTGAATCAGCGTGCGATCTAATTTAATACCTGCATTATTCATCCACTTAATGTCTTCTAACTTATCGTCATATACCTGTAGCTGTTTGGTAGAACCCGAAATTATTCGCATAATTCCCAATAATGCTCCATCAAAATTTGAAAACACTTGATCCCTATCTCTTGGAATTGGTCTATAGTACTTATCGCCATTTTCCATATCAAATTGTGCCCAGCGCCATTGATCTTGGTGTCGATCCCAATCGCCAATAAGCATATCGAACAAACGAGCCCTAACAAAGGCATTTTCATCTATTTTATGCTCTTCATCTTCTCTAATCTTCTCAATGATATCATGAGTGCTCTCAATGTCATCTGCGTATCCAAAATTGCGCTCATCGGTGTAATTTTCTTCTGGACGCTCTTCAATCATGTAAAGCTCACCTCCATACTCTTCGTTATAATCACCGAGATGTTTATGTTTTGGTATATAGTATAGTTTTGGATTAGTATGATATACTTCTGCAGCGTCAGACAACTCTGGTACAACGGTAAAAGCATATGGATGAGCTGCTGTATAGAAATCTAAAATAAGCCCTTCAATTGCAGTTCTTTCAAATTCATCTTGAATATAAGTATCCTTAAACAATACGGTTTGCAGATATTGTGTAGCGCTCTTACGTAACGCTCTCATATTCAATTCTTTGCCGTCTTTGGTTTTTAATCGTAAAGATCTTGTCTGATGACCTCCTCCTTTTCTAACCACTTCCAAGCCTCCATATAATGTATCTAAAGTGGCGACTTCAGCTTTTATTTTTGTACTGTAAACATCTCGGTAGTGATCGCCCCAAACCGATTCAAAAAAACCTGTTTTATCTGTTTCTTCTTGGGTATATATTGAAACTTCCTTTTCGTTCGGAAAACTTTCCGGTAAATGAGAGACATCATAATATTTTCTGGGAGCGAACACTTCTTTTTCAAAAAGTACTTTAGGTTCACCATTTTCCGCACTATAGATTTTCACCCAAGAACTCCCATCTTTATATATTATAAGTTCTGCAAATCCTTGACCTCCATAGCTAAATACCCCATTTTTTCCTAGAGCAGCACCAGAGTATTTCGCACCAGAGCCAGAAACGATTTGTCGTATACTATCCTTTTCTATATATTGTAGTGTATGCTCGTGCCCTGAAACGAATACAACGTTATCTGCATCGTAAGTCATAGTCTCAAGACGTTTCATTAAATCATTATACCTTTCATTATATCTATCTTGAATAGAGACACCACCTTGTGTTCTAACCTGCGTTAAAAACGAAGCCAATATTGGCATTGGTATTTTGTTTTGGGTAGGGTATAAATGTTTTTTTGCAGCATAATAACCACCGTGCACACCGTTGGTAAACATTGGGTGATGCATAGCAAACACCGTTGTTTTATTTTGTGCTTTTTTTAGCTCACCTTCTATTTCCAAGAAAAACCGTTCACGTGTTTTAATTTCACATTCGTCGTTTATGGTTGGGTTCTTGTTCCAATTTTCTAAGTACCATTGAGAATCAATGATTATTAACTGAACCGTTTCACTGATATCTATGCTTTCTAGTGGGCAGCCATTTTCAGGCAAAAACGTGTTCTTTCCTAGAGCATCTTCAATATATTTTTCTTGCCTTTTGAGGCCGTTTAGGCCATCTGAATACCAATCGTGATTTCCTGGAAGAAATATAACATTACCATTAAAATTTTCTAGTGACATTAATTGACCCTCGAGCGCATTTATAGCATTCTCATAACCTTTTTGGCCTTCTTTTGGCAAACCTGATGGATAAATATTATCTCCAAGAAACAATACATGATCCTGAGTTGTATTTTTTCCTTTTATATGTTTGTCGAAAGCTGTCAACGCATCGGACATACCATTCATGGGCGACTTACCCGCGTCACCTATTAAGTAAAACCGTTTTTCAATTTCTTTTTCTGGAGATTTGTTTTGTTTGAGTGCCTCGTCTCTATATTTTGCTTCATAAGTCGCACAGGCATTACATAAGAAGGATAAAGCTATTAAGGTAATTAATCTTTTAATGTTCTTCATAAGTAAATTTAAACCGTAAAAATAATAAGACTATAACTTAAGTTTTAACGCAAGTGCTATAGATATTAATCCTTAAGGGAGTTTCTCCCAAAGGCTATCTGCAAAATAGTGCTTGCAATCCAAAAAGTTAGATTTTAGTTTAAAGTTGTTTGTTTCAGCTAAGTTACAAATTTCGTCAAGAGCATATTTTTTGGAAAGCTCTGTCCAAATCAACTCATTATAATCAAATTCTACATATGTATTAAGGGCTTTTATATTCACCTTTTGTTTCGTTAAACTAACAATGTAACTTTTAACCTCTCCAGTAATTGGGTTATAATGGCAATAAAAGTCGAAATCATCAATTTTAAAATCGGCATTTAATTCTCTATTGATTCTTAACAGCAAGTTGAGATTAAATCGTTTGGTTATGCCATGCTTATCATGGTATGCATTATGAATAGTTATTGGATTCTTTTTTAAGTCAAACCCAATAAGAAGCTTATCTCTCACTTTCATATTATCATTAAAAAGCTTAATAAGTTCATTAGCTTTATCCTCTAAATAATTACCAATATTACCACCTAAAAATAGTAGTAAACTGGGATAATCACTATTCTTATTAGCGCTTAGTATCTCAAAATAATCACCAACCTTAGGCTTAATGTTTATGCCTGGCAAACGCTTTTTCAATCGCTCTGACAGTATATCCATGGCCTCTTGGGAAATATCAATCGGCACATAATTAAAATTCACATTATTATTTACCAGATACTCGAGAAGTTTAAACGTTTTAAAGCCATCTCCTGCTCCCAGCTCAATTATATTGAAAGGAGTTGAAAACTCTAGAGCTTCTAAAATCTGTTTGGATTGCATGGAGAGTATCTCAAACTCAGCATCCGTAAGATAATACTCTGGCATATTCATTATTTCTTGAAATATGCGACTGCCATTATCGTCATAAAAATATTTTGAGGATAGGTACTTGCTTTTGGTTGTTAGGCCAGCGAGCACGTCCTTTGCGAAAGAATTTGTCATTTATTTTGCTAGTCTTATTCCCGAAAACTGCCAACGCAATTCGGCATGAAAAAAGTTTCTATAAGTTGGTCTGCAGTGCTGTGGCGAAGTCGCTACAGAACCACCTCTTAACACCATTTGGTTGACCATAAATTTACCGTTGTATTCACCCAACGCACCATCTGCTTTGGCATAATTTGGGTATGGAAGATAGGCACTATTAGTCCATTCCCACAACTGCCCATGTTTAAAATGTTCTGAAGATACTTCCCATTCAAATTCCGTAGGTAGTCGCATCTGTTTCCATTGCGCATAGGCGAATGCTTCATAAAACGTAATATGATTGACAGGCAATTCGTCTTCAATAGCTTTAAAACCTTGAAGCGTATAATGCATCCATTTACCGTTGACCTTATGCCAATACATTGGAGCTTCAATATTGTGATTCTGAACCCAATCCCAACCTTCTGCGTGCCATAGGTTAAAATCTTTATAGCCTCCAGCCTCGATAAATTCCATATATTCTGAATTGGTTACCAATCGATTTGAAATTTCAAAATCATTCAGATAAACTTTATGTCTTCCCAATTCATTGTCCCAACAAAAATCTTCTCCCTTGTGCCCAATATCATAGAGTCCTTCATCAATTTTTATAAATTCCTGTGATTGATTTTCGGGCTTCAAAGTGATGTTATAATCAAGTGTTGGAAATGATGGTTGGTGCCCAAAGATGTATTTTATATCGTAAAACAAAAGCTCTTGATGCTGTTGTTCGTGCTGCAATCCTATTTCAACAACATTCTCAATTTCCGTTGATATATCAGCACTCAAAAATTCTGACATCTGTTCATTGACATAAGTTCTGTAATCTAGGACTTGCCCTAAAGTAGGACGTGTCATTAATCCGCGATTGGTTCTTAAAACCTTATCTCCAACATTGTTGTAATAACTGTTGAAGTAATAGGCGAATTTTTCGTGAAATACCTCGTAATTTTTCTTATATTCTGAAAGCACAAACTGCTCAAAAAACCATGTGGTATGTGCCAAGTGCCATTTGGGTGGCGAGACAAATTCTACAGGTTGTAGTGAAACGTCTTCGGGTTTTAAAGACTTACAAATTTCTTCTGTTCTATGTCTTATTTCTAAAAATCGAGTTTTAGTAATCGGTTTTTCTAATTCTATCTGCACTATTCTTCTATTATTTGAGTTTCGAAAAAAACTTCGCTTGCTATGGTTTTATGCACAGGGCATCTCGAAGCTATTTCTTTTAATCGTTCTTTTTGAGTATCGTCTAAATTGCCCACAAATTTTAGCTTTTTATTAATATGGTCCATATATTTTGGTTTATCAACCTTAACCATTAAATCATCACTATGCTTTCTTGAATGAGAAAGATATACAAAGACTTCCCTGAGATCCCACTTCTTTCTTTCTGCATACATTTTTAAAGTCATGGCTGTACAAGCGGCCAATGCTGCATTAAGATATTCATAAGGTGATGGTCCAAAATCGCTACCTCCAATACCAGCAGGTTCATCTGCTATAAACGTGTGGTTTTTAGTTTGAATTGAGGTTGTAAAGTTATCTTCAACAATGTTTAAATGCCCAACCAATTGCTCACCCTCAGTATCTAGCATTTTGTTTTCGACCTGAGGGAAATAACGACTTGCCCATGTACCAATAATTTCTCCTACATACTGGCTATCTTTTTCTTCACTCAGAAGGTGATCAGCGTCATCCAAGGTTATAAAACTTTTGGGATGATGTGCTTTGAGGTACAATTGCTTGGCATTATCTATACCGACTATTTTATCTAATGGTGAATGCATTATTAATAGTGGCTTTCTTAGATTCTTTACAATTACTGGTAAGTCTGTTTTATCAAATTCCTCTACAAAGTCTTTATTAATTATAAATGGCCTTCCACCAATATCAACTTCAACATTTCCTTTGTTTTCAATGTCTTCAATTTGATGCGAAAATAAACGCTTTACATGGTCAACTGTAGCAGGTGCACCAACAGTTGCGACCGCTTTTACCGCTTTTAGTTTTGATGCTGCAACCAGTACCGCAGCTCCACCCAAGGAATGACCAACCAATAAACCTGGAGCTTCATAATGCTCTGATATGTAACTATGAACATCGAGTAAATCCTGAACATTTGCCGAGAAATGACTATCTGCAAACTCTCCTTCACTACGACCCAATCCTGTAAAATCGAATCGTATAACGGCAAAACCATCTTGTGTAAGTGATCTGCTCACATGCTTAACAGCATTTAGATTACTACTACAAGTAAAGCAATGGGCAAAAATGGCGTAGTAATTGGGTTTTTGATTTGCTGGCAACTCCATATAGGCATTCAGCGTTAAACCCTTACTGTTTTTTATTTTTAGCTTTGTGCTTTTCATACTATTCGGTTACTTCTACTCCCTTCCAAAAGGCCACCCTGTTCTGAATGTGTTTGGCTTCATCTGAGGGATCTGGATAAAACCATGCTCCATCAATATTCTCTTTACCATCAACATTAATATTGTAGTAGGATGCCGTACCTTTCCAGGGACATACCGATTTGGAATCGCTAGGTGTAAAAAAATCTTCTTTAATGCTGTTATGCGGAAAATAGTGATTGTCTTCCACTACAACGGTATCATTACTTTCTGCTATTACTTTATTGTTCCAGATTGCTTTCATAATTATTTTTTTATCAATTAATTTTATGAGCTACAGGATAACATAGAACAGCCTACCTTATGCCTTGCCCAATCAGGACGTTTTGTAAACCATTTTTCGTTTTTTGGTTGCTCTGCATAAGGCTGTTTTAATAGTTGAAACAAATCATCAATTAAACTGTAGTCTCCATTATTTGCCTTGTCTATAGCCAATTGCGCCATATAATTTCGCAACACATATTTTGGGTTCACTAAGTTCATCTTCTCTTTTCTTCCGTCGTCATCAACCTCTTCCATTTGTAATCTTTGGTCGTAAGCTTTAAACCATCCTTTCCATTGTTTTAATATATCACCCTTAATCTGTTCGGGTTTATAAAATGCTTTTTCAATAGTGCCTAATGCATTTTCAACTTTTCCTTTTTTATAATCGGATAGTAGCCTAAAGAAGATGGTCATATCGGTTTCAGAACTTAATAAACAATCCTCTAAATTGTTAATCAATTTTAGATCATTGTCTTCTTTTTTTTGCAAGCCTAATTTAGATCGCATCATATCCAATGACCTACTTTCAAAATTCGTTTTGTATTGATTTAAAATCTCTTCGAAAGGAGAGGCTTCTTCTACCAAAGGATAAAGTGCATTAGCAAGTTGCAACAAATTCCAAAGTGCAATATTAGGCTGGTTACCGAAGCGATAACGCTTGTTTTGACTGTCGGTAGTGTTTGGCGTCCAACCAAAATCAAAACCCTCTAACCAACCATAAGGACCATAATCTATGGTCAATCCCAAAATTGACATGTTATCTGTGTTCATCACTCCATGAACAAAACCTACACGTTGCCAGTGGATAATCATGTCTAAAGTTCTGTCGGCAACCTCTCCAAAAAACTTTATATAAGTTTCTTTTGAAGGTTTTCCCAGTTCAGGATAAAAATATTTGATGGTATAGTCTGCCAGTATTTTTAGGTTTTTAGTGTCTTGTCTTGAGGCAAATAACTCAAAATTACCAAAGCGGATAAAAGTTGGTGCCACGCGACATACAATAGCTCCTTTTTCGTACTCAGCATTACCATCATAGAGCATATCTCTCAATACATCATCACCTGATGACATTAGACTCAATGCTCTGGTTGTTGGTACACCTAGATGGTGCATGGCTTCACTGCACAGATATTCTCTTATTGATGACCTCAGTACTGCCAACCCATCGCCTTGTCTAGAGTAGGGAGTTTCACCAGCGCCTTTGAGCTGTAAAGCCCACCGTGTTTCGTTATTAACTATCTCAAATAAATTTATGGCTCTACCGTCTCCTAATTGCCCAGCCCAATTCCCAAACTGATGTCCAGCGTAAGCCATAGCATACGGTTTAGTTTTTGGGTAAACTTTTGCTCCTGAAAACACTTCTAAAAACTCTTTTGATTTTAATTCCTCAACTCCTATGCCTAAATTAGACGCCATTTCTTCTGAGGCATGAACTAATTTTGGGTTAGACGGAACCTTTGGTATAACATAAGAATGTGCCGCATTAAATACTTGTCGTCTTGTATTCTCAAGGTTTGAATCTGACGGTAATTCCTTATTAAATGAGTCTTTAATTTTCAGCTGCACAATATGGTGTTTGCTTAAATTTCTAAGCTTTGATTTATTTAAGTAACTAATTTAATCATTTAACAACCTTAATTACTATAAAAATAGATTTAGATTGTAACTCATTTAATAATTTTAAATATTAACTCGTTTATTTTTTTGTAAATTCACATTGTTCAAATAAACTCATGTAGCATGGCAAAATCCCTAGTAGAAAAGACTCAAGAATTTGTATTTAATCTTTTAAAACAAGAGCTGCCAAATTCTTTCTTGTACCATAACTATACGCATACTGAACGCGTTTTAAGGAGTACCCGGGAAATCATTGAAAATACTGAAGTATCTGACAAAGAGACTGAAATTCTTGAAATAGCTGCTTTATTGCATGATACGGGATACACTAAGAGTGCAGATGAGCATGAAGAAAAAAGTGTTGAAATTGCCACCAAGTTTCTTAAAGAACAGGATGCAAACCAAGACCTCATCGATGGTGTTAATGAGTGCATCATGGAAACAAAATTTAAAGAGCCACCAAAGACCAAGTTAGGCAAAATTATTAGAGATGCTGATGCCTCTCACTTTGGTAAAAAATATTTTGAGGAAGCAAGCGAATTCCTACGTAAAGAATTAGAAATGAGAGGTGTTAAGCACTACTCTTCAACAGAATGGCGTGATGAAAATATTAGAGTACTTGCAAAAAGCCATCAATATTACACAGATTATGCTTTGAAGGAATGGGATCCTAGAAAAGCGAAAAATCTTTCTAAGTTAATGAAGGCGAAAAAGAAACAAAAGCGCAAGTACAAGAAAGAAGAGATTAAGGCTAAATACAAAGCGCAGTACAAAAACGAAAGCCCATCTAGAGGTGTTCAGACGTTTTATAGAGTAGCATTACGAAACCATATTAAATTAAGTGACATTGCAGATACAAAAGCGAATATACTATTATCCGTTAATGCCATTATTATTTCTGTTGTACTTGCCAACCTCATCTCTAAGTTAGATACAAATCCTTATTTAACCTGGCCAACGGTGATATTCACTCTATTCTGTGTAACATCTATGGTTTTATCTATAATAGCAACACGTCCAAATGTAACGAGTGGTGAATTCACAAAGGAAGACGTAAAAAATCAAAAAGTGAATTTGAGTTTTTTTGGGAATTTTCACAAAATGAGCATGGACGATTACGAATGGGCCATTAAAGAAATGTTAGAGGACAAAGATTACATTTATAAAGCACTTACAAAAGATCTCTATTTTTTAGGTGTGGTATTAGAACGTAAATACAGATTGTTACGAATTACCTATACCGTCTTTATGACAGGGATTATTATTTCTCTTATTGCATTTGGTATAGCTGTTAAGAAAAATCCAGGTGTTGATTTAAAGGATGTTTTGCCTGAAACCAATACCAATACCTCAATGATATTTGAAGGTATTAGTAAAAATAAGACTGCAAATTTTAGGATTTAATCGTTTCCATTAAATCATCATAAGTGTAGAAGTTCTTATCGTTTTCATTATGGTAAAGAATACTGGTGCGCAATGCCTTAAGGCCTGTTACACCTTGTAAATCTTCAAGTTCTAAGATTTCTAAATCTTTATCTAAAACGTTCTTGGATTGAAGGAATCTTATATATCTAACATACTCTTCTTCATCTTCTTTTTGTGAGTAAACAATAGTGAGTTTGCCTTTTTTTGTGATTCGTTCCTCGGTACCTTTTATAAATGCTTTATCAACACGTTTTTTAACCACTTCGTAACGCGCATTGTACGTACCATCCACATCGAAACGTTTTTCGTCCATTCTAAAACGTATAGACAAAGGTTGGTTAAATACCAATATCATAGAAGCTACATCCAAACCAATTGGGTACTCGTGTTGGTTTTGGTAATATTCATTTTCCATTTCGCACATTACCTGCAATTGCCATAATCTTAAGTTGTAGAGGTAAATAATGTTAAAGCTATCTTGCTTTGTAATGGATTCACCTATATAAATATTATGCTCAACACCATCTGTCTTAAAGCGCTCAAAAAAATGTGGATACATTTTCTGAGCTTCAATTTGTTTCTCATCAATCAAAGATGACATATTGGTGTTAATTAGTTTTACCGTATCATCGTAATGTTTTCTGTAAAAATAGATAACTCCTAAGTCTTCATCTATTTTACTAAAATAATCCTCAATATCTGGTCTTAGTGCTTTTTGTGTTTGAGCTATTAGTTTAAAAATAGGTTTTACTTCAGTAGTTAAGAATACAGAAATAGCATGCTCACTATCCACCTTAAAATTCTCTTTTAATTGTGAAAGGAACTCAGTTATTTGAAATTTTATCTGCTCATAAATAGGCAAACTTTGCTCTTCTAAACTTTTCTCTAAAATCTTATCTGCCAAGTTAAGCTGTAGTGACAAGTCCTTTTGTGTCGCTTCGTTTCTAGCATTAGATGAGCCCTTAACATCAATTTGTCCAAATAATGGATAAACATTCTCAAAGGCAATTTTTCTAAAGGTCGGAGACTCGCCTGTATTAAACTCAGTTTTAATATAGTGTCTGGCCTCTTGAACGAATTTCCAGTGCACGCTAGAGTGAATCGATGTACATTCCTTTTGTATGATTGCCTCTATTAAGTTTGCTTCCGCATTTTTAGAACGTTCTACTGCAGATACAATAAAAGGCATAACATCTACCAACTTATTGGCATTTATACTATTTAAAGTCTTTGGTGTTTTAGATACTATTTCTAAAATTCCCATAAGACCATCGTCATTTGCAATAGGAGCAAAAATAGCACTCTTAAATCCTTGGTTATACAATTCCTTAACATGTGGTGCCTTACCTTTGGATTGTTTAAAGATGCGACCCACATCTGATACCGAAAAAAATGCGTTTTCTTTCATTAGTCTATTATAGGACCAATCGCATAAAGCATCAGAACAAGGCTTACTTTCAGACTCATTTAATAAAAAACTATTCATCCCTACACCATATACGCGCTCAAAAGTGTTTTCTACTTCATTATAAATGGAAAAACCCACTTCTAAATTCTTTAAGCCAAATAGTGAACGGAAAATTTCATAGAAGCCCTTCATAAAACTTTCATCCTTCCGTTTATCTTCACCTATTAAAGAAGATTTAATGTTTGAAATGGATTGATCATCAGTAACATCAAAAATATTTGAAATCACAAAACCTTTAAACGTATAACTGTTTGGTGGAAATTTTTCTTTCCAAAGCTCTATATTTTCAAAGTTATCTAACAGTTCCTCATAATCTTTATCTGTTATATTAGGAGCATCTTCATTAGGAACAATTTCAGTAAAGTCTGCATTATACAGTATCTTATAATAGCGTTTTATACCATTTGCATCTGGAATCTCATAAAAAAACGGACGTTTAAAATTAAGGTTATAACCATAGCAAAAGTTTAGAATGATGGTACATGCAATTATATAGGTTTGATCCTCTGGCATGTTTTTCATCTCTAATTCAAAATCTTCACCTGCCGTTTTTAAGATGGATTTAAAACGTTCTGAAGCATTAAATGTAAAATTGTGAAATGGTACCGATGCCGTTTTTATTTCGTTTTTTGTAAGTATAGGACTGAAAGTGTCTTGTAGAATTCCCTCTATTTCCTTTTCTAAATCTACAAATACCGAGAAATCACTAAACCCTTCTCTTAGTATTGGGTTTTCTTCTGCTATTTTGAGTACACGACGTGCATTAGAAGCAATAAAATCGTTATCAGTCTTAATTAATTCTTCGTACTGATTTAATAATTTATTGAAACTAACCTTTAAAACAAAAGGTGATTCTATGTTGTCATTAATGTCCAAACTGTAGTTGTATAAAGTAAGCAAAGTTACAAATATTTAAAATAGTCGTTTAGTTTAAGACTACCTTACAATCAGTTTGTTACAATAAGAAATGTTAAATGGCACTAGAATCCTAGTTGACCGTAGGTCCAATTAGACCCATCACTTACAAAAATCAAGGTTTTTGTTATGTCACCACCATCTCCTGCAGCATCTGGAGTCATAATAACTGGAGCCGCTGTGGCAACTCTACTATCACCAGAAAAAAACTGCCCGCCAAAACTATATATCTGCGCGTTTTCAGTATCCGATATGTTTCTAGCAATATATATTCTGCCAGGTACAGTTGTAGCATCAGGTAGAATAAACTCTAAGTTTCCAGATGTAGGAGTTAAATTTAAATAAATACCGTCATCAATTGGAGTAGCTGAACCACCTGGTCCACCATTATAACCAACAACTTTTAAAGATAAGTTTCCATTAATGTCTAGTGTACTCTTTGGATCTTGTGTATTAATCCCAACACCATCTACTTGGGCATTCAAGCAAAACGTAAATATTAAACATATGAGGGTTACTATATTTTTCATAGGGATTAAAAAATTAGTTGTTTTTCTTTTTCAAACTTATGGCAAAGCCACCTCCTTCGGCGAGTTTAATTGATAACCTATTACCTTTTTTAAGTTCCATTTTTTCTATTTCTATATCCAATGGGTTATCATTCCAATGGGCTTCTTTGCCATCTTTATAGATTGTAGCGTCGTACGTTTGGTCTTCATCCAGAAAATCGAAAGTCAACTCATGAGTTATTGAATTTTCATCCGTTATGCCGCCAACAAACCAGTTACCTGTTTCACGCTCTTTTCTTGCAATAGTCACATAATCTCCAACTTTACCGTTTAGCACTTTAGTTTCCTCCCAATCTACACCAACATCTCTGATAAACTGCAAAGGTTCTGGGTTAGCTTCGTAATGTTCCACTAAATCTGCTGCCATTTGCACAGGGCTATAAATAACTACATATAAAGCTAGTTGCTGGGCAATTGTAGTATTGACCTGATTATCTTTTTTGAACTCATCAAATTTTATATTGAAAATACCTGGCGTAAAATCTATTGGGCCAGACAACATTCTGGTAAAGGCCACTATTGGCAAATGCTCTGGTGGATTGCCACCATCTTCTGCCCAAGCGTTAAACTCCTGACCTCGCAAACCTTCTCTCGAAATAATATTAGGATAGGTTCTTCGCAGTCCTGTGGCTTTAATCGGTTCGTGTGCATTAACGGCAACTTCGTATTTAGCGGCTTTTATGGCTGCGTTGTTGTAATGATTAACCATATACTGTCCGTGATGGTATTCGCCTTTTGGTAAAATCTTACCCACATAACCCGATTTAACGGCATGCATACCATATTTCTGCATTAAGGCGTACGCTGTGTCTTGCTGTTTTTCATAGGTTTCAGTAGCTGCTGAAGTTTCGTGGTGCATTATAATTTCTACACCTTTTTCCTTGGCATAACGAGTTACTTCATCAATATCATAATCTGGATATGGTGTTACAAAATCGAATACACCTTCTCTGTCCTCAAAGCCAATCCAATGTTCCCAACCTGTATTCCAGCCTTCGACCAAAACACCACCAATATTGTTTTTTGCTGAAAAATCAATAAAACGTTTTACATTTTCTGTTGTTGCTCCATGTGTTCCGTTAGATTTCCCTGGATCTGTCCACGTATTCATATCTTGAGTCATTCCGTAATCCCAAGAGGACTTACCCAAGTGCATTTCCCACCAAACGCCAGTATATTTCATGGGCTTAAACCATGACACATCTCCAAGTTTGTTGGGTTCATTTAAATTGACAATGAGTTTAGACTCAATTAAATCTGGTGCATTATCTGTAATTTGAAGGGTTCGCCAAGGTGTATGAAATGGCAAACTTCTTTTTACCTTATAATCTGTATTTTCAGAACCTACTAGATTACTCTTTAGGTTAAGATTTTCAGTATCGACCTTTAAAGTCATTCCAGAATAATCTACTAATGCCGCTTCATGAAAACTTAAATGCGTACCATCATCACCAACCATGGTTACTGGTGTATTCACAGTATTTTCTGGTATATAGGTTTGTGCCAAATTCACATGACCTACATATTTTAAAGCATTGATTTCTGATAACTTTGTAGTGCTGTACAAGTGCTCATATATATCCCAATCACCAGGAATCCAAAAGGTATTGTAGTCTTTTGTGAGATTGAATTCTGTATGCTCATCTTTAATTAATGCTTCTGTCCATTCTTCTTGCTCTGGGAATTCGTATCTAAAACCAACGCCATCATCGTAAACTCTAAAAACGATGTTTAATTTTCGTTTTGGTTCTGAAGTTTCCAGTAGTTCTACTTTTAATTCATTATAATGATTAACCACATCGACTTGTTCTCCCCAAGGCATTTGCCAGGTTTCGTTGAAGGAATTTGTGGCTGTAGTTATAATTTTTAAATCATCTTTTAAAGCTTCAGCATTTGTAAATTCGAAACCCAAATACGAAGTATCTACAACCGTTTTATTGTTGAACGTCACCTGATAGAAAGGCTCTCCTTCAGCATTTAGATTAAAACTTACCTTAAGATTAGATTGTGGTGATTCCACATCTAGAATCATACTGTCATTCTTACAAGAAAATGAGAGCATTATAATTAAAACAACAAGAAATTTACATTTCATAATTTTACTTTTTCTCTAGCAATACCATATTATATTCTGAACTAACAACAGCTTTGCCATCAGTCACTGTAATATCTTGACCTGAATATGCATCATGCAGTTTATCTCCTTCTTTAAACACCTTAGAGACATCTAATACTTTTTGTCCTTTTTTAAGATCCATACCAATTACAACAAAGTCGTTAAAATGGTTTGTGGACAAACTTCTATAAAATACATACGGAGATTCTGTTATCATTTGATGTAAACCAGCACCTACTGCAGGGTGATTTGCTCTAAACTGCCCTAATTTTTGCCAATGTTCCAAGACTTCTTTCGTTCTTGGTTGATTTGCTATAGAATCCCAATTCATGAATGAACGCAATGTTGCATCTCCTACCGTGCCTTCCACAATTAATGATCTTGCCGACTCGTCTCCATAATAGACTTGCGAAGTGCCTGGTGATAACAATAATTTATTAGCAGTTTCATAGGGTTTTTGTCTTGAGGCATCAAAAGGACTTCCGTCATCATGTGAACTTAGATAGTTCATAGTTCCATAGTCTTTTAAATCGTTATTTAGCACCTCAGAATAGCGTTTAAAAAGTGCTTCGTAATCCATTTCTTTAGAATTCCATTTGAATTCAAAATTGATAAGACTGTGAAAGCTTTCAGGCTCAAAATAATTTACTTTTTTATCACCAAAATCAAACATTTGACCTCCACTGATACCATAGTTATAAACTTCCCCAACCAAATAGAAGTTATTGTCATCCAACACCTTATCTGGATTATTCTTTTTATACTCATTAAAGGCATAGTCACACTCTTTTCTGAACTCTTGCCACACGTGTTCTTCGGTATGTTTTACGGTATCTACTCTATACCCATCAACACCGAATTCTGTGATGTAATCCGTTAGCCATTTCATAATGTAAAAACGTGGTGCTCTAGGATGTCCTGTTCGTTCAAAAAAAGCATCGAGTTCTTTTACTTCTTCTTCATAACGCCCTTCTGCTTTCCATTTTTCAACCAATTGAGGTGGTAACTCTACATCCTCGTTACTTTCGGTTTTTATATCTGGTAAATTGGCGACCAATGTACAGGTCACTGTATTTTCATAATTATCATATTTGCATTGTGGGTCAGTCCTTACCCACTCATCTGGCCAAACTGGATCTTTTTCCGTTACTGGTCCTGTGTGATTTATCACGGCATCTAAAACAATACGAATGCCTTTGGCATGCGCCTCTTTTACTAACTCTTGTAAATCTTCTTTAGTACCATAATTTGGGTCTATTTTAGTCCAGTCTTTTGCCCAATAGCCATGAAAACCGTAGGTCACTCCTGTGCCTTCATCTGTACCTCCGTGAATTTGCTCTACGATTGGTGTCATCCAAATAGCATTGATTCCTAAATCTGTGAAATAACCTTCTTTTACTTTTTGGGTTATACCTTTAATGTCTCCACCTTCGAAGCCGCGAAGTTTACCTGTTTCTTTAGTTCTACCAAAGTTGACATCATTGGATGTGTCTCCATTATTAAAACGGTCGGTTAGTAAAAAATAAAGATTGGCACCTTCCCATACAAATGGTGAATCTTGCTGTAAGCTTTCTTTTTCTACTGCTATAGCGACATCCGAATCCGTATTATTTTTACAATTAAGAAACGTTAGTGCGATTAGTAAAACCCAAATTGTTTTCTGCATAGTTTATTTTATTAAAATCTTGTATTCCCAAGGGCCCATGGTAAAAGCATCTCCCTTCAATTCAATTTTTTCATTCACCATATAATCTAAATACATACCTCCAGGTACAGCTATTTTATTTGCTTCATCAGAAAAATTACCAATGAATAAAATAGTTTCATCATCTTTAGAACGTTCAAACATTAATATATCTTTTTCCGAGTCTAAACGCTTATACGAAGCCGCATTTTTGCCACCATGTAAGGCTGGGTTTGTATTTTTGAGTTTACCTAGTTTTTTGAGCAAATCCCAGCTATCTCCTTTTGTTTTAGGGATGGAATCTTTTTCAAAAAACTTTAATCTATGATTCATATCATATTCTTGACCTGAATAAATCAACGGCATACCTTTTAAAGTAAAGCTCAATGCCGTCATCAGCTCAGAGGCGTCTCCCATGCGTTCTTTTATAGTACCATTCCATGAGTTTTCATCGTGGTTAGTTACAAAATTCATTAAGATATCATCGTCATCATAGTCTTTTGAAATCTTTTGAATATAGGCTTCGTAATCTTCTAAATTCTTTTCGCCTTTAGCCAATCCATTAAGTAGATGGTGGCCATCCCAAGCATAGGCCATATCAAATAAATTACCATCCAATAATTCTGGTTCCCAGGCTTCAGCCAACATAAAAATATCTTTCTTTTCTCTTAATTGAGGTACGGCTTGTTGCCAAAAATCAAGAGGTACAGAACCGGCTACATCGCATCTAAATCCATCGACTCCTTCTTCGGTGATCCAGTAGGACATATCTTCAATCATTTCTTTTCGCATATTCTCGTTGTCGTAGTTTAAATCTGCGACATCTGTCCAATCTGTTCCTTTAGGGTGAATGACTTCACCATCTTCGTTTTGTGTATAGTATTCTGGATTTGTTTTTAACCACTCATGATCCCAACCTGTATGATTTGGCACCCAATCCAAAATAACATAAATACCATTATCGTGAGCCGTTTTAACCAATTCTCTAAAATCTTCCTTGGTACCAAATTCTGGATTAATCTCAGTAAAATCAGTTACAGCATAATAGCTCCCCAAATATTTTGAGCGCTCTTCTTCTGGAAATTCTGAAGCAAACTTGCTATCTGGTCCTCCTGTGGCTTTACGCTTGGTTTCTGAAATAGGAAATACTGGCATTAACCAAATAATTTTCACCCCTAATTCCCTTAGCTGAGGAATATCTTTTGTGAATTCATCAAAAGTGCCTTCTGGTGAATATTGACGAATATTAGCTTCATAAATCACGGCTGTTTCCATATCTGAAGCGGAAATTGGTGTAAATTCCTCTTTAGTAGTTTCCTCTACTTTGATGTCTTCTTTTTTCTCTGATTTACATGCTCCAAATACTAGTAGCATACAGATTATTAATGCAAAGTTTTTCATCTTGTTTTATTTTTTAAGTTTTATTTTTATTTCTTTTTTGGTTGTCGCTTCCCAGTTAATAGGGATAGTTAAGGTTTTTGTTTTCGAATTCCATTTTACATCAACTTTTTTACCATCAACCTTAATATACTTTGGTTCGTTTTGAACATTGTGGACTGTAAAATCAATTGACTTATCACTAGACTTTAAATTTCCACCATAATCATTGCTGATTTCAAACTCAAACTCAAATTTTAAATTAGATCCTTTATAAAGAGATTCAAATTTCATGAGTTCATAATTACCATTTATAATGGTGTTAGGATCAGAACCATTATCGTTAAACAGTAGTCGTTTATTTTCAGGAGAAGCCTCATCAAAATAATAGTGTAGTTCTATTTCACTACTGTTATATTCTGAAGTCGATTGCACCACCTTGGTCAATGGTATAAAAGCACCTGCCCTAACATAGGTTGGTATATAAGCTGGATGCGTTTTAATCATTTTAGTTTGTCCACCTTCAATGAGTTCATCAGTTTCTATATTAAACCAGTTTGCCGTTTTTGGGAAGTAAACCTCTTGTTCTGTTTTACCAGCTTCTAAAACTGGTGCTACCAGAATATCATTTCCCCACAAATAGGTTTTTGAATAGCTAAATAACTCAGGATTATTAGGTTCTTCAAAAAATAAAGGTCGCATTAATGGTTTGCCATATAAATGATTTTCGTACATCAAATTATAATTATACGGCAACATGCGATAGCGCATTTGAATCGCAAACTTCGCTAAGCGTTTTGCTTTCTCACTTCTAAATATAGGTTCGCTAGGCACATCTTCTTGTGCATGTGGTCTAAAAATGGGATTGAATACTCCGTATTGCAACCATCTCACATACAATTCATCATCCAAGTTTGCTCCTGCAAAACCGCCTAAATCAGAATGCATATAAGCCAGACCTTGCATTCCCATCTGTAAGGCGATTTCGGGTTGACTTTGTAATCCTCCCCAAGTTCTGTTGACGTCACCAGACCATGGCACCATGCCGTAACGCTGGCTACCGGAATAACCAGCTCGCATTAAGATGAATGGTCTTTTATTAGGATTAGCTTCTAGACTGGCTTCATATACCAGTTTTGCCCAATCGTGTCCGTATATGTTATGGACTTCTGAGGCCGAACCTGTATGGTGCTGTACCCAATTAGGATGCACTTCGGGCTCTCCCAAATCTCCCCAAAATCCGTTGACACCCATATTAGCCAATTCCTTGTAAATGTTTTTAAACCATTGCTCTCCTTTTGGGTTATAAATATCTATGATTCCTGTATTACCGAAATAGAAGTCGTATTTGGCTGGGTTTCCAATAGAGTCTTTAGCTAAAATATCTTCTTCAACAGCTTCGTCCCATCGGTTAGAAGTGGTTAATACAAAAGGTTCTGTGATAAGGATCGTTTCGACGTTTTTAGATTGCAAATTCTTAATCATTTGTTTTGGATTTGGAAATGAATCCCTTAAAAACTCAAGATTGCCCATGGTTCCTTTTATGTCTTTACCAAACCAATACAAATCCAAAATAATAGCATCAACAGGAATCTCTTCTTCTCTAAATTTATCAATCGTCATCTCAACTTCTTCTTGGGAATGATAGCCAAATCTGCTTGAAAAATTACCCAAAGCCCAACGTGGTAGCATAGGTTGCTTACCCGTTAAATTGGAATAGTTATTCATGATGTCATACCATGTATCGCCAACAATGACTTGATAGGTTTTGCGACCAGAAACAGTTTCGTAAGTTAAGGTATTATCACCTTCACTATCTAAATCTAAATAGCCAATTGGTGCGTTGTCAAAATGAATCATGTATTGATTGGAAGACAATACAATTGGCATGGTGTAGTTCATCAATTGAGATTCGGTTTCATAACCGTAATGTGCTCTATTGAATAACGGTAAACGATGTCCTCTACGATTCATACCCAAGGCTCTGGCACCTCCGCCATATAGCACTTCATCTTTTGATAGGTTGAATTCTATTTTCTCAGTAGAATCTGCAACAATATTGCCTTTTACCATATCCATTGGCTCGTGCTTACTTTTGTAGTAGCCTCGTTTTTCGGATGTAATGAGTTGGTCCTTGTAATAATATGAGATTTGGAATGGGCTTTTGGTGACAACTACATATAAACCGTTACGTGCTTTTATCAAAACGTCTTTAGCTCTTTCTGTAATATCAATTGTTGAACTTTTCGATTTTGCCACAACGGCATGCGATTCTGTGATTAATTCTTCACCGTTGGGCACAAATGTTGTCTCAACAATGTTTGACCCATACGGGTTAATGATGTAATAACCGTCATTCACCTCAACCTTTACATATAACCCATCAATTTGAGCGCTTTTAAAAATACGCTCAGCATTTTGCGCAGTGATTGAAACTGTAAAAAGTATAAACGCTATGTATAGTATGCTTTGCTTCATAGTAAATTTTAAAGACCTCACAGATTTAAACCTTTCCATGAGGTCTTAGGTTGCTATTAATCCAAATCATTCCCTAATAAGAATATTAAGGGTTGATCTAGGCGTTTATTCCAAGAATTCTCTGAATGGTCAGTGTCTTCAAAAAATAAGTTCTTAGAATCTTTATCTGTATAACCTTTTGCTTTTAATATCTCATCTACTCTAGGTGCATATTGTGGGTAATGCTGGTCTAGGGTTTTGTTGCCGTAATCAAAATACAACTTATGATTTCCTGCTTTTGGTAAATTAGTTTCCATATATTGAAAAATAGCATCAGGATAAGGGTTCTTTTCCATTGGCATAGCACCAACCCAATGGGTTGATAAACATGCTGCTCCACCGAAAACTTCAGGATATTCGGAAATAGCATACATTGACATTAAACCTCCCATACTTGAGCCCATAACAAAAGTCTGCTCTCTATCTGTATGAACAGGATAAGCAAAATCTATTTGTGGCTTTAATTCTTCGACTATAAATCTTAAGTAATTGTCACCATTGAGTTTTATATTCTTTTTACCAGCAATATCTGCAAGGGAATCTTTTACACTTTCATCTATATAATTAATTGCCTTCTCAGGAAACAAATCTTGCCAACGGATGTCAGGAATATTGTGGATAGCTACCACTATAAAATCCTGAACCTTTTCTCCCTCCATAAGTTTAGTTGCCCATTCATCAACTTTCCATTCTTGTTTGTTCCAAGATGTGGTACTATCAAATAACATTTGCCCATCGTGCATATAGAGGACGCTATATTTTTTATCTCTGGTGTAATCTTTCGGTAACCAAATATCTACCGGTCGTGGTGTTATATATTTAGAAGGAAAACTATCTACTCTAATTAAGGAACCTGCATAAAGCTCTACCTTGTCTAACTTTTCAAAAGTGTAGGTTTTACTTGGTACGTTAGATTCAAAAGCGGCATCAGTGGTTTTCTTATCGTTTTTACAAGACATTATCATTAATAGGACTAAAACATAAATGGTATTTTTCATCTTTATAGTTTTGTCGATAAGATTATGCTTCCTTTTTCATTCAACTTAATACTATCTCCCCAAACCATGGTCTCTCCAGTTATGACATTCTTTAATGTCTTTCCTTTTAGACCCATTTCTTCGTGATAGTTTAAATCAATTTCAATAGGTTCTTCGTTTTTATTAATGATGTGCACTACGGTTTCGTTACCATGTGTTCTGTATAAGAAATATGTTCCTTCGAGTGGTGCAAAATGTTTTGTTTCGCCTTCATGAATAGCTTTACTGTCCTTTCTGTAGTTGAGCATCTTTTTAAGGAAGTTCTGCATATCTTTTTGTTCGGCATTTAGACCTTCTCCTGTAAAAGCATTCACAGTATCACCTTGCCAACCTCCAGGAAAATCTGTTCTAATTAACCCATGATCGCCTGGATTATCAAAATCGTCCATTAAGATTTCTGTACCATAATAAATCTGAGGAATTCTTGGCAACATTAATAAGTAACTCAATGCCATTTTGGTGTTTACTACATCCCCTTTCAGTTCTGTATAGACACGGCTCTTGTCATGATTATCTAGAAATGCCATGATATCTTTTGGTGAGGTATAGGCAAAATCATTTGCTAAACCTTCGTACATTTTAACAAGACCTTTATCCCAAGATTCTTCTTCATTTAATGCATCAATAATATGTTTTTGCATCGCAAAATCCATTGATGATTTTAAGTTAGAATCGTAACCATCTTTATTTTCATGACCTTCTTGCCAATATGCTATTAAAAGCGGATTGTAACTCCACTCCTCACCAACAATACTAAAATTAGGATACTCAGTCATAATTGAACCTGCCCAATCACTCATAAATGCTTTATCTGGATATGGATAGGTATCTTGACGGATTCCGCCCAAGCCTAAAGTTTCTACCCACCAAATACTATTTTGAATGATGTAATTTGCCATAAACGGATTCCGTTGATTTAAATCTGGCATATCTGGTACAAACCAACCTTGAGACATGCCATCATTATCTATTTTTGCTGCATAAGGATCTTGATTTGTAGTTCGTCTATGATTAGACATTTTAGTTGTTTCTCTATTCCAATTATCTATATTTTCCAGATAATAATCCTGATAATTTACCCAATCCTTAAACGGCAAATCCTTCATCCACCAATGTTGTAAACCACAATGATTAGCCACTTGATCCATGATGAGTTTCATGTCCCTGTTTCTTAGCTCATCAGCTAGATTTTTATACTCATCTAAAGTTCCGAATCTTGGATCTACTTTATAAAAATCTGTCATGGCATAACCATGATAAGAGCCCCTTGGCATATCATTAATGAGTACAGGACACGGCCAAACCGCTGTAAACCCTAAATTGTCTATATAATCTAAATGCTCTGTTATACCTTGGATATCTCCACCATGTCTAGCATAACCATAGGTTCTATCTATTCCTTGTTCTAATAGACCTTCTACCTCATCATTTTCTGGGTTTGCATTTGCAAAACGGTCTGGTGTGATGAGATAAATGGCATCTGAACTATTAAAACCTATATAATCTTCAGCTGATTTTTCACGCGATTTCAACTCATAAGTTTGAACAAGCTCCTTACCATCATCTTGTTTAAAAACAATATTGAATTTACCTGCTTTTGCAGATTCCGAAATCTCTAAATCTAAAAACAGATAATTAGGACTATCTGCCTGATGAAAATTTTCTAGAGTGACACCAGAATAAGAAATCTCTGGTGTGTAACTTCCGATATTAGGATGTTTAACCAGTAATTGCAATTCAGAGTTTTTAAACCCAGTCCACCAATGTGGTGGTTCTACCCTTTCGAGATCATTTACTTCTTCGGTAAACTCTTTAGATGTTGACGGCTTTACCTCTTTTTGGGTTTGCTCCTTGCAAGAAGTCACAAAAATCAATAAGCATACTGAAACTATTTTTATTATGTTTTTCATATTCATTGTTTTTAGTGTTCTGTAACTGGAGCCTTAATTTGATTTAAACCGTTACCAACTTATTAGGTGAAATAATTACTTCGTTACCATGTACCATAATTGATAAATCTTCGTCGCCATCTAACTCAAAATGTGTTTTGCCTTGGTTTACGATGACCTTTAGTATTCTATTTCTAAAGTTCACCTTAAACGAATACCCTTCCCATTGTTCAGGGATTTTAGGCTCAAAACTTAACATATCGTTTTTAATACGCATGCCTCCAAAGCCTTCTACAATGCTCATCCAGGTACCTGCCATTGAGGTGATGTGCAAACCTTCGTGCACTTCGTGATTATAGTCATCCAAGTCTAATCGCGATGTTCTCAAATAAAACGTATAGGCCTGTTCCATTCGGTCTAACTTCGCTGCCTGAATACTATGTACACAAGGTGACAACGAGCTTTCATGTACTGTAAATGGTTCATAGAAATCGAAATGACGTTCTAGTTCTTCAGTAGAAAATTGATCTTCAAAAAAGTAAAACCCTTGAAGCGTATCTGCCTGTTTTATGTATGGTGAACGCAAAATTCTATCCCAAGACCATTTTTGGTTTATTGGCCGATGCGACTTATCTATGTCTGCTACAGTCATTAATTCTTTATCCAAGAAACCATCTTGCTGTAAATACACATTGTGTTGTTCAGAGTATGGAAAATACATGTTGTCCGCTACCTCTTGCCATTCCTTAATTTCGGCTTTAGATAGTTTAACCTTATTCATAATTCGGGTGTAATCCGTATCATATTCTGATGCCACTCGATTAATGTTTTCAACTGCATAATTGATACACCATTGGGCTATATAATTAGTGTACCAATTATTGTTTACATTGTTTTCATATTCATTTGGCCCAGTTACACCTAAGATAACATATTTGTTTTTGTCTGTTGAGAAATTTGCGCGCTGATGCCAAAAACGAGCAATACCAATAAGTACTTCTAATCCCATTTCTGGGATATAACTGTAATCTCCTGTATAACGATGGTAATTGAAAATGGCAAACGCAATGGCACCGTTTCTATGGATTTCTTCAAAGGTAATTTCCCATTCATTATGGCATTCTTCACCATTCATGGTCACCATTGGATACAACGCTGCACCGTTTGAAAACCCTAATTTTTCGGCATTTTCAATGGCTTTTTCTAAATGTTTATATCTGTAGGTCAATAAGTTTCTGGCCACCTTTTGGTCTTTTGTTGCCATATAAAAAGGAATGCAATATGCTTCGGTATCCCAATAGGTGCTTCCTCCATATTTTTCGCCAGTAAATCCTTTAGGCCCAATATTTAATCTTGCATCAGTACCGAGATAGGTTTGATTTAAGTGAAAGATATTAAATCGGATGCCTTGTTGTGCTTTTACATCTCCATTAATAGTAATGTCTGCCATATCCCAAATTTTTACCCATGCATTTTTTTGAGCTTCGAGCAATGCTGAAAATCCAGTTTTTGTGGCTTTGTTCAGAACCATTTTAGCAGCTGAAACCAATTCGTATTTATCGTGGTTTCTATCAACAGTATAACCACCGAACTTATGAATGGTGTAGGTTTGGTCTTTCTTTACATTATAACTATAACTAAACGAAGCACTGTTTGAATCTGCACTTATATTTGGCTCAATAATTACAGATTTGCCATCAATAAAAACTTGAGACTCCATAAAGGTACAGGTATAAAAATCGGTCTTCATTGTCTTGGCCTGAATGAAGGCTTGATTGTTCTCGTGACTTACATTTAAGGTATCCCAAAACTTATCATCCCAATTGGTATCTTCGTTTGTAATCCCACTATCGATATACGGTCTGTATGTTATGGTAGCGTCAGAACTCAAAGGTTTAACCGAGTAATTTATTGCACCTAATTCATCTATATCTAAACTTAAAAAACGTTTAACACTTACTTCTACTTTAACCTCATTTTGAAGCGTAGCGATAAAACTGCGAGATAGCCAACCTTCTTTCATGTTGAGCTCTCTTTTAAAATTTTCAATCTTTTTACATATATGAAGATCTAAGGCCTCATCATTAATAAAAACATTAATACCTATCCAGTTTGGTGCATTAAGTACTTTTGCAAAATATTCTGGGTAACCGTTTTTTCCACCAACCTACTCTGGTTTTATCTGGATAATAAACACCCGCAATATAACTTCCTTGAAATGTTGGCCCTGAATATTGCTCTTCAAAATTAGCGCGTTGTCCCATGGCACCATTTCCGATACTGAATATACTTTCTGACGCCTTTACGTTATTTGGATCGAATCCCTCTTCTAAGATTGACCAATCATTTGGTATGATATAATCTAAATTCATTTATCTTAATCTTAGTACCATATTCTAATGGCACTGTATGTTTTAATTTTCAATTAGTGAGTTTATAAACTCATTTGAGATTTCTGTGAAATCCTTAAATATATATTTGGCATGGCCAAGAACGTCTTCACTTCCAATACCAATCGACACCATGTTGGCAGCATTGGCAGCCTCGACTCCAGCAACAGAATCTTCAAAAACTATACAATGCTCTGGCTTTACATTTAATAGTTTTGCGGCTATTAAAAAAACCTCAGGATCTGGTTTCGCTTTGCTTACATCATTACCATCTACGATAGCATCAAAATGTTTTTTTAGATTTACACGCTCTAAAATGGTTCTGGCATTTTTGCTTGCTGAGCCTAATGAGATAGGTTGCTCTTTATCTTTTAATAAATTCAATATTTTTGGAACACCTGGAAGTATTTCATCTTCGTCCATTTTGGAAATATGACTTAAATAATCTGTGTTTTTTGCAGACATTAATTCCATGAATTTATCTTCGGAAATGGTTTTATTTCCCCAAGACAAAATCTTTTCTAATGATCTTACCCGACTTACACCTTTTAGTTGCTCATTTTCTTCTTCAGTGAAATCTATACCTAAGCTATTAGCTAATTTCTTCCAAGCCAAAAAGTGATATTTAGCGGTGTCAACTATCACACCATCAAGATCAAATATGAATCCTTTTTTATTCATTTTAAAGTTTTACGATTGAGGTTGGTAAGAAATTGCTGCTTTATCTGTAATTAAAAAATTACTTAAGCCTGCGATTACTAAACTCAGTCCTGCGATAATCATAGCATTAATAGCATCATCTCCCAAAAGGCCTGAAATGAAATTTATACCGCCAAGTGCAGCAATGATCTGAGGGATAACAATAAACATATTGAAAATACCCATAAACATTCCCATTTTTTTAGGGTCAACCGAACTTGAAAGCATAGCGTAAGGCATGGACAAAATACTTCCCCAAGCAATACCTATTAACACAAAACAATATTTTAGTTGTTCTGGTGAAACCACCGTCATTAATAAGAAGCCTGCACCTCCTATAATTAGTGATATCATGTGAACGTATTTTCGGTTAATATTTCGTTTTGAAGTGTAAAACACAAATAACAAAGCAAAAGCCATTGATGACAAACCGTAAACACCCATGGCAGAACCCACTAAATTTGAAGATTTTTGAAACGCAGTATTCTCAATATCGTAAGCTTTTTGACCCTCAACAGTAGTCATATCAAAATTTGCTTCAATAGGTGCTGGCATTTTATAAACATGCTCTGTTAAGGCAGGGTTTGCCATACTCCACATAGTAAAAAAAGCAAACCAGCTAAAGAACTGAATTACGCCTAGTTTCTTCATGGTGGAAGGCATATTCCCGATATTATTTATAATATCCGAAACAAAACTGCTTTTCTGCGCCTTCTCTCTTTCAAACTCTTCCATATCCTCTGGAGGATATTCTGTCGTTGTAAATACGGTATAAAGAATACTGATTAAGAACACGAATGCTCCGATAGCGAATGCTATTTTCACTGAATCTGGCACAACACCTAAAGCTGCAGAGTCACTGACTCCCATTTTCGACACTAACCAAGGCAAATTACTTGCCACCCAGGTTCCGATTCCAATAATTAGAGTTTGCATTACAAAGCCATAAGTTCTTTGAGATTCATCTAACTTATCTGCTACTAGAGCCCTAAAAGGCTCCATAGAAATATTAATCGATGCATCTAAAATCCAAAGAAAACCCGCGGCTACCCATAATGCTGGAGAATAAGGCACAAAAAATAATGCGATAGAACTCAAAACTGCACCAATAAGAAAGTATGGTCGCCGTCGTCCAAATCGGTGGTGCCAGGTTCTGTCACTCATGTAACCAATAATTGGCTGTACAAGTAATCCTGTTAAAGGAGCAGCAATCCACAACAATGGGATATCATGCTTATCTGCACCGAGCGTTTGAAATATTCGTGACATAAATCCGCCTTGCAAGGCAAATCCAAATTGGATTCCTAAGAAACCGAAACTCATGTTCCAGATTTCCCAAAATCCGAGAATGCGCTTTTTCATGAAATAGTATGTTTAAATTAATACTATTCTGACAAGCTGTGCTTATCAAAACTTATGTGTAGAAGTGAAAATATAAGTTTTGATTTCGTGGTAAAGATATAAAAGTTTTTAAAATGGCAATGTTAAATTTCTATTTGGTGGATTCGCGTTCTATCAATTCCGTAGCGATGACAACCGTTTGAAACTCTTCTTCCTTCTCATCATCAAACTCGTTTTCTAACTTATCGATTAACAGATTTGCTGCAGTCTCTCCCATCTGTTGTGCATGCTGACTTACCGTAGTTAAGCTTGGTGTGGCATGTTTTGACAAAACACCATCGGTAAAACCAATAACCTGAATATCATTTGGTATATCCAAGCCTAATTTCCTAGCGACTTTCATTGCCGATAAAGCATACAATTCATTAACTGCAAACACACCATCAATCTTTTTATTTGATTTAAAAAGTTGTTCAATTTCTAACTCTAACGCGTCCAAATGGACTTCGTAATCTAATGTGTCGTCAATTTTGAGGATAAGCTCCGCCTTTGGAGTCATTTTATGTTCATGCAAAGCCTCTAAATAGCCCTGAGTACGTAACTTACCAACACTTACATAATCTTTGGTTGTAATCAGAGCAATAGATTTACATCCATTGGTTATCAGTTTTTCTACTGCATTTTTCGAGCCCTTATAATCATCTACAATAACTTTATCGCATTTAATATCTGCAATTACACGGTCAAACATAACAATAGGCATACCCTGGCTCATAGTTTCATTAAAATGATGATAATCTTGTTGCTGCAATGTTTCTTTTGAAATTGACAAAATAAAGCCATCAATACTACCATTGGCAAGCATTTCCATATTTATGACCTCTTTAGAGAACGATTCATTTGAAAGGCCAACAATAACATTATAACCTCTGTTGTTGGCTACAGTCTCAACTCCACTAATGACCTTAGAGAAAAAGTGATGAACAATTTCTGGAATAATAATTCCAATGGTATTGGTTTTTCTATTTTTAAGACTTAAGGCAATATTGTTGGGTCTGTAGTTGTACAATTTCGCAAAAGCTTGGACTTTTTGCTTCGTATCATCACTAATTTCTACACTATTACGCAGTGCCTTTGATACGGTTGAAATGGAGACATCTAGTTCTTTAGCAATTTGCTTAAGGGTTATTTTTCGTTTCATGTATTATAAACTAACTAAGGGATCTTTAAAACGAATATACACCAAAAATAGTTTTACAGCTTTTCGGGACTTGGTAATTTTAACAGCTCTCAATTGAAAATATCTCATTTTTTTATTATTTTACTCTCACTATCAATAATTTCAGAAAAGTTTTTAACACGAAAACGTTTGCGTTAGGTCTCGCTTGCCTTTTAACACTTAAATCACATTAATTTTACATAGATTTAACCCAAGAAGTGAAAATATAAATCAATTAACTAAGCAATTAACTTAAAAACATTGTATGAAAACATTCTTAAATGCTTTAATAATCTGTTTAATTATGATACCAGCTACTCTGATGGCACAATCAACTGTCAGTGGTACAGTAACAGACAAAGCAAACGCTATGCCTTTACCAGGTGTAAATATTCTGGTAAAAGGGACTTCGAGAGGAACATCGACCGATTTCGATGGAAAATACACAATTGAAGTCAACCAAGGAGAAACTATTGTGATTTCTTATGTTGGTTACAAGTCGCAAGAAATAGTCTTTAACGGACAAGCTACCGTTGATGTAGTTTTGGAAGAAGACGCAGCTCAATTAGATGAAGTAGTACTTATCGGTTATGGTTCTACAACGAAACAAGACGCCACAGGTGCTGTAGAAAAAGTAGGCGATGAAGAATTTAACCGTGGAGCCATTGTAGCGCCACAGCAACTTATTGCTGGTAAAGCTGCAGGTGTTAGAATTACATCTGGTGGAGGTGCTGCTGGTGAAGGTGGTGAAATTAGAATTCGTGGTGGTGCATCCTTAGGATCTAATTTTGGTGCAACCAACGATCCATTAATTGTAATTGACGGGCTTCCAATTGATCAACGTGGTGGTGCGCAAGGAAGTAGAAATGCTTTAAACGCTATTAACCCAGCTGACATTGAAGATTTTGTGGTACTTAAAGATGCCTCTGCTACTGCCATTTATGGTTCTAGAGCATCTAACGGTGTTATACTAATTACTACGAAAAAAGGAAGTGCAAATCAGCCTTTTAAAGTTGAGTATGGTTTACAGGCATCAACGAGAAGTGTTACTAACACTGTAGATGTTTTAAACGCTGAGCAATACATGCAAGTAGTTACGGATAACGGAGGTGATACCTCATCGTTTGGTGGTGCCAACACAAATTGGCAAGATGAAATTTTTACAACTGGTATTGGAGCAATTCATAATATTACAGTTTCTAAAGGATACGAAAGATTTAACTTTAGAGTAAATTTAAACCATGTATCTCAAGAAGGGCCACTCGATGATTTATACGAAAGAAACGGCATCAACACGTCGTTTGTTCACCGTTTTCTGGATAATGATCTAAAATTGACTTTAGTTGCTAAAGGAATTCAAGATGAATACGCTTATGCAAATGAAGGTGCAATAGGTGCTGCAATATCTTTTGACCCTACGCAACCTGTATTTGATGAAAACGGTAACTACACACAATATGGTACTAGTGCAAATCTAGCACCTGCCAACCCTGTGTTTTTATTAGATAACAACAATTACAACAATAGACAAACTATAAAGCGAGTTATTTCAAACTTTAATGTTGATTATAAGTTTTGGTTCTTAAGAGACTTAAGGTTAAATGTCAATGCTGGTATAGATTACGCTGAAAATGATGGTTACGTTTTCTCAGCTGCTAATCCAAATAACTCAGGTGGAGTACCAACAAATGAAGTATCTTCTGGTCTTAACAGAAATACATCATTAGATTTCTATTTAAATTACAAGAAAGATGTTGAGTCTATTGATACTAAATTAGATATTACAGCAGGTCACGCTTTCCAAGAATTTTATATCAAAAGTTTTGTAGATAGAGTATCCGCTACAACACTTACTGATACTGATATTAATAGAAATGCACTTGAGTCTTATTTTGCAAGAGCAAGTTTTGATATTGCAGACAAGTACTTAATATCTGCAAGTTATAGACGTGATGGTTCTTCGAGATTTAGTGAAGATAATCGTTGGGGTTCTTTCCCAGGTGTCTCTGTGGGTTGGAAGATGACGAACGAAAGTTTTATGGACAACTCTTTCTTCTCTAACTTAAAACTTAGAGCTGGTTGGGGTGTTACTGGTCAGCAAGAAATTGGGCAGAATTATGGCTATTTAGGTATTTATACACCTTCACGTAACAACGCTGCCAATATTCAATTTGGTACGTTACCAAATGGTGATCCTATTTTCTTCCAAACTTTAAGACCAGAAGGTTTTGATGAAGAACTTAAATGGGAGGAAACCACACAATATAATGTAGCTTTAGACTTCGGTCTTTTTAACAATAGACTTACAGGTACTATTGATGCTTATTATAGAGAAACTGAAGATTTATTATCTCGTGTTCCTGTACCAGCTGGTGCTAACCTTACTGATTTACTGATTACTAACGTCGGTGAAGCCACAAGTAGAGGTATAGAATTAAGCCTTAATGGTATTATCTCACAAACCGAAAACTTTGGATGGGATACTAATTTTAACTTAACATTTCAGGATGTAGAAATTACTAAGTTAAGTTTAAGTGATGACCCTAACTTTACGTTACCAACTGGAGGTATTTCTGGTGGTGTAGGTAACAATATTCAAATTTTAAGACCTGGTTATGATCCAACTACGTTCTTTGTATTTAGACAAGTTTATGATGATAATGGAAACCCAATCGCTGGTTCTTACGTAGATGTTAATGGAGATAACCAAATTACTGAAGCAGACAGACAAGCTTATAAAAAGGCTACACCAGATGCTTTTATAGGTTTCACTAATAACTTTAGATATAAGAACTTGGACTTGAATTTTACATTCAGAGGAAGTTTTGGAAACTATGTGTATAACAATGTAGCCTCAGATAGAGGTAATACTAATGCCATTGTAAACCAACCTGGTTACCAAGCAAATGGACACGCTAGTTTATTAAATACTGGATTTACTAATCAAGAGTTGTTTTCAGATTTATACATTCAGCGTGCTGATTTTGTAAGATTGGATAACATCTCTCTTGGTTACACAATCCCTTTCTCAAAAATGACATTAAGAACTTCCTTAACGGCTACAAACGTTTTTGTAATCACTGAATATGATGGCTTAGATCCTGAAATTAGTAATGGTATAGAAAACAACTTCTATCCAAGAACTAGAGATATTGTACTAGGCTTAAACTTTACATTTTAAAAAAAATGAAAAATAAATATATAAACAACAAAGCTATGATGTTAAGAACAATTAAAAGTATCTTCTTGGTCTTTGCTATTGCACTTTTTGTGCAATCTTGTGCAGACCGATTAGATTTACAACCAGAAGACGAACGTCTTACTGGCGATGCTGCGTTTGAAGACCCTAATGCTTACAAAGAATTTTTAGCTAAAATTTATGCTGGAATCTCTTTGAGCGGTCAGGAAGGTCCTGCAGGCGCACCAGATTTAGCCGGTTTAGACGAAGGGTTTTCCAATTATCTAAGATTGTATTGGAAAATGCAAGAACTCACAACTGATGAAGCGCTTATTGCGTGGAATGACGGTACAATTCAAGATTTACACGGTCAAGTTTGGACCTCTGGTAACGAATTTATCAGAACCATGTACAGTAGACTAATGTACCAAGTTGCATTATGTAATGAATTTTTACGACAAACTACGGATAGTAAATTAGATGGTAGAGGTGTCTCTTCAGAATTGAGAGCTGACATTCAGACCTTTAGATCAGAAGTTCGTTTTATGCGTGCGCTCACCTATTGGCATGCCATGGATTTATTTGCAAATCCGCCATTTGTAACTGAGGACGATCCTATTGGAGCATTTCTTCCACCACAAATACAAAGAGCTGATTTATTTGATTTCATTGAGTCTGAATTATTGGCAATCACAGATAATATGGCTGCTCCTAGAAGCAATGAATATGGTAGAGCTGATAGAGCTGCTGCTTGGATGTTATTGGCTAAGATTTATTTAAATGCTGAAGTATATACTGGTACACCAAGATATGCAGACGTAATTACTTATACTAATAATATTATTGGTGCAGGATACTCCATTCCAGACATCCCTTATTTCCATTCTTTCTTAGCAGACAACGATTCTAATGGTGCACAAGACGAAGTTATCTTTACAATTCCTTTTGATGGTCAGAGAACACAGGCCTTTGGAGGTATGACATTTTTAACACATGCCCCAGTTGGTGGATCTATGGATCCTTCGGATTTTGGAATCAATGGTGGTTGGTTTGGCATTAGAACTACACCAACATTTGTTGAGCAATTCCCTGGTGAAGAAAATTCAGCAGACGGACGTGAGTTACTTTATACAGATGGGCAGTCCAAAGACATTATGTCTGTGGCTACATTTACTGATGGTTTTGCCGTTGCTAAATACCGAAATGTAGATGTGAACGGAAACCCAGGATCGGATACTACAGGAGACCATACGGATATTGACTTCCCAATGTTTAGATTGGCAGATGCATATTTAATGTATGCAGAAGCTTTCTTAAGAGGCGGCGGCGGTAGTGCCAGTACCGCTGTTGGTTATATTAATCAACTTAGAGAACGTGCCTATGGCGACACAAGTGGAAACATATCTGAAGCTGATTTAACCTTGGATTTCATTATAGACGAGCGCTCTAGAGAATTATACTGGGAAGCTCATAGAAGAACTGATTTAATAAGATTCGATCAATTCTCAGATAATGGCGTTTGGCAATGGAAAGGTGGAGTACAATCTGGTACTACAACAGAATCCTTTAGAGATTTAATGCCATTACCTGCAACAGACTTAGGTATAAATACCAACTTAGAACAAAACCCAGGATACTAATTAACACTAAAAAATAACATGAAAAAATTATCAATTTTAGGCCTTTTCATCTTAGCCTTAATAAGTTTTAATAGTTGTGAAACTGAAGATGACGTTGTTTTCACAACACAAGAACCAGAAGGGTTTGTGTTTACAAATTCTACTTTAGATAACTATGTACTTGCTGCTGCAACTTCAAGTAATCTTGGTGAAAGATTCACTTGGGCCAGCGCAGATTTTGGTGCACCAACAAATGTTACTTACGAACTACAAAGTTCAGTAAGTGGAGATTTTACAGATGCCACTGTTGTTTCATCAACCACGTCTAACGAAATAGCAATGACTATTGGACAAATGATGAGTGTTGCTATGGAAGCTGGTTTAGACGCTGATCCAGATAGTCCAGAGCCAAATACTGGATCATTTTCTGTGAGATTAAGAGCATATCCAGGTGATACTGGTAGTGGAACAGAAGCATTTTCAAATGTTATGGTATTAAATGTAGAATTATTAGAGAGCACTGGAACAGGTGGTGGCGGAATTATGCCAGCATCTTGGGGTGTTGTTGGTTCTGGTTATAATGACTGGGGCGGAGCAGGACCTGACGGTCAATTCTATACTACAAGTACTGCCGATGTCTTTGTAGCTTACGTAACACTTATTGATGGTGAGATTAAGTTTAGAGAAAATAACGAATGGGTAAATGATTTTGGTGACGACGGTGCTGATGGTACTCTTGATGCAGGTGGTGCAAACATCGCTGTAACTGCTGGAACGTATAAAATCACTTTAGATATTGCTGCTGGCACTTACATGATGGAAGATTTCTCTTGGGGAGTTGTTGGCTCTGGTTATAATGATTGGGGTGGAGCGGGTCCTGATGGAAAGTTCTACTACGACTATACTACTGATACCTTTAAAGTTGGCATTAGATTGGTAGATGGTGAAATTAAATTCAGACAAAACAACGAATGGGTTACTGACTTTGGTGATACTGGTTTAGATGGTACATTAGATGGCGGAGGAGATAACATCCCTGTAAGTGCAGGACATTACCAAATAACTTTAAACTTTAACGATGGAACCTATACAATTGAATCAACTGATGTTTGGGGAGTTGTTGGTTCTGGTTATAATGATTGGGGTGGAGCTGGTCCAGATTTCGCTTTAACTCAAATACAACCAGATGTTTACTACGGAGACATTGCTACTCTTGTTGATGGTGAAGTTAAATTCAGAGCTAATAACGATTGGGCTTCTGACTATGGCGATACTGGTGCTGATGGAACTATAGATGCTGGTGGTGATAATATTGCTGTAACTGCTGGATTATACAGAGTTAGATTGGATGTTGCTAATGGCACTTACCAACTTAATAAAATTCAATAATTTAGGGTACAACCCTTAAACCTAAAAGGGCTGATTTTTCAGCCCTTTTTTTAAAAACAAAAACTTCTATGAAAAAGTTCTACTTATCAATTTTATGCTTTGGCTTTTCATTACTTATGTTTAGTCAAGTGACTATTACACCCAACCCATTTGAAATTGATGAAAGCATAACCATAACTCTAGACATCAACAGTACAGCTACTGACTGCGATGGTTTTACTAGCCCAAACAAAGTGTATATGCACTCTGGTGTAGGTGATAGCGATAATGCTTTTAATATTAGTGTTGTTGGAAATTGGGGACAAGATGATGGTGTTGGCCAAATGACAAGCCAAGGGAGTGGTATATACTCTATAACCTTAGTGCCAGAAACCTATTACGGTCTAACCGCAACCCAAGCCGCGAACGCTGTTTTAATGGGAATGGTATTTAGAAATGAAGATGGTTCGCAAGAGTTTAAAGCTAGTGGCTGTAATGACTTTATTTTTGAGATTGGGACATTTCAGGTTAGTTTAACTTCTCCTAGCGATGATACAACTATCATTAATTCTGGTGATGACTTAGCTATTTCTGCAACTAATATTGGCGGAAATGCAAGTTACACACTAAGCGCAAATGGATCTGTTATTGACACGGATGGCTCAACTAATAGCTACTCTTACACTGTTACTAATATTACAGAAAACACAAATTATGAGTTGGTTGCTGTTTTAGATGGTACTACAATTACAAAAGAGTTTAGTGTTCTCATTGACCCAGGATCAAATATTGGCATCATGCCAACCAATTATCAAGATGGTATTACATATATTGACGACAATACGGCAGTACTAGTTTTATATGCTACTGGGAAAGATTTTGTGTATTTGGCAGGAAGTTTTAATAACTGGCAACCAGATTCTAATTATGCCATGAAAAAAGATGTAACCAGAAACAATAAATTCTGGATAGAACTTACAGGATTAACGCCGGGCCAAGTAGAAACCTATCAATATTGGGTAGCAGATAAAACACCAACTGCAAATTCTCCGTCTTTAGTTAAGGTAGCGGATCCTTATTCTACTTTAGTTTTATCTCCGTTTGATGATCCTTTTATTCCTAGCTCAACATATCCTAACTTACCAGCATATCCTGCAGGTCAAGAGCGTGAGGTCACTGTGCTTCAAACTGGTCAGACAGCTTATAATTGGCAGGTTACAAATTTTGAAAAACCAAAGAAGGAAGATTTAATTATATATGAAGTTTTGGTTAGGGATTTTGATGCTGATAGAAACTATCAAGATCTTATAGATAGAATCGACTATTTCAAAAACCTTAATATCAATGCTATTCACTTAATGCCAGTTATGGAGTTTGAAGGTAATGAAAGTTGGGGCTATAACACTTCATTTCATATGGCTTTGGATAAGTTTTATGGTACAGAAGAAAAGTTTAAAGAATTTATTGATGTTTGTCATCAAAATGGAATCGCAGTAATACTGGATATCGCATTAAACCACGCCTTTGGAAGAAGCCCTATGGTGAGAATGTGGATGAACGACCCTGATGGAGATGGTTGGGGAGATCCAAGTAGTGACAACCCTTATTTTAATGAAATTGCTCAACATAGTTATAGTGTAGGTAGTGATTATGATCACTCAAACCCTAGAACAAAAGATTACGTTAAACGTGTAGTAAAACACTGGATTGAAGAATTCAATATTGACGGATTCCGTTGGGATTTAACCAAAGGGTTTACCCAAAATTGTGAAAATAATGAAGGCTGCACCAATAGTTATCAGCAAGATCGTGTCGATGTACTTAAAGAGTATGCTGATTATTCTTGGTCTTTAGATGATGACCACTATGTAATTTTTGAGCATTTAGGAAGCGAAAATGAAGAAAAAGAATGGGCGAATTACAGGTTCGACGAAGGTAAAGGTGTTATGATGTGGGGAAAAATGACTGATCCTTATAATGAGTTGACCATGGGACAAAATGGAAACAAAAACATTAATGGTATTGGTCATAACTCTAGAGCTTCTTTTAACGGACCAAGAGTTCTAGGTTACCCAGAAAGCCATGACGAAGAGCGCTTAATGTATAAAAATTTAGCATTTGGTAACACCAGTAATGCAAGTCATAATGTACAGGATTTAAATACGGCCATTTCTAGAATGTCTGCTATGGCTGCCGTTTCGGTAATGGTGCCTGGTCCTAAAATGATATGGCATTTTGGTGAGCTCGGTATGGAAAATTCGATTTTCACCTGTAATAATGGTACCGTTAATTTACCTGGCGGAGGTGATGGAGATTGTAAATTAGACACGAAGCCACAACCACAATGGACCAATAATTGGTTAGCTGATGCTGTTAGAGGTGCAGTTTATGATGATTGGTCTAAACTTCATAAATTAAAAACAGATGAGCCTGTTTTTGAAGGAGATTACACCATGACTTCTGGCGATTTTACACCAAGAATAGACATTTTTGATAATGCCATACCAACAACGGAATTAAAGAACGTTATTATTCTAGCTAACTTTGATGTGGTATCACAAACGGTAAATACTAATTTCCCTGCAGGTGTCACTTCAACATGGTACGATCTTATGGATCCAACAGGAAATACCACAGTTGCTAACTCAACAACTTCTATTACTATTCCTGCTGGCCAGTTTAGAATTTTGGGTAATAAACCATCAAATGTATTGAGTGTTGAAGATGAATCACTATTTGGTTTTACTATTTACCCTAACCCATCTCGTACTTCATTTAGTATCAACACCAATGTTTCAGGCGTTGAGATCTATGATTTATCAGGAAAAATGATAAAGTCCTATAAAGGTGATTTTACAAGAACAGATTCATTTGATATTTCTTCTTTAAATACAGGAATGTATATCGTTAAAGTAGAAAATGACAACAAACAAACTATGACAACCAAGTTAGTCAAGCTCTAATTATTAAGTGTTATTTGAGCAAAAAGAGCTTCTCGATGAGAAGCTCTTTTTTATTTAAATATTTTAATGTTCCTGTTATTCCTTTGTCTATCGCAAAAAACGTTCAATATCTAATTTTATTTCTGAAACTTATTTTTCAAAAACATAGTTGCTTTTAAGACAAAGTCTTCCGTACGCTTATTATTTCTACCTTCTATTTTATCTATTGTAGATAACGAATAAGGAAGTGTTTGCCATATGGTTGGGTTAATATTCATATTTTTTATTGTTTTTTTATTTAAATATTCAATTAGAATTATCTATAATTCCTGGGACAAATATCATAAGAAAACATCGGTATATTCACCACTCGCTTAACGAGTTCATATAGTATTTTACCCCATTACAAAACCGAATTATTATATGTGGTTAATTTAGAATTGAAAGGTGGTAAAAAAGCAAATATTTTGAAATCTAAAGTTTCAGGGGGGGGAAAGACCCTTCAATAATTTGAAGAGTCTTCTTGTACAGGCGGCGAGATTTACTTTGACTGCTCTCAGCATAAACTTCTCGTCTCGCTCATTAAATTAAAGTCTATTCAAACAAAAAAGCTCCAGTTTAAAACTGAAGCTTAATCTTTGTACAGGCGGCGAGACTCGAACTCGCACACCTCGCGGCACTAGATCCTAAGTCTAGCGTATATTGCACCAAAGAAACGTAAAAACACTCATTTTCAATGATTTATATGTTTTTACATTTTCTTTAAAGTCATTTAATATCAGTTGATTTCAGCATTTGTTGTACCTATGTTGTACCTAAAAAGCCCAATAAATTCGTATCTTTATAGAAAGTGTACAACAAAAATTGAGCAAAAAAACGCAATGTTGTACCTATGTTGTACCTGATTTGGCTTTCGTACTCAAAACAGGTCAATTATGTCATCAAATGCAAAAATAGTTCTACGCAAAAAACCTAACACCAAGGGACAATATCCGTTGGCTATTCGAATTACAAAAAACCGTCGTTCCACCTATCAATATGTAGGTCATTATATTGATATAGAGGAATGGGACGAAAAAAATATTCGAGTAAAAAAATCAAATCCAAATGCCGATAGTCTAAACAAGTTATTATCACAGCAACTTTCCGATGCCAATAAGGCACTTATTGATTTACAGTCCGAATATAAAGATGCTTCAGCAAACCAGATTAAAAAAGAAATTTATGCCTCAGGGAATTCCTCAACTTTCTTTGAATTGGCAGAAGAACATCTGGACGAACTGGAAGTTGCAGAAAAGTTAAACCGTCTATCTACGGACAGCGCATTGATTAGTTATATTGTAAAATATCACAAATCTAAACAGCTTTCATTTCAAGAAATTGATGAACGATTTCTTAAAAAATTGATGATATACCTCAAGGTTAAGCACCACCTTGCTGAGACTTCAATAATGAATATACTTGTCCTAATCCGCTTATTATTCAACAGAGCTATAAAGCTAAAAATAGTCAGTAGGGAACTATATCCTTTCGGTGGTGACAAAATTAAAATCAAGTTTCCTGAGACTACAAAAATAGGGTTGAATATTATTGAGGTAAGAGCTATTGAAGCTTTAGATAATCTAATCTACAATGAAATTCATACAAGAAATGTTTGGCTATTTAGCTTCAATTTTGCAGGAATGCGGGTTACTGATGTACTCTGGACAAAGTGGTCAGACATATACGACAATAGGCTTCATTATAGAATGAATAAAAACTCAAAACTACTGTCCTTAAAAATTCCAGATAAGGTTCTAAGTATTTTAGATTTCTACAGAGATGATAAAAAACACGCTACCGATTTTGTTTTTCCTGAATTGAAAAAGGCCAATCTGGATGATGCAAAAGACATTTATAATAAAAGAAAAACGGCAACCAAAAAATTTAACGATAACTTAAAATCCATTGCCAAAAAAGCAAAAATAGACAAGAAGATTACAATGCACATTGCCAGACATACTTTTGGCAATATTGCCGGTGATTCTATTCATCCTTTAATGTTACAAAAACTATATAGGCATAGTGACTTGAAAACTACACTGAATTATCAGGCAAATTTTATCCATAAAGAAGCAGATGATGCTTTAGATAGCGTTGTTAACTTTTGAATTGACATACTGAAGAACAATCTTTGCACAACCTGTGCATCGATTAATTTGTATATTTGTAAAACTTTATGAAAATAATATTTTCCATATTAATGTCTATTTTACTCTTTTTTCAGGGAATCAGTATTGATATGGACTTATGTGGACCAATCAAAGAAATTTCAAACTTAATTTCACATTATCAAAATCATAAAGTTTATGGCGACTCTTTCTTTGAATATATAGTAGAAGATTACATCGAAAACGACACAAAAAGCGAAGGACATCATAATAATTCAGACAAGGAGAATATACCTGCCCATTCTCATCATCAATGTTGTCATCCTGTAGTGTTTATAGCAAACACCGCAACAGCTCAAATCAATCGATTTAAGTTTGAAGATAAAGAGCAGTTTAATTCATATACTGTCAACTTCAATTCCATATATCTGGAATCCCTTTTTCAACCCCCTCAAGTATAATTCAGTTTTTTTAAGGATAGCTATATCCTAACGTGATGTTTCTCAAAGTAGGCATTGCTTTATAAATACGTTGCATCTATTCGCACCGTAAGTTTTAAACTGAATTAATACATTTTCTATGATTAACAAAATCATTTCATTTTCCATTAATAATAAATTTATTATTGGACTCTTTATAGTGGCACTCGTTGGTACAGGTATTTGGTCTATGGCCACAATAAATTTGGGTTCTGTCCCAGATATTACCAACAACCAAGTACAAGTTATTACCGTTGCCCCAAATTTAGGTACTGAAGATATTGAACAATTTGTTACCTATCCGGTAGAATTGGCAATGGCCAATCTTCCTGACGTTATCGAGCTGCGTTCAGTATCCCGCTTTGGGCTGTCCGTGGTTACCATTGTTTTTAAGGACGAGGCAGGCACTTATCTTCCCCGGCAATTGGTACAAGAGAAATTAACCGAAGTTGCTGGAGAAATCCCCGAAGGCTTCGGCACGCCATTTATGGCACCCATAACAACAGGTCTGGGCGAAATCTACCAATACACCTTAAAATTAAAAGAGGGCTACGAAGATAAGTACGATGCAATGGAGCTTCGTACCATCCAAGATTGGATTGTAAAACGCCAAATGGCTTTAGTGCCAGGAGTCGTCGAGGTCAATGCCTTTGGAGGTTATGTAAAACAATACGAAGTTGCCATAAATCCTGATAAACTAAAAAGTTTTGGTATTACAATGAATCAGGTTTTTGAAGCCCTTAAAGCAAACAATGCCAATACTGGTGGTGCTTACATTGAAAAAAACCACCAAGCAAATTTCATTCGTGGAGAAGGTTTGGCACGTAGCATTGAAGATTTGGAAAATACAGTTGTTACCACACAAAACGGTAGTCCTGTTTTGATACGTGATGTAGCTGAAAAAGTAGGCTATGGTAATCAAGTGCGTTATGGCGCATTTACCCAAGATGGACACGAAACTGTTGGTGGACAAATTTTAATGCTGAAAGGCGAAAGCCCAGGCAACGTAGTCGAAAATGTGGAGAAGCGCATTGTAGAAATACAAAAATCCCTACCCGAAGGCGTTTACATAGATACATTTTTAAGCCGAAGTGAACTCATTGGAAGAACCACAAGCACTGTTGAGAAAAACCTCATTGAAGGGTCTCTAATTGTAATATTCGTACTTGTTCTTTTATTGGGAAGTCTTCGTGGTGGTTTGATTACCGCATCGGTAATTCCATTATCCCTCTTGTTCGCATTTATTTTGATGAAACAATTTGGGGTCTGGGCAAACCTAATGTCACTTGGGGCCATAGACTTTGGTATCATCGTTGACGGTGCAGTAATCATTGTAGAAGGAATGGTTTTTCATATTCATCAACGGATGAAAAAATCAACTAAAGTCATTGAACAGGCTGAAATGGATGAGATTGCCTATGAATCTGCAAGCACTATGATGAATTCAGCATTTTTTGGACAGTTGATTATTCTTATCGTCTTTACACCTATTTTATTCTTAACTGGTGTAGAAGGAAAAATGTTCCGTCCAATGGCGTTTACTTTTGGATTTGCCGTTTTAGGAGCGATTATCCTTTGTCTCACTTACGTCCCAATGATTTCAGCAATGTTTCTTAAACCTACTAAAAATCAGAATAGTTGGTTTGCCAAATTTGAAAATAAGATTGACAGGTTTAGTGATAAAATAATGTCTGGCTTAAACAGAGCGTATGTACCATTGCTCAATTTTGCACTTCGTTTTCGGGCTGGTGTGGTTATAGGCGCGGTTACCCTACTATTGATAGCAGGATTTATTTTCAGCAATATGGGTGGCGAATTCATACCTAAATTTGATGAGGGCGATATTGCTTTTCAAGCGTTGATAAAACCGGGGAGCAGTCTTACAGAATCCATTGAAGCTTCAAAAAAACTTCAAAATCTAATCAATGAATTTCCAGAAGTAAAAACGGTAGTTTCAAGGATTGGTGTGGCCGAAATACCAACAGACCCAATGCCTATGGACATTGCCGATAGTTACATTATTCTTGAAAAAGATAAGAGTAAATGGACTTCCGCAGATAGCAAAGAGGAACTCATAGAAAAAATCCAGGAAAAAATTTCAGTCGTTCCTGGCGTAAATTTCGTGTTTACCCAACCTGTAGAACTTCGTTTTAATGAATTGCTTACAGGTGTGCGTGAGGACGTGGCAATTAAATTGTATGGCGAGGATTTAGAAGTGTTGGCCGACAAGGTACAGGAAATCGCAGCGGTCATCAGAACCGTTCCTGGAGCGGCTGACCTCAATGTGGAAGCTACAAGCGGTTTACCTCAAATGACGGTGGAATATAACCGTGCGAAAATGGCCCAATATGGTGTAACCGTTGACAAGCTGAACGATTATGTGAGTGCTTCATTTGCAGGCGAACAGGCAAGTGTGATTTTTGAGGGCGAAAAACGGTTCGATGTGGTCATACGATTGGCAAAGGAATTTAGACAAGACATCAACAGCCTTAAAAATCTTTATATCGATTTGCCAAACGGAGCGCAAGTGCCTTTAAAGGAAGTGGCAGATATCAGCTACAAACCCGGGCCAATGCAGATTTCAAGGGACAATACCTCTCGTCGTATTTCGGTAGGGGTCAATGTCCGTGGGCGCGATGTAAAATCGATGGTCGAGGAAATTCAACAAAAATTGGAAACGGACGTGAAATTGCCACCGGGTTATTTTGTAACCTACGGAGGTTCGTTTGAAAACCTTCAACGTGCTTCAGACCGATTGATGATTGTAGTGCCTATTGCACTTTTCTTAATATTCATATTGCTCTATTTTGCCTTGAGTTCGTTCTCGCAATCCCTAATGATTTATATGGCAGTGCCATTGGCGGCTATTGGTGGCGTGTTTGCTCTTTGGATAAGGGGAATGCCTTTTAGTATTTCCGCAGGTGTTGGTTTTATCGTGCTCTTTGGCGTTGCGGTATTGAACGGACTGGTACTGATAAATAAATTTAATGAACTAAAAGAAAGTGGAATGACAGACTTAAAAAAACGAATATACGAAGCCACCCACGAACGCTTACGTCCCATTTTACTTACGGCAACCGCGGCCATTATGGGCTTTATCCCAATGGCGGTTTCTACCTCTGGTGGTGCAGAAGTACAACGACCATTGGCGACAGTAGTAATTGGTGGACTCATAACGGCTACCTTTTTGACATTAGTCGTTGTTCCAGTCCTGTATTATTGGCTGGAAGCTCGCAAAGAACGTAAAGGCAATGGTGGCGATACAAGTTACGTCAAGAAAAGTGCAACCGTGGTTGTGGTATTATTGAGTTTAGGAGGTTTCTTATCCCCAACTTCTGCAAATGCACAGGACGGCCAAATGAGCCAAGTGCTTACTTTGGAAGAAGCCATCGCTTTGGCCAAGGAAAATTATCCTTCCCTTAAAGAGAGCCAAGCCTTTATTGAACGTGAACAGGCGATGAAGGGTACCAGCTTCGATTTGGGAAATACACAGGTATTTACAGGAAAGGAAGAATTTGGTAATGACCTTCCCGGTGTACAAACTACCATAGGTGTACAGCAAGGAAATATTGATTTACTTTCAGGTTTTTCAAAATCAAAATTCTATAAGGAACGTGTTAAATTGGGCGAAACATTTTACGCGGTCAACGAACAGCAATTGATTCGCAATGTGATGCAGGCTTATGACCGCATCAATTACAACAAGGCGCAATTGCGTTTTGCGGAACAGTTGGACAGTGTTTATGCTAACTTTAGGACGGCTGCAGAATTGCGTTACGATACAGGAGAAACGGGCAAATTGGAATTTATTGCCGCCTCTTCAGAATATCAGCAGATTCAAGTCTTAAGGCAGCAGGCCTATGATGATATAGAAATCGCAAAAAGGGCATTGAAACAATATTTGGGCATTGACCAAGAAATAGAAACTGTGAATTTGGACTATGAACCGATGGATTTTTTGTCCAATTTAGATTCGGCTTCCACAGCCAATAATCCTTTGCTTCAATATGCTATGCAAAATGCAGAAGTAAGCAAAGCCAATGTCGGTGTGGAAAAAGCACAGTTCCTACCCAAGTTCAACCTAACCTACGGAAGACAGATTGTGGATGATGTATCGGGTTTCAATACCTATCAAGCAGGCATTAGCATACCGCTTTGGTTCTTTCCACAGAAAGCAAGGGTAAAGGCTGCCAAAGCAGATGCATTGGTTGCTGAGAACCAATACCTCGAACAAAAGGCAGTGACCGAAAGTAGGGTGTCGCAGCTCATAAAATCACTGGAAAAGACCCAAAAAACTCTTGATTACTATCAGGAAGGTGCATTGCTTTTGGCCGAGCAGCAAATTACTACGGCAGAACTGGCATCTAAAGAAGGTGAAATAGATTATGTGAACTATATCACTATTCTCAACAGTGCCATCAGGATAAAACAAAACCATTTACAGTTTATAAATCAATATAACCAGCAGTCCATTGAGCTGCAATATCAATTGGGTAACCTATAATTTAAAAAAGAATAAGAAATGAAATATATAGCAATAATTAGTGTAGCATTAATGACCTTCTTTATGGTTGGCTGCAACGACAAGCCCGATTCAGAATTGGGACATAACGAAGAAAGCACAACCGCCGAAAAAATGGAAGGTGAAGAAGATGCACACGATGAACACAATGAAGAAGAAGGAGAGGAAGGCGTAGTAGTGCTCACCAACGACCAAATCCAAACCGTTGGTCTTGAGACCAAAATGTTAGAAAAACGCAATCTTGGCAACAATATCAAGGTTACCGGAAGGCTCGAACTTTTTCCTCAGGATAAGGCAAATATCAGCCCGTTTATGGGTGGTAACGTTAGGTCCATCAAGGTTATAGAGGGAGATAAAGTACGTAAGGGTGAAGTGCTCGCCTATCTTGAACATCCAGATATTATAAGTATGCAACAGGAATATCAGGAAAAAAACGATGAACTCGTGTTCCTAAAGCAAGATTTTGAGCGAAAAAAGACATTGTTCGACAAGGGTGTTTCCTCTGGAAAGGAATTTCAAATGGCACAGTCAAAATTTCGTTCCACTACCTCAAGTGTAAACGGTTTAAGGTCAAAACTACGTTTGTTGGGTATTAACACATCCAAGGTAGAACAAGGAGAAATCTACTCTGCAATACCTATATCTACGCCAATTTCAGGCTACGTAGACGAGGTAATGGTAAGTCTTGGGGACTATGTGGCACCACAGTCCAAGATGTTCGCCGTAAGCGATAATTCTAAAATTCATTTAGACCTTAAAGTGTACGAAAAAGATATTCCAAAGGTAAAAGAAGGACAGAAAATAATCTTTACGGTAGCTTCCAAACCTGATGAGTTGTTGACCGCAGAAGTACATTCCATCGGCAAAACCTTTGAGGAAGACCCTAAGGCCTTGCACGTGCACGCGGATATTGATAATAAAAATGGCGAATTGCTTCCCGGTATGTATGTTGAAGGCAGAATTGCGGAAGGACAAAAATCAGGTTATGCTGTTCCAGAAGAAGCCATCGTCAAAGAAGGCGAACAATCCTATATTTTCATTGTAGATGAGGATGGGGAAACCGAAGAAAACACGGTAAAATTTAAAAGGATTCCTGTAAGTACGGGCGTAAATGACCTTGGTTTTGTGGAAATCAATATCCCTTCAGAAATGGCAAAAAATATAAAGGTAGTCACTGTTGGAGCCTATACCCTTTCTTCTGAAATGGTTAAGGGCGAACTGGAGCACGGGCACTAATTCAATAACAATCAAAGGTTTTGATTCCGAGTCTGTTTGTCGTCTTAATTATTTAGTTAAAAATTAAAGAACAGGCTCGGTTCAAAATCGATTAAAAATAAATGATATGAAAGAAATAAAAGCATTTGTAAAACCGAACAGGATACGAAGAGTAATAGAGGCCTTAACCGACAACGGATTTAAAAGTATGACCCTATCACAGGCAGAAGGTACCGGAGCGTTCAAGGCAAAAGGCGCCAAACCGTCACTCGATTTTCACGTGACGAACAGTCCTGTGGTAAAACTGGAACTCGTCTGCCAGAACGAAGAAGCACAATCTGCAATAGACATCATTCTCAAAAATGGCAAGACACCAGACCCTGGCGATGGCATCATTTATTTGTCAGAAATCGAAGATGCATTTCAGATAAAAACGGGGAAATCCCTGAAGCGGTATGACCTTTAATCCCTCTTATAGCAAATGGAAAAAATCGTAAAGAAGTTGGAAAGCAAGGGGGTTCGCCCTACGGCAATGCGCCTGATGACCTATAAACGGTTGGCGCAATTGAACGTGGCCATTAGTCTGGGCGAACTCGAAAAAGATTTTGAACGCTCGGAACGAAGTACGCTATTCCGCACTATGAAAACATTTGAGGAAAAAGGAATCGTGCATCAAATTGAAGATGGTACCGGCATCATTAAATATGCCCTTTGCGAGGACAATTGTGAATGTGAGGTCGGCAACGACCTTCACTTACATTTTCATTGCAATAGTTGCGGTGAAACCGTGTGTCTGACAGAGCATAAAATTCCGACAATAAACCTTCCCGAAGGCTATGTAGCAGAAGATATCAACCTCGTGGCAAAGGGTATCTGTGAGAAGTGCAGTGACGACTTGGATTAAATTTTTAGATTTAAAAAAAACAGGAACAATGATGACGATTTATAAAAATGAATGTAAGGTATATATGATAGCTCAGAATAGGCTGGATGCTACCGATTATGATAATATGACATCTCAATTAAAAGACCACATACAAGAACATAACAAAGTGTACTGGTATATTGAAATGGAAAATTTTGAGGGGTGGACCGCAAGTGCCTATTGGAAAGGTATTGAACTAAAACTTCCCAATGAGGAACGACTAAAGCGGGTCGCATTGGTAGGAAACGCAAAATGGCACGAACAGTTTACTGAGGTTTTGATACATTTTACAAGGGCGCACATAAAATTCTTCGGACCTGATGAAAAAAAATTGGCCAAAGAATGGATAGAGAAAGAAAATAATTAAAACAGCAAAATTGATTTAAACGGAAAAACTATACTACGTTTTAGGTAAAGTGTGGGATGTGTAATATAAAATTAGCGAAGTATATAGCACAAGGCTAAAACCGATAAAAAATCTGAAAAATGTAGTAAAAACTTTCTAATAAAAATTGGTAATGAACCAACCCAATGGCATACATAATCAAAATATAGGAGCGCTGAACAGGCGAGGACTTCTTATTACCGCTGCGATAGGATTTGGGGTTGGTATAATCTTCATACAGCCATTGGGCATTTCCCTGTTCCAATATGACCAAGGTGGTGATGCAGGCAATTGGTGGTATCTGTTCAAAAAAGCATTTGGACAAGTCGCAGGATTTAGCGATATAGACCAAATCCTAAAAAATGTCCTATTCGGCATTATGGGCAGTAGTCTCGCCCTGATGTTCTATACAAGAAAAACGATATTTCGACTAAACAGGGAAAAAGTCGGGGTTACTTTTATAAGGGAATTATTGGACAAAGGTGAAAACCACGAGGTAGAATTCAAAAGTACCTTGCGGTGGGACCTTCGACAAGGAAAGGTAAACAAAGCCTTGGAAACGGTAGTTGCAAAGACCATCGCAGGGTTTATGAATACCGAAGGTGGGCATTTAATTATAGGGGTTGATGATGAAGGTCGTATTCTGGGGCTGGAACAGGATTACGGTACTTTAAAGAAACCGGGGAAGGACGGGTTTGAACAGTATATAATGCAGTTGGTGTCCGTCAATTTAGGTACCCATTTTTGCCCCTTGGCAAAGGTGGTCTTTTATGAATTTGAAGAAAAGCATATCTGTTATGTAAGGGTTCACAAATCACAAAAACCCGTGTATTTGAATTTGGGCGACCGTTCGCTTTTCTTTATCAGAACCGGGAACGGAACCCGCGAGTTGGATATGCCTGAGGCTCTGGAGTATTTGGAGATACACTTAAATTAATACAAACCCTATAAAATCAAAAAAATGATACAAATATTGAACATAGAAAAAGAAAACTTAATCGCCGCTAAAGTCAACGGTAAAATCACAAAGAAGGACATAGAAAAAATCCATCCGCTCATCCACAACATCATCGAAAAAGGGCATAAAGTGGATTTCTACTTTGAACTAAAAGATTTTAACGGCTATGACCTACAAGGCTTTTGGGCAGATTTAAAGGTGGATGCTGCACATCTATCGGATTATGGAAAAATGGCATTTGTAGGCGAAAAAAAATGGCAAGAATGGGCCGCCAAAGCCACTGATTTCTTTACCGGTTCAGAAGTCAAATATTTTGACCTTCAGGATAAGGAACAAGCAAAAAACTGGATACAAAACAACTAAGGATATGAAAAAACTAAAAATCAAAATTCCCGTAATCCTTCCACAGGTGCCGGACGAGAAAGATGCCTGTGTCAACAGGCTCATCGATAAACTAAAAGGTCGTGAAGGTATTGACAATGTACACGTATCCGATGAAAAAGCGGACGGTGTTCCGCAACTCTGTTTCCATTACGACCCCGATGTCATTTCCCTTGATAGGGTACGGTCTTTGGCGGAGACTACTGGCGCCCAAATCACGGATAAATTTGGACATAAGTTGGTACAAGTGGAAGGGATACGCCACACCCGTCACGCCCGGACCATCGAGAAAGCAGTTAAGGAGGTCGATGGAGTTCTCGAAGTTTCCGCTTCCGCATCTGGAATGATACGTGTGGAATTTAATAAAGGTATCACAGGATTTGGGGCTATTAAAAAGAAAATAGAAAAACAAGGGCTTACCATTATTGAACCTTCCGTTGGTACAGAAGCGTATTTACAAAAAATGGAAGTTTCCAAGGGTGAAGAAAAATCCGAACATACTCAGGACAAGGAAGAAAAGCAACACATCGACGAGAGTGAAGACCACGTTCACAAAGAAGGCGAAGAACACGACCACAACGAGGATGAAGGCGAGGCACACGCACACGGCGGTATTTTCGGCAAGAACACCGAACTTATTTTCGCCATCATTTGTGGTGCCCTTCTCGGAATAGGTTTCGGATTATCCTACGTGGACTCGATACCGGATTGGGTCAGCTTGTCCCTCTACATAGGCGCCTACTTTTTTGGAGGTTATTTTACCGCGAAAGAGGCCATACAGACTGTAGCCAAAGGTGGTTTTGAAATCGACTTTTTAATGTTGGTAGCCGCCATTGGTGCCGCTGCTCTGGGCGAATGGGCAGAAGGTGCCTTGTTACTGTTCCTGTTCAGTCTTGGGCACGCCCTTGAGCATTATGCAATGGAAAAGGCCCGAAAGTCCATCGCGGCACTGGCAGATTTAGCACCAAAAACCGCCCTGCTGAAAAAAGATGGTAAGACCGAAGAGGTCGGTATCGAAAAGTTAAGTATAGGCGATATCATCGTGGTCAAACCAAACAGTAAAATATCTGCCGATGGCGTTGTGGTCGATGGTAAAAGTAGTGTCAACCAGGCCCCTATCACAGGGGAAAGCGTACCGGTGGACAAAGTTCCCGTGGAGGATACTGCCAAAGACTATTCAGAGGATGATGAAATCAAAGATGAAAACCGCGTATTTTCTGGAACCATTAATGGCAATAACACGCTTGAAATAAAGGTTATCAAAGAAGCGAAGGATTCTACACTATCCCGATTGGTAAAATTGGTGAATGAGGCGCAGACCCAAAAATCGCCTACCCAGTTGCTTACTGATAAATTTGAAAGATATTTTGTGCCTTCCGTACTGGTATTGGTCGTGCTGCTGCTCTTCGCTTTCTTGGTCATCGATGAACCCTTTAGCGATAGTTTTTATAGGGCAATGGCCGTATTGGTTGCTGCCAGTCCCTGTGCCCTTGCGATTTCGACACCGAGTGCCGTATTGAGTGGCGTGGCAAGGGCCGCCCGCGGCGGAGTGCTTATTAAAGGAGGTCGCCCTTTGGAAGACCTCGGCGTTATTACCGCCCTTGCCTTTGACAAGACGGGTACTCTGACCGAAGGAAAACCCAAGCTTACCGAAGTGGTTCCACTTGGGGATATATCTGAAAACGAACTTTTAAAAATAGCCGTGGCCGTAGAGAATCTAAGCGACCATCCCCTGGCAAAAGCAGTAGTTAGAGATGGAAAGGAGCGGCTGAAAGGTGATGAAATACCTGATGCGACCGATTTGGAAGCTGTGCTGGGCAAGGGCATAAAAGCATCATTGGGTAATGACAAAATCTATGTCGGCAACCTCGACCTGTACGAAGGGCTTGATAAAAGTACACCTTCCGAAGAAATAACCACGAAAGTCCGTGGTCTTGAAGGTGGGGGAAATACTACGATGCTCATTCGGAAGAATGACGAATATATAGGCATCATCGCCCTAATGGATACCCCTCGCGAAGCTGCCAAGGGAACCCTCAAAAAACTAAAGGAAATCGGTATTAAACGTATGATTATGCTTACGGGCGATAACCAAAAAGTAGCCGATGCCGTTGCGGAAGAAATAGGATTGACCGATGCCTGGGGCAGCCTATTGCCGGAAGAAAAGGTGGATGCTATTAAAGAGCTAAAAGAAAAAGAATCCAAGGTGGCAATGGTGGGCGATGGTGTAAACGATGCGCCTGCAATGGCAAACAGTACCGTAGGTATAGCAATGGGCGCGGCTGGAAGCGATGTGGCCTTGGAAACCGCCGATGTTGCGCTTATGGCCGACAAGCTGGAAACCCTGCCCTTTGCCATTGGCTTGAGCAGGAAGGCAAAGGCCATTATCAAGCAGAACCTATGGGTAAGCCTTGGGGTTGTGGCACTACTGATACCGGCTACCATTATGAGCTGGGCAAACATAGGGATTGCCGTGGCATTCCACGAGGGGTCTACCTTGGTAGTCGTGGCCAATGCGCTACGTCTTTTGGCTTATAAAAAAGATTAGAAGACCCGGACTTGGAAGAATCCGGTTTTTTGAAAGAATATAAAATGACAAAAACGGAAAGAACATTATTGTCCAAAGGGATACGCCCAACTGAAATGAGGTTAAAAATATATAAATACCTCAAAAGGAAGACTTATGCTGATAGTCTGAACGAAATGCAAAAGGTCTTTCTCAAAAAAAGTAAAAGTAACAAAACAGCAAATAAAACCACGTTTTATAGAACGATGAAGTTGTTTGAGGAAAAAAACATAGTCCACCAGATTGATGATGGAACGGCCGTTGCAAAATATGCACTTTCTGATGAAAACATCTCAGATTTGCATATGCATTTTCATTGCACCGTTTGTGGAAAAACTATTTGCTTGCCGGATAGAATATCGAAACAAAACTTGCCGGACGATTATAAAATAAACGATGTGAATTTGGTACTAAAAGGAGTATGTGAGAATTGCAGAAAAAAATAACAGGTGGGAGTGCCTTAAAAACTGAACCCTTGCGCCCAATGGTCAGCTTAAGGTTTCCCCCACCTTATTTAATTAAAAAATTTACGAATATGGAAAAATATGATGTAACAATTATAGGGTCTGGCCCGGGCGGGTATGTAAGTGCCATCCGTTGCGCCCAATTGGGTCTAAAAGTGGCCATTGTTGAAAGGTACAGCACGTTGGGCGGTACCTGTCTTAACGTGGGCTGTATCCCGTCAAAAGCCTGGTTGGAAGCCTCTGAGCATTATTACAAACTCAAGCATCAATTCGAAAAATTTGGGATTGATGTTAAAGAAGCCAATGTCGATATCCTGAAAATGAACCAAAGGGTTCAGGATGTGGTACAGGAAATCATCAATGGTGTTGATTATCTGATGAAAAAGAACAAGGTTACCGTTTATGAAGGCCACGGAACCATCAAGGACAAAGACACGGTCGCAATTAAGGGCGAAGATAAAACGGAAACCATAGCAACCGATAAAATCATCATTGCCACAGGGTCCAAACCCGCTTCATTGCCCAATATTAAAATCGACAAAAAGCGTATCATCTCTTCTACCGAGGCCCTTGCGCTACGGGAAATCCCCAAGCATTTAATGGTCGTTGGAGGAGGCGTTATCGGTGTTGAGATAGGTTCCGTATTCGCCCGCCTGGGTTCAAAGGTTTCTATAGTAGAATATTTTGATAGCCTCATTGCCACTATGGATGGCGCACTGGGACATCAATTGCACCGTTCCCTAAGAAAACAGGGAATTGATTTTTATTTGGAACATAAGGTGACAAACGCAACGGCAACTGAGGACAAAGTAGAATTGAAAGCGGAAAATCTTTCCGGTAAAGAAGAAATGGGTTTAGATGGCGATTACTGCCTTATGGCCATTGGCCGAAAGCCATACACCGCCAATTTAGGGCTTGAAAATATAGGAGTGGAAACCAATGAGAAAGGACAGATAACGGTAGATGAGAACCTCGAAACCAACATCAAGGGTGTGTATGCTATTGGGGATGTAATTCGAGGGGCAATGCTTGCCCATAAAGCCAGTGAAGAAGGCGTTTTCGTAGCCGAACGGATTGTTGGCCAAAAGCCCCATATCAATTACTCGCTCATCCCCAATATCGTGTACACCCAGCCTGAGGTGGCCGGAGTAGGTTTGACGGAAGAAGAACTGAAGAAGACCAATAGAAGTATAAAAACGGGCTCTTTTCCCTATAAGGCAAACGCACGGGCGAAGATAAGTATGGATACGGATGGTTTTATCAAGGTAATCACAGATAAGGAAACCGATGAGATATTGGGCGTGCATATGATAGGCCCGCGCATAGCAGACAGTTATACCGAAGCGGTGGTAGCGATGGAATTTAGGGCAGCTGCCGAAGACATAGCAAGAATGTCACACGGGCACCCCACATTTTCAGAAACCTTTAAGGAAGCGTGTCTGGCAGCCACCGAAGATAGGGCGCTACATATTTAATATTTACAATAACCTGCACAATAAAGAATAAAAGAGATGAAGAAGCTTCAGCAATTGACCAAGGAAATTAACGAATTGACATTGAGAATTGAACAGGACTATCCTGAACTATACCAATATCTTGATGAAAACCCTATTACCATCCCTGATTGCGAAACACCCGATATTTCCGTGAACTCGTTTGTGGACTATTTAGATAGCCTGAAGTCACTCTTGGAAAGGTATATAGAGTCGCATAAACAAATGAAGCACTAAAAGACAATTAATTAAGTAGTATATAAATGAACAAGAGCACTTTTAAAATCAGTAAAATGGACTGCCCTTCAGAAGAGCAGATGATTCGGATGAAGTTGGAGTCTTATGCTCAGGTCAAACACTTGGATTTTGATATTCCCAACAGAAAATTAGAAGTATATCACGTGGACGGTATCAAGGCGATACAAACGTCTATAGCCAGCTTAAAACTTGGGGATTCCTTTGAGGGAACCACAGAAGCCGAACCACCCGTAATGGAAGACCAATCCAAACAAAAAAGAATCCTTTGGTGGGTCTTGGGCATCAACTTTGGATTTTTCGTTATCGAAATGACCACAGGTTGGATATCTGGCTCAATGGGACTTATAGCGGATTCGTTGGATATGCTGGCAGATTCCATCGTATATGCGCTAAGCCTGTTCGCGGTAGGCGGTGCCATTTCCAGAAAAAAGAAGGTCGCAAAATTCAGCGGATACTTTCAGATGGCATTGGCAACACTTGGGTTTGTAGAGGTTTTGCGAAGGTTTTTCAGCGATACCGAAACACCTTTGTTCCAATGGATGATTATCGTTTCAATTTTCGCATTGGTAGGTAATTTGATATCGCTCTGGCTTATCAACAAAACCAAGAGCAAAGAGGCCCATATGCAGGCAAGTGCCATTTTTACGTCCAATGATATCATTGTCAATGGTGGTGTTATAGTAGCAGGGATACTGGTTTATTTTCTGAATAGTAAATGGCCCGATTTGGTGATTGGCGGCATCGTTTTCACGTTTGTAATGCGTGGTGCATTAAGAATTTTAAAATTGTCGAAGTAGCTTTAAGTAAACCTTGAAATAGAAAAAAAAATAAATCAATAATAAAAATGAATATTTGGCTTTGGGTAGTAGCATTAGGATTGGCAGCTTGGGCGGCACATTGGGGTGCGGACAAACTGTTGACACCTTTAAAGATGCTCAGAAAACAATGGGGGCTTACCGCTTCGGCAGGGGCGGCATTCCTTGCCATCGTGACCGCCAGCCCAGAAGTGGCCATAAATATTACCAGTGCAGCAAGGGGCGTATCGGATATTGGCCTGGGCAATCTACTGGGTTCTAATATTATTTCCATTCCGTTGATGGTAACCATAGCCTATTTCGCTTCGAGAAAGCGATTCAAGAACAACAAGGAGCATCAAAAACACCTCGACAACAAGGTGCTTTCCCTTAACAAACGTTCCGTTTCCGTCCTGTCCCTACCTTATTTGGGGATTATCGCCCTTGTAGCCCTATTGACTTTACCTAAAGCTTGGCGAGGACTTCAGCCCGTGGATGGCTGGATTATGCTTGCGGCATATGCTGTTTTTCTGGCTCACGCCATCATAAAAGGAAGGGAAAAGGGCAAAAAAGTAGAATGGGACAAAAAGCAGATTTGGTTATCGGTCGCGGGAGCTTTGGCGATAGCTACAGGGGCTTTTTTCATCGTAAAAGCAACTGAAAATATTGTTTCTGCCCTAAGCATCTCTGAAATGGTCGGCGGACTGTTCATTACGGGAATACTGACTACCGCCCCCGAAATATTCAAGACCTGGAGCGTGGTGAAAGGAGGCGAAGTAACGGCAGGCACCACCAGTGTTATCGCAGATAATGCGGTTACGATGACGGTAGCCTTTTTCCCATTGGCACTGGTAACCACCCCTATCGAAGATTTTCAGTTGTTCTGGGTGAACCTTGCCTTCGTTGGGCTGATGCCGCTTTTATATTCAGTATTTGTCCATCAGAGCAAGGAGCTTCACGGTTTTAGCAAGTGGCAGATATTAGTGTTCGATGCGGCGTATATAGTTTATCTATTGACAATGGTGTTCTTTGTTCTAAAGCTATTTTAAATATGAAGAATGAACTGTTCAAAGATTATCAAAAGAAGTTCGAAGTATTGGGTAAAAGTATTAAAAACGTGAACAAATTATTACTAATAAATATAACTTAAAACATATGAAAACAAGTGTAAAAAATTGTACAGCTTTATCGCTATTGCTTCTATTATATGGTATTTCATTTGCTCAAAATCAAAATGTTCAAAATATCTTGAATGAAGTAAAAATAGATTCAATGACATTTTTCGTAGCCCAACTCACTGGAGAAGAACCTGTGATTATCGGGGGCAACCCTGATATGATTATTTCACGACATAAGGACCACCCTGGTAATGAAAAAGCTTTTCAATTCATCAAGGAAAAATTCCAGACCTACGGACTTCAGTTGGATTCCCTACAGTTCAGTTCAACTGGGAAAAATCTTTTTGGAATAAAAGAAGGAATGCTTTATCCCGATGAAAAATTTATTATTGGCGCCCATTATGACAATGTTTCGGGCGTACCGGGAGCCGATGATAATGCAAGTGGTACGGCGGCTGTAATGGAAGCGGCGAGAGTCTTTTCTGAATACGATTTCCCTTATACTATTATTTTTGCATTATGGGATGAAGAAGAACAAGGACTAATAGGTAGTGATGCTTATGCATCTTCTGCGGCGTCTTCAAACGAAAATATTCTGGGATATATCAATATGGATATGCTTGGCTGGGACGGTAATAACGATAATGTTGCTGACATTCACGTGAGACCAGTTGCTTCCTCTCTTGCACTCTCGGATAAGGCTATGGCTGCAAATATTGATTATACTATTGGCTTAAGTATACATTTAGTAAATCCAGGAATTTCGGCCACGGACCACGCGTCATTTTGGAACAATGGATTTAGTGCTATTGGAATTAACGAAGAATATGATGGCGACTTTAATCCTTTTTGGCACACACCGTCCGATACCCTTGGGCAATTTAACGTGCCATTTTATGAAAAATGTGCCAAGCTCGTCTTTGCCACTTTAGGGGAATGTGCGTTGTCATCCACATTAGGGCTTTACAATATTACTGAACAAAATAAGATAAATGTTTACCCCAATCCAGCTTCGAATAAAATCTATATCGACGCAATGGAAACAATTGAGAGCGTCATCGTATACAATACGCTGGGCATCCAAGTGGGCAATATCAATTTAAGGGATACATCTCAAGTTGATACAAGTTCATTTACAGACGGGTTATATTTTTTTCATATACAGACTCAGTCAGCAAACTATAGTCCAAAAATAATTATACAACATTGATATGGCAGAATTAAAAAAATCCTTGGGTACGCTTCGACTCACTTTTTATGGTGTAGGAACGATTGTTGGTGCAGGAATATATACAGTAATTGGCGCAGCTGCCGGACAGGCGGGAACAGACCTTTGGTTGAGTTTTATTTTTGCTGCCATCGCAGCCAGTGTTTCTGCAATGTCCTATGCAGAGTTGTCCTCTACCTATCCTAATGCTGGCGCGGAATTTATTTTTGTACGGAAAGCGTTTCCAAAAATCGACATTCCATCGTTTCTAACAGGTTGGACGATTGCATTTCACAGTTCGGCCACCATCGCCGCCGTGCTACTTGCCTTTTCAGGATATTTCAATACCTTTTTTAATGTTCCTTCCCTTTTAATAAGCTATGGTGTACTATTGGCACTCTCGTTAATAAGCATTACGGGCATCAAAAAATCTTCTACTGCCAATATCATTATGGTGAGTATTCAGCTATTGGGACTGTTTATTCTTATTGCGGTTGGACTTTCAGAAACAGGTCCGCCAAAAGCCGAATTTTTTCAAGTGGAATCCTTTTCCGGCACCTTGGCAGCTACTGCTACCTTATTTTTTGTTTATACAGGCTTCGAGCATATGGCGGCATTGGGTTCTGAGGTAAAAAATCCGGGCAAGACAATTCCCAGGGCATTTTTATTGACAATGGTCTTTACAACTATTATTTACCTACTAATATCTTTTACGGTACTCAATATAAGTGACCCCGCAGAAATAGCAAAGGTAGATTCCCCATTGTCGCTGGCCGCTTCAAATTTAAATTCCTGGTTACCAGTAGCCTTGGCAGTTGCGGCACTTTTTGCTACGGCCAATGCGGCTTTTAGTGGCATTATTTCCATTAGCAGGTTACTTTTCGGTATGGCAAGTGTGGGCGAACTTCCAAAAGTTATGACCAAGACCAATGTACAAAAAGTACCTTGGGTAACAACCCTCGTTGTTATGGCTGCTGTCGCTGCATTTCTGTTATTGGGTGATATTAAAATCGTTGCGGGAATGTCATCATTGGGCGCGTTACTTGTTTTTGTTGCCGTGAATATCGCCCTGATTGTGCTGCGTTTTAAAGCACCTGACAAAGAAAGGCCCTTTAGAGTTCCCCTATCAATCGGGAAAGTACCTATACTACCTATTTTGGCAATACTCATCAGCCTGTCTCTGGTAATCCAATTTGACTGGGAAGTTTATATTGCGTTTGTCGGTGCGATTATAGTGGGCATTGTCTTGGACTATTTTTTGGACAAAAAGTCAAAGGATGAGATAGACCCTGAAAAAGAAAAAGAGTTGTTTAACCATTAAAAGAGGAAACTATGGATTGGATGTTCGAAGATTTTAAAACCGACCTCGATGGCTTAAACCCCAAAGTACGTGAAAAGGCATTGGAAATTGCGAAAGAGCTTGTCGAAAAAAAGGACCTGCCAGCAAAAGATGCCTTACAAGAAGCTATTACAAGAGCCGAAGAATGGTTCTACGATATAGAAGGATAAAAAATTTAAAACTAAAAAACTATGTTACAAATATTGGAACTTACAAAGAAAAATTTAATTGCCACTGAAGTAACCGGTAAACTGACCGCAAAGGATATTGAAAAGATACATCCGCTTATTCACGCCATATTGGACCGAGGGATGAAGGTACGCTGGTATTTTGAGATGAAAGACTTTGATGGCTGGGATGTCAAGGGATTTTGGGAAGACTTAAAGATGGATGCGGCACACGCAAACGACTATGAAAAGATTGCTATGGTGGGCGAAAAAAAATGGCAGGACTGGATAACCCAATTTATGAAGCCTTTTACCAACGCAGAAATCAGATATTTTGATTTATCTGATAAGCAGATAGCTAAAGATTGGATCAAAGCATAATATGAAAAAGAAAAACTTAAATCTAAAAGACCTGAAGACAACCTCAAATAAAAACAAAGTTTCATCACGTCTCAGCATTAGGGAATATATACCTTCCATTTTCAGCTTTGTAATGCTGATTGCAGGGATTACTTTTGATTATTTTGAAAGCTTCCCACATTTTTCGGGCTGGATTCGCATTGTATGGTATGTCGTGGCTTATCTTCCAGTCGGTTTTCCGGTGATAAGTGAAGGTTGGGAAAGCATCAAAAAAGGGGATTTCTTTACAGAGTTCTTCCTGATGTCCATAGCCACTTTAGGTGCTTTTGCCATCGGCGAATATCCTGAAGGTGTGGCCGTAATGTTGTTCTATGCCGTGGGCGAACTGTTCCAAAATGCAGCGGTCAACCGTGCAAAAGGAAATATAAAAGCCTTACTCGATGTAAGACCAAATGAAGCTTTGGTTTATCGTAATAGCGATTTTGTTTCAGTAAATCCTGAGACTGTTGAGATTGGGGAAAAGATACAGGTACGTGTAGGCGAAAAAGTTCCGCTTGATGGTATTCTTCTTTCAAAAAAAGGATCTTTTAATACTGCCGCCTTGACAGGCGAAAGCAAACCTCATACTATTGCTAAAGGCGATACCGTTTTTGCTGGAAGTATCAACCTTGATGGCGTAATCGAGATTGAAACCACAAAGGAATTTAAGGATAGTTCCATTGCACGAATTCTGGATATGGTGCAGAATGCAACCGCCAGAAAATCAAAGACCGAATTGTTCATTAGAAAGTTTGCAAGAATTTATACGCCTATCGTTGTATTCCTTGCCATCGGACTTACATTTCTACCTTACTTTTTTGTAGATAATTATGTGTTTAGGGATTGGCTGTATAGAGCATTGATATTCCTCGTGATTTCGTGTCCTTGCGCGTTGGTCATTTCTATTCCCCTTGGCTATTTTGGCGGATTGGGTGCGGCATCGCGAAACGGTATTCTATTCAAGGGTGCATCCTTTCTCGATGCAATGACTCAAGTGAACACGGTCGTAATGGACAAAACAGGAACCGTTACCAAAGGGGTTTTCAAAATCAAGGAAATCAATTCCATCACATTTGAGGAAGCCGAATTTATGAAGCATTTGATGGCGATGGAAGAACAATCCACACATCCTATCGCCAAGGCAATTTTGGAATACAAAGCGGACGGGTCGGATTATGAGGCAACCGATGTTTCAGAAGTTGCAGGAAAAGGTTTAAAAGGAACAGTCAATGGGAAAACGGTATTGGTAGGAAACAAAGCTTTGATGACCTCAAACAGCATAGAAGTCCCTTCGGAAACAGATGGTATCGTAGAATCAATTGTTATGGTGTCCATTGATGGAAAATTTGCAGGTTATGTAACCATTGCAGATGAACTAAAGGATGATGCGCACCAAGCCATTAAACAAATTAGAGATGCAGGGATTTCAAAGATTATAATGCTATCCGGCGATAAGGATTCTATTACTCAACAAGTTTCAAAAGAATTGAACATCGATTGGGCAAAAGGCGGACTGTTACCTGAAGACAAATTGAACGAGGTTGAAAAGCTCAAAAAACAACCTGATACGAAAGTCGCATTTATCGGCGATGGCATAAACGACGCACCCGTTTTGGCAGCAAGTGGTGTGGGAATAGCGATGGGTGGCTTGGGTAGCGACGTAGCCATTGAAACAGCTGATGTTATCATACAGACCGACCAACCGAGCAAGATTGCACGAGCGATTAAAATTGGTCGTTCAACGCGACGAATTGTCTGGCAAAATATTGGGCTTGCCTTTGGTGTAAAGGTTATTGTCCTCATTCTCGGGGCAGGTGGATTAGCGACAATGTGGGAAGCGGTTTTTGCTGATGTAGGTGTTGCTTTTCTTGCTATTCTCAATGCGGTACGATTGCAGAAAATGAAGTGGAACTAAAAGAACTTAATACGAATTTGAAATCAGAATAATAATAGAAAAATGAAAGTTATAATTAAAACTATTGTCCTGCTGTTAGTTGCGGGAAGTATTCAGAGCTGCTCACTTTTAGGTGCGGCAGGAATTACCAGTCAAGGGCAACCAACAAAGAAAGTTGAAGGCAAATTAGTCTCTACTACCACAAACTCTTCAGTAAATGTTGATCATACGATTTGGGATAATTTGTTGAGAAAGCACGTTAACAAGGAAGGCCTTGTAGATTACGAAGGTTTCAAGAAAGATTTTAAGACTTTAGAAGATTACCTGAAAATTCTTTCCACACAAGATCCAAACGACGATTGGTCTGTACCAGAATTGCTCGCCTACTATATCAACTCTTATAACGCTTACACTGTAAAGCTCATTGTAGAAAATTATCCAGTAAAAAGCATCAAGGATATTGATGGGCCGTGGACAAAACCTTATGTACCGATTGACGGTAGGGAAATTACCCTGGCGACTATTGAGAACGGTGTGTTACGTAAAATGAACGAGCCTCGCATCCATTTTGCCATTGCCTGCGCATCTATGTCGTGTCCCCCATTATTAAACGAGGCTTACACAGCAGGTAAGATAAATGAACAATTAGACCGTGTCACAAAAGATTTCATTAATAATGAAAAATTTAATGAAATTTCAGCAACTAATCCAAAGGTGTCAATGATATTCAAATGGTATGAAAAAGACTATACCGTTAATGGTAAAAAAGATATCATTGGTTTTATCAATAAATATGCAGACACAAAAATTAATACCAATGCCAAGCTGGAATATAAAAATTATGACTGGGACTTAAACGACCAGAAATAATTTTTCTAAATCCTGCAGGTTTTGAAAACTCGGTAGGGTTTTTAGATTTTATAAACATTCTGGGTTTTTCTTCCTCTCTTGGTCTAATGAAGTTAGCACGGTAATTATTGAATTCTTCCGTGTAGAAATTAACTAATGTTTCTTCTAAACCTTTATCCTGTGTCCTAATGGCAAATATTGCAAGTTCATTGATAATCTTAAAATGGTATTTATCATCTTGATCTTTTTTTAGCTTTCGGTATTCGGAAATTATATAGGTAAGCAAACGTGTGGACTTGCCATTGTACAGCGAAACCTTATCTAACCAAATAATAAAAATAACAACCAATGATATTGTTAAGAATAGCGTTAGAAGTTTTGCTGAGTTTTGCATCATCCAACTATCCTTCCAAAAAAAAGGTTCACGGTCTAATATTAAGAATATAAAAGAGCCGATTGTAAAGAACAAAACCCATTCAAATACTGTTATTCTTCTTGACCTTCCGGGAATTATCCCAAAAAGTTTTATCTGCGGAAATTCATTTTCAAAAGCATTAGCCAGATAGTTTGATGAAAACTTGTGACCTATATTGGATATTTTATCCACGATAATAGGATATGCTATACCCAAAATTGCGATGTCGATAGCGATACAGATTTCTATAATATACTTTAATTCCATTCACATTAATTTACAATAGTTCTACCGCCTTGTTCCAATAATAAAATATAGATTTATCGGGTTGGCGTTTTAATCTGTTCAAAAAGGCCCAATCCGGATTTTTAATAACCAATTCCTTTGTATCCTGATTCTCATAATATTCTATTTCAACATCCTCTTTTTGTAGAATAATAGCATTCAAATAAGCTACTTTGGCCGAAGCTGCCAATGCTTCTTCAATCCTAAAGTTCCCTGTCATTAAAAATGCGCTACCAAAGCTTCGTATGCCAGAGCTTAAATCTGCAAATTTCTTTTTCTTTTCAGCGGTTGGGTTACGTTCTCGTCTTGCCATAATAGCACAGGTATTTATGGAATCCCATAGCACATCCTTTTCATTGAGTTTCCTTTTACTAAAATCCTTGTCCGTACTTCGATAGGATAGTTCTGCTTTCGCGAAAGCTGAAAAACTTTTCTTTACCATTGCTACATCAGTAATATTTTCAAAAAGTTTTCCCAAGTCGAACAATTGCTTGCAGATTTCCATTGCAAATAACTGGTCGCCTTTGTAGAATGGTATGCCTATGGTATCTGGTGCAAAAGCTGTTAGCTTATCGCCACAAATAGCGTTTACCGAAGGCGTAGTAATTGTTGTAGCAGTTCCATCAATGGAAAGCCAAGGTGTTTCAATGGGCGATTCTATAAGTTCTGGATAGTGCGGACTGTCAAAAAGGATATCCAATAGAATGGTTCCAGGAACGTTTGGATTATATACCGACTCGAACTCAAAGGTGTAATGTGCCTTTGGAACACCTTCCTTATAGCTTCTATGCTCATTAAGCACGTGCTTTTTGAAATGTGAATTGGCTACAACTGCATCCAAAATTTCTTCTAATTTATCACGCTCAACGCTGGAAATAATATCGATATCAATAGAAAATCGGTTCCCTTCTTTTAGCAAAAGCACAAGTGATGTTCCACCTTTGAAAACAAAATCAAGTCCTAAAACTTTTAAATGTTCGAGTAATGATAGTGCGTGAACCATTTTTTCCAATATAGTTACATCGATACCCTTATGTTCCTTTTTTGCACGGAAGCCATTCAGCCATTCCTTTTCAAAACTTTTGTTATTAATCATATTTAATATCTTCTAAGAAATTTGGAATGTTGTTGCTTATAAACTGCTTTATTTCCTGTTCTTTTTTTCGTCGCTTGGCATAGCTGAACAACTTTGTAAAATTGATGCTATATCTATCAATTATTTTCTCGTAGATGTTTACCATTTCAGAACCTTGGTAAAAATGTAGCAGATTTTCATCTGCAAACAGGTCCACCATAATCTTTTCAAGTGTTGCAATGGGCACTACCGCTTTTTTATTTTTTATTTTTTGTATGGGTGCCCTTGTCACCAAACGTTTAATGATAACTGGCACGTTACTTTCTGAAATATAGAATTGAATTTCCTTTTCATCTGGATTTAGGAAAAAATCCATTCTTAGATTATCATTTAGGTAGTAATAGAGTGAGTCAATAAATTCTTTTTCTACCTCGACGACAATCATTTGATTTGACGTCTGGTGCTGAGAAAACTCATTGAGCCATTGGGTTTCCCAAATGGCATATTTTATGTCTTCAAAACGCTCATTGGTTTTACGGGCTATTTTGAACACACTATCTGATAGAAGAGGTTTATATTTAGGTTTATAGGAAATAACATAAAGTCCACGACCAATGGTTTTAATTATGTCCTTTTTCTTCAGGTCATAAATTCGCCAACTAAATGTACTTTCTTTTAGGTCTGGTTCGAAATCCAGATAGAAGTCATAGAGTTCATCTCTATCAAAAGAACTACGGTCTTTGAAAGTTTGTATCAGTTTATTTTCAATAATCTTTGGCATAGTTAAAAATCAAAACTTTGCCAAAAATACAAAAAAGTGGCGAATATTTGAAAACAAATTTTCGCCACTATATAGATTAAGTGGTAATAATTGGAAATTAAACCTATCTAAATTCAGACAAACTTAGAATATGATAATTGCAAATACATATGTTACTGTTTTGGGTTCAATATGGAAAGGAATTGCAACGATTTCAATTTTACCTCTTCAATCACAGCATTATTCTTTTCAGTCTCAAGTAATGCCCAATATTTGGATTCGTTCCAAACAAATTCTCTTGTTAGACCAGAACCGCGTTGATTTATAAATCCCCAGAACCAAAGGTCGTCCCAAACTTCCATTTCTTCAGAAGAATAATTATGCTGTAGCAGTTTATTAATTTTATGGAAATTCCATTTAATTGTTGGGTCAATACGATGGAAAATTGCTTCAATTACAGCATCGACAGGTAAGAAAATTTTTTCTTCTTTGTCAATGATTTTCGGCGCATCGTCCCATATTGAATTTTGAAATCCATACTTACCATTATGTAAATGATAAATGGTTTTGGCAAACAATGCAGACGTTTTATTACCCCAACCTTTTTGTCTCAACATACCATAGTAAAGAGATTCATAATTATAGGCACCATTTTCTTTATCTGTTAGAAAATCGATGAATGCCTTAAAACTATGAAGCTGTAATTTATTCGAATATACTTTCTGAAAAAAAGGTGCAAGTAAGTCAATTTTAGGTTGGCTTTGGGTATTCGCTACGTGATAAAGAGCTGAATATAATTTATCTTCAAGAGAATCGAACGGTGCTAAAAACAGATTATAAGAATTGGATTGCACCTTCTTATTATAAGCCCTATTTTCTTTCAAGAAATGAAATAAAGAGGATAGTTTGGAATTTGTTACTGTGTTCAAAATAAATTATTTTTCAAGAGTTACTGTTCCATTAGCATTAACCCAATAATGTTGTATACCTATCTTATTGAGCTCTGGAATAATACTGGCTATTGCTTTTCTTATTTGTTCGTCTTCGGGATGCGCAATGGCAATTTTTGCATTTGGGAACGCAACTTTGGTTTCTAAGCATTTGATAATTGCTTTACCCAAATGAGTTTTAATCTGTCCAGAGTTGAAATAATCTCGTCGCTTTGTTGGCGAATCCTTATGTGCTTTTGCACCTTTTACCTCAATTAATAATTTTTTGTCATTCTTAACAGCTACAATATCATATCCTCTCGTTTGGCCAAGACAGAAACTTTCTATTTCATAGCCTTGTTGAACCAAATGAGGCATCAGTAATTCAATGGTTCTATTTTCCGTTAGTTTTTCCATTTAAGCTAAAATTTCACACAATATAACTGAATTAAAAAACAAATAGACTTTGTGAAAAATAAGACGGGTTTCAAGCGAACTTAATTCACGATTTTGGCACGGGAATGTAGTTTTTCACGAAATAAAGGGAATGGGCTGAGTGGTATGTGATAGTTTGATTTACTTTATTCAACGGCCTCCATTTTGAAATGAGTAGTTGTGTAGTTTGGCACTTAACTTTACAAGTATACTATTATAAAAAGCTACTCAAATTTTCAAAAGTATGCGCGATCATCAAATAATATTTAGCCATTATTGGGTACAGTATTTTATATCATTCATTGATTTTGAGCCAGTTATTTGTTCCACCACAAAGCCAATTAGCATTAAGTTTAGGCTTTTTAACAGTTTTGCTGCGTCCGCTGAACTTCTACCTCCTTTACCACAAGCAGTAACAAATTGAAAGTTTTTATCGAGTTGCGAGATTTTTTTTCTTTTAGCTCTTGAAGTGAAATATTCAAAGCACTTGGAATATGTGCTTGTTCATATTCTTCTTTGCTTCTTACATCAATGATTTGGATTTATTTGTTGTTTTTAAAGGCTTGTTTTACTTCATCCACTTCAATACATTCTTTGATTGTTTTTATTTGTTCTGGCATCCGGAATTTGATAATAAGCGAAGAAATAATGGTCAGGCCACCTATTAAGAAAATAGCATATTCAACTCCAAATAAATCAGCAATTATACCTGATATTATTGCACCAAAGGCATATCCTAAATCTCGCCAAAGTCTGAATGAACCGATACTTTCTGCACGTTGGCTTGGGTTTGTTGCTTGGGCAATGGTTGAGAGAAAAGTAGGATAGACCAATGCCGTTCCTAAACCCAAAATTGCCGAAATGGCTGCTAAAACATAAAAATCACTACTGAATGGAATGAGCAATATTGATAATCCTTGCAGAAGCATCCCCCAAAATAGCATAGCCTTTTTTGAGTAGTGGTCAGACATTTTGCCCGTAAATAGTTGTCCTATACCCCAAACAGTTGGATAAATGGCCGTAATTATTCCGATATTCTCGTTGTTATAGTTCAGAGATAATAGGATGATTGGAAGCAAGCCCCAAATCATTCCGTCATTCAGATTGTTTACAAGTCCTGCCTGTGTAACTGAACTCAAAGTCTTGTTTTTAAAAGTCGTTTCTAAAAATACATTGTCAAGCTTAGCCGTTTTGTCGGTCGAACTTTCCTTATGAACAAAAATCCTTGTGTCTTTTACCCAAACGGCTGTCAAAATAAAACCAACGATTGTAATGAATATACCAAGGTAAAATGGATAGGGTGTTATACCATATTTGTTAGCAATTAGGCCTGTCAAGAAGGCAACGACACCAACTGCAAAATATCCTGCAAACTCGTTTAAACCCATTGCAAAGCCACGGTCTTTTTCGCCAACAATGTCAATTTTCATTACTACTGTACTGCTCCAAGTTAACCCTTGGCTTACGCCCAATAACACATTTGCAAAAATCACAAAACTCCAACTGGGCGCATAAATCAACATAAATGGAATAGGAATAGCGATTAACCAACCGAATAAAAGTAAGTTCTTACGACCGAATTTATTGGCAAGCCGACCTGTATAATAGTTGGCTATTGCCTTGGTAATCCCGAATGCAGTAATAAATGAGAGAATAGCTGTCTTGGAAGCAACCCCAAATTCCAACTCGGCAAATTGCGGAAAAATAGAACGTTCCATTCCAATCATTCCACCTACAAAAGCGTTTACAATCACTAAAATCGTAAACTGCTTCCAATTTTCTTTCAATCCAAGTTTGACCTTTTCCATTTTTTAAAATAAAAATATACAATGCAACAAAGTTCTATATATTTGATTACGTTTCCTTTAACAAATGATAAATAATTACATCAGATTTGCTCGAATACGGCTCAACGAAACTTGTGTAATTCCCAAGTAAGATGCAATGTGTTTAAGTGGAATTTTCTGAACCCAGTCAGTAGAATTCAATAATTCTATATATCTTTCAGTAGCGGTTTTCAATTGAAAGCTCTCAATTCTTCTTATGGCATTGACAAATTCATTTTCAAAAATCAATCGGAACAGACGTTCTATATTATGGTAATCATCATATAATCTGAACAAAGCATTTGCATCAATGGTGAACATAATTGTTTTTTCAATGGTCTCAATACCTTTCGTAGTAATTTGTCCTGTAAATAAACTTTCTGCTCGAACGATAATTTCATTTTTAAATGCGAAATGCTCGGTAACGTCATTGCCATTATTGTAATAAAATATCCTTGCCCCACCTTCTTTTACGAAATATAATGTTCGGCAAGTATTGCCAATATCTTGAACAATAGCATTTTTACCATATTGCTTTTCGATTATTATATTCTTTAATTCTTGCTTAGCTTCTTTTCCAATCTTATAGAAACTATCAAAATAATCAAGTATTTCCATATTTTTAAGTATTTCCTGAAAAACTCAGTATTTCTTTCCTTAACTAAATTACTATTCTTGATACATAACGGGTTTTTAACTTACCGTAAGCAGCGTTATTTATAATAATTAAAACTTTCAAATTATATATATTCTAATAGTTGTAAGTAATCTTTAGTTTGCATATAATTTGGTATATAATATGAATATAATGTTATCTGAGTTATGAAAATGAATTATCCTGTTTTGTAGAATTTAAAGCGGACTTAATTCACGATTTTGGCTCTGGAATGAAGTGTTCCTTCCCAGCGCAGCGGGAAGGGTTAGCGGAATGGAAAGCTGAAATTGGGGATTGTGTCCAAGACGTGTGTAGTGAAGCTCTTTTCCCGAAGTGAAGTGGTTGCCTGCTTTTTCAGCGGGCGAGCGTGGAATGTAGGGGAATGTGCTGAGTGGGATTTAAACAGTTTACAAGAATGGATATTCAAATTATAGATTAAAAATTAAATACTAAGGATAGGGTTTTTCCCGTTATGTTTGTTTTATATATGATAACCAAATCTTAATGAATTATGAAAATTACGAAATTCTATTTTATGCTTTTAACCATTGTCGCTACCACGGTCTTTGTAGGCTGTAGTGACGATGATGATAGTGACACGATGGCTCAGGTGAGTGTCAACGGAACTGTATTGTTTGATGATGGTGACGATTTTAATGGTGATGTGGACGGTGACTTCACAGGTAACGGTGGAAGCGCCACAAGGACGTTTCTCTGGATGAACAATTTGACCACAGCGGACTATAATGCGGATATAACCGCCTCAGCCGAAGGCACTTTTAATATGCTGGTTTTGGATGCTGACGGAAATACTGTATTGAACAGGTCTCTTGATGGTGCTTCAGAACCGGATTCCTTTTCTGGGGTGACCGATGCGGGTACTTCTGGTATATGGTCTGTTACAATCAGCCTTGACTCTTTTAACGGCGACGGAAGCTTCTCGTTGAGCGAGGGCGACTAACAAAATTGGAATGTCCAGCAGCCTCTATAGAATTTTGTTGGGGCTTTTCTCAGAATGAAGCGGCAATGTGCTGAGTGGATTTTTAAAATTAATGCATAAAAAAACCTTCCTACCATAGTAAGAAGGTTTTTAATTGTAATTTGTTTGCTATTTTTCCTTTTTCAGAACCAACTGATACACACAAGGAATAACCACTAAATTCAAAATGGTAGCTGAAAGTAAACCGCCTAAAATTACAACGGCCATAGGGCTTTGAATTTCACTACCGGGTTCGCCACCTTTTAAGGCCAATGGAATTAATGCCAGACCTGTGGTAAAGGCAGTCATTAATATGGGATTTAATCTGTCTAAAGCTCCAGCTTTTATTAACTGAAAACCGTGTACTCCTTCTTTTCTCAAATCTTCATACCGTGAGACCAAGAGAATACCGTTTCGTGTGGCAATTCCAAACAAACTGATAAAACCTATGGTCGCTGCAATACTTATGATTCCCGAAGTAAAATACACAATCAAAATTCCACCAATTAAAGCCAATGGTAAATTGATTAATACTACAAATGCCAATTTTACGTCCTTAAATTCATAATACAATAACAAGAAAATAATGGCTATGGCAATAATAGCCGTTATCAATAGAAGCTGTGATGCTTTTGATTCACTTTCAAACTGTCCACCATATTGCACACGGTAGCCTTCCGGCATATTCACGTTGCTGCCCACAACTTCCTTTATTTCATTAACAGCACCACGTAAATCCCTGCCTTGAACATTGGCAGCAACCACAATTTTACGTTGTACATCTTCACGATTAATGGTGTTTGGGCTACTTACGGATTGCACAGTCGCCAATTCGCCTAAAGTTGTTTGACCTCCATTTGGTAAACTGATTAAGGCTTTATTGATGTTCTCAATATTGTCTCGAAACGGTTTATTATAGCGCACCACCAAATCAAAATACTGCTGTCCTTCATAAATCTCGCCCGCTTCTTCGCCTGCAAAGGCAATATCTACCTGTTCCATTAAATTACCGACCGTCATTCCATAGGCCGAGAGAATCTGGCGTTTGGGTTTGATACGAATTTGTGGCACTTCAATTTGTTGGTCAACCGCAACATCTGCCAATCCATCAATGTCCTTGATGTTCTGCTCTACGCTTTTACCTACTTCAAATAGTTGTTGTAAATCGGAACCAAATATCTTGATGGCAATATTGGCGCGTGTTCCGGAAAGCATATGGTCAATACGGTGGGCGATGGGTTGTCCCAAGGTAATATTGACACCTGGTGCAACGCTCAATTTGTTTCGGACTTCCTCAAAGAACTCTTCTTTTGTTTTGTCCTCAAGGACAAAAGGCACATCAATTTCAGAAGCATTGACACCTTGCGCGTGTTCGTCCAGTTCGGCACGGCCTTGTCTTCGGGTAACGACCTCCACTTCGGGCATATCCAATAGTATAGTCTCGATTAATTTACCTGTCTTATTACTCTCTTCTAAAGACATTCCCGGCGGACCGACAACACTTATTACTAAAGAACCTTCGTTGAATTCAGGAAGAAAACTTCGTCCTAATTGTGTGACAACCAACAGACTTAACAGAAAGGCAATCACGGTTACGCCTATAATGGTTTTGGGTATTCTGGTTACACGTTCCAAAAGGTTGCCATAATGTTTCTGTAGCCATCGCTCCACGCGTGTACCTTCTGCCTGCTTGTTCAAAAGCTTTTCGTTATCCAATAAATAGGAACACAGAATAGGCGTGACCGTCACGGCAACTACCAATGAGGTCAATACAGATGTTACAAAGGCTATTCCCAGCGGTTGCAACAATCGACCTTCCATTCCGCTTAAAAAGAACAAAGGAACAAATGATACAATGATAATTAGGGTTGCAATAATGATGGAACTTCGTATCTCTACTGAAGCATCACGTACTACTTTTATAGTCGATTCCCGCTTCTCTTTCGGTTTTCTGATATTTTCGCGCAAGCGTTTATACACATTTTCCACATCGATGATGGCATCATCTACTAACGCACCTATGGCAATGGCCATACCACCCAAACTCATTGTATTTATGGTATAACCCAACCATTTTAATATGATGATGGAAACCAATAATGAAATAGGAATAGCCAGCAAGGAAATAACGGTAGTTCTCCAATTCATTAGAAAGATGAACAGGATAATCATTACAAAAAATGCACCTTCTAAAAGGGTCATATTTAGATTACTAATAGAAGCATCTATGAAATCAGATTGTCTAAAGATTTGACTTTTGATGTTGACCCCCTTTGGCAATGAGGATTCTAAATCAGCAATCGCTTCATCCAAGCGGTCTGTCAGCTCCAAGGTGTTTACATCGGGCTGTTTTGAAATGGTCAGAATCACAGCGGGATTTGCGTTTAACGAGCCATCGCCAATTTTATCGGCCGCACCAACTTGTACCGTCGCCACATCCTTAATTTTGATGGTCTGACCGTTTACTTGTTTTAGAACCGCTTCCTGCAAGTCTTCCAGCACATAGGCTCTACCGCTTCCTTTTATGATGTATTGGTTGCCATATTGGTTTATGATACCGCCAGGCGCATTTTGATTTGCTTCCTTAACCTGTTCAACCAATTCCGATAGGCTCACATCGTAATACTTCATCTTTTCGGGATTGGCAAATACTTGGTATTGCTTATAATCGCCACCAATGACCACCACATTTGCTATACCACCAATCGCTTTGATGCGTGGTCTAATTGTCCAATCGGAAAGCGTTCGTAATTCCATTGGCGAAAGACTATCCGAAGTCACGCCCAAGAGCATTATTTCGCCCATAATGGAAGAAATAGGTGCCATTGTAGGCGCACCGATTCCTTCGGGAAGGTTCTCTCGTACCATTGGGATACGTTCGCTCACGATTTGTCGGGCACGGTAAATATCGGTTCCCCATTCAAATTCTACCCAAACAATGGAAATACCTGCTGCCGATGACGAACGGATTCGTCTCACATTGGGCGAACCATTCAGGGCCGTTTCCAGTTGATAGGTAACCAGTTTTTCTACTTCTTCAGATTCCATACCGTGCGCTTCGGTAAGAATGGTTACCGTAGGTGCCGTGAGGTCTGGGAATACATCCACGTTCATAGTACGCGCATAATAGATTCCCAAAACGCTCAATGCAACAGCTCCCAATAGAATGAGCAATCTGTTTTGAAGTGAAATTGATAATATTTTGTTTAACATTTCTCTTCGTTTTTAATGTTCGTGGCCGTGCGCGGGTGTAGAACCGGACATTGAAGCCATTTTAACTTGATACGCTCCGGTTGTTACCACCACTTCGCCAACTTGCAGACCTTCCAATATCTCTACATTTTCGCCATTGCGCTTTCCAATCTTAACAGGTCGTCTTTCAAAACTTTCGCCTGATAGTTGAACGATAACTGAATAGCTTCCATAGTCTTCCAAGAGAGCATTCACGGGAATCATTGTGTTCTGTGTTGCATTTCCCATCGCTATCTGAACAGGTGTTAGACTTCCTATTGGCATATCGACGGTAGCATTGACTTCTGCAAAAACAGAAATCAAAGGGTGTTCACGTTCCACGTCCTTACCAATCGAAAGGATTTTGCCCTCGGCATCAGTTACGTCTTTCCATTGGTTATCATTATCCTGATACCATATACCTTGTAAATTACCCATCGCAAGTCCGTAGTTGGGTGCTAACTGCGCTTTTAAAACTCTGGATTGATGTGTTCCAACGCTTACCAGCGCAACGCCCTGTTCTACATAATCGCCATTTGAAACGGTTATGGATTTGATAAACCCATCAAAAGGGGCACGGATTTGTTTGCTTCCGCCCGAAACACCGGATACCAAGGATTGATAGTTAGCTCTGGCTATCTCATAACTGCTTTCTACTTTCTCAAATTCAGATTTTGGGACTATTTTCGATTCGTATAGCTCTTTCTTCCTTTCATATTCGGATCTGGCTTGTTGGAATTTCGCTTTCGCGGAAGCGATATCCGTACTTAAATTGTTGGATGCCAAACCTTGACTGTTCAAGCTCATTAACAGCTGACCTTGTTTTACCGCTGTACCTTCCGTAAGGTTATCCATTTTAAAATCTACCACACCATTGGATTTTGCCGCCAAGGACTTTGTTGAACCTGGTGATGGCATCCAAACACCTGACGTGTTGATGACATCGTAGATTTTACCAGAAACAACAGGTGCGGTCTGAAAATCGATTTTCCAAGCCTGCTCCTTTAAGAACGAGATTCCTGCATCATCTTCTTCCGCACCCAAAGCCTTTATGGCCTCATCCGTGGCGGCATATACCATTACATCATCAATGGAAATTTTATCTGAATAGTCTGGGGTTGTCAATTCAAAAACCAATTGATAGTTCCCAGCTTCTTTCGGTTGTATGGCAGGCGAAAAAATACCTGGTGATGACGGTGCATCTACCGTATTTCTAATTCCTTTTCCATCCTTTATTAAGCTAACTGTTACAGAACCTTCTGTAACAGGTCGATGTTCGTCCAATACGGTAAAGTGAGCTGCAAATCGACTTCCGTTGCCTACCACAAGCGCAGGAAATTCAACAAATAGCTCCGTTTTGTCCGTCCAGATAGTATGGCTTAATCGTGGGGTGTCTTCGCCTACGTGGCTGCCATCTGCGTTATGTGCGTGTGCGTCTTCTGTCCTGTTGTTACAGGACATAGCCAAAAAGGCAAGCACAATTATTAAATATTTCATCTTTTGTATTTATTGGGTTTTTAATGGTCGTGGTGTTCTGAACCATCATCGTGTTTGTGGGTGTCAGAATCATCATCTGAATGGTTACCGTCCGAATCGTGGTCGTGACCGTGGTCATCTGCCTTTGTTCCCATAGAATCTTTTCCTACTTCAAATTCTTCTTGTTTTATGTCTTCCTCGTGCATATGGCTTCCGTCTTCATTGTGTTCGTGACCGTGGTCATCTGTACTCTCTTTTTTTGTTTCCCTACAAGAGGTTACCAAAAAAGTTGATGCGATTGCTATTGCGAATATTTTTTTTGAAATGTTCATAATCTTTGTTTTTGAGGTTTATAAAGTATGTTTTAATAATTCTGCCTGTAGTAGTTGGATTTCCTTTTCCATCTGCAACATTCTGTCTGATGCATTTCGGTAAAACTGAAGCTCTACATAGTAATCCATAAATGAATATTCGCCCAGCATATAAGCCTTAAAGAGCAGTTGTTCGCTGTTTAAGTTGCCCATCGTGGTTAGATACTCATTGTATTTTTCGAGTATCAATTCGTATCGATTGTATGTTTCCTGAAATTGGGTATACAGCGAAGCGGTAATGACTTGAGTATTCGATTGCTGATATTCATAATCGGCCTCGGCCGCTTTTACCTTGTTCTTGCTGTTCCACAACGGAATAGAAAGGCCACCGTAAAAACCTGAATAATTGCTACCACTAACACCCTGATAATTGTAACCGAGTGCCACATTTGGTAAGACCTTGTTTTTTTCCAGTTTTACTTTTTGAAGCGAAGCTGTTTCAGCAGCCTTTAAACGTTGCAAAGAAGGATCGTTTGCCAATTTTTCTTGCCAAAGCGTTTCGACCGCAACAACTTCGATAGGCAAATCGATACCTGCTGTAAAACCATCAATGGCATTCCCGCCGTTCAATGTTCTGAGTTTGGACAGTACAATTTGGATTTCGCTTTCAATCTTTTGAACAACGAATTGCTCTTGAATCCAAGCGATTTTCGCCTTGTTCAAATCCAAAATACCCACTTGCTCTTTATCATAAAGCTCCTGAACCTGGTCGAAAACCTGTTTGCTTTGGGTTCGTCTTTCGGTTTCAACGGCTTTCTGCTTTTTAAGGAAAACGAGTTCAACCAATACCGATTTCGCTTCCAACAAAACTTCCTGCCGCTTTTTGGCATAGGACGTTTGCAGTTGTATCGACTTTAGGTCGTTCCATTTACTGCGTGAACCATAAACCGTCGGAAATTCGAAAGATTGCGATATTTGATATTCGGAATAATTTCCCGTTGCGTTATCGCCAAATGGCAAATAATAGCCTAAAAGCTGTGGGTCGGGTAAATTATTGGCGCTCTTGTTTTCGAGTTGTTGGCTTTCAATGAACGATTGATAGCCTTTTAACTCTGTGTTGTTCTGTTCTATTTCGTTAAGCAGTTCCCCAATGTTTTTATCCTGTGAGAAACCGCTAACAAAGAACAGGCATCCGCAAATCGCGGACACGATGAATTTATTCATTGTTTGAAATTTTAGGTTTAATCTTAATGTATAAGAGGATTCCTTCCGTAGCGGTAGGTATTCCTAAACGATTAACCTAAAAATGGTGGACCCCGTAAATCGAGGGATGAAAGGTAAGAGTTGAAATAATAGCTGGGTGGTTGATAAATTGGGGGCTTAGCGTTTTGCCTTTTATCAACGACATAAAATTCTTGAAAATCAGATACAGCTTTTACAATATTGTCATCTACAGTAGTCTGTTGCTCAGCAGTATTCCTTTTAAGTACAACAATATCGCTGGACACCGTTGAATGGACGTGCATATCCATAAAGAACCCAAAGAAACCGTATGGGGATTCTTCTTTCTCGTGAGAACCGTCATCGTGATGATGGTGTTCGCCAGTATGGGCAATATCTGAATGGGAATGCGTTTCCTCGTGCTGATGATGCAAATGTGGAAAAACCTGATGCAGCATCATTAGACTAAACAAGCCTAAGAAGAAAAATGCTGCTATTTTATTTGGATTTTGCATCACTTACAAAACTAATGAAAATTAATTTTACTTTTCAGTTTCGCAGATAGAAAGAAAACATTTAAATAAAATATTCAAAAAATTATTTTTTTAATGTGGCAATCTGTCCTTAATCATACCATATAAAAAAGTTCCAAATAGCGCGCCGATAAGTACAATTAGAATTGAAGGAAACCCAGCACCTATTAATACATATATAGGGCCTGGACAAACACCTGCCAATGCCCAACCCAATCCAAAGATTATTCCACCAATAAGATACCGAGCAACGCTTTTATTCTTTGGCTGCAAACTCATTTCGCTTCCATCCAAAGGTTTGATGTTTTTTCTTTTGATGACTTGAATACCAATAACACCAAGAACCAAGGCGGAACCTATAATACCGTACATATGAAAGCTGCCAAACTGGAACATTTCATAAATGCGAAACCACGATGCAGCTTCAGATTTAAACATAATTATTCCGAAGAAAGTACCAATAACTAAGTATGTGATATAACGCATAATTTAAAAGATAATAGGGTATAATAAATGAATCATAACAAGTCCACCAATGAAGAAGCCTATGACGGCTATCAACGATGGTAATTGTAAATTACTCAATCCAGAAATGGCGTGACCAGATGTACAACCACCGGCATATCTTGCGCCAAATCCCACAAGTAATCCACCAATTAACAAAATGGCAATGTTTAATGGGTCAGCAAGATTTTCGACAGCAAAGATTTCAGTTGGAAGGTATGCTTGGCCAGCACTCTTGATGTTGAAATCATCAGATAGTTGTTGAGCGATTTCGGAATTAATGTTTACTGTATTATCACTCAAATAGGTAGATGCAATAAAACCGCCAAGAATTGCACCGAGTACAACCATCAAGTTCCATCGTTCGGCCTTCCAATCAAATTTAAAAAATTCAGATGCTTTTCCAGCGCCCACAGCAGCACAAGCCGTTCTTAAGTTAGACGACATTCCAAATTGCTTACCAACGAGCAATAAAACGAACATCACAAGGGCAATAAGTGGTCCCGCTACATACCAAGGCCACGGTTCATATATCAAATCCATATTATATAATTTATACAAAGATGCTGATTTCAATATAGCCAAACGGTAACAATAGTTACATTAATCTCAATTGATTTTTATTACCTTTAAATAAAATTGAAGATTATGACACGTAATAAAAAATTGAACTTGATTTCTATACTACTTGCCTTAACTGCCATTGCAATGATTGTAGTTGGCATTGTTATGAAAATTCCTGCGCCGGCAATAACGGGTGTTGGATTTTTACTAATAGTTTGGGCATTTCAAGTACTAAAGTGATAAAACCTGAGGCTAACGTATTTGTTTTTTACGTATATCCTACCTGTTTTAAATTATATTAAGTTAGGTAACAAAGGTTACACATAGAACAAACCCTTTCTCTTATTTTTGTATCAATTGTGAAATCTAAAACTTACATAGCGTTATTTCTTACATTCATCTTTATGGCGAAATTTATCGTCATTGATGCAAATGGACTGAACGCTTTGTTCAGCGGAAATGACATATCTTTTGTAAAACCTAATTGTAAAAAGAAAAATTCTCCAAAACAGACAAACAAAACAATCGATTTTTCGCAAGTTGACCTTAGCACGTCACAAATTGTTATGTTAAGTGGTATTTGTATATCGCAATTTCAATTTGAACTTTTCTCTTGGGAACCAAATATTTCAAGACCTACAGCAATTTTCAACGAACATTTTTCTTCACTATTAAGTTATCGCTTTTTAGATAATGATTCTCCGCCACCACGTTTGGTGTAATTACTTTTTTATAAAATTTTAAAGTTGGTGCTTCCGTACTGCTCTTTCACACATCATAATTTTGGTCTGTTAAACCATTAGGATAAACACCACGCAAATTCAATCATTTTTTTACATCATTTATAATGACGACAAAAATTTTAATAAGCCGTCGTTCCATACAATTATTACGCATATTGGTGAGCGGCATATTTCTCGTTGCAGGTTTTAATCACTTGCTTAACATAGAGAAAACTGCCAAACGCATTGAACAAGCCAGTTTTAAGGGTATTGCCTATTTCTTTGGCGAACCTCAGTGGCTAATCATTATCTCTGGTATCGTAATGTTAACAGCAGGTTTTATATTCCTGATAGGATATAAAACCAAATGGGCGGCAATAGTTTTGATGGCGGTTTTAATACCCATCACATTAACGGTTCAAGTAGGACAAATTACAACCCTTGGACCACTCTTTAAAAATATAGCAATTCTCGGTGGACTTCTTTTTTTTATACTGAACGACACCAGTAACCTTTTAAAATAAATTAAAATGAAAACAATTTTTTATAGTACAGTAGTAATAGTAATGACTCTTTTTACGAGTTGTAGTTCTTTAGCCCAAAACACTGTAGATACAAACAAAAATAATTATGTGGTACTTACTAAAAAAGTGCCCCAATTAGAACCAATAATTTTAACTGCGGAATCATTAAAAGAGGAAGATGGTAGCAATTTTGGTCAGTTTGAAGTTATCATTTGCGGCAAGGAAATTGGCGATATTACAGATAGTTCTAAAATGAATGACTTTATAGAGCGTGCTGAAAATGCTGGTGTCCAATTGGTAGCCTGTGGTTTTTCGCTCAATAAATTCAAGGTTGATAAAACGAAAGTACCCAAAGAAATGAAAACCGTCGAAAACGGCATTTTATACAACTTTCAACTTCAGAAAAAAGGATATAAAAGTTTAAGCCTATAATTATGAAAATATTTAAGAAAAGTTTCATTGCAGCTCTTTCGATAATTGGAATACTATTGGTCTTGGTCTCGTGCAAAACAGAAATATCGAATGGAATGGGAACAAACGATTCTGTACGGGACACCTTGAGCATTACTGTATTACAAACTGCCGATATACACGGACAGCTTGATACACATCCCGAACTTTTTTGGGAAAACGAGAACGTACTTTTTAAAAATCGTGGCGGTTTGGCCAATATAAAGACGCTCTTTAAAATGGAACGACAAAAAAATCCCAATAGAACAATTATAGTTGATGGTGGCGACTTAATACAAGGCAGTGGTTACACGGCTCTGTCTGAAGGTAAGGTAATGCCCGAACTCATCAAAAATATGGGCTATGACATCATCATCCCGGGTAACTGGGAAGTGGTGTACGGCAAAGACGTGATGATAGATGTGATGCAGGGATATGACACGGATGTAATTGCACAGAATATGTACCACGAAAAAAGCGAAGAACTTTTGTTTCCCGCTTATTCTGTTAAAGAAATAGAAGGTGTGCGTATCGGGTTTATGGGCATAAACGATCCTGACGTTCCCGTTAGGCAAAATCCAATTTTTAGTAGAGGGATTGCCTTTAGTGGTCTTACCAATGATTTGAAAAAGCAAGTGGATGATTTAAAGGTCAATGAAGACTTGGATGTACTTTTTTTAGTGACGCACTTGGGTATTTTTAAACAGGTAGAACTCGCCAACAATACCCTTTCAGAAAATGTAGATTACATATTAGGGAATGACACACACGAGCGCGTGCGCAAACCTATACAGGGCAAGTACGCCAAGGTTACCGAACCGGGTGCATTTGGTTCTTTTGTTGGTAAACTTACTTTGCATTTTGTTGATGGTACATTGGTGGATGATGATTATGAACTTATTGATGTTGACCCAGAGGTTTTCCCAGCTGATAAGAAAGTACAAGCGCTTGTTGATAAGGCAAAAGCGCCCTACGAAGAGCATTTGGAAACGGTGATTGGGTACACCGAGACACCTATTTATCGCTATCTTACCGTTGAAAACCCAATGGATAATATGATTACCGATGCTGCCCGCTGGAAAACGGGTGCGGATATCGCTATTTCAAATGGCTTTCGCTTTGGCAATCCTATTGTGCCCGAAAATGGAAAACCCGCTCCAATAACCCGGGCTAATTTATGGAACTTACTTCCGGTAAATGAAAAGGTGAAAACGGGAAAAGCCACCGGGAAACAGATTAGGGATTGGTTGGAAAAAGAGACGCACAATGCCTTTTCACAAAAACCGACCGAGCGATTTGGCGGTTGGTTGGTGCGGTTTTCAGGTATGAAGGTCAATTTCAATAGCCAAAACGAACGTGGAAACCGTATTTCAGCAATAACGGTCAACGGCGAGCCTATGAAAGATGACGAATTTTACACGATTTCTGCTTGTGTACGACCAGGCGACCCAATAGATAATCTGTGCAGGATGGCTAATGTGAAAGATGTGGAAGTAATGGATTATACCATTCACGATGTGGTAGAGGAATATCTTAAAAAAAATTCGCCCATATCGCCCACCTTGGAAGGAAGAGCCTATTGTGAATATCTCGGCACGTATTCCTTTTCGACCGTGCCCAAAACTAACTATAAATTTCAATAAAAATTAAAGTTATGAATACTAAGAAAGAAAATAAAAACAAAAAGAAAACGTGGATACAATATGGAATTTTTGCGATAGTGGCCATTACACTTTACGCAACTGGTTTACATACCGAAGTCGTAGGTTTTGCTCAACGCGGATTACTCGCTACAGGCTTGATGAATCCTGATGTAGAAGAAATTACGCTGGTAAGAAACAATGAAAATAACGATGATGAGGCATCAATGCCAAATCTTACCAAAGCAGATTTGAACCTAAAATTGATTGACGCTGAAGGCAAAATAAGGTCATTGAAAGAATTTAAAGGCAAGGTCATATTTTTGAATTTTTGGGCAACGTGGTGTCCACCTTGTATTGCCGAAATGCCCAGTATCGACAAATTGCACGAAGAAATGGGCGATGAAGTTGCGTTTGTAATGTTGTCCTTCGATGATGATTTTGAAAAGGCTAAAGTTTTTGATAAGCGCAAGGGTTATGATTTACCGATTTACGCTCCTGCGAGTAATCTTCCAGAAATGTTCCAATCATCTTCATTACCAACAACCTATATAATTGATGCGGCTGGCAATTTGGTTTTGACTCATAAAGGTATGGCCGATTATAGTGACCAAGAATTCAAGGATTTTTTGTTAGATTTAAAGTAAAAAACAATTAAAAAAAACGGCATCAATTTTAAAGTTGATGCCGTTAACCTATATGCTTTGAGGTTTTATTTGAATTCCTTTATGTCATCACTTAAATCATACACTGTTACATCATTAAGTTTTTTCTGAAGAATACTACTTCCAGCAGCACTGCGATAACCACCTGCACAATGCACTACAATTGGCTTATTTGTAGGTATATCTTCAGCCGTATCACGAAGTTCATTTAGAGGATGAGCTAAGGCGCTATCAAAATATTTTCCCTCTTCAACTTCACTTTTGTTACGAATGTCTATAATGGTATATTTATCAGGATTGTTTTTAAAGTCTTTCAAATCCAAGACCTCCGTAGAAACTAAATTTTTATCTGAAAGCGTGATAACCTGCTTCAATTGTTTTTCATAACCGATTTTAGCCACTCGGTGTAAAAGCTTTTCTTTGTTTTCTTTGCTATCTATAACTAAAGTAAATTCTTCTTCTGGCTCTACAATGGCACCTAACCAAGTTTCAAATTTTGCATTATCTGAAACTGCCTGAATATTAAAACTGCCTTCAAGATGTCCTTTTTTAAAGATTTCCTCTTCACGTACGTCAACAATCAGGCCTTGGGCTGTAGCATTTTCCTTAAATGGAATTCTATCTATGGATTGTTGAACATTCTCTGCACCATCTTTATTTGTATCTACATCATAACCAAAATATGAGGGTATGAATGGTTGACTATCCAAAAGTTTCTCTATGAATTCTTCTTTCGATTGTTCTTTAAAAGCCCAATTGCCCATTCGTTCATTACCTAAAGTACTGCTGTTGTCATCACTCATACTTTTTCCACAAAGGGACCCAGCACCGTGAGCGGGATAAACAATGGCATCATCTGGTAAACCATTGAACTTATTCTGTATGGTATCATACATCATTTCAGCCAGTTCTTCTCGTTTGGCTTGCATATTTCCTGCCTTTTCGCGTAAGTCTGGACGACCAACATCGCCTATAAATAGCGTATCGCCAGTAAAAAGTACTGTTTTATCATTTTGGGTTGCAACTACCGTTATACTATCTGGCGAGTGGCCTGGTGTATTGATTGCCGTTAGTACAACATTACCAATTTTTAAGGTGCCGCCTTCATCAAAAGCGGTGTATGGGTAATCTGCACCAGTTTTTTCACTGTTATAAATTGTTGCACCGGTTTCTTTATGAATCTGTAAATGGGAACTTACAAAATCTGCGTGGGGATGTGTTTCAATAACTGCAACGATTTTAGCATTGTTGGCTTTTGCGAAATCGTAGTACTGCTTCGGGTCACGCTCTGGGTCAATAACGGCCATTTTTCCTTCGCTTATAATCGCATAGGAATAATGCGCCAATGGTTTGTATTCAAATTGTTTTATATCCATAATTTTATGATTAAATTTTTTCGTTCATTTCAAAAATAATTGGAATCTCCACCAATTGTGGTAACCTTTGATACACAAGTTAATGTTTTAAAAAAAGATTAACATTTACACTAAAAAAAGCTTACAATTAATATCAGTTACTAATGATGCCCTCAAAGTATTTTGGGTATTGTGTTTTTCCCTATTTACTCTCTTTCTGAAATGGATATATAAGTTGTTGCCAAAAAGTTTTCGGAAAACTTTCATCGCCTTGAAAACCAATTTCCAAATTACGGCCACTTTTAGGTACGTGGGCAGTACCAAATAAATAATCCCATATGCTAAGTGTCAGACCAAAGTTCATTCCGTATTTAAATTGTTTGGGAAACTCTTTAGCGTGATGCCAAATGTGCATTCTTGGGTTATTAAATATATAGCCTAAATAACCATAGCTCCAGCCTAAATTGGCGTGATTGAGATGCCCAACAAAAACGGCAAACATATGAACAATAAAAAATTCTTGTATGCCAAAACCAATCATTGCCAATGGGATGTACTGTATAGTTTTATATACTATAGTTTCCAAAAAATGAAACCGAAACTGTGCCGCAAAGCCCATTTCTTTAACGCTGTGGTGTACTTTATGAAATTTCCATAACCAAGATACGCGGTGCAACAATCTATGCACGTTCCATTGGACAAAATCTGCAATTAGAAACATAATCAACAATTGCGACCATTCTGGTAGCGATTGAACTTCAATAGCTACTATATTGTTTATACCAAAACTACTAAGAAAATCATCGAATAGGGCGACTCCTACATTTGATAAGGCGTTGTAACCTACAAGAGAAAATAGGAAAAAGTTAAACAGTATATAGAAAGCATCCAGCCAAAATCCTTTTCTAAAAATAGGTTGTTTTTTTCGCCAGGGAATAATGATTTCCAAAGTGAAAACCATCAAAGAGAGCCCAATAAGCCAATAGAAATAGTTGGTCCAAGAGGGGTTTGATATTTCATAAACAAGGTAGTCCCAATAGCCAATAAAAGATTCTATTATTATGTCAATGTATTTTTCCATCCTTGTATTTTACATTGTTAGTTCTTTGTAGATTATATAAATACCCATTACAAGAACGAACCATCCAAATGCTTTCTTGAGTTTCTTTCCGTCTATAAATTTATTGAGCCAGATCCCAATAAAAATGCCCACAACTGAAATTGATGTAAAAATAAGAAGGAATGGCCAGTCAATATCTAAATTCTGAACATCGCCCAAAAAACCAATCAGAGATTTAATCGCGATTATTAAAAGGGACGTCGCAACTGCTTTTTTCATTGGCAATTTTGCTAAGAGAACTAAGGCAGGTATAATTAAAAAGCCACCGCCTGCACCTACTATACCTGTAATAGTTCCCACCACCAAACCTTCTATAATTATTAAAGGATAGTTATAGGTTATTTGAGCTTCCTCGTCAATTTCTTTTCGCTTGTTTCGAATCATTGAAACAGATGCGAGCAACATAATAATGGCAAAAAAGAGCATTATGGCCAGGTTCTTCGTGACCATAAAACTGTTTACACTAAAAAGTTCTTCAGGAATAGCAGGAATTAAGAATGCCCGAGTAAGATAAACAGCTATAAAAGCTGGGACAGCAAAAATGATGGCTGTTCTATAATCCACCATCCCTTTCATCATATTTTTAATTGCGCCAATAAGAGATGTTGCTCCCACCACAAATAATGAATATGCTGTTGCAATTACTGGGTTAAGCGCAAGTGCATACACCAAGATAGGAACGGTAAGAATTGAGCCACCACCACCAATCAACCCTAATACAAGTCCTATCAAAAGAGCACCTACGTAACCTAAAATTTCTACGATTTCCATTTGTTCAGAAAATTATGGAACAAATGTACGTGTCGGTATGTTCAAAGTCTGTAACTGTTGTTACAGGACTTCAATAAAACTGCGGTGCAATTTTAACTTATTGCTATTTTCCATTTTCTTCAGCAGGCGTGAAATTACCACACGACTGGTATGCAGGTCTTGTGCAATCTCTTTGTGAGTCGAGTATATGTGTTTGCTATTTAATAATTCCATTTTATCCTGAAGATATTTTTCCAATCGCTCATCCATATTATTAAACGCAATATTGTCTATACTGTCCAACATTTCCATCATTCGGTTATGGTAACTGTTGTAAACAAAATGTCTCCAGGTTTTATAAGAACTGGACCATTCTTCCATTTTGGCAACAGGTACTTTAAGAATCTTGACATCAGTTTCTGCAATCGCGTGTATTTCACTTTTTGTGCTTCCCAAACAACAATTCATTGACATCGCACAGGTTCCTCCTTCTTCTAAATGATAAAGCAATAACTCATTTCCGTCATCATCAGGACGCATTATTTTAATACTACCTTGAATTACCAATGGTATAAAATGGATGAATTGTCCAACTCTAATTAAGTCTTGACCTTCAGAAATTTGACTAAATTCCCCAACCTCAATCATCTCGCTGATTAGGGCAGGTTCAAACTGACTAAAATATGTGGTTTTAAATAATTTCTCCAAAATATACTTTATGGTCGTGTAAATTTATTACCCTCAAATTTAAATAGAAAAAAATCCATCCGATCACTTTACACACTTTTTTCTTACAGGATAAGTTTGAATGCCCTTGATAGCCCATTTTTTAATGGTAAAATTTAGTGACACCTTAGGGAATGATAAATCAAAATCCAGTTTGAGGTACTGGACAAACCTTTATTTAATTTATGCCATAGCATAGACTTCATCAAACAGCTTTTTATCTAACCGCTCTTGTTGTCCGAAGCTTTTCTTCAAAACGTTATGAAGTACCGAGTTGAAGGCATTGTAACCCAACCATAGATTTGGTTCTTCGTTGAGCAACAAGGCTTCGTAGTTCAATATTTCGATAACCTCGCGAGACTTTTTTGAAGGGTCGCTATTCTTGTCGCTACATTCGTATCTGAACAGTTTCGTTCTGTCGAGAATTGCCTTCACAAATTCTTGTGTATTGATGATTTTAAATTCTTTCATCTTGTCGAATTTCTTGGTAATGGTATAGAATTCATTATCTAAAAATTTATCGAATAGATTATTCAATCTCGGCATAATCAAGTGCGTATTGTTCTTACTGTGTTTTATGGAAAACTCGATTTCTGCTTGTGACACGTGCAGACCGTTTGAGCACACCTCTCTATAAAACCCGAAGTGTCCAGAGGTCTTTTCACTTCCGTCATACGAGTTTTTGAACCGAAGCATCGGTAATATCAAGTCCTTATCATTCTTGACGGTAAACTGGCTTTTATCATCGATAATAAAGTCAGTAATGAACGACCTATCATTTTTGTTGATGGTGCGTTTGTGGAAGTTCAGTTGCGCATCGGTCAACATATCTTCAGCTTTCTTGAAGAACAGTTGGTTTGGAATGTGGCCATAACTGTTCGATACCACATTCACGATTTTGCCATTTGAGATAATGACATTTTCAAAACCTCGTCGGGATTCCATCTGTGTCAGACTTTTTAAGGATTTCATTTCTGATGGAACAAAGATTTCATCCTGTTGCAAATTTTGTAAATACATAACTTTTGAATTTTAGTTAAACAATATTTGAGCAGTACCCAAACGGAAGCTAAAATCTCAGCTCAAAAGGAAACGGAATAAATAAGCGTAGGATGTCGCGTGGGCTTTATGCCGTAGTCTTTTGATGGGTGTATTTTACGAGTTTACCTTTGCGCTAACTATTGATTGATAACCCATTTTATTTTATAGTCACTTCAACTAAAGCGGTATCATAAAAAAGAAGAAGGGCCAGCACGAATGCCGACCCTTCTTCAAACAACAAAAGCTAATCTTTCAGTTGCTGAATTTGCTTTTCAAGAACCGTGATGCGCTCTTTCATACGTTCCTCACGCTTGCTTCTTTTTTCGGCATATTCCTTTTCTATGCCTGCAATCTTGGATTTATAATATCCCTGTATCGCATTGTAGAATGAAATATTCGTCAAGTTGTTGACGTGATTGCTTTCGCCAAAATGCACTTGCCTCGTGAGCATATACCGTATCAATTTATGGAAGGTTTCCTTTTTGAACTTCTTCTTGAAATTCTCTACCATTTCAACTCTGGTCATCTTTGAAGTGTCGCCCAAGAACTTTGAGAAATACTTTTGTTGACTCATATAGTCCACATTATTTTCAAAAAGCGATATTGAAAATGCCACCATTTCGTCTTTTGAAAGTGTTTTCTTCGTATCGATGTATTTCGTTTCTCGAATCATCTGCACAACTTCTTCAAACTGCTTGTTGTTCTCTATTTGCTTCTTCCGGATTTCCCTTTCGTTGATTTTTACGATTTGTTCTTCAGGCGTACAATCTGCCATTTTTCTGTTGGCCAATGGTGCCGAATATTCCGTAGAATCGTTCTTGGATTTTTCAACAATTTTCAAAAAGATTTCCTTGTGTTGGAATGAATCTGGATGGAACACGATGCCGTTTTTAAATCCATCTTCTTTTGCTGAATTGAATTTTTCCAATGCTTCTTTATAAGTCTGCATTGCTTCATCCAATTCTGCCTTTAACTCATCTTCAGAATAATCGTAATGCTGATACTCTTTCTGAACAGCTACGATTGTTGGCTCAATTGGATTTTCTATGATTTCAACATCGTCCAGTAAATAGACTTTCAATCCGTTCTTTTCCAATTGTGATATAATGAGTTGATTGTTTTCGTCATCTGCCCAGTATTGTTGTATTTCAGGAATCAATAGGATGTTCTCTTTCTTGGACTTTTCAATCAGGTTCAAGAACGATTTGTTTTTCTTTGTTTCGAAACAGGCTGATTTTGTGCAGACCATTTGACCTTCGCCGAACAGATTGCCTTGATTGGCTGCATTGAAAGGACATTCTACACAAGACCCAGCTTTCGACACCAATTTTTTATCGGTAACATCGAACGATGCTTTTTCCAAATCATAGGTCTGGTCTTTAATCATCCTGTTAATCTGATGTGCATTAAAATCTTTGCCCATCGTTTCCAACATCATCTGTTGTTCTTCCGGCTCGAAGAGTGCTACACCAACACCCAATGAAATCGTCATTTCGCCATTTCGGACAAAGTGCTTGAAACCGTCAATCAATCCAGCCAGTTTTAGTCGCTGTCTGATGAAATTATCTGTTCTTCCCAATCGCTTCGCAATTTCGGTAGGCGCATATTTCTCATTTAGGTAAGCAATCGCCTCAGCTTCTTCGGTCGGTTCTACATTCTGTCTTTGCAGATTCTCTATAATCTGAACTTCCAAAACATCATTGCTCTCATAAGTTCTGACGATACAGGGTACAGTTTTCTTTCCTGCCAATTTACTTGCACGATATCGGCGTTCGCCCATTACAATGACGTAATGGCCATTTAGTTGTCTTACCGTGATTGGTTGCAACACACCGTGCTTTTCGATACTCTCAGAAAGCTGCTTTAACGCATCCTCGTTAAAGGTCTTTCTCGGCTGTTCAAGGTCAGGCCTGATTTTACCCAATGGTAAGTTCTGAATTTGAAGTGGGGCTGTTTTCTTCCCGTTTACTTCTTTCTTGGCAGTAGATTTCGCTCTACTGCGCTTCTTTCTGGTACTCGCTTTTGTTGTCATAATTCTCAAATTTTTGATTAAACAATATTTGAGCAGAAACCAAACGGAAGATAAAATCTTGGCTCAAAAGGAAACGGAATAAATGAGTAGGGGAAGAAGCGCTGGCTTTATGCCGTAGTCTTTTGATGGAAGTATTTTACGAGTTTACCTTGCGTGTATATTGTATGATAATACACTCTATATTTTATTAAAATAATTTACTGGAAAAGCACAAAAGTTATAAAGTTTGAATTAACATATTAAGTTTAGTTTATTAATGGTCTATTACTTATTGGAATCAATCACACTACCACAGGTTAACATTGCATCACCATAGTATGGATTTCTAATTTCTTCTTCAGCACTCAACCAAACTGCACCTTTATTGTTGTTTGCCATCGGGCATTTTTGGACATAGTAATTTGTTGAGTTTTCTATGTTCATAGCAATAGGTACTATATTCTTGTTTAGAATGACAAAGTGAGCACGCTGGTTTTCCAGATTGTCGTTTGTGGCGATAGCATCCAGCATCTCAATACTTTTGGTAAGATGTTGCTTTTCCATCTTGCCTAAATCTGATGTAGAAATTTCCTTTAATTTCTTTGATGTCGCTTTCGCGAAAGTAGAAACCTGACCAGCATCGCTTTCTACCAATGCATCTTTCATTTTGAGATACGACGGTAATGCTTCATTAAATGCAGAACTAAAACTGTTACTGAAACTCATTTCCATATCGCCCATCATAGCTGATTCGTCCTGCATCATTTGCTGATTCATCATTGATTTTTTACCCTGTAATTGTGCTGCTGCATCTACCGTGAACGTTCCATTGGTTACTATTTCATCGCCATTATTTAATCCGGAAGATACTTGGTAAGTTTCGCCAGAGCGATTGCCCAAGGTTACTTCGCGCATTTCAAATACAGGTTCATTAGGATTGGTTTTCACATATACCAATGAGCGCTCGCCCGTCCACAGCACAGCACTTGCAGGCACGGTAAGTGTATTTTCCAGAGTTTGTGTTGCCCCTTCAATCTTACCCGTCACAAACATTCCTGGCTTAAATAGGTTGTCTCTATTTTGAAGGGTTGCACGTACCGTTACCGTGCGTGTCGCATTATTTAGAATAGGGTCGATGAATGAAATAGTTCCTTCAAATTCCTTATTGGGATAGGCATTGGTCGTGATGTTGATTTTTTGCCTAACGTTGAATTGCGCTATCTGATTTTCATAAGCATCAAATTCTGCCCAAACCGAATTGAGGTTGCTCAACTTCACAATAGGCTGTCCTTGATTTACATAATCGCCCTGTGCTGCCATTACTTCTGAAACCGTTCCGGAAACCGTTGCATAAATCGGGAAGTTCTCGCGCACTGTTCCGCTTTCTTCTATAGCATTGATTTGTGCTTCTGAAAGTTTCCAATTTTTGAGTTTGTTGCGCACGGCTTTGTATAAAGCAGGTTGCGATTCTTTCAACGATGCCGCGGTAATCAATTCCTGTTGTGCCGCTACAAGGTCTGGTGCGTAAATGGTTGCGAGTAGCTGACCACGGTTTACTTGCTGTCCTTCATAGTTAACGTTGAGTTGTTCTATCCTTCCTTTAAAATAGCTGGATTGTACGGTATTGTTTTCTTCGTTAGCAGCTATTTTTCCCGAAAGGGATATCATCCCATCATCATCGCTTGTTTCTGCATTACCCACAATGGTAGTTTGAATATTTGCTAATGCCATAGCATTTTCGGTCATTTTTATCTCGTTTGCTGCGAGACCTTCTGCACCAGTTTCAGCAGGGATTAAGTCCATCCCACATATAGGACAATCGCCAGCTTCGGGTTGCATAATCTGTGGATGCATTGAGCAGGTCCACATTTGTTCAACGGTTTCCCCAGAATGATCGTGTTGATCAGACATATCCGATAAGTCTTTTACAGGACTCCTGTCATTCGTTGAGCCTCCAAATATAAGCCACCCTCCTAATAAGCCTACTATAAGAGCAAGACCTATGAATATTACATTCTTTTTCATATCACCTAATTTATTATATGTTCTTAAGACTAACTAAATAATTATTTAGTCTTAAGTATTGTTGCGAACAAGCTTTAATTATAAAAGAATAAGTACAATTACTATTCCTCTTTTTGGTTTTCTAATCTATATATTATCTTTTTCATTTGAGCAATCTCACGCAACTGTGCCTCTATAATTTCCTCAGCAAGTTTTTTGGCTTCCGGATCTTTTATATCGGCTCTTTTACTCGTTAAGATAGCGATAGAGTGGTGTGGAATCATTGCTTTCATCCAGAGAACGTCACCTACAGTTGATTTTTGTTCGCGTACCAGACCCAATGCACTCACAAAAAGTATTAAACTCCCCAAATAAATAGCTATGTTCTTTTTTTTGTTCTTATACATATTTAGCATTAATGACAACATAATTACTGCCATTGCAGCTATACCGAGGCAAACCATATAAAATCTTGTAAGGCTGAACCAAACGTGGTCCCATTCGTAGGTATTTAGGTACATTGTGATGTACATTGCTATAAATGAAAGCCCAAGCATAGCCATAAACTTTCCGTAAGTATTTTTCTTCATTCCGTCTTTTGTGTTTTCTTTTGAATCCATTGTTTTTGGTTTTTAAATTATTATTTATTTGAACTTCTTCTTTAATTTTCTGATCGATGGCGAACTGATATACCATAATACGAAACCGCTCAATACGGTTATCAATCCCAAAAGTGAAAATGCCCTTAACAACAACGTGTTGAAATTATCCCTTCCCTGGTAATCCATTGTATGTGTCATCCAAAGGAAATCGAACCAACGCCAATCCCTGTGTCTCACCGTTTGAAATGCACCATTTTCAACTGCCACATAGGCTTTTAAATTTTGTGGTGTCTCATACGAAATTTCATAGGCTGGAAGTGGGCGACCGCGATATTCGTGATGTGGGCTTACAGAATCGACTAATTGAATTTTTGCTATTTCTAAATCGTCCAACATATATCTACTTGCAACTTGTTGAGCCTCTTTTTTAGAAATCCCATTTTTCCTTTGTCCTGTTCTGGCATTATAAAGCTGTGCTTCATTAATCCAATAATAAGGTTCATTTGCTATTTCCAGTAGTTCCAAAGAATGTACAGGCTCATTTATAGCAAGTTGGGATGTGCTGAGCAAATCATTAAATGAGGTCTGCACAGGTGCTTCTTTCTTAAATTGGTCACCGTGTATATCGTCGATATCCGTCCAGCTGAAATACATCCCACTAATCGTCCACATCAAGAACTGAATACCTAAAAAGATACCCAAATAGCGGTGCGCTTTTCTAATCCATTTCGCTGTTTTTCTGTTCACCATATTACTTTATTTCCAAAGGAAACTCAATCGTTACTTTTTCCCAACTCATTGAGATTGTTCCTGAAGTCTCAGTTGTTTTGTTTATTTTGTACTCTAAATGTTCCTTGATTTCTTCGGAAATTTTAGGCGTTGCTTTAAATCGTAATACATCATCGCTCGCATCATAGTCATCCTTTCCGTGTTGGTTCCAATTCCTGTTGAAAATGACTGTCCATTCTTCTTGATTCGGAATTACAAAAAATCCATATTTCCCAGCTTTTAATTCCTTGCCATCAATTTCTAAATCCTTATTTGTTTCCAACCAAGTAGCCATATGGGCACCAGCCTGCCAGACTTGGTCGTAAGCCAACAGTCCACCAAAAATTATTCTATTCCTTACGCCTGGGGAAGAGTAATCGATATGAATATGAGCATCGCCAACCATTGCCCTTGTTTCGGTATGCGGACTTAATGGTTTTTTCTTGTCGGTTTTAGCGGTTTGAGAAACCGTTTCTATTTCTTTGGTCACAACTTCATTGGTCTCTTTACTTTCTTGTTTACAGGAAGAAAGTATTATTAGGGCTAATATGTAATACTGTATTTTCATAGGTTATATTATTTAATTGTTTTGGTTCTTAATCGCAGGGCATTTAAAATTACCGATACCGAACTGAAGCTCATCGCCAAGGCAGCAATCATAGGTGATAGCAGCAACCCGAAAACAGGATAGAGTACGCCTGCTGCAATAGGCACACCTAGGGTGTTGTATATAAATGCAAAAAACAGGTTTTGTTTGATATTGCGCATTACTTTATGGCTTAAGTTTCTCGCTTTAACAATTCCCTGTAAATCGCCTTTAACCAATGTTATCATCGCACTTTCAATCGCGACATCCGTTCCCGTTCCCATAGCAATTCCTACATCACTTTTGGCCAATGCAGGGGCATCGTTGATTCCATCACCTGCCATAGCGACTACTTTTCCGTTTTCTTGTAGTTTTTCTACTTCTTTGAGCTTGTCTTCTGGTAACATACTGGCTTTAAAATCTGCCAAGTTTAATTCTGATGCTACGGCTTGTGCTGTTTCGTGGTTATCGCCAGTTAGCATTATCACATCGATCCCTTTATCTTGAAGTGCTTTAATAGCATTGGTACTTGTTTCCTTTATCTTATCGCCAATGACTACGTAGCCAGCAACTATTTTATCTATTGCCAAATAAGAAACTGTCTTACCTTGTTTTTGATACGTCTGTGCTTCGGTAATCATTTCTTTTGAAAGCCTAGCATCTGCGTACTCCATCATTTTTGCATTTCCCAATGCTAGACTGCTTCCATTCACCTTACCTTCCACACCTTTTCCGGTAACTGCACTAAAGCCTTCAGTTTTTAAAAGTTCAGTTTTATTTTCCTTTCCATATTTTACGGTAGCTTCAGCCAAAGGATGCTCACTTGAACTGTTCAAGGAAGCGATAAGTTGAAGTATTTCGCTTTCGCGAAAGCGGTCCCAAAAGCATCCATTTTTTCAACGGTTGGTTTTCCCTCTGTAATCGTTCCTGTTTTATCTACAATAAGGGTATCTACCTTATCCATTTTCTCCAAAGCTTCAGCATTTTTGATAAGCACCCCATTTTGAGCACCCTTACCGACACCCACCATCACCGACATAGGTGTAGCCAAACCTAAAGCGCATGGACAAGCGATAATTAATACGGCAATAGCATTGACCAAAGCATATACATAAGTTGGTTCTGGACCCCATATTGCCCATACCACAAAAGTTATGAGTGAAATAATGACCACTATAGGCACAAAATAGCCAGAAACTGTATCGGCTAATTTTTGAATGGGTGCACGACTTCTACTCGCGTCGTTCACCATATGAATGATTTGCGATAGCAAAGTCTCACTACCTACCTTTTCAGCTTTCATTAAAAAGGATTGATTGCCATTAATAGTGCCGCTGCTTACTTTATCATCTATTGCTTTATTTACAGGAATAGGTTCGCCCGTAATCATCGATTCATCTACCGTAGTGCTACCTTCTGTAATCATACCATCCACAGGAATTTTATCCCCTGGCTTCACACGTAAAATGTCACCTTTTTCTATCTGGTCGATACTGACTTCTTCTTCATTGCCATCTACAACTTTTATGGCTTTATTAGGTGCTAATTTCAACAGCTCTTTTATTGCGCTGTTGGTTTTGCTATGGGCTCGAGCTTCTAGTACTTGACCCAGTAATACTAACGTTAAGATTACGGTGGTAGCTTCATAGTAAACAAATACGGTTCCGGAATTGGTTTTGAACTGGGACGGGAAAATATCAGGAAACAACATACCAAATACACTGAATAGCCAAGCTACCCCTGTACCAATTCCAATAAGGGTAAACATATTAAGATTCCACGTCTTGATGCTACGGTACGCTCGCTCATAAAACATCCAAGTGGCATAAAAAACAACTGGTAGAGATAAACCGAATTGAATCCAATTCCAATATTCTATCTCTAATAAATTTTCCAATGGGTTACTGGTCAACATTTCGGACATTGCAATGATAAAAATGGGCAATGTGAAAGCAACCGCTACCCAAAACTTTTTTAATAGTTTTTTATAGGTTTTTTCCTCTGCGGACAAATCGGGTTCCATAGGCACCAAATCCATTCCACAGATAGGGCAATCGCCCGGTTGATCACGAACGATTTCTGGATGCATTGGGCAAGTATATTGCGTTTCAGAAGTCGCCGTTAGGTTTACTTCTTCGACCAAGTCCATTCCGCAAACGGGACAGTCGCCTGGTTGGTCGTAAGTTTTATCACCTTCGCAATGCATTGGGCAATAGAATGTCCCCGTTCCTTTACCCTTAGGTTTCTCAACTTTCTGTTTATCGTGGGTATGCTGATGTTCGCCATTCTGATGGATGCTGTATTGACCACCCTTAGCTTTAAGCGCCTCTTGAAATTTTTCGATTGGAATATGGGATTCCATTTCAATGGTCGCTTCAGCTTTTTCTAAATTTACAGTTGCATTGGTAACACCTTCTACTTTAGAAAGCGTTTCTTCAACGTGTTTTCTACAACCATTGCAGGTCATACCGTGTATGTGATATTTGTGTTTCATAGTTATTGTATAAAGAATTTTACAATCAATCCACCTGCTAACCACACATAGCAAATGAAGGCCGCATATTTTAATATTGTTTCCAGTAATGGACTTTTTGGTGCCATTTCACTCATTGAATGCTCAACATCCTTTTTCTTGTAAAATCCTAAATAAATCAGGTATCCTGAAATCATAAGAAAAGCAATATTTAAGTAGAATGTATAATCAATCTTGAAATGGTCTTTATCCTGAATCTTGACTTGCGAAGGGTCTGGTAACATACTCAGCAAGTCGAATGAATAGTGCAGGGCCAAAGATGTTCCAATTAGAGCCGTAAAGAGTAGAAACAAAATGAAAAACGACATTTTCCAACCATAATATTTAGCGTTAATTCGTAATACTGGGAAAACAACCAAATCGCTAAAAATAAATGCCATAACACCTGCAAAACTTACGCCCTTACCAAATAGTAGGGCTGCTAAGGGTATGTTGCCCATAGAACCGATAAAGGTCAAAAATGCAGCAACTGGCCCCACGACAATATGCTCCAGAACTTCGAGAAAGGTAAAATCAGTTTTGCCTTGACCACTGTTGATAAACAGGGTTTGGAAAAATGAATCAGGGACAAAGGCCGCTACGATTCCGGCAATGGTAAAACCTACAGTTACATCCTTCCAGACCATCTGCCATTCCATTTTATACTTCTTGGCGACCCGTGACCAGCTATCTTCCTGTTGTATCTGCTTTTTCCAGTCTTTGGAATCATCTATTTCATCATCGTCCTGCCCTTCAAGGTTTTTTTTCGCTTTTTCAATGAGTTTTTTGGGATTGATAATGCGGATAAGAATCCAGCAGATGAGTATGAGCAGTATGCCACCTACATATTCCCCAACCACGAACTGCCATCCCAAAAAGATGGAAATGATAATTCCCAATTCGATAACCAAATTTGTCGATGCCAGTAGAAAGGCAATAGAGGATACAAAACTCGCCCCTTTTTTGAAGAGAGATTTTGCACTTGCCAATGCAGCAAAACTGCACGAGCTACTGATAAATCCAAAGAATGTACCCAACAGCACACTTTTGGATTCGTCTTTCCCCATCGTTTTCTGCATACGTTTTTCCGTCACAAAAATCTGTATCATACTACTGATTATGTAGCCCAAGATGAATGCCCACAAAGCCATCCAGAAAAATCCGGTTGTGGTATAGGCAGCTTCGCCCCATTGTTTTAAAAACTCGCTCACAGGTTAAATTTTATTTTGCATTCCTTGATGATGAATGGGTTTTAACTATCTGCCATTTATCATCTATCTTCTTAAGGATAGAAGTTGCCACCCCTTTTTTCTTTATCGTTCTACTCTTGCCTTCATCATCTGGGTTGAGAACGATAGTGTAGATATAGGTTTCGGTAGTAAAAGCGTAGGGCAAGTCTACTTCTGCATCAATCACATAATCTGAAAATTCAAACTTTTTGAAATGACCTAATTCTGGTCCTAAGTGATGTTCTATATAGTGTGCATAAGAACCCTCAACACCGCCAGATTCAAAAACTTCCGAGTCCTTTGTAAACAACTCAAAGGTACCTTCAGTCGTCAGGTTTTGTAGTGCATCTTTATAGGTTTTCATTACTTTGAGAACAGCTTCTTTCTCGGTGCCTAAATCTACATTTTGGCTAAACATTTGGCCTGTGGCAAACGTAAGTAGCATTAGGATTGTTGTTAATTTTAGAGTTTTCATAATTTTAGTTATTAAGGGTTATTTATTTACTCGAATTCTATTCACGTTTGCGATACCAAATACAAGGACAAAAAACCTGAGGGCCACCTCAAGTGCCACCAAGGCTTTAGCTGTAGCAGTTATTGGGACTATATCACCATAGCCTACAGATGAGAATGTAATTAGACTGAAATAGGACATATCGAAAAATGCCATCAGCCCGTTATTTCCCGAACTATTATTTATCTTGAAATGAGTAGAATCAAAAAAATGTAATGCTGTATAGTCTATAGTGAATGAAAGTACAATCAGGACAATTAAAAATCCGAATAACACTAAAACGTGGCTCAGCAAATGGCTCTGTCCGATAATTTTCATTAATTGATTAAAGGATAGGGCTATGATAAATCCTATCTTTGTTAGTGTTATGGCCAATAGTATAATCACTGCGTAAGTAGCATTAATATTAGGCAAGACATACAGCCCGATAGCTGAAGCAATAAGCACTACCAATAGTACGTACTTTGAACTATTAAAAAGTTGCCCATAAAAGGCAGCCGTGGTTTCTATGTCCTTTTCTTCACTCATTCTTTTGAGAGTTTTATAAAAATTTCTTGATATGTCTTTGTTTCGGTTTCGCTTATACGTCTAACAATGTATTTTCTATGTATGCCAATTCTATTTTGAAGTCCCATTGAACCCAGCAACTCTTTAAAGGCTTCCATTGTGTTTTTATGGTAATTGGCTACTTTGGCCTTCTTGTCTTCCACAACTAATGACGCTACCCTTGACGGTACCATTGTGGTTATGCCGGTAGGACAAGTATCTAAATTGCATTTTAAGGACTGCACACACCCCAAGGCAAACATCATTCCTCTGGCACTATAACAGGTATCTGCGCCGAGTGCCAACATTCTATAGATATCAAAAGCCGAAATGATTTTACCAGCTGCCATTAATTTTATCTCATCTCGCAAGTCATAATTTTTAAGAATCCGGTTTGCGAAATGAATAGCTTCAACTATCGGCAGCCCTGCCCAATGAAGTGATTCCATATGGGCAGCGCCCGTGCCCCCTTCGGCACCGTCAATGGCAATGAAGTCTGGATAATTTTGCGTTTCAGCGAAAGATTGAACCATTCTTTCAAATTCATCTTTTTGTCCAATACATAGTTTAATGCCAATTGGTTTGCCATTGGAAAGCTCTCTCAATTTTTCAATGAAAGAAATCATCTCTTCATCGTTTCCAAATGCCGAATGATGCGGTGGCGATAGTATTTCGGTACCCTTTTCAACATCCCTGAATTTTGCGATTTCTTCTGTGTTTTTCTTTGCAGGCAGTATAGCTCCAAATCCTGGTTTGGCTCCTTGCGAGATTTTAATTTCAATCATTTTGACCACCTCGTACAAGGCAATTTCCTGAAACTTTTCGGGGTCGAAATTACCTTCTTCAGTACGGCATCCGAAGTAACCGGTTCCGATTTGAAATATGATATCAGCCCCATACTCCTGATGATAGGGTGTAAAGCCACCTTCACCCGTATTCTGGGCAAAACCAGCTATTTTAGCACCGCCATTAAGGGCTAAGGTCGCATTTTTGCTTATTGAGCCATAGCTCATTCCCGCAAGATTCAGAATACTTGCAGAATAGGGCTTATCACATTTGGAACTTCCAAATGTTACTCTAAAATCATCGTTGACTTCTTTTGCCGGATAGGTGGAATGTGTAAACCATTCACGACCAACTTTATCATACGGTATTTGTGTGCCAAAAGGTTGACTTTTATTAGTATTCGCAGCACGTTTATAGACTATTTCTTTTTGTATCCAGTTAAAGGGCTTTCCTTCCGTCCTGTTAAGCAAAACGGTTTCTTGGACAACGTGTCGTTGTTTTTCCAGAAAATTGGTAATTCTACCAAATAATGGAAAGGTACGTCTAATGTTATCTGATTTATGAAAATAATCGATTAGTCCTAAAATCAAGAAAGGAAGTAATACCAATGCAAGCCACCACAACAAGGGGTACATAATGATTATGGTTGCTACCGCCAAAACCAATATGATGCTCGTTATGATAAATCCTTTTCTCATAATCTTTGTTTAATGGGAATGCCCATCACTTTCCTCGTGACCTTCTTCACTTTCGGTTTCAATATAATTTCCTTGTGGGCCCACTCCCTCTATATATACCAACTGTGAACCATAATGTCCTGCTTCGGAAACTGAATATGCCGAAAAGGCCATAACTACAAAAACTGCTATTTCAAAACCACGCTTTAGTTTGACCCAAAACAGGCTTACTATTTTCAGAATAGCTGCAATAGCACTCGACCAAAGTGTCCAGTCGGCATATTTGTCGTGTTGTTCCAGTACGCTTTTTGCCATTTCGGTAAGTCCTTCTGTGTGCGGGTGCACAAATGTTCCAGCGACATACGCCCCAATAAACCCAGAACCAACCATTAAAAGGATTACCCAGTCCATTGTCCGGTTCAAGGTAAACAACTGTATCAATTGTAAAACCACCGCTAACAGCAATAGTACAATGGGAAAATGTACGACCATAGGGTGTAGGTTGGGAAAAGCATCAAAATCTGCTTTCACGGAATCTGATTGTACAGCTGATGCTATGCTCACCGATAATTCAGTTGCATCAAGGCTATTTCGTTCTTCATTTAAGGCAAATGTTTTGGTCAAACTACTTAAGAAGGTAATGACCAAAATGATTGAAAAAAAATGTTTTGTATTCATCTTTTATGGTTTTTAATTAGTCCCTATCAGCTGTAGTGCCATAGCCCCAAGAACTACGACGGCTATAACAGTATATATTATATAATTGAACCACTTTTTTAACGGGTTCTTATTCTGCGTTTTGCTATTACCTGTATTGCAACAATCTTTCATTACCTATTTATTTTTCAGCTTTCTTTAATGAAGCTGAAACCCTAAATTTATACTTGAAAGTGAGAGGCGAAGTGGTATTGACCAATAAACCATTTCAAATGTTCACCTCCCAAAATCAAGTACTCTTCACTAAACTTCTCTTTTTCAAAAGTTTTAAATTGCCTGACATAGAAAGAGAGATGTTATTACTTTAGGGATTTAATCCCTCTCTCTTGTGCAGGCTGCTACTAACCAAATCAACTTTTCTTTTTCACATTATCTATTGTGCCTAATTAAGAGAAAGGGCTTCACTAACCAACCAAAAAGTATATGCCCTCTCTCTTATTAGGACTTAAATTTTTGCCTGACTTGGGAAGAAACTAACACTAACCATCATCTATTTTTCCTTCCCACGACAGGACTTAATGACTACTCAAGATATTCCGGACATTTTATGTATTCCGTTAACTAATAAAGCAGAACAACAAAAAATGCTTAGGGAAGGGATTACCTACTGAATAGTCTTTTGTACTTTGCCGCATTTAAGCATTCTACTGCCGTAATATGGGTTTCTTATCTCGTTGTTTGTACTTAACCAAGCACTACCCTTATCGTACATAGGGCAAAATTGTTGGTAAAGTGTGTTCTTTGTTCCTGTAATCGCCACCATATCCGTTATATCTTTGCTCAATGTTTTAAAATGCTCTCTTTGATGGTCAATAGCACTTTCAGCAATATGTTCTGCGTGTTCTGTAGCATCTTCTATAATATCGGCCAATTCTTCTTGCTGTTCTTTGGTATAGCTACTGGTATCAAAGGCTTTAAGAGAAGCCACCAATTTTGTCCCTTCTTGGGCTGCCTTTTTGGTATCGTCTGCCACCAAGGCATCCTTTAGACTGAAATAATCATTTAAAATTGCTTCTGCTTTTGCATCACTGTTCATATCCATCATTTTACCGTGGTCCATTTTATGGTCCATCTTCATTTTTTCCTTTTCCTGTGCATTGGTAAAAGAAACTGCCAACAATAACATAGTGGCTATACTCATTTTTAACTTTTTCATCTTTATACTTTTTAATTATTTATAAACTGTCTTTTAATTGTGTTACCCAGTTGATTATTTCTTCTGCCTCCGCTTCTGAAAACTTTGCATCTCTATGAATCAAGGTATAAGAATCTAAAGGCATTTCGCCATTTTCAATCTGTTTGATGATAGACCTTAACTTACTGGTCTTTCTTCGGCTTGATAGTGAATCCCATTCATTGAAATTTAGTTCGGCCTTGCCTTCTTTAATATGGTCTTCCAAAAACCAAGCAACAGGCTGAACTTTATTATACCAAGGGTATTGCGTATTATTACTGTGACAATCATAGCAGGATACCTGTAACTTGTTTTGAATGTTCTCTGGAACATTGTTGACCAACATAAAATCAGTTTCGGGTACCGTATCACTTTGGTTGCGTGTTGTGGGTATAAATTGAATCCCCACAAACGCTACCAATAACACTACCGCTATGATTTTTACAATCTTCATTTAGTTGATTTCTCGCTGCACTTTGCCGCATTTTAACATTGGGCTGCCATAGTATGGATTGCGTACTTCCTCTTTAGTACTAAGCCAAGCTGTACCGCCATCATACATAGGGCAAAACTGCTCGTAGAGTTTCATCTCTGTTCCTGTTATAGCAACCATATCTATAACATCTTTACTTAAAACTTTAAAGTGCTCTCGCTGATGTGCTATATCACTTTCTGAAATGTGTTCTGCGTGTTCAACTGCATCTTCCATAATATCCTTGAGATCCTGTTGCTCACTATCTGAATAGCTGGATGCATCAAAACTTCCTAAAGTATTGGCAAGTGTTGCGCCCATTTCTTTTGCCTTATCATTGTCATCGCCTACAAGAGCATCTTTCAAGTTGAAGTAATCTTTCAGGATTGCTTCTGCTTTTGCATCTTGATTGTCACTCATTGACATATCGTCTTTGTCATCCATAGGCTCTTGGTACATCTCGTTGCTCATTGGTGCTGCAGGTTCATTTTTACTTCCGTCTTTACAAGCAGTAACACTAACTAAAGCTATTGCAATTGTGGGTATAATTAATTTTTGTCTAATCGTTTTCATCTTTGTTTATTTAAGGGTTATTTATTAATAGTTTTCTTTACCGATCCACATTTCAACATTTTATCGCCGAAATAGGGATTGGTTATTTCTTTAACATCTGCATACCAATAGGCACCTTCATTGTTAAATGCCATTGGACAGAATTTTTTGTATATGGTTCCTTCAGATAGTGCTTCTTCAAACATTGGCCCTGCCTTTTCGGTAAATTGTGCGAACAATTCTCTCAGGGTTTCAATGTCCTCAGTATTGGCCATATCTTGCGCTAAGTTTTTCATCTCCATTCTTTCTTCGCCAAAAGAGGCAGCCATATCCTCACTTATGGATCTTGCCTTTTCTGCATCGTCTCTTACAAGTGCCATCTTGATTTCAAGATAATTATGCCATACTTTTCCCGTCATCCCGTCAATAAAACCTTGGTCTGCGATATCTGCGGTTTTTTTCTTGGCCGCCTTCACCTCTTCAGGGGTGTTAATTTCTACGGTTTGTTTTTCCTTGCAGCTTACAATTGCAATGAGTGCAAGGGTTAGAATTGAAGTTTTTAATAGTGTTTTCATTGTTTTTGAATTAAATTATTAATCTATAGTTTAAAATGTTTTGGACCTAAATGGTCTAAGATTTCTTTTAAATCTTGTCCTACGCTTTTTGCTATTTCTTCTATTTCGGATTTGTCAGAGATGGCCCAAGTTGTCTCAACGTCTTCAATAGAAACCTCGATTAAAGAAGCATCATCGAGTGCTTTGATGCTAATTTTACAAGGCACGAGTGAGGTCATTTGGATATCGTTGGACAGTAAGTCGGCAGCCGTTTCTTTATGACAAACCATAATAATTATTAGGTGAGACATATCGATGTCAAAGTCCTTCAGATAGTCCTTAACATCCATTTCTCCAATGATGTCAAATCCTTTGTCCTTTAAAACATCTCTTAACTGTGTTAGTGCCTCATCAAAAGTTATGGAACCGTAGCGTCTAACAATACTGTAAGATGTGTTTCGGCTCTCAGTATAATTCTGACTATGCAATCTTTGTTTTTTGTCCTCGCTATTTTCCATAACTCTTCTGTTTTATTAGCTGTATTTGTTTTTTTAATTCTTTATTCAATTTCTTTGAACTTTCAGTTGGTATATTTCACAATTCAAGTAAGATTTTTAAAAACTTTAACTACCAAAGTTTTACTTTTTTCTTCTTCCAGAAATAAGAAAAATCACCCATACAAGAATGGCTATACCAATTATCCAATACAATAGCATCATAATTTTATTCTTTTTTTGTTAAACATTTATTTTTTTATTCTTTGATATCAATCATAATTTCTCATTCATTTTCATTTGATTTTCTTCATTTTTATTTTTCAGAAACCATTTTTCGCCTAAAAAAATCAATACCATCAGTATTGCGGCTACAATTACGACTAATAGGTCACTAGAAGCCTTTATCCATAAGAATGCGGCCAAAACAATACAATCCAATAATATTGCAGTATATAGAATAGAGGCACGGGCGTTTATGTCTTTTCTCATATTTTTAAGTACGCCCCAGTGAATTCCTATATCCATAATTAGATAGAAAATAGCACCTAATGATGCAATTCTTGTAAGGTCAAAAAGAATGGTCATTGTGAGCGCCAATACCACAGTATAAATGAGCATATGTTTTTGCAACTTACCAGGTAACCCAAAATGTTTATGGGGAATTAGATTCATCTGAGTTAGCATTGTAGTCATCCTTGACACTGCAAAAATGCTTGCTACCACACCTGAAATAGTAGCTATGATTGCAATACCCACAGTGAACCATAATCCGTACTTTCCGAAAGCAGGCCTTGATGCCTCGGCCAATGAATAGTCCTTAGCTTTGATTATCTCTTCAATAGTAAGATTAGAAGAAACAGCGAATGCAACAAGTAGATATACCACGGTACAGATAACAAGTGAAATTATTATAGCACGTCCTACATTTTTATTGGGATTGGTGATTTCCTCACCGCTATTAGTGATTGTAGTAAAGCCCTTATAAGCTAAAATTGAAAGAGCCAAGGCTCCTAAATAATTGGTAATAGGGTATTCTGTCAAACTTTCTGAAGGGACAACTTCAGAAAATGAAAATCCTGCCGCCCATAATCCACCAATGGCAAAAATTGCAATACCTCCAATTTTTAAAATAGCCATTGCAAAGGAAGATTTGCCAATGATATTGTTTCCAGAAATATTGATTAAAAACGCAACGATTAACAGTACTACCCCAAGGATAGGCACCCAAACACTATTGTCATTTATATCGAATAATTGAAGCGTGTACGAACCAAAAGTACGTGCTACCAAACTTTCATTAATCACCATTGAAAATGCCATTAGCAAGGCTCCAGAAGCTGTTACCGCACCCTTACCATATATCTTTTTTAGATAGGTAGCAATACCGCCAGCAGATGGATACGCATTGGAAAGTTTCACATACGTATATGCACTAAATCCTGAAATGATAGCACCTACAAGAAAAGCATACGGAAACCATTGCCCTGATAACTCAGCTACCTGTCCTAACAAGGCAAATATTCCTGCACCTATCATAACACCTGTACCAAGCGACACCGCTCCGGTTAAACTCAAACTATTTTTCTTGTATTGTGCCATTTCTTAAAATCTAACTAACAGACCGCCACCCCAGCCATAACGATTATTGTAATTTCCTTGTATTGAAAAGTTTCTGGAAACGATGTATGCCAGCCCTACAAGCCATTGGGTTTCGCTTTCAAAAGATTTATTGTTTTCCAAATCATTGACCCAACCAAAATCCGCTCTGTACTCATACTCTCCTTCTAAAAATATTCTTGGAAAAATCAACAACTCTCTGTCCAGCCGTATCCTTGGGCGTAATTGATGGTCCATACTCACATCTACATTAAACCTGTAAGGCGTAAAGTATTTAACCCCGACCAGTCCAACGGTATTAAATGTATCGTAAGAATCTGGTGTAGAAGTTTCGGTATTTACCCCTGCATATACGCGTACCCAATCATTGAGGTATCGATTATAATTTACTTCTATCTCGGCATTTTGGTCATAATCAAACTCGGCGCGCAGTCCAAATTCGTTACGGATGTTGCTCGACATCAAAAACAGCTCGTTAAAGTTTGATCCTACGCGTGCAGCCCCCCAAGAATAATAGAGGTCAGTCTCGTGTATAAGCTTTTCAACCGGAAATTCCTCCATCCGTTCATCTCGTGGTGTATCATAACTAAATATACGGTTCATACCACTCATTAAATGATACAATATGTGACAGTGAAAGAACCAATCACCATACTCTTCGTTATAGAATTCAATGACCACTTTTTGCATCGGTGGCACATTGACCGTATGTTTTAAGGGCGAACGCTCCCCGTTTTCATTGATTACCCTAAAGAAATGCCCGTGCAAATGCATTGGGTGGTGCATCATTGTTATGTTATTTAGTGTGATTCTTGTTACTTCTCCTCCTTTTATTTTGATTTTATCGGTTTCAGAAAGTGGTACGCCATTCATACTCCATACATAGCGCTGCATATTTCCTGTTAGGTTGAGCAGAATATCATTTACCGGTATGTCTTCTTTATAAGTGGTTTCTTCCTTTGCCTTTAAGAAATCATAGTTAAAATAGGTTTTACGAGTACTGTAATCAAAAGTGGCACTGTCTTTTTGCATCTTGGACATATCGTGATTCATATGGTCTTTCATTTTGCTCGATGCTTCGGTATGGCTCATTGGCATAGAGTCCTTTTTCATCTCCATTGTATTGTCCATATACATTTTGTCATCTTTCATTTCCATTTGCTTCTTCATTGTACCTTCATCCATTGACATATTATTGTTCATTTTCATCTGCCCATCTTTCATATCCATCTTCATTCCATATTTCTGCATCAAAAACTCCGGTGTTTTTTTCTTTCTGTTTCCCACCAATGCAGGTGCACCCATTTTCATATCCATTTTTGCCATTTGCTTCATCATTGCTACTTTGTCTGGCCTATCTATTACCGTTGCCGGAAAAAATTTTCCATTTCCCAAACGGATTGAAGTATTGCCAGAACCATCCTGTGCCGTGGCGGTAATTTCTAAAGTCCCTTCTGGAATAGTAACAATAACATCATAGGTCTCTGCCACTGCAAAAAGAAATCGGCTTTTATGTACGGGCTCTACATCCACACCATCACCTGAAACTATCATTGGATTACCCCCTCCAAAATCTACCCAATAATAGGATGAAGCCGATGCATTTATAAAGCGAAGCCTGATTTTTTCTCCTGCTTTAAAATTTGGGTATTCTGCTACTCTTTTTCCATTGGATAAAAAAGCAGGGTAGTAAATATCTGTTATGTCTGCTCCCTCCATACGGTCTCGCCAGAATTTGAATTGGGCTCCCAATGCGCCCTCTTTGATGACTCTACTTAAGGGCACTGATGTACCCTTTTTTACCTGATACCATTCGTTAGCCCTTTTGAGGTTGCGTAGCACATTCATCGGTTTTTCATTGGTCCAATCAGAAAGTACCACAACCAAATCTTTATCATAATCCAATGTCTTTTCTTTTGGATGAATGATAATAGAGCCATAAACCCCCTTTTGTTCCTGTAATAAAGTATGTGAATGATACCAATAGGTGCCGGATTGATTAATAGGAATTCTATACTGAAAAGTTGTGCCAGGTTCAATTGGCGGCGTAGTTAAATAAGGCACACCGTCATAGAAATTTGGAAGGATTAAACCGTGCCAATGCACTGAAGTTTCTTCGTCCATTTTATTGGTCACATTGATTATGGCAAGGTCTCCTTCATTAAATTCTAATGTAGGGCCAGGAATGCTGCCATTTATAGTCATTCCATTGGCCGTTACGCCTCCAAGGGTCATTTCCTTTTGTTCCAAGGTAAGATTGTACTCTTTTACAGGTCGTCCTTCTTCTTTACGGTCATCACCGTTTGTTCCGACTTGGCCAAATGTAACCGAGGTAAGGAACAATAGAAGTGTTGTATTGATTATGTTTGTTATTTTCATAGTTCTTAATTTTATTTTAATAAAATTACTGCTGTAAATCAACAGCTTGTGTCATAATTATGGTTATTATCTATATAATTTTGTCCAATGAATTTCTATAGTTTTTCTGTTGTGATTTATATGCGCTTAGGCACATACCAGTTTCACTCTTGAACTGACCACTTAAATGATTTATGTGACTATAATCGAGTAAATGTGCTATTTCAGTAAAGTTGAGTTCGTTGCCCTGTATCAATTCTTTTACCTTCTCGATTTTGAGTTTGATGAAATACTTTTCTATCGTTATACCCTCAGTAAACGAGAAAACCTTACTAATTTTTGAATATTCGTGCCCTAATGCTTCTGCCAAATGCACGGATAATTTCTCATTTAGTTTCAAAGGCAATTTTTGTAATTCCTTTATGAGTTCTACCTTGACCTGCTCTGTAAGTTTCTCTTTTATATTATCAATAAGCTCAAAACCATTTTTATTAAGTATTTCTTTCAATTTTGTGATTTCATCATCGCTCTCGATGTCGAGGCGCAAACGGCCCAATTCGATTTGCAACAACTCGATATTTTGACCATCCAGTTCATCTTTTAAGACCTTGATACATCTATCGCAAACCATATTCTTTATGTAAAAATCCTTGACCATAATTAGTTGATTAAATAGTTAATAATGGCCGATTGTACATAGTACATTTGCACCGAATCGATTTGATTCATTTGAAACTTCAACTGCAACTCTTGAATATCCAACACATCGTTAAAATCGATAGTGCCAGTTTCATAGTTCTTAACCAGAATTTCTTCGGCATCTTGCGCTTGCTTCAGGTTGCGGTCTTGGGTGCTATAAGCGATGCGTGCTTGGTTGCGTTGTGATTGTGCTTTCGCGAAAGCGGATTCCAGCACATTCAATCGCTGTTCCCGTTGGGTTTCTATTTCTTGCTGTCGCAGTTCGTTTTGCTTTGAAATGGATTTGTAACGGTTGTTGAAAATGGGGATTGAAACCGAAACCATAGGCATCAACACATCTTTCCCATTATCGCTGAAGTTGACATCGCTACGTTCCGTTACGGGCAAGTAGTCCAAACCAAAACCAATCATAGGCAAACTCTCACGCTGGTTGAGCAGTTCGGATTGTGCTACCGATTCATAGAGTTTGTCATATTTGAGCAGTTCAGGATTGAGTGATAGCGCATCATTAGAATAAAATGGGTCTTCCTGCGGGATTTCCATTTCTGAAACGACGTCAACCGTCATCATTGATTCGCGGTTGAGCAAATTGTTGAAAGCCGTTTGTTCTGCTGTAAATTCTTCTTCCAGCACTTCCTTTTGTTGTTGTAATTCATTTTGTCTAATCTGAAGTCGCAATACATCTACGGCACTCGCTTTGCCCACTTCTACAGATGTGAGTGCAAGTTGCTTGTAGGTTTCCAGAAGCTGTATATTTTCATCCAGCACAGCTTGCTTGGCACGTATAGAATACAGGCTATAATAGGATTGTGCGACCGAAAGTGCGAGCTTGCGCTTTGCAATCGTGATGTCCACATATTCGGCATCTGCCATTGCGGTGGCATAATTTTCACGAGCTGTAATAGTACCAAACCACGGCAACATCTGTTTTACACCTATCCGTGCACGTTGTGCGCCCACTCTGGTTTCTGGCTCGCTCACAAAGTAGCCGGCACTTACTTCGGTATTGGGAATCCAGTTGGCTTCGTTTACCTTTTCTTCGGCGATATTATAGCGCAGTTCAAAAGCTTGAATTTCTGGATTGTTCGCTTCGGCTTCCTGAATGTAGGATTGTAATTGTTGCGCTTTCGCGAAAGCTGAAACAAACAAGAACACGAGTATATATTTCAATTTTTTCATCTGTTTGCTCTTTTAAGTTGGTATTCCTTTTTCCAGCTGTACAGGACTGGTAGCAGGAAATAGGACGTAACGTCGATTATCATTCCGCCAAAAATGGGAATCGCCATCGGTATCATTATATCGCTTCCCTTTCCTGTGGATGTAAGGACGGGAAGTAGTGCCAACACCGTCGTTACGGTAGTCATCAAACACGGACGAATGCGTTTACCTGCGGCTTCCAAAGTGGCGAGACGAATGCCCTTTTTATTGTCTGGTTCGTTGCTTTTGAAAGATTGGTCTAAATAAGTGGCCATTACCACACCATCATCCGTAGCAATACCGAAAAGGGCAATAAAACCTACCCAAACGGCCACACTTAAATTGATGGTTTTCATATTGAACAAGTCCCTTAAATTTTCGCCAAAAAAGCCAAAGTTGAAAAACCAATCTTGACCGTATAGCCATATCATTATAAAGCCACCTGCAAAGGCCACGGCGATTGCGGTAAAAACCATAAGAGACGTAGAAACCGACCTAAATTGGAAATACAGAATCAAGAAAATGACGAGCAAACAAAGCGGTACGACTACCGATAGCGTTTTTTCTGCTCGCAACTGATTTTCATACGTTCCCGTAAATCGATAGCTCACGCCCTGTGGTACGACCAGCGAACCGTTATCAATATTTTCTTGAATCAAGGCTTGGGCGTTTTCTACCACATCTACTTCGGCAAAGCCGTCGAGTTTATCAAACAGCACGTAACCAATAAGAAAAGTGTCTTCACTTTTAATGACCTGTGGTCCTTGCTCGTAGCGAATTTCAACCAATTCGCCCAGCGGTACAGGACTTCCTTTTTCAACGGGAACATAGATATTACGTAAGTCATCTGGATTTGCCCGTAATTCTCGTGGATAACGTACACGCACGGCGTAGCGTTCTCGACCTTCAACCGTTTGTGTGAGTGGCATACCGCCCACGGCCACTTGAAGGATTTCCTGAACATCCATAATGGATATGCCATATCGAGCCAATTGGTCTCGCTTAATGTCTATGAGCAGGTACGGTTTGCCCACGATACGGTCTGCAAAAACAGCTTGTTCCTTAACACCTTCGGCTTGTTTCAAGATGTCTTCCAGTTGCAGTCCAAAATTTTCTATGGACTTTAAATCGGGTCCTTTTACCTTGATGCCCATAGGTGCGCGCATTCCCGTTTGTAGCATTACGAGTCGTGTTTCAATGGGCTGCAACTTGGGTGCAGATGTCACGCCGGGTAATTTGGTCACTCGTACAATCTCGTTCCAAATATCATCTGGACTTTCGATGTCCGGTCGCCAGTTTCGGTAGTACTCGCCATCGTCATCTTCTATCAACTCTTCGCGTGTGGCAGTCGTTTTTAGCGATGCTTCCTCATAGTTGGCATCTTCATCAATCTCATTATTCGGGTTGATAATGAATTTGTCGTTCGTCAGTACAAACAATCCATCGTCATTGACCCTATAGCGTTGTCGCTCGCCAGAACTATTCCGCATATATTCAGATTTATACTGAATGACATTCTCATACATCGAGAGTGGTGCTGGGTCGAGTGCGCTTTCCGTTCTTCCAGCTTTTCCCACCACGGTTTCGATTTCAGGGATGCTTGCCACAGCCATATCCAGCTGTTGCAGCACACGCTTGTTTTCTTCAACACCTGCGTGTGGTAGGGATGTAGGCATCAATAGAAATGAACCTTCATTGAGTGCTGGCATAAATTCCTTGCCCGTATTGCGCATAATGATGATACCCAACGTGAGCACCGTAGCAGGAATGATTAAGAACAGATAGCGGTTTTGAAGTGCCCATTTCAAAATACGTTCGTAGTATATCCTGAAAATTGAGAATACACCGAGCAGTCCAAAACAGATGATGGAAACAAATATCAGGTTCATCACGATACTTCGGTCAAAGCCCAATGGTCGCCAGTATTCTGCTAATAAAACTACGATGGCAACCGATGAAATGATGATATCCAGTAGATTTTTCCGCTTTCGCGAAAGCGTACCGCGCATCTTTAAAAGTGATGTTATGGCAAAGGCAATTAGAATTAGCCCCAACCAAAAGCCGTAAACGATGGCGAGAATTCCAGATAGAGCAAGCAAACCATTGATAGCATACTGTGTACGTTCGCGCACACTCGTTTTGCGAAAAAGAAATGCCGCAATGGGCGGAATGAGAAATAATGCAATGATAAGCGATGCCGTTAGTGCCATTGTTTTGGTAAAGGCAAGCGGACGGAACAGTTTTCCTTCGGCACCTATCATTGTGAATACGGGTAGGAAGCTGATTATGGTCGTCAGGACAGCCGTCAGAATAGCACCAGAAACTTCGGCAGTTGCGTTGTAGATGATTTCGTTCGTGGTGTACTCGTTACCGTTTTCATTAAGGCGTAGCTTTTTATCTTCCAAGTGCCGAATCATATTTTCGGCGAGTATGACGCCCACATCCACCATCGTACCGATGGCAATGGCGATACCGGAAAGTGCGACGATGTTTGCATCTACATTAAAGAGCTTCATCGTGATAAAAACCATCAAAACGGCTACGGGTAACAATCCTGAAATAAGGATGGATGCACGTAGGTTGAACACCATTATGATGATGACCAAAATGGTAATCAAAATTTCTAAAGTAAGGGCTTCATTGAGCGTGCCCAGCGTTTCCTGAATGAGTTCTGTACGGTCGTAAAACGGCACGATGGTCACTTGCGAAGTGCGACCATCTGATAAAGTTTTTGTTGGAAGTCCCGAGCTTATTTCGGCAATTTGAGCCTTGACATTATTGATGACTTCCAGCGGATTTGCACCGTAGCGAGCGACTACGACACCGCCTACGACTTCGGCACCTTCCTTATCGAGAATACCTCGTCTTGCCGCTGGTCCCAAATGGACGTTTGCCACGTCTTTAATACGTATGGAAGTGAAATTTTCAGAATCTACTACCGCACTTTCAATGTCTGCGATTGACTTTACGTAACCCAATCCGCGCACGAGATATTCCGCTTGATTGATTTCGAGTGTTTGCGCACCTATATCTTGATTGCTCTGTTTGACGGCTTTAACCACATCGCCCATACTCACATTGTACTGGCGCATTTTTTCTGGTTCGATATCCACTTGATATTCCTGAACATAGCCACCTATGGAAGCTACTTCAGAAACACCACTTGCAGAGGATAATCCGTATTTCACATAGTAATCCTGTATGCTACGCAATTCCTGTAAATCCCATCCGCCAGTTACGTTGCCGTCTTTATCACGACCTTCCAGCGTGTACCAAAATATCTGTCCGAGACCCGTGGCATCTGGTCCTAATGATGGATTGACACCATCAGGTAATAGGTTTGCAGGAAGTGAGTTCAGTTTTTCAAGTATGCGACTGCGTGACCAGTAGAACTCGATGTCTTCTTCAAAAATGATATAGATGCTTGAAAATCCAAACATAGACGAACTACGAATGGTTTTCACACCTGGAATACCGAGAAGCGAAGTGGTAAGAGGATATGTGATTTGGTCTTCAATGTCCTGTGGCGAGCGACCTTGCCACTTGGTAAAAACAATTTGCTGGTTCTCGCCAATATCAGGTATGGCATCAACGGCAACTGGGTCTGTAGGTAAAAAGCCCGTTTCCCAATTAAAGGGTGCGTTGACCACGCCCCAACCCACAAATAGGGCGAGTAGTAGAACGGCAACAAGTTTGTTTTCTATGAGAAATTTAATGCTCTTATTCAGCATAGCATTTGATTATTAGATAATTGGAAATACGTGTAGCAGAAAATGGCAAACACGAGTTTTAGCCCATTACAGCGCAGCTGTTGGGCTTCATTCAAAAAATCTAACAAATCAAATTAAGAAAGTCTGGTGCAGCACTTGCACATCCCGTTTGACAAAGGGTCGCGGGTAATCTTCAAAAGGAACTTCTTCAGATTCGGTTCCTTCAAATAGGTTTATATAAGAATATGTAAAAGCAGCGATGAACGTTTGCTGCTCAAAAGAAAGCGTGTCAAAAGATATTTTAAGGTCGTCTTTGCCTTCCTTAACAATTTGCTGGTCAATACAACAATCTTTTTCGGAAAGCATCAGTTTTTCGCATCCCTTATTTGCCTGTGATTTTTCCATTCCGCAGGTATCAGCTTTTGAGAACAAACTGAAATCGACCAAAGAGTCCCCACAATAATGCATATCCACAGTAAATGACATTGTAGAGAACATCACTACAAAAGCCATCGAAATGGATAATATTTTATGGAAAACTTGTTTCATTGTTGCAAAATTACAAAATTTTAACAGTTTTTATTGTGATTAACAGAAATTTAATTAAGTAATCCATTATTAGACACTTTAATAAATTTAAAATTCTTATAAGATATAAACTACTGAATATAAAATACTTCAAAAATATTATTAAGAATAATTCTAAATAATATTGGTTTTTTGAAATCAGCACATTACATTTGCCTTCTATTTAAAATCATTCTAAATAATTTATTACCAATGAGAATTCTATTTTTTCTACTATTTATCCTACAGTTTACGTATATATGGGGGCAAACAAATCCTCAAAAAGAAGATACCATCCAACAAAAAACGGAACGTCTAAAAGAGGTTATTATATCTGCCAACACCATACTGGGCAGTAAATTTGAGATTAAAAACAAAACGGGATCTGCGAGTTATATTTCTGAAGAGGATTTAAAAAAATTCTCTTACACCAATATCAACAGGGTTTTACAAACAGTTCCAGGAATTAATATTTACGAAGAGGATGGGTTTGGACTACGCCCAAATATAAGTTTACGAGGCACATCACCTGAACGTAGTGCAAAAATAAATTTGATGGAAGATGGTGTTCTCATAGCCCCTGCACCCTACAGCGCACCTGCCGCCTATTATTTCCCAACCATTGGGCGTATGCAGGCCATCGAAATCTTAAAAGGAAGCAGTCAAATTCAATATGGACCCAACACCACTGGTGGTGCCATTAATATGATTTCTTCCCGAATTCCTGACGAATTTTCTGGACGAGCTTCCATTGCCGCAGGGAATTATGGTTCAAGAAACACGCAATTAGTTATTGGCGACAGCTATAAAAACTTTGGATTTGTAACGGATTATTTCAATTACAGCTCAGACGGTTTTAAGGATTTAGATGGTGGTGGCAATACAGGATTTGATAAATCTGATTATTTGGCAAAGTTTAGGGTCAACTCAAATTTAGATGCAGAAATGTATCAGTCACTAACATTTAAAATCCAATATTCTGAAGAAGAGGCAAACGAAACTTACTTGGGATTGACCGATGAAGACTTTGAAGCAAACCCCTTTAGAAGATACAGGGCGTCGTCCGAAGATGTAATGAACGCCGAACATCAACAATACCAACTTACCCATTTTATACAAGTATCCCCATCGTTAAATATAAGTACCACTGGTTACTTGAATAAATTTAAACGGAATTGGTATAAGTTAACCGATGTAAACCTTGGCGAAAGAGTGAGCATAAACAGCATCCTATCATCACCACAGGATTACCCCTTAGAATACCAAACCATTTTAGGAAACGAAGACACCCAAGACGATGTTATGGGCATAAAGGCAAACAACAGAACATACACCTCTAATGGTGTTCAATCCATTGCCAAATTACGATGGGGTTCGGATTGGCTGCAAACTCTGGAAGCTGGAATACGTTACCACGAAGATGACGAGGACAGATTTCAATGGGTAGACAGGTATGCTTTTGAAAACCAAGAATTGATAAGAACTACAGTAGGCGAAAAGGGTGCAGATGCCAATCGTATAAGTAGTGCAAAAGCATTGGCGGCACACCTCTTGTACACCCTTAAAATAGAGAACCTTACTTTAACACCTGGCTTACGCTATGAAAATATAACCCTTACCCGAACGGATTATGGCACCAGCGACCCAAACAGAACTGGTCAGGATTTAGCTATTCGTGAGAACAATGTAGATGTGTGGATTCCAGGCATAGGTGCAAATTACAGATTCAATAACCATATATCGGTCTTCGGTGGGGTACATAAAGGATTTTCGCCACCAAGTAATACACCGGGGCAAAATGCAGAAGAAAGTATTAATTATGAGTTGGGTTCCCGATTTGGCTTTAAAGGTTTTTCAGGGGAACTTGTTGGGTTCTACAATGATTATCAAAATCTACTGGGAAGTGATTTGGCCGCGACAGGTGGTACAGGAAGCCTTGACCAGTTTAATGCTGGTGAAGTGCGTGTAAGTGGCATTGAACTTTTGCTAAATTACAATTTACTATACAATACATCAGGGAAATTTAAACTTCCTATATCGATTTCCTACACCCTTACCGATACCGAATTCCTGACCAGTTTTGACAGTAACGAAGACATTTACGGTGTGGTGACCAAAGGGGATGAAATACCATACATCGCAAAAAACCAATTAAATGCTACTTTAGGGCTACAGCATAAGAAATTTGAAGTAAACCTAAATTCACGTTATACTGGTGCATTTAGAACCAAGGCTGGTTCTGGACCGATTCCAGAAAATTTTAAAGTAGATTCTAATTTTATAGTTGACTTATCTGCGCATTATTTTCTTAATGAAAATTTTACGCTATCAACAAACATAATAAACTTATTTGATTCAGAATATGCCGTATCACGTGTCCCAGCAGGTTTGCGTCCCGGACATCCTTTTGGATTGAATGCAGGGTTACAATTTAGTTTTTAAAGATATTTTGTGGAAACAATAATATCAACTATAATTAAAAGTTATTAGCAACATTTTGAACCTTCCTGAATCGGTGGACAGGCGACAGTACCGTAAGAACAGAACACACAGCAATCGCCTTGTTTTGGTTTGAGGACCTTTTTGCAATTATCACATTTGTAAAAGAATTGACAGGCATCTGTAGGCATTTGCTCTTTTTTTTTGTGACTGCAGTATGGGCACGAAATTTCTGATGTTAATATCATATTTATTATTTTTTTACTGAATCATTACAACAAGAAATCTCAAAAACACCTTTATAAGGTATCTTTTCGTTTAATCTATCGATAAAATATCCTGGATTTTTCTTGAACTCTAAAACACATTGCGGACATCTACAAAATAAGAAGTTCCGTTCGTTGTATAGAATACTTACTACTTGGTTTTCTGGTTTTTCAGCAAGACAGACTGGACAAATAATTAGATTTTTTATTTCTGCAATATATTTTTCCTCATTGTTTTGGAATTGCTCAATACATCCTTGACAACAAAAAAAGTAATCTTGATCTTTATATTTTATTGATAAGCGCGGTGTGCTTTTTATTCCCAATCGAACTAAAGAGCAACCACAAGTTGGGCAAATTTTTAATTTCATTTTTTTTTATTTAAATCAATAATCTGTTTCATTGTAATGAATACTAAAGCATATAGGTTTGGTCGGATGCCATTGTAGGGTATGAAAATATCATTGTCCGCAAATCGCTTATGGTCATCTTGGTCTTTATCGCCATTGCAAAAAGATTTACTGTTTCTTCACAATGAGGCCCGATCAGATGCGCGCCCAAAATGGTATTATTATTTTTATCGATGATTGTTTTAAAAGCATATTCATCCACGTTCAGGCGTCTCGCATTGAACCAATTATCAACTTTTTCAAAATTGATATTGATGTCGTATCCTTTTTCTTTGGCTTCATCTTCCAATAGGCCAACGGTTGCCATAGTGGGCAAAGTGAAAACTACGGAAGGCATTGGGGGATAACTGACTTTTTTCTGGTTCCCTTTGATGATATTAGAAGCCACGATATGCCCTTCCAAAACAGCTACGGGTGTTAGGGGCAGTCCTCTTGAGTCCGCTGCATCGCCAGCTGCATAAACATTCGCGTTCGATGTGCTCTGAAGGTATTCGTTGACCTCTATGCCCTTTTTTGAGAAGGATATACCTGCTTTTTCCAATTCTAAATCAAAAATGGCTGGGGGACGACCAGCGGAATTAAATACTGCTGCCGATTTGTGGTTAGTTTCCTTTCCGTTTGAAATTCCTGTGGTTATGTAGTAGCCATCTTTACTTTCAATTTTAGAAACTTCAGTTTCCAGAACAATCTTAATCCCTAAATTCCGTGTAGCATCGACCAAATGTTTTACAATATCTTGGTCAAAGTTTTCCAACGGACTTTTACGTCGATGTACTATTGTTACCTCGGCACCGGAACGTGCGGCAATATGAGCAAATTCAAAAGCAATATATCCACCACCTATGAAAAGCAGGGATTCTGGTAAATCCTTAAGGTTTAGAAAATCCGTACTCGTTTGCGCAAGTTGTCCGCCTTCAAAGTCTAAAACTTTTGGTTTTGAACCGGACGCAATTACAATTTTATCAGCTTGGATGGTCTCGTTACCTACGCTTAGTGTATTTTTATTTATAAACGTAGCGGAACTGTGAAAGGTATCGATGCCGTTCTTCTTATACCCCTTTTCTATTTTCTTTGGCATTTCATCGACAAAGCTCTGTTTGAACGCAATTAAATCCTTCCAGTTGATATCAGGGATGGTATCAATGCCTTTCCCTTTAAGTCTTTTAGCGAAGTCGCGTACTTCCGTGGCACCGATAATCACTTTTTTTGGGTCACAGCCTCGTAGGGCACAAGTGCCACCATAAGGCAGTTCATCAGTAATGCCCACCGAAAGACCTTTTGAAGCGCATTTATTGGCGATTGTCATACCGGCCATACCCGAACCTATTATAAATACATCATATTTTTTCATCTACTTATTTTCTTTAGGGGTTTTCTTGACAACTTTATAGCCAGTGCTTTCTATAGCTTCTCGAATTGCGGGCAAATCGGTTTTGGTCTTGTCAAATTCCACTATAGTATTCGCATTTTCGTAGCTGGCTTTAACCGAAATAATTCCATCCAAATTATTGACTTCGCTTTCTACGTGTGCCTCACAGCCTGCGCAGGTCATTCCTTCAACCTCAAAGGTTTGTGTTTCGATATTGGATTGAGAGACATAGACGATATCCTTTGTAGGCTGGGCATAAAATAGGTTGGAATAGTACGGGAAGGCCAGCATCAATCCAGCAAATAAGGTTACGATGAACAGAAATTGTTTGGATTGCCAAAACGTAGGTTTTGCATCATCCTCACAAGCGCAATCTAACTCTTCCTGAGTTTTCGGCCGTAGTTTCTGAAACCAGGCAAAGACCAAAACAATAATGGTCAAGGCGATAAGATAGGGCCTAAATGGCTCGACCCAAGAGAATGTTGATGCGATTCCACTTGTTCCGGCAATTAGTGCCAAGACAGGTGTAATACAACATATTGATGCTACAACTGCGGTAAAAATGCCAGTATAGGCCGCGGTGTTTGAGGTTTTGTTCGGTGTCATAATATAAACTTTCTAAGCTGTTTTCTTTTTTGTCGAAATTGAATTGAAAATTCCATTCAAAACATTGTCCTCTCTCTTTACCAGCGAATAATATAATGTTTGCCCTTCACGTCTCGATAAAATAATTCCTGCATCCTTCATTTTACGGATATGTTGAGATACGGCAGGAACACTCATTTCAAGAATGTCCGCAATATCGCAAGGACACAATTCATTCTCTATGTTCAATAGGAATAGAATTTTCAGTCGTACCTCGCTTCCCGCGAGAGACAAAACTTTGCTTATTGCTTCTAAGCTGCCCAAAGAATTCTCTATGGTTTCCTTGCATCTCGATATTTGCTTCTTGTCTGCTTCGTTCCGTGTACAGGTAATTTCCAAGCTCATCTTTTCTGATTTAAAGTGGTTGCAAATATATCATTATTATATTATTTAAGCAAACACTTAAATAATAGCAATGAATACTGAAATATTAATTATTTAATAACTAAAAAGATATAAATCTTAGAGTTTATTAATAAAACATTTTATTTGACATCAATTAAAATGACACACTTAAAATAACAAAATGTTGTACCTATGTTGTACCCAAGGTCAAAAATCGTGAAGAAAACACGTTTTTTTAAATGAAAAAGCCGAAGATTTCTCTTCGGCTTTTGTGCGGATGACAGGAATCGAACCTGCACACCTCGCGGCATCAGATCCTAAGTCTGACGTGTCTACCAGTTCCACCACATCCGCATTTCAAATATTTTAACACTTTTTCTTAGGTTAAATCCTAAGTCTAGCGTGTCTACCAATTCCACCACGCCTGCTTACAATCCCGAAAATAACGGGATGCAAATATAAACAATACTTTCAATATTCAAATAGCATTTAAACTAGAATATTTTCGGTTTTGTTTTTGTTATTTTTGTTTGAAACCAAACAATTATTATGCAAAATATAGATTCTTACATCAAAGAACATAAACAACGATTCATAGACGAACTTATAGAACTTCTAAAAATACCATCCATTAGTGCTGATTCAGCCTATAAGAAAGATGTTCTAAACACAGCCGATGCCATTAAAGAAAGTTTAGAAAATGCTGGTTGTGACCATGTGGAAATCTGTGAAACTGAAGGCTACCCAATTGTTTATGGTGAAAAAATTATTGACAAGAGCCTGCCCACTGTTTTGGTTTACGGTCATTATGATGTACAACCACCAGATCCATTAGATTTATGGAATTCTCCACCTTTTGATCCAATTATTCAAAAAACGGAATTACATCCTGAAGGTGCCATTTTTGCCAGAGGAGCTTGCGATGATAAAGGACAAATGTACATGCACGTCAAAGCATTGGAATACATGACCAAAAACAACGAACTGCCATGCAACGTTAAATTTATGATTGAGGGCGAAGAAGAAGTTGGCAGTGAAAATCTAGGTGTTTTTGTCGCTAACAACAGAGAAAATCTTAAAAATGATGTCATTTTAATTTCTGACACAGGTATGATAGCCAAAGACGTACCTTCCATTACAACTGGCTTAAGAGGACTTAGTTATGTTGAAGTTGAAGTAACGGGTCCGAATCGTGATTTACATTCGGGATTGTACGGTGGTGCAGTAGCAAATCCTATTAATGTCTTGGCTAAAATGATTGCATCTTTACATGATGAAAACAATCATATTACAATTCCTGGTTTTTATGATAAAGTCGAAAACCTTTCTGAAGCTGAACGTGCCGAAATGGCGAAAGCTCCTTTCTCATTAGAGGCTTATAAAAAAGCTTTGGATATTGATGCTGTTTATGGCGAAGAAGGTTACACAACCAATGAACGTAACTCTATTAGACCAACTTTAGACGTCAACGGCATTTGGGGAGGCTATACTGGTGAGGGAGCCAAAACTGTTATTGCCAGCAAAGCGTATGCAAAAATTTCCATGCGATTGGTACCACATCAAGATTGGGAAGAGATTACAGAATTGTTCAAAACACATTTTGAAAGCATAGCGCCAAAAGGCGTTAAAGTAAAAGTAACTCCGCATCATGGTGGACAAGGCTACGTGACTCCAATTGATAGTATTGGTTACCAAGCCGCATCAAAAGCTTATGAGCAGACTTTTGGCAAAACACCGATACCTCAACGTAGCGGTGGAAGTATTCCTATTGTATCGCTTTTTGAACAAGAATTGAAGAGTAAGACCATTTTAATGGGCTTTGGTTTAGATAGCGACGCTATTCATTCACCAAACGAACATTTCGGAATTTGGAATTACCTAAAAGGTATTGAGACCATTCCTTGGTTCTATAAGTATTTTACTGAGTTGAAAAAGTAAGGATTACTCCTTTACAATTTTATAAGTTGAAGATTTAGTATCTGAGTTTATACTAACAAAATAAACACCAGTTGCCATTGTATTGAGTTCAATCACTGTGAGCTCTTTTTGTGAGACTTGTGTTCTAACGACTTTACCTGAAATATCATTGATGGTTATCTTTAACTCTGAGCCTGTAAAGTTTTCAATATTCAGTTTTGAAGTTACCGGATTTGGGAATATCTTGATTTCATTGGGTGAAAATTCTTCTGTGGATAAAACCGAAAAACTAATGCACAAACTCATTTCCGAACAACTACCATTACTGACTTCAACAGCATAATTTCCAGTGGTTGTCGGTGTAAATGTTTGACTGGTTTCTCCTGATATTGCAGCATCAGTATCACAATTAAACCATTGATATGAGCCTGTAGATTGGTTGGCTGTCAATTCTGTTGCTGATTGTGTTACTGTATTATCAAGGTTAATCAATCCAGATTTTGTGGCCAAATAAGCAGTAACTAATTTGGTCAGTTCTGTCATATATTGAAAATCAATATCCTCTACTCTATCATTTGATGTATGATAATCTGGTGTTTCATCGTCGGTTTCCCAAGATTCACCAACCAAAACCGCAGAATACCCTTCATTCCAAAAACGTGAGTGATCGCTTGCCGTAGTTCCTGGGTTAACGACTATTTCATTCAAATCAAAAGTGTAGGTACTAAGAATGCTTATTAAATCGTCTTTAATGGCAATGGAATTCGCAATGTTACGCACATCAATATCAAAATCATTATCGCCTGCGGTTCCTGGAGCATCACCATCGTACCCAATCATATCCATATTTACAACAGCAAGTATGTTATCTCTTGTATTTCCGTTAGTGTCGTCAGCAGCTTGTTGTGCATAATAATTAGCTCCTCGTAAACCTATTTCTTCCTCGTCCCAAAGTGCATAAATAATGGTATTATCAGTACATTGTGTGGATAAAATTCTTGCGATTTCTATAACAGCAGAAACACCAGTAGCATTGTCATCTGCACAATAGGTCGTCACCGAATCATAATGTGCACAAACGATGTAAATATCATCAGGATTATTCTGTCCCAATTGTGTGGCAATAATATTTTTTCCGATAGTATTAAAGTTCTGATAGTTCACCGTGAGATTAGGTAAAGCCTCTAACTGTTCTTTTATGTATTCTGCAGCCAAATCGTTATTGCTGTGTACTCGGCTGGTAATGGTCTGCGTTGTTCCATCAATATTGGCAGATTGTTCACCAGACAGCACGGCTACTTTAGTTTCTAAGTTTATAGTGCTGACCTGATTCATTAAATCTTCTACAGATTGCCCTTTAGAAACACCTAAAACAGTAAAACTAAATATCATAGACAGAAGCACGTTCTTCATCACTTAATATTTTCTTTTTTAATTGTAACAAATATACGGATTTGAAGCATTTTATAAATTTTAGTTTTGATTATTGAATATTTTACTCTACATTTGTAGAGTTAATTCTAATATTGTAGAACATGCAACTCTCAAAAACCGAAGAACAGTTAATGCAATATCTCTGGAAGCTAGAAAAAGCTTTTATGAAAGATTTGTTGGATATCTATCCTGAACCCAAACCAGCAACCACGACCGTTGCCACTTTATTAAAACGTATGATCGGCAAGGGTTTTGTAGATTATAAAACCTACGGAAAGTCACGAGAGTATTTCCCTCTCGTTAAAAAAGAAGATTACTTTTCCAAACATGTCAATGGGCTCATAAAAACATTCTTTAATGATAGTGCTACTCAGTTTGCATCGTTCTTTACAAGAAAAACAGACTTAACTAAAGAAGAGTTAGAAGAATTAAAGTCTATTATAGACCAAGAAATTAAAAACAAGTAGTTATGGACACATACCTATTAAAATTTTCGGCTTGTTTGTTGGCTTTTTGGCTCATCTATATATTGATGTTAGAGCGTCAAAAAATGCATTATTTTAAACGCATTTATCTACTGGGTTCACTAGTATTGGCTCTAATGATACCACTGTTTACCATAACATATTATGTTGATCCTATAGTGCAGAATTTTGAATCATCAACAATTCACATACCAGTTGATTCTGCCATTACCGAAGCTCCAATTGAAGCATCCAGTATTTTCACCTTAGAAACTTTTCTTTTGCTTATCTATGGTATTGGTGCACTACTATTTACCTTTCGGTTTGTGGTTAATCTTACAAAATTGTATCGTCTAATCTCCAAGAATGAGCGCATACCTCAACGTTCATTTATATATGTGTTGTTGAAAAACTATCGCATTCCGCATTCATTTTTTAAGTACATCTTCTTGAATAAATCAAAGTTTGAAAACAACGACATTCCGAAAGAGGTTTTACTGCACGAAGAAACCCATGCCAAGCAATGGCACAGTTTAGATATTATACTTATTGAATTGCTTCAAATTGTGTTTTGGTTTCATCCATTAATTTATGTTCTTAAACACCATGTAAAGCTTAATCACGAATTTTTGGCTGACGATGCCGTTTTACAAGAAGGTTCGGATACCAAAACGTATCAAAACATATTACTACAATTTTCATCAAGCACTCAAGAGCATCAGCTGGCGAGTGCCATCAATTATTCATCCATTAAAAAACGATTTACGGTTATGAAAACAGACACTTCAAAAACCAGAATTTGGTTGAGCAGCTTATTATTGCTCCCTATTATTGCTATTCTTTTTTACAGTTTTGCTGAAAGAGAGTATGTTGAGAAAGCATCTAAACTACGCAGCGATACAGTAGATAAAATTGAGACTCAACAAGTAGTCACAAAAACAGAAATAGAAGAATACAATGCTTGGGCTAAGAAAATACATAGTGAAAGTAAAGTACTTTCAGAAGATGCTACATGGTATCCTCCTATTGACGAACAAGACTTAATTAAATTCTCAAAGATCTATAAAAGAATGTCAGCTCATCAGAAAAAACAAGCTCTTGAGTATCCTTTTCCAGGTCTTGATGTAAAATATAGCGAACAACAAAAAGCCACAAAAAAACAAATTGCAGCTTATAACGCTTGGGCTAAGAAAATTAATATAGCAATGGCTAAGGCAGAAAAAAATAAAGGAAGTGAAAAGTGGTCAGCATATCCAATAGTAAAAGTAAAAGAGGTCAATAAATACAAAGCTATTTACAATATTATGACAGAAGCTCAGAAAAAAGTAGCAGAGCCATGGCCAAGTTTTCCGCCTCCACCACCACCTGCACCACCTGCGCCAGAAAGAGCTACAGTTATTGAAATTGCAGAATACGATGTTTGGGCAAAAAAAATGAATGCAGCCATTAAAAAAGCAGAGTCTAGCAATAACAAAAGTTACTATCCAAGAATTAAGAAAGAAGATTACGATAAATACTATAACATATTCAGTAACTTAATGACTGAAGCGCAACGCGAGACTGCCGAACCATGGCCAAATATTCCGCCACCTCCTCCGCCTCCTCCGCCAGCGCCAGAACCAACAAAGGTTAAAAAAGGAGGTGAGGACATTCCACCACCTCCTCCTCCGCCAGCACCAGAATCACCTTTAGAGTTTGTAATAAGAATGGCAAAAGCTGATGCAATATTCTTTAGTGAGGGGAAACCCATTTCTTCAGATCAGGCAATTAAACTCATGAAGACAAAAAAAATGTTTAATATTAAAGCTACAGAAAAATCTAAAGATGGTCGGCCATTAGTTTATATTATGGAAAAGAAATAAAAATTACTAAATCTTAAAAAAGCCTCGATAATCGAGGCTTTTTTTGATATAGAGTGTAACAAATCATAGGTTTTAGCGTTCTAATAGTCAATCAATCAAAAAACAATCAATCATGTTAAAACAATTCTTCATTTTATGTTCGGGAGCCGATACGGATATTCTAGACGAATGTTCTATTGGCGAACAAAATAAATATGCTGGTATTGGCGCCACAGTTTTCTTTACGGCTCTAATGGCGACAATCGCATCGAGTTATGCACTTTACACCGTTTTTGACAACTTGCATACCTCCATTTTCTTCGGAATTATTTGGGGTTTGCTAATTTTTAATCTAGATCGTTATATCGTCTCTACAATAAAGAAACGCGAGAATGTTTTGGACGAAATCCTTCAAGCCACTCCACGGATTTTCTTGGCAGTAATTATTGCTATTGTCATTTCAAAACCATTAGAACTAAAGATTTTTGAAAAGGAAATCAATCAAGTGCTATTGGAGCAGAAAAATGATTTAACCTTAGCCAATCAAAACCAGATTGCTCAACAGTTTAATCCTAAAATTGCGGATTTAGAAAATCAGATCATAGGCTTACAATCGCAGATTGACACCAAAGAAACAGAAGTCAATGTGCTTTACGACACCTATATTACAGAAGCAGAAGGCACATCTGGAACTATGAAATTGGGCAAAGGTCCTGTCTATAAAGAAAAACGCGAAAAACATGATGCTGCTTTAGCAGAATTACAACAACTTAAGACAGATAACAACGCAAAGATAGATGCTATAGAAAATGAAATTATAGCCTTACAAGGAGATTATAAAGCCAATGTTGCAGAATCGCAACCTGTGATCGATAATTTTGATGGCTTAATGGCACGTGTTAATGCTTTGGGAGCACTGCCTTGGTTACCTTCATTTTTTATTTTTCTTTTGTTTTTGGCTATAGAGACCTCTCCTATAATTGTAAAACTATTATCTCCAAAAGGTGAATATGACTTTAAGTTAGAAGACCAAGAAACGGTAGTAAAATCTTGGGTAAATCAACAGGTTGCCGAACGCAAATTACTGGTAGCTACCGACAACGAAATCAATAACAGAGTTTACATAGAAATTGCTGACGAGGAAGAAGTAATGAACTACAAGCGTAAAAAAGCACGCGAATTGATGCAGCACCAAGCAGATGCGTTTTTAAAGAAACAGAAAGGTGTACTTTAGATAAAATAATTAATCTTAGTGCTCGTTTGAGCTCAGTCGAAAACCTTCAACAGTAATAATTTAATGCACTTCGACTACGCTCAGTGTGACATATTTATTATTACTTTTAGGAAATCTAAAACCTAATAGTAATGAAATCTTTTTATCTTTTTCTCCTAGTTATACTTTTAAGTTGTGGTTCACAACCCAAAACCAATCAAGACACATTTGAAGCTGATAAAGCTGCAATACTAAAAGTAATGAGCGACCAAGAAATCGCTTGGAACAACCATGATCTAGAGGGTTTTATGGAAGGCTATTGGAAAAGTGAAGAGTTAAAATTTTATGGATCTAATGGACTTACCTTAGGTTGGGAAAACACATTAGCTAGATATAAAAAAGCGTACCCAACAAAAGCAGAAAGTGGCACGTTAAAGTTCGTTATCAATGATATTTCTAAAATTGAAGGCGACAATTATTGGGTAATGGGCGAATATCATCTCAAACGCGACGTTGGCGATGCTAATGGAGTCTTTATCATTATCTTTAAAAAGATTGCAGGCGAATGGAAAATTGTTGCTGATATGTCTTGCTAAAAGTCTCTAAAAGAAAAGTGTTTCCAAGAGCATTAATCTGTCACGAAAAACACTAGTCGGAAACACTTTATTTTAAATCTTTATCTAAAACTGCTTATGCAGCTACAGTAGTTTCTTCTTGACTTTTAAAGTGGTCGTATAAGTCTTTGCAGCCCAAACCGACTATAGATAATCGTTTTGATTTTGTTATCGATTCATTGTGTAATCTTGCCAAAGCCATTACACCTGCCCTGTCAATACTTTCAACACTTTCAATATCTAATAAAACATCATCTAACTTATCAAAAATATTAGAGAAATGTGCGTGAAACGTTTTTAAGTTCAACTTGTTTAAAGTCCCCTTAATTTGAAAACGATTGTTGTAGTTGGTAATCTGTAAGTCCATAATAAATAATGTTAGTTCATTAATAATAATCTAGGGCTATTAATCTGTAAACTTGGTGCTATTAATTCAGAGGGATACCTCAATATCCGATATATAATCCTTAGTTAATTAGAAAATCGATAAATGGTAATATTGACTAGTTAATTTGAAATTGGTGGTTTATTTTTTCGATAAACAACACATTTGCAAACAGATAGAATGTAAGAAAATTAACTACTTAGAATTTAGTTTTTTGATATGTGCCTCAATATTTACAGGCTTGTACACTTGTGTAGTTGAAACTGGATATTTTTTTAATAAATGCTTAGATCTTATCGGTCGTTTTTCAAATCCACCACCACAGTTAGGGCAAACTTCTTTTAAAAGTGCTACACAGTCTGTACAATAGGTACATTCAAACGTGCAAATCATGGCTTCGTTAGAGTTATATGGTAATGCTTTATTACAGTTTTCGCAGGTTGGCCTAATCTCTAACACTTTTGATCTTTTAAAAATTGAATCCTTATAATTATTTTTGCAGCATGAAATACAGTTACAAACTTATCCTAATGGCCATATTAGCCGCAATAACCATTTACGGCTTGGTAACCGGTAAATATCTGTTTCTTGTTTTTATGATTCCCCTTAGTTTTAGTTTCTTCAACAAAAAAAACTCGGATTAAATCTTTTTAACGTATTCTGTAATAATCACAATCTGCTGGCTATCGACCTTACCTTCAATATACGTCTCATTGTCGTGGTCTAATCTTATATTTCTAACTGCGGTACCTTGCTTGGCTATCATGCTAGAGCCTTTTACTTTAAGGTCTTTGATCAGCACTACTGAATCACCAGTTTCCAAAATAACACCATTAACATCTCTATGGGTGATTTTATTTTCATCCTCTTCACCGTCTCCCGATGCCTTTGCCAATTCAAGGGTTTCATCTTCCAAATATATCAAAGCCAATAAATCGTGTGACCAATCGGCTTCAATTCTATTAAGCATTCTCCAAGCCATAATCTAACAGCATCATGCTCACTCCACATACTGTCGTTAAGACAACGCCAATGGTTAGCATCAATTTTTTCAGAATCGTCCATCTGTTCAATACAGGTTTTACAGGCGTAAAGCGAGGTGTTTAATCCATTTTCTTTAATGTCTGGCACTGTATAAGTTGAAAGGTTTTCTGAATTACCACAGAGTTCGCATTGACTGTTACTGCGCTGTTGAAGTTCTTTTTCCAAGGACATATCTTATTGTTTGAAGCAAATGTAGAGTTAATTCAAGGTTTCCCTTACTTTTTTTGGCAATCCTTTTACGATCATATCATAAGAATGGTCAATGAGCTCAAAAATAAATTTGGTTGTCAATTCTCCTGTATGAAAATAAACACTGTTCCATGATTTTTTGTGCATGTGGTAACCTGGTTTTATACTGTTGTATTCTGCACGTAATTCTTCAGCATAGTCAGGATCGCATTTAAGATTAATAAAACCTTCTCCTTTTTCCCATTTAGAAAGTGATGCCAACGCAAACATTTTATTCCACACCTTAAACACCAACACATCATCATCAAAAGGGAAGTGTTCTGTGACTTCTTTTTTGCTCATGCAATAATTTCTGTAGTCTTCTATGTTCATCTTACTTTCTGTTAAAGCGGGAACTATATTCAATTAATAGGAATGCTTTTAAAATGAGATTGCCACGTCCTTACGTCCTCGCAATGACAAAACCTCTATGTTTATTTCAATAACTTTTTATCCTCTTCTCCTTCAATTTTTAAAGCAGAATAATCTAAAGTCCAACCGATAGTTTCAACTAAATTCTCAATAAGCTGAATCGCCTCCAAGGCTTCTTGTTTTGCTATATTATATAAACCACTCTCAGGAACTTTATCCAATATATGTGCTTTAGCTTTAGTGTGCAAATCAGTTAAATCTGATGCTTCAAATCTATTGAACATGCCATCGCGCTTATCGTAATAATTAATATCACTTTCAATAGACAACACTTCTGGCTGTGGAAAATGTGATAGTACTACAGTCTTTGATCTTGGGTTGGAATCCATTTGTATTTTACTCAAATCGAACCCAACATGTGCCTTCGCGTTAATGACAACCAAGGCCTTCTTTCGACTAGAAATTAGTTTTAAGAATTTTTCCTTTACGTCTTCGTAATGATAAATCTCGGCAAAGTCGCCTTCGACCGTAATAAATTTACAAACACGTTTTATTTTGTCCAGTAACACAATGGATTGCTCGTTGGTCTTCTTTTTGGTTTTCCATTGCTTGTATATGGTAACCAAACCCAAGGTTACCAATATGCTTATAATGATTATAAAAAATGTTTCCATTTATGTTATTTCTTTATTCATAGGACACTTTTAATCTGTTCCGTCACATACTAAACGTCCACATGGGTTTAGATACTGAAACAAGTTCAGCACGACAAATCAAATGCGTTAATCTATAACCTTATACAAAATCGGTTTACTTGGTGTGGCATCATTTTCAAAAGGTGCAATTTGAAGATTGAGCATATACATACCGTCTTCAATTTTATTAGATACATAGATCAACTCAGTTATTGTGGCGTCTTTTCTAATTTTGCCTTTGGTGTTCCAAAATGTGTTATGCCCTTTTAGTTCACCACCATCTTCTTCCCTATCTACACTTGGCAAATCAATCAATAGGTGCTTAATGCCTTTTTTTACTAGCAGTTTTATAGCATCTTCTTGAAAGTACGTCCAATTGGTATTGGAATACTGTCTTGATTTTTTGTCTCTGGTATTTGGCATAGTGCGCACCACTAAGGCCTCTCTTTTTTTGTTACCTAAAGCAAATTGCAGTTGCTTTGCCGAAATTACATAATCATCACCTAGCTTTTCTGGTGCCACAGTAACCACTTCTGCCAAAAAGAAAAACTGTTTTAAGTACTTATTAACTGAATATTTTTCTTTTGTAATATGACCAACGGTTTCTGTATGGGTTCCGTGGGAATGTGGATTAAAGGTTATAGTGTTAAAATTAACAGATGCTCCTTTTTCTACACTGATAGTATCACCATCAAAAACTTCTGGTTCTATTTTTGGTTCACCAATATACCAAGCATTTACATTGGATTTGCTGCCTTTTATTGGTATAGAGATATCTAAGGGCTGTGATAAATCTATTTTTAGTTTTCTGGAATTGTATTGAATTGTAGTTATCAAGATAAATTAAGTTTAAATAATTCTGAAGCAATACCATCACTCAAAAATTGTCCTTTTTCAGTAACACGTAAATGCTCATCATCAATATACAATAAATGTTGATTTATAAAAACATTGGCTTGCTCAATTAGATAATCTTTATATACCATCCCAAAATCTTGTTCAACTTTGGTTAAAGACACTCCCCAAATGGTGCGCAAACCTGTCATTATATATTCATTGTATTGATCTGTTTTAGTGAGCGTCTCTATCTCAATTGGCAATTCATTGTGTTGAATGGCTTTTATATATTTCGAATTGTTTCTCACGTTCCATCCACGTTGTGTGCCATTAAACGAATGTGCTGAAGGACCAACACCTATGTACGGTTTTCCCTGCCAATAGGCCGAATTGTTTTTACTAAAATAACCTTCCTTACCAAAGTTGGACAACTCATAATGAATAAAACCTTCTTCTTCTAATCGATCTTTTAATATGTGGAATTGCTCATGGGCTTGCTCATCATCCACATCTTCAATAATACCTTTATTTATAAATGATGCTAGTGCCGTTTTCGGTTCAACCGTTAGGGCGTAGCTTGAGATATGAGGTACATTATAGCTTAAAGCAATTTCAATATTTCTTTGCCATTGCTCGTTTGACGCACCTGGAATACCATAAATTAAATCGAGGGAAATATTATCGAAGTAGCGAGTCGCCACAGACAGGCATTTTTTTGCTTCTTCTTCGTTGTGCGCACGATTCATAAGTTTTAAATCGGATTCGAAGAAGGATTGGATACCGATGCTCAATCTGTTGATTGGTGAATTTGCTAAATCTTCTATTCGCTGAGCTGAAAGATCATCTGGATTGGCTTCTAGGGTGATCTCTGGGTTTTCTGAAACCTGATAATTTTTATAAACCGAATCCATCAGAAGTTGTAATTCGTCATTTGTCAATAGACTTGGTGTGCCGCCGCCGAAGTAGATGGTTTCTACCGTTACATCTTTAAATTCGTCTTTACGAAGTTCTAGTTCTTTAGCTAGGGCTTCGATTAGTTCGTCCTTTTTCTTTAAAGATGTAGAAAAATGAAAATCGCAATAATGGCAAGCTTGTTTGCAGAATGGTATGTGGATGTAGATGCCAGCAGCCCCATCTAACTTCCCCAGAGGGGAAGAACTCTTACTTATTCCCTTTGATAATTTTTTTTTCATCAAGTTTCACTTTCCCCTCTGGGGATTAAGGGGCTTTTCTACACGTTTCTCATTCTGCTTCACAAAAGCAGCCCAACCTGTGTAACTCTTACCAACCTCTACTCTACCTTGGTTGTAAAAATGACAGACCGCTGCCGCTAACCCGTCGGTTGAATCGAGGTTTTTAGGAAGTGATTTTAGGTTTAATGTACTTTGTAGCATTTTGGCGACTTGCTCTTTGCTGGCATTACCATTGCCCGTAATCGCCATCTTAATTTTCTTTGGTGAATATTCGGTGATAGGAACCTCTCTAGATAAACCTGCTGCCATAGCCACACCTTGTGCTCTTCCCAATTTCAACATACTTTGTACGTTCTTACCGAAGAAGGGAGCTTCAATGGCTATTTCATCTGGATGATAGGTGTCAATGAGTTCTACAGTGCGTTCAAAAATGAGTTTGAGTTTCAGGTAATGGTCGTCATATTTTTTGAGCTGCAATTCATTGAGTTGCATAAACTGCATCTGTTTTCCAACCACTTTTATAAGTCCAAAACCCATAATGGTAGTACCTGGATCAATTCCTAATATTATTTTTTCTTTACTCATTTAATCAATCACAATATTGACAACCGCTTAACGAAACGGCCAAACCAACAGTTACATTAAACACACTGCCATTAAACGCGCCTAATCCACTTAGGGTTGGGTCATAATCATCTAAGGATGTTAAACCATATATATAAGCTGTATCTACATAAATAGAGACCTTTTCGTTAATAGCATAGTGTATTTCTAAACCACCTAAGAGATTAAGGTAAGACTGCTTGTTATCTCCTAAATTCCCTAAAGGTTTTGCAAAACTAAAACCTGGTCCTGCATGAAAAATAGTACGCAATCTCATTGGTAAAAAACCGATATATTCAGTAGGGTCAAATACAAACTGCGCATTAATACGTGAGTAGTTGATTTTAAACTCTGGAGAGCCATCATCATTCTTAAACCGGTTAAATCCATAGTCCAACTTTACTCCATAAGTGCGTTTAAACATATGCTGAATACCAAGGTTCACAGTCGGGAAATTCACAGATTGTGCATAAGTGCCATCAACAAACCCATCAGTTGTAGGATAGTTAAAACCTACTGCAAAAAGCGCTTTCCACTTAGACGTGTCCTTAAGTTGTGCATATCCATTCAAAGTCGCAAAGAAGACGATAAAAAAGAAAATGTAATGTTTTAAATATTGCCGCATCTATAAGTTTTTGGTTTAATTTGTAATATGCTTTATAACGTGCCTTACAAAACTAAGCAATTCTTCTTTGTACTTATTAAGTTAAGCATTGTAGTTGGCGCATTTTATTTTATTTACACGAAACTTGCTGAAAATGAAAATCTACAATTCAATGAATTTTTAGCTTTTTTGAAGGAAAATGACACATTTTCAGCCAAAAACATCAGTTTTTTACTCATTTTAAGCGTTTTTAACTGGTTTTTTGAAATTGTGAAATGGCAGTCTTTGGTTAGGACGGTGAAAAAAATTTCTTTTAGAGATGCTTTAGAGCAAAGTTTAGGAGGATTAACCGCTTCTTTGATTACACCAAATCGTATTGGTGATTATGGAGCGAAAGCAGTTTACTTTACCAAGCAATTTAGAAAGCGAATTGTTTTATTAAATCTTTTGGGCAATATGGCGCAAATGACCATTACAACCATTTTTGGTGTTGTTGGGTTAATTGTTTTTGTTAATCGTTATCAAATTGAAGTGGACTATTATAGAGTTGCCAGATTTGGTTTTATTTTACTGCTCATAAGTCTTTTCGCCGTTTTTGGGATTAAACATAAACGATTTAGCATTAAAGGTTATTCCATTGAGCGCATTTTAGAATACATTAAAAATATCGCCTTTAAAGTCCATGTTACTAATATATTTTTTGCACTGATTCGCTATTTAATTTTTTCATTTCAATTTTACTATTTGCTTACCATTTTTGGAGTTGAAGTCGATTATACCAAAGCTATGGTATTAATCACTAGCATGTACTTTTTAGCGTCCATTGTACCTTCAATTTCAATTTTTGATGTTGTTATAAAAGGAAGTGTTGCCGTATTCCTGTTTGGATATGTACAAGTCAACGAGCTCACTATATTGTCAATAATTACCCTAATGTGGCTATTGAACTTTGCCATTCCGGGTTTGTTTGGCAGTTATTTTGTATTGAACTTTAAGCTGCCTAAAATCGAAGAATGATCGCAACTATTATAATCGTTATTATAATTGCCTATTTGATTGTTATCGGAAGTCTGACCTATGGTTTTGATAAAGTTGAAGAGTTTCAACTTCAGGATTTAAAGCCTAAGACTAAATTTTCGATTGTTATTCCATTTCGGAATGAAGCCGAGAATCTAACTAAATTATTGAATTCGATTTCTAAATTAAATTATCCAAAAGATTTATTTGAAGTCATTTTTGTTGATGATGAGTCTGATGATGGATCGGCTGATATCATAAATAACCTTCTCAACACAAAAGATTTCACACGAACTGACAACATTAAAATTATTCAGAACAATCGTGTTTCCAATTCACCAAAAAAAGATGCGATTACCTCAGCTATAGAAATTGCAAATAATGAATGGATCATAACTACAGATGCCGATTGTATTTTGCCAAAATATTGGTTAGATACTTTTGATGAGTTGATTCAAACACAACAACCCAATTGCATTGTGGCACCTGTGTCCTATTATGGACAAACGTCTTTTTTTAATCGTTTTCAAACTTTAGATGTTTTAAGTCTTCAAGGTGCTACTATTGGCGGTTTCGGTTTGCAGAAACCTTTTCTATGTAATGGTGCCAACTTTGCATATCGAAAATCCATTTTTAGAGAGTTAAAAGGTTTTGAAGGTAATGCCAAAATTGCAAGTGGTGATGATATTTTTTTATTGGAAAAGCTTAAAAAGCATAATTCAAAAAAAATCAGTTATTTAAAAAACCCAAAAGCTATTGTTCATACGCAACCCGTTTCAAGCTTAAAACAATTAATTAATCAGCGATTACGCTGGGCCTCTAAAACCAGCCGTAACCCCAATTGGTTTTCTAAACTATTAGGACTTGTTGTTTTCTTGGCAAATTTAGTTTGTCTGTCATTGGTCCCTCTATTGGTTTTTAACCTTATCAGCGCAAGAATGACGGTTTCCTTATTAGTTATAAAATTTGGGATAGACTTTTTGTTGTTATTTAAAACGGCTCGGTTTTTTAAACAGGAAACCTTATTGTTATCGTTCCTGTTTTCAAGCTTTTTATATCCTTTTTTTAGTGTTTATATTGTAGTTCTATCTTTGTTTAAACCTTATCTATGGAAAGGTAGAACGTTCAAAAAATAATAACATCTCATATATTTTTGGTAGCTTTACTAAAACCAAGTCATACAACAAATGAAAAAATCACTATTAATCCTAATTCTTTGTCTTGCGTTTCAGCTAAACCATAGCCAAGAAACCTACACCATCAATGGCGAGACGCTTGAGCTCAAAGCTGAAATTGATGGTAAATTAGACCTTCTGTGGAATATTATCGATGGTGAATATCGCTATTTTGTCCGTACCGAAAATGGTACAATTACAGAATTAAAGAACACAAAGGACGAAAACAATGACTATAAAGAAGAGTACAAATCAACATTGAGTGAACTCACGGGAATGTCCACAGACAAACTTAAGTTAACGCTCTACAGTCTTAGAAACTATCTAGACACCTATAACGCCTCCGCAGATAGCACCTACACTTCTACCAAAACCAAGCGTAATGCTCAGTTAAGGCTGGGATTTTCTGGAGGTATAACTAATAATCCTTTTGTTGGTAATCCTGAAAATAAAAAAACGCCAATGATTGGTGCAGAACTAGAAGTCTTAGAAGGCCATGATATGCCAAGACATTCTGGCTTTTTACAAGCAAGACATACGTTTGACAGTGACGATTTTCCTTATAGCACCACCGAATTTTCATTAGGTTACCGCTTTAGATTTGTTAATACGGAAACGTTTTCAGTCTATGGACAAGTAAAATTTGCAACGCTGAACCTTTCTAATGCCACATTCATTAATGAAAGCGACATGGAAGTTGATGTCAATGAGACTTCATTTGACATCCCTTTTATTTTCGGAGTAGGTTCTGATATTAAGGTTGGTGAGAACAGCTATATCACAGTGATTTATGGAGAATTATTTGCCGCATTTTTAGATAACCAAGGTAATTTTTCCACAGATATTGCTATAGGCTATAAATTCAACTTGTAATAATGAGTCTAAGGAATTTTAAGACTTCAAACCCTGTATTTAATGGTTATTTTTGGGAGGATGGTCGGTCTTCGTCAAAAACCATGTCCGTTGCTGGCATTTTTTTTAAATCCATGCTTGGCATTATTGTTATTGCAGCCATTACAGGTTATTTGTGGAAACTCAATGAAGCTGGCACACCCATGCGATGGTTTACCCTAGGTGGTATGCTGGGAGCTATAGTTATGAGTATTTTAATTTCCGTGAGACAACATTGGGCTCACATTTTGGTACCACTCTATATAATAGCTAAGGGTTTCTTTTTGGGTGGTTTTTCGTCTTATGCCCATCGTAATTTTCCTGAGCTACCATATCAGGCAATTGGTGTTACCATTGTTACCTTTTTTGTAATGCTCATTTTGTATCAGCTTAGGATTATTGTAGTAACAAAAAAATTACGAAGCGTTATTATAACCGCCACAATTAGTATAATGGTTGTGTATTTAATTTCTTGGATACTAAGTTTTTTCGGGATAAAAACCTATATCTGGGGAACATCTTGGTTTGCTATTGTATTTAATGTTTTGGCAGCAATTGTGGCATCGTTTGCCTTGTTGTTGGACTTTGATTATATAGAGCGTTATAAAAATAGAGCGCCAAAACACAAAGAGTGGCTCGCAACTTGGGGACTTTTGGCAACGCTAATTTGGTTGTATATAGAAGTACTGAGATTGATGCAGAAATTAGCTATACGCTTTTAGTGTTTCTTGCAGAGGCGCGAAGTAGTTAGAAAAACAAAGTAACAGCTTACTGTTTACTAAACCTATTCAATCTTAACTATCACAGGCAACTCAAAAGCTGTGGTAACTTGTTGCCCACGTTTAATCGCTGGATAGATTTTAGGAATATTTGTTAAGCTTTGACGTAGTAGGCTATCTATTTCTGGAATTTGAAATTGTGTTTCTGGTTTTATTACCATACTATCAACTTCTAAAAGACCTTTATTATCTATAATAAGTTTTAAACGAATAGTATCGTTGACATCATCTGAAACTACAATGTTTTGATCTGCCAGATATTGATTAACATGAGATAATAGTGTGTTCTGAAAACAAACCTTACTCTCATCTTTGGCAGTAATGGAATCGCAACTACTAAACGTAGGATAGGTATCAACATCGTTCCAATTGAAGGTTTGCAATTCTTCCTCAAGCAAATCTTCTGAATTCACTTTTTGCTTTTCAAAATAATCGCAAGATGTAAAGAGAATAATTAAAAAGAGACAAGCAATTCGGTTCATTGGCACATTTTGATACCGAAATGTACGTTTTTTTTTGCGATTTTCAGTTGGCATTCGTTCACTGTAACTTTGGCTTGCTTCTTGCGTCTTATAATTGAATTTAAATTAATTATATGGAAATATTTTTAGTGCTTGTCGCACTACTTTTAATGATATTAGGAATATTAGGTAGTTTTTTACCTGTATTGCCTGGTCCGCTCACTAGTTGGGTTGGTCTTTTGGTTTTACATTTTACAGAAGGTGTACAAATGAGTCAGACGTTTTTAATAGTTACGCTTTTGGTCGCCATTTTTATATATGTATTGGATTATATAATTCCGGCGTTGGGAACCAAGCGCTTTGGTGGTAGTAGAGCTGGTATGATTGGTACAACTCTGGGCTTAATTATAGGGATACTGTCTCCAATTCCCTTTGGAATCATTATCGGTCCATTTGTTGGAGCTCTTATCGGAGAGATGATTCACAGAAACGATATGGAAAAAGCAATTAAAGCAGCTTTTGGATCGTTCTTAGGATTTATAGCGTCTACTTTTTTAAAGTTTATTGTGGCCATAATATTCTTAGGCTTCTTTATAGTAAAACTTTCTGAGCATAATGCCAGTTGGTTCTAAAAAGTAAAAAACCTAGTTACAACGTGTGTAACTAGGTTTAGTTTTCTTGCTATTAACTCAACAATTACTTAAGAGGGATTAATTAATTCTTGTTGACTTGGGATAAATATAAGTAAGCACTTTAAATTTTTGTTGTGGAAAAACCATAGACTTGATGCGGAAAAACCGTAGTTTTCAGTATTGGCGAGCCTTTGGGAAGTTTTATTTAGCAGTAGAAAACGCTGTTTTTTTACAAATATCCTTTTTCTCGTGCTTCTTGCAACAAACTTTCATCCTTACCATCTGTTACTGAAAATAATAGCTTAAGTTGCTTTTTTCGTTTTTCTATGGCACTTGTTGATAATGGGATATACTCACTAAGGCTTTTGGTTTTTATCCCTTGAGATAATAAATGTAGAATTTTTCTATTAACATCATCCACGTATATTTCGCTAGTAATGGTCTTTTTTACATAATTACTTACAGTACTACTGTAATATGGTGGATACTTTAAAATTTGCTGAAATGCATCTGCCAGTTCCATGGATGTTAAATCACTTTTTATAAGAAAACCGTCTGGGTTTATTTCTTTTATGATATTATGAATCCTAAACGATTCGTTGAACATGGTCAGAATAATAATTTTGGCCTCTGGTAAAACTTTTTTTGCCAATAGGGCAAGATCTTCGCCCGAAGCGTATTTGCCATCCTCTGATGGTGGTAAGCTAATATCAAAAAAACAAACATCGTAAGGTGTATCTTTTGATGCTCTATTGATCATTAATTGTGCTGTGTCACAGTTATTGGCAGTGTCAATAAGCAAGGTTTGGTCGTCTTCTTTTGTTGCCATTAACACATTTTGGTAGCCCTCGATAATTATAGGGTGATCATCTACCATAAGGATATTAATATGTTTCATGTCGATTGGTTTGAGTAGGGAATCTTAACATTAACAATTGTACCATCACCAGATTGAGAGGTAAAGGTGATTTTTCCATTAATGTCTTCTACACGAGAAGTCATATTTTTTAAGCCAATTCCTTTTTTGTTCTTTGATGTGTCAAATCCCTCTCCATCGTCAATGATGTCTAGGCAAATTACATTTTTTTCTAACGAAATGCTAATTTTAATGGCTTTAGCATTAGCATGTTTGTAGATATTCTGCATGGACTCTTGAATAATTCTGTAGATATTAATTTTGGTTTTATTGGATACAGAATCCCAGCTAATATCGTCCGTATAATCAAAATCATATGTTAAACCATAAGCTTGAGTCTGATTCTCAATAAGCTCTGAAACAATATCCATGAACCCAGTACCCGAAACAAAATCCGTATTTAACTCATGGGATATTTTTCGGATATCTTCTTCTATACTTTTAAGCTGACCAATGTAATTGGCTCTGGTCATCATCGCTTCTTTACCATCTTTGAAATTAATGCTGTCTAAACTAAGTCGCGTACCGAACAGACGCCCAAGCACACCATCATGTAATTCTTCTGAAATTCTTTTTTTCTCTTGAGTTCTGGCTTCGTCTACCTTATCCTGTTGCCCAAGCATAAGGTTATAAATATCTTCATTTGCCTTTTGTTGAACCTGTATGAGTTTTAATTTTCTGTTTTTAGCGCGTTGGGATATCACAATGAAAACGAGTACCGCTGTTAACAAAAGTCCAATTGACAAAAAGACTAGGTACAGGTTTTCTTTAGATATTTGCTCGTTTTCGGCTTCTAGTTGGTCGGTTTCAAACTCAATTCTGGCGTATTTATTTCTAACATTTCTTTCTTCCTTTAACAAGCTGTCCGTAAGCTTAATATGTTCTTCTAAATAATTCTTACTTTCTTCTCCCTTGGTTAAAGTTGCCAAAAGCAACATAGACTCTAAATAAAGATCGTTAATGGATATGTCTTTTGAAATCTTGTAACTCTGTTTAGAATAGATAAGCGAAGAATCCAAACGGTTATTGGCTTTATAAAATTTCGCCAAATCTATAGATACTGCTAATTTTGTATAAGGATCTCCTAAACTGTCTGCGATTTTTAGAGCGCTTTTAAAATCTTTTTCTAATGTAGAATAATTATAATTTCCTGATAAAAATTTTGTAAAAGCATAGTTATCCAAAATTAAAGCGTGAAATACTAGATCGTTTTTTTTTAGATTTTCATTATTTGCTAAATCCTCATAAATTTCTAAAGCCTTATCATAATCTCCTTTTGCACGATATGGTAGTGCCAAATCGTTTTGTGAATCCAACAACAAGTCATTACCTCCATCTATTTTTCTTGTAAGTTCAATGGCTTGGTTATGATAATCAATTGACTTATCGTAATTCTCTAACTTATAAGATAAACTACCCAGAAGACTAAGAACCAGATACCTGTCTAAAGCCTTATCTATGTTGTTTAATTTATTGAAAATTTTTAATGCTTCAACAGCATTCTGTTCACTCCCTAGATAATCCTTTTCTTGATTTTGAATTGCTGCAATTGCATATAAAACTTCAGCTTTTTTCTGTAAATTACCTAAATTGTCAAAATATCTTAGTGCTTCAACTAAATAAGCATAAGCGGTAGTGTTATCACCTCCTATTTGATAATAATACCAGCCTAAATTTTGAGCCGAAAATGCAATGGCTGAGGAATCAATTATTTTTCTAGCTAATTTTAGATTATTTGTGGTCTGATCTTTAAATTTTACGTAATCACCATTAATTAAATGCGCATAGCTCAAGTTTCTGTTAGAACGTAAAATAAGTGAATCAATATTAGATCGCTTTGAAAGTTCACTGGCCTTTTTTGCAAAATTAAGTCTTTCTTTTGCTGATAAAGAATTATCATTAAATGATTTATTGTATTCTCTTATCGAATCAAGTAGAGCAAAACTTTCCTGGGCTGCCAAAGGCAATGTTAAAAATAGAAAACAAAAAAAGAAAAGTTTAGATTTCAAGAATTTTATGGCGTTGGTATAGAATCAAATTTAGAGTTTTTTAATGAAGAAATAAAAAAATTACATACATATAAAAAGCCCATAACAAATTGCTATGGGCTTGTATCATTTTAAAACTTAAAATATTATCCTTGACTAGGCATTTTTAATTTTTTTACTTTACCATGAGCGATCAAGTTAATTTTAGTTTCTTGCTTTATGGTCTTAGTATCTACATAGTCATTTTGATCTGATTGTACACCAGACACAGTTAACATAGCAATTGCAACTAAGGCTAAAGTAATTTTTAGGGTTTTCATAAGTATCAATTTAGGGTTTATTAAATAGTCAATATTAAAATTGCGTAACGACTGTCGTTACATTGAGGGAGGGAATGGATAATTAACTATTCTTTAGGTTTAAGCCTAAAATTGTACTAAAATAAAAACGAGGGATGTTTTCTATACAGAAAGTCTATAAGTAAAATGGATTAAATTAAAGCTGAAACAACTTTAACGAGGGAGAACGAATATATAATTATTTGAAAGATTAACAACTAAATCATCGATAAAATGTATTTTTTCATCGATTAAATACTAAATTTATTACTTTTATTACTATAAAAACAAAGCCCCAACTCAATTGGGGCTTCATAACTAACACTAAAAAAACAAATTGTTATGCACAATTATTCTGTTAAGGGTTTTGATGAGTTATAATTCGTTCTAATTTATACTTAAGTTTAATGAAAAAACAGTAATTGAGGTTGTTCCAGAACCTGTTAATCTTTGTCCCCAGATTTCAATATAATCATTGGGCGCAAGTTCTACAGTACCAGAAATAGCGTTACTTGATATATCTGAAGTATTATTTACTCTCATTAAGGTATTTGTTTCAGTAAGTGTTGTTGTACCATTTTTTCTTATAAAAAAGGCATAATAGTCTCCTACACCCGAGTTGCCTCTAATGGACAGCGCAGCACTAAGCTGAAATGTCCTTGTTTTATCACCAGTGTAGGTAATTCTATTGTCTTGGGTAGACATGGTCCGCAATTCATTAACCAGTGTTGTACTATTACTATTTCCATTACCCCTAAGGTTAAATGGGTTGTTGTCAGTAGTCGATTGAACAAATCCAGTGGTTATAGTTCCGTCATAATAAATATTACCACTACTTACCTCATCAGATTCTACTGGTATGCCAGGACAATTAACCGTCCAAGAATTATCAAAATTATATCCAGAATATGACCCTACACTATAGCCATCTATGTACTGACTACTCGTACCAGAGAAACTGACACCGGTTAATACTGCATTGTTAACTGTTGGGTTACTGCTAACATCTATACCAACATCAGTACCATCAATTAACATGTAGCCACCTTGTTTTTGAATAAAAGCAAAAGTCCCAGAATAAGTTTCAAAAACGCCAGAATTAGTAGATTGCCACGCTGTATTACTTATTAAAAGATCATCGATATCCGTATAAGTAATACCTCCTGAATTACCAGCAAATTGCACAATGCTCATAAACACCAATTGAAAGCCAGATATAGTACCTACCGCATTAGAATTAGCAATAACAGCATCCCTTATTATAAGATTATCGGTAGTTGTGCCCGAGAGATTAAATACAGTACCACCAGCAGCAACTAGGGTTGTATTTTTAATAAGACCGCCTTTTGTACTAACAAACATTGTACCTCCGGTTTTTAACAAAACATCTTCGTAGGTATCCCTTCCAGATATAAAAGCGTTATTAATATCTATAGGATACGCCAAATTTATTGTACCATTGATTTCATAAAAAGTGTTTTCTGAGAGTAGGTATTTTGAGCCACCTCCTGCTGTTAGTTCCTCACTTAAGTCAGCAACCGATTTTATTAATTTGTAATTGTCTCGCGTTTTAGATTTGAGATTTACCCACTGGCTAGAACTATAATAGTAAAACGAATTTTCTGTTGTGTCGAACACCAGTAGCCCGTTGGCAGGGTTTGAAATAGCAATTCTTTGGGCACTAGTCATTCTTGGTGCCAACATTCCTTTTGAGGTAGAGCTCACATCTAGCATGGAAGATTCATCTGGAGTGAGCGTGCCTATACCCACTTGGGCAAAGCTATTAAAGCTAATGAATAAAGCGATAAGGCATTTAGTGAAGATTACTTTTTGGTTAAGATTTTTCATAATTAATATTTTAAGATTTTAGTAGATTTTTGGGTATTGTCACTTTTTACGTCCACTATATAGATTCCGTTTGGATGAGCAAATGGTATGGTAATAGTGCTATTGTTATTTAGATTATCTTGTTTTGTTATGATTAATTGACCTAAGGTGTTATAGATTTCAATACGGTCTATGTGAATGTTCTTGTTGTTTTTAACTATTATAGACTCTAAACCGTTATAAAAAACTTGTAACTCTTTTAGGCTATTATCCTCAACTTGTAGAACATCTAAAGCCTCAAAGGCTATAATAAACCTGTTGTTGTAAACACCTATTGGCAAACTAAATTCATAGTCAGACGCTGTTAAGTCAATTTCCGTATTGGTATAGGTATCTCGTAGATAAACCGAATGGTTGAAATTCTCCAGAGCATCTATAGTGATTTTATGATTACCCAGTTCTGAAATTTTTACCCCTAGCGGAAACTCCATTTGCGTAGCAAATTCTCCAACACCTTGTATTACATATTGTAGATCATCATTGTCTTCAATAATGAAATAAGCATCATTATCCCTTAGATCAAACATTTTGGCATCGTAGCCCATGTTATAATCGAGATTTGCTCCAGAGTTGGGTAAGAATCCTAGCAACAACTGCCTATGAAACCCTCCAGGATTTTCGTAACCTATTCTTATGTATTTATTTAAGTCATTAGCGTTGCTATTTAATCGATAGAAAGTAGTTTCCGTTGAAGACTCTGTTTTATACGCCCGTTGTGCATTATTGAATTGAATTGTACCATTGGAAGACGCCTGTACAAAAAATCCTTGACCTACAGAAACATATTGTGTTGGCGAGGTCACTGAGCCAGAAGTTCCTATTCCGTAAATTAATGGTGATGCTACTGAAGGCGGTGTTCCACCTGTTAGGTTCTTTACACCATAACCGCCCAGATAATCTGTTAAATAATGAGACGTAGAGCCTCCATCAACCCAAAAATATAGCGCATCAACAACGCTAGCGTTGTCGGTTAAAAATTGATCCGCATCCAAAGCGGAAGGATACGGATTGCCTAAAAGGGCATGCTCACCAGAATTTATGGTAAAAGTATAATCACCGTTATTGGGTTCACCATAAAACACATAATTTTGATACGAAGATGATGTACCTGTGCCTTTCATGGTGTATCCTTGCCCGGGATTTAACGTTGTGTTTTCATCTATATGCAACCAATCTGCATAAGAACCATTGCCAGCCATATAGGTATATAGCCAATATTTATTTATGGTAAGCGCATTAGTGACATTTCCGCTCACATCAGTTACAGAAGGGAGACCGTTATAAGGCGCACCGTTATTTAAATTAATAGCCTGTGGGCTAAAAGGGTTTAAGTCAGCGTCAGAACCATCAAACAAACAACTGGCTATTGAAAAAACAGCGCTTCGGTTTACTGGTGAAGACCAATAATTATATTTATAAACCGAGCTCTCACCTTGCTGATCCTTTAGCAATTTTCCAGCACCAAATGTATTTGTGTTTGAACCAGAATGCATTTGTATAAGTTGTGACTCGCCCATCAACCTCAAATCTCCGTTTTTTAAGTACAGTGAATTTTGCAGGTTAAGAACCCTGTTGTCCTCTACGCGGACACCTTTAGTATTTGCCGCTGTTACATCTAGCTCTAAATTGTAAAAATTAACCGTATCAGCAGTGCCTGAAATTTGAATTAAATTGTTGGTAGCACTTTTAAAAAATGTTGTTCCGGAATTTGCGACTGTACTACCATTATTAATAAAATTGTTGTTTAATTGCAAATTGCCATCAGAGTTATGGTTGCCATTGTTTACATACTCGTCTATAAACTTAACGTCGGTACCACTAACGATTTTTAAGTCGCCATGATTACTGATTTGGGCATTTAATGACGTTACACAAACCGTTAATATTGTGGTGATTAGATAGTAGTGTATTTTCATAGTACATTTGGGTTAGGTTATTTTAGATTAATTTCAGATAAGAAGAACCTCTAAGTCTCTTGCTATTTGAGGCCGTGTTGCAAATACTAGAAAAACCTTCAACAGTGAGCGGTTTATTTAAATATCCCGAACAATAAGGATTGTTATCTGAATTTAGGATGTCCTCAGGGTATAGTGACGATGAGAGCATGTAGATTTTAGGCAATTGAGCAAGATATAGTTCTTGTTTCTTTAACTCCTCTATAAACTGAAAGCCGTTCATTTGAGGCATATTAATATCGAGCAATATCAGATCTGGAGGCACCAAGGTTTTGGACTTGCTGCTTAAACGACATAGCTTTAAATAATTGAGCGCTGAAATTCCATTGGTAAAATTTCTGGTTTTAATCTCCGGATCATACTTCTCAATTATTTTTTTACATATAAACAAATCTATTTTGTTATCGTCTATAAGCATTACATTAGAAATCATACTACTTTTTTTTAGGTAAATTGGGGATTGTTATTTTAAAAGTTGTGCCATTGGCAACATTACTATCTAAACTTATGGTTCCGTTTAGATCTTCTATGATACATTTAACTATGTAAAGACCTAAGCCAGTACCTTGTACACCTTCGTTGCTAACTCTATAATAAAGGTCAAACACTTTATCTTGGTTCTCTTTTCGTATACCCAGCCCGTTATCTGAGATGACTATATCTATAGTGTTTGCGTGTTGTTCTACATTTATTTTAATAAGGGGTTTATAGTTCGTAGACAAAGTTTTTTTATAATTGATGGCATTCTGAATTAAATTTTGAAATACAGAGTTCAGCAGCTCTTTACTCGAATAAAAGCGTTTGGTTTGCTTTACATTTATTTTGAAACCAATTTCATCAAAACCATCAAGCCCGCTAAGCGATTCAATAGACTTTTCAATTTCTTTCTTAAAGTTGATGGCACTTACGTCTAATTTTTTCTGTGATATGGATGAGGCAAAAGCAAGATTATCAAAAAGTAATTTTCCTTTTTGAAGACTCATGCTCAATAAATCTACTAATTCTGCAGTGCTACTATCAATATTCTCCTCTTTTATTAATGCCAGCAAACCTTCTGCCGAGGTTAATGGTGCTTTGAGAGCGTGTGCAGATCTATACAAAAAAAGCTCAAGATCCCTGGTTTTTTGTCGTAGGCGATTTTCAAGGCTTTTTCGTTCGGTGACGTCTATCATAAATGCTGATAAGAAATGCTCCTTTCCGCAGAACCATCCGTTTACAGCAAATTCTACAGGAAACGCTCTCCCATCTTTTTTAAGCGCATTCATTTCTAAAGTATCGCCTTCTCTAACATTACCTACGTCATTTTTAATCTTAAGCAACTCTCTTACACCTGTCTCTATCTGCGGTATGGAAATGAGCATAGAAAAGCATCTTCCTAGAACTTCATCTTCTTTATAGCCAAATGCAACTTCAGCGCCTTTGTTCCATTCTTTTATAATACCATTACTATCTGTTACAACAACGATTCCTAAGTTATGTGACTTTAGTATATTTTTATACTTAGTTTGGATATCGTTTAGCTCTCTTAAAATATTTACATTCTTAGTTTTAAGCTCAGTAGTGATTTTAGCATAAGACACCTCATCGTATTTATCTAAAATAGGCTGTACTTCTGATAAATAAAGTTCTTTATTATAGCTGTCTTGGCATCTAGCAAATTGAAAATCACTAGATTTTTTCTCATTAAATACCTCAGCGATTTTAGATTTTATGGCATCGTGATAAGCTATATCAATAAAATCGTAGATATAAGAGCCAACCAGTTCGTCGTAGTCCTTATTTAAGGATGTGCTCTGTGCCCTAATTATCTTAGCTCTTTTATTAACAGAAAGGATAACTTTCTCTAAATTTTTGAACTCAACTTTTTCTCCTAGCGCAACAGTAGTATCTATGTTTTGATTTTGGTAATAATCGGTAATATCATTATAGACGGCAAGATATTTAGTAATACAATCTTTTTTATCTTTTATTGGATATACTGTGGTTTGCAACCAATAGTGCCTAGATTCTGATATTTTATGAAACAATACACCTTTCCACACGTCCCCTTTTTTTAAGGTTTTCCACAATTTTTTGTATACTTTATTGGTGTGTAAATGCGATTTTAAAATTTCATTTTCTTCTCCAAGAATAAGATTTCTAGATGTGCCAACAAGATCACAAAAGTTATCATTGACATAAATAACACGACCAAATCTATCGTTTACAGATATTACGAGGTGATCATCTAGAGTATTTAAAATACTAGCGTTTTGTCCTTTTAGGTTGAACTTTTCAAGTTTTGGGGCTTGCATACATTCTTTTTTTCTTCCGTACAATATTGTACAGCTTTTTCTACGTCATCAAATATTGTAAAAGGTTTTTTAGGCTCAAAGATTCTTTTATAAGCGAGAACCAAGAGTTTTCCTTTTATTGAGTTTGTAACAAAGGCTTCAAAAGTTATGCGTTGGCAAAAACTTTCATTTATTGCCAATAATTTAAAAGCCTCTACAGTAAAATTACAAACCACATTTCTCAGATCTACCACTAATGGCATACACTTTTCCTTAGTTAAATCTTCAATTGCTTTTAAAAAACGCTCCATATCTCTATCCGTTAACTTGTAATTGAGATTGGTATCTAAAAACTGACAGAAAAGTATATTGCTTTCTGTCCAAAATCTAACTATATTAAAGTTATGTGATAATGTAATTGGCATATAATTTTTTAAACTCGCTTTATATATTGCCAAAGACGTGCCAAATACAAAATTTAAGTACAATAAAGTTCTAAATCGTTGATTTGAAAAGATTTAAATATTTTCCTATAAATTAACCTACCCACGATATACCGTGGGACTACTTTACGGAAAACGCAATCCGCGGAACACCGTGACTACGGTTTTTTAATTCCAAGCTTTTTCATTCTATCTCTTAATGTGCTTGGTTTAATGTCTAAAATTTGAGCAGCGCCTTGGGATCCGTCGATTTTCCAGTTACACTGCTCTAAAGTCTGTACTATATGCATTCTTTGTACGTCGTCCAAGCTAAGTGTTGCAGAATGTATAGGAGTAGGTTTTTCTGAAGACTTGAATCCTGGTACAAACAGGGTTTCTGTATTAGTCAATATAACAGCGCGCTCCACCAAGTTTTCCAATTCTCTAACATTACCAGGCCAATCATAGTTGTATAAGGCATGTCTTGTATCTTGAGGAATGTACTTGATTTTCTTATTGTATTTTTTACAAAACTTGTCCACAAAATGCTCTATTAAAATAGGTATATCTTCTGGTCTTTGTCTAAGCGGTGGTATATTTATTGGGAATACATTGAGCCTAAAATAAAGGTCTTCCCTAAATTTTTTCTTTTTAACCTCCTTGTCTAAATTTCTATTGGTAGCTGCAACTATTCTTAAGTTTACTTTTTGTACTTTAGAACTACCTATCGGTTCTATTTCGTGCTCTTGTATTGCGCGTAGTAGTTTAGGCTGCATGTCTAAAGGCAATTCCCCAATTTCATCTAAGAACAATGTGCCACCGTCTGCTAGTTTAAATTTACCTTCTTTATCATTTAATGCACCCGTAAACGATCCTTTTTTATGACCAAACAACTCACTCTCAATCAACTCTTTGGGTATTGCAGCGCAATTAACTTTAATTAGTGGTTTTGAACTTCTCCCACTAATGTTATGGATTGCTCTGGCTATAAGTTCTTTCCCTGTACCAGACTCACCCAATAGCAGCACCGTAGCATCTGTTTCAGCCACTTTTTCTACATCGGTAAGCACCTGGCTAAAGGCCGCACTGCTATAAACCATTTCTTCATAATTAAATACCAGGTTTATTTGCTCTCTAAGGTAAACGTTCTGTTGCTCTAATTCTTTTCTCAGGTGGTTTAAATCAGTATTCGCTACAGACAGTTTTTTGTTTGTCTCAATTAGCTTTTTCTGAATTTTTGTTCTTTCGGCATTCTCAATGGCCAATGACACCAAACCCGCAACAGTTGTAGCAAATTGTTCTTCTTCTGGTGTCCACTCCCTTATGTCATCTAAATGCTCAAAACAGAGTACACCAAAAGGTTTCTTAAGGCCTTTAACAAAAACATCGAGCATGGAAGTGATACCAAACTTGTCTAAGTAACTATTTTTGTAATCATTATCAAATTCACTATTTGCACAATCATTGATTTTTACAATTTTTTTATCGTACAGTTTTTTAAAATAGTTAGGATAGTTCTTTGTTTCGAGCTCTTCACTATTTTTAAATTCATCTCCTTGCAAATGATAAGCACTTAGACAGTGTATTTGGGTCTCATCCTCATTAAATTTCCAAATACTAACTCGGTTTACTTCTAATGCTTGAGCGGCACTTGAGATTATGTTTTTTAAGACCTTATCAAAATCTTCACCTATTAGATTTACTAGTTTGAGAATGACATTTTTTCTATTTAAAGCTCTCTCTGATTTATCCTTTAACTCATTCTGAAATTTTAGCCGCTCTGATATATCTACAAAAGTTGACACATAACCAATGGTTTCTTCTTGGCTATTGGTAATTTTTGCATTTGCTACCGCTGCCTCAAAACGGTCACCATTTGCCTTCTTAAATGTGAGTTGACTTTTATTGAAAACACCTTGCAGACCTAAACTTACGTATTTTCTGAAGGTTTTATAGTGCTCAGGTGGCCAATGAGGAAAAGGCTGTTTTGTACCCACAATTTCAGACTCTTTATACCCAGTCATATCAAGATAAGCCTTATTTACGCGGATACAAGTGAGGTCTGCATTTAATACTATAAGCCCTTCATGCATACTATCTAATACAGACTCAGAAAAGTTTTTGGACACCTGAAGCTGGTTCTCGGTATGCTTTAGTGCACTAATATCTAAAATTGAGGACTGCACAAAATCATCCCCTCCCAAATTGACTAATTGAAAGGTTGCCAATCCATAGGTGGTGTCACCATTTTTTTTAATCACTTCTAGCTCGTATGATTTGAGGATTTCCTGATCCGCTAAAAACGCCCTAATAGAATTGGCCTCACTTAAACAAATAAGCTCTAAATCCTCAACAGTATGCCCTAAAACCTCTTCTTTTTTATAGCCTGTAAATTTTTCCCATGCTTCGTTAACGTCAACTAAGGTTCTATCGCTCTTTTTTGCGAGGGTATGAGGTGTTGGGTTGTTATGAAAAATTTTTGAGTATATACTATTTCGATTAAAAACAGTATTAGAAGGGTTAGGGTTTTTGCCTGGGGCTTTATCTTTTTTCATAGGACACAATACAAATATTCCGCCTTTAGGGTGGGCAGTTAAGAGATTTCTTTAAAGTTGAGTCACACAAGAATACACCTAATATACAAAAAAAAGATACCTGTATCGTTATTAAACTAAGATAGTACAATATATTTTTTTTAAAAATTGTATAAAAACAAAAAAGCATCCCGATTTTCTTATTCAGAAAAAAGGAAAGCCTTTCATTGGTAAATATCCAATAAATTGGATTTCTACTAATACTCAGATGTTACTCTGAGCGCAACACAACGTCTTTATATTGAAAAAGCTCCAATTTCTCAGAGCTTTTAAGCAATTTTTGCGGTCTGGACGGGACTCGAACCCGCGACCCCCTGCGTGACAGGCAGATATTCTAACCAGCTGAACTACCAGACCGTTGCATAATTGCGAGGGCAAATATACATTGCATTTTTAATTCCGCAAACAAAAAATTAAAAAAATAGAGATTTATTTACACAAATTTTTGCCGCTCTATCATATATGTGGTGAGTATCTGGTTAAAGCCCTTATTAATGTCCGCCTCAACATACTTTATTCTGTACTGTCCGCATTTCAATTTTAGGTTGTCAAAGTAATCTTTTACAGCCTTTTCATAATTTTCCTTGATGTTATCCGGATACAAATTGATAAAATCACCTGTTTCCACATCTATAAAACGTTTAGGCCTATTATCAAACTGAAAAGTCAATTCTTTAGCTTTATCATATATATGAAATAAAACCACTTCGTGCTTATTGTGTTTTAGATGTCTTAAAGCCTCAAACAACTTCTCATCGTCTTCAGAGGTCTGAAACATGTCCGTAAACAAAAATATCAAAGACCTGCGATGAATCTTCTCTGCTATCTGGTGCAAATAGGTATAGGTTTCAGTGGTTTTGGACTTTGGCTTAGCAATTACAGCTTCACCTAATTTGCTCAGCAACATTCTATGGTGCCGCTCGCTCCCTTTTTCAGGTGCGTAAAAATCATAAGTATCACTATAAATACTCAACCCAACCGCATCACGCTGTTTTTTTAGAATATGCATTAAGGATGCGCTTGCCAATGCCGAAAATGCAATTTTATTGAGATTATCAATTGTTGTACCTGCCGATTCTGGATAGTGCATCGAAGTACTATTATCCACGATCAAATGACAACGTAGATTGGTTTCCTCATCATAGCGCTTGGTGTACAAACGATCGGTTTTGGCATAGAGTTTCCAATCGATGTGTTTGGTACTTTCACCTTGATTGTAAATCTTATGTTCAGCAAATTCTGCCGAAAATCCATGAAACGGACTTTTATGCATGCCAGCAATAAAACCCTCTACTACTTGCTTGGCGAGTAATTCTAGGTTTTTAAAACCGCCTGCTTTATTTAATTCTAATTGTAAATCCATTCCTATCCTAGCCTTCCCAACGGGAAGGAATTTTTTTCGCTTCGTGCTTCGTGCTTCGTGCTTCGTGCTTCGTGCTTCGTGCTTCGTGCTTCGTGCTTCGTGCTTCGTGCTTCGTGCTATACGCCTAAACTAAAAAAGGTTCGCCGCAATGGCAAACCTTTTATCATTTCTTTTAGAACTTATTTGAATATCGACTATAAAAGTGCATCGATAGCTTCTGAATAAGCGTTCTTTGGTGCAACACCTACTTGTCGTCCTACGACTTCACCATCTTTAAAAACCAATACTGTTGGTATGTTTCTTACTCCGTATTTAGCAGCAAATTCTTGATTTGCATCAACATCTACCTTACCAACTACAGCTTTTCCTTCGTACTCTGTGCTAATTTCGTCAATGATTGGTCCAACCATACGGCAAGGTCCGCACCACGCTGCCCAAAAATCTACCATTACCGGTTTATCACTCTTTAATACTGTTTCTTCAAACGTTGCATCTGTTATTTCTAATGCCATAATATTTATTTTAATTGTATTCTACTTCGTTTACACAAAATTAGTCAAAAATTTTGCCAAACCTTACAATGGCAGTATTTCATTTGATTATTGCCATATTGACGGACTTAATACAAGCTGAAACAACTTCAACAACTTTGAGACTTGTGCTTCTTGAAATCAAAATAACCCAAGATTAAACTCGAACTACATATAAAACCGATAAGATATTCTGTAACGGAACTACCTGTTGCAAATCCATAAATTGAAGCCAATATACCAAGCGTACCTATAAACAATAAAATATTTCTTGTGGATTTCATAACATTTGAATTTTGATGTATTGTATTAGTAATTAAAACTTAGGAAATGTTACATCCTTAATTCAACTTATACCTAACATCCAACTCATGCAGCTCATTCAACAGCTCTTGTGAAATCTTTACCTTCTGTTTTCGGCTTGGCATGTTCAACTTTAATTTTTCAGATTGGTCATACACCACAAAATTGAGGTTATGATTGCCTATATGCATACCAAGTAAGTCTTGTAAGTTTGAAACCGTGTCTTTTTCCAAATCATCTATATTCAATTGTATGGACAACTTTTTGGCATAGGCATCCATAACATCGTGCAGCAACTGAAAATTATTAAACTGAATCCTTGGCTCTCCTTTTTGACCCGTTTCTCTGTTCATCCAACCTTCCTTTACATAGGCGCGTACATAAACAAAGGAATTCTGTACCAAGAAATGCCTGAACTTTAAATAGTCCTCACCAAAAATCCTAAAGTCGTGACTATCCGTATAATCTTCAATCGTAAAAATCGCCCAACCCTTGCCTTGCTTACTCACACGATGCTGTACTTCGGTAACCACACCACCAAAGGTAATTTCTCGATTTACAACCGCATTTAAATCGTTGAAAACTGAAATACTACCATTGCAAAAGGTTTTCATTTCAATTTTAAAATCATCCAACGGATGACCAGAAATATAAATACCAACTACTTCCTTTTCGCGCGATAGTTTTTCCATTGTTCCCCAATCTTCACAAGGCGGTACTTGTGGTTCTGCAATCTGTACATCACTAGCTTCCCCAAACAAACTCACTTGTGCCGAATTTTCATTTTCCTGATGTTTGGCACCATACTTCACCGCTTTTTCTAAAAAGGTAATGCCATCTCCATCATGGGCAAAATATTGTGCTCTATGTGTATCTTCAAAACAATCAAATCCGCCTGCATTTGCCAATCCTTCAAAGGCTTTTTTGTTGGCAGCTCGCAAATCGATACGCTTTGCCAAATCGAAAATAGATTTATAATTTCCGTCTTTTTTACGGTTTTCCACAATAGTTTTTACAGCTCCATGACCTACACCTTTTATGGCTCCCATACCGAACCGTACCGCATTGTCCTTATTTACCGAAAATTTATAGAAACTCTCGTTGACACTTGGCCCAAGAACTGGTAGTCGCATCCGCTTACATTCTTCCATAAAGAAGGTTACGGATTTAATATCGTTCATATTATTAGAAAGCACCGCAGCCATATATTCCGCTGGATAATGAGCTTTCAGATAAGCCGTTTGGTAGGCAATCCAAGCGTAACATGTACTATGCGATTTGTTGAAGGCATAACTTGCAAAGGCTTCCCAATCCTTCCAGATTTTTTCGAGCTTGTCCTTATCCATCCCCTTAGCAGCAGCTTGCTCGATGAATTTTGGTTTCATCTTATCAAGTACCGCTTTCTGCTTTTTACCCATCGCTTTTCTCAAAACATCGGCTTCACCTTTGGTAAAGTCCGCCAATTTTTGGGACAACAACATCACTTGCTCTTGATACACCGTAATACCGTAAGTTTCCTTTAGGTATTCTTCCATTTCAGGCAAATCGTAAATAATTTCCTCTTTACCGTGTTTACGATTAATAAAACTCGGAATATATTCCATCGGACCGGGACGATACAGCGCGTTCATGGCAATTAAATCATCAAAAACCGTAGGCTTTAAATGCTTCATGTGTTTTTGCATACCTGGCGATTCATACTGAAAAATCCCAACCGTTTCTCCACGTTGGAAAAGTTCGTATGTTTTTTCGTCATCCAACGGAAAGCTATCTGGATCAAGGTCTATATTATGCTTTGCTTTTACAATTTTAACCGTATCTTTTATTAAGGTCAGTGTTTTTAGACCCAAGAAATCCATCTTCAGCAACCCAGCACTTTCAACCACAGAGTTATCAAACTGCGTGACGTACAAATCGGAATCTTTGGCCACCGAAACAGGTACATAATTGGTAATATCACCAGGTGTAATGATGACTCCACAAGCGTGAATTCCCGTATTTCTAACCGAACCCTCTAAGATACGAGCTTGATTTACAGTTTCGGCCTGTAAATCTTCACCATCTGAAATGTTGAGCAACTGATTGACTTTCTCTAAATCTTCTGAACGGAATTTGCTAGCCAATTCCTTTTCACTTTTGCCGAAAATCTTACCGAGTTTGGACATATTCGGAATCAGTTTCGCTATATGGTCGGCTTCATTCAAAGGTAAATCCAGTACACGCGCTGTATCTCTAATGGACGACTTTGCAGCCATGGTACCATAGGTGATAATCTGTGCCACCTGATTGGCACCATATTTATCAATCACATATTGCATCACTCTACCACGACCTTCATCATCAAAATCGATATCGATATCTGGCATGCTTACACGATCTGGATTAAGGAAACGCTCAAAAAGTAAATCGTACTTTATTGGGTCAATATTGGTAATCCAAAGGCAATAAGCAACCACCGAACCTGCTGCCGAACCACGTCCTGGCCCAACGGAAACGTCCATTTTTCGAGCTTCGCGAATAAAGTCTTCAACAATCAAGAAGTAACCTGGATAGCCTGTGTTTTCGATAACGCTTAACTCAAAATCGAGTCGTTCTTTGATTTCTGGTGTAATCTCTCCGTAGCGTTTTTTTGCACCTTCATAAGTGAGGTGTTTTAGATAGGCATTTTCACCTCGTTTGCCACCATCGGCTTTATCTTCTTCAAACTTGAATTCATCCGGAATATCAAAAGCAGGCAATAACACATCGCGCGCCAATTCATAAGGCTCAATCTTATCCACCACCTCTTGGATATTAACAATCGCTTCAGGAACATCCCGAAATAAGGCCTTCATTTCTTCGGACGACTTAAAATAATATTCTTGATTTGGCAGTCCGTAACGATAACCACGACCACGACCGATTGGTGTCGCTTGTTTTTCGCCATCTTTTACGCACAATAGAATGTCGTGTGCATTGGCATTTTCTTGCTCAACATAATAGGTATTGTTGGTGGCTACCAATTTTACATCGTGCTTTTGTGCAAATTGAATCAAAACCGGATTCACACGATTTTCATCTTCTTGATTATGGCGCATCAATTCGATATACAAATCATCTTGAAACGTGTCTTTCCACCACAGCAAGGCTTCTTCAGCTTGGTTTTCGCCAATATTCAACACCTTACTAGGCACTTCACCATAAAGGTTTCCAGTAAGACAGATTAAATCTTCTTTGTATTGTTCAATAAGTTTCTTGTCGATTCGTGGCACATAGTAGAAGCCATCCGTAAATGCGGCTGACGATAATTTCGCCAAATTATGATATCCTTTTTTAGATTTGGCCAACAACACGATCTGGTAACCGTTGTCTTTTCGGGTTTTATCTAAATGATTCTCACATACAAAAAACTCACAGCCAATAATTGGTTTGATAATATTCCCTTTTTTCTCTTCTCCCGCCTCTTCAGCTTCAGCATGTTGTGCTTTTATTGCTCTATTATGATTGGAAACTGCACTCACAAAATGAAATGCGCCCATCATATTTCCGTGGTCGGTCAATGCCACGGCTGGCATACTTTCCTTTGCTGCAGCATCCACCAAATCCTTAATGCTTATGGTGGATTGCAATATTGAAAACTGTGAATGGTTATGCAGATGCACAAAATCCACATCTGCCAATTGTTTCGCAGCTTCTTTATTGGTTTGGATTGGGACAACTTCAGATTGCTCTTTTTGAAGCCTTGCGTTGATTTTAGCACTTTCTTTTTTAAGGTTGATGTGCTTTAAACCAATCAGCTGAATTTCATTTGGGTTTTCTTCAGAAAACTTTTCGAAATAATCTGGTTGAACGTCGAGCTGTTCTTTTGTGTATTGCTTCAATCGAATAAGTTCCAAAAAGCAACGTGTGGTTGCCTCAACATCGGCTGTGGCGTTGTGCGCTTCAGCAAATGGTTTGTTGAATAGGAATTCATGCAATTCCGTCAAGGTTGGTAATTTGAATTTCCCGTAACGACCACCAGGAATTTTACACAGCTCGGCTGTGTGCTCTGTACACGTGTCCAAAACCGGAAGCTCTTGTAACTGATTTGCCACATCTTCTCTGACAAACTCCGCACCCATAATATTCAAATCGAATCCAACATTTTGCCCGACCACAAATTTGGTTTTAGCTAAAGCGGTATTGAATTTTTCCAGAACCTCAGCCAATGGCACACCTTTTTCTGCTGCCAATTCAGTGGAAATACCGTGGATTTTTTCGGCATCATATGGAATATTGAAACCCTCAGGTTTTATCAAATAATCCTGATGCTCAATACAATTCCCCATCGCGTCATGTAACTGCCATGCAATCTGGATGGCTCTTGGCCAATTGTCCGTATCAGTGATTGGCGCGTCCCAGCGTTTTGGTAATCCTGTGGTTTCGGTATCGAATATTAAGTACATAAATAAGCCCCTTTTAATTTCCCCAGAGGGGAAAAACGAATATCATGCTGAGCGCAGTCGGAGCCATAGCAACCTAAAACTCAAAAGCGTATCGACTGTGCTCAACGTGACAGAAAGTTAGTCCATAAAATTACATAGAATTTGTACTTTTTTAAAGTGAAGTTATTATGAGTTTTGAACATTAAAAAACCACACCAAATGGTGTGGTTTTTTAATTCAGTTAATCTTTAATTTTAGGACAATACGACCTCAAAATTTTTCGCTTTAGCAACAGTTGCTTCAATAGCATTTCGCTGCTCTCTTAGAATATTAGTTATAGGCATTGGCATAGTTCCTTCATTTAGAATTTCATTATATTCTTCTAAACTAGATTTTTCACCTCTTATGGTTTCTTCTAAGATGGCATCTTCATTATTTGTTGAAAATGCTGTCTTTAAAGACATCCATGTTCTATGTAATTCGCCAGTAATGTTCCCTGAGTTCTCTGGAATCTCTCCATTGTCCCAAACTTCACTTCTTAATTCTTTTACAAATCTGGCACGTTCCTCTGCTCTATTCTTGAAAAAATTTTTCACTTCGCTATTTTCTACTTTATCGATAGCCATTTCATAACCATCTTTAGCGTTCATATTTTTTTCAATTAACTCGTTTAATTTATCTGTAATTTCTGTTTCGTACTTCATAATCTTTCTCATTTTAAAATTTTCGATACTTAATTTTTTTAGATGCGCATCGTTTAACATCTTATAATAAAAAAAGAGCTGTTAATTATAACAACCCTTTTGTTGTGGTTGATCTTTTATTAGGATACCATTTCTTCATGAACCTTCTCTGTATTGATAGCTGCTTGAATAGCATTTTTATGCTTAATCAATAAACTATCTATCGAAGGCGGTAGGTTACGTTCTTCTAACAAGTCGTTATACGACTTCAAACTTTCCTTTTCGCCTTTTATGGCTTCTTCTAGTATAGCTTCTTCGTTGTTAGAACTGAAGAGTGATTTTAGGCTCATCCAGTTTCTATGGACTGTACCTTTAAAACTACCTGAATCTTTAGGGTCTTCACCATATCTTAAGATTTCGGTTCTCAATTCTTTGGCAAATTCACTTCGCTCAGATGCTCTTCTTTTAAAGAACATTTTAAGCCTATCGCTATCAACATTATCGATAGCGTTGAGATAGCCTTTCTCGGCATCATAATTCTTTACTAATAATTCATTTAATTTATTTGAAATTTCTTCTGAAAATGTCATAATTGGTTTGTTGTTTTTAAGTTTCAATACCTTCTTTTAGGATGCGTATTGTTAACATCTCAACACTATATAGTATAAACAAAAAAGTAGGAAAAATCCAACAATTTAACATCTTTAACAAAGACTTAGCTTTATTTAACAAAAAAAGCATCACTCTCTCGAGTAATGCTTCCTGTTATTAGGTTTTTTTGGCTACCTAAGCTTGTAAATAATCTGGTGTGCCGTCCGCATCAGAATCTAAAGCATCCACAGGATTGCCGTCAGAATTAGGGTCAGCGTTCTCATTAATCGTTAATATGGTATCTCCATCATCATCATCGTCTAAATAATCCTCAACACCATTACCATCGGTATCGCCTGTTTCAAAATTGGTAAATATGCCATCTCCATCGTCATCATTGTCTAAATAATTCACATCACCATCACCATCAGTATCTATTGGATTACCATTTGCATCTACTGCTTCGTCTATGGTTAAAACTCCATCTCCATCATCGTCATTATCCAAGTAGTTTGGTGTACCGTCACCATCGATATCATCATTTTCTAAATCACCATCACCATTAAAGTCTTCGAAAGCATTTGGCACTCCATCTGAGTCATCATCAGCACAGTCTAGATTGTCGATTTCCGCCTGAATAGATCCATCTGCATCCCCACAAAATTGAATCTGCTCCTGAAGGTAAAATATATATTGAGCACACTTCTCATCAAAATTACCAATTGTTGCGGTATTGTATTGGTTTTCGGCTTCTATCCTATTATCAGTTGCCTGCGAACAACTAATTTGACAACTTCCTAAAGCATCGATCATTGCTTGTATAGACCCATCTGCATCTCCGCAAAAGTTGCGTTGAGTTGTTAAAGCCTCACTATAGGCATTACAAGCCGCTTCAAAATCTGCGCTGCTCACAAACTCTAAACTAGAATCGAATGTCGCCTGGTAAGCCAATAAAGCCGTATCAGCTGCCATTTCAGTATCTGTACACGTCATAGGGTTTGCAGGTATTGTGCCAGATATTAAAGGAACTTTATAAAAAATTCCATTGGTGTAACCTACAGAGTTTAAACCTGAAGCATCAAAAGCCAAAAATCTAAATGTCCCAGTAAATGTTGCGTTTGCGATATCTATTTCTTCTATTACAATTTCACCTAATTCCGGATATATAGAAACGCTAGGGTCTGGTCTATTGTTAGTAGAAAATATTGTGCCAAAACCATCAATATATTCAGCCTCTATAGCATTAACATTTCCAACGACATAGGTTCCTTCTGAAACAGAAGGCGTCCTGAGATTTACCGTTTCAATATTATTAGTGCCTGTAATCGTTAAGAAACCATTAGCATCAATACTAGCTGAGAATGCCTTAGCTCTCCAAAGCTCATTTGCACGATCACCTTGAAAAGCAGGTGTATTGAATTGTACTTCGTCACCACAGCTTAATACCGTTAAGAAAATAAGAGATAAGAGGATTAGTTTTTTCATTGTTTAAATACTAATTTATCTTTGTTTCAAATATAACGAAACAAGAGTTTCAAAAGTATAATATTTTTTTATTCTGAGCTCATCTTGGATTGGTCTTTAGGTCAAAGTAATAATCTTTCAGTTAAAGTGGTTAAAAGCCTTGTAAATTAAAAAAATACACTATCTTTGCGCCCTCATTAATAACAGAGGTCGAGAACCTCACTAATTAATTATTATGCCTGTAAAAATTAGATTACAAAGACACGGTAAGAAAGGAAAACCTTATTACTGGATCGTAGCTGCGGATTCTCGCGCTAAAAGAGATGGTAAATACCTAGAAAAATTAGGTGCTTACAACCCAAACACAAATCCTGCAACTATAGAATTAGATGTTGACGGAGCTGTAAAATGGTTACAGAATGGTGCACAACCAACTGACACTGCAAAAGCAATTTTGTCTTACAAAGGTGCGATGCTTAAAAAGCATTTAGCTGTTGGTGTTAGAAAAGGAGCACTTACCGAAGAGCAAGCTGAAGAAAAATTCAACGCTTGGTTGGAAGAAAAAACTGCTAAAATTGAAGCTAAAGCTGAAGGATTGTCTAAAGCAGAAGCTGATGCGAGAGCTAAAGCACTTGAAGCAGAAAAAGCTGTAAACGAAGCACGTATTGCAGCAGCTGAACCAGTTGTTGAAGAAGAAGTAGCTGAAGAAACTGAAGCTGCAACAGAAGAAGCAACGGCTTCTAACGAAGAAGAATAAAGAATTTATTTTTTATACTTTTAAACCCAGATCATTATGGTCTGGGTTTTTTGTGCAAAGAACTTTCTTATGCATAATCTAAAATTTTAATAAAAAAAAGACCCTGAAATAAATTCAGGGTGACAAATCAATACTTGGTCTTGAAAAAAGAAGATTGTTTTTATTTAGGTAAGATTGTAAAGAAGTACAGCTTTAAAGGGGAGCTATTGGCTAAACTAGATACGGATGAACCTGACCTTTACGATAATTTAGATGCCATTTTTATTGACTTAAGAGGAAACCTAGTGCCTTTTTTTATCGAATCTTCCCAATTACACAAGTCGGATTTGCTTCGACTTAAATTTGAGGAAGTAGACACTGAAGCTGATGCCGATGCCTTGCTTAAGTCTGAGCTTTACTTACCTTTGGATTTACTCCCTAAACTCGAAGGTGATAAATTTTACTTTCATGAGGTTATTGGTTTTACAATAAAGGAAAAAAACTTTGGTGAAGTGGGTATTATTAAAGCCATTAACGATTCTACGGCTCAAGCGCTTTTTGAAATTGATAGAGATGGTGTTGAAATCCTAATTCCGATGAATGATGAATTTATAGTTAAAGTTGACAGGAAAAATAAAACCATTGAAGTTGATACACCTGAGGGGTTGATTGAATTGTATATAAGCCCATCCTAAATCCTCCCCTGAGGGAAGGACTTTCACTCCTATGAATAAGCCATTTCAGTTCAAACAATTTACAGTCAATCAAGACCGTTGTGCCATGAAAATTGGTACCGATGGAGTATTACTTGGTGCTTGGACATCTGTTGACCATAATCCATTTAACGTATTGGATATTGGTGCTGGCACAGGAATCCTTAGCCTAATGATTGCTCAACGCAGTCATGCTGAACAAATTGAAGCGATTGAAATTGATGATGACGCATTTGAGCAATGCGCAGAGAATTTTGAAAACTCACCTTGGAACGACCGTCTGTTTTGTTTCCACGCTTCATTATTAGAATATATTGAAGCCGTAGATGAAAAATTTGACCTTATCATCTGTAATCCACCTTTCTACTCGGAAGATTACAAAACCGAAGACAAAGCAAGGAACTTAGCTCGATTTAGTGACGCTATGCCTATGGAACATATCATCTTTGCTGTAATAAATTTTTTATCGGAAAACGGTATATTTTCAATTGTTATTCCTCATAAAATGGAAAACACGTTTATTGAAGAAGCTAGCCTTATTGGCCTTTCACCTAATCGCATTTTAAGGGTAAAGGGCAATCCAAACTCAGAAATTAAACGAAGTTTGATTGAGTTTAGCTATACAGAAACTGAAACTCATACTTCAGAATTAATCATAGAAACTTCACGACATCAATATACGGATGACTATATAAATTTAACTAAAGATTTTTATCTGAAAATGTAGTTCTCTTATTGGGCAATGAAAACGATTTCGTTACATTTGACCTTCAATAGATTTTAAAAAATTACATAATGAAGCCAGATTTATTTGAAGCTCCAGATTATTATAACATAGACGAATTACTTTCAGACGAGCATAAATTAGTGCGAGATGCCGCAAGAGAATGGGTAAAACGTGAAGTTTCTCCTATAATAGAAGAAGCTGCCCAAAAGGCAGAATTTCCTAAATCAATAATTGGGGGATTAGCGGAAATTGGTGCTTTTGGACCTTACATTCCAGAAGAATATGGAGGCGCAGGATTGGATCAAATTTCTTATGGTTTAATAATGCAAGAGATTGAGCGTGGAGACTCAGGAGTTCGAAGTACGGCTTCTGTTCAGTCCTCATTAGTCATGTATCCTATCTGGAAATATGGAAACGAAGAACAGCGTCAAAAATACTTACCAAAACTAGCCTCTGGTGAATGGATGGGCTCTTTTGGTTTAACTGAACCAGACCATGGTAGTAATCCTGGTGGTATGACCACAAACTTTAAGGATATGGGAGACCATTACTTATTGAATGGTGCTAAAATGTGGATTTCTAATGCTCCATTTTGCCAAATTGCAGTCGTTTGGGCAAAAGATGAAAATGGACGAATTCACGGATTGATCGTAGAACGTGGCATGGAAGGTTTTTCAACTCCAGAGACACATAACAAATGGTCATTGAGAGCTTCAGCTACTGGAGAATTGATTTTTGACAACGTAAAAGTTCCTAAAGAAAACTTATTGCCAAACAAATCTGGATTGGGAGCACCTCTTGGATGCTTGGATTCTGCACGTTACGGTATTGCTTGGGGAGCGATTGGAGCAGCCATGGATTGTTATGATACAGCTCTAAGATATAGTAAAGAACGTATTCAGTTTGGTAAACCTATAGGTCAGTTTCAACTACAACAAAAGAAATTAGCTGAGATGATTACCGAAATCACCAAAGCCCAGTTATTGGCTTGGAGACTTGGTGTAATGCGCGAAAATGGTACGGCAACCTCAGCACAAATCTCAATGGCAAAGCGTAACAATGTAGATATGGCCATCAATATTGCACGAGAGGCCAGACAGATGTTAGGAGGTATGGGAATTACTGGCGAATACAGCATTATGCGTCATTCCATGAATCTTGAAAGTGTGATCACTTATGAAGGTACCCATGATATTCATTTATTGATTACAGGATTGGATGTTACAGGACTCAATGCTTTTAAATAGATTTAAACCTTAAATATAGATATTGAAAATGCTTCTCTTTATGGGAAGCATTTTTTTAAGTCGTATCTTTAAGTTTATGAAAAAGATATTTTTAGTATTACTACTAGGCACCATGAGTGTGGCTTGCCAATCAAATGATGATGAAAATTCCCAGCAAACTGCAACATATAAAATTTTATCTTTAGGAGACAGTTACACCATTGGAGAAAGTGTTTGCGATTCTTGTCGGTTTCCTGAACAATTAAAAGATAGTTTAATTCAAAACCTAACCGAAGAAGCTACCATAGAATTAGATGTGGTTGCACAAACAGGTTGGACAACTACCAATTTAAAATCGGCAATTGAAACGGTGGACTTAGCTTCAGAATATGATTTGGCAACCTTGCTTATTGGTGTTAACAATCAATATCAAGGCAAACCCTTTTCATTATATGAAGAAGAATTTCCTGAGCTGGTGAACAAGGCTTTGGAATTTGCCAACGACGATAAATCTAGGATTATTGTGGTATCCATTCCCGATTATGCCTTTACTCCTTTTGGGCAAAATTCCGGAAATCCTGAAACCACTTCAGAAGAAATTGATATGTATAATGCTTTTGCTGAAGATTACTGTAACAATAACAACATTACTTTTATAAACATCACAGACATTACCAGAGAAGGGCTTAATAATCCTGATTTAGTGGCTTCGGATGGCCTACATCCTTCAGAATTGGCTTATGCTCAATTTGTGCAGCGGCTTTTACCCGTGGCATTAGAGAAATTATAATAACTTTTCTTACTTTAGTTTCAAACCAAATAAATGTCATCAAGAACACGATTTAATAAAGCCTACAAAAATGCCAAACGCGTTTTGTTCAATGACAGTTCCAAATTCATCCTCTTTAGCGATTGCCATCGTGGTGATAATAGCTTTGCGGATGATTTTGCCAATAACCGTAATATTTACTTTCATGCATTGAAAACTTATTATGCTGAAGGGTTTAATTATTGTGAATTGGGTGATGGTGACGAGTTATGGGAAAATCTTTCTTTTGAATCCATTTTGAGTGCCCATAAAAACGTGTATATGTTGATGAAGCTATTCCACGACGAAGGACGACTGCATATGATTTGGGGCAACCACGATATGGTGTACAGAAACGAGGATTATGTTAGCAAGCACCTCAACACCTATTTTGATCCTAAAACAGGTAAAGACGAAGATCTTTTCTGTGATATTAAATACCATGAAGGCATTATTTTAGAACACTCCGAAACTGGGCAGGAAATTTTCTTATGTCATGGACATCAAGCGGATTGGTGGAATTATCTCTTTTGGAAATGGAGCCGTTTTATGGTTCGTATTCTTTGGAAACCTTTAAATGTTATGGGTATTGCGGACCCAACAAGTCCGGCAAAAAACTATAAGGAACTCATTAAAGTAGAGCGGAGAACCAAAAGATGGATTATAGAAAACAACAACCTTATCACTATAACTGGTCATACACATAGACCAAGATTTCCAGAACCTGGCGATATTGCCTATTTTAATGATGGTAGTTGTGTTCATCCGCGAAGTATTACTGGTCTTGAAATTGAAGCCGGTAAAATTTCCCTGATTAAATGGCAGATAGTGACGACGGAAGATGGTACTTTAAAAATTGATCGCTTCTTGCTGGAAGGCCCTACACCTTTGATTGATTATAAGACTGAGTAATCTTTTAAAACAGAACTAAAAAAATAAACAGATTGCTTCTCCCGAAGTTTCGGGATCGCAATGACGTTTCAATTTATGATTCTGGTGCTAATTCTACTTCCAAGCCTTCCATATCAGGTGTCATTTGAATTTGGCAACCCAATCTGGAATTATCTTTTACGTAAAAGGCTTCAGAAAGCATGGCTTCTTCATCGTCTTGCATTTCTGGTAATTCATGGTCTGAATTTACATAACATTGACATGAAGCACACATCGCCATACCACCACAAACACCAATGGTACCTTCTGGCGCCAATTCAAAAGAACGCACTACTTCCATAAGGTTCATAGCCATATCGGTTGGAGCTTCAATTTTATGGGTTACTCCTTCTCTATCTATAATTGTTATGCTAATATCTTTATTTTCCAATTAATGAATCTTTTTTACAACTGCCTTAGGCGCTTCTTTTCGTGTGCCATCAAAGCCGTCAACACCTGAAACCGTAGTATATTTCATAACATAACGTTTGCCTGGGTTTATAATTTTATAGGCTGCTTGACACATTAATGTCGCTTCATGAAACCCACAAAGTATCAACTTTAGTTTTCCTGGATAGGTGTTTACATCACCAATGGCAAAAATGCCTGTAATATTGGTTTGATAGTCCAATGCATTGTTCACTTTAATGGCATTTTTCTCTATTTCAAGTCCCCAATTTGCAATTGGACCAAGTTTTGGAGATAGGCCGAATAAGGGCACAAAATGATCGCACTCCAACTCAAATTCTCTCTCAATATGTTGCGCTTGTTTTACAACGACAGCGTTAACTTTTTCATCACCCACAATACCAAATACCTCCGCAGGTGTAATTAGGTTTATCTTTCCTTTATTTTTTAGTTCTTGCACCTTTTCTACAGAATCTAAATGCCCACGGAATTCATTTCTTCTATGAACTAAAGTGACTTCACTAGCGACATCACTTAAAAAGATACTCCAGTCTAATGCAGAATCACCACCACCTGCAATCACCACTTTTTTATCGCGATACATTTCTGGGTCTTTAATAATGTACTCTACACCTTTATCTTCAAAATCCTTAATGTTATGGATTAAAGGTTTTCGAGGTTCAAAACTTCCTAATCCACCAGCTATAGCAACAACTGGTGCTTGGTGCTTTGTACCCTTATTTGTAGTTACTATAAAAGAACCATCTTCTTGTTTTTCAATGGTGTCTGCACGTTCACCTAAGGTAAAACCAGGCTCAAACTGCTTGCATTGCTCTAATAACTTATCGGTTAAGTCACCTGCTAAAATTTCAGGGTAAGCAGGAATATCGTAAATAGGCTTTTTTGGATAAATCTCTGAGCATTGTCCACCAGGTTGCGGCAAAGCATCAATTAAATGGCACTTTAATTTTAGGAGACCAGCTTCAAAAACCGTGAACAATCCTGTTGGTCCAGCACCAATGATAAGTATATCTGTTTTAATCATGAATTGAAAATTGGATACAAAACTATCAATGTAATTTGAAGTAAAATGTGATAAATGTCACATTCATTATTCTACATTAATAACTTTTTCTATTTGAGGAGCGTATTTCTTAATCGTCATTTCTACACCCGATTTTAACGTCATCTGATTAACGTTACAAGAGGTGCAGGCACCAACAAGCTGTACTTTAACCAGCTTATTGTCATCTATGGACAATAGATTAATATCACCACCATCACTCTGCAAAAACGGACGGATTTCGTCTAATGCTTTTTCTACGTTTAATTTAAGTTCTTCTGAGCTCATTTACTTTTTATTTCCTATCCCTAGCCCTTTCCTGAGAAAAGGGGAAATTTGGTTATTATTTCTTTATTGCAGAGCAACCTGCCATTGTTGTAATTTTTATTGCTTCTGTAGCTGGTAAATTATCATTTCTATCCACAACTTGCTGAACGACATTTCGTGTCAACGCTTCAAAAGCTTCTTCTGTCGGAGTTGCTGTTTGCATTGCTGCAGGTCTACCAACATCACCTGCTTCTCTAATACTTTGTACCAATGGCACTTCACCTAAAAACGGAACTTCTAAATCTTCAGCTAAGTTTTTAGCTCCTTCTTTTCCGAATATATAATATTTATTTTCTGGTAATTCCGCTGGAGTAAAATACGCCATGTTTTCAATGATTCCTAAAACAGGAACATTAATGCTTTCTTGCTGAAACATTGCCACTCCCTTTTTAGCATCTGCCAAGGCAACATTTTGCGGAGTACTAACTACTACAGCACCTGTGATTGGTAGCGCTTGCATAATGCTTAAATGAATATCTCCTGTACCAGGAGGTAGGTCTAACAACAGAAAATCCAGTTCTCCCCAAGCGGCATCAAAAATCATTTGGTTTAGCGCTTTTGAAGCCATAGGCCCACGCCAAATTACGGCTTGGTCTGGTCTAGTAAAAAATCCTATGGATAATACCTTGACTCCATAATTTTCTATGGGTTTCATTTTTGATTTGCCATCAACATTAACGGATAGTGGTCGCTCGTTGGCCACATCGAACATAATTGGAATTGATGGTCCGTAAATATCGGCATCCAATATCCCAACTTTAAATCCCATTTTGGCCAAAGTCACAGCTAAATTCGCCGTTACAGTTGACTTCCCTACTCCACCTTTACCTGAAGCTACTGCAATAATATTTTGAATTCCAGGAATTGGTTTTCCTTTGATTTCGTTTTTTGATGGAGCTGCTGGAGCATCCACCTTTAAATTCACTTTTATCTTTGCCTTTTCATAAACCTCTTTATGAATCGTTTGAAGGATTTCGACTTCGGTCTTTTTCTTGGCCTGTAGACTTGGATTCTTTATAGTGATATCGACAATAACTTCATCTGCAAAAGTTACTACATTGGTCACTGCACCACTATCTACCATATTCTCACCTTCACCAGGCACTGTTATGGTTTTGAGGGCTTTAAGTATATCTTGTTTGTTAAGCTTCACTGTGTTTATTAAGATTAATTCTAAATGCAAAGATAGGCATTAATGAAAGAAGAATAAAGCCGTGAGTTAGAAGATATTTATTGGTAGATTGATGAAATCAATTTACTTAAGTTCTTTTGCAGGATCCCAAAACACCGCTTCAAGATTCTGTATTTGATTATCTATAACTTCAATGTCCTCATTTTCGAGCAATTGTTGCATTAAGTTAGTACCATCAAAATGATGTTTACCTGTCAATAAACCTTTTCTATTGACCACGCGATGTGCTGGTACATCTTTCCCTCCAGAACCATTCATAGCATAACCAACAATTCTTGCACTTTTTGCGGCTCCCAAATATTTGGCAATGGCTCCATAACTCGTTACTCTTCCGTAAGGGACTAGCCTGGCCACTTCATACACTTTTTCAAAAAAACCTAAGGTTTCAGGTTTCATCACAATTCCTTTAAAATATTGATAAAAGTAATTAATGCTACAAGACCTGTTATTGCTCCTATGCTATAATTCATATTCTTTTGGGAGGTGAATTTTTTATCTTTTATCTTATCAAAAAAGAAAATGTAGAAATACAGCATCACAAAAGTTCCCATTGCTGCACCAGTAACATAGGTAATTATACTTGTTCGTTCAAAATCCATCCAACCAAAAGACGCCATAGTGATAGTCATATAGGCTTGATAAGGAATTGGGAAAACATTAAGTGCAGATAAAAACATACCATGAAAAAAGCGACTTTTTTTACTTCTTACGTCCGTTTCTACCTTGGTCTCTTTTTGATTTCTGGCAATAATCAAAAAATAAATAGTAATCAGAACAAAGATGACAAAAGCTACACGTTGCAAAATCTCTACGATATCTGGCCTGTTGGATAAATACCTCGCAAAAATAGCAGCAACATAGGTTTGAATAAAGACGACCAAACAAACACCTGACGAAAAGGTAATGCCTCTACCAGGACCTTCTTTAAGACTAATTCTGGCAGCCGTCATATTAAGTAAACCTGGTGGAATTACACCTATAAGTGCCACAAAAAGCCCGAGGAAGAAGACAACTGTTATGCTCAAATTTTAGTTGATTTTGAATCTAATATACGTAATTGCTTTGTCTTTCTCTAAATACTGATTTTCGTAAAAGGTCTGTATCTCGGTGACTTCTTCAGGACTTCCTTCCAGTTTATATACATTATGGTTGGCATAAAGCACCTCGTAACCCTTACCATGCAGTAAGCCAAGCGTATAACCATGCATAAATTCGCTATCGGTTTTTAAGTGCATAAGTCCATTTGGTTTAAGCACTTTACGATAACGCTCTAAAAACTGAAGATTAGTTAAGCGGTGTTTTGTACGCTTATATTTTATTTGTGGATCTGGAAATGTTATCCAGATTTCATCCACTTCATTTTCTTCAAAAACGTATTCAAGGAGTTCTATTTGTGTCCTTATAAAAGCAGCATTGGGAATGTTATCCTCTAAAGCAGTTTTTTGCACCTCTCCAAAAACGTGCACCTTTAATATCAACACCTATAAAGTTTTTATTGGGATAACGTTTCGCTAAACCAACGGTGTATTCACCTTTTCCACAACCCAATTCTAAAACTACAGGATTGTCATTCTTAAAAAATTCTTTCCTCCAATTGCCTTTTAATGAATAGTTTCCCTCAGTTAACTCTTCTCGCGTTGGTTGAAACACATTTGCAAAGGTTTCATTTTCTTTAAATCGTTTGAGCTTATTTTTACTTCCCACGTTATTCTTTCGTTTTCGATTTCGTAATAATTCGGTAAAATTAAGGAAACATTTTAGCTTTATCTTTGTATTTGATGAAACGAATTTTAATTGCGCCTTTAAATTGGGGATTAGGACATGCCACAAGATGCATTCCTCTTGTAAACGCCCTGATTGCCAACAATTTTGAACCTGTTATTGCCAGTGATGGACAGGCTTTAGAATTGTTGAAAAAAGAATTCCCTAAGCTTCAAGCTTTTGAGCTACCGTCTTACAACATTACTTATGCAAAAAAAGCCAATAGCTTTAAACTAAAATTACTGAAAGATTCACCACACCTTTTAAAAACCATTAAAAGGGAAAAAAAAGTTGTTGAAAGTTTAATTGCATCTGGAGACATTTCGGGTATCATTTCAGATAATCGTTTTGGAGTACGGAGTAAGAAGATTCCATCTGTTTTTGTAACACATCAATTGCAAGTGCTAAGCGGCAGCACAACTTGGTTAAGTAGTAAGTTGCATCAGAAAATAATTTCCAAATTTGATGAATGCTGGGTACCTGATCATATAGGAACAAAAAACCTAAGTGGTGACCTAGGACATCCTGATGGTTACCAATCGGCATTAAAATATATTGGTCCCTTAAGTAGATTTAACAAGCAGGATTTACCCATAAAATACAATCTACTTGTGGTATTATCTGGCCCAGAACCTCAACGTACTTTACTAGAAGAGAAACTTTTGGAGGAATTAAAAGCCTACCGTGGAAACGTATGTTTAGTAAAAGGTATCATAGAACCTGAACAAACTAAAGTTACAAAAGGAAACCTCACCTTATATAATTTTATGACGAGTGTTGAGCTAGAAAAAGCCTTAAATGAAAGTGAATTGGTTTTAAGCCGATCTGGTTACACCTCGATTATGGATTATGCCAAGCTAGAGAAGCAAGCTTTTTTCATCCCTACTCCCGGCCAATTCGAACAAGAGTATTTAGCCCAAAAATTTAATGTTGAAGGTATAGCACCATGCTGCAAACAGAAAGATTTTAAAATAAAATTATTGTCTGAAGTTGAAAATTACTCAGGCTTAAAGTTCTTAAACTACGAGGTTAACTACAAAAAGTTATTCAGCCTTTTCTAACGTAAAGGAAAACTCACTTCCTACGCTCAGTTCACTTTCTACATACATTTTCTCTTCGTGAGCTTCAATAATATGTTTAACAATAGAAAGTCCTAAGCCCGATCCGCCCTCCTTACGAGAACCACTTTTGTCCACTCTGTAGAACCTTTCGAACAAACGTGGTAGATGCTCTTCTTTAATACCTTCACCATTGTCAGTTACTCTTACTATAACTTTACTTTTAATGAGGTTTTCTATACTGATTTCCGTTGTGCCTTTTCTTCTACCATATTTAATGGAGTTGACAATTAAATTAGTAAGAACCTGTTGGATACGTTCTATATCTGCATATACCAAAACCGGCTCAGTATAATCGATATCAAAAGTGAGTGTTATACTTTTCTTTGCGGCTTTCATCTCAAAGAGGTCAAAAACATTCTGAACTAGCTTTACAATATCAAAACGTTCCTTTTTTAAACTAAGGTCACCGACCTCTAATTTGGTGATCATATCTAAATCCTTAATGATATAGGTTAACCGCTCTACTCCTTTACTGGCTCTAGTTAAGTATTTTTTTCTAATCTTTTCGTCGTCAATGCCACCATCTAAAAGTGTATCAATATAACCCTGAACAGTAAATAAAGGAGTCTTTAATTCGTGGGACACATTACCAATAAATTCCTTACGGTATTCTTCCCTAACTTTTAACGTTTCAATCTCTATTTTCTTATCCTTGGCATACTTGTCTATTTCTTTGGTAAGTGTGCCCATATCAGTAGTAATGGGCTGTTGTCTTAAATCTACGGATTCCAATAAGGTAAGGTCATCATAAATTTTCTTTACACGTTTGTAAATGAAACGTTCAACCCTAAATTGTATGATAACAAAGGATAATGAAAAACAAATGAAAGGGAAAAATATAATCTCCCAGTTAAGTGCATTATTATAGTATAAAAAAACACTCACAAGGAGTGTTACAAATAAAGTAACATACAAAGATGTTTTTATGGCAAACTTGTACGTTTTTTTAAGGTTTTTTTTCTGCATTAGTCTACAAACTTGTAACCAACACCCTTAACCGTCTTAAAAGATTTATCCCCTATTTTTTCGCGAAGTTTTCTAATGTGTACATCAATGGTTCTGCCTCCAACAACGACTTCATTTCCCCAGACTTTGTCTAAAATCTCTTCGCGCTTAAATACTTTTCCGGGCTTGGTTGCTAACAAAGATAACAATTCAAACTCTTTTCTTGGCAGTATAATCTCTTCCCCTTTTTTGGTAATTTTATATTCCTCTCTATTAATGACTAAATCACCGATTTTTAGAGATTCGTTTGTGGTTTCACTTTCCTTAAACCTTCTTAGTAGCGCTTTAACTTTACTAATGAGCACTTTGGGCTTTATCGGCTTTGTAATGTAATCATCCGCACCAGCATCAAAACCCGCAACTTGAGAATAGTCCTCACCTCTGGCGGTTAAAAATGTAATTATAGTATTATTGAGCTTAGAATCTTGACGTATGCGCTCACAAGCTTCAATGCCATCCATCTCTGGCATCATAACGTCCAATATAATTAAATGAGGTTTATGTTTTTTGGCTTTTTCAATGGCTTCAAGTCCATTTTCACCAGTTATAACCTGATAACCTTCTGATGATAAATTATACCCTACTATTTCTAAAATGTCTGGTTCGTCATCAACCAATAATATCTTAATATCCTTTTTCTTCACTGTTAAGGTAATTTTAAGCTTCTGTAAAGATAAAATATATCTGTGTTATGATAGCAAAATTTTTAAATTGATAACAATTCGCTAACATTGAAAATCTAATTCACTGTAAATTAAAACACTCTGACCCTTATTATGTTAACATATTGTAAAAAACGGAAATGTTGGTAAAACCATTATAGAAACTCACTATTTGTTAGTATATTTATGAACTAATTTTTAAAAATCAATTATGAAAAAACTTTACATTTTATTATTTGCATTGATTGTTTCTTCAATTTCTTTTGCCCAAGTTTTGGCTGAAGATTTTGATTATGGCAATACAAGTGGAGATTTAACAGCTACCAGTGGTGGTTTATGGAGTAATCATTCTGGGACTACAGCTGTTGCATACGTAGGAGCTCCTACAAGTTTATCTATGACTGATTATCCTTCTTCAGGTGTTGGAGGCCATGTGTCTCTAACAGGTTCAAACTCTGAAGATGTAAACAGAGCATTCACAGATATAACAACAGGTACAGTATATGGAAGTGCATTAGTGAATCTATCGTCGGTTGGGACCGGCAATTATTTCATTCATTTTAATGCTAGTGGATTTAGAGCCAGGGTTGGTGCTCAAGATGATGGAAACGGAGATGTTTTATTTGGTATTGGAACCAGTAGTAGCACTTTAACGTATGGCACAACTGCATATAGCTTAAATACTACTTACTTATTAGTCTTTTCTTATGAAATAGCTACTGGTGTTACTAATTTACACGTGCTTACAGCTGTTACGCCAACTGAGCCAATGACACCCGAGGCAACAAACACAGGTACATCAGGTACAGCTATTAATGCAATTTCTTTTAGACAATCCTCGAATATCCCAGATGTTCTTGTAGATGGCATTCGTGTGGCAACATCTTGGAATGAAATTATGAACGACTCTGCTTGTGATGTCTCCTTGCAGCCTGCGACTTACTCTTGTAATACAAATACACTTGGTGATAATAACGATGGTGTAGTAATTAATATACCTTATACAAATTCTAATGCCGGTATAATGAATGTGACTACAACTTCTGGAGGTACAGTTGGTGGAGATGACCCATCTGGGACTCCTAATGGTACAATTACAATTTCTGGTTTATCTGAAGGTGATGCTTGGGACGTAACCTTAGAAGGTGGTGATTGTGATGGGGTATCGTTATCTGGAATGGTTCCTGCTGCTGAATGTGATCCTGCACCAAATACATGTTTTGATTTGAGTGGTGGAACTGAATTTTTTGAATCAGTTTCTGTAGCAACAAATTCTGACACCGATGAGTGGACTGAAACTTCAGGTACATACAGTATGAATGGTTTCTGTGGAGGTGGATGCATGGAAGAGTCTAACACGTGGCTAATTTTTGGACCACTAGATATGACAAGTGTATCAGATCTTTCTTTAATTTTTGAAGCTACTGAAGGATTTGACGGAACTGAATTAAATATTCAATATACGAATGATTATTCTAGTCTTTGCCCAGATGGTGCCACTTGGACATCTGTTCAAACTATTGCTGATAGTGGTAATTATTCTATTGATATTTCGGGAGCATCAGGTACAGACGCTTTTATTGGAATCCAATATTTAGATTCTGATGGATCTTTCTCTTCCTGGGATCTATCTAACGTAAGCATTGGTGCATTTGGTACATGTCCTACTTTAGGCTCTAGGCCTACTTCTGATTGTGCAGTATGTGATGTTTCATTACAAAGTGAAATATACGTTTGTGCTACTAACACTGCTGGTGATAATAATGATAATGTGACTATAAATATTCCTTACACAGGAGTTGACAATACCATAACATCAGTTACTACTACATCTGCAGGTATTGTTGGTGGTGACGATCCGTCTGGCACTCCAGATGGCACAATTACCATTACAGGATTAAGCGAAGGTGATTTATGGGATATTACTATAAATGGAGGAGACTGTGATGGCACAACCATGTCGGGAGCCGTACCAGCAGCACAATGTGACCCTGTTACTATGGACTTAGTAATTAATGAAATTTTAGCTGATCCTGCAGGAGATATTACTGGTGACGCCAATGGAGATGGAACAAGAGATGGCTCCGATGATGAGTTTGTAGAACTATATAACATTGGCTCAAGTAGTTTAGACATTTCTGGCTTCACTATTGAAGATGGGTTTGGATTAAGACATACCTTCCCTGCGAGTACAGTTGTTCCTGCAAATAGTTTTATCACCGTATTTGGTGGTGGGACACCAACTGGAATTTCTGGTATGGTACAAGTTGCCTCAGAAGGTCAATTAGGATTAAATAACGGTGGTGACGATGTTGTAGTGAAAAATGATTCTGGTGTTGTTGTAGTAACTTACACCTATACTGGTGCCACAGACCAATCTGTTGGTCGTAACCCAGATTTTACTGGTGCTTTTGTTGACCATTCTACAATTGCAGGAAATGGAGGTGCTTTATTCTCACCTGGCCAAGAAAATGATGACCCATCACTTTCTACAAGTGAATTTGACTCAACTTCATTCTCTGTTTACCCTAACCCAACAAACACAGGTTTTGTAACCATAACTTCATCAAATAGTGATGTAATGAGCGTACAAGTGTTTGATATTTTAGGAAAGCAGGTAAAAAGTGAAACTTTAACTGATAACACACTAAATGTATCTAATTTAAATACTGGTGTTTATATTTTGAAGATTACTCAAAACAATGCTTCTACAACTAAAAAATTAGTGATTAGATAAGCTTCTTATTTTCAAGATGATAAAAGCACAGTTATTCCATAACTGTGCTTTTTTTTATCTATTGTTTTATTTATACCCCTTTTAAACGAGCATTGTGATATAATTGTAGTATTTTATCAACCAAATAATCCCTATACTATCATGAAAAAATTCTACACTTTATTTTTATTTCTTTTAACATTTTTTATTTGTTTTGCTCAAAGTCCCGGTGATATCGTAATTACAGAAATTATGAAAGATCCTAGCGCAGTTATTGACGAAAATGGCGAGTGGTTCGAAATTTATAATTCAACAGCATCAGATATAAATATTGATGGCTGGACACTGAAAGACGATGGCACCAATAATTATGTCATAGATGCCACAATAGACCCTATGACTGGTACTGGAGGTCAAACCATTGTACCTGCTGGAGGTTATTTGGTACTTGGTAGAACCTTAGACCTAGTGGTCAATGGAGGTGCTCCAATTGATTATGCTTATCAAAGCAATTTTAATATGGGTAATGGTGCTGATGAGATTGTCCTTGTAACACCAGGTAATATTGAGATTTCTCGAGTTAATTATGATGGAGGTCCAAATTTCCCTGATATGGCTGGCGAAAGTATGCAGTTAAACCCATCATTTTTAAACGAAACAGACAATGATAATGGAGATAATTGGTGTCCATCACTTTCTCCTTACGGAGATGGTGACCTAGGAACACCTGGTGCTGCAAATGAAGTGTGTGCACCTGAGTGTACAATAGATTTTACATCGTTAGATGTAACTTGTGACTCCTTAAATCCAGGGTCAACAGACGACACTTACACTGTTAATTTATCTTATTCCGGAGGTAATGTATCTACAACGTTTATTGTGTCTTCGACAGCAGGAGACGTAAGTGGTGATGATCCTTCTACCGTAGAGTCTGGAACCATTATTGTCTCTAACGTTCCTGAAGGGACAAACATTGACATTACATTAGATGATACTGCTAGTGGAGGTATATGCTTTACTACCGTTAATGTTTCTAGCCCAAGTTGCATACCTGTAGGTAGCATTGATCTTGAGTTTGTAGGTATAATGGACTTTACAGTTCCATCTGGCGGTAGTGACGGTAAAGCAATACATGTCGTTGCAACAGCAGACATTGCAGATTTGAGTGTTTATGGCATTGGAACTGCAGCTAATGGTGGTGGTTCTGACGGCCAAGAATACACATTTGACGCCATAAGTGTTAACAATGGTGATCATATTTTAGTAGCACGAACACCTAGTTCAATGCAACAATATTTAACCCCTAGTGGTTACAGTTTATTTAATGTTGTGCTAATTGCATCAACAGATATAAACATGAATGGCAATGATGGTATTGAATTATTTAAGAATGGAACACTTATAGAAACTTTTGGAGATGTTAACGTGGATGGAACAGGCCAGAGCTGGGAGTATTTAAACTCTTGGGCCTATAAAGAAACTCTAGGATCTGTATGGCCTTCTGGTTGGATGTATGGAACAGTGAATTGTACCGATGGCAGTCAAACAACATTTAGTAGTACTTGTGTTTACCCTTTTGTAGCTTCACTATCAAATGATGAATTTTCCACTAATAAATTTTCAATTTATCCCAATCCTTCAACCACTGGATTTATTAATATTTCATCATACAACAACGATGTAATGAGTGTCCAAGTATTTGATATTTTAGGGAAGCAGGTAAAAAGTGAAACTTTAACGGATAACACACTAAATGTATCTGATTTAAATACTGGTGTTTATATTTTAAGGATTACTCAAAATAATGCCTCTACTACTAAAAAATTAGTGATTAGATAAGCATATTAAATTTTTCGAAAAAGCGTTGTTCACAATTTTGAACAGCGCTTTTTTTATTTTATCTACTTTTGTATTTCGACTACACTCAATAACCAAATCAAATTTTGTTTACAAACTGACTATTTAAGTTTGGTGAAAATTATGATAGATCCTAAAGCCATTTTCAGTATTAAATCAGATGCTCAATTTGAAGCTTTGGCATTGGAAGTTTTTAGATTTCAGTTTGAAAATAATTCTGTTTACCGCTCATTTTGCGACTTACTTTATAAACATCCTTCTGATGTAAAAACCATTGAAGGTATTCCTTTTTTACCCATTCAGTTTTTTAAAAGTCATGATATCTTAAGTTCTAATGATGCTATTGAAAAAACCTTTACAAGTTCTGGCACCACAGGAAGTGTAACAAGTAAGCATTTAGTCACTGACCTCAACCAGTATAAAGCAAGCTATACAAATGGCTTCCAAAGTTTTTACGGAAACGTTGAGGACTATGTAATTTTAGCTTTATTACCTTCTTATCTTGAACGTGATGGGTCCTCGCTAATTTATATGGTAAACGATTTAATACAGCAATCCAATCATCCTGAAAGCGGGTTTTATCTCAACAACCTTGACGAATTAGCACAAAAATTACATCAACTTGAAACTAAAAAACAAAAAACACTTTTAATTGGTGTTTCCTTTGCCTTATTGGATTTAGTGGAACGGTTTAAATTCCATTTAAAACATACAACTATCATGGAAACTGGTGGTATGAAAGGTAGGAGAAAGGAAATCATTAGACAAGAGCTTCATCATATTCTTAAAACTGGTTTTGGTGTTGACAAAATCCATAGCGAATATGGCATGACCGAGCTCTTGAGCCAAGCCTACTCTAAAGGCGATGGTATTTTTGAATGTCCTCCATGGATGAAAGTTTTAACACGAGATACGGAAGACGCACTTTCACTTCAGAAGCCAAACAAAACAGGTGGCATTAACGTTATTGACTTAGCAAATGTGAATTCATGTGCTTTTATTGCCACACAAGATTTAGGTAAAGTTTACGACAACGGTGAATTTGAAATTATTGGCAGATTCGATAATTCTGATATTCGCGGATGTAATTTAATGGCACTGTAAGGAATCCATAAAATTTACGACTAAATATATGCTATCGAAAAGAGAAATTTTCAATAGTTGATTGATTGGTTAGATGTGCCCAAAAGAGATTTTGGGCACTTTTTTTATACTATCTTAATAATATAGGTATTCTTCTTACCTTTATTAATGATAATGTATTTATCATTTATTAAATCTTCAGCAGATAACTGATAATCTTCTTTTACCTTTTCTTTATTAACGGCTATTGAATTTTCCTTTAATGCTCTACGCGCTTCACCATTAGAATTTAAAAAATTCGTTTTTGCTGCTAAAGCTCCAATCATGTCTAACCCTTCCTTAAAATCTGATTGTGACATCTCAGCTTGAGGAACGCCTTCAAACACATCTAAAAAGGTTTTTTCATCCAAAGTTTTAATGTCTTCTTTAAATGATTTACTGAATAAAATGTTTGAGGCTTTCTCGGCATTTTCAAAATCCGCTTTAGAATGTACCATTGTGGTAATTTCTTCTGCCAAACGCTTTTGTAGTACTCTAAAGTGTGGTGCCTTTGAATGTTCAGAAATCAACTCATTTACTTCTGCTTCCGTTAAAAATGTAAATATCTTAATGTATTTTTCAGCGTCTTCATCACTAGAGTTTAGCCAATACTGATAAAATTTATAAGGAGACGTTCTGTTGGCATCTAGCCAAACATTTCCACCTTCAGACTTTCCGAATTTAGAGCCATCGCTTTTTGTAATCAGCGGACATGTAATGGCAAAACCTTTTCCGTTACCGATACGTCTTATCAGTTCGGTACCTGTGGTAATATTTCCCCATTGGTCACTTCCACCCATTTGAATAGTGCAATCATTCGCTCTGTACAAATGCAGAAAATCGTAGCCTTGTACCAATTGGTAAGTAAACTCCGTAAAGCTCATACCATCGCTAGTTGATTCACCAGAAATTCTATTCTTCACAGAATCCTTAGCCATCATATAATTTACCGTGATATGCTTCCCTACGTCTCTAATGAATTCTAAAAATGAGAATTCCTTCATCCAATCGTAATTATTCACTAAAACAGCAGCATTGGCTTCATTGCTTTCAAAATCGAGGAAATGGGACAATTGCTTTTTTATAGCCTCTTGATTATGACGTAAGGTCTTTTCGTCCAAAAGATTACGCTCACTAGATTTACCAGACGGATCACCTATCATGCCTGTTGCACCACCAACCAAAGCTACAGGTTTGTGCCCACAACGTTGGTAATGCGCTAACAACATAATTGGCACCAAATTACCTATATGTAAAGAATCTGCGGTTGGGTCAAAACCAACATACGCACCTCTCATAGCTTCAGCTAAATGCTCTTCTACTCCAGGCATACTTTGGTGCAACATACCTCTCCACTGTAATTCTTCAACAAAATTCTTTCCCATTATAAGATGATTGTAATTCGGTTTTGGCAAAGATATGTTTCCGTACCAAAAGACAAAAGACAATTTTAACGTAATTTTACCTTATGATATTAGTTACAGGCGGAACAGGTTTAGTAGGCTCTCATTTACTTTTTAAGTTAGTGAGCAGTGGAGAAAGTGTGCGTGCCATTTACAGAAGAGAGAAAACCTTAAAACGTGTGAAGCATGTGTTCTCTTATTTTTCTGATGATTATGAATCACTTTTTAATACCATTGATTGGGTAGAAACCGACATTAATGATATTCCAAGATTACAAAAAGCATTTATAAACATTACCCACGTTTACCATTGTGCTGCATTTGTTTCTTTTGAACCTGATAAGTATCACAAATTGCGAAAAATAAACATTGAAGGCACTGCCAATATTGTCAACCTATCGATTAGTAATTCGGTTAAAAAACTGTGCTATGTGAGTTCTATAGCTGCTATTGGCCATCATGAAGATTCTGAAAAACTAATAAATGAAAAAACCGAGTGGAACCCTGAAGACGATAACAGCGTTTATGCGATAACTAAATACGGAGCTGAGCTAGAAGTTTGGAGAGGTACACAAGAAGGTTTGGATGCCGTTATTGTAAACCCTGGGATAATCTTAGGAGCAGGCTATTGGAAAGGTGGTAGTAGCGGCAACCTTTTTAGAAGAATATATAATGGCATGCGCTATTACACTGGTGGTATCGTTGGCTACGTGGATGTTTTTGATGTTGTTAATGCCATGATTAAATTGATGAAAAGTGATATAAAAAATGAGAACTTTATTTTAGTATCAGAGAACCTTAGCTTTAAAAGTTTTCAATATAACGTAGCAGAAACACTAAATGTGGATCCGCCTAAAAAAGAAGCTAAAGCCTTGTTGTTGAATTTAGCCTGGCGTTTGGATTGGTTAAAGCATATATTATTTGGCACAAGACGTAGTCTGTCTAAACAAGCAGCGAAATCAGCCATGAGCATCACAAAGTATGACAATTCTAAACTAAAAAATACTCTAGGTTTTGATTTTAAACCGATTGACAAATCGATTGAGGAAATATGTGAACTTTACCTAAAAGATTTAAAAGCAGAGGAAAATTAATTATTTGGGTTTTTTAACCCTTTTGTCTTTGGGTCTTTCTTTTTTCTGTTGGCTTTTGTTATTGAGTCTCTTCTTCGTTTGGCAGCCTGGCCTTCAATTCTTTCCTGTTCTTCAAACTCTAATTTTTCCTTTTCCAATCTTTCTTTAACTTTTTCAACTATGCCTCTATATTCATCTGCATTAAAGGCATAATATGCATTGCTATTGGCAAATTGTGCACTATCAATGTTGTGTTTGGTCAGCAAATAGGTTTCTGGCACCACTCCATTTTCCTCCAATATTTTTCTGTTAACACCTTTAGCAGCATTCATAATATACAAATCGTATAAAATGTGCTCCATTTTATCCATAGAAATAAGATTATCTGGTTTTTTGGGTTTTTCCTTGCTATTGCAAGCCAAGACCAAAAGACCTAAAATGAATAAAACACCTATCTTTTTCATATTATCGATTAAAAGTTAAACGACGCCCTGCTTTAACGTCTAAAACCTTAAAGTTGTTATATGCCAGTTCCCCATTTACAAAGGTATGGGTTATTCTACTTTTAAATGTATTGCCTTCAAAAGGAGACCAACCACATTTATAAAGTATGTTACTTTTATTTACTGTCCAAGGGCTTTTGAGGTCTACAATTACCAAATCTGCATAATACCCTTCCCTTATGTAACCTCTTTTTTCAACATCGAATAATATAGCAGGATTATGACATGCTTTTTCTACAATTTTTTCTATTGAAATTTTACCTTGATGATGCATTTCCAAAAGAGCTACCAAAGCATGCTGTACTAATGGCCCACCAGAAGGAGCACTTGTATAAGGATTATCTTTTTCTTCTAAAGTATGTGGTGCGTGATCTGTTGCAATAACATCTATTCTATCATCCAACAATGCTTTTAAAAGCTGTTCTCTATCTTTTGAAGTTTTTACTGCCGGATTCCATTTGATATGGCTTCCTTTTCTCGCATAGTCTTCATCAGAAAACCACAAATGATGTATACAAACCTCTGCTGTTATTTTTTTATCTTTTAGTGGTATTTTATTTGAAAACAAGCTCGTCTCCTTTCCTGTAGAAAGATGAAATACATGTAATCTTGCGCCAGTTTTCTTTGCGAGTTCAATAGCTTTTGATGATGAAATGTAACAAGCCTCTTCGCTCCTAATAATTGGATGCTTTTCCATAGGAATATCATCTCCATACTCAGCGATATGCGCTTCAAGATTCTTTTTTATCGTTGCTTCATCTTCACAGTGTACGGAAATCACCATATCTGTACTTGAGAATATCTTTTCGATGACTGCAGGATCATCAACCAACATATTCCCTGTGGAAGAACCTAAAAACAATTTTAAACCTGCGACGGTTTTAGAATCTACCTTTAAAATCTCATCCAAGTTATCATTGGTTCCGCCAAACATAAACGAATAATTGGCATGCGATGATTTAGATGCAATTTCAAACTTCTCCTCTAGCTTTTCTACAGTTGTGGTTTGTGGTTTGGTATTCGGCATTTCTATAAAAGATGTAATCCCACCTGCTAAAGCCGCCTTTGATTCCGTTTCTATATTTGCCTTGTGTGTAAGTCCTGGTTCTCTAAAATGAACCTGGTCGTCTATCATACCAGGTAAAACATAGTTGCCTTCTGCATCAATAACAGTTATTTCAGAGGACTTTACGCTTATTGAGGAAGCTATTTCCTTTATAATATCATTTTCAATAAGTATATCGCCTTCAATAGTTTGCCCTTCATTGACAATTTTAGCGTTCTTAATTATAGTGTGTTTCCTCATTGTACTATTTAGAAAATAAACTTTTTAACTTTAAACTAATAACTCCAAAGACAGCCTCCGAAATTATACTTCCGCTCATTTTAGACTTGCCCTTAACCCTATCTTTAAATATAACAGGAATTTCAGTGATTTTGAAACCTTTTTCGTGAGCTTTAAATTTCATTTCAATTTGAAACGCATATCCCACAAATCTCACTTTATTCAAATTTATAGCTTCTAGCACGGCTCTTTTATAACAAATAAAGCCTGCTGTAGAATCCTTAACTTTCATTCTTGTTATAAACCGTACATATCTCGATGCTCCATAGGACAAGAGAATTCTGGTCAACGGCCAATTAACAACCGTGATACCTTTAACGTATCTAGAGCCAACAGCAATATCTGCACCGTCAACATCACAAGCCTTATAGAGTTTTATTAAATCATTTGGATTATGTGAAAAATCAGCATCCATCTCAAAAATATACTCGTAATGCTGTTTTAAGGCCCATTCAAATCCGGCAATGTACGCACGTCCTAAACCATTTTTCTTATCGCGTTCTAGTAAAAAAAGTTGGTCTGGAAATTCGATTTGTAAAGTTTTGACTTGCTCAGCTGTTCCATCTGGGGAATTATCATCCACTACCAGGACATGAAAAACCTTCTCTTGTGAAAACACTGCACGGATAATGGCTTCGATGTTTTCAATCTCATTATATGTTGGAATGATGACAAGTGCGTCAGACATTTGCATACTTTTAAACACGTTTAGGTGCTAACTTTAGAGTTAGGACAAAAGTAAAGTTTTTAATGGATTATAAACTGTTATAACTTTCATAAGATTTTGTTGAACCAAGAAATACCTCAATTGCTTTTTTATGCCTAATAATTCTTTATAATTTAGCAACATGCGAAATTTTATTACCTACGAGTGGTTTACAATCTTTACAGTTTTAGGGCTGGTGTTTATTGTCGCAGCTAAATATGTCAATACCTTTAGGTTTAATGATTTCCTTTCGGTGATAGGTAATTCTAAATATTTAAAGATTTATAGCAAGGACCAGAAGTTTGTTGATTTATTTGATGGCCTTCTGTTTTTAAACTTCTCAATGTCTGTGGGCGTTTTTTTGTTTTTTTGCTATTCAACTTTTATTTCTCCATTAACTTTTGAATTGGTTTGGTTCTTAAAATTGCTTTTGGCAATTGCTACAATAGTTATTATTAAAACCTTGTTAGAGCGGCTTATTGGAAGTCTTTTTGAAATAGACGCGTTAGTTGATGATTACTTATTTCAAAAAACAACCTTTATCAACTATTCTGGGCTATTATTTTTGGTTGCAAATCTTTTTCTTCTATACACAAAAAATTATGCAGATGTTATTATAATAGCAACGTTTTCTTTGATTTGTTTTATAAACCTCATCGGATTTATAACTTCTTTAAAAAACAATCAAAAAATAATTAATCTCAATATTTTCTATTTTTTATTGTATCTTTGCGCTCTCGAAATTGCGCCTTATGTGCTTTTATATAAGGTAATTAGAGAGTATAACGTTTAAAACAAAGGGGTTTCCGTATGAAAGTGAAAACAATTTTAGTATCGCAACCAGAACCTAAAATAGAGAACTCTCCATATTTTGACTTGCAAGAAAAGCAAAAAGTTAAAGTTGACTTCAGACCTTTTATTCATGTAGAAGGTGTTTCTGCAAAAGAAATTAGACAGCAAAAAATAGACCTTACCAAGTTTACTGCCATTATATTAACCAGTAGAAATTCAGTAGATCATTTCTTTAGAGTAGCAGAAGAAATGCGCTTTAAAGTGCCTGATACATTAAAGTATTTCTGCCAATCTGAGGCTGTCGCTTATTATCTTCAGAAGTATGTTGTTTACAGAAAGCGTAAGATATATGTAGGTAAGCGTAATTTTGCGGATTTAATTCCTTTGATTAAAAAATACAAGGACGAAACATTTTTGTTGCCGACTACAGATAAAGTAAAGCCTGTAATTCCTGAAACCTTAAATGATTTAAAGGTAAACTGGACACAGGCAACTTTTTATAAAACTGTTATTAGTGATTTATCGGATTTGGCCAATGTATACTACGATATTTTAGTGTTCTTTAGTCCTTCTGGTATAGAATCTTTATTCCATAATTTCCCTGACTTTAAACAGAACGATACGCGTATCGCAGTGTTTGGAAATACAACAGTACAAGCGGTTAAAGAAAAAGGATTGCGTGTGGATATTGCAGCACCAACGCCCGAAACACCTTCTATGACAATGGCTTTACAGAAGTACATTGATGCTGTTAACAAAGGCAAATAAAAAATATGATTTTATTAAAAAGCCCAATTGAGAATTCAATTGGGCTTTTTTTTATAGCTTAACTTCATAAGCTCTATAAATAGTTTGGTCTTTATCCTTTAAATCTACCATATAGATTTTAGATGCACTATTTAAAATTTTGCTAAAGCTCTTAAATTCTGAATTTATAAAGTCTTCATAGTTAATAATGTTGCCGTCTGATAAATTATCCAACGATTCTTCTTCATGCATATAGGAAAAATGATAGAGAGTTATTTTTCCTTTTTTTGCCACTGGTATCTTCTCAAGATTCCTATTAATTTCTCCATCATCATCAACTAACAATTCATACTTAAAGTTCTCAGAAGCTAGGTCTTTAGATAGTTTGAACGTTTTTATTAGTACTGAGTCATTCACCTTTTTATCAATAACGTGCATTTCGTTATTTTCAGAATTGAACACTAAGTAAAGATTGTATTTAGTCTTGGATTGAGCATTACTTATTTGATTGAAAACCAAAAGAAGCAAAATAGCGAGGGAAAATCTTTTCATTTTATGAAAATTAAAAATCCAATATATAAAATGTTTGCCTCTTTCTATTGTATAGCTCTTAAATATTTTACTTTCAACTAGTTATAATAAATAAAAAAGCGACTCTGAATCAGAGTCGCTTTTTTTAATTGTCTATTTAAGATGAGCGTTAAAACGCATAGCGTTGTGGTCCTCCACGTCTTATTTCCTCAGAAGCATAAGACTCAAATTTCTTAAAGTTCTCTCTAAACGCGTTGGTTAATTTAAATGCCATGGTATAGTATGCTTTATCATCATTCCATGTTTTTCTAGGACTCAACACTTCAGTTGGCACTCCTGGACATGTTCTTGGTTGGGCAACTCCAAACACAGAGTGGATATGATAATCTTCGTATGTATAATCACCAAGGTCTCCATTAAGAGCCGCATTGATCATAGCACGCGTATATTTTAGTTTCATACGTGTACCTACTCCATAAGGACCACCTGTCCAACCCGTATTTACCAACCATACATTTACACCTGCATCTTTCATCTTTTTACTTAGCATATCTGCATATTCTGTTGGATGCAATGGCATAAAAGGTGCTCCAAAGCAAGCCGAGAAACTTGGTACAGGCTCTACAACACCAGCTTCTGTACCAGCAACTTTAGCTGTATAACCAGAAATAAAATGGTAAGCCGCTTGTGCAGGTGTCAGTTTAGAAATTGGAGGCAGTACGCCAAATGCATCAGCCGTTAAGAAAAATATATTCTTCGGGTTTTTCCCTATAGAAGGGGTTTTAATATTTTCAATATGGTAAATAGGATAGCTTACTCTGGTATTCTGAGTTATTGACGTATCAGCAAAATCTACATTGCCCTTATCATCCATAATAACATTTTCGAGAATAGCACCCTTTTTAATGGCTCCGTAAATTTCTGGTTCTTGTTCTTGCGATAGGTTAATTACTTTAGCATAGCAACCACCTTCAAAATTAAACACCGTATTCTCGTTGGTCCAACCGTGCTCGTCATCACCAATTAAACTACGATTGGCATCTGTTGATAAGGTTGTTTTTCCTGTACCTGATAAACCAAAGAAAATAGCCGTATCACCATCCTTACCAACATTTGCACTACAGTGCATTGGTAACGTATTCTTAAATACAGGCAATTCAAAATTTAAAGCAGAAAAGATTCCCTTTTTAATTTCACCTGTATATCCTGTACCTCCAATGATAGCAGTCTTTTTGGTAAAATTAAGAATGGCAAAATTGTGCTGACGCGTACCATCCTCCTCAGGTACGGCCATAAAACCTGGAGCGTTAATTACGGTCCATTCTGGAGAAAAATCCTGTAATTCTTCTTCCGTTGGGCGCAAAAACATATTATATGCAAACATATTGCTCCAAGGATACTCATTGATCACTCGGATATTTGTTTTATACATTGGGTCTGCACAGGCATAACTATCTCTAACATAAACCTCTTTACCAGACAAGTAATCAGTAATTTTATCGTAAAGTTTATCAAACTTCTCACTTTCAAAAGGGATATTGATATTTCCCCACCAAACTTTATCCTTGGTAATATCATCCTTTACTATAAAACGATCTTGAGGCGAACGTCCTGTAAATTCACCTGTATTTACAGCTAGTGCACCAGAAGAGGCTTCAACACCTTGGCCTTTCGCTATAGTTTCGGCATGAAGTTGATCTGGAGTTAATTGGTAGTTAATTTTGGCATTTTTGATACCGTAATTGTCTAACGAAATCGTTTTCGTTTTTTGTGTATGGTTTACCATAATTTTTGTGTTGTTTAGGGTGCAAAATTATAACTTTATTTTAAAACTACACCTTAGATTACCATTAATCGGCCTTATTTCTTATAATACCGATTAACATCACAATCCAAGCCAATATTAGCAATAACCCACCAATAGGAGTTATCATCGCAATTCTCTTAAAATCAAAGCTTGAGAGTTCGTTTGTAGCCAATCCGTAAATAGATCCTGAGAAGAAAATTACACCAATTATGACTAAATAAAATATCGTTTTTTTGCTTTTTAAACTCACAAAAGAAGTACCACCTAAAATCAGAAATAAAAATGCATGATACAATTGGTAACGCACACCTGTTTCAAAAGATTTAATGGCATCAGCATCAATCATTTTTTCTAAACCGTGGGCATCAAAGGCTCCTAGTATTATCCCTAAAATTCCTAAAATTGAACCCGCAATTAATATCTTTTTGTTCATAAGTAAAATATCTTTTTGGTTTCTTTTTGCCTTCTGTATTTGTTACTTTCGTGCTTTACAAAATTAGTCATATAAACCCACTATGCGAAAGATTTTAATTATTGGTGCCGGAAAATCCTCATCATATCTCATAAAATATTTGTTAGACAAATCAGAAACGGAAAATCTTCAGATTACAGTTGGTGATCTTAATGTAGACAATGCTAAAAAACTTGTTGGTGACCACCAGAATGCCAATGTCATTCATTTAGATGTGTTTAATTCTGAATCTAGAATTGATGCCGTTAAGAACTCAGATATTGTGGTCTCCATGCTACCTGCACGTTTTCATATTGAAGTCGCTAAAGAATGTGTCACCTATAAAAAACACATGGTTACTGCTTCTTACGTTAGCAAGGAAATGCAGGAATTAGATGATGCCGTAAAAGCGAATAATCTCATTTTTATCAACGAAATAGGTGTTGATCCTGGTATTGACCACATGAGTGCCATGCAGGTCATTGATAAAATTAGGGATAAAGGCGGAAAAATGATTCTGTTTGAATCCTTTACTGGCGGATTGGTCGCTCCAGAAAGTGATAACAATCTTTGGAACTATAAATTTACCTGGAATCCTAGAAACGTTGTTGTTGCAGGACAAGGTGGTGCAGCGAAATTTTTGCAAGAAGACCAGTTTAAGTACATCCCTTACCACAGATTGTTTAGGCGAACAGAATTTCTCGAAGTTGATGGTTATGGTCGTTTTGAAGCTTATGCCAATAGAGATTCTCTAAAATATCAGAAAGTATATGGCTTAGACCATATTAAAACGCTATATCGTGGCACTATGCGACGTGTTGGTTTTAGTAGGGCTTGGAACGTGTTTGTGCAATTAGGTATGACAGATGACAGCTATACGATTGATGATAGTGCCAATATGAGTTATCGTGATTTTGTAAACTCATTTTTACCTTACAGCCCAACGGATTCTGTGGAATTAAAATTTAGACATGCTCTAAAGATTGACCAGGATGATATTGTTTGGGATAAATTTTTGGAACTCGATATTTTCAACTCTAAAAAGATGGTGGAACTCGATAAAGCCACACCTGCCCAAATTCTTCAAAAGATTTTGATGGATAGTTGGTCGCTTGATGCTGATGATAAAGATATGATTGTGATGTACCATAAATTTGGTTATGAACTCAATGGAGAAAAGCATCAAATTGATTCTACTATGGTAGCTCTTGGTGAGGACCAAACCTATACAGCGATGTCTAAAACCGTAGGTTTACCAGTAGCTATGGCAACAATGGCTGTTTTAAATGGAAAGATAACCACGCCTGGTGTTCAAATTCCGATTTCTAAAGAAGTTTATTCTCCAATTCTTGAAGAATTAGAACCTTATGGTATAAAGTTTAATGAAAAAGAAGTGCCTTACTTAGGTTATAATCCTTTAAATGTTTGAACTGAAGTTTTAATCTGAAATCGTTTTCTTATTTTTAACTTTTAAATTATAAGAATAAGATTTCCGTTTTCTCGGAAATGAGAACAAGTTTTAAATGAAGATTAACGACAAAGGCATTTACATTGATGGTATTGACAAAAAGATACTTAGAGCATTAATGCAAGATGCCAGAACTCCAATTCTCGAAATTGCGCGCCAAGTTGGTATTTCGGGTGCTGCCATACATCAACGACTTAAAAAACTTGAGAAGTCTGGCCTTTTGGCTGGTTCTAAGTTTATAATCAACCCAAAAGTTCTGGGTTATACGACCATGGCTTTTGTAGGTGTATATCTAGATAAAGCCGTCAGTAATCCTGAAGCAGTAAAGCAATTACAAAAAATCCCTGAAGTTATTGAATGCCACTACACGACTGGGCATTGGAGTATTTTCTTAAAAATCCTATCAAAGGATAATGAACATTTAATGCATGTTTTAAATTCAGATATTCAGAGTATTAAAGGAGTTTCCAGAACTGAGACCTTTATCTCCTTGCAGCAACAGATAAACCGACAAATAAAAATATAAAAAAAGCCCTGATTTCTCAGAGCTTAAATTTTAAAGAGCTTTTAATCTTAATCTCTTCCACCAAACACTTGAAGTGCCCAGTACAATAGCGAAGCTAATGCACCTATAGCTGCAACCAGATAGGTTCTAGCTGCCCATTTTAAAGCGTCTTCTGAGCCTTTATACTCTTCTGGTGTTACCATGTTTTTTGCCTTTAACCAAGCTAATGCTCTATTACTCGCATCGTACTCCACTGGTAAGGTGATAAAGCTAAACAGCGTTGCGAAGGCCATAAAAACCAAGCCTGCAACAGCTACCCAATAGCCTAATCCAACACCAGCTGCGGCACCCAAAACAAGTCCACCAATAACTAACCACTGAGACATGCCAGAAGTAACACTCACAATTGGCACAAGCGCAGATCGCATACCTAATGCACTATAAGCTTGTGCATGCTGTACGGCATGCCCAACTTCATGTGCAGCAACTGCAGCAGCAGCCGCGTTACGTTGATTATAAACAGGTTCACTTAGGTTTACCGTTTTATTTTTTGGGTTGTAATGATCTGTTAATTGCCCTGCGGTAGAAATTACCTCAACATCATAAATACCATTATCTGCCAACATCTTTTCAGCAATTTCTCTTCCGCTCATGCCATTGCGTAATTGCACTTTAGAATATTTGGCAAACTTTCTTTTTAATTGATTACTAACAAGCCAACTTACAAGTGTAATGCCGCCAATTAGTATCCAATACCCTATTCCTATTCCTCCCATAGTTTTATATTTTTTTAAAATGTAAATTTAGTGAATGAATAGCAAATAGTGCGCCAAAATAAAGTTAAGAAATTATGTCAGTTTTATTGGTTTACATGGCATCAACTGTCCAGTTGAAGGCTTCAGCAATTTCTTCGTAAACAATCTTGCCTTTTACAATGTTTAGTCCTTTTCTAAGGGATGCATCCTTGGCACAAGCGACTTCCCAACCTTGATTTGCCAATCTTAATACGTATGGTAACGTAACATTGGTTAATGCCAATGTTGACGTGTAAGGCACTGCACCTGGCATATTGGCAACACAATAGTGTACAACATCGTCTATAATGTAAGTCGGGTTTTCATGTGTTGTTGGTTTGGATGTTTCAATACAACCACCTTGGTCCACAGCAACATCAACTAAAACGGTTCCAGGTCGCATCTCTTTTAACATGTCTTTTGAGATTAACTTTGGAGCTTTTGCGCCTTTTAGTAAAACACCTCCAATAATTAAATCGTGATCTTTAATACGCTTTCTAATATTATATTCGCTAGAAAATTCAGTAACGACATGACTTGGCATCACATCATTAACATAGCGCAATTGTTTCATATTAATATCCATAATGGTAACATGTGCACCTAAACCAGCTGCCATCTTCGCAGCTTGGATTCCAACCACACCTGCACCTAATACTAATACTTTTCCAGGTGGTACTCCTGGTACTCCGCCTAACAGAACTCCACGACCTTTAATAGGTTTTTCAAGATATTTTGCACCTTGTTGAATGGCCATACGACCAGCTACTTCAGACATTGGTGTTAATAATGGTAAGCTGTCATCTTCGTCTTCTACAGTTTCGTAAGCGATACATACCGCTTCACTTTTTAGCATGGCTTTTGTCAATGGCTCGCTTGATGCAAAATGGAAATAGGTAAATACCACGTGGTGTGACTTAATCAAAGGATATTCCTCTGCAATGGGCTCCTTCACTTTTACAATCATTTCCGCGGCGTCGTAAACATCTTCAATAGTATCTAAAACTATAGCTCCAACCTCTTTATAGTCCTCATCAAAAAAGCCGCTTCCGAAGCCAGCATCTTTTTGTACATAAACTGTGTGATTGTTTTTGATAAGTTCGTAAACTCCAGCTGGTGTCATACCAACACGGCTTTCATTGTTCTTGATTTCTTTTGGGACTCCAATTTTCATGATAATTGATTTTGAGGTTAATAGCGTTATGAAATACTATTAAAAATTTCAACTATCCAAATTTGAGTGGAATTCTGAACGTATTTTTATGGAATTATTATTTTGAAGTCCTTATTTTAAAGAATTAACAATAACTAACACGTTTTCAAATAAATACAGCAATAGACGAATGCATTAAAGTTTCGATGAAGTGAAAATCGGAAAGTCATTTGTATTTGGTTTCCAAAGTATAACGCTATCCCACAATATTTACAATCTTACCAGGCACAACAATCACCTTTTTAGGTGTACGACCATCTAATTGGGCTTTGGTTTTGTCATTTGCCATTACTGCAGCTTCAATTTCGTCCTTAGATAAATCCAACGGTAAATCCATAGTAAAACGCATTTTACCGTTAAATGATATCGGATATTCTTTACTACTCTCTACCAAGTACTTTTCCTCAAATTTTGGGAATGGTGCTGTAGAAATCGATTCTGAATGCCCTAATTTTTCCCATAATTCTTCTGCAATATGAGGAGCGTAAGGTGAAATTAAAACCAATAAAGGCTCTAGTATTTCCTTACTTGTACACTTCTGCGCGGTTAACTCATTAACAGCAATCATAAAGGTTGAAACTGATGTATTGAAAGAGAAATTCTCAATATCTTCCTCAACTTTTTTAATGGTTTTATGTAGTGTTTTTAAGTTGTCTTTTGTAGGCTCTGTGTCATTAACAATTAAGCCGTCTTGACCAACGTACAACTTCCATAATTTTTTAAGGAAACCATGTACTCCTGTAATACCAGCAGTATTCCATGGTTTATATTGTTCTAATGGCCCAAGGAACATTTCATAAAGTCTTAAACTGTCTGCTCCGTACTGCTCACAGATCTCATCTGGATTGACGACATTGTACTTGGATTTAGACATTTTTTCTGCTTCTCGCTTTACTTTAAAAGTTCCATCCTCTTCAAAAATAAATTCTGAATCATTAAAATGAGACTGCCAATTTGTAAATGCATCCGTATCCAACTCATTTGAAGCATTAACAAATGAAACATCAGCATGAATAGGCTGAACACCAAAATAAATATTTGATAAATCTATATCTACTTCATCATGGCTGTTCAGTTTTTCTTTTACGTAATTATAAATTTCCTTATGTGGGTATGCTTCAATTGAAATTAATTCCGTAAAATCCAATTTCAATGACTTTTCAATTTTACCTGCAGTAATAAATAAATTTGGCAATGGATCAATGAAGTTCAAATATTTGTCTTCACTGCCACAATCTTTATGATTTGAAGGGATTATTGCATTAAATATTATGGCATAAGTAAAAGCACTAGTCCCAAGTATCATCCCTTGGTTAATCAATTTTTTAGCAAACTCATCAACTGGGACTAAACCTTTATCGAACATAAATTTTTGCCAAAAACGAGAGTAGAGTAAGTGTCCTGTGGCATGTTCGCTTCCACCGATGTATAAATCTACTTGCTCCCAATAGTTAATGGCTTCTTGAGAAAAGATTTCCTCATCATTATGCGGATCCATATAACGGTTAAAATACTGTGAGCTCCCTGCCCAACCTGGCATGGTATTCAACTCTAATGGAAACACGGTTTTGTGGTCTATTCTGTCGTTATCTACAACGGTGTTAGATGCAGTATCCCAAGCCCATTTTGTAGCGTTACCTAAAGGTGGCTCGCCTGTTTCGGTTGGTAAGTATTTTTCAACTTCTGGAAGAGTTAATGGCAGATGTTCTGCGTCTATCATCTGTGGCATGCCATCCACATAATATACAGGGAATGGTTCTCCCCAATATCGCTGACGAGAAAACACTGCATCACGCAAACGGTAATTGGTTTTACCTTCTCCTTGGCCTATTTGTTCCAGTTCGTAAATGGCGCGTTTGGTCGCTTTTTTATAGGTCATTCCGTTAAGGAAATCGCTATTGGTAATGATGGTTTTTTCTTTATCTGCAAAAGCTTCTTCAGAAATATCCACACCTTCAAAAATATTTGGAATCGGAATACCAAAATGCTTAGCAAAATCATAATCACGTTGGTCTCCACAAGGTACTGACATTACAGCTCCTGTGCCGTAGCTTGCCAAAACATAATCACCAATCCAAATCGGAATCGGTTCTTTGGTAAAAGGATGCTCAGCATAAGCTCCTGTAAATACACCAGAAATAGTTTTTACATCTGCCATTCGGTCGCGCTCACTGCGTTTTGCAGTAGCTTCAACATAGGCTTCGACCTCAGCTTTTTGCTCTGGAGTTGTGATTTGTGATACGAGTTCGTGTTCTGGTGCAAGAGTCATAAAAGACACTCCGAAGATGGTGTCAGGACGTGTAGTGAAAACATCAATAACCGCATTTTCATAAGTGGCAGATTGCCGCGCTTCGCTCGCAATGACGTTAAACGAGACACTTGCTCCAACCGATTTCCCAATCCAGTTGCGTTGGATGTCCTTTAAGGCATCTGTCCAATCAATGGTTTCCAAGCCTTGTAGCAAACGTTCTGCATAGGCAGAAATTCGCATACTCCATTGGGTCATCTTTTTTCTAATGACAGGATGACCTCCACGTTCTGAAACACCGTTCACAATTTCATCATTTGCCAATACCGTTCCCAATGCTGGGCACCAGTTCACTTCGGTTTCGGCTAAATAGGTGAGCCTGTATTTTAAAAGGATGTCTTGTTTTTCAACATCTGAATAGGCTTTCCATGCTTCTGCAGAAAACGTTTCAACATCATCATCACAAGCTGCATTTACGTTTGTATTTCCTTCAGCATTAAACTTTTCTATTAAGGTATCAATAGATTCTGCTTTATTGGAATCATAGTTGTACCACGACTCAAACAACTGAATAAAAATCCACTGTGTCCACTTGTAATAATTGGGGTCTGAGGTACGTACTTCTCTACTCCAATCAAAAGAAAACCCAATTTGGTCTAATTGACGACGGTAGGTTTTTATGTTTTCTTCTGTTGTAATACGAGGATGCTGACCCGTTTGTATGGCGTATTGCTCAGCAGGCAACCCAAAAGAATCGTAACCTTGAGGATGCAACACATTGAATCCTTTATGGCGTTTATAGCGCGCATAAATATCACTGGCAATGTAACCTAGCGGATGCCCAACGTGCAAACCTGCTCCACTTGGGTAAGGGAACATATCTAAAACATAATATTTTGGCTTGTCTGAATGGTTTTCAGCCTTAAAGGTTTGGTTTTTTGCCCAGTAGTCTTGCCACTTTTTTTCAATGTCGTTGAAATTGTATCGCATCACAGTTTTTCCTTGAAATAAGGTGCAAATTTAAACTTTACTTGTCAAATAGCCTATAAGTTACAGAAGTTATTAAATTGAAAAAGCACCTAAAATAAAGGTGCTTTTCCGTATATATGAGATAATTGATTTAGAATTTGTATCCTAAAGACAATTGAAATACGCTGTTCTTAATATCTGGATTTTCTGCTACCGTAGAAATACCAAAATTATAACGTGCCTGCACAAAAATATCTGAGCTGATGTTATAGCCTAAGCCTACATTGGCACCGATATCAAAACTTTCGGCATCTGTATCTTCATCTGGCAAATCGCTGTCTATATACTCGCCTTTGTCATTCACCAAAAAAGAGAATTGTGGGCCAACTTCTATACTAAAGTCATCAGCCAAATAGTATTTTGCCATTATAGGAATAGCCAAATAATCTAATTTTATCTTAACAACATCTTGAGCTTCTGACCCTTGTCTAGAATATAAAAGTTCTGGCTGAAGTGAAAATCGTTCGCTTAAGGAAATTTCGGAAACGGCACCAACATGAAAGCCTATTAAGCTATTTCTGTCGGCATCTCCACCAGAGAAATTTGAAACGTTGAGTCCTGCTTTAGCTCCAAAAGTAACGTCTTGGGCATTGGTGTGTTGGGTAAATCCGATAGCGGTAAATGCTATGGCAAAAAGTAGTTTTTTCATAATTGATTTGATTTTAAATTTATAGGTCAGGATTTTTCAACAACTATGCCATTAATCAATTGAAAACGCTAAAATTTTTCAGAAAAACAAAATCAATATTATACTTATTTGACTACAAAATAGTTACAGAATAAATTTATTTTTTAGACCAATTTCCATTATTCTACAACACAATAAAAAACTAAACGTTGTAATAGTCTGCGTAAGCAAATTCTTTTTTATTTTTACGCAATTAATCCTTTTTATATGGCAACATCTTTTGACAAGTACCAAAAGCGAAAATTAATTTCATCCTACATCTCCGTAGTGATAAGTATTGCTTTGGTTTTGTTTCTTTTAGGTTGCTTGGGTTTATTGGTGATAAACTCCAAGAAAGTGGCCGATCATTTTAAGGAACAGGTAGTCATGACCATCTATCTCAACGATACTGCCAAGGAGGTTGAAGTCAACCAACTAAAGAAAAGTCTAGCCATGGCAGATTATACCAAGGAAGCAAAATATGTTTCTAAGGAAGAAGCTGCAGAACTGATGAAAGCTGAAACTGGTGAGGACTTTATGGATTTTGTGGGTTACAATCCCTTAAAAAATTCTATTGATGTTTACCTAAAAGCTGATTTTGTCACTACTGAACAATTGACAGAAATTACCGAAAGCCTTTCTAACAAAACCTTTATAGAAGAAATAAGATACGATAACGACTTGGTGGAACTGATGAACGATAACGTAAAGAAAATATCGTTTTGGGTTTTGGTCGTCAGTGGGCTATTTACGCTCATTGCCGTGTTGTTGATTAACAGCTCTATTAGATTAGCCGTTTACTCTAAGCGTTTTATCATTAAAACGATGCAAATGGTTGGAGCTACCAAGAGTTTTATCCGTAGGCCTTTTGTTTGGAAGAGTGTTCAACTTGGAATCATCGGAGCCATTGTAGCGTTGATAGGCATGGCAGTAGTATTGTATTATTTAGATCTTACTTTCCCAGAATTAGAGCTATTAAGAAACACCGTAATGATTGTTGCACTGTTTGTTGGTGTTTTCTTGTTGGGTGTCATTATTACCTGGATCAGTACTTTTATAGCTACACAACGCTTTTTGAATTTGAAGACGGATCAGTTGTATTATTAGGTGTTAGGAAATAAATTATTTTTAATCTCGTTAAGATTATAAACCATCCTTTATGAGCCGTCCAGTTAGAAACCTTCTTATTATTTTGGTTATAGTAGTATTCTTACCGCTATTATTTTTCAAGTCTTGTGTGATTTACAATCCAAAAGCCAAAAATTGTGAAATAGTGACTGTAAAAATCACTGCACTCAGAGCCGGACCAACCTATGACATTCAATTTAAAACCGATAAAGGCAAAACGTATTACATCAACCGAGGGATAGAATCTGGTCTAAATTTAGATTCCCTTAACGCAAAAGTTTTAAATAAAACCGTTACTTTGCACTTACCAAAAATGATTTATGGGCCTTCTAAGCACATAGCACAATTGGCTATTGAAGACCATATCCTTTATACAGAATTTGATAACTGATGGGAGAAAAAAAACGTAAAGAACAGTCTAAAACTGAATTCATCTTCGGGAAGAAAAACTACAAGTTTATGCTTATAGGATTGGCATGTATTGTTATCGGCTTTATCCTTATGGCTGGTGGTGGCAGTGATGACCCAAATGTTTTTGACCCATCAATCTTTAGCTGGAGACGTATTCGTCTGGCACCAACCCTTGTTTTAATCGGTTTTGGCATTCAGGTATATGCTATACTTTTAAACCCGAATAAAGGTTCAAAAAAATAACATTCTTTTTACTTACTTTTGACGCACATCAAAACACGATGTGATACTTTTACCTCATGGAGATTTTAGATGCGGTCATTTTAGGAATTATTCAAGGCCTTACAGAGTTTTTGCCAGTATCGTCCAGTGGACACTTAGAACTTGGTAAAGCTATTCTAGGCAGCAAATCCTTACCTCAAGAAAGTTTATTGTTTACCGTTATACTGCATTTTGCAACCGCACTAAGCACCATGGTTATCTTTAGAAAGGACGTTGTCGAAATATTGAGTGGCCTTTTTAAAGGTATCACTACATTAACTTGGACTGAAGAGACGAAATTTTCTGCTAAAATCATTATTTCAATGCTACCTGCTGTTATCATTGGTTACAGATACGAACGTGTTTTTGAAGAACTTTTTGGGAATAATATCCTTTTGGTAGGATGTATGCTAATTGTTACAGCTGTACTTTTATTCCTAGCGGATAGAGCCAAGCGAACACACAAAAAAGTTGGATTACTCGATGCTTTAATCATTGGTATTGCACAAGGTATAGCAATGTTGCCAGGGATTTCGCGCTCTGGTGCAACAATTTCTACTTCGGTTTTACTAGGAATTGATAAAACCAAAGCAGCACGGTTTTCATTCTTAATGGTTATTCCATTGATCTTTGGTAAAATTGCCAAGGATGTTTTAGAAGGCCAGATTGATTATACCAGTACTAATTTCACTTATTTAAGTGTTGGTTTTATTGCGGCATTTATATCTGGTTTATTTGCTTGTACTTGGATGATAAAGCTCGTTAAGCAAAGTAAATTGACCTACTTTGCTATTTACTGTGTTATTGTTGGTATTATTGCGATAATCTGGACGATATTCTTTAAATGAAAACATTAGACGATTTTAAAAACGGTCAAATCCTACTGATTGATAAGCCACTAACCTGGACGTCTTTTCAGGCTGTTAACAAGTTGCGTTGGGCCATAAAACAAGCTTTTTCCATTAAAAAATTAAAGTTGGGCATGCTGGGACATTAGACCCCTTGGCAACGGGATTATTGGTAATCTGTACAGGTAAAATGACCAAGCAAATCAATACTTTTCAAGGTCAGGAAAAAGAATATACTGGGACTTTTGTATTAGGGAGCACTACTCCATCCTATGATTTGGAAACTGAAATAGATGCAACCTTTCCTACGGAACATATTTCTGAAGACCTCATCCACGAGACCACCAAGCAGTTTATTGGTAAAATTGAGCAGTTTCCTCCAGTTTTTTCGGCCATTAAGAAAGATGGGAAACGTTTGTACGAATTTGCCAGAGCAGGAGAAGCGGTAGAAATTAAATCACGGCAAGTCGAAATCACTGAGTTTGAAATCACTGAAATTAAAGCTTCAGAACTAAATTTTAGAGTGGTTTGTAGCAAAGGCACCTACATTCGTTCTTTGGCGCACGACTTTGGAAAAGCATTAAATTCTGGCGCACATTTATCTGAATTACGACGTACGCGTATAGGTGAATTTAAGGTTGAAAATGCCTTGAGTCCAGAGGATTTTATTGCCTCACTTCCCAGGAAAATATGATTTAACAAGGGTTTATGATACCTATCTAAACTTTTTCATTGTTATATTCGTATATCTAAATACTAGAAATTTAAACCACATTTGAAGCTAATTGAACAATATAAAGCCGCTATAATCACGTTTCTTATTACAGGAACTGTGGTTCTCGCTATGTTCAGTATTCAACTAAAACAACAAGGAGATCTCATTACCGAAAGCTATTATGAGTTAGAACCAGAGCCAGAACTACCTGAGGAAAAGCTAACTGAACAAGAACTTGAAAATTTTGAAGATCCTAACGTACCTTCTACCAATAAAGCGTTTAACGAAGACCAGGAATACAAGGACATGATGCGTAACTTTAAAACCGTCAGTTCCAATGATTTTGAACGCACCACGAAAGCTTTGGAAGAAGCTAAAGCCAATGAAGTATTAGAAGAAAATAGTGTAAACAAGTCTTATGCTAACAGTAACGCTTATGCTCTAAACTCGGATGAAACCGAATCTTACAAAAAGCTACAGGAAGAGCTTAATAAACGTTTAGAAAACAAAAAAACAGCTGATGAACATGCCAAAAGCAAAAGTACACTAACCTACTCTTTAATTGGCAGAGTGATGCAAGCCTATGACATTCCACGCTACTTGTGCGAAAAAGGCGGTAGAATAGTGGTTAATATTGAGGTAAATGGAAAAGGTAAAGTAACAGATGCATCAATTAACGGATCTTCTAGCTCCAGAAATCAATGTTTAATAGAACGTGCTTTGGAGTATGCTAAGGATGTTAGATTTGACTCCTCCAGTAAAACGAAGCAAATTGGTACTATTACGTTTCGCTTTAGAGGGAAGCGTTGACTTCGACTACGCTCAGTCACCAAACTATTTTAAATAGCAAAGAAATTAAACTAACTGTTTCAACAAATCTTCAATTGTTGATTGTCCTTTGTCTTTATTGTACCAACGCTGTAAATCTTCTTTAAATTCTGGTGTTAACATGCCATGTTCTTCTATATAGGCTTTTACCATTGCAGTTGCCACTGACGGCCTTGCACCAAAGGTATCAAGCACTTCTTTAGATTCATTATCAATCATGATAAGTTTAGGAATTGCTCGCGCACCATTGGTTAAGAATAGATCCATCAATTCCGCATTATCATCACGCAATACAATTCTGTAATCAATATTGTTATTTAGCTCTGCTACTTTATGGATTACTGGCATAATATGCGCTGCATCACCACACCAGCTCTCAGTAATGACCAGCCACGTTACTTTCTTATCAAAGTTTTGAATTATGGTTTTTGCTGCATCAGAAATCTTAACTGTTTTATCCCAGCGTTTCATGCGCCTGTCGTTTAGCATGGTATAGTTGATTAGGGCTTCTGTTTTTTCGTTTCCAGTAGTAGAATGTTTCTGTACTAATTCAGCAACGAGTGCTCTATATTGAGGATAAGAAATACTTTTTTTAAGGCTTTTTGAAATAATTTCGTTGACCACTGATAATTCATTTACTTTCATATTGCAAATTTAAGGCTGACTTGCCATATTTTATGTGACAGTTGTTACCTTAGTAGAACAAAATCTAAAACCTTACAATTTATGAATTGGATATCAACTTTGAGTAGTTTAAGAATTGTCTTGCTTATAGTTTTTGTGTTAACCTCATTAGGCCAAAGACTAAATTGGTTTGAGAGTATTGAATTGATGACTGCCGAGACGTTGACAATGATTAGGTATCTATTAATTTTAATCTACGGTGTTATTTACATAATAGAACTAAAGATTTCTTTAAAACATAAGAATAATGAAATTAAAGAACTTAAGGTAAAATTAAATCGAAATGAAAATTAACAAAAATAGATGCGGTTGGTGCGTTGGTGATTCACTTTATGAAGCTTATCATGATGAAGAATGGGGAGTGCCAGTTTATGATGACGATACGCTATTTGAGTTTTTAACCTTAGAGACCTTTCAAGCAGGTTTAAGCTGGATTACCGTTTTAAGAAAGCGTGAAAATTTCAGGAAGGCTTTTGATAATTTTAATTACAAGAAAATAGCCAAGTACCAACAGCCTAAGGTTGATGCTTTGCTTCAAGATAAAGGTATTATAAGAAATAAACTGAAAGTAAACGCTACGGTTACCAATGCGCAGGCATTTATGAAAATTCAAGATGAATTTGGTTCATTTTCAAAATACATATGGGACTTTGTAGATGGTAAACCCATTAAAAATAGTTTTAAGGACTACAAAAAAGCTCCAGCCAATACACCTCTAAGTGATAAAATAAGTAAGGATTTAAAAAAGCGTGGCTTCAAGTTTGTGGGCACTACAGTTGTTTATGCGCACATGCAAGCTACAGGCATGGTGAATGACCATGAAGTATCTTGTTTTAGATATAATGAGGTCTAAAGGTATTTCAGAAATTCTTGCCTCGAAATATGCTTTCCTCCTAAACTTTCTAGATGTTTGGTGTGCAATTGGCAATCGATTAATTTATAGTCAGAATTCTGAACAAAGGTTATAAATCCGACCTTACTGGCATTACTCACTTTAGCGAACATGCTTTCTCCACAGAAGACATCATTTCCTAAGTCCACACCATACAAACCACCAACCAATTCATCGTTTTGCCACACTTCTACAGACTTTGCATAACCCAATTGGTGCAATTTTTCATAAGCCTCTATCATATCCTTGGTTATCCAAGTCCCTAACTGTCCTTTTCTTTTTGTATTGGAACATTGAGCGATTACAGCATTGAAATCTTTGTTCACTGTAACACTAAAAAGATTCTTTTTAAGTACTTGTCGCGTACTCTTTGACACTCTTAAATCTTTGGGAAAAAGCACGAATCTTGGGTCTGGTGACCACCAAAGCAGTGGTTCTTCAGCTTCAAACCAAGGGAAGATACCATGGGAATATGCATGTATCAATCGTTCTGTAGATAAATCACCACCAATGGCCAATAACCCATCTGCAGAGGCTTTTGAAACATCGGGAAATTCTATTTTTTGTGTCAAAAAGTGCATAAAATATGCTTTTAAGCGATTTTTTACTGTTAAATAAGGATTTGTGTTTTGATAGTATAAGAATTTTATAGATATTTGGCTCGACCTTTATGTAATAAATTTTTGTTCATCATTGCTTTTTTTTAAGTTTGTTTGTAAAGGTCAAAACCTAAAACCACAATACTAAGTCCCAACTAACCATTGGGACTTTTTCATTTTAAAACAAAAAAGACTCGTTTCAAGAGAAACAAGTCTTTTTTTATAATCATTGCGTTTTTTTAATTAAAACGGTAAATCATCATGATCGTCTTCATTTAAATCACTCACTGGCTCAAAAGCTTCAGTTGGTGGTACTGGTGGCATATCACCACTTGCCGCTTCTGGCTGTAAAGCTTCAATTCTCCACCCTTGTATAGAGTTAAAATATTTTGTTTCTCCTTGAGGATTTACCCACTCACGTCCTCTTAGGTTAATGTTAATTTTAACCTGTTGTCCTACTTGGAAATTGTTCAATAAGTCCGTCTTATCCTGGACAAATTCCACCATAATATGTTGTGGATATTGCTCTTCTGTTGTTACTACAACTTCTCTTTTTCTAAATCCGTTACTTCCAAAAGTTTGGGTCTCTCCAATCATCTTAATACGTCCTTGTACTTCCATTTTTGCTTAATCTATAATTATTTTATGTTTATTTTCTTTGAGTTTACGAAAGTAATAACTTCCATGCACTTTCTACGTCTCCATAACTCAAATAATTTTGAGCTAATTTATGTTTTCTTCTATGTGAGGCTGTTTTAATTTCGGGATAGCGCTCACTTATATTTGCAATAAATTTTGCTACTTCCTCTTTGTTTGGCAAAGTTTCTACATTAGCCAACATGCCTAGGTTATTCCCTGTTAAAATCATACTATTTCTAACATCTTCTGGTAATGCATCAACACCAATTCCCATAGTTCTCAATGGTTTTGGAATTTCGAAAAAGCCTCGTTTTGCCCTGCTATAATAACTGCCACCAGCTCTCGCTACTAAATCCAATGCTTCTTGATTTATGGTACTATCGGCATTCATAACTTCATCGGATATATGAAGCTTCACCACTTCGCATATTATCAAATTTCCTGCTCCACCTTCAGTACCTAAATTAACAATCTCATTGACCTTACATTCAAACTGTACCGGAGATTCTGCCACTCTAAAAGGTTTCACTTTATCGGAAGGCAACATAGTTAATCCTGCTTTATCAAACTCATTGATATCCTTAGGATACTCGGTACTGCTCAATGACATTTGATGTACAATATCATAGTTAACAACATTTATGACCACTTCTTTTACCGCTTCAACATTTTCCAAGGTATGTTTTGTGGTATTATCCCTAACACGTCGCGCAGGAGAAAATATCATTATTGGTGGATTGGCACTAAAGACATTAAAGAAACTAAATGGCGATAAATTTGGGTTACCATCAGCATCAATAGTACTTGCAAACGCAATAGGTCTTGGCGCTACAGCACTCAACAAATAACCGTGTAATCTGCCTGTAGAAAGGTCTTTGGGATCAAAAGATAGCATGCAGTCAACTGATTTTCAACAAATATAATTATATTGGTTCGCTGATGAAAGTGTTTGGCATGTATATCAGTACAATATTATCAACAGTTTTACATTATATTAAAAAGAAATTGCACTAGCCAATGAACCTAAGCTTAGAAAGAAATGTAGCTCGCTGGATTATTATATTGTCTTCGTTTATCATTATTTCCCTTATTCTCTGGAATACCTATTCCTTTTTTCAAAAATTTAAGGCCGAAGAGCGAATAAAAATAAAAACCTGGTCGGTTGCCCAAATTGACTTATTGAAAAATATTGATGACCTCACTGAAGATGTAAATGAAGTCACTTCCCACGTCCTCACCGAGACCACAACCAGCACACCAATGTTGGTCTTAGACGAAGAAGGTAAAGTAAGTACCTCTATTAATATTGATGAGGAAAAACTTCAAGATTCTCTTCAAATACAAAACTTGGTTAATAAATTCACAAGCGAGAATGAACCTATTAAAGTTATTGTTAATAACAAAGTGTTTCAAACCATATATTATGGCAATTCACCACTACTTAACAAATTGAAATACTATCCACTGGCTTTATTGCTCATTATACTTCTTTTTGCTGCTGTGGTCTATTTCTTTTATCGAAGTTCTAAAAACGCGGAGCAGAATAAATTGTGGACAGGAATGGCCAAGGAAACGGCACATCAAATAGGAACTCCATTGTCATCGCTTGTGGGTTGGACAGAAATTTTGAAAACAGAAAATGTAAAAGCAGAGTATATTTCGGAAATAGAAAAAGACATCGATCGCTTACAGACCATTACAGAGCGTTTTAGCAAGATCGGTTCCGCTCCTACTTTAGAAAGGTTGGATATTGTTAAGCTCACAGAATCTTCGTATGATTATTTAAAATCAAGATCTTCAAAACTCATTAACTTTTATATTGAGAGCCCAGATAATGAAATTATCGTGAACGTAAATCCACAACTCTACAGTTGGACTATAGAGAATTTGGTGAAAAATGCCATTGATGCTATGAAGGGCAAAGGGGATTTAAAGCTGAAAATTTCACAAACTGATAAAAACGTTTTAATTGATATTTCCGATACAGGAAAAGGTATTGCCAAACATCAGTTTACTAAAATTTTTGAGCCTGGTTATACTACAAAAAAACGTGGTTGGGGACTTGGGCTATCGTTAGCCAAAAGGATTGTTGAAGATTATCATAACGGAAAGATAAAAGTTCTTCATTCTGAAATTGGTAAAGGCACCACCATTCAGATTAGTTTAAAATTATTGTCTTAACTTTAGGTATGGCTACGACAAAATTCTTTACGCTAAAAGAGGCTAGACTCAATAACAATTGTCCAGAGTGTTATTCTAATGATGGCTTAGAAATTACTTTTAAGCAAAAGTTTAAAGAAAATGCGTTTTACAAAGCTATAACTGCTGAAACTTCACACGAAATGCACTGTAATAATTGCAATACGGCAATTTTTCCTGTGCGATGGACAGATGATATAGAACGTGTTGTTGAATATCAACAACGTGCAGTGCAGCCCAAATCAAAATCAATAAAACTAAAGCCTTTAGCTTGGGTTATTATCTTATTGGATATACTTATTTTAGCACTGATTGTATTGGTGATGACTGATGTAATTTCTTTTTAAATTACAAGAAGGAAGCTATTTTATTGGCTATAGTTTCAAACTCTTCCGAAGTTAATTTTTCCTTATGTGTAAAGCGTGCATTTTCCATGGTATGTAGTGGAATTAAGTGGACATGTACATGCGGAACCTCTAACCCAATAACCGACATACCTACACGTTGACATGGTATAGCTTTTTCAATAGCTATAGCCACTCGTCTCGAAAATTGCATTAAACCAGTGTAAGTCTCTTCATCTAAATCAAAAATTTTGTCGATCTCTTTTTTTGGAATACAAAGTGTATGACCTTTTGAATTTGGATTTATATCTAAAAAAGCATAGAAATCTTGTGTCTCTGCTACTTTGTAAGATGGAATTTCGCCATTTATGATTTTTGTGAAAAGTGTAGCCATAGGTTGAAGAATATCTTATAAAGATAAAAAGATTCCTTGAGAAAGGAATCTTTTTACTATAAGCATTTAAATTCTCTTTAGTTTATCTCGAAATTTCTAAAATATCAAATTTCATAATTCCGTTAGGCACTTGTATTTCTGCGGTGTCACCAACAGATTTACCCAATAAACCTTTACCAATTGGCGAATTTACCGAAATCTTACCTGCAGCTAAATCCGCTTCGCTTTCTGCAACTAAAGTATAAGTCATTTCCATACCATTGGTTTGGTTCTTTATCTTAACTTTTGAAAGCGCTAACACCTTAGAAGTGTCTAACTGAGATTCGTCAATAACACGAGCATTTGCCAGAGTTTCTTCCATCTTAGAAATTTTCATTTCTAACATCCCCTGTGCTTCTTTGGCAGCATCGTATTCTGCATTTTCACTCAAATCGCCTTTATCTCTTGCCTCGGCAATCGCCTGTGATGCTTTAGGACGTTCTACATCTTTAAGATGATTTAGTTCTTCTCTTAATTTTTTTAGTCCTTCAGCTGTGTAATAAGATACTTTACTCATAATTCATTCGTTTAACTATTGTAATCTCTTGCGCTATATCTAAAAAAGATCCCGAAACAAGTTCGGGACTAACGAAAAAATCCCGCGCCAACGAGATTACTATGCAAATATATAAAATATTTACGGTATAGCTGAAATAATCGTAAATTGAGCCACAAAATTTTGTAATGAAAAAACTACTTATTATCCTTTCTATACTCTTATTTACATGCAATAGCGATGACAGCGCAAGAAGCAATTGTAACTTCTTATTTGATGCTGGAGTTAACCTCACTGTTAATACTAATTTACCACAGTTTAATCAATTACAGTTTCCTGGTAATGGTGTTTACGTTTCCGGACAAGGCAACAATGGTATATGGCTTTGGCGCTTAAACTCATCTACACTTTATGCTTGGGAAGCAGCTGACCCAAGTCATGCTCCTGCCGCATGTTCAACACTTACAGATTCTGGGGTTGGTGATATTGTGGTTTGTGGTTGTGATGATGAGAATCAATATAGTTTAGCAACTGGTTTAGGTCTTGAGGGAAATACACAACCCTGTACGTTAGTGCCATACAGGGTTGATGATGTTGGTAATAATACCTATGTAGTTTCTAACTAAAAATTCAATGTTACTCCCATTAAAAAATTGGTTGTGGCCTGTGGGTAAAATCCAGAGAAAAAACCAGTTGAAATACCTGTCGGGCTACTAGGATCTTCAAAATCAAAAGAACCAAAGTAACCGTTTGACACATACTTTTCGTTAAAAATATTATTTACCAAACCGGTAAACACAATAGATTCAAAAATTGAATTTGTTTTAAGTGTGTAGTTGATGTTAAAGTCATTCACAAAGAAACTATCTAATTTTGAATCAGGATTTTCTGTATTTCCCATAAACTGCTCTCCCACATACTTACTCAATAATGACATTTGAAGGTTGTCTATAGGTCGAAATACTATAGCATTCGCTGCAACTATATCTGGCGAGAATGAAATATCTGTCTTTCCTAAATTCTGTAGTTCTCCATTTAAGGACACAATGGTTTCTTTAGTTTTATTAGAGCTAATCGTCATGTTTGGTTGTAACGTTAGCTTAGGTGTTACAGGAATAATTGCCTCTAACTCTAATCCCAGGCGATAGCTTTCACCACTATTGGTTCTAATTGGGTTACCAACATCATCTAACCGCCCTGAAAGTACCAACTGTTGGTTATACAGCATATAATAGGCGTTGGCATTAAACGTAAAGTTGCCTTTTTTGTGTCTCCAACCGAGCTCAAAGTCATTGAGTTGTTCAGGTTTTATATTGGGATTGCTTTCAAAATCCGTTCTGTTGGGTTCTCTATTTGCTCTGGCATAAGAAAAATAGAGGCTATTAGACGTATTTAAGTCGTAAGTAATACCAGCCTTTGGATTGAAAAACGTAAAATCTTTATCTACTTCAAAATCTACTAAATCAGATGTATTTCCGAAGGTTTTATACGTTACATTCCTAACCTGTAAATCTCCGTACAAACTCACATTTTCGTTAAACTGGTAATTGGCTTTTGTAAAAACCGACAAATCATTCTTTAGGCTATTACCATCGTAATAACGATCTCGTATTTCACTTTGGCTTGCAAACTCTGCCCAAATCACTTCGCCAAAATGGTCGCCATCGTAATGACTGAATGATCCACCGAAGATCATATCGAGTTTATCATTTTTATAGTTGGCACTTGCATTAATAACATAAAAGTCATTATCTAACCAACGACGACGAATTAAATCTGTAGTATTAACCGTCTCTCCATCAACAGTCAATTCTTCAAAACCATAAGTTGAAAAATCATCGTCCTCTCTAAACTGCTCAAAATAGCCACGACCATAGGTGTAATTTAAGCCCAAGGTTGTTGACCAATTGTTGTTGTATTTCTGATTCCAGTGTAATTGGTAATGGTCTTGGCTGTAATTATCTACCTCATTATCGTAGAACTGTGTGTTTCCATCATCATCTGTATAGATTCCGGCAAAATTGAAAGTTCGGTCATTAGCTAAAGTCTCTGCATCAATACCATACCAAGCTTGGTAGGTGACTTCATTACCACCAAAAGCAATAGCTTTAATTAAGGTATTAGTATCAATGTATGACGCTTGCAAGAAATATGATTTTAAATCTGCTGAAGCTCTATCGATATAACCGTCTGATGAAATATTAGATAATCGACCAGCTATCTCAATGTGGTCATTAAGTAATCCCGTACTAAACTTTACGGTATGCTTTCTGGTATTATAACTTCCGAAGGAATTAGAAATTTCACCTGAAGCTTCTTTAGAAACAGCGTCAGTCAATACATTGATACTCGCACCAAATGCTCCTGATCCGTTAGTTGATGTCCCAACACCACGTTGCAACTGTAAACTTTCAACCGAAGATGCAAAGTCACCCAGATTCACCCAAAACGTACCCAAAGATTCGGCATCGTTATACGGAATCCCATTTATGGTAACATTGGTTGATTGCGGGCTCACACCTCTCACTCTAATACCTGTATAACCAATACCTGCACCAGCATCTGTTGTTGTAACTACTGAAGGTAAAAAGTTTAACAAAACCGGAATATCTTGCCCTAGATTACGCTTTGCGATTTCCTTTTTGGTGACATTAGAATGTGTAATTGGTGCTTTTTCCGTTACACGAACGGCTTTTACAAGAACTTCGTCTAGTTTTTCAACTTTTGTGGTGTCTTGTTGTTTTTCTTGTCCGTAAGCTGAACAAAGGCTCATTAAAAATAATAAAATAAAAATGTGGAATGTGGATTCCTGCCTTCGCAGGAATAACAAATTTGTGAATAAATTTTTCATCACGACTATAAGTTTATAATCGAATAAAAAGAGGTCATTATTCTTGGTTAATATTGATTTTATTGAGCGTTTTACTAGTTTAATAAGGTATGTCAGTTTTATTTTGAACCTTATATGAATAATTCTAGGTCATATCTGATTCAGAAGTAAAACCAACATTGATGACCTAATCGCACTCGCTAAAAATGTCCAATGGACATTTTTTTAACACTCGCTTCCTAAACAGCATTACCTGTTCTAGGTTCAATGGGTATGATCTCAGCCAAATGGATTTACGATTTTAGATTTTAGATTTTAGATTTTAGAATCTTGTAATTCATCAATCGTCAATCTCAAATCGTCATTCGTCAATCAATCAAGCACCCCTTTTTTGAGAACGCTGCAAAGATAGTAACAAATGATAATTTGCAAATGATTATTGACTAATTATTTTAATCAATTTTTGGCGGTTTACGATTTGCTTTCTTTTCGGAATTCTTACGTTTGTTTTCTAAACGTTTTCGTTTTACAGCTTTTGGGATTTTGGTTGGTTTTCTTTCTTTATCTTCTTTTAGACCTTCCTCAACTAGTTCTAAAAAACGTTGGGTTACTAAAGCTTTATTTCTAAACTGGCTTCGACTCTCATCAGAGCTTAAGATGAGTACTCCCTTTTTATTTAATCGGTTACTGAAAAATGCTCTTAAAAGTTCTTTTTCTTCTTCGTTGAAGACCGAAGATGCTTCTAAGTCAAAATACAGTACAACTTTAGATGCTACTTTGTTGACGTTTTGCCCACCGCTTCCTGAGCTTCTGACGGCTTTATACGTTAATTCAGATTTTAAAGCTTCTGCATCCACTACGACTTTATTTGATGTGGTGCTTTTAGCAAATCATTTACGGTTTTCACTGGATTGAATGAAATGATAGGTACCTCAACAAAAATAGTGTTCCAGAATGCCATACTACCATTCCACAATCCAGGCAGCTCCAGTGCTTTTAGGTCCTTGCCAACTTTGGTTTTCATAGTTATAAAAGCCGCATTATGATCGACGAAGTTTTCGAGATTAAATTTTTCGCCTTTATAGTTCTTAACTCCACAAACCAAATCCACTGGATTAAAATGTGTGGCATTGGTTAAAATATCTTTCTGTGATTTATTCTTTAAATTAATCTGTGCCGACTCCACAATCTGTAAGGATAGGTTACCATACATATCTCTTACCCAAAATGGACCTCCACCTGGTTCTCCCTCATTTTTTACCATACCGCAAATTCGGATAGGTCTGTTGAGCTTTTCCCGTAAATACTCTATCTTATATTCATCCTGATATTTTTGGTATTCACTAGAGATTTTAATCATCATGTCTTGTGAAAGAAATTCCTCAATTTCGGCAAAATCACCACCCGAAATTGTTTGCTTATCTAACAATTGCAAATACTCAAATGTTTTGGATTGTAGTTTTAATAGAATTCCCGCAAGTACTTTTTTGTATTTTGCTACTTCATGTTTGTAATCCTTTACTACTACATTATCAATATTCTTAATAAAGATAATATCTGCTTCAATGGCATTAAGATTCCTTAATAAAGCCCCATGACCAGAGGGTCTAAATAACAGACTATCATCATCTTCTCTAAACGGTTCATTATCTAAAGTCACCGCAATGGTGTCCGTTGATTCGTGTTGATAAGAAAATGAAATATTGAAAGAAACTCCAGTGCTATTTTCCACGTATTCCTCGATACGCTTAAATTCCTTATCAAACTTATCCTTGTAACGTTCTGAAATGGTAAAGTGTAGCTCAGCTGTATTGTCTGTTGAAGCATAAAGTGCCGCTTCATACAAGTGTTCTTCAAATGCTGTAGAAATGTGACTACTACGATATTTGTGAAATGGCAATAATCCTTTTGGTTGATTTCCAAAATTTAACTGCTTCTCATCGAGCATGGCATGAACAAAATGCCAGGTTTTTTTACTATCTGATAGGTTTTCAAAATCCACTCCTTTTGATTCCAATCGCTCTATAACTTGAGCATAAAATGGGAACTTTTCTAACCCAACCATAAACAATGACATTTCTTTCAGCTTACTTTTGTTGATGTAAGAATTAATGGATTGTTCTTCCGGGTTGTATTCCTTTAAAAATTTATACAAAAATTTGAACATCCGTGTGGCTGCACCTGAAGCTGGCACAAATTTCACAAGATCTAAGCTATCCTTTTGTGCATCAAATCTTGCCACATTGTCCTCAATGCTATTCTCGGACAAGCCAATAATACCGTTATCTATGGTTGCGGCTTTAGCAATATTTGCAAAAGGAATTTCGGTTTTAAAAAGTTCAATCTGGGATTCAACTTGCTTCACTGTTAATCCTTTAGCTTCAATTTGTTTTATATCTTTTTCTGTAAAGCTCATTTTTTATTCTGTAGTAGGTTATCTATATGCTTAACAGCTAATTTAAGTCGTTCCTCTTTAGTTCCTTTTAACAAAACGTAAGGTCTATTATACGTTTTTAGAGCGGACTCAAAAGCTTTGAACATACGTTCTCTTTCATTGGGTCTGTCTCTTAAATCGTCTGCTTCCCAAGGTGTGTCAATATAAGTTAAAAAATAAAGGGCGTACGAATTTTTTAGAGCATATGTTTCTAAAATCGGGTCACATGTACCTGAGTAATAGGCTTCACTGTACACTTTGGTTTCGAGTAAATCGGTATCACAAACTAAAACCGAATCCGTTTTTTGAGCCAGTTCATTTTCGAGTTTCATTTGGCCTATTGCTATTGGAAGCAAATCTTTGGGCTCACAGGTTTTGCGTTCGTTATTCCATTTGTCTTGAAGATACTCTCGCGCATATTCTGGCACCCAAACCGAATTGTAATGTCTGGCCAACTGACGCGATAATGTCGTTTTTCCTGTGGATTCAGGTCCAAACAAAACGACTTTTATACAGTTACTAGGTTGTTGTTTAAGTGCTTCTTCCATGCTAAATAACCAAATATTGCAATTACAGTAAATCCTAAATATTGAAAACTTGTAAATGTAAATCCTTTATAAAAATACAAAGGTACAGATATGACATCTCCAATAATCCAGAATATCCAATTTTCTATTTTTCGTCTCGCCATAAGCCACATGCCAACAAAAAATGTTGCTGTTGTTATGGTATCGATATAGGCCACCCAACCATTCCATTTGTCAAATGTTTTATAGACGGCAAAAACAAATAACAGCGTTGCAATAAAAATGCCTAGACTTAGCTTTTTTTCTATTACAGTCGTCGTAGATATAGGTGTGACATGGGTTTCATCTACTTTTCGAGTCCATATATACCAACCGTAAACGCTCATAATAAAATAATAACCGTTGATCATCATATCGCCCAACAATTCCCATTTAAAAAGCAGATACACAAAAATTATGGTACTTAACATACCTGTTGGGAACACCCAAATCTTATTTTGCTTAGAAAACCAAACGGATAGGAATCCAAATACAACAGCTATAATTTCTAAAGCTATATCTGTGGTCTGGTATTCGGCATATTGAGCGAAAAAAAAATCAAAAATCTGGTTCATAATCGCTTCGGTCGGTTTTTACGATTTTCATGTTCAATACGGCAATTTCAATTTCTAAAAATGACTTCTTTATTTCTCGAGTTAAAAAAGGCATTAGCGTATCATAATCACCATAAATCTGTGTGCTCAATGGATTTTCTAAAACCTTGAATTCTGAAGCTCTCAGTGCTTTTATAAAGTCGATGATATGCGATTCGTAATCGTCCTTTAGTGGTGTTAGTGTTAGTTCTATTGATATTTTCATGGTACTTGCCGCAAAAGCGGTAATCTTTTTATTAATATTCTTATTTATGTGATGCTGAACTACATTCAGAATGACAATTTACTTTTGCAAATTGTCAAAAAATGCTTCATCTTCTTCAAAAGCAGTCCCTATTACTACTACATCTGCTCCTGCCTTGTAAGCCGATTCTAATTCTGTCTTAGACCTAATTCCACCACCAACAATCAATGGGATATTTAGTTCTCGCTTTACTTTTGAAATGATTTCTGGTTCAATAGCATGTGTTGCTCCACTGCCAGCTTCGAGGTAAATGAGTTTCATGCCTAATAATTCTCCTGCTTTGGCGGTATCCACTATATTTTGAATATCATTTCGTTGCAATGGTTTGGTCTGGCTTACGCGTTCTACTGACGTTTCTTTTCCGTTTTCAATTAAAATATAGCCACACGGAATTACCTCTAAACCTGTTTGCTTTAATCTTGAAACAGCTTCGACGTGTTTTCCTATTAAATACTCTGGATTTCTACCAGAAATTAATGACAGAAATAAAATGCCATCAGCTTTATCCGTAATTTGAATAACATCACCAGGAAATAAAATCACAGGTAGTTTTGTGTGCTTTTTGATTTCTTTAACCAATACCTCTGTCACACCTTCACCTACTTCACTTCCACCAACAAAAATGTGTGTTGCCATAGATGTGTTTACCTTATGGATGAAACCTTCAACATGCTCAATACTCATTTTATCTGGGTCAATGAGAACGGCTAAGTTTTTCTTTCCGTCATTTAAAGATGCAACGATATTTTTATAGAGACTTTGCATTAAGGAACCACATAAGCACAAGTAAACCCTTCAAACTCTAAAAAGGCTGTATTATACCTGTATTTTTTATCTTCATAATCAATCCATGCTACTGTTTCTCCATCTTTCAACATAAACGGAATGACTAAAAAATGGTCTTTAAAAACCATTCCTGGTGTAGCAAAGAGTTTATAAAGTGATTCTTTTACACACCAAATAACCGTTAATCTTCTAATGTAGTCTTCAGAATTCTTATTCAAATAATCGAATTCATAATCCACAAATTTATGGGCTATAATACTGATTTTATCACGTTGTTTTTCTATGTCAATTCCAACTTCTTTATCACTAATAATCACTCCAGAAAATGTAAATGAATGCGTAATGGAAATGTGCTTACCATCTTTAAGATGTGGCTTACCGTTTTCATCATAATACAAATCCTGGTCCGTATAACCGAATTCCCGCAGCAAATGCCTAACACTTAAAAAACCACGTTGGTGCAGTTCGCTTTTCATACCTAAAACACGTTCTAGGCTGTTTGGTTTTAGATCCAAGGGCTTCATTAAATCGTGGTAAGACTCTTCAATCTTCCAGATTTTAACAGTAGTTTGTGAGTTTACGCTAATGGATTTATACAGTGGCATTTAATATTCTGAAAGCTATTGATTATCTTTGCACTGCCTAAGGCAGATTTGGCATTTTTTGGTAAGCGAATTTAACCATTTCAATGTGAAACCCAAAGGCAGGAACAATTTTAAAAATTAGACAAAAAATAATATGAGTACAAAAACAGTTGCTTACGTGCCTAACAAGGTAAAAGACATGTCGCTCGCGGCTTGGGGAAGAAAAGAAATTGAATTAGCAGAAGCAGAAATGCCAGGTTTAATGAGTCTTCGAGAAGAATACAAAAACGAACAACCTTTAAAAGGTGCTCGTATTGCAGGGTGTTTGCACATGACCATACAAACTGCAGTTTTAATCGAAACCTTACAGGCTTTAGGTGCTGAAGTCACTTGGAGTTCTTGTAATATTTTTTCAACTCAAGATCAAGCTGCTGCTGCAGTAGCCGCTGCAGGAACTGCCGTTTACGCTTGGAAAGATATGACGGAAGAAGAGTTTGATTGGTGTATTGAACAAACTTTATTTTTTGGTGAAGACAGACAACCGTTGAACATGATATTGGACGATGGTGGTGATTTAACCAATATGGTTTTAGACAAGTATCCTGAATTGGCTTCTGGAATCAAAGGCCTTTCTGAGGAAACTACAACTGGAGTTCACAGATTGTATGAGCGTGTAAAGAATGGAACTTTACCTATGCCAGCAATTAACGTTAATGATTCAGTGACTAAGTCGAAATTTGATAATAAATATGGTTGTAAAGAATCTGCAGTAGATGCGATTCGTAGAGCAACTGACCTTATGTTAGCTGGTAAGCGTGTAACCGTTTGTGGTTATGGTGATGTTGGTAAAGGAACAGCCGCTTCTTTTAAAGGTGCTGGTAGTATTGTTACCATTACTGAAATTGACCCAATCTGTGCGTTACAAGCAGCCATGGACGGTTTTGAAGTAAAGAAACTGGAAACGGTTGTAGGTAACTCTGATATCGTAATCACAACAACAGGAAATAAAGACATTGTACGCGCTGAGCACTTTAAGGCGATGAAAGACAAAACCATAGTGTGTAACATTGGGCATTTTGATAATGAAATCCAGATGGCTTGGTTAAACGACAACTATGGTGATACCAAAAACACTATTAAGCCACAAGTTGATAAATACACCATTGATGGTAAGGATATCATTGTATTGGCTGAAGGTCGTTTGGTAAATCTTGGTTGCGCAACTGGCCACCCAAGTTTTGTAATGAGTAATTCATTTACCAACCAAACCTTGGCTCAAATTGAACTTTGGAATAATTCTGAAGCCTACAAGAACGACGTGTACATGTTACCTAAGCACTTAGATGAAAAAGTTGCAAAGTTACACTTAGAAAAAATTGGTGTTGAGCTTACGGAATTAAAAGAAGACCAAGCAAAATATATTGGTGTTAATGTTGAAGGCCCTTATAAGCCTGAGCATTACAGATATTAATGTCATTCCTGCGAAAGCAGGAATCTCATAATCGAAAAATCCCAAACTTTAGAGTTTGGGATTTTTTTATTTACCTTAACAAAAAACATTCCAACTATGCCATCAACCAAAACCCTAAGCAACTACATCTCTCAAATTGAAAGTCATATTCCAAAACACGAATACATTAATCCTAAAGTTTCAAAATCATCCATTGGCTGGCATTTGGATCATAGCTTAAAAGTGATAAACAGCGTTATTGACACTTTAGAAAAATCTAACCCAGCAGAGTATAAAAATAATTTTAGCTTTTTGGGGAAAGTGTTTTTTACCCTCGGGTTCTTTCCAAGAGGAAAAGCAAAAGCACCAAAATACGTTTTACCACCAGATCATATTACAAAAGAGGATTTGTTAGCTCAATTGGAAACAACAAAAACCAATATTGATGTCATTAAAAAATTAGACAACAATGCTTATTTTAAGCATCCCTTGTTTGGACATATTAATACTAAAAGAGTCAATCGTTTTTTGATGTTGCACACCAATCATCATTTAAAAATTATTAGGGATATTTTGAATGAACGTTAATAAAAAATGATTGTGAATAACTAAACTTTTATTTCATGACATTTTATTTTTTTATTCTGAACAATATATTATTTTCGTAACCATATATAAGGTTGTATAATATGGTTATAAAAGAATATTATTCTGTTTCTGAAGCAGCAGAAATTTTAGGAAGAAACCCTGAAACCCTCAGGCGGTGGGATAATGAGGACAAATTAAAAGCTGTAAGAGAGCCTATGAGCAACTATAGGGTTTATAAAAAGGAGCAACTTGAGATGTTCCCTGAATTTAAATCCTATTTTAACGAAGAAGACAAAGACAATGTTGTTGAACCCAAAAAGGATTATCATGTTTTAGAGCTTTTTGCAGGTGCTGGAGGTCTCGCCATAGGTTTAGAAAAAGCTGGGATAAAATGTAAAGCCTTAAATGAAATTGACAAATGGGCTTGTAAAACTTTAAGAACAAATAGACCGAATTGGAATGTCATTGAAGAGGATATCAAAAATATCGATTTCACAGGATTTAAGAATGAAGTTGATGTTGTCACTGGTGGTTTTCCGTGTCAGGCATTTAGTTATGCGGGTAAAAAATTAGGTCTTGAAGACGCTCGAGGAACGCTGTTTTATGAATTTGCCAGAGCAGTACAAGAAACGCAACCAAAAATTTGTATCGGAGAAAATGTTCGTGGGTTATTGAGTCACGACAATGGAAAAACACTTGAAGGCATGATGTCCATATTAGATGAAATAGGATACAATGTCGTTACTCCGGTTAAAGTTCTAAAAGCCATACACTACAACGTCCCTCAAAAAAGAGAGCGACTTATTCTAGTAGCAATTAGAAAGGATATTGAAGTAAATTATTCTTATCCAAAGCCATTTTCAGAAATATACACATTAAAAGACGCACTAAAAAAGGGAAAACTTTTTGATAAAAAAGTGCCAAAATCCGATGGTGCAAAATATCCAGAACATAAGAAAAAGGTTTTAGATTTAGTACCACCAAAAGGGTACTGGAGAGATTTGCCATTAAATATTCAAAAAGAATATATGCAGAAGAGTTTTTATTTAGGAGGAGGAAAAACAGGTATGGCGCGAAGAATAGGTTGGGACGAACCTTGCCTTACTTTAACATGCAGTCCTGCCCAAAAACAAACGGAGCGTTGTCACCCTGATGAAACCAGACCATTTACTGTTAGGGAATATGCTAGAATTCAAACTTTTCCAGACGAATGGAAATTTGAAGGTTCTGTTTCGCAGCAATACAAGCAGATAGGAAACGCCGTTCCTGTTAACTTGGCTAAGGAAATAGGCTATTCTATTATTTCTTTTTTGAATAAGGTTTACGAAGAAGAAGAAGAAGAAGAGGCAAACAAACAGACGGTCCAATCATTAGCTGTTTAAGCTATCAAAACCTTCGTAGTAATAGAAGTTTTCAAATGTAATTTCATCAAGAATATTTCTTTTTGCTTTTTTAGCACTTTCAGAAATATCGCTTAAAATAGTACCTTCTTTTGTTTTATTACTATCAATAGAGTTCAAAAAATCTTCGATTGCTGTTGGTAAAGATTTGTACAACTTAAAAAAAGCATTCGCATCTCCTGTTAACAATCCATAAAACTTGTCGCCAGAAATCATATAAACTCTACTATGGCTATACTCTTTACCATTAATAATTGATTCCCATTTTTTCACAAAGCTCTTTTTAGCTAAAATCTGTACTAAATAGCAAGTTGCTTGTTTATTGTCATCGGCAAATCTTGCCAGTTTTTGAAAAGCACTTTCAGCAGAACTACTGTTCATAGTGTTATGCTTATTTTTAACCTCAGCAAAAATTGAATCATCATCAGCTTTTATGTCATAACCGCTCAGTTTCCCACTCGAATAACCTTGAACACCTCCTAAAATTTCTTCATGAAAAGTGCCTATAGCGTTATTCACGGATTTATCAATCTGTCTAGCCATTTCCAATTTTATGAGATCCTCTTCAGAAATATCGTTGAATTTGGAATCGAAAGTCAACTTAAATGTGTCCACTTTATTATTATAAAATTTTCTTTTCGTAAATTCTTTTTTAGCTACTAAATAGGCATTGTATAAGTTGGAAATGCATTTTAATAAATGTTCGTCAGAAATGAAATCCAAATATGTGTGTTTTGATTGACTCATTATTTCTCTTAAATTGAAAGTAATTTATGTCTTACGAAGATAAAAAAATAAAAGTCCCAAGATTCAACGAAGAATCTGGTTTCTATACCACAAAGAAACGCTCTAAAATAATGAGCAAAATACGTGGTAAGAATACCAAACCAGAATTGTTGTTCCGTAAGGCACTTTGGCGAAAAGGTGTTCGTTATCGTGTGGACAGCAAACAACTACCAGGACGACCAGATGTAAGCATCAAAAAATACAAATTAGCCATTTTTATAGATGGTGAATTTTGGCATGGCTACAATTGGGATGAGCGAAAGGACCAACTAAAAAGCAACCGTGGGTTTTGGATTCCGAAGATAGAGCGCAATATGCAACGTGATCGAGAAGTGAACCAGCAATTAAGAGAACTAGGTTTTACTGTTTTTAGATTTTGGACCCATGAAATAAAAGACAATCTTAAAACATGCATTAATGATGTGATGATGTATTTACATACTGCTGGATTAAACAAACCTTAAATAAGTTTTAAAAGGTTTATGGTTTTAGTATCTTTCAAACTATGCAACATCAATCTAAATTACCCAATGTAGGCACTACCATTTTTACTGTAATGAGTGCTTTGGCAAAAGAGCATAATGCCATAAATCTATCGCAAGGCTTTCCTAATTATCCTAGTTCAAAAAAATTGAATAATTTGGTCAGCAATGCCATGAACAATGGTTACAACCAATATGCTCCGATGGCTGGTAATCTCGATTTACGATTGGCAATTTCAAACAAATACCAATTGCTCTATAAATCGACATACCATCCTGAAAAGGAAATCACAGTAACCGCAGGTGCCACGCAAGCGATTTATACTATTATTTCAGCATTTGTGAGACATGGTGACGAAGTCATCATTTTTAAACCTGCCTACGATTGTTACCAACCAGCAATAGAGGTCAATGGTGGTAAAACAATCTCTATTCAGCTTTCTGCACCAAACTATAAAGTCAATTGGGAGGAAGTTGCTTCAAAAATAACATCAAAAACTAAAATGATCGTCATTAATACTCCTCATAACCCGAGTGGTACGATTTGGGCTAAAGATGATATGCTTCAACTTCAAAAATTGACGAAAGACACCAACATCATCGTACTAAGTGATGAAGTTTACGAGCACATTATTTTTGACGGCGAACAACATCAAAGTGTATGTTTATTTGATAATTTAAAACAGCGCAGTTTTATCACTGCATCTTTTGGTAAGACCTTTCATAACACAGGTTGGAAGATTGGCTATTGCTGTGCGCCCGAAACATTAATGACAGAATTTAGAAAAGTGCATCAGTTTAACGTCTTTTCCGTTAATCATCCTGCGCAGAAAGGCATTGCTGACTATATGCAAGATACTGAAACATATTTAGGATTGAATGATTTCTTTCAACAGAAGCGTGATTTATTTTTAAATCTCATTTCAGAATCTCGATTTAAGTTTCAACCTTCGCAAGGCACTTATTTTCAGGTTTTAGATTATTCTGAAATTACTGATGAACACGATGTGGATTTTGCCAAACGCTTAACCAAGGCATTTAAAATTGCTTCCATTCCGCTTTCGGTTTTTAATGAAGAAGGTAAAGACGACAAGGTATTGCGTTTCTGCTTTGCAAAGACCGATGAGACTTTGGTGAAAGCCTCTGAAATTTTATGTAAAATTTAATAGTCCTCTAAGTTACTTTTTGTAAATTTCTGTGTCACATTAGTGAACATAAATATAAAGAACATGAAATATTACATTATACTATTATTGTTTACGATTTCTTTCTCGTCATTTGCCCAAAAGGTGGAAAAAGATGGAAAGACTTATGAAGTAAAAAAGGAAAAAATCTTTTTAAACGGTGAAGATGTTACAGAAACTTTAAATCTCGAAGACAGACAAGCTATTTTAAAAGAAGCTACTACAATTTCCGAAGAAATGAAAGTGAAGGAAAAAGCGGAAAAAGCAGCCAAAAAACTCGAAAAAGAGAACAAAAAGGCAGAAAAAGCTCAAAAAAAAGCAGAAAAAGCCCAAAAGAAGGCTGAAAAGGAATTGAAGAAAAGAGAGAAACTTCAGAAGAATTTTGAGAGAGCGCAAAACAACTTAGAAAAGGCACAAAAGAAATACGAAAAGTTAAAAAAGAGAGGCAAACTATCTCCTGTTGATGAAGGTAAGTGGCTAGAAAAAATAGAAAAACTTACCGAAAAAGCAGAGAAGGCCAAGAAAAAGCTATAACCATGAGCAATTCCCTAAACGTTGCACTTATCCAAACCAGTTTAGTCTGGGAAAATCCAGAAGCCAATAGAATTAACTTAGAAAAAAAGGTCAACACTATAGAAGGCGCTGACCTTATTATCTTACCAGAAATGTTTACTTCTGGCTTTACCATGAATGCTTCCTCAGTTGCAGAAACCATGGATGGTAACACTATCAATTGGTTAAAACAATTGGCCGATAAAAAACAAACTGCTATTGTAGGAAGTTTAGTTATCACTGAAAAAAACAACTATTATAATCGATTGGTTTTTGTAGAACCTTCAGGTACAATTACACACTACGATAAAAAGCACACCTTTACTTTGGCTGGCGAGCATAAAGTCTATACCGCTGGAACTGAAAAAGTGACATTAGATTATAAGGGCTGGAAAATTTGCCCGTTGGTGTGTTACGATTTACGTTTCCCTGTTTGGGCAAGAAATACCGAAGATTACGACCTTTTGCTTTATGTCGCTAATTGGCCCAAAATACGTACAAATGCTTGGGATGTACTTTTAATAGCTCGTGCTATAGAAAATATGGCTTATTGTATTGGAGTGAACCGTGTTGGCTTAGATGGTAATAATTATGAGTATTCTGGGCACTCTGCTGCTTATGATGTGTTAGGTCATCGCATGGATTCTATTCCTGAAAATAAAGAAGCTATTGAAATGGTTACTTTAGAAAAAGAGCACATTACAAAATGCCGCGAAAAGCTTGGTTTCTTAAAAGATAGAGATGTCTTTAATCTAAAAGCGTAAAGTCGATAATAAAATCGAAACTTGCCCTTACTTCTTCTATTGGCGGAGAATAACTCACACGTTCTGGCTGAATGCCCAAGAGATAATTTCCAGTATCATATTTACCATTGGCATTGGCATCGTAAATTACGCGCAGACTATATTGCCTAGGTGATATATTGGTAAAATCAACCACTGGCGACTCTGTGGTATAACGCTCATATAACACTACTCCATTCTGATTTACCAATTGTACGATCAACGGGAATTTGGCATTTCTAAGGTTGACTCTAATATTACCATATTCAGATTTCATCTTAGTTCTAAAGGTGTAATTCAGAGTATCTTTATTGGTGCCTTCATAAAAATCCGTAAAGCTACCAGGCAACATCTCAAAAAAGTATTTCTGCCCTTCTTCCTTTTCCACAGGAAATTTATAGCGGTTTAATATGGAATCATACTCTACCTGATAATCTATTTCAGTAGAATCGCGATTAATCAACTTAACTTTTGATGTATCAATCTTTGTCAATGGTATATTAGCTTCTACGGTGAATTCATTTTCAAAATTCAGCGTACCAGATGTTACCGTTTTTATTTCTAGCGAATCGGCTTCTAGTTTTCTAAATCGATGTTTAAAAGTGTCCACATATTTTTCGTTAGTTACCACAAATAAAGTGGTGTCAACTTCAAAATTTGGCTTATACCAATAGTAAAGCGTATCCTTTGTTGCGTCTTTAATGATACGTGTTTGGTAATCTTCAGGTTTATCTCCCAGAACTTTTATTCGCATGTCTTCGTAATTTCCTTCATACGGAAACACGATCATAGACTGACCTTCTTGCTTTGGTTTAACAGCTTTAAAATTCACCTCCTCTTTAAACAAGGTCAATTTGTATTCTGAAGCTGATGGTACGGAAATGAAATCCTCGTGAAATGCTATTTTATCATTCTTCTGATCAAACTTATAATTTCCGTTTTTATCCTTTAAGGCAATTAGTTTATACGTTCCGGCTTTTATATTATCAATGCTGAAGGTCGTTAAGCTATCTAGAGTATTGGTAATGTACCTTGGCTTTTTCTTGTAAACAATAGAGTCTGTATATGTAGAGTCCACTTCGTAGAGCATCACGGAAATAAAGGTGTCTGGCTCTTCGAGAATAGCATCTTCAACATAACCTCTAACCGAAAGTGAGTCGATGGTGTCACCCGTTGAAAAGACATAACGATAGTAAGGGTAAGGATTGCTTTCGTTATTATCCACAATACTTTCGCCAAAATTAAAGGCGTAAGTCGTGTTTTCTTGCAGAGTGTCTTTTATCTTTATTGAAATGTACCTACTCGCGCTTGACATTGGCACAATTTCAGGGTCAAGATCCATTGGTGGAGAAATAATGAGCTGAGTTCTAATGTCTTTAATTTTCACATACTCATCAAAATATATTCTGATTTCGTCACCCTTAAAATTAGTAGAGAAATTTGGAGGAATCTCCTCAATAATCACTGGAGGTTCTTCGTCTTTTTCACCACCAGTTGGCGAACCACGATTAGCGCAACTAACTAGAGTTATTGCAATTGAAATAATGCCTAAAATTCGGTTAAGATATGAACGCATTTAATCGGAATAATTTTGCACAAAGAAACAATTTAAAAAAGGATACTCAAAACAAACGCATAAATCAATCTGCAATTGCCATCGTGGCCAGACTTAACTTAATATTATCAATTTTCAACAACTCTGTAGCACAAGCTTCAACCGTGGCACCTGTAGTAATAATATCATCTACCAATAAGATATGCTTTCCTTCTAAAGATCTGTTTTCTGAAATGGCAAATACGGCTCCATCATCATTCCAACGCGATAATCTCCCTTCAAACACTTTGGTTTTAGTGGCTTTGGTTTTTATAAGTACTTTATCGTTATAATCTGCATTGAGTGATTTAGCAATTTCTTTCCCAAACTGCTCCACTTGGTTGTAGCCTCGCTTTCGTAATTTGGTTTTGTACAAAGGTACTGGTACAACCACATCTACTTGTTTGTAAGCGTCAATTGTACTTAGCTCTTTACCAAGCCATTTACCAAAAAAGCCACCTATACCTTTATGTCCTCTATACTTTAAATTGTGAAGCAATTGCTGCACTTTTCCTTTTTTGGAAAAATGTAAAAGTGCTGTTGCTTTTTCAAGTTTTACACGTCCGTAAACAATCTTTTTGACGACTTCAGAATCATCAAAATGAAAGTTAGTTACTGGTAGCTGATGTCTACAATTAATGCAGATAATCTGCTCATTATCTGCTAAAACATTACTACAAGCATTACAGACTAGAGGAAAGAACAAGTTCAACAAATTTTTTACCACTTAATCGAATAAAATAAAATTGCTCTCCAATATAATCTAAATTCGCGTCAACTAACAAAATTAATGATGATAGTTAACCCTCAACTATTTAACTACAGATTAATTATAAGTTCTTTATTGGTCGTTTTAACCGTTTTAGGAGTCTATAGTTTTACAAATTATAAATCCATTAAATCCTACGAAGAGTTTCTAAAACAAGAAAAGTTTTTGATAGAAAAAGAGCTGTCAGAAATGCTAGAAAGTTATGACGAACTGAGCCAAGATTATGATCTTATGGCCTCACAGCTCCAAGAGGCAAAACTAGAAACTAAATCAGCTTTAGATTCTTTAAGGTTATTAAAAAGTGACTTATCAATAATCACTAAATTCAAAGACCAACTTTCGGTTTTAAAAACCAAGAGCAAGGTACTTCTCGCTACGGTAGACTCTCTTAATTCGGCAAATATAAGGTTGCAGAAAGAAAAGCGCTATGCCCTAAACACTATAGAGAGGAAGAGTTTTGAAATCAATGAATTGGAGGAGAAAAATGATTCCCTTAATAAAACCATTGATGTAGCTTCTATTTTAAGAGCAAGCAGTGTTAATGCTGAAGCCTTTAAGATAAACAACAACAAGAAAAAATCAACTACCAGAGCTAGGCGTGCCAATGCTATTGATGTTTGTATAGGCTTAGTTGAAAATCCTCTTACAGAAAAAGGCAAGAAAGAGTTTTACATCCAAATTGTAAGCCCAGACAATAACGTTATATCAGATAAAGGTGAAGTTTATTTTGGCAGTAGTTCCCTAATATACAGCCAAAAATATGTTCTTAACTTTGACAATAAGAACCTTGATATTTGTACTACAGTAGCGACTTATAAAGAAGATAGGCCACTAAAAAAAGGCACTTATTTTATTAATGTTTTTCATAATAATACAAAGCTCGGAAGTACCAGCATAGAATTAAAATAAACTAACTACATAATTTTCCTAAAACCGCTCTGTTAATTTGAGCGGTTTTTTATTTTTGCAACATGGCAAACGACGACAAATTCAAAAAAGTAATCTCTCATGCAAAGGAGTATGGTTACGTATTTCAGAGTAGTGAAATCTACGACGGACTAAGTGCAGTATATGACTATGCACAAAACGGTGCTGAGTTAAAGAAAAATATTCGTGACTACTGGTGGAAAGCTATGGTACAAATGCACGATAATATTGTAGGTATAGATGCCGCAATTTTTATGCATCCAACCACTTGGAAAGCCTCTGGGCACGTTGATGCCTTTAACGATCCTTTAATTGATAATAAAGACTCTAAAAAGCGTTACAGAGCCGATGTTTTAGTGGAAGATTATTGTGCAAAGATTGAAGCAAAAATCAATAAGGAAATTAAAAAAGCCGAAAAACGTTTTGGAGATGCCTTTAACAAAGATGAATTTGTTACTACCAACGGACGCGTTTTAGGCTATCAAGAAAAGATAGATACCATTCTAAAACGTCTTGGACAATCTTTGGAAAAAGAAGATTTAGCAGACGTAAAAGCTTTGATTGAAGAGCTTGAAATTGCCGATCCGATGACCGGTAGCCGCAACTGGACAGACGTTAAGCAGTTTAACTTAATGTTTGGCACCAAATTAGGTGCTTCTGCCGATACTGCAATGGATTTATACCTAAGACCAGAAACAGCACAAGGTATTTTTGTCAACTTTTTGAACGTTCAGAAAACAGGACGTATGAAAATTCCATTTGGTATTGCCCAAACAGGTAAAGCCTTTAGAAATGAAATTGTTGCGAGACAATTCATTTTTAGAATGCGGGAATTTGAACAAATGGAAATGCAATTTTTCATTAAACCAGGTACACAAAGTGACTGGTTTGATTATTGGAAAGATACACGTTTAAAATGGCATAAATCATTAGGATTGGGTGAGGAGAACTACCGTTTCCACGATCATGAGAAACTGGCGCATTACGCAGATGCTGCTACTGACATTGAATTCAATTTTCCATTTGGATTTAAGGAATTGGAAGGTATCCACTCTCGTACAGATTTCGATTTAAAACAACATGAAGAATACTCAGGCAAAAAATTACAATATTTTGACCATGAGGAAAACGCAAGTTATACACCTTATGTCTTGGAAACCTCTATTGGTTTAGACCGTATGTTCTTAGCCGTATTCTCTAATAGTTTACAAGATGAAACTTTAGAAGATGGTAGCGAAAGAACCGTTTTAAAATTACCAGCAGTTTTGGCGCCAACAAAAGCAGCTGTCTTACCATTGGTTAGAAAAGATGAAGCCCTAACAAAAATGGCAAAAGATATCGTTGATGATCTTAAGTGGGATTTCAATGTGGATTACGACGAAAAGGATGCTGTCGGAAGACGCTATAGAAGACAAGATGCAGCAGGTACTCCGTTCTGTATTACGGTTGATGGAGAAAGTCTTGAAGATAACACTGTAACCATACGCCATAGAGACACCATGGAGCAAAAACGTGTTAAGATTGAAGAATTACGCGACATCATTAAAAAAGAAGTTGATGTAAAGGAGTGGTTGATGAAGATGTAATAAAGAATTGTTGCTCATAATTTTCACAGTACCTCAAAAAAAAACACCCAAACCTAAAAAGCTTGGGTGTTTTTTTTTATTTTTATATTATTTCTGAATTTAGAATCGGTAACCTAATGTAATGCCTAATTTACTCACGAAATCTATTGTTGTTTCTTCAGATTTAAATAAATTTCTACCAACTCCAAAATTCACCTCTCCAATAAAACCGCCTTTTGTTATCCACTTTCCACCTAAACCAATTCCTAAAGCAAAATCAGTTACATATTCTCTGTCTTCATCATTAACGAAGAAATCAAATTCCCGTTCTGCTGAATTTAACATTCCAAAGCCTTCGAGAAAAAATCCAGCGGCATACTTTTTACCAAAATAGAATCTATAATATGGTGAAATATAATATTGAAGATTTTCTTTAATTTCTTTATCGTAAGGAATAGCAACATTCAATCCAACGGCTGATTCTTCATTTAAAAGACGTTCGTAAGTAAAATCTAAAATTCCAACGACTAAGTATAACCCATTGGTTTTAATTTCATTTTTACTAATATTTGAATCGCTTGTATCGTCTTTATCTTGTGCATTCATAGCAAAAACAGAGATCAACAATAAAAGTGCTAAAATTGATTTTTTCATAAAGTTTAATTTAGTTAATTAAGATCGAATAATTACGACAGCAATTATACCACATAGATACAAAACTATTACAATGGTTGCGTAAGAAATCTCTTTATTTTTAAAAATAAGCCTTTAACTGAATCGTGCCTGTATGAATGGTCTTAGAAGTCTCTGTTTTTCTACCGAAGTAATTCAAATTCAAATCTAAAAATTTGGTCAGTTTCTTTTGCGCCAATAAGCTCCACGTGAAGTTTTTTCCTGGTTGTAAACCTTCTAGCATTTGATAGGCGACTGGTGTGTTAGCATTGCCTTCAAACTCATTTTGAAAAAAGTTAAACTCACCAGTTAAGGCAATTTTTTGGGCATTGTTATATGTGAACGACAGACCATAGTTGTTTTGGGATAAGGTCTCTAAACTTCCTATGGTATTACTCTTTGAGGTGTATTGATAAAAGATATCAAACTGTGCATTTTCACTGAATAAATAAGATAATTTAGGCTGAAAGCGTTCTTCTTCAATATTAAAATTACGATTGGCAAAATTTTCACTAATGCTTTCATCCGTACCAAAACTAGCTAAAGCATTTACTAGCCAATTGGTCTCGAATTTATGATTGAAGTTTAACTGGTGATTGGTCAATTTATTTTCTTGAAAACCTATGGATAACAAATTACGACTTGTGTTGGTCAAATACGTATAAGATGTTGTGTAACGTTGCTTCCCTCTATTGTAAAACAACACATTTCGTACACTATTGTTTAAGGCCAATTGATTGTCTTCATCATCTTTAAAAGGGTTGAGATTAAAATTATTGCCTTCGCGCCTTACCTTTCTATCCACTAAATATGAGGTCTGATTATAAAAATGAGAGAAGAACTTTCTCGTCTTATTTTTAGATTGGCTCCATTGTATAGGATTAATGGTCAAAGTTTGGCTTAATCGGTTTTGATGTGTTCTCACAAAAACTTGGTTAGGCAATAGTACTCTAATATAATTCCCCTGGTCGGCAAATTGTGCTATTTCAAATTCATTGAGTTCTTGTATGCCGTTTTCATTATAATCTATCCAAGTGTAAGCCCCTTGCCCAGCCTCAACCTCAACATAAGTAAAATCTTGTTGCGGCAATGTGCCCGAATTGGTTTCAAAACTCGAGTTCCAAACGATAAGGTTATTGAATAATTTCTGATTGTAATTTAAACGGCTGTTCAAGCTTTGTTCATCTTCAAAATCTGGATCTTCAGATTTTAAATCCCTATAATTGACAAACAACTGAAGGTTGGTACTTTTATTCTGAATCAAACGCGACTTTAAATAATACGTGTTTGAGTTGTTGACTCGCTCTAAAGAATTATTTCTCAAACTGTCATTGAAACGTTTTATATAACCCACTTCAGCATACACCTTAGTACTGTCACCAATACCAACAAAAGCTTCATAGGCTTTAAACCTTTGACTTAATGGTGTTAAGGAATCCGATGAAATAACGGTTTGCTCATTGTCTTCCGCAGCAAATTTTACTCCTGCCCATTTCTTGTTTTTTCCATAGATCACACGATTAAAAGATCTTAAAAATGCGGAACGGTTAATAGTACTTTCGCTTTTGAGGAAACTCGAATTTGAAAATATCCTAAAATTCCCCAAGCGCAAATTAGCGGTCACGTTATGTCGATTGCCATTAAAATTATTGGCATAATCTAAGTACTCAAAATTATAGACGGCTATGCCTTTCTTAGCATGTGAGAGTTTTAATCCTGAAGTTAACAAAAGCTGATTACCAAAGTTAAAATTACCTTGATCATCTCTATTATCGTTCTCTAAATTCCAATCACGATTAAATTCCGCTCTGTATAAACGTTGTATCGTTCTAAAATCCTTTTGGATAAAATCTGCATCTACCAAGGCGGATAAATTCCAAAGGCTATCCGATTTTATCAATTTTTGATTGACTTTCAGTTTTCCTGCAAAGCCATTATTGTCGTCATCATCTATGTTCGAAAACAAATTGGCATCATTTTTACTTCCTGCCAATTCAAAAAATACATCTGTTCTTTCTGTAGGTTGATAACGGCCGTTCAACACTGCAATCTGTAAACGCTCCGGAGCCACCAGTTGCGTAATAGGTTCATAATTTCCCTGTGGCACTCCTGCAATTGGTGCTACATATTCAAAAATATTGCTCACGGCATTATCGTTGCTCAGCACATAATTTCCTTGGTTAGTGCCCACCAACGTAAAGCGTACACTGAAGAGTTCATCCTCTGGATTTTGGGAAAACACAAATACTTCCTCACCTCCAACAATGTCTTTACGGTATAGAATTCTGTTTTCAGAAAACGATTCTGGTGTTGCTGACGGAGCTACCATTAAACTTCTGTCATCTCCTGCATCAGCTAAAATCTGAGTCTGCTCAGTGGAGAGGTTTTGTTGCAACGGTTGATTTTTAGCATCACTTTCAGAATACACAGAAACGTTTAAGTTTAACTTTTCGGTGTTATAAGAACTGCCACCAAAAACCGTAAATCTTGAATAATTGCGTTCACTGAATTGGTAATCGACTGTAATTCGCATTTCGGAAGTTATCGGAAATGTAGAATTGAAAATGATTTCACCTGCATTATAATCGATAATATAATCGTTGTTTTCCCCACGTTCTAAAGGCACGCCATTGACGTAAACCGTTTCGCTACCAGAAACAATGAGCACAAAGAGTTCATTATTGGGACCACGTAATTTATAAGGCCCTTGATTGCCTTCTTGAGCTGTAAATTGCGTAGTCGTAAATTGCCCTCGCACCAAAGCACCCGAAGCAAAAACAGACGTTTTTTCACTTATGTTGGCATTGACCAACAAACCTTGTACACGCTTAGAAAAATTGGCAAAATAACTGTTGGTATTCACCAAATCGATATCTCCTGCTCGTATATTCCAGTTATCGCTAAAAAGTTCTATAAATACCTGATCAAATTCATCCAAACGTTGGGAATATCCACTTTCTTGCAAAGGGATATTAGCATCCTGTATGGATGCTCTTAAAGATACCTTATCACTTAATTTACCCGAAATCTGAAGGTCTAATTCGCTATTCAATACCGAATTCTGATTATTTCCAATAGTTACTCCTCTAGAAATGCTTCCGGAAGTCGTTAACCCATCAAAAGGCGTGAATGCATTCCGTTTATTGGTGTTTTCGAGTTTGTACAAGGCCTCTGTGCCAGGACCTGAGCGATCGACAATGACATCGTCATCCAACTGCCGATAAACCTTGGTTAAAAATTCAGGGTAACGTAAATATTCAACTTGAATCGTATCTACGTCAATAGATTGTTTAAACCTCAAAATTGATTTTGAATAATCCACGACATAAAGTGTAGAATCCAAAATCTTTCCGTCTTTCGTTTTTACAATAAATTTAGAAGGGTTAATACTTAACGAATCAATTTTAATTGTATCCTTTACGGCCAAACGCTTTTTCTTGTAATTACCAGCATTCTCTTGGGCAACACCCAAAAAAGAACTCAGTAGCAATAGAAAAAGTAGCGTATGCTTCATTGTAGAATAATAACTATTAAAACCCTCGATTATTTTATTGTTAAAATAGCCTCAAAATAATAGTGTAAAAGTAGGGTATTATTTAATTTAGACCGATAATAAGACATTAGTCTGTCAGACTGAGCGCAGTCGAAGTCCTTATGGAATCTAAGTTTAATTAAAAAGATTCCCGTTTTCACGGGAAATGTGTATGAAAATAGCATCCTACAACGTCAATGGTATTAGAGCAGCAATTAACAAAGGGTTCATAGATTGGCTTAAAGCCACAAACCCAGATGTCATATGTCTTCAAGAAATTAAAGCCATGGAAGAGCAGTTGGATTTAGACTTATTTACCGATGCTGGTTATGAGTACAACTACTGGTTCAGCGCTCAAAAAAAAGGGTATAGTGGTGTCGCTATTTTATGCAAAACAAAACCCAATCACATTGAATTTGGAACAGGCATTGAATCCATGGATTTTGAAGGTCGTAACCTAAGGGTAGATTATGATAACGTTTCTGTGATGAGCATGTATTTACCTTCTGGGACCAATGACGCCAGATTAGCTCATAAGTTTGAATATATGAATATGATCCATGAATATCTCAATGAACTTCAAAAAGAAAAACCAAATCTTGTCGTTTGCGGAGATTACAATATTTGTCATGAAGAAATTGACATCCATAACCCAAAAATGAAAGGAGTGTCTGGTTTTTTACCAGAAGAACGCGAATGGTTGGGCAATTTTATTGATAGCGGATTTATTGATAGTTACCGCCATTTACACCCAGAAAAACAAGAATTTTCGTGGTGGAGCTACAGAGCTAATTCCAGAGCCAATAACAAAGGTTGGCGATTAGATTATGCCATGGTTAGTGAACCTTTACAAGAAAAGATAAAACGAAGCGTTATACTCACTGAAGCTGTACATAGCGACCATTGTCCTATATTATTAGAATTAGATATTTAAAATCAAATCAACAACTTAACAACTTATAGCATGATAAAAAGAATTTCATTAATAGCACTGGCACTTACCCTTTTCTCATCGTGTGTATCAAAAAAAATATACACAGATCTTGAAACTAAGTATGCCAATCTCAAAAAGGAAAATAGAAATTTAACTGATGAAGTTGAAACCCTTAATGCTGATAAAAACAAACTATCCAATGACTTAGACGCGCTGCAACAAGCCTACGACAAAGCTGTTGCCGAACGTGATAAATTGCAAAGCGATTATGCGGCAACAAAATCTAATCTCGATAATCTAAAAGCATCCTACGACGCTTTAGAACAAAACAGTTCTGCCGAAATTGCAAAAAACTCAAAAAAGAACAGAGAACTGTTAGCGCAACTTGAAGCCAAAGAGCAAGCACTAGCTGCTGAAAATGAGCGATTGGAAAAGTTGAAAAAAGAACTCGAAAATAGATCCAAACGTGTTGCTGAACTAGAAAATGTTATAGCGGCCAAAGATGCCAGTATGAGTGCTCTTAAAAATGCAATTTCTAAAGCGCTAACCAATTTTGAAGGTAAAGGCTTAACGGTTGAACAGCGGGATGGCAAGGTCTATATTTCTATGGAAAATAAACTCCTGTTTCAATCTGGTAGTTGGTCCGTAGGCACTGAAGGTCGTAAAGCCGTACAGCAATTGGGAAGTGTATTGGCCGAAAATCCAGATATCGCTATTTTAATTGAAGGCCATACTGATAACGTACCTTACAAAGGCAACGCCCAGTTGAGTGGTAACTGGGATTTATCCACCAAACGCGCTACAGCCATCGTTAATATTCTTAGGGAAAATTCATCTATCAATCCTGAAAACTTAACTGCTGCTGGTCGTGGAGAGTATGCACCAATAGCTACTAATGATACAGCTGAAGGCAGAGCAAAGAACAGACGTATTGAGGTGATTTTAACGCCAAAATTAGATGAAATTTCTAAGTTGTTGAATGAGATATAAACAAGTTGTCATTGCGAGGAACGAAGCAATCTCATAATTAGTATATTATCAACCATTCATAAGATTGCTTCGTTCCTCGCAATGACTTATTAACACAGATTTAGACCTCACAGGTTTTAGAAACCTGTGAGGTCTTGTTATATTTGTTTGTATAATCATAAATTAAATCAACGGTATCACACTGAGCTTGTCGAAGTGCAACTGTAGATATGTAGATGAGATCCTGAATACTCCCGAAATTTCGGGACAGGATGACAAAATAAAAGTTTAACTAAAAAGAGATTCCCACTTTCGTGGGAAGTGAACATGAAATACACAACACTACCCAACACCAATATAAAAGTTAGTAAAATTTGCCTTGGCACCATGACCTGGGGCAACCAAAACACCCAAGACGAAGGCTTTGCCCAAATGGACATGGCCTTGGACAAAGGCGTTAATTTCTTTGATGTGGCTGAACTTTATCCTGTACCAGCAAACGCAGAAACTTATGCTGAAACCGAGCGCATCATAGGCAATTGGTTTACAAAAACCGGTAATAGAGATAAGGTGGTGTTAGCAACCAAGATTGCAGGGCCAGGCGATTACACCGCACATATCAGAACAACTGGATTTAGTAAAGACGCTCTAAATGAAGCTGTAGATAACAGTTTAAAACGACTGCAAACCGATTATATAGATTTATACCAACTGCATTGGCCAGAGCGTAACACCAACACCTTTGGGCAACGTGATTATAAGCATAACCCAAATGAGAAATGGGAAGATAACTTTAATGAAGTCCTTCATAATCTCGATGAGCTGATTAAATCCGGGAAAATAAGACAGGTTGGGCTCTCAAATGAAACCGGTTGGGGAACGATGCGCTATTTGGAAGAGTCTAAGTATAACAATTTACCAAGAATGATTACGATACAAAATGCGTACTCCTTAGTGTGCAGGTCTTTTGAAAATGATTTGGCAGAAATTTCACATCGCGAAAATATTGGGCTTTTAGCCTACTCGCCAATGGCATGTGGTGTGTTATCGGGTAAATATATTAAAGGCACGGACCAGGCAAACTCGAGGTTAAATTTGTTTCCACGTTTTTCACGTTATAGTAGTGAGCAATCTACTGAAGCCACAAAACGTTATCTAAAAATCGCAGAAGACAATAATATGACCTTAGCACAAATGTCCTTAGCCTTTGTTAATGAGCGTCCGTTTTTAACAAGTAATATTATTGGTGCGACTTCTCTAGAGCAATTAAAAGAAAATATAGATAGCATTAATATGTCATTATCAGAAGACTTGATGAAAGCAATCAATAAAGTGCATGAGGAGATTCCTAATCCTGCTACATGATTGCGAATGGATAAAACTGAGTTTGAATATAGACTAATAGAATCAACGCGGGAATTGATTGAATTCACACAGACGATGGTCACCAATTCAATCTCTAAAAACGTTGAATATTTAATTGAACCCAGTTCTAGATTAGCAAGTAATCATTTAAATGAAAGAGAACTATTCAAGTTAGAACAAATTAATTTATCAAAAGGAAAGCCTCAGTCTATTCAACAAACTATTGATTTATTGTATGATTTTGGATTGACACCTCTTTGGATAAATGCTGAAATTTCTCATTCTTTTAAAAAAAGAACTTTGATAAATTTAACTTGCTCGAGGAGATTTCGAAAGGAAGAGCAGTTAAATAAAAAGGTTGATAAATTTCCACCTTTCCATATCGGAGTTTCTTTACCTCCATGGCATAAAAAAGGAGAGAAATTCAATATTAATTGGAAACGACATAGATTAAAATTGAAGTTGTATTCATTAATATGGAAGTATAAATATAGAAAACGACTTAAAAACAAAAAGCCCAATTGATAATTCAATTGGGCTTTTCTTTCTAATAGATATTATGTGATTTTGTTACCATCCTTGTCAAAGAAATGGTATTCAAGATAAGTGTAAGCATCTCTAGGTAAAACTTTTACCCATTTTTTGTGTTCAAAGAACCACTTTGTACGTACTGATGGATACCCTTTGGTTAAAAAGGCTGCTATAAATGGATGCGCATTTAGCGTTATCTTTTTATAGTCTTTTTTAAGAATCCTTTCGAGGTCTTGCTTAATACGTTCCACCACTTTAATTGGTGCTTCGATTTCGTCTCCACCTACAAGATTAGGATTTTGTTCTTTTGTTTTAATATTGCGCTCTGGCCTAACGCGCTGTCTGGTGATTTGCACTAACCCAAACTTACTCGGCGGCAATATTTTGTGCTTTGCTTTGTCGTCTTTCATCTCATCTCTGAGAAAGTTGTAAAGCTTTTTTCGATTCTCTGCACGTCCCATATCGATAAAGTCGATAACGATGATGCCTCCCATATCGCGTAAACGCAATTGGCGGGCAATTTCTGCGGCAGAGATTAAGTTGACTTCTAAAGCTGTGGCTTCTTGGCTTTTTTCTTTATTAGAACGGTTACCACTGTTTACATCTATAACATGCATAGCTTCGGTATGTTCTATAACCAAGTACGCTCCTTTTGCCATAGAAACGGTTTTTCCAAACGATGTTTTTATTTGGCGTTCTACACCAAATTTTTCATAAATCGGAATTCCGTTTTTGTAATACTTCACAATAGACTCTTTTTTCGGTGCAATCTGTTGCACGTAATCTTTTATTTGTATGTACAATTCCTCGTCATCCACAACGATACCAGAAAATGAATCATTAAAAATATCCCTTAAAATAGAGGATGCTTTGTTCATTTCACCAAGTACTTTTGTTGGGTGATGTGCCTTGTACAATTTTTTACACATTGCTGTCCATCTTGTCAGCAAATTCTGTAAATCACTGTCTAGCTCGGCAACTTTTTTGCCTTCAGCTACAGTACGAATAATAACACCAAATCCTTTAGGCGTGATACTTTTTACAAGTCTTTTTAAACGGTCTTTTTCTTCTTGCGATTCAATTTTTTGTGAAATTGAAATACGGTTAGAAAACGGCACCAAGACTATGTATCTACCTGCAATAGACAATTCTGAACTAATGCGAGGCCCTTTAGTGGAAATAGGCTCCTTTACTACTTGTACTAAAATTGATTGATTGGATTTTAAAGCATTGGCAATAGCGCCATGCTTATCTAAATCTTTTTCAAACGGAAAGTTTTTGAGCGTATAATCTCTTAATTTTCCTGTGCTTACACGTTTAATGAATTTTAAAAGTGAAGGAAGTTTAGGTCCTAGATCGTGATAGTGTAAAAAACCATCTTTCTCATAGCCAACGTTGACAAACGCGGCATTTAAACCTGGCATAACCTTACGTATTTTGGCAATAAAAATATCGCCAACCGCGAAGTTATTATCCTCTTCGTCTTTATGTAATTCAATAAGTTTTCCATCTTTTAATAAGGCAAAATCAACAATATCTGAACTCGATCTTACGATTAATTCCTTGTTCATAATGTTAATTTATATCCATCCTTTAATTAGGACAGATGGATTTTACTTAATTAATTGACACAGGATTCCTGATTGTTTATCAGGATTATCCAGCAAACTTAAGTACACTCTATTAAATGTGCTTAAATTCTATATCAAAGAACGTTTCTTAAAACTGAAAAAAGTAGTTTTTAAAACTACTTTTCCTCAGCTTATTTCTTTTTGTGACGATTAGCGCGTCTACGTTTCTTACGCTTATGCGTCGCTACCTTGTGTCTTTTTCTTTTTTTACCACTTGGCATAATAAATAATGCTTTTTTAAATTAATATTTTTTTTAATGTCTTTAGTTGACTTCAACATTAGTTTTTACACCTTCTAAAAATACTTTAGCTGGTTTAAAAGCTGGTATGTTGTGAGCTGGGATTTTAATCGTAGTGTTTTTTGAAATGTTACGACCAGTTTTTTCAGCTCTTGTTTTAATAATAAAACTTCCGAAACCTCTTAAATACACGTTGTCACCACCTTCTAAAGATGATTTTACTTCTTCCATAAAAGTTTCTACCGTAGCTTGTACGTCACCTTTCTCGATACCTAATTTATCAGATATTTTAGCTACTAAATCGGCTTTTGTCATTGTTATTAGTTTTAGGGTTACTATAAATTCTAAGGGATGCAAATATATGTAATTTAATTTCAATATTTCAAGCGTAATTAATTAAAATTTAACGTGATAAAGATTTAATTTTGCTCCATCAATTAAAAACCTAATGGATTTTAACAAAAAACTAACTAACTGGTATTCAAACAATAAACGAGATTTACCTTGGAGAAATACCAAAAATCCATATTACATTTGGCTTTCAGAAATTATTTTACAGCAAACCCAAGTTAAGCAAGGGTTGCCATATTATGAAACTTTTGTTAAAACCTATCCCACAATTTTTGACCTTGCAAACGCCAGTGAGCAAGAGGTTTTAAAACTATGGCAAGGCTTGGGTTATTATTCTAGAGCTCGCAATTTACATACCACAGCAAAGCACATTGCTTTTAATTTAGACGGTGAGTTTCCAAACAATTATAAAGACCTATTAAAATTAAAAGGTGTTGGTGATTATACAGCTAGTGCCATTGCCTCAATAGCCTTTAATGAAGTTGCCGCAGTAGTAGATGGTAACGTATATAGAGTTTTATCGCGTTACTTCGGAATTGATACTCCTATAAATTCTACTTCAGGTACTAAAGAATTTAAAAAATTGGCGTCCTCTTTAATAGATAGAGAACAGCCGGCGACCTTTAACCAAGCCATTATGGAATTTGGTGCAAGGCAGTGCAAGCCCAAAAATCCTGATTGCTCCATTTGTCCTTTACAAGACAGTTGTGTTGCCTTGCAGAAAAGTTTAGTAGAAACGCTTCCCGTTAAACTGAAGAAAACCAAAGTCACTAACAAATACTTCAATTTTTTAGTTTGTGTTGACCAAAACAAAAACACATTGTTAGAAAAACGAACTGGCAAGGGCATTTGGCAGAATCTATATCAATTTCCTTTAGTTGAGTCTAAAAGAAGCCTAAAAACTAATGAGTTTCATCTTTTAAATGTAGAAGAGGAATTATTTAAAGGTTTAAAGTTTGATTATTGGCTATATAACGAGTCGGACATCATCCACAAATTATCTCACCAGCATCTTTATACTAAATTCTGGATTGTTGAAATTAATGAACTACCCAAAGGGTCTATACCTGTTAAAAACCTTGATTTATATCCTACACCTGTGCTAATTAGTGATTTCATTAACACCTTCAATTTTAATAATATATAGAAATCACATTTTTTTCTTAATTTTAAAGGAGTGATATCAAATTGAGTAACTTTGCAAGCTAAAACAAACATATTATGTCAGGAACGTTAAATAAGGTAATGCTAATTGGGCATTTAGGAGATGAAGTAAAAATGCATTATTTCGACGACAAAAATTGTGTCGGTCGTTTTCCATTGGCAACCAACGAAACTTACACCAACAAGCAAACCAACGAGCGTGTCTCTAATACAGAGTGGCACAATATCGTGGTGAGAAACAAAGCCGCTGAGATTTGTGAAAAATACCTGAGTAAAGGAGATAAAGTCTATATTGAAGGTCGCATAAAAACTAGAAAATGGACAGATGATAAAGGTATGGAGCGCTATTCTACGGAAATTCAATGTACAGACTTTACGTTCTTAAGTAATAAGAACGAACAGCAGCAAGGTGGGCAACCGCAACAGCAGGCTCAAGCCCAACCAACATCTCAACCTCAACAGCAACCTCAGAACAGTGTTGCCCCAGAAGAGGATGATGATTTACCATTCTAAATTCATATAATATAATTTTATCTTGGATCCAGAACCCACGGTTTTAATTTCAAATTTATTACTCACTAACACTTCGTTTATTACGAGTGTTATATTACTTATTGTACTTCTTGGATGCTCAGCACTGATATCTGGAGCCGAAGTGGCATTATTTTCCTTAACGAAATCTAATGTAGATGAAGGCATGGAAAATAATTCTGCCGCAATGCAGATCATTGCTAAGCTGTTGGAGCGCCCTAAAAAACTATTAGCAACTATTTTAGTTGCAAACAACTTTATAAATATTGCTATTGTTCTTTTATTTGCCTTTATAGGTGAAACACTTTTTAGAAGCATTACACATGCACTTTTGAGGTTTTTGGTAGAAGTCGTCTCAGCTACATTCTTAATCCTTTTGTTTGGTGAGATTATCCCAAAAATATACGCCAGTAGAAATAGCGTAAAGTTTTCTTCATTTATGGCAAGACCACTAAAAGTGTTGGATGTTATTTTTTCTCCAATCAGTCTCCCAATGCGTTTTGTAACGCTTAATATTCAGAAGAAATTTGGCAAACAATCGTCTAATCTTAGCGTGGATCAGTTATCACAGGCTTTAGAGCTCACAAACCACGAGAATACGACGCAAGAAGAGCAAAAATTATTACAAGGAATTGTTTCATTTGGTAACACTGACACTAAACAAGTGATGCGTCCGCGCATGGATTTATTTGCGCTAAATATCGATACTCCTTTTGAGACTATTATTAGAGACATAGTGGATAATGGTTATTCTAGAATTCCTGTTTACGAAGAAAATATAGATAAGATAAAAGGTGTACTCTACGTAAAAGATCTATTACCTCACTTAAATAAGAAAACATTCGATTGGACCAGCATTCTACGTGATCCGTTTTTTGTGCCAGAAAACAAGAAACTAGATGATTTAATGGTCGAATTTCAACACAAAAAAGTACATCTTGCCGTTGTAGTAGATGAATATGGTGGGACGTCTGGTCTGGTATCCTTAGAAGATATTATTGAAGAAATTGTAGGTGATATTAGCGATGAGTATGATGACGAAGATTTAATCTACACCAAATTAGACGACAACAATTATAGTTTTGAAGGTAAAACCCCTTTAAAGGATGTCTATAAAATTATTGGCATTGAAGACGAAACTGAGGATTTTGAAAGCAGAAAGGGTGAGGCGGAAACCTTAGCTGGTTTTGTTCTCGAAATTTCTGGTGGTTTCCCAAGAATAGGTAGTAAAATAAATTTTAAAAATTTCGTTTTTACTATTGAAGCTTTAGAACGAAAACGCATAAAACAAATAAAATTAACCTTGCTTAAGTCAAATATATGAAGCGTATAATGGTACCAATATTGAGTCTTTTTATGTTAGGTTGTGGTGACGATCCGCTACCCAAGCCAAAAGGCTATCTAAGGTTGGAATATCCTGAAGCTACATATGAAAAGGCAATTTTACCGCTCCCATTTACTTTTGATAAAAACAAATTGTCTGAACCAATCAGTAAAGTAAAATCGTCTGGCAACGCCAAAGGTGTGGATGTAAAATATCCTGCTTTAAAAGCAACCATATACCTTACTTATAAAACTGTAAGCAACGATAATTTGGATAGTTTGCTAAGAGATGCGCAAAATCTCACCCAAAAGCACACTATTAAGGCAGATGAGATTTTAACTGTTCCTTTTGAAAACAATAAAGACAAGGTCTATGGTATGCTGTATGAAGTCGGTGGAGATGCCGCTTCTCAATCTCAATTTTATGTTACAGACAGCGTTAATCACTTTTTAAGTGGGTCTTTATACTTTTATGCAAAACCTAATTACGATTCTATTTATCCGGCTTCAGAATATCTAAAAAAAGATATAAAGCGCATAATGGAATCTGTAAATTGGAAAGAATAAAAACTTAATCTTAAGTCATAAAAAAAGCAGCCGAAGGGCTGCTTTTTTTATTTCAATTTCAAAGAATCTTTACTCTGGTACTTGGCTAACCCATTCACCACCTTCTTTGATAACAGCAAAATCTTCCGTTGAATTCCCAGGAGCCCATGTTGCTACTGTTACAATATACTTTTGTCCTTCTTCAGCACTAGGGTTCAAGTTGTCCAAAACAAAATTAAGAGCCGTTAGAATCATTTCGTCTGACCAATTAGTACTTCCACCTGCTCTGTTAAAATTACCAAAACTATCGAGGTTATCAACAGCTGCTTCAAAACCCTCTATACCTGTTAATTGACTTACTATTAATCCATAATCACCAGCATTAAGTGTATATCTTATAGTATTATCTGGAACCCAGATGCCATCCTCAAGTCCAAATTGTAATGAAGAAATACTTGGTGTCCATTCCCCATTTATGAATCTATATAAATTTCCTTTAGTTACAGTTCCCACATCACCTCCTTGGAAAAATCTATAAATAACAAATATTTCATCTTCTTCTTGAGCAAATGGATATTGCATACTTAAAAACTGAGGTAAATAATTCTGAGGCATCACTGAACCACTAAAGTTATTAAACTGACCAGGTTGACCTGAAGATTCGCCCATTGAATCATAATCTGCTGCACTTAGATAATAAACTCCATCTACATCATCCCAAGAGCCATCTGTGTATTGGTAGTATGCAGATAAAGATTCTGTAGGTCCTGAGAAACCAGTAGTTCTTATGGCGAAATCTTGAACTCTCCATCTTGGTGAATCTGAATCAGTAGAACTGTATTTAAGACCAACATGAATGTTTGCACCATCATAAGCTGAAAAATCAAAATCCTCCGATGTCGTTAAACTTCCATAAATTGTTTTATCAAAGGCTAAAGCTGTCCATGTAGCTGTCATAGGATCTGTACCAGTTGTATAATCTGTAGATATCAAAATATCAATCAGATCAGGATCACCTAAGAAATCAATCTCCTGGGTAATTTGAAATGTTAAGCCAGTCTGTCCTGACAAATCAATTTCTGGCGATATCAACCATTCTTCAACAGCATTAGCACCTCCATCAAAACCAGAACCTTGAACATTTGCAGAACCAACAGTCCAACCTAGAGCATCTGGACCAGAAATTGAAACCAATTCAAAATCATCGTAATCAGCAGGGAATGCAGCTTCATAAACGCTAGCTAAACCAACTTCAGGTGCCTCAGTAAACTTATTATATCCAAATCTTACTACTTGACCCTCTGTAGGCATAGGAAACTCATTCGATAATATATCTTCTAATGTCATTTCTACATTTTCTCCCATCAAAAATGCGTTGCTGTTACTCGTAGGATAATCATTGGATTCCAAATTATAGATATCTGCACCTGTAAATACACTTACATCTTCTGGATCACCATCGAATAAATTAAAATTCACAGTTACCGACGATCCATCTCCCCAAAACGGGTATTTATCAGATAACAATGATGGCACGAGTTCTCTAGCTTCTTCAACTGTATTGAATGCTTCAAACATTTCGTAAAAATCTGGTTCACCATCTCCTTGGTCAACAAGATCAGCATAATCGTCTGATGTAAGGGTGAACTCATCTGTACCAATAATAGGGTCTGCTTGTTCAGCAAGATCACTATTAATATCTTCAACAGGGTTACAACCTGTAAAAACTAAACCCAAAAGGGCGAATGATAAATAAACTATTCTTTTCATTTTTCTATTTTTTTAAAATTTTAAGGTTGCACCTACGCTGAATGTTCTACCAAAACCATAATAAACTAAAGCTGTTTCAGCATTTGAGCCCGAACCGTCTAAAGCATCTGCAATGTAATGTGTATTAAATACATTATTCATTCTTGCTATTAAAGAGGCTCTAAAGTTACCAAAATCAAAACCATGCGTCATAGCAACATCGAAAACACCGTAAGCTGGAACTTCCCATGGATCTGGTGCATTCTCATCACCTCTGTCACTTGGATCAAAATCCGCATACAAGCGATCAAAGTAGTTATAATCTACCGTTAATCTCGTATCAACACCAAATCTATAATCAGCACCTAAGGCAAAAGTGGTCTGAGCAGCATCACCAACAGGGACATCCTTTATGAATAAATTTACGACGTCAACTACATTTTGCTCTTCATCTAAAATATTAACATCAGTTACATTTTCTTCCCATCTCCAATCTCCTAAAGATACCATTCCCGTAAGGTTTAACTGGCCTGTAGCTCTGTACACAAAATCGACCTCAACACCTTGATGTATTGCATTTACCCCTAAAATATTAGCAAAACCTGTTTCATCAGCACTTAATTGAAAAGCAAGTGTTTCTGTTCTGTCTCGCCATGATGTTCTGTATAGGTTTACATTGGCTGATAAACGCTCGCCTCTATAGCCATATCCCAACTCAAAACTTGTGATCTTTTGATTTTCTGCTTCTGAGTTAATCTCTTCATTGTTAAAGTTAGGGAAAACCGCATCAAAATCTGGTGCTCTTTGAAAATATCCGATGTTAGCAAATACATTGTGCTCATTGGTTAATCTATAATTTGCACCACCTTTTGCACCAAAAGCGAAGAAGTTGTAACGATCTGTTTCCCTTAAATCGCTATCTGGAGTGTATTGAAAGTAGTCTATTCTTTTATAAGATGTATTGGCCGCATTAAGCGCAACAAACGTATTGAAATTCTCATTAATATCATACTCTAACTGTCCGAAAGCACCTAACCATCCAACGATTCCATCATTGTTATAAGCTACTTTGTCGCCAACTCTAGCGACACCATCTGGATTGTTAACATCATCTTCATTTATAATGAATTGACCTCCTAACAAGTCTGTTACCTCTCTAAAGTGTTTTCCTGTGTAACTTCTCCAGTCTAAACCTGCCAATAGTACTAAATCATCCGATAAATCAGATTTCAATGTTGACAATATACCATACCAATTATGATCATTACGAGACGCTCTTAAAGCTGCACTAGAACCATTTGCTCCATTAGCGATATTTTCATCAACTATACGATCAAAATCCAAAGGGCCTAGGACACCAATACGATACTCTGGGCTTTGAAACTTAAATCTACCATCTGCATCATCACCTAGAGTTTCAGCATCACTTCCTAGAGTTCCGCCTCCACCACCTGATCCGAACGAAACATAAGCAGCTGTAGAAACACTTGTTTTATCGTTAATATCCCAATAATGGTTCAAGGAAATTTGTGGTTTATGATAGAAGTTATCTTCAATAAAAGTTACTTGACCATTTTTGTAACCCCAATCTGAGTTATACTTAATCCCGTCTTCACTTCTTCTATAAGTATCAATTAAATGTCTGTTTTGTCTCTGGCCATGGCGTTGTTTAGCACCAAAAGCAGTAAAAGACAATTTGTGTTGATCATTAATCTCTTTAGAGACATTAACAAAGTAAGATACTGCGTTGAATTGAGTTCCTCTTACGTAACCATCACCATCTGTTTTAGCTGCAGATACTGTAGCAGCAAAACCATTATCCATCAATCCCGTCGAATAAGTAACACCAAATTTTTGATAGCCATCGTTACCTAAGGTCATCATTAAGTTTCCTCCAGATTCTACATCTGTTGTCTTGGTTAAGATATTTATAGTACCACCTATTGAAGGTACAGCTACTCTCGCAGCACCCAGACCTCTTTGTACTTGCATTGTACTTGTAACATCACCAAGGCCTGCCCAGTTACTCCAAAAAACACGACCATTTTCCATGTCGTTTACTGGAACTCCATTGATCATTACCGCAACATTTTCTGAGCTGAAACCACGTAAGTTAATTCGTCCATCACCAAATCCACCACCAGACTTTGTAGCATAAACACCTGGTGTAGATTTTAAAACTTCAGGAAATTCTTGGGTTCCTAATTTTAATTGAATGTCTGCTCCCTTTACTGTAGATACTGCAACAGGAGTTTTTCTATCAACAGCAATAGAAGCTACAATCATAATTTCATCCAATCCAACATCACTAGACTGAAGTACAATTGTACCTAAATCTTTGTTACCGTCAAATGTGATGGTTTGACTTACATAACCTACATAAGTGATTACTATTTCACCTGAGGCAGAATTAGCCGTTAAGGAAAAATCACCATCAAAATTGGTAGTTGTTCCATTAGTTGTTCCTTTTTCTACAATATTAGCACCAGGAAGCGGTGAATTTAGCTCGGCATCCATTACTTTTCCCGTAATTACACTCTGAGCTAGAGCAACTGTTGAGGACAGGGCCAAAACAGCAATAATTAAAATTTGATTAAATTTTTTCATATAAAATTTAAGTTAATTGGTTTCATTTAGTGGTGCAAAATTACAACTATACTATATTGTAATATTACTTAAATGTTAAGAATTTTAACAGCGCAATTTAATTATACTTTTCGCAATTTTTATGCGTGCATAATTAAATTTTCAGAAAGTTTTTAACAGTTTTTAACGATTTTCTTTATAAAAAGCCACTAAGTTATGAGTTGATGAGTCGTGTTTTGAAGAATTTAGCTCATCATTTAGCTCGTTAAGTAAAGATTTTGCCAGTTGTTTGCCTAACTCAACTCCAAATTGATCGTAACTGTAAATATTCCATACAATTCCTTGGACAAATATTTTGTGTTCGTAGAATGCAATGAGTTTTCCTAAACTTTCTGGCGTTAATTTTTGAGCCAGTATTGACGTTGTCGGTTTATTGCCTTCAAAAACTTTAAAAGCAAGTAGCTTATTGATTTGTTCGCTGGTAAGTGATTGCCCTTGCAACTCTGATAAAACCTCATCTTTTGTTTTACCATTCATTAAGGCTTCTGTCTGTGCAAAATAGTTAGACATTAACTTATCGTGATGGTCTTTATTTCCGTGAAGCGATTCTACAAAACCGATAAAATCTGCAGGAATTAATTTAGTGCCTTGGTGAATCAATTGAAAAAAGGCATGTTGAGAGTTTGTACCTGGTTCTCCCCAAATTATTGTTCCAGTCTGATAATCAATAGGATTGCCGTCCCTATCTACACTTTTGCCATTGCTTTCCATTATACCTTGCTGAAGGTAGGTAGCAAACTGATTTAAATATTGTGTATAAGGAATAATGGCTTCACTTTCTGCATTAAAAAAGTTATTGTACCAAACAGTTAATAAAGCCGAAATAACAGGAATATTGCTTTTAAAATCTGAAGTCCTAAAATGCTCATCCATTTTTTGGGCACCTTTTAACAGACTTTCAAAATTTTTGTAACCTAAGGCTAAGCTTATTGATAGTCCAACAGCACTCCACAGAGAAAAACGTCCTCCCACCCAATCTTTCATTGGAAAAATATTCGCTTCATCAATACCAAATGCTTTTACGCTTTCTATATTGGTTGATACAGCTACAAAATGTTTGGAAACCGCTTCTTCTGGCTGACTTTCTAAAAACCAAGATCGAATGGAATTGGCATTGGATAAGGTTTCTTGAGTAGTAAAGGTTTTTGAAACAATTACAAAAAGTGTTGTTTCAGGATTTAGATGTTTAATTTGCTCTTTATGGTGATCGCCATCAACATTACTAACAAAATGAGTGTTGAGATGATTTTTATAAAACTGAAGTGAATCTACAACCATAGCAGGTCCAAGATCAGAACCACCAATACCTATATTAACAACGTCTGTTATTTCCTTACCTGTATAACCCTTATGCGTTCCGTTGACCACTGAATTTGTGAAAGTTTTTATTTTCTGTTTTACCTCAAAAACTTCTGGGATAACATTAGCGCCATCAACAAATACCTCAGTATCTTCTGTTGCTCTTAATGCCGTATGCAAAACCGCCCTACCTTCTGTGGCGTTGATAATATCCCCTTCAAAATATTTTGAAATAGCGTCTTTTAAATCAACATCATTAGCCAATTGCAACAATAAATCTAAAGTCTCGCTTGTAATTCTATTTTTTGAAAAATCGACATAAAAATCATCCCACTTTACAGTTAAATTATTTGCTCTGTTTGGGTCTACCGCAAAAAGTTCTCTTAGGTGTTTGGACTTAATCGTTTCAAAATGTTCTTCTAGTTTTTTCCAGGATTCTGTTTGAGTCGGATTTGTGGATTTCAATGCCATTATTGAATGTCTGTAATTTGATCTTCGGTGATTGTGTTTTCCATATCTTTGGGTTCGCCTTCCAAGAAAAAGATATTGTCTAATTGCTGTTTTATTGGCTTTATGTAGTCTAGGTATTTCACTTTTAAACTATCTGAAATTGGTTTTGCTTCTGGCAATTTTTGTTTAAACGGATCAACTTGTTTCCCATTTTTCCAAAAGCGATAACATACGTGAGGACCACCTGTATTACCGGTCATACCAACATATCCAATTATATCTCCTTGTTTTACAAATTGTCCTTTTTTTACCGCTTGTTTACTCATGTGTAAATATTGGGTAGTGTACGTGTCGTTATGCCTAATCTTCACATACTTACCGTTACCTCCTCGTCTTGTAGATTCTATGACCGTTCCATTTGCAGTGGCCATAATTGGTGTGCCTACCGATGCCGCAAAGTCAGTACCTTTATGTGGCCTAACTTTGTAACCATAATAGGCTATTCTTCTATTTAAATTATATCGAGAAGATAATCTACCAAACTTAACAGGCATTTTTAAAAATGCTCTACGTAAATTTTTGGCATCTTCGTTAAAGTAGTCAACAATACCTTTTATAGAATCTGTTTGAAACCGAAAAGCGTAGAGGGAATCTCCATTATGCTCAAAATATGCCGCTTTCACATCATGAACACCTGCATATATACTATCGTTTATATACTTATCCGTATAAATTACCTTAAATCGGTCACCTGGTTGTAGGCGTCTAAAATCTATGGTCCATGCGTAGATATCATCAGCCATTTTAAATGCCAGCATTTGACTCAACCCTTTTTCTTCTAAAGTTTGGGAAATGTTATTTTCTATGACGCCTGTTGCTGTTTTTTCGACATAGGTTATGGGCTTTGTGCTTGTATAGGCCTGAATGGAATCTTTAAAATCTATAACCACATAATCCTCTAGATTCTGTTGATAGATAAATGTTGTTGGTTTTTGAATACTATCATTGGCATTCTCTTTAGAAAACAATAAGGTATAAGGTTTACCAACTTGAAGCTTAGTGGCAATATCAAAAGTGTCTTTTGCTTTTTCGGCTATTTGGTAAATTTCAGGGTAACCCACATTATTTCGCTCTAAAATAATACCAAAAGTATCTCCTTTTTTTACGGTATCTCTTTTAAACTCGAACTGTTTTAGATCAAAACCAAATTCAAGAATTTTTTCCTCTTCGGCTATTTCGGCTATCTCTTTATTGTAAGTTTCTTCCGCTGAATTGTCTTCTTTACAAGCAAAAGCAAATACCAAAATTGCGACTATTGCTATTAATTGTTTTAACTGCATTTAGTATGCTAATTATATGTTATTTCCCCAATTTTCTAATTCTTCTTCTGTCCATAGGTCTGGAAAAAAAATACGTTTTTGATATTTTGGATGCATGTATTTTTTCCAGTCACTACCACCAGTGGCTTCTCCGTCACCCAAACCACTATCTATGTAGTGCTTGGCTGTGTTATAATGTGCCATTACCCAAGTAACGTTAACCGTATAGTCAAAATGGCGCATTGCCTTTACCAAGTCCTTATCTTTTTGGTCTTCAACTGGCAACTCTTTAAAACGTGTCCAAAGATTTTTAGTGTTATACGTTTCCATAAATCTTAAGAACTCGTCTTTGTAACGCTTTTCAAAATTAATTAAAAGCGTTGATTTTTTTCCTGTTTTATGGTCTTTTCCTGCAGCTTGCCAATATAGATGTTCAAATGCGTGTGTAAATGGTGTATTTCTATCAATATCTTTTCTAAATCTGTAATCAATAAGGTTGATTAATTCGGTGGATGCAAACTCTATTAACCTGTACTGCGCACTCTGAAATCCGCTTGCTGGAGTCAAGGTATATCTAAACTTCATGTACTGCTCTACTTCCATGCCTTCTCCCATGATATTAAAGGAAGTTGTGAGCATATCAAAATAACGACTAATGCGCATGATTTTATTTTCAAAAAAGACCACATCTAGATTTTCCTTTTCGGCCACTTGGGAAATTTCCCAAAGTATCATTTTAAAAATAAGCTCGTTGATTTGATGATAGGCAATAAATACCATCTCATCTGGTAATGTTGTACGTTGAATCTGAAGGTTTAACAGTGCATCGGTTTGTATATAATCCCAATATGTAATCGGCTTGCTATAAAGCAAGCCGTATAAATGGTCATCTGTATCTTGGTCTATTTTGGTGTACTTCTCTTGAAGCGCTTTAATAATCTCGTTGTAGTTAGGTTGGTCTGGCATAAATTAATTATCTAATACTATTGGGAAAGTATGTTTTAACCCTTTAAACTGTACTAAATCGGCACGTAGTGATCCTACGGCCAAGTCTGCTTTGATCTTTAATGGAATTTTATTCTTATCAGCACTCACCCACAAGGTCAAACTCTCTTCTTCCTTAAATACTCTACCTGCCATTACGTAAGGTCTAAATTTTAAGGTTTTAACTCTAACTTTAGAACCATTAACATCAACCTTTATTGTTTCCTTACCCAAATATTTAAGCTTAAAACCGTAATTCTCTTCATCAAAAAACATATTGGTTTTTATTTCATCTCCAATACTTAATGAAGAAATATCAATGCTGTTTCTAAGATAATAGTACATGGACACCATATCCTGCACATCTTTTTCTGTTGAAATAGTCTTTATCTTTTTATGCTTCTTGTTATTGACAATAGCTTTTTGCTCTTCGTGAATAAAATCAATCTCTATGTCTTTTGTGTGGCCACCTTCATCAATTTTCCTAATAAATTTATATGGTGCACCTGTTTCCTTATCAAAGTAGCTTTCGTATCTATCTCTTACTTTAAAAAAAGCGTTGGCAAGACCTGTGGTCTTTCCTTTACCCACAACATGAAAAACGGACTTTCCGTTTAATTTTTTCTCATCAACTTTTAATGTCGCCTCACCAGCTTTAAACCAGCCACTGTAGCTCATTCTAAATTTAAACCACTCACCAGATTGAAAAGCAGATTCACTCTGTACGCTTGGTGCCTTAAGTCCGATAAGAAAAACTAGTATGGTAAATATATATTTCATGTGTTTTTGTCTAGTGAAATTTGACGGTCACATACAGTTCGCAATTTATACTTCCATAAACCGATAAACTTTTAACATGCTCGTGTCATCATCTTCAGTTTGTAAATTTAAATAATGTAACGCAATTTTTATGTTACAATTATCTTAATTACAATTACTGTTCCAAATCTATTAAAACCCTGAAACACAAGCAAAAACTATAGTCTATTTAAAAATATCTTCGATTAATGCTCACATTTTTGAAGTTTTTCGATGCTAGAGTAGAGCAAACCAAAGTACATCTATTTTAAACTCGATGTACAATTAGAATTAAGAGTTGGTTTTTATAAGCGCGTTTATCAGTAGGGAGTTAAACGCGCTTTGCTTTTTTTATAAAGTACCTCTCTTAGCCTGTTCTCTTTCAATAGACTCAAACAAAGCCTTAAAATTACCTGCACCAAAGCCACGAGCTCCCATACGTTGAATAATCTCAAAGAACAAGGTTGGCCTATCCTCTACTGGTTTTGTGAAAATCTGAAGTAAATAACCTTCTTCGTCAGCATCTATCATAATGCCAAGGCCTTTTAAGGTTTCGATATCCTCTCTGAGTTCATGGCTGAATTCTTCTAATCGTCCTGGTACGGCTCTATAATACTCTTCTGGTGGAATGGATAAAAATTCAACTCCTCTGGCACGCAATTGAGAAACGGTTGTTATGATATCGTCAGTGGCCACTGCAATATGTTGCACACCTGGTCCTTCGTAAAAATCTAAATATTCTTCAATCTGAGAACGTTTTTTCCCTTCTGCAGGTTCGTTAATTGGGAATTTTATTCTTCCGTTACCATTACTCATTACTTTACTCATCAGTGCAGAGTATTCGGTATGGATTTGCTTATCATCAAACGATAGGAAGTTTACGAATCCCATGACATCTTCGTACCATTTTACCCAAGTGTTCATTTCGCCCCAACCTACATTACCTACCATATGGTCTATGTACTTTAAACCTACTGGTTCTGGGTTGTAGTCGGACTCCCATTTCATAAATCCAGGCATAAATACGCCATTGTAATTTTTGCGCTCTACAAACATGTGTACGGTTTCTCCATACGTATAAATTCCCGCTCTCACCACTTCACCAAACTCGTCTGTTTCAACCTTTGGTTCCATGTAGGATTTGGCACCACGTTTTGTGGTTTCCTCGTAAGACTTACGTGCATCATCTACCCAAAGTGCTACTACTTTAACTCCATCACCATGCTTCACTATATGGTCGTTTATTGGATTCTCAGAGCTTAATGGCGTCGTAAGCACCAGTCTGATTTTATCTTGTTTTAAAACATAAGACACGGTGTCTTTGCTTCCTGTTTCCAATCCTTTATAGGCATACGACTGAAAACCAAAGGCAGTTTTATAAAAATGGGCTGCTTGCTTTGCATTACCTACATAGAATTCTACATAATCTGTTCCTAAAAGCGGAAGAAAATCTTGCGCTCCTTCGAATATTTTTTCTAGACCGTAATCAACGGATTTTATTTCTTTACTCATCGTATTGTTTTATAGAAAAGAGAGAAGAGAAACAAGAGAAATGACTTTAGAGTTTGTTTTGAAAACTCATTGTCATTTTTTGAAACTCTGCTATTTTATCTTCAATCTTAATTAATTGTTCTTTTGTTATATACTTTCTTTTATTCGCTATAATTAGTTGTGTTTCGAGTTCGAATGAAGAGCCAAGTGAAATATCAATAAAATGAGAAAACGACTTATCTGTTCTGGCAGAACCTTCAGCTATATTACTTGGCATTGACACGGTACATCTATTTATTTGTGACACCAAACCAAATCTTTCTTCGTTTGGGAAATTGTCAGTCAATTTAAAAACATCATCTACAATTTCAATACCTAAATTCCAAATCTTTAAATTCTTGTAATTGTGTCTTTTCATATTCTCTTCTCTATTCTCTATTTTCTCTTCTCCGAATATTTACTCCAACCAAGATTTATAATAATCTCCGTCGGCAATTTTCAATGCTTCTTCTGTTACTTTTAATGGCTTAAATGTATCTACCATTACTGCCAGCTCATCTGTTTTCACCTTACCAATACTGCGTTCCATTGCTCCTGGATGTGGTCCATGCGGAATACCTGCAGGATGCAATGAAATATGGCCTTTGTCAATATCATTCCTGCTCATAAAATCGCCATCTACATAATATAACACCTCATCACTATCTATATTACTATGGTTGTATGGTGCTGGTACAGCTAAAGGATGATAATCATATAAACGTGGCACAAAGCTACACACTACAAAAGCATCGGTTTCAAAAGTTTGATGCACTGGTGGTGGTTGATGTACTCGCCCTGTAATCGGTTCGAAATCGTGAATTGAAAACGCATAGGGATAATTGTACCCATCGTAACCCACTACATCAAAAGGATGCGAAGCATAGACCATATCAAATATGTCATCTTGCTTTTTTATCTTGATTAAAAACTCACCAGATTCATTATAGGTCTCCAGTTCTTGCGGCTGGCGTAAATCGCGCTCACAAAATGGTGAATGCTCCAATAATTGCCCAAACCAATTGCGATATCGCTTAGGTGTATAGATTGGTCGTCTAGACTCTACAATAAATAAGCGATTGTCTTCTGTATCAAAATCTATTTTATAAATAATGCCTCTTGGCACCAACAGGTAATCTCCATATTTAAAGTCTAAATTACCGAGATGCGTTCTTAGTTTACCTGTGCCTTTATGGATAAAAATAAGCTCGTCTGCATCCGTGTTTTTATAAAAATAATCTTCCGTGGATTTTTTTGGAGCTGCAAGTATAATGCTACAATTGCTGTTGGTTAAAACAATCTTTCTACTATCTAAATAATCGTTTTCAGGCTTTATCTTAAATCCATGAAAACGATAGGATTGCATGTTATTGGCTTTCGCCACTTTTGGTGCGACACTATATTGTTTCTTTATTTCTTTTACTTGAGTTGGTCGTTGCTCGTGGTAACTATTGGTTGACATTCCGTCGAAACCTATAGTACCAAACAATTGCTCATAGTAAAAACTACCATCTGGTTTTTTAAACTGTGTATGGCGTTTTGGTGGAATTTTTCCTAATTTATGATAAAATGGCATTTGTAATCTTGTTTAATTGTTGAGTTGTTTATTCGTTGATTTGGTATAAACCAGCAACGTTTAAAGGTACAAAAAATGAAAACTAAATTAAAGATATCCTGAAATAAGACTTCGACACTTCGACTCTGCTCACTCAGTGCAGAAAAGTTTAGCATAACCGTTCAGGATGAGACAAATGCTATTCTGGGTTCCTTTTGATAAGGAAGTGTAAGTGTAGTTTTATGTTTGCCCAGAATGGTTTCATATGAGTTACAAAGTTGATAATTTTTTAACTTAAAACCAAAACCCAAGATTAAAGAACCAATAACCATCGCCTGTTTCTGGTGAGTATGTATATTTCCCTTCTAAAGGCCCGAGAAACGTTTCTAAAGAATAACCCAGAGCATAACCACTATAATCTGGCGCTGTAATCCATTCGCCTGTTTCAAAAATCCCGTCTTCTATATTGGCGTAATTAGCAGCTAAGAGGATATGATGCTTTTTAAAAATTTCGTAATCCAAAGTAAAGGTTGCTTTTACAAAACTATCGCCCGATAAGGCTAAATAATCGTAGCCATAAAAGGATTGAAAATTATTAATGAAATTTTTACCATAGCCACCTAAACCAAAACCTAAAGTCGTTGTGGAGTTATCTCCAATTTTAAAGCCACCACTCGTTTCAGTTTTTAGGGCGAGTTGATCTGTAAAGCTAAATGCATATCCTATATTGGCTTTGGCTATTGAAAACTGCTGAAAATCGGTGTTAAAATCTGACGCATTGAGATATAAATGAAAATCCCCATTAAAATAAAATCCGCTTTTAGGAAAATTAAAATTGTCATAATCGTCAAAAATTAAATTACCATAGACACTAAAATAATCTGTGTTTTCAAAAGTAAATTCATCTTCTTGATTATTATCTATAATCGTTTCCGAAGTTATCTTAAGGCGTTTATACTCTGCACCTGCTCTTAACGCAAAGTCTTTTCTAAAAATGGTCTGTAAGTAAATTTGATTGGTGAAATCCGTGAGTTCTACGTCAATTTTGTTCAGTCCGGTTAACAAAGGAGAATCCTCTTCTAATACAAGTAATGGATTTATATTTTTATTAAAACTATTGTAACGCGACTTAACACCTATACTGATATAAAACCCTTTGTCGATGAAATAATCGAAGTTATATCTAGAATTATCGCCAAGAATAATATCTAAGGACGCTATATCATTATTAAACAGTAATCTTTTTTTTGTAATATTGGCCAAAGCTGCACTTTTATACAAGCCATCGTAATGAACGCCTAATCTTAAAAAGGTAGATACTTCTGACTCTCTAATTTCTCCCATTAAGTTATACCCTTTGTTATTTGAAGAGGGTTCTAAATAGTACCGGAGCGTGTTAAAGTTGTTGGTTGCTATGAGGTTATTTACACCTTCCTTAAAATCATTATAACTTATCTTTTCATTATCCTTAAACTTGAGTTTCCCCAAAAGATAAGCTCTTGTATATCTTTCATTTCCAGTAAAATTTATAGAGTTGATTTTAATGCTATCTAAAAGTTGAAGCTTAGATTTTTCTGAATAAGTGCTTTGCTGTTTTTTTACCTTTAGCAATTCGGCAATATTAGCTCTAGCTGCTGCCTCACCATTGGCAATAATATCTTCCCCTTCACTAAACGAAACAACAGAAAATTCAGCTATATCTGGTTTTATGTAGATATCTGTCAGACTAGCTTTTTTTTTCATAGCGTTAATAGTGCGAAAGTTATTGATCTGAAGTAAAATCTCAGGCGCCGATTTTAACGATTTTCTGTCCTTAAGTGCATCTTGAACATCTACACCGATAATAATATCCATACCTTTAGCCCTTAACTCTTCAACAGGAAAATTATTGGTAACTCCTCCATCTATCAATATTTTATCATCAATTATGACAGGTTGAAACAGAGACGGAAGCGCACCACTTGCAGTTACGGCTTCAGCTAAATTCCCTTTATCCATAATTATGGATTCTCCTGTCTCTATATTTGTAGCAATGCAAAAAAAAGGAATTGGTAAATTCTCAAAGTCTCTTACGTTGTTTACAGGAAGCATCATTTGATATAGTAAATTATAGACACTCTGCCCACGAGACAACGCAGAAGGTAAGCTTATATTAAACCTATCAAACGGGAGACTAACAGCATATTTTTCTGAATTATCGCGCTCGTAAAAAGGTTTTGATGCTCTAGGGAATTTATCATTTATCAATTCATCAAAATCGATAGTATTAAACAAATTCTCTAGCTGTTTACCAGAATAACCTGTAGCGTACAAAGAACCTATAATGGCTCCCATGCTTGTACCTGAAATATAATCAATCTTTATACCCAAACTGTCAATAACCTTTAATGCTCCAATGTGCGCAAACCCTTTAGCCCCACCACCACTTAAAACCAGACCTACTTTTGGCTGTTCATCCTCTTGGGCATGTATACTGTTTAAGTTATACACTAGAAAAAATAAGAAAAAAACAAGATTTAACTTATTAATCCTTTGTCTATATGTGGGTGATAATTTCAAAATGAATTTATTCTTTATGGTAATAATTATACACTTTATTTGCTCTTGCTACTCCAATTACCGCTTCAAGTTCATCCAATTTCGCATTGGCAATTCGTTTTACGGTTTTAAAACGCTTCATTAAATCTATAATGGTCTGCTCGCCTACTCCAGGAATATTTTCTAGCTCAGTGGTCAATGCACTTTTACTTCTTCTATTTCTATGGTGTTCTATACCAAAACGGTGTGCTTCATTACGTAATTGTTGTATGATTTTTAAAGTTTCGCTTTTCTTGTCTAAATATAATGGAATTGGATCATCTGGATAGAATAATTCTTCTAAACGTTTAGCAATTCCGATGATTGCTATTTTACCTCGCAATCCAAGCGCATCTAAACTTTTTAATGCCGAGGACAATTGCCCTTTGCCACCATCAATGATAATGAGCTGTGGTAATGGTTGATCTTCTTCAAGTAATCTTTTGTAGCGTCTATATACGACTTCTTCCATAGAAGCAAAATCATCTGGACCTTCAACTGTTTTTATATTAAAATGACGATAATCCTTTTTGCTCGGCTTTCCATTTTTAAACACTACACAAGCAGCCACAGGATTTGTTCCTTGTATGTTAGAGTTATCAAAACATTCGATATGTCTTGGCTCTTCCGACAACCGTAAATCAGCTTTCATTTGTGCCATAATTCTATTGGCATGACGATCTGGATCTACAATTTTTATTTGCTTCAATTTATCCATTCTGTAATACATCGCATTACGTTTAGATAAATCCACAATGCTCTTTTTGTCCCCAAGCTTTGGAACTGTTACTTTCACCTCTTCACCTAAGTCAATCTTAAACGGCACGTAAATTTCCTTAGAATTTGAATTGAACCGTTGTCTTATCTCAGTAATTGCTAACTCTAAAAGTTCTTTGTCTGATTCCTGAAGCTTTTTCTTCAGCTCAAGTGTATGTGACCTTATGATAGAACCATAACTTAATTGTAAGAAGTTAACAAAAGCATAGGTTTCATCACTTACAATAGAAAACACATCTACATTACTAATCTTAGGATTTACAATTGTTGATTTAGCCTGGTAGTTCTCTAAAATTTCTAGCTTTTCTTTAATTTTTTGGGCATCTTCAAATTGCATGGCTTCCGCGTGTCGCTTCATCTGTTTTCTAAACTGTTGTAGCGAGTCTTTAAAGTTCCCTTTTAAGATTTCTCTAATAGCTGTGATATTAGAATGATATTCTTCCTCCGTTTCTAAGCCTTCACATGGGCCTTTGCAGTTTCCGAGGTGATACTCTAAGCAAACTTTGTATTTTCCTGCTTCAATTTTAGCTTCGGATAAATCATAGTTACAAGTCCGTAATTGGTATAAGCCTTTGATTAGGTCTAAAAGCGTTCTTACGGTTTTCATGCTGGTGTATGGCCCAAAATATTCAGAGCCATCTTTTATTACTCTACGCGTTGGGAATATCCTAGGGAAGCGTTCGTTTTTGATACAAATCCAAGGGTAGGATTTATCATCCTTAAGCATCACATTATACTTTGGCTGATGCTTTTTTATAAGATTATTCTCTAACAGCAAGGCATCATTTTCAGTTTCTACAACAATATGTTTTATCGACGCTATATTTTTAACCAATACACGTGTTTTACCATAATCGTGATGCTTCGTAAAATAACTGCTCACCCGCTTTTTTATATCCTTAGCTTTACCAACATAAATTAATTTATCATCGGCATCAAAATATTGGTACACACCTGGTTGGTGCGGAAGGGTTTTTATCTGAATATCTAAGGCAGTTTTTGGCATTGAATCAAAGGTAAGAATTCGTAAAAATAATTGTGCAAATTCAATAGACTTTATCACTATCTTGCGCCACTTTTTAAAAATTTTATTTCATATGAAAAAAACTTTGGGGCGTGTCGATAAGATAGACTTTCCCGAATTACTGCTTAAAAGTATCGATGTAAAAATTGATACTGGCGCTTACACCTCTGCCATACATTGCTCACAAATTAGTGAGGCTAATGGCAAACTATATTGCACTTTTAAAAGTAAAGGTCATCCCAATTTTAATAGTAAGGAAGTGGTATTTGAAAATTACACTTACACAGATGTAAAGAGCAGTAATGGCCACAAGGAAAACCGCTATAAAATTAAAACAACTGCTATATTCTTTGGAAAAAGCTATAAGATTAACTTAACTTTAAGCACCAGAGACGATATGAAATTTCCGGTATTAATTGGCCGTCAATTTCTAAAACAAAAATTTTTGGTCGATGTTGACCTAGACAACCAATCCTATAAGTACACTAATGAACATTGTAATTCTTTCGCGTAATGCACATTTATATTCTACCAGGCGACTCGTAGAAGAAGGCGAAAATAGAGGGCATGAAATTGAAATTATCGACCCTCTAAAGTGCGATATCATTATAGAAAAAGAAAAACCGACCATTTATTATAAGGACAGATATTTAGATTATGTCGATGCCATTATCCCTAGAATTGGCGCGTCGGTCACTTTTTTTGGCTGCGCTGTTGTACGTCAGTTTGAAATGATGAACGTTTTTACAACCGTTTCCTCTGATGCCATCATACGTTCTCGTGACAAATTGAGAAGTTTTCAGCGTTTATCTAAAGCTGGTATTGGTATGCCAAAAACAGTTTTTACAAATTACTCTCGTGATGTTGAAGAAGTTTTGGCACATGTTGGCGGACCACCTGTAATTATTAAATTATTGGAAGGCACACAAGGTCTGGGAGTGGTACTGGCAGAAACGAAAAATGCTGCCGAATCGGTTCTAGAAGCTTTTAATGGACTTCAAGCAAGAGCTTTAGTACAGGAATATATAGCCGAAGCCAAAGGAGCCGATCTAAGAGCATTGATTGTAGATGGACAAGTTGTTGGGGCTATGAAACGTCAAGGTAAGGATGGTGAATTCCGTTCTAATTTACATAGAGGAGGAAGTGCTGATTTAATTAGACTTTCTGAAGATGAATTAAAATTGGCGATAAAAGCCGCACGTGCTCTAAAGTTGCCAGTTTGCGGAGTAGACATGTTACAATCCTCAAGAGGGCCTTTGATTATGGAAGTCAACTCTACGCCAGGCTTGGAAGGTATTGAAAGGGCAACACAAAAAAATATAGCGAGAGCTATTATTACTTTTATTGAAAGAAACACAAAATAGACTCTTTTGCCCAAGCGTGAGAGTCCCTTTCGAAGCCTGTGCTTAGCGCAGTTGAAGCAGGAAGGTAAGGATGGGCTAATTTTTATGAGCAAAAAAGAAGTATTACATATTCTTGGAGAAAAAGTAGGACTAGGAGAAAGTGCCAAGGTTAGCTTTAATGTTGCAAAACTGCATACCCAAAACACAATTGATGTTCCGGTGATTATTGAACGCTCCAAAAGGCCTGGACCTACAGTGTTAATTACAGCTGGTATTCATGGAGATGAAGTAAATGGTGTGGAAATTGTACGTCAGATTATTGCCAAGGGTATCAATAAGCCTAAAAAAGGGACGGTTATATGTATTCCTGTCATTAATGTTTTTGGATTTATCCACATGGATCGAGAATTCCCTGATGGCCGAGATTTAAACCGTGTATTTCCTGGCATAAAAGGTGGTTCATTAGCAAGTAGAGTAGCTTTTAAATTGGTGACCGAAATTTTACCGCATGCAGATTTGGTGTTGGATTTTCATACAGGAGGTGCTGGTCGTTTCAATTCTGCCCAAATTCGTGTTATAAAAGAGGAAAAAAGTCTAAATGAATTAGCACAAATATTTGGTGCTCCATTCGTATTATATACTAAAAACATCAAGAAATCATTCAGAAGCACCTGTCACAAATTGGGCATCCCTATTTTGTTGTATGAAGGCGGTAAATCCTTTCATATAGACCATCACATCACCAATACAGGTGTTAATGGAGCTAAACGCGTGCTACATCATTTAGGGATGTTAGGTTCAAAATTTAAGGTGTCTGAGCCAAAAAAATCTTGTGTAAATATATTACAGAGTAAATGGATTAGAGCTAGTTATTCTGGCATGTTTAAATCTTCAGTTTCAATTAATTCTGAAGTAAAAAAAGGAGATGTTCTTGGACATATTACAGATCCTTACGGTAGTTTTAACCATTTTGTAAAAGCACCAAATAATGGCTATATTTTTAATGTTAATGAATCACCAATAATTTATCAAGGTGATGCTATTTTTCACATTACCACTAAAACCGAATCGTGACAAAATCCGAACTCCGAAAAAAATATAAATCACTTCGTAAGCCATTATCCCTTGATGACATTGAAGATTATAGTCTTTCTATAGCCAATCAGTTGCTAAAATTAGATATTTGGGATAAATCCTTCTATCACATCTTCTTGACCATAGAAGAACAAAAGGAAATCAACACAGAATACATATTAAATATCCTAGCAGGAAAAGATAAAAATATCGTCATTTCAAAAAGTAATTTTGAAGATTTTTCGATGACACATTATCTCCTCACAGATAGTACAACAATTAAAAAAAACAACTATAACATTCCCGAACCAATTGACGGAATTCCTATCGCTTCAGAACAATTAGAAGTAGTTTTTGTACCGCTTTTAGCGTTTGACAAAACAGGAAATAGAGTGGGTTACGGAAAAGGATTTTATGACAGGTTTTTGAAACAATGTAAACCAGAAACCATTAAAATAGGTTTATCGTTTTTTGAAGCTGAAACGGAGAATTTTGAAGCCGTAGATAATGATGTTAAGTTAGATTATTGTGTGACTCCGAATCATATATTTCAGTTTTAGGCTTGTCATTAAAAGCTTTTTTATTGAATACAATTAAAATCCCGATACCTGTACTGATAGCTATATCAGCGACATTGAAAACAGGGTCAAAAAAAGAAAAGTATTTTCCACCAAAAAATGGTAACCATTCTGGTAGCACTCCACTCCAAATGGGAAAATGCAGCATATCTACCACCTTACCATGAAATACTTCAGCATAACCGCCTCCTTCTGGTAAAAATGTAGCGATCTGCATGTCACTATCGCTAAATAATACGCCGTAAAACACAGAATCAATAATATTCCCTAAAGCACCTGCAAAGATTATGGAAATTGCAAAAATCAATGTTTTAGACTTTTTTTTCTTAGTGACATCTACCAACCAAAACCCAATACAAGTTACAGCTACAATTCTAAATAAGGTTAAGATAAGTTTGGCTGATCTATCTGAAATAAAGGTGAAAAAATCACTCAGCTTAGTTCCCCATGCCATGCCATCGTTTTCCACAAAAGCGATTTTAAACCATGAAAAGACAGTGATGTCATCATTTAACGCAAAATGTGTTTTGATATAAATTTTGCTGATCTGGTCTATCAGTAAAATGAGGATGATGATAAATAAAGCTTTCTTTAGGGACATTAAGCGATTTTAGACAAATGTAAATTATTATTCTTTTTTGGCAACAGTTATATCTCCATTAATGGATTTCAAATTCCACAGAGACTGCGATGGATTAAAGCTGTCCTTAACTACCTCACCATTTTTAGATGATGCAATAATTTTCCCATCTTTGGTAACAACGCTAATATTACCGTCAATAGTATTGATAATGCCGTTCTTAGCCAACCCATTAACATTACAGTACCCTTGCAAAAGCTCTATGGAAAGCATATTGAAATTTCCAATAACATCTGTAGAGCCAATATCGCTATGAATACTTAAATTAAGGTTTTCCGGGATTTTAAGATGTAGAGTTGCTGCAATGACTTTATGAGCATTTCTCTTGTTGTCTGGTACATCTTCAAAAGACATAAACTCTAATCGAAGTGTAAGTTTGTTGTTTTTTTCTTCAGTTATTATCTGATATTTACTTTGGTATTCACCATCTAATGTTGATGTTATATCAATGAGATTCGTTTTAGACGTTACAACCGAAATATTGAAAATTTGATTGCCTTGTATTGAAATAGTTTCAATGGCAGTTGCATCTATGGACTTTGTCAGTATGTTTTGAGAATTACCACAGTAAGAAAATACAAGACAAAACACTAAAACAAAAGACCTCACAGGTTTTAGAAACCTGTGAGGTCTGTATTTGTAATTGCAAATCTGTTTTTTTGTCATAGAATTCCTACAGTTGCAGGAACTTGTTACTTCTGCATGTTTTTTGCTTCGATGCTCAAAGTTGCATGAGGCACTAGCTTTAGGCGATCCTTGTTAATAAGCTTTCCGGTAACACGACATACACCATAGGTTTTGTTTTCAATTCTAATCAATGCGTTTTTTAGATCACGAATAAACTTTTCTTGTCGTATGGCCAAAGCAGAGTTTGCTTCTTTGCTCATAGTCTCACTTCCTTCTTCAAACGCCTTAAATGTTGGTGACGTATCATCCGTACCATTGTTATGATCATTCATATAAGCACTTTTTATCAGTTCTAAATCGTGCTCAGCTTTATCAATCTTTTCTTGAATTAAAACTCTGAATTCTTCTAAATCTTTATCTGAATATCTATTAGTAGTATCTGTTGCCATAATATTAATGTTTTTGTATAAACAGTTTGGTATTTACCTCGTCAAAAGCAATTTCTATACCATTGTTTACTTTGTCCATAATTTGTAATTCTTCGGTTAAAGTTTCTGATTTAATATACTCCTCATTTGAAGCTATTGCAGCTTTTACTGATTCGTCATTCTGAAGTTGCACATCAATTCGATCTGTGACTTCAAACCCAGAATCCTTACGTAAATTTTGAATACGGTTTACGAGCTCACGTGCAATACCTTCTTTACGTAAATCTTCGGTTATTGTAACATCTAAAGCTACTGTTAATGCACCTTCATTAGCCACAAGCCAACCTTCTATATCCTGGGATGTAATCTCAACATCACCTAATTCTAAAGTAACACTTTTTCCGTTAATTTCAACGTCTAAAGTACCATTTTGCTCGATATTTTTAATGTCTTCAGCCGAAAAATTACTTATAAGGTTGGAAATCAACTTCATATCCTTTCCAAATCGAGGACCTAACACTTTAAAGTTTGGTTTAATTTTTTTAACCAAAATGTCTGAAGCATCCTCTAAAAGCTCAATCTCTTTTATGTTTACTTCGTGTTTTATTAAATCAGAAACTGCTTTAATCTCCTCCTTTTGCTGTTGATTATCAATAGGAATCATAATTTTCTGCAATGGCTGACGCACTTTAATCTTCTCCTTAGCTCTCAACGATAATACTAATGAAGATATTGTTTGTGCATTTTCCATTTTTCGTTCTAACACTTTATCTATAGCACTTTTATCAGCTTTTGGGAACTCTGCCAAATGCACGCTTTCAAAATTCTCTTTTTGCGCTACAGCATTAAGGTCTAAATACAACCTGTCCATAAAGAACGGTGCAATTGGAGCTCCGAGTTTTGCAATAGTAATCATGCATGTATAGAGCGTTTGATATGCTGAAATTTTATCTGTTTGGTAATCACCTTTCCAGAAACGTCTTCTACTTAAACGCACATACCAATTACTCAGGTAATCTTGAGTAAAGCTTGAAATGGCCCTTGCCGCCTTAGTAGGCTCGTAATCTGCATAAAATGCATCAACCTTTTCAATCAATGTATTTAATTCTGAAAGAATCCAACGATCGAGCTCAGGTCTTTCATTCATTGGGATATCGTCCTCTGAATAATTAAATCCGTCTAGGTTGGTATAAAGTGAAAAAAATGAATAGGTGTTATACAACGTTCCAAAAAACTTACGTTTTACCTCTTCTACACCTTCAATATCAAATTTTAGGTTATCCCATGGGTTGGCATTGCTTATCATATACCAACGCGTAGCATCTGCGCCATGGTTAGCAAGTGTTTCAAACGGATCTACAGCATTACCTAAACGCTTAGACATCTTTTGTCCGTTTTTGTCTAAAACCAAACCGTTAGATACCACATTTTTGTATGCCACAGAATCGAAAACCATTGTGCCAATAGCGTGCAATGTATAGAACCATCCACGTGTTTGGTCAACACCTTCTGCGATGAAATCTGCAGGAAACGCTTCTTTCTTATCTATGAAATCTTTGTTTTCAAATGGGTAATGCCATTGTGCATAAGGCATAGAACCAGAATCGAACCAAACATCTATTAAATCACTTTCGCGCTTCATTGGTTGCCCTGAAGGTGAAACCAATACTATTTTATCGACTACATTTTTATGTAAATCGACAGTTTCATAGTTTTCTTCAGACATATTACCGACTTCAAAATCAGCGAATATATCTTCAGACATTACGCCTGATTCAACAGCTTTAGCTATTTCTGCTTTTAGTTCTTCTACTGAACCAACACATAATTGTTCCTTACCATCTTCAGTTCTCCAAATTGGTAATGGAATTCCCCAAAAACGTGAACGTGATAAATTCCAATCGTTTGCATTAGCTAACCAGTTACCGAAACGTCCGGTTCCTGTCGATTTTGGTTTCCAGTTGATGGTATCATTGAGTGAGACCATTTTTTCCTTTACATCAGTTACTTTTATGAACCAAGAGTCTAAAGGATAATAAAGGATTGGTTTATCTGTTCTCCAACAGTTAGGGTAACTGTGCTTATATTTTTCAACCTTAAAGGCTTTGTTTTCTATTTTTAATTTAATGGCAAGTTCTACATCTACTGACTTCTCTGGTGCTTCGCCTTCACTGTAATATTCGTTTTTAACATATTTACCTGCAAACTCTCCCATTTCTGGTCTAAATCGGCCTTGTAAATCTACCAGTGGTACTAAATTACCATTGTTATCTTTTACTAACATTGGTGGCACTTCTGGCGTAGCTTGCTTTGCAACCAAAGCATCATCTGCACCAAAGGTTGGCGCAGTATGTACGATGCCTGTTCCGTCTTCGGTAGTTACAAAATCTCCTGAAATGATTCTGAACGCATTTTCTGGGTTATCGTTTGGTAATGCGTAGGATAATAGTTGTTCGTAGGTAATCCCAACTAAATCTTTTCCTTTGAACTCTTTTACAACATAAAAAGGGATTTTCTTATCTCCTTCTTTAAATTCTATTAGTTCTGGCTTGGTTTCAACTTGTTTGTATTTACCATCGAATTGTTTTCCAACTAAACTTTTAGCTAAAACCACATTCATTGGTTTGAATGTATATTGATTGTAGGTTTCAACTAAAACATAATCAATCTTTGGCCCAACTGTCAATGCTGTGTTACTTGGTAGTGTCCAAGGTGTAGTCGTCCAAGCTAGAAAATATATATCACCTTCATTTTGTAAAAAGTTTGGTAATGAATCTGTATTAGCTTTAAACTGAGCTACAACTGTGGTATCTGTTACATCTTGGTAAGTTCCAGGTTGATTTAACTCATGCGAACTTAAACCAGTACCAGCTTTTGGCGAATATGGCTGAATCGTATAGCCTTTGTATATTAAATCTTTTTCGTAAATCTGCTTAAGTAACCACCAAACAGATTCCATATACTTGGATTTATAAGTGATATATGGATCGTCCATATCTACCCAGTAACCCATTTTTTGCGTGAGGTCGTTCCAGATGTCTGTATAACGCATCACGGCTTTTTTACACGCTTCGTTGTACGCTTCAACTGTTATTTTTGTACCGATATCTTCTTTAGTAATACCCAATTCTTTTTCGACACCAAGCTCAACTGGTAAACCATGAGTATCCCAACCAGCTTTACGCTTTACTTGAAAGCCCTTCATGGTTTTATAACGTGGAAAGATATCCTTAATAGCGCGTGCTAAAACGTGGTGTACACCTGGTAAACCATTAGCAGAAGGTGGACCTTCAAAAAACACATAGGGTTCTTTGCCTTCTCTTGTGGTTACACTTTTTTCGAAGATATTATTGGCTTCCCAATAGTCGCTAATGTCTTTTGCAACTTTTGGCAAGTTAAGTCCTTTATATTCAGGGAACTTTGTAGTCATTATTCGCATTTCTTTTCGAGGTGCGAAATTAAGGATTTTTTGCTAAAAATGTCTAGATGTTCTTGAAAAACAAAGGCCATTCGATATGCTTACCGAACGGCCTTTGCCACTAACTAACTAAAAACACTGTTTTACTTTACGATAAATTTCCTCGTCATGCTTGCGCCCGTTGCGGTGGTAAGGTTTACGATGTACGTGCCCGCGCTCAGTTGCGGCAAGCCATACTCGTTGTACGAGCCTTCGAAGGTACCGATCCTTGCAACGGACTGTCCCAGCATGTTTATTATTTCCATGCTCTTCAGATCTTCATTGGTCGGGTTCAGCACCACGATCTTCTTTCTTCCCATGGCATAATAAAGGTTAATATCTTCAATGTTTTCTTCTATCTGCGACAGCGTTTCGCTTTGCTGTTGCTGGAAAACGATCTCGAGCCTATCGTTAAATTCACCTTCTTCGGATGAGAACTCAAAAGGTTGCTCTTCATTTCTTAAATCGAAATATTCACCAGTTAAATTATCCTTTATATACAGCTCTTGGGCCTCAGGGATATTTTCCATTTCGGAAACCTTTATGGTATAGTTATAGCTTCCCGAAGTTTTTAGTACCAGCGGTACCGCCTTATCCTCAGTAATTGGACCATAGGCCTGCATGGTCATCAGTTCATCTTCTAGAGCAAGGTTGAGGTCATCGCTGTATTCCTCTACATTTTTAGAATCGTATCCGTAATCATAATCGTCCGATGTATCTTCGCTAAAGCCCAGTAATAATTCTCTCCTGGTGGCAGGGCCATCAACTGAATTGAACTCTAAACGTATTTTTTGCATTGGATCCTCTTCTGGATCTGAATTTTGCTGTTCAGTTACATTTTGCGAATTAGAAGTGCCCCTAAAGAACACCGACCCATTATTATAAGACCCGTTGGCGTCTGATTCTTTAATAAACACTCGTTGGCTGTTTTTAAAAACTATATTGCCACTGTTCTCAATCTCTGTCATAAACCCTTGCCCTACCGGCAAGTACCTTGATGGTGTCTTGGTGCCGTCTTGGCTGCCATTGGTCTCACCTTCGATGCCCACAAACTGATATGCCCTTACCGAGCCCAGTTTATTGACCTGTGCGTAGCCTCCGTTATATTCATCGAGATAATGAGAGCTTCCGCTCCATTGCTGCCAAAGCTGTATCGTACCGTCTATGACACCCATATTGTCATCGATGAACTCATGGATGTCCAAAGCAGATGGATATGGGTTGCCCAACAGGTAGTCCGTTTTAGAAACCGCGGGAACGGAACCGCTTCCCCCAGTATCCGTGACCGGTACGACTATGGTACCGTTATTTGGTTTTCCCTCAAACAGATATTGCTGTTCCGACCCTGATATACCGGTGCCCTTTTGGGTGTAACCGACGCCTGGCTGCAGTGCCGTGTTCTCATCAAAGCCTTCATAGTCATAATAGGTGACGCCGTTTTGGTACTTGTACAGCCAGAACCTGCTTATCTTGCCCGTCTCGTCATAGGCATCGGTAAACTGAAAGCTACTGGCGTCGGCCTTTTTGAGCATGTTCAGGCTATGGCCCGAATTATTGGGGTTGTTGTTCGTCGTATTGTTGTCCGTTAAGCTTGTCGCACCTTGACCCCCAACCGGTGAGGCCCAATAGTTGTACCAATATTTGTTGTTGGTCCCTTCTTGTCGACGCTTAACTCTACCGCTGGATGAGGTCACCAGGTCGCTGGTAACGGTCTGAACCAACTGTGAATCGTCCATTAGATCCAAGGTGCCGTTCAGTTCTAGGTACCAATTGTTCTCTACCTTGTTGTCACCGTTGATGGTCAAGGTCCTATCGGAGTCTATCAGCAGTGCCAGGTTGGTGTGCGACGCTGAGGATGTAACATTATGCTTAATGTGGACAATGCCCCAGTCCTTGTTGCTCGGTACATCTTCAATGTCCCAGACATCGCCGTGCAACCATGTCCCTTCATTTGTCCAGTCACCATTGCCGCCCGTCTCATAGGGTATTGGCGCGGTCTGTTCCTGTACCGTCCTGATGTTCATAAGCTTTAGGGTCCTGCCATTTCCCGAGTGGTCCGTCGTGGTACTGCTCTTTATATCGGTCATTGGCCAGTAACCCATGAGGCTCGACCATGGCACAGTCTGAAGAGTCTTGGTGTCCTTTATCTGTTTCGGTGTGACCTTCCCCTTTACAAGTCCATTGTCCGCTTCTATCTCCTGATAGACCATTTGTCGTATCTGTTCTTCTGTAAGTGCTGAATCGAATATTCTTACCTCGTCGATGTCTCCCGCAAAATACTGCTTGTTGGTATAGTCCATCGATCGGCGGCCAATTTCAAAACTGCCGTTCCAAAGACCCGATGAGCTCAGCGTCCTGCCAACGAGGCCAGAATTGGTCTGCTGGCCCTGCTCCTCCCCGTCAACATAAAACACCAGTTTACCTGTAGAATTTGAGAACGTGGCGGCCAAATGGTGCCACTCTTCATAATTTATATTCGTACCGCTTATGCCCTGCTGGCTTCCCGCAGTGGTGCGCATTGAAAAACGAAGACCGTTGCCTCCCTGGACGAAGATCTTAAACGCATCCCCCTCACCAACTATCGTGGCATAGGTGTTCCCCGAATTTGAGGGGTCTATCTTTACCCACGCCATTATCGTCAGCTCCCCAAGGCCCTCAATAAGACTGTCGCCGCTCAGATAATCGTCGTAACCATCAAAATCTATCGTGGCATTTTCATGGTAAACATCCAAGTCATCCCTGTAGTCTAAATCACCTCCTATATATAAATCCCCATCGGTGTCTGGTAGAATGGATAAATCTGTTGGATCTTCTATGTCTTCATTAACATCTAATAAAGCATCATTAATGTTTGTTGTTTCAAAAATATTATCTAAACCATCGACATCGGAATCTGATCCTGAAATTGCATTTGCCAGACCATTTTCTTGAATATCTGGTAAGCCATCACTATCAGAGTCTAAATCTCTAAAATCTGGGATTCCATCTTGATCTGTATCAACCAGTATAGTAAATCCTAATCCAAAATTATCATCTATACCATTTTGATCTATATCTGTAATTCCAGAGCCAGTACCGCTAGGCCCGACATACCCTAATGATGGCTGAGCCTCGACATTGTCAGGTATTCCATCATCATCACTGTCTATGTCAAAATAATCAGGTAACCCATCATTATCAGTGTCTTCACAATTGGGAAGTATATACAATTCTACTTTATCTACAAAATTACCCGAAGTGGTTGCTGATCCGCCTGCAGCTACTTGTAAAGCAGTAAAAGTTAATCTTGTTGTAGTTTGTCCATTTGGAACTACGTATGTTCCAGAATGTACTGTCCATGATGAATCTCCTGCGGAACTAAAATCTCCTTGACCAGTTAAGGTTCCTGAGGGATCACCAATCAATAATCTAACCACATCTTCTTGAGCACTACCTGCATATCCTGTTCTTTTCCTATGCGCAAAAGACCATTGTAACACATCTCCTGAAGACGTTTGTATATCTTGATATAATCCATCATTAGTAGTAGCGTTAACCTCAGCCCATTGCGAACCTGAGTAAGCCATACCACCTACATCATTACCTGCTGTTTGGGTATTATGCCATATTTCTAAATGATTGTTTGTAGCATCTGAACTCAACCAATTGGGAACATTACTTGCATCTCCTTTCCAAATTCCAGAATTTGGTACAACATCTGTAGGACCACCATCTAATCCATTAGTGATATCTAAATCTTCAAAATCAGAATTAAGCAATGGTTCTTTACCTAAATCAGAACATTCATCAACATCTAGAATACCATCATTATCATCATCTAAATCATCAACATCGCTAAACCCATCTTTATCCTGATCAGGTAATGTTAATATAAATAACTTACCATCTGCATGATCGTTGCTAGAAGCTGTTAATTGTGCGCTGGTAATAATTGAACCATTCGGAGCAATGTCATCCAAATAAAATAAAGCTATGCCGATTGTACCATTATTTTCTATAACCCGGTCGCTTAACCAATAATCTGATCCTGAAGGCGGTGGATTCATTGCTCCTGCAGTCCCTATGTTACCGCTAGATCCAGTACCTCCATAACCCCATTTTGTCGAAGTTTCGTTAACAAAAGTTTCCCCTAATGACTGAACAGCTCCTCCTCCCACTGGAATACCGAAAAGTTCAACATGATAACAATTATTTGCGTTACGTTCAGTAATTGCTATAATTCCACTTGAACTTGCAAAAATACCTGTTCCGTAAGTTAAGGTTTGTCTTTGAGCAGTTGTTGACTGCTCTGCAGCATAATTATCGCATATATTTTGACCATTACCGTTAGCCTCAAAATAATGATTTAAATTTAAATCCTGAAATGATGCTAATGCTGAATTATTCCACGTAGAACTTGCACTAGTTGTTTCAACATACGTTCCGTTTCTTCTAATTTTATTGACGTTATGGCCATTAGAACCTAACTGGGTTAATGTATATCCTGCTGGTATACCATAGTTCTCATATACAATATTATTAACTGTAACGCTTTTTATCGTCGCTGCTTGATTAGCAGAAGTTTGAGAATCTGCCCATTGAAAACTAACTCCTGTCTGAATACTTGGGGCATTCGTTTGAGCACATAATGACTGTGTTATTAAAAATAATATAAAAATGGGTAGTCTTTTATACATAAGCTTTAATAGTTTTTGAACTTATTAGCATCTATGTACTATAAACTAAACTTCTAATTCAATGGATTGTAATTTTGAGGGAGTGTATTATCTATACGATAAATTATAAGGTTTGGTTTTATCTTATATACTACAATAGTAGTGATTTGAACAAAAAACACCAAAAAAAAGGAACATTTTCTTCGATTAAGTGTTTAAAAAAACCGATAATATGTTTGTGCTATTAATACTTGTAAATAAAAAATAAGATTCATTATTCAGTCATTTTAAGTAAACCAATAAAGTCATCCCTAATTACGCTATTAGGAATGACCTCTCAGATATTTATTCAAAAATCACTAGTTAACAATAATCTTTTTAGTAAATAAACCGTTTTTTTCTGTTACCAACTTTACAATATAAATTCCTGAATTTATTTTTCCTAGTTCATATTTAATTAAATTTTCATCGTTTACAGTATTATCACTGAAAACCTTTTGACCAGAAATATTATATATTTCCACGTCTTTTACATCTGAACTATTAGTGTTTGAAACTAATATTGTATTACTAGAACTGAGATACCTTACGTCTACACCCTCAATTTCAAATTCCGTTTGAGATAATGTTTCTTCAGATTTGAAGAATACTTCAAACCTATCTTCGAAATAGCCTTGCTGTGATGAAAACTGGTAAGTTCCACTATTTTTTAAATTAAAAATCTCACCTGTATAATTATCCCTTAAACGAATACTTTGGTTATCCATATTTTCCATCGTGGTAAGCTCGATAGTATAATTATAATTACCAGAGGCCTGAAATACAAGGTTTGCAATTTTATCTTCAGTTATAGGGCTGTATGCCTGGGATATATAATACTCACCGTTTTGCAACAAGTTTAGGTCATCTTGCATTAAGAGTAAATTCTTTGTGTCATAGCCTTCATCAAAATTATCTGAAGTATTGTCACTAAAACTGAGCTGTAGCGATCGAGTTACCGAAGGTCCATCTACGTTATTAAATTCTAATCTAAAGCTTTGCACAGATGCCGCAATGTCATTAGAGTTATTCTGTGCTTTAATTAATGGGGAAGCACAAAAGATTAAGATAATAAAAGACAAAATCTGTTCTCTTTTAAGTAGTAATATTTTCATAGTTTATGGTTTTATAGGTTAATACTATTTAACTATGTACTACGATAAAATCTTCGGTCTAATGGATTATATTTTAAGGGAAATATCATGTATTAAACTGTCTGATAGTCAGAATAATACATTACAATACTAATAGATGAAAAATGAAATAAAAAATAATTAAAGTTCTTTTCGATATAACTTAGGAAAGCAACGTTTATGAGCATTTATATAAAGATAAGCAGTTAAAAAAAGCGATTAAAAGCACTTCATATTCAGCTATTTACAATAATTTAAACTTATTAATTTTAAATTAAACATAATTTCAAATAATATCATAATCAACAAAGGCCATTCGATATGCTTACCGAACGGCCTTTGCCACTAACTAACTAAAAACACTGTTTTACTTTACGATAAATTTCTTCGTCATGCTTGCGCCCGTTGCGGTGGTAAGGTTTACGATGTACGTGCCCGCGCTCAGTTGCGGCAAGCCATACTCGTTGTACGAGCCTTCGAAGGTACCGATCCTTGCAACGGACTGTCCCAGCATGTTTATTATTTCCATGCTCTTCAGATCTTCATTGGTCGGGTTCAGCACCACGATCTTCTTTCTTCCCATGGCATAATAAAGGTTAATATCTTCAATGTTTTCTTCTATCTGCGACAGCGTTTCGCTTTGCTGTTGCTGGAAAACGATCTCGAGCCTATCGTTAAATTCACCTTCTTCGGATGAGAACTCAAAAGGTTGCTCTTCATTTCTTAAATCGAAATATTCACCAGTTAAATTATCCTTTATATACAGCTCTTGGGCCTCAGGGATATTTTCCATTTCGGAAACCTTTATGGTATAGTTATAGCTTCCCGAAGTTTTTAGTACCAGCGGTACCGCCTTATCCTCAGTAATTGGACCATAGGCCTGCATGGTCATCAGTTCATCTTCTAGAGCAAGGTTGAGGTCATCGCTGTATTCCTCTACATTTTTAGAATCGTATCCGTAATCATAATCGTCCGATGTATCTTCGCTAAAGCCCAGTAATAATTCTCTCCTGGTGGCAGGGCCATCAACTGAATTGAACTCTAAACGTATTTTTTGCATTGGATCCTCTTCTGGATCTGAATTTTGCTGTTCAGTTACATTTTGCGAATTAGAAGTGCCCCTAAAGAACACCGACCCATTATTATAAGACCCGTTGGCGTCTGATTCTTTAATAAACACTCGTTGGCTGTTTTTAAAAACTATATTGCCACTGTTCTCAATCTCTGTCATAAACCCTTGCCCTACCGGCAAGTACCTTGATGGTGTCTTGGTGCCGTCTTGGCTGCCATTGGTCTCACCTTCGATGCCCACAAACTGATATGCCCTTACCGAGCCCAGTTTATTGACCTGTGCGTAGCCTCCGTTATATTCATCGAGATAATGAGAGCTTCCGCTCCATTGCTGCCAAAGCTGTATCGTACCGTCTATGACACCGATATTGTCATCGATGAACTCATGGATGTCCAAAGCAGATGGATATGGGTTGCCCAACAGGTAGTCCGTTTTAGAAACCGCGGGAACGGAACCGCTTCCGCCAGTATCCGTGACCGGTACGACTATGGTACCGTTATTTGGTTTTCCCTCAAACAGATATTGCTGTTCCGACCCTGATATACCGGTGCCCTTTTGGGTGTAACCGACGCCTGGCTGCAGTGCCGTGTTCTCATCAAAGCCTTCATAGTCATAATAGGTGACGCCGTTTTGGTACTTGTACAGCCAGAACCTGCTTATCTTGCCCGTCTCGTCATAGGCATCGGTAAACTGAAAGCTACTGGCGTCGGCCTTTTTGAGCATGTTCAGGCTATGGCCCGAATTATTGGGGTTGTTGTTCGTCGTATTGTTGTCCGTTAAGCTTGTCGCACCTTGACCCCCAACCGGTGAGGCCCAATAGTTGTACCAATATTTGTTGTTGGCCCCTTCTTGTCGACGCTTAACTCTACCGCTGGCAGAGGTCACCAAATCACTGGTAACGGTCTGAACCAACTGTGAATCGTCCATTAGATCCAAGGTGCCGTTCAGTTCTAGGTACCAATTGTTCTCCACCTTGTTGTCACCGTTGATGGTCAAGGTCTTATCGGAGTCTATCAGCAGTGCCAGGTTGGTGTGCGACGCTGAGGATGTAACATTATGCTTAATGTGGACAATGCCCCAGTCCTTGTTGCTCGGTACATCTTCAATGTCCCAGACATCGCCGTGCAACCATGTCCCTTCATTTGTCCAGTCGCCATTGCCGCCCGTCTCATAGGGCATTGGCGCGGTCTGTTCCTGTACCGTCCTGATATTCATCAGCTTTAGGGTCCTGCCATTTCCCGAGAGGTCCGTCGTGGTACTGCTCTTTATATCGGTCATTGGCCAGTAACCCATAAGGCTCGACCATGGCACCGTCTGAAGGGTCTTGGTGTCCTTTATCTGTTTCGGTGTGACCTTCCCCTTTACAAGTCCATTGTCCGCTTCTATCTCCTGATAGACCATTTGTCGTATCTGTTCTTCTGTAAGTGCTGAATCGAATATTCTTACCTCGTCGATGTCTCCCGCAAAATACTGCTTGTTGGTATAGTCCATCGATCGGCGGCCAATTTCAAAACTGCCGTTCCAAAGACCCGATGAGCTCAGCGTCCTGCCAACGAGGCCAGAATTGGTCTGCTGGCCCTGCTCCTCCCCGTCAACATAAAACACCAGTTTACCTGTAGAATTTGAGAACGTGGCGGCCAAATGGTGCCACTCTTCATAATTTATATTCGTACCGCTTATGCCCTGCTGGCTTCCCGCAGTGGTGCGCATTGAAAAACGAAGACCGTTGCCTCCCTGGACGAAGATCTTAAACGCATCCCCCTCACCAACTATCGTGGCATAGGTGTTCCCCGAATTTGAGGGGTCTATCTTTACCCACGCCATTATCGTCAGCTCCCTAAGGCCCTCAATAAGACTGTCGCCGCTCAGATAATCGTCGTAACCATCAAAATCTATCGTGGCATTTTCATGGTAAACATCCAAGTCATCCCTGTAGTCTAAATCACCTCCTATATATAAATCCCCATCGGTGTCTGGTAATATCGACGCTTCAGGTGAATTAATATCATCATTAGGATCCGTTGGATCATAAGTTACAGAACCTTCAAAAAGTATATCTAGTCCATCGTCATCGGAATCTGAAAATGTGGTAATACTATTTGCCATTCCATTTTCTTCTATGTCAGGAAAGCCATCACCATCTGTATCTAAATCTAAAACATCAGGAGTATTATCTCCATCTGTATCAATTGAACTTAGGCCTTCACCGTAATTATAATCTATTCCTGTTTTTTGATTAACATTATTACTAGGAGCAATATACCCCAATGTTGTCTGTGCTTCGACGTTATCTGGGATACCATCATTGTCACAGTCTAAATCTAAATGGTTGTATTTACCATCCCCATCAAAATCTTCACCTGTAATAATAATCAAAGAATTAGCATTAAAATCTAAAAACTCACACTGTGTGAATGACATTCCGAACTGGCGCAGATTAGATCCAGTAGTTGTTTTATTGACAAGTTGCATTCTCATTTCGAAAGAATTGCCTATGAACTGATAATATGCTCTTAATATCTTTAAAGTTGAGAAACCTGGTCCTTCTTGTTCACCATTAGCACTAATTTGAATATTATTACTACCCAAATCGGTGACCTCTAAAGCAGTTGGATTCTCAGTTCCATAGGCCGCAACATCATAATATACATGCGATTCTTGATAATTTGATCCTCCATCGACATCCCAAGAAATTCCATTTATTCTATACACTTCTACAGAAGGAGTGGTTGTTCTTGAATCTACGATGGTAAATTTAAACCTCGCTCCAGGTGTACCGGTCCCAGTCATTGTCAGTTGGGTTTGGAGATACGAAGGGTTATCAATTGTGTCAACATCAATATCGCTAATCGTTGTATTGTCTAATTCTAAGACCTCCAATAAAACATCTTTTCCTTCAATAGCATTCCCAAAACGGTAAACTGCACCTACAGTACCTTCAGAACCACTACTGGCCGCAGCGTCATACGCTCCATTTTCAAAAACGAGTGGTGGAAGTGTACACTCGAATCTATCTTCACCAATATTTTCAGCACCATCAGTTAGCCCGTCACCATCATCATCATAATCTAAATAGTCTGCTATTCCGTCCTGATCCATATCTGGTTCAGCATTACATTCAGCAGCACCACCAGATACATTAAAGTATAAATTCTGACCCGCTGTAGTCGCACCAGTACCATCATTATTAATTACTGTAACTCCAGCAACTTTAACATTTACACTACTGCTAGACCAACCGTCATTATCATAATCATAAAGCTTTACATAGTAGTTATTTCCGTCATCAACACATCCAAGGTTATATTTGACCACATATTTGTCCGTACCACCTGTTTGAGTACCAGAATAACATTGGGTATCATCGCAAATAGAAATCACTAAATCATTAGCAGCATTATAGAGTTCTAATTTGTGGTTATAGGATTCGCTTTTCCATTTTACCTTAACTATCACCTTAGAAGTTTGGGCATAGAAAGTACTAATTAGCATTAAACTAGTAAGAAAGCACAAAAGTAATTTTATCTTCATAACATAATGGTATTAATAGTTTGGGACTATTATTATGTACTGTGATAAAATCTTTAATTCAATGGAAATGAATAGTAGGAGGGATATAACTAATTGTATGACAAACCTTTATTATAAGTTTCACCATACCGTACAATAGTAGTCATTTATAAAAAAGCGCACAAGACATTTTGTTAAAAAAAACGATGAAGTGTATCAAAAATTCGATAAAGTGTTTATTTCGAAAAATGAAAACCACAAAAACACCGATTAAAAACACTTGTTTTTCAGTGAATTAGACTATAAAACCTATCAAGTCTTCAATTTTTGAGACTAACTGAATCTTAATTTGTGTGTTCTTTATGGAAATCTTATTATACTTAGAAACAAAAATACTGGAGAAGCCTAATTTCTCCGCTTCTAATATGCGCTGTTCAACGCGTTGAACCGGTCTTATTTCACCAGATAAACCTACCTCAGCAGCAAAGCAGTAATCGCTAGGTAAAGCTACGTCTTCATTAGAAGATAAGATTGCAGCAACAACGGCTAAATCTATTGCCGGATCATCAACCGTGATTCCCCCAGTTATGTTTAAAAACACGTCTTTTGCGCCTAAACGAAAGCCTGCTCTTTTCTCTAAAACTGCCAACAGCATGTTTAAACGCTTAGCATTAAAACCCGTCGCGGAACGTTGAGGAGTTCCATAAACTGCGGTGCTTACTAATGCTTGTACCTCAATCATTAAAGGTCGTAAACCTTCAAGGGTGGCGGCAACTGCGTTGCCAGAAAGTTCTCCATCTTTTTCAGAAATTAAAATCTCTGATGGGTTAGAAACTTCTCGCAAACCAGAACCTTGCATTTCATAAATGCCCAATTCGTTCGTTGAGCCAAAGCGATTCTTATGTGCTCTTAGAATTCTGAAAACATGATTGCGATCGCCTTCAAATTGTAAAACGGTATCTACCATATGCTCAAGAATCTTAGGTCCGGCAATATGACCGTCTTTTGTAATGTGCCCAATCAACAAGACTGGTGTTGCGGTTTCTTTAGCAAATTTGATCAGTTCGGTAGTGCATTCTTTAATTTGAGATATACTTCCGGCTGAAGACTCAATATAATCACTATGCAACGTCTGTATAGAGTCTATAATTACCAAATCTGGTTCTAAGGCTTCTATTTGTTTAAAGATGTTTTGGGTTTTAGTCTCTGTGAGGATATAGCAACTATTGTCATTGGGATTGATACGTTCTGCACGCATCTTAATTTGTTTCTGACTTTCCTCCCCAGATACGTAAAGTGTTTTGTAGTTTAATTTTAAGGCAATTTGAAGTAGTAAGGTACTTTTTCCTATGCCTGGTTCACCTCCTAAAAGTGTTAACGAACCTTGAACCATTCCACCTCCAAGAACACGATTAAATTCTGCGTCATGCATGTTTAGGCGTGCTTCTTGCGAAGTATCTATCTCATTAATTTTTAGTGGTTTTGAGACGCGTTTGGTAGATGAGCCTTGAGGCTTCCAATTACTTTTTTCAGGTTTTTGGATAACCTCCTCAGCAATGGTATTCCATTGCTTACAAGATGTGCATTGTCCTTGCCATTTGGCATATTGACTACCACAGTTTTGACAAAAAAAGGTTGTTTTTACTTTAGCCATTTTCAGTTTCCAATTAAATCGGAAATCTTTTAAAATTTTAGAACAGCTAAATTAATATAATTTTAGTTGATGTCTTTAAACCAACTGATTATTGCGAAAACTTTTATCGTAGCTAATTTTGAAGGTATATTAGTAAATAGAAAGTTTTTTGTTCTGTTGAACAATGCCTCAAAGAAATAGTCGGTCGATAATGAATTTTTCTTAGTTTTCTTCATTGTCTTCCTCCTCTCCTTCTTCTTCTTTATCTGCATCCACAATGGTAAGTTCGTCAATTTTAGAGAAGATAAAATCTCTATTAATATGGCTCACATCATTAAGTGTTAAAGCAGATTCGTATAACTTTTTAGCTTTTTTGGTCTTACCAACTTTTTCTGAATATTGAGCGAGGTAGTATGTTCCCAATAATGATTCTGGATTTAATTTTTTTGCCAGTTTTCCTATTTTCTCTAAAGACTCCAAATCATTTCGTTGCTCGGCAACTTTAACTACTTTTTCAAATTCTTCTTCTGTGATTGGTTTTTTTATTCCGAATAACTCTTCAATCCTATCGTATCTATCTACCAAATACTTGTCTAAAGTACCTTCATAAGTCAATACTTTTTCTTCTAGTTCTTTCTCACGGAGTGGTTTGTACAATTCAAAAATCTTGTCAAACGATTTAGCAATTGCACTGTTAACAAGTGTGTAATGCGTATCATTCTTAAAATCATCAAAATAATAAGTTAAATATTGGTTTTTAACTTCTGAAATCTGAGAATTGGCGTTTAAAACAGCTTCTCTTATATAGGGCAGATCTTTATCTGAAGTCGCCATATAATAAAAGATATCATCCTTAAAAAACTCTAATCTTTTACCTAAATAGTCTCTTACAGTACCAGATAAATCTGGACTAATGCATACGTAAGCATTAAATAATGGATCTTCTTTAAATAAATAAGAATTTATGAAATTGCCCATTAAATCATGGCCGACTGCAACCCTAAACTTACTTGTATTGAACTTTTCATCTAGATAAGGTATTAACTCTTCTGCCACAAAATCGTGAAAACGTAAGCCAGATTCTTTAGGTAAGCCAGTGACCTCATCACAATAGCCATCATAACGTCTTTCGCTACCTTGTACAACACCAACTATTATAGAGCTTGGCATATCATCAAAATAGGTTTGAAAATCTACTTGGCCAGCTATGGGCTCAAATAAATAATCACCATCAAAAACAATAATTAAAGGATATTTAATTTCTGAGGATGGATCGTAATCCTTTGGTAGTTTAATTTTTAGTTGACGAACCGAATTTAGTTTTGATGAATTTATTTCATCATAACTAATCTGAGCGCATAATGGCATGCAAAAAATAAATGCCAGAACTATTAAAATAGTCTTTCTCATTTTTAAGTAGGTTTAGCTTTGGGGTACCAAACATACTAAAATATCGTTAAGTTGTGAATTTTTTTCGATGAACTGCAATTAATCTTTCATCGCATCTTGTATATCGTACATTTTTTCGAGCATCATTTCCTTATCAATATACTGAGAAGGCTCTAGCAATAATCCGGCTTTGTAGCGTAACAGTGCTTTTCTTAGGTTGCCTTCCTTTTCGTGGAACATTCCCATATAATAAGCACTGAGCATAGATTTAGGAAATTCTTTCTTAACCAACCTTGCCAACTTCTCTAAAGATTCTAAATCATCGCGCTTTTTGCAAGCAGCTGCAATAGCTCTAATGTCATTTTCTATCAATTTCTTTTCAAAACCGTAAAAGTATTCTATGTCTTCGTACTTTTTCATTAGGTAGTCGTACGGTGAGCCTTCATAAGTCAATACTTCTTCATTGTATTCTTTTCCATTAATGGGTTTATATAAAGCAAATATTTCATTTAATGCTTTTGGAATTCCTCTCCCTACCAAAGAATAATGGTTGGCATCTTCAAAATTGTCAAACTTATAGTGTAGTTTGCCATTTTCAATAGATTTTAATTTGGCGTCACATTCTATTATTGAATTTCTTAAAACCTTCAAATCTGCATCTGCCGTTGCCATGTAATAAAATGTTTCTTGCTCTAAAATTGATAAGCGTTGCTGCAATCTTTCTACCATTTGTGGTGCTAAATCTGGGCTCAGGCTTATGTATGCCCTAAACATTGGCTCATCTTTAAACAAGTAGTAGTTGATGTAATTAGCACTCATATCGTGCCCTACAATTACTCTAAACGGAGAGGCTTTGTAATTTTCTTCAATGAAGGGAATCAATTCTGCTCCCATAAATTCGTAGAAATCCGCTCCTTCGTTTATGGGCAAATTTGTCTCTTCGGCATAGAAAAAATCATCTGTTCTAGATGTCGCTTGTTTTACACCCACCACAATGCAATCTGGTATATCTTCCCAATAGGCTTGGTAATCTATATTACCAGCAACTGGCTCAAATAAATAATCCCCATCTAAAACGATAACCAAAGGATAAGTGCGATCCGCTTCTGGATCATAATTTCTTGGTAATTGAATTTTTAATTCACGTTTATCATCAAGCTTATATGAATCTATAGTTTCATAAATTGCTTGTGCTTGGGTATTACATGTGATTAGAAATAATATAACAAGTCTATAAAAATTCTTCATGTTGTAGATTGACTTAAAGTTGAAGCAAGGTAAAAAATATTTTTATACGCTGGTTTTCTTTCTGTTATAGATTGGTAAGTATATCAAAGACAGGCCGCCAAGAACTATAATGACCAAAGTCTGAGAAGACCACATAATCCAACCGAAGGCTCTACTTGGATCTTCTGGTATATTAAACAGCGTAAATGCAATCACTATAGCTTCCGGAAAAGAGCCTATACCTCCATTTGTTGCTGCAATACTGAAACTTGCTAAAATAAAGCCTATCAATACACCGGCTAGTGATATGTTGCCCAATTCTGGCAGTGCTAATGTGGTGACATAAAACATAGATAAATACAGTACCCAAATAAATACAGTATAAAAAATAAATGCCCATTTCTTTTTCATTTTAAATATGCTCAATGCACCTTCAATAAGTCCTTTAACAAAGCTTTTTACTTTTAAAGCAAATTTTGAACTGCTTCGCCTTATAAAAAAGTACAATCCTAAAACTAGCAACAACAATATTGTTCCGCCTATAAGCAAAGTTGTGGGATTAAACTTTTCCATAAAGAAACTATAAATGAACTCAAACTCTAAAACGAGGGCTATTCCTATTATTAAGAGTAGCATTAAGGTGTCAGCAACACGTTCTGCTACAATGGTACCAAATCCTTTGTCAAAAGGCACGTCTTCATATGTAGCTAATATTGAAGCTCTGGCTACTTCACCTGCTCTTGGTATTGTTAGATTAATAAGGTAAGCTGAATACACAGCCATAAAACTATTGGCAAATTTAGGCCTGTAACCTAATGGTTCTGCCATAAACAACCAACGATAAGCTCTACACACATGACTTAATATACCTAAACTCACTCCTAAGATTATCCAAAAATAGTCTGCATCCTTAAAATATTGAATAAGTTTTGATACGGAGATTTGAGACAATGAATACCATACCAAAACTACTCCTAAGAGCAAGGGTAAAACAACTTTTAGGATGGATTTTGGTGTGCTCAAGAGTTTATTTTAGAAGATTGTTAGCTTCGTTTGGGAACACCAAAGACGGCTTAAAGGTTTTTGCCTCTTCCATATCCATAAAGGCATACGTAATTAAAATTAAAATATCACCTACAGCCACTTTTCTTGCCGCAGCTCCATTTAGGGTTATTTCTCCACTATTACGAGGGCCAGGAATACAATAGGTTTCTAATCGCTCCCCATTGTTGTTATTTACAATCTGAACTTTCTCTCCTTGTATAATATTGGCAGCATTCATTAAATCCTCATCAATAGTTATACTACCAATGTAATTAAGGTCAGCACCTGTACATTTAACGCGATGTATCTTAGATTTTACAACTTGAATTTGCATGGGACTAAGGTAATTAATTTAAGGCGATATTGTCTATAAGTCTTATATCACCTGCATATACAGCTATAAAAGCTCTATAGGTCTTTTTTGTTGATTTTCGTTTTACTGGTTTTAGGGTTTCTGTGTCTGCAATTATAAAATACTCTAGCTCTAAAAGCGGTTGTTGCTTAAATTGCTCTTCTACCCATTCCGTAACTTTTTGAGCACTTTTTGTGCCAAACTTGTTCTTGGCAGATTTTAAGGTTTTATAGATAAATGGAGCTACATTTCTATGGTCTTTTGTCAGTCTTGAATTTCTAGAGCTCATTGCCAAGCCATCTTTTGCTCTATGGATTGGACAACCTATTACTTTTACAGGTATATTATGTAATTCTACTAGTTTTTTAATGATCTGCAATTGCTGAAAATCTTTTTCACCAAAGTAAGCTCTATCAGGTTTAACAATTTCAAACAAACGCTTTACAATAGTACCTACACCATCAAAATGACCTTCTCTAAAAGCGCCTTCCATTTCGTGCTCTAAGCCATCAAAAGTAAAGGATTGGGATTGTACATTATTGTTGTAAATATCCTCAACGGTTGGTGCATAAACCACAATATTTGTATCACTTACAGTTCTTAAAAGTGATACATCAGCATTTAATGTTCTTGGGTATTTAACAAGATCTTCTTTATTATCAAATTGAGTAGGATTGACAAAAATACTTACTACTACAAAAGCATTGTCATGTAATCCTTTTTCAACCAAAGACAAGTGCCCATTATGAAGCGCACCCATTGTTGGCACAAACCCTATGGAGCTTCCATCTGCCTTAAGGCCATCTACATGACTAGATAATTCGGTTTGATTGTGAAAAATTTTCAACTCTATAACAAAAAATTAACGCGTGCAAACATAATATTTTACTAGCAATCTGCACAAATTTTTGTAATTTTGCATGTTTTTTACTCTTAATTTTCAAAAGCAGTAGATTTATGAAAGATAAACGAATATTGTATGTGTCGTCGGAAGTTGTTCCATATTTACCAGAAACGGAGATTTCTTCAATGTCCTTTGAAGCTCCAAGAATGGTAAACAAACAAGGAGGACAGATACGAATATTTATGCCTCGTTTTGGTAATATTAACGAAAGAAGGCACCAACTTCATGAAGTTATAAGGTTATCTGGTATAAATTTAGTCATCAACGATTTGGATATGCCTTTGATTATTAAGGTAGCTTCTATTCCTAAGGAACGCATTCAGGTTTATTTTATTGATAACGAAGATTATTTTAAGCGCAAAGCTACTTTGACTGACGAGGATGGTAATCTTTTTCCAGATAATGATGAACGTGCTATTTTCTTCGCAAAAGGGGTTATTGAAACAGTAAAAAAGTTAAACTGGGCTCCGGATATTATTCATGTAAATGGATGGCTAGCCTCATTATTACCGCTATATCTTAAAGAATTCTATAAAACTGAACCGTTATTTACTGAAAGTAAAATTGTGACTTCCGTGTACAATCAAACCTTTGACGGAACGTTAGATAAAGGTATGATAGATAAGGTGAAATTCGATAATTTGGACGAAGAAGCTATAAAACCTCTTGAAAAGCCAAATTATATTAATCTAATGAAGATTGCAATTGACAACTCTGATGCTATTATTAGAGGCTCAGAATCATTGCCAAAAGAATTAGACACTTACATTAAAAATTTAACAAAACCTGTTTTAGATTTCCATTCTATTGAAGAATTTGCAGATCCTTACACGGAGTTTTATAAAGAAACTGTGCTTAACAGTTAAATAAACCTATGAAAAAGAACAAATTTGCCCTTCAAATAGCAGTATTTGCACTGATTATAACAAGTTTTATTGCCTGCGATAAGGACTTTTCAACATTAGAATCAGACATTTTAAATGATGATGTTGCAACTAATTTCGATATTCTTTCAGATCAATACGATATCATCACATATACAGATGCATTAGAGCCAGTACAAACAAATGGTCTTGGCCTTAACACTTTAGGTGTTTATGACGATAATACATATGGCAGAACAACATCTAGTTTTGTAACTCAATTAAGTACTACTTTTGGTGCAGATTTTGGAGATGTGGTTAAAATTGACTCTGTTGTATTATACATACCCTATTTTGGTTCAATTGAAGAAGTAGATGAGGACGATAATGTAACTTATGAAATAGATTCAGTTCTTGGTAGAGAACCAATAAGGTTAAGTTTATTTGAGAGCAACTATTTTATTAGAGATTTTGATCCAAATGCTGAATTTGATGAAACGCAGGCCTATTTTTCAAACAAATCTGCATCAGCAACTGAACCGATTTCTGATGCTGTCTTAGAAGGTACACTATTGCCATTTGTTGATTACAATGAGACAACTGAAGAATTTGATCCAATTGATAATATCATCGAAATTTCTGAAGAAGGATTTGTTTTAACAGGTTTAGATGATGAAGGAGAAACACAAGTAACTCAAAGACAATTTCCTGGTATAAGAGTGCAATTAGACACTACATTTTGGCATAACAAAATTATTGATAAAGAAGGTGACCCAGTTTTAGACAGCCAAAACAACTTTTCAGAATATTTTAGAGGTCTTTATTTTAAAGCTGAGCCCGTAAATGATGACGGCAGTTTTCTTATTCTTAATACTGGTGCACAAACTTCTAATATTACTATTTATTATACCAGATTAACAGCTTCTACTTCGGACGATGAAGATACAACTGAACAGGCGTCTATAGTTTTAAGTTTTGGTCCCAATAGAATCAATTTTATGGATAATGAATTTACCTCTCCAATTAACGATGGAGATGAGACCAATGGTGATGACAGATTGTTTTTAAAAGGTGGTGAAGGATCCATTGCAAGGATTAAGTTATTTAATGGAGAGGACTTGGATGAAGATGATAACACCATGAATACTTTTGAAACTTGGAAAAGTGAATTTGTAGAAACTGATGAAGACGGTAAGTTTGTTAGAACTAAACGATTGGTTAATGAAGCTAACTTAGTTTTTTATGTGGATCAGAATATGGTAGATGGAAAAGAGCCAGATCGTCTTTTTCTGTATGATATAGATAATAAATCACCGTTGACAGATTTTTTTATTGACCTTACCAATAATAGTTTACCTTCGTTTTCAAAGTTTAACCATCTTGGCCCTTTGCAACGCGTTGATGATGAACCAACTGGAGACGGTATCAAATATAAGTTTAGGATTACAGAGCACATTAATAATATCTTATTAAGAGATTCTACTAATGTTGAATTAGGTTTAGCTGTTTCATTAAATGTTAATTTAGAAGACATATTAGCACAAAGACGAGTACAGACAACTGATGATTCTGAATTTACAACACCAACGAGTTCAATAATAACACCAAGAGGTACAGTATTGCATGGAAACAATACTGAAGATGAAAGTAAAAAAGTGTATTTAGAGATATATTACACAGAACCAAATAACTAAAACATTAACCTATGTGTGGAATTGTTGGATACATTGGCCATAGAGAGGCATATCCTATAGTAATTAAAGGACTTCAAAGACTAGAATATCGTGGTTACGATAGTGCTGGTATCGCTCTTTATGATGGCACCAATATTAAACTTTCAAAAACCAAAGGAAAAGTTTCTGACTTAAAGGAACGTATAGAAAGTGAAATTTCAACCAATGGCACACTTGGTATTGGCCATACACGTTGGGCAACTCATGGTGTTCCAAATGACGTAAATTCTCATCCACACTATTCCAATTCTGGTGATTTAGTTATAATTCACAATGGGATTATTGAAAATTATGACTCTTTAAAGAAAGAGCTCATTAAGAGAGGTTATACTTTTAAATCAGATACAGACACTGAAGTTTTAGTCAACTTAATAGAAGACGTTAAAAAGAGCGAAAACCTTAAGCTTGGTAAAGCGGTTCAAATTGCATTAAACCAGGTTGTTGGAGCCTATGCTATTGCTGTTTTTGACAAAAACAAACCTAACGAAATTGTAGTTGCCAGACTAGGTAGCCCATTGGCGATAGGTATTGGTGAAGACGAATTCTTTATAGCCAGTGATGCTTCTCCATTTATAGAATATACAAAAAACGCCATTTACCTAGAAGATGAAGAGATGGCGATTGTTAGAAGAGGTAAAGAAGTAAAAGTTAGAAAGATTAAGGATGATGCACTCGTAGATCCTTACGTACAAGAACTTCAGCTTAATCTTGAGCAAATAGAAAAAGGTGGCTATGACCATTTTATGCTTAAGGAAATACACGAGCAACCAGATGCCATCTCCGATACATTTAGAGGTCGTTTGTTAAGTAATGAAGCCATGGTAAAACTTGCTGGTGTGGAGGATAACATGAAAAAGTTTCTTGCTGCTGATCGTATTATCATTGTAGCTTGTGGAACATCTTGGCATGCAGGTTTGGTAGCTGAGTATATTTTTGAAGATTTAGCAAGAATACCTGTTGAAGTAGAATACGCTTCAGAATTTAGATACAGAAATCCTGTTATTACAGAAAAAGATATAGTTATTGCAATATCACAATCTGGTGAAACAGCAGATACTTTAGCAGCAATTAAATTAGCGAAGTCTAAAGGAGCTTTTGTGTTTGGAGTTTGTAATGTAGTAGGTTCTTCTATTGCAAGAGAAACAGATGCCGGAGCTTATACGCATGCAGGTCCTGAGATTGGTGTTGCTTCAACAAAAGCATTTACAACCCAAATTACAGTTTTAACTTTAATGGCCTTACGATTAGCAAGGGCCAAAGGAACTATTTCGAGTTCAGAGTTTAGACATCATTTAATTGAATTGGAAACTATTCCAAGTAAAGTTGAAGAAGCTTTAAAATCTGATGGCTATATTCAAACTATAGCAGATATATATAAAAATGCTACTAATTTCTTGTATTTAGGTCGTGGCTTTAATTTTCCGGTGGCTTTAGAAGGAGCTCTTAAATTAAAAGAGATTTCTTATATACACGCTGAAGGTTATCCTGCCGCAGAGATGAAGCATGGTCCTATTGCTTTAATAGATGAGCAAATGCCTGTGGTTGTCATTGCGACTAAAAAAGGACATTACGATAAAGTAGTAAGTAACATACAAGAAATAAAATCTAGAAAAGGTAAAATTATTGGTATTGTTACTAAAGGAGATACTAACGTTAAGGAATTAGCAGACCATGTTATCGAAGTACCGGAAACGTTAGAGTGTCTTTCACCATTATTAACCACTATACCTTTACAGTTACTTTCGTATCATATTGCAGTAATGTTAGATAAAAATGTAGATCAACCAAGAAACTTGGCAAAATCTGTGACCGTAGAGTAACAATTAAAAAATTCATAAATAAGAGCCAAATAATTGATGATTATTCAATTATTTGGCTCTTATTTTTTCAAAATATACTATGCGTGCATAATTTTATGAAAATTTGTTACCTACTTTTCATATATTTCTTTAAATTGCTCAACTAAAATTAACTAATTCTCTAAAATGAAGACAATCTTAAAACTTTTTACGATGCTTTTTTGTGTGGTGTCATTTGCACAAACCACAGTTAAAGGTAAAATTACTGACAATACTGGGTTACCCTTGCCTGGTGCAAATATTGTAGTAGTTGGCACCAGTTCTGGTACAGTATCGGATTTTGATGGTAACTACACTCTAACCGTAGATCAAGACCCTCCATTCTCTATTCGTGTAAGTTACACAGGTTTTGAAGCCCAAACAGTTGAAATAACAACTAACGATCAAACAGTAAATGTTACACTACAAGAAGGAAATACTTTAGATGAAGTTGTAATTTCTGCATCTCGTACACCTGAACGTATTTTCGAATCACCAGTTACAGTAGAACGTTTTGGATTAAAAGAAATTAAGAATACGGCATCTGTAGATTTCTATGATGGATTAGAAAATCTAAAAGGTGTGGATATCAATACCAATAGTTTAACCTTTAAATCCATTAATACCAGAGGTTTTGCCACATTTGCCAATACGCGTTTTATGCAATTAGTCGATGGAATGGACAACTCAGCACCAGCGCTAAATTTCCCGCTTGGTAATTTATTGGGAATGACCGAAACTGATGTTCTTAGTGTAGAATTATTACCAGGTGCATCATCAGCTTTATATGGTGCAAATGCATTTAACGGTATTTTATTTATGCGTAGTAAAAATCCTTTTGATCATTCAGGGATTAGTGGTTATGTGAAAAGAGGTATAACATCACAAGAAGCTGCTGGAGACAATCCTTATACTGATCTAGGGATTAGAATGGCCTATAAATTCAGTGAAAAATTTGCAGCAAAAGTTAACTTCGGTTATTTAAAAGGAACAGATTGGTTTGCTGTTAATGAAGACGATAAACTTAATCGTGGATTGACAAGAGATGATCCAGATTATGACGGAATAAATGTATATGGTGACGAAGTAAGTACGGACATTAACGGTGTAGCACTACTTTTAGAAGATTTAGGTTTGGCACCTCCAGGTTCTTCGGCACTTGTACCTTCACAAAATGTGAGTAGAACTGGTTACAATGAAAGAGATTTAACAAATTATAATGCTGAAAGTATCAAAGCTGATTGGGGATTATTTTTTCGTCCTTGGGAAAATGACTTCGAAATTCAATATGTTGGTAAAGTAGGTTCTGGTAATACTATTTATCAAGGTGCTAACCGTTACAACATTAAGAATTTCTTCTTGCAGCAACATAAACTAGAGATAAGAAACGATAACTTTTTTGTTAGAGGTTATGTTACAGAAGATAAAGCAGGCGACTCTTATGACATGGTATTTACAGGTATTAATATTAACAGAGCATGGAAAGATGACCAAACTTGGTTTGGTGAATATGTTGCGGCATACATTGGTGCAACTTTAGGTGGAGCAACCAATGACCAAGCTCACTCCACAGCAAGGGCTGCAGCCGATACGGGTCGTTATCTTCCAGGCACCCCAGAATATGAGGCTGCATTTAATAGAAGTGTTAATGACCCAGATTTAAATACTGGATCTAAGTTTCAAGATAATTCTAAAATTTATCATGCTGACGCCAACTATAATTTTGGTGACATGATAGATTTTGCAGAAATCCAAGTTGGTGGATCTTACAGAAGATATAGGTTAAATTCATTTGGAACTATTTATACAGATACGGATGGACCTATTAACTATTCTGAAGTTGGTGTTTACACGCAATTACAAAGATCATTAGAACTATCTGATAATGTAGAATTAAAATTAACAGGATCTGTAAGATATGATAAATCAGAATTATTTGATGGATTCTTCTCTCCTAGATTGTCTGCTGGTTTTACTATTAACGATAACCATAATATTAGAGCATCTTTTCAAACTGGATTTAGAAACCCAACCACTCAAGATTTATACATTGGGTTAGATGTTGGTAGAGCTATTCTTGTTGGTGGTGCACCAGACAACCCAGCAAGAGATGTCAGAAATTATGATTTAAGTGCAAATGGTACTGCAATAGTAGGCCAATCGAATATTGATTTCGATGGTACAGGTGCTTACAACAACTCTTTCTTTGCAAATTCTGTAGGTGCATTTTCAGCATCAGGGAACCCAGCTGCATTAGAAATTGCAAACTCTAACTTAGCACAACCTGAGCAAGTGAGTTCTTTTGAATTAGGGTATCGTGGTAAATTAGATGGTATTATAGTTGATGCTTCCGCTTATTATAATAAGTACCAGGATTTCTTAGCCAATGAAACCGTAATCGCTCCATTCTATGGAGACGTGCAATTGTCACAAACATTACCAGGTGGAACTCCTTTAGCTGTTGCTGCAATTGCGAATGGTGATTTCCAAGCATACCAGACTTATACTAATTCAGATGAAGAGGTTAATTCTTATGGTGCTGCGATACAAGTTTCTACTAAAGTTTTAGGAGACTTTGACCTAAGTGCTAATTACACGTATGCCAAACTAGATTTTGATGTGCAACAAAACCCTGATTTTAGAACTAACTTCAATACTCCTGAACATAAAGTAAAAGCGTCTTTTGGTAATACAGAGTTATTCAAAAATTTCGGTTTTAATGTATCTTGGAGATGGAGTGATAATTACTTCTGGGAAGCCTCTTTCGGTGACGGTGAAGTACCTGCTTACCATGTATTGGATGCACAAATCAATTTAAGAGTACCTAGTTTAAAGTCTACATTTAAAGCTGGTGCAACCAACTTACTGCAAGACGAGTATTTTACTGCATTTGGTACAGGATTGATTGGCTCTCAATACTATGTGTCTTGGACAATCAACAATCTATAATAACGGAAAAGAAAAATATATAAAATGAAAAAACTAAAATATATAGTGCTATCACTACTTACTCTAAGTATGGTAGCCTGCGAGAATGAACTCGTACAGGATTTAAGAGACCGAAACAATACTAATGATGAGCCACTACCAGAATTAACGGCAGGGTCGGCTGACTTTTCAAATTATGTTGCCGTTGGTGCATCTTTTACTGCTGGCTTTACAGATAACGCACTTTTTATTGCAGCTCAAGAAAATTCGTTTCCAAATATCATGTCAAATAAATTTGCATTAGCTGGCGGAGGTGCATTTAGCCAACCAATGATGAGTGATAATTTTGGTGGTTTAGCTGTTGGCGGAATGCGAATTACTGATCCAAGATTAGTTTTTGGTGGTGCTGGTCCTGTATCATTAGAGTCTTTAATTGGCCCAGTAACCGTTTCAACGGATATTGCATTAAACAACCCTACAGGTCCATTTAACAATTTAGGTGTACCAGGAGCAAAAAGTTTTCATTTAGTTGCGCCAGGTTATGGTAATTTAGCTAATTTCCCAGCAGCGGCAAATCCTTATGCAGTAAGAATGACTGGGAATACGCCTAACGCATCAATCTTAGAATTGGCGATGGCACAGAGTCCAACATTCGTTTCAATATCAGAAGTTGGAGGTAACGATGTATTGGGTTATGCTACTACTGGTGGAGATGGTTCCAACCCTATTACACCAACTGCTACTTTCGACGCATCCTTAAATGCGTTAGTTGCTGGCTTAACAGCTAATGGAGCTAAAGGAGTTATCGGAAACTTACCTAACATTACTAGTTTATCACATTTCACAACGGTTCCTCACAATCCATTAGAACCTTCTAATCCAGATTTCGGACCATTAATTCCAACATTAAATAACTTATTTGGTGCACTAAATGGTGTTTATGCGTTCTTAGAGTCTCAAGGAGCTATTGATGATGCTGCCGAAAGAACTGTAATCTTTTCAGAAACTGATGCAAGTGCCGTAGTTATAGTAGACGAGAATTTGGCTAATATATCTACATTAATAACTCAAACTTTATTGGCTAATCCTGCATTCCCTGCATTTTTAGCACAATTCGGATTACCACCTGAAGCTGCACCACAGGTTGCTGGACTCTTAGGCTTAGTTTATGGCCAGGCAAGACAAGCAACTGCTGATGACTTGTTTGTATTACCGAGCTCTTCAGTAATAGGTTCTGTAAATGCAGATTTTTTAGCATTCTTACAGAGTCAAGGTTTACCTCCTGCTGTTGCAGGTCAATTTGCAGTTGAGGGAGTAACGTTACCATTAGAAGATAAATGGGCATTATTACCAGAAGAACAAACAGAAATCGCAACAGCAACTGCAGCTTATAACGCAAGTATATCATCTGTAGCAAGTTCAAATGGATTGGCACTGGTTGATCTTAACAGCATATTGGTTGAAGCTTCTACTACAGGTATTATGTTTGACGATTATAACATGAACACAGATTTAGTGTTTGGTGGATTGGTAAGTTTAGACGGGATACATTTAACAGCTAGAGGCTACGCCTTAATGGCTAATAGTTTTTTACAAGCTATAGATGCGACATACGGCTCAAATTTTGAAGCCTCTGGAAACCTTGCTAAAGCAGGAGATTATCCAACGAATTACTCACCTACTCTACAATAGAGTAGCAATATAAATATATCTAAAAACACGCTTTTAAAAAGCGTGTTTTTTTTATTTAAAAAAGGCTCATTTTTTTAAATAAAACTATATCTTTGCAGCGCGAAAAACGCACGTAATCGACTTGATTTCGTAAGCTGTTTTTCATATTTAAATTATTGCAAAACAAAAACATATAAGTAATGTCAAAAGTTACAGGTAAAGTTGCACAAATCGTAGGTCCAGTTATCGATGTAGAATTCGCTGCTGGTTCAGAACTTCCAAAGATTTATGATTCGTTAGAAATTAAAAGACCAGATGGTTCCCTTTTAGTATTAGAAGTACAATCTCACATTGGTGAAGATACTGTACGTACAATTGCTATGGACTCTTCAGATGGTTTAAGTAGAGGGACAGAAGTTACTGCTACTGGTGCTCCAATCCAAATGCCAATTGGTGAAGATGTTTACGGACGTCTTTTTAATGTAATTGGTGATGCTATTGATGGATTAGGTGATTTGCCTAAAGCTGGTGATGCAGGTTTGCCTATTCACAGACAGGCGCCTAAATTCGAAGATTTATCAACGTCTACCGAAGTTTTATTTACTGGTATTAAAGTAATCGACTTAATTGAGCCTTATGCAAAAGGTGGTAAGATTGGATTATTTGGTGGTGCTGGTGTAGGTAAAACAGTATTGATTCAGGAGTTGATTAACAATATTGCAAAAGGTCACGGTGGTCTTTCTGTATTTGCAGGTGTTGGTGAAAGAACACGTGAAGGAAACGATTTACTTCGTGAGATGTTAGAGTCTGGAATTATCAAGTATGGTGATGACTTTATGCACTCAATGGAAGAAGGTGGATGGGATCTTCAAAAGGTAGATAAGAAAGCCATGTTAGATTCTAAAGCAACGTTTGTATTCGGACAAATGAATGAGCCTCCTGGAGCTCGTGCTCGTGTGGCATTATCTGGTTTAACTATTGCTGAGTATTTCCGTGATGGTGCTGGTGATGGACAAGGGAAAGATGTATTATTCTTCGTAGATAATATATTCCGTTTTACACAAGCTGGTTCTGAGGTATCTGCATTACTTGGTCGTATGCCATCTGCGGTAGGTTACCAACCAACATTAGCAACAGAGATGGGTGCAATGCAAGAGCGTATTACGTCAACAAAGAAAGGATCGATTACATCTGTACAAGCAGTTTATGTACCTGCGGATGATTTAACGGATCCTGCACCTGCTACAACGTTTGCCCACTTAGATGCAACAACCGTATTATCTCGTAAAATTGCTGAGCTTGGTATTTACCCAGCGGTAGACCCTTTAGATTCTACATCTAGAATTTTAGCAGCAGATATTTTAGGTGATGAGCATTACGACTGTGCTACTCGTGTAAAAGAGTTATTACAACGTTATAAAGAATTACAAGATATTATTGCCATCCTTGGTATGGAAGAATTATCTGAAGAAGATAAAATGGCTGTAAATAGAGCAAGACGTGTACAACGTTTCTTATCTCAACCATTCCACGTAGCTGAGCAGTTTACTGGTATACCTGGTGTATTGGTAGATATTAAAGAAACGATTAAAGGTTTTAATATGATTATGGACGGTGAATTAGATCACTTACCAGAAGCCGCATTTAACCTTAAAGGTTCTATTGAAGAAGCTATCGAAGCAGGAGAAAAGATGTTAGCGGAAGCTTAAAAACAGTAAGCAGTATGTAGTATGCAGTATGCAGTCGCTACTAATTACTAAATACTGATTACTAAATACTAAAAAACTATGTATTTAGAAATTGTATCACCTGAAGCAACATTATTTAGTGGAGAAGTAGATTCTGTTACTGTTCCTGGTGTTAATGGTGAGTTTGAAATGTTAAAAGATCACGCTCCTATCGTATCTATTCTTAAAGAAGGACACGTTAAAGTGGCTGGTAATAATATTCAATTAGAAGAAGAGGTTGAAGACAAATTCACCAAGTCAGATAGAGGTGTTTGGTTAGCCATCAATTCTGGTACTATTGAAATGAAAGATAATAAGCTAATTATTTTAGCAGATTAATAAATATTTCAACACTATATAAAAAAACGCGAAGCAGATGCTTCGCGTTTTTTTTGCTTTATTATAGCTTACCTAATATCTTGTCCATGACCCAAGCCGTGTGTGTTGCAGATTTTCCTGTTGAAGGATGTTTTTTAGTGCCTTCAATATGTTTTTTCATATTTTCAACATGATACTGCTGAATATGCTTTGGGTTATCAATTACAAATTCTTTAATTCCACCATTTTTGATTAATGTAAGAGGCTCTTCAAGAAATATCGGAAAGCTTATTTCTCCATCACTTCCTATAATTTTGACTTTATCTTCGCGCTCATAAGCACCAAAGTTCCAAATACCAGAACCCATGACTCCAGAATGGTGTACCCAAGAACCCGAAACAGCATCTTTTGCTGTGTATAATTGCTGTTGGTTACTGCTTATTCCTGAAGCTTCCTTTATATCTCCCAACAAATAAGTAAACAAATCTAGACCGTGGCTTGCCAAATCATCAAAATAACCAGCAGGTGCAATCTTTGCATCGGTTCGCCAATTATAATCTTTTGATTGGTCTTTCTCACTTGGTGTTCTGGTGAGCGTCCAATGAATGTATCGCACATCTCCAATAGCTTGTTCTTCCAATAGAGATTTCACTTTATTGAATCTCGGTAAGGATCTACGGTAATAGGCCACAAACAATGGTAAATCTCGCTTTTCAAAAGCATCACAAATCTGAATACATTCCGTATAATTTGGTGCCATTGGTTTTTCAATACAGCAGATTTTGCCGGCTTCGGCTACTTTCATGGCATAGTAATAATGACTGTCTGGTGGTGTGGCAATATAAACGGCATCAACTTCCGAATCATTAATCAGCTCGTCTGCATCATTGTAAAAACGCGGTATATTATGTCGTGCAGCATAATTTTGAGCTAAGGCTAAGTTTCTTCGCATCACGGCGACAAGCTCAAAACCTTCGGTCATTTTGTAGGCTGGTCCGCTTTTAACTTCGGTAACGTTGCCGCAACCAATAATTCCCCATTTTATAGTGCTTTTCTTTTTCAATGTTTTAATAGCAGTAACTTAGAGATCACACTTTTTTAATTACGTTGGTCACAATGCCCCAAATCACAAAATCATTATCCTCAGTAATTTTTATAATGGGATAATCTGGGTTTTCTGGCTGAAGCCATACTTCGCCATTAGAGACTCTTAGACGTTTTACAGTAAACTCACCATCTAAGAAACAAATTGCAATTTTATTATTTGCTGGCTCTAGGCTTCTATCTATAACCAACAAGTCATTATCATCTAAGCCTGCTCCAATCATGGACTGTCCACTAACTCTTGCATAAAACGTGGCTTCTTTATTTTTAACCAACTCGTCATCTAAAGACAAACGCTGTTCTTTAAAATCGTCTGCTGGCGAAGGGAAACCAGCCGAAATGCCTGTATCAAAAAAATTGGTGCCAGAGCCTTCGATGACTTCTGGTATAAAAAAGGTAAGGTTTTCTGATTTATGTGCTATCATATCTATTAATTAGTTTTTCTGTCACACTGAGCGCAGTCGAAGTGTATTTATCGTAAAATTTATTTTTATTAGGCTTCGACTGCGCTCAGCCTGGCAATTTTATTTCACCACAATTATATCGTTAATATTCGTGGTATATCTTGGAGACAAGCGTTCCTGACGCATTTTCCAAGTACGCTCCAAGTCCTGGTTTCCTATTTTAATTTTATCACTTTTATATTTTTTGTTTATGCTATCAATAGCAGACATTAAGGGTTTATGTTTAGGATCTTCTGTGCTAAACATATCTAACTGATAGTTATCCGTTGGCACTAAACCTGTTACAATAACTCCTGCTCTTTTGTACTTAATCCCTTTTTTATAAATAGACTTTACCGCATTAACAGCTGCTTTACTAATCAGTAATGATGAATCCGTTGGGTATGGAAAACTCACTATTTTACTTGCACGATGTTGTTCTAAATCCTTTTTATGCCTATTACTACTTAAAGTTACAATAATCATGTGGCAACTAGAGCCTTGTTTGCGTAATTTCTCCGCACAGCTAGATGCAAAAGTAGAAACGCGTTCTTTAATATAATTAATATCATCGTAGGTATAGTCAAAACTTCGGGTTGTGGCAATGGCACGTTTTCGGGTAGGTTCATCCATTTCTATTTTAGAAATACCCTCTAAATCTTTTTTGAGCTTCCACTCTGTAATCGAAAAGGTTTTTCTAACCCATTCATCATCAAGTTGCGTAAAATCATAAGCTGTTTTACAGCCTTTGGCTTTTAATCGTTTTTGAAGACCACGACCTATTCCCCAAACATCATCAAGTTTTATCCATTTTAAAGCTTTTATTCTAGATGCTTCAGAATCTATAACGTATGATCCTTTTGTTTCTTCTGGAAATTTTCGTGCTATCTTATTCGCAACTTTACTTAGTGCTTTAGTAGGTGCAATACCAACACACGTTGGTATTCCTGTCCATTTTAATATCCGCTGTCTAATTTGTAAACCATAATCTTCAAAATCGTAATCTTTAAATCCTTTGAACTGAAGAAAAGCCTCATCAATACTATACACCTCTACATCTGGAGTAAATTGCTTTAAAATAGACATAACCCGACTACTCATATCTCCATATAGCGGATAATTAGATGACAAAACCTTAATATTATTAGCCTTACAAAAGCCTTCCCATTTAAAAATTGGCGCTCCAAAAGGCAATTTTATTGCCTTCGCTTCGTCACTCATAGAGATAACGCAACCATCATTATTGCTCAAAATAGCAACAGGTTGCCCTTCTAAATTAGGGTTAAAAACGCGCTCGCAAGACGCATAAAAATTATTACAATCGACTAAGGCATACATAGAATGTAAAGATACAAAAAGACCCTTCAGATTATTAAAAACCTAAAAGGTCTAATAAGCATTTTAACACCTTAATTTTATTTAATCCTCAACATACTCTAAAATATCACTAGGCTGGCAATCTAATGCTTTACAAATAGCTTCTAAGGTAGAAAACCGAATGGCTTTTGCCTTACCGGTTTTTAAAATGGAAAGGTTTGCCGTGGTGATGCCAATGATTTCTGCCAGTTCATTGCTCTTCATGCCTCGTTTGGCCAGCATTATATCTAAGTTGACTACTATTGGCATGGTTATATGGTTAGGTCGTTTTCTGATTGAATCTCAACAGCACGTTTAAATAATAATGCAACAATAAAAACTACTCCTGCCATAAACAACAAGCTTTGTGCGCCCCAATTATATGGATAAAAGAATGTTTGTTGATGTAGCCAAGCACTATATCCACTTGCCAATAATGCTATCAATGCAGTATATAAAACTACCTTATTGATTTTTGAAAGCAACTGTGCGACGGGCTCTGTAAACGGACTATTAAAATCAACTTTTCTAAACACATTTATAAGTAAATAAAAAAGATTGGCTTTCAAACTAGCAATTAAGATTATTAAGCTAACTGTAATTATATAATGTAATTTACTAAAGTTGTAAAGACGAGAAAAATCAAGGCCTAAATAAATATTTTGCACAGCATAATCATTCACAAAAAGACTTGTAAAAAAGGATATAATAAAAGCTCCTACTTTAATGCACAGTCCGATAAATAGTATCCAAGCTACTATGTGCATTATACTTAAGATTTGTTTTGTTTTCATTTTTTATTATCGTTTAACAATAACAAATATATAAATATTATTGATAAACAATAATATTTTATTGAAAAAAGATAATTATAAAACTAGACCTAACAGGTTTTTGAAACCTGTGAGGTCTTAACTATCTTTACCCAATGCTACCCAAAAAACTAAATAAAAAACTCGAAGACCGTAAAGCCAATAACGCATTTCGTGAGTTGGGCTCAAAATCTAAATTGGTAGATTTTTCATCCAATGACTATTTGGGATTTTCAAAATCTGAAACCATTTTTGATGCAGCACATCAATACCTCGTTGACAATAATCTAAAGCAAAATGGTGCAACAGGCTCTCGCTTGCTTTCAGGTAATCATAAATTATATTATGAGACTGAATCCGAAATTGCAAAAATCCATAATTGTGAAGCCGCTTTGATTTTTAATTCGGGTTACGATGCTAATATTGGGTTATTGTCATCCGTTTCTCAACGTGGTGATATCATTTTATATGACGAACTGTGCCATGCTTCCATAAGAGATAGCATTAACATGAGTAATGCCAAATCCTATAAGTTTAAGCATAATGATTTAGAGGATTTGGAGCAAAAGTGTCAGGCTGAGCGCAGTCGAAGTCCAAAAGAATCTGAAATCTATATCGTAACCGAATCCATTTTCTCAATGGATGGTGACACACCAGATTTGGAAAAACTTATTAAGCTCACCAAAACACAAAATGCACATCTCATCATTGACGAAGCCCATGCACTAGGTGTTTTTGAAAAAGGTTTAGTGCAAAAACTTGGTTTAGAAAATGACGTGTTTGCAAGAGTCATCACGTTTGGAAAAGCCTTAGGTTGTCATGGTGCAGTTGTTTTAGGTTCTCAGGAGTTAAAAGATTATCTCGTTAATTTTTCACGCTCTTTTATTTACACCACTGCTTTGCCTCCTCACGCTTTGGCTACCATAAAAATGGCTTACAGTGAATTGACCAAAACCAATGAAATACATCAACTAAAAGAGAATATTTCATTTTTTAAAAAAGAGGTTAAGCGAATTAATTTCCAAAATAAATTTATCCAAAGTGATTCCGCCATACAATGCTGTATCTTACCTGGAAACGAAAAGGTGAAGTCCGTTGCCAGCATTCTTCAAGATCATGGTTATGATGTTAAGCCCATTTTATCTCCAACGGTTCCTAAAGGAAAAGAACGTTTGCGTTTTTGTATTCACAGTTATAATTCCAAAGAAAAAATCTCGGAAGTCTTGACCTTGTTGGTTACCTTTGCTAACCAATGAGCGAAGCATTTGTAACCATAGCAAGATTTCAATATTCATCCGAAGCGCAGATTGTAAAAGGTCGTTTGGAAGCTGATGGTATTCAAACTTTTTTAAAGGATAATATCACTATAGATACAGATCCTTTGGTAAGCAATGCCATTGGAGGTATTAAACTGAAGGTACGTGCTGAAGATGAGAAGGAAGCCAAGGAAATTTTAAAATCAATAAAAGCATACGCTTTGGATGATAATGGCGACCCTATTTTATGTCCCAATTGCGGGAAGAACGAAGTAGAACTTTATTCCACTATTGACAGCTTTAAAGCATTTTTATCATTTTTCATAGGTTTATTGACCTTTACTCTTCCATTTCACGCGCGTTACAAATACATTTGCGAAAATTGTAAAACCGAATTCCCACTAAAATGAACACCTACTTCGTCACCGGAATCTCAACAGACGTTGGCAAAACCATAGCCTCAGCCATTTTGGTTGAAGCTTTACAAGCAGATTATTATAAACCTGTACAAGCTGGCGAATTGGATAATTGCGATACCAAAAAAGTACAACGTTTGGTTACTAATTCCAAATCCGTTTTTCATCCAAATAGCTACGCACTACAAACACCAATGAGTCCTCATGGAGCTGCTGAAATTGATGGATTAACTATTGACATTAAAAACATAAAAAGGCCACAAACCAAAAACGATTTGGTCATTGAAGGAGCAGGCGGACTCATGGTGCCATTAAATAATTCTGAAACTATTTTAGATTTGATTCAGCCAAAAGATAAAGTTATTGTTGTTTCACGTCATTATTTAGGAAGCATCAACCATACGCTGTTAACCGTTAACACATTAAAAGAAAAAGGGTTTAATGTTTCTATTATATATAGTGGAGACGAACACAAATCCACAGAATCCATCATCGAAAAAATGACTGGTGTAAATGTGATTGGAAGAATAAATGATGAGCCTTATTTTGATAAAAACGTGATTAAGGAATATGCGCAGAAGTTCAAGGAATCACTTACGTCACCCTGAACTCGTTTCAGGGTCACACATAAATGAAAAATAGTTACGTTTACATATTAACCAACAAATACAGAACTACCTTTTATATTGGAGTGACCGCTAATTTGAGTAAAAGACTTGAAGAACATTATAATGAAACAGCTTCAAAATTTACTAAGAAATACAATATCAAAGATTTAATTTACTTTGAAACATTTAATGATATAAATCAGGCGATTGATAGGGAAAACCAATTAAAGAATTGGCATAAAGACTGGAAGTTGAATCTAATTAGAGAGAGAAATCCAAATTTGAAAACCTTAGAATATTAATAATGAGATGCTGAAACAAGTTCAGCATGACGAAACAGATGACTTTAAAAGAAAGAGACAAAAAACACCTCTGGCACCCACTAACCCAACACCAATTGCATCCAGAAAATATTGCAATTGTAAAGGCTAATGGCTGCACACTTTACGATGAAGACGGCAATACTTATATCGATGCCATTGCCTCATGGTACACCTGTATGTATGGGCATTGCAATCCATACATTACCAAAAAAGTTGCAGAGCAGATGCAAACGCTAGATCAAATTGTGTTTAGTAGTTTAACTCATGAACCAGCTGTCAAATTATCCGAAGCTTTAATCGACATTCTACCCGACAATCAAGAAAAGATTTTCTTTAGCGATAATGGTTCTACTTCGGTTGAAGTCGGCATAAAAATGGCTTTGCAGTATCATTTTAATCGCAACGAAAAACGAAATGTTTTAATTGCTTTTGAAGATGGATTTCATGGAGATACGTTTGGAGCCATGAGTGTTTCAGGATTATCCGTTTACAATGGCCCTTTTGAAGATTTCTTTATTGAAGTGAAGCGGATTCCGACACCAAACGGCACTAGTAATGATGAAATTTTAAATCAACTCAAAACCATTTCAGAAAATAACAAAGTAGCAGCCTTCGTTTACGAGCCTTTAGTACAAGGAGCTGCAGCCATGAAAATGCACGATGCAGAAGGGTTGGATGCTATTCTAGAATTCTGTAAAACTCAAAATATCATAACCGTTGCCGACGAAGTGATGACAGGCTTCGGCAAAACAGGTAAGCACTTTGCCTCGCTTCACCTCAATAATCAACCTGATATTATCTGTTTGGGTAAAGCCTTAACAGCCGGATTACTTCCCATGGCAATCACCAGTTGCGCTCAAGAAATTTATAATGCTTTTTTAAGCAATGACATTACCAAAGGTTTTTTCCATGGACATACCTACTCTGCCAATCCATTGGCATGTACTACAGCTTTAGCAGGAATTGAACTACTACAATCCGAAGACATTCAACAAAACATAAAACGGATTATAGCATCACATCAAGATTTTGGCGAACGGATTAAAAATCATCCAAAAGTTGCTAAAATCCGACAAACAGGAATAATTTTCGCTCTGGATTTAGATGTTCAAATGGAGCGTTATGGTAATTTACGTGACCAACTCTTTAAGTTCTTTATGAACAACGGTGTATTTTTAAGACCGCTTGGTAATACCATTTATATTTTGGCACCTTATGTCATTACTGACGGAGAATTAGAGAAAATATATAAAGTTATAGAAGCTGCATTAGTTACCCTCTAAGCCCTTATCCAAAAGGTTAATCTCTTCTTTTGTTTCTTTTATTTGCACGTATAGTTTCTCATACGTCCACTCGCCATAATTTTTATAGGCGACGACCACAATTCTGGCATTACCATTTGGGCCTTTTATTGGTATTCTAAAATCTGCTTCACCATCATCTCCATTTAGGCTTATATTGCCTTGCATTATACCATCAGACTCTATTGGCTCACCAAGGATTGCAACCACGTCATCATTTGTAAATGCCTGTTCCATAGCATATTTATAAGGAGTTGAAGAGGTAAACATTTTTGATACACCAAAAATGATACTGCCAAAAAATAAAACGACGATTATGATTAAAGTTAAGCAGCCACCACCAAGGACCCATCCCCAATTTCTACTAAACCAACTTTTTTGTCTTTGTTCTTCCATGTCTTTTTTTGATTGATTTTCTATTTGTAAGTCAAGAGAAATGATATTATGTTACAATTTAGCAATAATTTATCAAGGTTAACTTTTAGACTTAGGTATAAATCTTACTTTTGTTTTAAAGAAAAATTACATTGAACCTACCTATTTCAATTACTGCCATATCATCTATTTCTCCATTAGGGTTTTCGCCTGAAACCATATGGGAAAACTACATGTCGAAAGCTCACTTGTTCTCTATAAAAGACAACAATCTCGTTGCTCAATTACCAAATGATGCCAAAGAAGAAATCGAAAAACTCAGAAACTCAAATAACAAGTATAAACAACTTGACGATTCTGTTTTATTCGGAATTTTCTCTGCGAGACAAGCAGTTAAACAAGCAGGTTGGAATGCTTCGGACAACTTCGGAATAAACATGGGTTCATCTCGAGGTGCAACAGGTTTGTTTGAAACTTACTTTGAAAGTTTTTTAGAAAAGCATAAAGCTGAAACCTTAAGCTCACCAACAACAACGCTTGGTAATATATCCTCTTGGATTGCTCACGATCTGCAAACCAAAGGGCCAGAAATTTCACACTCTATAACCTGTTCAACGGCATTACATGCTTTGCTCAATGGTGTCGCCTGGCTAAACTCTGGGATGTGCGATAAATTTTTGGTTGGTGGTAGTGAAGCTCCACTCACACCTTTTACGATTGCTCAGATGAAAGCTTTGAAAATTTATTGTCATTCAGAGCACAGCGAAGAATCTCACCCCTGCCAAGCCTTAAACTTCAACAAAACTGAAAACACCATGATTCTCGGTGAAGCTGCTGCAGTGGCTTGCCTAGAAAAAGGAAAAACGAATAATGCACTCGCTGTTATAGAAGGTATTGGCTATGGAACAGAATTGTTAGAGCATAATGCTTCACTTTCAACCGATGCCAAATGTTTTCAACGTTCTATGGCAATGGCTTTGGGTGATTCCAATCCAGAGGACATTGATATCATCGTTACACATACACCAGGCACCATTAAAGGTGATTTGGCAGAATACAACGCGATAAAAAAGATTTTTTGTAACAAAATTCCTGCATTGACTACTAATAAAATACAAGTAGGTCACAGTCTAGGAGCTTCCGGAATGCTCAGTATAGAAATGGCTATACTTATGCTTAACCATCAAAAATTTATTGACATTCCATACTTGGAGCAATCGCATCCAACAAAGATTTCAAAAATTATGATTAATGCCGTCGGCTTTGGTGGTAATGCTGTGTCTGTTATACTTTCAAAATAAAATTTTATGAATGTATAAAAATTGTTCAACCTTTAATTCTTATTGATTATGCTAGAATGGTTTTCAAATTTAGAGTTTCTTCCTAAGCTATACTGGTCCATAGCACTAGTTGGTTCGCTGATTTTCATTGTTGTAATGATAATGGCTTTCGTTGGTGGTGATGCCGATGATATTGGTGATATGGATGCTGATATCGACAGTGATGCTGGAGCAGGCTTTCAGTTTATCACTTTCAAGAATTTGGTAGGCTTTTTTACCATTTTTGGCTGGAGTGGCATTGCTTGTATTGATGCTGGACTCTCAACACCTTTAACAATTATCATTTCCGTGATTTGCGGATTATTGATGATGGTGATTATGGCATCATTATTCTATTTCATTAGTAAACTCACTGATAGTGGTACATTGAATTATGACAACGCATTAGACGCTGTAGGTGAAGTTTATCTTACTATTGGCGGAGATCGCTCTAGTATGGGAAAAGTAAGTGTGAATGTACAAGGTACGGTTCGTGAACTCGATGCCCTTACAGATTCCTTAACAGATTTAAAATCAGGAACCATAATAAAGGTCGTGGATGTGACTTCTAACGGAATTCTCATTGTTGACCGAACACGGAAACCTATTGAGGCTTCAACACCAAAACGTGATGAGCTACAATCAGGTGAAACCCATTTGCTGAACGATAAATAAAATTAAATACTAACCTTTAAAAACATAAGTCCTATGATCAACTTACTCATTCAAGAAAACGTGAATTTAGACGGCTTTGGTGGGCCAATGCTACTGATTTTTGTAGCCTTATTCATCGTACTGACATTAATTATTTTAATAAAGCGCTACAAACGCTGTCCTTCAGACCGAATTTTAGTGGTCTATGGTAAAGTTGGTGGCGGACAATCGGCCAAATGTATTCATGGTGGTGCTGCGTTTATTATGCCAGTAATCCAAGATTATGAATTTTTGGATCTTACACCTATTTCAATTGAGGTGAACCTGGTCAATGCCCTATCAAAACAGAACATTCGTGTTAATGTGCCATCGCGTTTTACCATTGGTGTATCAACAGAACCAGGTGTGATGCAAAATGCTGCAGAGCGTTTATTAGGTCTAGGTTTACAGGATATTCAAGAATTGGCAAAAGAAATTATTTTCGGTCAATTACGTTTGGTAGTAGCTTCGATGGATATTGAAGAAATCAATAATGATAGAGATAAGTTCTTAACCAATATTTCACAATCTGTTGAAACGGAATTAAAGAAAGTTGGCCTGAAGCTTATCAACGTAAACATTACAGATATCGTTGATGAATCCGGTTATATCGAAGCTCTTGGTAAAGAAGCTGCTGCACATGCAATTAACGCAGCACGTAAGTCTGTTGCAGAAAAAACAAGGGATGGTTCTATTGGTGAAGCTAACGCAAAACAAGACGAACGTTCTCAAGTCGCTGCAGCAAACGCACAAGCTGTTGAAGGTGAAAATACAGCGAAGATTTCTGTAGCAAATTCCGATTCCTTACGTCGTCAGCGAGAAGCTGAAGCTGAGCGTGTGGCCATTGCATCTGAGAAAGTACAAGCTGCAAAAGCATTGGAAGAGTCTTATGCTGCTGAGCAACTCGCTGAAACTGCAAGAGCTGAACGTGAGCGTTCATCGCAGTTAGCAGATGTTATCGTTCCTGCGGAAATCGATAAAAGAAAGGCTGAAATTGACGCAGAAGCAGAAGCTGAGCGTATAAGAAGACGCGCAAAAGGTGAAGCTGATGCGATATTGTTCAAAGCACAAGCGGAAGCGAAAGGTTTATACGAAGTCTTAACAAAGCAAGCTGCTGGTTTGGATGAAATCGTAAAAGCTGCTGGCAACAATTCCAAGGATGCTGTATTATTATTGATTGCTGATAAGTTACCTGAATTGGTAAAAACGCAAGCTGAAGCTATTAAGAACATTAAGATAGATAAAGTCACTGTTTGGGAAAATGGTGGTGGTAAAGACGGAAAGTCTTCGACCTCTAACTTTATCTCAGGCATGTACAAATCAGTACCACCATTACAGGAAATGTTTAATATGGCTGGTATGGATTTACCAGAGTATTTAAAAGGTAAAGACAAAAAAGAGATTGACGCTGATGATGCTGAGATTGACAAGTCTGAAGAGAAATAGGCTGTTCTTATATAAAAACACCCCTAAAGTCCCCTCAAGGGGACAGTTCTCAAAAGTGAAATTAAAACTATTGTCCCCTTGAGGGGACTTTAGGGGTGTATATAGTATGAAATCCCCAAACAATAATTAATGAAACCAATAAAATTCTTGATATCGCTGATATTGTCAATCATGTTATTTGCATGTAAAAGTGATGAAAAAAAGGATTTGCTTGGAATATGGGAGTCTTTCGAGACTCATCACGATAAAATTGTAATAACTTTTTATCAAGATTCTTTAGTTTTAGATGCTTTTAATGGCGATTTTCATACTATCTCGGAATGGACTTTGGATGAAAATAAAATTCATTTGTTCAATGTTAACTTATCAGACTCAATTATTAAGCAGGAAATAAGTTACAAATACAATCTCAATAAAACCAAAGACACTTTGTGTATAAAAGTTGTTGATGGTGATAATGACGATTATAGCACAATGAAAAAAGTAGACTCAAACCCGTTTACTCCTAATAAAAATGAAAAATAAAATAACTTACAAAAGACCAGTACCAATTATGAAGTTCATTTTTGGTGCTGCTTTCTTCATTCTTGGGATATCATGGCTCCCTCATATTTTTGGTTTTGTTATATGTGGTTTGTCATTTTTCTTTGTCCATACTACTGGCATAGAGATTGACTTGGAGAATAGAAAATACAGAAAAACTGTTTCGTTTTTCAGTCTAGCTTTTGGTAAGTGGCAAGAACTCCCTAATATAGATTATGTCTCTGTTTTTAAAACATCAGAAACCACTACTGTTAGAGCATTGAGTGCTGAAGCTAACGTTAATAACGAAGTCATAAAACTCAATTTATTCTACAACACCAATCAAAAAATAGAAGCCTACAATACGCAAAGTGAAAAAGACGCCTTTGAAAAAGCAAAGCAAATTGCAACCATTCTAAAAATCGATATTTTAGACGCAACAGAACGAGAATCTAAATGGTTATAACTATTTTTGTTTCACTAAGACATTAACCCATATGAGCGAAGTAAGACACAACTGGACCAAAGAAGAAATCCTAGATATATACAACAAACCCTTAATGGAACTGCTTTACGAAGCAGCAACGATACATAGAAAACACCACGATCCAAACACGGTACAGGTTTCCACATTGTTATCTATAAAAACTGGTGGTTGCCCAGAAGATTGTGGTTACTGTCCACAAGCAGCACGCTACCATACTAATATTGAAGGTAATGATTTAATGACCGTTCAGCAAGTAAAAGCACAAGCTTTGCGTGCTAAAACTTCGGGAAGCTCGCGCGTATGTATGGGAGCCGCTTGGAGAAATGTAAAGGATGGTCCAGAATTCGATCAGGTATTGGAAATGGTACGTACCATTAACAAACTTGAGATGGAAGTTTGCTGTACCTTGGGTATGGTTACCGAAAATCAAGCACGACGTTTAGCGGAAGCTGGCTTATATGCATATAATCATAATCTCGATTCTTCAGAAGAGTATTATAAGGAAGTGATTTCAACTCGTGGTTTTGAAGACCGTTTAGAAACCATCGACAATGTGCGTAAAACTAATGTTACCGTTTGTTCTGGAGGTATTATTGGGATGGGAGAAAAAGAGGAAGATAGAGCCGGAATGTTAGTGGCACTCACCACTTTAAATCCTCAACCAGAATCTGTTCCAATCAATGCGTTGGTAGCGGTTGACGGTACACCTTTAGAAGAACAAGAACCTATTTCCATTTGGGATATGGTGCGTATGGTAGCTACAACACGTATAGTATTACCAGAAACCCAAGTGCGTTTATCTGCAGGACGAACACAAATGACTCGCGAAGGTCAGGCCATGTGTTTCTTTGCGGGCGCAAATTCCATTTTTGCTGGTGACAAATTATTGACCACTCCAAATCCTGATGTTAACGAGGATATGGAAATGTTTAAGCTCTTAGGTTTAAATCCTCAGAAGCCATTTATCAAAAAAATGCAGCCTGAGACTGTTGAAGCATCAGATTCACAATATCAAGCTTTGGGTGAAAAGCCAAAATGGTCGCGACCAGACCATAAAATTGAACGTAATGAAGAAGCCAAGCAAAAAGCCAGAGCTTTAAAGTAATTCGGCTTAACAATATCCAAACTTTGATAACGTTTTATTAACTTTGGCGCTCTAAAGTTTTAACTGTTGCAACTAAATCTTCAAGACATACCTCGTGTTGAAACCATCACGAAAGCAGATTTCTTAAAGCATTACTTTAAACCACAAAGACCTGTGGTTATAGAGCGCTTTATTGAAGATTGGCCAGCCTATACCAAATGGAGTCTAGACTACATGAAAGAAGTGGCAGGTGACAAAACAGTTCCGCTTTACGACGATAGACCTGTAGATTATAAAGACGGATTTAACGAACCACATGCCACCATGAAAATGGGAGAATATGTGGATTTGTTGAAACGAGAACCTACCAAATTCAGGATTTTTCTTTGGAATATTTTAAAGGAAGTACCTCAGCTTCAAAAAGATTTTAGTTATCCAGATTTTGGACTTCGACTCATGAAGGGGTTACCAATGCTCTTTTTTGGCGGAAAGGATTCTTACACTTTTATGCACTACGATATTGACTTGGCCAATATTTTCCATTTTCATTTTGAAGGCAAAAAACAATGCATCCTTTTTGACCAAAAGCAGAATAAGTACCTATACAAGGTACCGCATTCATTAATCACGAGAGAGGATATAGACTTTAATAATCCAGATTTTGAAAAATGGCCTGCACTTAAACATGCCAAGGGTTGGGTTTGCGATTTAAATCATGGAGAAGTGCTATATATGCCAGAAGGTTACTGGCATTACATGCGTTATATAACACCAGGTTTTTCAATGAGCTTGCGAGCTATTGCCAGAAATCCTAAAAATCTCGGGAAAGCACTTTATAATGTTCTTTTGATGCGCAACTATGACAATGTAATGCGTCGCCTGCGAGGTCAAAAATGGATTGATTGGAAAAACGAAAAAGCAATTACCAATACAGAGCCTTTCGTTTAGTTTGTCTTTTTCTTATTGCTATATAATCAGCCATCTAAATTTGTATATTTGTCCTCATTTTATAAAATTTTGAAAATGAAAAATATTATTTTATTAGCAGCTTTAATGGCTTTTGGTTTTGGTAATTCGCAAGCGTTTGAAGGTAAGGGTGACCAAAAATTTCAGGTTGGTGCCAACTTTCAGGATGAAGCCACTGGTATCAACATTACTTTTGATTATGGTTTGGGTGATAATATCTCTGTAGGTATTTCTTCTTCTTATGCTTTGGGCATAGATGACAGATTGGATGCCGATTTTGGTGATCGTTTTGACCTTAAAGGTCGTTTTAATGCCAACTTGGGTAATGTCTTAAATATTGACGAAAACTTTGATTTCTATCCTGGTTTGAGCTTAAGTTTAAAGAATTTTGGTGGCCATGTAGGTGCACGTTATTTCTTTTCTGAAGGCTTTGGTATTTATACAGAAGCTTCATTCCCATTAGCAAAATACAGTGATGATAAAACTGATGTAGGCTATTATCTCTATAATCAGTTTACTATAAATATTGGTGCAAGTTTTAATTTGTAACATTCTTTGTCACACTGATCTGGTCGAAGTGTCGTTTTAGCACCTCATAAACTCTTTTGTCTATATAGATCCTAAAATAAGTTTAGGATGACAGAATGGAGACTATAAATTTAACGGAAGCCTTTTCAAATTGTTGAAAAGGCTTTTTTATAAATACTCATTAAGTTTCTCATAAACCAAATGACTCTCCCAGCCTCTGTATAACAAGTAATCTGCCACTTTACGTTTTTTCTTATAGCTGTTTTTTTCCTTTACTTGGTCGATTCGTTTTTTGGTCAACTCATCAAGGGTTTTATGGTAGGCATCAGCATCAATTTCCTTCAGCGCTACATCAATACTATATTTAGAAATATCCCTGAACTTTAACTCCCTAACCAATCGATTTTTTCCCCATTTTTTTATTCTGAACTTCCCTCTTACAAAGGCTTTGGCAAAGCGTTCCTCGTTGAGATAGTTGTTTTGTATAAGGTGAACCATAATATTATCAACAGCCTCAGGAATCATACGCATTTCCTTTAATTTATTCCTCACTTCCTTGTGGCAACGCTCTTGGTAGGCGCAATAATGCTCTATCTTTTTTTGCGCTTCATCGACGGTATAGGTTTTTTGTAGATTCACAGTTACGAAAATATAACTTTTTGTTAATAATTTCATATCTTACAAAGTCCTGAGCTACAATGATATATTATATCTTTATGGCTGGTTAATAGTTAATTTAATCCCTATGAAAAAGAAATACTCCCTTATCTTCTTAGCTTTTCTATGTTTTGTTGTGTCTGGTTATGGTCAAGTTGCCAATGGCGACTTCGAATCTTGGACTGGTTCTACTCCAGATAGCTGGACTACAATTGACGGAGGTATTACCACTGCCGAAGAAACTACAATTGTTCATGGAGGTAGCTCATCTGCAAACATAAATGTTACTACTGGTACCCAAGCAAGTACAGATTTTAGACAAACCGTAGCACTTGTTAACGGAGACAATTACACTGCAAGTGTATGGGTAAGACATACTGAAGGTGGTATGCGTGCTAGACTTTACATTGATGGCTATCAAGGCTACTCTACTCCAGCAAACACAACTACGTGGCAAGAATTAACATATACTTTTACGGCAACCTCAACTAGTATTGAAATTGGATTGAGGTTTTATGATGTAGCAGGTTTTGATGGTGCAGAAATCGTCTATGTTGATGATTTTACTTTAACAAATAATTCTGGTACTCCTAGCTGTAGTATAACAGATATTTCACTAAGCAACTCAAGTTCTTGTAATGATAACGGTACTGCTTCTGACGCTTCTGATGATTATTACACATCTGATGTTACTGTTACTTACAGTAATGCACCAGCGTCTGGCACTATAGATTTAACTGGTGCAGGTGTTGTTGGTGGTACAACTTCAGTTGCAGTAGGTACTTCACCACAAACCATAACTGGTGTTCAATTAGCCGCAAATGGTGCTGATGTTGAAATTATTGCAACCTTTAGTGCAGAGACTACTTGTAATTATACTGAAACTGTTGCAGGCTCTGGTGTTGCTTCTTGCTCTGGTACTCCGAGTGGTGATTGTGCGAGTGAAACATTTGACAATATCCCAACAGCATCATCTACAAGTTATCAAACAAGAAATTGGACTGGTGATGATGGTATTGATTGGACAGCTACAGATTCTAGAGCAGACCAAAACATTAATGGAAACGCCATTCTAATTAGAGATGGAACACTATTATCAAATACATTCCCTGGAGGTATAGGAAATTTAACTGTTACTACTCAAAGAATTTTTTCTGGTGGCACAGGTAACATGAACCTACTGGTCAATGGAGTTGTGGTCGGTACTATTCCTTATGATGGGACTGTTCAAACTACTACTATAGCAAATATTAACGTAGATGGAGATATAACCGTTGAGATAGACGCAACCAATAGCTCCTCTGATAGAGTTGGGATAGACGACTTATCCTGGACCTGCTACTCAGCATGTACACCTCCCACTGACCCAACAGGAACAATCTCTGGTGCAACACCAGTTTGTGCAGCGAGCACATCGCTTAGTTTTTCTGGTAGTGCGCCTACAGATGTCGTTTATTACTGGCAAAATTCTAGTTTAGGCGAAGACCAAACCAATGATGCTGCAAGTAACTTAACAGTAACAACTTCTGGAGACTACTATGTAAGAGCGTACAATACCGTAGAAAGTTGTTGGTCTGATGGTGAGGTTGGTCCATATAGCGTTTCTGTTACAACCTCTGCACCTATTATAAATTCGCAACCTAGTGATCTTACGGCAGCGGTTGGTGGTTCTGTATCCTACACAGTTGTAAGCCCAAATACAGCAAGTTATCAATGGCAAGTTTCCACAAATGGAGGAAGTACTTGGTCTAATGTTGGTACAGATAGTAGCTCTCTAACCATTACAAATGTTCAACTTACTGATGACGGCAACTTATATCAGGTAATATTAACAAACGCTTGTGGCTCTACAACGTCTAATACAGCTACGCTAACAGTAACCACATCAACATTATTTAATCCTGGGGAATTAATATTTGTTGGTTTTGATGGACAAATCAATGGTTCTGGATCTAATGATGAGTTTTTAATTGCAACGCTTGTAGATATAACCAATGGCACAGAATTTTCAATTGTAAATTCTCGTTACGAAGCAGGTGCAGCCGCAAATGTAAGAACAGAAAAATGGGGAGGTGGTAGTGACGACCCTAGTGAAGCGCCTTTTGAAACTAAAATAACCTATACAGGTAGTTCAGTAATACCTGCAGGTTCTGTTCTTCGTTTTGAAATTACAACCTCTAATACTTTTGTGGTTTTTGCAACTGTGACAGAAGGCACAACAACAACTACGAGTACTAGTGATTTTACTGTTAATGTGGTTAATGCCGGATCTTATGCTAATATTTCCACTTCAGGCGATGATCAATTGTATCTTATGCAAGGAGATTTTGTTTCTGATGGAAATATTGATGCTAATGAAGCTAACTACTTATTTACAGGTACTTTATTACACGGTATAACAATAGGAACATCTTGGGTGCCTCTTACCAGTGCTTGTAGCGGCAATACTTCTACCAGAGAATCTAGATTACCACCAGAATTACGTTGCTTTAACGTAGAAAGTATTTCTTCTATTAGAGGTTATTATGAAAATGATAAAGAACATGGTCTTGCAACAATAAGGGTCATAGTGAATAACGTTTCTGATAATTCTAGTAATTGGGATTTAACATCTTACAATTTTGACCCTACTGACGATACAGCATCTAGTGGTGGTAAAACATTTTTAATTAATCCTAGTAATCCTGCAGGTCAATGGGTTGGTGATGTAGATACAAACTGGTTTAATTGTGCTAATTGGGAAGGCTTGGCTGTTCCAAAGTCTACTACCAATGTAGAAATAGATAATACAGCGATGAATATTGCACAAATAGATTATACCGCTAGTTTTTCAGACGACTTTAGTGATATTGCAACGTGTAACAACTTAATCATTTCGGGTAGTAGTGTAGATCTTTCTGGTAACAATGCTAACATTTTAGAGGTTAATGGTAACCTTATTATAGATGGTATGGGTACCGGTTCTTTAAATATGGATGATGGTAATAATGCAACAGCCGATGGATTACTATACTTAAGTGGAAACTGGACAAATGAGCTTACAGACGCTGCCTTTCTTGAGGGCAATGGAACCGTAATATTTAGAGGTGCCAATCCACAAACTATAACTTACGGTGGGCCTCCAATACCTCCTGGCCCTTTTGAGTCTGAAATATTTTATAATGTAGTTTTAGATAACGACTTCGATATCGCTACTACTGATCGTACTTTTATAATGAGCGGTAATTTAACAGTTAACCCAGGTCGAACTTTAAACGTACAATCAGGTCAATTGATTGAAGTTGGTAATATGGTTACAAATTTAGGTAGTTTTACTTTACAGGATAGTGCTTCTTTAATTCAAGTAAATGATGTAACTAATGTTGGTAATTTAACCATGAACCGAGACTATATCGTGGATAGTAGTTATGATTATGTATATTGGTCTTCACCGATTACTGATTTTAACACAGATGATTTACCTATAAATAACGGCCATATTTACAAGTGGAATCCTACAGCAACAAATACAGGTTCTGGGCAAGGAAATTGGGAATCTGCTGCGTCTGAGATTATGCAAGAGGGTATTGGCTATATTGCCAGAGTACCTTCAACTGTACCTGCAACTTTGGTATTTCAAAATGGCGTACCAAATAATGGTGATGTAAATCTAAACTTATCTAGGGGTCTAAATCCAGCAAGTGAAGACGACGATTGGAACCTGGTTGGTAATCCATACCCATCTTCTATTTCTGCATTAGCCTTCTTGAATGCTAATACAAATTTAGAAGGTTTTGTTAATCTTTGGACACATGGCGCAGATCCAAGCTTATTAGAGCCTGATCCTTTTTACGAGGACTATGTTTACAACTATAATGAAGATGATTACATTACCTATAACGGAACAGCTACTACTAATGGTCCAAGTGGCTTCTCTGGCTATATCGCTGCCGGACAAAGTTTTATGGTCAATACTGTTAATGGTCTCCCTTCTACAACAATAGCAATGTCTTTTGAAAACTCTATGAGACAAAGAGATTATGACAATTCAAATTTCTACAGATTAAACCCTCAATTGACAAGTAAGCACAGAATTTGGTTAGATTTTGGTATGAGCGATGAACCTGTTGGAAAGAGAATAGTAATTGGATATGTGCCCAATGCTACCATGGAAGAAGATCGTTTATATGATGCTAAATGGATAGGTGATGAAACCGAACAACGATTCTATTCAATATTAAATGAAAGTGATTATTTAATACAAGGTAGAGCGCTTCCATTTTCTGATGAAGATGTCGTTCCTGTCGGGTTTAATGCTATTATAGCAGGTAATTACACCATAGCAATCAGTGCTGTTGATGGTGTTTTTGACGAAGGAAATCAAGACATTTTTATAAAAGATAACTTACTTGGCTTGGTTCATAATTTATCATCTAATCCTTATTCTTTTAATTCTGAAGTTGGCGAATTCAATGACCGTTTTGAGATTGTATTTAGAGCCGATGCACTATCCATTGACGACAATCAATTAGATGATAACGACCTATCCATTGTTGAGCAATCTAATGGTGATGTAAGATTTAGTATAGGTAAAAACCTAACCATAACCACAGTTGAAATATTAGATGTTTTAGGAAGACAGGTCTATAATCTAAAAGGAAACAGTTCTGTTGAAGTTTATGATTTATCTAGACTCAGCAATGCAGCTTATATAGCAAAAGTGACTTTATCCAATGGACAAGTTATTAGCAAAAAAGCCATAAAACGCAAATAGATTAAATAAACATATAATTCAAAAGCCTCTTAGTTGAGGCTTTTTTTTTAGAATTAGAAACTATATTTTAAAGCCAATATCAAATTTCTACCAGCCGCAGCTATACCAGAAGAATAAGTTCTATAGCGTTGGTCTGTGATATTCTCTAAACTTGCTGTAAGGCTTAATTTTTCACTATAAGTGTACTGTGCTCTAAAGTTTAAAGTGTGCCAAGACGGTGCATATGGATTTCCATCTGAATCTTTAGCATATAAATAATCTTTAGATATTTCTGAAGGCGCTAATTGATTAAATGATAGCTCGTTATTATAAACCAAAAAGACATCAAAAAGTAGCTTATCGTTTTTCCAAATAAAATGGGTTCTGCCAAAATTGGGAGCTACGTGTCTTACTGGCACTTCCACTCCATCATTATCTTCTGTTCCTCCTATAACATTATACTGAGATCGCATCTTTAAGCGATCAGAAAAGTTAACCTCTATTCCTGCTTCAAACCCATAAATCCATGCCTTAGATGCATTCTGTATAGCTTGTACAGTACTGAGCTCACCATCATACATAATTTCTGTTTCTCCATTGAGCTCAAAATCCCTTCGGATTAAAGCATTATCCAAAAACGTGTAATATGTGGCTAAGTCTATAATGACCTTTTTATCGAAATTCAGTTTCAATCCCAATTCTCCTCCATAGGCATACTCTGCTTTTAGGTCTCTATTAGGCACTACAACTGAACCGGGTTCAGAATCAAAAACTTTTCCTATATCGTCTATGTTTGGCGCTCTAAAGGCGGTTGAGGCATTTAGCTTCCATTGAATCATATCACTAGGCAACCATGTAATACCAGCGGTACCTGTCAGAGCACCTGTATTGACCTCAGCATCATCAAACGGAAGGTTTAAAAAAGCGTTGTTTTCAGTAAAATCGGCACTTGCCAATACCTGATTATACCTTAACCCAGATTGAAAGACAAATTTAGAGTTAGGTTTATATTTTAAACTCGCATAACCTGCAAGAGATTGCCAAGTAGCACCATCTGGATAACGGGTTACATTGGGAGAACTCATATTGGTATCAATATTCTCCTCTTGCGCACTAGAGCCAATTCGATTGTGTAAATACTCGAGCCCATAAAAAATGGTGGTCTTAGGACTTACCTTTTTTTCTAAATCTAAATTAAAGGAAAGTGCATCCACATTTTCCTCTCTTACTTGTCTTATAGAGGATTGAAAGTCCCTATCCTTTCTACTCTCCTTAAAATTTTGATATGCGGCTGTAGCCTGTATCTTATCATACAAGTTGGAACTACTACTGGTTTTGGTCACCTGAAAATTACCCATAAACCATCGCTGTGGCCCGTATTCCCATTCGGCAGAACGCAACGATTCCCCTCGTGGTCGTATCAACCGGTCGTATCTTGGATAATCTGATGTGGTGGTGTAATACAATCCTAAATCGAACTTAAGATTATCGGATGGTTCGTAGCGTGCCCTTTGCATTAAGTTAATCTGACTATACGCTGTAGGTTTTTGAACCTTAGGATTATCATTAGCAACGATAACGTCTTCACCATTTTGCGTAATGACATATTCTGGTCTTAAATAATCTGTCGGGCCATTGCTTCCCATTCTTAAATCATCATAATCCGTGTAACTTACATTGGTTAAAAATGCCCATTTTTTATACCCGAGATTTAAATCGAAATGTCCTGTTTTTTCAAAATTGGCACTAGCATATCTCGCTAAAGCATTTCCGCTTACCAACAATTCATCTTTGTATGACAACTGAGGCTTTTTTGTGTAAAAACTCATGACGCCTCCTATAGCGTCACTACCATAAACCACGGAACCAGCTCCCAATGTTACTTCGGTATTCTGAATGGATAATGGGTCTATGGAAATTACATTCTGAAGATTACCACCTCTAAATATGGCGTTATTCATTCTAACACCATCTACTGTAATAAGTAATCTATTAGTAGAAAAACCTCGTATCATAGGGCTCCCACCACCCATTTGACTCTTTTGAACATAAACATTTCCAGTGTTTTCTAGCAAGTCTGCACTGGTCTGTGGGTTTGCTAAGGCTATTTCCTTTGCACTTATGCTTACTATGGATTGTGGAATGTCTCGTTTACTTTGTTCAAACTTTGAGACCGAAATCACAATCTGGTTTAAGCTTTCAATTTTGGGAGTTAAATAAATGATGTTGTTATTGTCTGAAATCTCAATCTTTCTTAACTGAAGTTTCTCGTATAGTAGATTTTGAAAATAAATGATTTCTCGCGCGTTGAAACTATCTAATTTGGCCTTACCGTCAATGTCTGTAACCACATATTTTGTTTTCTTTAAATTGTATAAGGCAACTCCAGGAATAGGCTCGTTACTACCTTCTTCTAAAACAGTAATTGTTTGGGAAAACGATACTTGTAAAAAAAGAAATAAAATAACACTAAGTATGGTATTGCATTTTACTTTTATGCGCATCTTCATTAAAATCTTTTCGTAAAAATTGCTTAATGAAATACCTCATTAAGCACCTGTAATGATTTAGGTTTTTTAAAACCGTCCAAATGTAATTCAAAATAATGCAATAACATATTTAAAAACTCTTGTCTTTGTTTTGCACTAATTTTGATAGTATGTAACGCATCAAAATTTATGCCCAACAACTGTTTCAGCAGTGTTAAATTTTTCCCAGAAATGGAGTAAATTCCATCATCGAAAGTTTCAAATATTCCAGACTGCAGATTAAAATAAGCGTGATTTTTATTTAGGTTTTCGGGCTGAAATCCTAAATAGCGTGTTAGCTTTAATAAAAATAAAAGATGGAAATTGGCATACTGCTCTTCATTATCTAGATATTGCAACGCAGTTTCTAAATAGTCATAGAGTGCCTCATTCCTTTCTTCTTCCCTTAATACATTAGAAAGAATTTCGGATAAAAATAAAACTATAGCGCTTTTATAAATGTTAGTGTGAAGGCTTTTATAAATATAGCCCAACTTCACTTCTTTAATGGCGTGGAGCGATTGATTTGGCTTAAAGTTTTCTTCTATCTGCAACTGAGATAATGCTTGAAAATAAACGGTCTTTGCTTGGCCTTTTTTAGATTTTAAAATCCCTCTTAATATATAACTTACTATTCCGCGTTGTTGGGTATAGCATTTAACGATAAGGTCGTAGTCTTTGTATTTTAATTTTGAAAGTACAATGCTGTTGTTTTTGGTAAGCATGGTTATCTAACTATGAGAACTTTGAGAACTTTGGTTTCAAAGGAGTCTAAATCTGAAATCATTACCAAATAAACACCACTTCTTACTACAGCATTAGCGAGGTTTTTACCGTTCCATATCGCAGTACCACCATCTATAGCAAAGTTATAATTGGCACTAGAAGATCTTAAGTTGATATTGGACTGTGCCTCGGCAACTAAATTACCTTCTATATCTGTGATTTTAATATTTACACTTTCGGTAAGTCCGCTGACCTTTATACCCTTGTTAACATCGTTCAGATCATTAAATCCCAATATATTGTATTCTGGTCTTACCGGATTTGGATAAACAAATGCATTTTCCAAAGTCTCTTCTGGTTTTGAGCCACCTGCTCTAAAGGACAGCATGCCCTTGGTAGTTGCTATATAGACTATTCCATTATTTGGGTCTATGGAGATATCATTAATACGGTCTGAAGGCAATGGAGAATTATCTTTTGTAAAATGGTAAATGGTATTTTGCCCATCAGGTGAAAAATAAAAAACACCTGAATCTACAGTGCCAACCCATTTATTGTTAGAGCCATCAGCTTCAATATCAGTTATGGACTGTCCTTCTAGTAATTCTTTTGGGATACCATCTTCTAAAATTATTATAGAGCTTAAGGTTGGATTTGGATCATCATAAAATCCTGAAGTATTAAACAGAACCCTTAAGCCAGCAAATGTACCTACCCAAAGTTGGTTTCTATTGTCTATTTCTAATGACGTCACCCTAGGAAAAGGGAGGTTCTGTTCTTCGGATACAATATTTCTTAATGGGTCTGTACCTATATTTTCATTATAAGCATATAAACCATTAGAGTATCCGCCTATCCATTTTGTGCCATTATTATCTATGGCTATATCAAAAAAGCCAAATTCATCTAACAAAGCATTTTCTATAATTGCAGAAAAATCATAGCCTTGCCAGCTCCCTGTATTAGGGTCATAGGATTTTAAGGGGTTTGGAGCACGAGCTGTGAGTGACCATAAAACTCCATTTCTATCAAAAATGGATGCCGACACTCTAATGCTCTTAAAATCAGGGGCGTTAGGAAGTACCAGAGACTCTAGTCCACTGTTATCTTCATTATATAAAATTGTAGGCGTAAAATCATTAACCTCTAAAATACCGTCTTGAAAAGAACTTATAAAGCCCTGATTTGGATTAAAGGGATTTATTGCTATCTCAGTAAGATTCTTCGCTCCAAAAACACTATCAAAAGGGACATCTTCCCATATTTCATCCCGGTAATAATTAAACCCTCTTCTCCTGACCGGAGAAGGATCTAACGATTCGGTATAGTCCCCAAAAGTTGCCCAAACTGTTTCAGTTTCTGCATTTACCCTGAACACTTCATTAAATAAAGGACCGTTCGGCTTTATTTCCGTATAAAATGTATTATCTGAAATTGAGCTTCTCAACACACCAAAATCTTGCGAACCGATATAAATGAAATCATCTATTTGTGTTGCAGACGTAAAACTTGTATCAAACTCTTCGTTTGGCTGAAAACTATTTACCAACTGAATATTTGTATCGTAAACATATACTGTATTCATTGTTGATATAATTAAATTAGAGTTACTTACCTCAGTATCATTAGGCAGTATATCTAATGTAAACAATTGAGTGAAACCTGATTGGTCAATTTCAAATAATGCTCTATTATCCCTGACTGCATAGGCCTTATCTACAAGTGTGTTAATTGTAACAAAATTACCTCCTATTAAAATTTGCCATTGAGAAAAATCTATAAGATTAGGATTGTTTAGATCTGCTTTTTTAAGGCCGTTATTGTTAGAACAGGCTGCAAAAATTTCGTCATTTAAAACAGAAACCTGATTTACCCTAATTTGTGAGCCTCCATTTCCTAAGAAATAAGTGTCCCCAAACTCTAATCGTTCTAAATCATATACTGAAATTCCATAATCCGTAGAAATATAAATCAAACCTTGGTGCTCGTAGAAATGATTTACAGTTTTGTTAATAGGTGTTATATTTTCTTTTTCTAAAATATCAACTACAGACAATACCGATTCCTCAGTTTCTGAATAGACTTCTATTAAGCCTGTTTCATATCCTATGAGTAAATATTGGTAAGTTTCACTATAATGTATTGTAGTAATTTGTTCCCCAGACAAACCATCAACCGTTGTAATTGTTTTCAGGTCTTCAGAGAATATATCATATTCAAAAACAGCATTTTGGGCTGCAGCATAAATCTTACTATCTCCACTGACGACATCAACTATGTCATTATAAGAATAATGTGCTTGCCATAGGGTTGAAAATTCCTGACCATACATACTAGTAGATAAACCCAGTATTAAAATCAAGGTTTTAAAAACACTTTTATACATTATAAATTGTTTGCTCAAATATATTTAATAGTAACGATAATATGATGTTAATCATATACAATGTCATAAAAAAAGCCTCCATAAAACATGGAGGCTTGTATTAATAGTGTTATTTAAAAATAATTAAATTACGCCTTGTGCCAGCATAGCATCTGCTACTTTCACAAAGCCTGCAATATTAGCGCCTCTTATGTAGTCTATAGACCCATCTTCATTCTTTCCATATTCTACACAAGAATCATGAATATCTTCCATTATGTCTTTTAGCTTTTCATCTACCTCTTTTCTAGACCAGCTTAAACGTAGGGAATTCTGGCTCATTTCTAAACCAGAAGTCGCTACACCACCTGCGTTAGAAGCCTTTCCTGGTGCAAATAAAATGCCTGCTTTTTGGAACTCATGTATTGCTTCTGGTGTAGAAGGCATATTCGCACCTTCAGATACACATATACAACCATTTTCTATGAGTTGTTTTGCTTCTTCACCATTCAGTTCATTTTGAGTCGCACAAGGAAGTGCTATATCGCATTTTACTGACCATGGTCTTTCGCCTGCAACATATTTAGCATTTGGATATTTCTCAACATATTCACTTATTCGGCCTCTTTTTACATTTTTAAGGTCCATAACAAACTTTAGTTTTTCTGAACTTATGCCTTCTTCATCAACAATATAACCTCCAGAATCCGAAAGTGTTAATACTGTTGCACCGAGCTCAATGGCTTTTTCTGCAGCATACTGTGCAACATTTCCTGACCCAGAAACAACAACTTTCTTACCTTTAAAGGAGTCGTTTTTTCTTTTTAACATATTGTCAGCGAAGTAAACATTTCCATATCCCGTAGCTTCTGGCCTAATTAAAGATCCTCCCCAAGATTGTCCTTTACCAGTTAAGACGCCTGTAAATGTATTATTCAGCTTTTTGTACATTCCAAACATATACCCAATCTCTCTCGCTCCTACACCTATATCACCTGCTGGTACATCCGTATTATGACCAATATGTCTGTATAGCTCCGTCATAAAAGCATGACAGAAACGCATAATTTCATTATCTGACTTGCCTTTAGGGTCAAAATCAGAACCTCCTTTTCCTCCACCCATTGGAAGTGTCGTTAAACTATTTTTAAAAACCTGTTCAAACGCCAAGAATTTAAGAATACTAGCATTTACTGTAGGGTGGAAACGCAAACCGCCTTTGTAAGGTCCTATAGCAGAATTCATCTGTACTCTATAGCCTCTGTTCACTTGTATTTCACCAGAATCGTCAACCCAACTGACTCTAAAAGAGATCAATCTTTCTGGCTCTACCATTCTAAGTAAAATATTTTTTCCATTATAGATTTCATGTTTAGCTATGTATGGAATAACTGTTTCTGCTACCTCTTGAACTGCTTGTAAAAACTCTGGTTCGTGACCGTTGCGCTCCTTTACAAGATCTAAAAAAGCTTCAATTTTATCTTTCATATAAAAAAATGTTAAGAAATTGTAATTTTAAGGGCATAAAGATACGTTATCTATAAAAATAACCATTCATTTTTTTTATATTCTCAATTATTTTTTCAATATTTCAGAATTGCAGTAAAATTCTTATCCCTAACAAGAAAAATGCATTTTGTCCGTTTTATTTTGTAGTTCGTCGAGTTTTTATATATTTGTTCGATAAGAGCTTCAAATTTTTAGATAGAGTTATATGGCAATACACTTAAAAAAACTATTTCTTTTGTTTGTGCTTGTTTTTTCAGTGCAAACTACTTCTGCCCAGTTGGGCTTCTCTCATGAAATCGGTGCTTTTGTAGGTGCTGTTGCTTTCCAATCTGATTTTGGAGTTAGAAAAGATTTTGAAACTAATTCAGGGAATACTGGTATTGCCGTAGGTATTGTTCACTACATTAATTTTGCCTATCGTGCTGACTGTAATTGTTATTCTACTGACACATATTGGAATGACCACTTTAAAATACGAAGTGAAATTTCTTGGAATAAGACTTCGTTAAACCATTTTGGAAAATGGGTGGATGACTCTAGAACAAGTCAAGATGCGGAACGACTAAGACAGCATACTGGTGAAGCCCAAAACTGGGACATAGGTATGCAACTTGAGTATTTTCCTAGAAGTATTAGAGCTTTCTCAGCTGGTGCTTATTCTTTTGCCCCTTTTGGTGCGCTTGGAGCACACTTTGTATCTTACAACCCATCTGTAGAAACTACCTATGGTGATGGCAATATATTAAACAACAGCAATTTTTATAACCCTTGGGGAGCTGCTTCTGGTGGTGACCCATTTGTAAGCAACGAGTCTGGATCAACTTGGTCCGTTGTTGCGAGTATAGGAACCCGATATAAGCTCACTATACTTTCAGATTTATTTTTAGAACTTCGTTGGCAATATTATTTTAATGACTTTATAGATGGTCTAAATCATAAATTACCTTCTAACAAAAACAACGACTGGAATTTATGGCTCAACTTTGGGTATATCTATTATTTAGACTAGAATATAATATGTTTTTTGTGATGCGAAGTAACTAGCCTATGGCTTGTTCTAAATCTGCTATTAAATCACCTTCGTCTTCAATTCCTACACTGAGTCTGATTAATGAGTCCACTATTCCTGTTTTTTCACGTTCTTCTTTAGGAATGCTAGCATGTGTCATACTCGCTGGATGACCAGCTAAAGATTCTACACCACCAAGTGATTCTGCAAGGGTAAAAACCTTAAGATTTTCAACAATTCTAATAGCTTCTTCATAGTTGTTTCCTTTAGTCGTAAAAGAGACCATACCTCCAAAATCATCCATTTGAGATTTTGCAACCTCAAAATTAGGGTGGCTTTCAAAACCTGGCCAGTACACGTTTTCAATTTTTGGGTGATTAGCCAAATAGATTGCTATAGCTTTCCCATTTTCACAATGTCTTTGCATACGTATATGAAGTGTTTTAATTCCTCTTAAAACTAAAAACGAGTCTTGTGGCCCACAGATTGCTCCACTTGCATTCTGAATAAAATAAAGTTTATCTGCTAAATCTTTGTCCTTAACCACTAATGCTCCCATTACCACATCACTATGACCACCTAGATATTTGGTTGCAGAGTGCATAACAATATCTGCACCTAAATCTAAGGGACGCTGTAAATAAGGCGTTGCAAAAGTGTTATCAACTGCTAATAAAACGTTGTGCTTTTTTGAAATATTAGAAACCGCAACAATATCTATAATATTCATCATAGGATTGGTTGGTGTTTCTACCCAAATGAGTTTAGTGTCTGGTGTTATGTATTCTTCTATTTTAGCAACATTCTGCATACCAATGAAATGGAATTTTATTCCGAAATTTTCATATATTTTGGTAAATAGACGATAGGTGCCGCCATACAAATCGTTTGTAGAAACCACTTCGTCACCAGGTTGTAATAATTTTAGAATTGCATCTATTGCCGCCAAACCCGACGCAAATGCTAAGCCATAATTTCCGTTTTCTATACTGGCAACTGCGTTTTCCAGAGCATTACGCGTTGGGTTATGCGTTCTGGAGTATTCATAACCTTTATGTCCTCCAGGTGTAGATTGTGCAAAGGTTGTTGTCTGATATATTGGTGGCATTACAGATCCATAAGCTGGATCGTGCTCCTGACCTCCGTGTATTACTTTTGTATTGAATTTCATGAAGTGCATTTTTATATTACAACAAATTTAAGGGATTATGCGTTCTATTCAATTCTATGCAATACCTTTATGGTATGATTAACTAAAACACAAGATTCTTGAAGCGATTACTGCCTTTTTTCGTTTTTTTATTCCTGTTGAATTCCTGCGATTCGGAATTTAAACCTGTTGTATTTGAAACAACTGAAATTAACAATACTTACGAAGCTGACATTTCCGTGATTTATGATAAAGCTATTGGCAAAAATGAGCTAAGTAAAACCATTAATTTTAAGATTGAAGAAGCTATAATTACCACATTAAGTGATGCAACAAAAAAGACGAACCTTGAGTCCATTTTAAAAGATTTCAATTCAGAGTTTATAAACTTTAAAAAAGACTTTCCTGATGCCTCTGAGCCTGTTTGGGAGCTGCATATTGAAACAGAAAAAATTTATCAATCTGACGAGGTTATTACTCTTGCTGTCAGTACTTACGAATTTAAAGGTGGCGCACACGGAAATGACAAAATAAAATTCTTAAACCTTAATGCTAAAACAGGTGAGGTTCTCAATCAAAAAGATATAATCGAGAATTTGAAAGATTTTAAAGTTATAGCTAAATCACACTTTGTAAAGTCTCTTGATAGAGATAGCGAACAAATAAAAATGGAAGATTTCTTCTTTGGAAAGCCTTTTCAACTGCCAGAAAATATTGGTTTTAGTGATGATGGCTTGGTTTTACTTTATAATGTCTATGAAGTAGCTTCTTACGACCAAGGTTTTACAGAATTTGTTATTCCTTTTAATGATGTCGAGTCTTTGCTTAAAGTGCATTAAACTTTGGGTCTTGTCAATCGTTTTATAATAGGCTCTACGGTTAAGCCCTGACCTACTATAGATACAATTACCACAATATAAGTTATCACCAAAAATAGTTCTCTATGCATTTCTTCTGATAAACTAAGGGCTAACGCAATTGAAATCCCTCCACGCAATCCTCCCCAAGTCATTATAAGGTTAGTCTTTGGAACAAAATCCAACCGTTTAGAAAAGAATTTTATAGGTAGCCACAAAGAAATATAACGGCACAATAAAATGATTGGTATAGCCAATAAGCCTGCATAAATGTATTTTCCTTCTAAAGTTAAGACTAGCATTTCCATACCAATCATTACAAACAAAACAGTATTTAATAATACATCTATAAGCTCCCAGAATTTATCAACATAGATTTCGGTAGTTTCAGACATTGCCGAATTTCTTACAGTATCGTTTCCGACAATTAACCCAGCTGTTACCATAGCCAAAGGTGCCGATAAATGAAACTTATGTGCTAACATGGTACCTCCCATTACAGTTGCAATAGTAAGAATAACTTCTACCTCATAATTGTCAATAGAACGCATTAATCGATAAGTTATCCAGCCTAAAACTAAGCCCAAAATCAATCCACCTATAACTTCTTGACCAAATAAGGTCGCTATAGATGAAAACTCTATAGCCGCTTCAGGCTTAGCTGCAATGGCAAATATGGTTAAGAATATCACTACACCTACTCCATCATTAAATAAGGATTCACCCACAATCTTAGTTTCTAATTTTTTCGGTGCGCCCGCCTTTTTTAATATTCCTAAAACGGCAATAGGGTCGGTAGGAGAAATTAATGCCCCAAACAATAGACAGTAAATAAAATCAACATTCAAATTCATCCATTGCAGTACAAAGAACATAATTACTCCCACCAAAAAGGTAGACATTAAAACCCCTAAAGTGGCAAATGCTAGAATTGGTCCTCTTTGAATTTTTAATTGCTGAAAATTAGTATGCAGCGCGCCAGCAAAGAGTAGAAAGCTCAACATTATATCCAACAGAACCGTTTCAAAATCTATGCTATTAATGAATGCTCTTTCTTGCAGAAGTAGTGTGTCATTAAACTGTGCAATGGCAACCACAACTGCTGTAAATACAATGGTAATTACCATTAAACCAATAGTAATTGGAAGTTTTAAGAACTTTACATTGATGTAACCAAAAATGCCCGAGAGCACTATTAAAATTGTTGCTATTGAATAATATTCCATTACTGACAATCGATTTTTGAGCGGGTTAAAAATATAATATTGTGCTTTATTTTCTAAAAGTAATCCTTTTTAGGATTAAATAAATTTACTTTGTATTTCAAATATAATTAAGGGACTAATAACATGAAAAAAGTATTTTATCTAAGCACTTGCAATACTTGTATGAGAATTATAAATGAGCTTGATTTATCTAGTGATTTTCACCTTCAGGATATAAAAACGGAAGCTATTACTCAAAGTCAACTTGAAAATATGAGAAGCCTTACAAATAGTTATGAAAGCCTCTTTAGTAAACGCGCTAGACTTTATAAGGAACTTGATCTAAAAAATAAAAACCTAACAGAAGAAGATTACAAAAATCATATTCTAAAACATTACACTTTTTTAAAACGGCCTGTTATCATCTTTAATGATCAGATTTTTATAGGCAATTCCAAAAAAACAGTGGCATCTACAAAACAAGCTTTAGATGAATAGTAGAGCTTTTGCCATTTTTGCGCTCTTCATGGTACAACTGCTATACGGACTTAATTACACTATAGCAAAAGCCGTAATGAATGAAAACTACATTAAACCTTTCGGCTTTGTACTATTAAGGGTAGCAGGAGCAACTGTGTTATTTTGGCTTTTAAGCCTAATTGTACCTCAACAAAAAATTGAAAAAAAAGATTTTATAAAACTTTTCGCAGCTGCGTTGTTTGGCGTGGTCATCAATATGTTATTCTTTTTTAAAGGATTGGAATTCACATCACCAATCCATGCCTCCGCGATAATGACCATTGTACCAGTTATTATTCTAATTCTATCGGCTTACGTTTTAAAGGAAAAAATTACTTCATTAAAAATTGTCGGTATTGTCTTGGCCCTTTGTGGTGCTTTAGCACTAACCATTTATGGTAAATCTGTCAGAACAGGAGACAATGTGCCATTGGGAAATTTGCTTATTTTTTTAAATGCCATTTCGTATAGTATTTATGTCATATTAATCAAAAAATTAACAGCGAAATACCACCCTTTTTCATTTATTAAGTGGTTGTTCTTGTTTGGGTTAATTGTTCTTATTCCTTTTGGGTATAGCGAATTACAAGAGGTACAGTGGCAATCGTTTACACCATATATTACATTCTCAGTCTTATTTGTAATTTTAGGTGCCACCTTTGGTACCTACTTGTTAAATCCATTAGCACTTAATAAACTAAAAGCATCAACTGTTGGTATATTTATTTATCTTCAACCTGTAATTGCTGGTTTATTTGCTATAACAATGGGTGCAGACAACATTGATGCCATTAAGATTTTTGCTATGATTTTAATTTTTACAGGAGTGTATCTCGTATCATTTAAACCCAAAAAGATTCACTGATTTGTCTTTTAAATCTGAAATTTTTGAAACCGTAGATGCGATTCCAGAATCCTATTGGGAAAGCTTGGGCTGTACTTCAAACATTTATTATTCCCCAGAATTTTTAAAAGCGTTTGAGATTGCAAATACAGATATTGACTTTAACTACATCTTCATTCTAAAAAAAGGTAAAGCCGTAGCATTTGGCAATACCCAAATTGTTACCATTGGTGTTGAAACCATAACAAAAAATACACGTTTACTCCCTTGGATAAAACGTTTTTTTAACTGGTTATTTTGTAATAGCAAAGTCCGAATTCTTTTTTGTGGCAACGTGTTTTTAAGTGGTGAATATGGCACCTTTTTAAAAACAGGTGAACCAAAAATAGAAACCTTTGAAGCACTTGCCCAAAGTATTAGGCAATTAAAATGCAAAAAGCGAATGAACGCCATTTTTGTGAAGGATTTTATAAACGAATCACTTTACATTACTGAGCATCTTAAAACATTTGGCTATGTGCCAATGCATGTTGAACCCAATATGGTGATAAGTTTAAAACCAGAATGGAAGTCATTCACCGATTACCTCAATGCATTAAAATCTAAATACAGAGTAAAAGCGAATAGAGCTGATGCTAAAACTGAACCTCTCGAAGCAAAGTTCTTCACGGAGGAAGATATTGAGAGCTATAAAGAGGAGCTTCAAAAATTATATCAAAACACTATTGATAATGCCGACTTTAATGCTCAAATCTTAAATTTAGACACTTATATCCATCTCAAAAATACATTTAAGGATAAGTTTATTGTAAAAGGGTACTTTTTAAATAACGTATTGGTTGGGTTTTTATCCGCTATGCAAAACGGAGCTAATCTAGATGCTCATTTTATTGGCTTAGATTACACTAAAAATAGAGAGTTTTCCATTTATCCCAGAATACTCAACGACTACATTAGGCTGGGATTACAAACTAAATCAAAACAGATTAATCTGGGCAGAACAGCCTCTGAAATAAAAAGTACGATTGGTGCAGAACCTGTGCAGCTTACTTGTTACATTAGGCATAAACATTATCTGCCTAATCAAATACTTAAGCCTATTATTCAGAGAAGTGGTGCGGCTATAAAACGATTTAAACAGCATCAGCCGTTTAAATAATTCAAACTTCTAGTGGCTTCGGCCTTACACCATGCTTACGTGTGTCTTCTTTTGTAAGCACTTTAAAACTTTCAGACTTTGGAAATTTATGCGCCAACTCTAATAAAGATTCTGGCAAACCTGTAAGTTTTCTAGCCTTAAGGTCTATCCAACCTCCTTGCATTTCGCAATGAGCTAAATTGTTTCCTTCAGTATCATAGAAATTATGCTCAAACATAAAAAGCATACCATCTTCACTTATGCCAGACACTTCAATGGTCACAGTAATGGGTGCGCCAAGAAAAGATTCTTTAAAATAATACATGTGCTCATAAAATACTACCGGACCAATATTGTGCTTTTTAATTTCATGCATAGAAAAGCCATATTCAGCGAAAAAAGCCATTCTGGTATGGCTCATAAAATTGGTATAGGCAGAATTTGCTAAATGGGCATTGGCATCTACATCACTCCAACGGATTTCAAACTGTTTTTTGTACATAAATTGTTTTTCAGATCAAAAACGCAAAGTTATAAAAGTCTCTTGGGTCACCTCAATACTTTTCAAACTATTTAAATAGCGCGTTAAACATTCATTTTTGTACCTTTGCGCAACTTTAATCGCATCGTATTAATGATACAATCTATGACTGGTTATGGGAAATCTGTTCTGCAACTCCCAACCAAAAAAATATCTATAGAACTAAAATCACTGAATAGCAAGAATTTAGACATAAATGCACGTATGCCATCGATGTACCGAGCAAAAGAGCTCGAAATTAGAAAGCTAATAGCTAAGCATCTGGTACGTGGAAAGGTGGATTTTTCGCTCTATGTTGAAATCACAGGTGAAGACACAAGTTCTCAAATCAATAAGACTGTAGTAAAAGAATACATCAAACAACTAAAGGATGTTGTTGATGGTGATACTACAGAATTACTTAAAATGGCAATCCGTTTACCAGATGCGGTTACGACAGAACGAGATGACATTGATGAAGAAGAATGGACCTTAATTGCCAATGGCATTAATGATTCTGTCTCTAAAATTGTTGCCTACAGAAAAGACGAAGGTGCTACTCTAAAACAAGATTTTTTAGATAGAATTGTCACTCTTAGACGTTTGTTGGAAGAAGTTATTACTATGGATCCAGATCGTATTGATGGTGTAAGAGCAAGATTGGAAAAAGGTATTGCAGATATTAAGGAAAAAGTGGATGAAAACCGTTTTGAACAAGAGCTCGTATATTATATCGAAAAATTTGATATCACCGAAGAAAAAGTAAGATTGGAAAATCATTTAGATTATTTTGAAAAAGCCTTAAATTCTGATGATTCCAACGGAAAAAAACTAGGGTTCATTTCTCAAGAAATTGGAAGGGAAATTAATACCATAGGCTCAAAATCCAATCATGCGCCTATGCAAAAATTGGTTGTACAGATGAAAGATGAGCTAGAAAAAATTAAGGAACAGTTATTGAACGTCCTTTAATAAAATTTTTAGTCAATGTCAGAAATTAAAACCAAAAAACAAGGTAAGCTCATTGTGTTTTCAGCACCATCAGGCTCTGGAAAAACGACTATTGTTAGGCATTTATTAAAGCAACCAGAATTAAATTTAGAGTTTTCAATCTCAGCAACTTCGCGCGAAAAACGTGGCAATGAAATTCATGGTAAAGATTATTATTACCTCTCCTTAAAAGAATTTAAAAACAGGATAAAAAATGATGAGTTTTTAGAATGGGAAGAAGTCTATCGCGATAACTTCTATGGTACACTAAAGACAGAAATTGCTCGTATATGGGCTAAAGGAAAGCACGTTATTTTTGATATTGATGTGTCTGGAGGCTTACGTATTAAACGTAAATTCCCAGAGCAAACTTTAGCAGTATTTGTAAAACCACCAGACCTAAACGAATTAGTAAGACGTTTAAAAGATCGTGGCGAAGAAAGCGAGGAAAAAATAAGCATGCGTGTAGCAAAAGCGCCAGCAGAATTGGCCACTGCTCCACTATTTGATGAAATCGTGATTAACTCTAATTTAGACGAGGCTTTGGAGAATGCCTATAAATTGGTTTCTGATTTTATAAATGAATAGATACTGGAATAAATTTAGCTGATAATGAAAATTGGTCTATACTTCGGAACATTTAACCCTATTCACATTGGTCATTTAACTATTGCAAATCATTTAGCTGAGCATAGTGATCTAGACCAGGTCTGGTTCGTAGTGACACCTCAAAGTCCTTTTAAAACAAAAAGTAGTTTACTGGATAATCATCAAAGATTAGAGATGGTTTACAGAGCGACCAAAGATTATACAAAATTAAGACCTAGCGATATTGAGTTTGGGCTAAAGCAGCCCAACTACACAATAGACACGCTCACTTATCTCGGTGAAAAATTTCCTGAGCATGAGTTCTCATTGATTATGGGAGAGGACAATCTAAAACATTTTCATAAGTGGAAAAACTATGAACTTATTTTAGAAAATTACAACATTTATGTTTACCCTAGATTATCAGATGGTAAGGTGAACACAAAATTTAACAATCATCCGAAAATTTTTAACATTTCTGCGCCAATAATGGAGCTGTCTTCGACGTTTATACGACAAGAAATAAAAGCGGGAAGAAATGTTCGCTCCATGTTATCCGATAATGTGTGGCATTATATAGACGAAATGAATTTTTATAAATAATTTAATAGTTAACCCTCTCAATTTTTATTATTCTTTAAAAGAATAATTATTTTTAATTAAAATAAATTTGAAAAAGAAATGACGTTTACCATAGTATTTTTGACAGCTATTATTGCTCTGATTGTTTCAAAAATCAGAACCATTGTACTGAGAAATAATTTAGATGATGTAAATGAAAAACGCCTTTTAATTACAGGAGGTTTACTGATACTTTTTTTTGTTACTAGCGCAACCTTACCCTATCCAGAATCATTATATTGGTTTATTGGATTAGGAGTAGTTTTTACAGGTGTTCTATTATCTTTTAATGTACTAAAGAAAGAGTTTAAAAGATTTTTGAAATTAAGAACTAAAGACAAGGTTGTAAATGTTCTTTTTTATAGCCTCTTTATTGTGGTCACTAACATTTACCTCTAAAAATGATAGAATGCATTTTCTAAATGTTCTATTTTAAACCCCTTCTTTTCTTTTACTATTGCAATAATATCAAAACGGACTTCTACATCTAAGTCGTTTTCGGTGACGTATTCATGTACCGCTTTCACCAAGTTTTTAATTTGCTTAGGTTTTACAAAGTCTTGCGGATTTCCAAAATCTATCGTAGAACGTGTTTTCACCTCAATTATGGCTAGGGTATCACCTTTTTGAGCAATAATATCTACTTCAGCTTTGTCAAACCTGTAGTTGCGCTCAACAATTTCATAGTTGTTATTAGCTAGATAATTTACGGCTAGTTGCTCTCCTTTTTTGCCAAGTTCGTAATGCTGTGCCAAGTATTTATATTTGAATGATTGTGAAATTTTTCAATAAGGCTAAGAAATTTATTCAAAAGTTAAAGTGCTTTCCTTTTTATCTACCTTTAACTCAACTGCTCTTCCTAAAACCAAGGCTCTATTGTCTTTCTCATGTCCAGCAGGCATATTGAAGGCAATTGGAAAATCATATTCCTTTAAGGCATCTAAGACAAGTTGTTCTACTGAAGTTCCCCATAGCGTGGTGTTTTTTCTTAGCTTAGACATATCACCTACCACTAATCCCTTTAGGTTATCAAAATAGCCAGCACGTTTCATGCTCTGTAACATGCGGTCTATATGATATTTGTATTCACCAATTTCTTCAATAAATAAAATTTTCCCTGATGTATCAATACTTTCCTTAGAACCCAACATGGTATGTAATATGGTAAGGTTTCCGCCGACTAGCTGACCTGAGGCTTCACCGTTCCTATTGTATTCTGAACCCTCTAATATGTAATTGGTAGGATTGCCAAACAAAGCAGATTTAAATGTTTCTATTGAGTTCTTTACATCCTCTAAATCCTTAGTCAGACTAACGCACATAAGCGCATGGAGCGACTCATATCCCTCATTATGTAATTGATTGTGCAATGCTGTAATATCACTGTACCCAATCACCCATTTAGGGTTTTTCTTAAACTTGGAATAATTTAATTTATCTAAAATACGCACGGTTCCATAACCACCTCTTGCACACCAAATAGCACTGATTTTAGGGTCGTCCATGGCGCGTTGTAAATCTTCACAACGTTCATCGTCAGTGCCGGCAAAATGATCTGCTTTGCTAAAGACATGTTTTCCTACTACACTATGTAAACCCCAACTTTTTAATAAATCAACGGCTTGTTGTACTTCGCGCTCTCGGTTTTTTAAAATTCCTGATGGAGCAACAATAGCTACGGTGTCACCTGCTTTTAAGTATGGAGGTCTAATCAATTCGGTTATCATGTCAGAAGATTTATCATTATCATTTTGAGCAAAGGCATAATTGCCCATTTCTAATATAATGGCCATACAGAGGAGTAAAATAGTGCGTCTCAAAATCATAAAAACTGCTTTTTGTAAATGTACATTTTTTTTCTAATTCGACTTTATAATGTGTACTTTTGTAGCTTGAAAAAAACCATCCTTTATGTCTAAAAGATATACCATAACTGCTGCATTACCATACACCAACGGCCCAATACATATTGGTCATTTAGCAGGTGTTTATGTACCAGCAGATATATATGCTAGATATTTAAGGCTAACAGGTAATGATGTGGCTTTTATTTGCGGAAGCGATGAGCATGGAGTTCCGATTACTATAAAAGCCAAAAAAGAAGGTGTTTCGCCTCAGGATATCGTAGATAAATATCATGAGATTATTAAATCCTCATTTGAGGAATTTGGAATTACGTTCGATAATTATTCACGTACTTCAGCTAAAATCCATCACGAAACAGCGTCTGAGTTCTTTAAAACTCTATATGATAAAAACGAGTTTGTAGAAGAGGTATCAGAGCAGCTTTACGATGCCGAAGCCAATCAGTTTTTAGCAGATCGTTTTGTGACAGGTACTTGCCCTAAATGCGGTAATGAAGAAGCTTATGGTGATCAGTGCGAAAACTGTGGTACTAGCCTTAACGCTACGGATTTAATAAATCCAAAATCAGCCATAACAGGAAATAAACCCACCTTAAAAGAAACCAAACATTGGTTTTTACCATTAAACAAGTACGAAGACTTTTTAAAAGAATGGATTTTAAAAGGTCATAAGAAAGATTGGAAACCAAATGTTTACGGCCAGGTTAAATCTTGGGTTGATGATGGTTTGCGCCCAAGAGCGGTAACGAGAGATTTAGATTGGGGAATCCCTGTGCCTGTTGAAGGTGGTGAAGGCAAAGTCCTTTACGTTTGGTTTGATGCACCTATCGGTTACATATCCGCAACCAAAGAATGGGCGGAACGCGAAGGAAAAAACTGGGAAGATTACTGGAAGAATGAGGACACAACTTTAGTACACTTTATTGGCAAGGATAACATTGTTTTTCACTGTATTATTTTTCCATCAATGCTCAAAGCTGAAGGATCTTACATATTACCAGAAAATGTGCCTGCCAACGAATTTTTGAATCTCGAAGGCAATAAGCTTTCAACTTCAAAAAACTGGGCGGTTTGGTTACCAGATTATTTAGAGGATTTTCCGAATCAACAAGACGTATTGCGATATGCTCTAACGGCAAATGCACCAGAAACTAAGGATAACGATTTTACGTGGAGAGATTTTCAGGCCAGAAACAATAATGAGCTGGTTGCTATTTTCGGTAATTTCATTAATCGTGTAGTGGTTTTAACTAACAAGTATTACGACGGTGTTATTCCTACACCTTCTGAATATTCTGAAATTGACGAAGAAACTTTAGCAGCTGTAAAGGCCTATCCAGCAGTAATTGCTAGTTCAATAGAGCGCTACCGTTTTAGAGAAGGGAGTCAAGAGCTAATGAACTTGGCACGGCTTGGTAACAAATACTTAGCAGATGAAGAGCCATGGAAAACTATAAAAACTGATGAAGCACGTACAAAAACAGTAATGTTTGTGGCTCTACAGATTGCCTCTGCCTTAGCAGTTTTATGCGAGCCGTTTTTACCGTTTACCTCAACAAAATTAAAGTCAATTCTTTGTCATTTTAAACTTGACGAAGAGCCTACTTGGGACAACGTTCCAACAAAAGATATTTTACTCCCTGCTGAACATACCATAAAAACAGGAAAACCAGAGTTACTTTTTTCAAAAATTGAAGATTCTGAAATACAGAAACAACTCGATAAGTTAGAGGCTAATAGAAAAGCAAACGAAGCGGCCAACAAAACGGTAGAACCTCAAAAAGATGAAATTACGTTTGATGATTTTTCTAAACTAGATTTACGTGTTGGTACTATTTTAGAAGCTGAGAAAATGCCCAAAACAAAAAAACTTTTAGTTTTAAAAGTAGATACTGGCATAGATACACGTACCATAGTTTCTGGTATTGCAGAAAGTTTTTCACCAGAAGAGGTGATTGGTAAACGTGTTACTGTTTTGGTGAATTTGGCTCCAAGAGCACTTCGAGGTGTTGAGAGTCAAGGTATGATTTTAATGACGGAAGATGAAAACGGTAGTCTGGTTTTTGTTAATCCTAGTATTGAAGGGGTTTCAAATGGGTTGAAGATTAGCTAGTCTTTTAATATCTGATTACACTGGTTTGAATTTTTACAGAGAATAACGTAAAACTTTACTATTCTTTACTAAACTCGCGTTAAAATTGTTTCTTGTTGACGTGGTTTTTGATAAATTTATATTAAAAATCAACTGTTATGAAAGCAATTAACTCACTTCCTCTCTTTAAAACTATTTTTTTACTTCTCTTGTTCTTTGGACTGTCAATTAGTGCACAAGAAGATTCAGAAGTTTTGGAGGCTTATGAAGACTATACTGAAGCAGCTCGTGAAGTCGTTTATATGCACCTTAACAAATCCACTTACATTAAAGGTGAGTCCATAGGTTTTACAGCATATGTGATGGATAAAAAAGATAAAAAGCCATCACTACTTACCACTAATCTGTATGTGAGTATTGAGGATGAAAATAAAAATGTAATCAAACAAAAGCTTATACGCGTAGATGATGGAGTAGCTTCTAATTCCTTTGAGGTTGATTCACTTTTTTCTTCTGGTTATTATAATGTAAAAGCATATACCAATTGGATGCTGAATTTTAACGAGCAAAATCACTATGTGGAATCTGTAAGAATCATTAATCCAGAAACTGAGGAATATATAGAGGAAGAACGCATAGAAAATACAGTTGATGCTCAGTTTTTACCAGAAAGTGGACATTTACTTAGTGGTGTTATTAATAATGTAGGAGTTGTCATAAAGGACAATCTTGGTTTTGGAATTCCCAATGCTAAAGGTGAAGTCATAGATAGTGACAATCAAATATTATCAACATTCGAAACCAATCAGTTTGGTATTGGTAAATTTCAATTGTTACCAAGTACAAATGAAACCTATAAGGTTAATATTACAAGTGCCAACAAAGATTTTACGGTCAACCTTGATCAGAATGTTGAACCAAGAGGTATTATTATGTCCTTAAAAAGCCTAAAATCTAAAGTGTTTGTCTCATTAATTACCAATGATGAAACTTTAGAAAACATAAAAGGCAACCGATATACCCTAATGGCTCATAATGGTGATAACTATGACATCATGGACATCTATTTTACTGATGAAACCGTTGTTACCAAAGCCATTGATTACAGTAATACAGCAACAGGTGTAAATATCCTAACACTATTTAATGGAGAAGACAAGCCAATTGCCGAGCGTTTATTCTTTAATCATAAGGGTATAGATGTGTTAAAGACCAATGATCTTTCTGCGTCTAGAAAAAGAGATACAGTTACAGTGAACTTAGGCTTTAAGAATATTAATTCAGAAACTATAAACTCCTTGAGTGTATCTGTATTGCCAGAAGAGACAAAATCTTATAATAGGCACAACAATATTGTGTCTTACACGTATCTACAGCCTTATTTAAGAGGTTATATAGAGCAAGCAAAGTACTATTTTACAGATGTTGATCCCAAAAAGCAATACGAATTAGACAACTTATTACTTACCCAAGGTTGGAGTAGTTATGACTGGAACACCATTTTTCAGAACGCTCCAAACCAAACACATACTTTTGAGCAAGGCATAAGATTAAAGGCAAATCTCGCTAGCGACATAAGTGATAATGACGACAACTCATTTTTAATGCATGCCGTTGCTGATGAGGAACCAAGAATTTTTTCGCTTTCTGAAGGTGAAAATAGTTTTTTAATAGACAACCTTTTCCCTGTTGGCTCTGATAAGATTTATGTCTCCAAGATGACAAAGGTTAACGGTTTATTACCAGCTTCATTATATTTTCAGAGTTTTCCAAGTGCAATCCCGAGATTAACTACGGATTCTAGAACATTAAATCCTAAACACGATTATAAAATAGAGGCCAATATAAAGCCCAATGTATTTAAAGAATTTAATTTTGATGAAGTCCAAGCACTTAATGAGGTTGTAGTGCAAAGTGAATTGGATAGAAAGCGTACAAAAATGCGCGAATTTGGAAAGCATAAATTTGGTAAGATTTCCGTTATAGAAGAAGAAGATAGGCTATTGTTTAACACGCTTGGCCAATTTCTAGTTTCAAAAGGTTTTAATGTTATTGATAATCAAGGTGAATTTGCGGTAGAAGACCGAATGTATTTTGCAGATAGAACTCCTAATGGCTCACGTGTGGGTCCTGAGTTTTTCTTAGACGGAATGTATATTGCCGATACACAAATATTTTATCAATATTCACTGACCAACGTCGGTTATATTGAAATTAACAGGCAAGGGATTGGTGAGGGAGCCAGAGGTGCAAGAGGTGTAATTAAAATTTACTCTAGCACAAAAGGCTCTAAAAGTACCAACAACCAAGATACCGTACAAGATTTTAAGTTACCACTATCGTTTAGCGCAGAGAAAAAATTCTATGTCCCTAAATACCAATCATACTTTAGTGATTTTTATAAAGGTTATGGTGTTATTGGTTGGGAACCAAAAGTAAAAATTGATGAAAAGGGCATAGCTAGTTTTAAAATAGTTAAACCAAGAGGGAACATAAAGTTATTTATAGAAGGAATAGCAAACGATGGTTCATTTATTTTTGAAGAAAAAACCATTTCACTGAACTAGTAAATAAAGACCTCATATAAAACGTGAATAGAGTTTGGCATAAAGTTTGAGATTATTCTTACAAAGCTATTTATTAATCTCTAAAACCATCACGTTATGAAAAACTCTACTCATTTTCGGTTTTTAAAACTATGTATACTTTTTTTTACCTTAAACCTCTACTTCGCTAGTGCGCAAAATAGAACTGACGATATTCTCGATTTATACCAAAACTACACCTACGATGCCAGGGAAGTCGTATATGTCCATTTAAACAAATCTACGTTTATTAAAGGTGAAAATATTGGGTTTACAGCCTATGTCCTCGATAAGAAAGACAAAAAACCCTCTCAAGTTACTACAAACCTTTACGTAAGCATTGAAGATGAAAACAACAACGTCCTAAAACAAAAACTATTAAAGGTAGAAAATGGTGTTGCCACCAATATTATCGAAATTGATTCTGCCTTTACTTCTGGCCATTATCATTTTAAAGCTTATACTAATTGGATGCGCAACTTTAACGAGCAAAACTATTATGTAGAATCCATTAACGTGATTGATCCAAAAGTTAGTGAATATATAGAAACGGAAGTAACTCAAAATACTATAGATGCTCAGTTTTTACCAGAAGGCGGCCACTTACTAAGCGGAGTGGTTAACATTGTTGGTGTTATTTTAAAAGATAGCAAAGGTTACGGAATTCCACACTTAGATGGTAAGGTCTATGATCAAGACAATAATTTTATCACAGAATTTAAAGTTAATAAATTAGGGATTGGTAAATTTCCTTTATTGGCTGAAATTGGCAAATCCTATAAAGTAAATATCAAATACTTAAACAAAGACCATACAATGGATTTTAGCCATGCGGTTGAACCTCTCGGTGTAACGCTTTCTATGGTACAACATAGAAACAAAGCTATTGTAACACTTAAGACCAATAATGAAAGTCAAGATTTGGTGCAAGGGAAGACTTTTCAATTGACTATTCATAATGGTGATAACATTGATGTCGTACCAATAATTTTTAATGACGAACTCAAGGTCACTAAAGCTTTTGATCTCAAAAACTTGGCCTCGGGTGTAAATATACTAACGCTTTTCAACGACGATAACAAGCCCGTTGTAGAACGATTGTTTTTTAACTATAACGGTATTGATATTCAAGAATCAAATAATCTTACGGCAAAGAAATCTAACGATTCAGTTGTAATGAAACTTAATTTCAAACATCTAGACTCTGGTGCCCATAACAACATCAGTGTGTCGGTTCTGCCTCAAGAGACTGTATCTTACAATAGGCACCATAACATTATATCCTATACCTACCTGCAACCTTACGTAAGAGGTCAGGTAGAACAAGCTAAATATTATTTTAGTGATATTACGGAAGAGAAAAAAGCAGAGTTAGATAATCTTCTTATTACGCAAGGCTGGAGCAGCTATGACTGGAATACGATATTTAGCGAATTACCAGAGTTGCGATACACCTTTGAACAAGGGATAACCTTAAAGGGTAACATTAACGCAGAAAGGAAAGAAGATAAAAACATCTATATGATGCACGCTGTATCAAATCAAAATCCGGTGTTTGCAGAAGTAGAAGAAAATGGTAAGAATTTCACTATAGAAAATGTATTTGTTGCTGAGACTGATAGTATATTTATATCTAAAGTGAAAAACAATGCAGATTTGGTACCAGCACAATTATATCTACAGGCTTATCCTAACAAAATTCCAAATTTAGAGGTTTCTACAACTATACTTAGACCAAAAACTAATTATAGGACAACTGTGGAGTTAAACCCAAGTAGTATTTATTTTAAAACGGCCAATAACGTTCAAAAATTAGATGAGGTCGTCGTTAAAACGGAATTAGATAAAATTAGAACAAGAACTCGTGAACTTAGCCATCATAGGTATGGAAAAGTTAAAGTATTGTCTCAGTTAGATAGGCTAAGTTTCTATACTTTAGCAGAATATTTAATTGCTCAAAACCTTACAGTGGTAGAGTCGCCACAAGATGGCCTAATAGTCGGTGGTAGAGGCACAAGTTCTGGAGGTCCAAATGCTCCTTCACAAAATGGAAATAATGGTGCAATGGGATTAAACCCAGGTATGGCAATTCTACTAGATGGCAATTTAATGCTAGATACGAGAATGTTCTATAGATATTCTTTAAGTAATATAGATTATATAGAGATAGACCGATCTGGTTTAGGTATGGGTGCAACGGGCTCTCGTGGCGTAATAAAGTTATACACATTAACTACCAGTGCTTATAAATCTGTTGATAAAAGTACAGCGCAAAAATATAAACTGCCCTTAACCTTTAGTGCTAAGAAAAAATTCTATGTGCCTAGATATCAATATTACAATGACGATTTCTTTAAAGGTTACGGTACTGTAGATTGGAAACCTGATCTCACAACAGATGCCAATGGAAATGTTACGTTGAAAATAGCTCAACCAGAAGTTCCTATTACCTTGTTTATAGAAGGCATTGCTAACGACGGTACGTTTATTTTTGAAGAAAAAACCATTTCTCTTAATTAATACCTTACAACCTCTGCTTCAACCTGCTAAATGTTTAAAATTTAGCAGGTTTTTTAATTATTCTTCAAGTAAATTTAGGTTTTACTTAAATATTATTAAAGTTTGGCATTAAAATTGAGAGGTTTCTTACAAGCTATAAATTATTAATTTTTAAAACCATCAATTATGAAAAACTCTACTCGATTTCGTATTTCAAAACTATTTATTCTATTAATTTTTCTCAGCAGTTTATCTTTAAATGCCCAAGACAAGGCTAAAGAAATTGTAACCCAGTACCAAGATTACACCTCGGATGCAAGAGAAGTTGTATATGTGCATCTTAATAAGTCTGCTTATATTAAGGGAGAAGCTATTGGATTCACTGCTTATGTCCTCGACAAAAAAGACAAAAAACCATCTAAGGTTACTACAAATCTTTATGTAAGTATTGAAGATGAAAATAACAACGTCTTAAAGCAAAAACTTCTCAAAGTAGAAAATGGTGTAGCGGCTAACATCATTAAAATTGATTCAAGCTTTAGCTCAGGCTATTACACTTTTAAGGCTTACACAAACTGGATGAAAAACTTTAACGAGCAAAACTATTTTGTAGAATCTGTTAAAGTTATAGACCCAAAAACAGAAAAAACCATTATAACTGAGTCGGTTAAAAATTCTATTGATGCTCAGTTCTTACCAGAAGGTGGACATTTGCTAAATGGTGTTGTTAACAATGTAGGTGTTGTTTTAAAAGACTATAAAGGTTATGGTGTACAATCAGTAAAAGGTGAGGTTGTTGACCAAGACAACAACCTGATTACTGAATTTGCCGTGAATGAATTGGGTATCGGAAAGTTTCCGCTTTTAGCCGAAATAGGTAAATCCTATAAAGTAAATATCAAATACTTAAACAAAGATTATAGTTTTGATTTTAACGAACAAGTTGAACCTCTTGGTGTGACGCTCTCTCTTGTTAAGCATAGAAATAAAGCTATTGTGGCACTTATGACCAACAAGGAAAGTTTAGATTTGGTTAAAGGAAAGCCATATCAAATGACAATTCATAATGGAGATAATATCGATGTTACTGAAATTGTATTTAATGAAGATCTAACTATTATGAAGGCTTTTGAGCTAGATAATATTGCGGCTGGCGTAAATGTTCTTACACTATTCAATGAAAATAATGAGCCAATTATAGAACGCTTATTTTTTAACTACAATGGTATAGATATTATTGCTTCTAACGAGCTCTCGGCTGTTAAGGCTAATGATTCTATAACAATGAAACTCAACTTTAAGCAAGTTAACCCTTTGCTTATAAATAATATGAGCGTTTCTGTTTTGCCACAAGAAACATCATCTTATTACAGACATCACAATATTTTATCTTATACCTATCTTCAACCCTATGTAAATGGTGTAGTTGAAAATGCTAAGTATTATTTTTCAGATATCACTGAAGAAAAGAAAGTAGCGCTAGATAATTTATTGATCACGCAAGGTTGGAGCAGCTACGATTGGAATACAATTTTTGCGCCTAATCCTGGTCTTACTCATACGTTTGAGCAAGGTATAACTTTAAGAGCCAATATTAATGCTCAGTCAAGAGACAAAGAGGAAACCTATTTGGTACATGCTGTATCTAATCAAGATCCACAATTTTATGAGGTTGATAATGATATAAGTAAAGCTTTTACAGTAGAAAATGTTTTCTTAAACGAAGATGATAAGCTTTATTTATCTAAGGTCAATAAAAATAACGAATTAGAACCTGCGAAGCTCTATCTGCAATCGTTTCCTAGCAAAATTCCATCATTTCAAACTAATGCTGGGATTATAAAACCTAAGTGGGACTATGAAACCTATGCTGGATTAACAAACACAAATATTTCATTTTTAAACTTAAATGAAACACAACAATTAGATGAAGTTCTTGTAAAAACTAAAGCAGGAAGAAAAGAATTAAGAACCCGAGAATTAAGTCAAGGACGCAGTGGCAGAGTACATGTTGTAGATGAGGATGACGTAATTCAGTTTCAAACATTTGCCGACTTCCTTGTATTCAGGGCAGGTTTAACAAAAAGAACTGTAAATGGAACCACTACCATAACAACGTTTTCTGGCGGTGTACCTGTAATATTCTTGGACGATATGCGTGTGCTAGACAGATCTATAATTGATAATCTACCATTGCTCTATGTGGATTTTGTCGAAGTTGATAGACGTGATATTAGTAGAACATCGAATAGTTCTGGCGGAATTGTTAAAATTTATACAGATTTTAAAAATAGACCTAGTAACAATGTAAAGACTACACAAGATTATGAATTGCCACTGGCATTCAGTACAAAGAAGAAATTCTATGTGCCTAATTATAAATATTACAACGATGATTTCTTTAAAGGTTATGGTACTATAGATTGGAAGCCTGAGCTTACAACAGATGCCAATGGAAATGTTACATTAAAAATAGCTCAGCCAGAAGTTCCTATTACATTATTTATAGAGGGAATTGCAAACGACGGTTCGTTTATTTTTGAAGAAAAGTCTATATCATTAAATTAGATGAAAAATTATCTAATTGTGTATGCTAAAAATAGCGTTCCACCCCATTTATAAACATCCTCTCCCAAAAGGACACCGTTTTCCGATGGAGAAATATGAATTATTGCCACAACAATTGCTACACGAAGGCACTTGTAGTGGCAATAATTTTTTTGAACCTACAAAACCTAATGACAAATATATTTTAGAAGTACATGAACCCGAATATTATTATGATTTGGTAAACATTACTTTAGATCAACGCGCTGCAAGAAAAATAGGTTTTCCACTAAGTGAGGTTTTGGTAGAGCGCGAAGTTATCATTGCAGACGGCACAATTAAAGCAAGCGAATATGCATTAAAACACGGAATTGCAATGAATATTGCAGGAGGCACACACCATGCTTACACTAATCGTGGAGAAGCGTTTTGTTTACTAAATGACCAAGCGATTGGAGCACGCTATCTACAAAAGATGGGATTGGCTAAAAAAATTCTCATTGTAGATTTAGACGTTCATCAAGGTAATGGCACTGCACAGATCTTTCAAAATGATGAGTCCGTATTTACTTTTTCTATGCATGGAAAAAGTAACTATCCTTTTAAAAAGGAAGTAAGTGATTTGGATATTGCTTTAGAAAATGACGCTAATGATAAGACATATCTCAAACTATTAAAAGAAACTTTACCAAAGCTCATAGACCAGCAACAACCCGATTTTATTTACTACCTCAGTGGAGTAGATGTCATTTCATCAGACAAATTAGGTAAGCTTAGTATGTCCGTAGAAGGTTGTAAAGAACGTGATCGTTTTGTTCTACAAACGTGCAAGAACAACAAAATACCAGTGATGTGTAGTATGGGAGGTGGTTATTCATCGGATATTAAAGTTATTGTTGATGCACATGCCAATACCTACCGATTGGCTCAAGAAATCTTCTTTTAAAAAAACAATAATGTTTTTAAAGGATTAAATTCTTCTATAGAAATAAGCACAATCAGAGGAATTTATTATATCTTTTACTCAATTCTAACGTATTGATCACTGGATATATAGAATAATAGAATCCTAAAATAAAAATTGATTATGAAAAAAAATTACTTACTAAAGGTGTTGTTGATGGCAATCATATCTACAACACTTTCTACAACAACATTATTCGCTCAAGAAAATGTTAGAATTTTGAAAGCTGACCCTAATACAAACTCCATAACACTAAAGAATTTTGGAGATGTAACAGCAACAATTTCAGGATATTGGTTTTGTGTACGCCCTCAATACGCACAGCTAAGCAGTATGACTACTGTTACAACATTAGCTCCGGGAGCAGAATTAGATGTTGCAAGCTCAATAAATTTCCCTGTTTCAAGTGGAGAGTTTGCGTTGTATAGTAGTTCTGGATTTGGTTCTAGTGCAAATATGTTAGATTTTTTACAATGGGGAACCGGAGCTTCACCAAGCAGAGAATCTGTTGCTGTTGCTGCTGGTCTATGGGTCGCTGATACTTTTATTACTGTATCACCGCCTTTTCAGTATAATGGTGATGGCACACAAAACGGTGTTGCGAACTGGAGTACTCTCGGGATTGACGATTTTGAAGAAAGTAGTAGTTTAAGGTTATTTCCTAATCCTTCATCTACTATCTTAAATGTAGAATTTAAATCAGTAGTTGCAGAAGGAACTTTACAAGTATATGATATATTGGGGAAACAAGTCTATGCTCAGTCGATTTCATCTAATATTGAAGCGCAAATTGATGTCTCTGGATGGGAAACAGGCTTATATCTTATTAAAATATCTTCTGAAAATGGTCAGAATATAAAACGATTTATAAAACAGTAGAATCTTATTCTAAAATCAAAAGCGCAAGTGAATCACTTGCGCTTTTTAAAAAATCAACGTCTGTTACGCTTTCTGTTTTCTCTTCTCTTCTTCCAAGGTGCATTTTTCTGCCAATCTCCTGCCATAATGCAACCATAAGGCATTACTTCGTCAATGACATTACCTAAACCAAATTCGTCCATTTGTGCCCTTACTGCATTCGCATTTTTATAAGCACTAGGTAACTCGGTAATATCAATTTCCGTAGAAAAGAATCGTACATCCAATCCACGTGTTTCCTCTTTAAAGATTTGCATAACACTCCCTGTTTTACTTTTTCTATGCTGTGTTCTACTCACATTTCTACCAGCACCATGTGGTGCAAAACCTAAATTGGTTTTTGTGGTAGATCCCTCAACAATTAAAACAGGCTCAGACATATTCAAAGGAATCAATCGAGGTCCTGTAATATCAGGCATAAACTTAGCATCCAAAGGAGTTGCACCTTTAGCATGGTAAAACAAATCACCATCTTTAAACACAAAGTTATGCTCATTCCAGTATCGGTTTTCAATATCAATTCCTAAGGTTTCAGCAACTGAATTGTGCAATACTTCATGGTTGGTTTTTGTCCAATCTCTGATAGTCTGCAATGCATCCCAATAATTTTCACCTTCTTCAGTATCAAAAGGAATCCAAGCATTTTGCTTTTTAGTTTCAGGTGATAAATCACGTCTAAAACGTTCGGCAATTTTCATTCCTTTATTGTACAATTTTGCACCAGGACCTCTAGAACCATGATGTGTTACCATCATAGTGTTTCCTGTATTTTTAGAGGTTCCAATAAATAAAAAATGGTTACCATCACCCTGAGTTCCTAAATGAGAACGTGCAATTTTGATCATTTCTTTGTCATTCAACAACACGTTATCTTCAAAAGCCTCTAACAATTCCTTTGGGAATCTAAATTGAGAATTTCTATCTCTTCCACCAGGACCAAAATGTGTATTGGCATGTGCTGCATCTAAAATGGCTTTAGGGTCTGTTTTACCGAAATCGGTTAACATTACAGAGCAACAGATGTCAGCACTATGCATTCCTGGATGAATGGCGTTTTTAGCCACAGCAACACCTCCTACTGGAATTGTTCCGTCAGGACCAGCAGGACAAGCATCTGGCATAATAGCGCCATCAACCAATGTTGGTGTTTTCATCAAGGTTTGCATTGAGTTAATGACTTTAGAGACATTGTCCTCTTCCATTTCATTTTCTGCCTTGATATTTATTGAAAATTCAATCGGAGTTTTATGTAATGCTATTGGATCTGGCAATTTAAACTGCTCTAAATACTCAGTCATTGCTTCTCCTTGTAATTCATTTTCATTGATATGTGCAATGGCTTCTTTCATCCATTTGCCTTGTCTGTATCCTAAGGCAATTAAATCGTGCCCTGTTATTTTTGTTTTCATGTTTTCTAATTTTATTAAGCTCTGCCAGCTTCTACATCTGGCAGAGCGCTACATTGAAGCCTGATTCCAAAAAGACTTCTACTAAATTACTTTTTTTAATTACAATAAATTATTCAGCCTATTCTGAAACCAGCTATTTTTAGTTTCTGCTTCAGGTTCTTTTTTAGCCTGATTTTCTATGATTCTATTTTCGTTTGCCTGTACTTTTCTCTTCTTTTTTACTCGAGATAAAACAGTATCAACAAAACTGATAAAATCATCGTTCAATGCTAATTGCTTTGCTTCTTTAAGAACCTTTTCAGCATCTTCATACTTAGCGATACTTTCGTATAGTTGTCCTTGTGCCAAAGCAATACCAGCCTTACCAACTCCTTTTATAGTTTTAGCGAAGTCAATTAACTTTTGGGCTTCATTAAAATCCTCGTTATTAATCAACAGCCTTATATAATCTGGGTATATATCTGGTGTTTCAATATTGCTAGCCAAAGCTTTTTCAAAATAGCGTTTTGCGGTTTCGTTATCACCCAATTGCTCATAGTGTACTTTAGCCATTAAATGCAAAGCTTTTACATTTTCCGGGTCGTAAGACAAAGCATAATTTAAGGCTTCAACCGCTTTCTCTAATTCCCAAGGGTAGGCTTCAATAGCTCTAAACAAGTGGATGTTATGCAAATTATTTTCCATGATACTTTTATTCAATAGTTTGTTACTGTTTTAAATGCAGCGCGTTATGTACTGCTCTTAAAACTGTTCAGATAGATGTATTCTTAAATTTTTTGAAATAAAAAATCCGAAACAGTTTATTTGCTTCGGATTCTTCTCTGGGAAATAAATTATCTACCAGTCTGCCGACAGGCAGGCAGAAAATACCGAAGCCTTGTAAATGACTCGAGGTCATAACTTAAATTTTGAAATGCTACTATTTGTTTTAGCATGGCTTCTTTGTTTTACTGAAATGAATTCAGCATTAATATTATTATTTATGTTATTGCGAATTGTTTAATTCTGCGATGCTTCGACTACGCTCAGCACTGGTGCAAATATAAAATGGAATTTTTGAAACTTCCAAATAAAAATTCAATTTAATTAATTGATTATCAATTAGTTAATTTGTTTTTGGACAGAGGAATTCCTGTCCGCTTTATGCAGATGGTTGAAGGTTTTTGGCAAGCGTCTGTCTCCCAATTGCTTAGTCTTCAATACGTGTTATTTTATTTTTTAAAGTCTAGTTTCAAATTTTTGTAATTTTTTTCATAAAAAAAGCGCCCAATTTCTTGGACGCTTGTTATCTATGTATAGTTTTTGTGCTTAAATCATGTGTAATTAATGATTAATAATAGATACATAACGTCCTTGCCGTTGAAATAATTCGATACTATTTCCTCGATAATCCCACTGACACATCAGTGATTTTGGTGCTCTATGTACTATTGTTTTTCTCATTAGTATTGCAAATATGGCATAAACCGTACCTTAATTCCAAATTTCAGGGTCATAAAGTTTTTAAATCCGCTATTACAACTACTTATCAATTAAAGCTTTTAATAGTGTTTTTAACTGCTTATCTTTGTGTAAAACCGAGAAGTTATGTTATCAAAATCAATAGAAGCTGCATTAAACAAACAGATAAGAATAGAAGCCGAATCATCCCAAGTGTATTTAGCCATGGCTGTATGGGCTGAGGTAAAAGGTCTGGAAGGTATTTCTAACTTTATGTATGATCAGTCTGATGAAGAGCGTGAGCACATGTTAAAATTGGTGAAGTTTATAAACGAGCGCGGAGGACATGCGCAAATATCCGAGCTTAATGCGCCAAATGTTACGTTTACGTCTTTTAAGGAAATGTTTGAAAAATTATTAGAGCACGAAGTTTTTGTGTCTGAAAGTATCAATGAATTGGTTCATATCTCTTTACAAGAAAAAGACTATGCCACACACAACTTTTTACAATGGTACGTCGCTGAGCAAATAGAGGAAGAAGCTATGGCGAGAACCATATTAGACAAAGTCAACATGATTGGTAATGATAAAGGTGGACTTTACTTATTTGATCGCGATATTCAACAACTAACAATAAGTTCTGCAGCTGACACTCCTGGAGGAGTTTAAATGTTAAACCTTATTTAGAATAAATAAAAATAGTTATTTTTGTGGCCGAATTTTAAAGATTCCCTCTTTCGAGGGAACTAAAGATGGGCAAAAAAAGAAAAACAAAAAGCTTAAAAAAAAACGCATAAAAGTTCTTGAAACTTCTGGTTTTGAAGCCTTGGGCAAAGTTAAATCCAAGTGCTGTAAAAAGTATAAGAAAGCAGAAAGTAAACGCTGTAAAAAATGTCCTTGCTATGATTTGCTAAAAAAAGTGGCTTAATTATTATTCCAGCATAACCTTTCTTTCTTTTCAGTCACTAACTCTTGGTCGTCTAATATAGTGGCGGTTTTATCCAATATTCATAGCTATACCTTATTTTTATCTAAAATTGTATTATTTTTAAGCTGAAAAAAATAAGTCTATGAACAAAATTACATTTAAAATGAAAAATTTTATAAAGCCACTTACTATTGTTGGTGCATTGTGCTTTACAATAGGTGCTTTTGCACAAGATGAAACCGAATTTGTACCTAAAGTAAAAAATGTTACTACACCTGCATGTGTACTTTATGCCAAAGATTATGAAGGACCTAGCTCTACACACACATCACCAGAAGTTTTAAATAGAATGGCAAGTGGTACAGCATGTACAAACTTTATTGTTAATTATACGGGTTTTACTGGCCCTGAAGGAGCGCAAGCTATGGCAGCCTTTCAATTTGCTGTAGATATTTGGGCTAATTCTATAGAATCCTCTCAACCCATTAGAATAAATGCAAGTTTTGAGCCTCTTGGCCCAGGAGTCTTAGGCCAAGCTGGTCCAACTACAGTTTTAACATCTAATCATCCAGACGCTACCCCAAATGTCTTTTATCCTGTTGCATTATGGGAAAAAATTGAAGATCAAGACTCAAGTGGTTTTGGATCTATAGACATAAATGCTACTTTTAGTAGTTCTTTTAACTGGTATTACGGTACAGATGCTATGCCTCCAGGAAGTCAATTTGATTTTGTCACGGTAGTATTGCATGAGTTAGGTCATGGTTTAGGCTTTATAAGCTTTGCCACGACAGATGGGTCTACTGGAAGATTGAGAGAGCCAAACAACATGATTCCGACTGTTTACGATCTTAATGTTGAAAACGGCATGGGTCAATCCCTTTTAGATTCTGGTCTTTTTACTGACCCTTCTAATGATATGCATTTACAGTTAACAGGTAGTAACCTCTTTAACAACTCGCCAACATCTGTAGGTCAAAACGGAGGTGTAATACCAAGGATGTTTGCACCTAGCCCATGGGATCAAGGTTCTAGTTATAGCCATTGGGATGAGTCAACGTTTCCTAATGGAAATGTAAATTCATTGATGACTCCTCAAATAGGCTCTGGTGTTGCAAACCATAATCCAGGACCAATTTCTTTAGGACTTTTTGAAGACATGGGCTGGTCTATATGTGGTGGTTCTCTTACTGTAGATGAATTTACTGTAGATACTGTTGAAATAAGTCCAAATCCATTTACATCATCTATTGCCATAAAATTATCTAATGGTGCAAATGATGACTACACTGTAAATCTGTTTGATATCAACGGACGTGTTGTAATGAGCGAAACGCTAACTGCAACAAACGGTAACCTCACGCTTTCTAATTTAGATAAGTTAGGTGATGCACTATACTTTGTTAAAATTACCAATGACTTTAGTGGTAGTAGTATTACTAAAAAAGTAATTAAGAACTAATTTTATTATTTATATAAATAGAAAAGAGCTGCCAAATGGCAGCTCTTTTTATATCTCGACTTTTTTACTTGGGTTTTATTTCCCCAACATTAAAAGTTCGCTACAAACCACTTCCGTCATATAACGTTTCATACCGTCTTTGTCTTCCCAAGAGCGTGTGGTCAGTTTACCCTCAATGGCAACCTCCTTACCTTTGGTTACAAATTTCTCTACAATCTGTGCCGTTTTACCCCAAGCTACGATATTGTGCCATTGCGTGTCGGTTACCTTTTCGCCTTGCGCATTTTTATAGCTCTCGTTAGTCGCTATAGAAAATTTTGCCAAGGTTTTTCCTGACTCTAAATTGATGATTTCTGGATTCTTACCTAAGTTACCAATCAACTGTACTTTGTTTCTTAATGTGTTCATGTGTTCTAAATTTTTAATGTTAAACAGTTAATACTATCGAGACTTGCCTACTCATTCATGGATAGGTTCTTATGTTTCGACACTGCAAAGATTATACGGTTGGCAAATTTTAGTCGGTAGTTACGTGTTTAAATTCGTTTGTAAATGTTTGTAGTCGTTTGTAAATGACTAAAACGCTATAGCTGTTGGTTTTGTGGATATTTTGTTTAATTTTATAAAAAAGATTTACATACCTGTTGCGAGCAAGCTAAAACTATATCAAGAATATAAAATGGCCATTTATAATAAAAATACTTTAAAGAAACCCAGAGCTGTTTTCAGTGATGAATTAAAAAACCGTATTGAACTTGGAAATAAATTATTGACTCGCAAAATAAATACTACTGACGAATTAGATGAGCTATATTTAGATTTTTATGCCTGGGAAGATATAAACAAAGAACTTATAAAGTACGCATTTGAACAACCCGACAATGAACATTTTAAAAAATATGAAGGATTGCATACCTATTCGGGTTTTGCAGATGCGTTTAATCGAAATATCAACACAAATGACTTTCAATATAAACTAAATGCACAAACGAAAAAGATAAAAGGTAGTATTCGATTTCTGAATCATTTAAGCCAAAAACTTGCTATTCTGCCATCTAGCAATTCAATAGCGCCCTATTCAACATTAACTAAAGAATACACCAATAAAGGTTTTATAGTTCACGGACATAATAATACTTTAAAACTTGAAGTTGCCAGGTTTATAGATAAACAGCTAAAAAAAGATACGGTAATTCTACACGAACAAGCGAGTAAAGGAAAGACGGTAATCGAAAAATTTGAAAGCTACTCAACTGTTGATTTTGCAATAGCATTATGGACAAATGATGATCTTGGAAAAGCGAAAGACAACAAAAATTTAAAACCTAGAGCGCGACAAAATGTAATTTTTGAAACAGGGTTTTTCATTGGTAAAATTGGAAGAGAAAAAGTAATTATTCTCCACGAAAAAGACATTGAAATTCCTTCCGATTATTCGGGAGTAGTATATATTTCAATCGAAGGAAACTGGAAAGAACAACTGAGAACTGAAATCGATGAGATATACAAAATATAAAAACAGCTGGCCACAATGGCTAAAAGTAATCGTTCTCGTTTATTTCTGAAAATCCTAGCGGATTTTCAGTTTGGTGTGTATTTGCAAAGTTAAGTGCTAACCACGAAACTACTCATAGCCGAGACCGCGAGGCTTAATTTAACCAAATGCGAAAAGAAAATATTTTACTGATATTATGGATAATCTTCGGGTTTATCTTTATTGTTGCCATTGAGTCAATATTATATTTCCTGATTAATTTACTTTATTTTGGTTTGGCAGAATTAGGAGTTTCATATAATATAATGACCTACGTTTTCCCCATAATAACTCTGGTTTTATATTCATTAACTGCATTTTTTCTTTTAGAAAGAGTTAAGATAAAATCAATAAAATTTGGAGTTGAACCTTCTAAATTTCCAAAAAAATTATTGATTATTCTGGGAATTACTATTCTTGTTTTAACACCATTGACAGAGAAATTATCTGGTATTTATTCTGAATCTGCGATGGATGATACTCAATTCAGAATAGGCGAATATTTTTTGTTTTACGGTTGGTTTAATCTCGGATTTGCAATTTCTCAAACGTTAGTTTTAATTATAATAGTTGTGTATTTATTCAAAAAATTGAAAGAAATAAAAGATAACTAAGGGCAACAATGAACTAAGCTAAAAAATCTTCTTGTTTTTTCTATCTTTCGTTCTTAACCAGAAAACTGATACCAAGCATTTTAGCGAATTAGACAAGGGAAAAGGTAATACACCAAATGACAGTACTATTTATGAAATTGCATCTTTAATCGCGATATGAAACAGCTACTCAGCTACATCTTGCCGGTAACAAAAACTATAGAATCCGATTATAGTGGTACTCTAGAAATCACCTGGCACAATGGTAAAAAGCACCTCAACTCCCAAAATGCCAACTATAGTTATGGCTCGCTTCAACGCATTTTAAAATTTGGAATTGAAAAAATAAACTTACAAAAAGTCAACTCTATTTTAGTGTTAGGCATGGGAGGCGGAAGCGTTATTGATACGCTTCGTAAAGATTTTGAATTCAATAAACATATTACAGCTGTTGAAATTGACCCTGTAATTATAGGTATTGCCAATAGTGAATTTGGTATTTCAGAAAATAACAATCTCAAAATCTACTGTGCTGATGCGTTTGAATTTGTTAAGCAGAGTAAAGCTCAGTTCGATTTAATCATTGTAGATCTTTTTATAGATTTATCTGTTCCCAATCAATTTTTATCTGAAGAATTTTGGGAACATACGCTCAATTTAAAATCTTCAAAAGGTGATATCATCTTTAATGCCTCTGTAAAAGATGCTAAAAACGAAAGTGTAAATCAGCTCATCAATTACCTTAAAGCAAAAGTGTATAAAGTCGATGTTTTTGAAAACGTTAACGATACCAATACACTCGTGATTTTAAAATCTCTGTAAACGTTTGTAAACGAATATTTTGTATTTTGTCGCTACGTATGAAGTATTCGACTGAAAAGGCATTAGAAATTTTAGAACAAACGCCAAAAACCTTAAAATCCTATTTGGGCAATCTCTCTAACGATTGGCTTTTTGCCAACGAAGGAGGTGACACCTGGAACCCATATGATGTGGTTGGACACTTAATTCATGGCGAAAAAACGGATTGGATACCACGTCTTAAAATCATTCTCAGTAATTCTGAAAACAAAACCTTTGAATCCTTCGATCGGTTTGCACAATTTGAAAATTCCAAAGGAAAAACCATCACCCAACTACTAAATGAATTTGAGAATTTAAGACAAGATAATCTCAAGGTTTTAAAGCAACTCAATTTATCGAGCGAACAATTACAACAAAAAGGTATGCATCCAGAACTAGGTGAAGTTTCTATTAGTGAATTATTAGCCTGCTGGGTAACTCATGATTTAGGTCATATTGCCCAAATAAGTAGAGTTATGGCAAAGCAATATAAAAACGAAGTAGGGCCTTGGGTGGCGTACATCCCAATTTTAAACACATAATTATGCATAGAAAATGTCCAGAATGTGGCGATAGAATTATAGGCAGAGTTGATAAAAAATTCTGCAGTGATGGTTGCCGTAACGCTTATAACAACCGCATTAACAAAGATTCCAAAAATCTTATTAGAAACACTAATAATCGCCTACGAAAAAATTATAGGATTTTGGAAGCCCTTAATCCGAACAAAAAAACTAAATGTTCTAGAGCAAAACTCGTTGAGCGTGGTTTTGATTTTAATTATTTCACAAGTATTTATACAACAAAAGCAGGTACGATCTACTATTTTGTTTACGACCAAGGCTACTTGCCTTTAGAAGGAGACTATTATGCTTTGGTAAAACGAGACGATTAACCCTTGGTTTTACTGTTCCAGTTTTCTCCTTTCAGTTGAAGTGCTGCTTTTAAAATATCTTTTTGACTTATCTGACCTACCAATTTACCGTTCTCAACTATAGGGAAACGTCTTCGTTTAGAATTTAGAAACTTATTTGCAGCATCAAAAACATCCATGTTGCCATCAATGGTTTCAACATTGGCAACCATACGTTTTTCTACATTATCCTGCTGAAGAGGCATATTATAATATCGGCTTTCGCTCAGATGTTTTAAACAATCCCCTTCAGAAATAATACCTACTAACTCATTTTTGTCATTAACTACTGGTCCACCAGAGATCTTATATTTTATTAAACACTCTACCACTTGCTGTACGGACTGGTCTGGTTTAAATGTTATGAGATTTGTGGTCATATAATCTTTTACTTTTAGCGCAACAGGCTGACTAGTGCTTTGCTGTTGTTGCTTACGAGCACCTTGAAAACTTTTTATTCCCATAACGTTTGAATTTTAGAGTTAATTTTAAATTTAGTGAAAATTACTTGTTTGACAAAATGATAAGTTCTTGGTCTAAATTTTAGGTACTTTTATCCTTTATAAACTCATCGACGTTTGAAAAATCAAATAAGTATCATTGGTTGTGGCTGGCTTGGCTTTCCTTTGGCTAAAGCATTAATTAGTGAAGGCCATAAAATAAAGGGTTCAACAACATCTCAAAACAAGATTGAAGAACTAAAAAAAGCTTCAATCGATAGTTATTTAATTCAGTTAGGTGAAAATGGAATTTCTGGGAATCCTTCAGAATTTTTAGCGGAAAGCGAAACTGTAATCATTAATATTCCACCTGGCTTAAGAAAAAATCCGTCCAAAAACCATGTTGCCGAAATAACGCATTTAGTGGTAGCTATTGAGGCAGCACAAATAAAAAACGTGCTTTATGTGAGCTCAACTTCGGTTTTTAAAGATGAAGAGGATTTTCCTATAATAGATAGTGATACCTTGCCCAATGCAACTTCAAATAGTTCTAAGCAACTTATAGAAATTGAGCAAACGCTTCAAAACAATTCAAACTTCAATACTACTATATTACGATTTGGTGGTTTGTTTGATGAAGAAAGGCATCCTGCAGAATATCTTTCAGGAAAGAAAAATGTTGCTAATCCCGATGCCCCAATCAATTTGATTCATAAAGACGATTGCATAAAAATCATTGGCAAAATATTAAAAAATAACCATTGGAATATGGTTTTTAATGCAGCTCACCCAGATCATCCTAAGAAAAGCGAATACTATACAGCCTATTGCAAACACCATAGTTTACAGTTACCAGAGTTTAATTCGGAATCCAAAAGCAAAGGAAAAATAATAGATAGTACTAACTTGGTACAGCTTTTGAAATACACTTTTAAACAGGCGCTATAGAAATTAATAGTTTTTTAAGAGCTATTCACATTAAATTTTATAGTTTTAGCCCTCAAAATTTTAAGACAATGAAACAGATTACATTAGCAATTGCGATACTATTTTCAGTTAGTGCTTTTGCCCAGACCAATGCAGAATTAAAGGAACACTACGAAGCGTATTACCAGCAAATGAAAAAACAGGGTGATGTACAAGGTATTATTAATGCTATGACACACCTTAATCTTTTAGAGCCATCAGTTGCTAGACAAGACACCCTTGCATACTTATACCTTTCTGAAGGTAAGTATATGCAGGCCTTAAATACTATAGGTATTGAAAAAAACGCAACGGATTCGGATATGAATGTTGAAGTTAAAGCTTTAGCACTTAAAAATCTAAATCAGCCAAAATTAGCTTTAGAGCATTACGAGATTTTGTTTGAGCGCGATCCTAATGTTTACTTGGCATACGAAATTGCTGACATGAAAATTCAAACTGGTGATTCAGCAGGTGCTAAATCTAAAATTGAATATGGTTTAGCCAATGTAACAGATGATATGAAGCGTGGTTTCTACGAAACCCAACAGCCTTACGAAACTTCTATGAAAGCTGCATTATTGTGTTTAAAGGGACTACAAACATTTACTGAAGACAAAACTGCAAATATAGATGCAGCTATTAAGTTAATGAACGATGCCTTGGCCATAGATCCTAATTTTAATTTGGCAAAAGTGAGTCGCCAAGCTTTAGAAAGCCAAAAAGCACAACAAGCACAACAAGCTGCCGCTGCTAAAAAGAACTAATAATCACAACACGATGTATAAAAAAAGCTGCCAATTGGCAGCTTTTTTTATTTTCAATCTTTTTGGTTTCTTACCAAATTCTAATATTCTGCTTTAATCTGTTCGTAAATATCGCGCGATAATTTTTTGTTGATTTGATAATTAAGATTAGAAAAAGCAACGACGACCTCTTTAACGCTTTCTAATTTTAAGTCACTATCTATATTGTCTAGTGTTAGATTTTCGTTTAACCTTAAAAGTGTTGTTTCAATAATTATCGTTCTGGAAATAATTGGGTTAGTCTGTAAATCTTCTGGAATCTGTGCTTTAAATTCGTCTATAAACTTCTTTAAGAGTTTTTTGTCCCCATTAAAAAAAGATAAGTCCGCTTTTTTAAGATAGCTAATTTGGATTGCCAATTCTTGATATTTTTCCCAATCAGCAACAGCTTCCTCTCCATTGGTACTCAAGGCATAATCAGAATAATCAAAATTCTCAATAGCCTTTGCCGTAATCGCAGTTTTTTGGTTCTCAGTTTCGGTGTCTGTGATTTGAGATTGTGATTCCCCATCTCCGCAACTCATTAATAGAAAGCTAAATATATTTAAGAGCACTAAACCTATTCTCATATACTGTTATAATTTGATTGTAAATATACTTAAACTATTATTTTGGGTTTATAGTATATTCTTAAAATGAAGATTGACAACTTCTTACTTTAAAGCTGTTTTTTTTGAAAATTTTAATTTTTAGACGTCTAAATTCTTGCTATTTTTGAAGATACTTTAATTAAACTATATGCCTTCTAAAATATTAATAATTGGTGCCTGTGGACAAATTGGCTCAGAGCTTACAACTAAGTTAAGAGAAATACATGGTACAGAGAATGTTATAGCCAGCGACATTAATACCAGAAAGCTAGACTTGGTTAATTCAGGTCCTTTTGAAATTATTGATGCCAAGAACTTCAACGCTATAAAAGACTGCTGTAAAAACCACAATATAGATACCGTTTATCTAATGGCTGCCTTATTAAGTGCTACAGGCGAAAAATACCCTATGGAAGCTTGGGATCTCAACATGAATTCCCTTTTCCATGTCCTTAATTTAGCCAAGGGAGGTAACATAAAAAGAGTCTATTGGCCTAGTAGCATTGCCGTTTTTGGCCCTACAACTCCTAGAGAAGACACACCTCAACATACCATCTGTGAGCCAACTACGGTTTATGGTATAACGAAACAGGTAGGTGAGCGCTGGTGCGAATATTATTATAAAAAATACGGTGTTGATGTTAGAAGTATTCGCTATCCAGGTATTATAAGTCATAAAGCTATGCCTGGTGGTGGCACAACGGATTATGCCGTAGAAATTTACCATGAAGCTATCAAAAAAGGAACATATGAATGTTTTCTTTCAGAAGATACAAGTTTACCAATGATGTTTATGGACGACGCTATAAAGGCAACAATAGATTTGATGGAAGCACCGGGAGAAAATTTGACTATTAGGTCATCCTATAACCTTTCAGCTATTTCGTTTACTCCAAAAGAAATATATGAAAGCATAAAAGCGCAAATGCCTGATTTTGAAATCACCTATAAACCCGATTTTAGGCAAGCCATTGCTGATAGTTGGCCATCTTCTATTGATGATAGTGTAGCCAGACAGGAATGGAATTGGCAGCATAGTTTTGACTTGGATGCTATGACTGCTGAGATGTTGAGAGCATTAAAGAAAAAGTACCATACCTCTTAAGAATTATTTGTTAAATTATATAAATGTTTTATATTCGGCGCTTTAAAGCCTCAAATGTTTACAAAAGTGAGAAAAAGAGAAGCCCTAATTCCTCTTTTTTCTTTTATATTTCTTAACCTACTCGTTCTATTTTTATGGGATCAGTCTATTAGTGCTCAAAAATCAGCGCTTCAAAATAGGGTTCACAATTCGGGCGAACTCTTATCGCAAAAGTTTCTTTCTATTGTTAAAAGAGATATTCAGAGTTTAGAAAATTTAAAGGATAGACTTCAGATTACAAATGGCGCTTATTTTGATTATTGGGAACATGATGCGGAATTAATATTACAGCAAAATCCTTCTTTTAAATTTATTGAGTGGATAGATGATCTTATGATCATTCGCAAAATAAACCCTACCCTAGGAAACCAAGCCGCTATCGGGTTGGATATTTCTAAAATTGACTACAGACGCGATGAGTGGATTAGACATAGCTTAGATGGATCTACCAATGTAACCTCGTGGTTTAAGATGACTCAGGGTGGTCACGCCTTTTTAGTAGACGTTCCCGTTTACTTTCAGAACAAATTTAGAGGAACGATTACTGCGGGAATGGATTTTAAGAAAAACCTTGATGCATTTGCAGAAAACCTGCCTGATTATAGTGTAGAAATCCGTGATGATAAAGGGACTGTTTTCTATACTCAAAACCCAACCCAATCCGAAACTGGCAATGATGATTTTGTATATAGCAATACATTGAAAATCGATAGTTTAGATAGTCAATTTTGGTCCATAAAAGTAAAGCCAGCCTCTGCCAATTTTTTAAACGACAAAAGTTCTTCAATAAACAACATGCTTATCTTTGGACTGGCACTATCTACTTTAATGAGCCTACTTATTTATTTCCATTTAAGAGCAAAGCTTGAAACCACAAGGGCTGTCAGAGCAAATAAAAAATTAAAAATAACCAATAAAAAACTTAGTAAGCAGCGTAATAGAGCAGAAAGAGCATCAATGGCTAAAACAGAATTTCTCTCTAACATGAGCCATGAAATTAGGACACCTTTGAATGGTATTTTAGGACTAATTCAATTATTGAAAAATTCGAGCAACCCAGAGAACAACGCGCATTATTTGTATCTAATGGACAAATCTTCTAAAAACCTCTTGGCTTTGGTAAATGATGTACTTGAAATAGACAAAATAGAATCTGGGGAAATGAGTTTAAATGAGGTTGTGTTTACACCAAGTAAAGAGGTTGCGGCTTTAGTAAGTCAGTTTAAAGCAGAATTTGAAACAAAAAATCTGTACCTAGATTTAGAGCTTCACTCCAATTCAGAGCTGTCCGTTGTGGGTGATGAGGGAAAATTCAACCAAGTTATTATCAATCTTATAAAAAATGCCTTGAAATTTACAGCTCGTGGTGGCGCTTGTGTGGTTTACAAAGAAACTCTAAAGGACAATTGTCTAAACATATCATTAAAAGTTTCGGATACAGGGATTGGCATACCTCAGTATAACCTTTCAAAAATATTTAAAAGATTTACGCAGGTAGATCAGGGAATTAAGAAAAAACATGAAGGCAGTGGGCTAGGCTTGGCGATAAGCCAGAATTTAGTTGAATTAATGGGAGGTACAATTTCTGTTGATAGTCAATTGGGCAAAGGCAGTGAATTTATGTTTAATATACCTTTTGCATTATCTGAAATTCAACCTCAAAACAATTTTAACACTGATTCATTCCATTTTAGTTTTGAGAATATAAAAGTTTTAGTAGTAGATGATAACAATATTAATGTTCTTGTCTTAACTAAACTTCTTCGAGATCTTGGTGTAAAAACAGATAAAGCCAAAGATGGTATAAGTGCTGTGAAAATGGCTAGGGAAAAACAATACCAATTGATATTAATGGATATCCATATGCCTTTGATGGATGGTTATGAAGCAACCCGCTTAATACGAGAAGTTAATAAGGACATATTAATCATTGGCCTATCTGCTGATGTCACAAAACAAGCCATAGACAAATCCTTAAAACTTGGTATGAACGACTATCTTACTAAGCCCTTATCTAAGGAGAAACTCCAAAATATTTTAATCAAATATTTCTCAGTAAAAAAAGTTGTAGCTTAATAACCTTATGGGTTGTTTTGGTATTGAACCTAATAACTTTTCAAAACTGTTGTAAATCCTGCTGAGACAGTGCATAAAAAAAGCCCAACATGGTAGTTGGGCTTTTGCTCCTCAGACTGGGCTCGAACCAGTGACCCTCTGATTAACAGTCAGATGCTCTAACCAACTGAGCTACTGAGGAATTTATAAGTAGTGTTTTAACAAGACACCAAACTTGTGGTTTTTTAACCTTTCTCTATGCCCTCTGATTAATTCCGCACCTGCGGAACTCTAACCAACTGAGCTACTGAGGAAGATGCTTTTCGCTTAAGCGAGGGCAAATATAAATTATTTTTTAATCTCTACAATATGAAATTTTAATTTTTTGATTTAAAAATTAAAATTCATCATCGGTTTGTTATCCACCTAAAAACGTCATTACCATTAGCAAATAATACCAGAGCGATTAAGATAAAGAATCCAACGATTTGCGCACGCTCTAAGAACTTTTCACTTGGCTTGCGACCAGATATCATTTCGTACAATAAAAATATAACGTGTCCACCGTCTAAGGCAGGTATTGGTAACAGATTAAGTATTGCCAACATAATTGACAAGAAAGCTGTAAGTCTCCAAAAAGCTTCCCAGCTCCATACTTCTGGGAAAATATCAAAGATGGCTTTAAAACCGCCTAGACCCTTATAAGCTCCTGTACTTGGCGTAAAAATCGCCTTTAACTGATCAAAATAACCTGCTACTTGATCTACAAATTTATCTGCGCCACCACCAAAGCTCTCTAAAAATGTATACTCCTTTCTGGTAATATCTATATATCCTAATTCTTCAAACTTATTTTCTGAAATACCCGGAAACACACCTATTTTACCATTTGAGTTTACTTTTAATTCCCTCTCAATACTATCATTGTCTCTCAAAAGTGTGGCAGTAATAGTTTGGTTTTTATAGTTTTTCAATCTTGGTTCTAATTGATCAAAATATCTAATCCCTTTTCCATTTATAGCTAACAGAACATCTCCTTGCTTTAGGTCAACATCTTTATTCTGCATAGTATCATCAACCTTTGCTACCATAAACGGTATTCTAAGGTTAAATAGACTAGAACGGTTTTTTCTAGAAGACAACTGTCCCAAGAAATCTTCCGGTAAATTGATGTTTTTAGTTTCGTTGTTACGTTCTACAGTAAACTCCTCTGCAGAAATCAAGCTTTTAATAACGTCTGAGTGTGCTTCAACAGGTTCGCCATTAACCGCAATTACTTTATCACCTGTTTTAAAACCTAAATCGAGCATTAATTGGTTTTCAATTAAATACCCATCTTTAAGGCTTTCTAGCGTATAGTCTTTATCACCATAAGCAAAGGAAATAAAGACATAAATAAAGTAAGCCAGAATAAAGTTAACTGTAACACCACCAAGCATAATAATCAACCGTTGCCAAGCTGGTTTAGAACGGAATTCCCACGGTTGTGGAGGTTGTGCCATTTGTTCCTTATCCATACTCTCATCTATCATTCCGGCAATCTTTACGTAACCTCCAAGTGGTAACCAACCGATTCCATATACAGTATCCCCTATTTTCTTTTTAAACAGCGAGTATTTTACATCAAAAAAGAGATAAAACTTCTCTACTTTGGTTTTAAATAATTTGGCTGGTATAAAGTGGCCCAACTCGTGCAATACGATTAGAAGCGATAAACTCAGTAAAAATTGGGATATCTTAATTACAAATTCCATGTAGTCATTTTCAAATTTTCAATTGACAAAAGTAAGGTTTTAAAGCAACTTAGAAAATAATTGTATTTCCAATCGATTTATTTTTAACACCGATTTATAAATCATAGGATTTCTCTCTCACGTTTCTGTTAAAATAATAGAGTCAAATTGCCAACTGTTGTATCTTTGCAATTCAAAAATTTTAACGAAATATCAATGTCTTTTCTTTCGTTTTTTAAGCGCTATAAAAAATTCGGAATTTTCTTTTCTGTCCTTTGTGTCATTATCATTGGCATAATTTACAGCATTCTTAATGTTGAACGACCATTGCCAATATACCAGCCAGCCATGGTTAGTGAAGAATTGGTGGATAGCACTATTCAGCACCAAATTAAATATCATAAAATTGCGGATTTTAGTTTAATCAATCAAAATGGCGAAACCATTACGCAAAACACTTACAAAGACAAAATATATGTAGCTGACTTTTTCTTTACGACCTGCCAAACGATTTGTCCGATTATGACGGATCATATGTATCAAATTCAAAAGGAAATAATTAGTGATGACGATGTAATGCTCCTCTCCCATTCTGTTACTCCAAGAATAGATAGCGTTGCACAACTTAAAAAGTATGCCAAGGAAAAAGGCGTCATTGACCGTAAATGGAATTTAGTGACTGGCGATAAAAAACAAATCTATGAATTGGCCAGAAAAAGCTACTTAGCGGTAAAAACGCAAGGCAATGGTGATATGTACGACATGATACATACCGAAAACTTTATGCTTATTGATAAAAAGCGTCAAATCAGAGGATTTTATGACGGTACAAATCCTGAAGACATCGAAAAGCTTCTGGAAGATATTGAAACCTTAAAAGACGAATCCTAAATTCTTTAAAAAGGTTTTAGCCCCTTAAAATTTTATTCTATTTTTGCTTCTTTAAATTCAATCTAAATAAGAATAAGCTTGACACTAGCAGAATTAAAACGTGGACAACAAGGTACTATTAAAGATGTTTCCTCAATCCATATTCCTTTAAAACTTCTCGAAATGGGCTGTTTGCCGGGTAATTCTGTGGAGCTGGTTCAAGTTGCTCCTTTTGCAGATCCCATGTACCTCAACATTAATGGCTCGCATTTGGCCATTAGAAAGGAAACTGCTGTGCACATAATAATAGAGGTAATAAATGGCTAAACAAATCAACGTTGCTTTAATAGGAAACCCAAACACAGGAAAAACCTCTGTTTTTAATGCCTTAACAGGATTGAATCAAAAGGTGGGTAACTATCCTGGTATTACAGTTGAAAAAAAGGAAGGCATCTGCAAATTACCTCGAGGTGTAAAAGCACATATTATTGATTTACCCGGAACTTACAGTTTGAATGCCTCTTCGCTTGATGAAAATGTGGTCATTGAACTGCTCCTTAATAAAAACGATAAAGATTTTCCTGATGTTGCTGTTGTAGTCAGTGATGTTGAAAATCTAAAGCGAAACCTTTTGCTTTTTACCCAAATAAAGGATTTGGAAATTCCATCCATACTGGTCATCAATATGTCAGACCGAATGGCCTATAAAGGTATCTCCTTGGATATTGATTATTTAGAGCAACAGCTCGAAACCAAAATTGCACTTATAAGTACACGGAAGAATAAAGGCATTGGTGAACTTAAGGAGCTCATTGCAAATTATAAAGACCTCTCTACAAAACCATGCCTTAATGCTTCGTCAATAGATGAGGATTATTTTAATAATCTAAGAAAAGCATTTCCCAATCAATTATTGTACAAACTTTGGTTAGTGATTACCCAAGATGTCAACTTTGGTAAAACCGATAGAAACACCATAGATGCCGTTTCAGATTTTAAAACAAAAACAAAAGCAGATCTAAAACGACTTCAGCAAAAAGAAACAATAAAGCGCTATCAGTTTATCAATAACACGCTTAAAAAAGGGCAAACTATTGATTTGGCCAGTGCTAAGGATTTAAGGGTTAAATTAGATAGGATTTTAACACATAAGGTTTGGGGCTACCTCATATTTGGAATAATACTCTTAACTATTTTTCAGGCGATATACGATTGGGCACAAATTCCTATGGAACTTATTGATAGTGCGTTTGCGTCTTTAAGTGAATGGACAAAAAACACGCTGCCAGATGGAGCATTTACAAGCCTTATAGCCGAAGGCATTATTCCTGGGCTTGGAGGTATTGTTATTTTTATTCCGCAGATTGCTTTCTTATTTCTCTTTATTTCCATTCTCGAAGAAAGCGGTTATATGAGTCGTGTGGTCTTTTTAATGGACAGAATTATGCGACGGTTTGGACTAAGCGGAAAAAGCGTAGTGCCTTTAATTTCCGGGACAGCTTGTGCCATACCTGCAATAATGGCGACACGTAATATTGAAAGCTGGAAAGAACGTTTAATTACCATTTTAGTAACTCCATTTACAACATGCTCTGCACGTTTACCAGTGTATTTAATCATTATAGAATTAGTTATACCTGAAGGTCGCTTTTTAGGATTAGGTTACCAACCCTTAACTTTAATGCTGCTGTATCTGATCGGGTTTGGAGCTGCGGTTGGTTCAGCTTGGATATTGAATAAGATACTGAAAATAAGGAGTAAAACTTTTTTTGTAGTAGAAATGCCCAACTACAAATTACCGTTATTTAAAAATGTAGCTTTAACGGTTTTAGAGAAAACAAAGGCTTTTGTATTTGGCGCAGGAAAAATCATCCTGGCTATTTCAATTATTCTTTGGTTTTTAGCTTCTTACGGTCCTGGCGAACAATTCAACAATGCAGATACTATTGTTACGGAACAATTTGCTTCAGAAAATCTGTCTGAGGACGAGTTACAGCAAAAAATTGCATCACACAAGTTAGAACATTCCTTTATTGGTATTACAGGAAGAGCAATTGAACCTGCGATACGACCCTTGGGTTACGATTGGAAAATTGGTATTGCCATTGTAAGTTCTTTTGCAGCACGCGAAGTCTTTGTAGGTACATTGGCGACCATTTATAGCGTTGGTAGTGATGAAGAGGAAACTATTAAAAACAGAATGGCTGGCGAGGTCAACCCAATTCTTGGTGGACCCTTATTTAATTTTGCATCAGGTATTTCCTTATTGCTGTTCTATGCTTTTGCCATGCAGTGCATGAGCACACTAGCCATTGTAAAACGTGAAACCAACTCGTGGAAGTGGCCCATGTACCAACTTGTAATCATGAGTGCTTTTGCTTATCTTGTAGCATTGGCGGCATTTCAAATGTTAAAATAAATGAACACACTTATTCAAAACATATTGGTTTTTTTTGCTCTAGGCTTAGCACTTCTATTTCTGGTAAGAAAATTTATTTGGAAGCCAAAAAGCAAATCTTCTTCGGCTTGTGGGACTGATGACTGCGGATGCCATTAACCTAAAATAAACTATAATCATAGTGTTTGATTCATTCTTTAGGCTGAAAGACAACTTCCAGCTGATAATCCTCTTCTTTTGTTTCAACAGAAGTGTCGGGATATGGAGTTAAGCTAAAACCATAAATTAATAAATCCTCAGAATAAAAAGCTAAGTTATTGCTAGCCGTTACAAAACCGCTGGCATCAATTCTAAGTTTCTTCTTTTGAATAAATTTTGAATCTTTATAAATCAACACTTCTACAAAAGCCTCACCTGCTCTAACACACATTACATCTTTTGGACATCTTGAATCGTTTATCACCTTGTTGAATTCCACTTGAAAAGTGCCGAACTTTGCCTTTTCATTCAATTTTATGAATTTGCTGATACTTAACGAATCTTTTTGTACAACGTTTTGTGCTTCTAGTGCATTAAATGAACCAACAATGCAGCACAATAATAAAAACAGTCCTTTTCTCATATTACTAATATATAATCTAAAGACTTAAATAATTTATTAATGTGACAAATTATAAAATATTTTAGCTACATTTGAAAAATATTTAAGCTAACTTAAAAATTAATTAAAGTAATTATAAATGTCCGTAGCTACTGAAAATTTTATAAAAGCTATTTATAACAATAATTCCCACGATGCTCGCAACACAAAACCAGGGAATATTGCTAAAAAACTTGGTATATCCAATGCTGCTGCAACCGATATGGCAAAAAAACTGGCTATAAAGGATTTGCTGCATTATGAAAAGTATCAAGAATTACAGCTAACAGATAAAGGCAAAAAAATGGCGCTCAATGTAATTAGAAAACATCGTCTTTGGGAAGCCTTTCTCTTTAAAATGTTTGATATGTCTTTGCACGATATACACAGAGAAGCAGAGCTTTTAGAGCACCAAACTTCAGATTTGCTGGCCAATAAAATCAGTGAGTATCTCGGCAACCCTAAGTTTGATCCGCATGGTGACCCAATTCCAAATTCAAAAGGAGAAATAACAACAACAGACACTTCCATTCCGCTGTCTAATGCTGTTGAAGGAAAAAAATATGTCATTTCTCGTTTAACAAGCGATGACAAGGAATTCTTTGAGTTTTGCGCGCATCACAAATTAAAATATGGCAATGAAATCAAAGTTTCAAAGCAATTCAAAAACAACAAAATGACTGAACTCTCAGTTGAAAACAACACAATTTTATTAAACGAAGATTTTACAACCTTAATTTATGTCAATGAAGCTAACTAACAGAAATTTATTATTGAGTCTCACTTTATTTACCGCGTTACAATTTGGTTTTGCACAAGAAACTGATAATGTAGAAGCAATAGTAACCGATAGACCAGATGCAACCGAAGCCTCTTCAACAGTAGGTAAAGGTGTTTTACAATTTGAAACCGGAGGACTTTACGAATCCTTTGAAGAGAATAATATTAAGTCTGAAAACTACACGTACAACACTATGCTGATACGTTACGGAATTTTAGATAATCTGGAATTTCGATTAGGCTGGGATTTTGTTGAAGGCGTAACCACAGTAAACGGCAACAAATTAGATAATGTTACCAGTGGTCTTTCTCCATTATTACTTGGTTTGAAGTTAGATATTGCCGAAGAAGATGGCTGTATGCCAGAGATCGCATTGATAGCCCGTGTATTTCCGGTATTTAGTGCTGCAGAAGACTACAGACCAGAATATACGGGAGTAGATTTTAGACTTTCGCTATCACATACTTTGAGTGAAAATTCTAGTCTTGGTTATAATATTGGTGCACAATGGGGAGATGACTCTCCTGAAGCTGCAGCAATCTATACGCTTGCTTATGGTTATAGTTTTACAGAAAAATTCGGAATGTACGCTGAAGTGTATGGAGACTTGCCAGAAGACAGTTCTGCCAACCACTTTTGGGATGCAGGACTGACCTATTTAGTTTGCAACGATTTACAACTTGATGCCTATTTCGGTACAAGTTTTACCGAAGGGCAAGATATTTTAATTGGAGCTGGATTAAGCTATAGAATAAGAAAGAAAAAATAAAGATAATTTTTACTGTGCGTGTCACATTGAGCGCAGTCGAAATGCAATTGAAAACAAAATTTAAATGAAAAATATAACACTACTATTTCTCTTATTAATAACAGTATTTGGCTGTAAAAACGAGAAAAACGACAATGGTAAATTAAATGTAGTCACCACAACAACTATGATTACCGATTTGGTAAAAAACATTGGTGGAGATGCTATTAATGTAGAAGGTTTAATGGGAAGTGGAGTTGATCCTCACCTTTACAAAGCAAGTGAAGGTGACGTAACAAAACTGTTTAATGCAGATATTATTTTTTATAATGGGTTGCATCTTGAAGGCAAACTAGTAGAGGTTTTTGAAAAAATGGGTAATCAAGCGAAAACTCCTATAGCATTGGCCGATCAACTAGACAAAAAAGGATTGATTGGTTCTGATTACTTTGCTTCCAATTACGATCCACATGTATGGTTTAATATTGACTATTTTAAGCAATTTGCTGAAAAAGTAACAGAAGTTCTATCCGAAAATAATCCAGAAAACAAGGACACATTTGAAGCCAATAAAATGAAATATTTATCAGAATTGGATGAACTTCAAGAAAAAGTAAGGACCGTTATCGAAACGCTTCCAAAAGAAAAGAGAATATTGGTGACAGCACATGATGCCTTTAATTACTTCGGAAAAGCTTACGATTTTGAAGTGGTCGGCCTTCAAGGATTATCCACTGCAACAGAAGCTGGCGTTCAAGATGTACAGAAATTAGCTGCTTTTATTATTGAAAAACAAATCAAAGCTATTTTTGTAGAAAGCTCTGTGCCAAAACGAACGATTGAAGCACTACAAGCTGCTGTAAAGTCAAAAGGTCATGAAGTAGAAATTGGAGGCACCTTATATTCTGATGCCCTTGGAAATGCTGGTACAGTTGAAGGGACCTATGTTGGTATGTTTGAGTATAATGTGAATACGATTGTAAATGCTTTGAAGTGATTAGTGATTAGTGATTAGTGATTAGTGAGAAATAAACCAAAAGAACAGAAAATAGCATAAATGAATGTCCCTAATTCCGACTGTGTCGGAAACATCAAAATTCAGAAATAATGAGCGAAAGAACGAAGATGCAGGGCGTAGCCTTAAGTACGAAGTTCTGAAAGTGAATGGTGCGTTAGCAATTTCCTAATTTTGATCGTGATTTTTTGGTTCGTTTTGCATCAAGGCAAAATGAACATAAATTAAATTATGAAGAAACAAACTAAAGACAATGAGACTCCTGCTTCCGTAGGAGTGGTAGCAGTTAAAGTAGATGACCTCACCGTAGCCTACAACTACAAACCCGTACTCTGGGATATCGATTTAGAAATTCCAGAAGGAGTTCTTATGGCTATTGTTGGGCCAAACGGAGCAGGAAAATCAACCTTGATAAAATCTATTCTTGGTATTTTAAAACCCATAGCAGGTAGTGTCGCCATATACGACAAACCCTACGAAAAGCAACGACAGCTAGTAGCTTACGTGCCTCAAAAAGGAAGTGTCGATTGGGATTTTCCAACAACCGCTTTAGATGTGGTGATGATGGGCACCTATGGAAGTCTGGGCTGGATTAAACGACCAGGACAAAAAGAAAAGAAAGCAGCACTTGAAGCCCTTGAAAAAGTAGGTATGCTACCCTTTAAAAACAGACAGATTAGTCAACTTTCAGGAGGGCAACAGCAACGTATATTTTTAGCAAGAGCTCTAGTACAAAATGCATCCATCTATTTTATGGACGAACCGTTTCAAGGTGTTGATGCTTCAACTGAAATCGCCATCATTAATATATTAAAAGCCTTAAGAAAAGCTGGCAAAACGGTTATTGTTGTTCATCACGATTTACAAACCGTACCAGAATATTTCGATTGGGTGACCTTCTTAAATGTGAAGAAAATTGCCACAGGACCAGTGAAAGACATTTTTAATGATGATAATTTAACGAAGACTTATGGTATTAACTATAAGGTGAGTATACAAGAGTAGAAAAGTGTAAAGTAAACAGTGTTCAGTCGCAGTTTGCAGTACATACTCTAACTAATGAAAACCAAAATATAAATCGAACTTGATATTCCGACAAGGTCGGAAACATCAAAATTCAGAAATAATGAACGAAAGAACGAAGATGCAAGGCGTAGCCTTAAGCACGAAGTTCTGAAAGTGAATGGTGCTTTAGCAATTTCCTAATTTTGATCGTGATTTTTCGGTTCGTTTTGTATCAAGACAAAATGAACAAAAGAAAAAAAACAGATTGCCGCAGCTGATTAAAAATCAGCTTCGCAATGGTAAATAAAAGAAAATTATAGACTTAACAGAATACATAGAACTCGTCTTCACAGACTACACACTTAGAACCATAACTCTTGGTACTGCCATACTAGGTGCGGTAACCGGAATGTTGGGCAGTTTCGCCGTACTCAGAAAACAGAGTTTACTCGGAGATGCGATTTCACACGCTGCATTACCAGGTATTGCCATCGCTTTTTTAATTACTGGTGCAAAGGATAGTAACACCTTATTGCTCGGAGCACTGGTCAGTGGTCTTATTGGCACCTTCTGGATTCGAGGTATTGTTACAAAAACCCATTTAAAATCAGACACGGCTTTAGGCTTGATTTTATCCTTGTTTTTCGGCTTTGGTATGTTGCTGTTGACCTTTATTCAAAAACAGCCCAATGCCAATCAGGCCGGATTGGATAAATACCTTTTTGGACAAGCAGCAACCTTAGTTGAAAGTGATGTATGGCTAATGGCAATCGTCACAGGAATCTGTTTAATCATTATGCTCACCTTTTGGAAAGAATTCAAAATACTGCTCTTTGATGCAGACTATACCAAAACACTTGGCTTCAATACCAAAACCATTGATATACTTATTACCAGTTTTATTGTTTTGGCTATTGTTTTAGGCTTACAAACTGTTGGTGTGGTATTAATGAGTGCCATGCTTTTGGCACCAGCTGCAGCAGCAAGACAATGGACCAACAAATTATCAGTTATGGTGTTTTTGGCTGCGCTCTTTGGAGCTTTTTCAGGAGTATTTGGTACTGCGATTAGTGCCAGTCAGAATAATTTATCCACTGGACCTGTCATTGTTTTGGTAGCAGCGGTTTTTGTTATTATTTCTTTTGTTTTTTCACCTAGTCGAGGATTGTTGTTTAAACAGATCAGGTTTATTAAAAACCGTCGTGATTTAGAATTACACAAAACATTGGCATTTATGCATAACATTGCTGCAACGCACGAGGATATTTCGCATCCACATGCTATTATTATTTTGAACAACTTTCAAGGTTATACCAAAGGCACTTTACAGAAATTGGTAGATAAAGGCTATGTAGAACTACAAGGTAATATGTGGAGTTTAACTGAAAAAGGGTTTGAAGCAGCTTCAAATTTATACAACCAACAAAACGAAAACGATGAGTAGCGCACAGTTTGAAATACAGTTGATTGCAAGTTTGGTTGCTGTGGCCTGTGCCATACCAGGAACATTTTTGGTGCTCAGAAAAATGGCAATGATAAGCGATGCCATAAGCCATTCCATCTTACCAGGTATTGTTGTCGGTTTTTTTATTACGCACGATTTAAACTCACCTTTACTCATTCTTTTAGCAGCGCTAACAGGAATTATCACCGTAATTTTAGTAGAGTATATTCAGAAAACAGGATTGGTAAAGGAAGACACTGCTATTGGTTTGGTATTTCCTGCATTGTTTAGTATTGGTGTGATTATGATTGCCAAAAACGCCAACGACGTACACTTGGATGTTGATGCCGTTTTATTGGGTGAATTAGCTTTTGCTCCTTTTGATAGACTACTTATTGCTGGCACTGATGTCGGTCCAAAATCGCTTTGGATCGTTGGGACAATTCTACTTATTACAGTCACCTTACTATTTACCTTTTTTAAGGAATTAAAAGTCAGCACGTTTGATAAAGGCTTAGCCGCATCTCTTGGGTTTTCTCCAGCCATTATTCACTATGGTTTAATGTCGGTGTCGTCCGTAACAACCGTTGGCGCTTTTGATGCCGTTGGTGCTATTTTAGTCGTTGCCCTTATGATTGCACCTGCTGCAGCGGCTTATCTTTTAACAACGGATTTAAAGAAAATGCTTGGACTTTCTATTGGATTTGGGATTTTTAGCGCCATTTTAGGCTATTGGGTAGCACATTGGCTAGATGCTTCCATTTCTGGTTCCATAACCACAGTGCTAGGGCTTGTCTTTCTATTGGTCTATTTATTTGCACCAACAAAAGGTATTATAGCTGTGATGTATAGAGAAAAACAACAGCGTAGAGAAGTATCGCTTATCACCTTTTTATTGCATTTAAAAAACCATGATGAAATCTCTGAACGCCACGTAAAACATCTCAACGAGCATATCAATTGGCAAAAAGTGCGCTCTAAAAGCATATTAGACTTAGCGCAGAAGAACAATATGATTACTATTGACAATAAGATCGTATCCCTTACTGAAAAAGGCGATGAATTCACGTCTAAAGCCATCGACTATATTATTACCAACGAAGATGCTCAGATTGAAGATATGAAAGATGACTTCTTTTTGTTTAGAGGGTAAATCAATTTTTGATTTACGAATTACGATTTTTGATTTTGCTTTTCACAGACTGCTTACTGAAACCTATTTAAACCCACGCTCCTTCTGAATATGCTCATAAGCTTCTTGCACTTGTCTAAACTTTTCCTCTGCTCCTTCTTGGTGTTCTTTGCCTAGATGCCCAACACGGTCTGGATGGTATTTCTTTGCCATTTTTCGGTAAGCACGTTTTACTTCATCATCAGAAACCGATTTATCGATTTCCAGAATTTTGTAGGCATTGTCAGAACTGTTATAAAACATCGCCTTTATACTTTCAAAATCCTTGTTGCTAATGCCCAAATACCCAGAAATGGTATAGATTTGTCGCATTTCGTCTTCGGTTACATGACCATCTGCTTTAGCAATCCCGAATAAAAAATGAAGCAGTTGCAAACGTGATGGATGATCCATCATTTGACGTATTTGAGTACAAACTTTGTGCGTAGAAATGTTTTGTTTGGTTATACCCTTAAATAACTTAAAGGCGTGGTTGGCACGTTCCTTACCATACATATTTCTAAACTGCTGACGTACGTAATCCAGCTCACGTTGATCTTGTTTACCATCTGCCTTTATCACAACTGAAGCCAATATTAAAAGGCTCACTTCAAAATCACCAGATTGTGTTTGAGGACGACTAGTTCTGGTTTGTGTTCGTCGTTGACTATAAGGGTCACGTCTTTGCCTTCCTGTTTGTTGCTCACCTAGCAGTGGAGTTCCGTTTCCAGCTAAATTATCAACAAAACTTCCTATTGCCAATCCGATTATAGCACCAATTGGCCCTCCAAATGACCAGCCTATGGCACCTCCTATCCATTTTGCAAAACTCATGTATTCTCTTGTTATCTATTAAAATTCAAATATACTACTTGTTAGTAGATTATTTCTGCCGTTTGTTACCATTGAAAATCAAAATAGCATGATTGATACTGCTTACTAAATACTGAATACTGCTTACTTTTTTCCGTATCTTTGCAGTTCAAAATTAGTTTAATAAAAAATTGAAATATGTATCCAGCAGAATTAGTAAAACCAATGCGTGAAGATTTAACCAACGTAGGTTTTGAAGAATTACATACAACAGAGGCTGTTGATGAGGCTTTGGCAAAAGAAGGAACGACTTTGGTAGTGGTGAATTCGGTTTGCGGTTGTGCAGCAGCTAATGCCAGACCTGGTGCTCGTATGAGTTTACAGAACGCAAAACGCCCAGATCACTTAGTGACTGTTTTTGCAGGTGTTGATAAAGATGCTACAGACAAAGCAAGAGAATATATGATTCCTTTTCCACCAAGTTCACCAAGTATGGCCTTGTTTAAAGACGGAGAATTGGTTCATATGTTAGAACGTCACCATATTGAAGGTCGTCCTGCAGAATTAATTTCAGAAAATCTTATGGATGCTTATAATGAGCATTGTTAATTTCATGTCATTTCAAAGGTGAATGACGCAGCAATCTCGCTAAATTTTATCTATAAATTAAAAAGATTGCTTCACTGTGTTCGCAATGACGATTAATTTTTTAAATATTTAAACCACGAATTAATTCGTGGTTTTTTTGTGCATCTACCTCATTGATTTACTTTTGTATTATGACAAAATTGCTGGCTTACCCTCTTACAGTGTTTTATTTCATCTGCTTTGGGCTAACTTTGGTAGTATTTCACCCAATACAATGGTTTTGTAAAAATGTATTTGGTTACCAAGCTCATAAAATCAGTGTGGACTGGCTGCAGTTTTTCATCATGAGGTGCCTTAACGTTTTAGGCACGACCTTCTCTTTTACCAATCCTTATAACATTGAAAAGGGAATTCCTCTAATCTTGGTTGCCAACCATCAGAGCATGTATGACATTCCGCCTTTAATATGGTATTTCAGGAAGCACCATGTAAAATTTATCAGTAAAAAAGAATTGGGTAAGGGCATTCCAAGTGTGTCCTATAATTTGCGTCATGGTGGATCGGTTTTAATCGATAGGAAAAAACCTGTTGAATCTATTAAAGCCATTGAAGCGTTTGCCGAACGCGTACAAAAAAACAATTGGGCTGCTGTTATTTTTCCTGAAGGTACCAGAAGTAGAAATGGTCATCCAAAACCTTTTAAAACCAAAGGATTGTTAACCATGGTAAAGCATGTACCAAACGCATTAGTGGTACCGATAACTATCAACAACTCATGGAAAACCCTGCGCTATGGGAAATTCCCAATGGGAATTGGTGCACATATCACATTTAGGGTTCATAAGCCTTTACAAGCTAATCATTATGAAGACAAAATTGAGTTGATAAGCCTTATTGAAGCTCAAGTAAAAAGTAGTATCGACGCATGACCAATGATAAACTCATAGAAGCCACAAAAGCCTTTGTAAAGGAACAATTAAAACATGCTGAAGGTGGCCACGATTGGTTTCATATTGAGCGTGTTTATAAGAATACGCTACGGATTGCTAAACATGAAAATGTTGACTTAACTTTAGTTTCATTGGCGGCATTACTTCATGATATTGCCGACCCAAAATTCAATGATGGTGATGAAACCATTGGGCCAAAAAAAGCAAGCAAATTTCTTTTAGAGCAAAATGTAGATAGCGAAATCATTGAGCATGTCACCAAGATTATTGAAAACATGTCCTTTAAAAATTCCTTTGATTTAAACACCTCTTTTACCTCAAAGGAAATGGAAGTGGTACAAGATGCAGACCGATTAGACGCTATTGGTGCTGTTGGCATTGCGCGCTGTTTTAATTATGGAGGGTTTAAAAACAGACCACTCTATGACCCAGAAATAAAACCAAACCTAAACATGACCAAGACCGAGTATAAGGCCACAAAAGCGCCAACCATAAATCATTTTTATGAAAAACTGTTACTATTAAAAGACCAGATGAATACCAAAACTGGGAGGCGAATTGCGGCAGATCGGCATAAATATATGGAAGGCTTTTTGAAACAGTTTTATGACGAATGGGAAGGTAACAAGTAACTTAGTTTTCCTTGGCTATCTCAAGTGCTGTCAGTTTATACTCAATAACAGCCATTTCTTCACCATATTTAATAAGTTCATCTGCCGTAAGATTTGAATTTGCATTTACACTATTTAAAATGCTTTGCCCTTTTTTAGTGTAATATTCTATAGCTATATCAATCTTTGTGTCCATTACGTTCTTATTGCTATTGCACCATTAATTTTAATTCGCTTCGGTATTTTGAAGCACTCTTCCCTGTAAATTCTTTAAATAGCTTATTAAAATGCGAAAAGTTGTTAAATCCACACTCATAACAAACATCTGTAATACTCATTTGGCTCTCTGAAAGCAGTTTGGTAGCATGTACAACACGGTATTCATTGACTAGCTTAGTAAATGTTTTTCCCGTTACTTTTTTAAAATAACGGCAAAACGCAGGCACCGTCATACTTACCTTATCTGCAATCTCTTCTAAACTAATATGCTCTTGAAAATTTTGATTGACATGCTTAAAGACAATATCAATCTTGGCACTATCTTGTGGTTCTGTTTCAAACGCATAACCATCGGCATTAAGTATCGTATAATCTTCTGACTTTGCCAAACCATGCAATATTTCGAGGAGCACCAATATTTTTTTAAAACCCTCTTTTTCTGATAGTTTTTCTATTTTCTTACCAATCTTTTTCTTTGTTTTTACGCCAAATAAAATGCCGCTTTTAGCACGTTCGAATAGATTATTAATGCCTTCCATCTCTGGAATATTAAAGAAATACTCACCTAGAAATTCGGGTCTAAACTGTACAATCGTTTCGCTACCATTAACTGTAAGACGATCCGTAAAACCGTTATGTGGGAGATTAGACCCAATAAGTAACAACTGACTATTGTTAAAATAAGACAAGTGGTTTCCTATATGACGCTTACCCTTTCCTTTATTAACGTAAACTAATTCAATTTCTGGGTGAAAGTGCCAAAAAGGCTTCACTTCTCCAGCATATGCATCAACATTATGTTTTCTAATTAAAATAGAACTTCCAAACTCTGGACTTATCTTTTCTAATGTCGGTTTACGTTTCGTGTTATTCATTGTCATAATCAAGTGCTTAAACAAATTTAGCTGATATTAAGACATAAAACCTATGTTCAATTACCAATAATGTGTGCTATTTTAACCCATATAAATTCAAATATCGAATATAAGGTTAATTTAGAACATAAATGTGCCAAAATCCTTGTTTTCTAAGCTTAAGATGCAACATACCTTTGTAGTGTTAATTTAGTTTAACCCCAAAAAATTGAAAACAATGAAAACACTTATTAAAAGTATTTTAGTAGTAGCAGTGATGTTTGGAACATACACAGGCTACGCAAGCGAAACATTAAGAACCCTACCTACATTTAAATTTATAAATGAAGGAGACAGTATATCTGTAACTGATTCATCTGGTGAAGTCATCTACCAAGGACGTATTAATTATAACGGAAACCTTATAAGACTTTTTGATTTCAGTCAATTAAATGATGGTGTTTACACTGTTGAGATCAGTAAAGACTTTGAGATTGAAATTTTAAATTTAAATGTAAAAAACAAGGAAGTAACCTTGTTAACGGACTCTCAAGAGAAAATCTTCAAACCGGTTTTTAGAACAGAAAACAGTAAAATTATCATTTCTAAAATTGCTTTAGACACAAAGGAAATGGAAGTGGAACTTTATTACGAAGATGAGTTGATCTACAACGAAAGTGTTGATGGACAGGAAGAAGATATCTTAAATAGGGTTTATAAATTAGATGAAACTAATCGTGGTGATTATACAGCAATTGTAAGAACTAACGATAGGGTTTACATCAAGAGGTTTAGAATATAAATTGTTGTTTATATATTAGTTAATTATTTAGTGATAAAGTGGGCCTAGTTAGCCCACTTTTTTATTTAAAACAATTTCATTTGTCCTACTTTGTATTGCTCGTGTAAATCTGTGTTAAGCCTTGGCATACTTTTATCCTTAAAATATTTAAGTCTAGCTAATTTCACTAAATCATTGATTTGCTTAGCAATGTTGCCTTCTCCACGCATTCTAACTCCGTATCTACTTTCGTTTAAGGTTCCACCATGGCAACTTTCGATTTGGTGTAATACTTTATCTGCCCTATCTGGTAGTGTTTTTTTAATCCAATCGGTAAAAATCTCACCAATAGCTCCGTTTAACCTTACAATGGTATGTGCAATACTGAGGGCTCCAGCCTCTGAAACTGCTTTTGCCATGGGTAAAATTTCATGACTATTTATCGATGGAATTATAGGCGCTAACATCACATTAACAGGAATACCATTATCACTTAATTCTTTTACAACCTGAAGCCGTCTTTTAATCGTTGCCGTTCTTGGTTCTAAAATGCGTCTGGTATCTTCTGATAAGGAGGTAATGGACACGTTGACTGAAATCAAATTAACTTTTGCCAATGCTTTAAGCAAATCCAAATCCCGAAGGATTAAAGCATTTTTTGTTATTATTGATGTTGGGTGTTTGTACTTTAGAAACACTTCTAGACATTGTCTGGTAAGTTCAAATTTCTTTTCGGCAGGTTGGTAACAATCCGTATTGCCCGACATTACTATTGGGTGTGCTTTCCAGTTTTTCTTTTTAAGATGAGCTTCTAAAAGTTTAGGAGCTGTTTTCTTCACTAAAATGCGACGCTCAAAATCCAAGCCTGCACTATAACCCCAAAACTCATGGCTATTGCGAGCATAGCAATAAATACAACCATGCTCACAACCTTGGTACATATTCATGGAATAAGCCATACCAACATCTGGACTAGTGACTTTATTGACTATGGTTTTGGGAAATACGTTAAGGTAAAGTGTCTTGTTTTTGTCCGCTATTTCACCTTCTTTTTCGCAGAACTCCAAGAAATCATCACGCATCTCGTGCGATAATTCGAAAAAACGGTTGTGGGCATTGCGCTGGGCACCACGACCCTTTATTACAGATTTAGAGCTCATATAGAGATAATTAAAAAGTAAAACTTGAAAAAGTAGAACTTTAAAATTACCTAATAATTTACCGCTTTGGTGTTAATAACAGCTTTGGTTGTTCACAAATTTTGTAGGAAGAGTTGTGTTATTTTTCTAAAATTTCAATATCTCTAACACTAATAATTTTTATTCGACTATTATATGAATTCAAATGACCAAATCCATTGAGTGTGCTTATAATTGTATCTTTGTTAGTGATAATATCTTCCTGTATTGGGCTAACCTGAAAGATTCCAGTTACAGTCATTTTTGCTTTATACATATAATATTTAGAGTGTACCTTATTTAGTTTTCTTATAATTGATTTATTACCTTTTTGACGATAGTAATTATCAAAATTTAAATACACCTCATTAAATCCGTCTCCACAGGTGCCATATCCACTGGCACTCCAATACTCATCAACACCAGAATAGATTAAATCCGTGGTTATTAGTTTATTAGCATGGTTTTTAAGATTACAGAAATCGATTGGTATCGCTTTATTTGCACTAATACCATCAGAATTTGCTGATTTACTTTTACAAGAAATTAGAATTATAAATAATGATATTCTAAATATATGCTTCATTTCCCAGGAAAATCAGCCTTACGTTTTTCCAAAAACGCTGTAGTACCTTCAGTAAAATCTTCTGTCCCGAAACAATTACCAAAGGCTTCAATTTCTACATCATAACCGTCGACACCATCTTTATAATTGGCATTAATGGCTCTAATGGCTTCGGCAATGGCAACGGAAGAATTTCGCATTATTTTACCTGCTATCTTTTCACAAAACGGTATCAGCTCTTCAAGTTCTGTTACATGGTTTACCAACCCATAGTGAGAGGCTTGTGTGGCATCTATCATACCAGCCGTCATTACCATTTCCATAGCCCGGCCTTTACCTACTAATTGTGGTAAGCGTTGGGTGCCTCCGTAACCAGGAATGACTCCAAGAGAGGTCTCTGGTAAGCCCATTTTGGCATTGTTGCTTGCGACCCTAAAATGACAAGCCATGGCCAATTCTAATCCACCACCAAGTGCAAATCCGTTGACGGCTGCAATCACTGGTGTGCTTAAGTTTTCAACAAAATTAAATAATAACGCTTGACCTTGAGCTGCTAACTTACCACCTTCTTCAACACTGAAATCTGCAAATTCGCTGATATCAGCTCCGGCTACAAAAGCTTTATCACCGCTTCCGGTAACAATAATAACTTTGGTGTCACTATCGCTATCAGCGTCTTCAAAAGCATCGTGCAACTCTTGGATGGTATCCTTGTTTAAAGCATTTAACTTTTTAGGTCGGTTAATAGTAATGGTTGTAATTCCATTATTATATTCAGATAGAATGTTTTCGTAGTTCATTGATAGTTGATTTTTATTAGAGACCTTTCGACTGCGCTCAAGGTGACATATATTTTTGAGTGTTATTCCTTAGGGAAAGACACGGTAAATATCGTTCCTTCACCTTGTTGAGATACAAAGGTAATACTTCCGTTATAAGTTTCTACAATGTTTTTTACCATAGCCAATCCCAATCCCATTCCGCTACTTTTGGTGGTGAATTTAGGTTCAAAGACCTTGGTTTTATTCTCTTCTGAAATTCCCAAGCCATTATCTTCTACTGTTATTTTAACTGAATTCTCTTCGCTAAAAACTTTAACTTCTATTTTTGGGTTTTCTGCATCTTCTGGTATCGCCTGAATTCCATTTTTCACCAAGTTGGTAACCACTCGTATCAGCTGTGTTCTATCGAACTTGGCGATAATTTCTTCTTCTTCAGCTTTAAACGCAATGTAGTGTTCGTTAAAAATATCGAGTGCCAGTTTTACGATATGTACTACATTGAGGACTTCACTTTTTTGTGCTGGCATTTTTGCAAAGTTTGAAAACGCAGAAGCTATGGAGCTCATCGTATCTATCTGCTGAATCAAAGTATTGCTATATTCCTCAACTTTTTGATGAATGTTTTCATCTTCAGGGTTGAATTTTCGTTGAAAACTCTGAACGCTCAAACGCATTGGTGTTAGCGGATTTTTAATCTCATGGGCTACTTGTTTTGCCATTTCACGCCAAGCTTGCTCACGTTCACTGGTAGCTAATTTCACAGCACTGGCTTCAAGCTCATCAATCATACTGTTGTATGAATTCACCAAGGTTTCAATTTCTTCGCTAGAGGATTCTATTTGTATTTTTTTATTACGCTTTTCGAGACGGATTTCATTCATCTTTTCACTTATGTTCTTAAGTGATTTAGTGATGTATTTTGAAATGAAATATGCAAATACAATAGCCGCTAATATCATGGCCAAATAGGCATAACTTAAGCGACCTAAAAATTCCTTTAGCTCTTTATTGAGAAAATCGTCATTCTCTAAATACGGTAAATTTAAAATAGCGAGATTCTTAAATTTTTCATCTGTAATGTAAGAGTAGGACGACTGAAATGTTTGTCCATTTTCCTCTTTCTTTATCACATGGCGATGTTCTACCGTGTTGGATAATGCATTGAGCACTTCTGCATCCAAACAAGTTTCGGTTGTATCTCGTTGTATTGTTCTTTTGGAACTTATCAACAACTCTCCCTCTAAATCGTAAAGATTAATTTGAAGATTATGAATGGCATCAATATCAAAAATTTCTTCCTTAAAAATTAAGGGAATGTTCTCTGTTTTTACTTCCCATGTGGTTTCCCTGATTGCAAAATCTATACTTTGCCTAATGGCTTTCTCTTTACGTTCAAGCCTCTCTCTATGGTAATCTTGAGCCTCTTCGTGATATTGATAAATGGTAACAGCGGCAATAAGAACAGAAGCCAACAACACTAAAAGTATCATGGCTACAAATATTCTTGCTCTTAAGGACAGGCGTTTTATTTTCATCAAAGTGCCCTTAAAAAAGGGTAACTGTTAATTCTTAATTTTGAGTTTAAATATAGCAATAATCAAACCAAAAGTACGGAGCACAAATTTCAAATTACAAAAACAAAATTCTAATCGTAAATATTTGGGATTTGTGATCTAGATTTTAGAGTTTATTTTTTATAGGTCTTGGTTTTTAGAGCGAATATTCTTGTAAAGTTTAAAGCCCAACATAAGAAGAATACCCAAAACAACAATTCCAATAACACCAAAAATCCAGTTGATGGCATTTTTTAATATCACTAAAAAGACAACCGCAAATAAAATAAATGTTGCTCCTTCATTCCAAATACGCATAAAGTTAGATGTGACTTTTACCTCATCTCTTTGAAGTTGCTTGTAATAGAGATGCGTTTTATAGTGATAAATAAAAAGTAGAAGTACAAACGTTAGTTTTACGTGCATCCAGCCTTGCTCAAGCCAACTAGGTATTAATATCAATAGCCAAATGGCGAAAATAGTTGCTAAAATCGCTGAAGGCCATGTAATGATAAACCATAATCGCTTTGCCATTAACTTGAGTTGTTTGCCCAAGATTTCCTTTTCTGGAGATGGTTTGTGAAAGGCTTCAATTTGATATACGAATAACCTAGGGATGTAAAACAAACCTGCAAACCACGTGATGACGAAGATTAGATGTAGGGATTTTATGTAGTTGTAGTATTCCAATTCTGAAAATATAGTGTTAAAATGAAATCGTCATTACGAGAAATTTATTTTGAAGTAATCTCTTGATTTAAAAACTAAACTTCATGAGATTGCTTCGTCATTCTTCCCTGTCTGTCGACAGGCAGGCTCCCAATGACGAAATCAATGATATTTTGCTAGTCCTCAACAAATAAATAATTGAGATTCTTATTGTTAAAGGCTTCATTAAAAGCTTTTACCTCATCACTTAAAATCGTATTGAATGCGTTTAATTGCTTCTCAATCTTAGCCGTTAACTCATTTTTTACAGCAATATCTTGTTCTGTTGGCGGGAAATCTCCCATGCTCACCAATGAATTTAAATGCCCTAATTTGTTGGTTAATTTAATTGGGAAATTTAATGGATCTTGACCGCTTCGGTTTTTGGTTTGATAGAGTTCTTTTTCGATGTTTGACAATTCCTCTTCCAATTTTTTAGCCTTTTCTACCAATACTTTTACGTTGTCATCATTTTTATATTGTTTTTGAAATGCCGAAAGCTGCTCATTGATGTTTCTGATTTTCTTTATGGATTTGTGCGCATCATCCATCGTTTTATTTACATCCTTTATAAAATCGAACTGCTTTTGCATATCCGCCAACGTGCTTTCGGCTCTAGGGTCAGCCAGAATAGTAAAAGGTTTTGACATCTCTATTGCATTTGATGGGATTGAATCTTCAACACGTAAAGTCACTTTATATTCTCCTGGAATTGCTCTTGGTCCTTCCAAGCTTGCCCACCATAAAATCATACCTGGCAGTCGCTCTGCTCCATCGTACGTCATGTCCCAAACAAATTGATTGGCACCTCTTTCAACCTTGAGCATATTCTTTTTGTCTTTATTAGAATAGGTTTTTATAGTATCACCTTTAGTATCAAAATAAGTTAATGACACTTTATCATTTTCATCAAAATCTTTCAAGTTGAAATAGGTCATCACACCATTAGGATGGTTAGTGCCTGCGGTTTTACTCCCTTTTCTACTGCCTCCACGCATTCTATACGTGTCTTTTGGTTTGAACAATGTTGTTTTGCTCAAATCTGCATCATACAATTGATGAATAACTGATAAATCGTCAATCATCCAAAGGCTTCGACCCTGTGTGGCAACGATAAGGTTATTGTCTTTAATGGTTAAATCTGTAATTGGTACGATTGGTAAATTTAACTGAAACGGTTTCCAGTTCTTTCCATCGTTAAATGAAATATACATTCCTGTTTCTGTTCCAGCATACAACAACCCTTTACGTTTTGGATCTTCGCGAAGTGCTCTTGTAAAATGCTCTTCGTTAATGCCATCGGTGATTTTTTTCCAAGTTTTGCCGTAATCAGTTGTCTTATATAAATATGGTGCAAAGTCTCCCGTTTTATATTTTGTGCCTGCAACATAGCACGTCCCTTCGTCAAATGCGCTTGGCTCTATGCTGTTAATCATCATCCATTCTGGCATTCCCTTTGGCGTGACGTTGTCCCAAGTTTTTCCTCCATCTTGGGTAACGTGAATCAATCCATCATCACTACCAACCCAAAGCAAACCTTCTTTTAATGGCGATTCCTGAGCGGCAAAAATGGTACAGTAATATTCAACCGACGTATTATCTTGCGTGATTGGTCCACCTGATGATTTCAATTTTTCTGGGTCGTTTCGGGTTAAATCTGGACTAATGATTTCCCAAGATTGCCCTTCATTTTCGGTCACATGAACATGTTGCGAAAACGTATAAAGTCGATCTGGATTATGTTTTGAAAATATAATCGGGAAATTCCACTGAAAGCGATATTTCATCCCTTCAGCTCCATGACCCATTGGATTATCTGGCCACACGTTAATGGCTCTTACCGTTCCTGTTTCGTGGTTTACTCGTGTTAGGAATCCGTCGTAGCTTCCGCCATAAACAATATCATTATTTTCTGGATCAACCGCAATATGTGCACTCTCACCTCCTGCTGTACTTTCCCAATCGTCTTCGGTGATGGCTCTATCATCTGTTCTATGCGGAATTCTAATAGTCGAATTATCTTGCTGCGCCACATAAATACGATATGGAAAAGCATTATCCGTTGTCACACGATAAAATTGCGATGTTGGTTGATTGTGATACGTGCTCCACGTTTCGCCACCATCGTAAGTGACTTGCGCTCCACCATCATCTCCTATAATCATTCTATCTGGATTCTCTGGTGCAATCCATAAATCGTGATGATCACCATGAGGTGCATTGTGCGTACTAAATGTTTTTCCTCCGTCTGTACTTTTATGGTAGCGTACGTTTAAAACATACACTTTATCAACGTCTTCGGTATCTGCATAAACGCGCGTATAGTACCATGCACGTTGACGTAATTTACGTTCACTGTTCACTTGATTCCAAGTTTCGCCACCGTCGTCACTTCGATACAATCCTCCTTGATCTTTGTTTTCAATAATTGCCCAAACGCGTTGGTTATTTACAGGTGATACTGTGACTCCTATGATACCCAAAATACCTTCTGGAAATCCTTTTTTCGTTGAAATCTCCGTCCACGTTTCGCCACTATCTGTGCTTTTCCATAAGGCCGAACCTTCGCCTCCAGAACTTAAACTGTAAGGTGTACGTTGCACACGCCAAGTTGAAGCATATAAAATTCTTGGGTTGGTTGGGTCCATAATTAAGTCAACCACTCCTGCATGGTCGTTGGCGAAGAGTGTTTTCTTCCAAGTTTTTCCACCATCAACACTTTTGTAGACTCCGCGTTCTTGGGTTGGTTTATAGATATTACCTAAAACTCCAGCATACACTATATTATGATTTTGCGGATGGACAGCAATTCGTGGTACATGGCGGGAATTTTTCAATCCAGATTCCGTCCAGGTTTTTCCTGCATCGACACTTTTCCAAATACCGTAACCAGACGACACGTTTCCACGAACGGTTTTTTCTCCTCCGCCAACATAAATCACATTCGGGTCACTTTTAGAAACTGTGATTGCTCCAATACTTCCACCAAAAAAACCATCTGAAATATTCTCCCATTCGCGACCTCCATTAGTAGTTTTCCAAATACCTCCACCAGTGGCTCCAAAATAGAACAAGTTGGGTTTATTGGGAACGCCTGTTACGGCTGCACTTCTTCCGCCTCTAAAAGGGCCAAGCAAACGATACTCTAAAGCACCGTAATCGGCTTCTTCAAAATTTTGGGATTGAACGTTTAGACTTAAAAATGACAGCAGAACGACTGCTAGGATGGTTGAAAATCGCATAATTATTTGAATCGTTAGTTTTGAATTCTAAAATTACGGATTTAAAATTATTCCGTCGTCTTTGGTTTCAAATTTAACTTCACTTCACGATGTAAAAAATAAGCTGTAACTATTGTTGCCATCACATCAGCAATTGGGAATGACATCCAAACACCCATTTCGCCATAAAAGTTTGGCAGAATTAATATTAGTGGAATAAAGAAAAACCCTTGTCGTGTCAATGTTAATAGTAATGCAGGAATGGCTTTCCCAACAGCTTGAAAATACGCGGCACCAATCAACTGTACCGCAATAATTGGTGTGGCGGCAAACACCCAACGCATTGCTGGTGGTGTCTCTTTCAATACTTGTGCGTCTTGTGTAAACACGCTTGTAATAGTTTCTGGAAACACCATTAAAAAAATGAACACAATACCAGCCAGCAAAGCGGCATATTTAATCGCAGTATAAATGGTTTGCTTAACTCTGTCGTATTTATAAGCTCCGTAATTGAAGCCTGCAATCGGTAAAAATCCTTGTGTAATACCGTAAACGGGAAAGAGTGCAAACATCAACATTCGACCAACAATGGCATAAGCCGTAACTGAGGTTTCTCCTCCTAAATCGAATAAAATATTATTCATTAATAAATAAGTGAAGCTCACGATAGCTTGTCTAGATAATGTTACAAATCCGAGCGAACCAATTTCTTTTACGATGGGTAAGTCCAACCCAAAATGTTTTACATTGATTTTTAATTCTGAATTTTTCGACAGGAAAAACCAAAGAATAAATATGAAACACATAATGTACGAGCCTGTTGTTGCCCACGCAGCGCCTGTCATTCCCCAATCAAAAACATTAATAAAAAGGTAGTCTAAAATCAAATTTCCAACGGATGGAAACATCATCGCGTACATGGCAAATTTTGGCTTGCCTTCGGCTCGGATTACCGTATTCCCCATCATACAAAGTGCCAAGACCGGAACACCGTACAACACAATTCTGTAATAAATTTTTGCAGGCTCAAAGATGTCGCCCTTTCCTCCAAAAGCTGGAATGAGGTCGTTGATATAAATCAACCCGAAAATCACAAAAAGAATCGTTATAAAAATGGTTAGGGTAATCTGATTGCCAAACGTCTTGAGTGCCTTTTTTTCATTGTCAGCTCCCAAAGCTCTTGAAATTATAGACGAGCCACCAACACCAATAGACATACCCAAAGCCGCAATAAAAAACGACACAGGAAGCACCACATTGATTGCTGCAATGGCTGTTGGCCCAATCCAATTTCCGACGAAAATTGTATCGATTAGAATGTTGAGTGACATGACCAAAATCCCAATAGATGCTGGTACAGCCTGTTGAATCAGAAGTTTACCGATCGATTTGTTGCCTAGTTCCTGTGAGGATGCTTTTGCCATTAGGCTGGTACAGTTTTATCTGAACTTGCCCATTCTTCAATCATATTTGTAAGCACTTGTGCGAAATCGTCACGGTCATTTAGACAAGGAATTACTGTGAATTCTTCTCCTCCTACTTCATGGAAAATTTCTTCTCCTTCCATGGCTATTTCTTCCAAAGTTTCAAGACAATCGCTTACAAATGCTGGTGTGACGATGGCCATTTTTTTAGTGCCTGCTTTGCCCATCCTTTCAATAGTTCGATCTGTGTAGGGTTTTAACCATGGGTCAAAACCTAACCTGGATTGGAATGTTGTGGAATATGTTCCGTTTTTTAATCCTAATTTTTTAGCAACGTTTACCGTTGTAATTTCACATTGATGACGATAACAGAATTCGTGTTGTTTGCTGCCCATTTTAAAGCAGCATTTACCGTTCATTTTGCAGTTGCCATTAGTGATGTCACTTTTTCGGATGTGGCGTTCAGGAACTCCATGATAACTAAAAAGTATGTGCTCATAATCCAAGCCCTCAAGCATTTCACCAATACTTTTTGAAAGCACATTGATGTAATCTTCACGCTTATAAAAGGCTGGTGTTCTTGTAATTGTAACTTGCGGAAAATGTTCAGCAACCAATTCATCCACTTTTACGTCAATGGTTTCTGTTGTTGCCATGGCAAATTGTGGATAGAGCGGAATAGTTTTTATTTCCGTACAGCCTTTATCCACCAATTCTTGAATCCCTTTTTTCAGCGTCATGCTTCCATAACGCATGGCTAGAGCTACAGGATAATCAACTTTACCCTGTACTTTTTCTTGTAGCCTTTCGGACAAAACAATTAGTGGAGAACCTTCGTCCCACCAAATTTTTTGATAGGCTTCTGCCGAAGCTTTTGGTCGTGTATTTAATATTATACCTTTAACTAAAAGCGTTCGTGCCCAAAGTGGCACGTCAATAACGCGTTCGTCCATTAAGAATTCGCCAAGGTATTTTTTAACGTCCTTTGGTTTTGGACTGTCTGGCGAACCAAGATTAACAAGAAGAATTCCTTTTGACATAAATTTTCTTTTTCAATTGCAAAAATACAACTCTAATTGCAATAGAACTGATTATCTCCAATAGGAATTAGTTATTGAGCTATCATCAAATATTTTCGTGATTTATTTGTTCTATTTAAAAGCTAGAACATCTATAATATGAGTTTTTAAACGAGTTTTATGGACGAACTATGGCTATTTCAATGATTTAAATATCTTTACGAGTTCTGATTATAATTTTAAAAATGAAAAAAATTCTTACAGCCCTAATATTTGTAGTTTCAATAACATGCTTTGCCCAACAGAAATACCAGAGCTTACTTTGGGAAATCACTGGTAATGATTTGGAAAAACCATCGTACCTATATGGAACGATGCACGTGAGTAAAAAAGTGGCCTTTCGCTTGGATGATGTGTTCTATAAAGCCTTAAATGAAAGCGAATGTATTGCTTTAGAGTCTGACCCAATTACTTGGCCAGGTTTTAACTACGACATGATGATAAATGAGATTGCGTTTTACAATAATTACCAAAACGAGTTCTACACCAATCTTTTTAAACTAACCCATCCTGAGGAAATGGCCATTAGAGCTTCAGTAAGAATGGATAATGGTGCCGTAAATGCTTATTTGTACAGAAAGAGTAATGCATCTGATAATTTTGAGGAGGAAACCTATTTAGATATGTTTATCTATCAAGCCGGAAAGAAAAATGGAAAGGAAATTTATGGCTTAGAAGATTTAGCAGAATCTCGCTATTTAACTACAAAAGCAGCGTATAACGCTAACAAGAAAGATTTAGATCCTTGGATTCAAAAACTATATGCCAAGGAGAATCCATATTTGATTCAAGAAAATTTATATCGCGATAGAAATCTCGATTTATTGGATTCTATTGGTGCCGGAGTCAATACAAAATTCTATAGAGAGAATATGCTGTTTATTAGAAATGAGAACATGGTAAACTCTTTAGTAGAGTTGATGCCATCCAAATCCGTTTTTGCAGGTGTTGGTGCGGCTCACTTACCTGGTGATAAAGGTATGATTAATATGTTACGCCAAAGAGGATACAAAGTAAAAGCCTTAACCTCTGAGCAAACCGATTTCAGCAAGGCAGAAAAAACAAAACTCGATAGTCTCTTTGTGGCTCCTAAGCTGAAAATGCACAAAACACCTGATGGGTTTTTAGGACTTAATACTTATGACAAGCTAAGAGAGTTTTCTTATGCTGGACAAAAATATTATTTAGATCCTGATATGACCAATGGTGCTTATTTAACCGTTACAAGGATTAGCCGTTTTATGTATTTGCCTAATGAGAAAGACAATATCACGCTTAAGGACATAGACGATTTATTGTACGAGGATATTCCTGGAGACATCATTAAAAAAGAAGAATTGGCTGAACCATATCCTGGTTTAAGTATTGTAAATAAAACCAAAAAGGGAGAGTTTCAAAAGTATCATATCTATCAAACACCCTTAGAAATAATCATTGTAAAGTTTGCTGGGCGTAGTGATTTTGTATTACATCATGAAGCTAAAATTTTTAACTCCATCACTATCAAAAAGCCTTCAAGCTTAAGTAAGGTTTTTGTGTCGCCAAACAAAAAATTCAGTGTTGATTTCCCAGAATATTACATCACAAGTAATATGAGCAATAGCGGAAAGAAGTTATTAGAAGGCTATAAAGATGATGCCTACTATTTTCTTGAAGAAGTAGCATTACACGATTTAGACTATATTGAAGAAGATAGTTTTGAGGCTAAATATTTTCACCATGCACTGTATAAAAACTACAAGCTTAAAGAAGCTGAAGGTGGTTTTAAGAAAGGTATATATAAAACCTATGAATCTCGCGCAGTTTTAGATTCTACTTCTGGTAAAAACTTGCACTTAAAAACTGTGGTTAAAGATGGCAGTTACTATCTATTAGGTTATGTTGGCACAAATGAAACTGAAAAAACCGCCTTTTTTAAATCTTTTAAGTTCAACAAAACGAATTATACAGGTTTTGAGAAAGTCATAGACACTTCATTACATTTCTCAGTAAACACAAATGCAAAAGCACCAATACCTAATCCTTATGGGTATGGCAGTTACAACAATAATGATGAAAAAGATTACGAAGAGAAAACAAAATCGACGACATATTCTACAAAGGCCAATGAACAAATTTTAATATCGAGACAGAAGTTTCATGATTTGCAGATGTTTCATAATGTTGATAGCCTTTGGAAAGACCTTGAGCGAAACATAAACTTCAGCACTCGATTTTATAAGCCAGAAAAAAGATTTAACATCGCTAATCGGTCTAAATCTAAATTAGAAGATGTTCATTATTACAATTTCACCTATACCGATTCAGCAAGTGCAAAGCAGGTTATGGTTAAGAATATTTTAAAGGAAGGTGTGCTTTTTCAGCTTAAAACTTTAATCGATTCCATAAGCGGACCTTCAAAGTTTGTAACCGAATTTTACGATTCCTTTACACCAATAGATACATTAATGGGCAAGGATGTTCTTAAAGACAAGACCAAGCAGTTTTTTGAAGCCTTAAGAGCAAACGATAGTATTGTCTTAGAGTCTTACAACCTTGTAAAATTCAAAAAACATAATAGTAAAGACATCGTCTCTGTTTTAAAGGACTTTGAGTTCGAAAAAGAACGCATGGATATTAAATCGCACTTGGTAGGAAAACTTGTGGAGATTGACTTAAAAAACAATTTAGATTTCATTAAGCAATTGTATTACGATAGCTACTCAGATCCGCAAATACAGTCGTCTATTTTAGAAGGTTTATTCGATTCCAATAAAAAGGAAAATTACGATCTGGCCATGGATTTAATGGAGCGCGATCTACCTTTAGGTGGTATTGGCGGAATTTTCTATAACTACTATGGCAAAGACTCATTACAATTAAAAGCCTCGTTGTATCCTAAAATACTTCAGTACAGCACTATAAGTGAATACAAACAACCCCTTTATGATTTGTTGGCACGTGTTAAAGACAGTGGGTATATAAAGACTAAAACTTATAATAAATATAAGAATCAACTTATTAATGATGGTAAAATTGAGGTAAAACGTAGTTTGAGTAACAGCGGTTATGGCTACGGTTCTTATTCTGATGATCTTTCAACTTACATCAATCTTATTTTTCCGTATAGAAAAGAGCGCACTGCCCAAGATTTCTTTGAGAAGATGCTCAATGTTGATGAAAAATTAGCACTGGTAAAGTACTATGTATTGTTATCAAAAAACAAAGAAAACATACCAGATCAGCTTAAGGAAAAATTAATTGAAGACGAGGAAAATCTATATCTACTTCTAGAAAAGCTTGATGAGGCCAAACTGCACAAAAAGATAAAGTCTCTTAATATTAGCCAACAACAATTTGCTAAATCCAAATTACTGGCACATTCTAATTACGAAAAAGAGAAGGACTCCATTAATTTTCTTTTAAAACGCGATTTTGTTACAGACAAAGGCAAAAATGCAGTAATGTATTTCTTTAAGATAGATAAGGATGACGAGTATTCTGGTAAGTCTGAAGTACTACACTACATTTCTTTTATAAAACCTAAAGACCCTAAACAATTGGTGGTAGATTACTATAGTATTTCTCAAAATTATGGTACTACCGTTGATGAAACCAAGGAATTAGAAGAACAATACGAAGAGATTATCAACCTAGCCATTTATAAAGACCGAAAACGAGTGACTCCGAGTTCTCGTGGTAGTTATAATGGGTATTATGATTATTAACTAGTAGCCTGTATATACTTCTTGGGTGTAGTCCCAAACTTCTTTTTAAATGCCGCAATAAAATGGCTTGCTGTACTGTAGCCCACTTTTAACGCGACTTCGTTAACATTGTAATCATCAGACTCTAAAAGTTTGCGAGCCACTTCCATTTTATAGTCAAACAGAAAGCCATAAACCGTATCGCCATAAATTTGCTTAAAGCCTTCTTTGAGTTTTTTAAGGCTTAGTCCTATGGTTTCTGAAAGCTCTTGTAGCGTTGGAGGCTCAGCCATATTGGCGATGATGATATCTTTTGCTTTTTTAAGTTTGGCTACATTTTCCTCATCCACCAAAAATGGACATTGCTCAATATCAGCTTCTTCATTACGATTAAAGTATAGGCTCAACAACTCATAAACCTTACCTTTAAAATAAAGTGGCTTTATGGAATCGTGCAGGCCGAAACTTATCAATTGGTTTAGCACCACAGCCATTGATGGTGAAATTTTACCATCCGTGTAGTATTTTTTATCCTTGTTGTCGTCGGTTAAAAACGTAATGTAGTTGGCATCCTTAGAAAACAAACCGTGGAATTTTTTAATCGAAATCACAAAAGACACCAACCAAGACTGTGGTTGCAATTCTAAATGAATGGGTAAATCGCGTTGCGGATTATAAAGCAATAAAGACATGTCTTCAGTAATGTTTAGCGTGTAATTACCATTGTTAAAAACAAAGTCTGCCTTGCCTTTTGTACAAAAATGAAACTGAAGGTAGCTGCTATCAATTTCTCTTTCAAGAATTTGAACCGCATTGTCGTCATTCTTATATGTTAAGACAAAAAAGCCATCTTCTATAAACGTTTCATCAAAAGTACCTCTAGCGATACTTTTTGAAGTCGATTTTTCTAAATTCATTTTATTGTTATTTAGATTCGTTCTAAACAAAGAGTCCAAAAACCCCTAATTTTACTGTAAAAGTATGATAAAAATCATGTTTTAGTAAAAAACAAACCAAAAAAACCAGAAACGATACTTTAAGTTCTTCTAGCGTTATTTTTTCTTCATTAAGCAAATTATTTTTGTCCAGCTTAATACACAAAGCGTTTATTGCCCTAATGCAACAACAAAAAAGCACATATTTTTATGCCGTTGGCCTTAGCTATAAAAAAGCTGATGCTGAAGTTCGTGGTCATTTCAGTCTTAGTGATACGGCTAAGCAAAATTTATTGAACCAAGCCAAGCATAACGGTATTGAAAGTATTTTAGTGACTTCCACTTGCAACAGAACTGAACTTTACGGTTTTGCAGAACACCCTTATCAGCTCATTCAGTTAATTTGTGACAACACCAAAGGAACGGTTGAAGAGTTTCAAGAAGTGGCTTATGTTCACAAAAATAAGGATGCGATAAATCACATGTTCCGAGTAGGCTCTGGATTGGATTCGCAAATTTTGGGCGATTTTGAAATTATTAGTCAGCTTAAATTCAGTGCGCGTGCTTCAAAAAAGGAAGGGCTTCTCAACTCGTATATGGAGCGTTTGGTCAATTCTGTAATTCAAGCCAGTAAGCGCATTAAGAACGAAACGGAACTATCTTCTGGAGCAACATCAGTATCCTTCGCCTCTGTTCAATACATCATGAACAACGTTGAAGCCATTTCAGATAAGAACATCTTGCTTTTCGGAACTGGTAAAATTGGAAGAAACACCTGTGAAAACTTAGTGAAGCACACCAAAAATTCACATATTACGCTTATCAATAGAACCAAAACAAAAGCTGAAGAAGTTGCCGGAAAATTCAACCTCATCGTTAAAGATTATCAAAACCTTGAAGCCGAAATCAATGCATCAGATATTGTGATTGTTGCTACAGGTGCTGAAAACCCTACGGTTTACAAATCGTTAATTTCTACTCAAAACCCTTTATTGGTATTGGATTTATCTATTCCGAAAAACGTAAATGAGGATATTCGCGAATTATCAAATGTGACCTTGGTTCATTTAGATGATTTGGCAAAAATCACTGATGACACCCTAGAAAAGCGAAAAGCGTACATCCCAAATGCTGAAGCGATTATTACTGAGATCACAAACGAATTTAATGCTTGGTTAGATACCTTAAAATTTGTACCTACCATTCAAGCCATCAAACATAAATTAACGGATTTTAAAAATTCCGAACTTAATACCCAACGTAAAAAACTCAGCGACTTCAATGAAGACCAAGCCGAATTGATTACGTCAAATATCATTCAGAAAATTACCAACCAATTCGCGCATCATTTACGTGAAGATGGTAACACTTCAGACGAAAGCATTGAGCTTATCAAGAAAATTTTTCAGTTAGAAAACACTAGTAATGTCTAAAATTATTCGCATTGGCACACGCGACAGCCAACTCGCTATGTGGCAAGCAAAAACTGTACAAGCACAGTTAGAAAACCTTGGCCATAAAACTGTATTGGTACCTGTAAAATCTACAGGCGATTTGGTTTTAGATAAGCCGCTTTACGAACTTGGTATTACGGGAATTTTCACAAAAACCCTAGATATTGCTATGCTTAATGGCGATATCGATATTGCCGTACATTCGTTAAAAGACGTGCCTACCGTTTTGCCAAAAGGCATAGTACAGGCGGCAGTCTTAAAGCGTGGCAATATTAACGACACTCTGGTTTTTAAAAAGAACGAAGAGTTTCTATCTACAAAAGATGCTGTTATTGCCACAGGAAGTTTACGTCGTAGAGCGCAATGGCTCAATCAATATCCTACACACAAAGTCGTTGGATTACGTGGTAATGTCAATTCCAGATTAGAGAAGTTAGAGGATAATGAAGATTGGGATGCTGCTATTTTTGCAGCAGCAGGATTGGGACGATTAAATATTAGACCAGAAAATTCAATTAATCTACATTGGATGATTCCTGCACCAGCACAAGGAGCCGTTATGGTTGCTGCTTTAGAGGATGATGAAGAGACACTAGCAGCATGTGCGGAAATCAATCATGAGGAAACCGAAATTTGCACATCTATTGAACGCGAATTTTTAAACAGACTCGAAGGAGGCTGTACTGCGCCAATCGGAGCTTTAGCGTTTATTAAAAACGAGGAAATCAACTTTAAAAGTGTTTTGCTCAGCAAAGATGGTTCGAGGAAAATTGAATTTTCTAAAGTTGTGCCGCTAGACCAAAAAGATGATTTGGCAAAGTTTGCCGCTGATTACGTGATTGAAAAAGGTGGAAAAAAACTGATTGACCAAGTTAAGCGCAGCGAAAAAGAGATAAATATCTATTCCACTAAAAAGTTGACGGATGACCAGGTGTTGTTGTTTCACAATGACGTCATTGCCGACAGTAACGATGCAATAAAAATCAGTTTGAACCGTATTCCTAAAACCGTTGTTCGAAACGAAATTGAGAATGTCATCATTACCAGCAAAAATGCTGTTGAAGCATTATTGCACAATTTTTCAGCTCCCGAATTGCAATTCAAAAACATCTATTGTGTCGGTCGAAGAACCAAGCGCATGATTGAAAGGCGTATTGGTAAAGTAAAGCACACGGAAGCCAACGCTAAAAAATTAGCTGAGCATTTAGTGGAATTTATGGAGGGTACTGAAGTCACATTTTTCTGCAGTGATTTGAGATTGGATGATTTACCAAACATCCTAATTGAAAATAATATCACAGTCAACGAAGTTGAGGCTTATCAAACCAAATTTGATGCAGATAAAGTTGAAGCAGAGTTAGATGGTGTGATGTTTTATAGCCCTTCTACAGTTGAAAGTTTCTTGAAGCAAAATGAGGCTAATGGAATCGCTTTCTGCATTGGAGAAACGACGGCTAAAGAAGCTAAAAAGTATTTTGAAGACGTACGTGTGGCAAAAGTGCCGACTGTTGAGAGTGTTATTGAGTTGGTGAATGAATATTATGTTTAAAAGCCCATCCTAGCCTTCCCAGAGGGAAGGAAATGGAAGCGCAAAAACATGACCTTGCAGATCTGAGATGTAATAACTTAAAGTTTAATTAAAAAGATTCCCGTTTTCAAGGGAAGTGAGCATGATAAAAAACGATTTATTCCTAAGAGCATTAAAAGGTGAAACCGTTGAGCGTCCACCAGTTTGGATGATGCGCCAAGCAGGACGGTATTTGCCAGAGTTTATGGAAATCAAGAAAAAGTACGATTTCTTTACGCGTTGCCAAACACCGGAGTTAGCAAGTGAAATTACAGTTCAGCCAATTCGTCGTTATGGCATGGATGCTGCTATATTGTTTTCAGATATCTTGGTGATTCCACAAGCGATGAATATTGAGGTACAGATGAAACCCAATTTTGGGCCGTATTTGCCAAATCCTGTGCGTTCTCAAAAAGATGTGGATAATGTTATCGTTCCGGATGTAAAAGAAGAACTGAATTATGTTTACGAAGCCATAAAAGCGACCAAAGAGAAACTGAATGACGAGATTCCGTTAATCGGTTTTGCAGGTTCACCTTGGACGATTCTTTGTTATTGCGTACAAGGACAAGGCTCTAAAAACTTTGATAAAGCCAAGGAATTCTGTTTTACAAACCCTATTGCAGCACATCAATTATTACAGAAAATCACAGATACAACAATTGCTTATCTTAAAGAAAAAGTAAAAGCAGGTTGTAATGCCGTACAAGTGTTTGATTCTTGGGGAGGCATGTTATCACCAGTAGATTACCAAGAGTTTTCGTGGCAATATATTCAGCAGATTATTGATGCGTTAAAAGATGACACTCCAGTAATTGCTTTTGGAAAAGGCTGTTGGTTCGCTTTAAATGAAATGTCTAAATCTGGAGCATCAGCTTTAGGTGTTGACTGGACCTGTTCTGCAAGAAATGCACGTTATTTAACTGGAGGCAACATCACGCTACAAGGTAATTTTGACCCAACGCGATTATTTTCACCTCCTTCAGAAATTAAAAAAATGGTGACCCAAATGATAAATGAGTTTGGAAAAGATAAATACATTGTAAATTTAGGTCATGGTATTTTACCAAATATTCCGTTGGAAAATGCAAAGGCATTTATTGATACAGTGAAGGAATATAAAAGCCCGTCCTAGCCTTCTAAGGAACGCTTACTCAAACACAAAGAGGTGGAAAGTTTTTTTTGTAATTTGTAACTTTAAAAGTTGAATTAATTACTATATAAATTCCTTTTCTTCTGGGAAGGATTAGGAAAAGGCTTATGTTTAGAAACATACTTAAAGGCATACAAGCATACTCGGGTGCGCTGGCACTGATTTCAAAATTAAAACTTTGGAAGTATTTTGCCATACCTATTGCCATCAGTATTATTACAGCTACTATAATTGGTTTTTCTGCTTATGGACTTTCAGATAATATTGGAAGGTTCGTAGCTAGAATCTGGATTTGGGATTGGGGAAAGGAAACCTTTACCGCGATCTCTACCTTTATAGGAGCCATAGTGATTATCGCCATTGGTTTGATTCTTTACAAACACATCATCATGGCATTATCCGCGCCGTTTATGAGCCCGGTTTCAGAAAAAATTGAAGCGCATTTAACAGGTGTAGAATCACATCAGCATCGCAATACAACCTTTAAAGAGCAATTATGGCGAGGTATAAGAATCAACGTTAGAAACTTAGGTAAGGAACTGTTGATTACGATTCCTATTTTAATATTGAAGTTTATACCAGTGGTCAATATTTTTTCAACGGTTTTGCTGTTTTTAGTTCAAGCCTATTATGCTGGTTTTGGTAATATGGACTACACTTTGGAACGCCATTTTAAGTATCGCGAAAGCATTCGTTTTGTAAGGCAACATAGAGGTGTTGCGATTGGCAATGGTATTATTTTTATTCTATTTTTATTGATTCCTGTTATTGGTGTGATTTTAGTTTTACCGATGAGCGTAACAGCTGCATCATTAAAAACAGTGAACCTCCTTAAAGAACAGGGTGTGCTTTTAGAATCAGAAGAACTTGTGACATGATCGCTCAGTTCAATGGCTTTGAAATAAACCCGGTCCATTCTGGAGATGCTTGGAAAATCTGTGATTTTTGTGTCGTTAATGCCTATCGATTGAAACGCTTTTTCCCGAAGACCTTGGAGCAAAATTTAAGTCCGACCTTGTCACAGATATTTGTAGATAAGAAGATAAAACAATTTCAGAACCGAGATGAATTTCTGTTTACTTTAAAAGATTCTGAAACAAGAGAACTTGCAGCCCTTATCTATTTAAAAGAACTCGATTGGCAAAAGAAACAAGGTGAATTTGCGTATGCCACAGATTATAATTTTGAAGGTCAAGGATTGGCAACTAAGTCTATTCAGATTTTGTCTGAATACGCTTTTAATAGTTTAGAGTTGGAATCGCTTCAAATTATAGCACACAAAGAAAATTTATCAAGTATTAAAGTGGCTACAAATAATGGTTTTAAATGGCAGAAAACATTATTAAATGAATTTTCTCCTCCTAATGAACAGGTTTTAGATATGGAGCTGTATGAACTTTCCTATCAAAATGCACTTTAGTGACATCTAATTAAAAGCTCATAATATGCTTTTCCAAATTTTCATCAGAAGATAGGTTTAATTTTTTTCGAAGTCGATACCTAGCTTTCTTTACTCCTTCAGTTGATATATTTAACAAAGAGGCTATTGTACTGGTATCAAATTTCATTTTCAAGAGTGCAATTAATCTGATATCGTTCTTTGTTAAATCATCATAAAGTTCTGTAATCCTGTTAAAAAAATCTGGATTCATTTCCATGAATTGCGTTGTAAATTGCTCCCAGTTATCATCAATTTGCTTGTCAAAACGCAACTTATTTAGAAGATGGTTTACCTCGTTAATATTAGAGTCTTTTTTTAAATTATTCAGATCCTCTTTAAGTTCATTTAGCATTTCGTTTTTCTGAGCAATATGAAGTGCTTTTGAGGCTAATTCACGTTTTTGATGTTCAATCTTTTGGTTGAGATTGTCATTTTCAAGTTCCTTTACTTTTGTGATAGCCTTTTGTTTGGTTGCTCTTAATCTAAACTTATTGATGAGCGCATAAGCGATGGTACCCAATAGCAATAAAGTAATGAGTAAGGCTATATTTCGGTTGTTTGCAGCCCTATTTTTGGTTGTTAGGAGATCATTTTCCTGTTGTTGAATCTTAATCTGGTTTTCGCGCTTTTCAGCTTCATAAAATTTTTCAAGTGCCGCAACTTCTTTTAATTTTTCTTCGCCTAAAAGGCTATCTTTCAATTTTATGTAATCTAAAAAGGCATCATGGCTTTGGTTGTTTCTTCCAACGTCATGGCTAGCTTTTGCTAGAGTCAACAGACTATTCAATCTTTCATAATTATTACCAATGGATTTTGATACAGAGTCTGATTTTAATGCGTAGAAATACGCAAGATCAGGCGTTTTTTTCCCTTTGTAAGCCAAAACCAAAAAATTATACAGATTGATGTTTAGACTTCTATCACCTATATTTTTATTGACCTCCAACCCTTTTTTTAGGTTTTTAATAGCTTCATCATATTTCTGTTGTTGAATATTTAAATTACCATAATGTTGATACACATAAGCATTGGCAAGCTGATGCCTGTTTTCAACAATTTTATGTGCAATAGGCAAATATTTTATGACGCTGTCTGTTTCCATAATGTCCAAATAAGATGAACACATATCGATTAATGCCACTGCGTAATTTAAATCCCTTCCTGCCCCTTTATAAATTAGTGCAGCCTTTTTTGTCACTGCTATTGATTTTTCATCTTCTTGTAAGTTAGAATAGACAATTGCCAAATCGAGGTTGACCATGGCCATTCCTAAAGAATCATTAATCTTTGCATAGTTCTTTTCAGAATCGATAAGGTTGCTTAAGGCATTTTTATAATTGGCGGCGTTTATATATGCGGCACCCAAAAAAGACTTTGCATGTGCAATGTGTTTTAATTCTCCACATTCTTTAGCGAGTTCTAACCCATGTTTTGCAAGGTCTAACAAATTTTTACCATCTTGAAAAAGAGCAAATCGCGTTAAGTTAAACAGACTAACAACTTGTTTACAGACATCACCAGAAGCCTCAATTCTATTATACCCTTTTTGATGTGTTTGTCTAGAAATGTTGTCCCAATGACCCATATCTTGTCGGAGGTTGGCGAATTTGTGGTAGAATTCACCAGCTATGGTATCATTTTCTATCTTTTCAATAGATGTAATAGCCCTTTCAATTCTAACTAAATTAGATTCAGTATTCTTTAAATTAGATTTTATGTCTTTATAAATACTATCTAAATCAGCTTGGTCATAAAACTCACTTTGAGCTAGGATAGAAAAAGAAAAAAAGCTGAAAATTAAAGCACAACAGGTTTTTACAACTTGCACTCTCATATTTAATTGACAGATAATTAATTTATTAATAAAAGTAAGACTTTTTCAAGGATTAAAAAATGAAGTTGTCATTTATAAATTTCTAGTTTATAAAATCCCCTTGAGATAGTTCTATTGTTGTATTTTTGCCTTGTATAATCAAGTCTCTAAAATAGGGTTAGCAAACCTACGGAATGAAAGACAAATTCTTCAACTACATACACGAACTACAAGACACCATTACTTCTAAACTTGAAGCTATTGACGGTAAAGCCAAATTCCAAGAAGATATCTGGGAACGTCCAGAAGGCGGCGGAGGAAGAACTCGAGTCATAGAGAACGGTAACGTTTTTGAAAAAGGAGGTGTCAATATTTCTGGCGTTCATGGAAAATTACCAGAATCTATGCAAAAGTATTTTGGAGTTAAAGATGCCGATTTTTTTGCCTGCGGACTAAGTTTGGTATTACATCCCAAAAACCCAATGGTGCCAACAGTGCATGCGAATTGGCGCTATTTTGAGATGTACGATCAGGAAGGCAACATAGTAGACCAATGGTTCGGAGGCGGACAAGATCTAACACCCTATTATTTGTTTGAAGAAGATGCCAAACATTTCCATCAAACCTGTAAAACGGCTTGTGATAAGCACAACTCAGAATTCTACCTAAAATACAAAGCAAGATGCGATGAGTACTTTTACAATGCACATCGAAATGAAGGTCGCGGAATAGGTGGTTTATTTTTTGATTATTGCAAAGCTACAGAAGATATGAGCATGCAAAACTTGTACGACTTCGTTACTGAAGTTGGCAATAGTTTCCTCGATGCTTATATTCCAATAGTTGAAAAACGAAAAGATTTACCATACACTAAAGCGCAACGCGATTGGCAAGAAATACGTCGTGGACGCTATGTGGAATTCAATCTAGTGCATGATAAAGGCACCTTATTCGGATTGAAAACAAACGGAAGAATTGAAAGTATTTTGATGAGTTTGCCGCCACATGTGCAATGGGTTTATGACCATCAACCTAAAAAAGGAAGTGAAGAAGAAAAATTAATAGAAGTTTTACAGCATCCAAAAGAATGGGTTTAACATAAAATTGAATGTCAGGTTGAGCGCAGTCGAAACCTAATTCAATAACTAAAAACATTGACTATGTTTCCTATAAGAAGAAACCGAAGATTACGAACAAACGAAGCCATTAGAAGTTTAGTAAGAGAAACTTACATCACTCCAAATGATTTTTTAGTACCATTATTTATAGTCGAGGGCAAAGGTGTTAAAGAAGAAATCGCCTCAATGCCTAATTACTATCGCTTCAGTTTGGATTTACTAAAAGATGAAGTAAAAACACTATGGAATCTCGGTTTAAAATCCGTTTTGCTTTTTGTAAAAGTTGAAGATAACTCAAAAGATAACAAAGGTACAGAGGCTTTAAACCAAAACGGATTAATGCAGCGTGCCATAAAAACCGTAAAAGACGTTTGCCCAGATATGTTGGTAATGACAGATGTGGCTTTAGATCCATTTTCATCTTACGGACATGATGGCATTCTTGAAAATGGCAAAATAATAAACGACGCTACGGTTGAAGTATTAGCCGAAATGAGTATATCCCATGCTGAGGCTGGTGCCGATTTTGTAGCGCCAAGCGACATGATGGACGGAAGAATTATTGGAATTAGAGAAGGCTTAGACCAATCTAACTTTTTAGATGTTGGTATTATGAGTTACTCTGCCAAATATGCTTCTGCATTTTATGGGCCCTTTAGAGATGCATTGGATTCTGCACCTGTGGACATGGTAGATGTACCAAAGGATAAAAAAACGTATCAAATGGACTTTGCTAATAGAGATGAAGCCATCAGAGAAACCGAAATGGATATTAACGAAGGAGCAGATATCGTTATGGTTAAGCCTGGTTTATGCTATCTAGATATTGTACGTGATATTAAAAACACATTTAATGTGCCTTTGGCTGTTTATCAAGTGTCCGGTGAGTATGCCATGCTTAAAGCTGCTGCGGAAAAAGGCTGGTTAGACCATGATGCGGTAATGCTTGAGCAAGTGACGTCTATTAAACGTGCTGGTGCTGATATTATAGCTTCCTACTTTGCTAAGGATGTTGTAAAATTGATTTCGTAACTTCGCACTAACTAAACTTCAATATATTAATGGGCTTACTCATTTTTTACGCCATAATTTCCATTTTCTTTTCTTTTTTATGTTCCATTTTAGAGGCTGTACTTTTGAGCATAACACCAACATTCATCAACGTTAAAAAGAAAGAGGGTAAAACTTATGCTAATAATCTGGAAGAATTAAAAAAAGATGTCGATCGCCCTTTAATTGCCATTCTTACGCTTAACACAGTTGCTCATACAGTTGGTGCTATTCTTGTTGGTGTACAAGCAAAGGTGGCTTATGCCGATCTCTATGGCAACACAAAACGCACTGTTTTAGGCATCGAATTTACCGAGGATATTATGGTTGGAGTCGTTTCAACAATAATGACAATATTAATTTTAGTTGCTTCGGAAATCATTCCAAAAACGATTGGTGCAACATATTGGAAACGCCTGGCAAATTTCACGTCTAAAGCACTCAATATTCTAATTTTTCCTCTAAAATGGACAGGTATACTTTGGATATTACAACTCACTACTAAACTTATTGGAGGAAAGGGTCATGGTAGTGTATTGAGCCGAGAAGGATTTGTCGCTATGGCGGATATCGCACACGAAGAAGGTGTTTTTGAGGAAAGTGAAAGTAAAGTCATTAAAAATCTACTCAACTTTAAAGAAGTACAAGCCAAAGATATTATGACTCCTCGCACAGTAATGAAATCTGAAGATGAAACCATGTCTGTCCGCGATTTTTTTGACGCCAATTCCAATATACGTTTTTCACGTATTCCTGTTTACACCAAAAATCCAGATAACATAACTGGTCTAGTATTAAAGGATGAGGTGTTTAAGGAAATGGGATTGGGCAATGGTGATAAGCTACTCTCTGATATTAAAAGAAGTATCATTGTTGTCAATAGAAGTTTGCCAATTCCGACGCTGTTCAATCAACTTGTGGAAAGTCGAAACCATATGGCCTTGGTGGTTGATGAATACGGTTCCGTCAGCGGTATTGTTACCATGGAAGACGTAATTGAGACCTTGTTAGGGTTGGAGATTATGGATGAAAGTGATAATGTATCTGATCTACAAAAGTTAGCCAGAAAAAGTTGGGAATATAGAGCAAAGCGTTTGGGCTTAATAGAAAACGACAATCCAGAAAACTAATGCCAACTTGCTATATTGAAACACCACTTGGGCATGCTAAAATCGTTGGAGATGATGATGGTATCTCATCCGTTTCAATATTAGACTCAAAAGAAGAACTCGTTGAAGTTATTCCCGAAGCACTTTTGGACTGTGTAACACAGCTTAAAGCTTATTTTAATAACGAGCTTCAACATTTCGACTTAAAACTAAATCCTGAAGGTACAGATTTTCAGAAAAAAGTCTGGAACCAACTCAAAACCATTCCTTACGGTAAAACCATCTCTTATTTAGAGTTGTCTAAACAAATGGGCGACGTAAAAGCTATTCGTGCTGTTGCTGGTGCCAATGGAAAAAATCCACTTTGGATTATTGTGCCTTGTCATCGTGTTATTGGAAGTGATGGAAGTTTAACAGGTTATGCAGGTGGATTGCATAGAAAACAGTGGTTGCTCAATCACGAAAACGAATACAAACAACAAACACTTTTTTAAATTCACTTTTTACTATATTTAGTTCTTAAATCTTCTTTATGAAATTCCTTAAAAAACTATTAAAGGTTTTAGTCATCTTTTTCGGATTGCTAATTGCCATACTTTACATCACAGATACCGATTACCTCATCAAAGCGGTAAGAACGATTTACATGAAAGGCCATACCACCGCTTTTTTAGAAGATTATAAAGAATTTGACAACCAAGCCATAGAGGCAAGTGATAATCCACAACCTTGGCCAAACCATAAAGATTATAACTCAGTTGAACCCACTAAAGAATTAGCCAAGGCCAATAAAGATTGGGGAACGGTTGCATTTCTGATTATAAAAAATGATAGCATTTGGTTTGAAGATTACTACGATGGTTTTAATGAAGACTCAAAATCGAATTCGTTTTCAATGGCAAAAAGTTATGTATCTGGTTTAATGTTTAAAGCGATTCAAGATGGTTATATTAAAAGTTTAGACCAACCTGTTTGTGATTTTTTACCTGCGTTTTGCGAAGGCAATGCAGTAAAAATGACGGTTGGCGATTTAAGTAGTATGGCATCTGGCACCAATTGGGACGAAGCGTATTATTCACCATTATCCATTACTACACGTGCTTATTTTGATGATGATTTAGCCAAAGTAATGAACGGTCTAAAAATGGAAACCGAACCAGGACAGGCTTTTAAATACGCTAGTGGAGATACACAGATGTTAGCTATGGTTATTGAAAAAGCCACAGGCAAAAAGCTCTACGATTATTTTGAAGAAAGCTTTTGGAAACCTTTAGGTTCAGAAAATTCAACCTTATGGCAAGTGGATAGCGAGGACCATGATTTGGTAAAAGCCTATTGTTGTATTGCCAGTAACGCCAAAGATTTTGCACGTTATGGTAAACTATTTAAAAACCATGGTAAATGGAAAGGGAAGCAAATTTTGGATTCCAGTTATGTTGCTTTGTCCGTGAAACCTAGATTTGATGAAAGCCCAGAATATGGCTATGGTTGGTGGCTACACCGTCAAATGGGCAAGGATTTCTTTATGATGCGTGGTCATTTGGGTCAGTACGTTATTGTTCAACCAGAAGATAATGTTATCATAGTACGTTTAGGGCATCAAAAATCGCCAAACCTGGCGAGTGATGGTATTTATACTTATGATATAAGTTTGTATATCGACGAGGCTTATGAGATGATGAATAAAATTTCTAAATAGACTTTTGTATGCTAGGAATTTTAGTCTTGTTAGCTACGTCGTGGCTATTACTTTACCTTGTTGAAAAGAAATCCATTTTAGCACTCGGTTTCCTTCCTGTTTTAAATAGGCTTCAACAATTCATTACTGGTTTTCTTATTACTGCTGTACTCTGCGTAATTGTTCAATATCTAGAAAGCCTTTTGAAAACCTCACATTTTGTTTTAAGTGAAAATTTTTCAATACAACTTCTCTTTGAAGCTTTTTGGTGGGACATAAAATCTGTTATAACGGAAGAATTAATTTTTCGCGGTGCTTTGCTATACATTTTAATTAAAAAATTAGGCTCAAAAATTTCAATCTCAATTTCTGCTGTGGCTTTTGGTATTTATCATTGGTTTACATTTGGAGTGTTAGGTAACCCATTGGCAATGCTAATGGTGTTTTTAGGAACTGGCCTTATGGGATATGCATGGGCTTTGGCTTTTTACAAAACTAAATCTATAATGCTTGCTTTCGGCTTGCACCTTGGATGGAATTTTACTTATAACACTGTATTTTCAAAAGGTCCATTAGGAGATATAATATATATTTCTCAGGGAGGAAATGAACTTACGGGCTGGCTTTCATTTTTAAATTTTTCTATGGGAATGTTAGTAGTGCCGATCATTGTTTTAATTTATGTTAGCTATTTTAAAAAAAACACTAACCCTATCTGAACCCGTATCTAATTGTTCTTGAATTTGTTATATTTGAATTAAGATGAAAAATTCTTACAGCGAACATTGTGCCTTTATTAACGTATTATGATTAGCAAACTCAACTTAGAAAACATACTGTTCTTAGATATAGAAACGGTTCCTGAAACGGAAAATTTCTCGGATTTAGACCAAACCAAACAAGAACTTTGGGACGCCAAATCAAAATATCAGCGAAAAGAAGATTTCTCTGCTGAGGAGTTCTATGATAGAGCTGGCATTTGGGCTGAATTTGGGAAAATCATTTGCATTTCGGTTGGTTATTTTAATATTGAGGGTGATATAAGAACATTCCGAGTGACCTCTTTCTATGGTGACGAAATAAAGATTCTTAAAGACTTTAAAAACCTCATCATTTCACACTTTAGCAAAAACAAGCATTTACTTTGTGCGCACAATGGTAAGGAATTCGATTTTCCTTATATCGCAAGACGAATGATAATTCATAATATAGAATTGCCATACAAACTCAACCTCTTCGGTAAAAAACCTTGGGAAGTTCCTCATCTCGATACTTTAGAATTATGGAAATTTGGCGACTATAAAACTTATACTTCTCTAAAGTTGCTTACCAATGTTTTGGGCATTCCATCACCCAAAGACGATATAGATGGGAGCGAAGTCTATCGTGTCTATTATAAAGACAATGATATTGACCGGATTATTAATTATTGCGAAAAAGACACCATAGCTGTTGCTCAAATTTTCTTACGCCTTCGTGGTGATGAACTGCTTCATGACAACGAAATAAAACACATATAAAAAAACCCAGAAGCTTAACGCTTCTGGGTTTTCATTTTAGAAAGTTATTGCTTAATTAGTTCTTAATAAACTTCTTAGTGATTAATTCGTCACCGTCATTCACTTCAATAAAGTACATACCTCCATCAAGTTCAGATACATCTATTTTACCTTGAGATGTTCCGCTTACAATTGTTTTCCCAAGTATGTCTACTATTCGATACTTAAACATTTCTAGGCTCGGCACCTCAACATTCAGTATGCTTCCTTTAACTGGGTTTGGATACACTTTAATATCAAATTCCGAAAGTTCAGGACTATCTAAATAACCAACGGCTTCTAGAGTATCTCCTTTTCCTTTTCCACCTCCAGAGATACCTGTAATAGTTACTTGATCAATGAATATTTGATCGTTATTCCCAGAAGCATCATTTTGAAATCTAAATCCGGAATTCACGGCAAAATTATACTGAGCAGGTGTAACAGTTATCGTTGCGTTATAGAAGGTATTGTTGTTAATATTTACACCACTGGTCCATGTTGCGACGGTATTCCAGCCAGAGCCATCAAAGAAACGTAACCAAAAATCTTCACCGTTCTCCATGCTAAGCACATAGAAGTAGAAATCTATTTCTACTGATGTAAATGGTGTTACATCTATATTAGATAATGTCATCGATGAAGCCACGCCAGAATTATCTCTAATTCTTATAGAATATTCTCCTTCATAAGATCTGGCAGCATCTAGTCTCCTAGCACAATCACTTCCTCCGTCAGTCCAACTATCCCATCCAGTCTCAAAGTAACCTTCATTAAGTGTTACGTTAGACGTGCTACAAGGCGCACAGGTTGAACCACCACAATCTACTCCCGTTTCGTCTCCATTCTGAATTCCATCAGAACATGTTGGTGCTACTGGTTCTGACAACTGCACATCGTCTATGGCGATATCGGCTTGCCAAGTACTTCCCACAAATCGATTAAATCTTATCTGAATATTGCTTCCTGCATAAGCCGATAAATCTAAATCTACGGTTAACCATTGGTTACCTTGGTTACCAGTTTGACTCCAAATGCTAGTCCAATTTGTACCATCATCATCAGATAGTTCAACCGTAATTGAGCCCATATCCGATGCACCAAACATATGATATTTAAAGCTGAATGTTGGAGTTGTTAATCCGCTTAAATCAAAACATGGAGATGTTATAATCGCTCTTTTGTTAGGGTAGCCTGTGCCATTGCCAGAAGCTTCAACATAAATATAATCAGAGCCTTGCACAGCACTTGATGGACCTGTATTGCTAGAAGGTGTTCCCGCTGCATCGACCAACCAGTTTAAATCATCTGCTGTCGATTGTGTCCATGCTCCAATTGAGCCTTCAAAACCTTCCGTATATGGATAAGTAGTAATACCACTGGTACATCCAGTAGAAGGGTCTGATACATTTACAGTTCTCACAACTTGTGCAGCAGCATTTCCTGCGGAATCACTAACATCGTAATATACAAAATAGGTGCCAGCAGTTGATGTGTTAACGCTCCCTGTAATAACAATATTTGCAGTAAGGTCACCATCTATATTATCTGTTGCAGTAGCCCCTTGTTCGTTATAGGTATCTCCAACAATCAAATTGATTGTTGATGCTCCATTTAAAGTTATAACAGGTGCTGTTGTATCTGCACTTACATTAACTGTTCTTGTTACTTCATTTGCGGCATTACCAGAAGAATCACTTACATTATAAGTGACAATATAAGTTCCTGCTGTATTTGTATCTACAGTATCTCCTCCAATTACAATACTAGAAGTTATATCACCATCAAAATTATCGGTTGCAGTTGCTCCTTGTTCGTTGTAAGTGTCACCTAAGTTGAGATTTACAGTTGATGCTCCATTTAATGTTATTACTGGTATTGTAGTATCTGGATTTACATTAACAGTCCGAGTAACTTCAACGGCATTATTTCCAGCTGTGTCACTTACGTTATACGTCACCACATAAGAACCTACTGTATTGGTATCAACAGTGTCGCCACCTACAACAATATTTCCTGTTATGTCCCCATCAATATTATCTATTGCAGTTGCTCCAAGTTCAGAATAAGTATCACCTAATTCTAAATTTAATGTAGAGGCGCCATTTAATGTAATTACTGGTGCTTCGGTATCTGGTCCATTACCTTCAATAATAATAGTATAATCTTCGACCTCACCATAAGTGAAATTATCACATGGTCCTGGTACTTGATTGTAACGCATGGTTACTCTCATTCTTGTTGAGTTTTCAACAGCACTAGATGGCACTGTAAAACTTCCACTAACCGAAGTAGCTTGAGTATTGCCTTGAGTGAAAACTTGTTCGCCTGCATCTGTAAAATCACCATCTCTATTATAATCTATCCAAACACCATACGCTTCATTATAAACTGTACCTGTCCATGTTGGAGTCACCGTAATTGTATATTGTGTGTCTTTAGTTAGGGTTGTGGAAATACTTGTAAAATCGGAATAAAACTGAGGCCCAGAACTATTGTCAATAGTATTTAACTGAACTCTACTAATGTACTCATCATTAGTGTTTGTACTTGCAGAGTTACAGTAATTTAATTGCACATCTGTAGTTGTAAAGTTTACCGAACTGCTATATGCAGAATTTGAACCTCCGGAACATTTACTTCTTACTTGTGCTTCGTACTGTGTTAAAGCCGTTAAGCCAGAAAGGTTAGACGATACACCAGTTACAGCAACAGTAGTCCAAGTTGATGTCCCTGATTCTCTATATCTTAGATCGTATGTTGCTCCTGGTACAGCATCCCAGCTTAGAGTAGCTGTAGTTTCTGCTAAGTTTGAGGCCGTTAAACTTGTTGGCACTGTTGCATTACAAACCACTGGCGCACCAATGGTAAAATTGCTATTAGAAATATCGAAGAATATATTGTTAGAACCTCTAACCATAATTCTATTTTGATTTCCTTGGTTGTTTGGTACTACAATATCATGCGACCCATCATTTGGCACTCCGGATGCAATTGTTATTGGGTAAGTATCTCCACCATCGGTTGATAATAAGATGTCAACATTAGCTGCATTTATTCCATTACCTGTTGTACCTGCAACATCCCAACTTACATTTTGAGTTGTTCCTGCATTCCATGTTACATTGGTGTTGGGTGAATTTAAGATAAATGGGCCTGCTGTACCATTAACCGTAACAACCATATCATCACTATTATTAGTTCCTCCACCAGCTACATTATCTCTTACCGTAAGCCTAAAATTTAATGTTCTTGCTACATTAGGCACTGCTTCCCATTGCCAAGATGTTGCTCCAGCTTTTATAGTTTGTAGTCTTGGTAAGTAACGATTAGGATTGGTTGTAGGCTCATAAGCTCTAAAGGCCACGCCTGTTGTTGCTGTTGTGCTAGGGTATGTCGATGAGGCATTATTCTCATCCATTTGCTCCCAAGAATAAGTTAATACATCACCAGTGTCTGCATCTGTTGCTGAACCTTCGAGAACAAAAGGCGTTCCTCTTGGAATTGTATAATTAGAACCTGCATTTACAACTGGTACTGCATTGCCTGTGTTGGTATTGGTTTGGCAACTTGTGCCTTTTATATAATCTGTTACTTGCTCTATAGAAACAGCATGGAAGTTTGGGTGAACATTAGGCTGCACATCTGTTGCTCCTGTGATACCAGCATAACTCATAATAGTAGAACCACTACCTGGTTCTACCTGTACATTTGTACCTTCATTTCCTCCATGAGTCCATGTATGGTTGGCACCAAACTGATGGCCCAACTCGTGTGCTACATAATCAACATCAAAGAAATCCCCTTCAGGAATCGTAGCAGAAGTCCAACCGCTACCCTTTTGACCATTAACGCAGACACATCCTATACAACCAGCATTACCATTGTTTTGAAGATTTGCAAATAAATGACCAACATCATAATTAGCCTCTCCAATTACATTTGTGAGGGTATTTTGTAAAGCACTATTATATCCACTAGTTGTATTTCCATAAGGATCAGAAGACGTGCTGGTATAAATAACATCATCTGTATTAGCTATTAAGATCATGGTGACATTAAAATCCACTTCAAAGATACCATTGACTCTGGTCATGGTTGTATTAATGGCTGCTAATGCCTGAGCTTTTGTTCCTCCATGAAACTGTGTATATTCTCCCGTTGCTGAAACCGCCAAACGGTAAGTTCTTAAAATAGAATCGTCTGCATTTCTTAAAGCTGTATTACTGATTGTATTATTTATTTGCTCTGTAACAGAACACTCAAAGTCATTATCCGTATTTATTCGGTTTTTTCTATTGAAAACAATATAGCTATTAGACCCTTGCGTTGCTTGTTCAATAAATGTATTTCTTCCATTTGAAGATAGTATCATTCCGCTGAAACCGTAAGGCGATAAACTGAATCTTAATACAGACGAAGCATCGTCAATACCTTGACCAACGTATGATCTAATTTCTGGAAAACGTTCTTGTAAATCTGGATGCATTATAGAGGCTTCCTTAATAGAAAAGCGTTCTAGTTTTCCCTCAGAATTAGGAAATGATAAAATTGTGTTAGACGAGACAGAAAAATCGTTTCGTTGGGCAACATTCTTAAGCGATTGCCTAAGCGCGTCAGTGTTCAAACTAAACGTTTGAAACGTCTTTAATGATTGGTGGTTTTCTTGTAAAACAGTTGTGGCATTAGAAGTTTGTTTTTGCCATAAAGTTGTGTTTTGAGTCCACACGATGGTAGTGTTCATCATTACGATGAGTAACAGTAATTTAATTTTCATAATATGCTGAGGTTTATGGATTAATTAATAGCATTCATCTCTGAAATTAATTAATTATGTCATTTAAAATTGCAGTGTTAATAACTTATTGCCTTAAAACCGAAAATGTGCGGAAAAACCGTAACATAAAGTAAGAATGCATTTACTTATTAGCAACTAACAAAAAAAGCTCAGATTTCTCTGAGCTTTTAATCAAATACTTATATAACAATTACCTTACAATTAGTTTTTTAGATATTTTGTTTTTCGTATCTTTTAGTTGAACTAAATAAACTCCACTTACAAATCCAGAAGTGCTTATTGTATTAGACAAACTACCTACTGGTAGATCTTGGTTTAATATTTCTCTACCTCGAACATCAAAAATTGTGAGCTCCGTTAACTCATCTAGCTGGCCTTTTACAACGATTTGTTTTGGGTTTGCCAAGCTTATAATTTGAATAGTTTCTAAACTAGAGTCATCAACATTTAAAACACTTTGATTGAAACGCAAAAAGAACCGTCCTATCCCTTGCAAATCTGATGCGTCAGATAGAATAAAATCAGTATCATTTAAAAGCGTAAAGGAATTGTTTTGACGATCTTCCAAATAAATATCGATTTCTTCAGGGAAACTATAATCAGATAAACTTATCGTTAATTGCTGACCTGCAACTGCATTTATTCCTATTGGGATTATAGCATCATTTGCAATATCTAAATTAGAAATAGCTTGAATGGCCATATCAGTGCCATCATTATCTTCAACTAGCTGAGAGTAAATGCTAAAGTCTGGGGCAATACTTCCGAAAGTTCTAGCATCATAGCCAGGATCTAAACTTAAGGATGCATCATCAGAAACATAAAATTCTGTATGGTATGAATTACTTTCGCTTGTAAGATTTAATTTAAAATAAGATATGCTACTCGGGTTATTTCTACCTGTAATAAAATCATCAGAATTTCCGATTTCTCTCATGCTAGGTGTGAAACTAATTGTTCCTCCTCCAGGAATTGAAGCGACTAAAAAGCCCTGTCCAGGTGTGATTTTTGCATTCGGATTTAGCAAAGAATATGCTTGATTCCAAATGGTCCATCCGTTTGATGCATTACCATCATAGCCATAAATACCTACATTAGGCACAGCCAATTGAGAATCGTTTGCCGTTAAAAAATCTGCCAACGAAATATAAGATGGATAAGGGTTACCTACAAGATTCCATTCTGGGTACGTTGATCCTGATACCTCTATAGGGACATTTATATTTCCTGTATTTACAGTTCCAAAAAATTCAAAAGTTGAGTTATTCGTAGATGCGGCTCTATAACCAGTACCAGCATCTAAGGTAGCTGTTTCTGTATTTGAATACAAAACATATGTATTTGCTGGCTTTTCAAACGGACCAAATAAGTAAAGGGTGTTATCATTACTACTTACTATATTACTGTTGCTACTTGCAAATACGTTAAAGGCTTGCCCTGATACTGGTGGAGCAATTAAATCGTTTGCGTCACCTTCGCCAACTGTAGCGGTATTATTGGCATGTCTAAAATATCTCACGTTACCTGTTACAGTACCATCGACAATTAAACTTGAGTAATTAGTTGAAACAGAATTGAGCGATAACATTCCATCGCTGACTAAATTGCCATTTAACGTAAGCGAACCAGAAGAATCTACCTGCAGTTCAGCACCTGTTCTTATAATAATATCATTCAATTCTATATCAGATGTTATTGTGCTTATACCATCAAGTACAAGAGCATTGTCGGTGCCAGTTGTATTATCTGGTGCATTTGGTGTCCATGCATTATTAGTGAATAGTAGTCCATCAAAGGCCATATTGACCGTATAGTCTTCAACTTCACCAAACCCAAATGATTCACATTGAGTTGGGATGCCATCATATTTTAACGAAACTCGCATCCTTGTTGGTCCTAAGAGTGCATCATTAGGTATAGAAATATTACCCGTAACTGGATTATCTTGTGTAGGCGCTTGTGTAAATACCTGCTCACCAGAATCATCAAAATCCCCATCTTGATTAAAATCTATCCATACAGAATATCCCTCATTATATATTGTCCCTGGCCATAAAGGTGTAATTGAAATAGGGTATGATGATCCAATAAATAAGTCTGTACTTATACTGGTAAAATCTGAATACCCTAAACTAGTTGCACTATCACCAGAATCATTATCAATTGTATTTAAGGTAACGTTAGAGATATACTCATCACTTGTATTATTACCATTAGAGCTACAATAAGTCGGTGCTCCTATTCTAAAATGATCAATAGCTATATCGCTTTCAAATCCATTTCCAGTTAAACCTGTAATCCTAAATTTAACGGTAAGTCCGTTATACGCAGAAAGGTCTAACTGCACAAAATTCCATTGGTTACCTTGATTTCCACTTTGGGTAAATAGAGTAATCCAATTAGACCCATCGTCAGTTGTAACTTCTAAAGTAAGTGTTCCTGTATCTCCACCAAACATATGATTATAAAATGATAAAAAAGGATTACTTTCTGAGCTCAAATCAAAGCATGGACTATCTAATATGGCTGTTGCATTAGCACCAATCTCACCAGGTGTATTATTAGAGGATGCTTCTATATATAGATAATTTCCTCCTCCGGTAATATCATCTGAAGGTCCAGTACCTCCAGAAGGGGTTCCGTTATTAGCTAAACCATTATATAAAATCCAATCGCCATCATCTCCACTAGCTTGAATCCAATCACCAATTCCAGAATCATAGGATTCTTCATATGGAAAAGAATTTATTAATGCTCCTGTACATGGTGGAATTGCAGTTGTAGAAAACAACAATGTTGTTGAATATGCTGAATTAGATGCCGTACATACACTTCTTATTTCAAGTTCATAATCAGTTGTAGGAGTTAAACCAGTTAGTTGGTATGTGTTTGAAGTGACACCAGTAATATTTGTATAAGGTGTTGTACCTACTTCTCTGTATCTTATATCAAAGGTAGCCCCTACATTCGAGTCCCAATCAATTGTTGCAGAATTGAAACTTACATTTGAAGCTGATAAACCTGTTGGTACAATAGGGTTACAAGGAATAGGTGCATCAATTGTGAAATTAGTGTCAGAAATGTCAAAGAATATATTATTAGATCCTCTTACCATTATTCTATTTTGGTTTCCTTGATTGTTAGGTATTACAACGTTATGAGACCCGTCATTGGTAACACCTGTTGCAAGGGAAATTGGATACGTATCTCCTCCATCAGTAGACAAGAATATATCGACATTAGCGGCATTTACACCATTACCTGTCGTCCCTGCTACATCCCATGTTATTGTCTGTGTTGTTCCTGCGTTCCGTGTAACATTCGTATTTGGTGAGTTAACTACAAATGGTCCTGCAGTCCCATTAACAGTAACCACCATATCATCACTATTGTTTGTTCCACCTCCCGCAACATTATCTCTAACTGTTAGTCTAAAATTTAATGTTCTTGCCACATTAGGAACCGCTTCCCATTGCCAAGACGTTGCACCAGTTTTAATGGTCTGTAATCTTGGGAAATAGCGAAAACTGTCTGATGTGGGTTCATAGGCCCTAAAAGCAACGCCTGTGGTCGCCGTTGTACTAGGATAAGTTGTTGAAGCATTGTTTTCATCCATCTGCTCCCAACTATATGTTAAAGCATTTGAAGGCGTATCTGCATCAGTAGCCGAACCCTCTAAAATAAAAGCTGTACCTCTAGGAATTGTATAGTTAGAAAGTGCTGTTATAACAGGAACTGCGTTGCCTGTATTAGTATTGGTCTGGCAACTTGTTGATTTTACATAATCCGTAACTTGCTCAATAGACACTGCATGAAAATTAGGGTGAACATTTGCTTGCACGTCAGTAGCACCAGTTATACCTGCGTAACTCATAATTGTAGATCCACTTCCTGGCTCTACCTGTACATTTGTACCTTCATTTCCTCCATGAGTCCATGTATGATTAGCACCAAATTGATGGCCCATCTCATGTGCTACATAATCTACATCAAAAAAGTCACCAACAGGATTTGTTGCAGAAGTCCATCCACTTCCCTTTTGGTTATTAACACAAACACAGCCTATACAACCTGCATTACCATTATTTTGAAGATTGGCAAAAAGGTGTCCTATATCATAGTTTGCTTCACCAATAACAGAGGTTAATGTGTTTTGTAACTCTGAATTATAATTCGTAGTTGTGTTGCCATAAGGATCTGATCCAGCGTTAGTATAAATGACATTTGTGGTGTTAGCAATTAAAGTCAAGGTAACATTAAAATCCACTTCAAAAATACCATTGACTCTTGTCATTGTCGTATTAATAGCGGCTAAGGCATTAGATACTGTTCCACCATGAAACTGTGTATATTCTCCTGTTGCAGAAACTGCTAACCGATATGTCCTTAGAATTGAGTCATCTGCATTTCTAAATGCCGTACCATTATTTATGACGCTGTTAACCTGTTCTGTTACTGAGCATTCAAAATCATTATTAATATTAACCCTATCCTTTCTGTTGAAAACAATATATGAATTGGTATCCTGTCCTATTGGTTCAATAAATGTGTTTTTACCATTAGCCGAAAGAATCATTCCACTAAAACCATAAGGAGACAAACTAAACCTTAAAACGGATGAAGCATTATCTATACCTTGGCCAACATATGATCTAATTTCGGGATAAGCTGCTTGTAAATCTGGATGCATAACAGACGCTTCTTTAATTGAAAAGCGCTCTAATTTTCCATCAGAATTGGGAAACGATAAAATTGTAGTTGTAGAAACTGAATTATCACTTCGTTGGGCAACACCCATTAAAGATTGTCTTAACCTATCTGTGTCTAAATTAAAGGACTGAGAATTGTTTAAGGATTGATGACTCTCCTTTAAAACCTCATTAGACCTTAAGGATTCTTTTTGCCATATTGCATTATCTTGAGACCAGGTCATGGTCGTTGCCACCATAGCAATAATCAACAATATTTCTTTTTTCATAACATTTTTGAGTTAATATTCTAAATTTTACAAATACCACTCTTATTTAGCTTGCTACTATGTAAATAATGATAAACCTAATTTTAAGTAAGCACTGTTTATTTACTGCGTAAAATACAAAAACAGCCTAGATTTCTCTAGGCTGTTTAATAAAATTAATACGTCATTTATCTTATTACTAGCTTTTTAGTGATAACATTTGCTCCGTTATTTAGTTGCACTAAATATATACCCTTCATTATTCCAGAGGTATTTACTGTATTAAAGTTTTTATTAATATCTAAATCTTTAACAATAACTTCTCTTCCTTGGATATCATATAATGCTAATTTTGTTTTCTCATTTAGTTGCCCTTTTATAACTATTTGCTGCAATTCAGCATCATTAAAAATTTGCAACCCGTCAAATTCTGATGTATTAGTTGACAATACTTCTTGTCCAAATCTTAGGTAAAATCTACCTATGCCAGACATGTTTGAGTCTGGTATAAAACTAAAGTCTTCTGAATTTAAATGTGTAATGGTATTATCAACTATGTCCTCTAAGTAAACATCTTGAGTAACATTAGAACCTTCTAAGCTTATCACTAATTGTTGTCCTAGATTAGCATTAATTCCTAGAGGTATATTTGTAGTAATGTTAAGGTCATCATTACCTATAGACTGTATTGCCATATCTTTACCTTCATTATTTTGGGCAAGTTCTGAATATATTGAAAAATCTGATGGAGCTCCTCCAAAATGTTCTGCATCATAACCCATATCTAATCCTAAAGTAGAGTTATCGTTAAAATAAATATCAGTCTCGAAAGTGTTTTCTGTTGATGTCATTTTTAAGACAAAATGCCCAACTGTTGTTGATGGATTTCTACCAGCAATAAAATCATCTGATGATCCTATTGATCGCATCGATGGTGTAAACGAAATATTCGCTCCGCCGTCTTTAGACGATACAAAAAATCCTTGACCTGGTGCAATTAATGTACCTGGGTTTGCCGATGCATATGCTAAATTCCATATAGTCCATTTACTTCCATTTGAAGCATCAGCGTCATATCCGTAAACCGCTGCACTAAATGGATCTAGTTCAGACACATTTGCAGATAAGAAATCTTCTAATTTTATATAGCTGGTATATGGATTTCCTATTAAATTCCACTTGTCGTAGTTACTTCCGGTTTTTTCAATAGCAACGTTAACATTTCCTGTGCTGACTGCTCCCGAAAATGTGAATGTACCATTATCTGTTGATGCCACTCTATATCCCTTTCCAGCTTCCAAGTTTACTGCTTCATTATTTGCGAAAAGCAAATAGTCATTAGTTGGCTTTTCAAAATTTCCGAATAGATATTGTGTTTGGGCTATATTTGATAAAATGTTGGAATTGTTAGATAAAAAATCTACAAATGATTGTCCACTAACAGGTGGGGCAATTAAATCATTACCGCCAGCATTAGAATTAACATGACGGTTATAATTAATATTACCTGTTGCCGCACCTGACAGCATTAAACTAGAGAATTCGTTAGAATCTGAGTTTAATACAAACTCGCCGTTGTTAGTTATGTTTCCCGCTACTGTAACTGACTGACTTTTGTCAACATTGATTGTAGCTCCTGAATTAACGGTAATATTATTAACACTAATTGCAGAGTTAACATTATATGTTCCGTCTTCTATTAAAATATTTGTAGAAGATGTAGCGCCAGTAGGTGCGCTAGGTGTCCAAACATTACTACTAAAGACTAAACCGTTGAACAAATTAATAGTATAATCTTCAACCTCTCCATAGTTATAGCCATTTGTATCACAAGCTGGTGGTGTTGCATTGTATTGCATAGCTACCCTCATTCTGGTGTTACCTATGCTAATTGATAATGGCACAGTAAAAGTAGCACTCACAGTTGTATTTTGTGTAGGTGCAATGTTCATAACACGCTCTGCTGTTGTAAAATTTCCATCTTTATCATAATCTATCCATACACTATACCCTTCAGAATAAGTTGTTCCCGTCCATTGAGGAGTAACTGTAATAGTGTATTGAACTCCAGAAATTAATGTTGTGGAAATATTTGTGAAATCAGAGTAGCTTTGAGCACCTGATACATTATCAATAGTATTTAGTTGAACTCTTCCTATATATTCGTCAGAAACATCACCACCTAAATTAGCACAATAAGTTACCGCAGATGTACTAAAACTATAGGCACTAGAATATGCTGAGGTATTAGAATTACATAATGACCTTACTTCGAATTCATAATCAGTATCAACAGTTAAACCAGTGATATCATATGAATTTGTAGATAACCCATTAACGTCTATCCAAGTAGGAGATCCAACCTCTCTATATCTTAGGTCAAAAGTAGATCCTGTTGAGTTCCAGCTTAAATTTGCTGATGTTGTTGTTATAGAAGACGCGTTTAAGGTATTAGGTACCGAAGGTGTAATCGGAGTAAGTAATATGTCTGATAGATCTACTATCGCACCATCAGTTATTGATTGACTACTTAAAGTAACGGATTGATAACACGGAGCGCTAATCAATAAATCATACGTTCCTCCTTTTATAGGTCTGTAAAAATCACCATCTACGTCAGATGAAACCTCAGATCCATATGAATCATGACCAACTACAGTGATTGTAGCACCCTCTATTGGGTTTGTATCCGAGGCATCTTTTACCAAACCTCTAAATCCATAAGTTCCTTGAGTTAAATAATCCAGTAAGGCATCTCTATTGTAATACCAATAATCTACTAATGAACTCTCTGGCAAAACTTTGGTATCTGATAATTCTATGGTTACCTCTCTACATTGCTGATAAACATTCATATAATCTTGTCTTCCACCATAAACGCGATACCACTCAGCACCATGAGTTACTCCCGGACTTTGGGAGTAATTGTTTTGCCAAGGTTGACTACCTGCACTTCCATCCCAATCGTCATCATCAGTCATATATGATGATTTATTAGTATAAGTTGGTGTTGATGTATTACCAGCATTAGCATCGGATTGGCAATGTGTGGCATATTCTACACTTACATATTCATACCAATCTGTGTCTGCATGTGTGTATTGCGATGTGGCATAGGCATTATCAAAAGGATAATTCACAAGTTCAGTACCACCATGAAAATTAGCAGCAATTACAAAATTATGCTGATCTGCAAAGTTCATAAAGGCAATAGTTTCTGTTTGATAAACTTCACCATCAGGATGTGGTCCCGCTACGTTATCTGGATAATTTCTATTTAAATCTATATTGTTACCGTTCCCTCTTCTGGCACTCCCTACAGAAGTGTTTGATGCACTATTATGATAGGTTCCATCTGGATTTGCACTAGGGTTAATCCATATTTCGGCATTTTCAACTAGGTTTTTTACTCTAGCATGATCCGCATGACCCGTATCACTATAGACCGTTAATATATAATCTATCAATGTTAACATCATAGGGTATCCTGCAATTTCATCGCCATGCATAGAAGATGTAAACATCAATTTAGGTTCTGCCTCATCTACTGAAACATTATCAGATATTTTTACAAATAAAAGTTCTTTATCGCCTTGACCTGTCGTGCCGATACTTATTTTCTCTACCAAAGCAGGATAATCATCTTCAAAATCTTGCATTTGTTGTGCATATTCTGCATAGGTTGGGTAGCTACTAAGCGGAAATGTAAGTGTTGACATCATACCTCGACTTGCTAAAGGTCTAACATCGTAAATTGTAGCTTCATCAACTTCGTTTTCATTTCTTGGTACCTGATAAGAAATATTTAAAGCTTCAAAAGCTCTAAACTGAGCCTCATTGGCCCAAGCTTTTACCGTATTGGTAGTTTCATCGAAATTAATTAAGGAAATATTTCTGGTTAAAGATTTTAACCGGGATCCATCCTCAATTTGAAAGGTAAAAGTTAATTCACCTTGCTTGGATAGATAGTTCTCAGCTTTTTCTTTTTCTGATAGTTGAGCGTTTACATTAAGTAAACAAAAAAATAAAGCGGTTAAGGTTAAAGTAATTTTTTTCATTTGTTTTGGGGATTAAATGAATTTGTTGAGGGGCTAATATATTGTAAAATTTTAATAAAAACAGATAAAATGCAAATAAAATCGACGAAATGCAATATTGGTTTTTTGTTGATTTATTTATGTGGCTGAATTACAGCCTTTTAATTGTATTCGTGAGCAATTTGCTTTTAAAGTCAATATCATTGAAATATCATAATTCTATCCTTTATTTAATTATTTTTACACATGCCAAATCAAGATTTACTTAAAGTTAATGCGCTCTCAATTTCATTTTTTGGTGAAGGAATAGAGAAGAAAATTATTAAATCAATTTCGTTTGCTCTAAGACAGAATGAAATAACTGCAATTGTAGGCGAATCTGGGTCAGGAAAATCTGTATCTTCATTAGCAATAATGGGGCTTTTACCAAAAGGAATTTCTAAAATTACGTCGGGTTCAATATGGTTTGAAGATAATGACCTTGTTAAAGTTGACAACAATGCTTTTCAAAAAATAAGAGGGAATGAAATTGCTATGATTTTTCAAGAACCTATGAGTTCCCTAAACCCATCTATGCGATGCGGTAAACAGGTTGAAGAAATATTGAAACAACACACAAAACTATCTAATTCAGAGATTAAAACCGAAGTTATTGATCTGTTTGAAAAAGTAAAACTTCCTAAACCTTTACGAATCTTTAAATCCTATCCACACGAAATCTCTGGCGGCCAAAAGCAAAGAGTTATGATTGCTATGGCAATTGCATGTAAGCCAAAATTACTCATTGCTGACGAGCCCACTACTGCTCTAGATGTTACTGTACAAAAAGATATTTTAGATCTATTGAAAGATATCCAAGAAGAAACTAAAATGAGCATTTTATTTATCTCACACGATTTATCTTTAGTTTCAGAGCTTGCAGATAAAGTTTTGGTGATGTACAAAGGGGAAATTGTAGAGCAAGGTGACACTAGTTCTATTTTTAAAAATCCAAAACACAATTACACCAAGGCGCTCATTGCGGCAAGACCTTCCGCAGATTTTAGACTAAAGCAATTACCAACTATTTCTGATTTCATGTCGAATGAAGTCGATAAAACCATTATCTCAAAAGAAGATAGGCTTAATCGTCATAAAACATTATACGCTCAAGAACCTTTACTAGAGGTCATTGATGTTGAAAAAACATATCTTTCAAAATCAGGTTTATTTTCTAAAGATGTTCCTTTTAAGGCGGTTGATGGTGTAAGTTTTAAAGTGTATCCTGGCGAGACCATTGGTTTGGTTGGTGAGTCTGGTTGTGGAAAATCTACTTTAGGAAACGCCATACTTCAATTGGATAAAGCCACTTCTGGAATTATAAAATACAAGGGTAATGATATTACTGTGCTAGAAAAGAAGGAGTTACGTGAATTACGTAAAGATATTCAGATAATATTTCAAGATCCTTTTGCCTCTCTCAACCCTCGTCTAACAGTTGGTAACGCCATAATGGAGCCTATGAAGGTCCACAATGTTGGCAATTCTTCAGCTGAACGTAAAGAAAAAGTGTTAGATATTCTTAATAAAGTAGGACTAGAAGGCTCGGCTTTTTATAGGTATCCGCATGAATTTTCTGGTGGACAACGTCAACGTATAGGCATTGCAAGAACTATTGCTCTAGAACCGCAACTGATTGTTTGTGATGAATCCGTGTCTGCATTGGATATTTCGGTACAGGCACAAGTTTTAAATCTATTGAATGATTTGAAATCGCAATTTGGATTTACCTATATTTTTATTTCACACGATTTAGCCGTTGTAAAATATATGGCAGACCAATTATTGGTTATGAATAAAGGAAAAATTGAAGAATTAGGAGATGCTGATGATATTTATGCATCCCCAGAAAAGGAATACACCAAAAAATTAATTCATGCTATCCCAAAAGGGTTATAGCATGAATATTTTCTTGGTTAACTTTAAAACACCTGAAATTACTCTCATTGTGTTTTTAATGTTCGAAAACAAAACGTTTTCGTTCAAAGTAGGTTCTGGTAGATTTGATTTAGTTTTCATAAGCTAAGTTTATGGTAGATTTGGGGCAAAATCAATAAATTAAGTTTATGGTAAATTTGGTTAATTTAGTTTTTATTTGGGTTTGCTAATATGAAACAAATATTCATTTTATCAGTTGTAATACTTTATAATTCGATAAAATGCATATAATTTTAACATTTGTAGTCTGTTTCGTCTTCTTTTCTTACAAAAAAACCGCAAGTTAATATGCGGTATAACATTTTTGCAAATAGAATTCTCTAAAACTCCATTTCTTTAATCTCACCTTCAACGATTAAGTGACCATCGGTAGCGTTTTTAATGTCCTCAACAGATACACCTGGAGCACGTTCCAATAGTTTAAAACCTTTATCTGTAACTTCTATAACTGCCATATTGGTTACTATTTTCTTTACACAACCAACGCCAGTAAGCGGTAATGAGCATGTTTTAAGCAGCTTAGATGCTCCTGCTCTATTAGTATGCATCATCGCAACAATTATATTTTCGGCACTGGCAACCAAATCCATGGCACCTCCCATACCTTTGACCATTTTTCCAGGTATTTTCCAATTTGCAATATCTCCGTTCTCCGCAACCTCCATCGCTCCAAGAATGGTTAGATCTACATGTTGCCCTCTAATCATTGAGAAACTCATAGCAGAATCAAAAAAAGATGCTCCTGGTAATGTTGTTATAGTTTGTTTTCCTGCGTTGATAATGTCCGCATCTTCCTCTCCTTCAAAAGGAAATGGGCCCATGCCCAAAACTCCGTTTTCACTTTGAAATTCTACCTCAATATCATCTCTCACATAATTTGCAACTAAAGTAGGTATGCCAATGCCTAGATTAACATAATAACCATCTTGTACTTCCTTAGCTATGCGTTTTGCTATTCCGTTTTTGTCTAACATTCTTAATTCTTTTGCCTAACTGTTCGTTGCTCAATTCGTTTTTCGTAATGTGCACCTTTAAAGATTCGTTGCACGAAAATACCAGGTATATGAATTTGATTAGGGTCCAATTCACCTACAGGAACAAGTTCCTCTACCTCAGCTACATTTATTTTTGCCGCACCGCACATATTAGGATTAAAATTTCTGGCTGTTCCTTTAAAAATTAAGTTGCCAGCTGCATCACCTTTCCAAGCCTTTATAAATGCAAAATCTGCTTTAAATGCATGTTCTAAAACATACATTTTACCATCAAATTCTCGTGTTTCCTTTCCTTCTGCCACTTCAGTGCCGTAGCCAGCTGGTGTGTATATTGCTGGAAATCCTGCTTGGGCTGCCCTACAACGTTCTGCTAAAGTGCCTTGTGGAATCAACTCTACGTCTAATTCTCCTGAAAGCATCTGACGCTCAAACTCATCATTCTCACCAACATAAGATGAAATCATTTTATTGATTTGCTTTTGCTGTAACAACAGCCCTAAACCAAAATCATCGACACCTGCATTGTTAGAAATACAGGTTAAGCCTTTTACATTCAGCTTCACAAGTTCTGCAATGGCATTTTCAGGAATACCAGATAAGCCAAAACCACCGAACATAAAGGTCATATTATCCTTTACTCCTTGCAAAGCTTCAGTAACATTAGCTACTTTTTTACTAATCATAAATTGAAAAATTATCTTCTGAAAAATACAAAAGACTAAACAAACTTCATACTAAAATTTGCTTAAATATGTCGAAGAAGTATGTTGCCTTATTCGAAATCTACATCAACTTCGACATCATCATCATCAGTATCAGAATCGGCACCAAGATCACCTTCATCGTGCACAGAACAATCAACATTAATGGTCAATCCAGATGGCTTTTCAAAGTCATCTTTAGAAACATCCAGAGTTTCATCGGCATAACAAGCCTTCATATAAAGTCCCCAAATAGGTAGTGCCATAGAGGCTCCTTGACCATAAGTAATAGTTTTAAAGTGAGCAGCCCTGTCTTCTGCACCTACCCATACACCAGTTACTAAGTTTGGCACCATGCCCATAAACCAGCCATCACTTTGGTTCTGTGTCGTACCAGTTTTACCAGCTATCGGATTTGTTAATTCATAAGGATAGCCTGTCATAATTTCTTTATACATGGCATTCCATTTATCAAACCCTTTGTGCCTTAATCTTCTACCTGAGCCTGCTTGTGTTACTCCTTCCATAAGGTTAACAGTTACGTAAGCGACTTCCTCACTCAAAACATCTTTACTTTCTGGCGTTACTTGATAAAGAACGGTTCCGTTTTTATCTTCAATACGCGTAACCATTACGGGTTTATTATAAACACCTTTATTGGCAAAAGTAGAATAGGCTGCCACCATTTCGTATACACTTATATCAGCAGTTCCTAATGCAATAGCTGGCACAGGTAAAATCTCTTGCTCAACTCCTAATTTTTTAGCCATTTCAACCACAGGTTGTGGACCAATTTCATTCATTAGGCGTGCAGTGACAGTATTAGTAGAACTTGCCAGAGCATCTTTTAAGGTTTGCTTACCAGAATAATTACCGTCAGAATTTTTTGTTGTCCAAGACTCTGGATTACCAAATTTATTAGCTTCAATTGTGATTGGTGTTCTTGGGAAAGAATCGCACGGAGACACTTGCAATTGATCAATAGCTGTGGCATAAACAAAAGGCTTAAACGTAGAACCGACTTGGCGCTTACCTTGCTTTACCATATCGTACTGAAAATGCTTATAGTTCATACCGCCAACCCAAGCTTTTACATGGCCAGTTATTGGATCCATAGACATCATGCCTGGCTTTAAGAACGACTTATAGTAGCGCATAGAGTCTATTGGCTTCATAACCGTATCTACCTCACTGGCTTTTCCATCTATCCATTTAAATACCGTCATTTCAACTGGTTTGTGAAAAGATGCCTCAATTTCTTTGTCTGATTTTCCTTGGTTTTTTAAAATTCTCCAACGTTCTCCTCTACGCATTCCGTCTTTCATCAACTTATTGATTTCAGACTGGTCTAATTCCAAAAACGGAGCTGTTGGGTTTCTATCCGGAGTATTTTGATGATCAAACTCTGCCTGAAGTCTTGGCATATGTTGAGCTATAGCGTCTTCAGCATATTGTTGCATACGCGAATCAATAGTGGTGAATACTTTTAACCCGTCGCTATACAAGTCGTATTTACTACCATCTGGTTTTCTATTGTTTTCATCTTCAGCCCATTCTTTCATAAAACCTCTAAGGTATTCTCTGAAATAAGTGGCTATACCTTCGCGATGAGACTCTGGTGAGTAATTTAAATCTAATTCTGTTGCTTGTAATGAATCCTTTACTTCTTCGGTAATGTATTCGTACTTATGCATTTGCGCTAAAACAACGTTACGTCTATTTTTAACTCCTATAGGATTTCTTCTTGGGTTGTATAATGAAGAGTTTTTAAACATGCCTACCAGCATAGCTGATTCTTTTAAATCCAAATCCTTAGGCTCTTTACCAAAATAGATTCTGGAAGCGGAACGAATTCCATCACCATTGTTTCCGAAATCGTAGATATTGAAATACTGCGCTATGATTTCCTCTTTAGTATATTGACGTTCTAACCTAATAGCTATTATCCATTCTCTAACTTTTTGAAGTGCGCGTTCTATACTGTTTTTTGAAACTTGATCAGTAAACAATTGTTTCGCCAATTGTTGCGATATCGTACTTGCTCCACCTCCTCTACCAAGTTTGAAAATTGCTCTAAGTGTACCTCTGCCATCAATGCCTGAGTGCTCATAGAAACGAATATCTTCAGTAGCTATTAAAGCATCAACCAAATTTTTTGGCAAATCTTCATAACCAACTGGAGTTCTATTATCGTTAAAATAAAATTTGCCTAAGGTTTCGCCATCTGAAGAAATAATTTCGGTAGCTAAATTAGTCTCTGGGTTTTCCAATCTGGTATGATCTGGCATTTCGCCTAAAAGTCCCCAAGATGCCAAAAGAAACAATAATACGAATGCAAAAATACCGCTTGCAAAAAGTATCCAAAATCGTCTTATATATTTTGAAAAGTCTAGTACCTCTGTTTTAGATTTTGTCGTTTTCTTTTTTGCCATAATTATTACTCTTGAGCGTTCTCTACCCTAAAACCAATATCTGTTATACCTTCTAAGTTCACCACGCCATTTACATCACCATTTTTTCGCATAGCATGTTGAATGTTTACATTATAGTCTCCTGTTTCACTAAATTTAAACGGCGACTTATAACCTCTATACCAAAGCTTGTTTTCCTTAATGTCAGAAAATCCTGTCCCTAAAAGCTCACCATTTGGCGCTGCCATTTTATATTCTAAAGTGTCTTTTACAGCTTTACCGTTTGGATAATTTAACTCTACAATGAGAAATAAATTACTGAACTTATAATCGTTAGTATTTCTGAGATTAACATAGAGATTATAATTCTTTATAGTGTCTGGCGCTTTAAAATTAAAACTCGCAACTGAATCTTTATGCCATTTGTTAGGAACAGATTTATATTCGTCATAAACCGCTTTAGAATCACAACTTGTAACCATAAACAAACTAACAAGTGCCAATAGTAACCAACTAGTTCTTTTTTGCATTTTGTTTTTGATTGCGGTTTCTGTTGCGGTTTTTGTTTCTCTTCCTATTGTTTTTACGTTTCTTATTTGATTTTGGATTATCGAAACGTGTTAAACTATCCTGACCTACAACGTTCTCAAACTCGGTTTTAGTGTCTTGAATGTGCTCAGCTGCATATTCTTCAAGGCTTGCAACTTTTTCTTTTTTCTTGTTTTTTGCAATAATTTCGTTAGCCTGTTTGGTTGTAATGACGTGCCAATTCATCCATTCTCCTTCATAGGCGTACCACATAAGACCTTTAAAAATATCAGTCTTTTGGCAAACTGCAGTTCCTTTTTCAGTGTAAAGTTTTATGTCGGTTTTTGGAAAATCCTTTAATGCATCTAAGTAAGCATCAAGTTCATAATTTAAACAACATTTTAACTTACCGCACTGGCCAGCTAACTTTAATGGGTTTAAAGATAATTGTTGATAACGCGCTGCAGAAGTGCTAACTGATCTAAAATCCGTCAGCCAAGTAGAACAACACAATTCCCTTCCGCAAGAGCCAATACCACCAAGTCTTGCCGCTTCTTGTCTAAAGCCAACTTGCCTCATCTCTATACGCGTTCTGAACTCACGAGCAAAAACTTTGATCAGCTCCCTAAAATCTACACGTTCTTCAGCAGTGTAATAAAAAGTTGCCTTGCTGCCATCTCCTTGATACTCTATGTCAGAGATTTTCATCTTCAGATTAAGGTCAATAGCAAACTGGCGTGCTTTTACTTTCATTGCCTCCTCCTTGTCTCGCGATTTTGACCAAACATCTATATCTCTTTGAGATGCTTTTCGGTATATTTTTAGAACGTTTTCTTCGTCATTGATATCCACCTTTTTGCGCTTCATCTGTACACGCACCAATTCACCTGTTAAAGTGACCATGCCTATATCGTGCCCAGATTTTGCTTGGGTAGCGACAATATCGCCTATACTTAACGTTAAGTTTTCTGTGTTTTTGTAGTATTGTTTTCTTCCATTTTTATAACGAACTTCAACACCATTAAAGGGTTCTTGTCCGCTAGGAAGTGACATATTTGCCAACCAGTCAAAAACCGTGAGCTTATTGCAGCTATCTGTACCGCAGGTCCCGTTGTTTTTACATCCTTTTGGTTGGCCGTCTTTACCAGTTGCACAACTGTTACAAGCCATAAAAAGTTTTATATATTCAATCTGGACATAAAAAGCCTAGATAAAGGATTCATAATTTATTAATGAGTAAAGATAAGATTATTTCTTGAGTCAAATAAAGAGTTAGCTAATAATAACTTATAGAATATTATTTATCTTAATGCTCACATTTTCAGATTAGTTCGATGTTACTACAAACCAATACCTTAACATTATGAAATCAAAAATTACATTATTCAGTTTTGTCCTCAGTTTTATCTTCAGTTTTGCTCAACAACCTTCATCTGACGTTACTGGTGGTGAATTTGTTTTTAATCCTGAAAAAGCGGAATGTCTAACTGATGCTCAACGAGAAGTCATTTATCAGAATATACAATCCCGCATCTCCGAATTAAGTCAAAATAACCGCTTAGCTTATTCTGCCGAAAACAGAGGTGTTCATCCTTTATTTGTATGGCCTTTACAAAAATCAACCAATTCAACTTATAATGAAATTTATGGTATTTCTGGTTATATAGATCATAATGCTGCATACCCAGACCAATTGACCGATTACAATTGTGGTACACGATCTTATGATACCGACAACGGATACAATCACCAAGGTATAGATTATTTTACTTGGCCCTTCGGATGGAAAATGATGGACAATGACGAAGTAGAGATTATTGCTGCAGCTCCTGGGCAAATTGTTGCTAAAAGCGATGGTAATTTTGATCGCAGTTGCGATTTTGATACTACAACACCTTGGAATGCCGTTTACATTCAGCATAGTGATGGTAGTATTGCTTTGTATGGACATATGAAAAATGGCTCAACAACGACAAAGAATATTGGTGATATGGTCATTGAAGGGGAATATCTTGGTGTTGTTGGTAGTTCTGGTGTTTCTACTGGACCTCATTTGCATTTTGAAATATTTACTGATGCTACATTCACCCAACTTGTAGATCCTTATGCTGGCACCTGTAATAGTTTTAATGCTGATTCTTGGTGGCAAAACCAAAGGCCTTACAATAATCCTGGAATCAATGCCGTGTTAACGCACACAGCTGCTCCGGTTTTTCCGGCCTGCCCAACTACTGAAACTTCTAATGAGAATGATCAGTTTGATTTAAATGACACTGTAACTCACTTCATTTATTTAAGAGATCAGGTTGCCGGAACAACGGTAAACCTTAAAGTAATAAGACCAGACAACACCTATTTGTATAATTGGGATTTTGATCTTAATGACAATTACTATGCTTCATATTGGGGAGGATGGATTTCGGTCGCAAATATTGTTGGAGAATGGAAATGGGAAGCCACGTATAATGGACAAACTGTAACCCATAGCTATTATGTTGGCGCTTTAAGTGTGGAAGAAGAAGGGCTGGAAAGCACTTCAATTTACCCAAACCCCTTTAATGACATAGTTAATATTAATTCTACCTCAAAAGTCAAAAGTGCAAAAGTTGTTGATATTTTAGGTAAGACCATCAAAACTTTCGAAGAAAATTCTCCTGAAGGTGTAAAAGAATTAAATCTCTCAGAACTTTCAGGTGGAATGTATTTTGTAACTCTAGAAGGAGAACAAAACCAAAAGAAAACAATCAAACTTATTAAAAAATAGACATTAAAAAAGGCTCTGGTTTAACCTAGAGCCTTTTATTTATTTTGAAGATTTAAGTGTTTCAAATATATTTCTCAAATCTTTCTTATATGGTAGGTGGTCCGCCCTTCCTTTTTTAAATATGTCGTTACTGTTACCTTGCCCTCTGCGCAAAGCTTTTTGTTCTTCATAAGACAGTTTAATGATTTCTTGACAATTTGTAGAGCAGCAATTATCCATCTTTTCTTTACACTCATCACACTGAATAAATAATAAATGACAAGCTTCATTAGCACAATTGGTATGTAAATCTGCGGGCTTGCCGCATTGGTGACAACTAGCAATAACATCATCGCTAATGCGTTCTGACCGTCGTTGATCGAAAACAAAATTCTTTCCAATAAATTTATTTTCAAGACCTTCAGCTTCAACTTGTCTGGCATAATTTATTATACCACCCTCTAACTGAAATACATTTTTAAATCCTTTGTGTTTATAGTAGGCACTGGCCTTTTCACATCGAATTCCACCAGTACAGTACATAACTAGCTTTTTGTCTTCTTTGTATTCTTTTAAATCTTCTTCTATCAAGTCCAGTGATTCCCTAAACGTATCTACATCTGGTGTAATGGCGTTTTTAAAATGGCCTATTTCACTTTCGTAATGGTTACGCATATCTACTAAAACCGTGTCTGGGTCTTCAATAAGTTCGTTGAACTTTTCTGCATTTACATGAACCCCTTTATTGGTCACATCAAAAGTATGGTCATTTAAACCATCGGCAACAATCTTATTACGTACTTTAACTTTTAGTTTTAAAAACGCAAAATTGTCGTGCTCAATGGCAACGTTCAACCTTACATTTTCAAGAAACGAGATAGTGTCTAAATGATTTTTAAAGGCTTCGAAATTCTCTGCAGGGACAGATAGCTGAGCATTAATGCCTTCGTTAGCAATGTATATTCTACCTAAGACATCTAGCTGGTCCCAAGCCAAGAACATATGGTTTCTAAAAATTTCGGTATTGCCAATTTTGGCGTACTTGTAGAAAGAGATTGTTAAGCGGTCTTTTCCTGCTTTTTCAATAAGTTCTGCTCTTTCTTTAGCACTTAAGTTATTGTACAGTTGCATGCTATACTAATTTTTTAAGGTTAAAGAATTAAAGTACATCTCTGCTAAAGCCTTGATGTATATTGTGCAAAGGTATTCATTTTAATATTTTTTCATTAAAAAAGCACCGTGAAATTATCAAGGTGCTTTTCTAACTAACCACTAACTTAAAACTAATTGAAAAAGTTAACTCACTTAGACTTTTCGGCTGTTGAACTAAACAACAGCCGAGTCGTCATGTGTTTTGCTAATTGTTATTAAAAAGTAGAAAATTTATTTTCAAGACTCATCTCAACTTTTTAAAGGGTTTTCATAGCAACTTTTTCCTTTTTCATATAGTAGATGCAAAAAATGTAAAATGGTTGCGTCATAAAATTGAAAAAAATTAAATTTTATTATTCTGACGGCAGTTAATTAATTTTGTTCGTTAATGAAAACGTTACTTTGAATTTCCAATTCAGGGATTTCAAAAGTTAAACGCTCATCATTATGCATAAATGATTCACCAACAAAAGATAAGTGGTTACTTCCTCTCACACCTGTTGATGTCTGGTTACGCTTTATAGAAAGGTATGTTTTACCTTCACCCCAAAACTCAATACGGGTCTGTAAGTGAATCTCAGCCAATAAAGCCGCTCCTGACAATCCATTTAAATAAGATGTGTCTGGCAAACGTTGGTCCAATACCTCTCTCAATGCAGTTCTAGCTGGTCCATCCTGGCCCATTTTTGCTAAAGCCTCTGCTTTTAAGATGTGCATCTCAGCAATTCTCATGTATACATAATCAGCTACAACCGATCCACTTGGTCCACCGATAATTCTACTGGCATCGTAGAACTTATCCAATGGCATTAGGTTATAATAACCTGAACCCGGGAAGAACTGTGCTTTTCTAGCATCATTAGCAGGAATAGCATCATATAGGTTTTGATCTATAGCCTTGGCATCACCTGCCCAAGCATAACTATATGAGAACGCATCCATTTGTCCCCACCAAGAAATAAGTCTTAAACCAATATCACCATTAAGGTCTACACCCCAAATCCATCCTGGAGTAGCCACATTGTTAAAACCACCTGTAACCTCTGCTGCGGTCATTACCGTAGCACCAGTTCCAGAAATCACAGCATCACATAACGCAACAACTTCGCCCATACGAGAAACATCGCGTTGAGAAGCAATAGCATAAGCTAACATAGCCTGTGCAACTTCCTTGTTCACCTGGGTCTTAGTTGGTCTGTTATAATCATCCAATAATACGATGGCTCTGTTAAGATCACTCTCTATAAGTTCAAAAACCTCAGCAGCAGTAGATTTACCTACACCTACGTTAGTTACTGTTCTATAGATTGGAAGAATCTCTTGTGAAGGGTTGTAATCATTCTGCATATACTGGGTCAAATACCAGTAAGAATGAGCACGCATAGCTAAAGCCTGTCCTAGAGTTGCTCTGTTATCAGGATTTTCTGGATCCGCTTCATCACCACCTAAAGTTTCAATTACGGTATTGGCAGCACGTATCATTCTATAATAGTGTCTCCAAACTTGGTAATTATCTAAAAAGGTGAAATCTTCAGTACACTGCATCTCAGTAATACTAGCTCTATACCATCCATAAGTACTTACGGACAGGGCAACATCACTAGATAAGAAATCAGCAAACAGGTCATAGGCTTTATGACCGAAGTCATCATGCCCACCGGTACCACCTGTACCAACCGTATACATCGTAGAGTAAACACCCTCGATGAAACCTGTTACGATGTCAGGATTGTTACTCGCAGCTTCACCAAGCTGGTTGATGTTCTGAAAACCACTTTCAGGGTTTTCGTTCACAAAGTCATCAGAACACCCTAAGAATGTTAGAAGTAGTCCCGAGACCATCATTAATTTAATTACATTTTTTTTCATAATCGTTTTTTTTAGTTTTTAAACTTAGACAATAAACTATCTGTGATAATAAATTCACCTATTGGTGAACCCATATATTTTCAACTCTAATCTAATTGAATAGCTCTTCTTTTTCAAAAGGTGCTATAAAAGCTTTGAATACATGTTTTGTTATTGAAAACAAAACTTTTCATAGCAATTATTCCCTTTTTCATATAGTAGATGCAAAAAGTGTAAAATGGTTGCGTCATAAAATTGAAAAAAATAAAATAAGTGGTATTTTTGATAACAATTTAATTAAGACAATAGAAGAAATGAGTAGTGAAAAAGACGCAAAATTAAAAGCCCTAAAATTAACGTTAGACAAATTAGATAAGGCTTATGGCAAAGGAACAGTAATGAAAATGAGTGATCAAGCGATTGTTGATGTAGATGCGATTTCATCTGGATCTTTAGGCTTAGATATTGCATTAGGTGTAGGAGGATACCCAAGAGGTAGGGTGATAGAAATATACGGTCCGGAATCTTCTGGTAAGACCACATTGACATTACATGCTATTGCCGAAGCACAAAAAGCAGGAGGTATAGCCGCATTTATTGATGCAGAACATGCCTTTGATCGTTTTTATGCCGAGAAATTAGGTGTAGATTTAGAAAACCTGATTATTTCCCAACCAGATAATGGTGAACAGGCTTTAGAAATTGCGGATAATTTGGTGCGCTCTGGCGCTATTGATATCATTGTTATTGATTCTGTAGCAGCGTTGACACCTAAAAGTGAGATAGAAGGTGAAATGGGAGATTCTAAAATGGGGCTTCATGCGCGTTTAATGTCTCAGGCATTAAGAAAGCTTACGGCTTCCATAAGCAAAACCAATTGCACCATGGTTTTTATTAACCAATTACGTGAAAAAATAGGAGTAATGTTTGGTAATCCAGAAACTACAACTGGTGGTAATGCTCTAAAATTTTACGCTTCAGTTAGATTAGATATAAGACGTTCTACACAGATTAAAGACAGCAACAGCAATGTGATGGGTAATAAAACCAGAGTAAAGGTTGTTAAGAATAAAGTGGCTCCACCATTTAAGACTGCGGAGTTTGACATAATGTATGGTGAAGGCATTTCTAAAGTTGGTGAAGTCTTAGACTTAGCTGTAGATAGTGACATTGTAAAGAAAAGTGGCTCATGGTTTAGTTATGAGGATACCAAACTAGGTCAAGGACGAGATGCGGTTAAATCTTTAATTAAGGATAATCCTGATTTAATGGATGAATTAGAGGAAAAAGTTCGAGCCTTAATAAATGAAAATCAGTAAGTTAAACAAAAATCCTGTTAAAATCAGGATTTTTTTTGTTTTTAGACGCAACCCTTTTGCTTTTTCTGCATCTATAGAGTGAAATTGATTATGTTATCTAATGAAGAAGTTCGTAATATTAGTTGCTATTTTTATCACCACTATTACATCATGTAGTATTGAGAGTGATGATTCAGAGACTTTTTTTCTAGAAGTATTGCCTGTTGAAAGTATTGATGTTCCAGAACAATTTATTTTTGGAGAGGTTTATGAAATCTCAATGACTTACAATCAGCCTACTTCTTGTTACGATTTCAGTGACTTTATATACGAAATTAATGGGCAAGAAAGAACCATAGCAATAGTAAATACCGTTTTTGTTAGCGAGAGGGCGGCATGTGTTACTGGGCCCGAAGAAGTTACTGCAAGTTTTAACTTTGAGGTGACCAGCAATGAAACTTATTATTTTAAGTTTTTTCAAGGAGAAAACGAAGAGGGTGAAGAAATGTTTGAGGTGGTGGAAATCCCAGTGGTTGATGGCAGAAATGCAGTAAGTAGTAAGAAAGATAATTATTAATTAATTCCGACAACAATGTGAGTTTAGATAGACTCATTAAAAATTGTATAAAACAAGATGCTCAAGCTCAAAGCCAATTATACAAGCAGTATGCAAGTAAGTTATTTTCGCTTTGTCTTAAGTATTCTAAAAACTATGCGGAAGCAGAAGATAATCTGCACGATGCATTTATAACTGTATTTAGTAAAATAGATCAGTACAATAATAAAGGTTCTTTTGAAGGTTGGTTAAAACGGATTGCAATTAATACATCATTGCAAAGCTATAGAGACAATGTAGGTGTTTACGATATTGTAAATGAAGATAATATTGAAGACGTCACGGTAGATATAGATGATGATGAGTTGAATATTGATTTTTTATTAAAAATCATTCAAGAATTGCCCGACAGATATAGATTGGTATTCAATTTGTATGTATTAGATGGTTACTCTCATGTAGAGATTAGTGAATTGATCAATATCTCAACTGGAACCTCAAAATCAAATCTTGCAAGAGCACGATTGATTTTAAAAGAAAAAATAGAAAATTATAAGTCGAATGGAAATTCGCAATCATCATAACAATGAATGATAAAAAGAACATAGACAGACTTTTTCAAGAAAAGTTTAAGGATTTTGAAGTAGCACCTAACGATGCTGTTTGGAATCGCATAAGTGAAAGTCTGCCTAATAAGAAGAGAAAACGCAGAGTTGTAGCGCTTTGGTGGCAAATAGGTGGCGTAGCCGCTGCAATTGCTTTGCTTCTTACTATTGGTATATCTGTATTTAATTCAGACATAGACAATTCAGTAGACCCTACTGTTGTTGATACAGAAGATTTAAACAACAACTCTAATCAAAACAATAACAACTCAACGTCTAATGACAAGCAAAATGAGCTTAAGGATGATGAAGCATATGAAAAGCTTGAGTTTGTAGGTTCTGAGAAAGACGACGAATCAATTAATGGTTTAAAGGAAGATAACGGTTCCGATAAGAAAAGTGCTTCTAAAAATCTTACTTCCAACCCTAAGTCGCAGTTAAATTCTGTTGCGGTTTATTCAGACAATAAAGATAAAGGCGAAAACCCACCTTCACAAGAACGTGAAAAATTAACTACAATAATTGATGCGGATAATACAAAGGTAGCTTCTGTTGATACGAAGAGTTCAGAAAACAGTAATAAAACAGAACTTGCTAACGATAAGGACATAAAGTCGGCAATTAAGAAAACAATAGAAGATAACAACACAGCAGTTACGGATAATTCAACATCAAAGGGTTCTGAAAAATCCAATTCAGAAAACACGGACGCTACATCTGCTACTGAAGATATAGAAAAGAAAGACATTCTTAAAGAAGACCCAAAAAAGGAATCTATTTTAGATGCTATTGCAGCAAATAATACAGAGGATAAAGATACTGATGAAAAAGAGAAAGAAGATGAACAAAACAGGTGGAGCATTACGCCTAATGTTGCGCCTGTTTATTACAGTTCTTTAGGTGAAGGGTCTCCTATCGATGGACAGTTTAATGACAACTCCAAAAGTAGCGATATCAATATGAGCTACGGAATTACTACTGCCTATGCTGTAAACGAAAGGTTAAAAGTGCGTACTGGTGTAAATGTTGTTAATCTTAGTCAGTCAACTTCAGATGTTTTCGCTATTACAAACCCTAATCCTGCAGTGTCTGCCTCTTTTGTAACTTCAGGTTCAGGTGCAAATGTGACTCAAAAATATGCAAATGTCACTTTAAATAACCAAGCACAAAGTGTATCATTAATGAGTGCCAAAGCAATGGTATCTTCTTTAGACCTAAGCACAAAGGTGGGTAGCATTGATCAGCGTTTTGGTTTTATTGAAGTGCCTTTAGAATTGGAATATCGTGTGTTAGATAAAAAATTTGGAGTTAATGTAATTGGCGGATTTAGTACGTTCTTTTTAAATGAAAATGAAATCTACGCAGATTTAGACGGAGTTAACACCTTAATTGGTGAAGCTAACAATATTAATAGTACAAGTTTTAGTGCCAACTTTGGTTTGGGATTAGATTATAGCTTGTCTAAACAGTGGAATATTAATCTTGAACCTCAGTTCAAGTATCAAATAAATACATTCAATAATACGTCTGGTAATTATAGACCATTCTTTATTGGAGTATATACAGGATTAAGTTTTAAGTTTTAGGTAAATTTAAATTAGGTTAGGTTATTGCAAACAAACTAAAGCAATGGTGAATGCAATGATGACAAAAAAAGCTACTCTTGGTTAGAGTGGCTTTTCCTTTTTTAGGAATTAACTCTTTATGTTACCCTTTTCTAACTCGTTTAAAATTACAGTTCTGGCAGTTTCGTTTAAGGTTTTAGTCTCTTTAATTGTTAAGCCTTTTGTTTGTATAAAACTGTGAATTTTAACTAGCATTCTACCTGGACCACCGCTAAAAAACGTATAAGAGAATCTTTTTTTGTTGTCGTAAAAGGTAATCGGTACAACTGGTATTTGATGGTTAATGGCTAAGCGAAAAGCCCCATCTTTAAAAGTGTCTAATACAACGTCTTCTTCCGGCACTCCTCCTTCAGGGAAAATACAAATGCTTAAGCCTTGTTTTAACCGTCTTTGAGCTCTTAAAAAAACGGCTTGTCTGCTCTTCGCACTACTTCTGTCAACCAAAATACAGGTACGCTTGTAAAAGAAGCCAAACAAAGGGATTTTTGCCAATTCCTTTTTGCCAACAAACACAAAAGGTTTTTTTACAGACACCAGCATTAACATAATATCCGCCATAGAAGTATGGTTGGCAACAAACATATAACTCTTCTTCGGGTCTGGATTTTCTTCTTTTTTAACCCTATAGGCAAAACCCATCCCAACTAAAATAAACTTGGCCCAAAAACGGGCTAGTTTAAAGAAAAACGGATACCATTTTTCTCTAGAAATGGAAATCAATAGAATAGGAAACAATACAATAATAGGTATGGCTACCAAAATGTAGAACCAAATGCGATATAAAACCCAAAACGGATACTTAAATATTGCCATGGCACCAAAACTAAGTATTTAATTCAAATAGCTTCTTATAGTTCTTTCAAAAATTTATCTTTGCTTTCAGTTTTAGAACTAAGTTTAATTTAATTAAATACCTGCCTACGCAGGTAATGTTATGGCAAGAATACTAACAGGTATACAAAGTACAGGAACACCGCACTTAGGTAATATACTAGGTGCTATTTTACCTGCAATAGAAAAAGCAAAAGATAAGGCAAACGATTCTTATTTATTTATTGCAGATTTACATTCTTTAACTCAAATTAAGGATGCTGAAACGCTTAGTAACAATACGTACTCTACTGCAGCTACTTGGTTGGCGTTTGGTCTAGATATAGATAAAACCGTGTTTTACAGACAAAGTGATGTGCCACAGGTGACTGAATTAGCTTGGTATCTAAATTGCTTCTTCCCTTTTAAGCGATTAGAATTAGCACATAGTTTTAAAGATAAAGCCGACAGATTAGACGATGTCAATGGAGGTCTGTTCACCTATCCTATGCTTATGGCTGCGGATATTCTGTTGTATGATTCTGAAATCATTCCTGTTGGGAAAGATCAGGAACAACATATAGAAATGACGCGTGATGTGGCATCACGCTTTCATGCCAAAATGGGAGGCGAAACTTTTGTCTTACCAAAAGCTGATATACAAAAAGAGACCATGTTGATTCCTGGCACTGATGGTGCTAAAATGAGCAAGAGTAAAAACAACATCATTAATATCTTTTTGCCAGAGAAGAAATTACGCAAGCAGATTATGTCTATAGAGACGGATAGCACACCGCTTGAAGAGCCAAAAGATTGGAAAACCTGCAACTGTTTTGCTATTTATAACCTATTGGCATCAAATGAGCAGATTGCAGAAATGAAGGCCAATTACGAAGGTGGCAACTATGGTTATGGACATGCTAAACAAACTCTATACGAATTGATTTTAGAGCGTTTTGCTGAACCTAGAAAACGCTATGATTATTATATGGAAAACCTCAGCGAAGTTGATGCGGCTTTAGCCAAAGGCGCTGCAAAAGCTAAGGTTGTGGCTGATGATGTTTTAAAGCGTGTTAGGGAAAAGGTTGGGTATTAATCAACAACAACTATTAAAATGAAAAAAGAATTGCTGACCCCTCTGTTAGTCATTGCTGCAATGATTTTACTTATTATTTCTAGAGTAGGTGATGCGAAAAAAATAGATTGGATAGCTTATGCTGCTGTAGCAATTATTGCGGTATGTGTAATATTGATAGTGAATTTGGTTAATAAATCTAAATAAGCTCAAACAACTTCCCAGGCAAAGGTCTAATCACACCTTTCAGTTCCATATTAAGAAGTAAGCCAGCTAATTTGTAGGTTGGAATTCCGCATTGATGCGCTATAACATCAAGCAATTCTTTGTCATTGTCTTTTAAATAGTTATAGATAATTTTTTCATCGGGTTCTAACTCTACAAACAGTTGTTTTTGAACTGCTGGTTTGGTCTCCGTTTCCAATTGCCAATTCAATAAATAGGGGACATCCATTGGGTCAGACAATAAATGTGCTTTTTGAAATTTTATGAGGTTATTGCAACCCACGCTTTGGCTATCTGTTGTTCGTCCTGGTACTGCAAAAACTTCACGATCATAAGAATTGGCGATGTCTGCGGTAACCAAGCTTCCACCCTTTTCTGCAGATTCTATGACGATGGTGGCTTCGCTCAGGCCTGCGATGATTCTATTTCGCTTTAAAAAATTGTTCCTATCAAATACATCTGTACTCCAAAAATCGGTGTAAAAACCACCGTGTTTTTCAACATCTGCCACATATTTCTTATGCACCTTAGGATAAATTTGATTTAAGCCATGCGCCAAACAGCCAATAGTTTGTAAGTTGTGATTAATAGCTGCCTTTTGAGCTGTAATATCTGTGCCATAGGCAAAACCTGAGACGATAATTGGATTATAAGGTGATAGCGATTCTACTAATTTGTTACAAAAGGCAATTCCGTTTGTAGTGATTTTTCGCGCTCCAACAATACTTATAATAGGTTGCTGTTTTAAGTTGATATTACCAGATTGAAATAATAATATAGGGCCGTCAATACAATGTTTTAAGCGTTCAGGATAAGTGTCTTCTGTAAAATAATGTACTGTTATGTTATTGTCTCTTATGAATTTGAGTTCATTTTCGGCTTCTTCAAGATGAAATTTATCAAATAGACCTTCTATAGTGATAGTACCAATACCGTCAATTTTTAAAAGTTTAGATTTCTTTTCTTTTAAAACCGCTTCAGCTGAGCCGCAATGATTAATTAGTTTTTTAGCTGTTGTGGAACCTATTTTAGGCACATGTTGCAATGCTAGAGTATAAATAAGTTGTTCTTCTGTCATTTTTAAACGGCTGATTTAAAACCTACAAGAAACTAAATTTTTCTGATGTTAATAACTATATGTGTGCAAACTTTTATCAATTTCAAAAATTTTTAACTTTACTCCATAAACTAGTTTTAGCAAAACTGAAGCTTATACTAAAGAGATAATTTTAGTTCAATCATTATCTCGGTTTTACTTACAATAGTTAGAGTAATATGCAATTAGAGACTTACATTAGCGACCTTTTATACCGATACGACTGTGTAACCGTTCCAAATTTTGGTGCTTTTTTAACCAATCGTATTTCTGCCAAAATGCATGAGTCAACTCATACATTTTATCCTCCAAAAAAAGCGTTATCGTTTAATGAGCAATTGCAGAGCAACGATGGCTTGTTAGCTAACTACATTGCTGAGGTTGAAAAGATTCCTTACAATACCGCTAACAAAAAAATCACTAAGCATGTTAAAACCATAAAGTCGTATTTAATTGAAGGTGAAACCATTCAATTTGAAAATATTGGCGAACTGGTTTTAAATGCAGAAGGCAAAATTGTATTTAACCCTTCTAACCATATTAATTACCTAACGGATTCCTTTGGTTTATCTCACTTTACCTCTAACGATATTAAGCGTGAAGTTTATAAAGAAGAGGTTGAAGCCATTGAGGAAACAGCACCAATTGCATTTACACCAGAAAAGCGCTCTAACAACAACTGGTTAAAGTATGCTGCTGCAGCTGTTATTGTGTTGGGCTTAGGAGGTTTTGGAGCTGCAAAGTATTACAACAATACCATTGAAAACCATAACCAACTAGCACAAGAGGAGGCCAATGCACAATTGGATGCCAAAGTACAGGAAGCTACTTTTGTTATCAGCAACCCATTACCTGCTGCAACGTTGTCGTTAGAAAAACAAACTGGAAATTACCATATTGTTGCCGGTGCTTTTAGAATTGAAGCTAATTCCGATAAAAAAGTGAAGCAGCTAAGAGACAAAGGCTATAAAGCCAGAAAAATTGGCAAAAATCGCTATGGCTTGCACGAAGTGGTTTATTCTAGCTTTGAAACTAGGTCTGAGGCTCAAAGTGCACTCTACAAAATCCGACGTGAGCACAACCGTGATGCTTGGTTGTTGATTAAGAAGTTAGATTAGTTCTTAGTTATCCCTTTATTAATTCAATTCACTTTATCTTTGCACAAATTTTAATGATTTATGCAACCTAGAACCGCATTTCAGTCTAAAACGGTGGTTACCGATTTAGTATTACCAAGTGAAACCAACCCTATCAACAATCTCTTTGGTGGTGAGTTATTGGCACGTATGGATAGAGCAGCAAGTATAGCAGCGAGACGTCACTCACGTCGTATTGTTGTTACGGCTTCTGTTAACCATGTAGCTTTTAATAGATCTATTCCTCTTGGAAGCGTTGTGACTATAGAGGCAAAAGTTTCTCGTGCCTTTAAGTCTTCAATGGAAGTTTATATGGATGTTTGGATTGAAGACCGCGAGTCTGGCGAATGTATTAAAGCCAATGAGGCTATTTATACCTTTGTTGCTGTAGACGAGACAGGTCGTCCTGTAAAAGTCCCAGAGCTTATCCCAGAAACCGAATTAGAAAAGGAACGCTATGACGCGGCTCTGCGTAGAAAACAATTGAGCTTGGTGTTAGCAGGAAAGATGAAACCTTCTAATGCTACTGAACTAAAGGCGCTTTTTGAGTAATAGATTCTAAAACGTGTTCAGAATAACAAATCACATGATGTAGCACAGAAGGTGAAAGCTCTCATGCTAAATTTGTTTCAGTATCTCGTTTACCCTTATATCTTACAATCTGTAGAATTAAACCTTTTCTAAATATCCGTGTCTTATCATTAAACCAAATTTATTAATGATATGAAATATTTAGTTTACACCTTAGTTTTTGTATTTGCATTAAGTTTAAATTCTTGTGCAAGTAGAGTGGTTGTAAAACAACCTGCTTCTGTTACTGTAGTAAAAAAATTACCTGGAAATTATAAAGTCGTTAGGGTAAAAGGAAAACGTTACTATTTCTTTAATGGAAAACACTACCAAAAGACACGAAAAGGTTATGTAGTGGTGAGAGTTTAATACTTAGACAACCAATATTGAGGATTAAGCTTTTGATTGTTCTTATAAATTCTAAAGCCCAATAAAGTTTCTCCATTGGTTTTGTTGGTAAACGCTTGTCCAATGGCCTGACCAGTTTTTACCTTGTCTCCTTTTTTTACATAAATTTTAGAAAGGTTTGTATATACAGTTAGGTAATTTCCATGTCGTATTAAAATGGCTGGATTCCCTCTCTTTATAACTAAAATTTGAGAGACTTCACCATTAAAAACTGCTTTAACTTCAGCGCTTGTAGTCGTTGCAATCTTAATTCCAGGATTGTTAACCTCAACAGAACTGTCCGTTAAGGAACGGCCTTTTCCGAATTTAGCTTTTATTACTCCTCTCTCAACAGGCCAACCCAGTTTGCCTTTGTTGGCCTCAAAATTAGCAGCTAGTTTTTTAGCCTCTGGAGTGAGCACAAATTTTCCTGTAGATGATTTATTACCCGCTTCTTTATTGGATGCCGCAATGGCTTCTCTAATCAGTCGGTTAATTTCCCTATCCAATCGGTCTGCTTCTTGTTTCTTCTTTTTAATCTGAGCGGCAAATTTGCTCATATCGGCTTTTATGGAAGCCATCAATACCTCACGCTCTTTAAGCTCTCTTTCCAGCTGACGTTTAGCAGCTCTATTTTCTTCAATTAATTTTTGTTTATCCGCCTTTTGTTTGGAAAGTTTAATATTTAAATCTTGTAACTCTTTGGTTTTGGTTTTTATCGCTTCACCTTGTTCTTTTTGATAATCTCTATATTGTCTAATGTATTGTAATCGCTTATAAGCCTGTTTAAAATCATCGGATGACAATAAAAACATCACCTTACTTTGCTCTGATTTACTTTTGTATGATTTTACAACCATGGCAGCATAATCATCTTTTAATTCTTGTAACTGTGTTCTAAGGCTTGTAATCTCTTTTTGGTTTGTATTGATTTCGCGAGTTAATAAATTGGCTTGTTCGTTAGTGATTCTAATCAAATTTTGCCTAACACTCACTTTATAGTTAAGGTCTTCAATATGGGTGATTTCAGATTTTTGTTCCTTCTTTTTAGTGAATAATAAAGCATTTATTTGCTTCATCTCTTTAAGAACTTGCTGGCGTTGAGCTTCTAACTTTTCTTGTTTTTTACTTTGCGCAATAAGCGATGGTGAGGATAGTAGAAACCCTAAAATTATAATGATTTGTAAACACTTTGCATTCATTACTTAATAACTATTTCTTTATAACCTGCTGGAATTTTAAATGGAAAACGGACCTCTTCATTGAGGGTTAAGGACTTAAACTCCATGGTGATTGCAACCTCATCAGTGTCTTCAACCGCAATAATTTTGATATCTTTTGGTAAAACCTGCTTCCCAACTTCTTGATAAGACATATAATCTACTTGAAGAATACGTTTTTTTAACTGTTGAAACAACTGTAAACTATCCATCTTAAAATGCGATGGGTTAATTAAATAAAACAGCTCTAATAGTGCGTTTTGGTCTTTAGGTTGCAAGGCATAAGAATTGTCATTAACCGAAACTGTATGAGCTTCATCTTTTAAGTTAAATATGGCCTGACCCAATAATATATTTTGAACTTTATCAAAATCTAAGTCAACACCTACAAAATCACTTAATAATTTGTAATCACCATCAAAATACTCATTATCTAGTTTATTATAGAATCTTACTTTCTCTGGAGTGATCATCATTCTAGCCAACCCGAGTTTTGCACTCAGCCAAATAACCTTATCTTTTTCAATTCTCAAATTGAAGGTTGAACCTTGTTCCTCTTGGTTTTGGATAATATCTATCTTTACCTTGCCTTGAAGCGTTTTAAAGTCTGCATCATTTTTCTGATGCTGTTTAATAACTTGCTTGGCAGAAAGCTTGTCGCTTGCTTTACCAGATTCTATAACACTTTTGGCTGACTTGCAGTTTAGTAAGAAAGCCATCAAAATAAATGATAAAATTACTCTAGAGAACTTAAAGGTGGGATTTAAAATCATTTACTGTTGGGCTTTTATGGCTTGTGCCTTTTTAGCAAACGTTTCAGATTTACTAATATTATTAAGAGCTTTATAGGCTAAACTTAATTCTGAATAAAAATCAGCTTCCATGTTAGGATTGTCGATTAGGAAATCCAAGCCCATTTCTAGATTATCTATAGCCTTTTTGTGACTGCCTTGCTTATTGTTTGCAACTCCATTAACCAAGTACAATATTGGCTGTGCAGGATACAATTCTAAGGCTTCTTCGCTGTCCTGTACTACCCCTGTATAATCTTGAATATCTAATTGAAGTAACAATACATCCTTAATGAGTTTAAAGTCATTAGGGTCTTGTTTTAAGGCTTCTTTGAAATTTGCCAATGCCTTTACTTTATCACCTGATTTTAGATAGTATTGCCCAAGGTCACTATAGGTTTGGGCATCTTTATTATCGTCCACCAAAACAGTAATATCAACTAAATCACCCTCATATTCTGGATTTTTAGACACAAAATTCACAAAATCCTTAAGTACTTTGGCTTTAGCACCTGCATTTATTTCTGGACTTGTCAGTGCTATTTTTACGGATTTTATAGCATCTTCCAACTTACCATCTTGTAGATAAAATTTGTATAGCGCCAAATGTACAAATTTTGAATCTGGTTTTATTCTTAGAAGATTCTCGGCTGCTTGATAGGCTTTCTGTTTATCTCCTGTTTGACTGTATCTATAAATGAGCTTTAGGTGATTGTCTTCGTTGTTGGGATTGTTTGCGATTCGCTGTTCAAGGTTTTCAATTCTGTCATCAACATTGCCGGTAATACTATAGATATCATTTCGCATAGCATCTCTGGCTTCACTTACTCCCAACTCTTCATCGAGCTCGTCCAAAAGCTCCAAGGCTTGCTTGTATCGCTTTTCCCTGACATACAAAGCAGCTAAATCCTCTTTGTAATCTGGATGGTATTTAACCAATTGCTTTATAGTTTTGATGGCGTTGTCTATGTCCTCTTGTTGGAAATATACATCGTATAGCTCATCTAAAAACCATTCGTTATCGGGTTGCATACTAATCGCCTTTTTGAGGTTGTCTTCAGCAGCACCAAAGTTTTTGAGCTTATTGTAGTTCTTTCCCAGTTCAAAATAAATAACCGGTTTTTTACTGTTGAGATTTAAACACTTGTGAAGGGCTTCAACGGCTCTATCATAATTTTCGATTCCTTTTTGCTTAAGAGCTTCGAAAAAATACTCCTGAAACTCATCTTCAACATTGCCTAAGTCATCATCTGGACGTTTGTTAAAATCCACTTGGGCCATAGCAAGGCTTGGCACTAAAACTAGTACCACAAGAATTCTTGTTATTTTATTATTAAATTTCATTTGAGATTCTTCACTTCGCTTTGACTTCGACGAGCTCAGCCTGACAGCTCTGAATGACATTATCTTTTCAAAAGTCGTTCCAAACTAAAACTTACTTCGACTGCGCTCAGTATGACATTCTTGTTTTATTCTAATACAGAATAATCACCAATGCTTATTTTAGTAAACTTACCATTGTACTTTACGTGGTTACCAATCATAGCTTCCTCTAAATTAGCGTTTTTAATAGAGGTTTGATTCTGGATTAAGCTATTTTTAACGCTTGAGTCTTCAATAACACAGTCCTTGCCAATAGAAACGTAAGGTCCTATGGTTGTATTGCGTAAAATGGTGCCTTTGCCAACACAGCAAGGTTCAATAATTTTTGAGTTCTCTAAAACGACAGAATCATCGACTAATTGTTCTTCGGCATCAGCTTTTAAGAAGTCTAACATTTTTGCATTAGTCTGTAATGTAACGGTTTTGTTACCGCAGTCCATCCATTCATCAACAGTACCTGTTTTGAATATTCTGCCATCAGCCATCATGCGCTTTATCCCATCGTTGATTTGGTATTCGCCTCCATTCATAACGTTTTCATCCAGAACTTCTTGAAGCTTTTCTTTTAAAACCGCAACATTTTTAAAGTAGTAAATACCTATTACCGCTTGGTCGCTGACGAAGGTTTCTGGTTTTTCAACCAGCTCCACAATATTTTCGTTTTCATTTAATTTTACAACACCATAAGCTTCAGGGTTTTCAACTCTTTTTGTCCATATCACACTGTCTGCAGTTGGATCTAAATCAAACTCTGCTCTAATCAGCGTATCCGCATAGGCAATTACGGCTGGACCAGAAAGTGAAGGCTTGGCACTCATTATGGCGTGTCCTGTTCCTAATGGTTGGTCTTGTCTGTATATGGATGCTTTAGCTCCTAGGTCCTGAGCTAGTTCTGTTAAACTCTCAACCACATCTTCACCAAAAAATGCTGGATCACCCAAAACGAAAGCAATTTCTTCAATAGGTTGTTTCAACACTTTGGCAATATCCTTTACTAAACGATGCACAATGGGTTGGCCTGCAACAGGTATTAATGGTTTTGGAACTGTTAAACTATGTGGTCTAAGGCGAGAACCTCTGCCTGCCATTGGTACTATTATTTTCATCGAAAAACTTATTTTTCGTTTCCGCAAAAGCGGAAATCTCTTTTATGTTAAACTTTATCTTTGTTTATGTTTAAGGTGATTTTTTTTAATACCCCTAAAGTCCCCTCAAGGGGACAATTCTGAAATCGTCAATCGTAATTCTACAATTACGAGGTGCCAGTACTTCCAAAACCGCCTTCACCTCTGTCAGTTTCTGAAAGTGTTTCTACTTCTTGCCAGTCTGCGCGTTCGTGTTTTGCTATTACTAATTGTGCGATGCGTTCACCATTATTAATGGTAAAATCTTCATTTGAAAGGTTGACTAAAATGACTCCTATTTCACCTCTGTAATCTGCATCAATGGTTCCTGGTGCGTTTAAAACTGTAATCCCTTTTTTTGCTGCTAAACCACTACGTGGTCTTACTTGTGCTTCTGTACCAATTGGTAATTCTATAAATAAACCTGTGCCTACTATTGTGCGTTCTAAAGGTTTTAGAGTTCTAGATTCAGTTAAACTTGCCCTTAAATCCATACCTGCGGAAGCTATGGTTTCGTAATGTGGTAAATCGTGCCTGGATTTATTTATAATTTTAATTTTCATGTTTTTCTATTTCTTGTTCTAACAGTTTGACGATTAATACCATTTCATTTCTTAATTCTGGGCCAGCTATTAATACATCTTTTAGCCAGCCGTCTAAAAAAACGAGTTGACTTTCATAACTTTCAGATTCAATAAGTTTAATATATTTCTTTTTAATTCGTTCTCGTTCCTCTGTCGATATTTTAGCTTTTTTTGCTAAAAAAGCATAATTATCAAAGGTCTTTTCAAATAATTCTATTTTATGTAGGTTTTCGGAAATGAATGTTCTTACATTATCTTCATCTTCACGAAAATCAATTTGTACATCTTTAAACCCAGAAACTTTCTCTTTTAGTAATTCGTTAGAAATTAACTCTATTCTACCAGAATTAATCATTGAATTGTATATCCCTTGATAAGGGTCAAATGTTGGCGAGTCATGAACTTCAGAAAATAGTGACCATAAACTATCAATTGTAAACAAATTGGCATCAATTGACATAATGGTATTTATACTTTCTTTTTTGATGAGATGCTGTTTAAATTTCTTATCAAACTTAACTATGTTCTTGCTAAACTCCTTATGAAGACTTTTCATCATTTTAAGCTCTTCTTTTTTAAGCTCACGATTGTTATTCCAGGTGTTTACCTGTAGGGCTAACAAAATACCAATCATCACTAAAATGATTTCGCCAATTGCGTATTTGAGATATTTTGAGGTTTTGCCTGTTTCCATTAAGTTATATCTGATTCTTCTAAAAAACTTAAGCATAGTTTCTATTTAGTAGATTCCTGCCTACGCAGGAATGACAATAGTTGTTTCTTTTCCAACATAATAACCAATGCCAAAAATACAATTAACATTGTAATTCCTATAACATAATTCTCTCGATATTGATAGAAAGATAATGCCGATAAACCAATCGAAATGCCTAGGTAAAGACCAATTTTTTTAAGATTATAAGGTATGGGATAATACTTTCTTCCGAAATAGAAGGACAATAGCATCATTGTTCCATAAGCTACCAATGTAGCAACGGCAGATGCCTTGTAACTATAGGTTTCTATAAACATAAGATTGATAGCAAGTGTTACTAAAGCTCCAATAACGGAAATATAAGCACCGAACTTTGTTCTGTCCGTTATTTTATACCAAACGGATAGATTGTGATAAATACCCAAACAAAAATTGGCCAATAGAATTATTGGAACAATCCACATAGCTTCCCAATAAGCTTCACTTCTAATGATGATTGGTTTGAAAATATCCGCAAATACAACAACGGCCAATAGAATAATAGATCCAAATGCCACAAAGAACTCTAAAATATTGGCATAGTTTTTTTGTGGGTTCTTAGTTTTTGCGTGACTGAAGAAATAGGGCTCTATACCTAAGCGATAAGCTGTTGCAAAAAGTGTCATGAATAGTGCCAATTTGTAACACGCTGAATACATTCCTATTTCACTTTCAGCAATATCTGGCGGTAATAATTCCTTTAACAAAATTCTATCGAAAGTCTCGTTTATTGAAAATGCAACACCTGCAACTAAAACTGGCATGGCGTAGCGCATCATTTGTTTCCATAAGTGTTTGTCGAATCTATAGTTGATTTTTGCATAAAATGATAACATTACCAACAATGTAAAGGCACTTGCTACGAGGTTTGCAATAAATATGTAACTGATTTCGAAGTTGGGTTTGTAGATGCTTTCAAATAATCCACCTCCTTGGGCTAAGTCTTTTAAAACCAGTAAGAAGAATAGATTCAACCCAATGTTAATAACAACATTCAATATTTTAATAATTGCATAGCGAGTTGGTTTTTCGTTCGCCCTAAGCCACGCAAAGGGAATAATAACCAATGCATCGAGTAATAATATCCATATCACTAGATTGATGTACTTTACGTCAATATCAATAACATTTGAAATTTGATTTTGAAATATTAAGGCTAACACGAAGAACACAAAAGACGATACAATTAAGGATAGCGACGACGTACTAACCACCTTGTCTTTATTTTCTTCTTTATTGAAAAAGCGGAAAAATGCAGTTTCCATACCGTAAGCCAAAACCACATTGAACAGTACGAAGTATGAAAAAATAACAGAAACCTTTCCGTATTCGGCTGGATTGGCCAACACAGCTTCACTTGTGTAAAGTGGCACCAACAAGAAGCTCAACATCCTCGGTAATACCGTTGCCAAGCCATAAATAAAAGTTTGTTTAAAAAGGGATTTAAAACCGCTCAATTGATTGTGTTCTGTGCTGTGTAAAAGTATTAAATAAATAGCTCTTCTAATAAGCTGAAATAAAAAAGCCTTACACATAGCATGCAAGACTTTTTAATCACTAACTAAAAATTATTTATATGAAACTAATTATCATTCTCTTCGTCTATAGTTGCTAAGCCTTCTGAGCTTTCTCGTACATAGATTGATGGTGGACCATTCTCATAGTAAGTCCCTGCAAATTCATTAAGTTGTTGAATTTTATAATATTTTGTTTCTCCGTTTTGAATGTAGCTAATCACACATTCGTAAGCTTTTAAATCAAAAGGGTAGCCCTCAGGCTTATCTTCAACTCTAAAGGTGTAGCTGCGTGACTTGTTTTTAAGCACCGCTGAATATTTCCCTTGGGTCTTTACCAATTTACCTTGAAGATTTCTAAAATAGACACTGTCCACTATAACACCTGCAGGTTTGTCGACCACTGGAATAAAAATGTTTACACCTGTACCACCAACTTTAATGCCTGCATACCATTCTTGAAAGTAAACATCTTCAATATTAAAAGGTATTTCGTTTTCAAAGGTAGTTGCCGCTTTTGGACTAGCGCATTGGAAGGTAAGACACATCGCAATAGCGAAAATTAGGGCATAAATTCCTGCTTTAAGCTTTTTCATTTTATAAGTAGGTTTAGATTTGGGAGGACAATATAGGAATTTTATTTATTTTATCGATGATTTCGGTATTTTATCGATGAAATGCATTGGTTTTTTAAATTTGCTCAAAGAAAAAGTCCAACTCAATGAGTTGGACTTTGTTTTATTTTTGAAAATATGTTTTGACTTAAGCCTAATTGTTAAGAGCCTCTGCAGCTCTTTTACATTTAGCTTGCGCTTAATTGTTAAGTGCCTCTGCACCACCAACAATTTCTAATATTTCGTTAGTAATAGCCGCTTGTCTTGCTTTGTTGTACGTTAACTTCAATTGATCTCTTAACTCAGTGGCATTGTCCGTTGCTTTGTGCATTGCCGTCATACGTGCACCATGCTCAGAAGCAAATGAATCTCTGATCGCCTTATACAACTGGGTCTTTAAAGACTTAGGTATTAAGGTCTCTACAATTTCTTGCTTAGAAGGCTCAAAAATGTAATCTAAGTTTGCGTGAGCATCCTCCCCTTCAATTGGTACGATTGGTAAAAACTGCTCGGACATTATAATCTGTGTTGCAGCATTTTTAAAGCTGTTATATACCAATTCAACTTTATCATAATCACCTTCAACAAACTTCTCCATGATTATTTCGGCGATTTCCGCAACATTTTCAAATGTTAGGTCATCGTAAAGATCACTTTTATTAGCAATTACTTTATTGGTCTTTTTAAAAGCATCATTAGCTTTTTTACCAATTGCTAAATACGATACTTCTTGATTTGCATACGTCTCAGTTGCAATTCTGTTAACTTCTTTTATAATATTAGAGTTAAAAGCTCCTGCAAGACCTCTGTTAGAAGTGATAGCAACAATCAAAACATTTTTAACCTCTCTCTGAACAGAATACTTACTACCAGAGTCAGCATCTAAAGTAGCGCTTAAACTTTGTAATAATTCTGTTAACTTATTAGAGTAAGGACGCATCGCAGTAATAGCATCTTGTGCCTTCTTTAACTTTGCGGCAGATACCATTTTCATGGCACTGGTAATCTGCATCGTTGAAGATACTGATGATATTCTGTTACGTATTTCTTTTAAGTTTGCCATTCTTTAATTTATAAAGACTCTTCGACTGCGCTCAGAGTGACATTAGATTAATTATTAAGCTCTGTATTTTCCTGTAAGGTCTTTAGCTACATTAGTTAATGTATCAATAACCTCATCAGTTAATTTACCTGCTTTAAGCGTATCAAGCGTATCTCTATGCTTAGCATTTAAAAATTCGATATAATCTCTTTCGAATTCTTTTACTTTTTCAACAGGAACATCTCTTAACAAGTTCTTAGAACCTGCGTAGATAATTGCAATCTGATCTTCTACTGTATAAGGATCGTTTTGAGCTTGCTTTAAGATCTCAACGTTGCGCTTACCTTTTTCAATTACGTTTAATGTAGATGCATCTAAATCTGAACCAAACTTAGCAAACGCTTCTAATTCACGGAACTGAGCTTGATCTAGTTTTAAAGTACCAGATACCTTCTTCATCGATTTAATCTGAGCATTACCACCAACACGAGATACAGAAATACCTACGTTAATTGCTGGACGTACACCAGAGTTAAATAAATCACCATCCAAGAATATCTGACCATCTGTAATCGAAATTACGTTAGTCGGGATATATGCTGATACGTCTCCTGCTTGCGTTTCAATGATAGGTAAAGCAGTTAAAGAACCACCACCTTTTACCATTGGCTTAAGAGAATCTGGTAAATCGTTCATTTCCTTGGCAATAGTATCATCGTTGATGATTTTTGCAGAACGCTCTAACAATCTTGAGTGAAGATAGAAAACGTCACCAGGATACGCCTCACGTCCTGGAGGACGACGTAATAATAACGACACCTCACGGTAAGCAACTGCTTGCTTAGATAAATCATCATAAATGATTAATGCCGGACGACCCGTATCTCTAAAGTACTCTCCAATAGAAGCTCCAGTCATTGGTGCATATACTTGCATCGCTGCTGGATCTGATGCGTTAGCCGCTACAATTGTAGTATAAGCTAAAGCTCCTCTTTCTTCTAATGTTTTAGCAATGTTTGCTACAGTTGACGCTTTTTGTCCAACCGCTACATATATACAGTATACAGGCTCACCTGCATCGTAAAATTCTTTTTGATTTAAAATGGTATCAATACAAACCGTTGTCTTACCTGTCTGACGGTCACCAATAACCAACTCACGCTGACCTCTACCTACAGGAATCATAGCATCAATAGCCTTAATACCCGTTTGTAATGGCTCAGTTACAGGTTCTCTATAGATAACACCTGGTGCTTTACGCTCTACAGGCATTTCATAAGTTTCACCAGTAATTGGTCCTTTACCATCGATTGGGTTACCTAAAGTATCAACAACACGACCTACGATACCTTCACCTACTTTTACAGAGGCAATACGCTCAGTACGTTTTACTGTCGATCCTTCTTTTACACCAGTAGAAGCACCTAATAATACGATACCTACGTTATCTTCTTCAAGGTTAAGTACAATTCCTTCTGCACCACCTTCGAATTCTACTAATTCACCATATTGTGCGTTAGCCAATCCATAAGCACGTACAATACCATCACCTACAGTTAATACTGTTCCTACTTCGTCTAATGAAGCGCTTGCTTCAAAACCTGAAAGTTGTTGTTTTAAGATTGCTGATATCTCAGCTGGTTTTACTTCTGCCATCTCTATTTAATTTTGAATTCAAAATTCTGAATTCTGAATTATTTCAATTTAATGTAAATTCTCTTTTTAGTTTTTCGAGTTTGTTTGCGATACTAGCATTGTACTGTGTATCTCCAACTCGTAAAATGAAACCACCTAAAATGCTTTCATCTATAATATTTTCTATTTCTGCGTCTTTACCAGTTAATTCCTTAACCTTAGCTAAAACCTTAGTCTTTAAATCTGCTGTTAAAGGCACTGCTGTAGTAACCTTAGCAATTTGACTTCCTCTTAATTGATCGAATAACTGAACGTAACTTGAAGCTACTTCGTTTAAGAGTGCTAATCGTTTGTTTGAAATTAAAGTATCTATCAGGTTTTCTGTATTAGCACTTACTTTTGAAAATACAGAAGACAATACAGACTTTTTGTCTGAAGATCTTACAACAGGACTCTGAAGCACTTGTCTAAGCTCATCACTTTGAGAAATAGTTTCTGAAATAAGTTTCATATCACTATTCACTGCTTCTGCTGCCTTTTGATCTTGTGCTAAACTTAAAACCGCTTTAGCATATCTTACTGCTGCTCTTGATCCTGCCATTTATCCTTAGTTTAATTTTGCTTCACCTAACATGCCTTCAACCAATTTCAATTGCTTGTCTTTGTTAGATAATTCTTCGCGCACTACTTTTTCAGCGATTTCTATTGATAAACCAGCAACATGACTCTTTAGCTCAGCCATTGCAGCTTTCTTTTCGCTTTCTATAGCCGCTTGCGCCTTCTCAATGATCTTACTTGCTTTTTCTTGTGCTTCTGTTTCAGCTTTAGCAATAGTCTGCTCTCTTATTTCACGAGCATCCTTAAGCATAGCCTCACGTTCTACACGCGCTTCTTGTAAAATACGCTCGTTATCTGCTTGAAGGTTTTCCATTTCCTTGCGTGCATTCTCAGCAGAAGCTAAGGCATTTTTTATACCTTCTTCTCTTTCACTAACGGCACCAAGAATAGGTCTCCAAGCAAACTTTCTTAATAAAAACAATAATATTAGGAAGGTAATTACCGTCCAAAATACTAATCCAAATCCAGGTTTAATTAAATCCATGTTTTATAAATGCTTTTTAATCTAAATTTTATTCTCCGTAACCAAAGCCACATGGAGAATGATAAAAATTACAGAAGCAACCAACCGTTACTTCTGTAATTAGTTTTAATCATAATTATACGATTAACGCTGCTACAACGCCAAATAGCGCTACCGCTTCTACGAAGGCTGCTAAAATTAATGCAGAAGATTGAATCTTACCGTGCATTTCTGGTTGACGTGCCATAGCTTCCATAGCAGATCCACCAATTTTACCAATACCTACACCAGCTCCGATAGCTGCTAAACCAGCTCCAATAGCTGCAATTCCAGTAATAGTCATAATATAAAATTTAAATTAATTAATGATGCGCTTCTTCAGTTGCCATCCCAAAATACAGGGCAGACAATACTGTAAATATATAGGCTTGAATTGCAGTTACCACAATTTCAATAATCCCGATAAATAACGAGAATGCTACTGAAACTGGTGCTACAGCCCAAGTCTTAAATATAAATATCAAAGACATTAATGCTAAAATGATAATGTGTCCTGCTGTAATGTTAGCAAACAAACGAATCATAAGCGAAATTGGCTTTGTAAATATTCCTATTAATTCTATTGGCATTAAGAATATTTTCATTGGCACAGGTACACCTGGCATCCAGAAAATATGCTTCCAATAGTTTTTGTTTCCACTAAATGTTGTGATGATAAATGTGAATAGTGCCAATACCATTGTAAAAGCAATATTACCACTAAGGTTAGCTCCGTTTAAAATTGGGATCAAACCGAAAATATTGTTAATCCAGATAAAGAAAAATACCGTTAACAAATAAGGCATGTACCTTTTGTATTTATGCTCACCAATCATTGGTTTTGCGATTTCATCGCGCACAAACACCACCAAAGGCTCAACAAAGCTTCCGATACCAGAAGGCACATTGTTCTTGCTCTTTTTGTAACTTTTTGCTGCAGCAAAGAAAATCAGTATTAAAACAATAACCGAAACCCACATCATAAAGACGTTTCTTGTGATAGATATGTCTATTGGTCGCTCAGCATTGGTAGGATGTCCTTCTTCGTCTAACTTTACTTCTGTTTCACCTTCATTAAGTTGATATACCTTTTCATGAACATTAACGAACTTGCCTCCGTTTTTTTCAACCACCTCATGTCCGTGATAGTCATGATGAAATTCTGAAGACATAAATGTAGTTAAACCATTATCTGTCCAAAGAATAACAGGTAATGGAATGGTAATGTGCTTTTCGTCTTCTTTACCTTCGTTAAACGTAATAATGTGCATGCCATAGGCATCTTTAACGTGATGCATTATCATTGACTTAGCGTCAAACTTTTCATCATCTCCTTGCTCTTTAGCATCCTTGGCAAAACCAAAACTAAATACGGATAAAAACAGAACTGTAAATACTGTACGCTTTAAGGTGCTTAACGTCATTCTTTGTGGCTTTAAAATACCTTGTTTTAAATTCGCTGCAAATGTACGTACATTATATGAATTGACAAACAATAATTTCGCTATAATTTTTCAGGTCTTTTAATCGGTAAAATCAGTTGATTTAAAGGCGTGTTAAAAACCTAAAAATTACTGTTTTTGAAGAAATTTTGTCAAGGCAAAAACTTCAAAGAATAAAAACAAGAAATACGGAATGAAAAAATTAAAAACATCTGGTTGTTTGTTTTCAAACTCCGAAAGTATCAAAGGCAATAGGAAGACAATAGCCAATGCCATCTTTACAAAAGTCATAATCATAAAGACATTAAAAATGTCTGTTTTACCTGAGGAATATCTATAATTGATAATAGTATATAGGACAAGTGTAATAACGAAATGAAAAACATAAATCTGCCAAACAGGAAAAAAGAATATTCTCTCAGAGGCAAAGTGATGTAGCAAATAGCTGTGAATTCCAAATAAAACCGCACTAATCCCTATAAGTTGTAATACAAATGATATCTGTCTTTTCTTAAAAGCTTCCATTTTAATCTTCTTTTGAAGCTGCAATAATACGTCTAATTACAAAAACAATTGAAAGAACCACGGATAATAAAGACAATATTATAGTATAAAGGTTATGCTCATTAGGATAGTACTCGTCTAGTTTTACACCAGCATAAGTGCCTACACCAATAATGGCAAACATTTGCAAAGCGATACTAGAAAAACGTGCGTAGGTATTAAGCTTGTCTTTCTGGTCTTTGTGAGGCTTGTGTGGCTTTGACTTGTTGCTGCTCTGGTTGTTTTGGTTTAACTGGCTCATTAGGTAATGCTTTTACTGTACCCTTCATACTACATGTTGCGTTAAATGTAGCGCCTGGCTCAACAGCTAATTTACTCGTATGGACTTCACCCTCTATGTGCGCTGTGGTTTTTAAAGACAATGTACCAGACAGTATAAGCTTACCAGAAAATTTACCTTCAAAATCAGCATTTTCACCCTGTAAGGTACCTTTAATGAATCCTGATTTACCTATTACCACTTTACCCGAAGTTTTTACATTCCCTTCTACGGTGCCATCTATTCTAAAAGGCCCTTCACTTGCTATATCTCCAACAATTTTAGTGCCCTTTGCTATAATATTCTGTTGCGTACTTGTTTCCATAGTCGTTGTTTGTTTAGGTTTCTTGTTGTCTGAGGAAAACATGATGATTTGGTTTTAATTTACTCTAATTTTAGATATGTGTTCAAATTCTTATGGCGTTGGATGATAGCATAATTTGGCGAGGATATTGCAATATATTCTTTTGTTATTTTTGGTTTTACCGGTCGTCCTCGACTATCTCTTTCGTCTGATTGCAATAATTGGGCAAAACCACTAGCTCCTTGAATACTAGTTAGGCCGTGTACAACTACAAAGGTAGTGTTTTCATCATAGACGTCTATTGAAGTGGTTAAGTCAAAGTACTTTATCTTTTTTTCAATTTCTTCATTTAAGGTTTTTACAAAGGCTTCTATATCTTCACCAGACCCTTTGTCAAATTGATAAATCACATTAAAGTTCTTCGCTACGTCGTCCGATACAAAATCTTTTTTAGCCAATGCAGGAATAGCATTATTCAATATTTCTTGAGCCTTTTTGCCTTCTTCAGAATTTGGATAGGTCAGTGCAATGTGATTAATACCTTCTTTATATGCCTCAAACCCATAAAGACGGCCTTTGGCAGAGGCTTTTAAAATCTCGAACTTTGGCAAAAAGTCGTCGCCTTCTAAACGTTTTATTTGAATATCTGCTTCAGTGATTACTTCTTGGTATTCTTGGTTTTCAAACTTTTTATAAAGATTGGTGTAAATCACTTCTGGGCTGTTTTCATCCTTAGCCAATTCTGACTGAGGGTTCAACAGGATTTCTGCATAACGCGAATCTGGGTAATTAGCAACAATGTCTCCCTTCATCGCTTCAGCCTTTCTATTAAGACCTAATTCAACATAAATCTTATAAAGGTTATATTTTGAAGGAAGAATTAATCGATCCTCAGGATTGTTATTTAATAAATCTTCGAAACGAGATTTGGACAATTCAAACTCTCTGAATTTTTCTTTGTAGATAATTCCCAATTGATAATAGGCGAAGTTTCTTTCTTTAGCTATGCTATCGATTTCAGCTTTATCAGTAGGTAGCGAAGCTATGTATGTTTCAGGATTGTAAAGCTCTTCGCTTCCTTTGCTTTGCGATATGCTTTCTTGTTTGTCAGCAGCTTTAATACCAGCACGTTGATCTGAAAGCCTCCAATTATCCTGAAGCTTTCGCTCTCCCCAAAGTCTTAAGAATTCATTTTTACCGTAAGCAACAGTTGTTGGATTATAGAAATAAAAACTACTGCCACCACCATCTTTAGTGTTAAATTCTCCAGGTAAACCTCTCGGACTTATACTTGCTTTTCGGTTATTGTCCTTTATGTTATTTGTTGCCGCGTTTTTTCTTACCTCCTGCTTTTTTAATTCTTCTTCTTTGAGTTTTTCTTCCTTTAGCGCTTTAGCTTTTAGTTCTTCGGTATGTTTAACATAAATGGCCAACTGCTCTTCCTTGGGAAGATTGATTATGTGTAAAATACTATCATTGGCTCGAGCTATGTCTTCGTAATAAATGACGTCATCTAGATTTTCGCGCTTTCTCTTAATAATTCTAAAAGGCTTAGAATTTTGCACCATAGCGGTCATAGTGCTGTCATAATAGGCGCCAGCTGTTTTATAGGCGTTTCTGTCAAAATACATATTGCCGAGTGTCTCATAGTTGAGCGCTCTTAAGTATTTGTCTGATGACGTTTTTCTTAAGGATTTATTATAATATGCTTCTGCTAAACTATCTGATGCTCTATTGCGGTGAAACTCTGCAATACGATAATAAATTTTATCTAGGAAAGGCCTGTTTTCACGATTTTCTTCAAGTTCTGTCAGATATTCCTGAAAGGCCACCTCATCACCATCCACAGCATCAAAATTATAGGATTTTTCTAAGTGAGCGTTAATATAAAACGATCTAGGAATTTGTCTGTGCATCTCTATAATGGCGTCAAACTCCATATTGGCACTATCTCTTTCTTCCATCTCATTGTATAGCTGACCTCTAATAAAATGAAAACGTGCTTTTTCACTCTTTACTTTAGTGTTTTCAGCAGCAACACCAAGCAATGATATAGCACTATCTTTAGCTTTAATGTTAATATAGGCCTGAGCCAAAGTCGCTGTGGCATCTGCAAGATCTTGCCCTTCTATCTCTTCTTCTTTGAGTAAACGTTCAAGTTTATTTATAGCACCTATATTATTGTCTAAACGCATATTGGCTTTTTCTCGCCATATCTTTACCTGATTGATTTTATCGCTCGTAGGATATTTATTCAAGATGTTGTTAAATGCTGCCAATGCAGGTACAAAACGCTGGTCGTAATACCGTGCCTTACCCAATAACAGATAAGCTTCGTCTATTTGTGGGTTTTTTTCCTTTCCCTGTATATTCATTCCGTGCTTTTGAATAGCTTTAATAGCTTTTTCTTCAGCACGTTCAAAATCTGCGTTCTTTGTTTGACCAGGCAGAAAAATATCTTCACTCACCTTCATCCGCTCCACAGGAAGCAACTCCCAAAAGTTTTCGGTAAACTCATCATTAACCGCAAGTTTGCCACGCTCTAAGGCTATATTTCCATTGTAGAGAATGTTGTATTTGGTGCCTAAGGCATGAAAATTTCTGTTAATAAAAGTGTCCTTTTTGCGCGAACAACTTTGTGAAATTAGCGCAATACAGAATAGAGATAATATGAGTTTGTAATAGGTCTTCAACGTCGGTTCTATTTGATTAATAGATAACTAAACTATTGGGTTTTTAGTGTGCTAAGTGGTAAAAATAAGCATCTTTTTGAATTTTTGACGCTATTAAACTGTTTTTCGAGGAATTACAAGGTTTTTCTCAATAAAAAAGCTTGTGATTAAATCGTTTGTATAATCACAAGCTTAAAAAATGATTGGTTGATTTTTTTTACTCCTCTTCCTGAGAAACCATACTGCCCGCAAAATGTGCTTCGAGCTCTTTTAACGTTGCAGGATTGGTCTCTAAATCCTTAATGATATCTCCTTTTTCTAACACCACAATACGCTCGCAAACATCCGTAACGTGCATTAAATCGTGACTGGATACAAGTACGGTTACTCCTTTCTTTTTGGCTAGATCTTTAATGATTTGTTTTAGTCGGATTTGTGTAGTTGGGTCTAGGTTAGCAAAGGGCTCGTCTAAGATAATCACTTCAGGATCACCAATAAGTGCAGCAACAATACCTACTTTCTTTTGGTTTCCTTTACTTAAATCTCTCAGGTATTTTTTTTGTTTAAGAATTTCTCCATGAAAAAAATCTTCAAATTGAGCTAACAATGCGTCGACATCTGCTTTGTTCTGTCCTCTAAGTTCACCTATGAAGTAAAAATATTCTTCTGGTGTTAGGTAACCAATCAAAAATGTTTCGTCAATAAAGGCTGAAGTAAACGGTTTCCAGTCTTCACTTTCATTAACCAAAACATTATTGTTTTTTATATGTCCTGTCGTTGGCTGAATTAAATCTAACAACAAACTGAAATATGTAGTTTTACCAGCACCATTGTTGCCTACAAGTCCAAAACTCTGTCCTTTCGGAATGTTTAAACTATCAATTTTTAAAACCGTATTGCCGTTATATGTTTTTGATAAGTTGGATGTTATAATCATAATTTTAATTGTTTTGTTTGTAAGCGACTAGAGTTTTATACTTTTCAGACTTATAAATCTTCTCTATAATACCGAATACCTTATTTTTAAATAATAATCCTGCTAAGCCTGTAACTGCTACTAATGCAAAGCCCAAGACTTCACTGTAGCCAAAATGACCTATAGCATATATAACCATCGGCAATAAGAGTTTTGGAATGGTTAATAGTAATGTTTTTACGTTAAACGATTTTTTGTCTCCAAACGCTTTTTTTGCAGAGGTTAAGTCTATTGGTGTTTTTATATATGCTCCTCCCCAAAGCACCATGTGCGAATTCACACCAATATTATAAATAGCACCTACAACAACAGCTGCATAGGCTTGCCAACCAAAATAAAGATAAAAGGAAGCAATTATGGTTGTGAAAATAGTGGCAATAACCATAAGATACCATTTAGATTCTAGGTACTCCTTATAACGAATATTCTGACTCATTAAAAGTGGGTAATAAGCACTGTCCCAGCTTGGTACGAATTGACCAAAACTAAACAAGAAGCCACCTGAAACAAAAATACCAGCAAAAATTTTCCAGAATGGACCATCATAGACCTCTATACTTCCTGTAAATAATAATCCATAGAAAATAAAAAGAAAACTCATAAAAATGGTCATCTTAGAACGCTTGTTGCGCTTTATGAGTTTTATGTCATTTTTTAAGAATGTTGACACACTACCAAAACGGTCTAACCATATCATATTATCCGTTTCTGCAATATCTACTTTCTTAGCTAAACCTGCATCTAGATAAAAGTTGTCTCTAAAATATTTAAATGCCATTTTATAGAGCACAAAAGCCACAATAATTGGAATTATAGCCAAATAAGGTTGATTATAAAATGCTGAAAAAATTGGTGCTGTGAACTGCGTTACATCGAAAATATCAAAATATAACAAAGCGACCAGAGCAACAATGATACCAATTACAGTGAAAAAAATACCGTCCTTACTGTTTACAAAAATATTTATAAAGTTATTACAGTATACAAGAGCGAGCATTGCAATGTGCCAGCCTACAACATTTAATAAAGAATGACCCTCTATAAGCAATACAATGGAAAATGGAATAAAAAAGAAAGCATGCCAAATATTAAAAAACGAAACCATCGTTTTGTTAATCCCAAAACTTACAACTTGGTTCTTTTTTAGTGGTAAATAGAGTAAGGGCTTAATGTTTACTATAGGCATTTTTTGGAGGAAATACTTTAACACCAAGTCGAAAATAAAATAGAAGATCAAAAATTTATTAATGATTTTTAATGGTTCTGGATCAACCATTTCTTCGATAATATAATAAGCTCCTATACCTAAACCCAAAGCATATAATATCATAAAAAATGCTCCGATAATCATTAAGATTTTAAGAGCCAGATTAACTTTAAACGATGCAGATCGTGTAAAGGCTTTCCATTCGAGATTAATGAAATGTTTTATCATGCTGTTGGTTAGTTTTTTCTATTAGTAAGCTTAATCGTTAATTTGTTACAAACAAATTTAGCATTCCGTCTTGCTTCCTTATTTTTGCATAAATTTATTGCAATGGCACAATTTCATAGTCTTACTATAAAATCAATTGAAAACGTAACGGATAAGTCAGTAGCTATTACTTTTGATATTCCCGCAAACCTTAAAGATAATTTCAGCTTTATAGCTGGACAATATATAACCTTAAAAACAACTATTGATAGTGAGGAAGTTCGGAGAGATTACTCAATTTGCTCGTCCCAAAACAGTGGAGAAGTTACCGTAGCCGTAAAAGCTGTGGAAGGAGGAACCTTTTCCATTTACGCCAACGAAAAACTGAAAGCTGGTGATATTATAGACGTGGCAGAACCCAACGGCCGCTTTATATTAGAGGCCAATGAAGCCAAAACCAGAACTATTGCGGCTTTTGCTGCTGGTAGCGGTATTACACCTGTTTTGAGCATTGCTAAAACACTTTTAGAAGAAGAGCCTTTTAGCAACTTTATATTGGTTTATGGGAATAAGACTTTAGCAGACGCTATGTTCATTAAAGATTTGCTCGAGCTAAAAAAAACCTACGGAAATCGTTTCCATGCCCATTTTATTTACAGTCAAGCACGTGAGGAAAATGCATTATTCGGTCGCATAGAAAAAAGCACGGTAAACCTTATTGTTAAGAATAAATACAAAGGAGTCTCTATTGAGAAATTCTACCTCTGTGGCCCTGAAGAAATGATTCACACGGTCAAAGACGTACTATTAGAAAACGGTATTAAGGAGAAAGATATTTTATTCGAATTGTTTACAGCTCCAGTTGAAAGTGAAAACGATTCTGATGTTGAAGTTCCTAACGGAAACTCAAAAATAAAAGTGTTGGTTGATGATGAAGAATTTGAATTTGAAATGTCTCAAGAGGATTCTATTCTCGAAGCGACCTTAAAACAAGATATTGATGCTCCATACTCTTGCCAAGGTGGAATTTGCAGCAGTTGTATTGCCAGATTAACGGAAGGGCAAGCAAAAATGCGTCAGAATAATATTCTTACAGATAGTGAAGTTGCAGAAGGATTGGTGTTGACCTGCCAAGCGCATCCTACTTCGGCTAAGGTTGTGGTGGATTATGATGATGTGTAAAGCCCATCCCTAACCCTTCCCAGAAGTAAGGGGATTGATGACGTATTAGGTATCAGACCTTTCAGGTTTTAGAAACCTGACAAGTCTTTTTAATTTTCGAAACAACCTCATCAACTGAAATACTTCCCGCAGCATTCTCGTAACCTTCGGGATATTTATTACCGTAAACTGAGGTAGGTATTAAAGGATATTGCTCTCTATTTGCCACTAAAGCATAATCCTCTGGTTGATTGAAAGGTGCAAAACCAGCAAATGGGTGTGTCACTCCCCAAATCGTAATCACTTTTTTACCTAACATTGCCGCCAAGTGTCCGTTACCTGAATCCATGGACAACATCACATCTAAATTAGAAATCAAATCCAGTTCTTCTTCTAAACTCAGCTTCCCTGCTACTGACTTTACATGGTCATATTTCGTTTCGAGATCGTTTAAAATTTTCACCTCCTTATTTCCTCCACCAAATAAAATGACATTATACTCCTTTGAAAGTTGTGCAATGACCTTTTCCATTTTTTCTAATGGATACATCTTGCTTTGGTGAGCAGCGAAAGGTGCAATGCCAATAATTTTTTGTTCAAAATTTGAAATAAAGGATTTTAGTTTTGAAGTTAATTCAGGTTTTTCAGGAAACTGAGGACTGGATAAATCTATTTGATAACCGAGTTTTTCAAACACGTCAGAATAGCGTTTATGTGTGGTTTTTAATTGTTGAAATATTCTGCCCGAAGTCAAAACTTTCTTCTCTGCCCTACATTTATCAATTTGCACAACTTTTTTTCCTGTAAAAAAGAGTTTTAAAATTTTACTTCGTAATACATTGTGCAGATCCGCAACAGCATCAAATTTGAGCGCTTTTAATTCTTTAGAAAGTTTATAAAGCCCAAGAACGCCTTTGTGTTTTCCCTTTAAATCTGCAGCATAAACCTCAACATTTTTTAAATTCGAAAAGAAAGGCTTAAAGAAAGCTCTAGTAACCACTGTCATTTTTAAGTCAGGATGTTCTACGGTTAAAGCTCTTAAAACAGGAACTGTCATAGCCACGTCTCCCATGGCAGAAAACCTAATGACGAGTATGTGTTTAGGGTGTGGCATAAAAACTTCTAGCGCTCTGAGGTCTTCGACTGCGCTCAGACTGACAACGTCCTACTTTTGCCCTCTTAAGACAGGGTTAAGCTCATCATCATTGTACATCTTCATTTGCTTATACACTTTCATGTATTTGTCTCCGTTCGAAATATCATTCAGCAAATCATCAATTGCTGTGCTTAAATCCTTTCGTTGCTCTAACAAAACATTGAGCTTATTTAGGCAAGCTGCTTTATGAGCATCAGATGCATCTTCTCTCACTGTTTCTAGGTGCATGTGATAGATTTTTAACGCCAAAATCGATAAGCGATCTATAGCCCAAGCCGGACTTTCAGAGTTTATCTTAGCGTTAGGCTTTACGTCCACATCTTTGTATTTGTCCAAGAAATAACTATCAATAAACTCAACCGTATCCGTTCTGTCTTGGTTAGACGCATCAATCTTTCGCTTTAATTTTAATGCAGCAACTGGATCGATGTTTGGATCTCTAATGATGTCCTCATAAGCCCACTGAACAGTGTCAATCCAGCATTTTCTGTACAGCAAATGTGCGATGAGATCTTCATTTTTATTGTATTTATTTGTGAACGGCTGATCAACAGTATTAAGAATTTTGTAGGTTTTTATAGCGTCTTGAAATATGGAGTTTGCTTTTTCCGAAAACATGTCTTATAAATTTGAATATGCAAATATAGTTTGAATTATTAACTTAGCGATTGAATTAAAAGCGAATCTATGCACATTCACGACCTCTCAAAAACATCTTCCATACTAAACACATTTATTTCAGAAATAAGAGATAAGGCCATTCAAAACGACAGCATGCGGTTTAGAAGAAACATTGAGAGAATAGGAGAGGTTTTGGGATATGAATTAAGTAAGTCCCTAAACTATGAAGCACACACGACAGAAACTCCGTTAGGTACATCTAACACTGTTTTACATCAAAGTGATATTGTTCTGTGCTCTATTTTAAGAGCAGGAGTACCACTTCACAACGGATTGTTAAACTATTTTGATGCTGCTGAAAATGCTTTTATTTCGGCCTATAGACAACATAAGCATAATCCTGAGAGTTTTGAAATTGTGGTGGAGTATTTAGCATGCCCTAGTTTGGAAAACAAAACACTTATTCTAGCCGACCCAATGTTGGCAACCGGCCAGTCCATGGTCGCGACATTTGAAGCATTAAAACCATTTGGTAACCCAAAAGAAGTTCACTTAGTGAGTGTTATTGGTGCTCAAAAAGGTGTTGATTATGTTGCTAATGCTTTTGATGCTGAATCCCATCTCTGGATTGCAGCGGTAGACGACACTTTAAATGACAAAGGTTATATTGTTCCTGGTCTCGGTGATGCTGGCGATTTAGCCTACGGCAATAAATTACAGGAATAAGGCAAGTATTGGCGTTATAATTAACAAGACTACAAAAACCTCTTTAAACCATCGTTCTGAGATCACCTCAATATAATTGGCCATAATTATAGAGAAAGGTGCAAACAAAAATATAAACTCGCTACCATTTTTTACAGGAGCTATAATTGCTACCAATATAGCGATTATTGAAGACCACGCTATGAGAAAATAAGACGGCCTCAATTTCTTGTTCTTATCCGGAAGGATTCTAAAGAAATAGATAAGTATCCATACAAAAGTTGCGAATAGTACTGTAAACTTCAGTACGCTCCCTTTACTGTTATACGGTGTGTAATCTAAACTCGCAAATCGTTGAAAGTTTGTTGGTCTTATAAAATTATCGTGAACAATAATATTGTAGACCAATAGTAAAACAATAACTGTTGCCACACCAACAAAAGGAATAATGGTGTTTTTAACGTCGTTTTGCGAATGATAAATCAATGCAACTATGACTAATGCAAAAAACAGAATTGCCCAAAAATAAAAAAGAGTAGCCAACATTAGCCAAAAACCAGCATCGAATAATTTTTTCTTAATGTGAAGGTTGGTGTGCAAGCTTATAATGCGTCTTAAAGCAAAAAGGACGAATAAATTAGCAAATAGAATATCGGAATAACGAAGTGCTTCTGGGAACATTGCGAACAGCAAACCAAATGTCATTAAAGCATAACTGTTTTTTTTTGTGAGGTTGTTTTTTGAAATTATAAAATCGATGAGAAACACCAAAAACAAAGCAACTATCAATTTAACTAGTGCCTTTAAGGTGCTGTCTAAATCACCAAATAAGGTGTTGATATTTGTAATTACAAAAAGTAGCGCAACAAAAACTGTAACTATTATATAGTTTATAGGTTTAGATTTACTAAAAATGCTTGTAATCATTAACTCTTTTTGTATTTTTGCTCTGTAAATTTATAAAGTTATGAAGGATTTCTTTTACGCAATACAAGATTTATTTGTTGATGTACTATTTGCGCCGTTTGATGCTTTAAGAGCGTTAGAGCTAGAAAGCTGGTTCACTGCTAATTTTATGTCTTGGCTTTTCACTATCGTTGGCATGGTTGCTTTTATCTATTGGATGCTTCAATTGAAAAAATACAACGACAATAACGAAGAAGATAAGAGCGTAACAGCTCACTCATATTTGTAGGTCTTTAAAGGTCGAAACCTATATCCTTACGATAATACATCTTATCAAAATGTAGATTTTCTATACTTTGGTAAGATTTTTTTATGGCTTCTTGGTAAGTGTTGCCATATGATGTAATCGCCATAACACGTCCTCCTGAAGTTACTACCTTATCCTTTTGATATTTTGCTCCGGCATGAAACACCAGAGAATCTTCAATTTTATCTATTCCAGAAATTTCTTTCCCTTTTTCATAAGCTTCTGGATAACCGCCTGAGACCAACATAACCGTTGTCGCTGCTCGTTCATCAATTTCTATAGTTACATCTGACAACGTTTGATTGGCCATAGCTTGGAAAATTTCAACCAAATCCGTTTTTAATCGTGGTAAAACTACTTCGGTTTCAGGATCACCCATTCTAACATTGTACTCAATTACTTTTGGGTCGTCACCAACTTTAATCAATCCTATAAAAATAAAGCCCACATAAGGCAAGTTGTCTTTTCTTAAACCTTCAACCGTAGGCCTAACAATTTGATTTTCAATTTTACTTAAGAATTGATCTGTTGCAAAAGGTACTGGCGAAACGGCTCCCATTCCTCCAGTATTCAATCCTGTATCACCTTCTCCGATGCGCTTGTAATCTTTTGCTGTGGGTAGGATTTTATAGTCTTTCCCATCGGTAAGCACAAAACAACTCAATTCTATACCATCCAAAAATTCTTCAATAACCACCTTGGTACTAGCATCTCCAAATTTGGCATCAACAAGCATGTTTTTTAATTCAGCTTTAGCCTCAGATAAATCATTAATAATTAAAACACCCTTACCAGCCGCCAAACCATCCGCTTTTAAAACGTAAGGTGGGTTTAGGGTTTCCAAAAACTTGTACCCTTCTACAACATTGTCTTTTGTAAAGCTTTGATAGGCTGCCGTTGGGATATTATGACGCATCATAAACTCTTTGGCAAATTCTTTACTGCCCTCAAGCTCTGCAGATGCTTTTTGAGGACCTATAACTGCAACATGCTTTAAATCCTCGTCTTGTAAAAAGAAATCATGAATGCCTTGCACCAAAGGATCTTCTGGTCCAACGACCACCAACTCAATCTCATTTTCGATAACTGCTTTTTTAATCGCTTCAAAATCAGTTACGGAAATATTTAAATTAGTAGCAATAATTGCAGTACCAGAGTTTCCTGGAGCTACAAAAAGTTTGTTACAATGTTCGCTTTGAGCAATTTTCCATGCAAACGTATGTTCTCTACCACCAGAGCCAAGTACTAAAATATTCATGCCTAAATTTTCTTTGGGCAAAAATAATTGGTTTTAAGATGAAAAAACAATTAATTTACGGAAACCTTTTTGGCTTTAAACATCTTGCGACTATTTGATTTTTCACTTAAAATTAATGGCTTTGACATCAACAAGGCGAGGTTGGCTTTGTCTAAAGTTCAGGCTAAAAATGATTCGGACTTTAAAGCTTATGTTGAAAAGCAGAAAAAGGACATCATTTCATTCCACTTGAAGAACAATTCGTTTTATAGATCTTTTGCAAGTCAAGTAGATGTCAATGATTGGAGCTCTGTTCCTGTTATGACCAAACGTCACCTACAGCAGCCACTAGACAAGCGCTTGAGTAATGGTTATGAGTTAAAGAATATTTACGTAAATAAAACTTCGGGCAGTTCAGGTGACCCTTTTATTTTTGCTAAAGATAAATGGTGCCATGCTATGACCTGGGCAGCAATTACTGATAGATTTTCTTGGTACGGTATTGATTTTAATACCTCAAAACAAGCGCGCTTCTACGGCATACCATTAGACAAGAAGGGATATTATAAAGAGCGCTTAAAAGATTGGTTTAGTAACCGATATCGGTTTTCGGTTTTTGACCTGAGTGATAATGCTTTTGAAAAGGCTCTTGTAAAATTTAAGACTTCAAAATTTGATTTTATCAATGGTTATACGAGTCCAATTGTCCAATTTGCTAAATTCCTAAAGCGTAAAGACAATATATTAAAAGATTTGTGCCCAAGTTTAAAGGTTTGTATTGTAACGTCTGAAATGTTATTTGATGATGATAAGGCACTTATGGAAAAACAATTTGGTGTGCCGATTGTTAATGAATATGGTGCTTCTGAACTGGATTTAATAGCTTTTCAGAATACACAAAACGAATGGCAAGTAAATAGTGAAACTTTATTTTTGGAAATTCTAGATGATAATGATAATGTGCTTCCCTATGGAGAAGAAGGTAGAATAGTCATCACTTCTTTATATAACAAAGCACATCCCTTTATTCGCTATGATATTGGTGATATTGGCATTTTAAGTGACAAAAGCACATTGAGAAAACCCATTTTGAAAAAGCTTGTAGGCAGAACCAATGATATTGCTGTTTTGCCTAGCGGAAAACAAGCGGCTGGTCTAACATTTTATTATATTACCAAAAGCGTCATTGAAGATGATGGCAATGTCTCTGAGTTTATTATTGAGCAATCAGCAATAGACACTTTTAAGATTAAATATGTGAGTCGTGAAGTGTTGTCTTCAGATAAAATAAAGATCATCACCAAAGCTATGGAACAGTATTTAGAACCAGGAATTTCTATTACTTTTGAACGCGTTGATAAATTAGACCGTTCTAAATCCGGAAAGTTAAAGCAGTTCACATCTTACGTTGACTAGGTTATGGAAGAACTAATGATTATTACGAGTTATTTTCCTCCTGAGATAGGAGCTGCATCTAATCGTATATATCATTTGGCTGAGGGTTTAAGGTCCAGCTATAAGGTTCGTGTAGTGACACCGTTGCCAAATTACCCAACAGGTAAGATTTTTTCTGAATACAAAGGCAAATACAAATCTAAGACTTTAGAAAACGGCATTGAGGTAAATAGGATTTGGCTGTACGCAAGCAAATCTAAAAACAAGTTTGTACGTTTATTTGCTATGCTATCCTACAGTATAAGCATAATATGGTTTTTTACTTGCAACAAAATACCTAAGAAGGTTATTGTTCAATCTCCTCCATTGCTTGTTGCTTTTACCTGTATGTTTTTTTTGAGGTCTAAAAAACGAAAGTTAATCTTAAATGTTAGTGATTTATGGCCAAGTGCTGGGCTTGAGTTAGGTGCTTTAAAAAACAACTTTAGTTATAGTGTTTTAAAAAAGCTAGAGCGATTTAACTATAAAAATGCTGATTTAATCTTGGGGCAGAGTAATGAAATACTGTCGCATATTGAACAAATTACCAAAAAACCTGAGCTGTTTCTTTATCGTAATTATCCTAATATTCCGGTAAACAACATATCAGAAAACCATTCGGACACCAAAAAAATTAAGATAGTTTATGCTGGGCTTTTGGGTGTGGCTCAGGGAATTTTAAAACTATTTGAAAATTTAGACTATGATAATATTGAACTTCATATCTATGGTTCTGGCGCAGAAGAGGAAGATGTAAAATCTTATATTGAAACCAATAAAGAATTGCCCATTTTCTTTTATGGTCGAGTAGACAGAAGTGTTTTACACCAAGAATTAAAAAAATATGATGTTGCTATTATTCCACTGCTCAATAGAATATATGGATCGGTTCCGTCTAAAATTTTTGAATATGCAAAATTAGGACTCCCAATGCTATATTTTGGTGGAGGTGAAGGCGAGTCTGTAATCAGTAAACACAAATTAGGCTGGATAGCTGAAGCTGGAAACTATACTGAATTGAATTCAATAATCAACTCCATAAAAAAGTCAGATATAACTATTGAAAGAAAAAAAGCAATACAAGCTACAGCATGTACAAGCTTTGATTTAAACGCTCAATTAAATGGCTTAAAAGGCAAAATTTAATAAGCTTTATCCTCTCCCTTTATAGCATTAATGAAAGTCTGTACTATAATCTTTATATCGAGTAGTAAAGACCAGTTTTCAATATAAAAGATATCATATTTTACGCGGCCAATAATATCCTTATCCGTTTCAACTTCGCCTCTAAACCCACTAATTTGGGCTAAGCCTGTAATGCCAGGTTTAACAAAGTGTCTCACCATAAATTTGTCAATCTTCTTGGCGTACATATTGGTATGGCTCACCATGTGCGGCCTAGGACCAACCACAGACATGTCTCCAAAAAGGACATTAAAGAACTGAGGAAGCTCATCTATGCTCGTTTTTCTTATGAATTTACCAACTTTTGTTACTCGTTGATCTCCTCTTGTGGCTTGATATAAATTCGCGTCTTTATTTGGTGTCATAGACCTAAATTTGTAACAATCAAACTCTTTATAATTAAAACCATTTCTAGATTGCTTAAAAAACACTGGTCCTTTGGATTCTAATTTAATAAGAATTGCAATTAAAGGGGTTAACCATGATAAAACGAAAACAATTACAATACTTGAAAATAAAATATCAAAACCTCGTTTTATGACCATGTTTGCCGAATCTTCTAGTGGTATGGTTCTTAATGTTAAAACGGGTATGTAATCATAATATTCGTACCTAAGTCGTTTTGAATATATCTCTTTGCTATCTGGTATAAATTTTAAAATCTTTAGATTATTATCTGCAAAATCTACAATTTCAGCTATCTGAGAGTTTGTAAGTTCAGAAATGGAGCAATAAATTTCGTCTATTCGTTCATTTAGCACATAATCAAAGCAATCGCTCAATGTGTGCTCTTTATTCTTAAAGTTAAATGTCTTTTGGTGCAGATACCCATATTCTGGATTTTTATTGAAAAAACTTTCTAGAGCAAGTGTCTTTTTGTTTGCACCTAAAATAACTGTTGACCTGTAGTTTCCGCCAAACGAGACTCTATACTTCTGTAATAGATAATAAATTGTAAACTTAGAAACAGTAATTAACAAAGAACAAAGAAGCGTATATTTTACAATTGGCCTTGGGTAAATGTTTAATTCGTGGTACAGCCCCGAAAATGCAAACACTAAAAGCAAAAACAAGATAAATTGTTTTACTACAAGGGCCAAGATATTAACGGGTCTTGTATATCTATAGACTTCATAAAATTTTGAATAAATGGCCAATAAAACCCAACCGACAGATATAAATATTGAGAAAATTAAAGGGTCTTTGCCTTCTAGCAAATACAGAATTGCTACCCCATTTATAATACTTAAATCGATTAAGTAAGATATGGGTCTTAAATATCCTGAATATCTTCCGTGTTTAAATAAACTCAAATTTCTTGAAAATAGATGACAAAAGTAATTTTTTTCCTGAGCTTATTGGTTTTAAAGTGAATGAATTTTACTACTTTAAAGTTAGTACAAAAACCTAATATACACAAAACTAATCTGGAGTTTAGCAAGAGGTAATTTCATCAAAAAAGAAAAGGATGGTTCAGGTATTGAATACGCACTTTTTTTTGTTTCATATTTCACCCTCTAAGTTTCTAAGTTTCTTAAGCATTTTTGAAAGAATTTTATCTTTAGAGAAATTTTCAACAACATATTTTCTGCCATTGTTCCCATTAAGTATTAAGTTCTTTTTGTCAGAAATTAACTCATCAATGCTCTTTATAATATCTTTTGAATACTGGAAAAAGTACAAGCCTGCGCCAGAGGCTTCAAAGATAGATTTTACTTCAGAGGCTTCATTTCCTATAATTATCGAAGGTTTGGCACTTGCCATCATTCCCAATACTTTTGATGGCATAACGGTATCTAAAACTTCGGGCTTTTGAAAAAGAATATGTATATCTGCACTACACAAAAGATCTGAGAGTTCTTCAAATGGTACCGGAGAGTAATGTTTCACATTATTAAATTGTTTTGTTTCCTTTTTTACCCAATCTTTTTTTGAACCGTCTCCCACAACAATAATTTCGTACTTGTGTGGGTCGATATCATTACAAAATTCAACAAACACTTCCCAATCTTGCTTATCTCCTATATTACCAGAATATAAGATTTTTACCTTATCAGATGTTAAATAAGGATGTATCTTAGATTTATTGGGGTCAATTTTCTTATCGTCAATCCAGTTAGGCATGTAGTATTGTTCTGAATTGCTCTTTTCAGAAAATCTTTTTAACATGGTATTGCTTATGGTACTTCCCAGGTCTGGTTTAGAAAATAGCCATTTCTCTAGCCTAAATAGAAATGAAAAAACTATATTTTTATTTTTTCCCACTCCCGTCTGCAATGCCGCATCAAATTCAAAATCTTGAATATGCATCCAAAATTTCACTTTAAATCTCTTCTTTTGGATATAGCCAAGTAATGCTGATGTTGTAAAGGGAACAACCGATATAACTAAATCGCACTCTTTAATTTTAAACAAGTTTATAAATGACCCAACTGTGAAATCAGAAAGATGAATAACCCTCTTTAAGAAACTTGGATTCTTTGGCACATATTGTTTATACCTCAATATGGATATACCATTCCTTTCTTCTCTTAAGAAAGTCCTTTTGTTTTTATATGTTTTTGAAATCTCCCATTTAGGATAATAAGGAAAAGCCGTAACAACAGTAACATTGAAGCCTGCTTCTTTTAAAAATTCTACCCACTGAGTAGAATATAGACCAATTGCAGTATCTTCTGGAGCGTAGTTGAGACTTATAAATGTTACGTTTTTTATTTTCACAAATTAAATTCTATCTTTAATAGGTTTTGCTGGGCTGCCAACACATACCTTGTTAGGTGGTAAGTTAGAAAAAACACTACTCCGAGCCCCAACTATTGTAAAATCACCTATTGATACGGAAGGTGCAACATATACATCAGTTGCTAACCAGCACTTGTCACCAATGGTTATTTTTTTAGAGTATATATCGAAACTTTCAGAATTGTAGTCATGGGAACCTGTACATATATAACTCCTTTGAGATATTACGGTATTTGAACCTATCTCTATTTCTCCTAAAGAATACAGTACCACGCCGTCTCCAATCCAGCTGTAATCTCCGATAGAGATTTTCCAAGGGTATGTGATTTGTGCTGATGGCCTAACGATTACATTTTTTCCGATTTTTGCACCAAAACTTCGCAAAAGAAAACGTCTCCATCCATAAAATAGTTGTGGTGAAAGCTTAAAAAAGGTTGCTTGTATAAACCACCATAACTGCACAGACCATTTAGACTTGCCTCTAAAGTCTTTTGGGGTTTTATATGTTTTTAAGTTTTGCAACTGATTTTGTGTTTATGCCTCAAAAATAGCTTTTATACTTTCAATAAAATGTGATACACGATACTTTTCTTTCGCTTCATTAATGTTTTCTAATATAATTTTTTGGGAAGTTTCTTTGTTTTCTACAATATGCATTAAGACATCAACGATATGTTGAGAATCATTTTTCCTTACAAAAAAGCCGTTTTTCTTATTTGAAAAAATATCTGGTATTCCCGCGTGATTGGTAGTTATAATAATATTTCCTGTCGCCATTGCTTCGAGTATAGAAATAGGCTGTCCTTCCATTTTATAATACGTGGGTAAGATAAACACATTGCCCCAAGATAATAAGTTTCTTTTTTCGTCACCCGAGACAACACCTATATAAGCTGTGTTTTTAAGTTCTTTGAAATACGAATTAATTCTTTGAGCGCTGTCTTTATCTATGTTACCGGCTACTTTTGCCTCATAGTCAAAATTTGATTTTTCAAGAATCTTTAAACTATCTAGCAACTCAAAAACACCTTTCTCCTGCATTAAATTACTTAAAAAAATTATTTTTGGTTTTAATAATTTTAATTTTTCATTTACAGTATTTTCTTCGATATTATAGAGGTGATCTTCAACAAAATTATACAAAACGTGTATTTTTTTCTGTTCAATAAATGGAGACATATTTCCTTTTAATGATTCTGATAGAACAACTCCTTTAGATGTGTGTTTAAGAAGGTTTTTGAATATCTTTTTTTTAATTCCACTAAGCGTTTTATATTCTTCTCCTAAATGATTACCGTGAACATGAATTATTATCTCTTTTCTTAATAATTTGCTTAGGTGTATAAATAAAGAATATTTAACTACGCCAAAAAAAGTTTGGCCAGGTGTTAAGTATATAATTTTAGAAGTAAAAATTTTATACGCAAAAAAATTTAACTTTAGGTAAAACCAAATTTTATAAAGAGAGAGTGCGCCCAAACTTTCATCAAACCTATCTAGGGAGGTGTTTATAAAATCGATTTGATAGCCTTCAGTTTTTTTAAAACTTTCAAAAACAACTTTATTGGCTAATGAAACTCCTGTGGTAGGTTCTGGTAATGGACCTATTAGTAAAACTTTTAACATTTAGATTTTTGTATACTACTAAATGCAAAGTAATTAATAAAAAATGAGAAAAGTATTATACCGTTTTGTCTATCTAAGATATTTTCAAATATCATATTTCCAAAAAATAATATAACTATAAAAAGGTATATTATGTTTTTGGATTTATAAGCAAGTTTAAAGTTGTATGCCAATATAGTTAGTAGTGACACAAGCCCTAATATCCCTGAGCTCATCAACGCACCAAAATATTGATTGTGCGTGTTGTATTTGGTGCCTTTAAAAATATTAGGAAAATCACTATAGCATTCGGTTAAAACATTTAACACATCACCTATTCCATAGCCTAGAACAGGGTTTTCCATAACTGACTTCAACGAACATTCATATATTTTTAATCTAATTGAGGTAGAGCCTGCAGTATTTGTGCCATCAATAAAAAAAGTAAATAATTCTAAAAACCTATTTCTAACTGGAGCAATTGTCATTGAAATTATAAACAATATAGAAACAAGAGCTATAAACAAAAATATCTTTTTTATGTTGCCTTTTCTTATGAAATAAGCCAATAAAATTATAAGCATTAATATTATTGCCCCTTTTCTCATCATCATAAATAGCATTAATAGTAAAAACAAGTTGGAAATATAAAATAAGTTTTTCAACCCCTTTGTATTAATATATTTATTAATTCGAATTGAAAAAATTAGAGAAATACAGATGAACAATGATGCATAAATTGGATGTATGGAATATTTCCAGTATTTAGAATTTATTCTCTCAGATATATGGATAAAGTAGTTTTTATTAAATCGACCATCAAAAAAATTATAAATTAAAATTCCTACAAAAAAAATAATTGTTGATATATAGAATAATAGCATAATATGTTTTTCAAAGTTTTTAAGTGATACTTTGGTCTTGTGAACCACCAAATAAAAACATAAGGGAACAACCAATGTAGGAAGAAGCCTTAGTGTTAAATCAATTCCATAACTGTAATTGCTTGAATAGATAACACTTATAGCACACATTATAAAGAAAGAACTATTAATTAACAGCAATTTGTTAACGGTTGGTCTATTGTTTACTTCGACTTCATTTTTCATAAATAGTAGAAGTAATACAATTGGGCTAAATACTATGGTAGGTATATTTCTAAAGTTTTCAGGCAATAGAAGTGATATGGAAAATATATATATAGCAAATACTAAAAGAATTACTAGATAATATATACCTTTTTTAGATGTTATCACTTTATATTTTTTTTGTAAACATTGCTCGCACAAAAAACCCTATTATTAATGGAAGAATATACATGCCTATGAAAGTGCCTACATAATATGAAAACCCATTAGTAAAATCTCCTCTTAAAAGAAAAATTAAATGTACGGAGAAATAAAAAGCGGCAATTTTTTTTAATGGGTCATTGGATTTTAGCCACTTAAGAAAAAAGACCACAACAAAACCTAACGCAATTGCCATTAAAATAACACCTAATATTCCAAGGTTAATATAGCCCTCGGACACAACTGGATTAGATAAATTATCGTAATTAAATCCGTAATCATCAATGAGGTAACCTCCTATTAATTCACCTGTAGAATATGGCTTTGAAACCCAAATAGATCTCGGAATAAAGAATAATAATCCACTGGACAATTGGTAACCGAAAGAAAGTCCATAAACTGAAACATAATCGATAGTAGCCATTATATTGGCAAAGGCATCATAGTGCAAAATTTTAAATGTATCAAAAATACCTTCCTCTCTGTAATGGTCGGCGAGAAGCCCTGGGTTACTAATTATATCATCAAAAGTAGCATCTAAATGTGTTAGAGAAGATATGAGAGGAAAAGCAATAATCAGTGATAAAAACAAAAAAACAAACATCTTAGCGTTTGTATTTATTAGTTTGGGGTAAAAAATAAAAATCATGGCTATGTAGAGCGGTCCGATTGCATTTCTTTTCTCTGTAAGAGGGTTTTTTAACAATAGAGTGGTCAGAACTAATACCATTAGCGCAATGAAGACGATCATTGTGTTTGTTGAAACTCTTCTTTTGAGTTTTAAATAATAAACTGCAAGAACGGCTCCTGCCAAAGGAAGGGTAAATAACACTTTCTTTTTAATAAGCATAGCCGAAACTGAAATATCCATAGCTTTCTTAACGCGCCAATGAGATTCACTAATTTGAAGAATTAGGTAATCATAGTTCAACACCAATATTACAATTCCCAAAAAGGAAAATGTAAGAACTTTAAGACTAATTAAAGGGTCATTATTAAAATTGTTTTTTACTTGTTTTTTAAAAAACGTTGTCTTTTTTAAATAAACATAGCAAGAATAAAAGACAAGATGAAATAATAATATAACAAGATTTGTTTCTACAACACCACCCGTTGTTGCGGGGAAAAAATTTGGAAACAAGTTACTCCCTTCGCTTTTCATACCAAGCAATTGAATTAGTGGGGCAACTAAAAAAAACAAATAGTTAAAAACGATATATGCGGAAATAAACGGTGAATATAATTTTTCTTTTACAATGTGATTAAAGGTTATATATGTTAAAAAAATGAAGTTAATGAAGAACGAAAGCCACACTAATATATTAAGCTGTAAGCTCCATATAAATAATAGTGAACTTACAAGTAAATAGGTGAAAAGAATTAATGTCCTTAATTTCAAAATTTGATTTTATTTTCTGCTTAAAACAGATAATACTGTTAGATTAATCTTGTCTGTCATATATATATAAGTGACACCAAATACGTTCCATGATGCATATGAAAAAGCCGTACTCATAGCGGCTCCTATCATACCATATCTTGGCACTAAAATGAGATTTAAGATCAAATTAACAAACAATGATAAAAATATAATATTACGAAACTTTTTCTGTCTTCCAGTCATATTAAAATATAAGCCCACTGGTCCGCAAAAAGCGTTAAACATTTGTCCAATTAGTATTAAAATCATTGCGGTAGAGGCTAAGACGTAATTCGACCCAAAAAACGCCAAAATAGATTTAGAAAACACTAGCATGATCAAAATTAATGGACAGGTAAATATAAAATTTATAATTACCCCCTTTTTGATTATACTTTTAAGTTCTAATTTTTTGTCAGAATAGAATAGGTTTGAAATTTTAGGGGCCATGGTTGCGTTAATAGATGACAACACTATGCTCACGATTGCCGAAATTTTTATCGCTACACCGTAATAGGCGACAGTCTCAAAGGTATAATGCTTTTCTAGCAGGAAAATGTCGAAGCTTTGCATAATTAAAAGTGAGACGAAAGTTAACGACATTGGAAATGAAACGGTTAAAATTTCTTTTAAATTCCAATTTATTACTTTTTTGAACAAATAATCTTTTCGGTTAAAATAAGTTGCGATAACACCGGTTGAAGATAAGAACAGTAGATAAAATAATATAATATACCCATTTAATATAAAATTAATTGAATCGAAAATTAAAAGGATTAACACTAATGCCAATAGTCCGCCGTACCTGAAAATATTTCTGTAAAACTCAGAAAAGATAAGTTTGTCAAGCCCTCTTAAAACTTCAAGATTGAGCATAGTATATGAAAACGGTAAAATAATCAGCATAACTTTGTCAAAAATTGAAATTTTATCTTCGTTGAAAAATTCAATATCAAAAACTCTTGATATAAGTAAATATGCTGTAACAAAAGCAACATAGCCAAGAAAAACTAGTAAATATTTCTTTTTGGTTAAAGTTACAATCCCTTCATCATTACCTTCTGCTTTAAATCTTCCTGTAAATTGAAGAAAAGAACTATTCATACCAAATAAAGCGAGGGAACCTAGAAGAATAGACATGGAGTTTAGATAATTATATTTACCTACTAAAATTTCAGAAGCATAGTTTGTTAATAAAAACAGAGCCAAAAATTGACATCCAGACCCTAAAACCCTCAATACCATCACCTTAAAGCTGTCTTGAAATAAGCGCCCTTTGATAATTTGTTGAAGCTTTTGAATAATAGCCATACATTTACCAATTGTCATCTTTTTCATAGCCTAAATCTATGAGTGTTTGGCCTGCGTATTTTTTAAATACTACTTTTGCTTCGTCATCGAAATAGTTTTTCCAATCACCAGAGATTCCCTTTCTTAGAAAGCTTGATTTGTCTTCTGTTCCCGGCTTTCTCTTGGTTTGGTTTTCAAATGAAAATTTATGGACTATATCTTTTAAGTGATTTTTACAAACATTGTCTTTTTTAAAGAAATGATCCACCAGTTTGGTCATTTCTAATTCGGTATTTAGCAGCATGTCTTCATACCTAATTATATAAACATTATCTTTACTCTTGCTTACATTAAGCCACTTTTTGTTGTAAGTTGCCCAATCACCAGGGTAGTTAAAAAATTTTAGCTTTGAGGGCTGGTCTGTAAACAAAAACTCGATAAAGGTCGATAAATTAGAATTGATATCTTCATAATTCTTAAATTGTAATTTATCTCTATAATAGTTTACTAATTTAGGATTTTTTTTATTCTTATTATTCCACACTAAATAGTGAAAATAAGAGGAAACCATTATATCTCTTCCGTCTCTAACTAACCATACAATCTTTTTATTCTTATCTATGAAATATTTGGGTTGATAATGACTGTGGTATATAGCCCTACCAAAAACTGGAAATTTGTTCTGTGGGAAAGGTATTTTTAATATGCCAGAGATTAACTGGGTCAACCATGTCCCACCAGACTTTGGATACTCCACAACTAAAACCGAATTGTTAAAGTGCGTAATAGAATTAACGTATATAAGTCTAAGAGCGTGCTCTATTTTTTTTATTATCATTTCAGTTTTTTCCAGACGTCTAAATTAATACTTAAAAGGTTTTCGAGGTTATCAATATCTTCACTAAAATCTTTTCTTAGGTTTTCTAATGTCTCCTTGTCTTCTGGTATTTTGTTGAGGTTTTTATTAAAAGTAAAGTTTTTAATTTTAGCCTTAGTTTTTTCACTGAGAATTCTTTTAAAAATATCTTTAATAAAATAGTCTTTGGTTAATAAATTGTGTAGAAACACCGATTTGGGTTTACCAGATTTATTAACAATAGCTGAACTAATTTTGTGAGAACCCTCCGCGCCTAAAAACGTTAGCACATCGTTAACCACTTTCTCTTGATTTTTTATAAAATCTTCAAATATTATGATTTTAACATTTTTGAAGTTTTCTATATAAGCTTTGACAGATGAATAGTAAAGACCTTCTGCTTTATATGCCCAAATAAATTCAAAACCTTTTTGTAATCTCTCTTTTTCCTTTTCTAATCCTACTTGAAAAGATTCTACTTCCCTTGAGTCTCTAACCAAATGCTTATATGCTGAAAATGCTCTTGAGGCTGGTTCTCTCAGCATAATAATAATTTTTGGATTCCCTATAGTATTTTTTATAATAGGAATAACCATGTCGTGGTAATATAACGTGTCCACACTTGCTTCTCCTTTTATGGAATTTATAGGGGCTTTTGAAAATAATCTTTTATAATCTTCTAGGGATTTAATACTTTTTTTCAAGGTATAGTCATCACCTGGTCCTTTGTATTTATTCTTTAAAAATGAGTATGTAAGGTACTTTGGCTCTTTGGGAGTTGAGATAAAAATGCCTTTTGTTTGGCTTAAATGAGATGACAAAGCCGTGGTGCCACACTTAGAAGCTCCTACTATTAAAAAATCTGGTAAGTCATTTTTATCCATTGAAAGAGTAGGCGGTTTTCACTTCTTAAGTTTATTGATAATATTTGGTTTTAATATTAATCTTGGAAAATGCTGACCGTTGATTTTTTTCGTCACGAAAATATTATTCTCGTCATCATAAGAAACAAATTTATTTAATCTAAAGTAGTCTTTGATTTGATCATTTGATGCCAATATTGCATTTGATCCATAGGTTAATTCAACACTACTAATTTCAACATTTTTTTCCGCTTTATTTCCTAAGTCCAATATAATGAGGTTTGAAAAGATTCCTTCAAAAAATGTTACTTCCAATGTTTCCATAGCTGTAGAAGTGGGTATCACCTCATAAGCGGAAATATTCATTTTTTGAAACTCATCTATTTTAACATTATTCATTATAAGTGAAAATTTATCTTCAACAGATGTCTTTAATTTTATTGTAGCTTTGAAAACTTTTGGAGTAACTACTTCGGGCTTAACCTCTTGTTTAGGATTGTTTTTTTTCTCCTCATTACAATTGGTAATTAAAAATGAAGCTAAAGCGATTAGCCCTATTTTAAATGTTTTTTTAAAAGTCATATCGTCGTGTTTATGTCAACAGTGGTATTTTATACTATCATACCAGCTGCTACTGTCTCATTTGTAGCGTCGTCTATTAAAATAATACTACCAGTAGTCCTGTTTTCTCTGTAAGAATCTACCATAAGGGGCTTTGTGGTCCTTATCTTAACTTTTGAGATATCGTTCATGTTTAAGGTTTTATCTTCCGTGATACGATTCAATGTTTCTATATTTATTTTGTAAATAACCTCTTTAATCATTGCCTTCTGTTCATTGGTTGTGTGTTTGATACTGTACTTAGCTCTTGGCTTTGCGGAATTATTGTGTAACCAACAAAGCATAACCTCAATATCTTGAGAAGGCTCCGGCTTATTATTAGACCTTACAATCATGTCTCCTCTACTTATATCAATGTCATCTTCTAAAGTGACCGATACAGACATTGGTGCGTATGCTTCTGTTAATGATTTATCTAAAACATCGATTGATTTTATTTTAGATGAAAAGCCAGAGGGCATAGCCGTCACCTCATCACCAACTCTAAATATACCACTGGCAACTCTACCGGCATACCCTCTATAATCTCTGTGGGTACCATTCTGAGGTCTAATTACAGTTTGAACAGGAAATCTGGCATCAACCTTATTTATATCGCTACTAATATGCATGGTCTCTAAGGTATGTAAGAGGGGCGCTCCTTGATACCAATCCATATTTTTAGATCTATTTACTACATTATCTCCGTTTAAGGCACTAATGGGTATAAAGCGAATATCTTGAACAAGCAGTTTAGATGAAAATTCCTCAAATTGATTGATTACTTTGTTATATGCATCCTCAGAATAATCAACCAAATCCATTTTGTTTATACAAACAATAACGTGTGGTATCTGTAATAAAGAAGCTATGAACGAATGTCTTTTTGTCTGTTCAATAACACCATGCCTAGCATCAACGAGAATGATAGCTGCGTTAGCAGTTGAGGCACCAGTGACCATATTTCTAGTATATTGAATATGCCCAGGAGTATCTGCTATTATAAACTTGCGTTTTGGAGTTGTAAAATACCTATAGGCCACATCTATAGTTATGCCTTGTTCTCTTTCATCCCTGAGCCCATCTGTAAACAGGGCTAAATCTACACCATCGTGCCCTTTCTTTTTACTGGTGTTTTCAATTGACTGTAATTGATCTTCAAAAATAGATTTTGAATCGTACAGCAATCGACCAATTAAGGTACTTTTGCCATCATCTACACTGCCTGCGGTTGTAAACCGTAATAATTGATTGTTATCTAACATTACTCGTTATTTCTTAAAAATATCCTTGACGTTTTCTATCTTCCATTGCAGATTCAGAACGCTTATCATCACTTCTATTGCCTCGTTCTGTTTGTCTCATCCCAGACACTTCATCTGCGATTTTTTCCAAAGTGTCTGCATCAGACTCTATACCACCTGTTATTGTTATATCGCCAAGTGTTCTAAATCGAATTTTCTTTGTTACAATTTCCTCATCATCTTCTAATATCAAAAACTCAGAATTAGGTATCCAGCTATCTTGTCTCCAAACGACTTCACGTTCATGTGCAAAATATAATGATGGTATGGCTATGTTTTCTCTTTTAATGTAGTTCCAAACATCCATTTCTGTCCAGTTACTGATTGGAAAAGCTCTAAAATGCTCACCTTCAAAATGTTTGCCGTTGAAAATGTTCCAAAGCTCTGGTCTTTGGTTTTTAGGATCCCACTGACCAAAATCATCCCTATGCGAAAAAAAACGTTCTTTAGCTCTCGCTTTTTCTTCATCTCTACGCCCACCACCAATAGCGCAATCTATTTTATTAGTCTCTATAGCATCAAGAAGTGTTGTGATTTGCAGTGCATTTCTTGTAGCGTTTTTTCCTTTTTCTTCAGATACACGTCCTTCATCAATAGATTCTTGTACCGAACCTACAATAAGTTCAACACCCAATTCTTTTATAATGTTATCTCTAAATTGAATGGTTTCCGGAAAATTATGCCCTGTATCAACATGCATAAGTGGAAAAGGAATCTTTGCTGGATAAAATGCTTTTCTCGCTAAGTGTGTAACCAAAATAGAGTCTTTTCCACCTGAAAATAAAATTACAGGGTTGTCAAACTGGGCCCATACTTCACGTAAGACAAAAATAGCCTCACTCTCTAATTCATCTAAGTAATTTAAATAATATTTACTCATTTTTGAGTTTTAATTTTGGTTTTATAAATTCAATGATCCTTTCGGCGGCGTCCTCTATAGATTCATTTTCAGTTTTGATTTCTATGTCTGGGTTTTCTGGAGCTTCATAGGGAGCAGAAATCCCTGTCATGTTTTTAATTTCTCCTGCTCTGGCTCTCTTATACAGACCTTTTACATCTCTTCGTTCGCATTCATCAACGCTCGTATTAATATAAATTTCAACAAAGTTAATATCTTTGACGATAGTTCTAATATTCTCTCTATCTTTTTTATAAGGAGAAACGAATGCGGCTAAAACCACTAAACCTGCATCAACCAAGAGATTTGCAATTTCAGCAATTCTGCGAATATTTTCCGTTCTATCACCTGGTGAAAATGAAAGGTCTTTATTAATTCCTTTTCTAATATTGTCGCCATCTAAGGTATAAGTATTAATACCTCTCTGAAATAACTTTTGTTCCACCACATTTGCTATGGTAGATTTTCCTGAGCCCGATAAACCCGTAAACCATAACACAAAAGAACTATGGTTATTTGAGGCTAGTCTGTTTTCTTTAGAAATCTGATAGCTATGTGGTATAATGTTTTTTGACATATTATCTTCTCTTACCATAAAAAAAGCGCCTAATTCTACCCAAAGGAAGTTTTAGCCATATTCTTTCATGTAAATAATAAAGTGCGAATTTCGTAAATAATTCTGTAAGCGCAATATATAGTGCTATCTGATCAAATGATTCTAAAACAGATCCCGAAATAAAAAAAGTCATTGTGGTTGCAATGATACGCCACGAAATTGTCTTTCTAAGTGTTTGCTTTTGAGTAACTTTCTTGTTTACTAGTATCTTTTGCCAGGCTCTCTCATGAAAATAGTAAATTATAAACTTTACCAAAAACTCAATTACCCCAATCTTAATAGCGCTGTCTATACTACAGTTTCCGTCTAAGCAAGTAACTAAAAGCACAACCAAAACAGTATCGGTCGTTGCAACTACTCGCCAAGAAACACCCTTAAGGACACTTCTAATATGTGACTCGGTTTTATAAACGGTCATGTTCTATTGATTTGAGACTACAAACCACGGGTTTAATAAGTTTTCTTTATTGTAAAGAAGTGCTTCTTTAGTATCTTCTGAAATTACTTTAATACCAACAGCATTGCAAATGGCTTGGCCCGCTGCTGTATCCCACTCCATGGTAGGTGCAAATCTAGGGTAAATGTCTGCATTACCTTCTGCAACTAGGCAAAACTTCAATGAGCTTCCTTTTGAAACTATATTAACCTCTTTTCCTGTTGATTTAATTTTTTCAACAAAATCCATTGTTTCTTGGCTCATATGAGAACGGCTTCCGACGACTTCAACCGAATTTGAAGGTGTTTTTGGTTTTAGCGGTTTCGCAATTGCGTCAACCATATCTATAGAAGAACCATGGGAGGGTAAATCTGCAGAATAAGCTAACTCCTTTTGTACATCTGCAAAATATAGCCGTTTTATAGCTGGTACATAAATCACACCCAATAAAGGTCTTCCATGCTCAACCAAAGCTATGTTTGCTGTAAATTCTCCGTTTCTTTTGATAAACTCTTTGGTCCCGTCTACAGGGTCTACAATCCAGCAAGTGTCCCAGTTTTTCCTTATAGCATAGTCAATTCTTCTGTTTTCTTCACTAATTATTGGTATACCTGTGCTTTTTAGATAGGAGTTTATAACATCATTCGCTTTTTTATCAGCTTCTGTCAGGGGTGATTTATCGTCTTTTATTTCAACATTAAATGCTGTATCATAAACTTCCATAATTGCCTTACCTGCATTTAGAGATGCTTTAATTGCTGTTTGTAGATTCTTATTTTTTGGTATACCAGTCATACATTTCCTTAATTCCGTTTTCTAAATTCACTTTATGCTTCCAGCCTAATTCATTAAGTTTAGAAACATCTGTTAACTTTCTCAGTGTTCCGTCTGGTTTTTCTGAATTGAAAACCAACTCCCCATTAAATCCAACAATTGATTTTATCATCACCGCCAGTTCAGAAATTGAAATATCTTCACCTGTTCCAATGTTTATATGCGTATTGCGTATTTCAGTTTGCCCCTTTGTATATGTGTCTACAAAATTCCTCTTTTCCATAATAAAAACACACGCATCTGCCATATCTTTTGACCACAAAAACTCTCTTTTGGGTTTTCCCGTTCCCCATATTTCAACTGAGTTTCCACTTACGCCAAACTTTGAAAGATAGACTTTAGCCTCCTCTATATCAGAAACGCAAAGATCTGAAACTACTTCTTTGTATCTATTTTCAGAAAGTAGTTTTGCCAAATGAATTTTTCTAATCAATGCAGGAAGGACATGAGACCTTTCTAAGTCAAAGTTGTCATTTGGGCCATAGAGATTTGTTGGCATTACTGATATAAAGTTGGTGTTATGCTGTATATTATAGCTTTCGCACATTTTTATACCTGCGATTTTTGCTATTGCATAGGGTTCGTTGGTGTATTCTAGCTCATCAGTAAGCAGATATTCTTCTTTCATGGGCTGAGTGCAGTCTTTTGGATAGATACAGGTACTCCCTAAAAAAAGTAACTTCTTAACGCTGTTAACATAGCTTTGGTGTATTACGTTGTTCTGAATCATTAGATTTTCATATATAAAATCCGCCCTATAAACATTATTTGCAACTATACCTCCTACTTTTGCTGCAGCCAGAAAAACATACTCTGGTTTTTCTTTAACGAAAAACTCTGCAACATTTTTTTGGTTAGTTAAATCTAACTCTTTATGCGTTTTTGTGACAATATTTTGATAACCTTTGCTTTGGAGATTTTCCAATAATGCACTTCCCACAAGGCCTCTATGTCCTGCAACATAAATTTTAGAATCTTTTTTCATACAGGTTTACTCAAAATAATTTTTGATTCTATAGCCCCCATCTCTAAGGTATTGTTGCTTTCCCATAAGCTTTAAATCACTAGACATCATATCTTCTACAAGTGCGGGCAAATCGTATTTAGGAATCCAACCCAATTTTTCTTTAGCCTTTGTCGCGTCACCAACGAGTAAGTCAACTTCTGTTGGGCGATAGTATTTTTCATCAACCGAGACTACTTCTTTTCCAACTTCGAGAGGATATTTAGAATTGCTTGATGATTTAACACAACCCCTTTCTTCCGAGCCTTTTCCTTTAAATTCTAATTCAACCCCTATGTGAGCAAAGCACATACGCACAAAATCACGAACTGAAGTGGTTTTGCCTGTTGCAATTACCCAATCTTCTGGCTCGTCAGCTTGTAAAATCATCCACATCATTCTTATGTAGTCTTTAGCATGACCCCAATCGCGTTGAGCATCTAAATTTCCCAAGTACATTTTCTCTTGCATCCCTAGTGCAATTCTAGATGTAGCTCTAGTGATTTTTCTGGTAACAAAAGTTTCTCCTCTTATCGGAGACTCATGGTTAAAAAGGATGCCATTACAAGCGTACATGCCATAGGCCTCACGATAATTTACGGTAATCCAATAGGCATAAATCTTAGCTACGGCATAAGGGCTTCTTGGATAAAACGGTGTGGTTTCGGTCTGGGGTACTTCTTGTACTTTCCCATAAAGCTCAGAAGTAGAAGCTTGGTAAATTCTTGTAGATTTTTCTAAACCTAGAATTCTCACAGCTTCTAAGATTCTCAGCGTACCTATTCCATCTGCATTTGCCGTATATTCTGGTGTTTCAAAAGACACATGAACATGGCTCATGGCTGCCAAATTATATATTTCATCAGGTCTAACCTCTTGAATAATTCTGATTAGGTTAGTGCTATCCGTTAGGTCTCCATAATGAAGAAAAAAGTTTCTGTTCTCCTCATGAGGGTCTTGATAAAGGTGATCTATCCTATCAGTGTTGAATAAAGATGATCTTCTTTTTACGCCATGAACCTCGTATCCTTTCTTTAAAAGAAACTCGCTCAGATAAGCCCCATCCTGACCCGTTACACCTGTAATTAAAGCTATTTTTTTCATTAATTAAGTATTATATAATCTCTAATTGAAAGACTATTAATTTACAAAAATAACCTTTCTCATATAAATTTAAGCACTATTGAATCTTTACTTACAGGTCATTAATAAGCGACTTTACACTTTCTTGCCATTTATTTAAATCCTTGTACATTTTTTCCGTTTCTAAAATGTCTAAAACGCTATATTTAGGTCGCTTAGCTATGGTTTTATAACTGTCTACAGAAAAAATATTTGAAGTTTTCTTTGAGTTAAAATGCTTTACTATTTCTTTTGCAAAACCGTACCAAGTTGTTTTCCCTTTGGCCGAGAAGTGGTAGATTCCGTAATGAATATCGTCTGATTTAATTAGATAAATAATAAACCTTGAGAGATCCAAACAGCTTGTGGGTGTACCTTGTTCTTCTGTAGTAATTTTTAACTCTACGTTTTGTTTTGTTTTGTTGACAATGGTTTTGAGAAAATTTTTGCCAAATAGAGAATAAAGCCAAGACGTTCTTATAATGTAATGCTCTTTTATTGTTTCCTTAATATAGAGTTCGCCTTTAAGTTTAGACCTACCGTACTGGTTTATTGGATTGGTTTTGTCTTTTGTAGTGTATGGTTCTCTTTTTTTTCCGTCAAAAACATAATCCGTAGAAATGTGAACTAATTTTATATTTTTTGACTGGCAAACCTCTGCAATATTCTTTGCTCCTTCTGCATTTACTAAAAAAGCTTGGTCAACGTTTTTTTCTGCCAACTCAACATTTGTAAAGGCGGCACAATTGACACAAAAATCAAAATCATTCTTATTAAAAAGAGTGCTAATTGACTCCTTATCGGTTATGTCAACATCCTCTTTTGAGTAAAAGCTATAACTGTCTGGCTCTTTATCAACTAAAGAATTTAGTGTCTGGCCTAATTGCCCGTTAGCACCTAAGACAGCTATCCGCTTCATAATTTAGCGTTTTTAAAAGATGGTAAAAGCAAGTCTTTCTCTGAGAGAATTAATTCAGACTCTGGGTATTTCCAGTCTATATTTAAATCTTTGTCATTGTATATTACCCCTGTTTCTGATTCTTTGTTATAAAAATTATCACATTTGTAACTAAAAATAGTATTATCCTCTAAGACCAAAAACCCATGGGCAAAGCCTCGAGGTATAAAAAGTTGAGTTTTGTTTTCTTCAGATAGAATTGCTGAGACGTGTTCGCCAAAAGTTAAGGAGTTTTGTCTCAAATCAACTGCAATGTCCAACACTTTACCTTTAATAACCCTGACCAATTTTGCTTGTGCAAACTCACCTGTTTGGTAGTGGAGACCCCTTAAAACACCTTTAGAGGATTGGGATTCGTTATCTTGAACAAAGTTAATGTTCTTTCCAAGGGCTTTTTTAAATACGTTTTCATTGTAGCTCTCTATAAAATAGCCCCTTTTATCTTCAAACACTTTTGGTTGTAGTGTATAACACCCTTTTAATTTTGTTTCTTTTATAATCATATTATTCAGCCAGTAAACTCAGGAGGTGCTTGCCGTAACCGCTTTTGGTTAGGGTTTTTGCAACTTTTTTGAATTGCGCCTTATCTATAAAACCCATTTTGTACGCTGCCTCTTCAATAGCTCCAATTTTTAAACCCTGTCGTTCTTCTATTACCTGGACAAACTGTGAAGCTTGCATCAGTGAATTAAACGTGCCTGTATCTAGCCAAGCTGTACCTTTATCTAAAACACTTACTTTTAGTTTCCCCCTCTCTAAATACGTTTTGTTAACATCGGTAATTTCTAATTCTCCTCTTTTACTTGGTTTTATGTTTTTTGCTATTTCTACTACTGAGTTATCGTAAAAATATATTCCTGGGACTGCATAGTTAGATTTTGGCTTCATGGGCTTTTCTTCAATCGACACCACTGTACCGTTTTTATCAAACTCAACAACTCCGTAGCGCTCTGGGTCGTGTACATGATAGGCGTAAATAATTCCACCGTCGGGATTATTGTTTTGTTGAAGTAATTCTGATAAGCCTGTACCGTAAAAAATGTTATCTCCAAGGATTAAAGCAACTTTATCCTTTCCTATAAAATCTTCTCCTATGATAAAAGCTTCAGCAAGACCTTTGGGTTCTTCCTGTACTGCATATTGAAAATTACAGCCATACTTTTTACCATCTCCCAATAACTTTTCAAATAGTGGAAGGTCCTCTGGTGTAGAAATTATAAGTATGTCCTTTATCCCAGACCACATAAGCGTAGATACGGGATAATAAATCATAGGCTTATCATAAATCGGCATAAGTTGTTTACTTATGGCTAAAGTTAATGGATGCAATCTTGTACCTGATCCGCCCGCTAGAACTATCCCTTTCATTAGTTTTCGTATTTATCTAAGTACCAGTGTATGGTTTTTTCTATTCCTGTTTCAAAATTCTCTTTTGCTTCCCAGCCTAATTCACTTTCAATCTTTGAGGCATCAATAGCATATCTAAAATCATGTCCAGGTCTATCCTTTACAAAGGTTATTTGTTTAGAATATGGTTCTTTTTTCGGTTTGATATTGTCTAGAATTTCACAGATCTTATGGGCTATATAAAGATTATCTCTTTCATTCTTTCCTCCAATATTGTAGGTTTCTCCTTTTCTTCCTTTTTGAAAAACTAAATCAATTCCTCTACAATGGTCTTCTACATACAACCAATCTCTTATATTTTTTCCATCACCATATATAGGAATGTTTTCTCCACTAATAGCTTTTCTTATAATTGTTGGTATTAATTTCTCATCATGCTGTTTTGGTCCATAGTTGTTACTGCAATTTGTGGTAACTACGTTCATGCCATACGTATGGAAATAACTCCTAACAATAAAGTCTGATGATGCCTTAGAGGCGCTATAAGGACTGTTGGGAGCGTAGGGTGTTTCTTCTGTAAAAAGCCCTGTTTCCCCTAGGGTGCCATAAACCTCGTCTGTAGAAATATGATGAAATCTATTGCTTACAAAACCTGATTTGGGTTTAAAGGGAGCGTCCATCCAAAAGGTTTTAGCTATATTAAGAAGATTAAAGGTGCCTTCTATATTTGTTTTTATAAAAGCATCTGGGTTGCTAATTGAATTGTCTACATGAGACTCGGCAGCAAAATGAATGACTCCAGAGAAGCTGTGTTTTTTGAAAAGTTCATTGACCAATTCTGTGTCGCATATATCTCCCTTTACAAAACTATAGTTTTTATGGTTTTGTAATTGTTTTAAATTAGAAAGCTCGCCTGCGTAGGTGAGCTTATCTAAATTAACAATATTGATGTTTTCTCGCTCTTTTAGCAAATAGAAAATAAAATTTGAGCCAATAAAACCAGCACCACCTGTAATTAGTATGGTCTGTTGCTTATTCATATTCCTTAATGAACTTGAATGTTTTAAATATACTATAAACTATTATCATTACTAATAACGCTAGTGTAGGAAAAGTTAGAGAATACTTGTCAATTATATCTGCCTCTAAAGTTCCTACTTCTTCAAAGCTAGAAAGTATGTCATAGTACTCACCTTCTTCAAGCGTCTCTTCCTCTAATGTCCTTAAAGAGCTTCGTATTTTTAATTCTTCTTGAAACAGCTCAAATTCTTTGGTTTCTGTTTTTTCTTGTACTAAAGGTATAAATCCTTCTGCGCCCAATTTTACCTCTCCCTTTTCTGATTCATTTTTCTTAATTTCCATGTAGGTTTCTTGAAGGCTCTCTACTCTTCTAAGCTCTTCAATATAGTAAAGTTTTTTAACCGCCCGAATCGAGTCAGTTCTTGTCTTTAACTTTTGGGAGTATTCATTTTCAAATGTCTTTATAAACCCCTTTTCTAAGCTAGGAAAAATATCATTGCTTGTGGCCTTGGCCTTGATGGAGAAAATGCTTCCAGCAAGTATATCTCTGTTTTCAATAAAGTCTTCGTAAGCAACTTCAACTGCCAAAGTACTGTCTAAAGATTTTATGTAATCATCATATTCCTTTAGTAAATCATTTTGTGTTTCTGGTCCAATTTCAATTTCAAATCCAATTAGTTGTTTTGCTGTGGTTAGGCTATCTATTTCAAAAATATTGGATAGTTCTTTGTAATTTTCTGAGCTAATAAGCGCATTAAAATAATCTACATTGTTTGAGAGCTGATATTTAGAATCGTAATACGGTCTAACCAGCATATCAGAAACATATACGGGGTCTTTAAATTTTTCAATGGTAAATCCAAGTATTGCTGTAGTCATCAGTACTATAGCCACTAATTTAAAATTATTAACCAACGGCTTTAAAGCAAAAATCAAGGCCGAAAAAAGACCTATAAAAATTTTACCTATAAACGAAAAAAGTTTTTCAAATAAATTTCCTATGGCGTTGAAAAACTGCCCTAAATCAATTTCCTCATCCTGAGGTTTATGCGGTGATTTATCACTCATGTATTACGAATTAAATATTTGTTCTAGTATTTTTTTTGTTATGACGTATGTTGGTTTAACACCCGATGCTCCTAAACCTCCTGAAGCCAATGTGCTTCCAGTCTCTAGTGGGTTGTCACTAGCATAATAAGCATATCTTACTTTTACATCTTCATTTATACTGCCTCTAACTCTTGATGCCGCTTGTATCGCTTTTTGATAATGTGCTCCTTCCATTTCTAAACCAATGACATTCCATGTGGATTTTTTAAAGAATTTTAAAATTTCTTTATTCTGCAAGGAAGTGCCTAATACCGTAACCATTGTACCTTCATAAACATCAACTCCGCAATCTACTAAATCGTTTTTACTTAGTTCGTTTTTAAATGGATAATTGTCAGCTGTACCTTCAAAAATATGGGCCGAAGGAATCATAACATCTCCTTTACCTCCCTCTAAAATACCTGCCTTACCCATAATAGATATGGATTTAACATCTAAATGAACTTTTTTACCATTCACCTTTATCGGTTTTAGAAATTCATCCATAGTTTCATACGCCTGTTCTCCAAACGCATAGTCCATAACAAAAATTACAGCTTTGTCATCCTTATTGGATTGTGAATACTCAAAGTCTGTATTAGAAAAATCTATTTTATCTGTATCAAAAATTTGGACATCTATGTTGGTTCCAGACGTGTCCTTTATGTAGATCATTCCGTTCTGCAACGCAGATTTCTCTACTTTATTGCGCATTGCAACACTTTTTGAGTTGCTTAGAGTTTCGTAAACCTCAAAAATGTCTTTTTTGGAATCAGCACCCTTAAGAGTACCTTTCGCGAAAATAGAATTCATAACGCTGTGCATGTTTGCGCTAATAATGTGTATCGGTCGCTCTAAAAGTCCGTGCTTATTTAATATCTCTTTTATATTGTCTGCCCATACTTCACCGTGGATATGATGGCCCAATCGTTCTCTTAAAACTGGGCTAAAAGTTATGGTTCTTTTATTGCCATTTATGACCTCCTCAATTGCCAACTTACCCAGCCAATAAACAATGTGTAATAAGCGTTCTGGTTGACTTTCGGTAGCAAATTTAGGATATGCTTCGGTTAATTCATTGAAAGTTCTCCCTAAAATATTTGCTGTGTGCGTAATGGCAATTTCGCGCTCTTTTTGAGTTAGTTTTTTTGTTGAAGTAACAGCATTTTCTAACTTCTGCCAGTCTCTAACAGTGGCCCCTTCTTCATTAATAATAATCCGCTTACTTATTTTGTGAGACTCCACAAACAAAAATGTAAGATGTGTTAAAATATCGTAGATTTCTGAACGACCTCTTGTTATTTCAATATTCATTTGCTCATCGTCTATACGATAGCAATTTCGTCTTCGTTTTGGTGGGATTATAGGCTTAAAATGTGAGTTGGTATAGCCTTCATCACTTGTTAGGTTTATGAACGTGCACTCCTCTATACCTCGAGGTAAACGATCAATAACGTACAACAAGCCCTCTATTTCTGCCTTTTCATCGGCAATAGAACCGTAGATTTCTGGGCGTAATAACAACAATGCCTCCCGCAAAGTTTCGCCCGAAACTCCCATTGGTTTATAAAATCCACGATTAAACAAATGCCGCATGGTTATATACATACGCTCGATTGCATTTGAGCTTTCTTGCGCTCTAGTTCTTTCGTGTTTTTTCTTAACTGTGCTCATACATTATTTTAACCTACAAATATAGAGTTATTTAGTTAATTGAAGTTCGTATATTTTATCAGCTATTTTTCTATCGTTGGATAATCTTGGGATTTTATTTTGTCCACCTAGTTTTCCTATGGATTTCATATAGGCTTTGAAACCATCTTTCTTTACTCTAGTAATCTTTAAGGGTCGCAAGACCTTTCCTTTTATTAAATCTAGATAATAGCTGTTTTGTTTTTGAAGCGATTGCTCTAAATCTTCTATAAATTTAGCTTCGTTTTCAGGTTCATTTTCATACTCAATAAACCATTCGTGATACGGTAGCCCCTCCACTGGGTTAATTTGAGGTGCTACAGTAAATTCATTAACAGTAATTGATGTATTTTCTGTAGCTTCTTTTAGGGCTTGTTCAACTTCCTTCCCTATAACGTGTTCTCCAAAAGCAGAAATAAAGTGTTTTATTCTGCCACTAACAATAAGTCTATAAGGTTTTAGTGATGTGAACTGCACTGTATCTCCAACATTATACGCCCAAAGACCAGCTGTTGTAGAGATGATCATAACGTAGTTAACACCAAGTTTTACATCTTTTATTGTTATTCGTTCCGGATTGTCACTAAAGAAATGTTCAGCTTCAACAAATTCATAAAATATACCGGAGTCTAATTGTAAGAGCATCCCTTTTTCATTTTGCTTGTCTTGAAATGCAAAAAATCCTTCACTTGCAGGATATAGTTCTATACTATCAACCTTTCTCCCTATTAGGTTTTCGAATTTAGCTTTATAAGGCTCATAATTAACACCTCCAAATATGAATAAATTAAAGTTTTTGAAAATTTCGCCCACCTTCTTTCCTCTCTTTTCTATTAACTTTTCAAAATACATTTGCACCCATGACGGTATCCCTGAAATAACCGTCATGTCTTCGTCAATAGTTTCTTCAACTATGGCGTTTACTTTAGTTTCCCAATCCTCAATGCAATTGGTTTTTAAGCTAGGCAATCTGTTTTTTTGAAGGTATTTAGGTACATAATGTGCCACAATGCCAGAAAGTCTTCCAAGCTTAATCCCGTTTTTTTCTTCTAGAGTTGGGCTTCCTTGTAAAAAAATCATTTTGCCATCTACAAATTTTGAGTTTCCGGTTTCGTTGATGTACATTAGAATGGCATTTCTAGCGGCATCAACATGTGTGGGCATGCTTTCTTTAGTAATGGGAATATATTTAGCACCAGATGTCGTACCGGATGTTTTAGCGAAATACAAGGGTTTACCTTTCCACAGTATATTCTCTTCGCCTTTAACAACGCGTTCTACATAGGGCTTTAAGTCTTCATAGTCCCTTATGGGAACTTTAGACTTAAAATGTTCATGAGTAATAATCTCACTGAAATTATGGTCTTTACCAAAAACAGTGTTTTTTGCTTCTACTATAAGATTATGAAACACTTTTTCTTGGGTCTCAACAGGATTTGAAGCCCATTTTTTTATACGCCAAGCTATAATTTTGGCAAAAGGTTTGGATAGTGCTGCTTTAACCGATGGCATTACTGAAAATCAATGAAATTAGTTGGGTTTACTGGGTAGCCTTTACTCCAGAGTTCAAAATGAAGGTGCGGACCTGTGCTCAACTCTCCCGTATTTCCAGACATGGCGATGACCTCTCCTGCCTTAACTAAATCGCCTTGAGACTTTGTAATGGCTGAGTTGTGCTTGTACACAGAAATTAATTCTTGGTTATGCTCAATAATAACTACATAGCCCGTTTCTACAGTCCACTCTGCAAATATAACTGTTCCATCTGCCGTGGCCTTAACAGGAGTGTCATTAGCAACTACAACATCTACAGCAAAGTGCTTGTCTTCAATATTATACTCTTCTGATATAGTTCCGTTAACGGGCGGAAATAATACAAAGCTGTTTTGATTCGTTGATTCTTCAAACAGGTTATATTTATCCTCTTTTTCAACTTTTTCTCTTAACAAAGAGTCTTCTTTGTTGGTCGTAATCTGCAAAATATCTACGTCGTTTTTGGCCGCTTCTATAATGGAATCTCTGTTAAATTCAACCGTTGATACATCACCTGTAAGTACTTTTCGGATTGAGGCATAATATCGTTTATTTAGCTCCAATTCCTGAACCAACGAGTCTGTTTTATAGTTAAGGACAGAGGCTTCTTTTTTAAGCTTTGCTGATGAATACCCAGGAATATACTCTCGCAACGGCGTAAAGGCAATCAATAGGATGGTAAAGAATACCAAGAAAATTGCCGAAAGTGATGTTAAGACAAAAACATTAAGGCGTGTTAGTTTAATTGCAAAACGCTCTTCAAAAGTATCTTCATTAAGGATTACTAAGCGATACTTATGAAGTAGCTTTTTAGCAATTTTTTTTTCTTTTTTTTTCTTTTTTGCCATTAAAACAAAATTAGTTAAAATAGTGAAATAGCGCTATCAATAAGTGCTAAAGTTGGGTTTACAACGTTATAATTAAAGTATAATTACTAACTTTGTGGTCTAAATTTAAAAATATGATTTCTAGCAATATAGTTTTAGCGTTGGGTCCATGGCAAATCGTTTTAATAGTTGTGGCCATTTTACTATTGTTTGGTGGTAAAAAAATTCCTGAACTAATGAGAGGTTTGGGTAGTGGTATCAAAGAGTTTAAAGACGCAAGTAAGGAAGATCCTGCTGACAATAAGGAAAAAGAATAGATCCTTAATTGAAAAACATAAAAAAAGCCAACTGAATCAGTTGGCTTTTTTATTACTTAATAGTTATGGATTTAATGATTGATTCTATTTCAAAAATATACTCGCCTTTATTAAGTGATGGTGCATATACATAACCATCTGCAATTAAATAGCGTTTGTTCACTTTATCCTCTATGGCGAAGGTTATAAAAGGCCCTCCCATGGTATAACCTTCCATATCCCAAAGCCCTCTAACTTCATAAGTTGGTTTATTATCAATTATGGTTTTGAACATTGCGGGTGCGAAGGCGTCTTCAACCTTCATATAAATACCATCTTCGCCTGGGACTTTAGTTTTTGTAATGTGATTTCGCATTTTAATAATGTCAACAACAGTGCTATCACCTTCAGAAATTGTTTCCATTGGAACTTCATAAAACATAATATCTATTGTTTTACTGTTATCCAACGCTTTCCTTAGCCAATAAAAGTCGTTCTCTGATTTTCCAAACTTATAGACTGAAGGAATATCAACTGTAAAACCAAGCTGATTTTCCATTTTTTCGTCTTTTAAAAGTGATTTATTGATTTGTCTTTGCTTCTCCTTTACTTCTTCTTTATTAAATGCATCAATAATTCTCGCTTTGCTTTCTTTTAATTGAGCAATTATATCTTGATTTGTTTTCCCACGAACTACAGCTACGGTTTGTGGCTTTGCGAAAACATTATTCTTAATAATGGTCGTCGCTTCTACATCACTTTTCTCAATTTTAAGAACAATTCTACTGCGTGTAGCGAAACCGTCAAAAACTTGAGGCGGAATCTGTTTTAAATTAAACATTGGTTCGTCTGTTGGCAGCCCATTAAGTGGTGCGGCAAAAATTTCTCTAACACTTTCACCCACACTACCTTCCCAAAGCGTATTGTCTACAACCACCGAAATACTGTTTAAAATACCGTTAGATGCTGGGAGATAAGTTGTTTTGTCATCGTCTTTTTTGTCACCACATGCAACCAATAGCACACAGAACAGTAAAGTATATAATGTTCTCATAAGTTTATTTTTTGTTGATTTTTTTATTCAGACACAACAAGTGTCATTCCTATTTTGAGTTTACTACCACTAATATCGTTCCATTCTTTAAGATTTTGAACAGAAACTCCAGAAAATTTTTGGGCAATACTCCAAAGCGAATCACCAGATCTTACTTTATAAATTTGTTTACCGTTTGTATTTACAACCTTTTTTTCTGTTTTTGGTTTTGTAGAAGCAACTGGATTTCTCGGGTAGATGGTTAGGCGCTGTCCAATTTTTAGGTTGTTACTTCTGAGACCGTTCCAACGTTTTATCTGGCTTACTCGCACTCCATACCTCCTTGCAATCTTGCCTAAATAATCGCCACTCTTAACGCGGTATCTTATTTTGGTATCAGAATTCAACAATTGTGGCAAAGGTTTTTCACGCTTATTAAATTCTGCATTTGCAAAAGCATATATTTTATCTTCGTTTGTGGTGAAGATACCGACAGCTTCTCTGGGCAAACGTAGTGTGTAGGTTTTTCCGTCTACCTTAGGTATAATGTCCAATTTATAAGACGGATTCAAAAACTGTAGCTCTTCAATTTTTACTCCCGTAGTCTCAGAGACCTGATCTAAAGAAATCATTTGCTTCACATGGATGGTGTCTGTTTGTACATACTGAAATGCTGGTCGCTCAGGTTTAAAACCGTGTTCTTTAGCATATTCAAAAATGTACATAGTTGCCAAAAACGCGGGAACATAGCCAGCTGTTTCCCTTGGTAGGTTTTGGCGGATATTCCAATAGTTCTTATAACCACCTGAACGTCTTATGGCTTTATTGACATTTCCTGGTCCTGAATTATAGGCGGCTAAAGCTAAGTCCCAATCTCCAAAGATTTTATAAAGCCTAGATAGGTATTGAGCTGCTGCAGTTGTCGATTTTATTGGGTCACTTCGTTCATCTACATAGCTGCTCACATCCAATTTATATTCTTTCCCGGTAGCAAACATAAATTGCCATAAACCTGTTGCACCAACTCTAGAACGTGCTCTGGGTTTTAGTGCAGATTCTACAATTGAGAGATACTTCATTTCCAAGGGAATATTATAATTGTCAAACTCTTGCTCAAACATTGGGAAATAAAAATGGCTTAATCCCATTAAGCGCTCCATGGATGTGCGTCTATATTTGAGATAGTTTTTTATAACACTTTCTAATGAAGGGTTATATTCTACATTGAAAGGTGTTCTGGCATTGAGTCGTTTTAGCCTCGCTTTTAAGGTATCTGTGGTTAATTCTGGATAATCAACAGGTTCGTAAGTTAGTTCTGAAACCGATTTGTAAATGGTATCAAATAATGAGTTGTTATAAAGCTCATCTAACCATTTTTGATCTAACTCAGCAGCTTCAGCTAAATCCTGAAGGTTTTTGATGTTTAAAGAATCAATCTCGGCAGGAATATTTTTTTGTGGTATTACAGAGCCATCAACTATGGTGTCTGTTTTCTCGGAAATCTTTGTTTGTTGCTTAGTTATGCTATCAGTTTTTACTTGAGAAAAACCAAAAGACATAAACAAGAGTAAGCAAAATGATACAATACCTTTAATTCCCATAGGCCTAGTTTAGATGTGCCAAATATAACGTTAGAGGCTCTAAAATAGTATTTTTTACGACTTTAGTCTAAAATAGCAGCAATTCCTGGTAAGGTTTTACCTTCTAAGCTCTCTAACATTGCCCCACCACCTGTGCTCACGTAGCTTACCTTATCTTCAAACCCGAATTGCTTTACGGCTGCAACAGAGTCTCCTCCACCAACTAGTGAGAATGCGCCATTTTTAGTGGACTGCGCAATCGATTCGCCCAAAGCTATAGTGCCTTTTGCGAAATTTTCCATTTCAAAAACACCAAGGGGACCGTTCCATAATATCGTTTTGCTTTGGTTTACTACATCATCGAAAATTTCCAAAGACTTTGGTCCAGCATCTAAGCCTTGCCAACCATCTGGGATTTGCCTAACATCACAAATTTGTGTATTCGCATCGTTACTAAAAGCATCCGCAGCAACGACATCAACAGGTAAGTGGATTTTGACATTTTTTGCTTCTGCTTGTTTCATAATGTCTAAAGCCAAAGCTGTTTTATCGTCTTCGCAAATAGAATCTCCAATATTTCCTCCTTGGGCTTTTATGAAGGTAAACGTCATTCCTCCTCCTATAATTAAATGATCTACTTTATCTAATATATTTTCAATCACTGTGATTTTTGAAGACACTTTTGCTCCGCCAAGTACTGCTAGTACTGGTTTTTCTCCACCTTCCAATACTTTTTTAATACTTTCTATTTCCTTTGCCAATAAGTGACCAAAACATTTTGCCTCAGGAAAAAACTGTGCAACGATTGTGGTAGAGGCATGTGCTCTATGCGCTGTACCAAAGGCGTCATTCACATAAATATCACCTAGTTTAGAAAGTTTTTCAGCAAAATCCACATCACCTTTAGTTTCCTCTTCATGAAAACGCAGGTTTTCAAGCAACAAGATTTCTCCAGGTTGCAGTGTACTTGCTTTTTCCTCTGCTTCTTCGCCAATACAATTTTTGGCGAATTTTACTTCAACACCCAAAACGTCTTCAATTTTATCTACAATGTGCTTAAGGGAAAATTCTTCCTGAACACCCTTTGGTCTTCCCAAATGCGACATTAGTACACAACTCCCGCCATCTTCTAAAATCTTAATTATAGTCGGTTTAGCAGAGACGATTCGAGTGGCGTCTGTTACTTCAAGGCTATCGTTTAATGGCACATTAAAATCTACGCGTATTAATGCTTTTTTATCTTGAAAATTGAAATCGTTTATGGTCTTCATATTTTAAATTTTGAAAAGCAAATATAAACCCATAATGTGCATTTGACAAACAGAACCTTTAGATGCTTAAATAGCATTATGTCTATTACATTTAATTGATAGTTTTTTATGGATAAAATAATGCATAGTTTTGCCCTATGCTATTTTCTGAAGTTTTAGGACAGGCTCATATTAAAAACCACCTTACAACCAGTGTTGATAAAGGTAGAATTGCACATGCGCAACTTTTTGTTGGACCTGAAGGTTCTGGTACGTTACCAATGGCACTAGCATATGCGCAATATATTCTGTGCAGTAACACGAATGGCGAAAATACGGGCGGAAATGATGCCTGTAATTTAAAGTTTAAAAACTTCTCGCATCCTGATTTGCATTTTGCGTTTCCGGTAACCACCAGTGATAAAGTAAAAAGTAAGCCTGTTTCAAGCTTTTATCTCGAGGAGTGGCGACAACTTTTAGAGCAGCAGCCCTATGGTAATCTATTTGATTGGTATAAACTTCTTGGAGTAGATAATAAACAGGGACAGATAGGTGTTGATGAAGCCTTGGAGATTGTGAAATCTCTTTCTCTAAAATCTTACGAAGGTCGCTACAAGGTTATGATTATTTGGATGGCTGAAAAAATGAATATACCAGCCGCCAATAAACTTTTAAAGTTAATTGAAGAGCCACCAGAAAAAACCATCTTTATTCTGATAGCAGAGGATGAAGAGCAAATCATTAATACCATTCTTTCTCGTTGTCAGGTTTTACACTTTCCTCCTTTAGCAGAAGAGGCTATTACCGAGGCATTAGTAAAGAATTATCATATTGAAAATGCTGTTGCCACAAAAATTGCACATCAGTCCAACGGAAATTACAACAAGGCTTGTGATTTAATCTATCAGGATAGTGAGGATATTCAATTTGAAAAATGGTTTATCCTTTGGGTACGTTCTGCTTTTAAGGCAAGAGGAAATAAAAGCGCCATTCACGATTTAATTTCTTGGTCTGAGGAAATTGCCAAAACAGGTCGGGAAACACAAAAGAAATTCTTAAGCTTTTGCTTAAATTATTTTAGACAGGCTCTGCTGTTGAATTATAAAGCTGATGAATTGGTTTATCTAGAACCCAAATCAGAAGATTTTAAACTTGAGAAATTCGCGCCTTTTGTTCATGACGCAAATATTTTAGAGATTTCCGACGAGTTGCAAGATGCTATTTACCATATTGAACGTAATGGGAATTCTAAAATTATCCTGACAGATCTATCTATTAAGTTAACAAGGTTATTGCATAAAAAAAGCCAAGCTATGTAGCTCGGCCTTAGTTTGAACTATGTTATCAATATTTATTCTTCTTTTGCCTCTTCAGAGGTAGAAGCTTCAGCATCTTTTTTACCGTAAGCATCATTTAGTGCTTTGGTAATGGTTTCTGAAATATCATTAGCATCACTACCGTACATCACGCTTCCCGCTTCATTTTTTCCTAAAATATAAGTGTAGCCGTTGTCTTTTCCATAGTCTTCAACAAAAGTCCTGACTTTAGATATTACAGAGTCAATCTCGGTATTGAATTCCTGCTGCATCAGTTGTTGCTCATACTGAAACTGTTGCTGTAACATTTGTTGTTTTTGCCCCAGCTCATTATAAATTTCCTCTTGCTTGGTCCTTGACATCTTTTGTGCATCAGCACTTAGTTTTTGCGCTTCTGTTTGAAAAGCTTTTCCGACACTATCCATTCTCTTTTTAAAAACTTCGTCTTTTCCTTTAAACCTTTCTTCTATATCAATTTTCATTTGATAATCATTAATGACTTTACTGTTATCAATGAATGCGATTTTTTGTTGTTCTTGGCAAGACGCAAAAACGACCAAAGTAATTAAGGCAACAATTATTTTTTTCATGATTTTAATTCTATTTAAATTTTTGCAAATGTATAAAAGTTAGCTTGTGAATTACATAATTTTATTACCATTAATAAAACCTATGGTGACTTACCTCTTTTATTATTAAAAGTTATTGGTTTTGAGCTAAAATAAAGCGTTTTAAGCGCATTTTGGTTTTTTAGCCTGTAATCTGCTATTATAATGGACTAAAATTAAACAGTTGTCTTTTATTTAAGTATACTGTTGTTTTAAGATATAAATATGAGATGAATACTCTTTTGAGCGTTTTGCTTTTTGATTTGATTGCATTCCTATCCAAAATGCTCTAAGTGGATTCATCCATCCTGATTTATATTTTTCTGAAAGCAAACTCACGTAATAGGCGTCAAAAACCATTGGTAAGATTTTTACTACTTTAAGGTTTTGTGGTTGAAACATTTTTGAAATTGAGGTTTTTGAAAAGTGCCATAAATGTCTCGGCACATCATAAGCTGCCCAAAAGTTTTGATAGTGCTTAGCATCATAACTTTTAAAATTAGGAACCGCTATCACCAATCTGCCATTTGGTTTTAAAAGTCGCTTAAATAATTTAGCGTGCATATCTAAATTTGGCAAATGTTCTAACACGTGCCAAAGCGTAATAACGTCAAAAGTGTTTTGTTCTAAATCAGCTAAGTGATCTATCTCAAAAACTGAATTATTAGTTTTAGAATTTGCAATTTGTCTTGCATTTTTGTTAGGTTCAATTCCTGTGATTTGCCAACCATCATTTTGTGCGGTTTCTAAAAAATCACCCGTTCCGCAGCCAATATCTAAAAGTGTTTTATCTTCTGACTTAAAAGCGTTAATGAGCTTAAGTTTTCGTTTTAGTGAAATACTTCTCACTATGTGATAAACTCGTTCTAATAAATTTCGTTTGGTATCGGTATGAGAAATATAGTTCTCGCTGTTATAATAATCTGAAAGATTCTCTGCCTTCGGCTGCGGGAATGTCTCCAACATATCCAACTCGTCATTATATAATAACTGAAAGGTTTCACCCGAGACCGAATGGTCTTTTACAGTAAGATATGTAGGTTTGTTATTCATTCTATTGGATTCTGAATCTAATTCAGAATGACAAATTATGGTATATAGTTTTATTATGTTCCACGTGGAACATAATATATTATCGGCCTAAATAAACCAGTAAAACCGAAACATCATTTGGCGACACACCACTAATTCTTGATGCTTGGGAGATGGTTACAGGTTGTATTTCTGATAACTTTTGTCTTGCCTCCATGCTCATAGACTTAAGCTTTGAATAATCGAAATTAGACGGGATCTTTACGTTTTCAAGACGGTTTAGTTTATCAGCATTATTTTTTTCCTTCTCTATATAGCCAGCGTATTTTACCTGAATTTCGGTTTGCTCAATAACTTCAGAATCAAGATTATTTTCTTTAATGTAATTATCTACAGCCTCCACCTTACGCATATCCTCTATGCTAATATTAGGCCTCGCATATAGCTTAAACATTTTATCCTGTTGTTTTACCTGAGCAGAATTCTTGGATTCTAAAACAGGATTTATTTCTTCAGGCTTAACACTTGTATCTTTAAAAAACTGGACAAATGCATCAGACTTAGATTGTTTTTCTTCCATCCTGCGTAATCGCTTTTCAGATGCTAAACCAAGTTCATAGCCTTTTGGTGTTAATCTAAAATCTGCATTGTCTTGACGTAATAAAGTTCTGTACTCGGCTCGAGATGTAAACATTCTATAAGGCTCTTCAGTTCCCTTTGTGATTAAATCGTCAATCAAAACTCCGATATAAGCTTCGTCTCGTTGCAGCGTAAAAGCATCTCTTTCCTGAACTTTAAGGCTTGCATTTATACCTGCCATTAAACCTTGGGACGCTGCTTCTTCATAACCTGTGGTTCCGTTAATTTGACCTGCAAAAAACAAACCTTCAACCAATTTAGTTTCCAGTGTGTGCTTTAGTTGCGTAGGTGGAAAATAATCATATTCAATAGCATAACCAGGTCGAAAGAACTTGACATTTTCAAACCCTTTTACAGATTTTAAAGCATTGAACTGAACATCTTCAGGTAGCGATGTTGAAAAACCATTGACATAAACTTCAACCGTATTCCAGCCCTCTGGCTCCACAAATAATTGATGACGATCTTTATCAGCAAATCGATTAATCTTATCCTCTATTGAAGGGCAATATCTTGGTCCAACACTTTGTATTCTTCCATTAAACATTGGTGAACGATCAAAGCCTTCACGCAATAAATCATGTACTTCCGGACTTGTATAAGTCATATGACAAGAACGTTGTTCTTGCAATGGTTTTGTAATATCTAAGTAAGAAAACTTTTCAGGATTTTCATCTCCTGGTTGCTCTATCATTACAGAATAATCTAACGATCGTCCATCGACTCTAGGCGGTGTTCCTGTTTTCATTCTTCCGGAATCAAAACCCATTTCGATCAACTCTTCCGTTATTCCTGTCGCGGCTCTTTCACCTGCTCGACCTCCGCCAAAATTTTTATCACCAATATGAATTAAGCCATTAAGAAAAGTTCCGTTGGTTAACACAACAGTCTTCGCCTTCACTTCAATTCCCAATGATGTTTTTACACCAACAACTTTACCCTTTTCTATAATGAGGCCTGAAACCATTTCTTGATAGAAATCAAGATTAGGTGTGTTTTCCAATAGCAACCTCCAATCTTCAGCAAAACGCATTCTATCAGATTGCACTCTTGGACTCCACATAGCTGGTCCTTTAGATTTATTGAGCATCTTAAATTGAATCGCTGATGTGTCTGAAACAATTCCGCTATAACCTCCAAGCGCATCGATCTCGCGTACAATTTGTCCTTTTGCAATGCCTCCCATCGCAGGATTACAAGACATCTGAGCGATGTTCTGAAGATTCATTGTAATTAACAAGGTCTTACTTCCCATATTGGCAGCCGCAGCCGCAGCTTCGCTACCCGCATGGCCAGCACCAACAACTATAACATCATAGACTTCGTTAAACATGATTTAATTCTTTTTGTTCCACGTGGAACATAATTGTAAACATAAATTTTTAGGCGCGCAAAGATACGTTGAAATAGTAATATTCACGAACGTTTTGACAAGTAGTGGTCCTCTTTGGAGCGCATCTGATTTTTATCTTCTTTTGTTTTGTCTTTGTAACCACAATAATGAAGAATACCATGAATCATTACTCTTGCTAATTCATCTTCAAATTTTACATTGAATTCTTTGGCATTTTCCGCTACTCTATCCACTGAAATATAAATATCACCGTGTAGTTCTTTTCCTGCTGAATAGTCGAAACTTATAATGTCCGTGAATGTGTCATGATTCAAAAATTCCAAATTGATTTTGTGTAAATATTGGTCTGAGCAAAAGATATAGTTAATCTCCCCTTCCTTGCAATTCTCTTCCTCAATTGTATTGGAAATCCAATCGGAAAATTCTTTTTCGTTATCTGAATTAAAATCGGTTTCGTAATTAAAACTAATCATCGCTCTTAAAATACTCTTGAATCTTTTTCTTAAAATGATTCTGCAAAGGTAGTGCTTGGCGATTTAATATTTCAAGCGTATTGAAGTATTGTTTTGCGGTTTGAATTTGACTAGGATTATTATTTTCAAATTCTTTTTTATTGGTTTCAGATTCACGCTTTGTGTCTTGTCCTTGCATGAAAGTAGCATTCTCTAATTTCAACAACTGATGTTGCAAGTCCATCATCTTTTGGAGTGTTTGATTGGTGAAACCGTAATTCAACAAATCGAGCTCCACCTCTTCCATTTGCTTTATTAATTGCCCAGCGGATTCAATTTTTCCTTCCTTAGCCAAACGATCTTCTAGAGCCTGTCTGAGTTGTTGCTGTTGTTGATATATTTTAAAGAGTTGTGCGTTCTGTTCTTCATTCCCACCTTCACCGTAGCCATCATTTTTCACTTCATTACCGTCACTACCATTTCTTCCATCTTTTCCGTTCTTTCCACCTTTTCCGTCTTTTCCTTCACCATCTTGATTGCCTTCACCGTTCTGATTGCCGTTCCCTCCATTTTGACCTCCTTCACCGCCTTCACCTTGCTGTTCTCCAGACTTGCCATTTTCACCACTCTGACCGCTTTCTCCTTCTTGGCCTTTTTGTCCTTGTTCTCCTGGCTGTTTTCCTTCGCCTTCTTTTCCTTCTTTGCCATCTTCACCTGGTTTTTCTCCTTCACCCTCTTTTCCTTCTTCTCCAGATTTACCTTCTTCGCTCTTTTTAACCCCTTCTTCCATTTGCTTATTCAACTCTTCTTGACTCATTATAATATCTGGAAGCTGTTGACCTCCACCACCACCAGAACCGGGTGATGGCATCATGGACATTTCCATGTTGTCCAAGACATCACTCAAGAAACTCGCCAGCTCGTTACTGGCCGTAATGGCATATTGCTGTGAGGAAACCCCTTGATATAATCTGTTCTCGGTCAGCTGACCCAGGGCTTTATCAATGTTGAAATATACCTCAGTTATTTGTGAATTTACTTTCTCTGAAATCTTTGGCTGACGCAAAGACAAGGCGAACAAGCTGTCGTCGATATGCTCAAAGTGTTCCCTTAGATTGCTCTGGGAAATAATGTATTTACCGTATTTGTTGTTGTTGATGTCAATACCCTCGAAGGTGTTCATCAATTCTTCCTGATCAAAAGAATAGAGCAATAAATTTTCTAGGATTTGACGTAGCGTGTCAATATCCTCAGACATTTGGTCGCCCCCTCCGCCACCACCACCGAGCTTCTGCATCATTTTTTCGCTCATTTCTTTCATCTTCTTGGCGGCTTTCTTTTGGTTTTCTTTTGCCTTTTGCTGCTGTTCTTGTGCTTCTTGTGGCTTTCCTTCTTCTTCGTTTTGTTCCTTTTGGTCTAAAGCTTCTTTAGCTTCCTTTTGGTCAAACTTTACACCATCTTCTAAGAACTCATCAACCTTAACATCCATTGGCTTTTGAAGTCGTCGATCTTCTTGTTTTAGGTCTTCTATATCCTCTTGCAGTTTTTCAAACTCCTTGTTTAATTCCTCCTGTTTATCTTTTGTGTTTTCTTTTTCCTTGCTTGAAAGTTCTTCTTGCTTTTTGGACAAATCTTCTAACTGATTCGCGATTTTCTCGGCCTTTTTCATCACATAGAAACGTTTGGTCAACTCTAAGAGTTGTTTCATGCTGCGTTTCTTGTTTTTGTTCTGCTTGGCTAACTCTTCAAGTTTTTGTGTGAACTCTTCCTTGTTGATTTTGTCTTTTAATTCCTCGAGTTCCTCTAAAAGCTTCTCGTCTTTTTTGAGTTGCTCTTCATTCTCTTTTAAGCGCTCTTTTAAGTCCTCCTTAAACTGGTCTTCTTTTTTCTCTTCTTGAAATTCTTCGAGATTATCTTGAAGTTTTTTGTTGAAGTTTTTCATCAGCTGTTCTTGCTGTTTCTGACGCTTTAAAAAGTCTTCAAACTTCTTTTTATCATTAAAGTTAAGTTGTTGCTTTTCTTTTTGGGTTTTAGAAAACTCTTCTAGCTTTTTGTCTTGTTCCTGCAGCTTTTCAAAAGTCTTACTAATATCCTTTATGGTTTCGTTTTGTTCTTGAAGTTGTTTCTGCTCTTCTTCTTCTTGGGTTCGCTTTCTATAGCTAAACACACTACTTTTTGTGCGCTTGTAATTATGTAGCACATCATTATCAAAAACTTCAAAATACAGTTGGTAACTTACACCCTCTTCTAGGTTCAACTGATTTGGAAAGGCGCTTACAAATTCACTAAAATTAGATTTTGAAATGCTAATGGGCTCAACAGTCTTATTCGCTTCATTATCAATTGGATAGTATACTAAATTCAACTTTGTTAACCCAAAATCATCACTCGCCTGACCGTAGAAGTATAAACTTTGCTGATCCAAAGAATCCTTTTGCACTTTTATACTTAGTTCTGGACTTAAATCCTTAACCACACTAATGCTGTATGCTAAATTTTCGTAATCTTTAAGGTTGTCATTGCTTGTTGAAATACTGTAATTGTAGTTTCTGTATAGGCGCTTGGTGGCTTCAAACTTTCCCTTTTCGTTTTGAGTGAACGGCAAAGTGTCATTAGCATAAATATTGACTTCGCTTGTGGATTTTGTCAAGGCCTTCCAAGTCACTTTGGTGCCTTCAGGAATTACAGCTGAGCCTGTACTTTTTAAAACTTCATCTTGTTTTCTTGTGTAAGTCGGATAATCTAAAACCATTTCAAAATTGACAAGATTTGGCGTATTGATTACTTCAAGAGCATAGGTTTTGGAGGTGACATCATTAGCCGATAAACTAAACTCAATGTTGTTTTTTGGTAGGTTAAAGGTGTATTGAAATTCGCCAGGTGCCAATTGCTGTAAATAATAGGACTGACCATTGAATTGAATCTGTGCGTTCTCTGGTATAACATCACCTACTGTAGATACTTTCAATTTAAAATCCTTGCCCTCAATAGCCTGAAGAGATTCATTTAACACAAAAAACTGAAACGGAGCTGGTGGCTCATAGGCTGTTTTGTAATTAACAACACGCTCGTAGCTATCACTAAACCAATTGATTTTTCCTGTCAAGAATGATAAAAGTAAAATGGTAATCGGGATTGCCGCATACTTTAAGTATTTGGTGTTTGATTTAAAATTAATCGCAGATTTAAACGGAATAGGTTGTAATTCTTGTGATTTCTGCTCTATACTCGCAATCAAAAGGTCTGATTGTGTTGGGCTTTGGTTTAATTGAAGTACGTTGAGCAACTTGTCGTTAACCTCAGGGAAATGACTCCCAATCAATTTTGAAGCCGCTTCATAATTAATACCTTTTCTTAAATTAAATAGGTGAGCCAACGGTATGGCGATGAATTTTATAAACAAACCAATCTCTACAGCTATGAATGTCCAGAATAAAACAGTTCGTGCTGTCGGGTTAAGCCATAGCACATACTCTACAAAAAGTGTCACAATAAGGTACAGCAAACCAATGGCGAAAAACAGTATGGCGCCTTTTAGTAATTCATTAGTGTAATACTTTCTAATGAATTCTTGTAGTTTGTTTTTTATGGTTTCGAAATTGCTCATTCTTTTATTCTAACTGACTAATCTACGATTTTATTTTAATTGTTAATTCCTTTAATTTGGTAAGATTCTGTTAATTTAGGGGCTTTAACTGTTAAATACGGACTCAAAGCATGAAAGACCTTAAATATTTAGCTGCATTTTCAATCCCGTTAATGGTGTTTATTGGGCTATATTTAAAAGGCTATTGGGTTTGGGCAACACCTGTTTTTGCTTTTGTTTGTATTCCTGTTTTGGAATTGATTTTTGCCGTGGACACCAAAAACCTCCAACCCGAAGAAGCAGATAGTAAACTAAAACATAAACTCTTTGATTGGCTGCTGTACTTGAATCTTCCTATTGTATATGGGCTCGTTCTATATGCTTTGGTTTTGGTTTCTAATCAACATTTAGAAACTTATGAATTTGTAGGTCTCGTCATTTCCGTTGGTATTGTTCTCGGTGTTAATGGTATCAATGTTGGTCATGAACTTGGTCACCGACAAACTACTAACGAACACTTTATTGGTAAAGCTCTACTTCTGCCCTCGTTCTACATGCATTTTTATATTGAGCATAATTTCGGCCATCACTTGCATGCCGCAACACCTGAAGATCCTGCAACGGCAAAATACAATCAATCTGTTTATTCATTTTGGTTGACCTCATCTATTAGACAATACTTTAATGCGTGGAACATTCAAAAGAAGTTGTTGAAGAACAATAACCGATCTTTTTTCTCTGTTAAAAACGATATGCTTTGGTTTAATCTATTTCAGATTGGGTACTTAATGGTCATTGGGCTCACTTTTGGAACTACAGCTTTAATATTTGCGGTGTTAGCGGGAATTGTTGGTTTTATTCTACTTGAAACCGTCAATTATATTGAACATTACGGTTTGCTGCGTTTAAAAACCAAATCTGGTCGTTACGAACGTGTGAAGGAAATACACTCGTGGAATTCCAATCACGTTATTGGGCGTATTGTGTTATATGAACTCACAAGACATAGTGATCATCATTATAAATCTTCAAAAAAATACCAGGTTTTAGATTGCCATGATGAGAGTCCGCAAATGCCTTTTGGCTATCCCACCTCTATGGTTTTGGCAATGGTGCCACCACTCTGGTTTAAAATTATGAATAAGCGCGTGCCGAGAAGTATGATTCTGGAATAGTTTTCAGTAACTGGTTTAAGAAACTTTGAACTTGAAACTTTGAACTTTGAATTTCAAAAATCTATCTTTGCAGCCATTCTGCTAAGCACTAGCTTTTGAAGACACTTCGACTGCGCTCGGTGTGACAACAGACTTAATTTTTGAAATTATATTATGTCAAAAAATGTACGCGTGCGATTTGCGCCAAGTCCAACAGGCCCTTTACATATTGGTGGTGTAAGAACCGCTCTATTCAACTATTTATTCGCTAAAAAGCATGGTGGTGATTTTGTGCTTAGAATCGAGGATACAGATCAAAACCGTTATGTTGAAGGTGCTGAAAATTATATTGTAGAGGCTTTAAATTGGTGCGGCATTCCATTTGACGAAGGCTCTGGGAAAAACGAAAAATTTGGACCGTACAGACAAAGTGAGCGCAAACATCTGTATAAGCAATATGCAGATCAATTGGTTGCTGAAGATAAAGCATACTATGCTTTTGATACGGCCGAACAACTTGATGCACATAGAAAACAACACGAAGCCGAAGGAAAAACCTTTATCTATAATTGGCACAATCGTGAAAAAGGGCGTTTGGTCAACTCTTTAGTTCTATCTGAAGAGGAAACACAAGGCAAACTTGATGCTGGTGAAGATTTTGTTATTCGTTTTAAATCACCACAAGATGAAACTCTACACTTAAAGGATATTATTCGTGGTGATATCTCAATTGACACCAATACGCTAGATGATAAGGTGTTGTTTAAAAGTGATGGCATGCCAACCTATCACCTAGCGAATATTGTAGACGACCATTTAATGGAAATCACACATGTTATTCGTGGAGAGGAATGGTTGCCTTCTTTAGCATTACACCAATTATTATATGATGCCTTTGGCTGGGAAGCTCCTGAATTTGCGCATCTACCATTGATATTAAAACCCACAGGAAAAGGAAAATTAAGCAAGCGTGATGGAGATAAATTGGGATTCCCAGTATTTCCTTTAGCCTGGAAAGACCCAAAAACCGGAGATGTTTCTAAAGGCTACAAAGAAGAAGGTTACTTCCCTGAAGCTGTGGTTAATTTCTTAGCGTTTTTAGGTTGGAATCCAGGAACAGAACAGGAAATCTTTAGTTTAGAAGAACTCGTACAAAGTTTCGACTTAGAACGCGTTAATAAAGCTGGTGCACGTTTTGATCCTGATAAAACCAAATGGTTTAATCATCACTATATGCAACAGCAGTTGGATTTGGATTTGGCTAAAGCATTTCAAGCAAAAAACATTCTTTTAGAGGGTGTTGATGTTAACTATATTGCTTTAGTTGTTGGTCTTATTAAAGAACGTGCAACATTTGTTAAGGACTTCTGGGAATTGAGTCATTTCTTCTTTGTGGCTCCAGCTAATTATGATGAAAAGGCGTCAAAAAAGGCGCTAAAAGAAGACACACCTCAATTGATGCAAAAGGTTATAGAAATTGTGACGGCAACTGGAGATTTTACGGTTGAAAACCTTCAAACCAAACTCAAAGGTTGGATTACAGACAATAATATAGGTTTTGGTAAAGTAATGATGCCGTTGCGATTAGCATTAGTTGGCGCTTTGCAAGGACCCGATGTTTTCGAGATTATGTTTATGATTGGTAAGGCTGAAACGGTAAGGCGTGTAGAAGCTTTGATTAAGACTATATAATTGCTGGATGAGATCCTTAAGCAGCACTTCGACTGCGCTCAGTGTGACGGTTGGTATGGCAACTTAAAGTTGCTAAAACGTAATTAAAGCAGTAAAAACCAAAAGGGATTGGTTTCCTTCAAAACGGTCTGCGTTATTTAGATTAAAGTCGTTATCATTCAACTTTCCTAAAATATTAGTGAAGCCATAAACATATTGCGCGCGTAATCTAAAGCTACCAAAGCCGGCAGATAATCCTACAGCTCCATTAACGTTAAACTTTGAGATATCGGATATGTCTTCAGTAAATAGATTGTCGTAACCTGTAACCAAAAAGCCTTCTTTAGAATCATCTTTAAGATCTAATTCGCCATTATACTGCAACATAGGACCAACATCTAAAGTAACATTATTGCTGATAAGTTTTACATGGAACAAAAACGATAATTGTGCTGTTAGCATTTTATATTCAATATACTCCTCTCTAGCTGTTGCAGGTGTTTCACCTAGTATATCAATATTGTTTTCTGATAGTTGAATGTTGTAGCTTACATTATACCATTTGTGAGGAATGTTAACAGAAGCCGTTAAACCTCCCAAAAAACCAGTATTGGATTTGGTTTTAAAATTATCGGTAATGATATCAAATTGTGTGATTCCTCCCTGTATACCTATACCATTTTTTATGGCATAACGCTTATGTTGTCCGTAGCTCATTGTAACAAAAGTTATGCAAATAGCTACTAATAAGAGGTGTTTTGTTTTTTTCATACCGATTTAAGGCTTATTAAAGCAAACCTAAGTAAAATAATTTAATATTACTTACATTTAGTTTCTCGTATTCACTAACCTTAAAAAACTTGTTATGGGTCAATTTATTTTAGTTCCGATTATATTTTTTGGATTACTTATCCTTATTTCTTCATTCTTTATCGTAAAACAGCAGACTGCTGCTATTGTGGAACGCTTTGGTCGTTTTCAATACATAGCGCAATCGGGTTTGAGGATAAAAATCCCTCTTGTTGATCGTGTTGCTGGACGTTTGAGTCTTAAAATTCAGCAATTAGATGTTATCATTGAAACTAAAACCTTGGATGACGTATTTGTGCGTTTAAAGGTTTCTGTACAGTACAAAGTAATTAAAGATAAAGTTTATGATGCTTTTTATAAACTTGACTATCCGCATGATCAGATCACGTCATATGTGTTCGATGTGGTGCGTGCCGAAGTTCCAAAAATGAAACTGGATGACGTTTTTGTTAAAAAGGATGATATTGCCTTAGCGGTTAAAGCAGAACTTAATGATGCTATGTTGGATTACGGTTTTGATATCATTAAAACTTTGGTAACAGATATTGATCCTGATGCGCAGGTTAAACAAGCCATGAACCGTATCAATGCTTCTGAACGCGAAAAAATTGCTGCGCAGTTTGAAGGTGATGCTGCTCGTATTCTTATCGTTGAAAAAGCAAAGGCGGAAGCAGAAAGCAAACGTTTACAGGGTCAAGGTATTGCCGACCAAAGACGTGAAATAGCACGTGGTTTGGAAGAATCCGTTGAAGTTTTAAATAGAGTTGGTATTAACTCACAGGAAGCATCTGCTTTGATTGTTGTGACACAACATTATGATACGCTACAGTCCTTAGGCGAAGAAACCAATAGTAATCTTATTCTACTACCCAACGCACCACAAGCTGGAAGCAATATGTTAAACGATATGGTGGCGAGTTTTGCGGCAAGTAACCAGATTGGCGAGGCTATGAAAAAAGCTAGAAAAGAGAGTGACGAAAAATAAGCGTCAAAAAATAAAAACCTCGGAAAATTTTCCGAGGTTTTTATTTTCATGTGGTTAAATTCACTATCGCCATCCACAGACAATTGCTCCCATTACAGCTAAAGTAAGCGTCCAGTAGCCCACATTAATAAAAATGTGTTTCCATGATTTACGTTCAAACAAACCATTGGTTCCCATTATAGGAAGTACAAAGAAGATCCCGAGCAAAGCTCCATGAAATGCTCCGTGTTTAAACGTTCTAAATTCATCTTTATAATCAGACATGAAAGCCTCATATGAAGGTAGTTCTCCCAGTTCTCCCTGAACCAAGCTAAATGCACCCATTTGGTGATTCGTTACAGTTGGTAAAAAGAAGGCCAACAAAATTGCCAATAAAAATGACACACCGAAAATGACTCCCATGTTTCCACTTTTCATTTTCTCTTCAGTCATTCCAGACTCTCGCATCCAGGCTTTACCAAAAATTGCCGGATTATACCACAGAAACCCTAATACCATAGGTACAACTGCAGCAACTAAAATTGCTAAAAAATTAAATTCCATTTGTTTTGATTTTATTAGTTAGTATGTTTTAAATGTACAAAAAAACCCAAGAATATAAGTCCTTGGGTTTTTTATTGGTGTGGTTTAATGTTGTTTTAATGCTCTTTCTTATATTTTGAAACCAATTCCTTCAATTGGTTTAAATAATTCTCTAAATCCTCTTTATTTAATGTTGCGCTAGCGTTAGAGCCTTCCGGCAAAGTACTTCTCGTTTCGTTGAGATATTTCATGAGTTCTGGATAGTTATCCTCTATCTCTCGTGTAACGGTCGCTATTTCTGTCAGTATTTGTTGTGTTTCTTTCATAATGTTCCAAGTTTACACTAAGATAAAAATTTATAATTAAAACACCTATGAAGACTTTGTTAAACCTCTGATGCTTCCTTCACCAAAAGTTCATTTTTATCTTCCAAAGCTTTTGCTATAAATTCATTTATGGCGTCGTTGCGCTCTAATCCTTTATTCAAAAGTACCTTTAGCGTTATCATAGTAGCAATGCGTGTCCCAGCCTTTTTTACTGCGGTACCAAACCAAGGTTCTAATTCTTCGTAAGAAACTTTTTTAGCCAGTTCTTGTATTTCCGCTTTTGTGCGTATTTGCTTTTCCTCAGGTAAATTTGTGTATTTTTTACCTAATTGCTGAATAATACTAATCGCTGGACGTTGCGGTTGTTGTTTCTTTGGTTGTTGCTTTTGTTGCGGTTTTGGTTTTTGCTTTGCCCAACTATCACGAAGTCCAACTGTTTTATTAAATACCAATTTATCCTTGGTAGAATCTTCATCCACCACAAAATAGCCTAAGCGCTGAAACTGAAACCGCTCTCCCACTTCAACATCAGACAAACTGGGTTCTAGGTAGCCTGTTTTCACATCTAATGAATTCGGGTTCAAAAATTCCATAAAATCCTTATCCTTGTCGCTGTCTGGTGCTTCATGCATAAACAAACGATCATATTCTCTTATTTCAGCTTTTATGGCATGTTTTATAGAAACCCAGTGCAAAGTGCCTTTGACTTTCTTTGAGGTGTCTGTATCATAGGTGCAGTGAATTTCTATGATGTCTCCATTTTCATCTTTAATCACATCATTTGCTTTAATAATATAGGCATTCTTCAAGCGTACTTCACCACCTAGCTTTAATCTAAAAAACTTGTTACCAGCTTCTTCTTTAAAATCTTCTTTTTCAATATAGATTTCTCTTGAAAAAGGTACTTTTCTATAACCGGCAGATTCATCTTCCTGGTTGTTTTCTGCCTCAAGCCATTCTTCCTTATCCTCAGGGTAATTGGTAATGACTACTTTCACGGGATCTAAAACCGCCATCACACGATTTGCTGTTTTGTTTAAATCTTCACGAATACAGAATTCAAGTAATGATACATCAATGACATTTTCACGCCTGGCAACACCTACTTTTTTTATGAACTCACGTATTGAACTTGGTGTATAACCTCGTCGTCTTAAGCCAGAAATAGTTGGCATACGTGGATCGTCCCATCCAGAAACCAACCCTTCTTCGACTAAACGTAATAATTTACGCTTGCTCATTATGGTGTAGCTGAGATTTAATCTTGCAAACTCACGTTGTTTAGGCGGAAGTGGTAATTGGTCCTTAGCGTATTCGTAAACATGATCCCTAAACCAGTTATAAAGCTTTCGGTGAGGTTTAAATTCCAGAGAGCAAAGTGAATGTGAAACTTGTTCTATGTAATCGCTTTCACCGTGGGTCCAATCGTACATTGGGTAAATGCACCAGTCATCACCTGTTCTATGGTGTTTGGCGTGTAAAATGCGATACATTATTGGGTCTCGCATCAACATATTTGGGTCCTCCATATCTATTTTAGCGCGCAGTACATGTGTACCCGCTTTGAATTCCCCAGCTTTCATACGTTGGAATAAATCTAGGTTCTCCACCACGCTTCTGTCTCTGAAAGGACTATTGGTTCCTGGTTGTGTTGGCGTCCCTTTTTGTTCTGCCATGGCTTCTGAAGACTGGCTATCTACATAAGCTTTTCCATCTTTAATGAGCTGAACAGCCCAATTGTAAAGCTTATCGAAATAATCTGAAGAATACAGTTCATTTGCCCATTCATAGCCTAACCAAGCAATGTCTTTTTTTATGGCATCTACATACTCCTGCTCTTCTTTTGCTGGATTGGTATCATCAAACCTTAGGTTTACGGGAGCATTATATTTTTTGCCTAAACCAAAACTAATACCAATAGCTTTTGTGTGGCCAATGTGCAAATAGCCATTTGGTTCAGGAGGAAAACGGAAACGAAGTTTCTCTTTTGGCAAACCGTTGGATAGGTCTTCTTCTATAATATGCTCAATAAAATTGAGTGATTTTGTTTCTTCTGACATTGTTTAGGTATTGGGTAAAAGTTCCAACTTTGCCAAGGCTTTGTTGGACGTGGCAAAATTAAGCAAAATGTAACATTATTGCACTATAGGATACTTATAGAATAGATATAACATAAACCAAAAAAACATGAACTACAAATGTCCTAAATGTGATAACACCACTTACGAAATTGGTGAAATGAGAGCTACAGGAGGTACATTGTCTAAAATCTTTGACGTACAAAACAAAAAGTTTACTTCAGTAACTTGTAAAAAATGTACCTATACTGAGTTTTTTAAAGCTAAAACTGGTGCTTTGAGCAATATCTTTGATTTCTTTACAAATTAACTCAACGTCCAGTAACAATTAAGGGATTCTCTATATTTGCAGCATGGGAGTAATAAAAGTTGAAAATATCCGTGTTTTTGCATATCATGGCTGTTTGAGAGAAGAAACCGCTATTGGTAGTGATTACCGTGTTGATTTAGAGGTTAAAGCAGATTTGAAGCCTTCTTCTAAATCTGATAAGTTGAGTGATACCGTTGATTATGTCTTTTTAAATAAAGTTGTAAGGGATGAAATGGCTAAACCGTCTAAACTGCTAGAAACCGTTGCACAACGGATTATTGATAAAATTTTTAGTGAGGATAAATTGGTTACCAAGATTAAAGTTGCGGTTAGTAAGATTAATCCTCCTATTGGTGGTGATGTGGAAATGGTGACTATAAAACTTTCTGAAAAGCGAAAAAAGTAAGCCTGTATAGGGTAAAACGTTTATAATTTATATATTTGCCCTCTCAAAAGGGTGTCGTGGCCGAGTGGCTAGGCAGTGGTCTGCAACACCATCTACAGCGGTTCGAATCCGCTCGACACCTCAAGAAAGAGATACCGAAAAGTATCTCTTTTTTTATTTTAAAATTTTAGAAAAATTTAATTAAAGTAATACACCATCTACAGCGGTTCTCTATACACTTAGGAAGCTCGATAGCTCTTCAAACCTTCAATATATGTAAAAAGCTTTTTGTTTTAAAAATTTTAAGAAAATTTAGATTAAGACATGCGCGGTTCGAATCCAAGAAAGACATCTTGAAATGATTTACTCAACTGAGCTTTTTTAAATTTTTTATAAAAAATTAATTAAAGCAATACACCATCTACAGCGGTTCTCCATACACTTAGGGACGCTCGATACCTCTTCAAACCTTCAAAATATATTGAAAGCGTTTTGTTTTAAAATTTTAAGAAAATTATGATTATGTCATTGCGGTTCGCGTCCAAGAAAGACATCTTGAAACGTCTAGCATAACTGAGTTTTTTGTGGATTTTTTACGAAAATTAATAAAAGACAGACGCCGTCTATAGTAATTATACGAGTCTTTATGGACACTTGATAGCACGGAGAAATTTCAACAAGAATCGAAGGGTTTTTAGCTATAATAGTTATGACGAAGCCTATTGAAAGTCATACAATACAAATAAAGATTTTTAGATACCTTAAGAAGCCAAAATTTCACAAAGAGTTTTCTTTTAATACTATTGGTCTGACTCCAGGTGTTCTATTAATTGGACTATGGTTAGTGGCTCTTTTGTATCGACATCATGTGATTTTCTATAGGTTTTAATGTCTTTTTTTCGGTCTTTATAAAGCTTCTTAAGTTGGCTCAATGATTTAAACTTTGTTACAACATCATCTTTATAGAACCAATATTCCTTAATCGGTTTAACCTTATACATTTCTGGTAATTCCAGGTCATATAGATTTCCTCGGTTTTCTATTGAAGACACTGTTCTACCTGAGGTGGTTTGCGATGTTCCGCCGTATCCACCACTAGCAGCTGTTGATGATTCTAAATTACATTTATGTTCCAAATACAACTCAACGTCAGACTTCATTAGCAATTCTAAAAAGACACCATCTTTTCTTATAAATTTTCGATTTGAAACATAAACCGTATCTATTCTCCCAATATCGGTTTGTGTCATTGCCAAGATTTCATCATCTTTTTTAAAAGCAAAGTTTTCGGAAAGTGCATTGTAATTTAAAACTTCGGTTAGCTTACTTCCGTCCTTCATTAAAATAATACCTTCGGTAAATTCAGGCAATACATAATGTGGAGATTTACTGGAATTGTCTTGTGTATATCCAAAGCACGTAAAAAGTGTAATACAAAATAAAGTAATAACTGATTTCATTATAAATCGTATTTGTTGGTTTTGGTAATTTATACCTCAAGAATTATACCTATCTCTATCCTACTCGTTTTTTATTGGGTTTACTCTATCAATCTGTTCCTTACCTTTTTCATATAAATCTGGGAACAATCCCTGAGATAAAAGTAGAATTCCAAACCCTAAAATAACCAAAGCCACAATTTTCTTTGTCTTAAAAATAAGTCTAGGTGTAAGTTTGCTTCTTAGCCGTTTTGCCATAGCAATTTTAAAGAGATCACATAAAAAATAGGATATCAACATGGTGGTAATAAAGATTGCTACACCGTTTGAAGATTCTGTTATTGATGTACCGATAACAATGAAGCCTAACCAGCCCAAAAGCACTCCAATATTAATAAAGTTGAGTAAAAATCCTTTAACAAACAGCTTTCCGTAGTCGTTTTTTGGTAATTCTATGCGATGGTGCTCCCTTACTATGGAACGAAAAGATTTTGACGTTTTTATAAAACTTATGACTCCATAAATTACTAGAAGAACACCTCCAAACACCAATAAATTAGGGTCGTCTTTAATTTTGTCTAGTAGCGTATCAGTGCTTTTAAAAATAACAAGTATAAAGACTATATCCGCTAGAATAACACCAAGATCAAAAACCACAGCTCTTGTAAATCCTTTTGTAGCACTTGTTTCTAAGAGCACAAAGAATACTGGACCTATGGTAAAGGCTAAAATAATCCCAAAGGGAATGGCTGTTAAGATATCATCTAACATGTAAACTTGCGGTTTACACAAAAGTAACAAAAAGTAATAGGAATTTACATACGCTTTACTTTGCCACCAAGAACTGTCTTTTCGTCTATGAGTTTTGGATTACCGTAAATAAAAACATTTCCGCCAGCTTTTATCCTTACATCCACATACTCAGATGCATTGATATAAGCTTCACCACCAGCATTGATGCTTACTTCCGTTTGCTCCGTTTTTAATTCTTTTGCATTAAAAACTCCGCCTGTATAAATAGATATATCCTGATTTTTAGAGCTTCCTGTTGTATTAATTAACGCACCAGTTACAGCTCTAATATTTGCATAAGTTGTTTTTATATCTGCTGTGATTTCCGCTCCTTCTTGTGCTTTTAGGTCAATCTCATATTGTTCTAAGGTTTCATCTACGTTAACTTTTGCTCCTTCATTTGCATCAATAACATCTACTGAAGTGTAATAAAGAATAACGACTGTGTCGTTTCCGTCATAACTCTCTTCTAGCTTCATTCTTATTTTTAGCTTACCGTTATTGTTCAAAACCTGAACATCTTTATGGTTTTTACCAGAAATAACAACTTTGTTCTCATCAGATTTTTTCATCTTTAGATTAATTAGGTCGTAAACTTTTACGGTATTAAACTCACCAACTGTCTTCTCAATAGTATCTTGAGCAGTAATAGAACAGCTGAATAAAACAGTAAGGACAAGAATTATATTTTTCATTTTTTTAAGTTGATTTTAAGAATTTATGTTGCCACTTTTACTGCGGTTCCAGTCACGGAAACCATTGCATAGTTACTTGTAGTTAATTCTATTTCTACTTTAATACCAACGATGGCATTAGCATTTAATTGTTTTGCATTTTCCTGAAGACTCTGAAATGCTTTTTCTTTGGTTTTATCTACACTATCTTGAATTGTCTTATAGTATTTAGAGACACTAAAGCCCATTGCTAATTTCTCTTCATTCATAGCAACACCAGTGACAATGCCTAAATAATCCATTATTTTAAAACCTTCTATGGAATTTGTTGTGGTTAGAATCATACGATAAGTTTATTTATATGTCTATGTCAAATATAAATCGTTGCACCACAACATACAAGATACTGAAACAAGTTCAGCATGATAAATTTAGGTTTTATTCAGGTTTTCCTACCAAATAAAAATCCAAATGTTTTTTTACCAAGTCGGTATTTTTAACCTTTACAATGATTTCGTCACCTAATTGATATATATTCTGTGTTTTACGACCAACCATAGCATATTGATCTTGATCAAAAGAATAATGATCATCTTTCATGTCTCTAACACTTACCATTCCTTCGCATTTGTTGGAGATAATTTCAACATAGATTCCCCAATCCGTAACACCAGATATCACTCCTAAAAACTCTTCGTCTTGGTGATCTTGCATAAAGCGTATCTGCATGTACTTAATTGAATCGCGCTCTGCTTTAGTGGCTAAATATTCCATGTTACTGGAGTGTTTACACTTTTCTTCGTAAATCTCTTCGTTGGCTGATTTACCACCATCTAAATAATGCTGTAACAAGCGATGTGCCATTACATCTGGGTAACGACGAATAGGTGAAGTAAAGTGACTGTAATAATCAAACGCTAGTCCGTAATGCCCTATGTTTTGCGTCGTATATTCTGCTTTAGACATGGTACGGATGGTTAAGGTATCAACCAAATTTTGCTCTTTCTTACCTACAACATCTGTTAATAGTTTGTTTAATGATGAAGCAATGCTATTACGATCCTTAAACGTGAGTTTGTGTCCAAAACGACTTACCACAGTTTGTAGCTGTGCTAATTTAGCTTCATCTGGCTCGTCATGTACTCTATACACAAAGGTTTTCTTTGGATTCTGCTTACCTATAAATTCTGCTACTTTTTTATTAGCCAATAGCATAAATTCTTCAATCAGTTTGTTGGCTTCTTTACTGGTTTTAAAGAATACTCCCGTTGGGTTGGCTTCTTCGTCTAAATTGAATTTCACTTCAACCTTATCAAAAGAAATCGCTCCCGATCGCATTCGTTGCGAACGCATTTTTTTTGCCAATCTATCTAAAACCAAAACAGCTTCGGCGATCTCTGGTTTAGTGTTGTATTGTTTTCCTGTTAATGACACTTCTTGAGGGATCGTTGTATTAAGTTGAGACGTTTCAACTGCTCCCAGTGTGACTTTAGGGTTGTTTTCTATGATAGCCTGTGCTTCTTCGTAAGCAAAACGTGCATCGGAATAGGTCACTGTTCTACCAAACCATTGGTCTTTAATTTCACATTTATTGTTCATTTTAAAGACTGCAGAAAAGGTGTATTTTTCTTCATGCGGACGTAATGAACAGGCTCCGTTAGATAAAATTTCCGGTAGCATCGGCACTACACGATCTACTAAATAAATAGAGGTAGCACGCTCGTAAGCTTCATCATCTAAAACCGTTCCTGGTTCTAAATAATGAGAAACGTCTGCAATATGTATTCCTATTTCGTATAAGCCATTTTCTAAAACTTTAAATGATAAGGCATCATCAAAGTCTTTGGCATCCTTAGGATCTATGGTAAAGGTTAAATCCTTACGCATATCGCGTCGCTTGGCAACTTCTTCAGCTGTAATATTTAAGTCTATGGAGTTAGCATAATTTTCCACCTCGTGAGGAAACTCGTGAGGCAAACCATACTCTGCTAAAATGGAATGAATTTCTGTACTGTGCTCACCTGGTTTACCGAGAACTTCCAATACTTTACCATTGGGTGAATCTGCCTTTTCTGGCCACTCCTCTATGGATACCAAAACTTTGTCTCCATCCTCAGCTTTCTTGGTTTTATTGATGGGTACAAAAATATCAGTGTACATCTTAACGCTATCAGCTACGACAAAGGCAAAATTCTTTTTTTCGTGAATCTGAATAGTACCTACATATTCACTTCTCGCACGCTTAATAATATTGGTGATTTCACCTTCTTGTTTTCCTCTTCGTTTTCTTCTGTAGGCGTAAAATTCTACTTCGTCACCATCCAAAGCTCTATTGATATTATTGGATGCTATAAATACATCCTCTTCAAAATCATCACTGATGATGTAGCCATTGCCTTTTGAAGAAAGGTCTAGAATACCAGTATGATATTCTGTGTTTACAATGGCTTTGTATTTACCTCTATCGACTTGTTCTATTTCTTGTTTAGAAGTAAGTTTAGCTAAGGTTTTTATGATTTGGTTTCGGCTACTAGCATCGTTAACACCAAGTATAGATGCAATTTGCTTGTAATTAAAAGTTTTGTTTTTATCTTTTTTTAAAATACCTAAGATGGTATTTGTAAGGTTAGGAATCTTGTTCTTTTTAGATTTCCTTTTTTTCTGTCTTGTCATTTAATTTGTAATCATATTCGTTTCCTAAAAGTGTTAGGAATTCTTCATTTAAAACTCAATATAGGTGGAAGTGAAGATATTAAGTTTTGTGCAAAGCTACACTATTAAATTTTAATAGTGTTTAGTAAAGGTTAAATTAATAAAAAAATCACTTATCAACATATATATACATATCATCATTTTTCTTTTAAAATTTAAAAAATAAAATGATGGTTATTATAGTCTGTTAATAGCTTGTATAACTTTTTTAAGTTTTATTTTGATTTGTTGTAGTTTACAATTTATTACGGTTTAGTTAACACTAAATTTACATGTAAAAGGTTCATTTATAAGCTAAACAAAAAAGCTATCAACAACTGTTAATAATCTATGTTAATAGAATTAACTGATATGTTTTGAGTAAAAATTTGTTCATTTGAACAAAAAGGCTGTTTATAAATTCACTCCAAAAAAAGGATTAAAAAATTAGGTTATATAAATGCTATTTTGGTTTAAAAAATTAAATGAATAATCCTAATTTTTGTTTTCAAGACTTGTGAACAGTTATTAACAAGTAATGAGTATTACTATTAACCAGTTTTTATTATTTGTAACTTTGTTGAAAGATAAGATTAGTAATCCAGAGCTAAGAAATTAATCTCCATAATTATGGGATTGCCGCACTTCGCTCGCAATGACATAAAAATATGAACATCTCAATAGGAAACGACCATGCAGGTCCAGAATACAAGCTAGAAATTTTAAAATACTTACAAACTAAAGAACATGTCGTTACCAACTATGGTACCGATTCTACGGATAGTGTAGATTACCCTGATTTTGTGCATCCTGTAGCTAAGGATGTTAACGATAAAAAAGTGGATTTTGGAATTTTAATTTGTGGTAGTGCTAATGGTGTAGCTATGACGGCAAATAAATATCAAAACGTAAGAGCTGGTGTGTGTTGGACAAAAGAAATCACAGAATTAACTAGACAGCATAATAATGCCAATATTATATGTATTCCAGCACGTTTTACATCTGTTCCACAAGCTATTAAAATGGTAGATACTTTTTTAAATACTGAGTTTGAAGGTGGTCGTCACCAAAAACGTGTGGATAAGATTCCGTTATCCTGTTAAATGGGTCACTCGCACGCTCATAAACATTCTCATAACCACGATCTAAATGGTCGTAATCTGTTTATTTCCATACTTCTCAATATTGTTATTACAGTCGCTCAGGTTGTAGGTGGTTTAATTTCAGGTAGTTTGGCCTTGCTTAGTGATGCGCTCCATAATTTAAGTGATGTTGTCTCTTTGATTATAAGTTTAATTGCGAATAAGTTAGTTAGACAAAAAGCCTCATTAAAACGGACTTTTGGATATAAACGTGCGGAAATCCTAGCGGCTTTCATTAATGCGGCTACACTTATTATTATAGCTATACTTTTAATATTTGAAGCTGTTGAGCGTTTTAAAAATCCACAGCAAATAGAATCTAACCTTGTGATTTGGCTTTCTGTTATCGCTATTATAGGTAATGGATTTAGCGTCTTATTGCTAAAAAAGAATGCAGGCGACAACATGAATATGAAAAGCGCCTACCTTCATCTTTTAACCGATATGATGGCAAGCGTTGCAGTTTTAGTGGGTGGATTGTTAATGAAGTTTTATCAGATTTGGTGGATAGACAGTGTGTTAACCTTTGCTATATCCATTTATCTTATTGTTATGGGATGGAACTTATTAAAAGACTCATTTAGAGTCCTAATGTTGTTTACGCCAGAGTCTACTTCTGTTGATGCTATTGTTAAAGATATTCAAACCATAGATACAATTAAAAATGTTCATCATGTACATATCTGGCAATTGAATGAAGAAGAAATTCATCTCGAAGCTCATATAGATTTTAATAAGAATATTACCTTATCTGAATTTGACACCATTTTAGATGAAATTGAAGAACTGGTCTATCACAAGTACGAAATTAATCATATTAATATTCAACCAGAATTTGGAAAATGTGATGCCAAGGATGTAATTGTACAAGACTAATTAATTTTGTCAGGCTGAAAAAAAATTATGCTAGAAATAAAGACAAAAACATTTCAAGAATTAAACACTAAAGAGCTCTACGACCTACTTCAATTACGTAGTGAAGTGTTTGTGGTAGAGCAAGATTGTGTCTATCAAGATATTGATGGTAAAGATCAGAAAGCGCTACATGTATTAGGCTATAGAGATAGAAAATTAGTGGCCTATACACGTATTTTTAAACCAGGTGATTATTTCGATGAAGCCAGTATAGGTAGAGTAGTGGTGAAAGAAAATGCTCGGCAATGTAAGTATGGTTATGATATAATGACTGCTTCAATACAAGCAATTAAAGACTATTACGACGAATCTAAAATTAGAATTTCTGCCCAAATATATTTAAAGCGATTTTATAACAATCTAAATTTTAAGGAAGTGGGAGAGGAGTACCTAGAAGATGGCATTCCGCATATAAACATGATTAAATCTTCTTAGTTAGAAGTTTTGGGTTTAATAACACGCGTCACAACGATTTCTACACGTCTATCTAATTCCGGCTCACCACCAAGTGGAAATTTTCTTCGTTGACCAACAAACTTCATGCGATAGCGCTTTACACCTTTTTCTGCTAAATAATCGTAAACTGTCTTAGCTCTTGCTAAGGATAAATTACGTTTTTTGGTTTTTCGGTCAATAGCATCTCGTGCACCGTGGGTACAACATACATGGCCTTCAATATTGAAATAAATATCTGTTCGCTTTACTAAAATTTTAGCGATTTCGTCTAATTTAGCCTTTGACTCCTTGGTAAGATAACTGTAACCCGTACGGAATAAAATATTCTCTAGTTGAATTTTATCACCTTCTTTGAGTTCACCGCTTAGTAGTTCTTCAGTAGTTTCTTTTTTTGGTTGTTCTACCTTTTCACGAGGAGGATCATATGGTTGTACTATAATTTCAACTTTTCTGTTAAGTCCACGAATTTTATAAAGATCCTTATCATTAACAACATTGAGAAGGATTTCACCCTTTCCGTCTACATTTGTAATTACGGACTCATCAAACTCATTGTTAGAAAACACTTCCTTTATAGCATCTGCGCGCTGTTGAGACAACACCATGTTATAAGAATCACTACCTCTATCATCACAAAAACCGTATATGGATATTTTCTGAATATCCATGTTTTCAATTTCCGATAAAAACAAGAGGAGTCGACTTTCTTCAGTCTCAGGAATTTCGTATTTATCCGTTAAAAAATATACCTGATGCTTAATCTCCTTTTGAGCAAAAGCAAACTGAATGGATAGGCATATAAAAACGAGTAGGGACTTCATTTTTTCTAGAATTTTCTTACTAATTGAAAATTTCCTTAGTGTTAAATATAGATATTTTTTTCTTAAACGCTTTTATAGAGCGCTCTTACTTACCTAAAATGCTAGTATACTGCTTGGTATCATTCAATATAGAAACCGCTTTATTTATCTCAGGGTTATTTGCGGTATAATATTGATACAAACCTTCACTATAGAAATAGCGTTTAATAATTTCATCAGTTAACAACGATTTTAATTGAGGTTTATTAGCATTAATAGCATTCGTTTTATAAGCCTTTAAAGCATTGTTTAAATCATCTATTTCTGAGTTTATAACACCACTCAATTCTTCTTCATTAGCAACAGATATCGCATCTTCCAAAGCTTTTTCTGTTTTGGTTTCAAAATTAAAACCAGTGGTTTTTAAATACCCCTTAAAGGCATTGAAATCTGAATCAGATAACTTAAAGGCGCTTAAATCCTCTACTTTATTATCGTAATAATATTGCGTCGCAAAATTAAAGACTAAATTTTCGTTTAAAATCGCTTTGGTTATTGGCGTAAATTTAGAAAGCTCTATTTCAACATCTGGCTGTACTCCGCCACCATCAAAAACATCGCGCCCGTTGCGAGTTTTAAAGGCATTGTAATTTTCTTTTTTAACACGAGTTGCTTTTCCGTTCTCGTCTCTATTCCAATAATCTAAAGCCTGTATACAACGACCAGAAGGTGTATAATATCTCGATATGGTAATTTTCATTTGTGTTCCATAGGTCAAAGGTTTAGGACGTTGAACCAGTCCTTTACCAAAGCTACGTGCACCTACTACTACTGCTCTATCCATATCTTGCAAGGCACCAGAAACAATTTCACTGGCAGAAGCACTGCTACCATCTATTAAGACCACTAATGGAATTTCAGTATCAACAGCATCTCTTTTTGTATAATAGGTTTTGTTATATTTTTTAACTTTAGATTTAGTGGTCACCACTAACTGATCTTTAGGTACAAAAATGTTAGTGACATTTACCGCCTCGTGCAATAAGCCACCTGGATTACCTCTTAAGTCTAAAATAAGTTGTGTAGCTCCTTGATTTTTTAATGCTCTTAACGCACCAAGTGTTTCGGCTGAAGCTTTTTGATTAAACTTTCTCAATACAATGTAACCCGTTTTATCATCAATCATTGAATAGTGCGGAACAGCTTTTATTTCAAGTGATTCTCTAATTATTTTTACCGTATTGGTTTTACCCTGTCGTTTGTAGGTTACGGTAACTTCGGTACCTGCTGCACCTTGAAGCAGGTTGGCAGCATCATCCTTAAAATCGGCTACGACAACATTATCTACCTTAATTATTTCATCACCTGCTTTTAGTCCGGCTTTATCTGCAGCGTAGTTTTTATAAGGCTCAACTATAACCAATTTATCTTTTAGCGTGAGTACTTTGGCACCAATACCAGTATAATCTCCAGCATTGTTTATTCGTGAAGCCTCAACATCTTGCTCATTATAAAACTGCGTGTAAGGATCTAAATCGTCTAACATGCTTTTAATAGCCGTGTCCATTAACTCACCAGGATTGGTCTCGTCAACATAGTTCATGTTGAGCTCCTTAAACATTGTGGTGAAGATTTCAATTTGCTTTGCTATTTCAAAAAAATCATTTTTAAATGCTGTAGTACTGAAAAATATAATTACAGCTAGAGCAGGTATTATGAGTTTTTTATGTAGATATTTTTTCATGATTCTGAGGTTTTATCTAAGAATTTCTTAAATAACAATTTTATACTGTCATTCAATTTATCAAAAGTTGTTCCATCCTTGCTAAGGTACAAAATCATAAACGCATAAGATGTTGAACTATTGTTAAAGTATAAGGGTTTATTCAGCCTATAAGCTTCTCTTAGTAAACGTTTTATTCTGTTTCTGGCCACTGCAGTTTTATGGAGGCGCTTACTTACTGAAACACCAGTTTTGAGCGTGCTACCATCTTTATAATCTGTTTTAAGGTAAATAAGACGTAGAGGATAAACCGTAACAGATTTGCCTTCATTAAACAAATGCTCAATGAGTTTTTTACTTTTTAGCTTATCTTTTTTAGAATATTGAAATCGCATCATAACAAAAATAGAAAACCATGCCGATTAGACATGGTTTTCATAATCTATTTGAATAATTGCTTACTCTAAAGTAAGTGAATTATTTTCTCGTTTTACATCTGCCATCATCTGAGAAGGATCAATTTCAACAGATTTAACAGCTTTATTTGCTTCAAAAGTGTAGGTTGGCATTGCCCAAGCCCAATCATCTATTGTAGTTGCTGATGTTGGTTTTTCTCCGCGCATCATTTGTAACGGAATATAAAACTCTTCAGTTGAACCATCAGTATAGGTTACGGACAAATCAATAGGCATTGGCATTAATCCCATACGTTCTAAAGTAATGGATTTGCCCTCAACCGCTTTTACAGCATAATCAATAGTATTGGTGGTTTGGCCAAAATCTATTAAGTACCAATCCAATTCAAAATCAGTTACACGTTCTGCTGTTCTTATAAAATCCATTGGTTTTGGATGTTTAAAGGCAAAATCATCATAATACTTTTTAATGGTTTTCTTAAGATTATCTTCACCAATAACATAGCCAAGTTGTGCCATAAATACAGCTCCCTTGCTATATGCAGCAGCTCCGTAAACTTGATTATAAGCATATCGATCGGCATGTGTAGTCAATGGTTGTTCATAGCCCGAATTTGCTAATCCTATGTAGTTTCGATAAGAGCCAACTTGTGGATTATCTTTTTTGGTTTCATTCAGTTCATTTTCAGCAAGATTAGAAATATAGCTTGTAAAGCCTTCATCCATCCACTCGTGCTTTGCTTCGTTAGTAGCTAATAAGAATTGAAACCATGTATGAGCCAACTCATGGGCTGTAACACCGAGTAAACTTCCATAACTTCGCTGACCGGTAATCAATGTACACATGGCGTACTCCATACCGCCATCTCCACCTTGTATAACAGAATATTGGTCGTAAGGATATTCACCAATATTTTCACTAAAGAAATCCATTAATTTTGCAGTGTCTGGCTGTAGTTTCTTCCAATTTTCAAGATACTTAGGCTCTAGATCTTTTTTGTAGTAGAAATGCAGTTTAGGACCATTTGGCATTTCATAAGTATCATGGATAAAATCTGGATCTGCAGCCCAAGTAAAATCATGAACTTTTGGAGCTTCAAAATGCAAGGTTTTTTTACCACCTTTAGCCTTGGTTTCATTTTTCAGATAACCCGTACCGCCAACAACATAATCTTTGTCGATAGTCAATTTGACATCAAAATCTCCCCAAACACCATGGAATTCTCTTCCGATGTATGGATCTGCATGCCAACCTTCGTCATCATATTCTGCTAATTTCGGGTACCATTGCGTCATAGAAAGTGCAACATCTTCCTTGTTGTTTCTACCAGAACGACGAATTTGAACAGGGACTTGAGCATCAAAATCCATATCAAAAGTCACTTTTTCACCTGGTTGAATAGGCTGAGCCAACTTCACCTCTAATACCGTGCCGACAGTTTCGTGCGTAATTGTTGTGCCGTTTTGCTTTAATGAATTAACTTTTATAAAACCAATTTCATTTGGTTGAAGTTTACTGATACGATCTCCTACTCTTGGGTCGGCATCTGCAATAGTTCTAGAGCGTACGTCCATTTCGCTTCCAGGCTGAAAGGCATTAAAATACAAGTGATAATACACTCGGCTTAATACATCTGGTGAATTATTGGTATAAACCAACTTCTGTTTTCCTTTATATTGAAAGGTATTGACATCCATATCGATTTCCATTTGGTAATCTACATGTTGTTGCCAGTACTCTGTTTTAGGTTTAGCAATAGGGCTATTCTTACTCTGACTAGGCTTTTCTGTTGCTCCACAAGAGAAGACAAGAGCGATACAAGAAAGGCTTAAAAGAATTTTTTTCATATAATTTTAGGTTTAATTAAACGTGTTTTAATGGCTATTTAATTTTTGAAGCCATTATTAATGCGTTGTAAGCATTGGCTATTTTTCCAGATGAAGACAGCTCAACAAATGGTTTAACGTTTGAAGCATCTCCACCGACCACAACCTTTGTTGTTAATGGCAAGCCAGAATCTAAAATCACTTGCTTAACTTGTGCGGCGGTTAAATTTGGATATTGAGAACGGATTAAGGCGGCAATGCCAGCTACACCTGGTGCAGCCATTGAAGTTCCTCCGTTAAAGTCGTATTCGTTTTCTGGCATTGTAGAGTAAATTGCAGAACCTGGAGCAAAAACATCCACGTTCTTCTTACCATAGTTTGAAAAGCCCGAAACCAATTTAGAACCATATTTTTCAGTCAATGAGCCCACTCTGATGTAAGTATCTGAAACCTCGACATAGTCAACGTTATCATCTGGGAAATTAGGCTCAATATCTACATCCTTACTATCATTACCAGCAGCATGTACAAACACCACATCGTTATCAGAGGCATATTTAATGGCTTCTCTTACCCAGTCTGCATGTGGTGAAAATGACTTTCCAAAACTACCATTAATGACTTTTGCACCATTGTCAACCGCATAACGGATGGCAAGAGCAACATCCTTATCGTACTCGTCTCCGTTAGGCACAGTTCTTAAAGCCATTATTTCTACATTGTTTGCTACACCGTTGGCACCCTTCCCATTGTTTCGTTCTGCAGCAATTATACCAGCTACATGCGTACCGTGAGACTCTGATTTTTTTACTGGCTTTACATTACTGTTACCGTAGCCAATATCAGATAAATCGTTGATATCATCATTCGTGGTTCTGCCTTTAAAATCTTTGTTTAGATTATAGTTTAAACGCTCATTAACCTGCTCTTGAATACCTTTTAATTCCTTTTGAGCTTCTTGTAAGGTTAAACCGTTGGCGTTTATATTTTGTGCTATTTGTTTCGCTTGTTGTACGTCTTGTTCTTCAGAAGAAATAGCATTGACCTCTTCCATAGTGTAATTTTCTTTATTAAGATGTTTTGCTAAAGTTTCATGAGCATTATTAACAGCTTGTGCAATTTGATCGTACTGTGTTTTTCTGGCTGTCCAAGTTTGGTATTCAGACTCATAGGTGGTTTTAGCTTCTTCATAACGTGGATGTGATGTATCTCCGCTCGCTAAAATTCTAACATATTCCAATTGTTCATTGTAAGCATCACCAAGAAAATTCCAACCATGGATATCATCTACATAGCCGTTGTTGTCATCGTCTTTACCATTATTGGGGATTTCATCCTCATTCGTCCAAATAACATCATCCAAATCTTCATGGTCAATATCAATACCAGAATCAATAACGGCAACAATCACTTTCTTACCTTTCTTACCTTTTATTATTTCTTCATAAGCTCTATCAACCGCCATTCCCGGAATGGTATCTCTTACAAGATCTAAATGTCCCCAGTTTTTCTTTTCAGCTTCTGTAAGTTCAGTAACTTTTAGAGGAGATGTATCAATATTTTCAACGGGAGTTGAGAGAATATCAGCTGTTCCTCCACAACCCACCATAAGCGTTGCTGTTATACCTAAATATAAAATAGGTCTGTAATTAAATTTCATTTGTGTTTATATATTAGTTTATTTAAAATAATTCGTTGCAAGTAAAAGTTTCATTGAGTCGCACCCCTTTTTCTGAGTGCTTTACGGTAATGATTTCGTTGTGAGCATCGTGCTCTAAAAATAGATAAAAATTTTGGTCTGCTGCCATATTCAAGAATAATTCTTTTTCGTCTAAAGTCAGCAAGGGTCTGGTGTCATAACCCATTACAAATGGTAAAGGTATGTGACCAGCGGTTGGAACCAAATCTGCCATAAAACAAATGGTTTTTCCTTTATAGTTAATCATTGGAATCATTTGCTTGTCGGTATGGCCATTGGCGTAAAATATATCAAAACCGAGCTCAGAATTCTGCAAGATATGATGATTAGGGATTGAGGTAAATTTTAATTGCCCACTTTCTTCCATTGGCAAAATATTTTCTCTTAAAAAAGATGCTTTTTCCCTCTGGTTGGGTTTTGTTGCCCATTGCCAATGGTCAGCATTACTCCAAAAGTGCGCATTTTTAAAAGCCGGTTCGTAACCTGTTTTGTCCTTGTTCCATTGTATACTACCGCCACAGTGGTCAAAATGTAAATGCGTCATAAAAACATCAGTAACATCATCCTTATGGAAACCATATTTAGCCAAAGACTTATCAATACTATCATCTCCCCAAAGGAAATAATAACCATAAAATTTGTCACTTTGTTTATTGCCCATGCCAGTATCAATTAAAATCAATCGATCTCCATCTTCAATAAGCAAACAACGTGCCGCAATATCTATCATATTATTGGTGTCCGCAGGGTTTGTTCTGGTCCACAACGATTTTGGAACCACACCAAACATAGCACCACCATCAAGCTTAAAGTTACCTGCATTAATAGGGTATAGTTGCATTAAAAAGTCAATTTTTAGTGAAGTGCAAATTACTAAAAGCACCAATACTAAAAGGTTTAGACGCAAATAATTGATTGTTTTTTAACATTTTTGAGGCTAATTGCATTTTCATTCGCATTAAAATTAATTACATTTATATAATGCAAAACGTATAATGATGAAGCCAAAAGTGAAATCCCCTGTTAAGATAAAAAAGATGAAACTATTAAGGTTCGGTAGGGATTTTGAACCAGACCAACAGGTTATTCTTAGAGATTATTTGGCAATAGAGCGCACACGTTTAGCGAATGAACGCACACTATTGTCTTACATAAGATCTTCATTATATCTGCTCCTTGGTGGCATAGCTTTTTTTCAACTTAAAGAGTTCCCAAATTTTAAATATTTGGCCATATTGTCACTGGTCTTTAGCCTTATCTTTTTTATCATTGGTATATATAGGTTTACACTTTTAAAAAAGAGTTTAAAACGCCTTTATTATAAATCAGAAGAGATAGAAGAGGAGAACGACTAAAATTTAAGACATATTGAGTGTAGAATTAATCATCACGTTTGCCATTATTGTTGTTGGCGTATTCCTATTTGTTAGGGATTACTTTTCTATTGACACTACTTCGATATTAATAATGGCCATGTTTATTGTCTCTGGAGTTTTGAATCCTGAAGAGGGTTTTTCTGGGTTTAATCATCCGGCTACAATAACCCTTGGTTGCATCTTTGTAGTTAGTGGTGGTGTTTTTAGTTCAGGTATTTTAGATGGTTTAAGCCATAGAATTATTAAACTGGCAAAGATCCATTACAGTATAGCTCTAATTGTATTTTGTACCATTTCAGGATTATTTTCTGCATTTATTAACGATACCGCAGTAGTAGCTTTACTACTGCCTATTGCATTAACGGTCTGCAGGGAAACCAAGATTGCCCCAAGCCGATTATTGATGCCCATTTCTTTTGCCGCACTATTTGGCGGAACCTGTACACTAATAGGTACATCTACAAATATTTTGGTTAGCAGCTACGCAAAAAAGTATGGAGTTGAAGAGTTTGGGATGTTTGAGTTTAGCGGAGCGGCTTTTTGTTTACTTATTGTAGGCTTTGTGTATATGTTTATAATTGGGCCAATTTTGTTACCAAAAAACAGAGGTGCGGATGATGAATTTACCAAAAAAGCCGAAACTTATATTACAGAATTGTATGTTGAAGACAATTGTGAAGACATCAATAAATCCTTAGGCAATTCGCAATTGGTTAAGGATTTTAATGTAAACATCCTTTCCATTCTAAGAAATGGTGTACTGAAGCATACTTTTGGACTCGACACAAGAATTATGGAAGGTGACATACTTAAAATTTTGGCGCCACCACAGACGCTCAGCAGGCTTTTAGATTTTGAGGGCTACAGTATTAAAGGCAATAAACGTATGAAAAAAGCCGAGGATAAGTACAAATCTTTTAACCTTTACGAAGTCATCATCCCTTATGGATCTGGTTTATCAAACAGCACATTAAAAGAATCTAATTTTAGAAGGCAGTACAATTCATCAGTAATTGCCATACGACAGCGTGGTGATGAAATTTACGATAAGCTGACACGCGTAATCCTGAAAGAAGGTGATATGCTTATTATATTGGGACAAGCTGAAGACATCAATAATCTCGAATCGCAAAACCTTGTTGTAAAACTTTCGGAATACGCAAAAAAGAAAACAAACCTTAAAAAGGCAATCCCAGCGGTTCTAATAGGTGTTGGAGTAGTCTTAGCAGCTTCACTAAATCTTACGTCCATATTGATAAGCGCTATGGTTGGAGCATTGTTAATGGTGATTTTGGGCATACTAAAACCTATAGACGCCTATAAAGCAGTAGAGTGGAAAGTGATTTTTATGATGGCTGGCGTCTTATCGATGGGTACGGCATTGGAAAAAACAGGAGGCGCTGAACTTATTGCGAATTTTATTCAAGAAAGTCTGGGTCAGTATAGTGCGCAAATAACACTAAGTCTAATCTATCTTGCTACATTTATTTCTACCAATCTTATTTCTAGTAAGGCTACAGCCGCACTAATGACTCCCATTGTTATAAGTCTATCACAGGTAATGCAAGTGAGTGAACGACCATTTTTGGTTGCTGTAATGTTTGCTTGTTCATTAACATTTATGACACCAATGAGTTATCCAACCAACACCATGGTCTATGCCCCTGGAAATTATAAGTTTAATGATTTTTTAAAAATGGGGACGCCATTAAACTTGTTGATTTGGTTGGCAGCCTCTTTTGTAATTCCTTATTTCTTTCCATTCTGAGTTATTGGTGATTAGCTGAAAAAGCCTTTCAAATTATATTTATTTAGTATTTTCACCAAAAAGTAAATTTATGTTAGAGTTAGCAGGAATCATCATACTAGGCATACTCGCACAATGGGTAGCTTGGAAGTTTAAAATACCAGCAATATTACCTTTGATATTAATTGGGTTGTTAGTTGGCCCAATAGCCGCAGAGTTTTTTAGTTCAGATGGGGTTACAAAATTAATTGATCCAATTTGGATTGAACCACAGTTAGATAATTATGGTAACCCTGTCTTAGATGAAGAAGGGGAACCTATAATGGGCAGAGGTCTTTTTCCTGGAGAAAGTCTTTTTTATTTTGTGTCGCTTGCTATTGGTATTATTCTCTTTGAAGGAGGGTTAACCTTAAAGAAAGGCGAAATTAAAAATGTAGGACCCGTCATTACCAAACTTATTACCATTGGATCTTTAGTTACATTTTTTGGAGGAGCTATAGCTGCTTACTATATTTTTAATTTAAGCTGGAAAATGGCATTTTTATTTGCGGCACTGATAATTGTCACAGGCCCAACGGTTATTACCCCAATTCTAAGGAATATCCCCTTAAAAAAGGATGTCTCTGCTGTTTTAAAGTGGGAAGGTATATTAATAGACCCTATAGGAGCCTTGGTTGCTGTATTAGTATTTGAGTTTATTAGTGTCGATGCCGGTGGGGAATTTACCAAAACCGCTTTAATTGAATTTGGAAAAATTGTTCTATTTGGGTTTACATTCGGTTTCACATTTGCGCACACGCTCAATTTTATTTTAAACCGAAAATGGGTACCACATTATTTAATGAACGTCTTTACTTTAGCTGTAGTTCTTGGATTATTTGTATTATCAGATGCCTTTGCTCACGAATCTGGGCTTTTAGCGGTTGTCGTAATGGGAATGGTTATGGGAAATTCAAACTCTCCTTATTTGAAAGATATCTTGTATTTTAAGGAGTCTTTAAGCGTTCTACTAATCTCCATATTATTTATATTATTAGCGGCGAACATAAACTTTGAGGAGTTAATGCTTATTTATAATTGGAATACTGTAGCTCTTTTTGCGATAATTGTATTTTTAATTAGACCTATTGGAGTGTTTTTGAGCACTTATGATTCTAACCTAAAGCTTAACGAAAAATTATTTATTAGCTGGGTTGGACCGCGTGGTATCGTTGCGGCTGGTATTGCTTCTCTTTTTGGTTTAAAACTAGCAAGTAAAGGTGTTGCGGGAGCAGAATACATTACGCCACTAGTTTTTGTTATAGTTCTAGGTACTGTTTTATTGAATGCAACTACAGCAAGGTTATTTGCAAGATTAGTGGGTGTATTTCTTGTTAAATCTGACGGGATTTTAATTGTGGGCGCATCTAAAGTTTCTCGTTTGTTAGGGCATTACCTCGAATCAAACGGAAGACATGTAGTACTTATAGACAGTAATCAAAGCAATATTGCAAAAGCAAAAGAATTAGATTTGGAGGCAATTAATACTAATATTTATTCTGATACACTTTTGGATAACATAGAGTTAAATGATGTAGGTTATTTAATGGCAATGACAGGAAGCTCTGACATAAACCGATATGCAATTAGCAAGTTTAGCAAACAGTTCGGTGAAAACGGTTCTTTTAGATTGGTATCCCCAGAGGAAATGAGCGACCCAAAAAACAATCCTAAAGAAGGACTATTTTCCCATACCGATGATTACAATAATTTAACAGATGTCACAAGAAAATACCCATCCATTCAAGAGATAGAGATAGAGGACAAATCACATTACGATAGCTTAATTGATATTACTAACAAGGACAAGGATATCATTCCTTTATTTATAAAAGACAATGAGGACGAGCTCCACATTTTATCCTCCGACAGCATAGAATTTGAAGATATTAGCAAAGGTTGTAAACTTGTCTATTTAGGAAAGCCTTTTGATGTTGAAGAAGTTGCGGTTGAAGATGATTAAAATACAGGGAGGGCTTTTTCTAAAATCCCTCCCTGTATTGAATGATTAAAGGTTAGAGTTAATTTTTTCCGAGGTTAAATAATAACGACAGAGTAAATATGTTGTTCTTGTTTATCAAGAAATTTGTAAAGTCATTTTTAAACTCTCCACCACTTTCGGGTTTAAATGTCCAACGATTATGAGCAACAAGGTTGGTGTGCAGCGCTAAAGACCAATTTGTAGATAGCATCAGCTGAAAACCAACCACAACGGCAAGTGTGATCCGCGTAATATCAGTTGTAAAACTGTCAAACTTTTCGTTACCAAACCCATAACCTCCAAGTAAGCCATAAATTAAACGAATTTCATTAAACTGAGATATGGCTTGAAACATGAGTAAACTTACTTGTAAACCTACTAAGCTTTGTGTTCGGTCTCCAATGCTTAAGCCATCGTATTTTAAACCGAGAGAAGCAAAAAGCGCAGAACGCTGAAACAACTTTAATCTGTAATAATAAGCAGCTTGTAAACACCATAAGGTTTCATCGTCACCAAACCCTACACCAGCTCCAATGGCCAACATTTGCATTGCAAACACAATATCTTCTGGATTGACTTGCTCATTTATTGCCTTGCTCAGCTCGGGTTTGTTTTCTAAGTAAGACTTAAAATCTTCAACAAGATAATCTGTTTCGAGATTGGTAAAATCTTCTGCTTTTATCTCTTTCTTTTCGAGATTGATGTCATTAAATAAGTCAGATTGGGCATTAAGTTGTATTAAAGAACACACTAAAAGCGCACTTAATACAAGAGAAAATTTAGTTTTCATAATATGTGGGTTTTGGTTGTATTTAGTTTTTTATGATCTTTTTAATGATTTCTGAGCCATTCTCTAATTGAGCTTTTACGATATAAATTCCAGCGTTTAAACCCTTTATTGAAAATATATTAGACTGTGCGGTTAAAACTAACCGTCCATTAATGTCGTAAACTGTTGCAGAATGGATGTTTTTGTTTGAGAAAGATACCTTGTCTTTTGAAGGGTTGGGAAATAAAGTGGTTTCATTTTCACTTAATTCTACGTCATTATCACTCAGGGTAAATTGGGAAATATCAATTCCGGACTTAACCAATAGACCATAGTTTGTTAATAATGCTATAAGAAGCTCACTATCGCTATACTGAATCATGCTTATTTTGCGTATAAAAATATCTGGAGGGGGATTATTAAATTGGGCTTGTTGTATTTCGTTATTCTGATTTGAGAATGAGTTGAAGGATCTTTCGGGATCAGTGTTAATCCCTCGATATTGATTAACCCTGAGTTGTGTACGATCTCCAACAAAGACTAGTAATGCATATACAATATGGGTCGCTTCATCATCAGTAATTTCCACATCTACCACACCCATAAACTCATCATCCATTCCATCTTCATCTAAATCTAAAGTTACATCCGTTATAATCGGATTTCCACCAGAATCTTCAGACCGAGACTGAAGAGTTGTTTCATCATTAATAAATACTGACTCTTCATCATCACCTATTGCTACTGAGACTGCAATTATTAAACAATCGAATAGTGGATATAATGGGTGGTTTTCTTCCCAAATGGTCAGTGGAGAGTCATTCAAAGAATCACTCCAAGAATTTTTTTCTCGTTTCACCTCACCAGATGCATCAGTTTTTACACCAACTGTAATTACTTCATCATTGACAACATCTAAGACAGTACCAAATCTGACATCTTGTGTTATATCTCTATCATTAGTGAAAATTTCCTCAGAAGGAGAACAATTGCCCAATTGTGTATTACATTGGGTTTTATAAACACGATAATTAAACGACCCATCAAAACCTTTATGAATTAAATTAATAATACCATCATCAGAATGATAAGCACCTGCTTTTTTAGTTATAAAAGCAGAATGATTAGCAATGTTATGGTCAAATTCTGTGATGACATTATTGCCATCTATAAAATTCCAACCGGTATTATTCTCTGTTATAAAATAATCGTTGTCTGAAACAATACTCCAGTTGTTTTCAGTAGTATCAAGGTTGCTAAAGCCTAAATAATTATTTCCAACACCAAGCTCAAACTCAAGCATATGAACCTTGTCTGATCTGATGACACCAATATCTATATTACCAGATGGATTTTGTCTAAGAGCAAAGTCACCTATTGTGTTGGTGTTTATAGCTCTCGGAACACCTATGTAATCGATATCTAATGACATACAAAAATTACCAGGATTAAAATGTATAAACTTACCAGGGTCTGAGAAATCAGTTGGTGCCACAAACATTTCACCATTACTATCATAAGCACAAGCACTCAGCGCATTTTCGTTTAAACAGTTAAGGCCGTCTTCCCTATAGTTTGTCCATGAGCAAGAATCAAAATCAACAATACTCAATCCAAAGTTGCTTGCACTGTTTAGTCGAGAATTTCTAACCAATAGCTCACCGTTTATTGGATTAATATTTATGTCGAAAACAGGAATAGGTGTACCGTCATTGCAAGATGTAAAACTTCCGCTAGTATCTAATTTATCAATCCCTTGGTAATTGCCTATGTAAAGATTATCTGAAGAATCAAAGCATAGCGAGGTTAAGAAATTTTGAAACAAATCAGAATTAGAGGTCGTATAATTAGTCCAAGTGTCTGTAGTTTTATCCAATTCCCACAATCCATTGTTGTCTCCTGCAAAATAAGCTTTTGCACCATCACTGTTTTCTACAATGTCCTGAGGTCTAAACGAAGTAACCATTTCGGTTTCAAAACTACCATTGTTAAATTTTTGATATCCGAGAGCATCTTCTTTATAAATATATAGTGATCCATCTTTTGCATAATCCACCTTTGGTGAGATAAATTGACTTGTAGACTCGCCAATAGTTAAGTCAGAGGTTGCGTAACTATAAACAGTTACGGCTGACCCATTATATATAGCTATTCCATCTTTTAGTGCAAGAGCTATGTCATTACTAGTTGGGTCTAAAGCGATATCTTTTACATTGCCAATGGCTGGGTTTTGAGAAGTGAGATTTAGATAATCCACCACCATATCGGTGCTGGTGTTGTATTTGATATAACCAATATCGGTAGCAAGATGAAGTTCATCAGCATTTACATCGTCTGGTAAAATTTTCGTGATTTCAGATGCTTTTGTAAAAAGGTGCCATCCATCGGTTTGTGCAAAAGCGTTAATGGCATAAAAAAATGCCAAAAGCACAAGTATTTTTGTTTTCATAATGCATGGTTTTAAATTGATAGAGTAAAACTAAGCGGAGAACACCCCTTAAGGCAATACCAGAGTTCAGGTATATTTGATTTCTTAAAAAACGAAGAGGTCTTACGTGTGCAAAACCTCTTCTCTCAAGATAATAGTGATCAATTTAAAACATACATCTTGATGGTTTTTACCAAGAGATTATTGAATTAATAGCAAATTATTTCGAACGGTAAAGCTAATCTTGAAAATGAATAAATTCAATACCAGAATTCAGGTAGATTCTAAATTAGGAATTGTAATAATTATAGAAGTGCCTTTGTTTTTTGTTGAATCAATTTCTAAAGTCCCACCAATTTGCTGGATTCTAGATTTCATATTTTTAAGACCTAGACCAATATTTCTATTACTTGTACTAAAGCCTTTTCCATCATCCTCTATACTAATGCTTGCATACATATCATGCCCAACCAGCTGTATATCTACATGTTTGGCATTAGCGTGTTTAATAATATTATTGATTGCCTCTTGAAGCACACGATATAGTTGGGTTTCTACATTTTCATCAAGTTGTGTGGGAAAATTATAACTGTTAAAATCGATATTCAAGGAAGTTTGCTCTGATAGTCGTTTTGACAAATCTGAAGCAGCATTTTCGAACCCGATAAAATTTAAATGTGAGGGAGATATGTCGTGCGAAAGATTTCTTACGTCATTGCATAAGCTATCAATAGCTTCACTTACAGCACCATCTTTAAATTTATCAGAGACAAAACGCTTAAGGTAACCCAATTGACTGCCAATATTGTCGTGTAGTTCTTTGCTTATTCGCTTTCGTTCTTTGTCTTCCCCTTTTATAAAGGCGTTTAGGCTTTTCTTTTCTTCAACTATGAGCTTTTCTGATAGTGAATTGCGCTCATCATAAATATCCTTTACCATAAAAATCACAGTGAAGGTTAAGAAAATGATCTCTAAAAATGAGGAATAAAAAACAACAGGTAATCCGTAAATCATAGTATTAATAATACCGTAACTATGATAAAGAATGGTAACACATACACCCACTATCATAAACAAATAAGCAAACGCAAAAAGAGAGGATCGTTTAAAATTAGTTTTAAAATAGAGTACGATTTCTATAGCAACCAGCACCACCATTACTATAAAAACTGCATACCATAAGTTCATGAATATTGAAATATATGCTTCAAAAATATCTGTAAAAACAAAGTGTATTAATAGCCTAATAGAGACAAGTACAATCAACAGAATGTCTATTGCTTTTTTCAACTTGGGCATGTGGGTTTTTGCTTCAAGAATTTTTTGTGAAAAGACCACAAATAATAACATTGATATTTCACTAAACAGCACATAATGTGTGTATTTGTTGAAAAAACTTGAAGCGTCTAGAAAGAGCTGTGAAAACAAACCCGTGTAAGAACTAATAAACAAACCAAGAAAAATAATGTAAAGTGCGTAGATAAGATAACTCCCTTTTCTTAAAATAAAGAACACAAACAAACTGAATAGAATAGACAAAATACTAATGCCGAAATAGATGCCAATTACGGTTTGCTGAATTGAATTTTGCCTATTAAAAGCCTGAAAACTTTTTAAATAAACTGAAGTCACCAAGGGCTTGCCTTCTTCTTTTTTCAACTTTATTTGATAAGTGGCAGCTTCATGGGGATTTAGTTTTATTTGGAACGCAAAAAGCCTATGCTTCAAAGGCTTTTGGGAGGTAGGATAATCAATACCGGTTTTTTTAACCGTTTGAAATCTCTCATTGTCTTTCTTCAACAAAACAACTTCACTAATCAGCGCATTAGAAAACTCCAGCACCAAATCTTTATTAACGCTTTCTGTATTTTTTATGTGGAACCCAATAGTGTTGTATTCGTTTTTAAAACCGAAATAAAAAAATTCTCGGTGAGTAATAGATGCTGAACTATTTATTTTTGAAAATGCTTTTATATTCGTTTTTTCAAAATTTGAACCCACAAAAAGAGTATCAACATTTTGAGCGTCTAAATTGAAAAAAGACGCAAAACTCAAAAACAGAAGACTTAAAACCAGCCTATGTAAACAAGTTATTATCATTTACGAAGGTTATTAAGTCAATAGAATTATGAATATTTAGTTTTTTAAATATGTTTTTTTTATGTGTCTCAACAGTATAGGGGCTAATATATAGAGACTCGGCAATTTGTGGAACATTATATCCTTTTACCAATTCTGCAATGATTTCTTTTTCCCTTCTGGTAAGCTTTATTTTTTCTGTGAAACCATCGGATTCTTCAATGGAGTTGTTCACTCCTTTGCCAACATAGAATGTTTTCTTTTCGCTCACACTATCTAAAGCCCGAAGCAAATCATCTGAAGAACAGTTTTTTAATAAGAATCCATCACCCCCGCACTGTTTTACTTTTTTTACAATACTCTCCTTATTGTACATGGTAAGTATAACAACCTTAATTTCGGAGTTGTAAAGTTTCACCTCATTGAGAATATCTAGCCCATTTTTATTGGGAAGGTTTAAGTCTAGAAGTAGGATGTCAGGATTATCATTTTTGACTTTAGATAGAACATCTTTGCCATCTTTTACATAGCCCAAAACATTGAAATCCTTTTGATTTTTGAAAATAGAAACAAGACCATCAATTACAATTTGATGATCTTCACAGATGAGTATGTTTTTTGGCTGGTTTTCCATAGGACAAAAACCTACCAAACAAGATACTAAAAAAGAGGCTAAGAATTAGTCGTTTAACTTTAAAACAGCCATAAATGCTTGTTGAGGAATTTCTACATTACCCACTTGGCGCATACGCTTCTTACCTTTTTTCTGCTTTTCAAGGAGTTTACGTTTACGAGAAATATCACCACCATAACATTTAGCAGTAACATCTTTACGTAATGCCTTAACCGTTTCACGAGCAATGATTTTCGCACCAATTGCAGCTTGGATAGGAATATCGAACTGCTGTCTAGGAATTAACTCTTTTAATTTCTCGGTTATTTTTTTGCCAATAGTATAAGCATTATCAGCGTGTATCAATGCGGAAAGCGCATCTACGGTTTGGGCATTTAAAAGTATATCTACACGTACCAATTTAGATTCTCGCATTCCTATTGGAGCATAGTCAAATGATGCATATCCTTTTGAAACGGTTTTCAATCGATCATAAAAATCAAAAACAATCTCCGCCAAAGGCATATCAAAACTTAGCTCAACACGCTCTGTGGTCAAATACGTTTGGTTGGTAATTTGCCCACGCTTTTCAATACAAAGGCTCATCACAGGACCAACAAAGTCAGATTTTGTTATGATTGTGGCTTTAATATATGGTTCTTCAACACGATTTAATGTTGAAGGCTCTGGTAAATCAGAAGGGTTGTTTACGATGACAATCTCGTCAGGGTTTTTATTGGTAAAGGCGTGATAGCTTACGTTTGGTACGGTTGTAATAACCGTCATATCAAACTCACGCTCTAAACGCTCTTGTATGATTTCCAAATGCAACATACCTAAGAAACCACAACGGAAACCAAAGCCTAAAGCAGCAGAACTTTCTGGGGCAAAAACCAAAGATGCATCATTAAGCTGCAATTTTTCCATGGAAGTCCTAAGCTCTTCGTAGTCTTCGGTATCAACAGGGTAGATACCAGCGAAAACCATAGGCTTTACATCCTCAAAACCAGAAATGGCGTTTTTGGTTGGCTCTTTAGAATCCGTAATGGTGTCACCAACTTTTACTTCACGCGCATCCTTAATTCCTGTAATCAGATACCCAACATCACCAGCTTTGATTTCTTGCTTTTTTACTTGGTTTAATTTTAAAGTTCCAACCTCGTCGGCATAATAACTTTTGCCTGTGTTAATGAATTTAATGTGCTGCCCCTTCTTAATTGAGCCGTTTATTACTCTAAAGTAGGTTTCAACACCTCTAAAAGGATTATAAACAGAATCAAAAATCAAAGCCTGTAAGGGCTCATCAACATTACCTTTTGGAGCAGGAATCCGTTCAATAATAGCAGAAAGAATATCCTCTACACCAAGACCGGTTTTTCCACTGGCAGGAATCACCTCAGAAGGGTCACAACCTAAAAGATCAACGATATCGTCAGTTACTTCTTCAGGATTGGCACTTGGTAAATCTATTTTATTCAATACAGGAATAATTTCCAGATCATTCTCTAAAGCTAAATACAAATTAGAAATAGTTTGGGCCTGAATGCTTTGCGCAGCATCAACAATTAAAAGCGCTCCTTCACAAGCCGCAATAGAGCGAGATACCTCGTATGAAAAATCCACGTGACCAGGAGTGTCAATAAGATTCAACACATATTTTTCGCCATTATACTCATAATCCATCTGTATGGCGTGCGACTTTATGGTAATACCACGTTCGCGCTCTAAATCCATACTATCCAGTAACTGATCTTGTTTTTCTCTATCGGTAACAGAGCCTGTGGAATCCAATAAGCGGTCTGCTAGCGTACTTTTTCCGTGATCTATATGTGCAATAATGCAAAAATTGCGAATATTCTTCATCTCTCTTTTTCTAAGGGCGTTTTAAGACTGCAAATATAATCGATTTCTTGTGCATTACGCTATCCAAGGCTACATTAAACAGTTGATGAATTACGGAAAAACCATAATAAAAAGTAAAAAACAATCTTTATATTGCGATACAAACCTAACTAATGATTGCTCACCTACGAAATTATATTAGCACAATTCTTTTTGTGCTATCTTTAAGTGCCTTTGCTCAGGATTTTTCCCTTTCTGGAAAAGTGGTTGATGCTAACGGAAGTCCTATTGAATTTGCCAATGTTATTTTATCAGTTGAAAACGAAGATGAATTCTACAAGGGTACATCAACTGATGATAAAGGATATTTTATAATTGATAACCTAGATGCAACCACATATTTTGTTAGAATTAGTTTTATTGGACATGAAGAGTTCGCTCAGAAAGTTATACTCACCGGAAATTTAGATCTCAAAACCATTCAACTTAACGACTTACCAGAAAGCCTAGACGAGGTGACCGTTGTGGCCAAGCGCCCAACAATTACTAGAAAACCAGACCGATTAATTTTTAATGTCGAAAACACAGCGTTGACAGAGGGCTCAACTCTCGGAGTTTTAAAAAGTACTCCAGGCATCATTGTAAGCGAAGGAGGTATAAATATTAAAAGTGCACCAGCCGCCGTTTATATCAACAATCGTAAGGTGCAGTTAACTTCGGATGAACTCATTCAATTGCTTGAAAGCGCACCAGCAAACAGTATAAAATCTGTGGAGGTCATTACAAATCCACCTGCTAGCTACGATGCTGACAGTGGTTCGGTAATTAATATTATAATGAGCAAAAATCTGGTGACAGGTTACAGAGGAAGTATTCAAACCAATTTTACGCAAGGAGTATTTCCGAGGTATAATGCTGGGACAAGCCATTATTTTAAGAATGACAAAATCAACCTAAACTTAAATTATAGTTATACCAACCAAAAAATCAATAGAGACCAAGACAATAGAGTGAATTTTTTAGATGACTCTAATCAAATAGAAGAGATTTGGAAATCGAACGTCAATAGAAACACATGGTCTGAAACCCATAATCTCAATCTAAATTTTGATTATTATATTGATGAAAGAAATACATTAAGCTTAACGAGCACAGGTTTGTACACACCGTATTTTAAATATCAACTTAGAAACAATACTGATATATTTGATGCCAATAAAAACTTTGTGTCAAGTTTTACGGCAGACAACTTATCAAGGGACAATAAATATAATATTGGTACGAATTTAATTTTTAGACATGGTTTTAAGAATGATGCTAGCCTCACTTTTAACGTGCACCATACAGTTTATGATTATGAGCGCGACCAAAATGTGTTTCAAGATGAACCCGGAGTTGATGATGACTCAGAATTCAATACGCTAGCCAACCAAGACACACAAATTATTACTGGTAAAATGGACTATAATTTACCGATCAATGAAAGTTCTACTTTTGATCTTGGAGCGAAATACTCAAGTGTTAATACAGATAGCGACATTACAAGAACCGATATTATTAATGGTAATGAAGTGGTGAACATGGAGAATAGTGATGCGTTTAAGTATGATGAAAAAGTTTTCGCAGCCTATTCCAACTACAACAAATCTTGGGACAGTTGGGAGTTAAACTTAGGCTTGCGTGCAGAGCAAACTAATATTGAAGGAGAATCTTTAAGCTTAAGCGAAACCAACACGCAAGATTATTTAAATTGGTTTCCCAGCGTAAGTTTATTGCACACCATTTCTGATGATGTTAATATTTACTCTAGCTACAAAAGAAGCATAACGAGACCAAGTTATACGAACTTAAACCCTTTTACTTTCTTTTTAAATGAAAACACGGTGGTTTTGGGTAACCCTAATCTAGTACCGACTTACAGAGATCATTATAAAATAGGAACCAGTTTTTTAGAGCATTTTACAGTTGAGGCTTATTATATGAACTATGATGGTGATATTGTAGAGTTGCCAAGGCAGAACAACCAAACCAATATTGTTGCCTACACACCTGTGAATTTGGATAAAAAAATAGAGTATGGATTTGACTTTCTTTTTGATTACTACCCAACAAACACATGGAATCTCTACTTTGTTACATCGTTTTATAATATCTCTGAAGAATCTGATTTTGGTGAGGGTTTTGTGAAACAAGACCAATGGTCTAACTATAGCATATTGTACAACAATGTGTCATTTCTAGAAGACAGAAGTTTAAATGTGAGCTTAGTACTTACTTGGGCAGGAAAAAACTTGCAACAATTTCAAACGCTTAAAAATCGATTGGTTTCAGAGCTCAGTATCTCAAAGTCCATTCTGAATAAAAAGGGTATTATTTCCTTAGCAGTGGACGATATCTTTAACATGCAAGATTTTGACTCTTCTACAAATTATCTCAACCAGTCTAGTAGTAGCTTTGTTGATGTTGACACTAGGTTTGTTAAACTTGGTTTTCGTTATAACTTTGGTAATACAAAGCTAGAAACCAATGAACGCACCACAAGCGCAGAGGAGCGCGAGCGTTTAAAAGACTTAAACTGAAACATGCAATTTGTCATTCAGAGTGCCATGCTGAACTTGTCGAAGTGCTAAGCGAAGAATCTCAATCTTGCCACTCTGCAATAAATAAATTGGTATCTCTTGTCCCTCCGTTATTACGGTTAGATGAAAAAATCAAATGTTTACCATCATTAGAAAATACAGGGAAAGCTTCAAACGTATTACCATGAGTAACGCGTCTTAGGTTTTTACCGTCAATATCGATCATATAAAGGTTAAACGGGAAACCGATTTCACTTTCAAAATTAGAAGAGAATAATATTTTTTCGCCACTTGGATGAAAAAACGGACTCCAATTGGCATTCCCCAAAAAGGTTAATTGTCGCATATCACTTCCATCAGCGTTGCAGATAAACAATTCCATATCACTTGGTTCAACAAGACCTTTGGCTAGTAGGTCCTTGTATTCTTTCTTTTTTTTTTCGGTTTTAGGACGTGATGCTCTAAAAATCAACTTCGTACCATCTGGTGAAAAGAACGCTCCGCCATCGTAACCCAATTCATCTGTAATTTGCTTTACGTCGCTACCGTCAAGGTTCATGGTATAAAGTTCCAAATCTCCACTTCTTGTAGAGGTAAACACAATTTTATCACCCTTTGGTGACACGGTAGGCTCTGCATCATAACCCACTTCGTCGGTCAGCTGCTTTACTATGTTACCTTCCAAATCCGCAATAAAGATGTCGTAACTATCATAAATTGGCCATATGTAATTACCATTTTCTTTTAGTGGAACTTCCGGACACTCGTCGTCGCCCAAATGTGTAGAAGCGTAAATAATGTGCTTATTGTCTGGCAGAAAATAAGCACAGGTGGTTCTCCCTTTTCCTGTACTTACCATTGGCGGTGCAATACTGTCTGTAAAGGTTTCATCTGCATCCATTAAAAACATTTGGTCGCAATTAACTCCCCATTTTGTATTGTTAGATTGAAAAACCAATTGCTTGTCATCAAAACTCCAATATGCCTCGGCATTATCTCCGCCATAGGTGACTTGGCGTAAAGATTTAAAGTTGGTTTCTTCAGGATATATTAAGGATTCATTCATTTTTGTTGCACCAGAAGATACCTTTGAATCAGATGAATTCTTTTCGTTTTTACATGAAAAAAACAAAAGACTTACAAAAACAATAACAGCTAATCTGTTCATAGTAAAGAATTATAATAAATGGCTATTAATGCCTAATTTTGTGCAAAAATAAGATTTAAGATGAAAAAAATTGTCCTTTTTGTTGTTTTAGCATCGATACTTTCTTGCAAAACTGAACCTAAAGTAGCGGAAAGCAAAATAAAGGAGGATATTGCTTTTTTAGCAGACGATAAACTCGAAGGTCGACAAACCGGAACAGACGGCGAAAAAAAAGCCGCAGAATATTTAATAAAACGGTATAAGGAAATAGGTCTAGACCCAAAAGGCACTGAAGGTTATTTACAGCCATTTTCATTTAAACCAAAAACAGATCCGCATAAAGAAGTAGAATTTACAACTAATGCAGACAGCACCATAACAGGAAACAATGTTATTGGTTATATTAATAATAGCTCCAAGAGCACTATTGTTATTGGTGCGCATTACGATCACCTAGGTTTTGGCGGAGAAGGCTCTCTTTTTAGAGGAGAAGAAAAAGCCGTACATAACGGAGCGGATGACAACGCAAGCGGAGTTGCGGTAATGTTGAATTTAGCAAGTCGATTAAAAGTGAAAAATGATACCGCTAAAGTTAAAGACAACAACAACTACCTGTTTATGGCATTTTCTGGTGAAGAAATGGGTTTGTTAGGCTCTAATTATTTTTCAAAAAACCCAACCATTGATGCCAATTCTATTAATTACATGATAAACATGGATATGGTTGGTAGAATGAAAGCTGATAGCACATTGGCGGTTTACGGTACTGGCACATCACCATTGTTTAAGCAAACATTAAAAGCCAATAACGAGAAATTTAAACTCATAGAAAATGAAAGTGGAGTAGGACCAAGTGATCACACCTCATTTTACTTAATTGATATACCGGTTTTACACTTCTTTACAGGGCAGCATGAAGATTACCACAAACCTGGAGACGATTCTGAAAAGTTAAATTACGAGGGCATGCGTTTAATTTCAGATTACATCTATTCTGTTATAACAGATTTAGATGATAACGGAGAATTGGCTTTTAGAAAAACTAAAAACGAAAGTGAAGAAACACCACGATTTAAAGTTGGTTTAGGTGTTGTGCCAGATTATCTGTTTGACGGAAAGGGTATGCGTATTGATGGAACTCGTGAGGATACTCCTGCTTTTAATGCAGGTCTACAAAAAGGCGATGTTGTAGTGAAATTGGGTGATAGCACAGTAACGGACATGATGAGCTATATGCGAGCACTTTCAGTTTTCGACAAGGGAGATGAGGCGGATATTACGGTAAAACGCAAAGAGAAAACTATAGAGACCAAGGTTAAATTTTAAAACAAACCGCTAATAACTTGTAATTTAACCTTACTTCTTTAGTTTGAAAGATTTTATTATCGATTGTATATCTTCTTTATATTCCTCGAATAAATCTCCTCTCATCTGAATTCTTAAATAGTCTAGTTTGCCATCAACTGCATAGAAATACTCAATTCTTCTATATGTTTCATTTGTCCATTCATACACAATATCGTAATCCACTTTACAGATAAACCTTGGATCTTCATTCAGTTTTAGGATTTCATACTCCTTTTTTGCCTCACCTCTAATTAGTGTATTGCAATGCGTGTCCAATGTTTTTTCAATATTCTCATATTTATCTACATAAATTACATTTTTCTTTAACGAAATATTATTAAACTCATCTTCCGGATTTAGCTCTTTCAATTTTTTAGGCGCTAAAATAATATGGACATAAGGACTTGATTTTACCCAAGAATTAGGATAATTTATTCTAAAATCTTTTGTGTTTATGGTTTTAAGTTTAGTGTCATTCCCAATTGAGTTCCTTGCTATGTCACTGCTATTTATTGCACAATTATTGTTTAAAGTTGTTGATGCTGCCAATATTATGACTAAGAACATTCGTTTCATTAAAAACTATTTGTCCTAAAAATAACCATTTTTCAATGATGGTTTTCTCAGTTTTCTTAATTGTTTCTTTAAAAGATGTAATTTTGCATAAAATTTAAGCCTTGGTTAAAATAGGAGACATAGAATTACCAGACTTTCCGTTGCTTTTGGCACCAATGGAAGATGTTAGCGATCCACCTTTCCGTGCATTGTGCAAAGAGCAAGGCGCAGACGTGGTCTATACCGAGTTTGTGAGTAGCGAAGGCTTAATTCGTAATGCGGCTAAAAGCGTTATGAAGCTAGATATCTACGAAAAAGAACGCCCTGTTGGCATTCAGATTTTTGGGGCCAATATGGAGAGCATGTTGCAGACCATTGATATTGTAGAAAAATCCAATCCAGATATAATTGACATTAATTTTGGCTGCCCTGTAAAGAAGGTTGTTTCTAAAGGCGCAGGTGCGGGAATTTTAAAGGATATCTGTTTAATGGAAAAGCTCACAGCCGAAATGGTAAAGCGTACCAATCTGCCAGTAACCGTGAAGACTAGGCTTGGCTGGGACCACGATTCCATAAAAATTGTTGAGGTTGCTGAACGCCTTCAGGATGTGGGTTGTAAATCTATTGCAATTCACGGAAGAACAAGAGCACAGATGTATAAAGGTAACGCAGATTGGAAACCTATTGCACAAGTAAAAAACAATCCCAGAATGCACATACCTGTATTTGGAAATGGTGATGTAAACACACCAGAACGCGCTGCAGAAATGCGAGACAGTTATGGGTTGGATGGCGCCATGATCGGTAGAGCAACCATTGGTAACCCATGGTTTTTTAAGCAAGTTAAACACTACTTTAAAACGGGAGAACACCTGCCACCAATCTCAATGCCAGAGCGTGTAGAAGCAGCGAGACGCCATTTACAAATGTCTATTGACTGGAAAGGCGAAAAGCTCGGTGTTTTTGAAACCAGAAGACACTACACCAACTACTTTAAAGGTATTCCTAACTTTAAGGAATATAGAATGAAAATGGTGACCAGTGATGATTCTAAAGATGTATTTGACACGTTTGACGAAGTATTGGAAAAATTTGCAGACTACCAGTTCGCTTAGATTAACCTTGTATAAGGTTTTTAGTAATTCTCTGTGATGCAATTCGAGAAGCCACAACACCTAGCGCAAAAATTGTCGCTAAAACTATAAGTACATTAAACGCATTTAATCTTACCGGATAAGGTAATTCAGGCGTGAGCATTACCAGCTCAAAAGATTGTTGGAAAAAGACAATAAGCAACCCAAGGGCTACACCGATTATACCGCTAAACATTGTCATTAAACTGCCTTGCCAAAAGAAAATAGATTTAATGTTTTTGGGTTCTGTACCTAAGTTAAAAAGCGTGTTCAGAGACTTTTTCTTATCTAAAATCATCATAATGATAGCGCCTATGACGTTAAATAGTGCAATAATAATCACTAAAGTAAAGATGAGGTAAATCGCAAGGTTTTCAGTATTCAACATTTTAAAAAGCGCATCATTGAGTTGCTCTCTGTTCTTAATAGTGAAACGATTTGGGAAACTTGAGTTGATTTCGGCTCTAACATCACCTTCGTTAGCATTTGGATTTAATTTTAATTCTACCGCGCTAATTTGATTTTCCTTATAGTTCAACAGTTGCTTGGCCAAGTCAATACCCGAAAACACAAATTCTGAATTGAGCTCCTCATTAATATCAAAAAGCCCGACATTGTTTACGTAAGCAGAATTATAAATACTTTTTAGCGAGCTCGATTGTCCTTTTCCCGGCTTAGGGACATATAATGATAACGCTTTTCTATAATCAAGGATACCAAAAGAGAGTTTATTGGAAATTCCCCAGCCAGAAACCACATCGTTGCTTTCAGGCGAAATCCAACTACCTTTTGTTACCATAGAGTCTACATTGGTAACATTCAAAAAATTAGAATCCACACCTTTTAAAGTGGCAAGGAGATTTTTGTTTTCAGACTTTATAATGATACGTTCCTCTATAATTTCAGAATAAAACGCGATACCGTCAATGGAATTGAACTTAGAAACATCATCATCTGTAAAAAGAAACGATTTACCTTCTGAAGGTAGCAATTTTAAGTCGGGATCTACAAAAGATGAAAACTGAAGGCTGTAATCCTTAAGGCCCGCAAAAACTGAGAGCACAATAAATAAAGCAGCCGAAGCAATAACAACTCCGCCTGAAGCGATGAGTGTCATAATATTTATAGCATTATTACTGCTTTTAGAAAACAGGTAACGTTTTGCTATATATAGGGAAAAATTCACTTAAGATTTTTTGCGCTTACCTAACAAATCAGGATCCTCAAGAGGGTTGTCGCCTCCTTTAAGAGAACGCTCAATACCATCGATATACTCTAACGAGTCATCTATAAAGAATTCGAGTTGAGGCATACGTCTTAGCTGATGCCTTGTGCGTTGTGCCAATTCGTGACGTATTAACGGAGTATTAGACCTAACGCCTTCCAATAATTCTTTAGCCTCTTTATTCGGAAAAATACTGAGGTAAACTTTAGCAATGGATAAATCTGCGGTAACGCTCACTTTTGAAACAGATATGATAACCCCTTTCAATCCACCATCTGCAGCAGCACGCTGCAAAACTTCTGCCAAGTCTTGCTGTAAAATACCCGCTATTTTTTTCTGTCTGTTACTTTCCATGATGCAAAAGTATAGGATATTATAGTATTATAGTATTTTTGAAGGTAAATATTAAGTAGAATTCTGCTTTAAGGAGACTGAAATTGTTTTAAAATGAAGAAAATTGAACACATTGGCATTGCCGTAAAGGATATCGAGAATTCGAATCAATTGTTTAAGGCCCTTTTTGGAAAATCGCACTATAAAATTGAAGATGTAGAAAGCGAAGGTGTTAAAACATCTTTTTTTAAATGTGGACCGAATAAGATTGAGTTGCTACAAGCCACAAATGAAGACAGCCCAATTGCAAAGTTTATTGAAAAAAAGGGAGAGGGGATTCATCATATTGCTTTTGCGGTAAGTGATATTGAAAAAGAGATTGAACGTTTGACAAAAGAAGGCTTCAAAATGATTCATAAAACACCAAAAAAAGGAGCAGACAACAAGCTGATTGCTTTTTTACACCCAAAATCTACCAACGGTGTGTTAGTAGAGTTATGCCAAGACATTAGCGATTAAAATTCTTGTAGAGTTTTAAAATATATAGTAATATTGCACACTCTTTAGAAATAGAGAGATTGGTTTTACCAATAGGTCCTATAACTCAGTTGGTTAGAGTATCTGACTCATAATCAGAAAGTCCCTGGTTCGAGCCCAGGTGGGACCACAAATTAGAAGCTGCCTCATTAATTTGACGCAGCTTTTCTTTATTATATTCTTAGCTTTTAATGAATTAAAGGCTTTTGAGTATTCATCGAATAAGGAATAAATATTATATTTGTGTTAAGTGTTCATGTGAAATGTGCGTATCTTCCCTAATTTAAGCTCATTTTATGCATTTCATCGACAATATTTACCGTTCAAAGACGTTTTTTAGTTGAATTAGTTTTGTTAGATAGGTTTTTTTTATACATTTACAGCTTAAATTATCACATGCAGAATAAAAATATGTTAGCCTCAATCTTATTTTTCTTCGTAGGTTTCATATCTATGGCTCAGGGAGCTACGCCTCCTCCGCCTATGCCTCCTCCTCCTCCGGGACTGCCAATTGACGGTGGAATTGTGGCGCTATTTTTAGTTGCCCTAAGCTTCGGGATTTATAAAGCTTATACAATTTCAAAAAAAACTGCTTAGTTCCTTAGATCATTAAGACGCTTAATATATTTACCTATTACATCAAACTCAAGGTTTACATCATCACCAACTTTTAAGGTGTTGAAGGTGGTATGCTCATACGTAAAAGGAATTATCGCTACAGAGAATTGATTTACCTTAGAGTTTACAACAGTTAAGCTAACACCATTCACTGTAATTGAACCCTTTTCTATAGTTATATTATTAAGGCTCTTATCGTAGTTAAAAGTAAACAACCAACTTCCATTTTCCTCCTCAACCGATATACATTTTGCAGTTTGGTCAACATGACCTTGTACAATGTGTCCATCTAAGCGGTCACCTAATTTCATTGCACGTTCTAAGTTTACCACATCACCTTTTTTAAGAGAACCTAAATTGGTTTTATCCAAGGTCTCCTTTATGGCGGTTACAGTATAATTATTATTTTCTAAACTTGTAACGGTTAGGCAAACGCCATTATGTGCGACACTCTGATCAATCTTTAATTCATTGGTAATTGAAGAACTCAATGTTAAATGAAGATTGCCCTCTTCTTTATCTAATTTTTGAACAGTTCCTAAATCTTCAACGATACCCGTAAACATAGTATGTGCTTTATTTGGTTAAATTTGCATCAGCAAAGTTAAGTACACCACTCAACTCAATCACCAATTTTAATAAAAAAATAGGAGAATCACTTATTATGAAGAAAGAAGAAAAAGTTATTGTTGGTATTTCTATTGGTGACCTCAATGGTATAGGACCGGAAATCATCATAAAAACTTATGAAGACCCGAGGGTGTTAGAACTAAATACACCCGTGATTTTTGCATCAGGCAAGACGATGCAATTTTTTAAGAATCATTTTAAAAGTAAAATCAACTTTTTTAATATTGATGATGTAAATAAAATTTCCCATGGAAAAGTCAATGTGGTCAATGTGTGGCAAGAACCAGTAAAAATTGAATTTGGTAAAGAGGATAAAAGAATAGGGGAATATGCCATAAAATCACTTGAAGCCGCAACCAACGCTCTAAAGGATGGAGCCATAGATGTTTTGGTTACCGCTCCAATAAATAAACACAATATCCAATCAGATAAATTCAATTTTCCAGGCCACACGGATTATCTGGCACGAGCTTTAAATGGTAAAAGTTTAATGTTTATGGTATCTGAAGAACTGCGCGTAGGACTTTTAACCGATCACGTGCCTTTAAAAGATGCCAGCAATCATATTACGGAAGATTTAATCCAAGAAAAAATTGCTACAGTAACTAAATCCTTAAAGCAAGATTTTAATATTAGAAGGCCTAAAATAGCTGTTTTGGCAATAAATCCACATGCAGGAGATAATGGTGTTATCGGTAATGAGGATGACACAATTTTAAAACCTACATTAGAAAAAATTAAAGCTGATGGCAACTTGGTTTATGGACCATATTCTGCGGATAGTTTCTTTGGCTCAAATAATTATGAAAGTTTTGATGCCGTAATTGCATCTTATCACGATCAAGGGCTCATCCCTTTTAAAACCATTGCGTTTGGAAAAGGTGTAAATTTCACTGCTGGGTTAGACAAGGTAAGAACATCACCAGACCACGGCACAGCCTATGAAATTGCGGGAAAAGGCACTGCTGACGAAAGTTCATTTAAGCAAGCTATTTATACTGCAATTAAGATTTACAGAAATAGACAGGATTTTAATCATTATAGCAAAGACCCACTAAAGAAAGCCTCAAAATAGATATTAACAAATTTTGTTGATATCTAGGCTTTAAATAACTAAAAATTTATATATTTGCACGCTCAAAATGAGTGTGGTAATGAAGGCATTAAAAGAATATACAATCCAATTCGTTGGGTTAAAAGAAGGAGAGCACAATTTTGATTTTAATATAGACAATACGTTCTTTCAGAATTTTGAATACGATGAGTTTAATGAAGTTGATGTGAAAATCGATCTAAAACTCATTAAGAAAACGACGCTTTTGGAGTTGTATTTTTCTGCTTCTGGACATGTCAATGTAAATTGCGACTTAACCAATGAGCCTTATAATCAGGTTGTTGAGGATGAGTTTAAATTGGTTGTAAAGTTCGGTGCAGAATATAACGACGACAATGAGGACATTTTGATTGTGCCTCATGGTGAGTATGAAATTAATATAGCTCAGTATATTTATGAGCTTATTGTTTTAGCAGTACCGGCAAAACGAGTTCATCCAGGTGTTGAAGATGGAACATTAAAGTCAGAAATACTTTCAAAATTAGAAGAATTAAGTCCAAAGGAGGACTCAAAAACAAAATCATCCGAGGAAATTGATCCTCGTTGGAATAATTTAAAAAAACTATTAACGGATAAATAACATTTAAAATGGCACATCCTAAACGCAAAATATCTAGAACAAGAAGAGACAAAAGAAGAACACACTATAAAGCTTCTGTACCTCAAATAGCAACTTGCCCAACAACAGGTGAGCCACATTTGTACCATAGAGCACATTGGCATGAAGGTAAACTTTATTACAGAGGACAAGTTTTAATAGACAACTCTACTGAAGAAGAGAATTTAGCATAACTGTTATGCACGCATATAATAAAACGCTCACTTGTGAGCGTTTTTTTTGTTATTATTTTCTGAATAAGCCAAAAACCACTTAATTTGTATAATTATTTGCCAAAAAATGAGGGAAATTGGCTAAAAAAGCATTGGTTTTGTCTTTTTTCAACTAATTTTAATTAACTAAATCCTAACAATGAGTAAAATCACAGCGGCAATCACAGCTGTAGGAGGCTATCTTCCTGACTTTGTGTTATCAAATAAGGTTCTTGAAACTATGGTTGACACAAATGACGAATGGATTACCACACGTACGGGAATTAAAGAGCGAAGAATTCTTAAAGAAGAAGGAAAAGGAACCTCATTTTTAGCCATAAAAGCTGCTGAAGATCTTATCAGTAAAAAAGGATTAGACCCTAAAGAGATTGATTTGGTTATAGTTTCAACAGCTACTCCAGACATGAAAGCTGCCTCAACCGCAGCTTATACAGCAACTCAAATCGGAGCCGTAAATGCATTTTCCTATGACCTTGAAGCGGCTTGTTCTAGCTTCCTTTTTGGTATGTCAACGGCAGCAGCTTATATAGAGTCTGGGCGTTATAAAAAAATTCTTTTAATAGGAGCAGATAAAAACTCATCATTTATTAATTATGAAGATCGAGCTACTTGTATCATTTTTGGTGATGGCGCAGGCGCTGTATTATTTGAACCTAACGAAGAAGGGTTTGGTTTGCAAGATGAGTTATTAAGAAGTAATGGGGAAGGACGAGAATTTTTACAAGCCACATATGGTGGCTCGTCTTATCCAATCAACGAAAACACCTTCAAGGAAGGAAAGCATTATGTTTTTCAAGATGGGAGGACCGTATTTAAAAATGCAGTTTTTAATATGGCAGATGTAACTGAGCGCATTTTAAAAAGAAACAATCTTACTAATAATGACATTTCTTGGTTGGCTGCTCACCAAGCTAATAAAAGAATCATAGACGCTACGGCACAACGTATCAATCTAGAAAATGAAAAGGTAATGATGAATATACAGAAATATGGTAACACTACGTCTGCAACATTACCATTATTATTATACGACTACGAATCCCAATTAAAAAAAGGGGATAATATGATATTCGCTGCTTTTGGCGGTGGATTTACTTGGGGCTCAATTTATTTTAAATGGGCTTATAATCCTAACTAATATAACTAACGAACAAATAATCTAAAAACTATGGATTTAAAAGAAATTCAGAACTTAATTAAGTTTGTGGCCAAATCTGGTGCAAGTGAAGTTAAGCTAGAAATGGATGATGTTAAAATTACCATCAGAACAGGTTCAGAAAACGATACCACTATTGTTCAGCAGGTACCAGTGCAGTCTGCGCCTATGGTTCAACACGCTCCCGCACCAGCACCTGCCGCAGCACCACAAGAGGCTTCTGCCCCAGCTGCCTCAGCAAATGATGATTCTAAATATATTACTATAAAGTCGCCTATAATAGGTACATTTTATCGTAAACCATCTCCAGACAAACCAGTTTTTGTAGAGGTAGGTACTGAAATAAAAGAAGGAGATGTGCTTTGTGTCATTGAGGCAATGAAATTATTTAACGAAATAGAATCTGAGGTTTCTGGTAAGATTGTAAAAGTCTTAGTAGATGACTCTTCTCCAGTTGAATTTGACCAACCACTATTTTTGGTTGATCCATCATAACAATTGAAAATTCCAATCTACTCCCGTTATTTCGGGACCAAAACCCAAATTATTGGATTTTGGTGCTTGGAAGTTGAATTTTTAAAACCAAAGTTATGTTTAAAAAAATACTAATTGCCAATAGAGGCGAAATAGCATTACGTGTTATTAGAACCTGTAAAGAAATGGGCATTAAGACCGTTGCGGTTTATTCAACTGCAGACGCTGAAAGTCTGCACGTAAAGTTTGCAGATGAAGCAGTTTGCATTGGCCCACCTCCCAGCAGCGAATCATATTTAAAGATATCCAATATAATTGCAGCCGCAGAAATCACAAATGCTGATGGAATCCACCCAGGTTATGGTTTTTTATCTGAGAATGCTAAGTTCTCAAAAATCTGCGAGGAACACGGTATTAAATTTATTGGAGCATCAGAAGAGATGATTTCTAAAATGGGAGACAAAGCGACTGCCAAAGCAACTATGAAAGCGGCAGGAGTGCCATGCGTACCAGGAAGTGACGGAATTATTGCAGATTTTGATGAATGCAAAAAAGTTGCCAAGTCCACAGGATATCCTGTAATGTTAAAGGCAACCGCAGGCGGAGGTGGAAAAGGGATGCGAGCCGTATGGAAGCCAGAAGACTTAAAAGAGGCATGGGATTCTGCAAGACAAGAGTCTAAAGCAGCTTTTGGGAATGACGATATGTATATGGAGAAACTCATTGAAGAACCTAGACATATAGAAATTCAAATAGTAGGTGATTCGAGAGGTAAAGCATGCCATTTATCCGAAAGAGACTGTTCTGTTCAACGTCGCCACCAAAAATTAACTGAAGAAGTACCATCTCCGTTTATGACCGACAAGTTAAGAACAAAAATGGGTAAGGCTGCAGTTAAGGCTGCAGAATACATCAAGTATGAAGGCGCGGGAACTGTGGAGTTTTTAGTGGATAAGCATAGGAACTTCTATTTTATGGAGATGAATACGCGTATTCAAGTTGAGCATCCAATTACTGAACAGGTTATAGATTTTGACCTTATTAGAGAACAAATATTGGTTGCGGCCGGAGTGCCGATTTCTGGTAAAAACTATACACCAAACCTGCACTCCATAGAATGTAGAATCAATGCTGAAGATCCGTTTAACGATTTCAGACCATCACCCGGAAAAATTACGACGCTCCACGCACCAGGTGGTCACGGAGTACGACTAGACACACATGTTTATGCTGGTTATAGCATACCTCCGAATTATGATTCTATGATTGCAAAATTGATTACAACGGCACAGACTCGTGAAGAGGCCATCAACAAAATGAAGCGTGCTTTAGATGAATTTGTTATTGAGGGTATAAAAACTACAATTCCATTTCATCGACAATTAATGGAGCATCCAGACTATTTGGCTGGTAATTACACCACCAAGTTTATGGAAGATTTTAAGATTAAAGAAGAATCAGAATAAAATTAAAGCCCAAGTTTAAACTTGGGTTTTTTTGTAGGGTAAACTTTAAAAGCTTAAAAAAGCTTCAATTTGTCAAAATTGCTTAAATTTGAGTCTAACCTACGGTTATTAATAATTAAATATTATCACATGAAAAACTTTACACTTTGTGTTTTATTAGGACTGCTGTTGGCGGCTGTTCCATATAATAGTCATGCCCAAGACCGTTGCGGTATGGAAGAATATATGGAAGAAATGATGAAAGATCCTGAGTATGCCAGACAATACGAGGAAAAACAAAAGGCTTTAAAACAGAGACTACAAAACTATCTTAACAACAGTGATTTATATCAACGCGGCGGAACTATAGAAATTCCTGTTGCGGTTCACTTTCCTGAAGCTAGTGAAGCAGAGAGATCTTGTTTAGAAGCGTTAGCTCAAAACCAGATTGATATATTAAATGCTGATTACACAGCAACAAACTCAGACATTTCAAGCTGGAACGCAATTAGCAGCCAGTATCCTGGCACTAGTGCAGGTGTGGCTAACATATCATTTTGTATTGCAACATCCAACCACCCAACAGGATTGGACCCAGAGCTACTAGAAGGAAACCCTTGTATTACCATTGGCTACAATTTTGGTGGTGGTAGTAATACAGATGGCAACTGGAGTGGCTATCTTAATTTTGTGATTAGAAATATTGGAGCCTTAGGTTTTTCACCGTTATTTGGAGATATTTCAGATGGAGACGCTGTTACTATGGATAATAACGCATTCGGTTCGGGTGCAGGTTGTACGTCTGTAGTTCCTGGTGCACCTTATAATTTAGGTAGAACAACAACACATGAACTGGGGCATTTTTTCGGTCTTAATCATACATTTAATGCAGATGGTGGCGGTACTTGTGGTTCTGGAGGAGATGGTATTGCAGATACACCAGAAGTTGCTAACAGCACCTATGGATGTCCTAACCCACCAACATCAGTTCCTTCATGTACACCTGGCCAACCTGCATTAACCATGAATTATATGGATTATGTTAATGATGCCTGTATGTATATGTTTAGCCAAGATCAAATGACATTCGCAGAAGCTTACATATCTAGTATACAAGCAGATATTAAACCAAATGTTTGCCAACCGGCTAGTCCTGGTTTCAATCTAATTGCAGATCCACAAGAAATAGTAACATGTCCAAACAACGATACAGAGGCCGTTTATATGTTTTCTTACAATACGATTCAAGGGTTTTCGGAAACCACGAACTTTAGTGTATCAGGTGTTCCGCCAGGTGTAAGTTCTGATTTGAGCCCTACTACCTTGAACTCTGATGGTACTGTTACTTTAACGCTCTCAAACATTAGTTCTCTGGCTAATAATACTTATACGATGACCTTAACAGGTACTTCGAGTTCGGTTACAGAACAAGCTTCTGTTGACCTAACAATTACAAGCAGCCTTTGCCCTTCAGAAGGTGATTTAAGTTTCCAAACGAGAGTAACAGGAGTAAACTTTAATACAATAAACAACTCATCACCAGGTGCTAAAACGGCACCATATTCTGATTTCACTAGCCAATCAACTGATGTTGAAGCTGGCCAAAATTATGATTTAACAGTGAATATAAATACCGATGGTAATTTTCTTGTCATTACTAGAGTTTGGATCGATTGGAACCAAAACTGTTCTTTTAACGACCCAGGAGAAGAATATGATATGGGTGATACGGCTAACGTCGTAGATCAACCAACTACCAGCTCACCGTTAACCGTTTCAGTCCCAACAGATGCGGCCTCTGGTACCACAATAATGCGAGTAAGTGCAAAATACTCACCACCAACAGGAAATGACTTCCCAACATCGTGTGAGATAGGATTTGATGGTGAAGTAGAGGACTATACGCTGAACGTAATGAATAATTTAAGTATAGACGAGAGCATAATTGATAACCTTAGTGTTTATCCAAATCCTAATAACGGCACTTTTAACATTGGTTTTAGCCCTAAGTCAGGTGAGGATATTACTATTCAGGTTTATGATATTAGAGGTAGAGCTATTTTTGAGAACACGTATAATAGTGTCGGTAGCTTTGATGAAGTTATTCAATTGACGAATGCAGAATCTGGTGTTTACCTGTTAAGCATTTCTGATGGCCCTCAAAAAGTAACTAAGAAAATAGTAGTTGATTAACTATTTAATTTATTAATAAAAAGCTCCTAATATTAGGAGCTTTTTTTATAACATGAATTTATCATATTGGGAAATAAAGACATGGTTATCTAACATTGATTTTACAATTGTTGGAAGCGGAATCGTAGGTCTAAACTGTGCCTTAGAATTAAAAAAGAAGTTCCCTAATTCTAAAATTCTAATTTTGGAAAAAGGGACTTTGCCACAAGGTGCAAGCACTAAAAATGCTGGTTTTGCTTGTTTCGGAAGCCTTAGTGAGATTATAGATGATTTAGAGAGCCATTCAGAAGAAGAGGTTTTTCAGCTTGTTAAAAAAAGAGTTGATGGCTTAAGTTTACTTAGAAAAACTTTAGGAGATGAGGTTATTCAATATCAAAATAAAGGAGGCTATGAATTATTCTTAAGTGAAGATAAAGAACTATATGATTTATGTGTAGGTAAGCAACAATACGTCAATAAGCTTCTAAAGCCAATTTTCAAAGCCGATGTTTTTTCATTTAAAGAAAACCTTTTCAACTTTAACAAAATAAAACCACAGTATAGTTTTAATCAATTTGAAGGGCAGATTGATACAGGAAAAATGATGGAAGCCCTATTGTTAAAAGCGCTGAAATCTGGTATAAAAATATTGAACAATACTAGTGTAGAGAGTTTTTTAGAGGGCACTGAACAAGTAGAAATCAAAACGAATAATTTTGAGTTCTCAACTTCAAAATTGTTAATAGCCACTAACGGATTCGCCTCAAAACTGATAAATCAAAACGTAAAACCCGCAAGAGCACAAGTTTTAGTTACCGAACCGATAAAAAATCTTCATATTAAAGGAACGTTTCACCTCGATAGAGGCTATTATTATTTTAGAAATATTGATGATAGAATATTACTTGGAGGCGGACGTCACTTAGATTTTAAAACCGAGGAAACCCAAGAGTTTGGTAAAACACATATTATTCAGAGTAAACTAGACGAATTACTTAGAACAATGATTTTGCCAAATATAGATTATAAGATTGACTATCAATGGTCTGGTATTATGGGAGTTGGAGAACAAAAGAGCGCCATTGTAAAACAATTAAGCAATAATGTGTACTGTGGAGTAAGATTAGGTGGAATGGGAGTCGCCATCGGCAGTTTAGTTGGTAAAGAACTTGCAGACTTAATAGCATGAATACCAAACAGCAACTTTATAACAAATGCAAAGCGCTTATAGATAGCCGTTTAAAGGTTATTCAGAAGAGTATTTTAGACATCCAAAATGCCCTACAATCGGAAACCAAAAGTAGTGCTGGCGATAAACACGAAACAGGTAGAGCTATGCTTCAACTTGAGCGCGAAAAGGCAGGTCAACAACTTGCTGAAATCCAAATGCAATTTGAATTATTAAACAAAATAAATCCAGAGACTATTCAAAACACAGTCGCTTTAGGCTCTGTAGTTTATACTCCTCAATCTAATTATTTTTTAGCGATCAGTGTAGGAGAAATTAAAATAGACGAGCAATGCTTTTTTGCTATTTCGCCTGTCACACCAATAGGTAAATTATTAATGTCTAAAGCTGAGGGCGACAAAATACAATTCAAGAATCAAGAGATTAAAATTTTAAAAGTATTGTAGAAAAACGTTAAATCATTTTAAAGTGTTTTGGTTGTACAGTAACTTAACAAAGAAAAACTGTTATTATGCAACGCCTTTTAATTCTATTTATTAGTTTGTTTTGTTTTGGGAATGCAAATGCTCAAGACTCTAGCATAGATTTCATCATTAAAAACCTTGGCGTTAATGTAGATGGTCATTTCAATGAATTTGTCATAACTGCTGATTTTGATTCAGATGGTAAGCTGAATGACATTGAGGGCACTATTGATGTATCTTCAATAGAATCGGGAATTGATAGTAGAGACGAACATATCTTAGAGGAAGATTATTTTAATGCAAAAAAGCATCGAAAAATTATCCTGAAGAGTACCGCAATCAAAATATTAAAAGTCGGCAGTTATGAGGTAACAGCCCATTTAACTATTAAGGGGAAGACAAAGAAAATCACAATTCCTATTGCCTTAGAGAAGGTAGATGGTAAATATAAAATTACCTCATATTTTGAAATCAACCGCAAAGATTTTGATATTGGAGGCGGTAGTTTCATAATGGGTAAAACGGTTAAAATTAGTGTGACACATTACCAAGATATCTAATGCACAAACAAGACTTTGATGTTATAATCATTGGTGGTGGTTTAGCCGGATTAGCAAGTGCCATACACTTAGCTAAGTACAATATTGAAGTCTTGCTTATCGAAAAAAACAGCTATCCAAAACATAAAGTTTGTGGTGAATATGTGTCTAACGAAGTATTGCCATACTTGAAGCATTTAGGTTTTAATCCATTTAGTTTTGGTGCTAAAGCCATTTCTAAGTTTGAGTTAACAGCACATAACAATAAAAAGATTCAGGCCAATTTACCTTTAGGAGGTTTCGGTATGAGTCGCTATGCAATGGATTTTCAGCTATATAAATTGGCCGTTTCTAATGGAGTTGAAGTACTTCAAGATTCCGTAATTGATGTAGACTTTGAACAGGATATTTTTAAAGTAGAAGCTAAATCCAATGGAACATTCCATTCAAAAATAGTAATTGGTGCATTCGGGAAACGATCTAATCTAGATGTCAAATTCAACCGAAAATTCATAAAAAATAAGTCGCCTTATTTAGGAGTGAAACTTCATGTTTCAGGAGTATTTCCTGAGGATAAAGTTGCGCTTCATAACTTTAAAGGGGGTTATTGCGGTGTTTCAAAAGTTGAAAACGACCACATCAATTTATGCTATATCACAGATTTTAAAGCTTTTAAAAAGTATAAGGATATTGAATCTTTTCAGGAAGAAGTAGTGTTCAAAAATTCAGCATTAAAAGAGATTTTCAATAATTCTGAAATTCAATTTGAAAACCCTTTGACGATCAGTCAGATTTCATTTGAAACGAAACAGCCAATAGAAAGCCATATCATAATGTGCGGTGACTCTGCAGGAATGATTCACCCCTTGTGCGGCAATGGAATGGGAATGGCAATAAGAAGTGCACAATTAGCATCAGAGCTCATTATTGATTATCTTCAAGGAAAAATTGAATCCAGGGAAAAATTGGAGAAATATTATACCAAACGCTGGCAACAGACATTCAGTTTTAGATTAAAAATTGGCCACACAATTGCGTATTTGTTTAGGCAAAATTGGTTAGCTCCAAAGCTATTGATTATGTTGAGATGGTTTCCGTTTTTAGTTCCTTTAATCATTAAAATGACACATGGTAAACCTATGAAAGCGTAGTGAATTTATTTATAAACACTAAATATCGAAGCAATAAAACTGAGCTCATGGACGATTTTTCTCTAAAAGGGGAATTGTTACGCGACACCTTGGATAAACTCGGTAACATCAATAAATGGCTAGGAGGAAACCGTGTGACTTTAGATGGTATTATTCAGCTTTTAAAAAACCAGCCAAAGAATAAAACCTATACCATTATAGATTTGGGCTGTGGACACGGAGACATACTAAGACAAGTCGCAAAATATGGTCGTAAACATCAATATAGCTTTAGATTAATAGGTATCGATGCCAACCAAGATGCAATTGCTTATGCCACGGAACTATCTTCTGGGTATCCTAATATAACTTTTAAAAGTATCGATATTTTTTCGGACCAATTTGAAACTTTGAATTTTGATATTGCGCTTACAACACTTTTTCTGCATCATTTTAAAGAAGAGGAAATAAAAAAATTATTAAAAAAATTATATGCCAATGCTAATATTGGTTTGGTTATAAATGACTTACAAAGGAGTAAATTGGCCTACGGACTCTTTAAATTATTAGGTTTGGTGATAACCAACCAAATGATAAAACAAGATGGATTAACCTCTATTCTTCGTGCTTTTAAACGAGAAGAATTAGAAGAAATATCACAACAACTACACCTCAAATCACAAATCCGCTGGAAATGGGCATTTCGTTACCAATGGCTAATTCAAAAATAAATGGCAGTTAGAATTACATCAGTTGCAAAACAATTACCAAAATATACCAGAGAGACCAAAGACATTTTACCCTTTGTGGAACTATGGCTAAATGGAAAAGAAGAACGTTTTAAAAGAAAAGTCCTAAAGATTTTTGAAAATGCAGCAGTAGATAAACGCTATTCCATAATGGATGCCGAAGAGGTTTTCAACAAAACATCCTTTGAAGAAAAAAACGATATCTATACAAGAGAGGCGATAATATTAGCTGAGAAAAGTTTGCTTAAAGCATTGAAAAAAGCCCAACTAAAACCTACTGACATTGATTATATAATTACGGTGAGTTGCACTGGCATTATGATTCCGTCGTTAGATGCCTATCTTATTAATAATCTTGAAATGAAACAAGATATTGTACGTCTCCCAGTAACCGAAATGGGTTGTGCAGCAGGAGTTTCAGGAATTATATATGCCAAGAATTTTCTAAAAGCCAACCCGAATAAACGAGCAGCGGTGATTGCGGTAGAATCGCCAACGGCAACCTTTCAACTTGATGATTACTCTATGGTGAATGTTGTAAGTGCTGCAATCTTTGGTGATGGTTGTGCAAGTGTGATTTTATCATCGTATGAAGATGAAAAAGGCCCAGAAATAAAAGACGAAGCCATGTACCATTTCTTTGATGCCGAACATATGATGGGTTTTAAATTGAAAAATTCTGGCCTACAAATGGTGTTAGACCAATCAGTGCCACAAACCATTGCAGACCATTTTCCTAAAATAATACATCCGTTTTTAGAGCGAAACAATCTTACGATTGAAGACATAGATCATTTGGTTTTTCATCCAGGAGGAAAAAAAATAGTACAGACGGTAGAAGATTTATTCGGTGATTTAGGCAAGAATATAGATGACACAAAGGAAGTGCTAAGACTTTACGGAAACATGAGCAGTGCAACCGTGCTTTACGTGCTAGAGCGATTTATGGACAGAGATTTACCAAAAGGAGATAAAGGCATCATGCTCAGTTTTGGACCAGGATTTTCGGCACAAAGGATTTTGTTAGAGTGGTGACATAATTTTATTCGTCATGCTGAACTTGTTTCAGCACCTCATTATTATTAAAAACATGAAAGAATTCAAAAACAAAAATTATTGGGCACTCATTTTAGGAGGCAGTAGTGGTTTAGGTTTGGCAACAGCAAAAAAACTCGCCAAACACGGTATGAATATCTGTATAGTTCATAGAAATTCAAGATTGCAGGAAGACGAAATTCAGGCAGAATTTGAAGTCATAAAAAATGAAAATGTAAAGTTTAAATCCTTCAATACGGATGCTTTTAAAAGTGAAAAACGAAACGAAGTCATCCAAGAATTAAAAGAAGCGCTTGGAAGTGACGGGAAAATTAAAACCCTTGTTCACAGCGTCGCCAAAGGCAATTTAAAACCAATGGTTTCAAACGAAAAACCGGAATTAAAAAATGATGACTTCAATTTAACTATAAATGCGATGGCAATAAGTCTTTACGATTGGACAAAAGCCATTTATGAAGCCGGTTTGTTTTCAGAAGATGCCAGAATCATAAGTTTTACAAGCGAAGGCAATACTAAGGCTTGGCCAAATTATGCAGCAGTTTCAGCGGCCAAAGTCACCCTCGAAGCTATCACGAGAAATATCGCACTTGAGTTTGCACCATACGGCATTAAAGCCAATTGCATACAGGCTGGCGTTACAGATACATCATCATTACGGATGATTCCTGGAAGCGATAAAATAATTGAGCATACTTTAAAACGAAATCCCAATAAGAAATTAACGCAACCAAAAGATGTTGCAAATGCTGTATATTTATTGAGCAAAGATGAAGCCTCTTGGATCACGGGAACTGTGATTCCTGTCGATGGTGGTGAACATTTGTCTTAGACAAATTTCTTTAAAAAATGTAAAAAAGATAATGAAAAGGTTGATAATAATATTGGTGTTGTTTTTCTCTTGCAAGAGCAAACATTCAAGTATCAACCATGAAAAATATATACTGATTGACCAAGAGAAAATACTTAATTATCAATTGCTGACTTATAAGAAAGATTCAGATACAATTTTAGCAGTGATTTCTTCTGATGCATTTAGATTGTGTGGAAAATCAAATTTCAAAAAACTAAACGATACCACTTATAAAAAAGTGGCTTCTGTTGGTTCAGAATCAATACACATAAAATTTTATTATAAAACAAAAACTATTAAGGGTTTAGAAGTTAAAACGGGAAACTTTAAGCCAGGTGAATTCAATGGAGCAGTTTATTCATATAAATCTTATCCGTTTTTTATTGACGATTGTAAACCGATGAAATAAATGTCAAAAAACGAAATCATATCGCTTTTACCCTATCAAAACCCATTTTTATTCGTCGATGGCATAGATGAAATTTCAGAAGAAAAAATCAAAGGTCACTACACCTTTAAAAGTGATGAAATGTTTTACAAAGGCCATTTTAAGGACAACCCAATCACACCAGGAGTGATCTTAACAGAATGCATGGCGCAAATAGGATTAGTTTGTCTAGGGATATATTTAATGAAAGACGAATTAGACGATAGCAAAAACCCACAAATAGCATTGACGTCACATCAAATGGATTTCTATTTACCGGTTTTGCCTAATGAAAAAGTAACTGTCATTTCAGAAAAAAAAGTATTTCGATTTAATAAATTGAAGTGTAATGTAAAGATGATTAATGAAAAAGAGGAATTGGTTGCACGTGGAAAAATTTCGGGAATGATACAAATTCCTGTGTAGGCAGTAATCTCATAATTGGAAAAAATGAAAAAAAGAGTAGTCATAACAGGTTTGGGAGTAGTCGCACCAAACGGAGTGGGAGTGACAGAATTCACAGATGCGCTAAGAGAAGGTAAATTAGGCATCACATTTCACCAGAACCTAAAAGACCTCAATTTTTCTTGTCAAATTGGTGGCGTTCCAAATATTTCTGAAGACTTAAAGTCAAAATATTTTACAGATTTACAATTAAGGGGATTTAATAGCTCAGGAATTTTGTATGGTTGTATCGCTGGTGTAGACGCCTGGAAAGATGCTGGTTTTAATATGAATCCAGAAAGTGAATTGGATTATGATACGGGACTTATTTTCGGAACAGGAACATCTGGTGTCGAGAAGTTCAGAGAAGCCATTCATGGAGTCGATGAAGGCAAAGTGCGTCGTTTGGGAAGCACAGTGGTGTTACAAACCATGGCAAGTGGAGTTAGTGCATATCTGAGTGGAATGTTAGGTTTGGGCAACCAGGTTACAACAAATTCTTCAGCTTGCACAACAGGAACAGAAGCATTGTTGATGGGTTTTGACCGTATTCAAAATGGAAAAGCCAAACGTATGCTTGTTGGCAGTTGCAGCGACGATGGACCATATATTTGGGGCGGATTTGATGCCATGCGCGTAATGACTTACAAGCATAATAATGAACCAGAAAAAGCCTCAAGACCAATGAGTGCCACAGCATCAGGTTTTGTCCCTGGAAGTGGTGCAGGCACTTTGGTTTTAGAATCTCTTGAGAGTGCGTTAGAGCGTGGTACAACTATTTATGCTGAGGTTTTAGGTGGAGAAGTTAATTCTGGTGGACAACGAGAAGGCGGTACATTGACCGCACCAAATCCAGAAGCCGTAAAACGTTGCATCAAAAAAGCAATTGAAAATTCTGGAATTTTGTCAAATGACATTGAAGTAATAAATGGTCATCTTACAGCTACTACTAAAGATGCTCTAGAAATTGAAAATTGGACCAAAGCCTTAAATCGAACAGGTATTGATTTCCCATATGTAAATTCTACTAAATCCATGATTGGTCATTGTTTGGCAGCCGCTGGGGCGATTGAGTGTGTAGCGAGCGTGATTCAATTAAAAGAACAATTTATTGCACCAAACATCAACTGTGAAGATTTGCATCCTGAAATTGAAGCACTTATCGATTCAGAAAAAATTCCTACGGAAAAAATAGATTTAAATTTTGATGTTCTGGCGAAGGCAAGTTTTGGTTTTGGCGATGTTAATGCTTGTGTGGTTTTTAAGAAGTTTCATTTATAATTCGCTGTCAGTGTGACGGATAGTTAGCCTTATATTTTCTATTTCATAGATGCCATTTATAGCGTAACTTTACAATACAATAACAAGCTATGAACAAAGAAGAATTAATCCCAAAACTAAAAACCATAATAGCACCTTACGTTCAAGACGAAGAAGCTTTTAAAAACTTATCCGAAGACACCGATTTTGTAAAAGACCTGAAGATAAATTCAGCAAATTTAGTTGATATTATTCTTGATATCGAAGACGAATTTGATATAAGGTTGGAAAACGAGGATATGGAGAAAATGCTCGATGTTAAGTCAGCTATGCAAATTATAAACACCAAATTAGATAATTAATGGTTGGCAATGATATTGTTGATTTGGTTGAAGCAGAACGGGCGTCTAACTGGCAAAGATCTCGATTTTTGGATAAGATTTTTACTTCAAAAGAGCAACAATACATTCAAAATTCCGATAATCCATTTTTAACAGTGTGGCAATTGTGGTCCATGAAAGAAGCTGCATACAAGCTTTACGCACAGCTCAATCCAAGCCGATTTTATAGCCCCAAATCTTTTGAGTGTGCAGTTCAAAATAAAAACCAAAAAGTGTTTTTCAAAGACTTTGAATGTTACATACAATCAAAAGTAACTTCAAACTATATAATTTCTGAAGCACGGTTAAATCTTTTTGAAATGAATTCAGAAGTCATTCGACTTAACGTAAGACATCATAAATCACAGAGCAAAGAAACTAAATCAGCGTTATTGAGCAGCATTTCAAGAACACATCAAGTTCCTTTTTCAGAACTAAAACTTCAGAAATCAGAGCTTGGAATTCCGAACGTGAGTTTTAATTCAGAAAAAATCAAAGTGAGCATTAGTCATCATGGGCAATTTGGTGCTTATGCATTTGTGCACGTTGCCCTTCCTGCGAAAGCAGGAGTATCATTATGATATAAACTAAACTAAAATAGATCCCTGCTTTCGCAGTAATGATAAATGAATAAATTAAAAGCCATCATATTAACTATCATCAAATTCAGAATAACAATCATTATGGTTTTGGTGTTGCTCATGGGTGTTTCAGCCTACCAAACTATAAATAAACTCAGTGTTGACAACTCATTGTCTATTTGGTTTTTAGAGGATGATCCTAGCTACAAAGCGTATATAGATTTTCAGGAAAATTTTGGTTCAGATGAAATCTTTATTGCTATGCTTCCTGTTGAAAATGCCATTGGCGAAATTGAAATAAATAGGTTAAAAAAGCTTCATAAAACTTTCGAAGACTTACCTTACGTGAAGACAACGTTCAGTTTGGCTAAAGCCAAATACCCTATTTATGCCAACAGCAAAATAAATTTTGATAACCTCTACAATCCGAAACGTAGTGAAAAAGGATTAAAAAACCTCTTTTCAAAATTACAGAATATTACTTCGCAATTGGTGACCAAAGACTACAGAAATCAATTCTTTTATATTCAGCTCAACCCAACTCCGACGATTGAAGCCAAACGCCAAGATATTGCTGGGGAGATACGTGCAATTTTAGATAAGGAATTTTCAAATTATTATCTAACGGGTCCACCAGTATTAAACGAAGCGTATAGTAAAGGGATTTACAAAGAGAGCTTAACCTTTGGGGTTTTAACCGTTTTGGTAATCACAATTTTACTTTTGTTTATGTTGCCGAGTAAGCGTTATTTAATTATCTCACTTTTGTCGGTAGCGGTTCCAATAACCCTGTTATTTGGACTTATAACATCCTTGGGATATGCACTCAATATGATATCTATGCTCATCCCAACCATATTAATGGTTTACAGTGTTAGTGATGCTGTTCATATCATTAACATTTATCATAAAGAAGGGATTTTAAACAAAACATTGAACAAAATTGATCTGCTAACCATTGCCATTCGAAAAAGTCTCACACCTTGTTTCTACACTACGTTGACCACATTCGTTGGTTATTTTGCGCTGTATTTGTCACCTTTACCAGCGTTTAAGAATATGGGTGTTTTTACGTGTATTGGCTTATTACTAAGTTTTATCTTGGTATATGTGATTACCATTATTGGCTTCAGTTTTATGACTCATAATTTTGAAAAGGCCAAACCGCTTTTAAGCTTAAAAAAATGGAATCAAAATGCGTTTATTAATTGGATTAATAGTGTGACTTCCCAATATAAAACGACCATTATAGTGGGCTTTTCGGCAATTCTTTTGTTTGGTATATATTCTATATTTCAAGTTAAAATTGATACTAATTCCCGTGACCTTTTGGCAGAAGGAACAGCAAAACAGGATTTAAGAACTGTTGAAGTTGAACTCGGTGGAAGTAACCGTTTACAGCTCAATATTTCTACAGTAAATGGAGACGTTATTCTTAATAGAGACGCCATAAAACAACTTGAAGATTTTCAAAATAGATTGGAGGACAATCCATTTATTGCGAGTCCGGTTTCGGTAGTTACTATAAAATCCTTTTTGGAAAAACGAACTCCTGTTTTGTTTCAATCCAACATTTCTGAAGAAAAATTAAAAAACACGTTAGCTGAAGCTGATAGTAATGATAACAGCTTCTTCAAACTCTTTTCTGAAGATCTATCAACTGCAGGATTCACGTTGACGCTAGGAGAAATGAAAACATCTGAACTGGAAAAAGTACTGGAAGATATTCAGAGGGATTTTGAAGCGACCTTTAATGTTGAAGATTACAATTTAAAAATTAACGGATTTGCTGTTGTGTTTGCACAGCTCAATAACTTCATCCTAGAGACACAATTTAAATCGTTTTTTGCTGCTTTTTTTGTGGCGTTTCTTTGTCTTTTGATTTTTATTAAGCGATTGAGAACCACGCTATTGGTTTTAATACCTAACTTATTACCACTTGCAGTGTTGGCAATTTTTATGAGCTTGTTGGATATTCCGTTGGATGTGACCACGGCAATGATTACACCCATTATGTTGGGTATTGCTATGGACGACACCATCCACTTAGTGCACAAATACAGACGAAGTAAAACCATAAAAGGCTCTCCAAAAAACCGAATGGATAATGCGATGCATTATACGGGAAGTGCATTGATTTCTACAACTATCGCTTTGGTTGGTGGTTTTTTGATTATTGCCTCAAGTGCTACACCTTCCGTTAAGGATTTTGGTTTGTTGTGTGCGGTTACAGTTGCGATTGCGTTGATAACGGATATATTTTATTTGCCAGCACTCTTGAAGAAGTTTGATAAGTAAAAGTTATTTTTTGATATTAAAATACACGACAGTGTCTTTTTCTAAGAAGTTTCTGTGAGTAATGAAAACAGAAGCACTATTATATTCTGCTTCAACCAACCAAGAATTACCGTTAAAATAAGACTGTTTCACAAGAGCTTTAAAATTAGATCGCTCTACAATTTCAAGTTGATGTGCGTAATAGATTTTATCATTTATAGACGAAAATTCTTCAAAAAAAGAAGCAATCAGTGGTATTTTAGGTTTTTTGTATAGCTCTTGAGGTGTGCCTTTGGCAATGATTTTTTTATTGTGAAGTACAATCATTTTATCAGCAAAGCCCAGTACATCACTTTTGTCGTGAGTGGCAACAATACAAGAAATACTGTTGTCCTTTAGATATTTAAAAAGGTTTCGTCTTAAAGATTGTTTTTTAAAATTATCAATGTGGCTAAAAGGCTCATCAAGTAACAAGATTTCGGGTTCTTTTGCTAATGCTCTAGCGAGTGCAACACGTTGTTTTTGCCCACCACTTAAGTTTTTAATTTTAGTTTTTGAAAAGGACTCAAGCTCTACAACTTTAATCAGTTCTTTAATCCGTTTTTCTTTTTCCTTTGGATAAAAACGAGACAGGTATTTGCCTATATTTTCTTCAACAGAGGTGTAAGGCATTAAATCAAACTCTTGGGTAACATATTTCATAAAGTCATAGCCAATTACCAGATTGTATTTTGGCCCAAGAATTTTAATGTCATTCCATAAAATTTCACCGACTTCTAAATCATATTTACCGTAAATTAGTTTGAGCATGGTACTTTTTCCAGAGCCACTTTCGCCAATAATGGCTAGGTTTTCACCAATTCCAATACTAAAGTCAACTTCTTCTAAAATAGTAGTTGAAGAATATCCAAAAGAAATATTTTTTACTTGAAGCATGTTGTAAAAATACCATAAAAAAACCGCTTGATTTCTCAAACGGTTTTAAGGATAGTTATATGGTGATTTTATTTTTTTATAAATTTTCGTCTTATGCTTTTCCCATCAGATTCAAGCCTTAAGAAATATACACCACTTTGCAAGCTTGAAACGCTAAGCTCATTGGTAAGTAGCTTTTGGTTGTAAACCCTTTTACCCGTAACATCAAAAATAGTTGCAATTTTTTCTGTTAAATCCGCCCTTGTTTTAATGATTAAAACGTCATCAACTGGGTTTGGATATATAGAAATGTCACTTAAGATTTCGTCTTCTACACTTAATGGCGAAGAACCCTCTACTATTGTATGTGTAGTGTTGTAACCAGGATTTTCAATAACATCTATTTCACCTGAAGGCCAATATACTCTTATCTCGTTTATAGTTGTATCCGAGCCAATTCCAAAATGTGTATTGAGTGAGCTCATAAACTCAAATCCCTCACCACTTCTAACATCTCTAATCTGAGTACCCGAAGGAGTTGTAAGCACAACTCTTGCACCAATACCATTTCTATTACTGTAGTTTGGTGTAACATGCGCCATACCGACAGTGTTTATTTTAACCCAGTTGTTGCTGTTACCTTGGTTATAATACCTTACACCATTATAATAAGCGTCTATAAAACCATCATTGTTTAAGTCACCAAAGCTACCATTCTTATAATTTAATTGGTTTGGATCTGCGTCTTCAAAAGTCATATCGCCTTTTCCGTACATTATGGAGCCATTACTGATAATGTCTAAATTACCATCATTATCAATATCGAAGGAAGAACTCTCCCAACCAGTTGGAGCGGAAATTCCGGCACCAGCAGTAACATCTGTAAATAAGTAATCATTGTTAGGGTTTCCATCGTCTGTAAAGCCATTGTTCATCATAAGTTTATGACTTCCTGAACTTGCACCTACAAAAACATCCATATCTCCATCGTTATCATAATCTCCCCAAGAAGAGGACCAAGTTTGCATAGGATCATCCAAACCTAAGACAGCAGCATTTTCTGAGTAAGTACCATCACCATTGTTTGTAAGCATCATATTGGTTCTTCGTTCTACAGAGCCGCCACATTTTGCTATAAACAAGTCTATATTCCCATCGTTATTGTAGTCAATCCAAATTGAGCCATAATCGCCACCAGAAGGATAATTACCTAATGAATACGGTGCGCCTGGCGTAACATCAGACTGGTAGAAAGTTAAATTACCTGTACCGTCGTTAATAAAATATACGTTTGGTTCAACATCGTGGCATACAAAAGCATCAAGATTACCATCGTTATTAATATCTACAAAGTTTGAGCGTTGCGAAAACACATATTCAGTTGTGGATTGTTCAGTAAAACTAAGCCCATCATTACTGGCTTTCATAAAAGTAACACCACTACCTGCACCATATAACAAATCTGTTTTTCCATTGGCGTCTATATCTGCTGCAGCTATACTCCAGCTTGGTAAGTAGTCTGCATTGGGCGTTGTGATATTAATATCCGTAAATGTACCATCAGGGTTTTGTTTCTTTATGTTTACGTTAGTAGAAGAAACTCCGACAATATCATCTAAGAAGTCACCATCCATATCAACCACAGCTAAATCAGAGCCACTCACAGAAATCGGCTGTTGTGAGTAATTTATTCTTGACAATGCTTGTGTGGTAAAGGTATACGGTCCAGAATAATTTGAAGTTTCACCCGTACAAACCGATTGAACATAAAAATCATAAGATGTGCTTGGCGATAACCCTGTTAAATTATAGGATGTATTTGTTAAACCATTAGCCATATTGCCCGAGCCTATAAGAAACCCAGTGTTTCCCCATTCTAAATTCCATTGTGATGCAGAACCATTTTCTGCCCAGTTTAAGTCGGCAGAATCTAAAGTTACTCCAGAAGCTGTTAAATTATTTGGTCCTGGGCAACTAGAGCCTTCTTCTATACATATATCAGCAGTACCACTCTGTTGATCCCTCCAAATTACAGCATAGTATGTAGCACCAGGAGTTAAGCCGCCTATTTGACCAGAGTTATCACCCGCGTCGAAACCGTTGTTTGTACAATTTGAAACCGAGTTGCCGCCACAAGAATCATACACTTCGAGCCCAATAGCATTAGCGGCGCCACTAAAATGTATAGCAACAGACCCAACAGCAGGGGCTGTAAAACTTATAAAATACCCATAGTTACCAACGGCGTCACAAGATGGGTTTTCATTATTTGCATCTATGTCTGCTGCAACACTAAAGTCAAAAGTCGTTGGTGTTGCACTGCTACAATTGGACTCTACATTGACGCTAACTGCTGAAATGCAAGTTCCACCGGGAGCAGCGGTAATAAAGTTAAAAGGTCCAGCAAAATTAGATAAGTCGCCTCCTCCACAATTTGATTGTACATAAAAATCATATGAAACTCCTTGAGAGAGACCAGACAAACTATACGTTGTAGAAGTAACATTAGCTATTGTTGTGCCTGTTCCTGGAGTAAATCCGCTAGTTCCCCATTCAATATTCCATTGGGTAGCAGAGCCAGATTCTGTCCATTGAATGTCAGCAGAAGTTTCCGTGACATTAGTTGCATTAAGGTTTATTGGATCTGGACAACTAGGAGTTTCAATCAGAGTCACTACGATGTTCGACCAATTGGCATCCGAACCACCATAACTTTGATTTAAAACTAAATCGATATATCCATCTACAGCTGGATTGTATACACCAGCTAAATTACCTTGGAATGTTAAAACTGTATTACTAGTTGAATTTGCAGCACCAGTTGTAGGTGGATCAATAGTTGTTGAACCTGCAGAGGTGGTAAAAGTCAAATCAGCTTCTGTTGACCAAGGAATTCCTGCGCCAGCTGCCCAATCTACGGAAATAGAAAAAGAGTTATAAGTACCTGTTGAAGATGCAGATACATTAGCTGAGTTAGCAGCATTATTTAGATTTATGGTAACAGGAGAGCCTTCTGCAACATTGGTAGGTCCAACTATTGGATCAAAAACAAACTGAGCATTACCCACAAAGGAAGACAATACAACAGCAATTAAAAGTAAAGTAAAATTTTTCATATTTATTTGTGTTATTCGCAATTAGTTAATGAGGCAATCCACTCCTCTACAAGGTCAATACCTTCTTCATGATTAATAGTCCTTCCTAGCAAGGGCATTCTAAAAGATTCGTCAGTGGTACTTAATCTGTAATAGAGTATGGATAGATCTGTGTCGTTGGGCTTTACAATATAAGAATTTGGAATGAATTGAGTTTCAGGTTCTACACAAACTCCAATATTTTCGGGTTCATCTGTAAACTGAAATTCAAACCTCATAGGTCTGTAATTACAATGTCCGTTGTCTGAATGACAATGTGCACAGTTTATATCTAAATATGAACGAACTCTTTCTTCAAGGGGCTGGGAGGAGTCATCCCAGGCCACGGTTGTCTCAATATTGTTTGGTATATCAGAATTAAGATAGCCTATTTCGCTAAGCTTACGTAGTTGATTAGCTATTCCGCTGGCATAGTTATAATCCTTATTTAGGTTTTGTGGTTTTAAACCAATAACCGTAGGGTCATCTAGTTGATTATGACAAGTGAAGCATTCTGCTCTAGAAGGGATTCGGTAGTCTGTTGTTTTAATATTTTCGCCCTGAAGCCAACTTATATATACCGTACTGCCCTGATTAGTAAAAAAAGCCTCTGTTTGGTCCTCGTTCCATACATAATTGGCAAAATCCCACCCGGTTGATTTTTTATACATTATCCTAGTCTCTAGGATTTTAGTGGAATTATTTGGTTGGACATCATTATAATAAAAATTTTTAATAATAATTGTGCCTTCGGGAAATTGAAGAGATGAATGATCGTCTACATAATTCGCACTAACGCCATTTGGCAACCATAAAAAGCGTTTTTTCTTAGCGTAATCGGTAAATAATGGGGAAATTAAATCGTAAGGAACCACTCCAAATGTGGGATTTAAATCTTTTAAATCTCCCTCAAAAAAATTATACTCTGAAAGTGTTTGATGAGGTGTATCGCCAGTAAAAACATTCACAACAGAAGAAGATATAATTGTAATGGAAACATTTCCGGTTTCACACTCCCCTGAATTATTACATATGGTATACTGAAAAGAATCTTGCCCTACTATATTAGGGTTGGCCGTGTAAACTACAGAGTCATCACTCGGATTATTGGGTGTGCCATTAGCATCTATAACTTGTACCACTCCCATTGTTGGAGAACTAAGGGACAGACTACCAATTTCAGGAATATTAGAATCATTTTCAAATATGAAGATTTCAACCTCAGAGTTTTGAGCTAATACAGCGTGATCTGCAACAGTTTCAATATTTACTGGAGTTGTACCGTCATCTGTGCCACAGGAAAAATGCAGCAAAAGTAAGACTAAAAATAAGCTAAGTACGTACTTCTTTTTCATACAATTATTAGTCTATATCAATAGAACAACCTAAACTGAGAAACCCCTACTTTTTACAAAAACAGGAGTAAATCTAAGATTTTTTTATTAAATCGTTAATAATCAATAAAAAGGGATGACCTACCTACTTAAAAGCGTTGTATTTTAGAAGGAAAAAACGCTTAAGGATTTTAAACCTAATGTATTTATTGAGCTTAATATAGAGATAAACAAAATACATAGGCGCAAGCATTGTTATTAACTTGTTCTTTTTGTAAAGTACAGGTTTTAGCTTTACTAAATACCTAAAATATTTTTCAGGAGTCATTAAGAATTTAATAGTACTTTTAATAGGGCTTTTAATTTTTGGCGGTTCATAAGATATACCAACTTGATTTGTCCCAACATTTTGATAAAAACCATGGCTTAGCGTATCTAAAAACTTTAATTTTTTGACACTCTGAAATAACCCAACCTTTAAAGCTATTTTAGACATGGTCTCTTGCATCATTTCTTCGGAATAGCACAAAGGTTGTAAATTGACTAATAGCTTTTTATGTAGGCTATACATTTGCTCTTGGTGAGGCTTAATGTGATTTTCGTAAAGCCACTTTTCTTCTGGTTTATGATATTCTAAGGTGTAGCCCTCTGCATCTAAACTGTAATCTAACGCACTACCATGATCTGCCGCAGAAAATTGTTCGTAAAGCTGCATATTCGCCATTATAATATGGTCGTGGTAGTCTGGATAAGGCATTAAGGAAAAGTTTAATCCATGTCGTTTTGTTAAAGGTTGTATATCATAGATTTCATTCAAACCAAGATAATAACCAGTGACCGGAATTTGTTCATCAAAAAATGCATAAATGGCCTCTTGCATAGTGCCTCCCCAACCAATATCAACGAGATGAATTCCGTTTTCTTCAATGTTGGTGTTAAAAGACTGAATATATGTTTCAAATGCCCTACGGCTTAAATCCCTGTGCTCGTTATAATATGAAACAAAGGTTTCATTCTGTTTTAAACTCTCAAATATAGGAGAGTTAAAAAAACCTTTAACACTGGCCTTCCCTTCGATATTAAGTTCTTTTATCACCTTGTCCCTAAGGTTGTCTGGGCAATTGACGGCAATTAAAAAATCTTCAGTTGAAATATTGCCATACTTTTTACTTAGAAAAGTAAATGGCTCTTCATTAATATCTTTTAAGGACATTTGAAGTGCGGCATGCCTCGATATTTTTAAATAGTGCGTTTTTATTCTATGGCTTTCATCAATCAAAGCGAAATCTTGATAGGAGTCAAAAAGTTTTTTTAGATATTGCCCTTCGCGAGAAAGAAAGAATAAATTCTTAATTTTTTTCCTTTTGGCAACTTCGTATAAGCGTTCGGCAAATATGTGATAAAATATAACGTATTCAGTATATGGTATAGCGGAGCTATTTTTGCATTTTTTATATACAGCGTTGATAATTGATTTTAGTTGCTTTTTGTCATTGCCAAAATTATTACGCTTGTTTTTCCTTAAATACTTCTTATGAGGCAGGTGATAGGCATTCAATCCATTTTTAATAGCATTGGTGTAATCACTTTTTAAGTTGTCACCAATCATCATTACCTCTTCGGGTTCTATTTTTAATTCTGAAAGAATTGGTTCATAGATTGAATTTGAAGACTTACTTTTTTCCAATTCAGCCGAGCTATATACACCATCAAATAAATCTATGATTTTATGATGTGTCAATAGTTTTTCGAAAAGAGTTTTGGCGCCATAGAAATCTGAAACTATATAAACCTTTCCTCCATTACTCTTAAAGTATTTGATGGTATCCAGAACATCTTGGTCTATGTATTGCACGCTAGACTCTGCTTTTACATCTGCATCTTCAAAAAGGTTGATAAAATCATCTTTTTCGTTTACAGAAATGACATCATCGTTGATTAACCTTTTACTAATTTCTTCTTTTTGCCTGTGATAAGGAATTTCATCAATACTCTTTCCTAACTTATTAATAAGATAGTTTACGGATTCTTGTCGTATAAAATATAGCTTATCAATAGAAATACACAATCCCAACTCCCTGATCATAAATTTAGCCCACAAACGTTGAGCATAATTTGGATGCACATGTCTATGTACTATGGTATCATAGTAGTCCGTGAAAAGAAATTTAATATCCTTTTCTTTAAGTTGCTTATGAAGTTGGTTAAGTGACAAAAAATATGATTTGGTTAATAGCTAAAACGGTGTTACCCTTTTACTTTTTCTTTGGTTTTGCTCGGCAATACATCAAATCCCATATTGTAAAGTGTAAAACCGTAAATATCAGCATACTGCTCTATAGTCTTGCTGACAGGAGTTCCTGCGCCATGGCCAGCATCTGTTTCTATTCTTATTAAAACCGGATTGTCTCCAGCTTGTTTACTCTGTAATTCTGCTGCAAATTTAAAACTGTGAGCAGGTACAACCCTATCATCATGATCGCTTGTTGTAACCATAGTTGCAGGGTATTCGACACCTTCCTTTACATTATGAACAGGTGAATAACCTTTAAGGTAATCAAACATTTCCTTACTGTCTTCAGCGGTTCCGTAATCATAAGCCCATCCTGCTCCTGCTGTAAACGTATGATAACGTAGCATATCTAAAACGCCAACGGCAGGTAATGCTACCTTCATTAAATCTGGTCTTTGGGTCATAGTGGCACCAACCAACAAACCTCCATTAGAACCACCTCTGATAGCTAAATAATCTGATGAGGTATATTTTGAGTCTATGAGATATTCCGCTGCTGCAATAAAATCATCAAATACATTTTGTTTTTTCATTTTAGTACCTGAATTGTGCCATGCCTTTCCATATTCACCACCACCACGTAAATTGGCTACAGCATATATGCCGCCTTGCTCCATCCATACTGCATTAGCGATACTAAAACTTGGTGTTAGAGATATATTGAAACCACCATACCCATAAAGAATGGTTGGATTTTTCCCATTAAGCTCTATACCTTTTTTATGGGTGATTATCATCGGCACTTGTGTTCCATCTTTTGAAGTATAAAAGATTTGCTTACTCTCATAATCATTTGGGTTGAAATCTATATCTGGTTTACGATATAATTCTGAAGTACCATTTTCTATATCGTATTTGTAAATGCTTCCTGGAGTTACATAATTGGTAAACGAATAATATAATTCCTTTTCTTCTTTTTTGGCACCGAAGCCACCAGCGCTTCCAACACCTGGTAATTCAACCTCACGAACTAAGTTCCCATCATAATCATACTGTAAGACTTTAGAAACTGCATCTACCATATATTCCGCAAAAAAGTAACCACCACCTGTTGACGGGCTTAAAACATTCTCCGTTTCAGGAATAAAATCCACCCAATTTTCTGGTGTAGGATTAGATGCATCTACTGTGACAATTTTTTGATTAGGAGCGTTAAGGTTGGTCATAATATATAGCTTAGAACCAACATTTTCTATAATATTAGAATCAGAATCGGTATGTCCTAAAATCTCAACTAAAGGAGCATTTGGTACAGTTAAGTCTTTAATGTATAACTTGTTTCCAGAAGTTGAAACCCTTGGAGTAATCACTAAATAGCGATCGTCTTCAGTGACACCTCCATAAATATAACGGTGTTTTTCTTCAGGAGCTCCTCCGTAAATTAATTTGTCTTCAGATTGTTTAGTGCCTAATTTATGATAGTAAACCTTGTGCTGGTCGGTTTTAGCAGACAGTTCGCTTCCTTCAGGCTTATCATAGCTAGAGTAATAAAAACCGTCATTTTTATACCAAGACATACCACTAAACTTTATATCAACTAAAGTGTCTTCGACTATCTCTTTGGTTTCAGCATTCATTACCAAAACTTTTCTCCAATCACTTCCTCCCTCTGATATGGCATAGGCTAAAACTTTTCCATTTTTTGAAAAGCTTACTCCTCCCAATGAAATGGTACCATCTTCTTTAAACGTATTTGGATCTAAAAACACTTCAGCATTTTTTGGGTCAGATCCTGTTTTATAACGATAGATGACATATTGGTTCTGTAACCCATTATTTTTATAGAAATAGGTATAATCTCCCTCTTTAAAAGGAGCGCCTATTTTTTCGTAATTCCAAAGTTTAGAAAGACGTTCTTTTAATTCTTCACGATAAGGTATATTGTCTAAATACCCAAAAGTTACTTCGTTTTGAGCTTTTACCCAAGCCTCTGTTTCTTCGCTTCTATCGTCTTCTAACCAACGATATGGGTCTGGGACCTCTTCGCCAAAGTAATTGTCAACAACAGTATCAACTTTTTTTGTTTCAGGATAATCTACGGAAATTGGTTTCACCTTTTCAGTTTCGTTTTTACAAGAAACAAAAATACTTAGCACAACAGTAATTAGAAGTAATTTTTTCATAATTAGGTTTTTTGAATGATAACAATGTTAAATTCAAAGATAAGTATTTAACAAAACTGATTTTATCAAATTTTCTTAAAACTTAGGTAAAATGGGAGGCCAATATATAGACATTTACAACTAAAAAATTAATTAATTAGTTGAAATACAAAAAATTACTGTTGTTGCGAAAGACTTAAAAGATATTAAACCAACCCTTCTTTAACCAAATACTCCGCAATTTGAACAGTATTGGTCGCTGCACCTTTTCTTAGGTTATCGCTAACCACCCAAAGGTTTAATGTGTTTGGCTGTGAACCGTCACGCCTAATACGTCCAACAAAAACATCATCCTTTCCGTTGGCATACATTGGCATTGGATAGACATTAACGTCTAAATTATCTTGCACGGTAACACCTTCGGTTTCACTAAGAAGTTGGCGAACCTCGCTTAAATCAAAATCATTTTCAAACTCAACATTAACAGCTTCACTATGTCCACCTGTTGTTGGTATTCTAACTGCTGTAGCAGTTACAGCAATGGTTTTGTCATCAAGGATTTTTTGGGTTTCTCTAACCAATTTCATTTCCTCTTTGGTGTACCCATTTTCTTCAAAAACGTCGCAATGAGGAATAGCATTCTTATGGATAGGATAGTGGTAAGCCATTTCGCCTTTTACACCAGCCATTTCATTTTCCATTTGTTCAACAGCTTTTACGCCTGTACCAGAAACCGATTGATAGGTAGAAACAACAATACGCTTAATTTTATATTTTTTATGAAGCGGTGCCAACGCCATTACCATTTGTATAGTGGAACAGTTAGGGTTAGCAATGATTTTATCATTTTTGGTTAGTTGATTGGCATTAATTTCTGGGACTACTAATTTTTTTGATAAGTCCATTCTCCAAGCAGAGGAATTGTCGATTACCGTTGTACCAACTTCAGCAAACTTTGGAGCCCACTCTAAAGATGTGCTTCCACCTGCTGAAAACAAAGCAATATCTGGCTTCTTTTCGATAGCTGTCGGTATGCTAATAACCTCATAATCTTTTCCTTTGAAGTTTACTTTTTTACCAACAGAGCGCTCAGAAGCTACCAATAATAATTCATCTATTGGGAAATTACGCTCTTCTAACACTTTGAGCATTACATTTCCTACCAAACCAGTTGCGCCAACTATTGCTACTTTCATAATAAAAAAATTTAAACCACAAAATTATAGCATTTCTGCAACTAAATAAGGCTGTTTACCTATAAAAATATGATAAAAATTTACGTTTAAAATTATGGGTTTTATAAAAGAGAAGACTATAAAAGAAAAACCCAGACAAAATGCCTGGGTTTGGTTAATAATATATAATGTAGCGGTGACGCTAATTTCTTATTTCTTTAGGGAATCTCTAATCTCTTGAAGTAGTTCAATTTCTGTTGGACCCGCTGGCGCTTCTGGTGCTGGCTCCTCCTTTTTCTTTGTTTTATTAACACCTTTTACTACCATGAACATTACAAATGCTACGATAATAAAATCGATTACATTGGTTAAGAATGTACCGTATTCCAAGAAGACTTCTCCTGCCATTTCTCCTGCATCGTTTAGTTCGCCATCTTTTAGTTTGTACTTTAAATCCTTAAAGTCGGCATCGAAAATTAAACCGATTAAAGGAGAAACAATTCCTCCAGTGAATGAAGAAACTACTTTATTAAAAGCAGCACCCATTACAAAACCTACAGCAATGTCTACAAGGTTGCCCTTCATTGCAAATTCTTTAAATTCTTTCAACATAATTTAGTGTTTTTAAAATAGTTAGTATTTATGTTAATCTGACACTAAAGTAATTAAAAAGTCACAATATGTTAAAAAAACCTTAATCTGCGATTATAATCCGTTTAACTCGCTGAGATATGGCAGTTAAAATTTCATAAGAAATTGTTTGTGCAGATTCTGCTAAATCACTGGCTTTATATCCAGAACCAAATACCACGACCTCGTCACCCTCCTTACAATCAACATTAGTGATATTTACCATAACCATATCCATACATACATTGCCAATAATAGGAGCTTTTTTACCATTTATGAATACAAATCCATTTCCGTTTCCATAGATACGGCTTATACCGTCTGCATGTCCAATAGGTATGGTTGCTGTTTTTTCAAATCCTTTTGATTTGTATGCTCTATTATAACCAACAGTTTCGTCTTTCTCAATTTTATGTATTTGAGAAATTACAGATTTAAGCCTAGCAACAGGCTTTAAATTTTCATCCTCTTTTGCAGAATTACCAAATCCGTAAAGCCCTATACCACAACGCACCAAATCCAAATGAGCATCAGGATAGTTAATTACACCAGAGGTATTGCATAGATGTAACCATGGTTTATAACCTATCTTATTTTCAAATGCTTTAGCTGTTGACTTAAAAGATTCAATTTGCTTATTTGAAAAGGCGACTTCATTTTTATCTTCACTAGCTGCTAGATGAGAAAAAATGGATTTCACTATAACGGATTTTGTTTCTTGTAGTTTTGAAACAATATAATCCACATCATTTTCCCAAAATCCCAGACGGTTTAAACCTGTATTAAATTTAATGTGTACAGGATAATTTGATTGGTTATGCGCTTCTGCAGTTGCGATAAATTCTTTTAAAACCTTAGCGCTGTAAAGGCTAGGTTCTAAGCAACACTCAATAATTGTCTCAAAACTTGTTGGCAAAGGGTGAAGCACTAAAATAGGTCTTGTGATGCCAGCGTCGCGTAACACAACACCTTCAGAAGCATAAGCTACAGCAAAATAATCTACATCTAAAGCTTGAAGATGTTTGGCTACTTCTACAGAATCACTTCCGTACGCAAAGGCTTTAACAACGGCTAAAAACTTTGTACTTGGTTGTAGTTTAGATTTTAAATAATTGAAGTTATGGGTTAAGGCACCTAAATCAATTTCAAGAACTGTTTCTTTAGCTTTAGGCATTAGACTTTTTTTCTTTAGAATTCACTTCTTCAGCATCATTCACCTTCATTTGTCTTACTTTATCACGAAGCATGCTTTTATAGTAAGCGGCTCTACTTAATGGCTCATATTCATCGACTTCGCCGAGCAAAACCAAATCGTCACTTTTTGCTTTTCTGTAACTGTATTGCGCTAGGTTTCCGGTTTTGGTACAAATAGCGTGCACTTTGGTCACATATTCTGCAGTAGCCATAAGATAGGGCATTGGCCCAAAAGGATTGCCTTTAAAATCCATATCCAATCCAGCGACTATAACCCTTATGCCTTTATTGGCAAGGTCGTTACAAACCCTTACAATTTCATCATCAAAGAACTGTGCTTCATCAATTCCGACCACATCACAACCATCGGCTAAAATAGGAATATTGGCTGCTGCAGGTACAGGCGTAGATCGAATTTCATTAGCATCATGAGACACAACCATATCATCATCATAGCGCACATCTACGGCTGGTTTAAAAATTTCAACCTTCTGCCTTGCAAACTGAGCGCGTTTTAATCTGCGAATCAACTCTTCGGTTTTACCAGAGAACATCGATCCACAAATCACTTCAATCCACCCAAATTGTTCTTTATGATTTACCGTATTTTCAAGAAACATTTCGTAATTTTAGCACTAAAACGTAGTAATAATTCGTTTGTATAAAGGTCACGCAAATTTATTAAAAAACAAAAGTAAAATTCATGAAACATCTATGATTTGTTTACAAACGCTGTAAAGCAAAGATTAGGATGTTCCATGTGACTTTAAAAAATCAATAAAAATAAGCACATGAAAAAGAAATTAGAATCAGAATTGGTTAGCATAGCGCACAGGATTCTAAAACTAAAAGGCAGAGAAGATGTTGATAGAATGCACGAAGAAGTGTCTAAACTCTACGAAAAGCTTACGGTTTTAAAATTTGCTCAAGAGAATTTTGAAGATGATATGCCAACTATTGGCAACGACTCCTCATTTTTTGATATGCTAGACACAGCATTTAATAATAAAGTAAGCGACAATATTGAGGTTGGTAACAAGACCTATGTTAATTTAGATGAGGTAGAGGATGATGGCATTATGGAACCCGTAATGGAGAAAATTAAGGATATGGTGGCACAGATGCCCGAAGAAACCCAACAAGTTGATGTTATTGTTGAGGAAGCTGTTGCAAAGGAAAACCCAAATACGGTAGAATTTGAAAACATAAGCTCAGATTTTGCTGAAATCCCAGAGTTTGAACCTATTGAAGACGCAAAAAAACGTGAAGCAGAACAAGGGAAAAAGTCTCTTAATGACAAGCTTAAGGGTAAAGGTTTAAAAATAGGCTTGAATGACAAAATCGCGTTTATAAAACACCTATTTGAAGGTAAAAACGAAGATTACGAGCGCGTGGTCTCTCAAATAAATACCACCAAATCATTTAGTGAGGCCAAAGCACTCATTTTAGATATGGTAAAGCCAGATTACAACAATTGGGAAGGCAAAGAAGAATACGAAGAACGCTTTATCGAAATTGTTGAGAGCAGGTTTAATTAATAGTTGAGATAGACATATCCTTGTAACGGTTTTTCAAAATCCATAATTTCTAAAATATAGAAATAGGTGCCAACTGGCAATAATCTAGACGAATTTGGAACTCCCATATTTGCTCTTCCATTCCAATTGTTTATATAATTGTTTGTCTGATATACTTGCGTACCATAGCGGTTGTATATTTTAATAATGTTATTAGGATAAGCTTCAATACAAGGAATTACCAAGAAATCATTTTTTCCATCACCATTTGGTGAAATTCCTTCAGGAATAGATAAACAGTTAGAAATTTCAACAAGCGCACTGTCTTCATTATTGGTAGCGTCTCTATCAATTTCATTTACGCTATTTAAAAGAGCAACATTTAATAAATCGTTAGATGCTACCACTCTTGCAATCAAGCTTAGTGTAGCTGATTCACTTGGGAATAGAGTTGAAATTGTCCATATAAGAGTACCCTCATCAAAAACACCCAAGTTGGTTGTGGCTGAAATAAATTCATAACCAATAGGTAGTTGATCCAAAACTTCGATATCAGTTGCGTTGGTTGTTCCTAAATTAGTTGCTGTAATAGTGAAGATAACTTCCTCTCCAATAATAACTTCTGCTGGCTCGACTATTTTAGTAATTTCAATATCCACATTAGACGTGTCAGCTAATACGTTTAATGTGGCATTGGTTTGAGAAGCATCAATATTATTGGTGTCCGAGAAATTCTCAAAGTTATTAAGATAATTTCCGGCGACATCAGCAGTTACCATCACTGAGAATGTACAACTTTCAACACCAGCTGGGAAAATTAAATCCGTAACACCTACAAAATCATCTCCTGGATCACCAATAAAATTAGTTGTACAGCCATTGGCTTCTACCCAATTAGGTACTTGAGTTATTACAACTCCAGTTGGTAAATTATCTGTAAACGAAATATTATTCTGTGTTGGGTTGTTAGCAATGTTGTAAACGGTGAAAATCAACTCACTTTCGCCACCTTCAAAAATAGTGTCTGGAGAAAACATTTTTTCCAGAACGGGAGAAATAACCTGAACGCTATTAATGGAAATATTAGTTTCTGGCGTTAATTCTTCATTGTTAATTGCACTCGGAATTGCTTCTGCAATATTATTATATGCACCTCCTAAGTTTGGAGCGATTACAGGAATACTAATCCTTACAGTAGATCCAGCTGCCATTGAAGGAATGATTCCAGAGATAAAATTACCATTGATGTTAAAGTTGGTAATACACGTAGCATTGCCCGATGTAACAGTACAAGTTGGTGTTCCGGAAATGTTGAAAACAGAGTTTAGAGTATTTTCAAAAAGTACATCAACGGCATCAGCGCTTGTAATGCTATTACTAATATCTACAACCCAGTTAAAAGCCTGACCTGTATCAACTTGAGTAAATTCAGGATACGTTTGAACCACCAAATCCACACATGGTGCAAAAAAAGTAGTTACATCATCAGCAATGAAAGAGCCCACTTCATTTTCAGGGCCATCAGCATAACCAGCAAGAGCAACATTAGAACCTGCCATAGGTTGATCTATGGAACATTCCGGAAGCCAGTCTACAACAACATGAAACGTTACAGAACTATTTGCAGGTAATACCCAATTATCTTCCGGTAGAATTTCCCAAAACACATCTGACTCACCATCTTCAGGAACACCATCATAGGACACTCCTATATTAGCATTTTGAATGCTAAAACAAGATGCGGTTCCTGTAGTACTTACGCAATCAACCGAAACCAATGATGCCGTAATTGGAGCATAATTAGTTTCCAATATAGCCATGTAATCTTGTAAAAATAACATGCCATCATAGTCTCCTGTATTGGTTGCCGTTATTTCGTACGTTATCAAACCCCATTCTGCAGTGTTTTCTTCAGAACTTCCTATGGGTAACTCAGGACTTATTTGAGTTTTAGAGATTTCTAAACCAGAAAGACTAGGTCCATCACAGTTTTCTGGATCTGGAGCAGGAAGTTGTAAATAATTAAAAAACTGATTGTTATCTAAGTTGACATCTATGATCTGACTGTCTAAAATATTAATGGCACTACGAGCAATGGCTTCAATTGGCACAGGGTTTTGAACACATTGAGGTTCTATGAATTTCAATATAGTTTCAATATTAATAGTTGTATTGCCTTGTAAAACAAAATCACTACTAACCCATAGCTGCCCATTATCTGAGGCGTTAATGTCAAAGTCAGTACAAGAAACAGGCCCTAATGTACTTGTACAGTTTACAGATTCTAGCTCCCAAAGTACATCTCCAGCCGTTATATTCTGAAAAAAGAACCTTATAGGTGTTGGTGTAGAACTTGTGTTGCATACCGTTGTATTGAATGTAATCTCCTGGTCATAATCGAGAGTAGCGGATATATCTGGATTGGTTTGTACTGTTTCAATACAGATATCGGTTTCCGGACATGGATCTGCATTAAGCAAATTGGTAATAATTGTATTCGAGTTATTTGATGAAGCGTTATCATGCTCTAGCTCTATTTCTATAATACTATCAACATCTATAGGCATGGGATTTGGCGAACACGAGAAGTTGGAGTATTTGTAAACCATTTCAAACGTAATACTTCCTCCAGAAGTAATTTCAGTATCTGTTTCAAAAATAAATACAGGAGTTGGCTGCGAGGCTACCACAACAGTTGTTCCTGTAAGGTCTGTTAAATCTGGGCACAATGTTCCATTGGTTGTCGCTATACATTCTAGAGATATAAATTGGGTAATTGGCTGACCATTATTTGGCAAAGTGTTTAATTTAATGTTTCCAAAAATTGTACTTACAGGAAAATCTACAGCACTATTATTGGTTATTGTAAATTGATAAGTCACCTCATCTCCCCAAGCATTTATAGGAGTTCCTAATGTTGGTTGTATTTGGGTTTGCGTGACTGAAAAATCTATAACGATATCCAAAACATCAATGGATATTATAGACTGATTATTATTGGAGTTTGTGTCTGTCGTTCCTGTAGGAGGACTTATGGTTCCATTGGCTGCAATTCCACCTAGGTTTGTAGGAGCGGTAACTAAAACCAATAACTCAACACTAGAGTTGTTGGGCATATTATCTATAGAAGCGGTTAAGACATTTGCGACTACATTAATGTTAGAAATATCTGAAGCGCCATTAATATTATTTTGAGAGTTTGTTGAAATCAGGGCTAAATCGTCATCAAAATCAATAGAAATTGTAGCATCATTTACGGCATTACCAGAATTAGAAATGGTAATTAGATATTGAAAATCCTCATAAATATCAACCTGAGACACAGTAGTGCCATTTAAATCTTGAGCCTCAATAGTAATGGATAAGTCTGTAGTTTGCGCAGATAGCAGGCATGCGTTTACACAAAAAACGAACAAAAGGCAGATTGATTTTAACATTGATTGGTTTTATACTATAGATGTAGATTCTTACAAATGGTTGCGTAAAGAAATGCAAAAGATTGTAAATTTGAGGTGTAACAAACGCAAATATGAAGTTATTTCTGGTACCAACGCCAATAGGAAATCTAAAGGACATGACCTTTAGAGCTGTTGAAGTTTTAAATGATGTCGATTTGATTTTAGCCGAAGACACCAGAACTTCAGGAAAACTCTTAAAGCATTTTGAAATTTCTACCCAAATGCAAAGCCACCACATGCACAATGAGCATAAAACGGTTAATGGTTTAGTTGAAAAGCTAAAGTCTGGAATGTCCATTGCGGTGATAAGCGATGCTGGCACTCCTGCCATTTCTGATCCAGGGTTTTTATTGGTAAGAGCTTGTATAGAAAATAATATAGAGGTGGAATGTTTGCCAGGAGCAACGGCTTTTGTACCAGCATTGGTCAATAGCGGATTACCTAATGACAAGTTTGTTTTTGAAGGCTTTTTACCTGTAAAAAAAGGGCGCCAAACTCGACTTTTATTATTAGCAGAAGAAAGCAGAACGATGATTTTTTATGAAAGCCCACATAAACTCATAAAGACTTTAGGGCATTTTTGTGAGTATTTTGGGGAAGACAGATTGGTGTCGGTGTCGAGGGAATTGACCAAGCTCTACGAAGAAACCATCAGAGGAACAGCTAAAGAGGTATTGGAACATTATACCAACAAACCACCAAAAGGGGAGATTGTAATTTGTGTTGCTGGAAAAAAGTGATGGAAGAACTACTCCACAACATAAGCCAATGCACCATTTGCAAAGCACACCTTCCATTAGGGCCAAGACCTGTTGCAACGGCACACACAAATTCTAAAATTATGATTATTGGTCAAGCACCAGGAACTAAAGTCCACGAATCTGGAATCCCTTGGGACGACCAAAGTGGGAAAAAACTAAGGCAGTGGCTAAATGTTACTGATGAACAGTTCTATAACACAGAAAACTTTGCCATTATACCAATGGGCTTTTGCTATCCAGGAAAAGGTAAAACAGGAGACCTGCCACCAAGACCAGAATGTGCACCACAATGGCATGATCAATTATTGGATAAAATGCCTAAGCTGGAATTAATTATTTTGATTGGAGCTTACGCGCAGAATTATTATTTAAAAGACAAGAAAACTTTGACAGAAAGAGTTGGCGATTATAAGTCCTATTTGCCAAAATATTTTCCGATTCCACATCCATCACCAACCAACAGATTTTGGCGTGCCAAAAATCCTTGGTTTGAGGAATTGGTGGTGTCTGAGTTGCAGAAGAAGGTAAATAGCATAATGCCAATTAATTGAACTAAATTAGACTTTTAAAAAAATTATAATATGTTTTTTCATTTTGATAGACCTAGTGTAGACTACCCTAAGGAAATAGTTGAAAACAAGACTAATTTACTTTATGAATGGGAAATTGAAAACGATAATAAGGTTTTAGAGATAAATAAGATCAACTTATTTGTTGGAGCAAATAACTCAGGGAAAAGCAGATTTCTTCGAGGAATATTAAAAACTATAAATGACGTTGATTTATTTTCAAAATATAATAATCATTTTGATGAAATTCGAAGAGATTACAATTCTTATTATCAGCTTAATTTCGGAAACCTACATCCTTCATTCAGAAATGAGTTCAATTCGAGAACAAGAGAGTTTCCTTTTACTAGCACAAACCTCAAGAATTTAGTGTCTAATATAACAAAATATGAATCTAGTTTTTCGTTTATTAATAGAGTAGTAAACAAGTTAAATGATTTAAAAGCTTTAGGCAGACTTAACTTAAATCAAGAAAAAGAATTAAAATTTCTCAAGAAAGTTGAGTTAATAGTGGATGAACTTAATTATTTGAAATCCAATAAACCAAGTCATAAAAAATACATTCCAATTTTAAGAACACTACATGAAAATCAATATCTTACTGAAGGAGTAATAAAGAATACAATAAAAATAAATTATGATATCGATGGGAATGTATTCACAGGGCTGACACTTTATAAAAAAATTTTAGGATTAAAAAATTCTCCAGGCCCAAATAGGAAAAAAGTCAAACAGTTTGAAAAATTCCTGTCAAAGCACTTCTTTGATAAGAAAGAGGTTGAAATTACTTCAAACTCTGAAACAAATGAACTTTTATTCTCTGTCGATGATTTAGAGCATCCTGTGTATGATTTAGGTGATGGAATCCAATCTTTAATAATATTGTTGTTTCCAATATTTACAGCAAATAAAAATGATTGGTTTTTTATTGAGGAACCCGAGATTAATTTACATCCTGGATTACAAAGAATTTTCATACAAACCTTACTGTATGATGAGTATTTAAAAGAAAAAAAATTAAGATATTTTTTCACGACACATTCAAATCATTTTTTAGATATAACATTGTTAAATGATAACATATCAATTTTTCAATTTGAAAAGAATGAGAAAGATACTTTCAGAATAAGAACCAATGTCAAGCCAAGTAAAGACGTATTAGACGTTTTAGGTGTGAATACTTCCTCAGTATTTCTTGCTAATACTTCTATTTGGGTAGAAGGGCCAACAGATAGGAAGTATATATCTAAACTATTAAGTTTATTGTTTGAAAAGAAGAATCAATTTCTCAAAGAAGATATTGACTATTCGTTTTTCGAGTACGGAGGTAATTTAATTGAGCATTATTTATTTGATAACAATATTGAGTTTAATGAGGTAGCTGTAAGAGAAAAAATAAATTCGTTTGCTTTATCAAATAAGATTTATCTTTTAGCAGATAACGATAATGTAGATATGCGCTCTGCAAAAGGTAAGAGAAGAAAACTTCTAGAAGAAAGTGCAAAGAAGAATCCTAATTTTATGTATCAGAACACAGAATTAAGAGAAATTGAAAATCTATTACCAAAAGCAATTATTAAAGGTTTTTTGAGATTTTTGGTTAAAGATTTAGAGGATATTGATCTGGTTAACGCTATTGACTTCAATAAAAGTGATTACAATAAAGTAGGACTTGGTGAATTTTATGAAACTTTACTTCTGGATAATAATATCCCAAAAAAAACGCACAAAGCATTTAAAGCAGACTCTGGGACTTTAAAAAACGATTATAAAATTAAACTTGCAGACTTTGTAATTAATTCAGAATATAAATATGATGATTTTATAGAAGATAATGACACTCTAAAAACAATAATTGAAAACCTTTATAAATTCATAAAAAAATAAACCTCGCCATTTCTGGTAAGGTTTAACCTAATTTGTCTAAAAGTCTAACTATCTAGATTCCTGCCTTCGTAGGAATGACAATCTAATACTGACTCCCATCATGCTTACCAACTTCATAACCATGTTTTCCTAAATATTTATTGCCACTTTCCACAGCACCTTCTTCAATATCAGTTCCCATAGAGTCATTCCAACGGTTAAGATATCCAAAGAGCGAAATCACACCTAGCATTTCTACGATTTCACCTTCATCCCAATGCTTGTATAATCGATCTTTAATTTCAGCATTAACGGCATTTGGGACTTGGCTTGCCGCCAAACTAAAATCCAATGCGGCACGTTCCGCTTCAGAAAACGCAGGATGCGTTCTGTATTCCCAAATATTGTCTAACTGCTCTTGTTCTGCACCATAACGTTCTGCAGCTCTAATGGCATGTGCTTGGCAGTATCTGCAACCTGTAGAGTTGCTACTTACCCAAGCAATCATACGTTTAAGTGCTGAGGTTACCTTACCTTCATTTGCCATTACAGCTTTATTCAAATTAATAAACGCCTTGCTTATTGCCGGTCTGCGTTGCATGGTTAAGACTGAGTTTGGACAAAATCCAAGTGTCTCGTTAAAGAATTCTGCTAACGCTTTGGTTTCTAAATCATGCTCAGGAGATAATGGAGTTACTAATGCCATGGTTGTATTTTTAGTAGTATTTTTGAACGTACAAGATAGGAGTTATAACGTTTAATTTAAAAGAATATGGATCATAAAATCACAACACATTGGAAAGGCGGATTGACTTTTGAGTCGGACAATCCGAGTGGAAAATTTGTAACTATGGATACAGATGTTATGGGAGAAGAACGTAAAGGTCTCTCGCCAAAAGCCATGATGTTATCGTCCTTAGCAGGTTGCTCGGCAATAGACGTTATTTTAATGTTGGAGAAAATGAAAGTTGAAATCGATGACCTTAAGATTGAGGTGTCTGGAGAGCTGACCGATGAACATCCAAAATATTACCATTCGGTTTTAGTTGATTATCATTTTTATGGTTCAGATTTAAATAAAAAGAAGTGCGAACGCGCTGTAAACTTATCCGTTGAAAAATATTGTGGTGTTATGGAGATGTTTAGACGTTTTGCAACAATCAATTTTAATATTCATTATCACATAGTGCTTAAAAAATAATGGCTTCACTTTATTACAAAAGCACTTTATGTGACTTTTTCTAATAAAATAAATTATTGGGCATCATAACAAATTTCATATAAATAATTGATTTTCAAACAAATAAAAAATTAACTCTACAATTGAATTTAGAGGTTAACCTATCTCACCTACCCTAAAGCCTTGCTCAAAAAGTAACTTTATCACTGCAATTGAGATTTTTGCACGATTTAGTTATGAGTCAATTAAACAAATACAGTAAAACCGTTACCCAAGATCCAACGCAACCAGCGGCTCAAGCCATGTTGCATGCTATTGGATTAACAAAAGAAGATTTTTTTAAACCTATAGTAGGTATTGCAAGTACAGGTTACGAAGGTAATCCTTGTAATATGCATCTGAATGATTTGGCAAAACTTGTAAAGCAAGGCACACAAAACGAAGATGTGGTTGGGTTGATTTTCAATACCATTGGAGTAAGTGATGGTATATCTATGGGAACACCTGGTATGCGCTATTCATTGCCATCACGAGATATTATTGCAGATTCTATGGAAACTGTTGTACAAGCTATGAGTTATGATGGCTTGGTGACTGTTGTTGGATGTGACAAAAATATGCCAGGCGCATTAATAGCGATGATTCGTCTGAATAGACCAAGCATTTTGGTGTATGGTGGAACCATTGACTCGGGTTGTCACGAAGGAAAAAAACTAGATGTCGTGTCTGCTTTTGAAGCTTGGGGAAGCAAGGTCGCCGGAACCATGTCTGAGAATGAATATCAAAATATTGTTGAAAAAGCCTGTCCTGGTGCAGGTGCCTGTGGTGGTATGTACACAGCAAACACAATGGCTTCAGCGATTGAAGCTTTGGGTATGGCATTGCCATTTAATTCGTCCAACCCAGCATTGAGTGACGCAAAAAAGCAAGAGTCGGTGAAAGCTGGTGAAGCATTGAGAACATTGTTAGAAAAGGATATAAAGCCTTCAGATATTATAACAAGGAAATCCCTTGAAAACGCAGTTAGGTTAGTAACTATATTAGGAGGTTCGACCAATGCTGTTTTACACTTTTTAGCTATTGCTAGAGCAGCACAAATTGACTTTACACTTAAAGATTTTCAAGACATAAGCGATAACACACCGTTTTTGGCAGATTTAAAACCAAGCGGAAAATATTTGATGGAAGACGTTCATGCTGTTGGAGGTATTCCTGCGGTATTAAAATACCTTTTAAAGAAAGGATTAATTCACGGAGATTGTTTAACCATTACAGGAAAAACAATTGCTGAAAATTTACTGGAAGTTGAAGATTTAGCCGAAGGACAGGACGTCATTAAACCTATAGAACAACCCATTAAAATTTCTGGGCATTTGAGAATGCTCTACGGCAATTTAGCAACTGAAGGATCTGTCGCGAAAATCACAGGTAAGGAAGGGCTGTCGTTTAAAGGAAAGGCTAAAGTTTTTGAGGGTGAATATGCTGCCAACGATGGAATCAGAGATGGGAAAGTTGAAAAAGGAGATGTCGTGGTCATAAGATACGAAGGTCCAAAAGGCGGACCAGGAATGCCAGAAATGCTCAAACCAACAGCTGCCATTATGGGAGCAGGTTTTGGAAAAGATGTGGCATTAATTACAGATGGAAGATTCTCAGGAGGCACACATGGATTTGTTGTTGGACATATCACACCAGAAGCACAAGAAGGTGGAGCCATCGCACTTGTAAAGGATGGTGATATGATTACAATTGATGCTGAGACCAATTCAATTTCATTAGAGGTTTCGGAAGATGAACTTCAAAAAAGAAGAGAAAAATGGAAAGCACCAGAACTCAAATTTGAACGTGGTGTTTTATATAAATATGCCAAAACAGTTTCCTCAGCATCTAAAGGATGTGTAACGGATGAGTTTTAAAATTGAAATGAGAATGTCACTCTGAGCGCAGTCGAAGAGTATTGAAAAATTAAAACATGAAAGAAGCTCAAACCATAAACAAGCAAGAAGAACAAGTGTTAACAACACAAAGAATCTCAGGAAGTGAAGCCGTAGTAAAATGTTTATTGGCAGAAGGTGTCGATATTCTTTATGGTTATCCAGGAGGAGCGATTATGCCTGTATATGACGAATTATATAAATATCAAGATCAGTTACACCATGTATTAACACGACATGAGCAAGGCGCAACCCATGCAGCACAAGGATATGCTCGTATTTCGGGCAAGGTTGGTGTGGCGATTGCAACCTCTGGTCCAGGTGCCACAAACCTAATTACTGGAATCGCAGATGCCCAAATTGATTCTACTCCTATGGTTTGTATTACTGGTCAGGTCGGCTCGCATTTATTGGGAAGCGATGCCTTTCAGGAAACAGATATTGTTGGTATTTCTACACCTGTAACAAAGTGGAACCATCAGATCACCAAAGCTTCAGAAATACCAGAAGTTTTTGCTAAAGCGTTTTACATTGCAAAAAGCGGAAGACCAGGACCTGTGCTTATTGACATAACTAAAGATGCTCAATTTGAGGAATTTGATTTTACATACAAAAAATGCGAAGGCATTAGAAGTTACAAACCCGTTCCAGAAACAGATGAAAAATCCCTTAAAGTTGCAGCAGACCTCATTAATAATGCTAAAAAGCCATTAATAGTTTGGGGACAAGGTGTCATTTTAGGAAAAGCAGAAGAAGAGTTTAAAGCAGTTATAGAGAAAGCGGGAATCCCCTCTGCATGGACTATTCTTGGAGCCTCAGCAATTCCGTCATCACATCCTTTAAATGTTGGTATGGTTGGTATGCATGGTAATTACGCACCTAATGTTTTAACTAATGAATGTGATGTGTTAATCGCCATAGGAATGCGTTTTGATGATAGGGTTACGGGAAATTTAGCGACGTATGCCAAACAGGCAAAAGTGATTCATTTTGAAATTGATCCAGCTGAGGTTAACAAAAACGTAAAAGCAGACATTGCAGTTCTAGGTGATGCTAAAGCGAGCTTACAAACTTTATTGCCATTGTTAAATCCAAATTCGCACGGCGATTGGCATCAAAAATTCAAAGATTTATACAAAATCGAATATGAAAAAGTCATTAAAAACGATTTGCATCCAACCAAAGATGGTTTAACTATGGGTGAAGTGTTGAAAGAAATCAACATACAGACCCAAGGTGAAGCAGCAATTGTTACTGATGTTGGTCAACATCAAATGATTGCGTGCCGCTATGCAGATTTTAAGGTATCAAAAAGTAATATCACCTCAGGTGGATTAGGCACCATGGGATTCGCGTTACCAGCAGCCATCGGAGCAAAAATGGCTGCTCCAGATCGCGAAGTGGTGATGATTGCTGGTGATGGTGGTTACCAAATGACAATACAAGAGTTAGGTACTATTTTTCAACAGAAAGTTCCTGTAAAAATCGTGGTTCTAAATAATGAGTTTTTAGGAATGGTTCGTCAATGGCAGCAACTATTTTTTGATAAGCGCTATGCTTCAACCGAAATGGTAAATCCAGATTTCGTTGCTATTGCAAAAGGCTATGGTATTAAAGCGCAAAAAGTTTCAGAAAGACAAAGTTTAAAGGATGCGGTAAAAGAAATGATAGACACTGATGGGCCATATTTTTTGGAGGTTAGAGTAGAAAAAGAAGACAATGTTTTCCCGATGATTCCTACAGGCGCAAGTGTTTCAGATATAAGATTAGAATAATGGAGGATCAAAAAAAACAATTCACGGTTTCGGTATATACCGAAAATAATATCGGGTTACTGAATAGACTTTCGGCAATTTTTCAAAGACGCCATATTAATGTGGAAAGCCTAAACACTTCGGCTTCAGAAATTGAGGGTGTTTCACGATTTACAATTGTGGTAAAAATAACGGAATCCCAAATGAAGAAAATCATTGGCCAGATAGAAAAGCAAGTTGAGGTGATAAAAGCTTATTACCATACCGAAGACGAAATCATTTATCAAGAATCGTGCTTATTCAAATTCAAATCAGATTTGTTATTTGATGAACGACAGATTCAGAATATCATAAAAGAAAGTAATGCTAGAATTGTAACCGTTAACAAAGAGTTTTTTGTGATAGAAAAATCAGGAAGAAAAGAAGAAATAGATTTATTGTACAGAGAATTAAATGTTTTCGGGATAGGGCAATTCACACGTTCTGGACGAGTGGCAGTGACCAAGGATAAAATGAACATATCAAAGATGCTTGAAGCATTTCAGAATTAAAAAAATAAACTAAAAAACAATGGCAAATTATTTTAACACATTACCATTAAGAACACAACTAGAACAATTAGGAAAATGTAGATTTATGGATGCTTCAGAATTTGAAGATGGCGTAGATGTATTAAAAGGGAAGAAAATCGTAATTGTTGGTTGTGGTGCGCAAGGATTGAACCAGGGTCTTAATATGAGAGATTCTGGCTTGGATATCTCTTATGCATTAAGGCAAAATGCCATTGACGAAAAACGGGCATCCTATAAAAATGCGACCGAAAATGGTTTTACAGTTGGTACGTACCAAGAACTTATTCCTTCAGCTGATTTGGTATTGAATCTAACACCAGACAAGCAACACACCAATGTTGTAAAAGCGGTCATGCCTTTAATGAAAAAGGGAGCCACACTAAGTTATTCACATGGATTTAATATTGTAGAAGAGGGCACAAAAATCCGTGAGGATTTAACCGTAATTATGGTAGCACCAAAATGTCCGGGAACTGAAGTTCGAGAAGAATACAAAAGAGGGTTTGGTGTGCCAACGTTAATTGCAGTGCACCCTGAAAATGATCCTGAAAATAAAGGTTGGGTACAAGCAAAGGCTTATGCTGCTGCAACTGGAGGACATAGAGCTGGTGTGTTGGAATCGTCTTTTATCGCAGAGGTAAAATCGGATTTAATGGGAGAGCAAACCATTCTTTGTGGTTTGTTGCAAACTGGTGCAATCTTGTCATTTGATAAAATGGTTGAAGAAGGTATTGAGCCAGGCTATGCAGCAAAACTTATTCAGTTTGGTTGGGAAACGATTACCGAAGCTTTAAAACATGGTGGTATTACCAATATGATGGATCGTTTATCGAATCCAGCAAAAATCAAGGCTTTCGAATTATCCGAAGAATTAAAAGATATTATGCGCCCACTTTTTGAAAAGCACATGGACGATATCATTTCTGGCCATTTCTCAAAAACCATGATGGAAGATTGGGCAAATGACGATAAAAATCTATTAAAATGGCGTGAAGCTACAGGCGAAACTGCGTTTGAAAAAACAGCATTGACATCAGACCACATAACAGAACAAGAATATTTTGACCATGGAGTATTGTTGGTGGCTTTTGTAAAGTCAGGTGTGGAACTGGCCTTTGAAACCATGGTGAGCGCTGGTATAATTGAAGATTCTGCATACTATGAATCTTTGCATGAATTACCATTGATCGCAAACACCATTGCAAGAAAAAAACTATTTGAAATGAATCGTGTTATTTCAGATACTGCAGAATATGGTTGCTATCTATTCGATCATGCCTGTAAACCTTTGTTAATGGACTTTATGGAAAATGTTGATACGTCCGTTATTGGGAAACCATTTTCAAAATCAAACGGAGTAGATAATGTAGAATTGATTGCAATAAACGAGACCATTAGAAATCATCCCATAGAATCAGTTGGAAAACGATTACGTGCATCCATGACTGCAATGAAAGCAATAAAAACCGAAGAAGTAAAAGAAACTACTTTAGCTTAAAAAGCCGACAAGTCTTTTAAGAAAAGAAGCAAGAAAGTCTCCGAAAGGGATTTTAAAGGAATGAACGAAACAAAAACAATATATAAGCCAACACTAAAAGCTGTTAAAGCTGCAGCAGAAAAACTTAGTGGAGTATCATCAGTAACTCCGTTAATTAAAAATGCGCAGTATTCAAAACAGTTTGGAGCCAACATCTATTTTAAAAGGGAGGATTTACAAGAAGTCCGTTCTTATAAAATCCGTGGTGCTTATAACAAAATCTCATCATTATCGGAAACTCAGGTTGAAAATGAAATTGTTTGCGCCAGTGCTGGAAATCATGCTCAAGGCGTTGCTATATCGTGTAAGCTTTTAAAAATAAAAGGTACCATTTTTATGCCTGCACCAACGCCAAATCAAAAGATTGAGCAAGTGCAACTATTTGGTGAAGATTATATCGATGTGGTTTTAATTGGTGACACTTTTGATGATGCTTATGATGCCGCAATTGAAGAATGCGAACGATTGAACAAAACATTTATCCACCCATTTAACGATAAGAAAGTGATTGAAGGGCAAGCTACGGTCGGACTGGAAATAATAAATCAGGCTAAGGTACAACCAATTCACTATGTGTTTGTACCTGTTGGAGGAGGTGGTTTATCATCTGGATTGTCTTCAGTGTTTAAAATTTTATCTCCTCAAACTAAAATAATTGGAGTAGAGCCAAAAGGAGCGCCGTCTATGATCACATCACTTAAGAACAATCGGGTTACAGAGTTGAAATCGATAGAAAACTTCGTTGACGGAGCGGCTGTAAAGCGTGTGGGTGATTTAAATTTTGAGATTTGTAGAGAAACATTACACGACGTAATTACGGTTGATGAAGGTAAGATTTGTCAAACTATTTTAGACCTTTATAATAAAGATGCCATTGTTGTAGAGCCTGCAGGTGCATTGAGTGTTTCCGCTTTAGAACAGTACACTGAGGATATCCATGGAAAAAATGTGGTTTGCATAATTAGTGGTAGTAACAATGATATTACAAGAACACCAGAAATTAAAGAGCGCGCCTTATTATACGCCAATTTAAAACACTATTTTATCGTTAAGTTTCCGCAACGTGCAGGTGCACTGCGTGAATTTGTCAGCACTATTTTAGGTCCAACGGACGATATTACCCATTTTGAATACACCAAAAAAGTCAACCGTGAAAACGATGTTGCAGTCGTTGGTTTAGAATTAAAAAAACCAAGTGATTTAGAACCTCTGATTACAAAAATGAAACTTCATAATTTTTATGGAGATTATCTCAATGACAAACCAGATTTGTTTCAATTTTTAATATAATTGCTAAAAAGAATACAATCAGGTGAAAGTACTTAAGTTTGGTGGCACGTCAGTTGCAAATGCCGAAAATATATCAAAGGTTATAACGATTCTTGTTCAAGAATCCAAAAAGCAAAATGTTGCTGTAGTGGTGTCTGCACTCGGTGGTGTTACTGATGCTCTAATTAAAACAGGAGAACTTGCTACTGAAAAGGATGGATCCTACATCACGGTTTTTGAAAATATTAGAGAAAGACATTTAGAAACCATACAATCTTTAATGCCAAAAGCTCAGTCAAATGCAGTAATTAAAACTGTTGAAGGAAAGCTTGAAGAGCTTAAAAATTTACTTCATGGTATTTATTTGATTAATGAATTTTCAGATAAAACTCGAGATAAAGTTTTAAGTTTTGGAGAGTTATTGTCCTCCTATATTATCTCTAAAGCCTTAAAATTAAAAATAGAAAAATCGTCTTTAAAAGATAGTCGAGAACTGATTGTAACCGATGACTTGCACACACAAGCCAATGTAAACACTAACGAAACCAATATTAGAATTTCAAGTTTTTTTAAATCCAATAAAGATAAGGTGGTTGTATTACCTGGATTTGTTTCTAGAAGTGAAGAAGGCGAAACAACAACTTTAGGAAGAGGTGGCTCTGATTATACGGCAGCACTTATAGCATCTGCCTTAAAGGTTTCCGACTTGGAGATTTGGACAGATGTAAGTGGTATGTTTACTGCTAACCCTAAATTGGTAAAACAGGCATTTCCGATAGAAGAAATCTCATATCAAGAAGCTATGGAATTATCACATTTTGGAGCCAAGGTTTTGTACCCACCAACAGTACAGCCCGCTTTGCAGAAAAATATTCCTATATATATAAAAAACACATTTCAACCGGAAGCAAAAGGCACTTTAATTTCAAAAAAAGCAGCTTCAAAAAATGGTCCAGTTAGAGGGATAAGCCATGTAGAAAATATAGCACTCGTAACGTTAGAGGGTAATGGTATGGTTGGTGTTCCTGGGTTTTCAAAGCGCTTGTTCTCTACATTATCCGCAGCACAGATCAATGTGGTTTTAATTACCCAAGCATCCTCGGAACATTCCATTTGTGTTGGTGTTTATAGTGAAGATGCCAAGTTAGCTAAACGCATTTTAGACAATGAGTTTGCTTACGAAATATCACTTAAAAAAATAAAGCCATTATTGGTTGAGGACAACTTGGCTATAATTGCGGTTGTGGGAGACAATATGAAAAACCATCAAGGTATTAGTGGTAGAATGTTTAGGTCCCTAGGGCAAAATAATGTAAATGTTAGAGCCATTGCCCAAGGAGCATCAGAACGAAATATTTCAGCAGTAATCGCTCATAAAGATATTAAAAAAGCTCTTGTTTCACTCCATAATAGATTCTTTGAAAAACAAGTAAAGATCTTAAACTTATTTCTTGTTGGTGTTGGTAACGTAGGCTCAATATTACTAGATCAAATACTGCAACAACAAGAATATCTAAACGAAAACTTGTTGTTAAATATTAAAGTCGTTGGAGTTAGTAACTCAAGAAAAATGGTTTTTGATGAGGAAGGTATTGACTTAAGACACTGGAAAGACCTTATTAAAAAAGGACAACCGAGGACAAATCAAACATTTTTTAACGCAGTTAAAGAGTTTAATTTAAGCAACAGTATTTTTATAGATGTAACAGCTAACGAAGATGTTGCTAATACCTATGCATCATATTTAAAGGAAAGTATTTCGGTAATAGCGTGTAATAAAATAGCGTGCTCATCAACTTATAAGTCTTATAGAGAATTAAAGGACTTGTCAAGAAAATACGGAGCATCCTTTCTCTTTGAAACCAATGTTGGCGCAGGATTACCAGTCATATATACATTGAACAATTTGATTAATTCAGGCGATAAAATTACTTCAATACAAGCTGTATTATCAGGAAGCTTAAATTTCATTTTCAACAATTTCAATGAAAACAACAGTTTCCACGATGTTGTAAAACAAGCGCAAAAAGAAGGCTATACCGAACCAGACCCTCGTATAGATTTAAGTGGTGTGGATGTTGCTCGAAAAATTTTGATTTTAGCAAGAGAAGCTGGTTATAGAATGGATTTAAAAGATATTAAAAACGAATCTTTTTTACCTAAAGGCAGTTTAGAAGCAAAGACCACGGACGAGTTTTATAAAATTCTAAAGGCAAATGACTCCCATTTTGAAACTATGTATGCAAAAGCAAAAGAAAAGGATTGCCAATTAAAATACGTAGCAGAATTTAATGAAGGTAAAGCGGCAGTAGGATTGAAAGCTGTAGACAAAAACCATCCTTTTTACAATCTTGAAGGCAAGGACAATATCGTATTATTTTACTCAGAACGTTATGCACAACAACCTTTAATCATAAAAGGTGCTGGTGCTGGTGCAGAAGTGACTGCATCAGGATTGTTTGCAGATATCATTACCTTAGGAAGAAATTAAGACCATGAACCAAGTTAAAATATTTGCTCCGGCAACAGTAGCGAACGTATCATGCGGTTATGATGCTATGGGTTTTGCTTTGCAAGCTCTTGGTGATGAAATGGTTTTCACTAAAACGGATTCTAATGCCGTTACAATTTCAAAAATAGAAGGTGCCAAATTGCCTTTTGAAGCCGATAAAAATGTAGCGGGAGTCGTTGCAAAATTAATGCTAGAAGATAGTAAGTCTGATTTTGGAATAGATATTCAAATTTTTAAGAAATTTAAACCAGGTAGTGGCTTAGGAAGTAGTGCTGCCAGTGCATCTGGTAGTGCGTTTGCAATCAACCAATTGTTAGGAAACAAGTATTCAAATCTAGAGCTCACAAAATTTGCAATGCATGGGGAAGTTGTTGCTTGCGGTTCAGCTATTGCAGATAATGTTGCAGCAGCAATTTATGGAGGTTTTATTTTGGTGAGAAATTACCAACCCTTGGATATTGTTGAGATTCCTTCACCTTCAGAATTAGTGGCTACAATCATTCACCCACAAATTGAAGTCAAAACAGAAGATGCTCGTAAGGTTATAAAACCAGAAATACCTATAAAAACAGCTATTGCACAATGGGCAAATGTTGGTGGACTCATTAGTGGATTACATACCTCAGATTTTGATTTAATAAGCCGCTCATTGGTAGATTATGTAGCAGAACCGGCAAGAAAACATTTAATACCGCACTTTGATGCTGTAAAAAATGCAGCTATAGAACAGGGTGCATTGGGAGCAGGAATTTCGGGTTCAGGACCATCAATATTCGCTTTGAGTAAAGGGGTAGAAACAGCAAATAATGTTGCAGAGGCCATGAATAAGATATATAAAGACAAAAACATAGATTACAAAATCTACATCTCTAGAATTAGCACTCATGGAGCAAAAATTATAAATTCAGTTAACGCTAGTTTATAATACATACACTAATCAATCTAGCTTAAAAAGTATCGAATGAACTATTATAGTTTAAATCATAAAGCACCTAAAGTTTCATTTGAAGAAGCTGTCGTCAAAGGTTTGGCACCAGATAAGGGCTTGTACTTTCCTGAGTCGATCACAAAATTACCAGACACCTTTTTTCAGAATATTGAAAAGATGGATAATGTTACGATTGCTTATGAAGTGATTCAGCAATTTATAGGCAATGAAATCCCTAAAAATGAATTAAAAGCTATTCTTGAAGATGTATTGAATTTCGATTTTCCTATTGAAAAAGTTGAAGACGATATTTATGCATTGGAATTATACCACGGACCAACAATGGCGTTTAAGGATGTTGGTGCAAGGTTTATGGCAAGATGTTTAGGCCATTTTAATAAGGATAAAGCAGAAAATAAAAAAGAGGTAACGGTTTTAGTAGCAACGTCTGGAGATACAGGAGGCGCAGTTGCCAGTGGATTTCTTGGAGTAGATGGTGTTGAGGTTGTCATTTTATACCCAAGTGGAAAAGTAAGTGACATACAAGAAAGACAACTCACAACTTTAGGTCAGAATATTACGGCTTTGGAGGTTGATGGAGTTTTTGACGATTGCCAAGCGATGGTCAAACAGGCGTTTTTGGATTCTGATTATGAAGGAAAACGCGTGTTAACTTCGGCAAACTCTATAAACATTGCACGTTGGTTGCCACAAATGTTTTATTTTTTTATTGCTTATAAAGCATTAAAATCTAAAAACAAAAAACTGGTATTTTCCGTTCCAAGTGGCAATTACGGAAATATATGTGCAGGAATGATGGCACAAAAATTAGGATTGCCAATTCATCATTTTGTAACTGGCACCAATGCCAACAACATAGTACCAAACTATTTAGAAACTGGTAAATACCTAGCAAAACAATCAGTACAGACCATTTCCAATGCTATGGATGTTGGTGACCCAAGCAATTTCATCCGAATAAAAGAATTGCACAACAATAATTTTGAAACATTGCGTAATAATCTTTCGGGTTACAGTTATTCCGACGCAGAAACAACGGAATCGATTAAGAACCTACGTTCAAAATTTAATTATATCGCAGATCCTCACGGCGCTATAGGATATTTAGCATTAAAAGCCTATTTGAAAGACAAAACCCATACTCTGGGAGTGTTTTTAGAAACCGCACATCCAATAAAATTTTTGGATGTTATGCCTAAAACCATTGCTAAAGAAATTAAAATGCCACCTCAGATCGAAGCTGTTCTAAACAAGGATAAGAAACGGATTAAAATATCCAATTACAATCAACTAAAATCATATTTGTTGAGCTAAATAAAGTAATTATGAGTCTTAAAGTAAATATTCCAAAAGAATTTCAAATTAAGAAACCACAGCACCAGGAGACCTATTTGGTTAATGGTGAATTACGAATATGGAGAGGACAAACGTCAGAAGTGTATTCTACGATTTCATCAACTGATGACTATAAACCAACACTGTTGGGTACTATCCCAACCTTAGAGAAAAAAGAAGCAATTAGTGCGTTGGACGCTGCGGTTAATGCTTATGACAATGGTCAAGGTTTATGGCCTACAATGAAGGTTGAAGACAGGATTGCTTGTATGGAAAAGTTTGTTTCACAAATGAAAACAAAACGAGAGGAAGTGGTTAAGCTTTTAATGTGGGAAATAGGTAAAAATCTGCCAGACTCTCAAAAGGAATTTGATAGAACGGTAGAATATATATACGATACAATTGAGGATTACAAACAAATGGATCGCGATAGTGCAAAGTTTCATAAACATGATGGTGTGAGAGCACATATTAGAAGAGGGCCATTAGGTGTTGTATTGTGCTTAGGACCTTATAATTACCCTTTAAATGAAACCTTCGCTTTATTGATTCCAGCTATCATAATGGGAAACACCACAATTTTTAAACCAGCTAAACATGGTGTATTGTTATTGTCTCCGTTATTGGAGGCGTTTCAAAATAGTTTTCCAAAGGGAGTAGTGAATATTTTATATGGAAGAGGTAGAACAGTGGCCGCACCAATTATGCAAACCGGTAAAGTTGATGTCTTGGCTTTAATAGGAAACAGTAAATCTGCTAACGCGTTGCAAAACCAACATCCAAAAAGTAACAGATTGCGTTTGGTGTTAGGTTTGGAGGCTAAAAATCCTGCAATTGTTTTACCTGATGCAGACTTGGATCTTGCAATTACCGAATGTATTGCAGGCACCACATCATTTAATGGTCAACGCTGTACAGCATTGAAAGTGCTCTATGTGCATGAGGATATTGTGGAGGAATTCAACAAGAGATTTTCTGCCAAAGTAGATGCGTTAAAGTTTGGAAACCCATGGGAGGAAGGTGTAAAACTTACGCCTTTGCCAGAACCAGATAAGCCTGCTTATATTCAGGGCTTAATAGATGATGCTCTTGCGAAAGGTGCTACAATCATCAACGAAAAAGGTGGGGAAACTAGTGAAAATTATATTTTTCCCGCTGTACTTTATCCAGTGTCAAAGGATATGAGAGTATTTCAAGAAGAGCAATTTGGACCAGTAATTCCCGTAATTTCATTTAGTGATATCGAAGAACCATTAGATGATATGGCAGAATCTAACTACGGACAGCAAGTCAGCTTATTTGGCAAAGATGTTAATACATTGGCGCCATTAATTGACACTTTGGTGAATCTGGTTTGTAGAGTTAATCTCAATAGTTCTTGTCAGCGTGGACCAGATGTTTATCCCTTTACCGGTAGAAAGGATTCTGCAGTGGCAACGTTAAGCGTACATGATGCATTACGTTCGTTCTCCATAAGAACGTTTGTGGCTTCAAAAGACAATGCCTATAATAATGAGATTTTACAAGATTTGTTGGATTCTAAAGCCTCAAACTTTGTTAACACGGATTATATATTGTAAACGAAATAGCTTAAAAATGAGATATTTATAATTTATAGGCTCATAATTCATAAATTCATAAAAGTTCTAAGAAACTGATTTTTAAAGGTCTTTAATAGAAAATTAATTTATAGATTAGCCTCATGTTCACACTAAGACATAAATATAGAAGACCCAGACCCACAGAACTGAATCTGGAGAAACGCCGTCGCTAATTCTTCATTTTAGCAACAAACTCTATAGTCAATTTTATTTCTTTTACTGTGTACAACTCAATTTTCAATACCAATTTTTTATCACTAATTATCTCAACAGATAATAACAGTGCAGAGCGTCGCTTTTTTCCACGTCGCCCGTAAGGGTACATTTCTATTTACGGAACCTAGGTGAGTCCGGTTCTACTTTCAAAAACAACTTCAAAATTTTAATTTTTTAAATCGATTACAGTGAAAATTATCATTGCTGATAAGTCACATAGTATATATGCAGATATCATCTGCAAAACCATAGAAGATGCTGCGCAAGTTAGAGGAACTGGTATTGCCAAGCGTCAGCCAAAATACATCATCTCTAAGATGGAAAATGGTAATGCGGTTATTGCTTTAAACGGAGATGAATTTGCTGGTTTTTGCTATATCGAAGCATGGAGCCATGGCAAATTTGTAGCAAATTCTGGTCTGATTGTGCACCCAAATTATAGGAATCAAGGTCTTGCGAAAAAAATTAAGAAAGTAATTTTCGACCATTCAAGAACTAAGTTTCCAGAGGCCAAAATCTTCAGTATCACAACTGGTTTAGCGGTTATGAAAATGAATAGCGAGCTAGGTTATAAACCCGTTACGTTTTCAGAATTAACCGATGATCAATCCTTTTGGAAAGGTTGCCAAACCTGTAAAAACTTTGATGTTTTGACAAGAACAGAACAAAAAATGTGCTTGTGTACAGGTATGCTCTATGACCCAAATAAAAAAGAGATTTCAAAATCGAAAGAAAGAAAAATTGATAAAAAAGCTTGGACAAGATTGAAAAACATAAAGCAATCCATGTTCCTGAAAAAAGATAAAAAATGAAAAATAAAGGAAAACTTGTTATTGCCTATAGTGGCGGATTGGATACATCTTACTGTGCTGTTAGTTTAAGCAAAGCGGGATACGATGTTCACGCGGTGAGTGTAAATACAGGCGGTTTTACAACTGAAGAAATAAAAACCATTGAGAACAATGCCTACAAAATGGGTGTTTCAACCTATAAAAATATTGATGCCGTTGCTTCGTATTACGAAAAAGTAATCAAGTATTTAATATTCGGAAATGTGTTGAAGAACAACACCTATCCTTTATCAGTGAGTGCAGAGCGTATCATTCAAGCCATTGAAATTATTCAATATGCAAAGAGCATCGACGCAAAATTCATCGCACACGGTAGTACAGGAGCAGGAAACGACCAAGTGCGTTTTGATATGATTTTTCAAACTTTGACACCAGAAATTGAAATCATTACACCTATCAGAGACGGCAAACTGACTAGACAACAGGAAATCGATTATTTAGTTGAAAACGGAATCGATATATCTTGGGAAAAAGCGCAGTATTCTATAAACAAAGGACTTTGGGGTACAAGCGTTGGTGGTGCGGAAACCTTAACTTCAGAGAAACCTTTGCCAGATTCAGCTTACCCTTCACAATTGAAAAAAGAAGGTAAGGAACAAGTAACATTGACTTTTGAAAAAGGAGAACTAACAGCAATTAACGGAAATAAAAACAGACCAGAATTAAATATTGAGATATTGAACAATAGGGCATCAGCTTTTGCCATCGGAAGGGATATTCATGTTGGTGACACCATTGTGGGCATTAAAGGTCGTGTTGGTTTTGAAGCCGCAGCAGCTTTAATCATTATCAAAGCACATCACTTATTGGAGAAACACACGCTGACCAAATGGCAACTGCAACATAAGGACTATATCTCAAATTTCTATGGTATGCATTTGCACGAAGGGCAATACCTAGATCCTGTAATGCGAGATATGGAAACCTTTTTTCAGAGTAGTCAGGACAAGGTTTCAGGGGATGTTTTTGTGACGCTAAAACCGTATCATTTCAGTTTGGATGGCATTGAGTCCAATCACGATTTAATGAATGCCAAGTTCGGGAGTTATGGAGAGGAAAATAAAGGCTGGACAGCTAACGAAGCCAAAGGCTTTATAAAAATCCTAGGCAATCAAAACAAAATATATCAACAAGTAAATCAAAACGCATGATACAAGTAGGAATTATTGGAGGAGCTGGTTACACGGCAGGAGAGTTAATCCGATTGTTGATTCATCATCCAAAAGTGAATATCGATTTTGTTTTCAGCACATCAAATGCAGGAAACCACGTTGCTGAAGTGCATCAAGACTTAGTAGGAGAAAACATTAAGTTTTCGAGCGAAATCAATCTGGAAGTAGACGTGTTGTTTTTGTGTTTGGGTCATGGCAATTCAAAAGCATTTTTAAATAAAAATGAATTTTCAGACAATACAAAAATCATTGATTTGAGTAATGATTTCAGGTTACAAAAGGATGAAATATTCAATGGTAAAGCGTTTGTTTATGGTTTGCCAGAACTGAATAAAGACGCTATTGAAAAAGCAAATTACATTGCTAATCCAGGTTGTTTTGCCACAGCCATTCAGTTGGCTTTACTACCATTGGCAAAGTCAGATTTGTTAAAAGATGATGTTCACGTCAATGCCGTGACAGGTGCAACAGGTGCAGGAACATCATTATCTGCAACCACACATTTTACTTGGCGCGACAACAATTTTTCACATTACAAAGCTTTTACGCATCAGCATTTGGATGAAATAAATCAGACTGTAAAAAACACACAAAGTGATTTTAAATCAGACATCAACTTTATGCCTAATCGCGGTAATTTTTCCAGAGGAATTTTTGCTACGCTTTATACTAAGTTTGATGATAGTTTAGAAGATGCAAAGCAATTGTATTCTGAATTTTATAATAATGCAGAATTTGTTGTGATTTCAGAGGAAAATATTCATCTAAAACAAGTGGTAAACACCAACAATTGTATCCTTCATTTGCATAAACACAAAGATAAATTATTGGTAACGAGCATTATTGACAATCTCTTGAAAGGTGCTTCAGGACAAGCAGTTCAAAACATGAATTTAATGTTTGGTTTTGCCGAAACTGAAGGCTTACAATTGAAGGCGAATTACTTTTAAAAACGTCATTGCGAGGAACGAAGCAATCTGCTTAAAAAGATTATTTCAGTAACCTTCGTAATAACACAGAACATAAAAAGATGAAAATAGCAATCATAGGAACAGGAAACTTAGGAAAATCCATCGCCAAAGGGCTTATAACCAATAATGTCATAACCACACTTTATTTAACCAAAAGAAACTTGAGTGATATTCAGGAATTAGATGGTTATAAAAATGTGATTTTAACAACAGATAATATCGAAGCCGTAAAGCAATCCGATATTTTGATATTTGCCGTTCAACCAGCGCATTTTGAAGCAATTTTAAATGATATCAAACCGCATTTGACCGAAAATCATGTCCTAATTTCAACGATTACAGGATTCTTGATTCCAAAAATTGAAAAAATTGTTGGAGAAGATATTTTCATTATTCGCGCTATGCCAAATACAGCCATAGCAGTTGGTAAATCCATGACCTGTTTATGCTGCAATGAAAAAGGTGAAAAGCGTATTAAAATTGCAGAGGCTATTTTCAACCGTTTGGGACATTCGCTGAAAATTCCTGAATCACAAATGCAGGCTGCAACGGTTGTCTGTGCCAGCGGAGTTGCCTTTTGGATGCGGTTGATTCGTGCTACGACACAGGCGGCAATTCAATTGGGTTTTGATGCCAAAGAGGCTCAGGAATTGGCCATGTACACCAGTGAAGGTGCAGCACATTTATTGATCACAAATGGCGATCATCCTGAAGAGGAAATAGACCGAGTCACCACACCAATGGGTTGCACCATTGAAGGTCTAAACGAGATGGAGCACAAAGGATTAAGTTCATCTTTAATTCAAGGTATGGTTGCTTCATTCAACAAAATAAACAACATTAAAAAAGAGCAGATATGAGTTTATTTAATGTTTATCCGCTATACGACATTACACCAATAAGAGCAAAGGATGTTTACGTTTATGACGAAAAAAACGTGGAATATCTCGATTTATATGGTGGACATGCCGTGATTTCAATCGGACATTCCCATCCAAAATATGTTAGGGCGATTTCGGAACAAGTTGAAAAATTAGGTTTTTATAGTAACTCCATTCAAAATCCATTACAAGTTGATTTGGCCAATAAACTATTAACTCTATCAAGTTGCAAAAACTATCAATTGTTTCTATGTAATTCTGGTGCAGAAGCTAATGAAAATGCTTTAAAATTAGCCTCTTTTCATAACGGAAAGAAAAAAGTCATAGCGTTCAAAAATGGCTTCCACGGAAGGACATCTGCAGCAGTTGCTACAACTGATAACCCTAAAATTATTGCACCAATAAATGCACAACAAGAAGTTGAAATTTTAAGACTCGGTGATTTGGACATATTAGAAAAAGCACTTGCTAAAAACGATGTTTGCGCTGTGATAATTGAATGTATCCAAGGTGTTGGAGGGTTGGACGAAAGCACAACCAAATTTTATCAAGGCTTAGAAAATCTTTGCAGAAAATATAGTACCTGTTTTATAGCAGACGAAGTCCAGTCTGGTTTTGGAAGAACTGGAGATTTTTTTGCATTTCAAAAACAGAATATTACACCAGATATCATATCAATGGCAAAGGGTATGGGAAATGGTTTTCCTGTGGGGGGAATATTGATTCACCCATACATCAAACCATCTTATGGATTGTTGGGAACAACATTTGGCGGTAATCATTTGGCATGTGTGGCGTCTTCAACCGTTTTGGGTGTTATTAAAGAAGAAAACTTAATGCAAAATGTAAAAGACATTTCAGCATATTTTATGGATAAAGCTAAAGGTATTTCAAAAATAAAACAGGTAAAAGGTAGAGGGTTAATGTTGGGTTTGGAGTTTGATTTTCCGGTTGCAGAATTACGAAAAAAGCTCATTTTTAACCATTATATATTTACAGGAAGTGCAAAGAATCCTAATGTGTTGCGGATTCTCCCACCTTTAACGATTCAGAAAAAAACATATTGATGTGTTTTTTGAGGCTTTAGAAAAAGAATTAAAAATGAGAAAATAAATGATTTGAAAACACCCCTAAAGTCCCTCAAGGGGACAATAGTACCTAAGTTGATTTGAGGATTGTCCCCTTGAGGGGACTTTAGGGGTGTAAAACGAGTTAAAAAAAGTTAATCCTCTTTCGTGAGAAATAAATATGAAAAACTACACCAAAATAAAAGACATACCCAACCTTTCAGAAACCATAAAGGATGCTATTTTATTAAAAATGAACCCTTTTGAATTTCAAGATTTGGGCAAAAACAAAACCTTAGTAATGCTCTTTTTCAATTCGAGTTTAAGAACACGATTAAGTACTGAAAAAGCAGCAAGAAACTTAGGAATGGAAGTAATGATTTTGAATGTAAACGACGCGTGGCAATTAGAATTTGAAGATGGAACAATCATGAATGCCAACACCCCAGAACATATCAAAGAAGCTGCTCAAGTAATTTCACAGTATGCTGATGTTATAGCTGTTAGGGCATTTCCAACTTTAAAGGATAAAACAAGGGATGAAAGCGAATATGCTTTAAAAAGTTTTAAAAAATATGCCACCGTGCCAATCGTAAATATGGAAAGTTCTACAGCGCATCCACTACAGGCTCTGGCAGATGCCATTACGATTTCAGAACTGACCGAAAAGGCAAAACCAAAGGTGGTATTGTCCTGGGCACCTCATCCAAAAGCTTTGCCTCAAGCCGTGGCAAATTCTTTTGTAGAAATGATGCAATACTTGGAAGTTGATTTAACCATTACACATCCCAAAGGATATGAGTTGGATAATAATATCACCAAGGATACTTCAATAAATTACGATCAAGAAGAAGCGTTAAAAGATGCCGATTTTGTATACGTTAAAAACTGGAGCAGCTACAATGACTATGGAAAAGTATTGCATCAAGATGAAAATTGGATGATGACGAAGGCAAAGTTGGGAAATGCAAAATTCATGCACTGTTTACCCGTGAGAAGAAATGTTGTGGTTGAAGATGCGGTTTTGGATAGTGAAAAATCTGTGGTTATTAAACAAGCAAATAACAGAACGTATGCTGCACAAATTATTTTGAAGCAGATATTGGAAAATTTATAAACGTCATTGCGAAAGAGGTACGATTGAAGCAATCTTTAAAATTGAACAGATTTTTTCGTCATAAATCCCTCGTAATGACAACTAGAATAGATGAAAACACTAAAAATCATAAAAATAGGAGGAAACATCATCGATGATAAGGAAGCATTGCATTCATTTTTAAAAGAATTTGCCTCCATTGATGGACTAAAATTATTAGTGCACGGAGGTGGAAAATCAACCACAAAACTCGCCAACCAAATGCAAGTTGAGGTTAAAATGATTGATGGAAGGCGTATTACTGATGCCGAAACACTAGATGTTATTACAATGGTTTACGCAGGGAAAATCAATAAAAATATAGTTGCTCAATTACAAGCAAGTAATTGTAATGCTATTGGGTTTTCTGGTGCAGATGGGAATGCCATTGTTTCAGAAAAACGACCAATTAAAACCATAGACTACGGTTTTGTTGGCGATGTAAAAAAAGTAAACACAAACGCTTTAGAGATTATACTAAACAACGCAATCACACCTGTTTTTTGCGCTATAACACATGATGGAAACGGACAATTACTTAACACAAATGCAGATACTATTGCATCAGCTTTGGCAATTGATTTATCAAATATTTTCAATACAGAACTGTATTATTGTTTTGAAAAAAATGGTGTTTTGGTCGATGTAAATAATAACGATTCTGTTATAGAACACATCAACTCACAGACCTATCAAGAATTAAAATCGAAGGGAATTATTTATGAAGGGATGTTGCCAAAAATTGATAACTGTTTTCATGCCATAACCCATAACGTGAACAAGGTTTGCATTGGAAAACCTGAAATGCTTTTCAATGCAAAAACAAAATATACAGCGATTACAAAATGATAGAAAGATTAACTACAAAGGCAATAAAATTGCTGAAGACACTCATTGAAACTCCCTCGTATTCTTCAGAGGAAGACCAAACGGCAACTTATATCGAGACGTGGTTTCGAGAACTGAACATGCCCTGTAAACGGATTAAAAATAATGTTTGGGCAACCAATAAATATTTTAAAGAAACCAAACCTACATTGCTTTTAAATTCGCATCACGATACCGTAAAACCAAATAATGGTTACACCAAAGATCCTTTTAAAGCTATTGTAGAGGATGGAAAATTATACGGTTTGGGTAGTAACGATGCTGGTGGTTGCTTAGTAAGTTTGTTGGCTGCTTTTGCGTATTTCTATGATAAAAAAGACTTAGCATACAATCTCGTAATTGTTGCTTCTGCAGAAGAGGAAAACAGTGGAGATAATGGTTTAAATAGTATGTTAAGCATTATTCCAAAAATTGATGTGGCCATTATTGGCGAACCAACATTGATGAATTTAGCCATCGCGGAAAAAGGTTTGGTGGTCTTTGATGCCGTTGTTAAAGGTACGCCAAGTCACGCAGCACATCCCAATGAGAATAATGCGATTTACAATTCCATTTCGGTATTGGATTGGTTTAAGAACTATACCTTCAAGAAATCATCAGAAGCTTTGGGAGATGTAAAAATGACCGTTACCCAAATTAATGCAGGGAAGCAGCATAATGCGGTTCCCGCAGAAGTAAATTTGGTCGTAGATGTTCGTGTTAATGACAAATATTCCAACCAGGAAATTGTTGATATTTTAAAGGATGAAGCACCATGCGATAGTATCATTCCGCGAAGTATAAAATTAAATTCGTCGTTTATACCAATTGACCACCCTTTGGTAGTCGCTGGTGTTGAAATAGGAAGAAGTACCTATGGTTCACCAACATTATCGGACCAAGCGGTTTTGAGTTGCCCATCGTTGAAGTTAGGACCTGGTGATAGCACGCGTTCACATAGTGCTGATGAATTTATTTATATCAATGAAATTGAAGAAGGGATAAAGATTTATATTGAATTGTTAGAAAAGATACTATAAACACTAATAAAAATGTCATTTTGAACGTGGTGAAGCAATTTTATAATTAATAGACGGATTGCTTCGTCATTTTTCCTCGCAATGACAGTAAAATTGATAATTATGAAACTTTGGGATAAAGGATTTTCAATCGATAAAAAAATAGAACAGTTCACTGTTGGTAACGACAGGGAAATCGACCTACATATTGCAAAATACGATGTTCAGGCATCTTTGGCACACGCTATAATGCTAGAATCAATTGGCATTATTACGTCGGAAGAATTACAGAAACTCAAAAGTGGATTACGAGTAATTTCAGAAACCATTGAAAACAGAACTTTTGTAATTGAAGATTCGTTTGAAGATGTACACTCTAAAATCGAGTTTGAATTGACTAAAACCCTTGGTGAAGTTGGAAAAAAAATTCATACTGCACGGTCTAGAAACGATCAAGTTTTGGTAGCGCTTCAATTATATTATAAAGAGAATCTACAAATCATTAATGATAAAACTAAAACGTTTTTCGATACACTCTTAAGTCTAGCCGAAACACATAAATCAAAATTATTACCAGGTTATACGCATTTACAAGTTGCTATGCCATCATCATTTGGATTGTGGTTTTCTGCTTATGCCGAATTGTTGATTGATGATGTTTATGTGCTGAATGCGGTTTCAAAAATTGTAGATCAAAATCCGTTGGGTTCAGCGGCTGGCTATGGGAGTTCATTTCCTATTGACAGAAATATCACAACTGAGGAATTAGGGTTTTCAACTTTAAAATTTAATGTGGTTGCAGCTCAACTGAGCAGAGGTAAATGTGAACGTGTTATTGCAAATGCTTTAGGCGGCTTATGCAACACTATGTCACGATTCGCTATGGATATTTGTCTCTATATGAGTCAGAATTTCGGATTTATTAGTTTTCCGGATAAGCTGACCACAGGTAGTAGTATTATGCCACATAAAAAGAATCCTGATGTATTTGAGTTAATACGAGGCAAGTGTAATAAGATTCAAGCCTTACATTCTGAAATGTTGCTCGTCACCAATAATCTTCCAAGTGGTTATCACAGAGATTTTCAATTGTTGAAAGAAAATATTATCAACGCTTTTGAAGATGTAAAAGACATTTTGGATATTTTCAATTATGCCATTCAGCAAATCATAGTAAAAGATATTGACTTGAATGACGAAAAGTACCAATACCTCTTTACGGTAGACAGTATTAATAATTTGGTGGTTGAGGGAATGAGCTTTAGGGAAGCATATCAAAAAATAGGAAACGAAGTTCAGGCAGGGACTTACAAACCAGATTTAGGAAAAGAACATTCCCATATGGGGAGTATTCATAATTTAGGTTTGGAATATATTAGGAAAAAGTTTCCTGATTAAATGTTCAAAACCTAATGTGATTGCTGCGACACCATAATAAATAAAAAAAGCATCTTATCTAAGATGCTTTAAATATTGCCACCAGAATTAATCCCCTAACCCTAAAACTAGCGACTTTTCTTAATTTTATATTCTCGGCAAATCATTGTCATCTTTTAATGGCAAATTGGATTCACCCATTAAATATGTATCGACGTGATGAGCGGCTTGGCGGCCTTCTGAAATTGCCCAAACAATTAAGGACTGCCCTCTACGCATATCACCAGCAGCAAAAATGCCAGGTACATTAGTTGCATAATCCTTTGTTGATGCTTCAATATTGGTTCTAAAATCCATATTGAGACCAAACTGGTCTGCAAGCGTTTTTTCTGAGCCTGTAAAACCAAGTGCTAATAAGGCCAACTCGCATTTCCATTCTTTTTCTGTGCCTTCAATTTCTTTCAGTTGTGGACGCTCACCGGCTTTAAAAATCCATTCTACCTCAACAGTTTTCAACCCTTTTAGATGACCATTTTTATCTCCTAAAAATTCTTTGGTTGAAATACTAAAAAAGCGTTCCACACCTTCTTGATGAGACGATGTTGTCTTTAACTTCATTGGCCAATAAGGCCAAGGCTGATGTGCTGGGCGACCTTCTGTTGGCTTGCTTAAAATTTCAAAAATGGTAACAGATTTCGCTCCGTGTCGATTTGAGGTTCCAATACAATCACTTCCTGTATCTCCTCCTCCTATAACAATTACATTTTTGTCTTTTGCCGAAATAATATCTTCAAAACCCTTTAGGCCATCCACATATTCATTGTTCTGTTTTAGAAAATCCATGGCTTGAACAACACCTTCTAAATCGGCTCCAGGAATTGGGATCTGTCGCCTTACAGTTGCTCCTCCACATAACACTATAGAATCAAACTCATCTTTCAACCTATTGGCATCAATATTTCCACCAACATGAGCATTGGTTTTAAAGGAAATGCCCTCTTCTTCTAGTACCTTGAGGCGTCTGTCGACGATATGTTTTTCCATCTTAAAATCAGGAATGCCATAGCGTAATAAGCCACCGATCTTTTCGTCGCGTTCAAAAACGGTAACCGAATGACCTGCTCTATTCAGTTGCTGAGCAGCTGCTAATCCTGCTGGTCCAGAACCAACAACGGCCACAGTTTTACCAGTTCTTGTTTTGGGAGGTTGTGCAGTAACCCAGCCTTCAGAAAAAGCTTGTTCAACAATATTTTTTTCGATGTTTTCTATGGTTACAGGATCTTCATTAATACCTAATACACATGCTTCCTCGCAAGGCGCAGGACATAAGCGACCCGTAAATTCTGGGAAATTATTGGTTTTGTGTAAAATCTCTGCGGCTTCTTTCCACTTGCCTTTGTAAACTTTGTCGTTAAAATCTGGTATTAAATTTCCAAGCGGACAGCCACTATGGCAAAATGGAATACCACAATCCATACAACGCGCACCTTGATTTTTCAACTTTTTTTCTTCAAGCGGAATGGTGAACTCCTTGTAATTTGTAACGCGTTCTTTTGGCTTTACGTAACTTTCGTTCTCTCGCTTATACTCTAAAAATCCTGTTATCTTTCCCATAATCTACGCAGTTTCTAATAGTTCTTGTTCTAATCTCAACAAAGCTTGTCTATATTCCTCAGGAAGTACTTTTTTAAATTTTGATAGGCTGTTTTTCCAGTCATCTAAAAGTCGTCTTGCTAAAGGGCTTCCTGTCGCCAAGAAATGATTTTCAATCAATTGCTCCAACTGTACTTGATCTTCAATACTTTGAACAGGGTCAATGTTTAAGTCCGCTCCATTACAATATTGCTCAAACGTGTTATCGCTATCCAATACATAAGCGATACCACCACTCATTCCAGCACCAAAATTTCGACCTACTTTTCCTAAAACAACAGCAACACCACCAGTCATGTACTCACAACCATGGTCTCCGATGCCTTCTACAACGGCTTTGGCACCAGAGTTTCTCACGCAAAATCGTTCGCCCGCTTTACCATTGATGTAAACCTCACCAGAAGTTGCTCCATAAAGTGTCACGTTTCCGGTAATAATATTGTCTTCAGGAATGATGGTGCATTTTTCAGGTACCTTTATGATTAGCTTTCCACCAGAAAGCCCTTTTCCTAAATAATCGTTTGTGTTTCCATGCACCGTAAATCTTAGTCCTTTAGTTGCAAAGGCACCAAAACTCTGACCAGCTGAACCAGTGAAATCTATATTTATAGTGTCTTCTGGTAAACCATCGGCACCATAAATTTTTGAAATTTCGTTACTCACTATGGCTCCAACAGCTCTGTCTATATTTGTGATTGGAAGCTCCAAATGTGTGTTTTGTCGTCTGAATAAAGCCTGATGTGCCTGCTTTATAATTTGAAAATCGAGATGTGATTCGAGAGCATGGTCTTGTAGCTCTGTGTTGTATAGTTTCACCTCTTCCGCCACTTTTACTTTATGTAGAATTGGAGTTAAATCAATTCCTGATGCTTTGTAATGCTCAATAGCTTTATTGCGATTTAGCTTTTGCACTTGACCAACCATTTCATTAACGGTTCTAAATCCAAGTTTTGCCATAATTTCTCGCAGTTCTTGAGCTACGAAATACATGTAATTGACTACATGCTCTGGTTTACCTTTAAACTTTTTACGCAACTCTGGATTTTGTGTAGCAATCCCAACAGGACAAGTGTTAAGATGGCATACTCGCATCATAATACAACCTGAAGCGACGAGTGGTGCTGTGGCAAAACCAAATTCTTCCGCTCCTAACAAGCAAGCAATGGCAACATCTCGACCAGTTTTTAATTGACCGTCACATTCTAATACGATTCGGTTTCTAAGGTTATTCATAACTAACGTCTGCTGTGCTTCTGCAATACCGAGTTCCCACGGTAAACCAGCATGTCGTAATGAAGTTAATGGTGAGGCACCCGTTCCACCATCGAAACCAGAGATTAAGACTACATCTGCCTTGGCTTTTGCTACACCAGCAGCGACTGTGCCAACACCAACTTCTGATACTAATTTAACATTGATTCTTGCGTCTCTATTGGCGCATTTCACATCGTAAATTAATTGTGATAAATCTTCAATGGAATAAATATCGTGATGAGGTGGTGGAGAAATTAATCCAACGTAAGGTGTGGAATTTCTTGTTTTGGCGATTTCAGGATTTACTTTTGGTCCAGGTAACTGACCACCTTCACCTGGTTTTGCTCCTTGAGCGATTTTTATTTGAATTTCGTTAGCGTTGGTCAAATAATTAGATGTTACACCAAAACGACCCGAAGCAACTTGTTTAATGGCAGAATTACGCCAATCTCCTTGCGAACTTTTATAAAAGCGTTCTTGGTCTTCGCCACCTTCACCCGAATTGGATTTTCCTCCAATCCTGTTCATGGCAATTGCTAAGTTTTCGTGCGCTTCTTTACTTATGGAACCGTAGGACATTGCACCTGTTTTAAATCGCTTGACGATTTCCGTCCAAGGCTCAACTTCATCAATCGGAATTGGGTCGAATTGATCGAATTCGAAAAGACCTCTAATAGTCATTAGATTTTTAGATTGGTTGTTTACCAACTCTGAATATTCTTTAAATGTTGAGGCCTTATTTGTTCTAACGGACTCTTGAAGTTTAGCCACGGTTAATGGGTTGAACATATGTTTTTCCTGGCCTCGTCTCCATCTATAATCTCCACCAATTTCAATATTAGGCTCAACGTTTTGGTTAAATGCTTTTTTGTGGCGCTTTACAATTTCCTGTTCAATTTCTCGTAATCCTATCCCTTGAATACGGGTTGGTGTATTCGGAAAATACTTGTCTACCGTAGCTTTATTGATACCAATACACTCAAATAACTGTGAACCTCTGTAAGAATTCAATGTTGAGATCCCTATTTTGTTCATCACTTTCAAAATGCCTTTTCCGATGGCTTTGTTGTAATTCTTAATGGCTTTGAGATATTCTAAATCTGTGACATCCTTATTATTAACTTGTTTCTGAACAATCTCATTAACGATATATGGATTCACGGCACTTGCTCCATATCCAAACAATAAGGCAAAGTGGTGGACTTCACGAGGTTCTGCCGACTCAATAATTAGGCTAATTTGTGAGCGTTTTTTTAATTTGTGTAGGGCATGATTAACATAGGAGCAGGCCAAAAGTGCTGGAATCGGAGCGTGGTTTTCATCGACATATCGGTCTGAAAGTATAATGATGTTCGCTCCTTCATCAATAGCCTTGGACGCTTTTGTGACCAAATTTTCCAATGCTATTTCCAATTCATTTAAGCCTCGATTCACTTCGTATAACATTGAAATCGATTCGATTTTAAAATCTGGATTGGTATCATAATTTCTGATTTTATCTAAATCATGCTTAGATATTACAGGATTTTGAATTTTCAATTTTTTGCAATGCTCTGGACTTATATCAAACAGGTTAACATCGCTACCAAGTGTTAGACTGATGTCTGTAATCAACTCTTCTCTAATTCCATCTAAAGGCGGATTGGTTACCTGGGCAAACAACTGCTTAAAATAGTTGTAAACTAATTGCGGACGTTCTGAAAGTACGGCAATTGGAGCGTCGCTTCCCATGGAACCTATTGGTTCTTTGCCCAATTGTGCCATTGGTCTAATGATGGTATTTAAATCTTCTTCCGTGTAACCAAAAACTATTTCACGCTTTTTTAATTCAATTTCATCATAATTTATTGGTCCTTTCTTGGCAGAAAGATCCCTTAAGTGTACCATATTCTCATTAAGCCATTTTCTATACGGATGCAATGAGGCGATTTCCTCTTTTATTTCTTCGTCATTAACAATTCGGCCTTCATTCATATCCACTAAAAACATCTTGCCAGGTTCTAGCCTGCCATGATGTTCTACGTTTTCTGGTTTTATATCTACCACTCCGGTTTCTGAAGACATGATAACATTACCCGATTTTGTAACCGTGTATCGAGAAGGTCGCAGACCATTACGATCTAGTACTGCACCTATATAATTACCATCTGTAAATGGAATGGAGGCAGGACCATCCCAAGGTTCCATAAGACAAGAATTGTACTCATAAAACGCTTTTTTGGCATCCGACATATTATCGTTTTTTTCCCATGCTTCTGGTACCAACATCATCATAGCTTCTGGCAAGGAACGACCTGTCATCAATAATAATTCCACAACCATATCTAAAGTAGCAGAGTCTGATTTGCCTTTTAATACCGTTGGGATAATTTTCTTGATATCCTCGCCAAATAGAGGACTTTTCATTATCTCTTCTCGCGAAAACATTCGAGACACATTTCCTCTTAAGGTATTGATTTCGCCGTTGTGGCAGATGTATCTAAAAGGTTGAGCTAAATCCCAAGTAGGAAATGTATTGGTTGAAAATCGCTGATGTACTAATGCTAATCTTGTATCTAATGCAGAATTGAACAAATCCAAATAATATTCATTAATATGTTCTGGTTTTAGCAACCCTTTAAAAATGATAATCTTTGTAGATAGACTTGGAAGGTAAAAGAATTTAGACTCTGATAATTTAGATTCGTAAATGGTATGTTCAGCAATTTTGCGAGCGGCAAATAATTTTAGGTTAAAGTCTCTATCGGATTGATTTTTATCAGACTTGCCAATAAATATTTGTTTTATGGAAGGCTCAGTGACCGTTGCGATGGCACCTAATATATCACTGTTAACAGGAACATCTCTCCAGCCAATTAATTTAAGCCCTTGGTTTTCAATTTCTTTTTCAAAAACATCTATACAATATTGACGCTGATTTTCCTTTCTGGGCAAAAAGACATTACTTACTGCATATTCGCCAGCTTCAGGCAATTCAAACTCACAGAAAATTTTAAAAAACTTGTGTGGAATATCTATTAAGATACCAGCTCCATCTCCAGTAACACCATCTGCACTTACGGCACCACGATGCTCTAGCTTCACTAAGATTTCTAGTGCTTTGTGTATAATGTCATTGGAGCGTTTTCCGGTTAAACTACAAATAAATCCCGCTCCACAATTATCGTGTTCAAATTCCGGTAAATAAAGTCCTTGTTTCTTCAGCATAATTCCAAGTGTTTTAGAGCCTTCTGTGCTCTATTTGAAAGGGTAATATATACTCTAATTATTGATTAAGAAAGAAGTGAAAAAACTTTTCACAAATCGATAATTCAAGGCTTTCTAAATGAAAATTCGATAAATGTACTGGGTATTATTTGCGAAATAAACAATGAAAAAAATTCAACAAAACTAAGGTTGTGTTGCGAAAACGTTTGCGAAAATATAGTTTAATTAATAATAATTTATAAAAAAGTAAAAAAATGCAACAATAATTAAATTTTAAAATTACTGATTTATCAAAATTTGATAATAAATAAATTTAACCCTAAAAAAATGGGGTATAAATTCATAAAATGATAAAAATATATTTTTTACCCTATTTAATTAGGGGGTATTTTTAAAGTTTATATAGATTTGGCTCGTCTAACTAATAAAATAGATTTTTATGAAACGATTATTTACTTTAATGTTATTATTAATGGTAGCAGTAACTAACGCGCAAGAAGACGAGGAAAAAAAGTCATTTGAGATAAGCGGAAGTATAGATGCTTATTATAGAGCAAATTTAACGGCTCCAAACGATGAGAACGCTATCGCACCTGGATCGTCCTTTGCTAACTTACCTGGCTTTGCATTGGGTATGGCAAATGTAATTGCCTCTTATGAGGGCGAAAAAGTTGGTTTTGTTGCGGATTTAGTTTTTGGCCCTAGAGGAACTGATGCCATATTTGCTTCTCCAATGTACTCCGCAACAGGAAACATTGTTAACCAGCTATATGCGTATTGGAATGTTAGCGAAAGTGTTACCCTTACTTTAGGAAACTTTAATACCTTTTTAGGCTATGAAGTTATATCACCAGTAGCCAACTTTAATTATAGTACTTCTTATTTATTTTCATATGGACCGTTTAGTCATACTGGATTTAAAGCTGACTTTGCCTTATCAGACGATTTAAGTTTAATGTTGGGTGTTTTTAATGACACTGATTTAACTGAGTTTAATCCAACAGGAGATTATGCAGCCGGAGCGCAATTAGGCTATGCTGGTCAATATTTAAATGTACTCTACGATCCATTCATTTTTTGAAATTGATTTTACAGGTGGGTTCGATTTATCGGATGAGTTCTTCTTGGGTATCAATGCCGCTTATCTAGCTGTAGAAGATGATGGTCCAGGATTCATGGGTGCAGCGCTTTACCCTCAATACACAATTTCTGATGATTTTACACTTGGTTTAAGAGGAGAATACTTCGCTGAAGACGGCAATTTTGGGGCGATAGGATCTGGCGTTGCAGATACTAGTGTAATTACCGCGACACTTACCGGAAGCTATACTGTGGATAATTTAATCATTAAACCAGAATTAAGACTCGACAGTGCATCTGATGATGCCTTTATAGATAATGACCTAGCAGCAACTAAGAGTTTAGGGTCATTTTTAATAGCAGCTATTTATCAATTCTAACTAAATACTAATTAATAAAGATTTCCACCTGAGTGGAAACCAAAAACCAATTTTTATGAAAAAAGTTGAAGCAATTATCAGAAAATCCAAGTTTTCTGCAGTGAAAACCGCACTGCACGAAGTTGGTGTAAACTTCTTCTCGTATTGGGATGTTACCGGACTCGGTAATGAAAAAGAGGGACATGTTTACAGAGGTGTTACTTACAGCACAAGCGACATACAACGACGCTACCTTTCTATTGTAGTTAACGATGATTTTGAAGAGGTCACTATAAAAGCCATTCTAGAATCTGCTGCTACGGGAGATGTTGGAGACGGAAAAATATTCGTCTCTCACATTGAGGAAGTCTATAGAATACGAACGGGAGAAAAAGGAGGACAAACTTTAAAATAACTAACATGGAATTATTAACTACAAATAATGTATGGATGATGATCTGTACAGCACTCGTTTTCTTTATGCACTTAGGATTTGCATTTTTAGAAATCGGATTAACACGTCAAAAGAATACGATTAACATATTATTTAAAAATATATTTATTATCACAGTAGGTTTACTATTGTATTGCTTGGTTGGCTTTAATTTAATGTATCCAGGAGACTTCAATGGATTTTTAGGATTCGCAGGGTTTGGATTGGACTCACCACTTACAGATGCAGGCGCTTTAGATTTGGCCTATAATGAAGGTTATACCTACTGGACAGATTTCCTTTTCCAAGGTATGTTTGCTGCAACAGCTGCAACAATAGTATCTGGTGCCGTTGCTGAGCGTATTAAAATTGGTCCATTTATGTTATTTACAGTACTATATGTTGGATTAATTTATCCAATTGCAGGTTCATGGAAATGGGGTGGAGGCTTTTTACAAACTTTGGAAACTCCGTTTTATGATTTCGCTGGTTCTACGTTAGTTCATTCAGTTGGTGGTTGGGCTGCCGTTGTGGCCGTTTGTTTATTGGGCTCTAGAATAGGAAAATTTAAAGATGGAAAATTACAAGCTATTCCTGGTCATAATATTTCTATGGCAACAGCGGGAGTTTTAATCCTTTGGTTAGGATGGTTTGGTTTTAATGGTGGTTCTGTTTTGTCGGCAGATCCTGAACTAACCTCACTAACTTTAGTCACCACATGTTTAGCTGCTGCTGCCGGAGGCGTTGTAGCCGCTCTAGTTTCTACATTACGGTATAAAAATTTAGATTTAACTATGTTTCTTAATGGAATCTTAGGTGGCCTTGTTGGTATAACAGCAGGAGCAGACCAAATGAGCCCTACAGATGCGATAATTATTGGAGCAGTAGCTGGTGCGATTATCGTTTTTGCTGTGTCTCTAATTGACAGACTTAAGTTAGATGACCCAGTAGGTGCCATAGCCGTACACTTAGCTTGTGGTATTTGGGGAACTTTAGCAGTAGGTATTTTTGGGAATTTAGCGAGTGGAGCACAATTTGTTAGTCAGTTAATAGGTGTTGCCTCTTATGCTGCCATTTGTATTGTCTCATCTTTTATAATCTTATTTGTATTGAAGAAAACGGTTGGTATTAGAGTTTCTGAAAAAGAAGAATTAGAAGGGCTAGATGCCCATGAACATGGTATGGATGCATATCCGGATTTTAGACTAAACGAACATTGATAGATTGTTTTAAATTTGATTGTTTAGATCATTAGTTGTTAGTTAAAACCCTCTGAGCATTTGCTTAGAGGGTTTTTTATGTAGTAGATTCCTGCCTACGCAGGAATGACAAGTTTATGAATTAAGCCGAATTACGACTGGCATTAATATTTCCAAATAATGAACGTGTTACCATACTAGCATAGACCTTCATTTGTTCGTCATCTGGTTTTGCTCCAGATTTTTCTAGCTCTTGGATTTTCTTTAAAGCATATTGCTGAATGGTCAGTAGTGGCAACACAATTGATTCCCTCATGGCAATTGACGCCTTACCTGTAGGCTCTTCTTGCATCAATTCTTTATAGCCTGTAAGCTTTAAAATTAATCGTTTTGAAGTTTCGTATTCGTTATAAATAATTTTCCAGAATTCTCCGTATTCAGGATCTTCTGCCATATATCGTGTTAAATCAAAAAAGGATTTAGATAATGACATCATACTGTTTTCAATCAGTGTTTTAAAGAAATCAGAGGTTTTGAATAAATTTTTGACTTGTTCAAAATTCCCAGTTTCTTCATAATGCTTTAAAGCGGTACCAACTCCAAAAAAGCCTGGTACGTTTTGCTTTAATTGACTCCAAGAGCCAACAAAGGGAATCGCTCTAAGGTCTTCAAAAACTAAACCTTTGGATTTCCCTCGTTTAGAAGGTCGGCTTCCTATATTCGTTTTTGCATAATATTTTAAGGTACTCATATGCTCCAAATATGAAATAAATTTTGGATGCGCTTTAAAGTCTGAATACGCTTTATAGCTTCTTTCAGCAAGATCTGTCATTACCTCTCGATTTTCTGGAGTCATGCTCAAATCCTTATCGCTAATACTGTTGTAAATTCCAGAACTTATGAGTTGTTCTAAGTTGTATTGCGAAGATTCTAAGGTGCCAAAATTAGAACTAATGGTTTGCCCTTGTATAGTAAGCTGTACTTCTTTATCCTCAATCGTAGGTCCAAGCGAAGCATAAAAATTATGGGTTTTTCCTCCTCCACGTGCAGGTGGTCCTCCACGTCCATCAAAGAATATAACTTTGATACCATGTGCTCTTGAAACTTTGGTCAGATTTTCTTTAGCTTTATAGATAGCCCAGTTTGCCATTAAATAACCACCATCTTTGGTGCCATCACTAAAACCAAGCATTATAGTTTGCTTGTTGCCACGAGATTTTAAATGCGCTGCGTATTCTGGATTGGTATATAGTTCTTCCATCACAGCCGGAGCATTTTCTAAATCGGTAATTGTTTCAAATAAGGGTCCGATATCCACGGTTAATTTATCATGAAAAGCTACCAATTTTAACATGGCAAACAATTGCATGACGTTTAAGGTCGTTTGGTTATTACTGATTATATAACGATTTGCAGCCTTTTCTCCATTTGTACCTTGAATGGTTTTAATAACCTTCATGGTTTTTAGGGCTTTTAAGGTTTCATCATCCTTAATTATACCTAAATCAATTTCCCCTTCAACTTTAGATAAAATTTTTATCTGTTCTTTTTCTGATAAATCGTGATAGTTTTTTGGGAAAATTGTGCTGCCATTTTCAATCAATGCATTCACCATATCGTTGAAGAATTGGTTGTGCTTTCTACTATCTTGGCGGATATCTAAATTTGCAAAATGAAAACCGAACAGATGAATTTTATTCAATAAACTATTGACTTCGGATACATAGAGCGACTGATGTTCTTTTGTAATGACATTTTTAATTACCTCTAATTCTGAAGCAAAGCTTTCTGCTGTTAAGTTTGAATTCTTGTCGGTAATAATTTTATAGAGCTCTTTTTCTAAAACATTTATTCGTTCTTCGACTCCGACAAAAGTCAATTTTCTTTTTAATCGACGTACGTCTCTATAATAGTTTTTTATTACTGTATCATGCAAACGTTTTGCGACATTCAATGTAATTTCTGGTGTTACAAATGGGTTACCATCTCTGTCTCCACCTGGCCAAAAACCGATATTAATAATATCGTTATCAATCTGTTTTCCTTCAAAAATATTTTGTTGAATGTAATCGTAAATCGTTCCGAAGGATTTGTAGAACACATTTTCCAAATACCATATTAAACTCACAGCTTCGTCAAAAGGTGTCGGTTTTTTATGTTTGAAAAAAGGTGTCTTTCCCAGTTGTGCCAATAAATCATTTATTCTCAACAAATCGTTTTCGCGAATGGCTTCGGTTAAGTCTGTTATTATACCCAAAACAGAACCAGGGTAAAACTGGGTTGGATGTGCTGTAAGTACTATTCTAACCTTAAACTCCTCAAGATATTTTCTGAGCGTTTCTAATTTATTTTCAGCCGTAACGGATTCCTTTAAACTTCTTAAGGTTCCGATACCATCCATGTTATTGACAACAGGAAATGCCGCATCCTCAATAGCATCAAACAATACAACTTGCCGCTCTATATATTGTATAAACCGAAACAATAAGTTAATCTGACTTTCTTTAGAGCGTCTCCCTTGATACTTCTTAAAGAATTCATTTACAATGGTCGTGGGATCTTCTTGATTAGCAAAACCCTTCTGACATGTTTCATGAAATAAAGGCAAAAGAGCTCCCGTCTTTGTAACATTATCAAAAGGCAAGGTCATAAATATACTGTTGTATATCTGATATTTTGACAATACATTTTGATTAAATCTCGTAAGCTTTGGCTGTGTAGGCATCAATTAAATAATTGTGGATTGTCCTAAGTGGATGTTTGTAAAATTCATGTTGGTGTCATTAGGGTTTAATATAAAATCCTCAATGAAATCACCAACCTTGTCAGTTGTAACATTATCATATTTGTTATTGATATCTGGTGTTGAAATGTTGAGTTTTAATGACTTGTCAACCGCCTCTTTAATTAACTCGGCTTCTTCAAATAGACCAAAATGTTCTAACAGCATGGTTGCAGATAAAATTGATGCTATTGGGTTGGCAATACCCTTGCCTGTGGCTTGCGGAAAAGATCCATGAATAGGTTCAAACATGGCATATTTATTTCCAACGGAAGCAGAAGCCAATAATCCTATGGAACCACCGATGACACTCGCTTCATCACTGATAATGTCACCGAACATATTCTCAGTTAAAATAACATCAAACTGTTTTGGGTTTAAAATCATTTGCATAGCTGCATTGTCTACAAACAAAAAATCCAATGTTACATCCTTATATTGCTCAGCTACTTCTCCAACCACTTTTCTCCATAATCTAGAGCTTTCAAGGACATTGGCTTTATCTACCAAGGTCACCTTTCTGCTTCGGGTTTTAGCAGCCTTAAATGCTAAATGTGTAATTCGCTCAATTTCTTCACGGGAATATTCGCATAAATCTGAAGCCAGATTGCCGTCTTCACTCAAGTGCTTTTCTCCAAAGTATATTCCACCAGTAAGTTCTCTATAGATACTGATATCAGTGCCTTGAATAATGTTTTGCTTTAAAGGAGATTTATCTAAAAGTGTATCGTAAGCCTTTACGGGTCTTATGTTAGCAAACAGGCCAAGCTCTTTTCTTAGCTTTAACAACCCTTGTTCTGGACGTACTTTTGCCGTAGGATCATTATCGTACTTTGGATGTCCTATGGACCCAAATAAAATGGCATCACAGGATTTACATAAATCCAATGTAGCATCTGGCAAGGGGTTATTGTGCCTGTCTATGGCTACAGCACCTACATCAGCCGTTTTAAATGTAAACTTATGATCAAACATCAAAGCTATAGCTTTTAAAACTTTAATAGATTGATTTGTAACCTCTGGACCTATACCGTCACCTGGCAATACTGCAATGTTTAATTTCATTTTTATTTAGTATGTTTTTTGAGCCTCAAAAGCTTCAATTTGTTTTTTATTATTCACGAGATAATCAATATCGTCGTACCCATTAAGCATGCATGTTTTTTTGTAAGCATCTATTTCAAAATGTTCTGACAAATCTGAGTCTTGAATTGAAATGGTTTGGTTTTGAAGGTTTACCTCTATTACCGTCTTTGGATTGGACTCAATTTTCTGCATCAAGTCACTTAAAAATTCTTCAGAAACCTGTACTGGAAGAAGCCCGTTATTTAAAGCATTTCCTTTAAAAATATCAGCAAAAAAGCTAGAAACTACCACTTTAAAGCCATAACCAACAATTGCCCATGCGGCATGCTCTCTACTAGAGCCACATCCGAAATTATTGCCCGCAACCAAAATGCTACCAGAGTACTCTGACTTGTTTAATACAAATTCTAAATTTTCAGTGCCATCTTTATTAAATCTCCAATCTCTAAAAACATTGTCACCAAAGCCTTTTTTGTCCGTTGCCTTTAGAAACCGTGCTGGGATGATTTGATCCGTGTCAACATTCTCAATATTCAATGGAATTGCAGTTGACTTTAATGTTGTGAATTTTTCCATATTATTTACTGCGAAAGCAGGAATCTGTTTTTATTATCGTTCAAGACCTCACAGGTTTTTAAAAACCTGTGAGGTCTCCTATCCAAAGTTAATTTAAATGCTTAGTAATATCAGTAATCTTTCCTTCTACTGCTGTGGCAGCCGCAACTAATGGACTGGCTAAGATTGTTCTAGAGCCTTGTCCTTGTCGTCCTTCAAAATTTCTGTTGGATGTAGATACACAATATTCTCCTTGAGGTATCTTATCATCATTCATCGCTAAACACGCTGAGCATCCTGGTTGACGCAGTTCAAATCCTGCATTATCAAAGATGTCCTTCAGGCCTTCTTCAATGATTTGAGCTTCTACTTGTTTGCTTCCTGGAACCAGCCAAGCCGTCACATTTTGGGCTTTTTTCTTTCCTTTTATATAATTGGCCGCCACCCTAAAGTCTTCTATTCTAGAATTGGTGCAACTTCCTATAAACACGTAATTAATGGGTTTGTTTATTAGACTTTCACCAGCTTCAAAATTCATATAAGCCAATGATTTTTTAAACGACGCATTCTCTTCTATAGGAATGTTTTCAGAAATTTTAATGCCCATTCCCGGGTTGGTACCATAGGTAATCATAGGTTCTATATCGGCAGCATCAAAGTGGTATTCTTTGTCAAAAACAGCATCTTCATCTGTAGGTAGGGTTTTCCAGTAGGCTACTTTCTTTTCAAATTCTTCTCCTTTTGGAGCAAATTTTCGGCCTTTTATATATTTAAATGTGGTTTCATCTGGTGCAATCATGCCTCCGCGTGCTCCCATTTCAATGCTCATATTACAGACCGTCATACGACCTTCCATACTCATTTCTTCAAATACATTGCCTGCATATTCGCAAAAATACCCTGTACCAGAATTGGTTCCTAATTTTGAGATAATATAAAGAATGACATCTTTTGGCAATACACCTTTTTTAAGTTTTCCGTTTACTGTAACCCTCAAACTTTTGGGTTTAGTCAGCAATAAACATTGACTAGCAAACACTTGTGCAACTTGACTTGTGCCAATACCAAATGCAATGGCTCCGAATGCACCATGGGTTGATGTGTGACTATCTCCACACACCATAGTAATACCTGGTTGTGTAATACCCAATTCTGGAGCCATTACATGGACTATTCCATTATATTTATGTCCTAACTCATATAATGTAATATTGTTCTTTTTACAGTTTATGGAAAGTTGCTTTAACTGTTGTCTTGATAACGCATCTTTTACTGGCTGATCTTGATTTAAGGTTGGTGTATTATGGTCAGCAGTTGCCACAATTTGGTCTGGTCTGAATATTGGAATGCCACGTTCTTCCAATTCATTGAAAGCTTGTGGACTTGTGACTTCATGGATTAAATGCTTGTCAATGTATAGAACCTGTGGCCCATTTTCTATTGTACTTACCACATGCGAGTCCCAAACCTTATCGAATAATGTTTTTTTTGACATCTAAGCAGAAATAATTTGTTGATAGACTTTGCTTGTTTCAATAATCTGATGAATATCATTATCATCAATCTCCTTCTTTCTATCTGCAAAAGTTAAGAAGTTGGCATAGACTTCATCTAGCTGAAGTTTGGTTAGCTCATATCCAACATTTTTGGCACGATATGCTAAAGCTGCTCGTCCACTTCTTGCAGTTAAAACTATTGCTGATTCTGTAACACCGACATCTTTTGGATCTATAATTTCGTAAGTTTCTCTATTCTTTATCACACCATCTTGATGTATCCCTGAGCTATGAGCAAAAGCATTTGCACCCACAATCGCTTTGTTAGGTTGGGTGTAAATACCCATACTTTCACTAACCAACTGACTCATACCATAAAGCATTGAGGTGTTAACATTGGTATCTAGATTAAGGTATGGATGTTGTTTTAAGACCATAACCACTTCTTCTAGTGCTGTGTTTCCCGCACGTTCACCAATACCGTTAATGGTACACTCTATTTGCCTTGCACCATTAATTACGCCTTCAATAGAATTAGCCGTAGCAAGACCTAAATCGTTATGGCAGTGACAAGATAAAATCGCCTTTTCAATACCTTTTACATTTTCCTTTAGGAATTTAATCTTTGCTCCATATTCACTTGGCAAACAATAGCCTGTGGTATCGGGAATGTTTAGAACTGTTGCTCCAGCTCTAATGGCTGCTTCACAAACTCTTGCCAAATATTCATTATCTGTACGACCAGCATCTTCCGCATAAAATTCCACATCTTCCACAAAGGATTTAGCGTATTTAACAGCTGCATAGGCACGCTCTAAAATGTCTTCTTGAGTAGTTTTAAATTTATGTACAATATGAGACTCTGAAGTACCAATTCCTGTATGGATTCTAGGCTTTTTTGCATACTGTAACGCTTCTGCAGCAACTCTAATATCATTTTCTACGGAACGCGTTAAGCCACAAACCGTTGCATTCTTTACTATTTTTGAGATGGACTGGACAGATTTAAAATCCCCTGGACTTGAGACCGGAAAACCTGCTTCGATAACATCAACACCTAAAATATCTAATTGCTCAGCAATCACTACTTTTTGTTTTGTATCTAGTTTACAGCCCGGAACCTGTTCACCATCACGTAGGGTTGTGTCGAATATTTGAATAGCGTTATTTGACATTTAACAAAATAAAGATTAGTATTGTCTAACGAAGTTATGCTTTGATTTTTTCAATGACTTAAGCGTTAATTTGATTTTACGATGTTCAAAATCAAAAACATATATTAAAACGCATATAGTCAAGCAATTAAGACAAATTTGTATTGACAACTAAAGACCAAAAAGATAATCTATTTTCACTTGTTAAATCGCTGACTAAATCAGAGAAAAGGCAATTTAAACTCTATGTGGGTCGGTTAGGTGTGAATGCGGATTCTAAGTTTTTGAATCTTTTCAATCTTCTTGATAAAGCCAAAACCTACAATGAGGAGACTATTTTGCAGAGTAAAATAGTTAAGAAACAACAATTGGCTAATGTTAAAGCGCACTTGTACAAGCAAATACTAATAAGCCTAAAACTTAATCCATCACATCAAAATGTGCGCTCTCAAATAAGAGAGCAGTTAGATTTTGCTTCCATTTTATATCATAAAGGACTTTATAAACAAGGTCTAAAAATTTTAGATAAAGCAAAGGACCTTGCCATAGCCAATGAAGAAAAGAACTTGGCTTTTGAAATTGTTGAGCTCGAAAAAATAATAGAATCCCAATACATTACTAGAAGTATAAGCAATAGGGCTGATGAATTGGCAATACAAGCGCGTGATTTAAGTTCGCAAAATGTTATAGCGAGTAAGCTCTCTAATTTATCGTTACAGCTTTACAGCATTATACTAAAAACGGGTTACGTTAAGAACGAAGAGGAGGCTAAAATTGTCACAAAATATTTTAATGACAGACTTCCTAAAATTAAAAAAAAGAAATTAGGTTTTAGGGAGAAGCTATGGTATTATAAAGCACATTTATGGCATAGCTTTTTACTTCAGGATTTTTTGAATTGTTACAGATATGCTTCAAAATGGGTGGATTTATTTTATCAAAACCCAAAAATGATAAACGTAAACCCAGTGTTTTTCTTAAAAGGCAACAATTATCTTCTCGAAGCCATATTTTTTATAGGAAACAAACCAAGATTTGTAGAAAAGTTAAAGGATTTTAAAGCTACCGTTGATAATAAAAAATTCATACAAGACGAAAATGTTTCCACCTTAGTGTTTCTTTATACAAATTTTCACAGTATCAACCAACACTTCATTGACGGTAGTTTTGAAGAAGGGCTAGAGCTCATCCCTAAAATTGAAAAAGAACTTGTTAAATTTGAAAGCCGTATCGATCCTCACCACAAAATGATATTTTATTACAAGTTTGCCAGCTTACATTTTGGTGCGGGAAACAATAAGGCGTGCATTGCCTATTTGAGCAAAATTATATCAAACAAATCTTTATCCATGCGTGAAGATTTGCTCTGCTTTTCTAGAGTATTGAATCTTGTTGCCCATTATGAAGCAGGATTGGATTATCATTTAGATACACTTCTACGCAGCACCTATAAGTTTTTAATAAAAATGAACGATCTGCACGAAGTGCAAAAAGAAATGATAAAATTTATACGCGGACTACAAGATATTTACCCTCATGATTTAAAGAATGCTTTTAAGGATTTACTTGAAAGGCTTAAGGTTTATGAAGATCACCCTTTTGAGCGTAGAGCTTTTTTATATCTCGATATTATTTCCTGGTTGGAGAGTAAAATTGAAAATTGTACGGTTCAAGAGATAATTAAGAGGAAATATTTAGCGTCTCAAAACAACAGAAGACTATTTTAACTATGCGTTGGACACTTAAACCAAAACCACACGTTACAAAAGTTGAAGAGTTGAAAAAAGCACTTCAAGTCAATGATATTGTTGCCACACTATTATTACAGCGCGGCATAGAAACTTATGAAGCTGCAAAGACGTTTTTTAGGCCAAGTTTTGAAGATTTGCACGATCCATTTTTGATGAAGGATATGGATAAAGCTGTTGCTCGCATTGAAAAAGCAATTGCAGACGGTGAAAATATCTTGGTGTATGGAGATTATGATGTGGATGGTACAACATCTGTAGCTTTAATGTATTCGTACTTAAAAACAAGGTTGGATTCCGTTGCTACTTATATTCCTGACCGCTATGATGAAGGTTATGGCATTTCATACAAAGGGATTGACTTTGCGCACGATAATGATTTCAGTCTCATTATTGCTTTAGATTGTGGAGTCAAAGCAGTTGATAAAGTCAAATATGCTAAAGACAAGAGTATCGATTTTATTATTTGCGATCACCACAGACCGGGAAACAAATTGCCTGAGGCTATAGCAGTTTTAGATCCAAAAAGAGATGACTGTGACTACCCTTTTAAGGAATTATGCGGCTGTGGAGTTGGTTTTAAACTCATTACAGCTTTGGCCTCCAAGGAAGGTCAAACGGTTGAAGATTTAGTAGAATATCTCGATTTGGTGGCAACAGCGATTGGTGCGGATATTGTTCCGATAGTTGGCGAAAACAGAGCTTTGGCACACATAGGCTTACATGTTATCAATACTGCACCAAGACCAGGAATGAAAGCCATTATAGCTGAGGTTAAAAAAGAGGAACTGACCATTACTGATGTGGTCTTTATCATCGCACCTCGCATTAATGCAGCAGGAAGAATGAAACATGGCAACCATGCCGTTACATTATTGACAGAAACTGATTTTAATCTCGCTGCAGAATATGCTGTGGATATCGATCAATTCAATACAGACCGAAAGGAAACCGACAGACGTATTACAGAAGAAGCATTGCTTCAAATTGAAGAAAACAATGAACAAGAAGGCTTTACCACAGTGGTTTATAATGAAAACTGGCATAAAGGAGTAATTGGGATTGTCGCATCAAGATTGATAGAAACCTACTATAGGCCAACTTTAGTGTTTACTAAAAGCGGAGATAAATTAGCGGCTTCAGCACGTTCTGTAAAAGGCTTTGATGTTTATAATGCTTTAGAAGCCTGTTCAGAATATATCGAGCAATTTGGAGGTCATAAATATGCAGCAGGATTAACGCTACTACAAGAGAATTACGAGGGTTTTAAAACTAAATTTGAAAGCATTGTAAAAGACACCATTGACCCAAAACTTTTAACACCAGAACTTAAAGTGGATTTAGAAATAGAGTTAAGTCAAATAGACCATAAGCTATTTCGCATACTAAGACAATTTGCACCATTTGGACCTGGCAATATGTCTCCAACATTTATGACGCAAGGAGTGAAAGATACAGGTTGGGGAAAATGTGTTGGACAAGATGATAAGCATTTAAGGTTTACAGCAACACAATCACTTCATGACAATATGGTTTGTATAGGTTTTGGTTTAGGTGACAAAATCGACTTTATAAAAAGCAGAAAGCCTTTTAGCATAGCCTATTCAATTGATGAAAACCATTGGAACGGAAATACAAGCTTACAGCTAAAACTAAAAGACATAAAACCATAATCTTTGGCAAAAAACGACCCATACGCAGCACTTCGGTTTAAAGAGTTCAACATCTTTCTATTGTTGCGTTTTGCATTGGTTTTAGCTTGGTCTATGCAATTTGTTGTAATTGAATGGCAAGTCTATGCATTAACGGAAGATCCACTTTCATTGGGTATCATTGGGCTTTGCGAATTTTTACCTGCATTTCTTTTAGCTCCTTTTGCTGGGCATATCGTAGATAAAAAAGAAAAACGTAACCTGTTTACGCTTTGTATTGCATTGTTCTCTTTAATAAGTTTTGGGCTGTTCTGGTTAACTTCAGAATATATAGAAGCTAATTGGGAAACGGGTTCCATTCTCTTCGGTATTTATGCGTTGGTGTTTTTTGGTGGTGTATTAAGAGCATTTTTCGGACCGACCATTTTTTCACTTATTGCACTTTTGGTACCAAAGCGAGCTTACCCAAATGCTGCCACTTGGAGCAGTAGCACATGGAAAGGAGCCAATGTTTTTGGAGCCTTGTGTGCTGGATTTTTGATTGCATGGATTGGAGTGCATTACACCCTTGGAATTATATTTATATTGGTAATGTTTGCCTTATTGTTGGTGTTTAGAATTGGAAAAAAGCCTATTCTATACAAAGGAAATAACGAATCAGTAAAAGAAAGTTTAAAAGCTGGACTTAGTTTTGTCTTTAACGATAAAGTTATTTTAGGAGCATTGACCTTAGATATGATTGCCGTTCTATTTGGTGGTGCGGTAGCGATTTTTGCTGTTTTTGCTAAAGATATTTTAGATGCCGGACCTAAAGGATTTGGGCTGCTGAATGCAGCACTTTCTTCAGGTAGTATTATAACTATGCTGGCCACCACATATCTGCCAATCACAAAAAACACAGGAAAAAAACTACTTGTTTCGGTATTTGGTTTTGGTGTCTTTATGATCATTTTCGGAGCTTCAAAATTGTTATGGTTGAGTGTTGTAGCATTATTCTTTTCTGGTGTCTTTGATGGTGTTTCTATGGTGATTCGTCAAACAATCCTTCAACTTAAGACACCAGATGAAATGCGAGGTCGTGTAGGGGCGGTCAATTCTATGTTTGTGGGATCTTCCAATGAACTTGGTGCGCTAGAGAGTGGTATAGCCGCAAAATTGTTTGGAGCTCCATTAGCGGTTGTGCTTGGAGGCACTGTAACATTGATAATAGCTGCAGTAATTGGAGTTAAAAACAAACCGTTACGAGAGTTGGATTTGCGTAAAGATATTGAGGAACACGAATTGGAGGAAATTCTCTAATATTCTTTTAATTTGAGAGTATCACCATCAAAAACACCATAGGTATAATACTGAATCCAATCTCCAAGGTTGATGTATTTAGATGACTGATTCAATTGTATTTCTAGTGGTAAGTGTCTATGGCCAAAAACAAAGAAATCGCGGTGCTTTTCTTCAAGTTTACGTTTGCAATAAAGAACTAGCCATTCGTTGTCTTCACCCAAGAATTTAGCATCATCATCTCCAGATATCATTTTGTTTTTTACAGACATATAATGTCCAATCCGCATCCCAAAATCTGGATGTAATAAGCGTTTAAATAACCATTTACACACAGGATTGGTGAAGACTTTTTTCATGCGTTTGTAGCCTTTATCTCCTGGACCCAAGCCATCACCATGACCGATAAAAAACACTTTATTACCAAGCTTGAATTCTTGCGGCTTATGATATACAGGAATGTTAAGTTCTTCTTCAAAATAGCCATCCATCCACAAATCGTGATTACCTACAAAATAATAAACAGGAATGCCAGAATCCGTAATTTCAGCAAGCTTACCTAAAGTCCTTGTAAAACCTTTTGGGACGACTCGGCGATACTCCATCCAAAAATCAAACAAATCACCCAACAGAAAAATGGCGGCAGCATCTTGTTTAACGTCATCCAACCATGCTACAAATTTCTTTTCGCGAGGTAAAGAATCTTCACGTGTAGGTGCACCCAAGTGATTGTCTGATGCAAAATAGATTTTTTTTCCGTCAGGAATTTTTATGTGATGACTGTTATTCATTATCCGAAGCGTACCATTCTGCAAAGCTGGTCGCTGTTTCTTGTAATTTTAGAGAATGCAGTTTGATATTTTTGGGTAAGCGTTGCTTTATTTTTTCGGCAAAATCAATCACCATCATTTCACTGGTCGGTTGATAATTTACAAGGAGTACGTTGTGACCTCTGTCTTCCAATTCCTTTGCCAATTCCACATGTGGTGTGTTTTTATTAAATACGGTTGCATGGTCGAAAACTTCAACAATTTCTTCTTTCACAATTTTTTTTAAGTCACTAAAATCAATGACCATCCCAAATTTTACATGAGAAGTGTCTGAAATAGGCTCGCCAATAACGGTCACATCCAATTTGTAACTATGACCATGCACATTTTTACATTTGCCGTCATAGCCGTAGAGTGCATGGCCGGTTTCAAAAGAAAATTGCTTTGTTATGCGTATGTTACTCATTAACGTCTTTTATTTCTATTAACAAAATATACAATTATCAAAACGATTGCAAGAATTAAAAAAAGCATGTTTCCCATCATAGTTGCTAATGTTTACATTTTTGATGCAGTAAATTTAAGCGTTTTGAACTAGTGGTTTAAATGTTTTTCTGAATTTTATGATTAAAGGCAGTCCTCTTGCAATAATCCAAAGTGTAAAAGCAATGAAGACTCCGAATAACTTGTAGTTTAGTTCATCCGTAATGAAAATTACTGGGACAAATACCAAAAGGGTCGAAAACAAGAGTACATTTCTAAGATAGCGCATCTTTCCCAAACCTTTAAAAACACCATCAAAGATAAATGCTAAAGCACATAAGGGTTGCATGGCCAATATAATCCAAAAGATACTGTAGAACTCATCTAAAACCGCTTTATCGTCGGTAAATATGTTACCTATTGGGTAATACAAAAGAGCACCAGCCAAAGCAATGACCAAGCCTACAATAATACCATATTTAATAAGCTTATTACTGAGGTCTAAAAGTGTTTTATACTGTTTTGCACCAAATAGTTTGCCTGATAAAATATTACCAGCACTAGCATAACCATCTATTAAAAAAGCCCCTAAAAACCAAAGGTTAATGGCAATGGTATAAGCGGCAATATATGTAGTACCATACTTTGTGGCATAACTGGTTCCAAAATATAAGGCAATGTTAAGAGCAATCGTTCTGATAAATAAATTGAGTATCATCAATACAAATCGCTTTATCTCTGGATTAAACGGAAATTTCACCAACAACGGAATATCAGTTTTTTTAAGGATATAAAATGCAGAAAGAACAGCCATTATGATTTGTGCCAATACACTGGCATAAGCTGCACCCTTTATGTGCATAGCAGGAATTACACCCTCTATACCATATACAAAAACAATATCTAGGATGATATTAGCAACTGCACCTGTAATGGCTATTAACATAGGATAGTATGTGTTTTGCAATCCTCTAAATGTGCCAAAAACTGCAATGGTAAATAAGGTAAACGGAAAACCAAAAACACGTATTTGATAGTAATCTACACTCAAATCTAAAATTGGACCTGATGCATTATACAATTTGAAAATTTGAGCTGCAAAGGGAAATGTGACCAGTATGATGAGTATACTTAAAGAGGTAATTAAGAAGATAGCTTGAGCGGGAAGGTTCTTAACTTCACTCAATTTATCAGCACCTAAATATTGTGATACAATGGATGAAATGGCACTTCGTGTTTGTCCTAAAACCCAAATAAGCATAGACAAGAATGTAGTAACAATACCAACAGCAGCTAGAGATTCTGTGGCATTGTAATCCATATTACCAATAATTGCTGCGTCGGTTAAAGACAATATAGGCTCAGACACACCAGAAATTAATGCTGGGATGGCGAGTTTATTGATTTGTTTTAATGTGATTGCTGTACTCAAAGGACTAACTCATAACAATGAAACGGAAATTCACTTTGTTTCGGAAAGTAAATATCTCCCAATCTTTTATAGCCGCGAAGTTCGTAAAACTTTTGATTTCTTTTGTTCTGTGAGAACGTATCTAATCGAATAGAACTATAGTCATTTTCTATAGCATGGTTTTCGGCAAAGTCCATGAGTTGCTGCGCATAGCCTTGTCCTTGTAAATCTGGATGAATAGCTAAGCGGTGGATATAAACATTCTTTTTATTTTTCGTCAGCCATTTAATAGAGATATACTCCTCATCCATAAATGTAGAAATCACAATTGTGCCTTTTACTTGGTTGTCAATTTCTAGAACATACAGTTCGTTGCGGTTTACATCATTTATAAACGCAGGCGGATTAGGGTAGTGCTCATTCCATTGATAAATGCCATTGGCAATCATGGTATTAGCACAAGCCTTGGTTAAATTCATTATACTGTCTATATCTTCTAAACTACCTTTTCGAATCATTTATAATGTTTACTTTTGCATTTAAATTCATGTCTGATGAAAACAATACTAGTTCCTGTTGGATCCTCAAAAAACGCAAAATCGCATTTACAATATGCTATTGATTTTGCTAAAGCTTTTGGAGCCAAGCTTTATGTGGTTCAAATATATAATGTTTACACCAAAGCAGGAACCATGATAAAGGTCGATCATATAATAGAACGTGAATCGAAACAGTTTTTGAAAGATCATGTGGCTTCGGTTGACACCAAAGGCGTGGAAGTGCATACCAAAACCTTTAAGGGAAAACTTGTGGATACTCTAGAAAAAGTTTGTGAAGCACTCGATGTTGACCTAATTATTTTAGAACCTCGTACCAATTCTATAAAAGACGAAGTATATTTGGGCAAAACCTCAGGCAAAATTATTAAACAGACACAAATACCAGCCTTGATTGTGCCAGAAGGGTATACTTATAAGCCTATAGTGAAAATCTTGATGGCCGTTAAATCTGCTATTACGAAAAAAGAAGGCGTTTTAAGACCCTTGCTGAATATAAAGAATCATTTTAAGGCAGTTGTTAATATTCTTTTAGTAAAAACTCCATACCATGTAGAGGCTGATTTTGAACTTAATGATGAGTTGAAAGACTTGGTAACAAATATTAAGTTTGCCGAGAGTCCAACAACGTTTCAGGCAGTTTTAGAACATTACAAATCTGATTATCCGGATTTATTATGTGTAGTGCGAAGAAAAAGAGGGTTTTTTAATAAGCTTTGGGAAGACGACACTATTTTGAAAAAAGACTTTCACAGTTCTAAAATGCCAGTTTTGGTATTGAGCGGATTAAAATAAAAAACTATATTCACGCCACGAAATGAAATTTCATTCCAGTGGTTGAAGACGGTAATACGGCAATGTTGGAATTTGTATTTTTACATATTAAATATTTTTGTTTGGGGCATTAGCTCAGCTGGCTAGAGCGCTACGCTGGCAGCGTAGAGGTCATCGGTTCGACTCCGATATGCTCCACAAAACTCGCCATAGTTTTAAACTACGGCGAGTTTTTTATTTCAAAAAGTCAATTATTGAATCAGTTACAATTTTGAGTTCGGGTGAAAGATTTTCTTGCTCCCAAGGATGCTTGGTGTTGAATACATGGTCAGCACCTTCTATTATTTTGAGTACACTGTCGGGATTCCATTGATGTAGTGTATAGGCTTCATCAACCTTTACCGAAGTGTCGTTATCTCCATGAATAATGAGATGTGGTATTTTAAGTTGTTTTTCGGCTGATTCAATATGTAGTCGCTTTTCATTTACTTTAAAATCTTCATAAAATTGATAATAGTGTGGCATTTGTTGTTTGGTTCTACCATTGAGAACATACTTTACACCATTTTTTTTCCACTCTTTAAGATTACCAACAGTATAAGTCCTGGTGCCAAAATCACTGACACTGGCCAAAGTGATAAATTTTTTAATTCTTTCGTCTTCTGAGGCTTTTATTATGGCAATACCACCACCACGACTATGACCAATTAAACAGATTTGAGATGTGTTTACCCATTTATTGCTTTTGAAATGGTTTTGAGTCCAGTTTAGAACATCGTTTAAATCATCAAGTTCCTTAGTATAATTGTTATTCCCGAAGGCTTCTAAGTCTGGAAAATCTATCGGATTTTCCATGGTGCCACCATTATGTGAAAAATTGAATTTTATAAAACAAAAACCTGCTTCAGCAATAGATTTCGCCATTAAATTCCAAGCTCCCCAATCCTTAAAGCCTTTATAACCATGACAAAAGATTATTATAGGTTGATTTTCTTTTGATTCAGGATAAAACGAGTCTAAAAGAATTGGCTTTTTGCCACTTCTTTCAATAACTATATTTTTATTGATGATCATTAATCTAGTTCTTTTTCAACAAAGTCAATATTTGGGTTGCAGATCTCTAGGATGAGTTTTTTAAGTTCAATTTCAAAATTCGCCAATGTTTCCTCTGTAATTATTTGAATTTTTGTTCTACTATAAGCCGATTCTTTTTTGCCAAATTTTAAAAAGCCGGCATTTAGATTTTTAAAAGATACAATACCAGCTTCTATAGGTAAATGTATTTTATTTTTTCGGTGCATCATATAGGCATAGCATAAGATCTGAAAGGATTTACTATACTTTTCATAATCAGTGGTTAAATCATTCCAATCTACTATCTCAACTTTATTTTGCTCAACCTTTCCAGATTTATAATCGATTACTCTGGTCACTCCATTAAACTGATCAATCCTATCAACTTTACCTGTAAGTTTAATAGAAAAATCCAAGCCATCAATTTTAAGTTCTACGTCTTCCTCTGTTTCGATAGCAATTATTTTAATTTGGTTACCGTTATTTAGATTTTTAATTTCTGAATTAATGAAATTAGAAATATAGCGCTGGGCAATTTCAAAAATAATGAGGTTTTTACCTTTGGAAAAATCACCTTCCTTGTATAAAATTTTAAAATGCTTGGTGACCGTTGCTTTTGTTTTAGTTTTAAATGTACTCAGATGCTCCACGGTCAAAAACTCACCCTCTAATGGTTTGTAAAAATCTTCAAGTGTATCATGGATAACAGAACCTAAGGTATTTGCCGCAATGTTTTCTTCTACGTCTTCAAACTCTTTTATACCAAGAATCTTTTCATAATAAAAATCAATAGGGTTTCTGATATAATTTGTTAAGGAGGATGGTGAAAATCCTTTAGAGGATAATTGTTTTAGCTTTTCTAGTACGGAATTTGTTTTTGTAATCTGTTTTAGCTTTTTTTCAATAGCGGGAACTTCTGGTGAAATAATGGAATGTTCAATATCATGAATACCTTCAACTTCTAACTGTGTAATAAACCTACTTTTTTCACCTCCCTTTAATGCGTCAACTTCAGTATTATATAATATATAGACATTTTTAGCACGCTGTAGTAGTCTATAGAAATGATACGTATAAACGGCATCTTTTTCTTTAAAAGTGGGTAAATTGTTTTCAATTTTCACATCAAATGGAATAAATGAATTGTTTGTCTTCCCAGACGGAAGAATGCCTTCGTTAACTGAACTTATAATTACAGTTTCAAAATCTAAAACACGAGATTCTAACATACCCATAATCTGTAAACCTTCTAAAGGCTCACCCTGAAAGTCTAAGGTTTCTGTGTTTAAAAGTTCTTTATAGATGCCATACAGCGCATTTACAGAATCAAGATATTTATAATTGGAGTTGAGCTCTGATAATTGGTTGAATAATGTGTTGAATCGATAGAGATATTCCAATTCTAAGTTATTAAGACGTTTATTTTTAGTGAGATTATCTTTTATTGCCAAAATAAGTTGAGAGCAATTTTCTAACGCTGTTTTTGGATTGTCTTTCCAAGAATTGAATAATAATCCTATAATGTTTTGATTGGGCTCATCAACAAGTCCTTTTAAATTTGATGGCGTTAAGTAAATTAAGTTGTTTTTTTGAATATGGTTTACAATATCAGTTGAGTAATTTGTTGATTCTAATTTAAATAGGCCATAAATTGACGGGTGTGAAATAATATCAACGACATCTTTATAGTAATACTTTTCAGGATTATTTTTATGGGTTGAAAATAATAGTTCGAACAATGAAGCTAAAGGCACAAACCTTAAAGGCAAGCCCATAGTAACATTAATACCGGTTATTGTTTTAGGGATAGAATTAATAACAGGAATTAATAGGTTTTCCTCACCCAAAACAACAGCAACATTAGTCAGTTTTGCATTATTTTTACTTAGCTTATCTAAAATTTGACCTATATATTTTGCCTGACCTATAAGTTTAGGAATTCCTACAGCTTTGATATTCTTCTTTTCGTTGTAGTGAGTCGTTATCCAATTAAAAGGGTTCTTTTTAAAATAATTCCAGTTGTTTTTATGCTGCCTGGTAAACAAACCAGCATCATGAATGTTATCCTCAGTAAATGTTTCGTCAATATCCCAATAGATATTTGCTAAGTCACTTTGAAGCAACCCTTGTATGATTCTTGACTCTGATTCGTTTAGGGCGTTAAAACCTAGAAAAATGTGTTTTCGGTTGGTATTATTTTCTATGTAATATTCGAGGTTGTTGGCTGCCTCTCGGTACATAAGACCTTGGTAGCCTTGTTTAGATTTGAGCAACTTTTCTGTAAAGACTAAATAATAGTCTTTTAACTTTCTCCAGAATTTTAAATGATTTTTAATTAAGTTCGTTTGCTGCGACTCGAGTGACCAATGATCTAATTCCTTTATGGCGCTTAAGTAATCGAATATTTTTTCATGCTCAACTAGATACCTATCAATTTCGTTAAAGTCTTGTAATAGGATTTGAGCCCATTTAGAAAACAATTCAAATGATTCGGTTTCAGATTTGTTAGTTAGAGAGTTATAAGCTTCGTATAATTTAAAAAGCAATTCAGAGTTGGGCAAACTCTTTAATCCGGATAATTCTTCTACAAATTCTTCAATACTAAGGATATGAGGAAAAAATATAGGTTGGTTTAATACAGAAGACAGTTGGTGTTTTAAAAAAGTTCCAGCACGTTTACTGGGAAGGATAAAGTGTAAATCTTCGAGATTAAGGTTTTTTTTCTTAAGATTAACTAATACCGTTTGTATAAAACTTTCCATTATATAAAAATAAAAAACGCTCCGAATTTCGGAGCGTTTTTTAAATCTATTTTAGAGTATAAGTTAGTTTTTCAACTTAACTTCTACACGTCTGTTTTCTTTTCTTCCTGCTCTTGTTTTGTTGGTTGCAATAGGATTATCTTCACCAAATCCTTTAGCTACTAATCTGTCAGCATCGATTCCATTGGCAATTAAATAATCTCTAACTGCATTTGCACGTCTTTCTGACAATGCTTGGTTCATTGAAGCAGAACCAGAGCTATCTGTATGACCTTCAATAGTAAAGTTAGCTTTAGGGTAATCCTTAAAGATAGCTACCATTGCTTGTAATACTTGGTCAGTCTCTTGTCTAAAAGAAGCTTTACCAACATTAAATAAAATAGTTCTAGCATAACTATTTAATTCTTCCATCACTTCTGCAGTTGGCTTAACTTCTGGGCAACCGTTATTTGCAGCTGTACCAGCTTCGTTAGGACACTTATCATCTTTGTCTAAGATACCATCACCATCAGTATCTGGCCAAGGGCAACCGTTGTTTGCAGCAGGACCAGCTTCGTTAGGACAGTTATCATCACCATCAGCAACACCGTCACCATCAGCATCTGGACAACCCATTAATGATTTTAAACCAGCAACAGTAGGACACTTATCATCCTTGTCCATTACACCGTCACCGTCACCATCAGGACAACCGTTGAACTCAGCTAAACCAGCAGTGTTAGGGCAATCATCTTTAGAATCTTGGATACCATCATTATCTGAATCTGGGCAACCATTAAAGATTTCTAAACCAGCTTCTTCAGGACAAGCATCATCTTGATCGTAGATACCATCGTTATCAGTATCAGTACCACCAAACTTAAAAGAAAGACCAACTGTGTGTTGGAAATGCTTAGGTAAAACATCCTCAAAAGAGTGCTTGTAAGTAGATTGAATATCTAAACCTAACTTTTCAGTAATCCAATATTTGAAACCTAAAGTTCCGTTTAGAGTTCCGGCACCTAAATCATCTAACCATGAATAACCACCACCAACACCTAAATAAGGGTCGAATTTGTTAGAGTTAATTAAATCCATAAGGCTGTATGAAACTCTACCGTCAATACCAAAATATGTTAAATCTTCAACTCTATTTATTGACTCTTCACCAGTCATAGGGTCAAAATTAGTACCAAATTTGTCGATTTTGTTTATAGAACCAGAAGCAGTAAAAGTAAAACCATCACTAAGATATCTAGAAACAGAAATCGTAGATAGTGAAGGATAAATATTCCAATGGTCTGTTACATTAAAGTATTCGTCAAAATAATCTCCTTGAGGCGAATCTTCTCCCACAGGGTAAAAATCAACTGCGTTTGCTCCAATTGTAAGAGCCCATGGATTGTTCTTGTCTTGAGCATGTGTAGTGCTAAAGCTTATAAGAAGCACTGCAACAAAAAGTAATCTGCTAAGATTTTTCATATTCTAATTAATTTTAATTTTTTTAAGTGTTAATTGTTGGCAAAAGTAAGTTGTTAAATGTTATTAACAAAGACAAATATATAAAAATATTGTTATAATGCCCTATAATAGTATGTTTGGAACGATTTTAAATAATTTCTAGTTCTTTACCTACTTTTATAAATGCCGCAATAGCTTTATCTAGCTGTTCTTTAGTATGCGCGGCCGATAGCTGAACACGGATACGGGCTTTATCTTTAGGAACAACAGGGTAAAAGAAACCTATCACATAGACTCCTTCCTCTAATAGCATATTAGCCATGGTTTGAGAGAGCTTGGCATCATACAACATTACTGGTACTATAGCAGAATCACCATCCACAATGTCAAACCCAGCTTCTTTCATTCCCTTTTTAAAATATTTAGTGTTCCAATCAACTTTATCTCTTAGTGAAGTATCGTTTTTTAACATATCAAAAACCTTAATAGAAGCGCCCACTATTGCTGGTGCTAAAGAGTTTGAAAACAAATAAGGTCTAGAGCGTTGACGTAAAATTTCTATAATCTCTTTTTTTGCTGTGGTGTAACCACCCATGGCACCACCCATTGCTTTACCAAGGGTTCCTGTGATGATATCTATTCTTCCTAAAACCCCTTTTTCTTCAAGAGTTCCTATTCCTGTTTCTCCAATGAAACCTGTAGCATGGCATTCATCAATCATTACCAAAGCATCATATTTGTCTGCTAAGTCACAAATTTTGTCTAAAGGAGCAACTAAGCCGTCCATAGAAAACACACCATCTGTAACTATAATCTTAAATCGTGCATCATTTTCATTAGCTGCGATAAGCTGCTTTTCTAGATCAGCCATGTCATTATTTTGATAACGATAACGCGCAGCTTTGCATAACCTTACGCCATCGATAATAGAAGCATGGTTTAATGAGTCTGAAATGATAGCATCTTCTTTTGTTAACAGTGGTTCAAACACACCTCCATTTGCATCAAAAGCTGCTGCATAGAGTATAGTATCTTCTGTGCCATAAAAATCTGCAATTTTTTGTTCTAACTCTTTATGAATGTCTTGTGTGCCACAAATAAATCGTACTGAAGACATTCCAAAACCATGAGAATCTAAAGTATCCTTAGCTGCTTGTATTACATCTGGGTGAGAGGATAGTCCTAAATAATTATTGGCACAAAAGTTTAGAACTTTTTCACCTGTATTCAGTGTAATTTCTGCTCCTTGAGGAGAAGTGATTATACGCTCTTCCTTGTAAAGGCCTGCGTCTTTAATAGACTCTATTTCTTGTTGTAAGTGTGATTTTATACTTCCGTACATGTAATTTGATATTAGTTGTTGCGCAAAGATACTATCAATAAATTATACTTCAATGACTTCGACAGTATCATTTATATAAACAATATACTTGTGCTTTATGGAATAATTCATGACTTCAAGAATTGAAGCATAACTATTTAGCTGGGATTTATATGAGGTTTTTTGCTCACCAGTTTTGTAATCTATAATGATGGCTTCATTATTGGGATGAATATTTATACGGTCTGGTCTTAGGATTTGACCAGTATTGGTAATAATATCTCTTTCGTTATATATTTCGAATTCACTTGTAAAATATGGGCTTAATTTTTGGTGTTGTATTACTTCCATTACTAAATCTCTTAATTCTTTCTCCTCTGAGCTTAGAATATCCCCAGATACCACCAAGTCATTGATTGCAAAATCTACATCCTGGCTCGTTTTAATCTTAGATAGAATAAGATGCACTAGGTTACCACGTTCCATCGCTCTTTCTTGTTTTGTGTCCCAAAGTTGACCAGACTTGGTAATAATATTTAGGTTGTGATCTTCTTTGGGAACAGAAGTGAGTTGAAGAGGCTCATTTTTATCTTCTGACTCTGGTCTTTTTTGATTATTAATGAGTGAGCCGAAACTATAAGTTGATTGGTTATCGGACCACTTTCCTAAAGTCTGTAAATAAGAAATGAACATTCCAGCATAGGTGTTTTCAGCAACCACACCTTTATTATTTATGTCTTTTTTTGAAATTACATAAAGCTGCTCTACAGCTCTAGTAAGTGTAACGTACAAAAGGTTTAAATTATCGAGTTCTAATTGTGATTGGTGTGTGTTATATATGAGTTGTCCTATTTCTCCAAAATGCTCAGTGTCCTTATTGTAATTGAGCAAAAGAGTTTCAAAGCCATTATAGTCATTTTCCTCTACTGGAAACCATGTCTTTGGGTCTAACTCTCTGTAAATATTTAAATCCGCAAATGGAAATATGACCACAGGAAACTCTAACCCTTTAGACTTATGAATGGTCATTATCTGAACTGCATTCATGTTTTTTGGGGAAACAACACTAAGACTGTCCTTTTTCTTGTCAAAATAGTCAATAAAAGCAGCTAGATCTGAATTTTGCTTTTGAGTAAATTCTAAAACAACATCTAAATAAAACATAAGATAGGCATCAGATGAATTATGAAGATTGAAGGTTCTTATCAGTTGCTCAACCAGCTCATAAAGCGACATGCGCAAAAGCTCGTTTTTTTCTAGAAATATATCTAAACTCTTTAAGCTTAAAAACAATTCTTCAATACTTGGTTTAAGGTGTGTTTCAAAAAACAAATGTTTATCATTGATGCTATGTTGTTCGGCTATGAATGATAAAATTTCAATCTTTAAGCTGTCATTATTAGGCTGTAGCAACAAGCGTAAAAACGAATCGAGAAAATTAACCTTATCAGAATTCTTTAAAAGTAAAGTCTCTGGAGATGTAATTTCTATACCATTTTCACTGAGATGGTTAGCAATGGCTACGCCTTCTTTTCGCTTTCTAACAATTATACAAATATCATTAAGTGAATAGCCATTGTTTTGACACTCTTTTATTCTGTTGAGCACCTGGCTTGCGTATAAATCAGTAGCATCATCATCTTTAGAAATATCTAAAAATTCGATATTTACATAGCCTTCAATGTCATTATTTAAGTTTTGATTTGAGTTTTCGTAAAGTTCTGCATAACGTTTGTCGCTAAAATAATTCTCACTCAAAAACTTAAAAAACCCATTATTGAAATTAATAATCTCCTTCGCGCTTCTGTAATTGGTGTCGAGGGTTAAGACTTGAGCTTCTACCTGAAACGGATTTTCGATTTTGTTATAAAGATCAATAAACTGTTCCGCCTCACCACCACGCCATCTATAAATAGCTTGTTTGGCATCACCAACCAACATCACAGAGCCATTTGAAGTCGATAAAGAACTGTCTAAAAGCGAAGTGAGGTTTCTCCATTGCATTTTAGATGTATCCTGAAACTCGTCAATAAAGTAATGCTTAAATTTCTCTCCCAGCCGTTCATAAATAAATGGTGTAGGTTGGTCTTTAATTTCGTTGCTTATGATTTTGTTAAACTCCGAAATGAGCAATTTATTCTGCTCTTCCTTGAGCATATTTAGTTCATTTTGAATAGCATTGAGAACTGATAAAGGCGTAATATTTTTATAAAATCCTTTTTTTAGCTTTAACTCTATAATTAAGGCCTTAGTTTTGAGAAAAGCCTCGGCCAAATCGGGTTGAACACTTTCAATCGTAGAGGCAATAGTTTCTGAAACTCGTTTAGGGTATAGGCTATCTCCATTTATTAAGTTGTTTTGCCATACGGACCCAAATGCAACATCAAAATTTTTATGAATAAGCTTATTAAAATACTTTGGAAGATATTTACCGCTAAAATCATCCTCTTGTAAACCACATTCATCAATTAAGGTTAAGACTGTTTCGGCAATTTTTATAATATCAACTTCAAGTTTAGTAATTTGTTGGCTTAAACTAGATTTTAAAATTTTAAAATCAGTAATGTTTTTGTTTTTTAGGGTTTCTATAGCCCGTAAATCGTTTTCACTCACCAAAAGCTTCGCTATTTTATTAAAATCGTAACTGATGTCCCAGCTTTTGTCATCATCAGCTTTTTCAATGGCGAAATCTACCAGTACTTTTGTGAGTGCTTTATCTGTTCCTGCTTTGGCAATAAGACTATCAACGGCTTCATTCAAAAGGCGCTCTTGGTCTAATTCCACTTCAAAATTTACAGGTAATTTTAAATCGTGGGCAAAAGTTCTAATAACCCTATGTGTAAATCCGTCTATAGTAGAAATATCAAACGCACCATAATTATGGATAATATGTTTGAGTATGTGCTTAGACTTATTATGAAGGTTTTCAGCTGAAATGGACAATTCTTCACAGATAGCAGTAAACATAGGGTGTGGTTCTCTAAGGCTTTTTTCTTGAGAAAACAGCTTGAGCATCTCAATAATCCTTTCTTTCATCTCACCAACCGCCTTATTGGTAAATGTAATGGCTAAAATGGATTTAAACTGATCGTAATTTTGGGATTGGACCAATATTTTAATATACGATTTGGCTAAAGTGAATGTTTTTCCACTACCAGCAGAAGCATTGTATATTTTAAAGGGTGAATTTGACAAAAGATAAATTTTATACCAAAATAGGGAATCTTAATAATTTATTTAGAACTTCTTGTTTTCAAAATCGTAAATTTGTTAGAATTGAAATATTAACCATTAAAAATAAATACATTATGGCTTTTGAATTACCAAAATTAAAATACGCTTATGATGCTTTAGTACCACATATTGATGCTCGCACAATGGAGATTCATCATTCTAAACATCATCAAGGTTACACCAATAAATTGAATGGCGCAATTGAAGGCACCGATCTTGAAGGAAAAACAATTGAAAATATCCTTATTAATTTAGATATGGATAACAAAGCAGTTAGAAATAACGGAGGTGGTTTTTACAACCACTCATTGTTTTGGGAAGTTATGAATCCAGAGGATAAAGGTTACCTTTCAGGGGATTTAAAGGATGCAATTGAGGCAGAATTTGGATCTAAAGAGGCTTTTGTCGATGCGTTTTCTAAAGCTGCTGCAACACAGTTTGGTTCTGGTTGGGCTTGGTTATGTGTCCATAAAGGAGGTAAGGTTGAAGTTTGTTCAACTCCTAACCAAGATAATCCATTAATGCCAGGAGTTGGTTGTGGTGGAACACCAATATTAGGTTTAGATGTTTGGGAACATGCATATTATTTAAACTACCAAAACAGAAGACCAGATTATATTGATGCCTTTTTTAAGGTAATTAACTGGAATGAAGTTGAGCGTCGTTACGCAGAAGCGAAATAAGTAGTGGCATAACACAAATAAAAAATCCAGGCTTGTCGAGCTTGGATTTTTTATGAATTAAAATGAAAAAAGGTGAACGAGAGTTCACCTTTTTTGCCCCAAATCTACCATAAACTTAACCTACTTATGTTATGGTGAGTCAAATATAAGTTCACATCATTTTAACTTCTGAATTTTTTGGATAAACGACCTATATATTAGTCTAAGCGTGGAAACTACTTTGATTACTTAGCTTTTAGTTAATAAATAACCCCTGGAAATTAAAAATTCAAGGATTTTTATTTTAATGGTATCCATAAAAAAAGGTGAACACTGTTCACCTTTTTTTGCCCCAAATCTACCATGAACTTAACCTACTTATGTTATGGTGATACCAAAGTAAATGTTATTTGTTAAAAGAGTACATATATTGGATGAAATGCATCTTTCTTAGATTAAATACACATTTTTTCGGATTAAACGTTAATTTTGAGCGATAATTAGTAAGCGCGCTCTTTATTTCCTTCGTAGAAATTTATAAATGCTCTATTCACTACTCTATTGCCTCCGTCTGTTGGATAGTCTCCAGTAAAATACCAATCTCCTAAATTCTTTGGACAAGCCTTATGAAGGTTTTCAACTGGCTGAAAAATGATTTTCACTTCTGCGTTCACGTCTTCATCACTCAAAAGTTCTGCGATTTTATCAGAAATTTGCTCGTCAGTAAAATTATTATAGATCTCTTTTACATAATTCACTACATTTTTATCATTTAGATGGACCTGCTCAAGACATTTTTTGTAAACGTCCTCTACAGTGTGGTATTGGTCATTATCTCTTAATAATTCTAAGGCAGCTCTAAAAGCCACAAGACTTTCTAGGTTTGCCATATCTATACCGTAGCAATCTGGGTAGCGTATTTGAGGAGCAGATGATACCACAACAATCTTTTTGGGATTCAAGCGGTCCATCATTTTTATGATACTTTTCTTAAGTGTAGTGCCTCGTACTATACTATCATCTATAATCACTAAATTATCTGTGGACTTTATAACTCCATAGGTTACGTCATATACGTGGGCAACTAAATCATCCCTACTACTATCTTCAGTAATAAATGTTCTTAGCTTTACATCTTTAATGGCAATCTTTTCTATTCGCGGTCTTTCTGATAATATTTCTGTAACTCTTTCTGCTGAAAGTTTTCCGTTTCCATCTAAGATAGATTTAGTTTTTTTGGCATTAAGGTGTTCTTCAACCGTATCAATCATTCCATAAAATGAAGTTTCAGCGGTGTTTGGTATAAATGAGAATACTGTGTTTTCAGTATCATTGCCAATAGCTTCAAGAACCTTAGGCATCAATAAACGACCTAATTCTTTTCTTTCTTTATAGATTTCTGCATCACTACCTCTAGAGAAATAAATACGTTCAAACGAACAAGCTTTACGCTCTAAGGGCTCTAGTATCTTTTTAATTTTAGTTTCACCAGATTTCTTTGTGATAATGGCATGTCCCGGATCTAATTCTTTTACATCTTCAAAAGCAACATTAAAAACGGTTTGTATTACAGGTCGCTCAGAAGCAACAACAACAACTTCGTCGTCTTTATAATAATATGTAGGCCTGATGCCTGCAGGGTCTCTTAAAACAAATGAATCTCCATGACCTAATAAGCCAGCCATGGCATAGCCGCCATCCCAATTTTTAGCCGCACGTTTTAATATTTTGCTCAGTTTTAAACGCTCAGCTATTAATGGCGAACATTCAATTTTTGAATAGCCTTCTTTTTTTAAGTCTTTATAGATTTTAGCGACAGCGTCATCTAGGAAATGACCAATTTTTTCCATTACAGTTATGGTGTCCGCTTTTTCCTTGGGATGCTGACCTAAATCTATCAAATTATCGAAAAGCTCATTAACATTGGTCATGTTAAAGTTACCGGCAACAATCAGATTTCGGTGCATCCAATTGTTCTGTCTCAGAAAAGGATGAACACTTTCCACACTGTTTTTCCCAAATGTGCCATAGCGTACATGACCCAATAACAATTCGCCAACGTAAGGAATATGCTTTTTTTGAAGTTCAGTGTTGTCTTTATACTCTGGGTGCTTTGTAATTTCCTCATTAATACGCTCATTAATCTGAGCAAATATATCTTGAATAGGCTGTTGCGCAATAGAACGCACTCTACTGATATAGCGTTCACCAGGGCTTGTGTCTAATTTAATACTTGCAAAACCAGCACCATCTTGTCCACGGTTGTGCTGCTTTTCCATCATTAGGTACATTTTATTGACACCATAAAAGGCACTCCCATACTTTTTCTTGTAATAATCTAATGGTTTTAAAAGTCTAATAAGTGCAATACCGCACTCATGTTTTAAAGCATCACTCATACTTCTATAATAAAAAAACGCACTCATTTTCAGAGTGCGCTAGATTTAAGTTAATTCTATATCAAATTGTGTTAGACTCTTAAATTGGCCTAATCGTTTATGTACTTCACTTGCAGTGAGATTAAGCATTCGCTCCGTGCCAAATTTTTCTACACAAAAGGATGCTAAGGTAGAACCGTAGATTACAGCATTCTTCATGTTCTCAAAGGAGTAATCTTCAGTTTTGGCTAAGTAACCTGCAAAGCCACCAGCAAAGGTATCACCTGCTCCTGTTGGATCAAAAACTTCTTCTAAAGGTAATGCAGGCGCATAGAATACATTATCGTCATGAAACAATAACGCTCCATGCTCACCTTTTTTAATCACTACATATTTTGGGCCCATCTCATGAATCTTTCTAGCAGCAACAACTAATGAATATTCTCCGGTTAATTGTCTTGCTTCCTCATCATTGATAGTGATAACGTCTATATGTTTTATAGTATTGTGTAAATCCTCTAGGGCACAATCCATCCAAAAATTCATAGTATCTAGTATGGCCAACTTTGGCTTAGTCTCCATCTGGTTTAAAACACTCATTTGGGTTAATGGATGTAAATTGCCGAGCATTACCACCTCAGCATCCTTATAATCTTCAGGAACTTTAGGTTCAAAATCGGCAAGTACGTTTAATTCGGTGACCAAGGTGTCTCTAGAGTTCATATCATTATGGTACTTACCACTCCAAAAGAAGGTTTTGCCGTCTTTTACAATTTCAACACCAGAAATATCGATATTTCTGTCTGTCATTAAATCTAAGTACTCTTGTGGAAAATCGCCTCCAACCACAGATACAACTGCGGAATCAACATTAAAATTTGACGCAGCCAAACCTATAAAAGTCCCAGCACCACCAAGAATTTTATCGGTTTTGCCAAAAGGTGTTTCAATAGCATCAAAAGCCACTGTTCCGACAATTACTAATTTACCCATTAAAGTAAGTTTGAATTAAGGTGCAAAAGTACATAAAATATCTTCCTTGTGAAATAGCGCCCTGACCTAATAATAGAAATTATTTTCTTCCAAAATCTGCAGGAATTTCTCCCCAAGCCTTTGTTTCCCATTTTACTATGGTAGTAGAATAATTATTGGTTTTCAACCATTTTACAGCTCTATCAACCAACTCAAACAAATCTTTGTTTTTGTTATTCCGCTCAAGTTTAGTATTGCAAGTTTTTTTTCGTACCCAACTCATAGCGGTTTTAGAATCTGTGTAGATAATCCTGTCACTTTTATGTTGCTTTAAGAATGCCAAACCATGTACTATGGCCAAGAATTCGCCTATGTTATTAGTGCCTTCCTCAAAAGGACCTTGTATAAAAAGTTGTTTTTTGGACTTGGTATCTACACCACGATATTCCATTTTACCAGGATTACCAGATGATGCTGCGTCAACTGAAATAGAGTTGTAATTAGGCTGCCCTATTTTTTTTAGTTGCTCTTTAGAAAGTTCACTTTTAAAACTTTTCGATTTTCCTATATGGTCTTTTGGCCCATCTCTATATGCTTTCTTTGCTGCGTCAAAAGTTGTGAAGGATTTATACTGTGCTCCTTTAAAGTCTTTGATTTGAGCCTTGCAATCATGCCAAGATTCAAAGACTCCTGTGTTATGGCCTTTCCAGACGGTGTAATATTTTTTTTTCTTTTTTGACATGAATTATTTTGACACGGATTTCACAGATCGTTTTGGAATTTAGATTTTGAAATTTGTTAATTAATTAATTGCTGTACCACCTTAGGAAAATGTTTCATCTCCAACTCATGAATCTTTTTAGCCACATCTTCAGCAGAATCCGATGGTTCAACCTCACACTTAGCCTGGAAAATTATAGCTCCTTCGTCATAATTTTCATTTACGTAATGAATTGTTATCCCAGTTTCGGTTTCTTTATTAGCTACAACAGCTTCGTGAACAAATTTCCCATACATCCCTTTTCCGCCATATTTTGGTAATAGAGCAGGATGGATATTTATCACTTTATTTTCAAATTCCTTGAGGATAAATTCAGGAAACTTCCAAAGAAAACCTGCCAAAACAATAAGGTCTGGTTGAGACGCTTTTAGAATATTCAACACATCTTCAGACTTTGAAAAGGCAATTCTATTGAATGATAAAGTGCTCACTTTTAATTTATTACATCGCTCTAAGACTTTGGCATGAGGATTGTTAGTCAATACCTGAATAACAGACGCATTATCGCTGTCGTGAAAAAACTTAATTAAATTTTCAGCATTACTTCCACTTCCGGACGCAAAAATTACAATTCGTTTCATATACTTGCCATCATGTTCAAATTATTCAAACAAAAAAAAGAATAATAATTAACAATTAGGGCAAAACGGAATACTTCTATTTTATTTTTACTAAATTAAAAGCACATTTTATTGGTAAAGATGATTTTTAACGTAAAGTTTTTTATTTTTGCCATCTAATTAAAACTTAAAATTAAAAGATTATGTCAGACATTGCATCACGAGTAAAAGCGATTATCGTAGACAAATTAGGTGTTGATGAAAACGAAGTTGTAACTGAAGCGAGCTTCACTAACGACTTAGGTGCAGATTCATTGGATACTGTAGAATTAATAATGGAATTTGAAAAAGAATTTGATATTCAAATCCCAGATGATCAAGCTGAGAACATTGCAACAGTTGGTCAAGCTATCTCTTACATAGAAGAAGCAAAATAAGAACTTTATTTTTATGGAATTAAAGCGAGTCGTAGTTACTGGTCTAGGTGCTCTTACGCCAATTGGCAATACCAAAGATGAATATTGGAATGGTCTTGTTAATGGTGAAAGTGGTGCTGCTCCAATTACACATTTTGATGCTGAGAAGTTCAAAACACAATTCGCTTGTGAAGTAAAAAACTTTGAAGTTACTGACTTTATTGACAGAAAGCTGGCAAAGCGAATGGACAAGTTTTCGCAGTATGCAATGGTTGCTTCGGATGAAGCAATTGCAGACTCAAAACTTGATCTAGATTCATTAAACAAATATAGAGTAGGAGTTATTTGGGGAGCTGGTATTGGTGGTTTAGAGACATTTCAGGAAGAAGTGTTAAATTATGCTGCTGGTGATGGCACACCTCGTTTTAACCCTTTCTTCATTCCGAAAATGATTGCTGATATTGCACCAGGAAACATATCTATTAAATATGGTTTCATGGGACCAAACTACACAACGGTTTCTGCTTGTGCTTCTTCTGCTAATTCAATGATCGATGCCTTAAACACGATACGTTTAGGTCATTGTGATGTTGTAATTACAGGTGGAAGTGAAGCTGCGGTTACCATTGCTGGTATGGGAGGTTTCAACGCTATGCATGCTATGAGCACTCGTAACGATAATCCAGAAACAGCTTCTAGACCTTTTGATGCTAACCGAGATGGTTTTGTACTGGGAGAAGGAGCCGGTTCTATTGTTTTAGAAGAGTATGAGCATGCAAAAGCAAGAGGAGCAAAGATCTATGCGGAAGTAGTAGGCGGAGGTTTATCTTCTGATGCTTATCATATGACAGCACCTCACCCAGATGGTATAGGAGTTGTTGCGGTAATGAAAAATTGTTTAGAGAATGCTGGTTTAAATCCTGAAGATGTAGATCATATTAATACACACGGTACATCCACACCATTAGGTGATGTTGCCGAACTTAAAGCTATATCTGAAGTATTTGGCAGCCATGCTAAAAACATAAATATTAATTCTACCAAGTCTATGACTGGTCACTTGTTGGGTGCTGCTGGAGCTATTGAAGCTATTGCTTCGATTTTGGCTTTAGAACATGGAATTATTCCACCGACAATTAACCACGAAACTCACGATGAGAATATAGACCCAGAATTAAATTTAACGCTCAATGAAGCGCAGAAACGAGATATAAAAGTCGCAATGAGTAATACATTTGGATTTGGCGGCCACAACGCTTGTGTGTTATTTAAAAAAATAGATTAAATCCCGAATGACTTTCATTCGTAACATATTAAAAAATTCCCGTTCTCAAGGAGACGGGAATTTTTTTTTACAACTAAAAAATATTCTTGGCTTTAAGCCAAAATCTAAATCACTTTACATAAAAGCTTTTACCCATCGTTCTATGAATATTAGGGACAAAAAGGGCAACCCTATTAACTATGAACGTTTGGAGTTTGTTGGTGATGCCATGCTGAGTTCCGTTATTGCAGCATACCTATACGAGAAAGTGCCCCATGGTGACGAAGGCTATCTTACAAAGATGCGCTCTAAAGTAGTAAGTAGGGAGCACTTAAATGAACTTGGTAAAGAACTCAACCTCATTGACTTGGTGCAAAGTAGAATACCAAAGTCTAATTTTGGTAACAACATCCACGGTAATCTTTTTGAAGCTTTAGTAGGTGCCATTTATTTAGATAAAGGTTATAAAACTTGCGAAAACTTTATTTACAAACGTGTTATTAATCCTCATGTAGATATAGAGACCTTAGAAGGCAAAGTTATTAGTTATAAAAGTCTGTTGATTGAGTGGTGCCAAAAAGAAAAAAACACATTCGATTATGAAGTCTACGAGGACACAGGCAAAGATGAGTTAAAGCACTTTTCTGTTAAACTTAGTATTAATGATAAAGTGGTCTCAAAGGCCAGGGCAACTTCAAAAAAGAAAGCTGAAGAAAAGGCATCCAAACGCGCTTTTTTTGCATTTCAGAAGCAAATTACCAAGCTTATTTAATTCAAGAATTTAATTTTATTAAACTACAACGTTTTCGTAGATTTTAAGGGTTAAGATTAACCAAAAGTTAATAAATCTAAGGCATTTATATTCTATATTTACATTTCAGAGTTATGACTATATGGCTTTACACAAACTTCTTGTTGACGATTTTTATGACGAGACCTACAAACTCATTGCTATTCATTGTGGGCTAGAAGACTATCGTTTGGCTTATTTACTTAACCAAAGTTTAGAACTAAACTTAAAGCGTAAATCCAAAGATCTTGATTTTGAATATTTAAAATCTTCGTACAGTATTTTTGAGTGGAATAACGTTTCACAATTTGTAACATGGAACTTGGTTTCTAACGTATGCAAAAAAGAGGAAGAGAGTCTATATAGTACAGGCTTATTTCAAACTAATGAAAAAGTATTAAAGACTTTTAATTTAGTCCCAGAGTACAAAAGGGTAGATTACTTTATAAAGATTTCTGATGAGATACAGAATGTAAACGAAAAATTAATCTTGGATAAACTGCAGAATATTCCGCAGATTGTAACAAGTTATTCTGTTAATCCGATACAATTAAAATCAAAAGACCATTTAATTTTTTGAATTGATGCTAAACAAAAAAACCAAAATAGTAGCCACATTAGGCCCAGCAACAAGTAGCAAGGACGTTTTAAAAGCCATGCTCGATGAAGGCGCCAATGTTTTTAGAATAAACTTTTCGCACGCGAATTATAAGGATGTTGAGGAGCGCATAAAAATGATAAGAGAGCTCAATGACGAGTTTGGATACAATGCTTCGATCTTAGCAGATTTACAAGGTCCCAAACTACGTGTTGGCACCATGAAAGGCGAAGTTGTTGTTAATGAAGGGGACGAAATTATTTTCGCAACTGGCAAACGATTTGAAGGCACTAAAGAACGTGTCTATATGACTTACGATAACTTTCCACAAGACGCTAAAAGAGGTGAAAGAATTCTACTGGATGATGGAAAATTAATTTTTGAAGTCGTTTCCACAGACGGAAAGTCTGAAGTAAAGGCAGAAGTTATACAAGGCGGTCCTTTAAAATCTAAAAAAGGGGTAAACCTTCCAAATACAGATATCTCTCAACCTGCTTTGACAAAAAAGGATATAGAGGATGCCATTTTTGCTATAGGACAAAAGGTGGATTGGATCGCTTTATCCTTTGTTAGGCATGCTGAGGATTTAATGCAATTGGAAGAATTAATTAAAGAGCATAGTGATCATAAAATTCCGATTATTGCTAAGATAGAAAAGCCAGAAGCTGTTGAAAACATTGATAAAATTGTTGCTTACTGTGATGGTTTAATGGTAGCTCGTGGTGATTTAGGTGTTGAAATACCAGCTGAGGAAGTGCCATTAATTCAAAAGAAATTAGTACTAAGAGCCAAACGCGCAAGAATTCCTGTAATCATAGCTACGCAAATGATGGAAACCATGATTACAAGCTTAACACCAACACGTGCTGAGGTCAACGATGTTGCCAATTCGGTAATGGATGGTGCTGATGCGGTAATGCTTTCAGGAGAAACCTCTGTTGGGCAATATCCTGTACAAGTGATACGCCAAATGGCAAATATTATACGTAGTGTAGAAGATTCTCCCTTAATTGAAGTGCCACAATCTCCTCCTCATATACGTACCAAACGGTATATAACTAAATCTATTTGTTATCACGCTGCTAATATGGCAAATGAGATCAATGCCAAAACCATTTCTACCTTGACCAATAGTGGTTACACGGCTTTTCAGATTTCTGCATGGAGACCACAAGCCCATATTTTAGTGTTTACATCTAACAAGCGTATTTTAACACAACTGAGTTTACTTTGGGGAGTAGAAGCTTTTTTCTATGATAAGTTTGTAAGTACTGACGAAACGGTTGGTGACATTAATAAAATTGCTAAAGAGCGAGGTTATCTTAAAAAAGGCGATATGGCCATTAGCTTAGCTTCCATGCCAATTACGGAAAAGGGGATGGTGAATACCTTACGTGTTAGGGAGATTACTAATGATTAGAGGTTTAAAAGTATTTAATTTCTAAACTCTACATGATAAATCCGGCTTGCGCCATTATCATATTTATTAATTTCAGAGATTAACTCCTCTGTGTTGGTAAAACCATTTTCTTTTGACTCTACGCTACTTCTTCGGCTTGTAAAATAAAGTGTTCCGTTATTTACAAAAGGACAAAATTCCATGTATTTGGAATTAATGGTTTCTCCTAGATTTTCAGCAGTTGTCCATTCACCATTTACACTTCTACTGATATACATATCACCAGAACCAATAGCGTCTGGTCTGCGCCAACCTCCGAAAATGATATAAGATTCATCTGGTGCAATAAAAGCATTATACTCAGCACCTTTGGTGTTCACTCCCTCTCCTAAAATTGTTGGCTCTGCATAAGCGTTGTTTTCCCATTTGCTTACATAGATATCGTCTGCAGATTCTAGTTCTTCTTTAATAAGAGTAAAATATAGATTGCCATTTGAAGCCACAGCAGGATAAAACTCATCACCATCTGTATTTATTGGTGCACCAATATTTTTTGGTTTTGACCATGCCTCAGCTTTAGTGGAACGCTCCACATACCAAATATCCATATCTTTTGTATTGGTGCTATCTTTTGAAACAGGTCTGTTAGATACAAAATAGAGCTTTAAATTATCGGGAGATAAAAAAGGTTCAAGATCTGTATATTGGCCTGAAAAACTACTAATTTCAGGGTCTTGCCATTCATTATTTTTCTTTTCAATTTTCATGATTACCGAAAGCTCTCTTGCTGGACTTTGCAATGAAAAATAAGCCTCGGTTTCGTCTTTATCAACTGTAAAATCCCTAACATTAGTAAACTGCGAAAAGATATGTTCTGCAAAGGGTTGTACACCGCCTTTTTCTTGGTTTTCCATTTCTGGTTCAGAAGTTACTTCTTTTGAAGCTTCATTATCTTTACATGAAGAAATTGAGAGTAATATGACTACAGCGATTAGTACATTTAAGAATTTCATACGTGGTTGATTTAGTAGTTGACATAAACTTAAGAAATTCAACGGATTAAAAATCGAACTTTAACTGAACGCTAACAGATTTCTTTTTGTCTTCCGAAGCCTTTGCTTTGACTGACTTATCTGTATTTAAGTTAGAGAGAGAAATTCCTAAAAGTCTCACCGAATTTTTTAGTTTGTCTTGATATAACAAATCTTTTGCAGTCTCTAAAATAACAGCCTTATCGCTTACAAAATAAGGAAGTGTCTTACTTCGCGTCTGTAATGTAAAATCAGAGTATTTTATTTTTAATGTTATGGTTTTTCCTGTAACTTTACTTTTTTCAAGTCGCTTGGCGACTTCTTCTGCAATATGGTCAAGCTTTTCTAGCATAAAAATTTCAGAAGACAAATTTTCACTGAATGTGCGCTCGGCAGCTAGAGACTTGCGTATGCGATTAGGTTTTACTTCACTATTGTGAATGCCTCGCACTACATAGTAATAATACCGACCTGACTTTCCGAAGTTTTCGTCTAAATATTCAAGACTTTTAGCTTTTAAATCCTTACCGGTAAAAATGCCTTTTTGATACATCTTTTCTGCGGTGACTTTACCAACACCATAGAATTTTCTAATGTCCAAATCTTCTAAAAATTGAAGCACGTCTTCAGGATTCACCGTTTTTTGGCCATTGGGCTTATTGTAATCGCTCGCAACCTTAGCAATAAACTTGTTGATTGAAATGCCTGCGGAAGCCGTTAAGCCAACTTCGTCAAAAATGCGTTGCCGTATCTTTTGAGCAATTAATGTCGCACTAGGCAAGCCTATTTTGTTTTCCGTTACGTCAAGATAGGCTTCATCTAGCGATAAAGGCTCTACTAAATCTGTGTACTCGAAAAAAATTTTCCGAATACGATTGGAGATGTCCTTATAACGTTCAAAATCTGTTCTAACAAAAATTAGTTCTGGGCATAGTTTTTCTGCCAGGCGACCAGACATGGCACTTCTTACTCCATATTTGCGAGCTTCATAACTTGCCGCACTTATCACGCCTCTTTTTCCGCCACCTCCAACAGCTATTGGTTTGCCTTTAAGTTCAGGGTTGTCCATTTGGGCTATGGAAGCATAAAACGCATCCATATCCACATGAATTATCTTTCTTATTGGTAAATCGTTTAGCATGCAGTAAATTTAGGGATTAAATATAGTTTAAGTAGTATCGATAATGGCCGTAGAAATTGAGCGTAAGTTTTTAGTGACATCTGATGGCTTTAAAAAAGAAGCTTCAACGACCTATAGTATTCAACAAGGTTTTTTAAACATTCATAAAGAACGAACTGTACGTGTGAGATTGAAGGAGGATAAAGGCTATTTGACTATAAAAGGAAAATCTTCTAACGATGGTTTATCTCGATTTGAATGGGAAAAAGAAATTACTAGGGCAGAAGCTGAAAATCTTTTAGACCTATGTGAAGAATCCATTATAGATAAGAAACGCTACGAAGTCAAATATGGCAGCCACACGTTTGAAGTTGATGAGTTTTATGGTAATAATGAAGGTTTAATTATTGCTGAAGTTGAACTACAATTTAAGAATGAAACTTTTGAAAGACCTAACTGGTTGGGTAAAGAAGTTACTGGTGATATAAAATATTATAATTCGCAATTAAGCAAACAACCATTTAAAAACTGGAAAGAATGAAAAATATACTAATAATTCTATGTGTATTTAGTTTACTATCATGTAAAAACGAAACAAAATCCAATGAGAAAACTTCAGAGTCCCAAGAAGAAAGTATTGAAACTATTAAAGAGCAATCTGTTGCTGAAATAAAAGCTAAACTTGTAGACGAGGGTTATGAGGTCTTTGATTATGTTGATGAGAAGACAAAGGATACTACATTAATGCAGCAATACTTTATAGCGTTTTTAAAACGCGGACCAATTAGAAATCAAAATGAAGAGGAATCCGCGAGACTTCAAAAAGAGCATTTAGCGCACTTAGGTAAAATGTACGAATTAGGTTATGCGGATATCTCTGGACCTTTTGGTGATGACGGTGATATTAGAGGTATCACAATTTACAACGTGCCAACTTTAGAAATGGCAGACAGTTTAGCAAATGCGGACCCAATGGTTAAAGCTGGACGATTAGTTATAGAATTGCATCCATGGTGGGCAGCTAAAGGCTTTCCATTACGATAAAACAAAAACGCTCTGATATTTTTATCAGAGCGTTTTTTATTATAATCTTAAACTCAATAAGACTTACTTCTGAGTCTCAGGAGAACCACTAACTATTAAAAACTCTGAGCGTCTATTTTGTTGGTGCTCTTCTTCAGTACAGTTTTGACCACATTTTACCTTAAGGTTACTTTCTCCTTTACCTTCCGCAGAGATTCGAGATTCGTCTATACCTTTGGAAATAACATATTGCTGTGTGCTCTTTGCTCTACGTTGAGAAAGCTTTTGGTTGTATGGCACAGATCCTCTACTATCTGTATGTGATGTAGCATTAATTACTAGATCTGGATATTTGTTCATTATCTGTACCAATTTATCCAATTCAAAAGCAGCTTGTGCTGTGATATTGGACTTATCGAAATCAAAGTAAATAGGGTTTAATACTATTTCCTCTGGTGCAATAATTTTTTCTATTGGGTCTAAAGAAATTTGAACCTTTAACTCTTCCTCACTTGTTCCGTTAACAGTGACTTTTTTGCTTTCAAAATCTTCCATCACTACTTCAAGCTCAGTATCTTGCTCACATTCTATTATAAATTCAGCAATACCCTCAGCATTAGTAGTTTTAGTTGCCATTTTGTTACCTTCCGCATCGTACAATGAAACAGAAGCGCCATTTAAAGGATTTCTTGTTTCGTCATCCAATACTATTGCAGTAATTAAAACATCGCAAAGCGGTTGTAGTTTTTTGAATGCATAAATATCATCACTTCCTTGTCCACCATCTCTGTTTGAAGAGACAAAACCTTCTTCAGCTTCTTCATCAATGGTAAATGCAAAATCGTCACCATTACTGTTAATAGGAATTCCTACATTTCTTATTGGTGCCATTTTCCCATCTATTTCCCTAGTGTAGAACACATCCATTCCTCCGAGGCCTAAATGACCCGTAGAAGAGAAGTAAAGCGTATTGTTGCTACTTATAAAAGGAAACATTTCTTGACCTTCAGTATTTACTTTTTGACCTAGGTTTTGAGGCTCTCCAATAGTCCCATCATCATTAATTGGCGCTTTATAAATATCATATTTTCCAAAACCACCAGGCATATTAGATGCGAAATATAAAGTAGAACCATCAGGACTAACTGAAGGGTTCTTTACAGAGTAATTTTCGCTGTTTATTGATAAGCTTTCCACATTATCAAAATCATCACCCAATTTAGTAGCCTTATAAAGATATAACTGGCTGTATCGCACTTTACTTATGGAATCTTTTTCAAAATCCTTCTCAAAATAACTTTCTCTAGAGAAGTACATGGTGTTACCATCTGGTGTGATTGAAACTAAACCTTCATGATGTCTAGTATTTATCTGATCGTTCATTAAGGTCGCCTCAGAATATGACCCATCAGAATTTTTGGTCAGAGTGTAAATATCTAAAAATGGTTGTTCGTTCCAACCATAAGTTTTTCGGTTATCATTTCTGGCAGAAGTAATATAAAGTTTACCATCATGCATGGTTCCCCCAAAATCTGATTGAGCCGAATTAAAACCACCGTCTTGCACATTAAACTTTTTACCTTGTTCTAAAATTTTAGGAAGGTAATTAGGGTTTTTTCTAAAGGCTGTTGCTCTATCATCGGATGGACGCATAGAAGCAAATTTTTCCATTTGCTGGTTAGATTCTTCATATTTTCCATTAGCCTTTAGCATTTCGGAATATTTGAAGATCATTTCTGGATCATCCATAGATTCTAAAGCCTTTGCATACCATTTCTCAGCCTCAACAGTATTGAAAATGTTATAATTGCTTTCTGCCAATTGGGCATAAACATAAGGAGAGCCCTTACCGTCGTCTACGAGTTTTTTATAGCTTTCAGCAGCATCAACATATTCAAATCTGGCAAATTCCTTGTCAGCTTTCTTGGTGTCTTTGTTCTGAGCAGTTAAGCATAAACCACTCATCAACGTGATAAATAATAGTATTTTTAAGTTTTTCATAATTTGTTTAGCTTAACGGATTAAAAGTATCTAGGTGAACGAGAAACTCGTTTCGGGAAATTAAGGTCAAATAACAGCATGACTTCATGCGATGCTGGCGCAAAAGCCTTAATGTCAGATGATACAGCATCATACGCATAGCCAACCCTTAATGATGGCGACAATGCAAAATTAACCAATCCAGAAAATGAGTCATCTAATCTGTATGAAGCACCAATTTCAAATTTCTTAAAGAACCTTGCATTAAGGTTGACATCAAAAGATGTTGGTGCGTCAAAAGCAGACTTAACCATAAACGAAGGCTTCAATTCTGTGTTAGGTGATAAATCAAAAACATAACCACCTGTAACAAAATAATGTTGAGTTTCTGATCCAATTTTATTTCCGTTTGAGTCTAAATGAACAGATGACAAAAGATTGGGAACGGATAAGGATAAATAATATTTATCAGTATAATAAAAGAAACCTGCACCAATATTTGGTGTCGTCTCATTGATTCCGATACCGAAGAAAGGGTCATTCATATCTATTACATCTACATTTCCGCTGGTTAAATTTATATCATGAAATGTAGCTCCAGCTTTAACACCAAATGCCAAACGGTGCTCACCACCTAACCTAAGTGTATAAGATAGGTCAACATATGCGTTGGTTTCTTTTACCGGACCTATTTGATCTGCAATTAATGATACACCAAGGCCAAGGTTATTGCCAATTGGCGCGTGACCAAAAAACGTACCAGTTTCAGGTCCGCCATCTATTTTAGCCCATTGATTTCTGTACAATAATCCAAAAGATAGATTTTCCCTAGAACCTGCATAAGCTGGGTTCATAATATTCATATTGTACATGTACTGTGTGTACTGAGGGTCTTGTTGCCCATGCATTTGAAATGCTAAAAGCAAAACCGCTATTATCGAGAGTTTTTTCATTATAATAAGTTGATTCTGTTAGTTGATTATCTGTTAATATATACCCAAGCGCTCTTTTGTTTAGCACCGCCTTCATAGATCACTGTATAAAAATAAGTACCTACCGGAAGTTCTTCACCATCATTAGTTTGACCTTCCCATTCATCTGTATAGTTACTCTTAGAATATACAAGTGTTCCATTTCTGTTGAAAATTTCTAGTTTAACAACATCAAAGCTGCTTAAATCAAAACGGTCATTTTGTCCTGGACTAACTCCTGGAGAAATTCCCTCTGGGAAAATGCAATTATCGAGTTCTATTACAGTAGTTATAACGGTATTGCTACAACCCGTAGCACTAAAAGTAATTTCAGCTGAATAGTCTCCCGAAACCAAAACGGTATCTAACATTAAACCACTAGCACCAGATATTAGAGTTCCATCTAAGTACCAATTAACTGATACGTCAGCTGCTGAGAAGTTATCAGGAATTATTGCAATTGTAATAGGAACCGTTGCGTTTGGACAAACTTCATAATCTATGCTTTGATCAAATGTCGCTAGAGGAATAAGATTAACCACAAGATTGAATGATGTGGTCTGATAACATCCTGTTGCATTGTCTTCAGCTCTTACATATATGGTCTCTCCACCACTGTTGTGAGGGCTCGACAATGCAGCTGTACCACTCTCGGCATCTGCCTGAGATGAATGATAAGTAATTGTAACATCTGGATCTGTGCTTACTTCAGCATCTATTGAAGTTAAATCAAAATCTGTCATACCGTCAACAGCTCCATCCATATCATCGCAGACAACAAAATCTGCTGGTTGATTTACATCTGGTCTGGTATTAACAACCAATTCTACTTCAGATAATTGACGACACCCTAAGAAACCATCATTAGCCGCGTCTGCATCTTCTACTCTAATTATCAGTGTTTCACCAGATGAGGTATATGGAGAAGATACTGCATTCATTGCTTGATTTGCATCTGCGGTATTTGTATAGTATGACACAGTAAAATCAGCGCCAAAACCTAGAGAGGCAGTTAATGCATCTAAGTCAAATGCTTCAGAACCATCAGCTTCAGGGCCATCACAGACTGTTATGTTCTGTGGGTCAACCGTACCTGCATCGTCGTAAAAGTTTATTTGAACTAATGCTGAAAAATATTGCTCACTTTGGTCACAAATACCTCCTAAGACTTGAACTTGATAGGTTCCAGATTCAGTTGCAGTTAACATAGGGTCATTATAATCAGGAATAACGAAACCATCTTTATACCACACATACTCATCTACATCGTAAAATGTTGTTGCCTCTAACTGAACGCTAGGGAAACCACAGTAATTAAAAGTGCCATCTGGTGTTCCAGGATCTTCAACAGTGTCTTCAACAGGACCACCTTCAAGGTTTAAAGTAACGTCGCAAACAACTTCACAATTGGTACCATCTGCAGGTCCAGAATCTTGCGTAAAGGTGTAAAATCCTGGTTGTTGTGAGAAGTTTGTGATAAGTATAATATAAGTTGAATTTGCTGGGACATTGGTTAATGTTATAGTCTCACTTGCAGTTGCTGAATAACTACAATCTGCAATATTTTCAGTGAGTAATTCATAACAACCTTCTTGTTGATCTACAAAAGGACCCCAAACTATAAAGTCAATATCCAATGGTGCTCCACCTGTACTGGTTTGATCTAAACTAAACTCATAATCTCCCGCGTCATCAAATTGTATTGTGTTCCACTGAGGGTCTGGTTGTGAGAACAGGCAGTCATAATCCAAATAAGGAGGTGCTACTTGATCACCAACTATACTTTCGTATTGGATACTTGGATCAGCACAAATTGGTAAGGCATCTAAACAATAGGTTGGTGTTCCTAAAGTGCTGATACATAAATCAAAGCTACTTGTTTCACTCGTTGAACCAGCCGAGAATATTCTCACGTAATACGTATTGCCAACTACTAGAGAAGGTGTTAGGCTAAAAGTATCATCAGAGCAATATAGTTCTGTAAGACTACCACATGCACCTTCATATACTGCATGGTCTAAATTTGTGGTCCCACCAGTTATATTTTGAATATCTATAATTTGCTGTTCTCCTAGTGCCGTAAATTGAAACCAAACGTCATCATCTGGTGAACCAGAACAACTACCGTTTGGTACACCAGACGGTGTTGCAGCTAAAATAGTACCTGAATTTACACTATCACATGATTCATCTGCATTAACTACAGCAACGGTTGCCATATCACACTCATCATTTGCTGGTGGACAAGCTAATACTTCAAAGAACTCACTACTGATAACACAATTATTATCTTGTTCATTGGTTACAAATACTTTTACTGAATTGCCAAAAGGGAAAGGTCCAGCTTGATAAACTCCAACTGCAGTAGCTTGTACTGTAGAGGCATCAAAATCATTAGATATTTCTAGTGAAGTTGCATCACCTAAACTGGTAACATCGACATCTATAAAGAATTGATCGCTATTACAGTCAGTAGTAACAGAATAATTGGCTTCAGGCAACGTACAGGTTAATTCCTGAACATTTACTGTAAAGTCTAATGTTACACCCCAAGTACCATTATAACAAGGGTTAGGTGTAGCTTGTCCTGAATCTGCAGTACCAATTCGCATTCTATGTTGACCTAAAGGCGCTGTTGCTGGCATAACAAAAGAGGCATCTAAAGTTGTTGGGTTTGCATTGGTAGATTCCCCTTGAAAAACTAATTCAGTTGCATTGTCAAAAACCAGATCGTCATTAAAGTCAATCCATATATTAGTGCCATATGTAAAACCGGTCGCAAAAGTAACGGCTACATTTGTATTTATACCTTGAAATACGTTTACTACGGTGCCTGTATGGTTTTCATAAGTAACATCTCCAAAACTAGGAAAATCAGTGACTCCAATAGTTACGTTCGTTACACCATCACCATCATTACTAGTTGGTTCAGAAGCACAATAACCCGTGTAGAATGTACCAGGTCCGGTCCATGAACTTAAGTTTAGAGGGTCACAAACAGCCTGAACATAAAACTCATAATTAGTATCTGATGTTAATCCTGTAATCACATAAGGATTTGTTGTTACATCTGATACAACAGTTCCTGTACCTTGTACGAAGCCAGCAACTCCATATTCAATATTCCATGTTGTAGCTGTACCTGTTTCTGTCCATCCAACCTCTGTAGAGGTTAAACTTAAGTTAGTAGATGTTAAATCTGTAGGTTCAGGACAAGTAGGAATATTTCTTACTTGAAAATTATCTACAAATATATCATTGTCCTCAGGATCATCAATAGTACCTTCAGAACCTAAAATACCAAACTGTACGGTTTGACCAGCATAGGCCTCTAGCGTAACAACAGGATGTTCACCTGTAGGAGAAACTACAGATGTGCTGTCATAAACCAAAAGAGGTATCCATGTAGTACCACCATCATTGGTAATTAAAAGTTGAACAGTATCATCTGAACCTAAAGTGCCAGCTGTTGTAGAACTACCAAATTGCATTATCCCAAAATCGAACTCAACTTGGAAAGGGCCACCAGTTAAATCAAATTCTGGTGAAAGAATCCAGTCACTTTTAGAGGCTACCCATAAATTTATTTTATAAGCACCAGTAAATCCATTATTGAGAAAACCATCGGCTGTCCAAGATCCAGCTCCTAAATCTCCTGGCCCTGTAGTAGCATCACCACTATCTGCTTCATCCCAACAGTTAGGAATGATGGTAGTAAAATCTTCTAAATAATCTGGTACAAAGACATCACAAGCTGTGGTAAAAGTGAAAGGACCATTAAAATCACTAGTATCTCCACCCCCACAATCTGCTTGAACATAAAAATCATAATCTGTATTAGCCATAAGACCAGTCGCCGTATAAGGATTAGAAACTCCTGTAGCTGTTGGTGTTCCTGTAGGTGTATCACCAGATGGCACTATTTCAACATTCCACATAGTGGCGGATCCATTCTCTGTCCAACTTAAATCAGCTCCATCTATTGTAAAGTTATCTGCGGCTAAATCTGTAGGGAATAAACAAGTAGGGCCTTCCTCTATACATACGTCTGCGGTTCCGTCTTGTCCATCTCTCCATATAACTGCAACATATGTGTTGCCAGGAGTTAATCCACTTATAATATCAGAACTATCTCCAGCATCATAAATATTATTATCGCAGTTTCCTATTGTAGTTCCTCCGCACATGTCTAATACCTCTAGTCCAATGCTATCTGCACCACCGCTGAAGTTAAACACTACAGATCCTATTGCAGGTGCTGTAAAACTTACCCAATAACCCCAATTTCCGAATGCATCACAAGAAGGGTTCTCGTCAGCAGCATCTAAATCTTCAGCTATTGCAAAATCTAGAGTAACAGGTGTAGCAGTGCCGCAATCTGCCTCAACGGCCATAGAAAATGCTGATGCACAACTACCACCAGGTACAGAAGTATTGAAAGTTGTTGGGCCAACTAAGCTCGAAGTTCCTGAGCCACAATCAGCTTCTATGTAAACATCATAAGAGGTTCCTAAAGTAAGACCTGTGAAACTAAAAGTTGTAGAAGTCAAACCAGATTCTAAAGTTCCTGAACCTGGAGTAAACCCAGCTGTTCCCCATTCTAGGTTCCATAAGGTTTCTGTTCCACCAGCCATCCAGTTAATATCTGCTGTCGTTTCAGTAACGTTCGTAACTGTAATGTCTGTAGGCTCAGGACATGATACCTCAAAAATATTAATATCATCAAAACCAAAACCTTCATCCGTAACAGAACCATCAGAACCAAAAGCAACTCTAAATATTACATTTGATTGCCCACCCAAGCCTGTTAGAGCATGTCTAGCAGTTACCCAAGCATTTGTACCCGCAGTACCAGTTCCTGACCAACCTTCTTCCTGACCTCCAGGCTGACCATTGATAGTATTGTCAGTATACCAATTATTTGGATCACCAAATGCACCAACGTTTTGCCAAGACGTACCTGAATCAATCGAGGATTGAAGTACCGCTCCATCCCAACTAAATTCAATATCATACCATATACTCATTTCAATTGAAGGTGCAGCTAGAGATGAAAAGTCAAACACTGGACTTGTGACCCATGAGTCTTCGTTAGAGTTATAATTACCTGATAGGTTTGTTACCCAAGCATTTGCTCCAGAGGCAGCACTGTTGATAATAGCTCCTGTAGGAGTTCCCAGTGCCCAAGTACCGTTTGTTGTATTGTCGGCAATCCAACCACCATCACCAGATTCAAAATCCTCGGTGTAAGGAAAAGTTGTTATTTGTGCTTCAATGCTTGTGAATGTAACAAATGAAAGCAGAAATAAAAATAGAGTAATCTTTTTCATTATTAATCGGTTTGTTAGAAATTATTTAACCCTTTGTAACACGTTGATTACAAAGGATTTATTTTGTTTTAAATAAAATGAGGCTATTGCGAGCATTAATTACGTTGGTTGGTCGTTTTTTTTATGCCTATTCGAATATATAAAAAATGCCTATTAACATGATGTTAACATTGTTATAATAGACTAACTACATTATTAATCGACAAATGGTTTATGGGTTTTTGAGTTGTATATAAACTGGGAAATGATCACTATAACCGCCTTTATATTTTTTGCCCACATAGGTCCTAAATGGCTGTCCTTTATACTTACCATGATACTGAGTTAAATTCTTATTGTTGAAGACATTTGCACCATTAAAAGACAATGAAGATTTTGAGGATTCGAAAAAGTTTGTTGAAATTAAAATTTGATCAAACAGGTTCCAGCCAAAATTATGATTCAAACTTCCTTTATCTCGAGACCAAACTGTTTTAAAGGGATTGTACAAATTGCTTTCCTTTTCGAGCAAAGAAAGACTCTTATTGTTAGGGTTGTCATTAAAATCACCCATAACAATAATCCTTGCATTTGCATCTTCCTTTTTTAGCATTTTAACAACAGAGTTTACAACGTTAGCTGCGGTAATACGTTTGTACTCCGTTTCTTTTTCACCTTCTCTTCTAGAAGACCAATGATTAACTATAATATTTAATTTTTCATTATTTAATTTACCTTGTACCAAAAGAATATCTCTTGTATAATCTTGCACTCCAAATTCATTTTGTAAATAAACTGAAAAGGTCTCTGAATTTTCAACTTTAAAGACATCACTTTTATAGAGTAATGCGACATCTATTCCTCTTTCATCAGAAGAGTCGTAGTGAACATAGCTATAGTTTTCTTCAATAAGATTTTTACTTCTTACTAAGTCAGACAGCACGGTTTTATTTTCTACCTCTGCTAACCCAACAACTACAGGTGCAGCATCTGTATTTTCTTCACCTATTTTTGAAATTACAGAACCTAACTTTCGCAATTTGTTTTCGTAACGTTTGGATGTCCATCTTTTTCTTGAAGTTGGTAAAAAGTCATCATCATTGGTTAAAGGATCATTTTTAATATCAAATAGATTTTCAATATTATAGAAAGCTAAAGTGTAAGTTTTAGAATTGTTGCTCATGGCAATAAATATAGGTTTTTAAAACATTATTAAGAAAAATCCATTTGCTTAACTTTGTACTTTAATAGTATATATGATAGAGAAAAAAGATATCAATTTAGAGAGCGTTGTTTTAATAGGGATAATTACGCAAGACCAAGATGAGGAAATGTCGAAGGAGTACTTGGATGAGCTCGAATTCTTAACCTACACGGCAGGTGGTGATGTTGTTAAACGGTATACCCAAAAGATGACTATGCCAAATCCCAAAACTTTTATTGGTACTGGTAAAATGGAAGAAGTAAGGGAATTTGTGACTGAGAACGACATAGGTACGGTAATTTTTGATGACGAGCTTTCGCCAGCCCAAGAACGAAATATCAGTAAAATACTCAATTGCAAAATATTGGATAGAACTAATCTTATCCTCGATATTTTCGCTCAACGAGCCCAAACCAGTTATGCAAGAACTCAGGTAGAACTGGCACAATGTGAATATTTACTGCCAAGATTAAAAGGAATGTGGACACACCTCGAAAGACAAAAGGGTGGTATCGGTATGCGTGGACCTGGTGAAACTGAGATTGAAACCGATAGACGTATAGTGCGTGATAAAATAGCTTTGTTAAAGTCTAAGATTAAGACCATAGATAAGCAAATGGCTGTGCAACGTGGTAACAGAGGTAAACTGGTCCGTGTAGCACTTGTAGGTTATACCAATGTGGGTAAATCCACTTTGATGAATGTAATTAGTAAAAGTGAAGTGTTTGCTGAAAACAAACTCTTCGCTACTTTAGATACTACGGTTAGAAAAGTAGTGATTGGTAATCTGCCATTTTTGGTTAGTGATACTGTTGGGTTTATTAGAAAATTACCTACTCAACTTGTAGAATCTTTTAAAAGTACTTTAGATGAGGTTAGGGAAGCAGATTTGTTGCTTCATGTTGTCGATATTTCGCATTCTAATTTTGAAGAACATATTGAGTCCGTAAATCAGATTTTAGATGAAATTGAAAGTAAGGACAAACCAACTATTATGGTGTTCAACAAAATTGATGCTTATAAAGCCGTGCCTTACGATGAAGATGATTTAATGATAGAACTCACTAAAGCTCACTATACCCTAAAGGACTGGAAAAAAACATGGATGGCAAAACTCGGAGATAACGCCTTGTTTATTTCCGCTATTAATAAGGAGAATATGGATGAATTTAGAAAACGCGTCTATAAAGAAGTAAGAGAAATTCATGTCACACGTTTTCCGTACAACAATTTTCTGTATCCAGACGTTGAAGACCCGAACCTTTCTATTTAATGAATACGTATTGGGAACATTTTAAAACTTGGTCTTTCAAGAGATGGCAAAACAAATGGGTGAAAACTGCGATCATTTCACTTTCAGCCGTTTTTATTTTTCTAATAGGACTGTACATCAGCATCTATTTCGGACTATTCGGTAAAATTCCAACAAAAGAAGATCTCAGTTCCATAAAACAGGAAGAAGCTACACAATTATTGGATAGAAATGAAAAACTCATCGGTAAATATTATATCTATGATAGACAACCTGTAGCTTTTGATGACTTCCCTAAGCATTTAATCAATGCGCTCGTCGCAACGGAAGATATTAGATTTTACGAGCATGATGGTGTAGATAACATGAGCTTAATGCGTGTATTTGTAAAAAACCTCTTAATGGGTGATGCATCTGCAGGTGGTGGAAGCACAATAACTTTACAACTAGCTAAAAATCTTTATGGTAGAAAAGATTATGCTATGTTCAGTATGCTCATCAATAAGTTTAAGGAATCCATTATTGCTAAACGCATCGAAACCGTGTATTCAAAGGAAGAAATTCTAACCCTTTACTTAAATACAGTTCCATTTTCTGACAATACCTATGGTATTGAAAGTGCTTCAAGAAAATTTTTCAATAAATCTGTAAATGAACTTTCTCAGCTTCAAGCCGCTACACTTGTTGGTACACTAAAGGCAAATAATTATTATAATCCAAGGTTGCATTTAGAAAGAAGCAAGGATAGACGTAACGTAGTGTTGGATCAAATGGTAAAATACGGTTACTTAGAAAAAGATTCATTGGATATATTTAAGAATTCTGAGGTTGAATTAGACTATCGCTCCTTTAATCATGATTTAGGTATAGCGCCATATTTTCGTGAAACGGTTAAGAAGCAGTTGGCAGAAATTCTGGATTCCATCAAAAATCCCAATGGAGAAAAATACAATCTCTACAAAGATGGTTTAAAAGTTTATACCACCTTAGATTATAAAATGCAGGAGTATGCAGAAGCTGCAATGGAAGAGCACATGGCTAAATTACAAGTAGCTTTTGAAAATTCTTATGGGAAAAATGCACCTTGGGAAACGGATAATAAACTGTTAAAAGCGGCAATTAAAAACACCATTCAATATAAATCATTACAAAAGAAAGGGCTAAGTGAAAAACAAATTGAAGATTCACTGAGCGTTAAAAGAAACGTAGAATTATTCGACTGGAAAGGGGATACGATTAGAAATGTTTCAGCAATTGATAGCCTTAAGCACTTTTTGAAGTTTCTAAATACAGGCATGTTGTCCATAGATCCAAACGACGGAGCGGTTAGAGCCTATATTGGTGGCATAGATTATCGTTATTACAAATACGATCATGTTTCGCAAAGTAAACGTCAGGTTGGTTCTACATTTAAGCCTTTTGTCTATACGGCAGCCATTGAAGATGGTATGAAACCTTGTGAGTATTTTTCACTATCAAAAGTGACTTATACCAATTATGATGATTGGTCTCCTAGTAATTCTGGTGATAAAGAGGAAGATCCTTACATTAATTATAACTTAGAAAAAGCGCTAAGTAATTCTGTAAACACTATAGCTGTAAAGGTTTTTGATAAAGTCGGGATACCTAAAGTAATCGATCAAGTAAAGAAATTAAATATTTCAGAAGAACTTCCGGAAGAGCCTTCGCTTGCCTTGGGAGTTGCAGAAATAAACTTAATGGATTTAACAGGAGCTTATGCAAGCTATGTAAATAATAGTGTGCCTGTAGAACCTTATTACATTACCAGGATTGAAGACAAAGATGGTAATCTTATTTATGAGTATAAACCAGAAAACAAAATTAAAAAAGCCTATTCTGATTACACAAGACAGGTGATGCTACAATTTATGAAGGCTACAGTAAATAATGGAACCGCATCAAGATTGCGAAGTACTTACGGACTTAGAAATGCAATAGCAGGTAAAACGGGTACTACCCAAGATAATAAGGATGGTTGGTTTGTTGGAATTACGCCAAAATTAGTCACAGTAACTTGGGTCGGGAACGACAACCACAGTATAGGTTTTAAGACTACTGCTTTAGGACAAGGAGCGAATTCAGCATTACCAATTTTTGCTAATTTTTATAAGAAGCTGAATTCAGATATCGAGTTTAAAACCATTACCAATGCACAGTTTGAAAATCCCTCAAGAGAAGTTATCAATGATTTAGATTGCGAACCAGAAAAGCGTGATGGGTTATTTAAAAGAATTTTTAAACGAAAGAACAAGAAAAAGAAATTCTAATAAAAAAGACCTGACATTTTAAAATGTCAGGTCTTTTTTTAAATAACGTTCTATCTACAATTAGAAGCTGTAGCTTAAACCAATTGTATAATAAGATTGTAATTTATTATCAGCATCAGCTAAATCCACTCCTTGAAAATTAGCGGCTTCTTGTTGGTTGCTTCTTAAAGCAAAATCAAAACCAACACCAATCATCTTCCATAATGTGTAGCTAAAAGAGTTAGTCCACGTCCAGTTAGATAGGTCGCTAGACTTATAACTCTGGAAGATAGAAAAGTTAGATTTAAACGAGATTTTACCAATTTGCCTTGTATAATCCGCAACAATTTTTGCACCAGTAGAAGACTCAAAAGCAGCATCATTTTCAGCAAATACAAAGTTGTAGTTTAGTGGGTGAATCACAACAATTAAATTGTCTAATGGTGTCCATGTAGCACCAACACCAACATCTAAAAATCCTGGATCATTAAAGTTGTCCAATAATGTGGTTCTATATTCTGCCAAACCAGAGATGGCCCATTTATCGCTTATATTGCGACCATAAAGTGATGAAATATTAAATACATCTGTAGTTGGGTTGAATTCATCACTGTCCATATCAGTGTCCTTGTTATCTAATTTTACCCAATTTAAGTTAGTTGTTAAAGAATTTCTCCAAAAGAATTTATCTTCAATTAGATTGGCAAAACCATTAACGGTAATACCAATATTACCTGATGAGTTGTTAGGTGCTCCTTGCGCATACCAATTATTAAAGTTGGATAAGCTACCTCCAATAGTACCAAACGCGCCAGTACGCCAACCTGGCAATGCATCTATTTGTGCTTGTATAGCATCAGCTTCACTTTGAAACTTGTCTGCTTCGGCTTGTTTTTCTGCCTTTTGTGCTTGTAGCTCTTCTTTTGTTTGAGAAAAACTAATGGTAACCGCAAACATTAAGAATACAGATAAAAGTAATTTTTTGTTCATAATGAATTAAAATTTAGTAAATAATAGTTGTTATTAATTTGTAAATATAAGTGTTTGTTGATTTTGTTGAAATATTCAAATGTGTGCTATAATTACTCTTAAGACTTAGAAATAATTTAAAAGTCACATTTTTTAAAGATTATTTTCTTTTATAAAGGGGCACTGAAGAGCAAGCTTCACCAAACATTATAGATTTTGCGATAGGTTTCAGCTTTTGAGAAAGTAATATGAGAGCATTAGCAGGCACAGGCTTGTGAGAACACCCTTTTATAATCACAGGCATATCTTTGTAGACGTTAAGATCTAAATCTGAAATGATTGAAGTATAGATAATAGACTCTAGTTGGTCTAAGGGTCCAATCACTGTTAGTTTTGAAAATTCCTGAAGTTGTAAAGAAATAAGCATATAAGCCCAGTCTGGCACGATAGCATCTGTTGAGCAATGCAAAGCCACATAGCAATCTTTGTATTGCGACCAATCATGCTCAGAAACATGCTGTCTAAAATCTTTTTCCCTAAGCACCAAGCCTTCAAGCAACCAATCCTTAATATCAAATAGAACACGTTTCCCTTCAGGGTAGTAGTCTTCTAAATCAATGACTTTTAGTTTGCTGTTAGCAACTCTATTAATAATTTCTTGTGCCATATTATAGCATACCTAATTCTAACTTGGCTTCTTCGCTCATTAAATCTTGGGACCAAGGTGGATCAAAAGTAATTTCCACTTCAGCATCTTTAACTTCGTTAATGGATTTTACTTTCTCTTCAACTTCTAGTGGTAAGGTTTCTGCCACAGGGCAGTTTGGCGTTGTCAATGTCATTAAGATTTTTACATCGTAATCTTCGTTCACAAAAACATCGTAAATAAGTCCTAATTCGTAAATGTCAACTGGGATTTCAGGATCGTAAATCGTTTTTAAAACTCGTACAATTTTATCTCCAAGTACATTTGTATCTATAGTTGTTTCGCTCATAATATGCTGTTTAGATGTTAAGTTGTTTGTCGTTTAGTTGTATTTAGATTTAACGACTCCAAAACAAACGACTCAACTTAATTAAGTTGTGTTTGGTATGCAATGGCATACATCTTTAATTGTTTAATCATACTTACCAAACCGTTAGCTCTGGTAGGTGATAAATGCTCTTTCAAGCCAATTTCATCAATAAAATCAGTATTGGCTTTAATGATATCGTCTGGATGTTGATTAGAGAAAACTCTTATTAAGATTGCAATGATACCTTTAGTGATAATGGCATCACTATCTGCAGTAAACTGCACCTTTTCATCATTCATTTCTGCATGAACCCATACCTTGCTTTGGCAGCCTTTTATAATATGGTCTTCGGTTTTGTATTGTTCTTCTATGAGTGGGAGCGTTTTTCCTAAATCAATCATGTATTGATAACGTTCTTCCCAATCCTCGAACATTGAAAACTCATCTACAATTTCGTTTTGAATCTCTTCAATTGTCATCTGTATTTTTCTTTTGCAATTATTTGTCAAAGATACGGCTTCCCTATTGTTTCTCAAACAATGACTTAATTGATAATATTTTTTCGATGATATCACTAATAGTTTTCGGTGGCTTACCGTGATCAAAACTTGGGCTCATAAATTCTTCATCACCTTTTGTCACCTTTAAAAATGCTGCTGGTGCGGCATCGTACTGATGCGTTTTTGAAGGAGCTTCTAGTTCTGAAAGTGTGCTAAAATCCAATTCACTTAACAATCTATTAAATTCCTCTTTTTCTTCTGCTGGAATCGCAAATGTGTTTACCCTTTTAAGGTTATAATCATTAGTAAACGAAATAGAATCGCCTTTTATGGTTATGAGTTCAAAAAAACCTCTCGTTGAAGCTCTATATGATACTTCTACATCATCTTGCGCAGTTCTCATTTCAGAAATTTCAGTTGTAGCTTCAGATGATATTTCACTAGAATTTTGTGATTTACTTTCATTACATTCTTTTGCTGAAACCAGCATAAATAATAAGCATATAATTAATTTCATAATACTTTGCTTTTTAGTTGTTATTAGTAATGACACAAAAAAGAAGCCAAAGTCTAACAGCGCTGTTGTTTTCTGAAATCATTAAAATACCTGAAGGACTTAAAAACTAGGACAACATCATTACTGCCTTTTTAAGAGAAGCAATAAAGGTGTCAATTTCTTCTTTAGTATTATAGAACATAAAAGAGGCTCTAATAGTACCTGGAATTTTATAAAAGTCCATAATAGGTTGTGCACAATGATGTCCTGTACGAACGGCAATGCCCATTTTATCTAAAATGGTACCAATGTCATAAGGATGAATGTTACCTACATTAAAGGAAATAACAGAAGTTTTATTTTTAGAGGTGCCATATATTTTTAAGCTTTCAATTTGAAGTAATTTTTCAGTAGCGTATTCTAAAAGCTCATGTTCGTATTGGGATATGCTGTCAAAACCTATTTGGTTCATATAATCTATAGCGGCACCAAAAGCAATGCCGCCACAGATGTTTGGTGTACCGGCTTCAAACTTGTGAGGTAAATCAGCGTAGGTTGTTTTTTCAAACGTAACTTCGGCAATCATTTCGCCACCACCTTGATATGGTGGTAATTTCTTCAGCCATTTCTCTTTACCGTAAAGCATACCAACACCAGTTGGGCCACACATTTTGTGTGCAGAACAAACATAGAAATCTACATCTAGCTCTTGAACATCTGGTTTTATATGCGGACAAGATTGTGCTCCGTCAACCAAAACAGCTGCACCAACAGAATGTGCTTTTTCAATAATGTCCTTGATAGGATTAATGGTGCCTAAAGCATTCGATATATGATTAACAAAAACGAGTTTGGTGTTTTCGTTTAAAAGTGAATTAAATTCCGAAAGAATTAATTCTCCATTTTCATTCATCGGAATCACCTTAAGTATTGCACCAGTCCTTTCGCAAAGCATTTGCCAAGGCACAATATTACTATGATGCTCTAAAGCTGAGACGATAACTTCATCACCTTTTTCAAGCAATGAGGAAAACCCATTGGCAACCAAATTAATACCATGTGTTGTACCCGAGGTTAAAATAACTTCATACGGATGCTTAGCATTAAAATGTTTTTGAATTTTAAGTCGCGCTTGCTCATATGCATCGGTTGCTTCTTGGCTTAAGCTGTGTACGCCTCTGTGGATATTGGCGTTATAATTTGAGTAATAATCTACAATAACATCAATTACTTGCTGAGGTGTTTGTGATGTTGCTGCGTTGTCAAAATAAATCAAAGGTTTTCCGTTAACCTCACGATTGAGGATTGGGAAGTCTTTTCTTATAGTTTCAACATCAAAAACAATATGTTCCGTAGCATTACCCATTTACAAATCAAACCCAATATTAACGCCTAACTTATTTGCGATAATCTTTGTAATTCGGTTTTTAACCTCAGTAATTTTAACCGAGTCCAGTACATTATTACTAAAAGCGAACATCAATAAAGCTCTTGCTTCTTTTTCAGGAATACCACGAGAGCGTAAGTAAAACATAGCACTTTCATCAAGCTGACCAATAGTACAACCGTGAGAACACTTTACGTCATCCGCAAAAATCTCTAATTGAGGTTTGGTGTTTATACTCGCTTTATCGCTAATTAAAATATTATTGTTGGCCTGAAACGCATTGGTTTTCTGGGCTTCTTTTTCTACAACAACTTTACCATTAAACACACCTGTAGAACTATCATCAAAGATACCTTTGTAGTCTTGGTGACTTTCACAATTAGGTTCTATATGGTGAACTAAGGTATTATGATCTACATGTTGTTTATTACCAATAATGGTAATCCCTTTCATGGTAGAATCTATACGCTCTCCGTTTTGATAGAAATTTAGGTTGTTTCTAATAAGTTTCCCACCAAAAGAAAAGGTATGCACCTTAGCTAAACTTTCTTGTTTTTGATTTACAAACGTGTTGTCAATTAAGGATGCAGATTCTCTATCATTCTGAATTTTGTAATAATCTACTATAGCACGTTTGTTAGTGAATATTTCAGTAACACTGTTTGTTAAAACAGGATTATCCGTTAAACTCTGATGACGCTCAATAATCTGAACATGGGAATTTTCGTCAACAATCACCAAATTTCTAGGTTGAAGCATTAAAGCCGCTTCATTGCCTGTTGAAAAATGAATAATTTGTATGGGCTTTTGAACCAATTTATTTTTCGGGATGTGGATATAGGCACCTTCTGCAGAAAATGCTGTATTTAAAGACGACAAACCGTCTTTTGACGCAATTTTATTGAAGTAGTTTTCAATAATTAAGCGGTATTTAGGCTTGCTAAGTGCCGAAGACATTAAGCAAACATCGATACCATCATGTGTGGTTTGCGATAAATGTGATGCGTATTTACCATCGATAAAAATGATTTTATAGGCATCAATATCGTGGATGAAGTATTTTTTTACATCTTTGAATTCTATCTCATTTTCTTTCTTAGGAAACACACTGTAATCGTGCTTTAAAACTGAATTTAAAGAGGTATACTTCCAAGCCTCCTGTCTTTTGGTCGGGAAACCTTCAGTTTCAAATGTCTTTATTGCTTCGGTTCGTATATCATGTATTGGTGAGTGCACATCTACTGTGTCCTCAAAAGCCATAAATGACGATACTAATTTTTCTTTTAATTCCATTTTAATCAGTTGTTAGTCGTTAGTTGTTAGTCGACAGTAGCTTACTGCTAACTGTGGACTAATCACTGCCTACTAATTATGCGTTCACTTCTTCCTTAATCCAATCGTAACCTTTAGCTTCTAACTCGTGAGCTAATTCTTTATCACCAGACTTTACAATTTTACCATCATGTAAAACATGAACAAAATCCGGTATGATATGGTCCAACAATCTTTGGTAATGGGTAATAACAATCACAGCATTATCTTTAGATTTTAGTTTGTTGACACCATTGGCTACAATACGGAGCGCATCAATATCTAAACCAGAATCTGTTTCATCTAAAATAGCAAGCTTTGGCTCTAACATTGCCATTTGGAAAATCTCGTTACGTTTTTTCTCACCACCAGAAAAACCTTCGTTAATTGAACGTGAAAGAAACTTACGGTCAATCTCCAAAAGTTCAGATTTTTCACGAATCATCTTAAGCATTTCATTAGCTGGCATATCTTCCAAGCCTTTTGCCTTTCGTGTTTCGTTTATTGCTGTCTTCATAAAGTTAGTGACACTAACTCCAGGAATTTCTACAGGATATTGAAAAGATAAAAACACACCTTTGTGAGCACGCTCATCTGGACCAAGCTCATCAATATTCTCTTCTTCTAAAAGAATTTCACCTTCTTCTACTTCATATTCTTCCTTGCCTGCAATAACAGCCGCCAAAGTACTTTTACCAGAACCATTAGGTCCCATAATAGCGTGCACTTCACCAGCTTTTACTTCTAGGTTTATTCCTTTTAAAATTGCTTTACCTTCTACACTTGCGTGTAAGTTGTTTATCTTTAACATGTTATTGATTTGATAATTTTATAACGTCTTCTTTATTTGGGTCAGGTGCTTCCACCTTTAAAATTTCTTTTACTTCTAGATTATATTTCCAGAGGGAATTTTCATTTCCGTTTTCTACCCTTTTTACCCGTATGGTGACAGGCACAGACGTGTATTGGTCTGTTTTAAAGGGTTCTACTTTTTCGTTTAGCTGATGTAAATTTTCATCTATAATTACACCATAGATTTCGTTAGGTGTTTGCAAAACTGCAGCTTTTTTATCTGCGTCATATACAAAGTCACCCATCATGGTAATAAACCCATCATTAGCATCATACGACTTTGCACGATTTTTCTCTAAGTTAACTTCTGACTTTGTTTCATTTTTACAACTATAAAAACTAATAACAGCCAATAAAATAATTACAAGTTTTTTCATCATTTGAAAATTTATCCTACAGATCCTTCTAAACTGATTTCCAATAATTTTTGGGCCTCAACGGCAAATTCCATTGGTAATTTATTGAGTACTTCTTTACTAAAACCGTTTACGATTAACGCAATGGCTTTTTCAGTATCAATACCTCGTTGATTACAATAGAAAATTTGATCCTCACCAATCTTGCTTGTTGTGGCTTCGTGCTCTATCATTGCAGATTTATTTTTAGCTTCTATGTATGGAAACGTGTGTGCGCCACATTCATTACCCATGAGTAAACTATCACATTGTGAAAAATTTCGAGCGTTGTCTGCACGAGAGCTAATCTGTACCAAACCTCTATAAGAATTTTGAGATTTACCAGCAGATATACCTTTGGAAATTATGGTTGACTTGGTGTTTTTTCCTAAGTGAATCATTTTTGTTCCCGTATCTGCCTGTTGGTAATTATTGGTAACAGCTATTGAGTAAAATTCACCTACTGAATTATCACCTTTTAACACACAAGAAGGGTATTTCCAGGTTACTGCAGAACCCGTTTCTACTTGTGTCCAAGAAATTTTTGCATTGGTCTCGCAAAGTCCTCTTTTAGTTACAAAGTTGTAAACACCACCTTTACCTTCGGCATTTCCTGGGTACCAGTTTTGTACCGTAGAGTATTTGATCTCAGCATCATCAAGTGCAATGAGCTCCACAACGGCTGCATGCAATTGGTTTTCGTCTCTACTCGGAGCCGTACAGCCTTCAAGATAACTTACGTAACTGCCTTCATCTGCAATTACGAGAGTTCTTTCAAACTGACCTGTACCTGCTTGGTTGATTCTAAAATAAGTTGATAATTCCATTGGACAACGTACACCTTTTGGAATGTAACAGAAAGAACCATCACTAAATACTGCCGAATTTAAAGCCGCATAAAAGTTGTCTTTTTGTGGTACAACAGTTCCGATATATTTCTTCACTAACTCAGGATACTCCTTAATTGCTTCAGAAATACTCATAAAGATGATACCTTTTTCAGCTAATGTCTTTTTAAAGGTAGTTGCTACTGAAACAGAATCTACAACCACATCCATAGCTACACCAGCCAACTTCTTTTGTTCGTCTAAGGAAATACCAAGCTTTTCAAAAGTGGCTAAAAGTTCTGGATCTACCTCATCGATACTATCATATTTTGGTTTGCTGTTTGGTGCCGAATAATAAGAAATGGCCTGAAAATCTGGCTTCTTATATTTTACATTCGCCCAATCTGGCTCAGCCATCTCTTTCCAAGCTTTAAAAGCCTCAAGCCTCCATTCCGTCATCCACTCTGGCTCTTCTTTTTTCTTCGAAATTGCTCTAACGATATCTTCATTTAGACCAACAGGAAATGTTTCAGACTCTATGTCTGTGTAAAAACCATATTCATATTCTTTGGTTTTTAATTCTTCCCTTAAATCGTCTTCAGTATATTTTGACATTTTATAATTCTGTGTTTAATTTTTTAAGTCTTCCCTTTGAGAAGATTTAGATGGCTTATAGTGAAAAACTCTCTCCACAACCACAAGTACGGTTTGCATTTGGGTTATTGAACACAAACCCAGTTCCATTTAATCCGCCAGAATATTCTAGGGTTGTACCGATAAGATATAGGAAACTCTTTTTGTCCACGATGATTTTTACACCATTGTCTTCAAAAATTTTGTCCTCTTCTGCATGTGAGTTATCAAATTTTAAATCATACGACAGGCCAGAGCAGCCGCCACTTTTAACACCAACTCTAACATAATCACTAGTTGGGCTAAAGCCGTCTTCAGTCATAAGTTCTACGACTTTCTTTTTAGCTGATTCAGAAACTTTTATCATATTCTAATATAGATTAAATCTAAATTGAGGGCAAAGATACGATATAAGTCTCTTTTAACCATAGAACCTAACATTATATTAGGATATGGTTTTATAGTATATTTTTATAGGTGAATTAACCGAAAGACGGTTTGTAAGCACGAAGTTTTAAATGGTATAATTTTCTTAACGTAGTTTGGAGATGTGTATTGGTCAGAGTTTCATCCCTGAAATTGCCTTCAATATCTGTTGTTGCTATGTGGTTACAATGACAACATGTAAGTTCTGCCGTGTGATCAGAATTAGTTTTTGATTTCACATAATTATGACCAAACACAGCACAGGGCAATGCTTTGTTTGAAGTAGGTTTCATATATCAGTACATTAGGGAAATCCAATATAAACAAAACACTAATATTTGACGTTTATATGAAATATTTTTAGACGACATGAAGAATAATGAAAGAAAAAACCTTCATTTAGTGCTTTTCGTCGAGGTTTTTAATTGATATATTAATTCTGAAACTCTGGATTATTAATAAATGATGGATCAGAAAGCGATAGCAAAAAGGCTTTTAGATCTGCTTTTTCCTGAGTAGTGAGTTGCACACCTCCTTGGTCTAGTTGTTTCATTAAAGGATCAATTGTTGGTGAGTCTTGTAACCCTTCACTATAATGATTTATGACTTCGTCTAATGTGGCAAATCTACCATCATGCATATAAGGTGCTGTAAATGCTAAATTGCGCAAAGATGGAGTACGGAATTTACCATTATCGTTAGGATCTCCGGATACAGCACCGAGACCTAAATCCTCAAAAGTTGAATCGAGCCCATTATTGTGAAAGTCGTTATCTGTCCAAAGCGGATTGTTAGGGTTACCATGACAATGAAAACAATCACCTTTGTCTTCTCTTAGAAAAATATCCAGACCATTCAGTTCTTGTACTGTTAATGAAGCTTGCCCTAAAGAATATCTATCAAATTTTGAATTGGCTGAAATTAAAGTCCGTTCAAATTGCGCTATGGCTTTAGTGGTAAGTTCTTTGGTAATGGTTGAGGTATTAAAAGCACGTTGAAATAACTCGGGATATTCAGGGTGATTCTGCAAGCGATCCACAACATCATCCCAGTTACTGTGTAGCTCAATTGGGTTTTGTACTGGTTCTTCTGCTTGCCGTTCTAAACTCAATTCTTTCCCGTCCCAAGTAAATCGTTCGCCATAATTCCAGGCCAAATTAAATAGTGGCATAGAGTTTCTAGTGCCAAAAACACCATCGATACCAGCACTTGTTGGTGTGTTGTCCGTAAAGGCACTTTGCGGACCATGGCAAGAAGCACAAGATTGTGTGCCATCAGCGGATAGAATTCTATCAAAAAAAAGCTGTTTCCCCAAAGCGACCCCTTCAGTGGTTTGTGGATTATCAGCAGGAATTACTGGAGCTATAATGTTGTCTGAGAAAACCTGAGGAATGTCTAAAGGTTGTGGAGTAGGCTCAAAACCTGTGTCTTCGTCTGAGCAATTCAAACAAAGTAAAGTTATAAAAACCAAAAACACACCTTTTTTCATTTATCATAGTTTTTATTGAAAAACCTCGCCTAAGCTAAACGCATCTTGGCCGTTTTCATACATCATTATTTGGGCAGTGGAATTTGGCATTAGCATTTGGTTATACATATTTAAATCCCATAGGTTTGGATTTTTGAACCATTCTGCAATGTTCATCTGCACTTCAATTTCCACATCATTGGTGATATTAATTGCACCAAGGTTAACTGTAAAAAAAGTATCCTGTGGAAAAGTCGGATTGGAACCAGGATTATCTACTGCTCTTATGGTATGATAGTTAAACCCTTGCTCTTGCATATTTGAATTGATAAACTTTCCATCGAACTGCATATAGTGGTATCCGCCTCCAAGATTCTCAGGCACATTAAATGATGCCGAGTTTAGGTCTAAATGATTCTGAGAGTTATCTTCATTATCCAATCCAAATGTAAATGACACATTAATATAGTTGCCAGGTGGAATTTGAGTCTCTGGAGTATACTCCATATTAACTTCATTTGTGAGGTCAACCAAGTTATACACGTCTAATTCTATTTGTTCGCCATTAGCTTTTGTGAACACAATATCAGATATTAAATACCGAAACCTTTCAAAACCTATAACATCACCATTGGCGTTTGTGTACTGAATAGGGCCAAAATTATAATCCCTTATTAAAGCTCCGTCCCAGTTATGTGTAAATTTAAATGTGGTCGAAACCGTAGGTGTATCTGCATCGTCATTACTGCTACAAGATGTTAAGAGCATTATTGAACATAATAGCACAAATAGTCTATTCATTTTAATCAATTTTTACAATAAGTACATCTGCGAAACCTTTATTTTCTAAAATATCGCCATCACTACTCGCAGTATCTCCAACAGCAATAATTGAGCCGTTGCTTAATTCTGCAATTCCATAAGAAAAGTCAATATTAGAGCCACCTACTGTAGTCTGCCATTCTAAATTTCCGTTGTCATCTACTTTTAGAATCCAAGCGTCATTTTGACCCTTATTTTCATTAACGTCAAAATCGTTACTGCGAGAACTTCCTGAGATTAAGAAACCATTATTTTGAGATTTTACAATAGCTCTGGCCACGTCAAAACTTGAACCTCCTATGGTATTTTCCCAGATTAAATTACCATCTGGTGAAATTTTAATAAGCCATAAATCAGCTGCACCTTTATTTATTGAAACGTCATTGTCACTACTTCTAGTATCACCTGCAATTAGATAATTGCCATCATCAGTTTTGGTGATAGCCCTCGCTTCATCAATTTGGTTGCCTCCAAAAGATCTTTCCCAAATTAAATCTCCTGATGAAGAAATTCTAATCACCCAAAAATCATAAGCACCTTTATTATTTGAGATATCTGTATCATTACTATCTGAGCTTCCTACTATAACGAACCCATTATCATTAGTTTGAACTACTCCTTGAGGTGTGTCCGTAAAATTCCCGCCAAAAAATCGACTCCATTCTATATCTCCTGAACTATTGAGCTTTAATGCCCAATAATCACCACCAGCATGTCTATTGGAATTTCTAGAAGTATTCCCTTGTCCTCCTGAAGCAGTGACGTCAAGAACTCCTGTAATTAAGTAACCTTGGTCATTAGTTTGAATTACCGAAACACCAGAATCGGCACCTTGATAACCAAATGACTTTTGCCAACTTACAGCTCCATTAGCATCTAATTTTGCTAACCAAAAATCTTGAAGCCCAGCATTTACAGTAACATCACCATCATTACTAAAACTGTAGCCTAAAATAGCATAACCACCATCTTGGGTCTGGATGATAGCATTGCCTCTATCATCAGCACTCCCGCCATATGTTTTTTGCCATTGGAGTTGATCTTGGGCATCAAACTTTAAGACCCAATAATCAAAACTGTCATCTTGTTTATCGTTAATGTCTCCGTCGTTACTTTGAGTATAACCCAAAATTGCATAACCACCATCATTGGTGGCAACAACAGATTGTCCACTATCATTTTTTGTACCTCCGTAGGTTTTAACAAAAGTAATTTGCCCTTCTGTAGATGTGTTTGAAGAATCATCTTTGCTGCAACCCAATACCAAAAACAAAGAAAAAAACCTGAGTATGTGTATTGATTTTTTTAGCTTCATTCTATTGGCTACTTGGTCTGACGATGTACAAACCTCCGTCAATATCACTTACCACAATATTACCACTTTCAAAGAAAGGATAGATATTCCAGGCACCATTAAAAGCTGTGTTATCATTAGGAATGTAAGTGTCAATAAAAGCTGTTTCAGTCATAACGCCTGAAGCTATATTTGAAATATCAATAGCTCTTACACCAGCAGTATAATTTGCAACATAAAATGTATTGCCAACTACATAACCGTTATGGTCAATAGCAGCAGTTGGGCCTAAATATTCCATGTGGAAAACTGGATTGTCAAGGTCATTAAAATCAAAAACAACCGTTCTTGAATTGATGCCAAAGTTAATCTCATCAACTTCATCACCTAATAAAAAGTATTCCATATTATCAGTGAACCAACCTTGATGTGTATAACCAATATTATCATAACCTATTGTTGAGATTTGGGTGGGATTGCTTTTATCCGTAACATCTACAATAACAACTTCATTTTCATTACTTCCAATCAATATTTCTCTTCCTGTATAATCTGAATCAGGACCGTTATAAGTCACTACTTGGGCATCGTGAGAATACGAATCATCGGCATAACCTCCGGCTGCAGTTGGCGAAGTAGGATTTTGAATATTTACAAAATGAGGTCCTCCACCAAATGTATCGGAACCAACAGCATAAGCAAAGCCACTATCTTCATTAATTACAATATTATGTGCGCTTCCAAACCCTGTATAAGTAGCATCTGCGGTAAAGGTTTCTGGCGGATTGGCTACATTTCTTAGTCGTGTTAAATCAAAAACCTGCATACCGTGTCCTCCTGCTTCACTTACTATAAAAGCATGGTTGTTGTACGTTTTAATATCTCTCCAAGGACTGTTAGAGGTAGCAGTTGGCAATACTCCTAAAAGTATCGGATTAGAGGGATCGGTTATATCAACAAACGCAGCATTTGTAGAAGTGCCTATCAATGCATATTCATTTCCTGTTTCTGGATCTGTCCATCCCCAAGAATCATTGCCCTCTGCACCAGCGCCTCCTAGCACATCAATAGGAATTTGACTCATTAAATCAAATCCATCGCATGGATGACCATTTGCAAACCCATTAATACAGGGAAACTGTGGAACAATTGTACTGTCATCACAAGCATCACCTATACCATCATTATCAGTATCTTCTTGGTTTGGATTTGGAAACAATGGACAATTATCATCATCATCTAAAATTCCGTCATCATCGTCATCATCATCACAAACGTTACCCATGCCATCATTATCTGTATCCAATTGATCAGCGTTAGCAACAGACATACAATTATCTAAAGTATTGGCAATACCATCACTATCTATATCGGTATTGGTACTACTAGGCTCATCACTAAAGCAACCGTATAATATCATTATTAAACTACAGAAAATAGTAAGGCAAAGCGATTTACAAAGGGCAGTAAATTTCATATTCTTTTTTTTAGCAATTTACAGTAATTTTTGCACTTCAATAAAAATGCTAATGAATTAACGTCAATAAGCACCTGTTTATTTAAAAAAGCATAATATTTTTGCAATATGATAGAAGACAAAAACCCAAAGCGAACACCATTGAGTGAGTTAGGTGAGTTTAAACTCATTGAGCATTTAACAAAACATTTTAAGATTGAACAAAAGTCAACCATAAAAGGGATTGGTGATGATGCAGCTGTTTTAAGCTATGGAAAAAAACAAATCGTGGTTACAACAGATTTGTTAGTAGAAGGAGTACATTTTGATTTGAGTTATGTGCCACTAAAGCATTTAGGGTACAAGGCTGTAATGGTAAACCTTTCAGATGTTTATGCTATGAATGCCAAGGCTACACAGATTACTGTTTCTATAGCAGTATCTAACCGCTTTCCTTTAGAAGCATTAGAAGAATTGTATGCTGGTATTTCGACTGCTGCGAAATTATACAATGTTGATGTTGTTGGTGGCGATACTACGTCATCAACCTCTGGTCTAATAATCTCCATTACTGCAATCGGAGAAGTAGAAAAGGGAAATGAAGTATTGAGGTCTGGAGCCAAACCAAATGATCTCCTAGTGGTAACTGGTGATATTGGTGGTGCATATATGGGCTTACAGGTTTTAGAACGCGAAAAAGAGGTGTTTAAGGTCAATCCTAATTCGCAACCCGATCTATCCATGTACACATATATAGTAGAGCGTCAATTAAAACCTGAAGCACGGAAGGATATTGTTGAGCTTTTGAAGCAGCTTGATGTAAAACCAACGAGTATGATAGACATCAGTGATGGTTTATCATCTGAAGTAATTCATCTTTGTAAACAAAGTAAGGTTGGTGTTGATGTGTATGAAAATAAAATCCCACTAGATCCTCAGGTAATTTCAACCTGTGAGGAATTCAATATAGATAGCACAACGGTTGCTTTAAATGGTGGAGAAGATTACGAATTGTTGATGACGATTTCCCAAGAGGATTTTCCAAAAATTAAAGGGAATCCTAATTTAACCGTAATTGGTTATATGACCGAGGAAGAAAGAGGTATGCACTTGGTGACAAGAGCAGAAGAAAAAATCCCGATTATTGCAAAAGGGTGGAACGCACTTAATGATTAATTAGACATTAAAAGTCTTTGACTTCTTTCTAATCGTTTGGTGTGAATTCGATTTAATACCGAGTTGATTTCTTTGAACTTTGGCGTCAACGGAATAAACTTTCCGCTACCATTAATAGTCATTTCGGATTTGCAGTGTTTGCATTTGTACTCTTTAACATGATAGGTTACAACTTTTGAAACTTTGTAATCATGTCCAAATAATGAGCAGTAAACATTTTTCATTTTAGCTTAGTAGTCTTATAGAGATTAAGGTCGGTTAGGAGACTTAAAGATAAGAAAACTACTTATTCACAGGTTATTAACAATCAACAAATCGATGAACTGATTGTTTTTTGCTTTAAACGCATCATCCTATTGTTATATATACGTTCTAAGGCTGAGTTAATCTCTTGAAATTTTGGAGTTAATTCTGTGAGTTTACCATTACTGTTTGTGGTCAATTGTTTTTTGCAACACTTACAAGTGTATTCTTTAACGTGGTTGGTAACTTTTTTCGTCATTTGATAATTATGGCCAAAAAAGTCGCAGTAAAGTTTAGTAGGCATAATAGTAGATTTATTAATTGAGCTTTTTCTTTAGGTGCATAAACTTAGAAAAAAAAGACACAAAAAACGTTAAAGGGATTTATTTTTCGATGAAATGTTTAATAATGTAAGTTAATTCTGATTTATTTTCAATGTGGCTCATATGGCCTTCGGAAAGTTCTTCTTGTACGATTGAAGTATTACTAATTTTTTCGGCTATCGTTTCAGGATCGATTAAGGTGTCTTTCTTTCCCGTGATAATAAGCTTTTTACCTTTTATGGCTTTAAAAGTTTTAAAACGATTCGGTCGCCGTTTCATCCCTTCTTGTGCTGCGATATAACCTTGTACTGGTGTTTGAAGTGCTGATTGCAGAGCGATATCATACGCTTGCTTAAATCTTAACTTACTTTCGGGAGCAAAGAGATTGGCAAAAGACATGCGCACCAAATTGTTATAATTGGTAGTGGCCATTTTTATGGCTCTTGTTCTTAAAAGTCGGCGCTCTTTATCGTCAGCTTCAAAAGTGGAATTCATTAAACACAACCCGTTAAACAGTTGAGGTTCTTTTTCAGCCAAAGCTAAAGCCACATAACCTCCCATGGAGTGACCAACAAATTTTGCTTTTCCTATTTTAAGTTGAAACAAAACAGCGTGGATAGCATCTGCCATATCTCCCACACTATGAACGTAGCCTAAACATTCCGTTTTTCCGTGACCTAATAAATCGATGCAAATAACTTGGTGATTCTTGGACAGCTCAGGAATTAAATCATTCCACATCTCTAAACTTTCAAGAAAGCCATGCAGTAGAACGACAGCTTCACCTTCACCTTCAACCGAATAATTTATTGAAATGTTTTTGTGTTTCAAGATCATAGCTGCAAAGATAATTTTTGAAATTGGTTCGCAACAGAATCGCTTTCATATTTGTTATATTTACCACGTATTCTAATAATACGAAGAGCGTATATATTTTTCAATTAATTCAAATCAAATTTGTCATTCAGAGCAAAGCGAAGAATCTTTTGGTTATGTGTTGTGAGATTTCTCACAAACGTTCGAAATGACATAAACCGATACTATTTATGAATTTAAAACAAATTCTTTCATTTATAATTATCATTACAGCATTCAGCATTAATGCTCAAATTGAAGAACAACAACTTGATAAATTAATAAAAAAAACCTTAACCACTTTTGAAGTGCCTGGCATATCTGTCGGAATATTAAAAGATGGCGAAGTGGTATATTCAAAAGGTCATGGAGTCCGTTCGTTGACCTCTAAAAAAGACATGACCGATGAAACTTTAGTTGGAGTCGCATCCAACAGTAAAGGTTTTACCTGCTTTGCTTTGGCCATGATGATTGACGAAGGCAAACTCAACTGGGACGACCCAGTTAGAAAACACATTCCCGAATTTCAATTATATGATCCTTGGGTAACAGCCCATTTTACGGTTCGAGATTTGGTGACACACCGAAGCGGAATGGGATTGGGCGCAGGTGATTTAATGTTCTTTCCTGAAGGCAATGATTTTGATGTTGATGATGTCATTAAAGGAGTAAAATATTTAGAACCCGAAAGTTCTTTTCGAAGTCAATTTGCCTATAACAATAATATGTTTATCATCGCAGGTGAGGTTTTAAAACGTGTTAGCGGATTATCGTGGGAAGAATTCATCGAAACCAAAATCATGAAACCTGTTGGGATGAATGCTTCCAAAGCATCCTACAACAGAGTCACTGATAAATCGAATATCATTGATGCGCATACACGAGCAGAAGGAGAGGTGATTCAAATTCCGCATGACTGGAGTCCAACGGCAAATGCTGCTGGTGGTATTGTAAGCAACGTTCCGGATATGTTAACCTGGGCAAAATTTTTAATGAATGATGCTGTGACGGAAAGCGGTGAACGATTGTTGAGCGAAAAGCAATTTTATGAGCTTTGGCAATTACAAACGCCATTAAGAGTAAGAGCTAATGACCCTTACGATTCTAACTTCAGAGGATATGGACTGGGTTGGTTTGTTACGGACGTTAAAGGAGGTCACAAGCAAGTGTATCATACAGGTGGACTTATCGGAACCGTAACACAATTCACGATGATTCCCGATTTGGATTTGGCGATTGTGGTGTTAACCAATCAAATGAACGGTAACGCTTTCAATACCATTACAAATACCATTAAAGATTCCTATTTAGGCTATGAAGATCGAAATTGGATACAATCTTATGGTGAAAGAAATTCAGGTTATTTAAAATATAACGACAGTATAAAAACTGAGGTATTTTCACAAGTTGAAAAAATGAAAGGCAGTCCAAAATTGCCAAAACCAGAACAAATTGTTGGCACGTATTCCGATGATTGGTTTGGCGATATCATTATTTCACATGATGGTGAAGGTTACAAAATTAAATCAGTACGTTCTTCAAGATTATTTGGTGAATTGCTGCCTTACAACGCAACAACCTACGTGGCTAAGTGGAACGATAGAAGCTACGATGCCGATGTGTTTGTGATGTTCACGTTTAACGAGAAAGGGGAAGCCGTTTCAACAACCATGAAATACATTGCACCAATTACGGATTTCAGCTTCGATTTTCACGATTTAGAACTTGTAAAGACCAACTAAGTGAACATTCAACGGAAAGAACTTTTAGTCACCAGCTTTGCCCTATTTTCATTATTCTTTGGAGCAGGTAATTTGCTATTACCTCCATTATTGGGTTATAATGCCGGAGACGATTGGTTTTGGGTCGCCATCGGATTTATGATTACAGCTGTGGTGATTCCGATTATTGGCATTCTCGCTCATGCCAGATTACAAGGAACTTTGTACGACTTCGGAAAAAAAGTATCGCCAACATTTAGTTTAATTTATTGCATCTTAATTTATATCATTGCTGTTGCTATTCCATCGCCACGAACAGCAGCTGCCACGCACGAAATTGCTATTCATCCAGCGTTTGGTACCAGTCCTTTATTAACCAGTGCCATTTATTTTGCATTCGTTTTGGTCTTTGTTCTTAACCGCTCAAAAATCTTAAACCTCATAGGTAAGTTTTTGACACCATTCATTGTATTGATGCTTTTGGCAGTTATTGGTATTGGTTTGTTTTCTTCAGAATTTACAACAGGAATTGCACAATTTGAAGCGCCACTGGTTTCAGGAATATTAGAAGGTTACCAAACCTTTGATGCCATCGGAGCGGTTGTGGTTGGAGCAGTGATTATTGTGTCGCTCAACTTTAAGAATATGGAAGTGGAGCAATACAGCTCTAAACGAATCTTAATCCGAAAATCGGGTTTTATTGCCGGTTTTGGACTCTTTATCATCTATGCAGGTTTGATTGCCGTTGGTGCGTATTACAGTTCGGAAATTAGCATTAATGCCGAATTGAGCAACGACATGCAACGCGCCAATTTACTACGCGATATCAGCATAAAATCCTTGGGAGAATTTGGAAATACCGTCTTGAGCATCCTCATCTCATTGGCTTGTTTTACAACAGCTGTTGGTATTATTGCGGGTGCTTCAGATTATTTTAAAGGCTTGTTTAACAATTCGCAAACGGTTTTTGTGGTGACGGCAATTATCGGTTGTATTCTCGGAGTTGTCGTTGGACAGCTAAATTTTAATTCTATTATAATGGTGGCAATACCAGTGTTGCTATTTATTTATCCGATTACTATTGTATTGATTTTATTGAATGTGTTGCCAGAAAAAATAGCAACGAGTTTGGTATTTAGAGCTGTAGTTTTAGTAACCTTTTTGTTCAGTATACCAGATGTGATTGGTTTTTTAAGTCCTTCGGAAGGATTATCTGAACTTACAAGTTATATTCCGTTTGCCAAACATAGCTTAGGTTGGGTATTGCCAGCGTTTTTGGCGTTTATTATTGTATCTCTTGTTCAACCAAAACAAAAGATTACCGCATGAAATACATGGGAAGCAAGGCACGTTTCGCCAAAGACTTATTGCCTATTATTCTGAAAGATAGAAAACCCAATCAAGCCTATCTCGAACCCTTCGCAGGTGGCATGAATATGATAGACAAGGTCGATGGCATCCGAATCGCAAATGACCAACACGAAGAATTAATGGCAATGTGGCAAGCTTTGATTTATGACAATTGGGATCCACCACAATTGATTTCAGAGGAAGAATACAAACACATCAAGTACAATCAAGACCAGTACCCAAAACATTTAGTGGGTTATGTAGGATTTAATTCGTTTGGCGGCAAATGGTTTGCAGGTTACCGTCGCGATAAACAAGGTAAGCGCGATTATTGGTCTGAGCACTACCGAAACATCACCAAACAAGTCCCGAATTTAGAAGCAGTTGTGTTGTCCTGTAAATCGTATTTAGATATGGATATTCCCGAACAAAGCATCATCTATTGCGATCCACCTTATGCGTCTACCACCAAATACCGAGACACCTTTGATCACGACCAATTTTGGGAATGGTGCCGCCAACAAAGCAAAGCAGGTCACCAAGTCTTTATAAGTGAGTATAATGCACCTGAAGATTTTGAATGTATTTGGGAAAAAGGATCAAAAACCACCTTTTCCTGGCATGCTGAAAATCTATCGACTAAAGAAAGCGTGGAGCGACTGTTTGTTTATAACCACTAAACCTACACTTACGCTACTTGATTTGTTATATAATTAACATTCTGTAAAAAATTGAACTAATTTTTGCATTTATATGCAAATCAGGACTTGGGTATATACATTTGCGCCCTAAAATTAAAGTACATGTTAGTATATAAGTTTGGAGGTACATCCGTTGGGTCGGTTGTCAATATGAATCACGTTAAGGATATCATAAGCAGTGGCGAGCAGAAAATTGTAGTGCTATCTGCCATGTCTGGCACAACGAATGCCTTGGTTGACATTTCACAGTTAATTGAAACAGGTGATCTTAAAACCGCTAAAGCCAAAATTAATGCCCTAAACGAAACCTACAACAGTGTCGTTTACGATTTACTGCAAAACCAAACGCTTCGTAAAGAAGTAAGCGACTATGTTAATACACGATTTCAATTATTGTTGCAATCCGTAAATCAACCTTATTCCCAATTGCTACACAATTATATTGTAGCCAATGGAGAATTGCTATCCACGTTTATGTTCAGTCGTTTGTTACAACAGGAAGGTTTTAAGGCGCAACTTTTACCTGCCTTGGATTTTATGCGGATTGATGCCACTAACGAACCTGATAATTTTTACATCAAGCAAAACTTAAATCGTTTAATTGAAGCTTCTGAAGACGCTGACATCTATATCACCCAAGGTTTTATCTGCCTTGATGCCGAAGGCCAAATCACCAACCTGCAACGTGGAGGTAGTGATTATACAGCTACCATCATTGGAGCTGCCATCGAAGCCGATGAGGTTCAAATCTGGACAGACATCGACGGATTTCACAATAACGATCCACGCTACGTGAATGACACTAAAGCGCTTTCGCATTTATCTTACGACGAAGCTGCTGAGCTGGCTTATTTTGGTGCTAAAATATTGCACCCACAAACCGTAATGCCAGTGCGAAGTGTAGATATTCCTTTACGATTAAAAAACACCATGGCTCCAAATGCACATGGCACGTTAATCACTAACCAAGTACATGGCGAAGGGATTAAAGCCATTGCCGCCAAGGATGGCATTACAGCCATAAAAATAAAGTCGGTACGCATGTTATTAGCGCATGGCTTTTTAAAGAAAGTCTTTGAGGTATTTGAAAAATATGAAACGTCCATAGACATGGTGACCACGTCGGAAATCGCAGTCTCGCTCACCATAGACAATACCACGCATTTAGATGCCATTATCGAAGAACTCGAAAAATTCGCCACGGTAGAAATTGACGATTATATGAGTATCGTTTGCCTCGTTGGTCACCACATTATTTATCATCCAGATACACCAGAATTGTTTCAGGTGCTACAAGATGTTAACGTACGTATGATTGCTTATGGTGGTAGTAACAATAACATTTCACTGTTGGTAAATACCAGTGATAAACTGGAAACTTTGCAGAAGTTACAGCGTTATGTTTTTGAGGGTGAGGTTGTGGGAGTTTAATTTAAATTGATGTGAAACATTTTTTACAAATTTTGCTTTTTAGCATTACAGGTTTATTACATCTTTTACATGTTGTATATGCATTACCTTCACTATCAAAAAATTCTTCTGGGTCAATTTCTTCCCATTCTGTAAAATAGAACCATTCTTCTCTGGTGTTGAATTTACTTAGTTCTTCTTTCCAATCTAATCCTAATGATTCTATATATTGTTTAGCTTGTTCATCATTTTGGCAATAAAAATCTCCATTACCAAAACAATATCCATTATTCATTCCTTTGCCATCAACATCACTTTTTCTTGCATATTTTTCCATAATATCTTTTTTTATCAAATATAAGGGAATGATACTTATTGTATGTTGAATACCGCATACAATAAGTATAGTTTTGATTAATGGTAAATCAATTCATACTTAAAGAATTTGGTAATCGAGTTCGACACTTAAGAACTCAGGCAGGACTAAGCCAAGAGAAATTATCTTTTTTAACAGGTTTTCATAGAACATATATTGGAATGATAGAGAGAGGTGAAAGGAATATTTCTTTGACCAATATTCTGGTTTTTGCTAAAGTCTTCAACATAACTATTGACGAATTGGTCAAATTTGAAAATCCCAAAAAGTTATTTAAACAATATGAACTAAAAACAGAAGAATAATGTCAAGAAAACATTCGTTTAAATTGACATTATCTAACAATGTCACTGAAAAACAAGGTATAAACTATCTAATTGAAGAACATACAGGATTTTTCAAAATTGATAAGGAAACGAAAAAATTACTACTGGACAAAGTTGGTGTTCCCTATAATTACTTACAGTCTTTTGACATGGTTTACATCCCAAAATTGAAAGGAATAGAGTTTGAAAAAGAATACATAGAAACACATCTGGATGAAATTCTATTCATTGAATTAAAAACAACTAAAAAATACCTTCCTGAAAATCCCAAAGGATTCTTCTTTGGTGCTACTGAAAATGAATTTAATTTTGGAAAATTATTAGGTGATAGATTCAGGTTCTGCTTTGTTTGCTTAAATGAAAAATCACCTTCTTACGTAATGTTAACGATAAAAGAACTTGAAAAAATAATAAGAAATAAAAGAATTCAATTTCAAATTAATTTATAAACTCTAAGAATTCATAATCTCCTCAATCTCTTCAACCTCAATAGGAATATTACGCATTAAATTAAAAGGCTCACCAGATTCTTGGATCACCACATCATCTTCTAAACGGATACCAAAACCTTCATCTGGGATATAAATACCAGGCTCAACGGTAAATACTTGGTTGGCTTGCATAGGTTCGTGTAATAAACCATAATCGTGTGTGTCTAAACCAATGTGGTGAGAGGTACCATGCATAAAGTACTTTTTATACGCTGGCCAGTCTGGGTTTTCGTTTTGTACATCGGCTTTATCGAGTAAGCCAAGACCTAATAATTCTGAGGTCATTAGTTTACCGACTTCCACATGGTACTGTTCCCAAAGGGTTCCTGGCACGAGCATTTTAGTGGCTTCGTCTTTTACACGATTGACTGCGTTATACACTTCTTTTTGTCTGTCGGTGAATTTCCCTGAAACGGGAATCGTACGGCTCATATCACTAGAGTAGTTAGCGTATTCTGCACCAGCATCAATCAAAATTAAATCGCCTGCTTTACATTGTTGGTTGTTTTCAATATAGTGCAACACATTGGCATTGTTTCCCGAAGCAATAATTGGAGTATAGGCAAAACCTTTAGAACGGTTGTTTAGGAACTCGTGCATAAATTCGGCCTCAAGATTATATTCCCAAACGTCAGGTTTTGTGAACTTTAAAATACGACGGAAGGCTTTTTCGGTAATATCGCAAGCCTGTTGCATTAAGTCTATTTCAATCGGGTCTTTTACAGAACGCAGACGTTGCAAAATAGGATTGCTCTTGGCAACGCTATGCGCAGGATATTTGTCTTTTAATTTCTTTGCAAAACGTGCTTCGCGTGTTTCGGTTTCTACACTTGCTCTGTAATGTTCGTTGGTGTTGAGGTAAACCGTGTCGCATTGGGTCATAAGCTCAAACAACACTTTTTCCATATCCTTTAACCAATACACGGTTTTAATGCCTGAGGTTTCAAAGGCTTTTTCCTTAGTGAGTTTTTCACCTTCCCAAACTGCAATGTGCTCGTTGGTTTCTTTTAGGAATAACACCTCACGATGTTTCTCTTTTGGGCAATCCGGAAAGATGACCAATACACTTTCTTCCTGGTCCACACCACTGAGATAAAAAATATCGCGATGTTGTGCAAATGGCAAAGTACTATCTGCGCCTGTTGGATAAATGTCGTTGGAATTAAATATCGCCAAACTGCTTGATTGCATAAACTTGGCGAAGTTTTTACGGTTTTTTATAAAGAGTTGTGAGTCTATTGGGTCGTATTTCATAATAAGAAAATTTTGAGTTTTTCACGTTGCGACATAAATGCATAATCATCCTTGCGAACACGTGAAAGTTTTATTGAGTTTCAAAAATAAACAAACAAAAACGCAAGCCAAAGCAACTTGTGATAATCTGTTAAACTTTGTTATTAAATTTTGAGGACGAATGAAGATTGGTTAATTTTCGTTCACTTTAAAACTAACCAACATGTCAAACACAAAATTCCTTTCCATTGTATTTTTTGTGAGCTCACTTTTTGTAAGTGCTCAGCAACCGTCAACCTCTGCCGAAACCGTAAAACAGGCTTTAGAACACAAGCAGAAGATGACACAATCGTCATTGGTAAAAAACGTCCCTTTTGAAAATATTGGACCAACCATTATGAGTGGTCGTGTGGTAGATGTGGATGTGAATCCAGAGAGGCCGTCTGAGTTTTATGTCGGTTATGCGTCAGGTGGAGTTTGGCATACCACTAACAACGGTACAACTTTCACTCCGATTTTGGATAATGCTGCCACACAAAATGTAGGTGATATTGCTGTCGATTGGAAAAACAGAACCATTTGGGTTGGGACAGGTGAAAACAACAGTTCGCGATCGAGCTACGCAGGTATAGGTATTTTGAAATCGTCTGATAACGGTAAAACCTGGGAACATCTTGGGTTAGACGACTCGCATCATATCGGTCGAATTTTAATTAACCCAAATAATCCAAACGAAGTGATTATTGGTGTTACAGGTCATCTGTATTCACCAAACGAAGAACGAGGCATTTACAAAACCACTGATGGAGGACAAACCTGGAACAAAACCTTGTTTGTAGATAACATGAGCGGTATCATTGACGTGCAACACGCACCAGATAATTTTGATGTGATGTTTGCAGCCTCTTGGACAAGAGATCGTAAAGCATGGAATTTTACAGGAAGCGGAAATAATTCAGCCATTTATAAAAGTACAGATGGAGGAGATACTTGGGAGAAAATTTCAACAAAAAATAGTGGATTTCCAACAGGTGAAGGTGTGGGTAGAATTGGACTTGCCGTGTTTGATGAAAACACCGTTTATGCGTTGCATGATAGTCAATTTCACAGAGAAGACGATGCGGAAAAAAGCGAGTCTTCAGGCTTAACAAAAGATGATTTTAAGACCATGTCCACCAAAGACTTTTTGGCATTAGAGGACAAAAAATTAAACGCCTTTTTAAAGACCAATGGTTTTCAGGAAAAATACAGAGCTGAGAACGTCAAGCAAATGGTGCGTTCTGGTAATGTGAAGCCTATAGATTTAGCCAAGTATTTAGAAGACGCTAATGCTATGTTGTTTGATACTCCTGTGATTGGAGCTGAGGTTTATAAAAGTACAGACGGTGGAAAATCATGGAAAAAAACGCATGAAGACTATATCGATGGACTCTATTACAGTTATGGCTATTATTTTGGAGAAATTAGAGTAGATCCACAAGATAAGAACGGCATCTACATTATGGGAGTGCCTATTTTGAAATCTAAGGATGCCGGAAAAAGTTTTACATCAATAGGTCGTGAAAATGTCCATGCAGATCATCAGGCACTTTGGGTCAACCCTAAAATGCAAGGTCATCTTATCAATGGAAATGATGGTGGATTGAATATGAGTTACGACGATGGTGAAAGTTGGATAAAGCTGAATTCGCCATCAGTTGGTCAGTTTTATGCCATCAATGTCGATAACGAAAAACCGTACAATGTGTATGGTGGTTTACAGGATAACGGTGTTTGGGTAGGAGCCAACAATGCGAGAGAAGATAAAAGCTGGCATCAAAGAGGTCAATATCCTTGGGAAGGCATCATGGGAGGAGATGGTATGCAAATTCAGATAGATAATAGAAATTCGGATATAGTCTATACAGGTTACCAGTTCGGAAATTACTTTAGAATCAATCGCGAAACAGGCGAACGTAAATACATTCAGCCAAAACATACCTTAGGAGAAAATCCGTACCGCTTTAATTGGCAAACGCCAATTTTGCTGTCACCTCACAATCAGGATATTTTGTATTTGGGTGGCAACAAGTTGATGCGTTCTATGAACCAAGGTAACGATTGGGAAGCTATTAGTGACGATTTAACCAACGGAGGTAAAAAAGGCAATGTGGCTTATGGTACTTTGACAACAATTTCCGAGAGTCCATTTCAATTTGGCTTGATTTACGCAGGGAGTGACGATGGAGTTTTAAGTGTCACCAAAAATGCAGGAGGTAGTTGGACGAAAATTTCCAATTCCTTTCCAAAAGATTTATGGGTGAGCAGAGTCGTTGCGTCTCAACATAAAAAGGAACGCGTGTACGTTACTTTAAATGGTTACCGATGGGATGACTTTAAAGTATATGCGTATATGAGTGATGATTACGGACAGACTTGGAAAGACATCAGCGGAAATATTCCGGCTTCTCCAGTCAATGTGATTAAGGAAGACCCAAAGAATGAAAATATGCTGTACTTAGGAACAGATAACGGAGCTTATGTGTCATTTAATATGGGACAATCTTGGGAAGTGTTTTCAAAAGGATTACCAAATGTCGCTGTTCACGATATGGTTGTTCAACCTGAAGCCAAGGATTTATTGTTGGGTACACATGGACGCAGTATTTATAAAGCGGATATTGCGGGATTACAGCAACTGGATTCAGATATGCAGTCAAAAGGAATCACTATGTTTAACTTAAGTCCTGTTCGTTCTTCAAGACGTTGGGGAAGTTCGTTCAGCCAATGGTCAGATGCCTATGAGCCAGAGAAAACCATTCAGTTTTATAGCAATGCATCAGGTAAAAAAACCATTAAAATTTTGTCTGAAAAAGGGACAGAGCTCAATAGCATGACAGTTGATGCTGACAAGGGATTCAACTATGTGGATTACAATCTAGAACTCACAGAAAAAGGCAAAAAAGCCTTAATGAAAGAAAATACAAGTGTAGATATTTCAAAAGCTGGCAATGGGAAATATTATTTGCCAAAAGGCGTATATACGGTACAAATAGATAACGCGAAAACCAAGTTGGAGATAAAATAAAAGACTAAACTTTAAAGACTTTAGAATGATTACAAATTAGAGAACCTTAATGTTAAACTGAACTAAAAGCGTGGGTGTAACGTTAAAGTTCGAGGTAAATTTGCCGAAACTAAACTAAACCATCGCTAAATAATGCTAAAGTCCTCCACTTTATTAGTATCACTATTTTTATTTTTTAACCTAATCGCACAGAACGATTCTACTGAGCAACTTAAAATTTTTTTAGATTGTAATGTTTGTGATCAGACTTATTTAAGGCAGAACTTAGGTAATGTTCAGTTTGTAAGAGATCAAGGGCTTAGTGATGTACACTTATTTTTTGTGACACAGCGCAATGGTAGTGGTGGAAGAAGTTATGATGTTGAGTTTATTGGGAAAAAAGAATTTGAAGCCATTAATTATAAACTCAGTTTTTCTACAGACTCCAATATGACACGAGATGATGAAAGACGAAAGATTTTAGAAAATCTTAAGCTTGGATTGGTGCGCTTTTGGATTGCAAAAGGAACTACAGATGAGGTGACAATCAATGTACCAACGCCAGAGAATGAAGAAGAAAAAGTTGAGGAAAAAGACCCGTGGAATTATTGGGTATTTAGGCTTGGTGCTAGAGGTTTTTTTAACGGTCAGGAAACTAATAATTCCAGTAATTTAAACTTTAGTGTTTCGGCAAGACGTGTTACAGCAAAGAATAAGTTTTCTTTTAGACTAGGGTTTAGCGAAAACAAATCTACGTTTACATTCGATGGTGAAGATATCGTCGCTATTAACAATAGCAAGAACTTAAACGTTAGTGATGTAGTAAGTATTACTGAACATTGGTCTGCTGGTGTTTTTGGTAGTATAGGGACATCTACATTTAGTAATTATGAACTGTTTTGGAGATTAAGGCCCGCAATAGAATATAATTTCTTTAAATATTCAGAATCTGCAAAAAAGCAGTTGATCTTATCGTATCGAAATGGGTTAGTTTACAATGACTATATAGAACGTTCTGTATTTGCTGAAGAGGAAGAAACACTTTTTCAGCATTCATTATTACTTGGAACTAGTTTTAGACAGGAATGGGGAAATATAAATGCTGAAGCGTCTTTCAATCAATTTTTGCATGATACAAGTTTAAAGTCCTATGGTTTTTTTCTAGGTGCAAATATTAGAGTTTTTAAAGGCTTTAATTTTAATGTAAGTGGTAATTATCGAATTACCAGAGACCAAATCAACCTTCCTGCCGGAGATGTATCTTTGGAAGAGTTATTATTGCAACAACAGCAACTACAATCGGGTTATAATTATTTTGTAAGTGTTGGATTTAGTTATCAGTTTGGTTCTATTTACAATTCCATTGTTAACCCAAGATTCAATTTTTAGATTAAAATCATTCTAAATAATTAATTATACTATAGCGCAGTTGGGAATAACCCGTTTGCGCTGTATCTTTGTAACTCTAATTAGTTAACTAAAATTATAATGAGCGGAATTCTAAATTCTACGATTGGAAGAAAGTTTGCCATGGCACTTTCGGCACTCTTCCTAATGATTTTTTTACTTCAACATTTTGCAATTAATATTCTGTCTGTTTTCAGTGAAGATCTTTTTAATGAAGCTTCTCACTTTATGGGGACGTTTTGGGCTGTGCAATTCGTTTTACAACCTATTTTAATTTTCGGTGTTATTTTTCACTTTATTATGGGATTTGTTTTAGAGTATAAAAACAATAAAGCCAGACAAAAGAGTTACAAAAGAAATAACGGGAATGCTAATTCTACTTGGATGAGTAGAAACATGCTACTCTCTGGAGCGGTTATACTAGCGTTCTTGGTATTGCATTTTATAGATTTTTGGGCTCCAGAAATTAACATTAAATATTTTAAAGGAGATATGAGCGGTCTGTTAGATCCAGATAATGTAAATAGTGGCTTTAGATATTATGAAGAACTTGTACACAAATTTGAAAACCCATTGCGTGTTGGAGCCTATGTATTAGCTTTTGTGTTATTGAGTTTACATTTATTACATGGATTTAGTTCAGCTTTTCAATCTATTGGTGCAAATAGCATCTATAAGAAAAGTATGAAAGGCTTAGCTCAGGTGTATGCAATTGGATTGCCATTAGGTTTTATTTTCATTGCATTGTACCATCATTTTAACCACTAAAATAATAGCTGATATGGCTTTAGATTCTAAAATACCAAAAGGCCCACTTTCAGAAAAGTGGACCAATCATAAAAACAACATCAATCTTGTTAATCCTGCAAACAAACGTAACATTGATGTTATAGTAGTTGGAACAGGTTTAGCCGGTGGCTCTGCTGCTGCAACGTTAGCGGAATTGGGTTACAATGTTAAAGCATTTTGCTTTCAAGATTCTCCACGTCGTGCGCACTCAATTGCAGCTCAAGGTGGAATTAACGCAGCAAAGAATTATCAAGGAGATGGAGATTCAACCTACCGTTTATTTTACGATACCGTAAAAGGTGGTGATTATCGTTCTAGAGAGGCAAACGTGTATCGCTTAGCTGAGGTTTCTGCAAATATTATTGACCAATGTGTGGCGCAAGGTGTGCCTTTTGCCCGTGAATATGGTGGATTATTGGATAACCGTTCGTTTGGTGGTGTACTGGTATCACGTACATTTTATGCGGCAGGACAAACTGGTCAGCAGTTATTGTTGGGTGCCTATTCTGCAATGAATCGTCAGATTGGTCGAGGTAAAATTAAAATGTACAATCGCCACGAAATGTTGGATGTGGTTATGGTTGACGGAAAAGCAAGAGGAATAATTGCCCGCGATTTGGTTTCCGGTAAAATTGAAAGACATTCGGCTCATGCTGTAGTGTTAGGTACTGGAGGCTATGGAAATGTATTTTTCCTTTCAACTAATGCGATGGGAAGTAACGTAACCGCAGCTTGGAAAGCTCACAAAAGGGGAGCTTACTTCGCCAACCCTTGCTATACTCAGATCCACCCAACTTGTATTCCGGTTTCTGGAGAACATCAGTCTAAATTAACTTTGATGTCTGAATCACTTCGTAATGACGGACGAATTTGGGTACCAAAAAAGAAAGAAGATGCTGAAGCTATTAGAGAAGGGAAATTAAAACCTACCGAATTAGCTGAAGACGATAGAGATTACTATTTAGAGCGTCGTTATCCTGCCTTTGGAAACCTTGTGCCTCGTGATGTGGCATCGCGTGCTGCAAAGGAGCGTTGTGATGCTGGTTATGGTGTAAATAAAACTGGTGAAGCTGTTTATTTAGATTTTGCTTCAGCATTTATGCGCTATGGAAAAGAGCAAGCACACGTTAAAGGTTTGGATGAAAATGACGATGCTCTGGTAAAGAAGTTAGGTCAGGAAGTTGTAAGGAAAAAGTATGGAAATTTATTTCAGATGTACGAGAAAATTGTAGATCAGAATCCGTATGAAACTCCAATGATGATTTATCCTGCGGTACATTACACAATGGGAGGACTTTGGGTTGACTATAACTTACAGACTACTATACCAGGATTGTACTGTATTGGTGAAGCTAATTTCTCTGATCACGGAGCCAACAGACTTGGCGCTTCAGCGTTAATGCAAGGATTGGCAGATGGTTATTTTGTATTACCTTATACTATTGGTGACTACCTGTCTAATGATATTAGAACTGGTGAAATTCCAACCGATACCAAAGAATTTGATGACGCTCAAAAAAGAGTTGAGGACAATATAAACCATCTCATAAATAATAACGGTAAACATTCTGTAGATCATTTCCACAAACGTTTAGGAAAGATTATGTGGAATAAATGTGGAATGGCACGTAATGCCGAAGATTTAAAATCGGCAATATCAGAAATTTCTCAATTAAGAGAAGAATTCTGGAAAGATGTTCTTGTACCAGGAACTGCAGATGAATTTAACGAAGAACTTGCAAAAGCGGGTCGTGTTGCAGATTTCTTAGAATTAGGTGAATTGTTTGCTAAAGATGCATTGCAACGCGAAGAGTCTGCTGGAGGCCACTTTAGGGAAGAATACCAAACTGAAGAAGGAGAAGCGATGCGTAGAAAAGAATTTCAATACGTATCAGCTTGGGAATATAAAGGAGAACCAAAAGATGCAGTACTTCATAAAGAAGACTTGCAGTATGAAAATATAGAGGTTAAAGAAAGAAGTTATAAATAAGAGGATAATATGAATCTTACACTCAAAATATGGCGTCAAAATAACGCTAATGACAAAGGAAAAATGGTTGATTATAAAATCAATGATGTATCGCCAGATATGTCTTTCCTTGAAATGTTAGATGTGTTAAATAACGAACTAATTACCAAGGGCGAAACACCAGTTGCATTCGATCACGACTGTAGAGAGGGCATTTGTGGCTCTTGCTCACTATTTATTAATGGTCGACCTCACGGTCCTGACAGATATATTACGACGTGTCAGTTACACATGAGGTCTTTTAACGATGGTGACACAATAACCATTGAACCATTTAGAGCTACGGCATTTCCTGTGATAAAGGATCTTATTGTAGATAGGAGCTCTTTTGATAAAGTACAGCATGCAGGAGGGTTTATTTCTGTTAATACCTCTGGTAATACAATTGATGCCAATGCGATTCCTGTTAACAAACACGATGCGGACGATGCCTTTAGTGCTGCAACCTGCATTGGATGTGGTGCATGTGTGGCAGCTTGTAAAAATGCTTCGGCAATGCTATTTGTTGGCGCTAAGGTTTCTCAATTTGCATTGTTACCTCAAGGTCGTATAGAAGCAACAGATCGTGTGTTGAACATGGTAAAGCAAATGGACGAAGAAGGTTTTGGTAACTGTACCAATACCGGAGCTTGTGAAGTAGAGTGTCCTAAAGGAATTTCCTTGGAAAATATTGCACGTATGAACCGAGAGTATCTTTCCGCTACTGTGAAAAAATAATATCGTTCAGAACTGTCGGACTAAACTGAGCAACGCCAAAGCGAAACTGTCTGCCGAAAGTTAGTGATCTTGAAAAAATATGAACTCCCAAGGTAAAATCTTATCTTGGGATTTTATTTTGAACCCAATCTTAAATGCAAAACCCAAACCAATTTTATAAGACTCAGTCAGAGAAGCACAAAGCAGAATCAAAACGCATTTATAAACAGATGGGTTTGTTAAGCACACTTAGACTTTTGGTTTTCGGATTAACAGCATTCGGAGTTTATATGTTGTTTCAGAAGTGGCAAATAGCTATAGTAATTGCAGCTGTAGGCTCAGCCATCTTTTTATTTTTACTGTCTAGATATACAGATTTAAAAGCACAGCGAGCACTGCATAAACGTCTCGCAATTATGAATGAAGACGAACTTAAAATTGCTGCAGGTAATTTTCACGCTAGGGCAGACGGCAAAATGTTTCAAAATCCTAAGCATTATTATAGTTTAGATATCGATTTATTTGGGAGAGGCTCTTTCTTTCAGTTTATTAATAGAACAACTATAAAAGAAGGCACACAATCGCTTGTAAATTGCTTGTTGGCTAATGATATCTCTAATATTAAAGCAAGGCAAGACGCCATAAAAGAATTGGCCGAAGAGCCAGAATGGCGACAATACTATTCTGGTGTGGCGCAAGGTGTTGAGGTAGAATATTCAGCAAAATCTATCATTACATGGTTGAAAGACTATAAGCCTTTTTTAAGCTCTACCATTTACTGGTTTACTATCGCTTTTAGTGTAGCTTCTTTAGCAATTTTGGTCTTAGGTATCACCGAAGTTATCCCAATAGAATATGTGGGTTATTGGTTGCTTTTAGGTTTGGCAATTACAGGGCGATTTTTAAAGAAAATAAATGCGGTGGCCCAAAACACCGAACGTACCAAAGACACGTTTAGGCAATATGCACTATTGCTCAATCAGATTGAACAAAAAGAATTTCAGTCGGATTTACTAAAGCAAAAACAAGAAAAAATACAGTCCGAAGGGTTGAAAGCCTCTCAGATATTTTCAAAATTTTCAAAAGCTTTAGATGCATTAGACAATAGAAACAATTTTATTTCTGCTATTTTTGGGAATGGTTATTTGCTTTGGGACATAAGGCAAACCTATCATGTAGAGCAATGGATAAGTCACTATGCAGATAAAGTAGAAGATTGGTTTGATGTCGTCACGTTTTTTGATGCCTATAATACTTTAGGAAACTATGCTTTTAATCATCAAGGCTTCACCTATCCTGAAATTACTTCAGAAAGTATAACCATTAACGCTAAAGATTTAGGACATCCATTGTTAAATCCTGAAAAGCGTATTGATAGTGATTTAGAGTTGCAGGAAGAGCAATTTTTCATTGTTACAGGCGCGAATATGGCTGGCAAGAGTACCTTTCTTAGAACGGTTGCGCTACATATCGTAATGGCAAATGTAGGATTGCCTGTTTGTGCAAAAGAAAGTAAATACAAGCCGATTAAACTTATTACGAGCATGCGCACTACGGATTCCTTAACGGATGATAGCTCGTACTTCTTTAGTGAGTTAACACGATTAAAATTTATAGTTGATACGATTGCTGAAGACAAGAATTATTTTGTGATTTTAGATGAAATCCTAAAAGGAACAAATAGTACAGACAAAGCTATTGGCTCAAGAAAATTTGTAGAAAAGTTAGTAAAGCAAAATGCCACAGGAATTATTGCCACACACGATTTAAGCCTTACAGAAATTGAAGCCGAATTAGAAGCCGTAAAAAACTACTATTTTGATGCAGAAATCAAAAACGACGAACTCTTTTTTGATTACAAGCTTAAGAAAGGTGTTTGCCAAAATATGAATGCTAGTTTTCTGTTGAAAAAGATGGAAATAGTGTAAAATGTTTTCTATAGTGTCACACTGAGCGCAGTCGAAGTGTAATAACAGAGTTTCTAACTATAATCTCTATGGAAGATTTTTACTTCGTATTTAATGATAACAAAAAACCCTCTCTGTTTCCAGAAAGGGTTTTTAAAATATGTATTAAGAAGTTATGTCTTAAGCCTCAAATGGTGCTATAGAAACATAAGACTTATTGTCTTTCTTCTTAGTAAATTGTACAAGGCCATCAACTTTAGCATGTAAAGTGTGGTCTTTTCCTTGATAAACGTTTTCACCTGGGTGATGTGTATTACCTCTTTGTCTTACGATGATGTTCCCAGCAACAGCAGCTTGTCCACCAAATATCTTAACACCTAAGCGTTTCGATTCTGATTCTCTACCGTTTTTAGAACTACCAACTCCTTTTTTATGAGCCATTGTCTTAAGGTTTTATTTTGTTAATATTAAAGGATGAAAATTTATTTTCTTCCTCCGTCTAAATTATCTTGTAATTCTTTAAGCTCGTCCCATTTTCCATCAGCAGCTAATTTAGCTTGTTGTGGCCATGTATTAGCTACTAAATGTGCTAATCTAGAACTTGCTTCAGCCAAAATTGCTTCAATGTCTTCTGGCTTAGCTTTTGCTACTTTCGCAAAAGTATCTAATCCAGCATTAACCATAGCTTCAGCAGCCTTTGGTCCAACACCTTCAATTTTCTTTAAATCATCAGCTTTACCTGTTGCTTTCTTTGCAGCTGGTTTAGCTTTTGGCGCTGCCTTCTTAACTTCTGTCTTAGCAGCAGCTTTAGGTTCAGCTTTCTTTGTTTCTTTCTTCGGTGCAGCTTTTTCAGCTTTCTTAGCTGGTTTAGCTCCAGAAGCAGTAATGCCTTCAATTACGATTTCGGTTAAGGCTTGTCTGTGACCATTTTTTACACGGTAACCTTTACGTCTTTTCTTTTTGAAAACGATTACTTTGTCACCTTTAAGGTGCTTTAAGACTTTAGCACTTACTTGTGCTCCGTCTATAGCTGGGGCGCCTAAAGTAGTTTTGTCACCATCACCTATTAAAAGAACGTTATCGAAAGAAACTTTCTTGCCTTCTTCAGTAGATAAACGGTTAACAAAAACTTTTTGGTCTTTTGCAACTTTAAATTGCTGCCCTGCTATCTCTACAATTGCGTACATAGCGTAACGTTTTTATTAATTTGTTTAAAATTATAAGCTTCCTTCTCAGAAAGCGGATGCAAATATAATTCTAAATTCTTAATCTACAAACGTTTTCAGGCTTTTTGAACTCTTTTAGGAATAGGATTTTGATATCTCAATAAAATGAGTTAGAATTTTACAGGATTAAATAGAGTTTTTGTACTTTATTATGTTAAAAAGTGGAATCATTCCTTATTTTTGTAGGGCTTTGTGTAACGATGTAAACTTAACATAGACAAACACTAAAAACAATTTAAACACTAAACACATTTAATAATGAAAAAAAGCTTTTTTACTCTAGCGCTCTTGTTGTTAGTTGGTTTTCACTCCAACGCGCAACAGGTAGAATTTGAAGAGTACGATTTAGATAATGGTATGCACGTTATCTTGCACCAAGACAATTCGGCTCCTGTAGTAACAGTATCTGTAATGTACCATGTTGGTGCAAAAGACGAAGACCCAGAACGCACAGGATTTGCTCACTTTTTTGAACATCTTTTATTTGAAGGTACGGAGAATATTCCACGCGGAGAATGGTTTAACATTGTAACGTCTAATGGAGGAAGCAATAACGCCAATACTACTGACGACAGAACTTACTATTATGAAGTGTTTCCTTCTAATAGTGTAGAACTAGGTCTTTGGATGGAGTCTGAGCGTCTTTTACACCCAGTTATCAATCAGATAGGTGTAGATACGCAAAATGAAGTAGTAAAGGAAGAAAAAAGACTTCGTGTAGATAATCAACCTTATGGAAACATATTGGCTGAGATTAAAAAGCGCATGTTTAAAGTACATCCTTATAAAGGGACTACAATTGGTGAGATGGAGCATTTAGATGCTGCTACCTTAGAAGAATTCCAAGCATTTAATAAAAAATACTATGTACCAAACAACGCTGTTTTAGTAGTTGCTGGTGATATTGACAAAGCTGAGGTAAAGAAAATGGTTCAGGATTATTTTGGCCCAATTCCAAGAGGTGAGGATATTGAAAGAAACTTCCCTAAAGAAGAGCCAATCACTGAATCTATGAGAGATAAGGCTTACGATCCTAATATTCAAATTCCGGCTGTAATTGCAGCATACAGAACTCCTTCTTTTAAAGATAGGGATTCTTATGTGTTAAATATGATTTCTCAATATTTAAGCGGTGGTAAAAGCTCAGTCTTATACAAGAAGATGGTAGATGAGCAAAAGCAAGCTTTACAGGTACAAGCAGTAAACATAAGCCAAGAAGACTACGGTATGTACGCTTTGTTTGGTTTACCGCTAGGTGATGTATCATTGGATACTTTAATTACAGAAATGGATGAAGAAATCGCTAAGATTCAGACAGATTTAATTTCTGAGCGCGATTATCAAAAGCTTCAAAATCAATTTGAAAATCAATTTGTAAACTCTAACTCGAGTGTAGCAGGAATTGCCAATTCATTGGCACGTTACTATATGTTGTATGATGACGTAAATTTAATCAATAACGAAATTGATATCTATCGTTCCATCACCAGAGAAGAAATGAGAGACGTTGCCAAGAAGTATTTAAATCCTAATCAGCGTTTAATACTAGAGTATTTACCTAAGAAAGATGATCAATAAAATAAAAATGAATAGTAACATGAAAACTAAAATATCAGCATTTATTGTATTGTTTTTAATGGCAGTAGGTGTAAATGCACAAATAGACAGATCTAAGCAACCTGAGCCAGGTCCAGCTCCTAAAATAACATTAGAGAAGCCAGGTGAGTTTAAGTTAGATAACGGGATTGAGGTCCTTGTTGTAGAAAACCATAAATTACCTAGAGTATCTTATTCTTTAACCATAGATAACAAACCGATTAGGGAAGGTGAAAAAGCAGGTGTCTCTAGTATCCTCGCTGCCATGTTAGGTAATGGAACAACTAATATTCCTAAAGATGAATTTAATGAAGAAATTGACTTCTTGGGAGCGAGTTTAGGCTTTGGTGCTCAAGGAGCTTTTGCAAGTTCATTATCTAAATATTCTGACAGAATCATTGAATTAATGGCTGATGCGGCAATTAATCCATTATTGACTAAAGAGGAATTCGAAAAAGAGAAAGAGAAGCTTATTGAAAATTTAAAGTCTCAAGAAAAGAGCGTAGATGCTGTTGCTGGTAGAGTTGGTGGCGCATTATCTTATGGGGCAAATCATCCAAGAGGTGAATTTGTTACAGAAGAAACGGTTAACAATATTGAGTTTGGAGATGTATTGGCATTTTACGAAAAGTATTTCAACCCTAACAATGCTTACTTAGTTGTTGTTGGTGATGTTGAGATCGGTAATGTAGAAAGACAGATTAAAAATCATTTTGGGAAATGGGAAAAATCAGCTGGTGTAGATATTACTATTCCAGAGCCAAAAGCCAATGCTCAGTACACGCAAATTAATTTTGTGGATATGCCAAACGCAGTACAATCTAACATCTCTTTGACGAACAATGTTGATTTTAAAATGAATGATGAGGATTACCATTCAGTTTTAATTGCCAACAAGATTTTAGGTGGTGGTTTCGGTAGTTATTTAAACATGAATCTACGTGAAGAACACGGCTATACCTATGGTGCACGTTCTAGCATTGGAACCAGCAGATGGAACGCTTCTCGTTTTACGGCTGGTGCTGCGGTAAGAAACGCAGTTACGGATAGTGCTGTTGTGGAAACGCTTAAGGAAATCAACCGTATTAAAACTGAGCCTGTAGATTCTGAAGATCTAGCTAATGCAAAAGCTAAGTATGTAGGTGATTTTGTATTGGCATTAGAGCGTCCGCAAACAATTGCTAATTATGCTTTAAACATTAAATTAAATGACTTACCAGAAGATTTCTACACCACTTATTTAGAGAAAATAAATGCGGTGACTAAGGATGATGTAATGCGCGTAGCAAATAAGCATTTTAAGACAGAAAATGCGCGTATAATTGTAGTTGGTAAAGGAAGTGAAGTATTAGAGAATCTTGAAAAAACAGGAATTCCAATCAAGTATTATGATAAATATGCTAAACCTACTGACAAGCCTGTATATTCTAAACCATTACCAGAAGGTTTAACGGCAGAATCTGTTGTAAAGACATATGTAGATGCCGTTGGAGGTGAAGAAAACCTTAGAAGTGTAAATTCGACTTTGACAACTGCAGATGTAACTATTCAAGGAGCGCCATTTAAGCCTATAGCAATATTGAAGCAAATGTCTCCGAATAAGTTTTCTATGGAAATGATTGTTGAAGGTATGGGTACCGTAATGAAGCAAAATTTTGATGGTGAAACTGGTTATATGGAACAACAAGGGAGAAAAATTCCTATGGACGAAAAAGATATCGCGTCTAGAAAGTCCGAAAAAGGTTTGTTCCCAGAATTATTTATGGAATCATCTACCTTAACTTTAGATAGTAAAACTACTATTGATGGCACAGATGTTTACAAAATAAAGGTAACTAAAGACGGTAAAGAGTCATTTAGATACTATGACGTTGAGACAGGCTATTTATTAAGAGCAGAAGAAACTAACGAAACTGCTGGGCAATCTGTAACGACTGTTACCGATTACTCTAATTACAAAGAAGTAAACGGTGTTATGATGCCTTACACTTGGAAAATAGCAACAGGGCCTCAAGTTCTTAACTTAGAAGTTACTGAGATTAAAGTAAATGAAGGCGTAACAGCAGAAGATTTTAATTAAAACCTTTAATTTTTATAAAATTAAAACCGAAGTGAAAGCTTCGGTTTTTTTTATGCTTTGCGTTTATGTGATAAATACACGCCAACTAAGATCAACAATGAAGCCATAGCTTGGATTAAACTAAAAGCTTCACCATCCAAAACTCCCCAGATTAAAGCTATAAGGGGCATAATATACGTAACAGAGGATGCAAAAACAGGGGTAGAAATCTGAACCAATTTATTAAAGACCACTTTGGCTAAAGCGGTACCAAATACAGATAAAATAATAACATACAATAAAGCACTCGGTAAATCAGGATTGTTAAGTCGTTCAGATGAGAAGAAATCTGTAAATAATAGTATGACTAACGCAGGAATAACAATAAAAATGTAATTACCAGCCGCGATTGCTAAAGGTTTTACATCCTGTAAATAACGTTTTATAATATTTACGTTAGCACCATACATCAAAGTTGAGGCAATCACAAAACCAGCATATAAATAGTTTTGATTTGGGTTGAGTTCAGATCCTTTCATAATTAAAATGGAAGTACCTATAAAACCAATAATGACACCTAAAACCTGTCGTTTTGTTGAGGCGATTTTAAAGACTGCAAAACCCAATAATATGGTGTTTAGTGGCACGAGAGAATTTAAGATGGATGCCACAGCACTATCTATTTCTGTTTCTGCAATCGCAAAGAAGAAAGCAGGAAAGAAAGAGCCTAAGAATCCTGAGATGCATAACCATTTCCATTTAGATTTTGGGATGTCTTTTAATTGAGAATAGCCGAAAGCCAAAAGGATTATTCCCGTAATAATAGTTCTCAAAGCTCCAAGCTGATAAGGAGTCAGTCCTAATAAAGATTTCTTAATTAATATGAACGAGCTCCCCCAAATTATGGAAAGAATTATAAGATAAATCCACTTAACGTTAGGGTTTTTCATACTAAGGCTTTGTAAAAGAATCACAAAATTCGTTAATTCTTATGTAAGAAACACCAATATTTATTAGTTTTAGCCAAAATTTAATAGTTTAAATCTATGAACACATTAAAGAGTATATGTATCATCGCAGTTATGACTTTGGTTTTTACATCATGTAAAAATGAGACTCAACCAGAAGTTAAGACTGTAGATGTAGAAGTTACCAATAAAGATGTTTCCAAAACCCTAGACCCTAATGCTACTTATGCCAAAGTAGAATTTAGTATCGATGGTATGACCTGCGCTATGGGTTGCGCAAAGACCATTGAGAAAAAGATGGCAAAAATGGAGGGAGTAAAATCTGCAAAAGTAGATTTTGATAAGCGTTTGGCTATGGTTGAGTTTGATGAGGCCAAAGTGACACCAAAATCCCTTGAAGATGCAGTGACTGGCGTTGCTGAAATTTACAAGGTGAAAGATTTAAAATTAGTAGATGATTTTGGAAAAGAGAAAACGTGTAAAGCGGACTGTAAAATGGAATGTTGTACAGGTGATGCAAAAAAAGATAAAGCTGTTTGCATGAAAGATTGTAAAAAAGCATGTTGCTCTGAAGAGAAGAAATCAGAATAAGATTATAATAGAAATATAATTTAGAAACGCTATCCAGTTGGGTAGCGTTTTTTTATTGTACCTGCAGTAAAACAAAAGCAATTAGTAAACATCCTATAGGAAGAAACCATAGCAGGAATATAGAAATTGACTTCGCTTTTAATTTAGCATTGAGAACATTCCTTTTTTTTCCATTATACCGCATCCAGTTCTTAAAGATTATAAATAAGGAAACGATACCCAGTAGTATCCAGAATTTAGTTGAAGCGATAGTTAAGACCCTCATCTGACTGGCAAAGGCCTTAAAAAAAGCAGCTAAAGCGAATAAAATAGAAAGCTCTAGCAAATTAATATACAATAATGCCAACGTAAGACTCCGTTTGCCTAAGGTCTTTTTGTAGTAGTTAAACACGGAAATATAGTAGTGATCTAACATAAGCTTATCTATAAATAAAAAGCCACACCTTAAACTCTTAAGATGTGGCTCAATATAAAATTATTTAATTTTAGTTGCCAGTAACAACAACATTATCTAAATGATATCTTGTCGTCGCACTAGGATCAGAACCTTCATAGAAGAATCCGATAACTGCGTTACCATCTACACAAGAAATATTGATAGGGCCAACAGTTTCAAAGTTACCAAAGGTACTTGCCGGACCAACAGGAATTGTTGCGTCTAAGATAGACCATGTTGCTGTTGTTGGGTCACCTGCATAATCTGTAGACACCCAGGCTGTTAAGTTAGTGCCGTTATCAAAGTTAGCTTGTATATCAAAAGATAATTCTTCACCTGTAGTAGCATCCATGTTAATAGCAGGAGTAACCAACCATACATCAGCTTCGTCATTATCTGAGTTAAATGCAGAAATACGAGAATAGAAGTTACCACTAAAACTACTGATAAACCAATCCGTATCAGTACCACTGATATTGATATTATCCCATCCTTCAGAATCATAGGTTCCGAAACCTTCAAAGTCTTCCGCGAAAATTGCAGAACCTCCACCAGAAGCGCCTGTACATTCTAAAAAGTCTGGGTCGCAACGGTCTGTGCTATCAAAGTTGATATCTTCTGGAGTGTTTACGACAACGTTAAATACTTCACCAAAGAAATCCTTAGTTAAAATAGCACTCATACTTCCTCTTCCGGAAGGTAATGTAAGTCCTTTAAAATCTGCGAAGGTACTTGTACTAAAAATTACAGACGCAGAAGTTGCACAACTTTCTAAAGTTCGCTCACCATCAAATTGATCTGATTCTTCTGATGCAAAAGATTGTGGGTTATCTCCAGTAGCCTGATTTCTGTTGAATTGCACATCTTGTAGCTGAATAAATAAATTTGTTTTATCGTCGCTAAAATCTATAAAAGCTAAAGGAAGCGGGACTAAGTCCATCTTCTCTGCCGATCTAAAAATAACATCATTTTCTGATGCAGATGGCACTTTATCAACCTCATTTCCATTTAGCGCCCCAAGAGTTAAAACACCATTTGTAATACCGACAGCAAGACCATTTAATTTAACATAAATCTTTCTACCTTGCTCATAACGAACAAATAACGGATTTACATCAATTAATAATTTGATACCAATGGTTGGGTTTTCAAAATTATCTTGAATGATAATCTCCTCAAAGAAATTTCCACCTTCATCTGTTGAAACAACATAACCTTCCATAAACAAATCATTTTCATTAAATGTATAAGAATATGTGGTGTCTTCATCAGAATAGTCTAAAGAACTGTTTCCTTGCGCTTGAGCTAATTCACCAGCTAATGCACTAATCTGTACTTTAGTACTATCAGGAATATTAGGTTCGTTTATTGTTGTGTCTGGTGTGCTAAATTCGTCATCCTCAACACAGCCATTAAATACTACTAAGCCTATAAGTAATAGTATTATTTTGTTAATTTTTAAAGTTTTCATTTTTTGTATTTTATTTTGTTCTAACATAGCTTTTATTAAAATCTTACATAAACGTTAAAGTAATATGTAGTACCATTACCAAAGAAATATCTAGGACCAAATATAGGACCGTTATCTCTTGATTTATCTTCACTGACACGTCTAAAGTTTGCTAAACGCGATTGCTCAAAACCACCGGTTTTATACTCTTGGTCAAATACATTATTTATTGTTGCAAAGAACCCTACAAAGTAATCATTTATTTTCCAAGATTTACCACCAATGATGTTAACTAACATATAATCATCAAACTGCTCTTGCTTTAGTAGCTCTTTAGCAAGGTCAGGATCATAATCGTTAAATGTGTTTCCATCAAAATCCGAGGTAAAGTTAGCTGATCTTGCCAAGTTACTTACATCTAAATACGCATTAGAAAAGAAGTTACTTGTTACACCAACATTCCAAAAATCTGGATCTCTATATTCAAACCCTATTTGAAATGCACGTTCAGGTCCACCAGAAACATGATAGCCATCTAACTGTGTTGTACCATCACCAAAGGTAACTTGAGGATCAATATCACTTCTGTTTAAGAAATCTACACTTGTTAAATATAAATTAGGATCGTTCTGAAAAGTAAACTGTCCAATAGAAGCAGCACCTTTTAATTTAATAGTTGGTGTTACTTGTGCTTCTATACCCAATTCTACACCAACATGTCTTCTTTCTATGTTGGTCATAATTTCCTGTACAAAAGCATCTCCTGTATCTACACCTAAACCAGCCAAATCTTCTGTGAAATAAAAACCGATGTCTGACCCATCTTTAAACCCTGAATAAAAACCAGTAACTCTAGCCTTTACTATTGGTGATCTAAATATATAACTAACATCTACAGATTGTATTTTTTCACTTTCTAAGCCAATCACTTTTGCATTGGATTGTCTTGCATTACCAAAAGAATTTCTAATGCTTGGTGCCTTAGTAAAGTAACTAGCATTAACATCAATTAAATGTTTACCCGTAACTTTATAGGTAAATCCACCTTTAATACCATAATTAGAAAAGTCTAACTTATCGCTTTCTCCAAACGAACCATCATTACCTCCACCTCGAAAGAAACCACTTTCATATAGACCAACTCTTTGATAAGTTGTTTGAGAAACATTTAGTCCAGCATAAAAATCTACTTTGTTATACTTAAATTGTGCTTGGGCAAATGCAGAAATAACATCAGCATGCATCTCATAATTATATTTATAACGATCACCTTCAGTAACAATTCTGTTAGGGTTTCTAACATCACTTTGAGCAAGATTTGCTGCTACCTCATCACTGATTGTTGAGTTGTCATCTTCCTCTGCAAAGAAGTCTACATCCAAATAGCCAGTTCCTCCAAGAAGATCTTCCATACGAGCAAAGTTTTCACTTTTTAAGTTTCTATAACTTACCGCTGCGTTTAATTTAATATTGTCGGTTAACTCCGCATCTAAAATAGAATTGAAAGTTAGCTGTTGATCTTTTACCACATCAGATTGGATAGCGTATAGTGAGTTGCCACCATCAGCTCTAAGTGCTGCATTGGCTTCGTACATTCTGTACCAATCCAACTGACCATCATTAATAAAAGCTTGCTGTGCTAAATAGGCTTGTTGATAATCATAAGCCGTAGGATTATCATCTTGTAAAAAGAAGCTAGGTAAATTTTGGTAATATTCTGGCGTTGGGTTTCTAGCTCCACCAATATAAGCGGTTTCACCGTTAAATTCTACCAGTCTTGTTCCACCATTATCAATTCTACTGTTGGCAATTTCTCCAAACTGATAAGCCACGTTATTATTCAAGCGAACTTTATCTGAAATCTGCCAGTAATGATTAAGCATTAAAATAGGTTCATTGGTTTCTCGCATTCTAGCATTACGCTGTTCACCATTAAGCTCTCCCCAAAAAGGGTTGTACTCACGTCCTTTCAATTCAAATACTTCTTGTGTTATAGCTGTAGAACGACCACGTCTATTCTGAGCATAAATACCAGTAAAGTTTAAACTATGGTTTTCATTCAATTGCTTTTCAACTGCAACAAAAAGTGAGTTGGCATCGTAAAGTGTACCATCTCTAAAACCTTCTTCTCCATAACGTCGAGAACCTAAAACAGAATACGACCAACCTCCTTCTAAAAGGCCAGAACTATAACTCGCCATGACTCTGCCAGTATAACTACGGTTAGCTGATGCATACGAAATGCGTCCGCCTCTTCTATATTTAGAAGCACGCATTATAATATTGTTTGTACCTGCTAAGTCACCAAAGGTGTAATCGTTAGGCGACATACCCATAGTAAACACACGGTTACGCTGTACGTCATTTAAACCTCCCCAATTTGCCCATTGTGGTCTTCCGTTAAATTGTTTGTTCATTTCTACACCATTGATAAGAACCTTACCATTGGCATTGTCTAAACCTCTAGGCCTAAAGAATGTGGCACTAAAGTCAAATGCTGCTGCATTAAGAAATACATCCCTTGAGGCTTGTAATAAACCAGAAATGTTGTCCGTAAGGCCATCATCTTCACTATTCAAATTGTCATCCGAAATTGAAATAATGAAAAGGTCATCCTTATCACTTTGATCATAGTCTAATGTCATCCCGCTAATGTCAACAGTTTGTCCTTCGTTAACAATGATTGGGTAACGTTTTGTAACATAGCCTACTTTTTCCACCTTTAAGACTTGTTCTCCAAGAGGAACGTTTTGGGTAAAACTAAATTCACCTTTCCCGTCCGTGTTTTGGGTTTGTCCGGTTTCTTCAATAGTAATTGTTACATCAGGAATTGGTTCTCCTGTCGTTCCGTCCAAAACACTTCCCTTAACAATAGTTTGCTGAGCAAAACCCGCTAATGAAAAGACAATTCCGAACAGAAAAATTAAAAAACTTTTTTTCATGCTTAATATTAAAATTGATTGTTAATAGGTTAAAAAATGGTTATTTAAGGGTTGCAAATGTACGTTATTTATAATAATTACATACTTTTGGCAAGCAATTTGCTTATGATATAACGATTACATAATATAACCAAGATGAAATTTTTAAAGTCCCTTCTAATTTTAACTGCTATTGTAAGTTTTACAAGCGTTTCTGCCCAAAAGGAAAAACGTTTTAAAATCCATACTGTAGCATTTTACAATTTAGAAAATCTATTTGATACTATCAATGACCCATTAAAATTTGACGAAAGAAGTCCGATAATGGAAATGAAAGCTAATCGTTCTGAAGTCTATAAACAAAAGATAAAGAACATGGCACGCGTAATTGCCAATATTGGTGCTGATAAAGCCAATAACGCACCTGCAGTAATTGGAGTTTGTGAAGTTGAGAACAGAAAAGTTCTAGAAGACCTAGTTAATGATCCCTTACTTTTAGGAAAAGATTACGGCATTATTCATTACGATGGTCCAGATGCAAGAAGTATTGATGTTGCTTTATTATATCAAAAGGCACTGTTTAAACCAGTCGATTCTAGTTCTCATGAATTATTGATTTACGATGATGCAACAAGAAAACGCGTGTATACTAGAGATCAGTTATTGGTAAAAGGTGAGCTTGATGGAGATTTAATTCATATTCTTGTTAGTCACTGGCCATCTCGAAGTGGAGGTGAAGCTCGCAGTCGATTTAAAAGAGTTGCTGCGGCTAGGTTGAACAAACGTTTAATAGATTCCTTACAGTCTGTTGATCCATATGCTAAGATTTTTACGATGGGTGATTTAAACGATGATCCAACAAACGAGAGTGTAAAAGAAGTTTTAAAAGCTAAGAAAGAAAAGAAGGATGTGCCATTAAAAGGGCTCTATAATCCTTATGAAAAAATGTTTACCGAAAAAGGTTGGGGAACTACGGCTTATAGAGATGCTTTAAGTTTATTTGACCAAATCATAATTTCACAGCCTTTACTTGAAGATGACTATTCGTCTTTCAGATTCTGGAAAGCAGGTATTTATAACCCAGCGTATATGTTCAATAAGCGTGGACGTTATAAGGGCTATCCCTTAAGAAGTTTTGCCGATGGTGGTTTTACGGGTGGCTTTAGTGATCACTTCCCTGTTTATGTCTATCTCATAAAGGAAGTGGAAGAAAACGAAGACCAAGAGGAAGATTAATTACAAAGATTACATATTAAAAAGGCGCAAACTTATTTTGCGCCTTTTTTTATTAGTTGAACCAAAGATTCCAAGGTATCATATATAATACCAATGCTAAAGCTATTGTATAAAAAATAGCCAACACCTTAAATTTTGGTTTAGAAACAAGTTTTTTCTTATGTTTAGAATACCCAATGGTTACCAATGCAACCGCTATGAGCATGGTTACGGGATGTTCAATCGCTAATTTTCTAACCGCCTCGCTTTTCATCACTTCTCCAACCGTCATTTCATCAAAATAACCTTTAGTAAACCATAAAATTAATCCTAACAACAGTTGAATATGCATTGTAATTAGGGTAAACAATGAAATTCTAAAATCCTTCGCGTCGAATTCCTTGTCACCAAAAAATTTAACCAAGGCATTTAAGGTTGCAAGTATTAATACGAGTAGAACTAAATAAGCCCAACCCGAATGTAAAAATTGTAAAGTCTCCATAATTGATAGTTGATTTATGAGGACAAAAATAAGGATTTGAAGATGAATGCGATTATTCTGAAATAGTAATTTTATGCCTCAACTCATTTCCCATTTCATCCACAACGGTAATGATATGCTCTCCTTCCGATGGTAAAACAGCCATATCGTGAATATCCTTTGTGGTTCCGATGAATTTACTATCTACATACCAATACAGTTCTAACTCGGGTTTAGAATGTGCAACTTTCAGCACCAAGTCATTGGTGTCGCCGTCAAAATCCTTTGGAAGGAAAATAGTGCTTTGTTGATTGGGATAAATAAATTCCATTGAAATTCCCGAAGATTCAATACAGTCATTTCTATAAGGAGGAAGCGGTTTGTAAAACGGATTTTTATTCTGAAAATAATACGCTTGCAAAGGAGGTAATACAAACCATGATTTGTTGTTAATTCTTGAAACAGCTTCGCAAGAGGAGTTAACTTGAAATCTTTCCGAAGTATCTAAATGTACTAACTGATGAAACGGACACGGTTCAGTTTTTTGGCCACTTTTTTGAATGTGTTTCAATTCCGTATCATCGCAAATTGAAGACGCTCTATAACCACTCTTTTTACAGATGCTGACTTCTAACATTTCGTCATAAGGTTTTGCAAACCAATCACTTTTTGGTAGTACATCAAACACATCAAATAAAATAGGTGCCGCTGTTTGCACACCAACCAAACCTGGTCTTCCTTCACCGTCAGCATTGCCAACCCAAACACCAACCACGTAATCTTTAGTGGTCCCGATTGCCCAAGCATCCCTAAACCCGAAACTGGTTCCTGTTTTCCATGCGATCTCTTGGGACGAATCGTAGAATTCCCAACTCTCGTCGCTTTCTGGTCGGTTGACTTGCTTCATACTTTCAAACGTGAGGTAAATGGAAGCTGCATCAAAAACGGTTTTCTCAGTAGTTAGTTTTCCGAAGTTAATTTTTGATTCAGAATTATAAACAGGTTGAATAAATTCCTTTGTAAAATATTGACTCGAATTATCATTAAAATGATTTAAAGTTGAAGCCATTGCAGCATAACTCTTGCACAAATCCCAAAGGTTGCTTTCTGCACCTCCAAGAACTAGAGATAGTCCATAATGATTGGCATTATATTTTATATCTTTTAGTTGAAGTTGCTTCAAATAATGATAAAACCGATCCAATCCAAAACCTTGCAGCATCCGTACAGCTGGCACATTTAATGAGCGCGATAAGGCTTTGTTGGCATGGACAGCACCATCATAAGACTGATTGAAATTTTCAGGTTGGTAGCTCCCAAACTGTGTTGGTACATCAGCCACTAAAGTGTTTGGCAGTAAATCGCCAGCATCAAGCATGGAGGCGTAAAGAAAGGGTTTTAAAATACTTCCAGTACTTCTGGGTTTATCAATAATATCCACACTTCTTTGATGCGCTCTGTCCGTGGGTGAATTACCAATATAAGTCAAGACTTCTCTGGTATTAACATCTAATACTAATACTGAAATATTATAAATTTCGTTTTGCTTTAACTGATTGTAGTGTTGCTTTACAATAAAATTCGCCTGCTCTTGTAGCGATGATTTTACGGTTGTTTTAATCCGTTTACCTTTATGGGTTTTAGCCACTTTTTGAAGCAAGTGCGGTGCAATTTGTGGTAGCGGATAGGGTTTTTGTGGTAAACCTTCAGCAATGGACAGTTCATAAGTCAATTCATCAATTGTTCCGTTTTCATAGAGTTTTTTCAATAAGCGATTGCGCTTATCCAATAATCGCTTTTGGTTTTTTCCGGGATAAATTAAGCTTGGTGCGTTGGGTAATACAGCAAGCGTGGCACTTTCGGCCCAAGATAAATTATGAGCACTACGATTAAAATATCTCCATGACGCAGCATCAATACCAACCACATTGCCACCAAACGGAGCATGGCTCGCATACAGGTTTAGGATTTCATCTTTTGATAATCTGAATTCCAATCGTGTGGACAGAATGATCTCTTTAATTTTTTCAAGATAGGTTCGCGATTGCCCTTTACGTGATAGGCGAATCACTTGTTGTGTAATGGTACTTCCACCACGTTTTACTGAACCAGAACTCCAATTGTCTTTTAATGCTTTAAAAATGGAAACCGGATTGAAACCAGGATGCTTGTAAAAATATTCATCTTCAAACTGAAGAATACAAGTTTTGAATTTGCCAGGAATACTATCACTCTCTGGGAATCTCCACTGTCCATCTTCGGCGATTAATGCTCCTAATAATTCATCTGATTGACTTGTAATTACAGTTGCTGTAGGATCTTTAAATAATTGATTTGGTAAACAGAAATAATACGCAACGAGAAGCACAAAAATCACTAAAGATTTTATTCTATTTCGCTTAATATATCTGATTAACCTATACATGGACTATACAAAAGTAGGTTTTATGGTCTTTTCGTCGAAAAGTTAAAACTATTACACTAACTTATCTATATATTTAAACGTGCAAAACCCTCGCTTAGATCTTAAATTACTTATAATTTTATGCTTTTCTTTTGTTTCAAAAGAGATGCAGGCGCAATTGGGTTTCTGCCAAGGCAACTCTGGTGATCCTATTTTTGTGGAAGATTTTGGTACGGGTTTACAAGATACGTCACTACCACCTGGCACTACAACTTACACGTATGCGAATGGGCAACCACCAGACGATGGTCTTTATACCGTAACAAGCAACACTAATTATTTTGATTGGTTTGATACTGATGACCATACACCAAACGATTCTAATGGAAGAATGTTGATTGTAAATTCCAGTTTTAGCGCTGGTGAATTTTACAGAACAGAAATAACTGGTTTGTGCGAAAATACGACTTATGAATTTTCGTCATGGCTATTGAATTTAACTCCTGCAAACGGGTTCTGTGGTCCTGGTGCAATACCTGTTAATGTAAGGTTTGAAATTTGGGATAGTACGGATACCAATCTATTGGCTTCTGGCAATACAGGAAACATAAATGGTACTCTGACACCCACCTGGGATCAATACGCTCTAGTGTTTCAAACTATACCTGGTCAGACTTCTGTTATTTTGAAAATGATAAACAATAGTTCAGGTGGTTGCGGTAATGATGTAGCCATTGATGATATAGTGTTTAAAAGTTGCGGTGATACCATTTCGGTAGAAGATAGTAGTAATAGCGATAATATTACAACTTGTAGCACACAGCCATTTTCAGATACGATAACTGCAGTACCTGATAATGCGGTTTTCAGTTCACATTTTTACCAATGGCAAGTAAGTACTGATGGTAACACATGGACAGATATAGCTGGTGAAACTAATGCTTCTATTACGGTAGTTGGGATTGCTACCACTACGTATTATAGAGCTAAAGTTGCTGAATATCAGGCAAATTTGAATAACTCGGATTGTATAACCCTTTCTGATGTGTATCAAATTACCGTAAATCAAGCTCCACCACCTCCAACTACAGAATGTTGGGAAACCGCTACATTTGATGATGCCTCGTGTAGTTGGACAGTAACAGGAACACAACCAGCTGAACCATCTGATTTGGAGTGCTGGGAGACAGCAATGTTTAATGATGTTACTTGTGCTTGGGAAGTTGCAGGCACGCAACCCTCACAACCTACAACAGAATGTTGGGAGACAGCAACATTTAACAATACGAGCTGTTCTTGGGAGGTTTCAGGCACACAACCTACACAACCATCTTTAGAATGTTGGGAAACAGCGACGTTTAATAATACAACCTGTTCATGGGAAGTTACAGGTACGCAACCTGCCGAACCAACCGGATTAGAATGCTGGGAAACTTCATCTTTCAACAATACATCATGCGCATGGGAGGTTTCAGGTACACAACCAATGCAACCAACAACGGAATGTTGGGAAACAGCGATATTTAATGATTCAACTTGCTCTTGGGAAATTACTGGTACGCAACCAGAGGCACCGTCTAATTTAGAGTGTTGGGAAGATGCTACTTTTGATGATAACTCATGCAGCTGGGTAGTTTCTGGTACACAACCCGAAGAACCAACCGATCTAGAATGTTGGCAGACCACGTCGTTTAATGAAGAAACTTGCGAGTGGGAAATTAAAGGTACGCAGCCGTTAGAAATTAGAGATGAATTTGTAACGCTTTGCGAAGATAATGACGTAATGCTTATCGCTACTTCAGATATTTCAGACCCACAATATCAGTGGGCTTCTGGTGAAATGTCCCAATCCATAACCGTTGACGCTGAAGGTATTTATGAAGTTGAGGTAACTGATGGTTGTCTAACAGAAATCATAACGTTTACAGTCACGGAAATTGAAAATCCGATTATTGATAGTATAGTCACTCAGGGAAGTTCCATAATAGTCAACTTGGCTAATACAGGGAATTTTGAATATTCACTCGATGGTGTAGATTACCAGTTTAGTAATGTGTTTAACAATCAACCAAGTGGATTATATACAATCTATGTTAGGTCTAATGAATGTGATGTTGTGGTAACCCAAGAGCATTTTCATTTTTATATTCAGAAGTTTATGACACCTAATGATGATGGTGTTAATGATTTCTTTTCTTTAAATATTACTCAATTTTTCTCTTCTACTGAAGTATATATTTTTAATCGCTATGGAAAATTATTGTACTCGGCTTACAACACGGATATAAATTGGGATGGCACTTTTATAGGTAATGAGCTTCCAACCTCAGATTATTGGTATCGCATCGTTTTAGATGGACAAGTAATTAAAGGACATTTTACTTTGAAAAGATAAAAGCTTATTGTCACACTGCGCACAGTCGAAGTGTCTCTATTTGCTATTTAGCTTTATGCCAATTAATTTTAAGATTCCTGCTTTCGCAGGAATTCATACTCACGTTCCACTTTACAGATTCTCACATTATACCAATTGTACCATTGTTCGCGCCCTTTTTGTTGTGCGAGCAAATGCTCAGTATTGGCTTTCCAATTTTTTATGGCTTTTAGACTCTCCCAATAGCTAACCGTTATTCCAACTTCATTTTTAGCAGATTCTATTCCTAAATAACCTTTTTGTTGTTTAGCCAAGGCTTCCATTTTTTCAGCCATTTTTGTGTAGCCTTTAGTGTCTTCTGTTTGTGTTGAGGTGAAAATTACGGCGTAGTATGGTTTGAAGTTTTTCATATTTTATTTCCCATGAAAACGGGAGTCTCTTAAATTAATATTTTTTGTCAGGTTGAGCGCAGTCGAAACCTATTTGAAGTTAATAAGTTTCAAAACCTTTCGACTGCGCTCAAGGTGACAATTATTTTACTTAGAACCTTTAGGTATCTCAAATTCTATTATTTTCTCTGTGATATTATCTTCAAAATCCGTCAAGATAAATTTAATAAAAACACGGTTTGTAGAAACGCTCACAGGGAAATCTTTTACATTTTCTATGGTCTTTACATAAGCCAACCAATCTTCACCACATTTATCAACGACATCATCTTTTAAGTCCTTAGTGGCAGTTTCTATAAAATCAATCCAGTCCTTTTCTGTATAAGTTGAGGTTTCAAAAGTGTTAGACTTTAATTGTTTTAGAGGCTTCCATTCGGTATCAAATTGTTTCCATTCGTTACTGCTACAATTAGCATCAGCACTCATAAAAGAAAAACTGTTTTCATAACGCTGAAATAAACTGACTTGCTTATAATCGTTATCAACTAAAACAACATGCTTCCCTTCTGGTGAATCACTTACATCAACATTGATAGTTGCCTTATCTTCATCTTTTAAATCATGGGTTCTTTTGTAATCACTGGTTGCAAGGTTTTTGATTTCAACCTTTACGTCACCGAGATTTAATCGTATGGTTCTGGCAATTTTATTTGGTGATAAATAACCGTTGAACACATAACCAATATGGTTTCTGGTTTCTACCTTAACCCATTTTCCGCTAATTTTCTCTCCTCCATCGAGTACCACCAAATTTTTATCAGTTTCTTCTAATACGCCAATGGCTTCGCCATAGGCTAATTTTGTTAGCATTTTACCACTAACATCTGGTTGATCTCTAAGGGATAAACCACTTTCTGCAGCTACATAAGCTTCTTCTTGTTGAGCAGTTAGTACTGCTAGATTGAATACGAATCCGATCGCTAAAATCATTTTTAAATTGTTCATAATTACTTGTTTTTAAGTTAAACATTTTAGCGGTTTATGTTTAGAATTCTTGTCTTCCGGACGACAAGTTTTAGTTTGTTTAGAAGTGTCATTGCGAGGCTGACTTTTTTGTCAGCCGTGGCAATTAGTTTAATTTTAGTTCTCATTACAGAGAGATTGCCACGTTATTCGTTCCTCATTCCTCGCAATGACAGTATCTTTTATGTTATTTTTCTACTGTAACCCATTTACCTTTATTCCTCACCAAGTAGTCATCATTATCGTACATGGCTTCGGCTTGTGCGCCAGGTAAATAATAGGTACCCAAATAAGATGTATTCAACATTACGGTGAATGTTTTAGTGCCATACTTTCCTTTTCTATTCATGTCGAAATAGAAGTTAACGCGATCATCTCTAATATCTGTATATCTGGCTTGGCTTACTGTGGTATCTCCAAAATCGGTAAATCTTGTATTCACAATATCCCAGCCAGATGGGAAAATCTGAGTCAATGCCACATCATTTACGTTATTACTGGTTAAGTTTGAAATGCTAACCGTTGCTACAAAATCCTGTCCTTGTTGCAACTTGGTCACATCAATCTTGTTGCCTTGTAAATCTTTATAGACTGTTGAAATGGACAATCCACGTTGTTCAGTTAATTCTTCTCCGAGTTTCAATTTTCCTGAATTGAGAATTCTTACGTAAACCAGATTATCTCTTTCATTGGTAATCACAATTTGATTTGAACCTTCATTTATAGGAATGTTGCGCTGTGCGATGCCATTTTTAGTATCAATGGTTTCGGTTTTACCATTGATACTATAGGTCAGTTTTAAATCTTTACCACCATTTTGCATAATCAGTTTTCCCATGGCCAATAAGCTATATGCTGTGGTTTGTGTACTCATCCAACGGTCACTAGATAATGATTTTGCTATACTCTTCGCGAGTTCTACTTTTTCAGGATGATTGGTCAACAACATGGTTTCTAATGCCATAGCTCTATTTCTATGTAGTGAGCCATAAGTGTAAGCGTTGGATTGTGGTGGCTGAAAATCGATATTAGCCGTTTTTGAAATCGCTTCACTGGCTTCCTTTTGACCAGCCAATGCATAAGCCGCAGCCAATCTCCATTTAGCATCATTTGATATTTCATCAAACTCTCTCAATCGGTTCATACTTGCCAAATCCGGACTACCAGCTAAGGCCAAGGTATAAAGTCGATACGCTTGTGCTAAATCACTATGGTATACACGGTAACTCGGTCGCCAATTACGAGCAGCTTGTCTTTGATAGGCAAGCCAGTTACTTTTGAAAGTTAATGGTAAAACAAATCCTTTTTTCTCGGCTTCTATCATAAAATGCCCAGCATAACTTGTTCCCCAATCATTGGCTGTGTTTTCTCCCATCCAATAACCCAATCCGCCATCAGCATTTTGAAAACCTCCTAATCTTCTAATCCCATTTTCAATATTACGTTGTACTTCTTTTTTCTTTTTATCCGTTAGATCGAAAATCTCTGCCAAGAACAATTGCGGAAATACACCAGATGTGGTTTGTTCTACACAACCATGAGGATAACGAATAAGGTAAGCCATACGTCTCGAAAAATCCATTGGTGGTAAGGTTGAAAACTCTACCGTTGCTGAATTTGTTCCAGGCACTCCAAAGGTGTTAAAGCTAACAGTTTCTTTTGCATTGGCCTGCAGTTCGTTATCAATAACACGAGAGGTCATTAGGTTCGGATTTTCAATATCAATCTCTACTTTGTAGGTTGATTTTTCGCCATTTCCTGTTGCAACAACTTCAATGGTATTGATGCCTTTTGCTTTGGTAACATCCAATTCAAAATAGACCATTTTTTCATCCGGTTTGCTGAATTGTAGTGATTGAGTTTTATTGCCTTTTACGGTGATTCCGTCACTGAGTTTTAATGATAGATTGACATTCTTAACCTTATTTTCCATAGCGAAAACGGTAATAGGAAGTGTTACTTTTTCGCCTGGACTCAACTTACGAGGTAAGGTGGCCAAAACCATGAGTGGCTTTTTAACCTGTACTGATTTTTCGGCACTACCATAGGCTTCTTTATTGTTATTGCCAGCGACAACCATTGCTCTAACAGCTCCAACATAGTTTGGCATTTTAAGCTGATGTGTTTTGGACTGCCCTTCCTTCAACAAAAAAGGCCCTAGATATGTCACAACGGGTTTAAACCGATTCGCTTTTTTGTTTTTGCCTTTAGCGGCAGCACCATCTCCACCAATGGCGAAAACTTGGTCTATACTGCCAGAGTAGGCTCCAATAACATCATCGAAAATATCCCAGGTTTTTACGCCTAAAGCTTCACGAGCGTAGAAACTATTCCAAGCGTTTGGTGTTTTAAATCGGGTTAAATCCAATAAACCTTCTTCCACAACAGCAATGGTATAGGTCATTGGTTTGTTGTTCTTTTCAGATACTTTTATTTCATAGGATTGTTCTGGTTTAATAGCATCTGGCATATTGATTTGTGGTTCTAACTTCGTTGCAGGATTTTCTACCATCATAGGAATGACGCCATACAAACGAATCGGTAAATCGTTGGACGTGATAGCGTGTGGCTGCAACAATGAAATATTGATGAACACGTTTGGTGCCATTTCGGCCGTGACAGGAATATCGACTGTGGTTTCACCTGGGCTTGTTTTTATCCATTGGTGTTGCAACACTTCAGTACCATTTTCAATGCTAACGAGTGCTCTACCTTCACTACCAGATGGGAACGTTAATTTTGCAGTGTCACCAACATTGTAGTTGTCTTTATCGGTTGAGAAGACCAACATTTTAGCGGCTTCCTTATCTCCCGCTGGCGAGTTGGACCACCAGTTTTTATAGAAATAAGCCGTACGACCAGTAGCGTGTCCACTCACAGGATCAACCACTCTGATTAAATAACGACCTCTGTCGTTTTCTGGAATGTTGACTTTAAAACTAGCTTTTCCATTGGTATCTGTATCGATTTCATATTGCTGAACAGGTCTGTGGTAATTGCTAGATACGTAACTTGATAGGTTATCGTAAGACGAATTCCACCACCATCGCCATTCAATTTTATAAACTTTGACTTCTAGTTTTTTTCGTTGAATGGGTTTGCCTTCAGCTGTAACCGTTGCGATATCAAAAGTGTGGTTTTCATTTGTAAAATAAGAACCATAACGACTCCCTTCTGGTGAACGCAAACCAACAAAACTCTCGTAAGGTGCGTAAGGCATTGTGAATGCGTCGAGTGAAAAATCACCACCATTCTCAAAAGCTCTTACCAAAAATTGAGCGGTTAACATGCCTGGTGCATTTTTGCCAATATTAAGCTTTGCATCTACTTTCGCATTTCCGTTCGCGTCTAAATAACCTTCAAAAACATTGGTTTCTTCGGTGTTGAATCGTTTTGTAGGGTCATTGAAAATATAGTTTTTGTACCCTTTAAAGCTTGTATTTGTGGTTGTGAATTTTGCTTTTATTTCAGCTTTTAGGTTCTTTGCTGGTGCACCATGTAACCAAGCCACATTAAGGTCTCCTTGTAATGGTTTGTTGTTGGTCAGCACATCATCTTCAAAATCGATTTTAATTTTTAGACGATTTGGTTTTACCGTTTCAATTTTTAAATTTTTCGTGAAATTAGCACCACCAACAGAAACTTTTGCATTGTAATTTCCGGTTTTGTAATCGGATGAGGTTGGTACCTTAAAATCATAAAAGTTGTTGATGTTATCCACAGAGATCTTTCTATAAACAAGTTTACCAACTGGGTCTGTGATTTCCAATTTTACAGGATGACGTTTTGGTAGTTCATTGGCTTTGTCATTCAGCACAAAAGTTAAGAACAAACTATCACCTGGTCGCCAAACTCCACGTTCTCCATAGATATAGCCTTTTAGGCCTCGTTGCAATCTGCTACCAGACACATCGAACTTACTTAGAGATAACGAATTACCGTCCAACAGTTTTACATAGCTCACATTTTTTCCTTTTGAAACGATAGCAAAAGCCGCACGTTTTTTCGCATCAATTTCTAAAATTCCGTCACCATTTGTGATGCCTTTTGCCAATTCTTGTTGCTGGTAATTGTATAAGGTGACTTTAGCGCCTGACTCTGGATTGGTAGACAAGATGTTGGTCACAGCAAAAAAGTAAGTGTTGTCATTACCTTGCTTTGCAATCACACCAAGATCTGAACCGATTAGGTTTGCAGCAACCGTTCTGTTACCATAGTTAAAATAGGATGCTGTACATGGATTGTCTCTGTCGCGATATCTGTAATTATTATTTCTGTAATTGTAGGTTAAATTATCCCAATAGCGTTCTTCTCTTAGTTCTTGCTCTTCTTCACTGATATCATTGGTAGCATAAAAATCCTCTTCGTAGTAATCGTCGTAATAGTCATCATAATAATCGTCTTCTTCTACTTCAGTCGTTTCGGAATTTGATGTGCAATCGTATAGCGAATAATCGCGCTTAAAACTCAATTCTACTCTATAAATAGCACCAGGATCAGCAGTTAAATATTTAGATAAATCAATGCTATAAGCTTTCCATTTGCCTGTATTTTGAGATTTTGTCTGAATAAGGGTTATAGTTTCTTTTGCAATACGACGGCCAACATGTTTTATGTGATATTCGTTGTTGCTATTGATGTTGTTTTCTTGAAGAAATTGCAATACGTTGTCTTCATAAATTTTAATGATTCTTACATCGACTTTACTCAAGTTAACCGCTTCAAAATTGAATTTTAAGTCTTTTGAATTTGGTAAAATAGAACCATTACTTATCAAACGTACTTGTGGTTTTAATTCTTCAAACGTTAGGGTTTGGGTAAATGCATTTTTGAGTTTGAAACCATCTGTGTTTTTGATTCCTGTAAAGACATCAACTTTTATATCTCCAACTAATTTATTGTCTGGATAAACTTTTAAGACGTTGCCATCTACTATATACTTTGGATTCTTCACATTCTGAATGGTGACCAAACCAGCAAAGTTTTGCTGCTTTTTTAGTGGGTCTGAAAAATTAATGGATAAATACTGCTCTGGATTTTGAATCACGTTGGTTTCTACAATAGTAAAATTGTTCTTTCCTGGAATGTCGATTGAGTTTTCACCTTTATTATCTGCTTTTATGGCTTTGCCATTCCAGCTTACGTTGACCTTGCTGTCTTCAATGTAGCGTTGAATGCTGTCTATTTTGAATTCGAAATATTTTGAACGTTCGTTATTTTCTAACCAAACAATATTTAGCTCATTTTTGTTTTGTGAAGCCGATACCAGTTTTTTGGCATCATTAAGTGAAATAACATCTGCGGACTGCAACACACCTGATACATATTGCCATTCTTTGCTATAGGATTGTAGGTTGTTGGTGATAATGTTGAAGCTAGGTCTTATGGTTTTAAACTTAAAGGTGTAATACTCAAAATCTTTGGGAATGTTGGTGTAAATATCATCTAGTTTAACGGTGACCGTATATTCTGTATTTGGCTCTAATGGTTCGTCTGGTGTAAATAAAAGGGTGTGCTTATTGATGGTCTTTAAAGTGCCTTGTGCATAAGGATGCATTTTCACCAGTTTGTCATCTAGCTCTTGCTCTGCCTCCCAGGCCACTACTTCTTGCGCAAGATTAATCCTAATTGGCTCTTCAACAGATACATGTCCAGAAGTTGTATAACTGATATAATCTCTGTATTTAAAAATATTATCGGTTTCAACAGGTTTCTTTTTACAGGAAAAAATGATTGAGAAAAGGCATAGGAGGACAAGGTGCTTTTTGGTGTGCATGATGATGAATTTAAAGGTAAAACTTCGACTTAAAAAAGAGAGAGTAGGTGCTTTCTTGTTAAATATTTACGCCAGTTTTTAAACGTTTAGACTTTGGGCTATTGTTAAATTGTTCTTAAAGTTAAGGATAATAGGTTTTAATTGAAGTAATCTACCCCTTAATCCCCTTCCAGAAGGGAAAGTACTAAAGATATGTCTGAAGAATTTAATCATTAGCTTCAAGGGTTTTTAACAATACCGATTTTGTTTCTTTTAACTCAGACAACAATGCTTCAAAATCTTCTTTAATCTTGTAGTTGTAGAAATACCTGTTATCTATAAGGTTTTCAAATTTTTGACTGAGAAAAATAGTTCTGAATTCTGTATTAAATGCAGAACCTTTAGTGTCTTTTTCAAAAGAAGAGAACTGATAGTCCATTTGTCTCCAGTTGAAATTATCATATAAAAAAGGGACTAAATAGCTGTTAAGATCCTCATTGTTTATCGCTTCACTATGTTGAATATCCTCAACCATGGTACGCCAACTATACAATCTATTTCGTAATGTATCTGATGGGATTAGAGCAACACTACCGTTATTAATACCTTCACTTAGAGTTTCCATTTTAAGGTCAATACCAGTACTCTTTAGAACATTGTTAATAGCTCTATTTATCTCTTCTTTATTTAGGTCTTCTACATTGGGTTCGTGGAACATGTTTAACAATGCTCTTGCGCTGTTTCCAATGGTATCAACGCGTGCTATATTTTTGTTTATTTCATCAATATTGCTCTCCATTTCTGGAACTAAACGTTTTAAAAAATTAACAGCTTGCTCATTTTCTTTTCGTTGTTCATTCCAATTGTTGATTGATAGTGCAATGAGAATACCAATAACTACAAGAATAATTTCACCGATGGCGTATTTGAGGTAGCGTGTTGTTTTTCCCGTTTCCATAAGCTTATAACGTATATGTCTAAAAAATTTAATCACTGATCTTAATTTTCTAATTCTGAATTTATAGTATGGATAAGTTTTTTACAGCTTTCAATAAAATCTGCAATGACCCTTCTTCTAATTTTATTAGTGGTTTTATAATATTCCGCCTTTCTAAAAAACCCTGTATATATTTTAGAATTGGGTCTATGTATCCAACTTGTATCTATATCCTGAAGTTTTTGAGGTGATTGTTTTAATCTATCCAAAAGAAGAGATAGAGGGTATATATCCTTGTTGTATGCAATATCCTGACCATTGCTGTTAATTTCAGAAAATGCACTTATATATCTTTCCCCTAATATATAATGACTGATTAACTGTTCTCGTAGTGATTTGTTTTGTAGTGAATATAGGCTACCATTGTTCTGCATTTCGTCAAACGTACTTCTACTGACCTCAAAAGTTGTCCAATTGGTGCGTACTAATGAATCTATGACACCAAAATCTTTAATAGAAGGATTGTTTTTAAATAGTTCCAGTCCCCTTATGGTATTTTTTTTTCGTATTGAATAAACCGAGTCGGTTTTTTGAAGCAATCTTATATTGTTTGTTAATTCCTTTTTTAAGTTTTCCAAATACACTTTTTCCTTTTGGATTGCCAAACGATTTTGGTTCCAGTTGTTCACCTGTAAGGCAATCAAAATCCCAATAACCACAAGGATGATTTCGCCAATGGCGTATTTGAAGTAGCGACCTGTTTTGTTTTTACTCATGAGCTGGTATCTAATTCGTCTGAAGAACTTTATCATATTTCTTGTTTCTGTTTTTTCCGCAAGCGGCTATCTTCACCAAAGGTCTACAAGACCTTTGATTTTGCAAAAGCAAAATTTTGTTTCGATAACGTATTTTTCGGAAGAGTTTAATCATTTAAAATATTGTTTATAGAATTAATAGACATTAAACATAAATTATAAGCTTCTTTTACTTTGTTAGATTGGGTATATAAATAATTGGTTCTAATTAGGTTAGGTAAAAAATTACCAGACATAATCTCAATTGTTTCTTCCTTAGTCGGTTTATCTAGGCGGCTTAAATGAATATTGAAATAATCCACCATTTTTTGCTGCTTTTCGGTACCAAGAGCAAGTTTAATGGATAGATTATCATATGTATTATATAATTTTACAAGATTCCGTCGAATTGAATTGTCTGAAATGATATTGAGGTGACTACTATTTTTTATCTCGTCTATTGTAGTGGTGTTTGGTGTAAAGTCACTAACAAAGTTAATTTGGTTTTTTAAATATATAGCTAATGAATCTTCTTTTTGATGATTTCCTTGGGCATAGTTGATCAATTTCTCTTTTGAATAAACGGCTACATCAAAAACGTGAACCAAGGCTGCAAGTTTAACCGAGTCAGATTTTAAGTCTTCACGGAGGTTGGAGAGATAATATTCTTCTAACCTTTTATCTTTTTTGTTATCATTCCAGTTATTAATCTGTAGCGCAATCAATATCCCAATAACAACAAGGATAATTTCACCTATGGCGTATTTAAGGTACTTTCCTGTTTTGTTTTCACTCATAAGGTTGTATCGTATTTTTCGGAAGAATTTAATCATTGACTTATGTAATTATTAATCTTTTCTATTAAATTTTCAATGGCAACTATGGTGTTTTGATAATCCTGTATTTGGTTAAATTCTAATGTTATGATTCTGTAGTGAACAATATTTTTATACTTATGGTCAATCCAAATTTTTTGATAGTCTATTGGTGTTGCTGAATCTTGAAAGTCCAATGCGATGAAATTATCAAGGTAATAAGGCCTCACAACTTGGTTAACACTACGTTCGTTTTCCAGAAAGGTTTCCAGAAGGCGATAGTTGTTTTCAAACAGATCTACGATTTGGGCTCTTAAATGCTTATCACGTATGATTTGTAATCCACTGGACTTTAAATCTTCGTAAAATGCATGGTTGAGTCTTACATTCCTAATGCCATATACCTTGCCAAACAAGGTGTCCATATCTTTGGAATAAGGATGTTTCGGATTTTTTAATAAAGAATCTAAAATAAGTAGTACCTTTTGGTCATTCTCGTCTTTTTTAAACGTGTTTTTTAATAAGTCTTGATCATTTTTAAGACCTTCCTTAAGTTCGTTTAATATACCCAACTCTAACTTATGAGCCTGGTTGGTAGTGTTCCAATTATTAATTGATAAAGCAATGAGAATTCCAATTACCACGAGGATGATTTCGCCTATAGCGTATTTTAGGTAGCGAGATGTTTTTCCAGTTTCCATGAGGTTGTATCTTATTTTTCGGAAGAGCTTAATCATATCTAAATATACTATTCTAAGTATGAATTAATATCGTCCACTAATTTTTGAATTACTGGTATGGTTTTGCTATAGACATCTAATTGATTGACTTCAAGGCTCAGAATGCGATAGGCCACAATATTCTCATAATAGGTATCTTTCCATACTGACTCAAAGTTATTGGGTGTGGCTGAGGTCCATAGTTTGATGTTGTTGAAATTTTGCAGATAATAAGGGCGTGTCACCTCATTTATTGATGGCTCGGCCACGGAAAATACATCGCGCATTTCTACATAGTTTTCTTCAAAAAGTTGAACGATTTGCAGACGTATATCATCGTTTTTTATAATCCTTAGGCTGGTGGCTTTAAGGTCTTCGTAGAATGCTCTATTTAAAAATACTTTACGAATTCCATAAACCTCTCCAAAAAGACTGTCTAGAGATTTTGAGTAAGGATAGGTTTTATCTTGAAGCAACTGTTGCAACTTTTTCATTTGGCGAACTGCTTGTTTGCATTTAACTAGCTGTACTTCCATTTTCTCTTTATCTAATTGCAATCCTTTTTTAAGCTCTAATAGAATTTTTTCTTCATTACTATTATCGACTCTATTGGTATTCCAATTGTTCACCTGTAATGCAATAAGAATGCCGATGACTACAAGGATAATCTCGCCAATGGCGTATTTGAAGTAACGTCCAGTTTTGTTTTTACTCATGAGCTGGTATCTAATTCGTCTGAAGAACTTTATCATATTTCTTGTTTCTGTTTTTTCCGCAAGCGGCTATCTTCACCAAAGGTCTACAAGACCTTTGATTTTGCAAAAGCAAAATTTTGTTTCGATAACGTATTTTTCGGAAGAATTTAATCATTTATTTAGACGTATTTCTTCATTGATTTTATGAACCACTTGCTTTAAACGTTGGGCACTATTTCTAGAATTTATTGCTGTTTGCTTTCTTCTGTAAGCCAATTCTGTGCACATATTAAAAAATTCAACATCCTTAATCATGGATTCATAATTTATAGGATGTAAACCTGAGTTAAGATTTTTGGCCTTCCAATGACGTGAGAAATATTTATTTTGAAGTGGTAATACTACATTAGCGTTATATCGATCGTTTCTCGCTTGAATATATGGATCGAAATGTTTTAATTCAATCTCAAAGATATTGCTGATAGCATTTTTTAAACTATCATTAGAAATGAGATTTGCATCCACAACTTTTAAATTTTCATATGCGGTACGCTCAAAGCTAATATTGCTATAGACATGAAACAATGAAAATAAACTATCCATTTCAGGTCTATATGGTGTTTGGTTTTCACAGAAACTCAGAATTTGAGTGATTGCTTCATTCAAGCTCAAACAATAGTCTGCATTTTCTTCTAGCCACAAAATATTTTTTTCCAGATTGCTTTTTATTTCTTTTAGTGTAGCAATCTCTAGTCGTTTTTGTTTTTGTTCTTCGTTCCAGTTATTGATTTGAAGGGCAATAAGAATTCCAATAACCACCAGGACAATTTCACCAATGGCGTATTTGAGGTAGCGACCAGTTTTTCCTTTTTCCATTAATTTATATCTTATTTGTCTAAAGAACTTTATCATTCCTTTAAATAATTATCAATTGCGTTTATAAGTTTTGTGTTATCTTTTTGAATAATTTCAAAACTTTGTAGCGTAGATTCCCTATTGCCAAGGTTCATTTTCAGCATCATTAAAAGTCGTGAATCATCACTGAGGTTTTGGTAATCATTAGGTATGCCATACTCACCAAATTTCCAGTCCTTGAAATTATTTATCAAATAGGGTCGCCAGTCAGTTAAAAATTCTGTTTCGTCGTCTAGGGTAGCTGAATTGAGATTACCCAACAAAATATTATAGTATCTAACGATTTGTTTTTCAAAGGCATCATCTTTGAGCTGCTCCATTCCTAATTTTTTAAGAGTATTATAGCCATTATCAACCAGTAGGATTCGGCGCATAATCAAAACTCTACCAAAATGTTCATTAAAACTGCTGTCTAAAAGTTCCTTGGATTCTAACTTTGCTATAAGCTCTCTTTGCATTTTTACGTCTTTTCGCTGTGTTTTTAATACATAAAAAATAGGGATACTATCACCCACAAGATTGCGTCTTATTTCTTTGAGGCTTTTTGTTAATTTTAAATTTAACTTTCTGTTTTCATTCCAATTATTAATCTGTAGAGCAATAAGAATCCCAATGACCACAAGAATGATTTCGCCAATTGCGTATTTTAAGTATTTACCTGTTATTTTTGTACCCATAAGGTCATATCTTATTTTTCTTAAAAAGCTTTTCATTCTTAATTATAATTGTTCTAGTAATAACAGGGCTTCTTTTGATTTATTTATTATCATTGTTCCAAAGCGCTCCATGACATAGGCAAGTTCTTCCATTTCTTGCAGACGATTGTGCTGATGTAATAGTGCTTTAATGAGGGTGTTTTTATCTGGTTCTATACCATGGGACTTATAAAAATCATTATTTTCTGTAATATATTTATTTCGTGCACTAAGTTCTCCAATGGCTATTTCTATAATCTTATCATTGGCTATTACCAATCTATTTTGTAAATACCCAATATCAATTAAAGCGCGTCGTTGTTCTTCGGTTAGCAATGCTGAATTACCAGAAGATTGCATGTCCAAAAATATTTGATTGATGGGAAAGTAACGATAAAAGGGTGTGTTGAGATTTAGTGAACTGTCAAGCTTTTGTTGAATAGAAACAGTACTTTGAGTTGAAAACGATTTAAATTTCTCAATTTCCAGTAGTTGAGATTTACCTACTGCTATATGCTTATCTATATTTGTTGTATCTCTAATTAAATCAGACTGAAGACTTTCTATATAGCCATGGGTTTTGTTATTTAATTTTCGGCTTTCATTCCAATTATTAATCTGTAGCGCAATTAGAATTCCTATTACTACTAGTAGAATTTCTCCTATAGCGTATTTGAAGTACTTGCCTGTTTTACCTGTTTCCATGAGATTGTATCTAATATGTCTAAAAAATTTAATCATTGCTTTTTCAATTCAGATTGGATTAACGAGATAATTTCGTCGCATTGGTCTATAAGAATTTGGTATTCTTTTTTGGTATAACGTAGTCTGTGTAATCTTAGTAAAACGTAATTTTCAAAGGCTTGGCTTTGATATATTTTGGTGTAATCAGTTATAAATCCAGATGGTGTATCCGTTACTGTTTTTACCCTCCCAATGTACAATGTGTAATTTTGGTGTACAAAGGGAAAAATATCATTTGATAAAAGTTCGCGTGTTCTGGCCTCAGTCTCTACTTTATGATCTATTAATTCTATTTTCCAATTGCTTAGCATAAACTGTAAGTCTTCATTCTGAATGATCTTTATTTTTCCGGTATTTAAAGTTTCCTCCAAGTAACTTGTGCTAATATCTGCAGTAGATCCGGCTAATAACCTATTTATTAAACTATCTGATGCTTGCCTGCTCAGACTGCCATCCCATTTACTGCCCGTGTGCTTAAATATTTCATGAACATGATTAAAAATGGTGTCGTTGGTATTTGTAGTTTCAATAAAATCATCTTTACTATTCTGAAATTCCTTTAAAAGCGCTAATAAGATCTTTTTTTCCTCGTTCTGTATTTTATGATTTTCATTCCAATTGTTAATTTGTATTGCAATGAGAATTCCTATCACTACAAGGATGATTTCGCCAATGGCGTATTTGAAATATTTGCCAGTTTTATTTTGCTCCATGAGGTTGTATCTTATTTGACGGAAGAATTTTATCATACTAGTCTTCGTGTTTTTTTATCTCTAATTCAATCATATCAATAACTACATCAATATCTTCGGCCATTAACTTTAAATAAGTAATTGAGTCATTTTCTGAGACTTCCTTCCACCTTTGAACCGCATCCAATCCTAAAATAATTTGTGGCATATTTTCATCAAACTCTAAATAAGATTTTAGTTGAGGTTGATTTTTAAGTCTGCTATCTAATGTTGATGCTCCTCTATAAATACCTAAGTCCTGAAGCATATTATTTTTTCCTTTATCGGAAAACTCACTGTTCTTTAATATTTCTTCTTGAAATCGAAATACATCAATGAGCTTATTTCTAATAGTTAAAGGAATTAAAATAATTTCACCACTACTACGTAAGGATTCTATAGTGTTTGAATTGAATGACAATGGTGTAGAGATTATATTTAATGTCATGAGATGATCATAGACTTGTGATGGTGATAAATCAGTTGCGGAATATATTTCTAGATAAGTGTTGTATTCCTTCCTATCTTTCTCAAACAATTTAATGATCTCATTTGTAAACTGCTTGTCTTTGTTTAGGTCTTCTAATAGTTGTACGTAATAGTCTTGTCTGGTACTATCAGTCTTTTTGTTCTCTGCATTTTGATTTATTTGTAAAGCAATCAAAATCCCTAAAACGACGAGTATAATCTCACCAATTGCATAGATGAGGTATTTCGAAAATTTGTTTTCGGATAATAGTTGTTGGCGGATTCGCCTAAAAAATTTAATCATTTACTTTCTTTATGAAAGCAAATTAGGTAAATGGTTGTAGTTGAGGTTGGTTAATTATATGTGTATGAAGATAATGAAATGTTACAAATCAAAATAACACCTACCCCTTAATCCCCTTCCGGAAGGGGAATTGTTGTGATTAATATTATTGTTTTGAGTTCCCTTCCTGAGAAGGGCTAGGGATGGGTTTGTAAACCATCAATCTCTTTTACAATTTCTCTTAATACCCAACTAAGATTATTTCTGACATCCCAATCACTAAAGCGAATAAATTTTACACCTAAGGATTCAAGTTTTTGTTGTCGAAGTTTATCTTTCTCTTCCTGTCCTTCTTTAAAATGAATTGAACCATCAACTTCAATAGCTAGTTGCAAATCTTTACAATAAAAATCGACAATAAAATTATCGATTGGTATTTGTCTACTGAATCTTACTCCAATTTTTTTGTTACTTATTTCTCGCCATAGAGCTACTTCACCCAAAGTCATATTTTTGCGAAGTTCTTTTGCTAATGCGACTAGTTTAGGATTATATGGTATTATTTTTCTCATTTTGCACCCATCCCTTAATCCCTTCCCAAGAAGGGAATTAAATCTTTCTACTTTTCATAAATACCAATTTCCAACTCACCCTTGTCATTCAGGGTTGCTCTATACATACCAGCGGTATTAAACTCAGCCACCATATTACCATTTTTATCTACAGCAACAATACCTCCATCACCACCTAAATCTTCAACTTTGTCCAATACAATTTTTGCAGCCTCTTTGAGGCTTAACCCTTTGTAATCCATGAGTGCCGAAATATCATGCGCCACTTGTGCTCTTATAAAATATTCACCCCAACCTGTACTCGATACAGCACAAGTTTCGTTGTTAGCGTATGTACCAGAACCAATAATCGGAGCATCACCAATTCTACCATAACGTTTGTTGGTCATACCTCCTGTTGAAGTTCCTGCGGCGAGATTTCCATTTTTATCTAATGCTGCACAACCAACCGTCCCGAATTTTGAATCTTTAATGGTTGGATCGTAAAATGCCGTTTTAGCATCATGGTCTAATTCTGTTTTTTCTCTGTCCTTAATGCGTTGTAAGGATTGAAATCTATTTTCAGTAAAGAAATAAGAGGGTTCTACAATGGCTAAGCCTTGTTCCTCAGCAAAGATTTCTGCACCTTTTCCAGAAAGCATCACGTGTTCTGAATTATCCATAACAGCCCTAGCTAAATCAATGGGGTTTCTAACGGTTGTTGTGCCAGCCGAAGCTCCAGCGTTTAAGGTTTTTCCATCCATAATAGACGCATCGAGTTCATTGGTTTCTGCATTGGTGAACACTGCACCTTTGCCCGCATTAAAAAGTGGTGAATCTTCCATTACATTGATGGTTTTGGTAACTGCATCTAAGCTGGTTCCTCCGTTTTTCAGCACTTCGTAACCGACTCTAATGGCTTCTTCAAGCTTAGCTTTATAGGCGGCTTCTTTTTCAGGCGTCATGTTCTTTTTTAAAATTGTACCAGCTCCTCCATGGATAATGATGGCGAATTCTGGTTTTTCCGAATTCATTTCGTTGGTTGTTTCTGCTTGTGCAGTCTCAATGGATGATTTTTCATTTTTACAAGCAAAGCAAAGAAATAATACTAGGATAAAAGGAATGATTTTCTTCATGATTGAATATGATTTATAAGCGCCCTAAAGTTACATATTTTAAGAGAGTTGAGCTTCGACTAACTAACAAATTATTAGTAACTTCGCGTCAAAATTTAATAATTCATAAAATTTAAACATATATGGAAGCAGTAGCTACCGATTTCGGAATAAAAGAAGCACTTCAACAATTAGGTGTAAAAGATATAAATGAAGGATCTTCAACAGGGTCTAATAATTTTTCTAACGGAGAAATTATTGAATCTTATTCGCCTGTTGATGGTCAATTAATTGGAAAAGTAAAGTCAACAACTAGAGAAGACTATGACAAGGTGATGGATGTTGCTACTAAAGCATTTCTAACTTGGAGAGATATTCCTGCGCCACAACGTGGTGAAATTGTACGTCAGTTTGGAAACAAATTAAGAGCGTTGAAAGAACCATTAGGCAAGTTAGTGTCTTATGAAATGGGAAAATCTTTGCAAGAAGGTTATGGTGAAGTTCAGGAAATGATAGATATCTGTGATTTTGCTGTTGGGTTATCAAGACAATTGAACGGACAAACGATTCCGTCTGAACGTCCAGGACACGTTATGAGAGAGCAATGGCACCCACTTGGTGTTGTTGGTATTATATCGGCATTTAATTTTCCTGTCGCTGTTTGGGCATGGAATACAGCATTAGCATGGGTTTGTGGTGATGTTTGTGTGTGGAAAGCTTCTGAAAAAACACCATTATGTGCAGTAGCTTGTCAAAATATTATTGCTGAAGTTTTAAAAGACAACAATATGCCAGAAGGTATTTCTTGTATTATTAATGGCGATTATAAAGTAGGTGAATTTATGACCACGGATTCTAGAATTCCTTTAGTGTCTGCTACTGGGTCTACTAGAATGGGACGCATTGTTGGTAAGACTGTTGCTGAACGCTTTGGAAAATCGTTGTTGGAATTAGGAGGAAATAACGCCATCATCATTACACCAACTGCAGATTTAAAAGTGGTGGTTCCTGGTGCTGTTTTTGGTGCTGTTGGTACTTGTGGACAACGTTGTACATCAACCAGAAGATTAATTATCCACGAATCCGTTTACGATAAAGTTAAAGATGCCATCGTTGGTGCATATAAGCAATTAACAATTGGAAATCCTTTAGATGAAAAGAACCATATAGGTCCTTTAATCGATAAAGATGCCGTTGATACGTATTTAGCTGCGATCGAAAAAGCAAAAGCTGAAGGCGGAAACGTATTGGTTGAAGGTGGTGTATTAGAAGGTGAAGGTTATGAAAGTGGTTGCTACGTAAAACCAGCAATTATTGAAGCTGAAAATGATTTTGAAATTGTACAGCACGAAACATTTGCGCCAGTTTTATACTTAATGAAATATTCTGGAGAGGTTGAAAATGCCATTGCAAAACAAAATGGTGTGGCTCAAGGTTTATCTTCAGCCATTATGACCAATGAAATGAAAGAAGCAGAAAAATTCTTGTCTTACGCTGGTTCTGATTGTGGAATTGCAAACGTAAACATAGGAACTTCAGGTGCTGAAATTGGAGGAGCTTTTGGTGGTGAGAAAGAAACAGGTGGAGGACGTGAGTCTGGATCTGATGCTTGGAAAGTATATATGAGAAGACAGACAAATACTGTAAACTATTCAGATGAGTTGCCATTAGCGCAAGGCATTAAGTTTGATTTGTAGGGCATTGGTTTAATAAAAGTGATTTAAGACCGTTTCATAATGAAAGGGTCTTTTTTTTGGGCATAATAATTGTTACAATTAAACCATAAAGCCCTTACTTAGTCTAATTCACATGAATCAAAAAGAACTTCAGCATCTATACTGGCGTGCAGGTTTCGGGATGCTACCAAAAGTGTATACTGCGAATTCTAAGAGCAGAAAGGATGTTGTGGATGCACTTTTTGTAAATTCTGAGGCCATTTCTCCCACACATATAGACCTGTCTTATCTCGATGGGATCAATCCTATGGATTTTAAAAAATATCCATCCTTAGCCAAAGAAATCAATGAAAAAAACATCAAGTCTATACTAGAACTTAATTATAAATGGATTGAACAGTTAATACAACCAAAAGAGGTACTAAGAGAACGCATGACTTTGTTTTGGGCCAATCACTTTGTGTGTAGAGATCGAAATCCTAAATATGCACAGCAATACAATAATACGATGAGATATTATGCCTTGGGTGATTTTAGAGCCTTTGTAAAAGCGATTTCTAAAGAAGCTGCCATGCTGAGGTATTTAAACGGAAAACAAAACAGAAAGCATAAACCCAATGAAAATTTTGCACGTGAGTTGATGGAATTGTTTACTCTAGGCGAAGGACAGTATTCCGAAAAAGATATTAAAGAGAGTGCAAGGGCGTTTACAGGTTATAACCATGATTTTGATGGGAGTTTTAGACTTAGAGAATTTCAGCACGACAATGAATCCAAGACATTTTTAGGACATATAGGTAAGTTTGATGGTGACGATATAATCGATATTATATTGGAAAACAAACAATGTGCACTATTCATCTCAGATAAAATCTATCGCTATTTTGTAAATCCAGTACCCAATAAAAACCATATTGAAGCTATGGCAGATGTGTTTTTTAAGGATTATAATATCGAAAACCTAATACGCTTCGTATTTATGTCAGACTGGTTTTATGATGAAGTAAATATAGGAGCGAAAATAAAATCACCAATTGAGTTTTTGGTAGGTATGGCAAATACCATTCCTGTTGAATTTGAGAATAAAAAAGATCTTATAAAAATTCAAAAACTTCTCGGGCAAACCTTATTGGATCCGCCAAACGTAGCAGGATGGAAAGGCGATAAGGCATGGATAGATGCTAATACTATTATGGTTAGGTTAAAACTAGCATCGTTGTTGTTTAACAATGCTGTTATTTCACTAAAAGAGCATGGTGATTTCAATGACAGTTTTAGAGAGAAATACTTTAAGCGAAGCAAAGATAAATTGCCTTTTAAGACTTTGCCAAACTGGGAAGCTTTCTTGGACAATTTCAACTCTATTGAAACAGAAAACCTTCATGAATATATCATTCAAGGCAACTTAAATAAAGGCACGGCTGATTATCTAGAATCGCTAAGCAAAAAATCGAAACAAGATTACTGTATTCAGTTAATGTCATTACCAGAATACCAAATGTGTTAGTTATGGATAGAAGAAAATTTATAAAAGATTCAGCATTGGCGAGCAGCTTGTTCTTTGTGCCAAGTTTTGTAAAGGCCTTTGAGTCTGTAGCTGCCGCACAATTGGGTTACAAACGATTGGTTATAGTTCAGCTTGCTGGTGGTAACGACGGACTAAATACTATTATTCCACACAATAACGATATTTATTACAATGCCAGACCACGCTTAGCCATAACAAAAGACATCATAAAGCTGAATGATGATTTAGGCTTTCACTCGAGTTTATTACCATTAAGAGCGCTGTACGACAATGGTGAACTATCCATTTTAAATAATGTAGGTTACCCAAATCCTGTACGTTCGCATTTTAGATCCATGGATATTTGGCAAACTGCAAGTGATTCTGACGAGTATTTGCAGAGTGGTTGGCTGGGACGTTATCTCGATGCACATGGTAAAAAACCATACAACGCCATTGAAATGGACGAGCAATTAAGTCTAGCAATGAAAGGCGAGCATTTTAATGGTATTGCCACAAATGATTATAAAGTTTTATACAGAACGGCTAAAGACCCTTATTTTAAGAATGTGCTTAACCATTACAACGATGCGCATTTAAGTGAACACAATTTGGGTTATCTCTACCAAACTATGATAGAGGCCAAATCTTCTGCCAAGTATATTTACGAAAACACCAAAGTGAGGTTGTCTCAACAAGAGTATCCTCAGAATAAATTTGCCAAACAACTTAAAAATGTGGCACAGTTTATCAACTCTGGTTTAGAAACCAAAGTGTTCTATACTTCGTTAGGCGGCTTTGATACGCACGCCAATCAGCAAAATAAACAAGCAAGGCTATTAAAACAATATGCAGAAAGCGTCTCGGCCTTTGTAAAGGACTTAAAACAAAACGGAACTTTTAACGACACATTGATTTTAACCTTTTCTGAATTTGGAAGGCGTGTTAAACAAAACGCAGCAAATGGTACAGACCACGGAGCCGCTAATAATGTGTTTATCATAGGCAAGAATCTAAAAAAAGCAGGATTCTACAATAGCTTGGCAAGCCTCAGTGATTTAGATACAAATGGGGATTTAAAATATGAAATTGACTTTAGATCAGTTTATGCAACCGTATTGTCTAAATGGATGAATGTTTCTACGGAAGGAATTATCAATTCAAAACAAAAAACCTTAAACTTTATTTAAACAAAAAAACCTCGTTTCAGTTTTTGCATTTGCAATAGTGAAACAAGGTTATATAATTGATTAATAGCATATCAAAGATGCAAGATATTTTGCTTTGTCCTTAAATTTTTTGATGAATGGTCGAAAAAAATGTATAATCTGTAGTGTTTTTGTAGGTACTTCGATAAGATGCAGAAATCAAGGATAAAATATTCAATAAATTCGACGAACCTAATTATACTTCACTTTCCGCAGAATCCTAATGGTTTCTTTGTAAGACCTGTAGAGTTCAGAATTATAGCCTTTTATATATGGCTTAGCAGATTCTAACTTTAGCAAAGCATCGTCAAAGCCATTGAGATAACAAATTAGGTAACTGGCAGCTAAATTTTCTAAATCAACAATCTCATGATTGGCGAGCCTAACACCTTTTTCAAGTTTTGCAAGAATAACATTGTTGGTGTTATAAATATGATGGAGTATTTTTTTATCAAATTGCGGTGGCTCAAAAATGAGATTTGCTTCTATGGAATAATTGGCATTATCATCAAAATGAATGATTTTTTCTTCGAGCTTATAATACTTATGAGATTGTTGAAGACCAAGTCTAACGTATTCTACAATCTTAAAAGAGTCTTTATTATAAGAAATGGAAACCTCATCTAGAGCAGAATAAAACAGCCTAACCTGTTCATTTATCAATTCTATATCTACGCGAGAATAAAATACTTCATCCTTAACGTATTTTTTTTGCCCTGACCAGCATAACACAAAATACTCTTTAAAGACCCTATACTGAGGGTTGAAATCTTGACGTTTGTTCATAAAGTCAAACACGCCATCGAGTGTCAATTCAATATTGTTTTGTGCGTGATTTTCAATAGCTGAAACTATATCGGAGTTGACGTCTTTTATTTCAACATCAAAAACTTTTGGCATGCTCATACTCCCATCTCTAAAAAATACCGAGCCTCCATAGTATTTCCATATATTTTTCCTTAGTGAGGTGATTTTATCAATTGATCTAATGGTAACGAGACCAACGACCTTGTCATCTGGCAAATGTGGAAACGGAATATTCTCGTACTGAACAATAGGTGGATTGGTTAAATACGCATTGATGAGGTTTTGAATTTTGCTGTCATCAAAAAAATCGACACCAATAATTTTATTGTCCTCGTCTTCAACACCAATAACGATATACGAATTGTTTTTTGGATTACTATTAGATAGTGCGCAAATATGCTTTAAAAACTTCGCCTTACCTTCTTTATGGCTAATGTCAATCTTTCGTTTTTTATCATAGAAACTGTTCTCATCGTTGTGAGCAAGTAGGTTTTTAATGAGTAGGCGTTTATTGATCATAAGCCCATAAATCCCCAAAGAGGACTTTTTATAATAGCTTTAATTCTTTTATTATATTCTCTCTAGCTTGAGTTTCAAACTTATCCTGATATACTTCTGTAAAATACAACGTTTCACGTTCTAAAAAATGTTGAAGCACTTTTTTTCTCCCTGGCTTATACATAAATTCAGGATAGATTTTATATTCCTTTCTGATTTGTTGTGTATAATTTTGATAGGTTTTCCAATCACTCCCTAGAATTGATAAATCAAAATCCAAAAGATAGGCATTATCATCATTTTCATCTAAAATGATTTGATGCTTTTTAGTCGAAATAATCAAATCTTCGATGTTTTTAAGCTTTTTTTCATCAAAATCCAACGATTTTAAAGCTTTTTTGGCGAAAAGTGCACTTTTTACTTCGTTATCATTTTTAGTGGATTTGTAAATAATGTCATGATACCAGATGGCGAAAACTAAAACATCATAATCCTCTACATGGCTTTTAAAGTCTTCTGCTTGATTCAGCATATTTTGAATGTGGGCGAGATTGTGGTAATATCTACTTGTATTGGAATAATGATCTACAATATCTTTCCAAAGCGAAGCAACAATTGCTTTTTTATCGGTATAATTTGAAACTAAATCAACCCACTTGGGCTTTAGCTCAGTTCTATTCATGGTTTTGTAGTTCTTATTTTTTCGATGATGCCAAAACTAGACTGCAACAGAACACTGCCAACTTTTCCCCTCTGGGGAAATGTCCATAAGACAAAGGGGCTTATGGCACCTTATGCCCTTGACTAGCCACCAAAATCAAAAACCAATCCTCTAATTCAAGTTCAATTTTTGAGGCTTCTACAGCTTGTGTTAATCGCTTTTTATTTGTGGTCCCAACCACAGGATGAATACCAGCAGGATGTTTCATTATCCATGCCAACAGTAACTGGTCTTCTGTTGCACTATACTTATCCATCAATTCGCCAAGCTGTTTATGAATGCGTCTGGTCTGTTCATTGTCTTCTCTAAAAACTGAGCCCAATGGTGACCAAGCCATAGGTTTTATACCACAAGTTGTCATATAATCTAAAGTACCGTTATGCATGGCGGAATGCTCAGTCAATGAAAATTCAATCTGATTAACATCAATATCCATTCGCAGACCAATCATATCCATTTGTGCTGGAGTAAAATTAGATACTCCAAAGTCTCTAATTTTTCCATCTTTTTTTAACATGGTAATCGCTTCGGCAATGTCTTCAGCAACCATTAGTGGACTTGGCCTGTGTAACAGTAATAAATCCAAATACTCAGTGTTTAAATTCTTTAAGGATTCCTCAACGGACCAAATGATATATTCCTTGCTGTAATCGTAATGTTTAACCTTGTTATCTCTATTATCGCTGAGGTATTGAATACCACATTTTGAAATCAGTTGAACGTCTTCACGTTTAATTCCAGAATCTTTAAAAGCCTTTCCAAATTCGGCTTCTGTGGTATAAGCACCATAAATATCAGCATGGTCAAAAGTAGTAATGTTGTTGGAAACGCAATGGTGCATTAAAGCAGTCATTTCTTTTTTTGAGAGCTGTTTTCCCCAGCTCCCCCAGGTCATAGTACCTGCAATTAATCGAGAATATGTCACTTTTTTTTCGGTTTATAATGGTTTTTTTGCAATTGGTGTATAAAAATACTCAAAACCATAAGATTACGGTATTCTTGTTATGTAATTATTCCATTCCTCAAATCATGAAACATTTACAAGCTATTAACCGGATATTTTTTTCCTTTTTTCTTTTAATCTGTTTTACCAGTTGTACAAAAGACGATGTTAATGCTGAGGTCACCAGTATTACGGTAAAGTTAAAAAGCACATCGCAAGAACACGATAAGGTTTTTATAGATATTGAAGATGTTCAGTTTAAAGTAAAAGAAGACGATAATGAACCCAATGCATGGATGAGTCTTAATGCCATTAATCAAGGAACTTATAATGCATGTGATTTAAATGAGGATTCCGCTTTATTACTGGTAGACCATATAGAAATTGAACCCACCTTTATACATGAAATAAGGTTGGTGTTAGGCGATAACAATTTTATGGATGTCAATGGCTTATTGATAAGTTTGGAAGTGGAGAACTTAGGTAATGCAACACCTTCAAATTTGGTAAAATCAGAATTGGTTTCCAACAGAAGCTACGAGTTTGTCATTGATTTTAATATTGACGAATCCATAAGTTTCAATGAAGAAGAAAACATGATGGTTTTAAATCCAAAATTATATACTGCAATACGACAATTTGAATATTAATTATCCTAATCCGTAATTAATGAAGATAAAAGGGCAATACTAGGGTGTTGCTCTTTGTTTTTTAATTAAAGCTTAATACTATTCTGACCAGAAACTATTAGATTAAGACGTCTAAATACACATTAGGTGCGTATATTTAGATGTAACCTTAAAATCTAAAAAATCATGAAATATTTAAAACAAACATTGCTTCTACTTATAGCAATATTTACCTTTTCCTGTAATAATTCTGACGAATCAAGTAATGATGGTACTGCAAGACTATCCGTAAAATTAGTGGATGAGCCTGGTGATTATGAGCATGTATTTGTAGAGGTTGTAGATGTTATGGTGAAATATGATGGTGAAAGTGATGATGACGAAAATGGATGGCAATCAATAGGAATTATTAATCCTGGTGTATACGACTTATTGGAATTGACTGGTGGTGTAAGTTTAGAACTTGTAGATAATGAAGAAATTGAAGCTGGTCTTCTTAAACAGATAAGATTAGTTTTGGGAGATGATAATTCTGTTGTCTTAGAAGGCGAAACAGAACCACGTCCTTTAAATACACCAAGCGCACAACAATCAGGCTTAAAAATAATGGTCAATCAAGAGATTGTTGCTGGTCTTAACTATGATTTTATATTAGATTTTGATGCTGACGAATCCATAGTGATGGCTGGTAATTCAGGGAATATTAATTTAAAGCCTGTCTTAAGAGCAAGTTTAGAAGTCAACTCAGGTAGTTTGTCAGGTACTGTATTACCTGCGGATGTGGTAGTTGCTGTAGAAGCAACAAACGGAATTGAAACCGCATCAACACTTACAGATGATTCAGGGAATTTTCAAATTTTAGGATTGTCACCAGGAGTTTATACAGTAACAATTACTCCAGATAATGATTCCATGTTAAATGCAGTAATAATTGAAGATGTTGAGATAGTTATTGGTGAAACCACAAATTTGGGCACAATCACGCTAGAGTAGCATTATTTAAGAATTTATAGAAAAGCGCAAGTTCATTAGAACTATGCGCTTTTTTTTTTAACCAATTGTTAACAGCAACTCCCGAAAAATTTTAACATTTTGCAACCTCGAAAAAATTATTATAATAGTTTCGTTTTTAAACCCTTAAAAAAATGGAAGAAGCGAGTACAATTGATATTAAATCAATTAATGAAAAGATAGAAAAAGAAAGTGCCTTTGTTGACCTACTTACCTTAGAAATGAATAAGGTCATTGTTGGACAAAAACATATGGTTGAGCGTTTGCTCATTGGCTTGCTTGGGCAAGGTCATATTTTATTGGAAGGTGTTCCTGGCTTGGCAAAAACCTTAGCCATTAATACGCTGTCTAAAGCTATTGACGCCAGTTTTAGTAGAATTCAGTTCACACCAGATTTATTACCGGCAGATGTTGTTGGTACCTTAATCTACAATATAAAAGAGAACGATTTTTCAATTAAAAAAGGGCCAATCTTCGCCAACTTCGTTTTAGCGGATGAGATCAACAGAGCGCCAGCTAAAGTACAATCCGCATTGTTAGAGGCGATGCAAGAAAAACAGGTGACTATTGGTGACGAAACATTTATATTGGACAAACCATTCTTGGTAATGGCTACCCAAAACCCTGTTGAACAAGAAGGAACTTATCCATTACCAGAAGCACAGGTAGATCGTTTTATGCTAAAGACTGTAATTGATTATCCAAAACTAGATGAGGAGCAACTTATCGTAAGAGCCAATCTAAAAGGGGCTTATGAAAAAGTAAACCCAGTGGTTTCTACGGCTCAGATTTTAAGTGCACAAGAGGCGGTTAGAGAAGTTTACATGGATGAAAAAATTGAAAAATATATTCTAGATATTGTTTTCGCCACACGTTATCCTGAAAAGTATAAACTTCCAAGTTTAAAGCCATTGATATCATTTGGTGCATCACCTCGTGGTAGTATCAATTTGGCGACTGCTGCAAAATGCTATGCGTTCATAAAGCGAAGAGGCTATGTTATTCCTGAGGATGTTCGTGCAGTTGTGCATGATGTTCTACGTCATAGAATAGGCATCACTTACGAAGCGGAAGCAGAAAATGTGACTTCAGAAGACATCATCAACAAGATTGTAAACGAAATTGAAGTGCCATAGGTATATGCTGCGCATCGGTAAAAAGTACAAAGGAATAAGTAACAAGCCAACCTAATCTTGCTACTTTGTACTCACTACTTAATACTTAATAAGCGAAAGCGAATATAAATGGATACCAAAGAACTTCTAAAAAAAGTACGAAAAATAGAGATCAAGACACGTCGTTTGTCTGATCATATATTTGGAGGCGAATACCACTCGACTTTCAAAGGTCGTGGTATGACTTTTTCTGAAGTCCGTCAGTATCAGTATGGTGACGATGTAAGAAATATTGATTGGAACGTGACAGCACGTTACAATGAACCTTACATTAAGGTTTTTGAAGAAGAGCGAGAACTTACCATGATGCTCATGGCAGATGTTTCGGGTAGTAAGTTTTTTGGGACACAAAATCAATTTAAAGATGAAATTGTAACCGAAATTGCTGCAACATTGGCGTTTTCGGCTACTCAGAATAATGATAAGATTGGTCTGATTTTATTTTCAGATGAGATTGAGCTTTACATTCCGCCTAAAAAAGGTCGTTCACATGTATTGAGAATCATTAGAGAGCTATTAGAGTTTAAACCAAAGAGCAAGAACACCAATATAGCAGAGGCTTTTAAATTTTTATCTAATGTGATGAAAAAGAAAGCGATTGTGTTTATGTTATCAGATTTCATTGCAGACGACTATAAACAAAACTTAAAAATTGCGTCTGGCAAGCACGATATTACAGGTATTAGAATTTACGATAAGCATGAAGAATCCATTCCAAATATTGGAATGGTGCAAATGCAAGATGAAGAAACAGGTGAGTTGCTGTTGGTGAATACGGCTTCTAAAAAAGTACGTCAGAATTACGGGAAATTTTACAATGAGAAAGTGAATTATTTCAAGGACAGTTTCACAAAATCAGGAGCTGGTACCATAGATTGCCGTGTGGACGAAAGTTATGTAAGAAAACTATTGGGTTATTTTAAAAGAAGAGGATAATACGCACAAAGTGCGAAGTGTAAAGTAAAAAGTGTAAAGTGATAAAGTGTATTCTAAATAGAATTAATACCACGTCAAGAACCAAAGAAACAGGCTACAAGCTAAAAGTTCGCGGTATCGTACTGGCTTGTACTTTGTACTCCATACTTTGTACTTCATACTTACAAAGTCAAGTCAAAACCGAGGTTGATACCACCAAAATTCGAATAGGAGAACAAATCAATTACAAGATTAAGGTAGAAGCAGATTCTTCTGCATTGGTTGTGTTTCCAGAAGGGCAAACCTTTATGCCTTTAGAAGCTGTTGAAGCTTCCGAAATAGATACGACAAAGAAAAACGCCAATTTTTTACTATCTCGAATTTACAAGCTTACCCAGTTCGATTCGGGTTCTTATACCATTCCGAGACAGAAAGTAATCATAGGAGATAAATCGTTTTTCACAGATTCTCTAAGAGTGGATGTCAATACTATTGAGGTAGATACCACTAAACAGAAACTATACGATATCAAACCCATTATCGAAGTTGAAAAGTCAGGTGGCAATTGGTGGAAATGGTTATTGGGAATTTTAGCAGCTATCGCATTAGTAGCATTTTTACTCTGGTGGTTTATCTGGAGACAAAAACCATTAACCGAAGAGGAAGAAATTGCCTTACTGCCTCCATACGATAGAGCTAAGCTAGCATTAAAAAAATTGGACGAGAGTCAGTATTTAATGCGTTCTGAAGTCAAGGAATATTATTCTCAACTGACTTTGGTCATTAGAAAATATCTTGACGAAAAAGTTTACGACCGTTCATTGGAAAGTACAACGGAAGAGTTAATATCGAGACTTCAATTATTGAAAGAAGGCAATCAATTCAACTTTTCAAAAGAGACATTAAACAATCTTGAAACCATTCTCAAACGTGCCGATTTAGTAAAATTTGCAAAGTCTGCACCAGATGCTGCGCTTATTGAAATGGATAGGGCTACTATTGAGAAGGAAATAGATAGTGTAAAGGCAGTGTTGCCAGAACCAACAGAGGAAGAAAAGCTTTTAGATCAGCAATATAAAGAAGAACAAGAGCGCAAAAAGAAACGTAAAAAAGTAATTCTTACGGTTGCTATTTCCCTATTCTTGCTTATCGCTACATTCGTTGGCTTCGGCATTAAATATGGTTTTGGTTATGTTAAGGATACCGTTATTGGTCACGAAAGTAAAGAACTATTAGAAGGTGAGTGGGTAGAAAGTGCTTATGGTTTTCCACCAATTTATATTGAAACACCAAAAGTGCTTAAACGACAGGAAACTGAACTTCCAGAAGGGTTTGAGGACAAAGCTGAAATAACAATGTTTGGTTATGGCAGTTTAATTGAACAATTCTACATAGTTACAGGGACTACTGTTTTAAATATCCCTAAGGGTCAGGGTGAAGATTCAGATCAGCAGAAAGCTATCAACTTAAATACTGTTGTTGAAGGAAGCTTGAGTAATTGGGAGCAAAAAGGTGTAAGAAACATTATTACAAAGAATGAACAATTTATTACGCCAAATGCTGCAGAAGGTTTAAAGACTTTTGGTACAGCAGAGTTCCCTGGTTTAAAACCTGGTACCTATGAAGGTGGTGAATATATTATCTTAAGTTTTACTTCGGAAAATGTTATTCAACAAATTGTAATTGTATGGAGATCGGATGACAATTATGCCAGCGATATAGTAGACCGAATTGTAGATTCCATTGAGTTGAATCCAGATGAACCCGTTGAAGAAGAGGAAGAATAATGTTCGAGAATATAGAATTTTTAAATAAAGAACTATTTTGGTTTCTATTGCTTTTGCCAATAGCCATAGCTTGGTATGTATTTAAGCGAAATCAGCAAACAGCAGAGCTTAAGATATCGAGCATAAAAGGTTTTAAAACGTCGTCTTCTTTCTGGTCTAAATTTAGACATGTTTTATTTGCCTTAAGAATCATTGCCTTAGGACTTTTAATTACGGCTTTGGCAAGACCGAGAACAGTTGATGTTTCAACAAAGACTAAAACAACAAGAGGTATAGACATTGTAATGGCTATTGATGTGTCTGCCAGTATGTTGGCTAAAGATTTACGACCAAATCGACTAGAAGCCTTAAAAGAAGTTGCTGCGGATTTTATTGATGGCAGACCAAACGATCGTATTGGTTTGGTAGAATATGCAGGCGAAGCATATACAAAAACACCTATTACTAGTGATAAATCAATAGTTCAACGCTCACTGAGAGATATTAAATACAATACTATTATTGAGGGTGGAACAGCCATTGGAATGGGCTTAGCAACTTCCGTCAATCGCTTAAAAGACAGCAGAGCAAAGAGTAAAGTCATCATTCTGTTAACGGATGGTGTCAACAACGGAGGATTCATAGACCCAAAAATTGCTAGTGAGTTAGCTTTAGAATATGGTATTAAGGTTTATACCATTGGACTGGGAACAAACGGTATGGCATTGTCACCTATGTCCATTAATCCCAATGGTACTTTTAGATACGGGAGACAGCAAGTAGAGATAGATGAGGAATTATTGAAAGAGATTGCAGAAGTTACAGGTGGAAAATATTTTAGAGCGACCAACAATAAAAAACTAGTTGAGATTTATAAAGAGATCAATAAGCTCGAAAAAACCGAAATAGAAGAAAAGAAGTATTACAACTATGAAGAAAAGTATAGACCTTTAGTCTTATTGGCTGGGTTATTGCTTTTGATAGAATTATTATTAAGAAACACAATATTTAGAAGCTTTGTTTAGACTAGACGAAAAAATATGGTTTTGGACATTACTGGTAATTCCGGTAATAATGCTCTTGTTTGTGTTATTGCAAATTTGGAGGCGCTCTGCACAAAAAAAGTTTGCGGATAGTAACTTATTAAGACGATTAAGTCCTAACCAATCTGTATTTAAGAGTGTTTTAAAAGTATTGGTACTTTGTGGAGCATTTGCGTGTTTGTCCTTAGCATTGGTCAATCCAAAAATTGGTACAAAACTAGAAACCGTTAGAAGTCAAGGAGTGGATATCGTTTTTGCAGTAGATGTATCTAAAAGTATGTTGGCAGAAGATATTGCGCCGAACCGCTTAGAGAAATCAAAGCAATTGGTACGAGAGATTATAAATAGTTTGGCAAGTGATCGAGTTGGTATTATTGCCTATGCAGGTAAAGCCTTTCCGCAATTACCAATTACTACGGATTATGCATCAGCTAAAATGTTTTTGCAAAACATGAATACGGACATGCTATCATCTCAAGGTACAGCAATCCACGAGGCCATTCAATTAGCAAAGACCTATTATGATGATGAAGAGCAAACCAATCGTATTTTAATCATTATTTCAGATGGCGAAGACCACGAAGGTGATGCTGCAGATATTGCAGAAGAAGCAAGTGAAGAAGGTATTAGGATTTTGACCATTGGTGTAGGAAGCACCAAAGGTGGCCCAATACCAATAAAAAGAAATAATATTATACTCAATTATAAGAAGGACAATAAAGGTGAAACTGTAATTACCCGTTTAGACGAAACCACTCTAAAAGAAATTGCTGAAGAAACCAACGGAGTCTATATTAATGGAAGCAATACAGCCGAAGTTGTTGAGGCAATTAAGGATGTATTGGATGAGACCGATAAAAAAGAATTTGAGTCTAAACAGATTGCAGATTTTAAAGATCAGTTTCAATGGTTTTTAGGTCTGGGAATCTTGTTATTGTTTATAGATATATTCTTTTTAGAACGAAAAACAGCTTGGCTTAAAAGGTTAAACCTGTTTAATGAGAACTTTTAGACTTTCTTTAACTGTAAGTCATGGCATGGTTTGCTAACTTTAAAAATATTATTAAGCATAAAAAATGAGTAAGATGAAATTACACATATTGACTATAGCATTATTGGTGTGCTTTTCAAGCTTTGCTCAAGAAGGAGATAAAGCACGGTTAAAAGCAGAAAAGAATGCAGCTAATCTCGTTTACAAGGCTAATGAGTTGCTCGAAGAAGAAAATTATATTGAAGCAGAAATGGAATATAGAAGAGCCATTTCTAAAGCGCCAAATAAAGCGGTTGGTGCATATAACTTAGCCAATTCCTATTACAAGAAAGGTAATTATGGCGAGGCACTGTTTAGAACTGAGGAAGCTGCAAAAAATGCTGCTACTAAAGAAGAAAAGCATAGAGCCTTTCATAATTTAGGCAATATATTGATGCAAAAAGAGATGTGTAAAGAAGCCGTTGAAGCTTTTAAAAACGCTTTGCGAAATAATCCAACAGATGAGGAAACGCGATACAACTTTGCTTTAGCAAAAGAATGTGCTGAGCAGCAACAAGACGGTGGAGGAGAAGACAACAAGAAAGACGAAGATAAAGAGGAGGAAAAGGACAAAGAAAACGAAGAAAAGAAGCAAGACGATAAAAAAGAAGACCAAGACAAAAAGGACGAAGGCGATAAAGACAAAAAAGACGGAGATAAAGAAGAAGACGAAAACGGAAAGCCTAAAGACGATAAAAAAGATGGTAAAGGAGATGATGAAAAGAATAAAGATCAAAAACCGAAGCCAAAACCAGGACAGATGTCTCCTCAACAGATAAAGAATATTTTGGAGGCGATGCAAAATCAAGAGCAAAAAGTTCAGGAAAAAATAAATGCAGAAAAACAAAAAGGAGCCAAAGTAAGAACTGAAAAAGATTGGTAATATCGTAAGTAGTTGCAGTCTTAGTTTTAATATACTGTAAGGTTTTAATGAAATTCACAATACACATATCAATATTATTTTTCTTACTAACTTCAAGTTTAGTATCAGCCCAGGTAAAATTCGAAGCTAAAGTCAGTAAAAAAAAGCTTGGAGTTAATGAGCGTTTGCGTATTGATTTTGAAATGAACAAAGATGGTGACAATTTTGTGCCGCCCAGCTTTGAAAATTTTACCGTTGTTGGTGGCCCTAATACGTCTGTTAGCAACACATGGGTCAACGGAGAGCGTTCTTACACCAAAACTTACAGTTACTTCTTAGCACCAAACAAACGTGGTAACTTCACCATTAAACAGGCCACTATAGAAATTGAAGGCGAAATCTATAAAACGTTTCCCGTAACCATAAATGTTACGGCTGCTGTAGATCGGCCAAATGGTCCACCTGATGCTTCAGATGTGGCCTCAGAGAATATTCATTTAGTAGCAGAAGTATCTAAGACCAATCCTTACCTTAATGAAGGGTTCACGGTAGTATACAAGCTCTATGTGTCCCCAGAAACAGGAGTTAGTAATTGGCGTGAAAAAGATAATCCAAGATATAACGATTTCTGGAGTCAGAATATAGAAATTAAGGGATTGAATATTCAGAAAGGTCTATACAAAGGAGAAGAATATCGTTATGTTGTCTTGAGGAAAACGGTATTGTATCCTCAAAAAACAGGCAAACTAAAGTTAGAACCTTTAGTGTTGGACATTACTGTTGAGGTACCTTCTGGTAGAGCTGACATTTTTGGGCGTCAGATCATGACCAAAGTTCCAAAAACGGTTACTGCTGGCAGCAGAACCATAGATGTTAGACCATTACCGGAAGAAGGAAAACCTTCAGACTTTAAAGGAGCTGTGGGAGACTTTCAGTTTAGTGTTACGACTTCAAAAACTGAACTTAATGCTACGGAATCACTACAAGCTAAAATTGAGGTTTCTGGTAAAGGGAATTTAAAACTATTTGAACTGCCTAAGTTAACCACACCTAGTTCACTTGAGGTTTATGAACCAGAGCACAATGAAAATGTGAACACCAACCTCAGTGGTATGCGTGGACGTATTTCAGACACTTATACCATTGTACCACAATATAGAGGAAAGTATCCTATTCCTTCTATTGCATTTTCTTATTTCGATTTAAATACCGAAAGTTATAAGCGCATCACATCAGATGAGATTGTTATTGATGTTTTAGAAGGCCCAATGGCATCTAATACTAATGGAAATTCGACTGTATCTAATACCAAACAGAATGTAGTACCAAACACTAATACTTTTGCATTTATAAAAACATCATCTAATTGGTCTAGTATAAAAAGCGAACCATTTTTTAAATCCACTACATTTTGGACCTTGTTATTAGTGCCTTTTTTATTGATTCCACTAGCAATTGTTATCAGAAAAAATAAAGATAAACGAGATGCAGATGTACAGGGCAACCGTATTAGAAAAGCAGATCGCTTGGCAAGAAAATACTTGAGTGAAGCTAAGAAAAACCTAGGGCAGAAAGAGACGTTTTATGAGTCTTTAGAAAGAGCACTTCATAATTACTTAAAGGCAAAATTGAATATTGAAACCAGTGATTTCAATAAAGAAAAAATAGAAAGTTTACTTACGGCACGAAATGTAGAAAGTAGCATAGTTTCAGACTTTATTTCAATATTAGAAAGCTGTGAACTTGCAAGGTACACTCCAATTACACAAGTGACTATGCAGAATGATTATGATAAGGCGGCAAAGACCATTTCAATAATTGATAAACAATTAAGATAGTATGAGAGCAATTTTATGTCTTTTGGTTTGTTTTTTGAGTTGGTTTGGATTGTCTCAAAATAATCAACGTTTTGAAGATGCAAATGCTTTATATAACCAAGGTAAATATGCTGAAGCCATTGATAAATATGAGGCCATTTTAGATACAGGACAACATTCTGCTGAGCTATATTACAACTTGGGCAATGCAAATTATAAGTTAAATAACATTGCGCCAAGTGTCTATTACTTTGAAAAAGCATTGTTGCTCAATCCAAATGATGAGGACATAGTAAATAACTTGGCTTATGCCAAGAAAATGACAGTTGATGCCATAGATAAAGTGCCGCAAGTTGGCTTTTCTAGAATTATAAATAATGTGGTCAATACACTCAAGGCAGATACATGGGCAAAAGTGGCAATAACAGGAGTGTTACTGTTTGTCTTACTATTCTTAATGTATCACTTTTCTTATACAACTTCAAAGAAGCGCATAGCCTTTGTGATAAGTATTTTAGGGCTACTGTTGGCTTGCTTTTCTATTGGCATGGCATTTCAAAAGCAAAGTTTAGATAAAAAAGATAATCCAGCAATTGTATTCGCTCAAGAAAGTAGAGTAAAAGCCGAGGCTAATAAAAGCTCAGAAGAAGTGTTTAGATTGCATGAAGGCACTAAGGTACAAGTTTTGGAAGCCTATGAAGATTGGCGCAAAATTCAACTCTCAGATAATTCCGTGGGCTGGATTCCAGAAGAGGACATCAAACTGTTAAAGACTTTTTAAATATTATTTAACAAACCTATAATTTTCAATTATTATATTTGCGCTTCTATGTTTGAAAAGTTAAGATACAGGACATCAATATTCTTCACCATTATCTTTATGGCGTTGATATCAGCACCAACTGTTATTCTGTCGATAGACGATTCAACAGATGTCTCAATTTTTTATAGCATAACCGAAGAAGAAGAAAGCGAAAAGCTCAAAATTGTAGTAGAGGATATTTCTCCAGATAATGAAGGATTAATTTTAAATGAAAACCAGTCTAAAATAGATGGCTATACCTACAAAAAATACGCTAAGCCGCACCTAAACTTAATTTCTCCACCTCCAGAATTCATTTTATAAATTTTATCGTTTTAGGACAGTCCTACTGTTCTTAACTAACTAATTAAATGTTAAAAATTAGCTTTTGAGAAGTATCTCATTGGCAAAAAATGAATTTATATATGTTTAAAACATTAAAAAATGACATACCAGCGAGTATTGTCGTATTCTTTGTTGCACTACCTTTATGTTTGGGTATTGCATTGGCCAGTGGTGCGCCGTTATTTTCAGGATTAATTGCCGGAATTGTTGGTGGTATCATAGTCGGATTCTTAAGTGGATCGCAAATTGGCGTTAGTGGTCCTGCTGCTGGTTTGGCAGCTATTGTATTAACGGCAATTACTGCCCTTGGTGGTTGGGAAAATTTCCTAGTTGCTGTAGTATTGGGTGGCGTAATACAGATACTTTTTGGAGTTTTGCGATTTGGTATTATTGCTTATTACTTCCCGTCTTCTGTAATTAAAGGAATGCTTACGGGAATCGGAATCATAATTATTCTTAAACAGATTCCGTATTTCTTTGGGATTGATAAAAACGCCGAAGGAAACTTTGCGTTTTTAAAGTTAGAAGGAAAAAATGCCCTTACTGAGTTATTGAATAGCCTGAACGCCTTATTTAGTGGAAACTTTGATAACGGAGCTACGATAATAGCACTCATTGCAATGGCAATATTATTGCTGTGGAGTAATGTGTTGAGCAATAAGGGGAAGTTCTTTCAACTTGTACAAGGACCTTTGGTAGCAGTTGTAGCTGGTATTGTATATTTCCTGCTTACAAGAGATTCAAGTTTAGGATTGAGTGGAGACAACTTGGTGTCTGTGCCAGTACCAGAGAGTTTTTCTGACTTAAAGGCACAACTTGCTTTTCCAAATTTTAGTGTCATAACAAGGACAGATGTTATAGTTGCAGGATTTACCATTGCTTTGGTGGCATCTCTTGAAACCTTATTATGTGTGGAAGCAACCGATAAGTTAGACCCTCAAAAAAGAGTAACACCCACCAACCGTGAATTGTTAGCGCAAGGTACAGGTAATATTGTATCTGGATTAATAGGAGGTTTACCAATTACGCAGGTAATTGTTCGTAGTTCTGCTAATATTCAATCGGGTGGACGCTCAAAAGCAAGTGCTATTATTCATGGATTTTTACTGTTGATTTCAGTAATGACCATTCCTCATATACTCAATTATATTCCACTTTCAGTATTAGCTGCAGTTCTATTCATTGTAGGCTATAAATTGGCAAAGCCAAAATTATTTAAGCAGATGTATGAACTTGGCTGGAAACAATTCATTCCATTTACAGTTACTGTGGCAGGAATAGTGTTCACGGATTTATTAACGGGAATTGGTATGGGACTAGCTGTTGGTATTGTTGTTATTTTAATTAAGAGTTACCAGAATTCGCACTTCCTTCATATTGAAGATAAGAGCAACGGAAAGCACAAAATTAAAATGACTTTAGCAGAAGAAGTAACTTTCTTTAACAAAGGAGCGATTCTCAAAGAACTAGACAGTTTACCAAGAGACACTTACTTAGAATTAGATGTAAGAGATACAAGATATCTGGATAATGACATTATAGAGATCCTCGATGATTTTGCCTTTAAAGCTAAGGAGCGAAACATTGACATAAAGCTAATTTCCGAAAGAGGAGTGGTGGAAAACCCAGATAGCTTTATTGAATTTTTTAGACTAAGACCTAAAGCAAGTTAAATCATGGAAAATAAAAAATATAAAATAGTAGTGCTTTCAGATTTAAAAAGTACTACGGTTTCGTTAATAAAGAATACCGTCGGATTAGCCAAAATGATAAATGGCGACATTGAACTTTTTCACGTAAAAAAGCCAACTGAGATTGTTAAAAGAGAAAGTCAACTTTCCGCAGTAAGGGATATTAATGAACAATCCCTAAATACACATAATCAGTTAAAAAATCTATTGGAACCAATTGCTAAGGATTATGATATTAAGTTGAGTTATAAATATGCCATCGGTAATGTTAAAGGTGAAATAGAAAGCTATATCAAAGAAAGCTCTCCTGATATTATAGTTTTGGGAAAAAGAAAACCAAGCGCAATTCGTATCGTTGGTGACAACTTAGCGGATTTTGTTCTCAAAAAATTTGAAGGTCCGGTTTTGATAACGTCAAACGATGATTTGTTAGCGTCAAACAAAATGCTGTCAATGGGTATATTGAATGACTTTGGAAAATCCTTAAATACTAGTTTGACAGAAAACCTTATCAATAACACAAAAGAACCATTGAAGAAATTCAAAATAGAGGGACTTGCTGAAAGTGAGAAAGCTTCGGATTTGTACCAAAACAGAAAAATTGTTGAGTACGTGTTCAACGATGGTTCAAGAACAATTGAAACGATTTCGGATTATGTCTCCAAAAGCAATATAAACTTATTGTGTTTGGATCGTAATTACAAAGGAAGCCTTACAAAAAAGGCTATCAATAAGGTGAACGTTTCTTTGTTGGTGACCTAGAAAGCTAGAAATCTTTTCTAAAAGAATGTGGGATCATAATTTCACATTATTTAAAATTTAAGTTAACTTAGAAAAGTTAAAATCAATATATGAAGAACTTATTTAGCAACATCAAAGGAGATGCATTTGGTGGGATTACAGCAGGAATTGTAGCATTACCACTAGCATTGGCCTTTGGAGTATCCTCTGGCTTAGGCCCTAGCGCAGGATTATATGGAGCTATTTTTATAAGTTTCTTCGCGGCACTTTTCGGGGGAACCAACACACAGATATCTGGCCCTACTGCACCAATGACAGCCGTTAGTATGGTAGTCATTGCAGGTATTGTTGCGGCAAATGATGGCGATGTCAATAAAGCATTGCCAGCAATTTTGACCGTGTTTTTGCTTGCCGGATTAATGCAAATTGGCCTTGGTGCCATTGGGTTGGGAAAATATATTAGGTATATTCCTTATCCTGTGGTTTCAGGTTTTATGACCGCTATTGGTGTGATAATATTGGTGACTCAAATTCTGCCGGCAGTAGGATATTATCCTAAGGAAGATGTTGATTTGGTCACTCAATTTAAACCACAAGCAGAGGAAATCATTTTAGAAAACATCCTAAAAGAAGAAGCTGGTGAAGGTATTCTTGTATTAGAGGATTTTGAAGAGACGATTAAGCGTGCCCAACTGACAACTCAAGATGATATAGCTAAAGAGTCGCAGACATTGGCAAAATCTGCAAGTTCTGGAGTTTTAGGAACATTTAAAGTACTACCTAGAGCTTTAAAAAATATAAACTGGTTAGAGCTTATATTGGCCTTAGCCACTATATTTATTGTATATGGCTTTAAGCGCATAACTACCAAAGTACCGAGTGCTTTAGTGGCGTTGATCGTAGTTTCTGGCATAGCGTATGGTTTTGGGATGGACTATAGACCAATTGAGGAAATCCCAACAGGATTACCGGTCCCTAATCTGGAGATTTTCACAAATTTTAGCTTGGGATCGATTACACCTTACATTTTTACGGCTCTAACTTTAGCATTGTTAGGAGCAATAGATTCTTTATTAACAAGTGTTGTTGCAGATAATATGACTAAAACTAAACACGAACCCAACAAAGAATTAGTTGGTCAGGGTATTGGTAATAGTATAGGTGCAATATTTGGAGGAATACCAGGTGCTGGAGCTACGATTCGTACGGTTGTAAATATAAATTCTGGTGGTAAAACCAGGCTGTCAGGTATGATTGCAGGTATTTTATTACTGGTTATATTATTAGCCCTCGGACCTGTAGCTTCAAAAATTCCGGCAGCAGTGTTAGCTGGTATTTTAATTACAGTAGGTATTGGTGTTATGGATTATAAAGGTCTTAGAGCTATACCTTCGTTGCCAAAAGATATTAAATTAGGCCCTTTTAAACTCAGTTCTGAAGTTTTAATTATGCTAGTTGTATTAGTGCTATCAACAGTTTGGAACTTAGTATATGCCGTTGGTATAGGGTTGGTCATTGCTTCATTAATGTTCATGAAAAAAATAGGAGATTTAACAGCAGAACGCTCAGATGTAAAATCTTTAAAAGAAGAAGCATGGCAAGATGAAACCGGTTTTCCTTCGAGCTTAAAGGAAGAGGTGTTTGTTAAACACATTAAAGGACCATTGTTCTTTGGTTCCACAAGTGATTTTCAGGCCTTGGCATTACAAATTCCTATTACGGCCAAAACTGTTATTATGCGATTAGACCGAATGCAATATATGGATCAGTCTGGATTGTATGCTATGGAAGACATGCTACAAGATCTGAAACAGAAAAATATTCAGGTTTTATTTGTGGGATTATTGGAACAGCCAAGGTACATGATGGAACGGATTGGTATTATACCAGACTTTATACCAAACGAACACATCTTTAAAAGCTTTAAGAAGTGCATAGCTTGGGTAAAAGAAAATGTAGAAGACAAATATTAATTATAAAATTAAAACAAAAAATAAAAATGAAAAATACAGCAATAACTAAAGACGTACAAAGTAGATTAACCCCAAATAGTGTATTAAAAGATTTACTTAATGGTAACGAGCGTTTTGTAAATGGTAATCTTGAAGGTGCAGATAATGCTGCATTAGTACAACAAACTACTGGTGGGCAATTCCCAAAAGCAGTGGTTTTATCTTGTATCGATTCGCGCGTGCCAGTAGAAACCGTATTGGACCAAGCCATTGGTGATATTTTTGTTGCAAGGGTTGCAGGTAACTTTGAGAACACGGATATTTTAGGAAGTTTAGAGTATTCTTGTAAAGTCGCTGGAAGTAAATTGGTCTTGGTATTGGGTCATGAAGCTTGTGGTGCGGTAAAAGCAGCTTGTGATGGTGTAGAGCTAGGAAATATCACACACCTTCTAAGCAACATAGCGCCAGCAGTTAAAAAATCTGCTGATGAAGTTGAAGGAGAAGCAAACTCTTCTAATGCAGAATTTGTAGCCAAAACTGTAGAAAACAACGTAAAACTGACTATAGATAGAATCCGTGAAAAAAGTCCAATATTAAAGGAAATGGAAGATAAAGGTGAGATTGCTATTGTTGGTGCAGTTTATAGTTTACAGACAGGTAAAGTAGAAATGATATAAATTGTTAATCTGAGGGAAAACTAAGATTCTCAACATAAATTAACTAAAAAGCCATTCAAACGAGTGGCTTTTTTTATGCGTCACTTTCTGTGGTTTCTTCCTCTTCTAATTCACTTTTTATAATATTTGGAAATAACATTGGTGCCAGAGATTTAACAGGTTCGTAGAGAACACTTTCCTCCAGATCCTCTTCTTCCATAAAAGGTAATGTGTTATTTAGTTTGTCGAATACAATCAATAATACACTAAGAATCAAACCGATTTTAAGAGCTCCAAAAACACCTCCTAAGAGCTTGTTTAATATACCCAAGGCGGCAAAATCCGCAAGTTTTGTTAAAGCCTTTCCTGCCAAACTGATGGCTAAAACAATAATGACAAAAGTGATTGCAAATGCTACAATATTGATGGTTTTTTCATTCCAATCGACCTTAGAGTCTAATAAGTCGGCAGCAAAATAACTGAAGTGAATAGCACCATAAATGCCGAGTACTAATGCCAATAACGAAGCAATTTCAACAAAAAGGCCTTTAAAGAGCCCTCTTATAAACCCAAAAAGGAGAAGGGCAGCTAGGATAATATCAATAATACTCATAGTTAGTAGCGGTTTAGGCAAAAGTACACGAAATTTCGCCAATTTATAGTATTAACGTAAATCATCAGGTTTTAGTTTATTAACTTTGAACCTTGAATTTTAGAACTTTAAATAGGTAATGGCAAGGGACGAACAACTTAAAGAACGATGGGACTTAGTGGTAGAAAAGCTTTCTAACCAGTTTGCGGATGGTGATACCTTAGATTTAGATTCAATTATCTATTTAATAGGCGTACAAGAGCTTGGGCAGATTCATCGAGACTATAAAAAAGATCATAAGTTAGACTTAATGCACATCGCTATTTGTAAGCTTTTAGAGCCTTATGGGTTTTACGAATTCGATTATGTAGATGATGAAGGTTGGCCACATTATAAAGTAAAAGAGCAATTACCCTTTTTAAAGGCTGGTGAGCAAAGTGTATTAATGAAAGAAGCGATTGTGAACTATTTTGTAGAAACCGAATATATCGATTAGCTTAGACTGCGCTGAGCTACCAATACTAACAAAAAAAACTTAAATTTGCCGTCTGAAAAAGAAAGGTACTGAATAAATTCAGCATAAAATGATAGACAAGCTAAAAGAACTCATTGCAGAAGCCGAAGCATTTACAGCCCAATCTAAGGATGAGGTTGAACAGTTTCGTATCAAATATTTGGGCTCAAAAGGATTATTGAAGCAATATTTTGCTGAATTTAAGAATGTGGCAAACGAGCAGAAGAAAGAGTTCGGGCAAACGATCAACCAGCTTAAGAAAACTGCTGAAGATAAAGTCAACGCTTTAAAGGAAGAGCTTGAAAGCAAAGAAGAGGATAAAGGCATCTATGGCGACTTGTCTAGACCAGGCGAACCGATTGCTATTGGTGCTCGTCATCCAATATCTATAGTAAAAAATCAAATCATAGATATTTTTTCGCGGATTGGTTTTAACGTGAGTGAAGGTCCAGAAATTGAAGACGATTGGCATAATTTCACGGCATTGAATTTACCAGAATACCATCCCGCTCGTGATATGCAGGATACTTTCTTTATTCAGACTGATCCAGATATTTTATTGCGTACGCATACCAGTTCTGTTCAAGTGCGCTATATGGAAAACAACAAACCTCCAATCCGTACCATTTCACCAGGTCGTGTGTATAGAAATGAGGCAATTTCTGCACGTTCGCATTGCTTTTTTCATCAAGTGGAAGGTCTTTATATTGATAAAGATGTAAGCTTCGCGGATTTAAAGCAAACGTTACAATACTTTACTACTGAGATGTTCGGGAAATCTAAGATTAGATTGCGTCCATCCTACTTTCCATTTACTGAGCCAAGTGCTGAGGTGGATGTATATTGGGGACTTGAAACCGAAACCGATTACAAAATCACGAAAGGAACAGGTTGGTTAGAGATTATGGGCTGCGGAATGGTAGATCCTAATGTTCTAGAGAATTGTGGTATTGACTCAAAAGAATACTCTGGTTTTGCTTTTGGTATGGGTATCGATCGTATAGCGATGTTATTGAACCAAATCAGTGATATTCGTTTGTTGAGCGAAAATGATGTTCGGTTTTTAGAGCAGTTTAAGAGTGCGCTTTAAAATGGAATTCTTCAATATTTATTTTGGATATTTTGACTTAATCTTAGTTTTCATTTTAATAATTACGAATTATATTTTCTGGAATAAATTTCAAGTTTTTAATAGTTGCTTACCAACTGCTCTCTTATTTGTTTTATTTGGTCTCGTATTTCCTTTAGTTTCTATGTTTATTGAAATAAAATTGAACTCAAGTCCAGGAGATGATGCTTTTAATTTACTCTACACCTATTTTAGGTTCCCTGTTTATTGGGCAATTGGTCTAATTCAAATTCTTATTATTCATTTTAGGATTAAAAAAGCTTAAAAATATTTCAAAATCAAAACTCACCCCTTAATCCCCTCTCAAGAGGGGAAATTGTAAAACTTGAAGTTGTGGTGTAAATTTTTAATTGTAAAAGTTCCCTTCCTCGGAAGGGCTAGGGATGGGTTTTATTCCAAATGCTCAGCACCTTCAACACTAAAAACAGACTTCCTAAATTCAGAAGGTTCTTTTTCGTTTAATAGTTTTAAAGCACCTTTTTCTTTAATGAGTTCAGAAAAGTGAGCTTCTCTTTTATCATATTGTGCTTTATCGGAATACGTGGTGATTAACACTATATGAAACGGTGTTTCATCGCTGTATGTGGTTTTAAGAAATTGAAACGAATGAATATAACCCTTTTCAATAGCTTTTATTCTTAGTTGTTTCCAGTTGTTTTGAAAGTAGTAAATGGCCTCTTCTGTATTACCATTTAAAATTTCTACGGTTTCAATCGTCGTGATTTTTTCGTTGGTTTGCCCAAAGCTTAAACAGCAAAAGAGAAGTGTTGCAAAAAGGAATTTTAGTTTCATGATTTATGGTTTTTGATGATGCGTTTCTAATTTAAGGATTTTGCTTTTTATACTTTTGCTTTTAAATTATAATTAACAATTAAAAGCCTTCCCTTTGGGAAGACCTGTCTGCCGATAGGCAGGTTTAGACGACTATGAAAAAAGACATAAAAATCCCAGAAGTAAAAGATGTTCACGTTGCCATAGTGCAAGAAGAACACCTAGAATATAAAACCCAAGATTGGAATGCCTATATCATTAACAATAGTGATGCGGATTTAGATACAGTTCTAATTGTGTCGCAAGGTAAATCAGAGAGCAAAATGACACCTCCTATGCGTCATACGATTTCAAAATTACCAGCTAGAAGTTATGCTAAGATTGAGTATTTACAGGAGAAAGTTTTAGAACTCAATAATTCGTTTAAAGTGACTTTCTTTAAAGGCAACCAAATGTTTGATAAAACCTACCTCTTTAGAAAAAATACCATTAATGAAAAAGCTTTGCAGAATCTACCTTTGATGCAGTTGAAAGGTGTTTTGGTGAAATAATAAAATTATTCACCTATATCCTCGTTCCATAATTCGGGTTTATTATTTATAAAGGTGTTCATCATGTCGATACATTCTTTGTTATTCAAAATATGTACTTCTACACCTCTAGATTTTAATAAATCCTCTTCACCAAGAAATGTTTTGTTTTCTCCAATAATCACTTTGGGAATTCCATATAAAAGAATGGTGCCAGAGCACATAGAACAAGGTGACAGCGTGGTGTACAATACACACTCTTTGTAAACAGAGGCTTTTTGTCTGCCTGCGTTCTCTAAGGCATCCATTTCTCCATGTAATACAACACTACCTTCCTGTACTCTTTTATTGTGACCTCTACCAATGATTTTATTATTATGAACAATGACAGAACCTATAGGTATACCACCTTCTTGCAATCCGATTTTTGCTTCTTCAATAGCGGCCTTTAAAAATACATCATGATTCATAGTTAACTTATCTAATCCAATTTCTCGGTCAATTTCTTAAAGACCTTCTTAGGATTTTTGTTTTCGTAGAGAATCCCATAAACTGCATTGATAATTGGGAGTTTCGTCTTTTTGGCATTCTTCTCATTCAATAAGTAGGCACTTTTTGCGGCATAGAACCCTTCGGCAACCATATTCATTTCCATTTGGGCAGATTTCACCGTGTATCCTTTTCCAATCATATTCCCAAACATTCTATTTCTCGAAAACACAGAATAGCCCGTTACCAATAAATCCCCTAAATAAGCCGAGTTGTTGATGTTACGTTTCATCTTGTGCATTTTTTTAATAAAACGCTTCATTTCTCTTATGGCGTTGCTCATCAACACACTCTGAAAATTATCACCATAACCCAAGCCGTGAGCTATTCCTGCAGCGATAGCATATATGTTCTTTAGCATTACAGCATATTCCACACCGATAATATCATCACTGGTTTTGGTTTTAATATAATCACTCGCTAAATTATTGGCAATGGCCTGCGCTGTAACAGGATCTGCACAAGAAATAGTAAGGTAAGACAAACGCTCTAGTGCAACCTCTTCAGCATGGCAAGGACCAGCAATAACTGCAATGTTCTCAAACGGAATTTTGTAAATATCGTGGAAATGCTCACCAACTAATAGTCCAGATTCAGGAATAATACCTTTTACTGCCGAAACCACTATTTTTTCACCGATATCTGTGGTGAGTTTTTCTAATTCAGAATGCATAAAAGCAGAAGGAATCACAAAGATGAGCACATCTGCCCAATCTGCAATTTCATTAATATCGTTGCTTAGCTTCAGTTGTTCAGTATGAAATTCAACAGAACTTAAATAGCTAGGATTATGTTGCTCTTTCAACAGATGTTCTTTAGTGTAAACACTGCGCATATACCAACCGACTTCATCTAGATTTTCGCAAAGCATTTTTACAATAGCAGTGGCCCAACTTCCTGCTCCAAAGACAGCATATTTTTTGGTGTCGCTCATAGGATATGATATCGTTTAAGTCTTTCAAAAATAAGGAATCTTTTATGGAATGGCTAATGTAATTACACGCTTTAAATAAAGGCGTTAGCGCTTGTTTGAGATTCTGAAACAAGTTTAGGATGACAAATTTCTAAAATCTTGGCACACGTTTTGAAATGCATTAGATAATAACCCTAAAAACCGTTGAATTATGAAGACATTGAAATTACTCTTAGGATTTGCGCTTAGTGCAACATTGTTTACCTCTTGTTACACAGAGGAAGTACATATAAATGATAATGGCCCAACAATTTCGTTGAATCAGCTATTACAATCTTACGATTTGTGGTATGTAGATATCAATGCTACTCAAGGTTTTGGTGAAACACCGTTTATGGAAATTGCATTCACTATGTCGTTTAGTAACGGTCGTGTGTATGCCAATAATAATTTGGTTGGTATCGGTAGCCAAGGTGGAGGATATGGAGTACAGATAGGAAACTATGATGCTTATGACATGATACTGGATATAGACCATGTTATTGATGGATTTAACAGTTTTGATGTGTACCAAATAGACAGCAACACTATAGAATTGTACAACCCATTTAATGATACGTCTTACTTTTTAGATGGTTATCAGCAATCTAATTTCGATTATGATTTTGTGTTCTATGATAACATTCATTATTTCTTGCAAGAGTATGAGGCTTGGGAAAAAGTTTATACCAGTGAGTATGGTGCTATAAATGAGTTTGACAACGAAAACTACTTACAGTTTTTATCTGGTGGAAACGACTCTACATTTAGAAGTTCTCAAGATGCCAATGTGAACAACCCTAATAATATTTATTGGGATTATACAGGAGTTTACGGTGTAGGAGATGTATCAGGAAATATGTACCTAAAAACTTTAACGTTAGATTATGATTTCTTTGACAATGAATTCTTTGAACTCAGCGTTATAGATGATGGAACAATAGAGTTGTACCATGTAGACTCAGGAACAGCTTACGAGTTTGAAGGTAGAGGATACATAGCTTACTATAGAAGTTCTGATACGCAAGGTCGTGTGACCAAGGATGAAAACAAGCTGAAGAAACGTAAACAAAAAACACCTAAGGTAGATAACCCTAGGGAAAATACTCGAAGCTAAATTTTGGTTGGTTATTTAGTTTCAAAACGCTCAGTTAAAGCACTTGCTTTACTGGGCGTTTTTCTTATTGAGTAAAAAAAGAATGCAATATTTTCTCTGCTGATTTTCCTTGAATATTAAAGTTTAAATCATCAATTTCATCACCAATCTTATAATCTGTTCTAAGTTGCCAAATATGAGCACCGGCAAACCAATCTTCATTCCAAATAGTATTAAGAAAAGATTCATAACAATTGGCTTGAGTTTTACTCGAGTATTCCACACCATCTTCAATAGCGTTTTCAATCCATTTCCATGGCTCAATACCAGCATCTGAAGTACTTTTATAACCGATCTCAGTAAATATTACCTTTCTCTCATTTTTACGACTTAGGTTGTCTAATTTAGGAATGATTTTTTCCCATCCCAGATTTAACTCTTCAGTAGAAGGGAAAAGTTTATCCGTTAACGGAAAATATGCCTGCACACCGATAAAATCTAAATCTTGCCAAAAAGTAATGTGTTCATAGGATTGATTCCAATTCGCAGCATAGGTAAGTTTTCCTGAGAAAATCTTTCTAAGATCGTTAATTAATTCTTTCCAAAATAGAGGTTTTTCAACGGCTAATCTTGAAAATTCTGTACCAATACAAAACATATCAGCTTGGCCCAATTCGGCTATCTTGGCATATCTGAAAATAAAATCACGATAACTGATTTTCCATAATTCCCAGTTATTTTGGTTTGTCGGAAAAATATCTGATCGCCATTTTCCATTCAAAGTTTTATCTATCCATACGTGTGGTTTTATAAATACTTTATAACCTTTAGATTTAATAAGTTTTATACGGTTTAATAATTCTAAATTACCGTTTTCAATATTAGTACTATCGGAATTATGATGGGTGACCTTTGTGCTTTTATAGTTATCCTGAAAACCCCACGGAACTAGAGTAATATAGTTGAAGTTTGTATTTCTTAGGACTTGTATCCTCGTAGAATCTAGACTACCCATCAAATGTGCTCCTTTTTGTTTAATAAAAGAAGTCTGAATTGAGTTTTTTAGTTTTGATTCTGAATTACTATCAAATTTAGATGGACTTGTCCTCAGGTAAATTAATACACATACAGCAATTAGTATTAAAATTGACAATATATTTAGAATAATAATACGACCTTTCCCTTTCATCTATTAGGTATAAAACAATGAAAGATAATCATTTAAATTTGGGTATTTCTAAAGGTCTTTGAGCACCATTTCTAAATCCTCAAAAGCATAAGGTTTGGCGATAATAATCTTAGAGCTGCTTAATAAAAAGTACATTGGTGTTGCAGCAATACCGTAAGTTTTAACGATCGGGTTTTCCCACTTGCCTAAACCAATAGTATGTGTAAAGTTTGGATACTTTTTTATTTCTTCTGTCCACTTGGTAGGTTCGTCTTCCAACCCAAAAGCAACAACTTTTAAGTATGGTTTATTGGAGACAAGTTCTTTTACCTTTGGTAATTCATTTAGACAATGTCCACAACCACTACTCCAAAAAATAAGCAAGTAGTAGTCTGAGCCTTCCAAATTGTGTAGAGATGTGGTATTTTGGGTTGAAGCAATCTCAAAATTCGGTGCTTTGGTGCCAATGGAGGTGTTTTTATAAGAGGAAATGGTTTCTGCTAAAACTCTGTTTTCAGATTTATTTGCCAATTCCAATAGGTAATTATCAGTGATATAGTTAGCTAATTCATGGTTTTCTAGAGCGACAAAACGTTGCCATAAAATTTCAATAAGACTGGTTTTTATCTTCAAGTTATCATCACTAATGGTATTGGCAACATCATCAACCAATTGTTTATACGTAGTGTTACTTGGATTTTCCACCAGGTTAAAGACATAACCAGTAACACGATCTACCAAGAACGAAGAACTTTGCAGTAAATAGTTACTGAAATCTATCTGACTCAAAAAATGTTGTTTCAGGTTGTTTGAATAGGTAGAGATGTCTTCATATTGCTTTGGGATATATGGTCTGTTTGCTGTAATAAAAGCAGATACAAGTTTGCCATTTGCAGATTCCTCGTATGCCATTTGAGTGTCCTTTACAACCTTGAAAATTGAGTTAAACCCTTCTTTGTCCGTCTTGCCTTTAGAATAGAAATTACTAATGGTTTGGTTGACCATAGCCATACTGTTTAGGTAGGAATTCCAGAGTTTGTTTTCTTCTGATTTGGTAAACTCTACGCCATTATCATAGCTAAAGTTAAACGCAACAGTTTCCTTGCCGTCGTAAATAAAATCGAAGTTATTTTCTTCTGGCGGAATGGCATAAACTATTTTGTAAATACCTGGTGCGATAGTAGAATCTAAAGGAATTTCAAAATTACCGATACTGTCTAATTTCCCTCTATTGACATAGTTGGCACCTTCTGGTGTGGCTTGATATAAATAGGCAAAAGAAAAATCTTCAGCAGGAGAAAATGTGCCTTTTACACTTTGGCTAAATGCTAGAAAAGGTAATATAAAAAGTAAGAGTGTGAATTTTTTCATTTCAATAGTGGGTTTTGTCTACTTATTTTCTTCAATAATTAAGCCATTATTTGTTTTTAGACCTTATACTTTCAATGACTACAGTGGCTAAAATCAAAGCACCTCCAACAAATGTATGTATTGTTGGTATTTCATTCAAGAAAAAAAATGCAATTATAATCCCAAAGACAGGTTGCGTACTAGAAATGATACTCGCTGTACTGGCTTTAAAATATTTAAGGCTATTTATAAATAACGTATGACCGATTGCTGTGGTTAGCAATGCCAATAAAATGACATAAGGATATTGGGTTTTAATATTGCTGGTTTCCATATAATATAAAGCGGGAAGTAGAATTATGCTCAGCAATGCTACTTGATAAAACATAAGCATGGTGCCATTATATTGCTTTACATGTTTTTTAAGAATTAATATGCGAATTGAATAGCATACAGCTGATAACAAACCAAAAAACACTCCTTGCAAATGCGTGTTTTCTAAATCAAATTCAGGTGCCAAAATAAAAACGCCTAAAAGCACAAAAAGCCCAAGAAGAATATGAATCGGGTCGAATTTTACTTTTGAAAATAATGGCTCTAAAATTGCCGTAATTACAGGAAATGTAAAAAGCGATAACATCCCAATAGCAACATTAGACAGTTTTAAAGCATAGAAATAGGTAATCCAATGTGCTCCCATAAAAACAGCAGCGAGAATGAAGGTCCAACGGTCTTTACCACCATATATTTTTAAGTTTATTTTTTTATACAAACAGAAAATGAAAAGAAAAACTGCAGCTAAAGCAGAGCGCCACCAAATAATCACTGGTGTTGGCATATCTATGAATTTGCCCAAAGCACCAGAAGTACTGATTAATATTGTGGCTATGGTAAGCCACAGTAAATGATTTAAATGACTTTTATCATTCATTTATTTTAGAAAGTGCATCCAATGCTTGCTTTGTGGATTTTATTTTTTCAAACGTAATGAGTAATCGCAGGCCATTTCGGGTTTGTTTCTCTTTCATCTTACATGTGCCTGCGTTCATTTGTACAAACTGAAGTACTTTGGTAAAGGCATCACTTTGATAGAATTTACTTTGCTGATCTTGAATAAAATACCCAGTCATCTTCCCTTTTTTCATCACCAGTTTTTCAATACCCATTTTTGTGGCTATCCATTTCAATCGCACACTATCAAATAAATCCTCGACTTGCGTTGGCAATTCGCCAAAACGGTCAATAATATCGCTTTCAAATTTATCGAGATCTTCTTCAGACTTAATATCGTTGAGTTTTGTATAAAGATTTAGTCGCTCAGTAATATTGTTAACGTAATCGTCTGGGAACAACAGTTCAAAATCAGTATCTATGGTAATATCCTTAACGTATTGTTTTGGCTTACCATCGTCTTTGTATAGGTCTGCAAATTCAGATTCTTTTAATTCTTCAATGGCTTCATTTAGGATTTTTTGATACGTATCAAAACCAATATCATTGATAAAACCGCTTTGTTCTCCGCCCAATAAATCTCCTGCTCCTCTAATTTCTAAATCTTTCATGGCAATATTGAATCCGCTACCCAATTCGGTAAATTGTTCTAATGCTGTAATGCGTTTGCGAGCATCATTTGTCATAGCAGAATACTCTGGCGTTATAAAATAACAAAAGGCTTTTTTGTTGCTACGACCAACACGTCCTCGCATTTGATGCAAGTCACTGAGTCCAAAATTATTGGCGTTATTGATAAAAATGGTATTGGCATTTGGTACATCTAACCCGCTTTCAACGATTGTCGTGCTCACCAACACATCAAATTCACCATTCATAAAGGCAAGCATTAGGTGTTCTAATTTTTTACCATCGAGTTGCCCATGACCAATACCAATCTTTGCATCTGGCACCAAACGCTGAATCATGCCTGCAACTTCCTTTATGTTCTCAATTCTGTTATGAATAAAAAACACTTGTCCACCACGTTGTATCTCATAGCTAATGGCATCTCTGATTGTTTCTTCATTAAGTCGTACAACATGACTCTCAATCGGATAGCGATTGGGAGGTGGAGTCGTAATGACAGATAAATCGCGCGCTGCCATTAAACTAAATTGTAGCGTTCTCGGAATTGGAGTAGCGGTCAATGTCAATACATCCACATTTTCTTTAATGGTCTTGAGTTTTTCCTTTACGGCAACACCAAATTTTTGTTCTTCATCAACAATCAAAAGTCCTAGATCTTTAAACTTCACATTTTTATTTGCGAGTTGATGCGTGCCAATGACAATGTCAACACTTCCTTTTTCGAGACCTTCTAAAGTTTCGCGTTTTTCTTTAGCAGTTCTAAAACGATTGACATAATCTACCGTCACGGGAAAATCCTTTAAACGCTCGGTAAATGTTCTGTAGTGTTGATAAGCCAAAATGGTCGTGGGCACCAAAACCGCAACTTGCTTTCCATTATCCACAGCTTTAAAGGCTGCTCTTATAGCAACTTCGGTTTTACCAAAGCCAACATCACCACAGACCAAACGATCCATTGGTCGCTCACTTTCCATATCGGCTTTTATATCTGCAGTAGACGTAATTTGATCTGGTGTATCTTCATAAACAAAAGAGGCTTCAAGCTCATGTTGCATATAACTATCTGGCGCATATTGAAAGCCTTTTTTTAGCTTTCGTTTAGCATAGAGTTTAATAAGGTTGAATGCAATTTCCTTAACACGAGATTTTGTCTTTTGTTTAAGGTTTTTCCAGGCCTTACTTCCTAGCTTATATACTTTGGGTGGCTTGCCATCCTTACCATTAAACTTGGTGATTTTATGTAAGGAATGAATACTCAAATACAGTACATCACGCTCTCCATAAACCAATTTTATGGCTTCTTGTTTTTTGCCTTCAACATCTATTTTTTGGAGACCACCAAATCTTCCAATACCATGATCTATGTGCGTAACATAATCGCCAATTTCAAGATTAGTGAGTTCCTTTAAGGTAATAGCTTGCTTCTTGGCGTAGCCATTTTTTAAGTGGAATTTATGATAACGATCAAAAATTTGATGATCGGTATAAACGGCAATTTTATGTTCTTCATCAATAAAACCTTGATACAACGAAAGAACTACGGTTTTGTAATGAACATCTTCCTCAACATCGTCAAAAATATCGTGAAATCGCTTAGCTTGTTGCTCGCTAACACACGCAATGTAATTGGTAATGCCCTTGTTGTGATTTTCATTGAGGTCGTCAATCAACAAATTAAATTGCTTGTTAAATGCTGGTTGTGGTTTGGTGTTGTATTGAATTATACTGTCATTGCGAGCCTGCCTGTCGGCAGACAGGGAACTTTTTTGTGACGTGGCAATCTCTTTGTTAGTGACAGATTGCTTTACTTCGTTCGCAATAACGTTTGTAAAAAAAGCCGAAGTACCAAACTCAACCAAATTATAATCCAAAAACTGACGCTTCAATAATTCTGAATTACAAAACAGTTCTTCAGGCGATGCATGTTTGACTTCAGATGATAGACTTTTAAAAGCCTCTTCTGCTTTACTGAAAAACTCATCAATTCTTGAAAATATCAATGATGAATTCTTGGTAAAAACAACAGTTTTGTTAGAAATGTATTTCAGAAAACTTTCACGTTGCTCTGCAATTTGCTTATTGGCAACGTTTGGGATAATACTGACTTTTTTGATGCGTTCCGTGGACAACTGCGTTTCAACATCAAAAGTTCTTATACTATCCACTTCATCACCAAAAAATTCAATACGGTAAGGTTCATCGTGCGAAAATGAAAACACATCAATAATACCTCCACGTACAGAAAACTCACCAGGTTCGGTTACAAAATCTACACGTTTAAATTTGTATTCAAACAAGACTTCGTTCACAAAATCGATACTCAATTCATTCCCAACGGAAATTTTAAGAGTGTTTTTTTCGAGTTCTTTTTTAGTGACAACTTTTTCGAATAAAGCATCAGGATATGTAACAATGATGCAAGGCTTTTTTCGTGAATTGATTCGGTTGAGAACTTCGGCACGTAATAGCACGTTGGCATTGTTGGTTTCTTCAATTTGATACGGTCTTCTGTAACTCCCAGGATAGAACAGTACATCCTTATCATTGATAAGTTGCTCTAAATCGTTGAGATAGTATGCGGCTTCTTCTTTATCATCAAAGACAAGCAGAAAAGGTTTTTCAGCCGTTTTAAATGCTTCGGAAACTACTATTGACAATGATGAACCAACGAGACCTTTTAAGTGTGTATTTTGGTCAGTTTGGGCAATAGCCGTCTGCAGATTTTGCAGTTGCAAAGTCTGTAAATAGGTTTGGGTAATCTGTGTTTTACTCAAGTTCCTTTAATTGAGGTGCAAATATAAAATTTTTGAAGCTTTGTTTATGGTAAAAACTATGAATAGATTTATATTTGCTTAGTTAATAGTAACAAGACTTAAAACCATATATATGTCATTTTCAGATTTATTCGATAGCGGATTTAAAAAGCGTAATGAAGACCACTTTGCCTCAATAGTTAGAGTAGCAATGAGCGATGGTATCATTACAGATACCGAAAAAGCATTTTTAGACCGTTTAGCTGTGCGCTTAGATGTTACAGAGAGCGAATACAAGCAAATATTAAAAGATTATAAAAGTCATCCTATAAATCCACCTACGTCTTACGATGTACGTTTAGAGCGTCTGTATGATTTAGCACGTATGGTATGGGCTGATGATATTGAAGGCCCTAACCAGCATTGGTTATTGGAAAAATTATGTATTGGTTTAGGCTTTAATTCTGCAAATGTAAAATACATTGCTGACAAAGCATTGGTATTGGCTCACGATAAAGTAGATTTGGATACATTTATAGATGGTATCAAATCCATGAATGAGTAATGTAATATTTCAATAAAAAATTAAAGCGAACAGAGATGTTCGCTTTTTTTATTCAGCATTGCGCATAAATTCTTCAGCCTTTTCAACCATATTTTTACTACCACAAATAAAAGGCACACGCTCATGGAGTTCAGTGGGTTCAATATCCATAATACGTGTAAATCCGTCACTGGCTTTACCATTGGCCTGTTCAGCTAAAAATGCCATAGGGTTACACTCATAGAGCAATCTCAATTTTCCTTTAGCATTCAATGAACTTTTAGGATACATGTATATGCCTCCTTTAATCATATTTCTATGAAAATCAGATACTAACGATCCTATGTAACGTGAGGTGTATGGTCTGTCACCTTCTTCCATTTGGCAGTATTTTATATAATCTTTAATGCCTTTAGGAAAATGAATATAATTCCCTTCATTAACGGAATAGATTCTGCCATCTTCAGGGAATTCCATATCAGGATGTGATAAATAGAATGTCCCTATGGCTGGGTTTAAAGTAAAGCCGTTAACACCGTGGCCTGTTGTATAAACCAACATTGTCGATGTTCCATAAACCACATAACCTGCAGCAACTTGCTGATTTCCTTTTTGTAAAAAATCGTCAATGGTTACAGGCGTTCCAACAGGTGTTACACGTCTGAAAATTGAAAAAATAGTGCCGACGGAAACATTTACGTCGATATTAGAAGATCCATCCAAGGGATCAATCAAAACCACATATTTGTTCTGGTTGTTCTCATCCTGGCTGTTAATTGCAATAAAATCATCTTCTTCTTCACTGGCAATACCACAAACAATGTTTCGTTTGGTCATCGTCTGTATAAACTTATCATTGGCGTAAACGTCTAATTTTTGTTGATCCTCGCCTTGTATATTAGTATCACCTGCATTTCCAATGATATCTACCAAGCCAGCTTTGTTTACTTCGTGATTGACGACTTTTGCAGCTAAACGAATGGAATTTATTAATCTAGAAAGTTCACCTGAGGTATATTTAAAAGACGCTTGATTTTCTATGATAAATTCACCTAAGGTTTGGTTTAATTTGGAATTGGCCATGAAGCATTTTATTGATTAGATGGGACAAATATCGCATTTTTTAGCAAACTACAACGTTTTCGTAAAATGTAAACGAAATTAGATAAAGCTCAACTATAAATATTCTAAGAGGTTACTGCTATTATAAGTAATACTCTATAGGTTTCAATCTCAATTATGATAAAGATTAATTATAAAGTAAAGCGAGTTTTAGGTTATATTTGAATTCCTTTTTTTAAAACCAAAAATGAACCAACCAAGATTAGCTACTAAGCAAGATATGCCAAGGGTTTTAGAACTCATAAAAGAGTTGGCTGTTTACGAAAAAGAACCCGACGCCGTTGAGGTAACAGTTGATATGTTAGAGTCTGATGGATTTGGTGAGCATCCTAAATTCACTTGCTTCGTAGTAGAAGTAGATGGCAAAGTTGAAGGCATGGCGCTGGTGTATATGAGATATTCTACATGGAAAGGTGAGGTTTTACATCTTGAAGATTTAATAGTAAGCCAATCGCAAAGAGGTAAAAATTTAGGAACTAAACTTTTGGACCAAGTCGTTAAGTACGGAAAAAATTTAGGAGTAAAACGAATAAACTGGGAAGTTTTGGACTGGAATGAACCGGCCATTAAATTCTACGAAAAAAAAGGTGCAAACGTAATGAGAGATTGGGATGTGGTACAACTCAATGAGAAAGGAATTGAAAACTATTTAAACAAATTATAATGCGTGTTTTTAAATTTGGTGGTGCTTCGGTAAAAGATGCCAAAGGTGTTAAAAACTTAGTCTCGGTATTAAAGACAACAGGTCACGATAAAACATTGGTTGTAGTGTCGGCAATGGGCAAAACCACTAATGCCATAGAAGTAGTGATTAAAAACTATTTTGAAAATAAAGACGAATTACAGAGCTCTCTCCATGATGTTATTAAGTTTCACAATGAAATTCTGTTGGATCTATTTGCTAATGAAAGACACCAAGTCTTTGCGGACGTTAAGGCTTTTTTTGATGAACTGACCATGTTTTTTAAAAGCAACAAGTCACCGGATTATAATTATGTTTATGATCAAACCATTGGTTTTGGCGAATTAATTTCCACAACAATAATAAGCCACTACTTGAATGAAGTTGGCCTAAAAAATAATTGGTTAGACGTAAGAGAATATATTAAAACCGATAATTATTATAGAAGGGCAAATGTAGACTGGGAGCAGACCCAAGAACAAATTTCTTCAAACTTTAATAAGTCAATTCTAAATATCACTCAGGGATTCTTAGGTAGTGATGCGAATAACTTTACCACAACGCTAGGCAGAGAGGGTAGTGATTACACAGCGGCAATTTTCGCTTACTGTTTAAATGCCAACAGCGTAACCATTTGGAAAGACGTGCCAGGTGTGTTAAATGCCGATCCACGATATTTTGAAAATGCTCAGTTATTACATCAGATTTCATATAGAGAAGCTATCGAGCTGGCATTTTATGGAGCTTCAGTCATACACCCAAAAACACTTCAGCCTTTACAGCGCAAGGAAATTCCGTTGTATGTAAAATCGTTTTTAAATCCTAAAGAAAATGGTACATGCGTTAGCAAGGGAAAAGCTATTGAACCCGAAATCCCTTGTTTTATAGTTAAAAAAAACCAGATTTTAATTTCGTTGTCATCTTTGGATTTTTCATACATCGTTGAAGAAAACATAAGTGAGATTTTTAGCCTGTTGCACTTGTATAAAATGAAGGTAGATGTGATTCAGAATTCAGCCATTAGTTTTTCAGTTTGTATAGACAATATTTACGATAATCTCGAAAAATTATTGCAGCATTTAAAAGCCAAATTCAAAGTAACATCTCACGAAAATGTGAGTCTTTATACTATTAGACACTATAGTGATGCTTCAATAAAAGAAATGGAAAAAGATAAAACCGTATTGTTGAAGCAGTTAACAAAAGAAACGGTGCAAATCGTTACTAAATAACATTTACTACATTTGTTACATGGGGAAATCATCTGATACAGGATTAGTTACTGCCAAAGAAGTTGCCAAAGCTATTCATGCAGATAAGTACGGTTTCTTGGGTACTTTTTTCGGATGGATAATGATGAAAGTTCTCAAAATTTCTACATTAAACAGAATCTATAACCGAAACAAACATCTAAGCGAACTCGAGTTTTTAGATGGTATTTTAGATGAATTTCAGATTAAGTTCGAAATTCCTGAAGAAGACCTCAAACGACTTCCTAAAGATGGATCCTACATTACCATTTCTAACCATCCACTAGGTGGTATCGATGGTATTTTGCTTTTAAAGTTAATGCTAGAACAACGCAATGATTTTAAGATCATCGCCAATTTTCTGTTGCATCGTATAGAACCCTTGAAACCATATATAATGCCAGTAAATCCTTTTGAAGACCGAAAGGATGTAAAGAGCAGCATTTCAGGATTTAAAAACGCTATAATGCATTTAAGGGAAGGACATCCTTTGGGTGTATTTCCGGCAGGTGAAGTGTCAACCTATAGAGACGGAAAATTAGTAGTGGACAGACCTTGGGAAGAGGCTGCTATGAAACTGATTAAAAAGGCAGAAGTGCCTGTGGTGCCTATTTATTTCCATGCTAAGAACAGTCGATTGTTTTACCGATTGTCTAAAATCAGTGATACGTTAAGAACAGCGAAATTACCTTCAGAACTCTTAACTCAAAAGCGTAGAACGATAAAGGTTAGGATAGGGCGACCAATTTCTGTGAATGATCAAAAAGAACATGAAACACTAACGGATTTTTCAGATTTTTTAAGACGAAAAACCTATATGCTCTCAAAAACTTTTGAGGACAAGCCAAAGATATTAGATAATATTCAGGCACAGTTAAAAGTACATAAACCACCAAAACGTATCGTTACTCCGATAGCGACAGAAATTATGGTCTCTGAAGTAGAAAACCTTAGAGAAAAGGATTGTAGGCTTTTGGTAAGTAAAAATTATGAGGTGTTTTTGGCCGAAGCTAAAGAGATGCCTAATATATTGAGGGAACTGGGAAGGTTACGTGAAATCACTTTTAGGGAAGTTGGAGAAGGCACTAATGAAGCTACCGATTTAGATACCTTTGATACGTATTATCATCATATGTTTTTATGGGATAACGAAAAAAATGTAGTTGCTGGTGCCTATAGAATGGGCTTGGGATCACATATTTTTGAACGTTTTGGTATAGACGGTTTCTACTTACAGGATTTGTTCCGTTTTGAACCAGAACTTTACAAAATGATGAGCCAATCCATAGAAATGGGACGTGCATTTATCATAAAGGAATACCAACAAAAACCAATGCCATTATTTTTACTTTGGAAAGGTATTGTACACACCACATTGCGTTATCCAGAGCACAAATATTTAATTGGTGGCGTGAGTATCAGCAACCAGTTTTCAAACTTCTCAAAAAGCTTGATGATTGAGTTTATGAAATCGCATTACTATGACCCTTATGTGGCACAGTATGTACATCCTAAAAAAGAGTTTAAGGTAAAATTAAAAGATGCCGATAAGGAATTTGTTTTTGATGAAGCCGAAGCCGATTTAAACAAACTCGACAAACTGATTGACGAGGTAGAACCAGGAGCACTGCGATTACCAGTTCTGCTTAAGAAGTACATAAAGCAGAATGCTAAACTTGTAGCATTTAACGTAGATCCGTTATTTAATAACGCTGTAGATGGTTTAATGTATATAAAAATTGCTGACTTACCAGAAAGTACAGTTAGACCTGTGATGGAAGAATTTCAGGCTGAGTTGGAGCGCAAGTTTATGAACGGTAACGGAGATGATGACAAATAAAAAACCCAGAACTCTCGTTCTAGGTTATCTGTCTATGTTTTTTATAAATTAGAACCAAGGTTTTTTACCCACCTGATAGGTGTTGTAAAATTCTGCATCAGATTTGGTAAGATAGATAATACCTTCTATAAGTCCGATTATACTCATAATCCAGACAACAAAAATTCCAACACCAACACAAGATAGAATTATGCCAACCAATGTAATCCCTAGCATAATACCACCTTCTTTGTTGTAACCTAAAATGAACTTATGTATTCCAAGGCATCCAAAAATAATTGCAAGTACACCAGCTAACACTTTTTTGTTTTCACCAGTTGATTTCTCGAACACCTCTTTTGCGCCATCCGAAAACTCTTGCGCACTTTCTTTAGCTTCGTTAGAAAATTCCTTTGCCTTTTGGCTAATTTTATCTCCTGTTTTTTTAGCACCGTCCTTGGCGTCGTCTAACATATCGTTAAGATCGTCACCCAAATCTTTATTATCGTCTGACATAATTTTAAATGGTTTTAATGATTAATAGTCTTCGCTAAAATTAATAAAAAAACAGATGCAATTATTGAAAAGCGGCATCAATAGGTTCCCACAGTTCAATTTTGTTGCCATCATTATCCATTATCCAACCAAATTTACCATAATCGTATTCTTCCATTTCACCAACTATAGTAACACCTTCTTCTTTCAGTACCTTTAAAAGTTCTTCAAGATTTTCAACTCTGTAGTTAAACATAAAGTCTTTCTTAGATGGCTCATAATACTTGGTGTCTTCGGCAAATGGACTCCATTGTGTAGAACAATCGTTTCCTTCCTTGTCTTTCCACCAAAAGGTACAGCCATAATCATCTGTATTAAAACCCAAGTGTTTTTTATACCAATCTTTTGAGGCTTTTGGGTCTTTGGTTTTAAAGAATAGACCTCCAATTCCTGTTACTCTCTTTTTCATCTTATTTTTTCTTTAAAGCGGTTTCATAAATATCTATCCACTCCTCACAAGTCATTTTTCTGGTAAGTTCGCCTATAAGCTCAAAAGGAATTTCATCTATTTTTTTGAATCTAATACAGCTCTTGCCCATATCTAATTTGCGTTTACAATGTTTTGGATATTCGTTGACAAACCAATCATGTAACTCGGGTTTTGCATAAATACCACTATGATATAAATTCACTGAGTTTTTTTGAGATGCAAAACTCATAAATGGTAGTGGAACCTCAGGGCTGCAATGATAACCATCTGGATATACAGAATGTGGCACATAATAACCAATCATTTTGTAGATCATGCCTTCTTGAAAATCTTTAGGTAGATTATCATTGATGACTTTGCGTAATTTTTTTAAAGTCTCTTGTCGTTCTTCAGGTACTTGGCTTATATAGTCTTCTGGTGATGTTGCGTCGTATTGCATAGTTTGATTGATTTAGTAGGTATCTAAGTTAACAAAATTTTACTTTTATCTTATCTACAATGGTTTGGGCCAATTTTATGTTGCTTTCAACGGTCCAACCTGCAACATGAGGTGTTAACAACACATTATCTGCGTTAATTAAATATTGAAAGGCTTCTGGTGCTTCGACTGCGCTCAGCAACCCAGTCTTTTTTCTTTTTCGCATCCATCTGAATCTTGGTTCGGCAGTTTTAAATAAATTTTCGAATGATGACTTTTCATATTCTAAAACATCAAGTCCAGCTCCTAAAATTTTACCAGTATCTAATGCACTTACTAAATCTTCGGTGATTACACTTTTGCCACGCGCAGTGTTAATCAGCCAAAACGGTTTTTTGAAGCTATTGATGAATTCAGTATTCACCATGTTTAAAGTCAATGGTGTTTGTGGTGTATGAAGACTTAGCACATCAGCTTTTTCTTGAAGCTCTTCTAACGAAACTTGTTTACAATTTTCATCTCCAACGTTGTCTTTAATGTCATAACAAAGTACCTCTACATCAAACCCTCTTAGTTTTTTAGCGAAAGCTTTTCCCATATTCCCGTAGCCGATGAGTCCAACGGTTTTACCATCGAGTTCCAATCCACGATTGGCTTCTCTTTTCCATTTGCCTTGCCTAACTTCTTGGTCTGCTTTATTGAGCTTATTGAAAAGTGAAAGCAACATTCCTAAAGCATGTTCACCAACGGCATTTCTGTTGCCTTCTGGAGCCGAGATAAGATAGACTCCTTTCTGCTCTGCATAATCGCAATCTATGTTTTCCAATCCTGCACCAACACGACCAATAAATTTTAGGTTTTTTGCTGCGTCTAAAAATTGCTTATCAATTTTGAAACGACTGCGGATAACGATACCATCGTAATCAGATATTTTTGCTTCAACTTCAGTTTTAGAAGAGGTGTAATCTTCATCATTGGTAAAGCCTAAATCGTTGAGTTGATTTATGAGTAAGGGATGGTTGGTATCTAAGTGGAGAATCTTCATAGGTGTCATTCTGAACTTGTTTCAGAATCTTTTGTATGTTATCAATTTAAAATGAGGTGCTGAAACAGTTCAGTATGTCAAATCGTTAGTATTAAATTTCGGGATATTCAGTTTGCGTCATTTCATCTTTTACATTGCCAGTATGCGCTGTGTTCAATTTTTCAAACAGCATAAGGTGTACTTCTTCGCCATCTTTTGTTGACGGATTATGTTCCACACCTTTTGGAACTACAATGATCTCGCCTTCTTTAACGACCTCTGTACGGTCACGGAACTGCATATACAATGTTCCTTTGATCACTTGAAATAATTCATCTTCCTCATCATGGCTATGCCATACAAATTCACCTTTGATTTTTGCCAAAATCACTTGCATATCATCTACAGTTGCAATGCGATGTGGATGCCATTGCTTTGAAAACAAAGCGTGCTTGTCTTTAATGTTTATTGGTTTCATTCTATAAAATTAAACAATAAAAGATGCTGAAACAAGTTCAGTCTGACAAAGGAATAAGCAAAATCTAGAATTTAAATTCCCAAAATCATTTTAGCAATCCAGAAGTAAATCAATATCCCGAAGATATCATTGCTTGTTGTAATAAAAGGACCTGTGGCAATAGCAGGATCAATACCTCTTTTATCTAAAAATAAAGGTACGAATGTGCCAATTAAGCCTGCTACAATGATGACGGCAATCAATGATACGGAAATAGCAAGCGCTGTACTAAAATCTCCTTTGGTTGCCCAAACAAACAAAAATAAGAATATGGCTAAAATGGTTCCGTTTAATGCCGCTAATAACATCTCTTTTATTAATCTACTATTAACACTGCCTTTAACATCGTCGTTTGCTAAACCTTGTACGATAATAGCGCTTGATTGTACTCCTACATTACCAGCCATCGCAGCAATTAAAGGTGTAAAGAAGAATAAAACAGCATACTTATTAAATGCATCCTGAAAACCTTCCATAATTAAAAAGGCACCAACTCCACCAACTAGTCCTAAAAACAACCAAGGTAAACGTGCTCTTGTTAACTGAAGGATGCTGTCGTCCGCTTCTACACCTTGGGTAATACCTGCCGCTAATTGGTAATCCTTATCGGCTTCTTCCTTAAGGACATCTACAATATCGTCGATGGTGATTCTACCCAATAAAGTCTGGTTATCATCAACAACTGGGATGGCCTCTAAATCGTATTTCGCCATTACTCTTGCCACATCTTCCGCATCATCGTTAACGTTTACCCAATCTACATTCTCTTTAGCGATTTCAGCAATTTTCTGTTCGCTTTTGGCAACGATTAAATCTTTTAACGATAGACGGCCAATCAGTTTTTCAGCTTTATCAACAACATAGATAGAGTGCACACGAGTGACATCTTTGGCTTGTCCTCTTATACGACGCAAACAACCAGCAACCGTCCATGTTTCATAAACCTTAACAAGTTCTTTTGCCATTAATCCACCAGCAGTATCTTCATCATAAGCTAATAGCTCTTCAATTTCGGCTTTATGCTCTTGGTCTTCAATTTTTGAAATGACATCATCTTTACGATCTTCAGGCAGTTCTGCAATGATATCTGCAGCATCATCCGTGTCTAGTTCCTCAATTTCTTCAGCAATTTCTTTGGCAGAAAGGTGTTTTAAGATATTTTCTCGATTGTCCTCATCGAGTTCCATTAAAATATCTGAAGTCAACCCTGAGTCTAACAGTTTTATAATATATACGGCATCTTCAACATCTAGCTCATCTAAAATCTCTGCTATATCTGCGTAGTGATATTCATTTAAAAATAGTTTTATCTCTTTATCGTTTTCGTCTTCGATAAGAATTTCTACTTTTTCTATGAGCTCATCAGTAAGCTGAAACTGTATGTTGTCTTGGATGTCTTCCACGTGATGGTTTTTTGTCATTAAGAGAACGAAGGACGTGGTAATCTCATTAAGTTAAGTATTCTATTTAACAGATTGCCGCACTACGTTCGCAATGACGATACATTACTAGATGTCATTTTCTATAAGCGACGTCAGCTCAATAAACTGTGAAACACTTAATTGCTCTGGTCGCTGCCCAAAGATAGTATTTGCTTTTAAATTATCGGAAAGATTGAAGCTTTTTAAACTGTTGCGCAATGTTTTTCGGCGTTGTTGGAATCCGGTTTTCACTACCCTGAAAAATAGTTTCTCGTCACAAGGCAACTTATAATTCTCTTTTCGCTTTAGAAGTAGCACTCCAGAATCTACTTTTGGTGGTGGATTAAAAACATTTGGTGGCACGGTAAACAAGTACTCAGCATCATAAAAAGCTTGGGTCAATACGGAAAGAATGCCATAAACTTTAGACCCTTCTTTTGAACAGATGCGCAGTGCAACTTCCTTTTGAAACATCCCGGAAAATTCCGGAATTTGATTTCGCATCTCTAAAGTCTTAAATACAATCTGCGAAGATATGTTATAGGGAAAATTACCAATGATAGCGAAGGGTTGATCCTTGAAAATTTGGGTTAAGTCGTATTTTAAAAAATCCTTTTCATAGATTCTATTAGAAAGGTTGAGGTAGTTATTTTTTAGATACTCAACGGATTCTGTATCGATTTCTATGACGTGTGTGGTGATGTCTTTTTTGAGCAAATATTTAGTCAGCACTCCCATACCTGGGCCAATTTCTAAGACATCATTATAGCCATCTAAGGATAAGGTGTCGGCTATTTTTTGGGCAATGTTTTCGTCTTTTAGAAAATGTTGACCTAGATATTTTTTTGCTTTTACTGACATAAGTTATGGGTTCTCGCAAAGTCGCAGAGGCGCAAAGCGGTGTTTTGATGTATTTCTACAAAGATACACAGAGATGCACGGAGATTTGCTGGGAAGTTGTTTTTAATTAGCAAAATGGTGACGTTCATAAACTATGCTACTTTGCGAGCATAGTTTAATTAAAATCTACAGAATACTCATCAATAACTTCGAGTTCTGTTCTAAAGGCTAACATTTTATCTGCAAATTTTTCTAAGCCTGCTTTTCTGAGTCCTTCGGCATCATTGGCATAATAATCTTCTAAGGCTTCTCTACTGTGCGCTCTATATTGAATGGAATACGTATCCGCATCGTCATCTTCTACCAAAACCTTGGTGAGCTTAGCTTCTTTAAATTTACCTGTAGCCAATACTTGTGGAATGTGTTCTTTTATCCACGCTAGCCATTCTGCGTTTATGCTTTTATCTATGTTTACGGTGACGTTGTAAATTATCATAATTTCTAATTTTCAAATTCCAAATAGTGCTATTGGAATTTAGTTTTTGAGATTTAGTTTATTGTATCACCTCTAAGCATCCTAAACTTCTTTCGCGCTTCAATAAAGTAGATGCTGTCCTCAAACTCAAAGATAATTTTTTCGTAGAGTTGTTTGGCGTCTTCGGGTTTTGCCAAATGGGTGTTATAAAGTTCTGCTAAATAGTAATGTGCATCGTCCGCTAATATGTCTTCTTTCCAGTCTTTAATAATGAGAAGATAATTAGCTTCGGCTTTGTTGTATTGCTTTTTATTTTCAAAGAGTTTGGCTTGTTTAAACAAGGTTTGGTCAATGATACTTTCGCCTTCGTGTTCTTCTAGGATTTTATCCAATAGCGAAATAGCCTCATCTGTTTTATTCTGAAAGGCATATAAATCTGCTTTGGCATAATGTTTTAATGCGGTTTGTAAGCTGTCTTCAAACTTATTATCAGAAATAAGAAGTTTTAAGTCCAGCGCATCATTGGCAATCAATTGTGAGGTTGAAGATTTCAAAATCTTAAGTTGTGATTCTGCCCAATCAAAATCGCCTTTGTAATAACTTGTTTTTGCAACTTTGAATCGTGCTTCTTGCGAAATGGTACTGTTCTTTAAACTCAGTTGAATTTGAGAATAGAATATTAGGGCTTCATTAAAGCGTTCCTGTAGCACCAAAATATCAGCCAATAACAATTTTACCTTCGCTTCTTGAAATTCGGAAATATTCAACTTTAAACTTTGGCGCAAAAAGGCTGTTGCACTTTCTGTATCTTTTTGATGAAACGCTAAAAATTCACCATAAGCTAGCTGTAAAGGTAAGGTCAGTTCTGATTTTCCGTAGTCTTCAAATAAGGTATTGAAAGCGTTATCAATTCGATTGAGTTCTTTTTCCGAAGTTGCATTTTTGGTGTCAATTTCTAAAATATATTGGTGTGCCGTCAACGCTGTACTGGCATCTTGCGTGGTTTCTAAAATGAAATTGAAAATATCTTTAGAGGTTTCGTGGTCATTGTCATTTAGCGCAGTAACAGCAAGTTCTATGATACGGTCTAAACTTTCTGGATTACGTTTGTAAAGTGCTTTTTCTTGAATAAAGGATTTATTATAGGCTTTTTCCTGGACATAGAGCCAACTTAATAAATCGTACCAATATGGGCTCGGCTCTTGCTGAATTTTCTTTAGCAGCAAACGTCTTAAATAGATATTATTTTCGTTGTCCTTATTTTCGGATATAAAATCGCTAACGGCTCGCTTAATGTTGTTGAGGTAATTGGGTCTATAGGCAACATAATCGATGTAGTTTTCAAACATTTTTTCAATCTTACCTTGGTCACCATAAATGCGTGCTAATTGAATGCTGTAGTTTTTATCCGGAGTTAATAATTTGCTTCGGTCATACACTTGTATGGCTTCATCTAAAAGCGAATGATCTTCGAATTTTTTAGCAATGCTATAGATGTAATTCGGGTTTTCATCAACGAAAGCAATGGCTTCATTATATAAATTTTTTGCTCTGGCTAAACTATCCTGAAGTTGATAATTATAACCTAATTCTACAATTAGAGTTGGATTTCGTCGTTTGGCTAAACGCTGTACAAGTATATTTTTAGCTTCCTCAAATTGCTCTAACTGCTGATGGGTTTCAACAAGCTTATATACATATTTGTAACTATATGGCTTTTCTTTATTAAGATTTTGGTAGATGACAAGTGCTTTTTTAAACTCACCTTTTTTATAATAGCTGTCAGCAAGCACCTCACTATTTTGACCAAAACCAAAATTGAGCGCGAAAAGGAATACTATATATAAAAAAATCTTTTGCATTGAAGCGTTTTTATCCGTTGTGCATTTTGCGCATTTTCATCAATTTTCCCTATCCCTAAAGGGTATATTGATGAAATTTTTGGTTCATCCTTTAGGATTGAGGCAAAAAAGCAAAAATTTCACCTATATTATTTAAAGAGTTGTCTTCAAAATGCACAACGGATAGTTTTTGTAAATATAACTAATGCGGATTTTAGATATTGTGAAATCTTAGTTAAATCAGTTTATAAAAAAATGCCTAAACGTACGTTTAGGCATTTTGACCAGCAAAATAAATGTGCTATTAACCATTATTCGTTATAAATATGATTCAATTACTTTGTCTAGGTGTTTTTACTATTTTTAATATTGTTACTAATTATAGTTAAAACAAAACTTTGCTTACCATAACAACTAATGCAACGAGTAATACAATGCGTTTAATGTTTTTCATAATTAGGTTACGTGTCGATTTGGAATGCTAACATAGCCGAAAATAATTAAAATAAACGAAGAAATACACTAAAATTCGATAAAAAACACTTTTTTTTAACAATTTAGTCAGAATCCCTTAAGTTTCAGTAATTAGGAAATCATGTCAAAACCAGTATATGGCACTAAAACTTCGGGGATTTTAATACCGTCTTTGATTTGGTAGTTTTCTAGAATTCCGGCTAAGACTCTTGGTAGTGCCAGTGAACTTCCGTTAAGTGTATGGCAAAGTTCATTTTTACCTTCGCTGTTTTTAAAACGTAATTTTAAGCGATTGGCTTGGAAAGTTTCAAAATTTGAAACCGAAGAAATTTCTAACCATCGATCTTGTGCTGTTGAAAACACTTCAAAATCGTAAGTCAATGCAGAAGTGAATCCTAAATCGCCACCACATAATCTTAAGATACGGTATGGTAGTTTTAATTCTCTTAAAATATCCTTTACATGTTCTACCATGCCATCTAAAGCGCTATAGGAATTATCTGGATGCTCAACTCTCAATATTTCAACCTTATCGAATTGGTGTAAACGATTCAATCCTCTAACATGCGCTCCGTAACTACCAGCTTCTCTTCTAAAACAAGGTGTGTAACCTGTAATACTTTTAGGCAAATCACTTTCGTTTAAGATGGTATCCCTAAAAATATTAGTTGCAGGAACTTCGGCCGTTGGGATTAAATACAGATTATCTGCCGTGACATGATACATTTGCCCTTCTTTGTCTGGCAACTGACCAGTACCAAAGCCAGATGCTTCATTTACTAAATGAGGTACTTGAATTTCTGTATAACCAGCTTCAGTATTTTTATCTAAGAAATAAGTAATAAGGGCACGTTGTAACTTTGCTCCTTTGCCTTTATAAACTGGGAAGCCAGCACCTGTGATTTTGTTACCTAATTCAAAATCTATGATGTCGTATTTTTTGGCGAGTTCCCAATGCGGTAAAGCTCCTTCATATAACTTTGGCACATCTCCTTCTCTAAACGTTTCCTCATTATCTTCGTCTGTGTTACCAGCTGGCACCATGTCATTGGGCACATTAGGTATAAGATACAACAGCTGAGAAAGTGCATCTGCTTTGTCATTGAGTTCTTGCTCTAAGGTTTTTGTTGTTTCCTTGAGTTGGGTTGTCTTCTCTTTTAAAAGATTTGCTTTTTGTGCTTCACCAGACTTAAACAAATTGCCTATTTCCTTAGACAGGGTGTTAGATTCTGCTTTTACATTATCTAACTTAGTTTGAAGTGCTCTGCGTTCTTCATCTAAAGTAATAGCGTCATTGACCATTTGAGTAGCATCAATATTTCGTTTGGCTAAACGTTTTATGATATCTTCTTTATGTTCTCTAATAAAGGCAACTTGTAACATAGTTTAAAATTTGAATTTACGCCAATTAGCGCAAGAAAAACAAGCCACAAAAGTAATAAGATTTTAAGCGGATAAAAACTATTTTGAAGGCAATATCCAGTCGTGATGTTTAAAATGATGCCATTCTTCGCTGGCGAGGTCAACTTTTGGGTCTATGAGTTGTTTTGCAGGTTTACCATTTACGCTAACGTAAGACCTTACATATACCTTAACCGATTTCCCTTTTTTGGCAAAATCTTCTTTTAAACGTTGAGCAAATTGCCAAATAATGTCAGGTTTTGCACTTGCACCACGTTGTTGTTTTTTGGTAAGATAATCGTCTAATTTTATAGGAATTTGCTGATTAGTTGCTTCATCAATAACCCTATACTTTGTGGAGCCACTCTTTGCCCTTAGCATCATTCTCCAAGACAGACGATGCCCTTCTTCTGTCCATAACACATCATCCTTAAAAAAGTGATGGCGAAGCGGAAGCGCAATATGAATTAAAAAGTAAATTGAAAAAAACCAAACCAAAATATTGCCGTGCTTTGGCACAATCACTTCTTTGGAATTATAGTACGGTTTCTTTTTCAAGAATATATCCCTAATAGTTTTAGGTTCAAAAAAGAACAGACTAAAGGCTAAAGATAAATACGGGAAAATACCAATTTGAAACACTATGGAGTTAAACAGATGAAAGAATATAGAAGCAAAAAAAGCATACTTTCTTGTAGGTTTAAAGAGCAATAACGGAATAATTAATCCATCAAACAAAATGCCACCGTAAGCGATGCCATAATGAACCCAGCTTTGCTGTAATATATCACCAATTAAAGGGTAGTTGGCCTTGCTTTTCATCAGTAGTGCAGGTACAGAAGCATCCAGCCAATCCGGATATAATTTTGCGATAGAAGCATACGTATAAAGTATAAATAACTGAATGATAAAAACCCACTTACACCAACTGGGCATGGATAATCGTTTTAACGACGGATTCAATTTTACGTCCAGAGAGGCATAGCGATTGGCAGGCAAAAACACCATTAAATAACTGAGGATAAATAACAAGTAGTAATGGTTGTTGTATGATGACTTCTGCATCAGGTAGGTGGCCGTCCACATCGTAGCGAACATAAACATGCTAAAGCGGTATTTGTAGCCAACCATTATGAGCAAACCGAATAGGCCCATAACTATATAATAAACATACATCCAATTACCTGGTAAAGGTTGCAGCCATTCAAAGCCGATGAACGAAAAGGTAAATTCAGGTTCAATAAGCGTACGTCTAATCCAACCTGTGAACACAGCACCAATGGCTTCTAAGGCGCAAAGAAACCCAAAGACAATTCTAAATACAATAAGACCAGAATTGTCAATATGTTTAAATAGGAAGTTATTCATTTTGCTTTTCTATATATTCCATGGCGTTGTTCATATCGTCATGCAACTGCGTTTTAAGTGCTTCCAGGTTACCGAATTTTTGTTCACTTCTTAAACGTTTGAGGAATTCAATTCTTAACTCCTGATTGTAAATATCTTTTTTGAAATTGAAAAAATGAACCTCAATAGAACGCGATTTACCATCGACAGTAGGATTGGTGCCAATGTTCATCATGCCGTACACATTAGAGTCTCCAATCATTGATTTAACCACATATACACCATCACATGGAATTAATTTGTAAGACTCCTTAATGAATATGTTAGCTGTTGGAAAATCTAATGTACGCCCTAAACCTTTACCTTTGATTACATTCCCAGTAATAAAATAATTATAGCCCAAAAACGAATTTGCAATAGCTACTTGTCCAGTTTCCAGTGCATTTCTAATTTTAGTTGAGCTCACAGTGACATCTTCAATATCTTGAGCTGAGATTTCTTCAACTTTAAAGTTGTACTTTTTTGCATAGGTTTTTAAGTCGTCAATATTGGCACTTCTGTTTTTTCCAAAATGATGGTCATAGCCGATTACAATTTGTTTAATATTTAGTTCATCGACCAAAATATTCTTCACGTAATCTTTAGCTGAGAGATCTGCAAATTCTTCAGTAAATTTTTTAACTACTACCTCTTCAATGTCAAATGACTTTAATAATTCTATACGTTCATCAATTGTGTTGAGCAATTTAATCTTGTCATTTTTTTTCAGAACCATTCGTGGATGTGGGAAAAGTGTTAAAACCACTGGTGTGTAGTCATTTGCTGTAGCTAGATTTACAACACGTTTTAGTATTTTTTGATGTCCAATATGGACACCATCAAAGGTTCCGACAGTAACAATTTTTGCTGAATTCGCAATCAAGAGCTTAATCTTATGAAGTTCTAATATTTTTTTAATAATCTAATTTGTCTTTGTTAAAAAAACCATAAATTCGAGGAATTTTAATTTTCTACACAAAAACTTATGAAAACAAAGCTACATTTTGTTTTGTCATTATCCATGTTTTTATCGGTATTTTCTGCTTTTGCTCAACAGGGTTATTGGCAAAAAACCAATGGAATAGATTTAAACAGTAATGATGAAAAAACGACACTAAATCAAAAATTTTATCAGACATATCAATTAGATTTAGATGCATTTAAAGCTGAACTTGTAAATGCTCCATTGCGTTCTAATGTCACTACATCGTCAAACGCAAGGGTTTACCTTCCCAATGTTAAGGGTGAACTTGAGCAATTTATGGTTGTTGAAGCACCTGTATTATCAGAAGAACTATCTGAGTTGTATCCTGAGATAAAAACTTACATAGGATACAGTATAGAAAATCCAGGAACCAGAGCACGTTTTAGTGTTACACCTCAAGGAGTGCAAACACTAATATCCTATCCTAACGAACCAATGAACTTTACGGTACCGTTAAGTAAAACTGATAATGGTTCATACATCGTTTACAGTAGAGAAGTAAGAACGGAGGGCTTAAAAGATTATGAGTGCCTCACTGAAAATGAGTTTTTGCCTATTGATACAAGTGGACTAGCAAGTAGAGATGCGGATGACCAAACCTTGAGAACGTTTAGAATTGCGATTTCAACTAATGGTGAATATACCAACTTTTGGGATGATGGAGATAACTCTAATGGAGATGCACAAGCAGATGCGCTTGCCCAAGTCGTTTCTACATTAAATAGAAGTAATGAAGTATTTGAAGTAGATATGGCAGTAACATTTACCTTAGTAACAGGTACTGAAATTATATATCCAGATGCTTCTTCAGATCCTTATAGCGGAAATTTTAATGGTGAATTACAGTCAACTTTAACAGCAAATGTAGGTGAAGCCAATTATGACATAGGACATCTATTCGCTTTTGGAGGTAATAACGGTAACGCGGGTTGTATTGGATGTGTCTGTGTAGATGGACAAAAAGGAAGTGGATTTTCATCTCATTCATTTCAAGATAATGATGGTGGGCCTTATATGTCAGACTTCTTTGATATTGATTATGTACCACATGAAATTGGTCACCAGATGGGTGGAAATCATACTTTTTCTCAAGGTAATGAAGGACAAGGTGTAAATGCGGAGCCTGGTAGTGGTACAACCATTATGGGTTATGCAGGTATTACTGGTGCTAATGATGTACAAGATCATTCAGATCCTTATTTTCATTATTATACAATTCTTCAGATTTTAACCAATTTAGAAACTCGAACTTGTTGGGTTGGTACTGCTATTAGTAATAATCCACCAGTGGCAGATGCTGGCTCGGATTATACAATTCCAACAGGAACAGCATTTGTTTTAAGAGGTGCAGCTACTGATGCTGATGGAGGCGACATCTTAACTTATACTTGGGAACAAATTGATGATGGTACAACCACATCAGGAAATTTTGGGCCTGATAAAACTACAGGTGCTGTTTGGCGATCTAGACCACCAAATACATCACCAGATCGTTATATGCCAATTATAGAGCGTGTAGTTGCTGGTCAATTGACAGAAACGAACCCAGTGGAAACTGTGGATAATACGTCTTGGGAAACAGTATCTAATGTTGGAAGAGCATTAAATTTTGCATTAACGGTAAGAGACCGAAGTGAAGCAAATGGTGTTGGACAAACGCCACAGAGCGACTATGATACTATGACAGTGAATGTAGAAGGTACCGCTGGCCCATTTGTAGTTACTTCTCAAACCACCAACGAAACTTGGGATGCTGGTTCAAACCAGACAGTAACTTGGGATGTAGCTGGTACAGATGGAGGTGCTGTAAACACTCCAACTGTAAATATTCTATTATCAACCGATGGAGGCTTTACCTATCCATTTGTAATGGCAACAGACGTGCCAAATGATGGTTCGCATGATGTAACTGTACCTATTACAGGAAGTGACTCTTCAACAGCAAGAGTTAAAGTAGAAGGGAATAACAACATTTTTTACGCTATTAATTCAACAAACTTTACGCTACAAGAATCAGAATTTGTATTAAATGTAGCAGATAGTTCAATAGATGTTTGTACGCCAGATGATGTGGTATATAACTTTACTTATAACACCTTCCTTGGGTTCACAGATGAAACCACTTTTAGTGCTACTGGATTGCCAGCTGGTGCTACTGTTGTGTTTTCACCGACATCAGCAACAGTTGATGGAACTGCAGTAACTGTAACAGTATCAGGAACTGGCAGTTTAGCTATTGGTAACTATCCTTTTACCTTAGTTGGAACTTCAGGTGGAATAACTAAAACAGCTGATGTAGAGTTTAATGTTTATGACTCTAATTTGGCGACACTTAATATATTGACACCTGCTGCTGGTGCTACAGATGTTGATGCATCTAACGGAGTAGTATTTACATGGGATGCTGATCTAAATGCAACTGCTTACGAAATAGATGTTGCTACAGATGCTGCTTTTACAAATATAGTTGCAGGTACAGTGGTAAACTACCCAACATTTACAGCAACAAACTTAAATATTGTAACAGAATATTTTTGGAGAGTTAGAGGAGTTAATGATTGTGGTACAGGAGCTTATTCAGAAGCTAGTTTTACTACAGCAAATATTATTTGTGGATCTTTTGATTCTACAGACACACCTATTGATATCCCAGACTCCAACACATTTGGGGTTAATTCAGTAATCAACGTTCCGACCACATCTATAATCTCAGATGTAAATGTAACGGTAAATGTATCTCACGAATGGACAGAGGATATTACGCTGAAGTTAATTGCACCAGATGGAACGGAAGTTTTACTCACAGCAGGTAATGGTGCAGATGGTGATAACTATACAAATACAGTTTTTGATGATGAGGCATCTACTCCTATAGGAGCTGGGACTGCTCCATTTACTGGGAGTTTTCAACCCGATGGAGATTTATCTGTTCTTAATGGAGGATTCTCTGGTGGTGATTGGACCTTAAATGCTTCAGATACTATAGCTTTTATTGCAGGAACATTAGATAGTTGGTCTTTGGAAATCTGTGGAATTCCTCAAGCAGATAATGATGATGATGGCATTCCGAACGATGCAGATAACTGTCCAGATGTTGCAAATTTTGATCAAGAAGATTTAGACAACGATGGAATAGGAGATGTTTGTGATGATGATATTGACGGTGACGGAGTATTAAATGTTGATGATAACTGTCCTTTGATTGCTAACGCTGATCAAGCAGATGAAAATGGAAATGGTCTAGGAGATTTATGTGATACATTATGTGGAACTTTTGATTCTGCTGATACACCTGTTAACATACCAGATAATTTTGAAGGTGGAGCGGATTCTAACATTGATTTTTCTGGCGCCTATGAAATTACAGATGTCAATGTTATAGTAAACATAACACACACATTCGATGGCGATTTAACATTGGTGTTAACGAGTCCATCAGGTACTTCAGTGATTCTATCAGACCAAAACGGTGGGGGTGGAGACAACTATACTGCTACCGTATTTGATGATGATGGAGATACAGCTATTCAAGCTGGCGCACCACCATTTACTGGGTCTTTTATACCTGAGGAAGCTTTATCTGCCTTTAATGGCGAACCTTCGGGTGGTGTATGGACACTTAATGTTGCTGATGGATTTGGAGCTGATACAGGTACAATTGATAGTTGGACACTAGAAGTTTGTGGATTTGAGCAAGATGATAATGATAGTGATGGTATTCCTAATGCTGAGGATAACTGCCCTGATACTGCCAATACAGATCAAGCAGATTTAGATAATGATGGAATAGGTGATGTCTGTGATGATGATATAGATGGTGATGGAGTATTAAATGTTGATGATAATTGTCCAGGAAATGCTAACCCAGAGCAAACAGATTTTGATGGTGATGGAATTGGTGATGAGTGTGACGAAGAGTGTACCAATGGAACTTCACTAGATACACCAATTGATATTGCTTCTTCAGGAGATGATGCAGATTACTTTGCTACTATTGATATCGTGGAAAGTTTAATAATCACAGACGTTAACGTAACAATCAATATTGAGCACGATTGGGATGCAGATTTAGATATTTCTATAACAAGTCCTGATGGCGTAACGGTTGATTTATCCTCTGGAAACGGTGGAGGTGGCGATGATTATATCGATACGGTATTTGATGATGATGCAACTTCACCTATCACAGCAGGATCACCACCATTTACTGGTTCTTTCCAACCAGAAGGTGATTTAAATTCATTTAATGGTGACTTTTCAAACGGAGTTTGGACGATTACAGTTTCTGATACATTTGGAGCGCTTGATGGAGGTGTGATCAATTCATTGTCAATTGAGGTTTGTGGAACAAGAGACCCAAATGATTTTGATGGTGACACTATTTTAAATGATGATGATAACTGTCCGTTAGTTGCGAATACTGATCAGTCTGATATAGATGGTGATGGAATTGGTGATTTGTGTGATGATGACATGGATGGCGACGGTATTTTAAACGTTGATGATAATTGTGCAATGATACCTAACCCAGACCAAGCAGATAACGATCTTGATGGTATAGGAGATATTTGTGACGATGATGATGATAATGATAATGTGTTAGACGAAGAAGATAATTGTCCTTTGGAGGCTAACCCTAGTCAATCAGACCTTGATGGAAATGGAGTTGGTGATGTTTGTGATAATATGTTACCTAATGATGTGCTAACACCTAATGGTGATGGTATTAATGATACCTGGATTGTAATTAATGCTGAAAGATTCCCAAGCGCATCTGTTAAAGTTTATAATAGATGGGGTAATGAAGTATATAGCACTAAAGGATATAGTAACGATTGGAATGGATCTTATAATGGTGAAACTTTACCAACAGGTTCTTATTACTATTCTATAGACCAAAACGGTGATGGTACAGTGGTACTTACAGGATGGATATATTTAACTCTTTAATAGCATATAACTTAAATAAAATGAACACAATGAATTTTTATAAAAACACTTTAATAATAATTGCAATTCTTTTGTTTGGGTCTGTATATGCTCAACAAGAACCCAACTATACTTTGTATAGATATACAATGAATGTTATAAATCCTGCTTATGCAGGTGCCGATGGTAACACGAGCCTGACATCAAATATTAGAAGTCAATGGGTTAATGTGGAAGGTGCGCCAGAAACTCAAAGTTTCTTTTATGCTCAGTCTATTGGTGATAAAATAGGTGTAGGTGTATCTTTGGTAGCTGATCAAGTATTTATTGAAAGTCAAACGAGTTTTAATATTGATTTTTCTTATCGACTGCAAATCTCAGAAGCTACAGACCTGTTTTTGGGTTTAAAGGCAGGTGGAAGTACATATGATATAAATAGAGATAACCTATCAAATTTTGGTTTTCAATCCGATCCGGCATTAAGTAATATAGACACTGGTTTTAGACCAAATTTTGGAGCTGGTGCATACTTAATGAACGATGATTATTTTGTTTCTCTTTCTATACCTAGTATTTTATCTAGCGAAAGAATTGATGAATCAGAAGGAAGAGTAACTCAAGCTACAGAAGAGGCTCATGTGTATTTGTCTGGTGGTTATAATTTTTCCATAAGTGAAAACACAGAGTTTAGACCTTCTACTATTATTAGATATGTAAGTGGAACTCCATTGTCTGCAGATATTACTGCAGCTTTTAGATTTTACAAGAGGTTTGAAGTTGGAGCTGCTTATAGAACAGATGAAGCTTTCGCTGGATTAATGATGGTTAACTTAGCCGACTGGATGGATATTGGCTATGCTTATGAAAGTTCTACTAGAGATGATATTTCTAATATGAGTAATGGGACACATGAAGTTTTAGTGAGATTTAATTTTAAGAATAAATCTGATTAAGACAGTTCTTATAAAATAAAAAAGACCGCAATTTGCGGTCTTTTTTATTTTCCATTAAATTGGTTCATGGTAATGTTTACGCCTGCCAGAGCAAAGGATTTTATGAGTTCAACAGATGTTTTTAAACGTTCATTGAGCTTCGCGTTTTCTTCATCACCCCATTCACCTAAAACATAATCTACCTGTCTTCCTTTACTAAAAGCATCACTTATACCAAACCTAAAACGATTGTATTTAGTGGTCTGTAATTTATCTTGTATATCCTTGAGACCATTGTGCCCACCATCACTACCTTTTGTTTTTAACCGTAAAGTACCAAAAGGTAAATTGAGATCATCGGTAATAACGAGTAGATTTTCTAATGGAATTTTTTCTTTTTCTAACCAATATTTTACGGATTTTCCACTTAGATTCATATAGGTACTTGGTTTTAGAAGAATCAGAGTTCTCCCTTTAACTTTTATAGTAGAAACATCACCTAGCTTTAATGTTTCAAAAGAAATATCTTCTTTATCAGCCAGGTAATCTAAAATCTTAAAACCAATGTTATGTCTGGTATTACTATATTTTTCACCAATATTACCTAAACCAACAATTAAGAATTTTTTCATGTTGTCTACTTCATTTTGCTCAATAGTATTGCTAAAACCAAGCCATTTTTTTAAAAACCTAAACATCTTGTTCTATTTGTGTAAAAATAAAAAAAGCATCCTGATACAGAATGCTTTTTAAATATTTGAAAAAATATTGATTTATTCTTTTGCTTCTTCCGCAGCAGGCGTATCTGCTCCTCCTTCTGCAGTTGCAGCTCCTTCTTCTCCTTCAACTCCTTCTTCCTCTTCTTCTTCCTCATCCACTTCATCAACAATGGCCAATCTACTACGTCTTACTTGACATACAACTGTATTGTCTGGGTGAATTAAATCGTAATCATCGTTCTTTAAGTCGCCAATGTAAACTTTGTCTCCAATTTTTAGAGGTGTAATATCTATCTCTATAAAATCTGGTAATTTAGAAGGAATAGCTTTTACTCTTAATCTTCTGTAAGGCATTCTTAAGTTTCCTCCATTCAGCACTCCTTTTGAAACACCTTCTGTTTTTACAGGAATTTCCATGGTGATGGTCTTGTTTTCATAGATTTCATAAAAATCTATATGAAGAATTCTGTCTGTTACAGGATGAAACTGAATGTCTTGCATTACAGCATTAAAAGTGTCTCCGTTATCTAGTTTTATCACAACCGTATGCGCATTTGGTGTGTATACGAGTTTCGAAAACGCTAGTTCTGGCGCTGTAAAATGCACTGGCTTAGCTTCTCCTCCGTATAATACGCAAGGAACCTGACCAGCATTACGTAGGGCTTTTGTTGACGTTTTGCCCACGCTTTCTCTTTGAGATCCATTGATTGTAATTGATTTCATTTTAGAAATTTTAATTTATATTATTAATTACCTCATTTTGAGGGTTTGTCCTCTCTAAGCAGATCCTGCGTTAGAGGGCTGCAAATTTAAAAAAATAATACGGAAATACTAGCTTTCTTTTGCTATTTTTTAAACTTTAGAAATAATAGCAAGAAAAAATAACTTTTAAACGGATAATGGTTGAGTTGAGTACTTTAAAAAAACCGTTTACATCACAAACTTATTACTAATGGATTTGTTGTGATGCACATTATACATGACTTCTGCAAACAATTCAGCACAATTTAAAACCCTTAATTTTTTACTTTCTTGTTTTAGAGGAATAGAATTAGTAACGATTAACTCTTCAAGTTTGGAGTTTTCTAATCTTTCGTAAGCACTACCAGATAAAATAGGATGTGTACATATTGCCCTTACACTTTTAGCTCCACGTTCCATCATTAAATCTGCGGCTTTGGTAAGCGTGCCAGCAGTATCCACCATATCATCTACCAAAACCACATTTTTACCTGTAACATCTCCAATGAGTTCCATGTGTGAGATAACGTTGGCTTTTGCACGTTGCTTATAACAAATAACAACATCACTTTTTAATGCTTTAGAATAAGCGTAGGCACGTTTAGAACCTCCCATGTCTGGTGATGCAACTGTTAGGTTATCTAAGTTAAGACTTTTTAAATATGGTAAAAATATAGTGGAAGCGTATAAATGATCTACAGGCTTTTCGAAAAAGCCTTGTATCTGATCCGCATGCAAATCCATTGTAATGATACGAGTAGCACCAGCAGCTTCAAGCATTTTTGCTACTAATTTAGCAGCGATTGGCACTCTTGGTTTGTCTTTTCTGTCTTGTCTTGCCCATCCGAAATAAGGCATCACAGCTGTAATATGTCTTGCAGATGCACGTTTGGCAGCATCTATCATTAAAAGCATTTCCATAAGGTTTTGCGGACCTGGATGTGTAGAACCGATGATGAAAATTCGAGTTCCTCTGATAGATTCTTCATAAGAGGGTTGAAACTCACCATCACTATATGTGGATGTTATAACTTTACCTAATTTGACTCCATAGGCGTCAGCAATTTGTTCTGCTAAATCTTTACTTTGGGTACATGGAAAAACCTTGGCTTCTATGGTATTATTCGGCATTGCGATGAGTAATTAAAAAGAGTTGTTAGTTGTGTTTTTAGCTAGGGTCAAATTTAGGAAAATTATTTGCTAGGGAATATATAAAACCTAGTATTTTTAGTTGGTTAGCGAAAAATATTTTCTATTTTTGCTGTCCAAAATTTGCTCAAGTGGCGGAATTGGTAGACGCGCTGGATTCAAAATCCAGTTTCTTCGGAAGTGTGGGTTCGATTCCCACCTTGAGTACGCTAATAATCCTTTAATTGATTGATAATAAATCTTTTAGAGGATTATTTTTTTATACAATCCCCACATGTTCCCCAAAATAAAAGATTTTATGATATTTTGAAAGCCTTGTAGTGTTTGGCTTTAGAGTTAATTGAAGCTTTAGCAAGTTATAATAAAAAATCTTATCTATCAAAGAAAATTTTATTCTTTGGGACTCCTACCGTTTTCTGCATCAGAATTATCACTAATTGTAATAATCAATAGGGGTTGGGGGATAAAAAAAAGACACCCCTGCCCCAAAACAAGGAGGTGATGTCTTTCATTTTGTATGTAATGGTTAATCTACCTCAAGTTTATTTAGAGCAGTTATTACAGACCTTTTTCTGTAATATTCGTTGTATTCAAAACATACTCTCCCTCTAACAATACCTGCGTGTATTTTATGTCTTTTAGAAAAATCTAAAATAATATCATCAGTAAACTCTTCATTTAGAGTTATAAAATCACTCCAAAGATTTTGTTCTATTAGATTATTTCTTGCATAGTTATCAGCCTCAAACTCTACAATTTCTGTATTGGAGCTATTTATAAAGAATTCCTCGTCTCGATATTGGGGTTTGTCAGGATTAGTTAAATGTTCAAAAACATGACCTAATTCATGGAACAACGTAAAAGCAAAATTATCCAGACGTTTATATTTTAGAGATAAAACAATTGCAGGATTCTCTCCTGACATAAATGACTTTCCATCAACTGGAGTTTGAGGAGGTCTGTTTAATGTAAAAAACTTTATTCCGAACTTATTTAAAATTGTTCTTGTTTTGTTGATTACATCTTGGTTGCTGTAAAAGCATTTTTTCAACTCTTTTAACAACAGTTGTTCATTTGAACGCTTAAAGCTAGGAACTGTTTCTTGATTTGCTTTATATTTAGCAATAAGAGACCAAGCGACTACATTGTACTTGTTTTCAGAAAATTTTGAGGATTTTCTAAAGTAGGTAGGATTAAATTCACTCACTCTTTTTTCAAGACTTTTGTAATCTTCCACACCATAAACTCTATAAATTTTATCAATATCATCTGATGTATTGACTCCAATATTTTGTTTTTTAAAGAAGTTTAATGGAACAATCCCACTCTCTTCAATATCATTCCATTCTTTTATTGATTTTGTTTTCTTAATTACATCTTCATCATTGTGAGCTTGATATAAGTTAAATTTCATTTGTTCCATTAGCCAATAATTAGCATCCTCAAATCCTGCTGATTCAAGTGCTATAGCTATATGAACATTAATATTCCTATTACCTTTTAATATATTGTTGAGCAAAGAATGAGCTACGTCAATTCTTGAGGCTAGGTCTCGTTGGCTTAAACTTCTTTCATTCAACATATTATCAAGTGTAATACCTGGGTGAATGACTTTGTTTCGCATAAAAGGGTTTAGATTTAAAAAGTGTACAAATATAGTTATTAACTTCTTATTATCAATAATATGTTAATAACTTTATTTGAATTAATTGATAAAAGTTAAAAACTTTATATAACAGTATAACGAATCTATTTTAAAAATATTGTAAGTTTGTTTTAGAATCAATTAAAAATATTAATATAAAATAAAGTTTAACAAAATTGTTATCACTAAAAATTTACTTAACTGATTTTTTTAGTATATTTGTAGATGTATAATTTTAAATATTAAGCTGACATGAAATAAAAAAATCCAATTTGTTGTTGGAGCAACAGATTGGATTTAAGATTATCTAGGAATTTTTTTTAGTCTGGTAAACTAATCTTCAAAAGGCTTGTCACCTAAATTGAAGCGTTCCTTATGTTTTTATTTTGTTCTACGAAAGTAACATCTTTTTAGGATTTATACAATTGTTTTAACAAAATATTTTACCTGAGCAGTACATAGCCCATGCTGTTTTAAAGAAAATGGGGTGTTAAAGAGCTATCTATTTTGATGGCATTTTGTAAAACAATAAATTTTAAAACAGATGATTTATTTATTTAAAATTAATAATCAGAAATTCGAGTCCGACGAATCAAAAAAAACAGGACGTGAATTATTAACTATTGCTAATTTGACTCCTGTAGAGGATTTTGAGTTACTATACAAAATCAACGAGAAGGGCTTCGAGCCAATTCAACTTGATGAGATAGTTGACCTCAAAACAGCAGGTATTGAAGGCTTCAAGGCAAAACCTTATAGAAAGCTGAAAATAAAAGTTGATGATAAGCAGTACGAAGTTGAAGAGTGCTTTATGACTCCTTTAGAAATAATGGAAGTAGCAGGTATTAATCCTGACCGATTCTATCTAAAAGAGATTCGGAAAGGAAATGTAGAGGTTTCTTATAAGGATGATGTAGAACATAAGATAGCTATAACAAAAACATCATGTTTTGTGAGCTGTGAACGAGAAGAGATTAAATGCGTTATTGTAAATGCCAGAGAAAAGGCATGGAGCAATGAAAAAATCTCTTTCGATGATGTTGTAAAACTTGCTTATGGAGAAGTTTCAACTAATCCTAATGTGATTTATACAATAAATTACAAGCGAGGTGTACCTAGTAAGCCAGAAGGAAGTATGGTTAAAGGTGAAGTGATATATGTTAAAAATAAAATGATTTTCAATGTCACACAAACTAATAGATCATAGTCCAGATGTCAAAAAACTTCGTGACAATGGTTACGAAGTAGAAGTAATTGGGAATTACTTATTGATGCATAGTGTTCCTTATTTGAACGCTAATAAAGAAGTAGTAAAAGGCACGTTGGTTAGCAACGTGTCTATTGCTAACAATCAAGTTACAAAGCCTAATACACATGTAATTCATTTTGCAGGTGAATTTCCTTGTAACATTGATGGAACTATAATTCGTCAGTTACAGCATTCGAGCCGAACTACGAATTTAACTGATAGGATTGTTGTAAACCATTCATTTTCAAATAAACCTGCAAATGGTTATCAGAATTACTATGATAAAATGGTGCAGTATGCTGAAATAATTTCAGCACCTGCCAGAAATATTGACCCTAGTGCTACTGCTCGAACATATAAAGTTATTGAGTCATTGGATGAGGAGTCTGTATTAAATTATAGTGACACAAATTCTTCAAAAGCTGAAATTGAAGCTATTAACCAGAAGTTGTCAGGGCTTAAAATTGGCATTATAGGTCTTGGAGGTACAGGTTCTTACATATTAGATTTCATAGCAAAAACTTATGTAGGCGAAATACACTTGTATGATGGTGATAAGTTTTTACAACATAATGCTTTTAGAGCACCTGGTGCACCTTCGTTGGAAGAACTCAATGAATCCGTTTTAAAGATAGATTATCTTTATAATATTTATTCTAAAATGCACAAGCATATTATAACTCATGGTTTGTTTATAAATGAATCTAATGTAGGTATGCTTAAAGATTTGGATTTTGTATTTGTTTGTATTGACAAAAGTGAAATCAAAGAATTAATATTTAAAAAACTGGAAGATGAAGGGGTCGAATTTATTGATACAGGAATTGGAGTGGAACGAGTTGATGATTCCTTAATAGGAATGATTAGGACTACTACGAGTACTAAAAATAAAAGAGACCATGTTTGGAATGGATGTATTTCATTTGCTGATGAAGAAAATGAAGAGTATGCTTCCAATATCCAAATTGCTCCTTTGAACTGTTTAAATGCAACGTTTGCTGTAATTAAGTTTTACAAGCGTTATGGTGTTTTAAATGACCTTGAGAATGAGCATCACAGCACTTATTCGATTAATGTTAATCAATTAGTAAGTGATGAGATTTCAGCATAAGTTCGTTGACTTTATACCAGATATAATTGAAGAAGGTATTCTGTACATTTCTTTAGATTATGGTACTGTGATTCATAAATGTGCCTGTGGTTGTGGAAGTGAAGTTAATACGCCCTTAACTCCTACAGGATGGAAAATGATTTATAATGGAGAAGCAATCAGTTTAAAACCATCGGTTGGTAACTGGAGTTTTGATTGTAAATCTCATTATTGGATTACTAACAACGAGGTTGAATGGTCATTAAAATGGTCTGACAAAACAATACGTGAAGTCAGAGCAGTTGAAGATTCTGAAAGAGAAGAGTATTATAGGAATAAAGACTCGCAAAATTTAGAGGAGGGGTTAAGTGATTCTGTTGAATTATCTAAACCTGAACCTAGAAAGAAGAGTTGGTTTCAGAAGCTCTTATTTTGGAATTAGTTTATAAGCCCTAGTTGAAAGACTAGGGTTTTATATTTTGTCAATTAATGATTTATCAGGAGTCTGCTTAATAAGCTTTGCACCTAATTTATTTGCAAATGCCACAACTTTATCTGAAGGATAAGGGTCAATAATTACGGTTTCTTTGTTTCTGAAATCAAAATTATTTAAAATAAATTCATTTATTTTAGAATCTCTACATCCATATCCTACAATGATAAGCCTATCAGATTTTGTTAGGTTAGATTTAAAATGATTAAAAACTTTTTTATAATACCCTTCATCATTATACCTTAATATTTTAGATGATGTACCAGACAAGAAATCAGCATAATAGTTTGTGAAATCATTCTCATAATTGAATTCCCCATCTCCTTTCTGTACTTCTTTGTAGAGATTTGAAATGTTAACACCTTTCTTTATTTTTATATATTCCTTTGGGCTACCATCTTGATGCCTAAAAGGAAATTGGTCAATACTACCATGAAGTTTATACAGTCTATATCTAGTATCATATCGATTGGTAAAACAGGACAGTCTTATCATAATATTATCTTGCATTCGTGCATAAAACTTTGAGCCTAATTCCTCGAAGCCAGTTGAGAGTTCACCATTTATCCAATCGGTATGGTTAAACGTCTCAAACAAAATATCATGGTTTAATGTGTGAATGTGAACAATAGAAGTTTTGCCTGTTTGCTCTAAAAATTGAAGAAATCCAGTATATTCGCTTGGCAAAGGCTTCATTTGATGAATTGGCTTATGAAAATTTTGCCCATGCTTATCAACTAGTAAAACTTGAATTAATTGATTTATTAACTTAATTGTAGTGTCGATTAATCTCCTGTCATTATACTCCAAAGAGTTTTCATCCTGATTTATATTAAATTTCTCCCTAAATTCATTAGCGATTTTTTTGAAATCTTCTCTTTTTGCCAGTTTTGGATTTACTAGGAAATCATAAAATTCTTCATAATCAAAAACCTTATTCTCTTTAAGAAATAAGGCTATTAATTCTTTTATAAAAAATTTGTTTTTTGCATCTGCATAAAACCAATTTGGGTCATCTACAGTAGCAGGTAAGTTAAAGAGGTTACCTTCGCTATTTATTGAGTAATTGTCAGGATTAATATTTTGTATTTGACTATTAAGTTCACTTGCCGTAGGATAGCCATGATTAACTGAGAACCCTGCACCAAGTAGAAAACTTGTGTGCTTTGTTGGGGTTTTCTCTTCTTCTTTGAAAAACTCAAAGTCTGGCATCTCTATCCAATCTGATTTATCATTAGTCATAGACAATTACTCATTCAATCGTTTATAAACTTTCTTCAACATATAATTCCTTACAATCATACCAAAATCCTTATCATCCATCATTTTAGAGAAGATGTCTTGATTTTGTTCCATTCTACCAATAAGCTTATCCATAAAAGCATCTTCAAAGCCAAATTTAAAGTTGTCTAACGTATTGTTTTGAGCTTGTTCAGATAGTTTGCTATCAGCTACTAGTTCTTCTTCTATTTGGTCAAAAAACAACTTATCAGCCTCTGTAAACTCTGTCCCAAATTTTGTATTGAGTACGTTTATGATTTCAGATAGTGCTTCTTTTTCTTCTTTAGTAGCTCTAATTCCTGATTCTGTTAGACCATCTAATCCATATTCACCTATACTCTCAAGCACTAAATTTTGTTCAGCAATTTTTTGAAGTCTATAATATTCCAATGAAACTTCATCCCCTAGCTTAAACCTATCACGCTGATTTTTACGTGGCAATTTCTTTAAAAGGAATCTACTGTAAGTGAATAGCTTTTCTAAATCCACATCCGTAAAAGGCATGATTTGAGTTAAAAACGAATAGGTTCTAGTAAACGATTGTAGGGCATGTTTGAAATTGTCTTGAGTGGTTTCAGTTCCTATTACATCTTCTTTTGAGTTCTCTTCTGGAAGCTGTTTATAGCGTTCAACAGCAGGGTCTATAAATGCGTTTAGTTTGGCTTGTTGCTTTACATTTAAAGCATTCATGGATTTAAAATAGACATTGCAGAAATTATCAACTTCTGAATGCCAGATTACTTGAGCTTTTTCAATTTCATTTTTCAAATCATATAAATGATTTGGGTCTGTATTGGACTCAATAGTTGTTAATTCATAATAGGGTTGGAATGAACTTACAATGTCCTGCACTTCATTAGTAAAATCTAAAATAAAAGTATCTTCTTTTCCTGCATACATTCTATTCAGTCTTGAAAGTGTTTGTACGCATTTTACCCCTGACAATTTTTTATCCACATACATAGTATGCAATAATGGTTGGTCAAATCCTGTTTGGTACTTGTCAGCCACTAAAAGTAATTGATATTCGCTAGTAGCAAATTTTTTAGGAAGTTCTTTTTCTTTAAACCCATTAAGTTCAACTTCTGTAACACCTTCTGGGTAGGTGTCATAAATAACTTTTCCAGAGAATGCTACCAATGTTTTTACATCCGTATAGCCTTTATCTTTAATGTATTTGTCAAACTCTTCTTTATAACGTACAGCATGAAGCCTAGAACTGGTTACAACCATTGCTTTAGCTTTACCTCCAATCTTTTTTGAAACTACTTGCCTAAAATGCTCAATTATTACTTCTGTTTTTTGAGCTAAATTATGTGGATGCAAAGAAAGGAATCGACCTATTGCTCTTGATGCTTGTTTTTTGTTGACCTTTGGGTCTTCCACAATTTCTTTTGAGAGCCTAAAATAAGTTTTGTAAGTCGTATAATTTTGAAGCACATCCAAAATAAATCCTTCTTCTATAGCTTGTTTCATGCTATATAAGTGAAAAGGTTTTGGTGTTCCATCAATATTAGGTGTTCCAAATACTTCAACAGTTTTGGCTTTTGGAGTAGCAGTAAAGGCAAAGAAACTTAAATTGTCTTGTTTGCCTCTGGCTTCCATAGACTTTCTAATTTCATCTTCTGCATCATCATCTAAACCAGAATCTAATTCAAGGTCTTGAGCTTCTTCTAATGTTTTTGCAGATAAAACCTCCTTCATCTTTTTAGTAGCTTCACCACCTTGAGAGGAGTGAGCTTCATCAATAATAACAGCATATTTTCTTGTTGGTAATTCCCCAATTTTATCAAGAATGAATGGAAACTTTTGAAGCGTTGTGATGATTATGTTAGAACCTGCTGTTAAAGCATCTGCTAATTGTTGAGAGTTCTTATCAATCTTTTGAACTACGCCTTGTTTATGCTCAAATTGATAAATGGTATTTTGTAATTGACTATCTAAAACCCTACGGTCTGTAATTACAATTACGGAATCAAAAATACGCTCATTACTGGCATTGTGTAAACTGGATAATCGGTAAGATAACCAAGCAATAGAATTGGATTTTCCTGAACCTGCCGAATGTTGAATTAAGTAGTTTTTACCTGCTCCATTGCTTTTAGCATTTTTGGTTAACTCTCTAACCACATCTAATTGATGGTATCGAGGGAAAATCATGGTTTCTTTTTTCCTTTTTACTCCATTTAGCTCATACTCTTCAACATGCAAATGAAGGAACTTACCAATAATATCCATGAAGCTATCTTTAGCCCAAACATATTTCCAAAGGTAATCCGTTCTATACCCATCTTTGTTTGGTGGATTTCCTGCTCCATTATTAAACCCTAAATTAAAAGGTAAATAGCGAGTGGCTTTAGCATTTAGTTTAGTGGTCATGTAGCATTCATCCGTATCTACAGCAAAATGCACTAAAGCTCTCTTTTTAAATGCAAATATTGGTTCGGTTGGCTCTCTGTCAAAAACATACTGTTTTTTGGCATTGTTAACATCTTGACCAGAAAACTGATTTTTAAGCTCTATGGTGGCAATTGGTAGTCCATTTAAACTCAATACCATATCTAAAGAGTTATTGCCATTACGCTCGTAATAAAGCTGTCTGGTAACGCTTAAATGATTTTTTTGGTATAATACCTTATCATCTTCGTTAAGTGTGGTTTCAGGCTTAAAATAGCCCATTTTAAACTTAACGCCATAATCTGTAAATCCATTTCTAACAACATCAAGAGTTCCTCTTAAATCCAATTCTCGAATTAAACGTTGAACAACTTTGGTTTCTACATCCTCTTTATGGATATTATTTAATTTATCCCAAGCTTTAGGTTGAGAGTCTTTAAGAAAATTAGTTATATATGTGGGAAATAAACCTAATTGAGCATCAAAGTCTTTAGATAGTCCTTTTGCATAACCACCTTCTTCTAAAAGCGATGCTTCAATAGCTTCTTCAAATGTTAGTTCAGTATGAATACCTTTTGCCATAGTATGTCTTATCTTAATTACTCACCTAGTTACTACCTTAGTTACTACCTTAGTTACCATCTTAGTTACTACCTTAGTTACCTAGTTAGTTACTTCATCATTTTTATCTCTATTTTTAATAGATGCAAGAACACTCTTTCCAATATTGGTAGTTACATATTTTTGATTTTGACTAGTTGGTTTATCAGGAATAGTCAATTCAATCAGATTTAAAACTACAAGAGGTTCAATATGTGTGCTAAAGTTTTTAGTTTGATTAGAAAGCCCTAGACATTCTTCTAAAATCTCTTTTCTTTTTTGAGGTTTGAGAGTAAAGTTTAAAACTTCAATTTGTTCTTTAGTTAGTTTATTTGCTTGGTCAGTAACTTGGTCAGTAACTTGGTCAGTAACTTGGTCATTCTCTTGGTCGTCAAATTCAGGATGAATAGGAATCTCAATTAAAAAATGAGTTCTTTGAGGTTCATTAGTATCAAATGTAGGACTACCAGAACCATTATCTTTTAAAGCTTTTACAATAGTAGGGATACCAGTTCCTCTACCTTCAGTAAGTCTTAATTCTTTTAAAAATTCTCCAATACGTCTATTCCTGTAACGTCTAGCTCTAACAATGCCTTTGTCAAAATCTTCTTGTTTTAAAGAAGGGTCAGCACCATTGTAACTAATAATCTCAATAGCATCAGGAAGTATTCTCACTTCAATAGGGTCTTGAAGCTCATAATTCCTATGATAAACAGCATTAGATAAAGCCTCCTCAATAGCATTAAATGGATAATTAAAAACCCTATCGGAAGCTTCTTTATCAGGATGTTTAATTACTTTCTCTTTAATTACATTGGTTTTTATATAGGAGAGAGCATCTACTAATTGCTTTTGTATTGCCCCTTGAAAAATCTTTTCGGTAAATTCTTTTCCTGCAACGCCATTTGGAAACTCTACAACATCTATTTGAACACCTTTAAAATATTTCTCTGGATGGTTTGAAAACATGAGTAAGCCCACATTTTTAGGAAACAAATGTTCATTTGCTCCTTGAGATAAGTTCATTTTTTCAGCAAGTTCCTCTACGGTCATTTTATTGCTTTCCTCTAATAGCCTACTTTTTGTTTTCTCAAGATGTTCTCGCATAAGTGAAGAACTCATGTCATTTACACTAGCTTGTGTATTGACCCTATCATCAAAAGGGATTTTGGCTGTAAGTTGCAACAATTCAGCTTCTTGCTCTGGGTTTGGAACAATACTGTTGGAGTTAAAACGAATGCGATAGTTATAGGTTTTATGTTTCGCTAAAACATCATCTGGCACTTTGTACGGTCTGTTACTACCTGCTGTAATCCAAATAACCAAAACATGTTTGCCGTCAATAGCCTCTAAAGATGTACGAGGCATGTAGTGAGGTTGCATAAGATTGCATAAACCTATTAATTTCTTTTCTACAGCTTCTAAATCGTTTGGAGGAAAGCCAAAAACAGGGCGTATTGGTTTGCCATCTACTTCATCTACACCTACAATAATATAACCACTACCTTCATTCTCAAAATCGTTAGCAAAAGCACATACAGAACGCATAATGGGTTTAGGATTCCATCCTTTTTTAAACTCCATACGTGTGCCTTCCACCACGTTTCCAGATAATAAATCTTCTATGCTAACTAATATGCTCATATTGCTAATTTAACACTTCTTCTCTAACATCAATTTTACCAGTAACTACATCACTAATTAATGTGGTTTTGTATTCTTTTAAAAGTTCTATTTCTTTTGAAACCTGACTTATGGTTTTGTCAATTTCAAATCTTTTCTTTTCAACAAATTCAATAATTTTATTTTGCTCACCAATTGGAGGTAGAATACAAATGCTATTCATAATGTCCGACATATAAACTCCACTTTGAGCACTTGTTTTAGCTAAACTTTTTAAAACATTTTGATACATATCAGACTCAACATATATTTTATAATATTTAGGGTTAGCTTTTTTAATATAGAACCTAATAAATGTTACACTTCTTTGGAAAGCCAAAGATTCTTCTTTATCATAAACAAAAACTCTTCCTATTGTTCCCACACATGTTAGTAATAAATCATTCTTTTGAGGAAAACCATTTTTCACAATTTCTTGATAACTCTCTTCAGAAATATAGCTTTCATTTTTAGTAATTTTAATGCCATCATTATAGACATTTTTTGCACTTAAAAAAGGTCTGCCTTTAGGAACTCTTACGAATGTCCCATGAGTACCATCTTTTATTCTTTTAATTATCCTTTTGAATAAAATTACATCCCAATGCTCTGGAATTTCACCCAACCAATCAATACCAGAATCTTTCATAGATACATCTGGATTTAATCCTTTGGTTACTGCTTGGTTTATAATGGCTGTAAGCTCTTCTTCTAAAAGTTGAATAAGTTGCTTTTTTTTAGAAATTAACTTATCTAAACTTTTTGTTTTTTGAATGAGGTATTTATTGATTCTAACCTGTTCCTCTAATGTAGGGCAAGTAAACTTAAACTCGTTAAAAACGTTTTGATAAAGATGTTGAATTGTAGAACCAGATTTATTGTAATCATAAAACGATTTAAAAACGTCAGATTCTAAAACCCAATATAGATATTCCGATTTATAATCATCAGTTTTAGGTCTTGTTACAAATACACCACTATTGAGTGTTGCCATTTTTGGTATATCTTTTACAACAGCTATTTTTCCAATAGTGCCATCTTTTGTTATTAACAAATCACCTTCCTTTAATTGTATAAATGGGTCTTCATCATATCTTTCTTTTGGAATTTGATAACATGTTTCCCATTTTATTTTTCCTTTTTTAAAGTCTGTTCCAGTAACAACAAAGCTATCACTCTCTTCAAGAAATTCATCAGACCTTAAACCTTTCCAACCTATACGACCTTTCACATAAGTAGTATGTTTAATTCTTTTTAATTGCCAAGAAACTGGAATTTCACCAATCCACTCAACACCAGAATCTTTATATGTTTCGTAACGCCTCATTAATAATATTTAGAAAATTCTTTAGCCATTTTTTCAGCCTTTTCAAGTAACCAACTAAAATAGGTTTCCCATTCATCTTCATTGTTTAGGTCGGCATGTCTTCCAATGGTAATTCTTGAAGCTAATTTACCTTCCAATTCATGCCATTCTAAAGAAAAGCCTAAACCTTCTTCTATAGCTTCCTTGTTTAGTAAGAATTTTTCAAAAAGTTCAGGAGATTTTGATATGTAAATGCTAGAAGCAATTGCATTATCTCTGGTGCTTACTGTTAATGCAATGTGTGCTTCGGAAGTTCCAAAACTGATATTGTACCAATGCTGTGCTCTTGCTTTTCTACCTATTCTTAAACTGGTATTGTTGGCTTTAGCAAAGTCCTTAAATTGCTTCCAAAAGTCTAGCTGACTTAATTTAGTGTCGGTTAACTCTTTAGTTGTAGTTGTGCTATCCTGTAAGGCTTTTGCCCAGTCATTAGGCTCAACTATAATATGAAATTTAGGAGCAAAAGGTGAATCGCCAATTTGCCATAACTCCATACGAATTAAGAAGAAACTTAAATCTGCCGAAGTGTTATTGTTTAGCCACTCCATAGCTTTTTGGTGTTCCTCTCTTACTTCTTTAACAATCCAAATAATAATACTTGCATTATAGCCAGAGGCATAAGTAATAATTTGTCCTAAATGCTTGTGGTCTGTGTATTCTAATTGGTTTTCAATAATGACTTTACGTTCTGAATCTTCATCGGTAGCCACTAAATCTACATTGTATCGTCCAATAGCCTCCTCTGGTCTTACATTGATTAACGAAACGCCAATTTCATCACTTAATAATTGAATATTCTCTTCTTGGGCTAACCATTGTGTAAAGTCAAGAGCTTCGTGTGCCCAATACTCTCTTAAATTGACTTTGTTTAATTTTCCTAGCTTTCTATTCATTCTAATAAACTTCTTAAAAATTTAGCTCGGTCTTGAAAGAATAACTTGTATTGTTCATCATTAAAGACATCACTTTTATCATTATTACAAAAATAACAAGCCAATACACAGTTGTCCTTTGAGTATTTTTCTTTAGGCATTTTACGGTCTATCTCCAACCAATAACCTCTATTGACTCCCTGTTTAAAATTACCATATTTAGGGAATCTGTTAGAAGTTAAAATGCCTTTATGCACAATCTCTTGACATTCTTGTTCTGAAATTCCACAATAAAAACATTGCTTTTCTATATTTCTGTACCAATTATAAAAAGCATTAAAAGAATCAAATTCTCTATTTCCTTTCTTTCCATAAAACCAACTTTTTAATTGACTTTCTTTTTTGATTCTATATTTCCATTCTGCCATTATTTTATCACTTCTTTAATTAAACCATCGGTTTGTTCTTCTAAAGCTAAAATGTCAGCTCTAATTTCCTCTAAAGACCTTAATGGTTTATATTCATAAAAGTATTTTGTAAAGTTGATTTCGTAACCAATTTTGGTTTTCTTTTCATCGACCCAAGCATCAGGCACATGAGGCAATACTTCTCGTTTCATATAGCTTGTAACATCTTCTTTTAAGGGAATATTTTCGGTGTCTCTTAAACTGCTATCTGGTTTTGGGTTGCCACTACGGTCTGTTACTACTTTGCCATTTTCTTTAAGAGGTCTTTCAACAGTTACTTTAGAGTAGCCAAAATCTTCATTGTCAAAAATTTTGCAATATTTACTTTCTTTAAAATTGCCATAAAGCTCTGTGATTTCCTTAATGTGGTCATCACTCAACTCATTGCGTTTATCACCTAAAGATTTACTCATTTTTTTATAGAAGTCAATAGCATTAACCAGTTGTACTTTGCCTTTACGTTCAGTAGTTTTATGGTTGCTAATTATCCAGATGTAGGTACTTATGCCAGTATTGTAAAATAATTGATTAGGAAGTGCTATAATGGCTTCTAAAAGGTCGTTTTCAATTATCCATTGGCGAATAGAGCTTTCATTCTTTTTACTACTAGGTGAACCAGAAAATAATGGAGAACCATTAAAAACGATTGCCAAACGAGAACCACCTTTTTTTGGGTCTTGCATTTTGCTGATAAGGTTCATTAAAAACAAGAAAGAACCATCACTTACAGAAGGTAATCCTGCTCCATAACGTCCACCATGACCAAGCTCATTATGTTCGTCTTTTACTTCTTTTTCAACCTTTTTCCACTTGACTCCAAAAGGAGGGTTTGTAATTAAGTAATCGAACTTATGATTAATAAACTGGTCGCCCTTTAATTTGGTGTCTGTAATACGTTTTAAACTATTAGCATGTTTGATGTTTGAAGGGTTTTGCCCTTTAATTAGCATATCAGATTTACAGATAGCATAAGATTCTGGGTTTAGCTCTTGACCAAACACCTCCAAACGAGCCTCTGGATTCAGTTCAGCTAAATACTCTTCGGCTACAGATAACATGCCTCCAGTTCCTGCACAACAGTCAAAAATGGTTTTTACAATACCTTTTTGGGTAAGAATTTCTCTATCGTTCATAAACAATAGGTTCACCATTAAACGAATTACCTCTCTAGGTGTAAAGTGTTCCCCTGCTGTTTCGTTAGAGATTTCAGCAAACTTCCTAATAAGCTCTTCAAACATATAACCCATTTCCATACTGGAAATTTTATTAGGATGTAAATCGACCTCTTGGAAGCGTTTTAAGACCATAAACAACAAATTAGCATCATCTAGCTTGGTAATTTGGTTATCGAACTCAAACTGCTCAATAATCTCTCTGGCATCCTCTGAAAAACCATTAATATAATTTCTCAAGTTAGAAGCAATATTATTTGGGTCTGCAATAAGCTTATTAAAGTCGAATTGGCTTTTATTATGAAAGTTATAACCTGCTTCTTTATTTAGGATTGGGTCAAGATTTTGAATGTTCATGGTCTTAACCTGGTTGTACTTTTTAAGTACGTTTGCTTTGGTGTTTTCTAAAACGCAATCTAAACGCCTTAAAACGGTTAAAGGCAAAACAACCTTACCATAATCACTTTGTTTGTAATCACCTCTTAAAAGGTCTGCAATAGACCAAATAAAGTTAGCTGACTCTTTTATGTTTGTCATAAATCTTTTTAAAATATATGTTTAATTAACTTGGGAGAGAATTAGGGATAAATATAGTAAAGTTGGTTTTAAAAGGAAATGATTTGGGGTAATAAAGATGAAAATGATTACTTCAAAATCAATTTTGATAGCTCCTCAAAAATTTGCGTTTTGATTATATTGTTTAACTAGTTGTTTTGCCTTGTGAAAAAAATAGCCCAAAATAGGCTCAAAAATGGGGTTAAGACATATAGGTCTTTCGTGATTTATTTAGAAGTTTTGAAATCAAAAAGTTCTTTAGGTTCAACCTCAAGAGCTAGTGCTAATTTAATTGCAGTTGTTAAAGTAATATTTGTTCTTCCATTCTCAATTCGAGAAATTGAAGTCTTGTCAAATTTGGAACTCTCCGTTATATCATTTACAAGAGAAGCTAAATCAAATTGAGATAAACTCTTTGACTCTCTTATGCGTTTGATATTATCTCCGAACAAGTATTTATATGATTCTATTTTTGAAAAAGCTATTGACATTATTGTCAATTTTACTTCTTATATTAGCATAAATTGTAAACATTAATGTCAACTTTTTAAAGTGCCATTTGAGATATGAAAAAAACAATTACTATAAAGAAAGATATACCAAAATCAATCATAATTGGATTATTATCTAGTATAATATTGGTGTTTGTAATAGAGCATTTTGGGGACTTCTCATACGTAGCCAATGTAGAAAACACATATACTGGAGGAAAGATTAACCTAGTTGATTATGTTTCACCTAAAACGCCTTTAGAAAATATCTATCTTGATACACCTTTTGGCTCAAGATTCACCTTTGATGGCAACAATTTTACAATAGGAGATATGAAGTTTGTTGGTGGAGATTTTAAACCTTATACCAATAGAATTTCATATTACTTTAAAGCTACTTTTATGGATTTTAAGTATGTTTTATTAGTTAGTTTAATATTGACTGTGATTGTTTACTTATCAAAGAATTTTAAGCTAAAATTCAATTAGATATGGATTTGATAAATTATGACTTTATGCCTTTAATTAGCTCTTTAGATACTAAACCTATTCAAGAACAAAAAGTTATCATAAAAGAAATCAAATCCGAAATGGTAAATATCCTCAAACATTTTATTGAATGCACATGGGGTAGTCATTACAATACTGTTTTTAAAAGGCTCATAAAACCATACCTAGACAATCCTTTAGTGTTAGATTATGTTTTGAAATCTGAAATAATAAAGGATAAAAATATTGTTATTGGCAAGACAGGAGCTAAAGCCTACCCAGAACTACTTAAATACTTGATGTTAGTCGATAGCTTGAAAATTAGAATCTATTTGAGCAATGAATTTGAATTGAATGATTTATATGTCAAAGAACGTTAGCAAATAAGTTATTTGCATTGGATTTGCTTTGTTTTGGATATGTTCAATTTCTCAATAAGCTCTGAATAATACTTTTGAACTGTTTTACGATTCATTTTACTTATTGAAGCAACTCCTTTTATGGTAATTTTACCATGCTTTTTATAATCCCAATTAGTTAGTGTTTTTGTAATTTTTATTTTAGACATTTCAATCCTATCTCTATTAATTTTTTTTATTGTTAATCGTCTTTTTTGCGTTGCATTTAAGCTGTATTCAGGGTTATAAAAAAACCTTCTGGATGCATTGATTAAAGGAGTTAGATTGTGTCTATTTCTAAATTTTTTATTTACAATTGAATTAATTTCATCAATATCAAGTGGAGGAATCATTTTGTCCTTATTGATGGCATTTATAAGAGCAAACAATCTACTTTTAGGATAGCTTTTATTTAATGCTATCAATTGATGGGCTATTGAACTCATTACTTTCTCTCTTCTGCCTTTATGTATAGGTTTGAAGGGAGCTTTGACCTCCGAAAATTCTAACTTGTTATTCTTACCCAAATCGAACAAACCATCTTCATTGTAATTTAACACAATACCCTTTTCAATCATTACTTCTTCTCGATTATCAAACCTAATTTTATCCCCATCACAGTCATAACCTAAATAAAAAGATTTTTTGTTACTGTGTTGGGTAAATTCTATACTACTTAAATCTATAACAATAGAGTCATTATTAAAGTAAGCATTAGGGTCATAGGATAGTACAGTGACTCTATCTTTTGAGATAGCAGCTTTATCATAACCTACATCTAATAAATCTCCTACATATCTATAAGATTCTTTCAAATGATTGTCATTAAGACCTTTGACCTTTAAAACTACCGAATACCCATTATTAGAAAGACTTCTCCAATAAGCATGAACATAGTTTAAGTCAAAATCTAAATCACACTCATCATCTATATCAAGATACATGTAGCCAGTAGGTTTTAGTAGTGTTGAACGTTTTACATATTTATCATGTTCAAAATTGATAATAGCACATGGAATTTTATTCCTTTTTAAAGTATCATACTCATCAGTTCCCTTACCAAAACTTCTGGCTTTTTCAATGTATTTATATTCTGGTCTTTGATTGTCTCTGACATAATTAATTACAGCTTCTATGTCATTAAAATTGTCAACAATCTTCCTATTAGTAATACTGTTGATTTTATTAATCATAGCTACTGTTTTTTAGAGTTAATAAAATCTTCAATATCACTTTTTAAATACCTCACATTTCTACCAGTTCTTATAGGAATAAGAATACCTTTATTGCTCCAATGCCACAAGGTCGTCATAGAGCATTGAAGAATCGTACATACTTCCTTTCTTGTTAGAAGTTCTTCTTGGTTTTTTTGAGGAGTTAATTGAGAGATAAGCTCTTTAAACTCTTCTCTAATTCCTGCTACAATTAAATCTTTTAATTGGTCAGGATGTAGCTGTGTAATTAATGTTTGTTGAACCATAATTTTATTATTTAAAATTGATATGGTACAAATCACATAAAGAGGGATTTACACAAAAAGAGAAAACTTACATCACCTATTAATAAATATTAAGTTATTAATTAACAGGTAGTTACATCGGTGAAATAAATTGTATTACACTAGAGGGAAATGAGAGGGAAAAGAGGGAGGTTAATTAAAATGTCAAATTGGAGATTTTTTGAAGTTTATCAGCGTTAAAACCTAATCTTTGTGTAATGATTTTTTTAACCTTTTCTCGCTTATTAAAAGGGTATCTTTTTTTATTTGTAGGGGAATCTTTTTGCTTATAATAATCTCGAAAAACTTTTATATCGACGTTATTCTCGAAAAAATTTAGATGCTCATCTAATATTTTAAATCCATTGATGGAGTTTAAGTCTTCCTGTTTAATTTGTGACAGGAATTCAAAATAACCAACATAGTAACAGAATGTAAATAGTTCTGTTAATGCATCGAAAGTATAATTTCTAATTGATAGATTAGAAAAATCTCTTTGAGCAATGATAGATATAATTATTCTTATTTGAGAGTTTGTAAATGCCCTCTCCAAATAGTTTATAAGACCAATTTCCTGTGACCACTTATTTAAAGCTTGATATTTTTGAGTGTTCTCATGTATAGCTTTTCTTGTTTCTTCAGATAGATTTACTTCCAGAACTTCACTACCAATAAAAGTGTTATTTAGCCAATTGAAAGCAAAGTAAGAATGACAGGTTTTAAATTCATTTTCAAGACTATCTTTATTTAATTCCAATAGAGTCTTTTCAAAAGCCTTATCCTTTGAAGTTTTCTGTATAAGGCTTATTAAGTTATCATTTGGATTCAAATACAAACCATCTTCATCTACTAATCCCCTAGTAAAGAATCTTTTCTCTTTGGTAGCCTTGTACAATTTATCCTCTATTTCTTTTGATAATTTGCTTTTGAATATTTTTTCAAACCCCAACATGTCTTTTTCAACAATTTCATAACTATCAATCACACTTGTTTTGAACTCATCGTAAAGCACTTTAGTTTTATGTTCAATCAAAGTTGTGTAGAAAAAGAAATGAGTTACAGGAATACTTGACTTGTTGGAATTATAAAGCTTAATATATCTATGAAAATTAGCATCAAAATCTTCTTGGGATATATCTTCAAATCGATATTGATAATTTTTAAGATTGGTCATTACATTTTTAATTGTGCTGACTTCATCTTTTGTTAAAGGAAATTCGTTGAATTCATCTAATACTACTTGGTCAGAATCATTGAAAAATCTCATTCCCTCAAGTATCTGAATATCTTCATTGCAAAGTCCATGATTGATTTTTGTAATGGATTCAAAATAATTAGCTTCATCAAAATACCTAAACTTCTTTAAGTCGTCTAAACTGTAATAACCAAATTTATCTTCATCAAATTCTGATGTGTTTATGAATGTTATTAAATCAATTATTAAATTCTTTTTACTAATATTTCTCATTGCTTATTCGTGAGGTGTAAATTATCCCATAAACTCTTTAATTTCTCTGCATGTTCTTTAGGCGTTACCTTAATGTACTCCAAAAATTGCTTCTCGGTTTGGTGTCCTGTGATTTTCATTATAGTTAATGTGTCTAGTTTACCATAATGATTAGTAGCGAACGACCTTCTGCAAACATGGCTACTTACAAGCTCATGTTTGTAATATACATCAAACTTCTTTCGTGAGATTTTTTCTTTGCCCTTTTTAATTTTGACCATTTTAGCTCCTTCTACCTTATCATTTATTTCAGCTAATTCACATACCTTTTTAATGTATTCATTGAATTTCTGGTGTGATATTTTACGTGGAAATTGCCCATTACGTTTCTTTAATATTGCTTCAATTTGAGGGTGAATAGGTATTATAACTGGGAAGGAAGTTTTTGTTGTTACAACCTCAAAATAACCTTTTTCAATATTCTTCTTGGTGAGTGATAAAAAGTCTGAAATTCTTAATCCTGTCCATAGTCCGATAATAAACCAATCTCTTGCATTATCTAACATTTCCTTTTTTGATAGGTCAACATTATAGACATCATTTATTTCATCAATCGTTAAATAGATGTCTTTTGTTTTGTTGGATGGAGAATGAAAATCTGGATGTTTATATTCAGGATTCACTTTTAGCCCTTTACTTTCGGCTCTTTTACAAAACAATTTAACATCATCAATGTATCTTCCTACAGTATTTGGATTAAGGTGCTTTTTATTAGATAAATAATCCACAAGCTTTGAATGAAACTTCAGGTTAATATCCAATAACCGAAGACGAGTTTTTGAACTTTCCTCAAATCCAATTAGATGATTTTTTGTTGAAGTATAACGTTTAATTACTCTATCGCTCAAAGGAGTTCCTTTTTTAGTTAACCGATATTTTGACTCTTCAATAAAAGCCTCTGTAAAAGCAACTAAATAGGTTTTACTATCTGCATCGTTTTTATTAGGTCTAATGAACAAAGCATTAATACAGTTCTTTAACCAAATATTGTCAATGGCAGTTCCGTTAGTGCTACCTAAATTAAACTGGTCTATAATGAATGATTCTAGTTTTCTTAATTTGGAGTTTGTTTCTGCATAATCAAAGTCAGATACTGTCTTAACTAAAGATTTGTTACTACTCCAGTGTTTTTTGGGAACTTTCAATCCTGTTGATACTTCTAAATCTGTTTCTCTACCATCACGTAGTCTAATGTAGATAGAAGCAGGGTCGGCTTTTCCTTTTATTCTGTATTTTACTGTTGCCAAGATTAGATTATTTTACTACAGTAAATATAGCATTTAATCCCCACATGTTCCCCACAATTATTAAATAAAATGAAATCTCAATGAAAGTCAAGATTTAATTAAATTTATAAAATACCCTGTTTTATTAAGGTTTTGAGTGTTTTTTTGAAATAATAGGATTTGCAGTAATTTAATAGGTGTTATTCCCACCTTGAGTACAAGAAAGTCCTTTGATAACTGTCAAAGGACTTTTTAGCTTAATAAAAGCACTCGGATCAGCCCTAATATTATCACTCTTGACCTTAGGTAATAACGTACTACAGGAATACGATATTCCTATTTTCCTAAATAGACCAAAGCCTTAATTCCGTATTTTTGGATAGCATTTAGCTATAATAAGTGTTTAAAAACATATACTAATTTGTAGTGTGCGATTTTTCTAAAGCGTAAAACGTTGCTTGTGCATAATCATCATCATTTCCAGAATTGTTCACATGATATACACCAGCCTTAAAATACATATATTGACCACCAACATTAAAGCCACTATTTACCATATCAACGGTTCTAACAATATCATCTTTTCCTTCTCTAATAATTGTAACCGTTAATATATCTCCAACGACTTTAAGCCTATAACTAAATACCTCATCAAGTGCTATTCCATCAGAAGGGTTGGAAGCACTATTACTACGAGAACCTATCATTTCATGCCATTGTTCATCTCCATTGCCATCAGTAGGTTCGTGAGCATAATAAATTGAACCTAATGCATTATTTGGTAATTTCCTATAATATAAACGAATAGGCTCATCGCTATTGGCATGTATTTGTCCAATAATAACTCTCCCGATATGACCATCACTGCCTGTTGTAGTCACATGATTTACTGCAAGTGTGGCATTCATTTCGCCATCATAACCTCCAGCAGCATTAATGTCTGAAGCTGGTGCGGTACCAAAAACCCAGTTATTACCATTAACACCTTGTGTACTAATGCTTGTATCAGTACCTCTAAGCATTTCGCGTAACTCTACTCTTGTATAACTTGTATTTGTAGAAGTTGTAAAACCAGCGACAGGGCATTTAAAAACCATGCCACCATCATCTGCAGTATAAAAATAGTTTACATTTTCATAGCCATTGTTAATCTCACTAACCGAAATATCTGTTGCCGTACCATCACCTTCGTCTTCTGGGATGCTTAACTTCCAAGTAGATAAATCAAAATTTTCTGAAGGCGCTTTATTTGGGTCTAACTCTCCTGAGTTATCTGCTGCTGCTTGAATAATTGTAACGTCTCTTGAAATATTACCGCCAGAAACCGTAACTATTCCTGTTCGACTATTAGAGCTTGAGTTTGCTTGTACAGAAATATTTATTGAACCATTGTTAGTTCCGCTTGATGGTGATGTGGTAATCCAATTAACAGATTCTGCTACACTCCAGTTAATATTAGATATTACATTAACTGATTGCGTTTCTCCATTTGCAGGAAACGTCGTAAGTGAAGATAAATTTAAATTTAGCGTTGGGTCAACTTCATTTGAATCATTAGAACTACAGCTAAATAGAAATATAAAAACTAAAAGGCTAAAAGCGAGATTTAATAACTTCATAGTATTTTTTTATAAAAATAACACCTATTGGTCATAATAACCTAAAAAATTTGTTCAGCAATGGCTTTTATGTTCGTGCTCTTTCCCATGGAATAATAATGTAATACGGGAATACCAACTTTTTGCAATTCTTTGGATTGTTCAATACACCACTCGATACCAACTTGTCTCACTTGTTTATTGTCTTTACATTTTACAACAGCTATAATTAGATCCTCTGGTAAATCAACATGAAAGCGATGTGGAATTAAATTCAGTTGTTTTTTTGTGGATATGGGTTTTAATCCTGGGATAATAGGTACGGTAATACCTTCCTTTCTACATTTTTTCACAAAATCAAAATACTTTTGGTTGTCAAAAAACATTTGGGTGACGATGTATGTAGCACCATTTTTTATTTTCTTTTTCAAAAAATGGATGTCGCTATCTAGGCTAGGAGCTTCCATATGTTTTTCTGGGTATGCCGCAACACCAATGCAAAAGTCGGTTTTAGAACTATTCAATAATTCTTCGTCTAGATAAATACCTTTGTTTAAATCTTCAATTTGCGCAACCAATTCATTGGCATAATTGTGACCCTCTTTTTCGGGTTTAAAATAAGTTTCACTTTTTACCGCATCACCACGTAATGCCATCACATTATCAATGTCCAAAAAGTCTAAGTCGATCAAGAAATTTTCGGTATCCTCTTTAGTGAATCCTCCGCACAAAATATGCGGAATGGCATCCACACCATATTTATTTTGTATAGCAGCACAAATACCCACTGTACCTGGTCGTTTTTTAACCACTTGCTTTTTCAGCAAGCCATTTTCAACTTCCTTAAAAACGTATTCTTCGCGATGATAAGTGACATCAATAAATGGGGGTTTAAATTCCATTAAAGGGTCAATATTATCAAAAATAGACTGTATATGTTGCCCTTTTAAAGGTGGCAATATCTCAAAGGAAAACTGTGTTTTTCCGTTGGCTTTTTTTATGTGTTCTGTTACTTTCATCTTGTGCCTGCAAAAGCAGGTATCTCATTAAATTATTGTTTTGGCGTTACCACAAGGGTCGCGCTTTCCGTTATATCTTTTTCTCGTGCCTCAAAAAAGGATGCCACTGCAATCGCTAACGCGCTAATCCGCTAAATTCGGGCTCAACCATTTTTTTGCTTCTTCCTCGCTAATGTCTCTGCGCGTCGCATAATCTTTAATTTGGTCTTCTTTAATTTTCCCTAACCCAAAATATTTAGCTTCAGGATTTGCAAAATAGTAGCCACTTACACTTGCTGCTGGCCACATGGCCAAACTATCCGTAAGCTCTACTCCAATAGCTTCTTTTACATTAAGAAGTTTCCAAATGGTTGTTTTTTCCAGATGATCTGGACAAGCTGGATAACCTGGTGCTGGGCGAATTCCCTTATAATTTTCTTTAATCAGGTCTTCGTTCGTTAGGTTTTCGTTTTTAGCGTAATTCCAATGTTTTGTCCTAACTTCTTTGTGTAAATATTCAGCAAAAGCCTCTGCCAATCTATCGGCAAGCGCTTTAATCATTATGGCGTTGTAATCGTCATTGTCCTTTTCAAATTGTGCTGCTAGTCCTTGGGTTCCAAATCCGGTTGAAACACAAAAACAACCCATATAATCTTGTTTGCCAGAAGATTTAGGTGCTATAAAATCTGCTAATGCTATGTTTGGTTTGCCTTCAGATTTTTTAGATTGTTGGCGAAGGGTTAAGAATTTGTAACTTTCTTTTTCTAAGAGATCTCTCGACTGCGCTCGAGATGACATTGTCATCTCTATATCATCATCATTTATTGTATTTGCAGGAAAAACTCCAAATACGGCTTTGGCCTTCAAAAGCTTTTCATCAAAAATACGTTTGAGTAAAACTTGAGCATCAGTAAATAATTCTGTGGCTTGTTCGCCAACAATAGCATCAGTTAAAATCGCTGGATATTTACCATGCAAATCCCAACTTCTAAAAAATGGTGTCCAATCGATAAAATCTTCAAGCTTTGTAATATCAAAATCTTCTATAACCTGAACTCCCAATTGTTGTGGTTTTACAATTTCAGAAGTGTTCCAGTCGATTTTAAATTTATTTTTCCTAGCGTCTTCAATAGAAAGATATTCTTTCTTTTTGCCTCGTTTCATAAATTGCTCTCGGAACAAATCATACTCTTCTCGAATTTGATTTTTATAAATCCTACTGTCATTTTGAAGTAAATTTCCAACCACAGTAACCGCTCTTGAGGCATCATTAATATGAACAACCGTATTACTGTAATGTGGTGCAATTTTTACTGCGGAATGTGCTCTAGAGGTTGTCGCACCACCAATAATAAGTGGAATATTCAATTGCTCCTTTTCCATGGCTTTTGAGACATAGACCATTTCATCTAACGATGGGGTAATTAAACCACTCAAACCAATGACATCTACATTTTCTCTTTTTGCAGTTTCAATGATTTTTTCAGGTGGTACCATTACTCCTAAATCTACAATTTCGTAATTATTACAGCCTAAAACGACGCTTACTATATTTTTACCAATATCATGAACATCACCTTTTACGGTAGCCATTAAAATTTTGCCGGCAAATTCTTGCTTACCATCTTTTTCTGCTTCAATAAAAGGTTGGAGGTAAGCCACGGCTTTTTTCATTACACGTGCCGATTTCACCACTTGTGGTAAAAACATTTTTCCGCTACCAAATAAATCTCCTACTACATTCATACCAATCATTAAATGACCTTCTATAACATCAATTGGTTTTTTGGAAGCTAATCGAGCCTCTTCAACATCTTCTATGATAAAGGCATCAATACCTTTTACCAAAGCATGCGTGATTCTATCTTGTAGAGGATCGTTTCTCCATTCCTGTACTGCTGCATCTTTACTTGTTGAGGTTGAACCTTTTGCCTTAAGTTCTTCTGCAAAATCCAATAAGCGTTCTGTGGTATCATCGCGTCTATCGAATAGCACATCTTCAACTAGTTCTAATAACTCCTTGTCTATTTCGTCATAAATTTCAAGCATGGTTGGGTTAACGATACCTAAATTCATTCCGTTTTTAATGGCATGGTATAAAAATGATGAGTGCATGGCTTCCCTAACCACATTGTTTCCTCTAAAAGAAAATGAGACGTTACTCACTCCACCAGAAACATTGGCATAAGGTAAATTTTCACGAATCCATTTTGTGGCTTCAAAAAAGTCGATGGCATTTCTGCGATGCTCATCCATACCTGTTGCCACAGGAAAAATATTAGGGTCGAAAATAATGTCTTGAGGTGGAAAGTTTAGCTCGTTAACTAAAATATCATAAGAACGTTTACAGATTTCAATACGTCTATCGTAAGTGTCTGCTTGCCCATCTTCATCAAAAGCCATGACAATGACAGCAGCTCCGTAGCGTTTTACCAATTTTGCTTGACGCTTAAATTCAGCTTCGCCTTCTTTTAAACTTATAGAGTTGACCACACATTTTCCTTGTGCAACTTGTAAGCCAGCTTCGATAATTTCCCATTTAGAGCTATCGATCATTAATGGGATTCTAGAAATATCTGGTTCAGACGCGATGAGGTTTAAAAAGTTCGTCATGGCATGGACTCCATCGAGCATACCTTCATCCATGTTAACATCTAGAATCTGCGCGCCACCTTCTACCTGATCTCTAGCAACATCAAGGGCTTCATCGTATTTTTCTTCTTTTATTAAACGTAAAAATTTTCGGGATCCAGTTACGTTTGTTCGCTCTCCTACATTTATAAAATTACTTTCTGGAGTTACAACGAGTGGTTCTAATCCAGATAAGGTTAAATATTTATATTGGTTGCTAGTTGTTAGTTGTTTGTTGTTGGATGAACTCATACTATTTTTTTGATTTGAAATAATTAATGAATCCGTTCAATAATTTTTTACAAGTTGTAATTTTTGTTAATATGTTCTCTAGTTGTTCTTCGGAAATGTATTGCAAATCAAAGGCTAAATAAAGCTGAGTTTCTAGTTCATACAAAGATCCTTTTGAGATATATAAAAAATGAATGGTCTCTTTATTAGACTGTCTTCCTAGACCTTCAGCAATATTTGAAGGTATAGAGATTGAACATCTTCTAACTTGATTTGTTAATGCATATAATTCTTCTTTGGGGAATAGATCGCTCAAGAGATAAACTTTTTTAACTAATTCTCTAGATGATTTCCAAACGTCTAATTCTATATAATTCATTTCTTCTTTTTTGTGAACTAACAACTAACAACTAACAACTATCTGTCTTGGTTTGTATTTCTGAGCAACTTCAGCAATAGCTTTGATGTGATCTGGACTTGTGCCACAGCAACCACCAATTATATTGATGAGGCCATCCTTAAGATAGTCTTCAATAAAGCCTTGCATCTGTTTGGGTGATTCATCATATTCTCCAAAAGCATTAGGTAAACCTGCGTTGGGATGTGCTGAGGTAAAAAATTCAGTTTCGTTAGAAAGCCGTTGTAAATATGGTTTCAACTGTTCTGCACCAAGTGCACAATTAAAGCCAACACTCAATAAAGGAATATGAGATATTGAGGTTAAAAAAGCTTCAACCGTTTGACCAGATAAAGTTCTACCCGAAGCATCTGTAATCGTTCCCGAAACCATAATCGGAATGTCTATGTTTCGTTCTTCCTTAACTTCTTCAATAGCGAATAAAGCTGCTTTTGCATTAAGCGTGTCAAAAATAGTTTCAACTAAAAGGATATCAACACCACCATCAATTAAGGCTTCAACTTGTTGTTTGTAGGCAATTCGTAATTCGTTAAAAGTAATCGCTCTGTACTCTGGTCGGTTAACGTCTGGTGATAAACTTGCGGTTTTATTGGTTGGACCAATACTACCTGCCACAAAACGTGGTTTTTCTGGGTTGGCTTTTGTGAATTCATCAGCAACTTGTTTCGCAATTTTGGCGGATTCAAAATTGAGCTCGTACACCAAATCTTCCATATCGTAATCTGCCATGGCGATTGTTGTGCCAGAAAATGTGTTGGTTTCAACGATGTCTGCACCAGCTTCAAAGTATTTAGCATGTACTTCTGCTATGGCTTTTGGTTGTGTTATGGATAACAAATCGTTGTTGCCTTTTAGTGGCGAAGGGTAATCCTTAAAACGTTCGCCTCTAAAATCTTCTTCTGAGAAATTATACTGCTGAAGCATGGTTCCCATGGCTCCATCGAGGACTAAGATTCGTTTTAACAATTCGATTTCTACTTTACTATTGCGTTTGGTCATAGTTGTTTTTTTGGTAAAACCAAAAGTCAATTGCACCGTAAAGGTGTGCTTAATAGAAAAATGTTATAAGAAAATATGGAATTACAGATGTGTAATTTCGTTTAGGTTATCTATCCGAATTTGCGAGAAATGATTCGCTATAAACAGTAGAATTTAGCACCTTCTTAATAAGTTTAAGGGTTGCTAAGGTTTCAATGGGTCTAATCCCTCCACCTTTCTTGATAACATCTCAATAAGTTAATTGAACTTTGTGTACACAATATTCCGAAAGAAATTATCAATAAGCAAATTTTATTCACTTTATTTTAACTAGAGCATATTGCATTTTAATCGTAACTTTGGACTATCCCAAATGAATTAATTATGTTAGAAAACTTCTGGTTTAATGTTAAAATAGGCATTAACCATATTTTAGATATTAATGGCTACGACCATGTGCTTTTTTTGATGGTATTAGCTGTGCCTTATGTGTTTAAGGACTGGAAACGTGTTTTGGTTTTGGTGACACTCTTTACAGTAGGCCATACAGTTTCTCTATTTCTAGGTGCCTATGATGTTGTTACCGTTAACAGCAAATTGGTAGAATTTTTAATACCGATAACCATTTTAATAGCGGCTATTTATAATGTGTTTACCGCAGGCAAAAAAGAACGAAACAATAAAATTAGTGTGCTTTTTATTACCACGCTTTTTTTCGGACTTATTCACGGATTAGGTTTTGCACGTGAAGCAAAGATGTTAGACGATGGCTCTTTGGCATTTCTTATTGAGTTTGCCATTGGTATAGAGATAGCTCAAATCATTGTGGTTTTCATTATCTTATTTTTAGGGTTCTTGTTTCAAACTATCTTTAGATTTTCGCGTAGAGATTGGGTCATGGTCCTTTCTGCTATTGTTATTGGATTGGTGATCCCAATGATAATAGGTAGTGATTTGTTAAACGCTTCATAATTGATAAAACTTTAACGGCAAGTAAATTGTTTATACAATTCTAACCTTTTATATTCGTTACTTACATTAATGCTTAATGTCCAAGGAAAAACAATTACGTTACGATAAGGCCTATTTAAGAATTGCACAAGAGTGGGGAAAGCTGTCTCATTGTAAGCGCAAACAGGTAGGAGCGCTGATTGTAAAAGATAGAATGATTATTTCTGATGGCTATAATGGAACACCAACAGGTTTTGAAAATTACTGCGAAGATGAGGAAGGCTATACTAAGTGGTATGTTTTACATGCTGAAGCTAATGCCATTCTAAAAGTAGCATCCTCAACACAATCTTGTAAAGGAGCAACATTATATATTACGTTATCACCTTGCAAGGAATGTAGTAAGTTGATTCATCAGGCTGGCATAATTCGTGTAGTGTATCAAGAAGGTTATAAAGATGATTCTGGACTGCAATTTTTAAAAAAAGCAGGAATAGAATTAGAGCATATTGAAGATTTAAAAGCCTAATGGCAACAAAAAATAAATACATACCACTTATCATCGGTGTTGCAATAGCAACAGGTGTTGTCATTGGTGGTAAGTTGAATTTTACTGACACTTCTGATAATCTTTTTACTACCAATAGTAAAAAAGACAAGCTCAACCGATTAATAGATTACATAGATTATGAGTATGTAGATGAAGTTGATACGGATAGCATAGTGGATGTAACCGTTAACGGTATTTTAGATAATCTAGATCCACATTCTACCTACATTCCAAAAGAAGATTTACAGCGAATTACCGAAAACATGAAAGGTGATTTTGTCGGCATCGGGATTAACTACTATCCATATAGAGATACCATTGCAGTTGTAAAACCTACAGAAGGTGGCCCGAGTGAACGTGCCGGAATTTTAGGCGGTGACCGCATATTAATGGCAGATGGCGACACTATTTTCGGAAAGGATATTACGAGCGATTTTATTTCAAAAAAACTTAAAGGCGATAAAAACACAAAGGTTAACCTGACTGTTTACCGAAAGAGTGAAAATAAATTACTTGAGTTTGAAATAAGACGAAAAGATATTCCAATTAAAAGCATTGAAGCGGCTTACATGTTGACCGATGAATTAGGTTACATCAAAATGAACCGTTTTGCAGAATCTAGTTTTAAAGAATTTAAATCGGCTTTAGAAGAATTACAGGAGCAAGGTGCAACCAAATTAGCCCTAGATTTGAGGGATAATCCAGGGGGATTTTTGGGAATTGCAGAACAAATTGCTGATGAATTTTTGGAGGACGATAAGCTTATTTTGTTTACCAGAGATAAAAAAGGAAAAGAAGAGCGTACTTATGCCACACGTAGAGGCGATTTTGAGGATGGTGAGATTTATATTTTGATAAATGAGAACTCAGCCTCGGCAAGTGAGGTTATAGCTGGTGCACTTCAGGATAATGACAAAGGTATTATTATAGGACGTCGATCTTATGGCAAAGGTTTGGTACAACGTGAAATGGCATTGGGTGATGGTAGTGCGGTACGTTTAACGGTTTCAAGATATTATACTCCAACAGGTCGATCAATACAACGACCTTATACCAATGGGGACAATAGATCCTATTACAACGATTATTACAAACGCCTTAGAACTGGTGAGCTGGCTGACGAGGAGAGTATTAAAGTAGATGATTCCTTAAAATTTACAACACCAAAGGGTAAGATTGTTTATGGAGGCGGAGGTATTATACCAGATGTTTTTGTACCTGTTGACCGTTCGTTTGATAACGAAACCATAAACTATTTACGTAGAAGAGGGCATTTTGGTTATTTCGTTTTTGAAGAATTGGATAAAGATAGAAATGCATACGACCACGTTACTAAATATGACTTCATTAATAATTTTGAAGTGAGTGATGATATTGTTGTTCGCTTTCAGGAATTTGTTAACCGAAGAGAAGGCACAAATTTAACCTTTGTTGCTTATAACGACGAAATCAGACGATTGATTAAAGCTACTTTAGCAAGGCAATTGTATGATGACAATGCTTTTGAAGAAATCCTTAATAAAGAAGATGTAATGGTACAGGAGGTGATACTCTTAAGTACAGAATACCCAAATTTTAAACAGTAATCTTATCATGCACTTTAGTGTGCTGCCCATCATTCCAAAGTGTTAGAATATCTGTAGCAACATGTGATCCGCTTCCACAAGCCATTGAAAATTGACTTCTCCAACCAGCCAAGGTACCAGCAACATAAAGGTTTTCTTCAATTAAATGATCAGTGTTTTTTAACCAGATTCTATTTTTTTCAGGTTTTGTTCTAGGATGAGGTTCAACATAATCTTCAAGGCCTTTTATGGTCATAAGATTTGTATAACCAACCGCAACAACAACAATTTTTGAATGATAAATGCCTTTATTGGTAATGACTTTAAATCCACCTGAAAGTTTCTCTATTTGCGTTACTTTCTCCTTTTCAATTTGGGATATATGAGGATATAGCTCTTTGAGCTGTTCCTTTCCGCTTTCTAAGATATCCTTACCCAAAGTGCCAGGTTGTAATCCTAACACATTCTTGAAAAGCGCATTTTGTAAGTGCGACGCTTTTTGATGGGCTATTATACCAATAGACTTATCTTTAGCAAAGGCCTTTTCTTTTGCCGAACCTAAAACCAATGCGCAAGACAAACCCGCTGCTCCACCTCCTATGATTAAAACATCAAAATTCATTTATGTTTCTTACTTAGGGTTTCAATTTTCTTAGAAATTCTAAGAATTTGAAGTAAAATTACAGCACATAATGAAGCTATAATAGTAAGAACAGCTGTGTAGCTTTCTCCTTCAAAAGGTGCCTCAAAATCTAGTTTTGTAGCATTAAAAATCATTAGGCCTAATGCAAGAATGGTTATTATCCAAGTAAATACTTTCATAGTTTAGTTTTTAAACCAATAATGCTTTAATATTTGCAGCAAAAAGTTTCACTGCTATTGCCAACAAAATTACACCAAAAACTTTTCTTATAATCTTAATACCGTTTGCACCTAATATTCTTTCAATTTTTGCCGACGTTTTCAATACAATATATATAAAAATGACGTTGCAAATTACGGCAACAATAATATTTTCAATTGCAAATTCTGCACGTAAGGATAGTAAGGTTGTTAGACTTCCTGGGCCAGCGATTAAAGGAAATGCCAAAGGAAAAACCGAAGCTGTCAATGCATTATGCTCTTCGTCTTTGTATAATGTAATGCCCAAAACCATTTCTAGGGCTATAAAAAAGATAACAAAGGCACCAGCTACGGCAAAAGAATTAACATCAATACCAATGAGGTTGAGTAAACTCTTTCCAACAAACAGAAAAATAATCATTATCACACCAGCGATAAGTGACGCCTTTTCACTCTGAATATGACCAACTTTTTTACGTAAATCGATGATAATTGGAACGTTTCCGATAATATCAATTACCGCGAAAAGTACCATAAACGCTGTAAAAATCTCTTTAAAATTTAACTCCATGACATTTAATTCTAAAATTCGCCGCAAAGGTGCGACTTAATTACTGATTTTCAATATTAAATTATAGTAAACTTTAACTATTTTTGCGGCATGTTTCAGCTAGGAAAAACAATCGTTTCAGAAGATATAATACAGAAGGACTTTGTCTGCAACCTTTCTGCTTGCAAAGGTGCTTGTTGTGTTGATGGAGATGCAGGTGCACCTCTTGAGGAAGCAGAAGTCAAAATCTTAGAAGACATTTATCCAAAAGTAAAACCATTCCTTAGAAAAGAAGGCATAGAAGTCATAGAGGCTCAGGGCACTTCCGTAAAAACAGATTATGGAGAGCTGGAAACACCATTGATTAATGGAGCAGAATGTGCTTATGTGATTTTTGATGAAAAAAATACGGCCCTTTGCGCTATTGAAGAAGCATATAATCAAGGCGAGGTTGATTGGAAAAAACCTGTGTCTTGCCATTTATATCCTATACGTGTAAAAGACTACTCTGAATTCTCTGGAGTTAACTACGAAAAATGGGAAATTTGCGATGATGCCTGTTCATTGGGAAAAGAACTTCAAGTGCCTGTTTATAAGTTTGTAAAAGAAGCGCTAATTAGAAAGTTTGGTGAAGATTGGTATGCTGAACTGGAGAAGGTTGCTGAGAAAAACTTTGGGAAGTAATTTTTACACAGGGATATTTAGCGTCACTCGAGTACCTGAAGGTGTGTTACTTTCGTACAGGTCATCAATATCTAGAGTATAAGAATTTTGAAAGGCTTTGGAGAAATTGGCCAAGCGTGCTTTTGTAATATCTATACCCACTGATTTTCGTTTTAGTTTTTTATTGTCCTTAATTCTTTTTGAAGCGATTCTGCCAATCCCATTATCAATGATTTCAACAGTGATATAGTCTGAAGAATTCTTAAACACGTTCAAATCTATTTTTTTGTTATCATGTTTAGACGATAAGCCATGCCATAGCGCATTTTCTAAAAAAGGTTGAAGGATTAACGATGGCACCTTAGTGACTTCAGTATTTATGGATTCATCAACGTTTATGTTAAAATCTATCTCATTGTCAAACCTTATGTTTTCTATATTCATGTAAAGCTTCATGGTTTCTAATTCGTCATGCAACGTCGTTTCTTTTTCTTTTGAAGCGATTAAGATTTTACGAATTAATTTGGAAAACTTATTGAGGTAATACACCGCATTTTCCTTTTCATTATTAATGATATAGAGTTTTATGGAGTTCAGGGAATTAAAGATAAAGTGAGGATTCATTTGGCTTCTCAACATATCTTGTTCTAAGGTTAGGATTTGTTTGTCTTGCTCCAAACTTCTATTTCTGTTAATGATGAATAAGGCAATTCCAAAAATGGCTAAAGCTAACATAGAATACCAAAAAATACTTTTGTTGCGCTCCAGACGTAGCCTCATAGCTTCTTTTTCTGATGCTAAGGCTTTAATTTGATTGTTCTTGTTTTGGTTCTCATATTCAATAACGATATCATTAACATATTGAAGGTTTTTTTCTGTAAGAATAGTGTTTTCAATATCTACCGCATTTTGATAATACTCTAAAGCAGTTTTATAATTCCCTTTTAACTTATTGACTTCAGAAAGTAATTTACTAGAGGATGCAATAGACGATTTTAAATTGTAAGTACTAGCGACTTCAAGGCCTTTTTTTAAGGTGTTTTCTGCCTGGGAAATTTGATTAAGGGCAATTTCTAGCTGGCCGAGATTAATATAAGAGGATGCAATATAGAACTGATCCTTTAGTGCCAATGATTTTTTTAGAGCATCCTTGATAATAGGTTCTGCCTTTTCATAATTTTCTTTCTTAAGATAAATACCTCCAATACTATTAAAACATATCATACGACCAACTTCAGAATTAATAGCTTTGTTGTAATACAAGGATTTTTCGTAGTTAGCTAATGCAATGTCTAAATTCCCTTTAGCCTCTTCTGCGTAACCAATATTGTGATAGTTAATCGCCAAGCCTAATTTATTATTGGCTTTTTCCTCAATTTCAAGTGATTTTTTAAACTGCATTATGGCTATGTCGTACTGCTGCAACGCCAAATAAATGTTTCCAATACTATTTTGTGAAACGGCGATATTATAGTTTACGGTTGGTGATGGGTCTTTTACTTCGTAAGCAATTTTTAAAGCTTCGGTGTGATAATCTAGTGCAGGTTTAATAATATCCATACGTCTGTAAGCGACACCTATCATGTTAAGGTTTACAATGCGTAATTCATTGTTTTTTGCTTTATCTGCAAAAGATTCTCCCTGTTCGTGAAGCTCGATGGCTTTATCATAGTTAGAAATATTTCTGTTGATTACTCCAAGTGCATTGAGTGCATAGCTGGCACCTTCATGATAGGCGTTTAGCTTAGCAGTTTCTAAAACACGCTTCATTTTTATACTATCCCTTTCAAAAGGTTTTAATATAGAATCAATGCCAGTGTAAGTTGCAGGTTTTGTTTTACTAAGGTGATCTAGCGCAGCTTCAAAATCTAAATCTTGGGCATTGCTTATTAAAGAACCCATCGCAAATACTGCGACAAAAAATAAAATTTTATATGTAATGTTATTTTTCAAAGATATTAAGCTATTCTATTAAAGTTTTTCAAGGAAATCAGATTTACGCTGCCTAGCAACAGGGATTTTATGGTTGCTATCCATAATCACGTAGCCTTCATTTTTTATAAAGGCTTTTATCTTATTTAGGTTAATGATGAATGAATTATGAATTCTAAAAAAATAGTGCTCAGGTAAAATGGCATCTACTTCTTTTAGCTTTTTAGTGACTACTATCTTTTTTTGATCTTGTAGAAAAAGCGTACTATAATTACCGTCAGATTCTACATAGATAATATCATCAACATCTAAAAATAAAAGCTTACCATCTGTATTTATCGTAATACGTTTTTTATCGAATTTCGAATTAAAATTAGAAAGCATGTTTTCTAACTTGGTTGCATTCAAAAACCGATCACTATGCTTTTTTATTTTATCTATGGTTTCTCTTAAATCGTCAGAATCTATAGGTTTTAAGAGGTAATCAATAGCTTCGTGCTTTAGTGCTTTTATTGCATATTCATCATAAGCCGTTGTAATTACAACCGCAAAATTTATTTGTTCTAACTGTTCTAAAAACTGAAAACCACCAATGGTTGGCATCTGTACATCCAAGAACAAACAATCTGGTGTATGCGATGCTAAATATTTTAAAGCCTCTTCTGGGTTTGTAAATGACTGTGTTACCTCAATTTCTTTTTTGAAGTTGCCCAATTCCCAAATTAAGCTTTGAATGGCCTTAGGCTCGTCATCAATAATTACAGCTTTTAACATAATTGAGATTCTAAGTTATAAATATATACATATATTAAATGATGTCGTTTTTTTATGTATATCATGTAGAGATTTATGTATAGTGTGTTTAAAATTGGAATGTTAAATTTCAAATATCCACCTATACACTTTTTTTTACCAGTTATACATTGCTATTAAAATATGTACAAGTTTATTTTGATATTTGAGTAATGAAACTGACCAAGTTAGGAGTGAATGGGGGTTTGCTCTTAATAAAAAGGTTAAACGCTATTAATCATATAAAGTCAGGATTTGTTTTTAATTCTGCCTTTTTATTTCAGTGTTAATTTGTTACAAGCAATTTAGGGATTGCTTTTTCATTACTTAGTTAGTTATTAGGGAGAAAAAGAGCGTTTATTAAAACGCTCTTTTTCGTTATCTACATACCATATACAAATTATAAAACTATCAATAAACACGCCTACTAGCCATTGTTTTTATATGATTAATCCTACATCTAAATGAATGACTACGTATTTATAAACAATTGAAAATCAAATATTTATATAATAATTTCACAAAACATTAGGTTTTATAGGCGATACCGCAGTTTGTTAAAAACTTGTTGACAATGTTTATGATTATGCCTTTTAATTTTAACGACAATTGTCAATATTTGTTCAGGGCAAAGTAAAAAATAGATTTTAATAGCGGTTTTTAAGTCAACTTTAAAAATCTCTGTTTTTGAAAGTTTCGAGCCCTTTTTTATTCCTCGAATAGGAAAATTTTTAACTCAATTTACGGCATTTGCTAATTGAATTCGGAGTATTCACACTTTTACTCCCTAGGACTGTTAGCTTCAAAAATTAACAAAAACCATGGAAACCAAACAACTAGAAATCACAGAAATTATTAAAAGGGATTACGAAACAACTCCATTTGTTTTAAATAAAATTTCTAATGCTGTCGAAAAAGCAATGATGTCTGTTGGCAATGGTACCAAGGAAGATGCAAAAGGAATAGCGGCAAAAGTTTTTGAGGCTTTATTGGAGCGAAGAGCAGATGACCAAAATTATGTCCCAACTGTTGAGGAGGTACAAGATCTCGTAGAGGTTAAATTAATGGACAGTCAGTTTTTGGATGTTGCAAAGGCGTATATCCTTTACAGAGACGAGCAAGCCAGAAACAGAAAGACCAATATTTTTGAAAAGCGTATCAATTTAAAGCCTTATGAGTATCCGGCACTTAATGAATACGTGGATGCAATTAGACACTCATACTGGATACACTCAGAGTTTAATTTTACGAGCGATATACAAGATTTTAAAACAAGGCTTACTGTTGTAGAGCAGAATGCTATAAAAAATACCATGCTTGCCATTTCGCAAATCGAAGTTGCGGTAAAAACATTTTGGGGAGATATTTACCAAAAGATGCCAAAACCAGAGATTGGGTCTGTAGGAGCAACGTTTGCAGAAAGTGAAGTGCGTCATCATGATGCGTATTCTCATTTACTAGAAATTCTTGGACTTAATAATGAATTTAAGCGACTAAAGAAAAATCCTGTAATAATGCGACGTGTGCATTATCTGGAAACGGCTTTAAAAAATGCAAAAAGTGAAGATAACAAAGAGTATGCGGAATCTATTTTACTGTTCTCTCTATTTATAGAGCACGTATCGTTGTTTTCACAATTTCTAATCATAATGGCTTTTAACAAGCACAAGAATATGCTTAAGGGTATCTCTAATGTTGTGGAAGCAACATCTAAAGAAGAACAAATTCATGGAGATTTTGGTATTGATGTCATTAGAATTATAAAAGACGAAAACCCAACTTGGTTTGGCGAAGAGCACAACACCATTGTAAAAGTAATGTGTGAAGAAGCTTTTGAATCTGAAAGTAGAATCATCGATTGGATTTTTGAAGCAGGTGAATTGGATTTCCTTCCAAAGAATGTGATCAATGAATTTATTAAGCAAAGATTTAATAATTCCCTCGAAAGTATTGGCATTGATAAAGTATTTGATATCGATGAAAGCTTACTAGAGCAAACCGAATGGTTTGACGATGAAATCATTGGTACTAAACACGGTGATTTCTTTGTGAAACGCTCAATCAACTATAGCAAAAGAACTAAAAGTATAACCAGCGACGACTTATTTTAATTAACCATGAACGACAACACTAAACTAAAAATTGACAACAACGTAGAGAATCCTCAATTTACTAAAACCTTACCTCACGAAGAACTACTAAAAGCCAGAAAAGAAGCCATTAAGGAGGCTAAATCTGAGCCGGAAATAAAATGGTTAACAGACCATAGTCGCAAATTTTTGTCATCGGGTTACCTTACGGAAGGTACAACACCAGAAGCAAGAATAAGAGAAATAGCAGATAACGCAGAGCGCATCTTAAAGATTGATGGTTTTGCAGATAAGTTCTATGGCTATATGGCAGAAGGGTTTTACTCTCTCGCATCACCTGTGTGGTCTAACTTCGGTAAAAAGCGTGGTTTACCAATAAGTTGTTTTGGTTCGCATATTTCTGATGATATGGGAGATATTCTTTATACGCAGTCAGAAGTAGGCATGATGTCTAAACTAGGAGGTGGTACTTCGGGTTATTTCGGTAAACTTCGCCATAGAGGTGCACCAGTAAAAAACAACGGTGAATCATCAGGAGCTGTACACATTATGCAACTGTTTGAAAAAATGGTTGACGTTGTGAGCCAAGGCTCAGTAAGACGTGGTCGTTTTTCCCCATATCTACCAATTGAACATAATGATATACACGAATTTTTAGAAATCGGTACAGAAGGTAATCCAATACAAGAGTTAACACATGGAGTTACTGTTGGTAATGAGTGGATGCAAGAAATGATTGATGGTGATACTGAAAAAAGAGCCATTTGGGCAAAAGTATTACAACGAAGAGGAGAAATAGGGTATCCTTATATCTTCTTTAGGGATAATGCTAATAACACTGCACCTGAATGTTATCAAGAAAATAAGCACGAAATCTACGCAAGTAACTTGTGCTCTGAGATTATGTTACCAACCAATGACAGATGGTCTTTTGTTTGCGTATTGTCTTCAATAAATTTATTGCATTACGATAAGTGGAAGAACACAGATGCGGTTGAAACGATGATCTATTTCTTGGATGCCGTGTTAGAAGAATTTGTAACCAAGCTCGAAGTGTACAGAGATTCTCCAGATCGTGACGACCAGCAGACTTTCATGTTTATGGAGAAAGCTTACAACTTTGCTAAAGAAAACAGAGCATTGGGAATGGGAGCTTTAGGTTGGCACTCGTTACTTCAGTCTAAGATGTTACCATTTGATAGCGCTGAAGCATTTAACCTTAACAGTGAAATCTTTAAGACCATTAAAGAGAAGTCGGTTAAAGCTTCTGAAGAATTGGCAGAGTTATTTGGTGAACCAGAAGTATTAAAAGGCTACGGAAGACGTAATGCAACATTAAATGCTGTAGCACCAACAACATCGTCTGCATTTATCTTAGGACAAGTATCACAAGGTATAGAGCCAATTTGGTCTAATAGCTATGTTAAGGATATTGCTAAAATTAAAACAACGATTAAGAATCCGTTCTTAAAAGCACTTTTAAAAGAAAAAGGAATGGATACACCAGAAATTTGGAAAAGTATCCGTGATTATGACGGTTCCGTACAACATTTAGAAGGCTTATCGGATCTTGAAAAAGATGTATTTAAGACCTATTCTGAAATTGACCAAATGACCATCATTTATCAAGCGGCAAACAGACAGAACCATATCGACCAAGGGCAGTCGTTGAATATTATGGTGCATCCAGATATGCCAGTGAAGGACATTAATAAAATCTATGTTACGGCTTGGCAACTAGGAGTAAAATCATTGTACTACCAACACAGTATGAACGCTGCACAGAAATTTAAACAAAAGAAGGAATGTGCTAGTTGTGAAGGGTAGGAATTATTATTAACATCAATTAACCAACTCGAAAGAGTTGGTTTTTTTAAATACAAATAAAATGAGTAAAGTTAAACCCAAACACAGACCTGTAACAGGAGGTACACAAACAAATTCACAACCGACTAATACTAGACCAATAAATCCTGTGGTTAGGCCTAAGCCTAAAAAGTAGTTAGTATAAAAATAGAAATTAGTACCATTGAAATTATTAATAATAACATATTAATAATGTTCAGTGAAATAATGATTTTATTGTCAGACTTATTTAGTTTGTATTCATTATCTTCGGTAAGCTCATATTTTATAATTTCGTCTTCTTTTCTAGCCCATTTTCTTTCAAGATTATGAGCTTTAGCAGCAACATGCTGATTTACATAATTTACTATGATTGTTATTGCAAATGCCACAATAGAAATTTTAAGCAAAGCGGTATTTATAACAATTTTCTGTTCATAAATAAATTTTAAAATACTTAATCCGAGTATTATTCCTCCTGTTGATAAAGCAATTGTAACTACGTCTATTCTTTGCCTAGAGTAAGTTTCAGATTTATAAGATTCTGTATAGTGGAGAATGATGGCTTCTCTATACAGATCTATTTTTTTTCTAAGTTCTTTCTTTTTTGTCATTCCTATAATGTTTTAGTTTTCAATCAAAGTATCAGAGCCTAAATACTTATCATCCTTATTATAATACCAAGCCCTTACTTTTGGCATTTTAATGCCATTAACAATAGCTTCTTCCGACAGTAAAATATATTCACCAGTGTCAGGTTGTTCTTTGCCATTCTCATCCGTTTTAAAAAACTGATAGACTTCCATGGCATAAGTTTTTGGGTTAAAATAAAAGTACCAAACATCACTACCTACAGCTTCATCATAAGTCACTTTTATAACCAGATAGTCTTTACCTTTAAAGGTTTTCTTTTCAACGTTTTGGCTGAGGTTGGTGCCAGGATCATTGAGCTTCATGGGTAAACCATAGAGATAAGTGTAATAGTTTTTATAGAGGTTGGCTCTATCACAAGACATATTTTTGCCTTTAGCCTCTATGCTGTCCAAAACCGTACCGTTATAAACCATTGAGCATGTGTCTTTATTGATGGTATATTGAGTGGTTACAGTATCTCTTGTTGCTGTGACGTTAAAATATTCAGCAGGTAAATCAATCTTTATTTTACTGGTACGCTTAGATGCATTTGGTGTCGTCATCACCACTGTAAACTCCTCATTAAAAGTTTCCCAATTGTTATTTGGGTCGTGATAGGCAATGGTGTTTTCCAATACCTGTTCTGCAGATAGGTCTTGAGCACTTAAGCCAATTGAAGCACAGAAAAGAAGCGCAACGAAGATTTTTCTTATCATATCGATAATTTGTTTGATGTTTACTAAAGTACTGGCTTTTTTTCTATATTGGATGCTTCAACCAAAAAAACACGCTCCAAATATGGAAGATATGACCATACTAGAAGTTAGCGAATCGAGCTGCTCTATTTGCAAAACTCCAATGCAGACCGAAAATATTTATTGCCCAGAATGTGGCTTCCCAGAAAATGGTACGGATACCGATGTGGCAAAATTCCATGCGAGAAATGCCATGAAGAAAAACCAGCACATGGATGCGGGTAAAAAAATAAGATCGGCAAGAAATGTGCTTTACGTTATGGCAGGAATTATTATTCTATTTGGCGTTGTCAGTTTTTTTAATGATCAGGATATAGCACTGTTAATTAGCAATGTTATCGTTGGTATTATTTATTTGGCCTTAGGCTCTTGGACATCGAAGAAACCTCTTGTAGCAATATTATTAGGGCTTTTACTTTACTTAACAACAATTATTATCTCAGCAATTTTTGAGCCTTCAACACTTTTTAGAGGTCTTATTTTTAAGATATTAATTATTGCTTATCTAGGCGCGGGAGTATATTCTGCCTCATCAATAAAAAAATAAAGGAATAGGGTTTTAGTATGGATAAGAGTTGCTCTAGCTGTAAAACAGTATTTCTAGAAGATGTAAAGTTCTGTACCAATTGTGGTCAATCACTTCTCAAACCAAAAGTTGGGACAAGAACCACCTCCCTTAATATTATTTTAGCATTCTATGTCATTTTTTTGCTCTTTGCTGTAGCTGCGTATTTTCTGTATGAGCAATATCCATTTAGTCTAAAAGTCGAAATAATAATAGAGAGCATCTTTGCGCTATTGGTTTTAGGATTTTCGGCATTAGACTACAGAGCTATTTTAAAGCTATACAAACTGCCCAAAATTGATTGGAAAATAGTCACATTCTCTGTTGTCTTTCCAATTTTTTCGGCATTCACAGTGTACTTAACCGTAGAATACGCCAACACCCATTTGTTTGAATCGTTTGAAGATAATTACTATGGCGGTTACACCTATTTAGATCATCCTTTGTTTTGGGCTATACTATTTACAGCTATACTACCACCAATTTTTGAAGAATTGGCATTTAGAGGTTTTTTGTTTAATCAATTACAAAAATTAGTAAGCGAAAAAGTAACCATCATAGCAACTGCATTCATTTTTGCTTTGGTCCATTTTTCGTTTATATCCCTAATCTGGATTTTACCTTTTGGTTTAATCTTGGGATATATAAGAAGTAAGTACAATACATTGTGGTATGGGATTGTCATCCACTTTATCCACAATTTCATCATAATAATGATAGATTATTATACCTACAACTCTACATTACTAGAGCTGTAAACAAATCGTATAAAAACGAAAAGCACCCAATGCCGAACTGTACGGGAGGGTGCTTTATTATAAGTTAATAAAACCTATATCTTAATTTGCTTCCATTAAAGCAAAAAACTTGTCAATATTTGGCATTAAGATAATGCGAGTTCTTCTGTTTTTAGAACGATTTTCTCTCGAGTCATTCTCAACTAAAGGTTGGTAGCTACTGCGACCTGATGCAATCATCTTTTCTGGTGCTACGCCATATTTGTTTTGTAATTTTCTAACTACAGATGTTGCTCTCAATACACTTAAATCCCAGTTGTCTGCGATTTTTTCAGTATTAATGGTTCTAGAGTCTGTATGTCCTTCTACCATAACATCAATACTTTCTTCAGAATTGATAACATCTGCTAATTTCTGAAGGATATTATTGGCTTTATTGCTAATTCTGTAGCTACCTGTGTTGAACAACATCTTATCAGAAATTGAAATCATAACCACAGTTTCATTAATGTTTACTGCAATGTCTTCATCTTCATTTAAGTCAGATGTACCCATAGTCTTTGAAAGATTGTACTGAACCGCTAAGTTCATGGAATCTTTCAGAGTTTTAGCTTCAGCTAATTTTGCAGGATCAACATTTTCTAATGTCGCCATCATTTTACGCTTACTCTCATTAGACATTACTGTTCCGTCTGCGTTAACATCTAATTTAATATCGTTTTCTATTTTAAGACCTTCAACATCTTCATTTAAGGTGTTGATTTTTTCATTGTATCTATCAACACGCGCTTGAATTTTAGCAAACTTGTCTTCTAGGTCTTCTTTTTCTACTCTTGTTTTGGCCAGTTCACTTTTAATCTCACCATTCTCTTGCTCTAATGCCATATATTTCTTTTTTGAAACACAAGAACTCAAAAGAATCGTTGTTAATAAAAGAATTGAAATTTTTTTCATGTTTATGTTTTAAATTAGTTTGTTACAAAATGATATACGTTAAAAATAATACGATGGATGTTTTGTTTGTGATTTATTTAAAGTTTTGTTTAACTCAAATAAAAAAACCTTAGATGTTCTCTAAGGTTTTCTGTATTAATTTTCTTAGTTTCTACTTTATTCTTCCTGCTCCGAGCTCGGTTGTGCTGGCGCTATAGAACTATCATGAGAATGAAAGTATTCTTCAAGTAGATTCATCATAGCCGTTAAAAGATCTTTTGTTTCTAAGAGTAAACTAAAATACAAGGTTGTGTTCTTTGGACTAGATTCTTCATTTCTAGTACGTTCAACTTGTTTCTGAATTTTCTCTCTAACCAACTCAAAGATTTTAGCCTTATCTGCTAAAACGGAACCAATCATTTCAAACGAGCGCGATTCAAATGCGGTCTGTGTGGTTGAAAACAAGGTTTCAAGACTTTCGTCCAGGTCTTTTAATTCTTTAACCTGACTAAACTTTAATTTTTTGTGATTATTGTTAATGTGTTTGTGGCTCGCTTTTGAAATATATTCTAAAGACTGCGTCATGTCTTGCAAGTAACCTAAAATATTGATATAGAAATTACTTGCAGAGACACTAGGCTCTTCTAGGTTGCGAATAAAGTAGAAAATATTGTCCTTGAGGTCATCAATTTCAGTAGACAGCTTATCAATTTGTTTACGGTTCTTTTTAAGAAGCTTTAAGTCTTGAACGGCTAAACCGTTAATGGCAGATGTGTAAATTTTATTTCCACGTTTTATAACATTGGCAATATTTGCAGCACTTTCATGAATAACCCCTTGAGTAGAACTGCTCTCAGCTTTTTCGAGCTGGTCTTCTTCTCGCATTATTTTAGAACTTTTGCGATGCGATAGATAGTTTCTTGCCAACAAGATTATAGCAAGTGTTAGAAGTCCTGCTAGAGCATAGCCTTGACCATGATATAGTATAAATGCCATTACAGAAGCAGCAACAAATGCACTAAACGCCGTAAAGAACCAACCGCCTATAACATTAAGCACACCAGCAACTCTGTACACGGCACTTTCACTTCCCCAAGCTCTATCTGCTAATGAGGTACCCATAGCTACCATAAATGTTACGTAAGTTGTAGATAATGGTAATTTCATTGACGTAGCAATAGAAATCAAAACACTTGCTACCATTAAGTTAACAGCCGCTCTCACTAAATCAAATGCAGGTTTATCTTGAGCTTTGGTAATAACTGTAGGCTTTACAAATTGGATGTTTGACCAATTTTTAAAGGATTCTGGTAAAATATGATTAATACTATCATTAAGACCAATCGTTAATCTCACAATGTTTCTAGATAAGTAATTGGGTTCAAAACGTTCTTTAACTTCATCTTGTCTAGATAGGTCAACTGAAGTTTTAACAACGGACTTGGCTTTACTAGAAAACCATAAAGTTAGTACCATAATTAGACCAGCAACAAGTAATAAATATGGTTCGGTTTGCACAGGTTCTCCAAGCGCAACCATGGCATACTTGGATGCTTCGATACCACTTGTAGACCAAACTTCGAAAGAATTGTATGCAGCAATTGGTACTCCAATAAAATTAACCAAATCATTACCAGCAAAAGCCACAGCTAATGCAAAAGTACCTACAATAATGATTAATGTGTAAATTTTGGCATTGAAGACCTTTATTGCTAAATAAGATAATAGAGTAAAGGTAATAAAGCTAACTGCAATAAAAGTTAATGGGTTGGTGCTCAAAAATTCTTTAACGGAAGAAGGCATAAAAGCAGCATTCTTAAGGCCTTTTACAATGATAAAATACATTATTGAGGTAATAGCAAAACCACTGAAAATAGCACTATACCATATTGGCTTTTCTTCAAACTTAAATGATAGCAAAAGACGTGATACGTATTGCACTATAGCACCAACTGTGAAGGCTACCACAACCGATAAGAGTATGCCAAGTATAATCTCAATCGCCTTTTCATTATTAATATAGTTGGCCAAATCTATTATTGATTGGCTATCGTCGGCATAAATCTTAATCAGTGCCACTGCCACGGAAGCTCCTAGTAATTCAAATACTATAGAAACCGTTGTGGATGTTGGTAAACCTAACGTATTGAAAAAATCTAACAACAAGATATCAGTAAGCATTACGGCCATAAAAATGACCATAATTTCATCGAACATAAATTCACCAGGATTAAATATGCCTTTTCTGGCAACCTCCATCATGCCACTAGAGGTCATTGCACCAACAGCAACACCTATACTTGCAACAATCATTATGGTTTTAAAAGAAACGGCTTTAGAGCCTATAGCAGAATTTAAGAAATTAACGGCATCGTTACTTACTCCAACTACTAGATCTGCTACAGCTAAAAAAGCCAATGCAGCTAGCATATAGACATAAAGATTTTCCATGTATTAGGTTAGCTAAAATTGAACGCAAATTACTTTAAATATTTTTAAAGTTACGTTATCTAAACGTTATTTTTGAGGAGGTGCCTGCAATCAAGGATAAAATATGATTAGCTATTATTTATCCTATATTTTTAGAATAAGGGATGTAAGTATAAAAAGCTTTTCTTTCGTTTGAATATTGAAGGCTTCAAACCTATATTCAAGTCCAAACTGAAATTTTAATTTTTCAGAAAAAAGCCAGCCAATTTGTGCAGTAGTTCTGTGGTCCAATTCAGGTTTCATTTTTTGACTTTTACTTAGCAAGGCTTCCATTGCACTTACTAAATAACTTTCGCCTACATCTAACTTTTCACCATTTAAAGGAAAATCTAAAGCAAAGCGATAACGTGACCTTAAAATCGTTAGATCATCTAAAATGCGCTGTTCAAATCGTATACGATGCCCAAAACGTAGTGCTAGATTCTTTTTTGTATGGTTAAACTGTTGGGTTAATCGCAATTCATTATTTCCACCATCAATAGATTCTCTTGTACGGTATTGAACACCAATACTTATACTGTGATTGTAATCTAAGTTTAGAGTAGAAAAATGCACAACATCTAACTGGCGGTTTTCAAAATTAAAGGTATTGTCTTGATAAAGATAGTAACGCGACCGGAAAGAAAAGTTTATTTTGTAATCACTATTAACTTTATGGTTTATGGCAAGCCCAGTTTCACCCAGAGTTTCAAAATTTTCTTGTGAAAAAAGTTGTAATCCAATAAAGCAAGCCACAATGGTAATAGATGCCTTAATATAAAACATGCTCGTAAGATGTTGGGTTTAAAACTCTTGATTTTGAAAAATAACCGTTGGAGTTAAATATAAATTCCCTTATTTCGCTTTTCTTCTTGGTCTTAACTTCAGCAATAATTTCATAATTAATAATGCACTTTGGCTTTTGTGACAATACATCATTTAAAAATTGAACAGCATCCATTTCTGTGGTATATACGTGCTGCTTTTGAATTTTGATGAGCTTATATTTGGTGAACGAATTTTTAAAATAAGCCTTTATACTATCTTTTGCTGAACTTTTAATATTCTTAAGATTTGTAATTACTTCAATATCTTCTATGCTTCCATTTACTGAAAACTCTAGACTGTAGCGCTGTCTTTTGTACTTAAACTTTGCTTCAAAACTATGTTTTTCACCATCAGTTTCTTTATAAAAACGCAATCGTTTACAATTTTTGGGTAGTGCTTTAATAATGGTTTGAGCTAGTTCTGGAAACTCAGAAACCTTAACGCGCTCTTCTTTTTCATTCTTTGTTTGGCAGACTATAGTTTGCGTTAAAGAAAAAGATATAAGTATTAATTGAAAAAGCTTAAACTTCATATAAAATAATTCTTGTAAGACAATATGTTTAGCAAAGTTACGATACGCTTTTAAATTTTCTTCACTTGAAAAAACATAAATTATTAATAGAGAATAGAAATATTTATCCTGAATTAGCCAGGTATTTAAAACACTGAAAATCAGTAAATTATAGGTTTTATGTTAATTTAATGTTATGTAATTGTTGTTTAAATGTAAAAATAATGTTAGATTTGTTATGTAATTATTAATTAAAAACCCAAATAGATATGAAAAAGATAGTAGTACTTCTAATAATGTTAAGCGTAAGTTTTAGTTATGCACAAGATAATAAAGAACCTAAATTAGAAAAGAAAGGTGATTTAACTCATATAACTTATTTCCATGATAATGGTGAAATAAGTCAGATAGGTATGTTTAATGCAGAAGGTAAAGTGCATGGTGAATGGAAAATGTACGATACTAACGGTAAGAAAATTGCTTTAGGATCATATGACAATGGAAAAAAAGTTGGTAAATGGTTTTTCTGGGAAGGAGAATCCTTAAAAGAAGTTGACTATATAGACTCAAGAATAGTTAGCGTTAATAAATGGGACAACAAAACCAAAGTTGCCATTAACAATAAATAACATTTCGAAGAACAACAAATAAAAAGGCCTTCTGTTTAACAGAAAGCCTTTTTTGTTTAAAGCCAATTGACTTTTCCTAGAATTTAAACGTGTAACCCAATGATATTTCTATACCAGGCTCTCTTAAAGAGTAGAGCTGGTTCTCTGTATTAAAAGATTCAAATTCACTTAGCCTTTCATCACTTAATAGATTAGAGACTTTTAGATCTACTACAGAGTTCTTGTTTTCTCCAAACCCTTTACTTACTGTAGCATTTAAACTATTAAAAGGTTGTGTGTAAACATCTGGTACCAATCCAATACCAACAACTTCTAGAGTAGGGCCTTGTACATTATAGAATAAACCTGCCTGAAATGCTGAATCTGCATTTCTATACTCTAAACCAACATTAATAAGGTAAGGTGCTTGGCCTTGCATATCTCTTTCTCTGTCTATAGTTTCACCTTCTCGTTTTGCACTGTTTCTAGAGTTGAATTCGTCATCAGACATGGTAAGTTCAGACTTAATATAAGAGGCGTTTACATTTACCTTTAAATCATTTAAGCCTTCAGATATAAACCCTAAACGTTGTCTAAATTCAATTTCTGCACCATAAACTATGGCATCACCAAGGTTACCAGGTCTAATTTGTGTTGGTGCCTCTTGAAAGAAAGCTTGTTCTATTGGGTCAGTAAAGTCCTTGTAAAATGCACTTACAGCAAACATTTGGCTATTTTCACCAAAACGCTCGTACCTTATATCAAAGTTGTTGACGTACGTAGGCACTAAGTTGAGGTTACCAATAAATAATCTACCAGTAATAGGGTCAAAAATCTGGGCGACCGAAGCTTCTTTAAAAGAAGGCCTTGCCGTAGTCCTAGAGTAAGACGTTCTTAAATTGGTATTGTCGTTTACGGCATAGATAATGTTTGCAGATGGAAAGAAATCCAACTCATCTAGAATAGGTTCTCTGTTAAATATCTGCGAGTTATCTTGGCCTGTATAGAAAGAATTAAAAAATTCGGTTCTTACACCCAAAACAGATTTAAGGCTTTCACTTAAATTGAATTCTGCCGAAAAATAAGTTGCGGCAATGCTGTGCTCTCCCTCGTAGGCATCATTAGGATTAAATTGGTCTCCAAATACTAAATGAGCACCTTCATCCGAGTCTGGAGTCCATAAATTGTCTGAAAGCAACAAATCATCAGGGTCACCACCAGCAATAAAACTATCGTCTCCAGTAATAGTAAACGTATAGTCGTCAGTGCTAAAATCTCTAAACTTATAGGTGTAAGCACCACCAAACTTTAATTTACCTGGTTTACCAAAGATCTCTACCTTCTTATCAAAATCAGCCTTAAAGGCCCAATTTTCTTCAATTAAGTTTCTCCATAATTGAATAGGATAAGTAGTGGCACTAGGACTGATAAAAAAATCTCCATTATCTGCCTGTTGCAAAGGTGTAATTCTGTGCGCTTTATCCATTACCTTAGAAAAGGTAGGTGAAATTACCCAATTGAACTTAAGTGCTTTTTCTCCAGTTTCAAGTGTATGGTTACCACTAACCTGCAAATTGGTTATAGAACGTTCTGTATAGGTTAAGGAATTTTTTACCAATGGCTCAAAACCTCCACCAACTCCATCTTGGGATATACCTTGGTCAAAAAAACCAGCGGTTGACTCACCATTCTGAATGTGTAAAAAATTAACACTGTATTTAGATAGGTCTGTTTTATAGGTAACACCAAGTAAACCATTTAAAATAATATTGTTAATACCTTCAGAACCATTTGAAATTAATACAGGGTTAAGAGTATTAACGGAGTTGTCATCAAAATTCTTTACGTAACCTCCATCATTACGCTCTTTATAGAACGTAGTTTCATTTTTATAAGAAAATGAAGCTTGATAACCCAATCTGTTGTCACCAACATCGTATTGATTACCTAATGTAAAACCAAAATCAAAATTCATACCACTGGTTTCTTGCTTAGCACTTAGCTCTTTTTGAAACCTATTGGTTAATGAAGTGAGTAAAAGCTTGTTTTCAAATGTTCCCGGAATTGGTTGATATCTATGAATAGGTAAATCGCGCGTACCATCATCAAATCCTAAAAAATCAGTATCACTACCTGTGTAGGTTAAATACTGATCATTAAAGTGCATATCAGGATTATAACCACTACCTAAAGATATGGTGTACTCTGCCTTGCTCGGAAAATCTTTGGTTACAACATTGACGATTCCACCAGTAAAGTCGGCAGGATATTCTGCAGATGCTGATTTTAATACTAAAACATTTTCTAAGATGTTGGTAGGAAACAAATCCATCTGAATTGTATTTCTATCAGGATCTAAACCAGGAATATCAACACCGTTTAAAATGGATTTGGTATAGCGATCACCCAAACCACGAACATACACATACTTACCACCTTGAATGGAAACACCTGGGACACTTTTTACAGCACTAGCCACATTACTTGCGCCAGAGCTTTTTATTGCTTGGGCAGATAAACCATCCAATACCACAACTGATTTCTTTTGTATGTTTAAGACGGCGTTCTCAGTATTTCGTTTTGTAGATGTTGTAATGACAACCGTATCTAAAGAGTTAGTCTCTAATACAACGTCTAATGTTACTACCTCATCTTCTTTTACTACTACGTCTGTTATTTCCTTTGTGACATAACCAACAAATGAAAATACTATAGTATAAGTTCCGGCTTCTATTTCGAGCTCATATTTGCCATCAAAATCTGCACTAGCTCCTTTGCTTGTACCTTTTACTACAATATTTGCAAATGCCAAGGGTTCGTTAAACTCACCATCTATGACAGTACCAGCAATCTTTCCTTGCGAAAAGCCTAAGGAAGTAATTAGAAAGAAAACAAAAGGTAGAACTTTTTGTATATTTTTCATATAATATTTTATATAATCCATCGCCTACCTAGTAAGCGATGGATTTATGTATTAAAAGTGAATTTTTAGAATCCTAAACCTCCAGCTGTGTTTGCGTAAGTCCAGCTAAGCTCAGAAGTGTTTGCTCCAACTGTTTGGCTACCTTGGGTAACAGCAGTTGCAAAATCGCCAAAACCAGTTACGGTTACGGTTTCAGCATTGTTCTTAAATATATCTCCAACATTGGTTACACCAGTTGGTAGAACTATTTCCCAAGTACCAAACGTTAAGTCTCCGTTGTTATAGTTAGTCGCAACTCCGTCGTTGTCTAACTCTACATCAGAAGAATCCTTAAAGTCATAAGCAAAAATGTTTGCAGTGTGCCCTTGAGCGTTACTTCTGTAGTCTGCGTATTCACCGTTAGACGTTACAGAATTACCAATAATAGTTGCGTTTTGTAATGTAAATGCACCATTTAAAGTACCTTCAGGACCATCAATCTCAAAAGCGTGGTCTGAAACATCACCTAACACAACAACTGCGTTATCAATAAGACCAGAGTAAGCTTGGTCAATATCCAAAGCGTCATCACCTTGTGCCCAAACTAAAAGGTTGGAAGCATTAACGCTACCTCCGAAGAACTCAATTCCGTCATCAACATTTGCAACAACTTCTATATTATCGATTACAGTACCAGAACCTACACCACCAAGAGTAAGACCATTGATTTCGTTTCCTTCACCAATTAATGCACCACCATGACGGATAGATATGTATCTTAAAAATCCTGAGTCATCATCTGCAACAGTACCACCATATTGACCAAATGTATCATCTGCAGGGATACCTTCGATTTGAGCCGTTTCTATATCACCAGAGAAAGAACATGGTGCATAACCTAAAACGATTAAACCTCCCCAAAGACCTCTGTCATTTTCACCTAGGTTAGTTCCTGCTGTTTGACCACAAGAAATATTGTCACTAGTTGAAGTAAAAATAATAGGTTGCTGAGCAGTACCTTGTGCATTGATGCTACCACCACGCGCAATGATTAATGCAGATGCTAAAGAACCAGTACCAGAAGACCCTTTTATTATAGTACCTGGATTGATAGTTAAAGTAACACCATCTGGCACTACAACTTTTTGGTTAAGTTGGTAAATGTTGTCTGGTGTCCAAGTAGTATCTTCGTTAATAAAACCTGTTACAGCTATAACTGGGCAATCTTCGCCTCCATTTCCGCCTCCGTCGTTGTTGATTATTGTAGTTTCTTCGATAATAATTGGAGTATCATCGTCTTTAAAACAACCAGTAAATACTAGTGTTGAAACCGTTAACGCGATTAAAAGTAATTTTTTCATTGAGTTAAATTTTAATAAACAATTTTAGTTTTTTATTGTGATGCAAAGAAAGAGGGATAAGATGGTTTGCAGGTTAATCAAAAATTAAAGATTTGTAATCAAATGGTTAGTTTAGTGTTAGCTCTGTATTAAGGGAAATGATGTTAAAGAAACAATTTGGTAACATTAGAATTTTAAGAGATTGCCTATTTTGTTTTTCTAATCAAACTCGCTGTGCATTTTGGTGTAAATAGACATAAAATGAACTGAATTTTTTGATTTTTGCCTCGATCCTAAAGGATGAACCAAATATTTCATCAATATTCCCTTAAGGGTCAGGGCATAGATTGATGAAAATGCCCGAAATGCATAACGGGTTAATCAATTCTCTGGCAATTTATCTATCTTGCATATTTTAATTTTGAGCTTATGAACTGGGAGCAATTACTATCCTTAAAACGTTTTGGTGACACAAATAAAAGACTGAGAAAAGAACAAGATGAGACACGCTTGGGCTTTGAGGTGGATTATGACCGTATTATATTTTCATCTGAATTTAGAGGTCTACAGGATAAAACACAGGTTGTTCCATTATCTAAGACAGATTTTGTACATACAAGATTAACCCATAGCTTAGAAGTAAGTGTTGTAGGAAGATCCCTTGGACGTAGAGTGGGTAAACTTCTATTGGAAAAGCATCCACATCTTCAAAATATCCATGGTTACAGAATGAACGATTTTGGTGCTATAGTCGCTGCTGCTGCTTTAGCGCATGATATTGGTAATCCTCCGTTTGGTCATTCAGGTGAAAAAGCCATTGGATCTTATTTTAAAAATGGTGATGGATCTCAATTTAAAGATAGCTTAACGGATAAAGAATATCAAGATCTTTGTGATTTTGAAGGTAATGCCAACGGTTTTAAAATCTTAACCGAAAGTAGGGCAGGACGAGCAGGTGGATTGCGATTAAGCTATGCAACATTGGGAGCGTTTATAAAATACCCAAAAGAATCATTGCCAAAGAAACCAAGCCATCATATAGTAGATAAAAAATATGGTTTTTTTCAGAGTGATAAGGATATGTTTAAAGACGTAGCTTCTGAGTTGGGTCTTATAAAAAGAAGTGACAATCACCTCAATTACAATAGACATCCATTAGCTTATTTGGTTGAAGCGGCTGATGACATTTGTTACACAATTATAGATTTTGAAGATGGTATTAATCTTGGATTGATTGAAGAGGATTATGCGCTGGAATATTTAATTAAACTAGTAAAAGGTAAAATTATAACCGAGAATTATAATGCGTTGCAGACCACTGAAGACCGTGTAAGTTATTTAAGAGCATTGGCCATAAATACGTTGATTGATGAAGCAGTGTCAATTTTTATGAAAAATGAAGAAGCCATTTTAAATGGTGAATTTGAAACAGCACTTTTAGACGTTAGTCAATATAAAGCTCAGATTAAGGATATAATTGACCTGAGTGTAAAAAATGTATATCGCTCTAAAGAGGTCATCAACAAGGAAATTGCTGGTTATGAAATTCTGAATCAATTATTGAACGCTTATGGTAAGTTGGCTTTCAATTATTATGAAGGCAGATTATCTAATTATGACAAACTACTGTTAAACCTTATTCCAGAAACTGTTAAACTTGGGGAGGAATCCCTTTATGATAATCTTTTAAATATCTGTTTGTACGTCTCAAAACTGTCTGACACAAATGCCATGTTATTGCATCAAAAATTGAAGGGCAATATTTTATAGCGTGCATTTCATCGAATAAATTTGTTTTTTAACGATATATTGTGTTTATTTACTTTATAATCAGCCCTCACCAAATTACCTACTTATGAGAAATAATATACTTGGAGGCTTGGTCATTTTCATGGTTGTATTGACTTGCCTATTGATGTTAGATGATATTTCTAATAATCAAGAAGAACCTGTTTTAGAAGAGACTGCTCATGTAGAGCAGAGTGCAGAGCAAACAGATTTAGCTGTTATTGAGGAAGAAGAGTAACTCCGTAACCTTCTTCTTTACAGACTCAATATCCAATTCTTGAATTTCAAATAATTGGGTTACAGAGCCATGCTCAACAAATTTATCTTCTACGCCTAATACAGTTATTGGTAGTTTATAACTATTAGCGTTTGCAAATGTCAAAACTGAACTGCCAAATCCACCGACTATAGTACCATCTTCAATAGTTACTATCGATTCATAATGTTCAAAAATTTCATGTAATAAGTCTTCATCCAGAGGTTTAACAAATTGCATATCGTAATGTGACACATCTAAATCAATTGTAGCATCTTCTACAACTTTTGCCATTGTTCCTATTGAGAGTATTGCAAGTTTCTTCCCTTTTTTTAGGCAAACCCCTTTCCCTATTTCTATGGTTTCAAAAGGTTTTCTCCACTCCAAAAGGTGGCCTCTTCCTCTGGGATATCTTATGGCTAATGGAAAATCGATACCCAACTGAGCCGTGTACATAATATTTCTTAAAGCAATAGCGTCTCTGGGTGCAAAAATCACCAGATTTGGGATGCAGCTTAAATAAGCCAAATCAAAAACTCCGTGATGTGTCGCTCCATCTTCTCCAACCAAACCAGCTCTATCCAAACAAAAAATAACAGGAAGTTTCTGCAAGGCCACGTCATGAATCACCTGGTCGTATGCACGTTGCAAAAACGTTGAATAGATATTACAAAACGGAATGATACCTTGAGTGGCCATACCTGCAGCTAAGGTCACGGCGTGCTGCTCTGCAATACCAACGTCAAAAGCGCGCTCAGGGATTTTATCCATCATATATTTTAATGAACTCCCAGTTGGCATGGCTGGTGTAATACCTATGATGTTTTTGTTTTTTAAAGCAAGTTCAACTATCGTTTCACCAAACACATCTTGATACTTTGGTGGCTGTTCATTGGTGTTGGATTTAGGATGAATCTCACCAGTTTTGGCATTGAATTTACCAGGTGCATGGTATTTTACCTGATCTAATTCAGCTTGTTTTAAACCTTTGCCTTTCGTAGTAATAACATGCAAAAATTTTGGTCCTTTTACGGATTTTAAACGCTCTAATTCAGAAAGTAGAAGAGGTAAATCGTGTCCATCAATTGGGCCAGAGTAATCAAAGTTTAAAGCTTCAAAAATATTGTCTTGTTTTTCGGTGCCTTTTTTAACGTTGGTTAAATATTGTTTTAAAGCTCCAACACTTGGATCAATACCAATGGCATTATCATTTAAAATGACCAATAGGTTAGCATCGGTGACGCCAGCATGGTTAAGGCCTTCAAAAGCCATTCCGCTTGCTATTGATGCATCTCCTATAACAGCGATATGATGTTTGTCATCGCCTTTAATTTGCGAAGCAATTGCCATACCTAGAGCTGCAGAAATCGATGTTGATGAATGACCAACACCAAAAGCATCATACGCACTCTCGCTGCGTTTAGGAAATCCACTAATACCGTTGAGTTGTCGGTTGGTATCAAAAATTTCTTTTCTACCAGTGAGTATTTTGTGCACATAGGCTTGATGACCTACATCCCAAATTAACACATCTTCTGGTGTTTTAAAGACATAATGCAAAGCAATGGTCAATTCAACAACTCCCAAACTCGCACCCAAATGACCTTCTTTAGTAGCTACAATATTGATGATAAAGTCACGTAATTCTTGAGCAAGTTGAGGCAGAGCATCTCGTTTAAGTTGACGTAAATCTTTAGGTAAGTTGATATGTTCTATAAGTGATTTTTGCACCAAACAAAAATACGAGATTTTGCTAGTCTTGGGATATAAAAGTGATAGGAAGAGTATAAGTTACCGAAACATTTTTATCTCTTTGCCTTGCTGGTTTAAATTGAGGAAGCAAATTTAACACACGTATAGCTTCTTTTTCAAAGACTATATGAGGTGCTCTAACTTTTATATTACTCACTTTACCAACTTTATTAATAGTAAATTGGGTAAATATTCTTTGCCTACCAGAAATATCAAGGTCTCCTTGGCCAATATCAAAATTTTCTAGAACAATTTGATTTATTTTTTCAGAGAAATAATCTTTTTTCTCTTTATTTGATAAATGATGAGGTGTATTAAAAAATTCTGGCGGACTTTCAATATTAATAAAGCCTATTATAAATTCCTCTTCAGGATCTGGGCATTTTGGTAAAGGTTCAACTTTCAAAGAATCTATCTCGACGGGTTCTACTTCTATGCCACCCGTTTCAACTATCATCATGCCCTCTATATGTTCTTGTTCTTTAACGATAGATTTTGAAGACTTAACCTTTTCTCTTAGATTGTTATCTAATTGAATCGTTTTTGTGTCATTATTATTTATGATGGTGTCAATGGTTTTTTGATGTGTTTCAACAATTTCAATACTTTCTATTTTTTTTGCTTTTCCTTTCTCATCTTCGCAATTAAATAAAGTCAATCCCATAGAAAACAAAAGAGCCAAGATGAATACCCTATGAAAACTAAGCTTCTGATTAAAGATAGTTTCAGGTATTTTTAAATTAATTGTATCTAGTTGACTTTGTTTTATGTGGCCACAAATCCTTTGATTTCTATTATTATGAATATAATCTTGTATTTCATCAGTATTCATTTTTGTAAAATCAACAACAGTTTTAGAGCAAGACTGGCAAAACCTTCCTTTTTCATTTGGTGTCATTTTATACCAGTCTTGGTGACAAGGTTGAGGTATAGAGATAGAATAGTTAAGTTTCATAATTAATAGCTTTCCTATAAAAACATCAAAATTCTTGCCGATTCCTTAGTTAAGAATAAAAATTTTTATATATCCTTAATGATTCCTTACTTTTGGCGAAATAAAAATAATTCTGTATGGTAAGAGAAATTTCTCCGACTTACAGTCTAACCATTACATATTTGCTATGAAAAAAAATTACCTATCCCTGGTACTATTATGCTTAATAGTATCTGTTTCCTTTGTATTTGGTCAAAGTAACGAGCCTAGTTCTAATTATGAAGCTTTAATTAATGACTATCTAAAAAATAACCAATCAAAATTTGGTTTGCAAAGTGAAGATTATGCTGACCTTGTTATTAATAACGAATATTTTTCTGCAGGCACGGAAATAACACACGTGTATATAAATCAGGCTTATCAAAATATTAGAATTTCTAATGCAATTTCAAGTGTCGCGATTAAAAATGGTGAAGTATTTTATTTTTCTAATAGATTTTTTAAGGATATTTCAAACAAGATTAATACAAGCACAGCATCACAAACACCAGCTTCTGCAATAGAAGGTTTAGCTAGTCATTTTCAGTTAGGAACTCCGCAGAATCTTGTTCAATTATCTAAAGATGGCAATGCGTATACATTTACTAATGGAAACATTTCTACAAGAGATATCTCTGCCGAGTTGGTATACGTTAATGTTGAAGATCAGTTAAAACTAGCTTGGGACGTCATCATTTATGCAAATGACAATACGCATTGGTATAGTGCAAGAATCGATGCAACAACAAATGAAATAATCGAAGTTGACAATCTTGTACTGAGCTGTAATTTTGAAAGACCGCATACACACGAGAAGATATCAGAATCTATTGATTTTTTCAATAAGGTTAACGTGTCTTCACCATCGATTTTAGTGGATGGCTCAAGGTATAACGTTTTTGCACTTCCGGCAGAAAGCCCAAATCATGGACCTAGGCAAGTTGTTACAGATCCGGCAAGTATATTGGCGTCTCCTTTTGGATGGCATGATGATGATGGAGTTTTAGGTGCAGATCACACAATTACCAGAGGTAATAATGTTTGGGCGCAAGAAGATAGAGACGGGCTACCTTTTACTACAGGTTTTTCCCCAGATGGTACGAGCGCATTAAGCTTTGATTTTCCGTTAGATATTAATCAACCACCAGCAGGCTATGAAGATGTATCTATTACCAATTTGTTCTATACAAATAATATGATGCATGATATTTGGTATCACTATGGTTTTGATGAAGCAGCCGGAAATTTTCAAGAAACAAATTATACAACTTTAGGTGCCAGTGGAGATTATGTTAATGCAGATGCCCAAGATGGTAGCGGACAAAATAATGCCACTTTTGGAACTCCACCAGATGGTCAAAACCCAAATATGACCATGTTTTTGTGGACTCCAGCTGGCCCACTTAACGAACCTTTAACTATAAATAATGGTACTGTTGCAGGTGATTATAATGGGAGTGAAGCTACTTTTGGTGATGCTTTATCTACAACTCCGATAACATCAAATTTAACGTTGGCCATAGATGGAACACCAGATGCTAACGATGCTTGTGAAACACTTATTAATACTGGTGCTTTAAATGGAAGTATCGCTGTAATACGCAGAGGAACTTGTGAATTTGGGTTTAAGGTACGTGCCGTTGAAAATGCAGGTGCAATTGCAGCAATAGTTGTAAATAATGAAGCTGGAGCAACTGTAACTATGGGTCCTGGTACAGTTGGGAATCAAGTTACCATCCCTTCTATAATGGTAAGCCAAGCAGATGGTGAAGCTATAATTTCAGCTTTATCTGGAGGGCAAACTTTATCAGCGACATTGGTTAATAACGGCCCTTTTGATATTGATGGTGATTTTGATAATGGAATTGTAGCACATGAGTATGGGCATGGAATCTCTACCAGATTAACTGGTGGACCAGCTGCAGCAGGATGCCTTTTTAATGAAGAACAAATGGGAGAAGGATGGTCTGACTGGTTTGGACTTATGGTTACAATGTACCCTACAGATACTGAAGACGACGCTAGAGGAATAGGGACTTTTGCTGTAAGCCAACCAACAACAGGTGGAGGTATTAGACCAGCGCGCTATAGTCCAGATTTTGCAGTAAATAATTTTACGTACGGAGACACTAATAACCCTGGTTTGTCAGTACCACATGGTGTAGGTTTTGTATGGGCAACTGTACTTTGGGACTTAACGTGGGCTTATGTAGACAAATATGGCTTTGATCCAGATTTGTATAATGGAAATGGCGGAAACAATAAAGTAATGCAACTTGTATTGGATGGTTTAAAACTTCAACCTTGTGAACCTGGCTTTGTAGATGGTAGAGATGCGTTACTTGCGGCTGATACAGCAATGGGTGGTGCAGATCAATGTATGATATGGGAAGTTTTTGCCAGACGTGGACTTGGATTTAATGCCTCTCAAGGGCTGTCAACTTCAAGGTCAGATCAGGTAGAAGATTTTAGCATGCCACCAAATTCAGATCCTTCTTTAGCTAATTGTACAAGTCTTAGTGTAGAAGAGTTTTCTGCTAACACTTTACAAGTATATCCTAATCCAACAAATGATAAAATTTCAATTTCTACAAAAAACCGGTTTAGGTAATGTTACAATAAAGCTTACCGATTTAAATGGAAGAGCGGTGTTAACTATAAAGAAAGAGCTCTTTGACACGGTTTCAATAAGCACAGGGAATCTTCAAGACGGAATGTATATACTGTCAATTACTGGAGAGAACTTTAATTTTGTAGAAAAAATAGTGAAAAACTAACATTAGACTTTATAATGATTCGCCCTTTTGATGACACTTACTTTATGCGAAAAGCACTGCAAGAAGCTAAGGTCGCCTATGAAAAGGGCGAAATTCCTGTTGGAGCAATCATTGTTGTAGAAGACAGGATTATTGCCAGAACACATAATCTTACAGAGTTGCTAAATGATGTAACAGCACATGCCGAAATGCAAGCCATAACATCAGCAGCAAATTTTTTAGGCGGAAAATATCTTAATAAATGCACACTATATGTCACCTTAGAGCCATGTCAAATGTGTGCAGGTGCATTATATTGGAGCCAGATTTCTAAAATAGTTTATGCAGCTTCAGATGCCGAACGAGGATATAAGACACTTGGAACCAAGTTGCATCCAAAGACTAAGGTTGTAAGCGGAATTCTGGCGGAAGAGGCGTCAGAATTATTAAGGAGATTTTTTATAGAGAAGCGTAATTTAAATTAAGTATAAAAAAAACGCCCAACCAAAGGTTGAGCGTTGAAACTTGTAAGATATATACTTATTATAGTACCTGTACGTTTGCAGCTACCATTCCTTTTCTTCCTTCTTCTTCTGTGTACTCTACTTGATCACCTTCGCGTAACTCTACACCGTTAAGGTTTGATACGTGTACAAAGATGTCTTTTCCTGTTTCTTCGTTGGTAATGAATCCAAATCCTTTTGAATCATTGAAAAATTTAACTGTTCCAGTCATTATAAAATAAATAAAAATTAAAGTGCAAAGATATAATATAAATTAATGCTAGTGTTAATAAATCATTTTATTTTAATTATTTGAAACTTAATAAGTTAAAAATCACACATACCAAAGTGTTGCCAGCGCCTACTGTTAAAGGACTAAGCGGAACCGTTCAAAAATTCTTAGAGCGATTTTTAAATCTTCTTTTCTCTCTGGTTTTCTCGCATTTTATCCAAATTTTCCTTGGTGAGCATATAATCTTTTGCGTTTTTGCCTTTCCATCTGTAGTAAGAAAACAACGGAAATACTATTAAAAACAACCCAATAACACCAAAACCGATTAATTTTTGAGAATAGTCTACATTTAAAACAAAGCCACAAATAATACTTGTAATTGAGGCGATAAAGGCAATGAGTGTTATGATGTGAATGGGTTTCATATAAAAATACTTAGGACGTAAAGTTAATTAATTGGTGTCGATAAGCTGTTAGCAACTTAGATTTTGAAACAAAACCATAATACTTATTATCTTTAATAACAGGAAGATTCCAAGCTTGTGAATCCTGAAACTTCCGCATCACATCTTGCATAGAATCTTGTTCATATATAATATACTCTGGTGCTTGGTGCATAAAGGTTTCAACAGTTGTAGATTGATAAAGTGATTGGTCAAACATCACGGTTCTTATATCATCTAACAATATAATACCCACAAAGCCACCATTGGAATCCGTCACCGGAAACAAATTTCTGCTAGATTTTGACACACCATTTTTCAACATTTCGCCTAAAGTCATTTCAGGATGCAGTTGAACAAAATCTTGTTCAATGACCGAATCTAGCTTCATTAAAATGAGTACATTTTTGTCCTTGTCTTGTGTTAATAAAGCCCCTTTTTCAATAAGTTCTTTCGTGTAAATGGTATGATCCAAACCATTTTTGTTGATGATAAAAGACATCGATGCTGTAATCATTAAGGGTACAAATAGCTCGTAACCACCAGTGATTTCAGCAATTAAGAAAATAGCAGTCAAGGGAGCATGAAGCACACCAGCAATTAAACCAGCCATCCCAATTAGCGTAAAGTTGGCTTCGGAAACAGTGAAACCTAGCCCGCAATTATTAATCACTTTAGCAACAACATTACCCAGCGCACTTCCCATAACTAATGTTGGGATTATAATTCCACCTGTACCACCAGCAGCAAAAGTGGTGGTCATGGCAATGGCTTTAAAAATTGTAATTCCGAAGAGCAGTCCAATAACGATCCAAATATTGTCTAAGTGCTCATCAAAAGGTGTATTGCCCAAAGCTTCAATATCGTTGCCTAACATTAAATTATTTATAAATCCAAAACCTTCACCATAAAGTGGTGGAATAAAGAACAGCATAGTGCCAATGGCCAAACCACCAAAGATTAGCTTTTGTTTGGCGGATTTAAAACGGTTAAAGAATGAGGTAATCCCAAAATAGATTTTAGAAAAATAAACGGAAGCGATTCCGGTTCCAATACCAAGAATAATGTAAAATAGGGTGTCCTTAATTAGGAACTTTTCAGACACATTAAAATCAAAAAGCACGCTGTCTCCCAAAAAGAAGTATGAGGTTATCACAGAGGAAACAGAGGCTATTAAAAGTGGTAATAACGACGCAAAAGTTAGGTCTAAGCTAAACACTTCAATAGCAAAAATTATAGCTGCTATTGGCGATTTAAAAATGGACGCTATGGCTCCAGCTGCAGCACAACCAATTAACAGGCTTCTGGTTTTTCTGTTGATATGTAGAAATTGCCCTAAGTTAGAGCTAATCGCAGATGCAGACAATATCGCAGGACCCAACAAACCAACGGAACCACCAAAACCTGCGGTTAGTGGAGCGGTAATCAGTGGGAGATAGATGTTCTTTTTTTCAAGTATGCCATCTCTTTTAGACAGGGAATATAATATGGACGGAATGGCGTGGCCACTCGGTTTTTTAGAGACATACTTTACAAAAAGATAGACCAAGAAAAGTCCGATAATGGGTAAAATAAAATAGATGCTATTTTGCGATAGAATAATACCTTTTTCAAAAATCGCTTCAATAGTAAACGTTATATTCTTAATGGTTACCGAAACAATACCAGAGAGCAAACCTATAACCAAACTCAATAGAAAAATAAAATTCTTCTCCGAGATATACTTATATCTTAGAATAAGCAATCGCTTAAGGAATTTGGATTTAGTTGGCATAGTTAAATCTAACAAAAAATCCTGCATAAAGCAGGATTTGATATCTAAGATTTTAAATTAAGCTTTAAACTTAATTCTTCAAGTTGTTCATCATCTATTGGTGCAGGTGCATCAATCATAACATCTCTGCCAGAATTGTTTTTTGGAAAAGCAATAAAGTCTCGTATCGTTTCCTGTCCGCCTAAAATGGCAACCAATCTATCCAATCCAAATGCAATCCCTCCGTGTGGTGGTGCACCATATTCAAAAGCATCCATTAAAAATCCGAACTGAGCTCTAGCTTCATCTTCAGAAAAACCAAGGTGTTTTAACATAATGGCTTGTGTGGCTTTATCGTGAATACGAATTGAGCCTCCGCCTATTTCGTTTCCATTCAATACTAAATCGTAGGCATTGGCTTTAACGTCTCCCGGATTGGTGTCCAATAACTCCAACTGTCCTGGTTTTGGAGAGGTAAATGGATGGTGCATCGCATGGTAACGCTCTGTATCTTCATCCCATTCCAATAACGGGAAATCCATAACCCAAAGTGGAGCAAATTCATCAGGTTTACGTAACCCTAAACGTTCTGCCAATTCCATTCGTAATGCGCTCAATTGCGCTCTTGTTTTGTTGGTTTCTCCAGATAGGACCAGAATTAAATCACCGGCTTTTGCGTCAGTTTTTTCTGCCCATTTTGCCAAGTCGTCTTGGTCGTAAAATTTATCGACTGAAGATTTATAAGTGCCATCGTCATTGCAACGACAATAAACCATACCTAGAGCTCCCACTTGTGGACGCTTTACCCAATCAATGAGTTTATCGATCTCTTTTCTTGTGTAACTATTTCCACCAGGTACAGCAATACCAACAACAAGTTCAGCAGAATTAAATACGTTGAAATCTTTATGTTGAGCAACTTCATTGAGTTCTCCAAACTCCATACCAAAACGAATGTCTGGTTTGTCGTTACCATATAAGCGCATTGCATCATCGTAGAGCATTCTCGGGAATTTCTCTACTTCAACACCATTGATTTCTTTTAATAAATGACGCGTTAGTCCCTCAAAGGTGTTTAAGATATCTTCTTGCTCCACAAAGGCCATTTCACAGTCAATCTGTGTAAATTCCGGTTGTCTATCTGCTCGTAAATCCTCATCCCTAAAACACTTTACGATTTGGAAATACTTATCCATACCACCAACCATAAGCAATTGCTTGAAGGTTTGAGGTGATTGTGGTAAAGCGTAAAATTGACCTTCATTCATGCGAGAAGGCACCACAAAATCACGCGCTCCTTCTGGCGTAGATTTAATTAAGTAAGGTGTTTCTACTTCTATAAAACCATCACTAGACAAATAGTTTCTTACTGCCTGAGTAACCTTATGTCTAAAGATTAAACTTTCTTTTACAGGATTACGACGAATATCCAAATAACGATATTTCATACGCAAATCATCACCACCATCTGTGGTATCCTCAATAGTAAATGGTGGCACCAGAGAAGAATTTAAAATAGTTAATTCTGAAACTAACACTTCAATATTTCCTGTTGGAATATTTGGATTTTTAGAAGCACGCTCTTGCACTTTCCCAGTAACCTGAATCACAAATTCACGACCAAGTTTTTGAGCTTTTTCCATCAAGTCTTTTGAAGTCTGTTCTTCATCAAAATAAAGTTGGGTAATACCATAACGGTCTCGTAAATCCACATAGACCATAAAACCCTTATCTCTAACTCCCTGTACCCAGCCTGCGAGGGTAACTTCTGTATTGTTATGTGTGGCTCTAAGTTCACCACAATTATGACTTCTAAACATATTGAAAAATTAAATAATTCACCTTTGAATAAAGCTATGGCGAATAAGGTGCAAATTTAATATAATATGTGAACTTTATTTAACAACTGACTTCGAAAAGTTTAAGTAAGTTATTTTGAGGATTATTCAAAATTTTGCTTAAAAAACTGTTAAAAATTAAATATAATTCAGATATTTGGTACTAAACAATAACTAATTCTAAACAAATGAAAGAAAAATCGATTTTATTAAAATGGCTTTTGTTTTCGTTTTTCTTGTTCCCTGCGATGTTGTTTGCGCAACAAGTTACAGGAAAAATGACAGACAAGGCTAGTGGTATTCCAATTGCAGGAGGATCTGTACTTGTTAAAAACACAACAAACGGAACCTCAACGGATTTTGATGGTAATTATACCTTAAACGTGGATAGTTTCCCCGTTACGATTGTATATTCTTATTTAGGCTATACAACTCAAGAGATTGTTGTTAATTCGGCATCTGTTGTTAACGTTGTAATGGAGGAGTCGGCTACATCTTTAGACGAAATTGTAGTTACAGGTTTGGCATCATCCACTAAACGATCTAATGCGGCTAACGCAGTTGCCTCAGTTTCTGCAGATGAATTAACCGGTGTAACAGTACAATCTGGATTAGATGGTGCACTCTCAGGTAAATTTACAGGTGCTGAGATTAAGGCCAATTCTGGTGCTCCAGGTGGTGGTATTTCTATGCGTTTAAGAGGTGTAACTTCTATATTTGGAGACCAACAGCCATTATTTATTGTAGATGGTGTTTATGTAGATAACCAGTCCATAGGTCTGGGAAATAATATTGTAAGTGAAGCAGCTGGTGGTGGTAACACGTCCACTAACCAAGATGACGCTTCTAACCGTATTGCTGATATCGATCCAGAAGATATCGAAAGTGTAGAAATTTTAAAAGGTGCATCTGCGGCCGCAATCTATGGCTCTAGAGCAGCAGGAGGTGTGGTTCTTATTACTACTAAAAGAGGAAGACAAGGGAAACCGCAAGTGTCTTTTTCTCAAGTAACCGGTTTTAGAAGTCCAACACAATTATTAGGATTGAGAGATTACACCCAAGAGCAAATTACGGCGTTAGGTGGTCCAGATAATCCTGTTTTAAGAGATTATGAAGCCGAATTGTTTGACCATACAAGAGTGTCTTCTACAACCAGATTTTCAACTTCTGGTGCTAATGATAAGACAGATTATTTCTTTGGTGCTACTCACAGAAACGAACCTGGTTTAGTTGATAATACAGGGTACAAAAAGAGCTCTATAAGACTTAATATTGGTCAGCGTTTTAATGATTGGTTAGATTTATATGTTACAACCAATTACATCAATTCAGAATCTGATAGAGGTTTCTTTAACAATGGAAATGCTAACAGAACAGTTGGTTATGCATTGGCATTTACTTACCCTTGGGAGGATTTATCTCCAGTTGATGGAGTGTTTCCTCAAGGAGGTGCAGGATCTAACGTTTTAGAAACAGTGGCAATAACCACTAATAGAGAAGAGGTTAATCGTTTTATTGGTAGTGCAAAAACTAATATAAAACTTCTTACCACAGATTCTAATAGGTTAAAGCTGGTATTTGAAGGTGGTTTTGATCAGTACACACTAAGAACCACAAGTATTTTCCCAAGCGCTTTAACTTATTTTAGAGATCCTTCATCTTTAGGAGGAGTCGCTATATCAGGTACAACCGTGAACACTAATTTTAACCTATCCGCATTTTTAGTTCACAACTTATATTTAGATAATGGATTGGAGTTCACAACTCAAGTTGGTAGCTTCTTACAAGATTTTGATAGAAATACTGTAACTACTATTGGTACCGGATTAAATGGATCTCAAACAAGTTTGAGCCAAGCATCTAATATTTCTACTAATCAATTGATAATCCCTCAAAGGGATAAAGGATTCTTTGTACAAGAAGAAATCAATTATCAAGATCAGATTATTGCTACGTTAGGTATTAGAGGGGATAAATCTACTAATAATGGTAATGCAAATCAGTTTTATTACTATCCAAAAGCTAACCTGGCAGTTAACCTGAGTAAATTTGATTTTTGGGATTTTGAAACGATTAATTATTTTAAACCAAGAATTGCTTACGGTGAAGCCGGACGTTTTTCTACCTTCAACCAAAGGTTTGCTACAATGAATGCACAATTCATTGATGGTCAATCGGGTTTAAGCCCTGCTAATTTAAGAGGAAACTCAAATATAGGACCTGAGAGACAGTCTGAGTTGGAGTTTGGATTTGATCTAGGAGTATTAGATAATAAGTTTTTATTAGAGGTTTCATTCTATAACAAACAAGTCAAAGATTTATTATTAAACTCTCAAGTGCCAACGTCATCTGGTTTTACTCAAGCACCAGTAAATGCAGGTACCTTACAGAACAAAGGGGTTGAGTTAGGATTAAATGTTAATGTATTAGAAAAAGAGGATTTGTCTTGGAACGCTAACTTTAAGTGGTGGAAGAACAAGTCTGAAATTACGGAATTAGATATCCCTTCATTTACAACAGGTGGTTTTGCAGCTTCGTTAGGTACATTTCTAATTCAAGAAGGTAAAAGTGCCACTCAAATTGTTGGAACATACGATCCTGATGCTTATACTGCAGAAGAGATGGCTAGACGAGATCCAGAAGGAGACGGTTTCTTCGTTTATGGTAATGCAGAACCTGATTTTCAAATGTCATGGTATAATGAAATCAATTACAAGAATTTTGATTTTACGTTCTTATGGCATTGGAAAAAGGGAGGGGATAATATAAATTTATCAACCTTATTATATGATTTGGCTGGTACAACTTGGGATTATAATGACACTGGTCTTGATCCTTCAGGTCAGCTTAATAATGGAGACTATAGAGCAAGTCAGGCCTTTGTTAATCCAGATCCATATATTGAAGATGCAGGTTATATAAGACTAAGAGAAATAGGTGTATTCTATACTTTACCAGAAGGTCTCATTAAATATGCAACAAAAATAAAAGTAGGTCTTTCAGGTAGAAACCTCATTAATATTTTTGATTACAACAGTTATGATCCTGAAGTTTCTAACTTTGGTAATAATGTATTAGCAAACAACATTGAGGTAACACCATACCCACAGTCAAAGTTTGTCAACTTTCACTTAAATGTTAACTTCTAAAAAAAAAATTATGAAAAAAATAGCAATAAAATTTGTCTTTATGTTTGCCGTGATACTCTTTTCGGGTTGCGAGCTTGAAGATATAGAAAATCCTAACGCACCTACTGTTGGCAGTTTTGAAGAAGGCGCTACAGCAGAAGATGTTAGGTTATTGGCAGTTGGATTAGAGGCTGTCATGCGAAATGATCTGGCATTCCACTATGATACAGTAAGTATTTTAGGAAGAGAATATTATGACTTAACAGGAGTAGATCCTCGTTATACGGGTGAATTGTTAAAAGGACCCTTAGACAATAATGGCTTTTTAACCACTAGAGCATATGCTGCTTGGTATAAGGTGGTAAAGTCTGCCAATATACTTATTGAAGCAGTAGAAAATTCCGCAGCTGGTTTTACAGATGAGGAAAAGAATAGCTACTATGGATATGCCAAAACATTAAAAGCTTATGCTTTACTTATGGTGGCTAATAGGCAGTTTGACAATGGCATACGCTTAGATGTTGCTGACCCAGATAATCTTGGGCCAAATGTTGGCTATTCTGAAGCGCTTACAGGTATAATGGAGTTGCTAAATGAAGCTAACGCAGATTTAGCGAGCGCTTCTGCAGATTTTGATTTTGACCTTAGCTCAGGCTTTGATGGTTTTGATACTACGGCTTCTTTTGCGGAGTTTAATAGAGCCATAGCAGCAAGAACTGCGCTTCACCAAGGTAATAATGGTTTAGCCTTATCATTGCTGGGAGATTCTTTCTTCGATATCAATGGTGACTTATACAACGGCGTAGCACATGTTTTTGGTCTTACAGGTAATGATATACTAAATACTCAGTTTCATGTGCCGTTACAGTCGGGACAAGAATTTATGGTACACCCAACTTGGATAGCTGATGCGGAAGCAGGTGATACTCGCGTAGATGAAAAAGCTATTTTATTACCAGGTGGAACTATGTTTGATGGGCTTTCTGCTGATTATCAAATAGCGGTATACGACAGCCAGGTTGATCCAGTTTATTTAATAAGAAACGAGGAGTTGATTCTAATCTATGCTGAGGTTAATATTGGAACCAATGATGCAGAAGCTATAGCAGCTATCAATAGAGTTAGAAATGCAGCTGGGTTGCCAGATTATGCAGGTCCTGTTGATGCGACAAGTCTTTTAGATGAAGTTTTGCGTCAAAGACGTTATTCTTTATTGGCTGAAGGTCATAGATGGATTGACTTGAGGAGGTTAGATAGGTTAAACCCTACAAATATTCCTCTAGACAGATCTGGAGACAATATTATAAATGCGTTCCCAACGCCATTTACTGAAAATCTAAATTAATTTTAGAGTAGTCTATTTTAAAAAGCCTCAACTTAAATAGTTGAGGCTTTTTTTATGACTTTTATTTGTCTAATGCAATCTTTCTATTTTCTATCAGATCATCATCGAACGTTTCTGTTTCAGTAACGACATCGGAGCTGAATTTTCGTCTTGCCCACATTTTTAACTTCATACTTAGGAAGAATAAAATTGGGACAACAATCAACGTTAGGAACGTTGCAATGAGCAGTCCGTAAATAACTGTCCATGCCAATGGTCCCCAAAAGACAACGTTGTCACCTCCCATATAAATGTTTGGGTTAAACTCTGAAAATAAGGTGAAGAAATTAATGTTTAATCCAATCGCTAACGGAATCAATCCTAAAATTGTAGTAATAGCAGTTAATAATACTGGTCTTAAACGTGCTTTCCCTGCTCTTACAATGCAGTCAAAGAGGTCATCAGTTGACAGATATTCATCGTCTTCTAAATCCAGTTCGTTTTTCTTTCTATCTATAAGTAATTGTGCATAATCCAAAAGCACAACACCATTGTTAACTACGATTCCTGCGAGAGAAATAATACCTACCATAGTCATCATAATTACAAAAGCACTGCCTGTAATTACGATACCTCCAAATACACCAATCAAACTCAATAATATAGCTAGCATGATTATCGTAGGCTTAGAGATGGAATTAAATTGAAAAATCAAGATAAAGAATATTAAGCCCAATCCTGTAAAGAAAGCTCCCATTAAGAATGCCATTTGCTTGTTCTGCTCTTCAATCTGTCCGGTATAATCAATCTTGATATCAGATGGTAATCCTTCAAAACTTCTCATTTCATTTTGAATTTGGGTTACAATCGCTCCTGCATCTGTATAGCCTGGTGCCAATGCTGAATAGACAGTAACTACTCTTTTTGTATCCTTATGCTTAATAGCACTAAATCCTGAATTATTTTTTTGGCTTGCGACCGCAGATAATGGGATTTCCTTTATCTGACCTGTGTTATCCCTAAAGATGATATTTTGGTTGAATAAAGCACTCGTGTTATACCTAAGATTTTCATCAAATCGAACATAAATATCAAAATCATCTCCATCTTCCTTGTAAATTCCAGCCTTGGATCCAAATATGGAATTACGCAACTGGTCACCAATTTGTTTTGCAGAAACACCTAATTCACCGGCTTTTTCACGGTCGATTTCAACTTGCATCGTTGGTTTGTCTTTATTGACATCAATTTTGAGTTCATCAATACCAGCAATATTTCTAGAGTTAATGAAATTACGCATTTGTTCTGCTGTGGCGATAAGCTCATTATAATCCTTGCCTTCTAACTCAATATTAATAGGCGCTCCAGCAGGTGGTCCGTTTGCATCTTTTTCAACTGAGATTAAAACCCCAGGATATATTCCTACGAGAGCTTCCTGTACTTTTTGTCTCAATAACTCACTGTCCTCACCTCTACGGAACTTATATTCGCGCATGGATGCTGTAATTTTTGCTTTGTGAGGCATCTCAGCTGCAGAACCACCATCAGTTTGTGGATTCCCAGCACCTTCTCCAACTTGTGATACAGCACTTTCTACTAAAAAGTTTCTGCCATCATCCATATATTGATTTTGGTTGATGACATCGTAAACACGTTCTTCAATCTGTTTTGTGATGGCATTGGTTTTCTCAATTGCAGTACCTTCAGGATATTCTATATAAACAATGATTTGGTTAGGTTTGTTATCAGGGAAAAACTCAATTTTTGTTCGTTGCTGGTCGACAGAGACTCCAAATGACATAAAAGCGACAATTAACAATAAAAATGTTCCACCAGTTAGTAAGTAAGGACGCTTTTTAGAAAGTGCTCTAGTTAGCATTTTCTCGTACCAGTTCTCTAGTTTTACCAAAGATTTATTCTGAAAATTATTCGCCCATTTTCTGATGAAAAAACGGTATGCCCAAAGCATAATTGCCGTAAAAATCATTAGAGAACCCAATCCACGATATGGACCACCAAAAATGAGAATAAGCAAACCAATACCTCCAACAATAGCAGTGGTTCTTATAATTTGATTCAGAGGCATTTCTTTATCTTCAATCTTCATAAATCGAGATACTAAAACCGAGTTAAAGAAAATAGCAACGAATAGTGAAGATCCTAATACTACCGATAGTGTAATCGGTAAAATCTTCATAAACTCTCCCATTATACCTGGCCAAAATGCTAATGGCACAAAGGCGGCAACGGTTGTCATAGTTGAAATAATGATAGGAAATGCAATTTCTCCAATACCTTTTTTGGCAGCTTCAATCCGACTCATACCTTCATCTTCCATCAATCGATACACATTTTCAACGACTACAATTCCATTATCAACCAGCATTCCCAGACCCATAATCAATCCGAAAAGCACCATAGTATTTAAACTATAGCCGATAATGTTCAATAGCATCAGTGACATGAACATGGACATTGGGATAGCGAAACCAACAAAAAGTGCGTTTTTAAATCCAAGGAAGAACATTAAAACGGTAACAACGAGGATTACACCAAATATGATGTTATTTACTAAATCGTCAACCTGTCCAATAGTTACGGAAGATTGATCATTTGTAATCGAAACTTCCAAATCCTGTGGAAATACATTGTCAATGGCATCTTGAACAATAACTTGAATTTGCTCTGCAGCAGCCACCATATTTTTACCAGCACGTTTTTTAACATCGAGCATAACAACCGGCTTACCAGATTTTCTCGCAAAAGTAGTTTTGTCTTCTTCGTGAAATGACACTTCGGCAACGTCTTTCAGATAAATAGCATTACCATTTTCAGATTTTACCACGAAATTTTCAAGCTCTGATGGCTCTTCAATTTCGCCTATAACCCTTATGGTTCTTCTTTGTCCGCTAGCTTTAATATTACCGGCAGATTGCGTTAAATTTCCTTGACTGATGGCTCCCAAAATGTCATTGAAATTTACCTTTGCAGCCATCATTTTATAGATGTCTACTTCAACTTCAACTTCTTTGTCTTGAGCTCCACGAATGTCTGCTTTCTTTATTTCAGATAGGTCTTCTATTTCATCTTGAAGATATTCTGCGTAGTCCTTTAGTTTTTCAACTGGATAATCTCCAGAAACATTAATATTTAGGATAGGCATTTCTTCAGAAAGACTCAATTCAAACACATCTGGTTCTACTTTTGCACCATTGAAGGTTGGCCAGTCTTCACCGGAAGTTTCAGAATCAATTTCATCTTTCACTTTTTGCTTGGCTTGCTCTACAGTTATATTTTCATCAAATTCTACAATAACGATAGAATAATCTTCTTGAGATGTTGAAGTGATTTCCACTACATTACTTACCGTTTTGAGTTGGTCTTCCAAAGGGTCTGTAACGAGCTTTTCGATATCCTCAGCAGTATTTCCTGGGTAAACCGTGCTGACATAAATTTTGGTTTCGTTAACCTCTGGGAAATTTTCCCTTGGCATACTAAAGAATGCTGAAACTCCCAGAAAGAAGAACACAGCAATAAGTACATACATCGTGGTTTTATTATTAATTGCCCACGAGGAAAGACCAAATTCTTTTTCTGTGTTTTTTTTAGTTTTCATCTTCTATTCCATTATAAGTTATCACTTCTACAGATTGTCCGTCGCGTACACTACGCGCTCCTTCACTAATAATTTCTGCACCTTCCTCAAGTCCGCTCAATATTTCTATGACATCACCTTGCTGGCGACCAGTTTCAACAATGACACGTTTAGCTTTGCCAATTCCATCGGAACCTTTATTGTTAACGATATACACATACTGTTCGCCTTCAGCATTTTCTGAAATCACACTTTGTGGAATTAATAGTGCGTTTTCATTGGTGTAATCATTGATTTTTAAACGTGCGGTAAGGTTTGGTTTTACAGTATTGTTTTTGTTTGGAATAGGAATTTCTGCAGTAAAAGTTCTGTTAGCAGGATTTATAAAATCGCTCACTTGGCGAACCTCAGTGTCTATAGTTTTTCCTAGTATTGGCAAATCTACTTTCACACTTTTTCCCACAGTGACGTCAGCTACGTAGCGCTCTGGCACTTCGGTCTCTATGTACATATTGTCTAGGTTTACAATACGCATTAATGGTGTCTGCCCAGCAGCGACCACACTTCCTTGTTCTGTAATAACATCATCAATGGTACCGGAAAATGGTGCTCTAACAGTTGTTTTTGCTATTTGTCTATTTAATTGGTTGACGGCTTCTTGTTGTGATTCGTATGCAGATTTAGCCTGTAAATATTGAATTTCACTTCCTATATTTTGATCCCAAAGACGTTTCTGACGTTCAAAAGTGGTCCTAGCCAATTCTGCTTGAATCTGTAGTTGAGCTACTTGCTGGCTTAAACCACCATCATCTACTTTTGCCAAAAGTTGACCCTTTCTAACTTTTTGACCTTCTCTGACGTAAACATTAGTCAAAATACCATTGTATTCGGGTGTTATGGTTAAAAGATCTTTTGTAGTTACGTTTCCTTGAAGTTCTAAAACGTGATTGAAGACTTCTGGATTGGCTTTAAACGTGGTTATTAATGGTACATTCTTGGTCGTGTCCATCGTTTTTATTTTGGCATCCAAAAGTTTTATTTGATCGTTGAGTGCTTGTTGCTCGTTTACAAGAGCCCCTCTTTTTTCACGAAGGGTTTTAAGGTCTCCATTTTCAAGAACACTCTCTACAGAATTCTTTTTGTCGCCTGAGCAGGAAACAATTATAAGAGATACTAGGACTAATTGATATATATGTTTCATTATAATTGAATTTTAATTGTTGATTGGTGTGTTTAATATGGTTTCTAACTCTGCTTTTGCATTAATAACATCTAACATGGTTTGAAGCAGTTCTTGTTGAGCAGTATATAATTGTGTTTGTGCTTGTCTGAGTTCAAAACTTGAGCCAATACCTTCAAAAAATTTGGTTTGGTTTTTTTGCTCTATACGTTCTGCAAGAGCTAAGTTTTGTTTTTTGTTATCATAGTCTTCAATAGCAAATTTGTAGTTGCTTTTAGCTGTTTCAATTTGAAGGTATAGACGTTGCTCGGTTTCCGTTAGGTCGTCTTTAGACTTTTCTAAGTTAATCTTAGCGCGTTGGGTTGCTGCACTTCGTTTTCCCGAGCTGAAAATAGGAATGTTGAGATTAAGACCAAAACTTGAAAAACCAGCCCAATTCTGGTCATTATCAAAAAAGGTGAATTCATTGCTAAAACCAAGATATCCACCATTTAAATAGGCACTTAGCTGAGGCAGTGCTTTGGATTTTTCTAATTTTAATAGTAGTTCTTTTGATTTTCTGTCATTTGCCGCAATACGATAGTCTATGGTTGAAGTAACATCAAGCTCTTGACTTAGGATCTCTAAAGAAATATTTTCTAAAGTGAGGTTTTCAAGTGTATCTGTAAGCGTGGTATTGGTGTTATAATCGATACCTAAGGTTATGTTGAATAATTGATAAGCAATGCTTTTTAAACGATTGGCATTATTCAGGTTGCTTTTAAGGTTAGACAATGTGATTTGTAACTGCTCTACACTTTCTTGCTCTTCTAAACCATTTTCATAGATTTTGGTGGTTTCGTTTAAGTTTTTTTGAAGCACAGCCACATTACTTTCTAGAATTTTTACACTTTCCTCAGATAATAAAACGTTTCCATAAGCATTGATTACTGCCTCCCGTACCTCAAGATCAGTTTTAGTTTTGGCATTTTCAGAAATTTCCAAAAACACTTTTGCAGATTGAAGACCGACTAAATAAGACCCATCAAACAATAATTGATTTAAAGTAGCTGTTGCGTTAACGTTTTGCTTAGTGCCAAAAATAACTTCTGCAAACTCACCAGGTTGCCCTCCAAAAAATTCTGCTGGAACTAACGAGACTTGTTGCTTTAAATTATTTTGATAATTAATATTTGCGTCTAGTTGTGGTAAACCTGTGGCAGTTGTTTCCCATTTTTGTTGTTTTGCTGCTTCAATATCTCTAGCCGCATTCTTTGCTTGTCTATTATTTTCTATTGCGTAGTCTATGGCTTCTTGCAAGGTGAAACTTGTAGGTGTGTCTTGGGAAAAGACAACACTGAAGCATATTAGAAAAAGAAGGGTTGAAAGTTTTTTCATTGATGTTATGATTGATTTTTTGATATAAATTGGTTAAGAATTTTAACCCCTTTTGTTGTACAAATACCTCGTAAATGGTATTCTAAATAATATTCCATTAAGGTGTTCATTGAAAATGTTTTAAGCGGAAACAGTTCTTGGTCTTTTAAAGTCACCATACCATTAAAGTAGATTCTAGATATAAAATCAACATTTATAGTGTCTCTATATAAACCTTGTTCTAGCCCGCGCTTTAAATTATCAGTAACACATTCTTGCATCACTTCAAATTGCTTGGATTTTAGCGCAGCAAAAATTTTAGGGTAATATTTTTGAAGCTGATATTGCGGAGAGGATTTTTCATTCTTTAAATGTTCCATCACAAACTGCTTAATGTCAAAAATTTCTTCAATGGGATTTTTTTCTAACGCACAAATACAGTCTATACCATAAGATATGGTTTCGAACATGTGCAATGTTGTTGCTTCAACAAGCTTTGTTTTATTAGGAAAATGGACATATATAGTTTTTTTTGAAATACCCATTTCACTGGCTATATCATCCATTGTCACACTCTTAAAACCGAAGTTTAAGAAGAGTTCTTGTGATTTGTCTATTATTTTTTCTCTCATAATCAGGCGCAAAAGTACGATAGGAAACTTTAAAAACAAAAATAGTTTCCATAGTTTTAATAATTATTTAACATTGGTATCATTAGTTTAAAATATGTTGAAAGCATTATTTTTGTTCCATGCAACATATAGAACAGTATCAGAAGTCTTTCATAACTTATATGGAAGGTTTTACCACAGATAAAGAACCAAATAACCTATACCAGCCTATTAACTATATCTTAAAATTAGGCGGCAAAAGGCTAAGACCAGTTTTAACCTTAATGACTGCAGAAGTTTTTGGTAGTAATATTAATGAAGCTATGGATGCGGCACTTTCTGTTGAGGTCTTCCATAATTTTTCATTGGTACACGATGATATTATGGACGATGCACCTTTGCGAAGAGGAAAAGAAACCGTTCATGAAAAATGGGACTTAAACACAGGTATTCTGTCTGGTGATGCGATGTTGATTTTGGCCTATCAGCTGTTTGAGAATTATGAACCAAAAACATTCCAGGCTTTAGCAAAATTATTCAGTAAAACAGCATTGGAAGTTTGTGAAGGCCAACAATACGATATTGATTTTGAAACCCGAAATGATGTCTCCATACCAGAATATCTGAAAATGATTGAGTATAAAACAGCTGTTTTGGTAGGAGCTGCTATGAAAATGGGTGCAATTGTGGCTGAAGCTTCAAATGAAAATCAGGATGCCATATATGATTTTGGGCGTTATTTAGGCATCGCCTTTCAACTGCAAGATGATTATTTAGATGCTTTTGGTAATCCTGAAACGTTTGGGAAACAAGTTGGTGGCGATATTTTAGAAAATAAAAAAACATACCTCTATCTAAAAACATTAGAGCTTGGCACTGAAACGGATAAAGTGAATCTAATAGAATTTATGAATAGTGATACCCTTTCTAACGACGCCAAAGTGAAGCAGGTTAAAACGGTATTTAAAACTTCTGGTGCAGCCGAAGCTACGCAACTTGCCGTAAAAGGTTATACAAACAAAGCTTTTGAAATCTTAAAAACATTGAACATATCAGAAGACAAAAAGCAACTGCTTAGAACGTTTGGCGAGCAACTAATGAACAGAAACGTGTAATGACGTTACTATCAAGTTTTGAAGATTTAATCGCTGAGGCTAATTCGCTCAACCTCTATAGAAAGTTAATAATACAATTAAATAAAGATTTATTATTTGCCAATGTCGATTTGGAATTTGATGAAGAAACTTTACCTACGAGTTTAAAGTTGGTCTTGCAAGAAACGGTATTTCACCTCATTCAAAATAAATTCTCAGATTATCTCAACCTGCTTTATCAAGTCGATGTTTCAGAAAAAAAGATTCGTTCTCTAAATGGTGAAGATTTAGTAAAACTTTCTGAAGATGTTACGTTTTTAATTCTTCAACGTGAGTGGCAAAAGGTCTGGTATAGAGCTAAATACTAAAACCAAAACCGTACAAAAGGCATCCAAGCTTGATTCTGTATACTTTTGTCTTCGTCATAAAGTACATCATATCTAATGCCAAATGTTACATTGCCACTTCGGTAACCAGCACCTATAAAAAGCGCAGGATACCAATAACTATCATCTGCATTTGCTACAAACTGCTCGTCAAAATCCCGATTCACATATAGTTGCTCAAACTCTGTTGAGAGTTGAAGTTCCCTATAAGGATTGAATAAGCCTATAATACTTCCGCCAATAACAGTGGATTTAAAAACATCGCGTTGCGAACTATATTGAAAATTAAGTCCAATTCCTGTAGAAACATACGTGTTGTGTCTATACAGAGCTGCAGGCGCTAAGGCTCCGCTAAAAAAGCCATCACCAAAGTTAAGTCCAACACCTCCGCCAAATTGCACGTTTTTCCAAAAGCTATCATCATCAACGGTGCTTTGGGCATTTAAGGAAAACACAAAAAAGCCCATTAGAAGACTATTAATAATTAATTTTTTGGCAATGATTTTTCTGAATTTTATCATCTCAATAATTCTTAAATCTAAATTGTTATAAATATAATAAAACCGTTACTATATCTAGTAAAAGTTGTATTTTTGAAGAAATTTTGTAGAAACGACAACGTCTCGTAAATATAATGGATAAGTATTCCTTTCTCAACGCAGCACATACAGCATATTTTGCTGATTTGTATGACCAATACCTAAAAAATCCCGATTCTGTAGAACCTAGTTGGCGTGCCTTTTTTCAGGGGTATGATTTTGGTTCTGAAAATTACGGAATGGAAGGTGAAATTGTAGAGGGTGTCTCCACACAAATTCCGGAGCAACTTCAAAAAGAGTTTCAGGTTGTAAAACTTATTGATGGTTATAGAAGTAGAGGGCACTTGTTTACTAAAACAAATCCTGTTAGGGCAAGACGTAAATATGCACCAACTCTGGAAATTGAAAATTTTGGCTTATCTAAGTCCGATTTGCAAACTGTGTTTTCAGCCGGTGAGATTATTGGCTTGGAAACTGCTTCGCTCCAGAATATTATAGATCATTTAGAACGAATTTACTGTGACTCTATTGGCGTGGAGTATATGTACATTAGAAAGCCAGAAGAAATCGAGTGGATTCAGAAGAAGCTCAATGTTAATGATAACCACAGCAATTTTACTCCTGACGAGAAAAAGTACATTCTAAAAAAATTAAATCAAGCAGTAACATTTGAATCGTTTCTCCATACAAAATATGTTGGACAAAAGCGTTTTTCACTCGAAGGGAATGAATCTTTGATTCCTGCAGTAGATGCTATAATTGAAAAGGCAGCCGATGAAGGTGTGAAAGAGTTTGTTATGGGTATGGCACATCGTGGCCGACTAAGCACGCTTACCAATATTTTCGGAAAATCGGCAAAAGATATATTCAGTGAATTCGATGGAAAGGATTATGAAGAGGAGATTTTTGATGGCGATGTAAAATACCATTTAGGATGGACCAGTAACCGCGAAACCTATAACAATAAAAAAATCAATCTAAATATTGCGCCCAACCCATCACATTTAGAAACCGTTGGTGCCGTAGTACAAGGTATAACTAGAGCAAAGCAAGATAAAGAAGATATAACTGATGCTTCCCAAGTACTGCCGATAGTTGTGCATGGTGATGCAGCAATTGCTGGCCAAGGATTGGTTTACGAAGTGGTGCAAATGGCCAAATTAGATGGTTATAAAACCAATGGTACTATACATATTGTGGTCAATAACCAAATAGGGTTTACCACAAATTATCTTGATGGTCGCTCAAGTACCTACTGTACAGATGTTGGCAAGGTGACTTTATCTCCTGTGCTTCACGTTAATTCAGATGATGCCGAAGCAGTTGTGCATGCAGCACTTTTTGCATTACATTTTAGAATGAAGTTTAAGCGCGATGTCTTTATTGATTTATTAGGGTACAGAAAATATGGGCATAATGAAGGAGATGAACCTAAATTTACACAACCACTTCTATATAAAGCTATAGCCAAGCATAAAAACCCTAAGGATATTTACGCAGCAAAGCTCATAGCTGAAGGTGTTGTAGACGAGGGTTATGTGAAGCATATAGAAGCTAGGTATAAGGCTAAGCTTGAAGAAAATCTCGAAGACTCACGTAAAGAAGATAAAACCGAAATTACTGCTTTTATGCAAGAAGAGTGGAAAGGTTTTGTTCGAGTTGATGAAGATGAAATGATGAAAACTGTAGACACTACGGTTTCAAAAAAGCTTCTAACAGATGTCACAAAAGTGATTTCTAATTTACCCAAGGATAAAAAATTCATTAGAAAGATTCAGCGTTTAGTGGAATCTCGACAAACCATGTTTGACGAAGATCGATTGGATTGGGCAATGGCAGAGCATTTGGCCTACGGCTCACTTTTGGCTGAAGGTTTTGATGTTAGGATATCAGGTCAGGATGTAGAACGTGGTACGTTCTCACATCGCCATGCAGTCGTTAAGGTGGAAGACAGTGAGGAGGAAATAATCTTACACAAGAATATTTCCGAAGACCAAGGGCAATTCAATATTTATAACTCGTTGTTGTCAGAATATGGAGTTGTAGGTTTTGACTATGGTTATGCCATGGCTAGCCCAAATACGCTGACCATATGGGAAGCGCAATTTGGTGATTTTAGTAATGGTGCTCAAATAATGATAGACCAGTATTTATCTTCGGGAGAGGATAAATGGAAAACATCAAATGGATTGGTTTTGTTGTTACCGCACGGTTATGAAGGGCAAGGTGCAGAACATTCTTCCGCACGTATGGAGCGTTATTTACAACTATGCGCCAAAGACAATATGTTTGTAGCGGATTGTACTACTCCAGCAAATATGTTTCATTTACTACGTAGGCAAATGAAGGCCAATTACAGAAAACCTCTAGTGGTGTTTACGCCTAAAAGTTTGTTACGTCATCCTAAGGTGGTTTCTACTGTAGATGAGTTTGCAAAAGGTAGCTTCCAAACATTGATTGATGATGAAAATGTTAAGGCTGATAAAATAAAGACTCTAGTTTTTATGACTGGTAAGTTTTATTACGATTTACTTGAGAGAAGAGAAGAACTTAATAGAGACGATGTAGCTCTGGTAAGAATTGAACAATTGTTTCCATTTCCAAGTAAAGCAATAGAAAATACCCTAAAAAAGTATAAAAATGCTGATGATATAGTTTGGGCACAAGAAGAACCACGAAATATGGGTGCTTACAGTCATATCCTAATGCATATTGATGGTGCCAAAAATTGGAGGGTAGCGAGCAGGAGACCATACGGAGCACCAGCAGCAGGTAGTTCTTTACGTTCAAAAATAAGACATCAACAAGTTATAGATTATGTTTTTGACAAGAGCAAAAACAATCAAAGAAAAAATTAAAATAACTCAAATTAGAGCTTAAAATAACAAAGCATGATTTTAGAAATGAAAGTGCCTTCGCCAGGCGAATCGATTACAGAAGTAGAAATAGCGGAATGGTTAGTAGAAGATGGTGATTATGTAGAAAAGGACCAAGCCATTGCTGAGGTAGATAGTGATAAAGCAACTTTAGAACTTCCAGCTGAGGCAAGTGGAACAATTACCCTAAAGGCTGAAGAAGGTGACGCTGTTGAAGTCGGAGCAGTAGTTTGTTTAATCGACACTAGTGCAAAACCTGAAGCTGATTCTACGACCACCTACAAAGGAGGCGACGAAGGTGGTAACGATGAAAATGTTGCAGAAGAATTAAAAAAGGAGCAAGAGCAAACACCAGATACAGGTAAAAAAGCACCTAATCCTGCTAACAAAACATATGCATCTGGCACTCCAAGTCCAGCAGCTAAAAAAATCCTAGACGAAAAAGGGATAGAGGCTAGTTCAGTTCCTGGCACAGGTAAAGATGGTAGAATTACTAAAGATGATGCTGTAAAAGCTACTCCTTCTATGGGAACACCATCTGGTGGAAGTAGAGGGTCTTCTCGAAGTAAGATGTCAATGCTACGTCGTAAAGTTGCTGAGCGATTGGTGGAAGCTAAAAACACTACCGCAATGTTAACCACGTTTAACGAGGTTGATATGACACCAATTTTTGATTTACGTAAACAATACAAAGAAGACTTTAAAGCCAAGCATGGTGTAAGTCTTGGGTTTATGAGTTTCTTTACTCTAGCGGTAGTAAGAGCATTAAAAATGTATCCTGCCGTTAATTCTATGATTGATGGTAAGGAAATGATTTCTTACGATTTTTGTGACATTAGTATTGCCGTTTCAGGTCCAAAAGGATTGATGGTGCCAGTGATTAGAAACGCAGAAAATTTAACCTTTAGAGGAGTAGAATCTGAAGTAAAGCGTTTAGCGATACGTGCACGCGATGGACAAATAACAGTTGATGAGATGACAGGTGGTACATTTACCATTTCTAATGGTGGTGTATTTGGTAGTATGTTATCAACTCCAATAATCAACCCACCTCAAAGTGGAATTTTAGGAATGCACAATATTGTAGAACGACCAGTCGCTGTTGATGGTAAGGTTGAAATTAGGCCAATTATGTACGTGGCTCTATCCTATGATCATAGAATAATAGATGGAAAAGAATCTGTTGGTTTCTTAGTTGCAGTTAAGGAAGCTTTAGAAAATCCAACGGAATTGTTGATGGATAATGATCCTAAAAAGGCTTTAGAGATGTAGAGCAAAAAAACATAGAAAAAAACAAAAAGCGCAATTTTATTAAAATTGCGCTTTTTTACTCCTAACTAACAAGAGTAACTAACTAAAATTAACTAAAAAAATTAACAGCTATATTGGCTGAGATTACTATAATAGAGCTTATGATAAGAAGTATCATAAATATTCTATCCCTTTTTGCGGTATTATCTTTCATTGTTTGCATAAGACTATATTTTAATAAAAAAGCTCTGCGCAATAAGCGTGCCCAGAGCTTTTGAAAGTTTAACCTGAGGCATTGATTAATAGCGATGTAAAATTGCAAATAATAATAAAGCCATACTATACGTAACCTTACGTATTTTTTATTTTTTTTTTCCAAGAAAAAGGCCCTGAGCCGAAACCCAAGGCCAAAATAATCCCCTAAGAACTAATTAATAGCTCGTTATTAACCCTTAATTAATAACAATGTAAATTTCAGAAATAAAACCATGTAATAATATACGTAACCTTACGTATTTTTAAGATAAATGATGTTGGTTCTCTTTTGCCCAGATAAGAAGACTATTTGGTGTTTTTTCAATTTCTAATTTCCTGATAGTGTTGCTCTTATGTTTTTCAACAGTTCTTGGAGATATAAATAATTCTTCAGCAATTTCCCTTGCGGTCTTGTTTTCGGTTATTAGTTTTAAGATTTTTAGCTCTGTTTTTGTTAGGGAGTTTAACTTTTCTGGAGCACTATCAACTTCTATATACGCTAAAAGCTCTGGACTAAAATAAGGTTTGTTCTTAATAACGGAAGCTATACAGTTTTCTATTTCGTCTAAAGCAAACTCTTTTAACACATAACCATAGATTCCTAGTGACTTAGCTTCGTTGTATATCTTCTCGTCTTTTTCAAAAGTAATGAGTATTATCTTGGTAGGGAGTTTGCTTTTTTTACATTTTTCAGCAATTTGTAATCCTGTATAAAAAGGCATTTTAATATCTAAAATGGCAATATCAGGATTGTGTGCCTTTATTAAGGAGAGTGCTTCTTTACCATTTTTGGCACTTGCTAAAACGTTAAATTCTTTTTCAAATAAGTACTCTTCCAGCCCTTTTAAAACCAAAGGGTGGTCATCTGCAATTATGATGGTTGGGTTCATTTTGCTATTAATTCAACTAGAGAGTTAAATATACTAAGAATCTTTAGGCAATGAAATTTCTTTCAATTTTAAATACAAATACTTTTTTTGGTAGTCTATAATCGCCTTTCCTTTTTTTAATATATCTGCACCAATAATACCATCAACGGGATCCGCATTGTGGTTGATTAGTCCATTATTAACATGAGACAGGTTAAATAAAATTAATGCGACCCGATTTTTTTTCCACTTCCCTATTTTTAAATGGTTTGATTTAGAGATTTGCGTCAACATATCAGATGCACCTGCACCAACAGCTTTTATTTCAGAATCCTTAACCTTAAGATTAAAACGTTCAATAGCTTCAAACCCAACACAACTACTAGATGCGCCAGTGTCTAAAATAAACCGACCTTTAATACCATTGATAGTGGCCTTAATTTCAAAATGATTGGTTTTGGTGAGTTTCAACTTAATTTTTGAATAACCTTTATTAATTAGGAAGTCTTTTAGGGTTTCCATTTTTCAGAATTTATGTAAATATAATAAACGAATAATTTGCTAAACAATTACTTTTGCAAAATGATAATTACAGATACGCATACCCATTTGTATAGTGAAGCTTTTGATGAGGATAGGAGCGAAATGATAAACCGAGCTATTGACGCTAATATTAAACGTTTTTTTATTCCTGCCATAGATTCAACCTATACAGAATCTATGCTTCAACTTGAAAAAGATTTTCCTGAAAATATCTTCTTAATGATGGGTTTACACCCAACACATGTAAAAGATAACTTTAAAGAAGAATTGGCTCATGTTGAAGAGATGCTTGCCAAGCGAAAATTCTATGCAATTGGAGAAATCGGTATTGACTTGTATTGGGATAAAACAACCTTGGGTATACAGATAGAGGCTTTTAAACATCAAATTAATTTAGCGAGGAAATATCAACTTCCTATCGTTATACACTGTAGAGAATCCTTTGATGAAATTTTTGAAGTTTTGGAAGAAGAAAAGTCTGAAGATTTATTCGGTATCTTTCATTGTTTTACCGGGACCTTAGAGCAAGCTCACAAAGCCATATCCTATAACATGAAATTAGGAATTGGTGGAGTGGTAACATTTAAGAACGGAAAAATAGATCAGTTTATAAATCAAATTGATTTAAAGCATATCGTATTGGAAACCGATTCTCCTTATTTAGCACCAAAGCCCTATCGAGGAAAACGAAACGAAAGTTTCTATATATATAAGGTATTAGAAAAATTATCCGAACTTTACGGCTTAAGCAAAGAAGAAATTGCAAGAATAACAACTGAAAATTCTAAAAACGTATTTGGTATTTAACATATGCAAAAACCAAAAATTCTTTTAATATATACTGGCGGAACAATCGGAATGATTAAGGATGCCGATACGGGAGCGTTAAAGGCATTCGATTTTAATAGTATTCTTACCAGAATACCAGAGCTTCGCTTATTGGATTGCGAGATTGAGACGGTTTCCTTTAAAGAACCCATAGATTCATCGAACATGAATCCGAAGTATTGGGCTGATATTGCAGAAATCATAAAATCCAATTATAAAACTTTTGATGGATTTGTTGTGCTACATGGTAGTGATACCATGAGTTATTCTGCTTCGGCATTAAGCTTTATGCTAGAAAATTTGTCAAAACCAGTAATTTTTACTGGGTCACAATTGCCTATTGGTGATTTAAGAACGGATGCAAAGGAAAATTTAATTACTTCCATACAAATAGCATCTTTGCGAGAAAATAGTTTGCCAGTAATACAAGAAGTTGGTCTGTATTTTGAATACAAATTATATAGAGGCAACAGAACAACCAAAATCAATGCTGAGCATTTTGAAGCTTTTGAGTCCCTTAACTATCCGCATTTAGCAGAATCTGGCGTACATATAAATGTCAATAAAGACTATTTATGGAAGTCAAAACATCAAAATAATCTTATAGTACGCACAAAAATGAATACTAATGTTGGTATTCTTAAATTGTTTCCTGGAATTTCAAGACCAATAATTGAAGCGGTTTTAACCAGTAATTTAATAGAAGGTTTAATTTTAGAAACTTACGGTTCTGGTAATGCGACTACAGAACCTTGGTTTATAGACCTAATCAAAGAAGCCATTTCAAAAGGCTTATATATTATTAATGTAACGCAATGTGCGGGTGGTAGCGTTTCTATGGGACAATACGAAACCAGTTCACAATTAAAATCTATTGGAGTTATCTCTGGAAAAGACATTACTACTGAGGCAGCGATTACCAAACTAATGTACCTATTAGGGGAAAATATAGGACAATCAGAATTTAAGAACACCTATGAAACTCCCTTAAGAGGTGAAATGTCCTAAAATTAACGGCTCAAATTTTAGTGTCTAAATTTTTTTTTGTTATTTGGCACACCGTAACTTTTACGAGAGTTTAGAGAGAGGTGGCCGAGTGGTCGAAGGCGCACGCCTGGAAAGTGTGTATACTCCAAAAGGGTATCGAGGGTTCGAATCCCTTCCTCTCTGCTTAGATTTTACGCATTTGTTACATTATTTTTTTTATCTTTAACACTTTAACTAATAAAATTAAGAATTAAGAACAATGAAAAGATTATTTTCTATCCTTGCCATTACGTGTTTAATGGCTGTCGGAACTGTTAACGCTAATACTACAACATTAGCTACTACAACAGCAACTGTAACAAGTGTAACTCAAGAAGCTGAAGAGACATCAGAAGATTTGAGTTTCCATCAAGAATTAAAAAAGCGTTTTATTGAAGGTGGCCCAGGCTTTATGGGTATTGTATTATTATGTTTAATTCTTGGTCTAGCAATAGCTATTGAGAGAATTATCTTTTTAAACCTTTCAACTACAAACACTAAAAAATTAACCCAAAATGTAGAAGATGCATTAAACTCAGGTGGTATTGAAGCTGCAAAGGAAGTTTGTAGAAATACAAAAGGTCCTGTTGCTTCTATTTTCTATCAAGGTTTAGATCGTGCAGACGAGGATCTTGATGCTGCTGAAAAAGCTGTAGTTGCTTATGGTGGCGTACAGATGGGACAGTTAGAAAAGAACGTATCTTGGATTTCTTTATTTATAGCATTAGCACCAATGCTTGGTTTCATGGGTACTGTAATTGGTATGATTCAGGCCTTTGATAAAATTGAAGCAGCTGGTGACATGCAACCGTCTTTAGTTGCTGGTGGTATTAAAGTAGCACTTTTAACAACTGTATTTGGTCTTATTGTAGCTATTATTCTTCAAATTTTTTACAACTACATTATCGCTAAAATAGATAGTATTGTAAATGACATGGAAGATGCATCAATTACATTGATGGACTTATTAGTAAGACACAAAAAATAAAAAATTATTATGCACAAAATATTAAAAATAGTTGCCGCACTGTTGAGTTTAGCTGGGATTGTATTCTTGGTTAGAATCATAGCTGCAGGTGATGATGCAATAAAGTCAGGCGAAGAAGCCAGTCTTGTTGATCCTATGGCTTACATAGCCTATATAATACTAGTTCTAGTTTTAGCTTTTGTAGTGATTTTTGTTTTAAAAAATCTATTCACAAATACTTCAGGCTTAAAGAATACGTTAATAGGTGTAGGAGCCTTTGCTGTGATATTGATTGTTTCATATCTATCAGCTGGAGGTGATCCACGTCAATATGACCTACAAGATGGAGTAGCTACTAGTGCGCAGTCACAAATGGTAGGAGCTGGTTTAACAGCATTTTACATATTGATTGTTATTGCAGCATTAGCAATGATTTTCTCAGGAGTTAAAAAAATAATCAGTAAATAATATAGTATGGCAAAGAGATCGGCACCAGAAGTAAATGCAGGTTCAATGGCTGACATTGCCTTCTTACTTCTTATCTTCTTCTTAGTTACAACAACGATAGAAAAAGATAAGGGATTATTAAGAAGTTTGCCACCTATTGACGATTCTGAAGTAGAGCCTCCTATTATTAAACAGAAAAATTTATTTACCGTACTTGTTAGTCGTGATAACCAATTGCTCGTAGAAGAAGAGTTAATGGAGTTAAAAGACTTAAGACAAGCGGCAATAGACTTTTTGGATAATGGTGGAAGCACTAATGCAGAAGGAGAAACTTGTACTTACTGTAAAGGAGATAGAGACCCTGCTTCTTCGGATCACCCTGATAAAGCAATTATCTCAATGAAACATGATAGGGAAACCTCCTATGAGAAATATATTGAAGTACAGAACGAATTAGTTGCAGCTTATAATTTCTTAAGAGAAAGAGAAGCACAGCGTTTGTACAATAGAAGCTTTCAGTCTATGTTGGAGGAAAAGGAGAAAAATCAATTTAGTAAGGATGAAAAACTCAATGAGCAAATTGAGGCCATTAAAAAGCTATATCCTATGAAATTGTCTGAAGCAGAACCAGATAAAAGTTAAAAAAGTAACAAATTATGTCAAAATTTAAAAAAGGAAAACAAGGAGACTTGCCGGCAATTTCAACGGCCTCCCTACCTGATATTGTATTTATGTTGCTTTTCTTTTTCATGGTAGCAACAGTAATGAGAGACAGTAGCTTAATGATTGAAAATATCTTACCTGCTGCAGATCAGATAGAGAAGCTTAAGAAAGATAGAACAGCTTTTATATATGCTGGTAAGCCGAGTAGTCAATTTAAACAGTTTGGTGATGAGCCACGTATACAGTTTAATGATGCTTTTATAGACGTTGACCAAGTTAAGCCAAGCGTTTTAGCGGCACAAGCTGAATTGGTTGAGGAATTACAACCTAAGTTTGTTGTAGGTCTTAAGGTAGATAAAGAGACGCATGCTGGTTTGGTATCTGATATTAAACAAGAGCTAAGAAAGGCAAATACATTAAAAGTAATGTATATAGTAAATGCAAAAGCCGAAGAATAATTACTCTTAATTTTATATAATAACGTCCTGAGGAATCAGGGCGTTTTTTATTTCATCTCATTTAAAGATTTTGTAGCTTTAGCTTATGAAACATACCATACTGCTTTTAACGGTTTTAATGAGTTGTTTTGGTATGGCCCAAAACAATGAGAATACTACAGATAAATCTGAATTGTATAAAAACTACAGAGAAGACCAGTTTTACGTTTCTATAACATATAATCTTCTAAACATTAAACCCAATGGCGTTAATCAAAATGGATTTTCTTCAGGGTTTCATTTGGGCTTTATAAGAGATATGCCCGTTAATGAAAGAAGAAATGTTGCTATTGGTTTGGGTTTGGGCTTGTCTTCAAACTCTTATAATCAAAATGTTTCTATACTAGAGACTAATAATGATATTTCATATAATATCATTGATGAAAGCGAGGTGAATGTCTCAAAAAACAAGTTCACTACCTATTTGGTGGAGGTGCCATTAGAGTTTAGATGGAGAACTTCTACTGCAACAGACTACAGTTTTTGGCGAATTTATTCAGGGTTCAAATTAGGTTATCTTTTTTATAATTCTACTAAATTTAAGAGTGATAATGGAGATGAAAAACTAACTAATGTTGAAGACTTTAATAAACTTCAGTATGGCTTAACCTTAAGTGTAGGTTATGGCACATGGAATTTCCATGTGTATTATGGACTGAATTCAATTTTTGATAATTCGGCAAAACTCAATGGGCAATCTATAGATATGAAATCCTTAAAAATAGGATTGATGTTCTACATTTTATAACCAGTAATTCATAAATACAAGTTGTGGAAACAACCCAGTAAACATGCCAATAATTAATTCTTGATTGGAGTGTGCTTTTAAATGCAAGCGAGACGTTGCTATAGCGCCAAGTACAATCATCATTAAAGCAATTGTACCATTGATATTAATTTGAAAATGAATACCAATAGCAATGGCAAACATAAAAAAGCCTGAGGCAGCAATCATGTGAATACTAGCCTTTACCTTAAATATTGCCATTATTAAACAAGCCATTGTAGAACATAAAATTCCAAGAAAAAAGAAGTATAGTTCTATTATCTCGTTGGAAGTTAAAACACGTAAAAGAATAAGCACAATTATAACACAATTAATCAGTAATGGTATTAGCCTTTCTTTGGTGCTTTTTAAATAAATAGTCTCAACTTTATTAATAGTCTTTAATAAAAAGAAAAGCAGAATGGGAAGAATAATTGTGAGAATTACAATTGAAAAAATCTTGGCATTTCTTAAGGGTTCTGGAATATAACGTGGTGTTTTATGAAAATAAAACATAACACCAAGAAGTGGCATTATCAACGGATGAAAAACAAACGAGATACTTTTTAGAATAAAATCTTTCATCCAAATGATATGTTTTACTATAATTCCTTTCTAAGTCTTGCAACGGGAATATCTAATTGTTCTCTGTATTTAGCAACAGTACGTCTGGCAATAGGGTAACCCTTCTCTTTTAAAATTTTTGATAGTGCCTCATCAGTTAATGGCTTCTTTTTATTTTCTTCTTCAATAACAGTTTCAAGAATTTTTTTTATTTCTCTGGTAGAAACTTCCTCTCCTTGGTCGTTGGTCATAGATTCAGAAAAGAACTCTTTTATAAGTTTAGTACCATAAGGTGTGTCGACATATTTACTGTTAGCGACACGCGATATCGTAGAAACATCCATTTCTATTTCATCTGCAATATCTTTTAATATCATAGGACGAAGCTTGCGTTCATCACCAGTTAAAAAGTATTCTTTTTGATAATGCATTATAGCACTCATGGTTACAAAAAGTGTTTGTTGACGTTGTCTTACAGCTTCTATAAACCATTTGGCTGCATCTAACTTCTGCTTAATGAACATCACAGCATCTTTCTGTGCTTTAGATTTTTCCTTGCTGTCCTTATATCCTTTAAGCATATTATTGTATTCTCTAGATACGTGTAGCTCTGGGGCATTTCTACCGTTTAAGGTCAAATCAAGTTCACCATCAACAATTTTTATGGCAAAGTCTGGTACAATATGCTCCACAATTTTGTTGTTACCAGCATAAGAGCCCCCAGGTTTAGGATTAAGCCTTTCAATTTCTTCAATGGCATCTTTGAGCTGCTCTTCATTGATACTGAATTTTTGCATCAACTTTTTATAGTGCTTTTTGGTAAATTGTTCAAAGGCTTTGTTAATTATCGCAGAGGCTAACTCAACATCTGGGTTTTGCTCTTTTCTGCCTAATTGTATACTCAAACATTCTTGAAGATTTCTAGCACCAACACCTGCAGGATCTAGCTGATGTACAACTTTTAGAACTTTTTCAACCTCTTCTTCGGTTGTATAGACATTTTGTGTAAAAGCTAAATCGTCAGTAATATCAGATAAAGAACGACGTATATAACCACTTTCATCTACACTTCCAACTAAGAAATAAGCTATTTCTTCTTCTTGCTCAGATAATCTAAATGTGTTTAACTGATTTATTAGGTGTTGGGTAAAAGAAGTTCCGGCTGCGTAAGGAACACTTTTTTCTTCATCATCAGAGCTATAATTATTGGCTCTTGTGCGATAATCAGGAATTTCATCATCACTTAAATATTCATCAACATTAATATCCTCAGCCTCTATTGTTTCACTATCATTATAATCTTCTGTATTGTCAAACTCGTCAAAGTTGTCTTCAGAAGTGTCAGATTCTTTACCAGTATCCAAAGCAGGATTTTCTTCTAATTCTTGCTTTAAACGTTGTTCAAATGCTTGTGTAGGTAACTGAATCAACTTCATGAGTTGAATCTGCTGAGGTGACAGCTTTTGTGAAAGCTTAAATTGTAAATACTGTTTTAGGGCCATAAATCTTCTTGTTGATTATAAAAATAACGAATCTATTTGATTTATTATTTATTTGTCATACTGAGCGCAGTCAAAGTGCCTTTTAGCAATATTATGAATTGGGTTCAACTGCGCTAAGCCTAACAGTAAGTCTTAAAACTCCGCATTTTGAGGTGTGCGAGGATAAGGAATGACGTCCCTAATATTACCCATACCTGTAGCAAACATTACCAAACGCTCAAACCCTAAACCAAAGCCAGAATGTACTGCAGTACCATATTTACGTAAATCTAAATACCACCATAATTCTTCCTCAGGAATGTCTAAAGCTTTCATTTTTTCTTTTAACACCTCTAAACGCTCTTCACGTTGAGAACCACCAACCATTTCACCAATACCAGGAAATAAAATATCCATTGCTCTTACCGTTTTACCGTCTTCATTTAAACGCATATAAAATGCCTTGATATTGGCTGGGTAATCAAATAATATTACAGGGCATTTAAAATGCTTTTCTACTAAGAAGCGCTCATGTTCAGACTGTAAATCTGCTCCCCATTCTTCAATAATATATTTGAATTTCTTTTTCTTGTTAGGTTTGCTGTTTCTTAGAATATCTATGGCTTCAGTATAACTCACACGTTTAAAATTGTTATCGACCACAAACTTAATTTTATCAATTAAGTTCATCGGACTACGGTCTGCTTGAGGCAATTTCTTTTCTTCGTCTTGCAGACGCTTATCTAAAAATTCTAAATCTTCTTTGTTATGTTCTAGTACATAACTCAAAACTGATTTCATAAAGTCTTCAGCCAAATCCATATTGCCAGCTAAGTCCATAAAAGCAACTTCGGGTTCAATCATCCAGAATTCAGCTAAATGACGTGATGTGTTTGAGTTTTCAGCTCTAAATGTTGGGCCAAAGGTATAAACCTTTCCCAAAGACATAGCGTAAGTTTCGGCTTCTAATTGACCGGAAACCGTAAGGTTGGTTTCTTTACCGAAGAAATCTTCTTTGTAATCAACCATACCATCCTCAGTCAATGGTGGGTTTTTTGGATCTAATCCGGTAACTCTAAACATTTCTCCAGCTCCCTCAGCATCACTACCTGTAATAATTGGTGTGTGCATATAGTAAAAACCATTGTCGTTAAAATACTTGTGGATAGCAAAAGATAATGAAGATCGTAATCGCATTACAGCACTAAATGTGTTGGTTCTGGTACGTAAATGTGCATTTTCCCTTAGGAATTCAAACGTGTGCTTTTTAGGTTGAATAGGATAAGTCTCAGGATCAGATTCACCCAACACCTCTAACTCCTTAACTTGTATTTCAACAGATTGGCCTTTACCTTGACTTTCTACCAGTTGCCCTGTTACATGTATGGCAGCGCCTGTCGAAACACGCTTTAACAGGTCTTCATCAAAATTTTCAAAATCTACAACGCACTGAATATTATTTATAGTAGAACCATCATTAAGAGCAATAAATCGATTTGCTCTAAACGTTCTTACCCATCCCTTTACGCTAACATCTTGCAATGTCACATCTTGTGATAATAATTCTGCTACTGTTTTTGTTGTCATTTTTAATTATTTTGAAATACTAAGATAAATGTTCTAGTTGATTTTCTTGGTCATCTTCATTGTCATCCTCCGAAGGAATAATATCAATTGAAGGTTTACGCAATACTTCTTTGTTTGCAATATTACGCTCTAATGATAATAGAAGTGAAGGTAATAGCAACAAATTAGAAAGCATCGCAAATAATAAGGTTATGGAGACTAAAGCACCTAAAGCAACCGTACCACCAAAGCTAGAAATGGTAAATACAGAGAATCCGAAGAATAAAACAATGGATGTATAGAACATACTGACTCCTGTTTCCCTAAGTGCAGCATAAACCGATTTTCTTATTTTCCAGTGGTTAGCCTGTAACTCTTGTCTATATTTTGCCAAAAAGTGAATGGTGTCATCTACAGAAATACCAAAAGCGATACTAAACACCAATATGGTTGATGGTTTTATAGGCACACCAACATAACCCATTAAACCTGCCGTAACTAATAGTGGCAATAAGTTAGGGATGAGCGACACAATAATCATTCTAAATGAACGAAAGAGGTATGCCATAAATAACGAGATAAGAAAAATGGCCAATGACAATGAAATGACAAGGTTTCTTACTAAATACTTTGTTCCTTTTTGAAACACCAGCGCCTTACCTGTCATAGTGACTTCATAACGTTCTTCTGGGAATAATTTATCAATTTTATTCTGAAGATTCTCTTGAATACGCTCCATTTTGTCAGTGCCAATATCTTTCATAAACGTAGTGATACGAGCATACTGACCTGTGCTGTCTACAAAGTTTTTCAACAAATCTACATCAGATGATGAATTTTTGGCATAGGATAGAATAAAACTGTTCTCTTGACTGGTAGGTAACTGGTAATACTTTGGATTACCATTGTAATATGCCTGTTTACTATACTTTACCAAACTAACTACCGAGATAGGTTTTGATAATTCGGGTGTTTCTTCAATTAAATCCTCGAGCTCGTTAATTCGTTTTAAGGTTGCCAATTTCATAACACCTTTTTTGCGTTTAGTGTCAACCATAATCTCTAAAGGCATAATACCATTAAACTCTTCTTCAAAAAAGCGAATATCTTTAAAGAACTGTTTATTCTTTGGCATGTCCTCAATTAAACTCCCAGAAATTCTTATTTGATTTATACCAATCATGCTGGCAATAATCAATACAAACGCGGTAACATAAATAGTGATTTTTTTATGCTTTACCATACGCTCCATCCAATCTACAAAACCACCAATCCAACGCTTATTGAGGTGTTCTAAATGGCGTTGTTTTGGGTAAGGCAGAAAAGTGTAGATAATAGGAATAATTAATAAACACAAAATGAAGATGGCCAGAATACTTAAGGAGGCAACGATACCGAATTCTTTAAGTAGCTTGCTTTCTGTTAAGATGAAAGTTGCAAAACCAGATGCCGTCGTAACGTTGGTCATTAAAGTAGCATTACCTACTTTAGTTATTACACGCTGAAGCGATTTCACTTTATTACCATGAGATCTTACTTCATGCTGGTATTTATTGATTAAGAAAATACAATTAGGAATGCCTATAACGATAATCAAAGGTGGAATTAGAGCTGTAAGCACTGTAATCTCGTAGCCAAGTAAACCTAATATTCCAAAAGTCCACATTACACCAACACAGACCACGATGAGCGAAATAAATGTGGCTCTAAATGATCTAAAGAATAAAAAGAAGATTAAAGAGGTTATAAAAAGTGCGGCACCAATGAAAACAGGGATTTCATCAATAATATTCTGAGAGTTTAATGTGCGAATGTAGGGCATACCCGAAACACGAACATCTAATGATGTATTACTTCTAAACTCTTCGATTTTAGGCTCTAAGACATTTAAAATAAAATCTTTTCTTGCTGATGTATTAACAATGTCTTTCTTTATATATACGGCAGTACGAATCGTCTTTGTTTCGGCATTGAACAGAAAGTTGTCGTAAAAAGGATACTTTTTAAACAGCTCCTCTTGTAGTGTTTTTATTTGCTCTATATTGGTTAAAGAATCCTTGATAAAAGGCTCTAAATCAAACTGTTCTTTTTTGGTGTTTTTTACAAGTTTTTGAAGATCTTTTATAGAAATTACAGTTTCAACTTCATCATATGGTTTGAAAGATTCTGCAAGGTTGTTCCAAGCATTAAGCTGTTTAACAGTAAATAAGGTTGAATCTTTAACTCCAATTACAACGAGATTGCCTTCTTCTCCAAAAATTTCCAGAAACTCATTGTAAGCGAGGTTAACCTCATGGTCATCTGGCAACATATTGGCTTCAGTATTGGTAAAGCGCATATGTTTCCACTGCATACTAAAAAACACGGTCGCTGCAATGACAGTAATGAGAATAAAGATTTTGTTACGAAGAATTAACCTCGCAACAGCCTCCCAAAAACCTATAGTTAACAGTTTAAACATTTTTTAGTATCTACCTAAAATAAATAGTGCCACTTTATTTATTGAAACGAGCCGCAAAGGTAGAAAAAACCTAAGGAATTGTTATGTAATTAACAGTAATATAATTTGCTCTAAAGCGAAATATTAAAGGTAAACTTAAAAGCTATATTGTCTTCAAAATTAGGAAGATGATAACCTCCATATCTGTACGCAAAACTAAGTCCAAAGCCAAAGAGAAGTTTATTAATTTCAAAACCAGATTCTGAGTAAACGTGTTCTAAAGTGTTGAAATTTATACCTTGATGTCTATCAATACTTTTCATATCTCCAACAGCATATCTTGAAATTAAAACGAGTTGTGGTTGAAATCGGTCAGAAATTTTGAAAGGTTTAAAGTAATGTTTCAATTGTAAGGTCGAAAACTTATCGCTAAAGAATTCATTAAAATACATGGTTTCAAAACTATTGAGACCAGCTACAGAGAACCGTTGAAGAATGGTTTCTTTTGTAATATTATTTGGGTAGGCATGGTAGAGGTGCGTTAAAGGAGTTTCTCCACCAGCTATACCAGCAACTAGCGTTATTTTGCTAATCGCATCGTTTTTATGATAGAACTGTTGAACGGTCCTAAAATCTAATTTGGAAAAATTAAAATCGCTTCCAAAAACGGATTTAAATCCTTGAGTAACTTGCAGGGTGAATTTTGGATAGCCATTTTTAATTTCCAGTACTTTGTTTTTGACCAGTTCAAATTGGCTAAAAGGACTCCACTGTAAACTGATTTTAGCAGTACTTATATCAAAAGTGTTATAACTTCTGTCGTCTAAATTAAACCTGTAATTGTATGTTGGGTTTATTTTACTAGTCGCTAATTGGGTTTCTGACAAAAGATGATTGGATATTTTATGCTGTAGGCCAACGGACTTTGTTATATGCCTGTGAAATAGATCTATATTTAATAGTCGAGGTTCAAAAAAAGTAAAAAAGCGTTTGTCAGTTAAAAAGGTAGAACTTCCTGTTTCTTGCAAATCATCCGTGTAAGCTAGGTTAACCCATGTATTGGATTTTTCATTTATTCTAAAACCACCACCAACACTATATTTATAGCGCTTATCCTTAAAACCATAAACGGTATAACCGTTAATTCGGAAATGTTCAGAAAGACGTTTATTGGTAACACCTCCTAAGCCAGTTCTAAAACCTTCAAACTGATTGAATTTAATTAAATAACGAAGGTCTAAATCAAAAAAGCCAATGGATATATAACCATTGCCTATTTTTTTTAAAAATTCGGCTTTTTTTATAGAATCTCTTGCAATTTGCGAAGAATCCCTTTCTTGAGAAATAGGGTTTTGAGCAAAACTATTTGTTGCTAGGCCAATTAGAAAAACAACAAACAGATGTTTTAGCATTAAAGTATTTTTATTTTAAAACAGAAGAACCAAAATCCTATAAGTTGACAATCTGTCCCAAATGATTGGGGGTTTAAGATTCTGAAATTAAATTGAGAATGGCTCAATTTCAACTTGGTATTATACGGTCATAATCTCATTCTCCTTAACATCAAGAATGCTGTCTATCTTCTTAACGTAAGAATCCGTAAGTTCTTGCACATCTATTTCTGCATTATTTTGTAGGTCTTCAGAAACATCAACTTTTTTAATTTCATTCATGGCATCCTTACGTGCATTTCTTACACCAACTTTAGCGTCTTCGGCTTCCGCTTTAGCTTGTTTTGCTAAATCCTTTCTACGTTCTTCGGTTAAGGGTGGTACGTTAATGATAATCATTTCACCATTATTCATAGGATTAAAACCTAAATTAGCCAGCATTATTCCGCGCTCAATTTCCTGAAGCATACTTTTTTCCCATGGTTGTACAGAAATTGTTCTGCCATCTGGTGTGTTTACATTTGCAACCTGGTTCAATGGAGTCTGCGAGCCATAATAATCTACCATTACACTACCTAACATCGCAGGACTTGCCTTACCAGCTCTAATGTTAACCAATTGCTTTTCTAAATGCTTTAGAGCAGCTTCCATTGCTTCTTCAGCAGTATCTATTATAAATTTAATGTCTTCGTTCATAGTGTTATAATTTTAATTGAGTGCTATCAAAAGTTGAGCCAATTTTTTTTAAAGATTAACTTCCGTTCCTACGGTTTCACCAGAAACTACTTTTAAAAGGTTACCCTTTTTGTTCATATCAAAAACTATAATTGGCAGTTTATTTTCTTGACTAAGTGTAAAAGCTGTTGTATCCATAACCTTTAAGCCTTTACGTAAAACATCATCAAAAGTGATGTGGTCAAATTTAGTTGCTGTAATATCCTTTTCAGGGTCAGCATTATAAATTCCATCTACTCTAGTGCCTTTTAAAATTACGTCCGCTTCAATTTCAATTGCTCTTAATACTGCTGCGGAATCTGTGGTGAAATATGGATTTCCTGTTCCTCCACCAAATATAACGACACGCCCTTTTTCTAAATGGCGAAGTGCTTTACGTCTTATAAAGGGTTCTGCCACTTCATTTATTTTAATTGCCGATTGTAACCGTGTAGGGATGCCAGAATCCTCTAAGGCACTTTGCAATGCTAAACCATTAATAACTGTTGCCAACATGCCCATGTGGTCTCCTTGAACACGATCCATACCATTACTAGCGCCAGCAACTCCTCTAAATATGTTTCCGCCGCCAATAACAATAGCGACCTGTACTCCTAAGTCGGTTATCGCTTTAATATCTTGAGCGTATTCTGCCAATCGCTCTGGGTCAATACCGTATTGACGATTACCCATAAGTGCTTCACCAGACAGTTTTAGTAGTATTCTTTTATATTTCATGTTAGAATTTGAAAGTTGAACAAAGCTACATAATTATTAGCATCTGTAAAAGTGAAAAAAATGCCAAAAAAAAAAGCTTCTCATAAATTGAGAAGCTTTTAAAATATTTAGAATGGATGTAAGATACTTATCCTACAGTTGCTCTTTTAAATCCGGTAACTTCAACATCACCATAAGATTTTACATATTCAGCAACAGTTTTCTTTTCATCTTTAATGAACTTTTGATCTAATAAGCATTGCTCTTGATCTAAAGTTGTGTTATCAGAAATGAAACGCTCCATTTTACCAGGTAAAATTCTGTCCCAGATTTGTTCTGGCTTACCTTCAGCTTTTAATTCTGCTTTTGCAGCTTCTTCCGCTTCTGCCATTACCTCAGGAGTTAATTGAGCCATAGAAATGTATTTTGGTACATTCTTTAATGTCTTACCTAAACGTCCTAATTCAATATTATCTTTTTCGATAACTGCAATACGAGCTTCAGTTTCTGAAGCAACATAAGCAGGATCGAAATCTTTATATGATAATGTTGTTGCTCCCATAGAAGCTACTTGCATAGCAACGTCTTTAACCAAAGTTTCAACGTTATCTACTTTTGTAGATAAACCTACTAACGCAGCAATTTTATTAATATGAACATATTGTCCAACATAAGGTGCATCTAACCTTTCAAAAGCAGTGATATCTAATTTCTCACCGATAACACCTGTTTGCTCAGTTAATTTTTCTGCAACGGTCATTCCGTCGAAATCTCCTGCTAAAAATTCTTCTTTTGTATTATAGTTTAATGCAACTTCACCTAGCTCGTTAGCAAGTTTTACAAAGTTTTCGTTTTTACCTACGAAATCTGTTTCGCAACCTAAAACGATAGCAACACCAGAAGTGTTATCTGCATTAATTTTAGCTACAGCAGCACCTTCAGAAGAATCTCTGTCGGCTCTTTTTTCTGCAACTTTTTGACCTTTTTTACGTAAAACTTCAATGGCTTTATCAAAATCACCACCAGCTTCAACTAAAGCTTTTTTACAATCCATCATACCAGCACCAGTTGCTTGTCTTAGCTTGTTTACTTCTGCTGCTGTAACTTTTACAGTATTTTCCATAGTTTTTAAATTTAAAAAGTCATTCAATTAGTTTAATGCCCTTCGACATTGCTCAGGGTAAAAAAAGAATTAAATGACTTTTAGTATTGTATAAATGTTATTTATTCTTCTTCCTCAGCTGCTACTTTTTCCTTTTTTGCAGCTTTTGGTTTAGCCTCAGCTTTTGTTTCAGATTTTTGATCTGCTTTCTTAGTGTCTTTTTCAGCACGCTCTGCTTTTCTTTCATTAAGACCATCTTCTACTGCAGATGTTACAATAGATAATATCTTATCGATAGATTTAGAAGCATCGTCATTTGCTGGGATAAGATAATCAACCTCACGTGGATCGGAGTTGGTATCTACCATAGCGAAAATAGGAATGTTTAATTTCTGTGCTTCCTTTATTGCGATATGCTCACGCATAATGTCAACTACAAATAGTGCGCCAGGTAAACGTGTCATGTCAGAAATAGAACCTAAATTCTTTTCTAACTTAGCACGCAAACGATTGACTTGTAAACGCTCTTTCTTAGATAAAGAGTTGAATGTTCCGTCTTTCTTCATTCTATCAATAGAAGCCATTTTTTTAACAGCTTTTCTAATGGTAACAAAGTTAGTTAACATTCCACCTGGCCAACGCTCAGTAATATAAGGTTGGTTTACAGCACTTGCTTTTTCAGCTACGATGTCTTTAGCTTGTTTTTTTGTTGCAACAAATAAAATTTTCTTTCCTGATGCTGCAATTTTACTTAATGCTGCACAAGTTTCATCAATCTTAGCTGCTGTCTTGTAAAGGTTAATGATATGGATGCCGTTTCGCTCCATATAGATGTAAGGGGCCATGTTTGGGTTCCACTTACGTGTGAGGTGACCGAAGTGTACACCTGCATCGAGTAGTTCTTTTACTTCTACTTTTTCCATGTTTTAATAGTTTACGTTCTGTTAAATTAGCAATGATTAAGTGGTCGCTATTGCTCGCCTTAACCATTTAGATGCTAAACTTTTAATTCTGAACTCATTTCAGAATCTTTTCAATAAAATAAGATAATTCAGAACTTGAGTGATCAAGTTCTGAATTAAATGTTGTTGGATATTAACGTTTAGAGAACTGGAATTTCTTACGCGCTTTCTTCTGTCCGAATTTCTTACGCTCTACCATTCTTGGATCTCTAGTCAATAGACCTTCTGGCTTTAATATTGCTCTGTTTTCAGGATCTAACTCGCACATTGCGCGAGATAATCCTAAACGTATTGCTTCTGCCTGGCCGGTGATACCACCTCCATATACGTTAACAGTAATATCAAAGTTGCCATCATTGTTAGTCATGGTAATTGGTTGGTTTACTTTGTACTGAAGTGTTCCAGTAGTAAAGTATTCCGCCATGTCTTTTTTGTTCACCGTGATGTTACCTTTTCCTTTGGCAACGTACACACGAGCAACAGCCGTCTTTCTACGGCCAATTTTGTGAATTACTTCCATTAGTTAATTTCGTTTAATTTCATTGTCTTTGGTTTTTGAGCCGCGTGAGCGTGCTCTGTACCAGCAACAACAGTTAAGTTTCTAAAAAGAACAGAACCTAATTTATTTTTAGGCAACATTCCTTTTACTGACTTTTCTACTAATCTGGTTGGGTCTTTCTCAAACATCTCAGTAGCAGTCAGGCTTTTTTGACCACCTGGATAACCTGTGTGACGGATATAACTTTTTTCCGTCCATTTGTTACCCGTTAAGTTGATTTTTTCTGCATTAACAACAATTACGTTATCACCGCAATCAACGTGTGGCGTAAAATTAGGTTTGTGCTTACCTCTTAAAAGTATTGCTACTCTTGAAGCTAAGCGACCTAAAGTTTGTCCTTCAGCATCAACTAAAACCCACTCCTTATTAACGGTAGCTTTGTTAGCAGAAACTGTTTTGTAGCTTAATGTGTCCACACTAATTTGATTTAATATTACGCTTCACAGCGCAAAAGATTATACATTCCTCTTCCGAAAAAGAGTTTGCAAATTTACGATAACTTATTGGATTGACAAACCTTAGCCTATGTTTTTTTAGAGCTGAAATTGACCGAAATGTATTTTATAAAAAACCATAAAGTCTTTGGCTTCTATACAATAGAATTTAGAAAGGACATTTTAACTTTACTCTTGATAGATTGTTGGGTTTGGAAAAAACGCTGCAATAGCAAACCACATACTTGTTACAGAGTTGGCAGGTGTTAGTTTCTGACCCTCTCTTGGACCCTCAATAGCTTCACCAAACATATTCCATTTACTACCTTCATTATCCTTAAAGAAAGCTTCAGAGTTTTGAAAATCATAAGTAAATGTTAGGTTACTGTTAGAACCACTTAGCTCAAAGGCTACAATGAGGTTTTCATCACCAACAATTAAAAAATTCTTATTAAAAAAATTCTCTCTAAGAACATTGCCGTTATTGAAGTCTGAAAATTTATAAACTCTAGATTGGTTATTTGCCATCAAAGCAAAAACACGTTGTTTGTTGGGAAGCGCAGGATTTAAAATTTCTGGCACGAATAGAAAAAAGTCGTGACTGGTTTTATAGGGTCCATAAGGATACGTTCCGTAAGGCTTGCTAAAGCCAGTGTTGGAATTTAAGACCAAAGAGTTTGGGTAGGCATCTTTCCAAGTTCCCCAATTGGTTTCAACGACCATAATTTTTTCAGGTGTATCTCCAATTAACTCGCCATTGACACATTGTTGTAAGATTTGAGACCAGTTACTATCTGTTTGTCTGTCGTACAAAATTAAATTACTGTTATATAACAAACCAGAAACACCAAAAGTTGTGAAAGAGCTATCGGCCAAACTTTCCCAAGCAAAGGCTGTACCTGTTAATGGACAGTAAGAAACAGTCATATTGGTTCCGTTGACATCATCATTAACAATTTCATGCCAATCTATTACATAATGTGGATAGGCTTTTACCACATCGCCCTGTTTTATTCCCACAATTAATTCATCATCAGAAAGAAAATTAACCGAAGCGGCATTTGTAAACATTGGGTTGTCAATGGATGGGATACCATCTTTCCCAGGGCCACCATCTCTTACTTGATCAGATGGGATCAACCATGTATTGGATGGAGTAGATCCGTCATCGTCATTACCCATACTGCCATCATCAGAGCCTGTTGCATTACTAGAACTACAACCAACTAGGGCTAAACAAAATAATATGGCGAATAAATAGTTGAATATTTTCATAATTCTTGATTTAATGTTAAGGCTTCTGGTTTACTAAACAGCTTAAACAAAAGTCCGGTTGTTAATCTATAGGTTGGTGTTAGTTGAATTCCGTCTGGGCTAGAATATAAAGGTAGTTCAGCAGCTGCATTAAAAGAAATGTTTTGAAACAATTTCACTGAAAAACTTGGAATTATAAAAACCCAATCCCCTCCTGTATTTGGGATATCGAATCCTTGCGTCTCGTCCTTTTCTGCGTTTCTATATTTAAAACTCAGGCTAGGATTTACAAATGTGTTTTTTATTAGAAATTGATCTGAGACATTTAAAAATGCTTGAATTTCATTACCAAATTTATAAGAAGAGTTACCAAAATAAGAATCATTTTCTCCTGTTTGGCGATAAACCACGCGTGAAGAAAAAGTCATAGTCGGTCTAAAATCGAAAGTTTTTGAAGTTCCTACTAAATAGACCAAGTCCCAAGCATTGCTGCCTGGCTGTAAATCTGCATTTAGAGTTATGCCTTGGTCATTTGTTTCAGTTGAAGAACCTAAAGGGATTTTTACACCAGCACCAATATTTAGATTCCAGTTTTTGGGAGTGTTCTTTAGAAGGGAGTAACGAATTAAAACGATGGCATCACCTATACCATAGGTTTGGTCTAAGTTTTCTGAATCAAATTGAGAAATAATGCGCCTTTGGTTTACCCATGTAAACAAGCCTTCTACTGACCATTTACTTAAAAAAGCATAACCAGTATTTATTAAAATAGAATGTGTGGTTCTTAATCTTGAATTATCATCTAAAGTTTCTGTATTATTCTTTAGGGTATTGAGGTTATTGAAATCGTAACTAATATTTAAGAGCAGTGTATTGTCTTCGTTAAATTCTAAACCAATATTGTTGGACAATGGAATACCACCAGAACAACAGGTTTGGCCTGCAATTAGTTGGGAAAATCCCAAACCTATAAACACAGAAAGAAATCTGAACATCATTGCTTTTTATTCAAGAAGTCTTTAAGTTTAGACGAAAAATTTTATGGTACTTACATTAGAAGCAAAATAATTACTTTGTGGCTCTAGATAAACGATCGTTTATTGATTTGCCCAAACCATATTCAGGAAATTTTTCAGCAATAATAACATCGAGGTCCATTTTATCTAATTGATGCAGTACGTCGTAAAGTTTTGAAGCTGACTCAGCTAAATCACCTGTTTTTGAAAGTGCTATTTGAACCTCTATATTACTATTAGCAATTTCAGATTGAAAAGTGATAATTCCTATACGTTTGCCTTTATACTGATCGACCATACCCAAAATATTGTCCGTAAGTATAGTCTTGGTTTTTGGAGCATAATGGCGCTCTAACATACCTGGAGCATCTGGTGCGATTTCTTTTTTATTCTTAATCTGAATTTCACCCACCACAGCTTCAATATCTTCAATGGCTGTAGAGCCTAAACGATAAATAATGGGTTGGTCATTTTCAAAGCCTATGATGGTGGATTCTATACCACTTTTACAAGCACCTCCATCCAACACCATTTTAATATTATCTTTAAAATAGGTTTCAACATGAGCTGCAGTTGTTGGGCTAATACTACTAAATGGATTAGCACTTGGTGCTGCCAAAGGAAAATCTAACTGACGTAAAAGTTCTAGAGTAGTTGTGTGATTCGGCACACGCACAGCAACAGTGTCTTTACCCGCTGTAATTACATCTGGAATCGTATTTTTCTTTTTTAAAACGAGGGTAATTGGTCCTGGCCAAAAAGCTTCTGCCAATAATTTTGCTTTTTTTGGAATGTGTTCAACAATCTGTGATAAATAATCTACAGAGGAAATATGAACAATAAGTGGATTAAAAAAGGGACGCTGCTTAGTTTCAAAAACCGACTTGATCGCTTTTTCAGAATAAATATTACCAGCCAAACCATAAACCGTTTCAGTTGGTATGGCAACAATCTCCTCAGCATTTAATAAGGCTACAGCTTTTGATATGTCTTTTGAAATAATACTCATAATCCAATTAGACTGCAATATTAGTTCAAAAACCAATAATTTTAAGAATTAAGCCGCTTATTTTCGTTCTCTTTCTTTTGTTGGTGTAGTGCATAGGCTAAAATACCAATCTCAATAGCGAGAATTGCGATTTTAGCTTTTTTGCTCTTTGTAAGTGCGCTGGTAAGCCCTAATACTTTGGTGATAATCATTATTTAATTTTTATGAATTCCTAATTAGGCGTTGTCCCTCGGTTGGTGAATTTCTCTGCGCTCTTTCTGCTGATGGTTAATGTCTTTTCCGTCAACTTCTTTTTTATTTATAGCTGTCTCGGCTATGCTTGTTTCGTTTTTTTCTTCTTTATCGTTTTTCTTGTCATTAGTTCCCATAATTCGCTGTTTTTAGATTTTAACCCAAATTAGAGAATAGTCGAGATTCGTTTTTGCTTAAAAAGAAAAATGGTTGACTTATTTAAAATCAACCATACTAAAAAAAAAGTGAAGTTTTAATGCGCCTCCAACCAATTATCTCCAATATCTAAATCTACATCCAAAGGAACTTTTAGCTTATAGGCATTTTCCATTTCGGTTTTAATGAGAATTTTCATGTCTTCTAACTCTGGTTTGTAGATATCAAAAACCAATTCATCATGAACCTGCAAAAGCATTTTTGATTTATACGCACCTTCTTGAAGCTTTTGATGAATATTGATCATCGCTATTTTAATGATATCTGCAGCACTACCTTGAATCGGTGCATTTACCGCGTTGCGTTCTGCAGCTCCTCGTACCACGGCATTACGCGAATTAATATCTTTTAAATACCTACGACGACCCAAAACCGTTTGTACGTAACCATTATCTCTTGCAAAATCTACTTGTTTGCCCATATAGGCTTTTAGTTTTGGATAGGTGGCGTAATACGTTTCTATAAGCTCTTTAGATTCACTTCGAGACAAATCGGTTTGGTTGCTCAACCCAAAAGCGGATACTCCATAGATAATTCCGAAGTTGACAGTTTTTGCATTGCTACGTTGTTCACGAGTGACCTCATTAATCGGTACGTTAAATACTTTTGAAGCCGTCGAGGCATGAATGTCCTCTCCGTTTTTAAACGCTTCTATCATGGTTTCCTCTTCGCTCAAAGCCGCAATAATTCTCAATTCTATCTGCGAATAATCAGCAGCTAACAATGTATATTCCTCATTTCTTGGTACAAAAGCCTTACGAACTTGTCGACCACGTTCGGTACGGATCGGAATATTCTGAAGATTTGGATTATTACTGCTCAAACGCCCAGTGGCAGCAACGGTTTGCATATAATCTGTGTGGACGCGTCCAGTGCTTTTTTCCACTTGTAAAGGCAAAGCATCTACATAAGTGCTTTTTAATTTACTAAGTCCTCTATAATCTAATATTTGCTGAATGATGTCGTGGTCTTTTGCCAAATAACTCAACACATCTTCTGCCGTGGAATATTGTCCTGTTTTGGTTTTTTTAGGTTTATCGACCAATTTCATTTTTTCAAATAAAATAACACCCAATTGCTTTGGCGATGCAATGTTGAATTCCTCACCTGCAGCTTCATATATACTTTTTTCTAGATTGGCAATATCATTATTGAGTTGTTCTGAAAGTGAGCTTAAAAAGTCCTTGTCTAAATTAATGCCTTCCAACTCCATATCAGCAAGTACTCGGAGAAGCGGTACTTCAATCTCATCGAATAATTTTTGAGTATTAGCTTCGCCCAATTCCTTTTCAAAATGCTCTTTTAGTTGCAAGGTGATGTCAGCATCTTCTACAGCGTATTCGGTTTGTTTTTCCAAAGGGACTTCTCGCATGGAGAGTTGATTTTTTCCTTTTTTGCCGATGAGTTCTGTGATGGAAATAGGTGTGTAGTTAAGGTACGTCTCTGCCAATACATCCATGTTATGCCGCATATCTGGGTTGATGAGATAATGCGCTAACATGGTGTCGAAAAGCTTGCCTTTAACCTCAACATTGTATTTAGCCAAAACCTTAATATCGTATTTTAAATTTTGACCGATTTTTTCAATGCTTTCATTTTCAAAAAAAGGTCTAAGTACTTCAATTAATTCTTGAGCTTCGTTTTTGTCTTCTGGAAAAGGTACATAAAACCCCTTGCCAGCTTCCCAAGAAAAGGCAATACCAACTAACTCTGCTTGTAGTGGATTTATGCTTGTAGTTTCGGTATCAAAACATACCGAAGTTTGGTTCATTAAGTTCTTTACAAACAATTTTGTGGCCATCCCAGAAGCTACGCTTTGGTAAAAATGCGAAGTCGTTTCAGAGGTGTTTCGGGTGTATTCTGAACTAGTTTCAGTGGTGTCTGAATCAGCTCCTCCGAACAACGAAAACTGCCCAGCACCAGCTGATTTTTTTTCCTTTGGGGTAGAGGTTGGCTTAGTTTTTTCTGTTGTGGAAGACGTACTCGAACTAGAATCTGAAACGTCTTGAGGAGCAAAGGTTTTCAAGAAATTATCCGTTAAACGTCTAAATTCTAAATCCTGAAAAATCTGTTTTACTTTTTCAACATCCGGATGGTCTAATTCAAAGTCCTTGGCATTAAACTCAACCGGTACATCGAGCATAATGCGCGCAAGTTCCTTTGAAAGTAATCCTAGTTCCCTATTAGCCTCTATCTTTTCTTTCATCTTACCCTTGAGTTGGTCAGTATTGGCTAACAAGCCTTCCATACTTCCAAATTGCTTAATGAATTTTTTGGCAGTTTTCTCACCGACACCTGGCAAACCAGGAATGTTGTCTGAAGAATCTCCCATCATGCCTAAAAAGTCAACCACTTGCATTGGAGTTTCAACTTCAAATTTTTTCTGAACCTCAGGAATTCCCCAAGTTTCATAACCACCGCCAAAAACAGGTCTGTACATAAAGATGTTGTCAGTGACTAACTGCGCAAAATCCTTATCTGGTGTTACCATAAAAGTTTTGTAGCCTTCTTTTTCAGCTTGTCTAGATAGTGTGCCAATGACATCATCGGCTTCATACCCTTCTTTCACCATAATAGGAATGTGCATGGCTTCAAGAATATTACAAATATGAGGTATTGCTGTTCTAATGCCTTCAGGTGTTTCGTCTCTATTGGCTTTATAGGCTTCAAACATCTCTACACGATCTACACTCCCTCCTTTATCAAAACAAACGGCTAAATGATCTGGTCGTTCGCGTTTAATAACATCTAAAAGGGAGTTCATAAATCCCATAATGGCAGAAGTGTCTTCACCTTTAGAATTGATTCTAGGATTTTTTATAAAGGCATAATACCCACGGAAAATAAGGGCGTAGGCATCAACAAGAAAAAGACGTTTTTGGTCTGACATGAAATAAAATTTTGAAGTCTATAAAACTACAAAACTTAAATCTTGAAATGAAAGATTGAGAAGCTAAAAATGAAAAAGAAAGCCGATCCCTACTTCGGCTTTCTTTGCTCAAACAATAATTGAAGACAATCCAATTATTTTTTTAATAGTTTAACGTATTTGTTGTATTTCAAAAGCCACGGATTGTTGACTGGCAAAACATGTGATGCTGGTTGTTGTATAAAAATAAATTTCGACAGTATCTGCGGCATTAAGACTCAAAACACTGTTGATATCGCGTCTTACTAATCCATTTCCCCAATGATGATAATTTTTAAATCTCGTAGAGGTGCCATTCACATAAATGGCAACACCAAATGAATTTGTTGAGGTAGAACTGGCTATACTTCCCCAAGAGGCACTTATCTTGTAATAGCCTGTTGTGGGTGCGTCAAATGTATTTGTTGTGGTGTTAAAATCAGAGTTGACATCATAATCAACAGTGTCAAAGTCGACCTTTTGCCATCCTGACGTATTAAATGACTGATTAGCACCTAAGGTGATTCTCGCAAGCGAGTACGAAGAATTAAGATTAGACAAATCGACTGTGTGAGCGGCTTGGCCATCATCTTCAACTTCCAGGGTTAGAATATTGTTTGAGCTATTAAAAGAAAAGGTGTCTACTTCTTGGTTATCTGTGTCTATTGAAGATAAATCTACCGTTACTGGTGCTATACCATCGTCTTCAAGTGAAATACCTAAAACGGTGCCTACCAAACCAAGATTGTCTATTTGTTGATTGTCAGTATTAATAGACGACAAATCTACTGTCGCAGGTGCAACTCCATCATTTTGTAACGAAATACCTAATAAAGTACCTGTTAAAGCTAAATTATCAATTTGTTGGCTGTCTGTGTTTATAGCTGCTAAATCTACTGTAACTGGTGCCACTCCATCGTTCTGTAACGAAATACCGAGTGTAGTACCTGACAAAGCAAAATTGTCTATTTGTTGGTTGTCTGTATTAACATTGGCATTTTGAAACGTGACGTTACCGGCTCCATCAGTGGTCATCACCTGGCCATTTGTACCATCTGTTAACGGCATATTATAAGCATCGTTAATATTCATAGTACCGTTTTTATAAATGGTAAGCGCGTTACTTCGGGCACCAAAATTTGAACCATTACCGATAGAAAATACTCTATCATTAGGATTAAAATTAGTAGCCGACGAAACAGAATAGTTAGTGTTATAGAGTCCAATTACAGTCTCGCCATATGAAGGTGAAATTGTGTGTATACCAAGTACACTCGAATTTTCTCCAGAGGCAAGTGTGTTTAATCCAAATGAGACAGCGTTGTCTCCAGAAGCTGTACTTGTATAGCCTGAAGCTAATGAATTTTGACCTGAGGCCGTTGTGTTATATCCTAATGCTGTGGAAGAGAGTCCCGATGCGTTGGTATCGTGCCCCAAAGCTGTTGAGTAACTACCACTAGCCAAAGTTCCATCGCCGAAAGCTGTAGAAGCTGCAGCTGAGGCAGTCGTTTGATAGCCAAAAGCGGTTGAATAAAATTCAGAAGCTTGAGTATTGTAACCAAACGCAGTAGAATGAGCTCCCACATTAGCATTATTCCACCGATTGCCACTAACATAACCAGCTCTAAAAGCTGCTTTTCTTGGATTAAAAAACATACGTGTACCAGTGCCCGTAATTTCGTCGTCAATGGTATTGCCGAAACCATAAGTCCCAGTCACAAAAAAACCATCTGTACCATTAATTGTTACAGCACCATTATTTGCAATAATCTCTTTTCCAGCACCAGCCCCACCTTCGTTATAAGCTTGGTCGAGGGTGTTTTGGGTGTCATTATCAATAAATACAGTACTGGCATCTACAAAATTGGTTTGTCCAGCACCATCAGTAGCTAAGACTTGACCGTTGGTGCCATCTGCCGCTGGTAAATTATAAGCTTCATTTATATTTAATAAACCATTTTTATAAATCGTTAAGGCATTGTGTCTTGCTGCATCTGATGTGCCGTTGCCAACTACAAACAATCTGTCATCAGGATCAAAAGCTGATGTGTTATCTGGTGTATAGTTGGTATTGAAATTGCCTAATGCAGTTTCTGCGAATGAGGCTGCAATGGTACCATTTCCCATAGCGGTTGAGCGGTCACCATTAGCTTCTGTTAAGTAACCAAAACCTGTAGAGGCAATACCAGATGCTAATGGTGCATAACCCATAGCAACAGAGTAATTGCCGATATTTCCTGAAGTCCAGACAGAATTTGTGGCGAAGCCAGATCGAGTCGCGGATGTTCTGGGATTCATAAAAAACGCGGATAGATCAGCATGTACGGAATAAGGAACACCAACGCCATGTTGACCTGTTACCCAAAAGCCACCACCTCCATTGATCTGTACGGGTCCAACATCGGCATCGATAATTGCTCCTGCTCCTAATCCACCTTCGTCATAGGCTTGATCTAATGTGTTTTGCGTGTTATTAAAAACCGTACTTGGATCAACCCAATTAGCATCTCCATTAGCGTTACTCCTTAGAATATAGCCTGGTGTTTCATTGCCGTCTGTATATCTAAATGATGATGCTACCTCTAAATAATTGTCTATATAAACATTGCCATTTCCTGGAAGATTGGAATCACCAAAGTAACCTGCCCAGTTGGTTGTTCCGCCTGTGGCAATTCCAACTATACCATAATTAGTTGTTGCAGCAGATGTTGCTCTAAACTCAGCTCCAACATTTCGATTAGTACCTCCTGAAACTTCAACACCTAACCCATAATTAGTAACACCCGATCCCGTTACTTGACTAATTAAGCCAACATTTTGAGTACCACTGGCAGAGTTAATTAGATGCGATCCATACGTTGAGAGGCTATTCCCTGAATTTTCTACAGTGATTCTTGAGCCTACAACAGTACTACCAGCATTTGTGCCTCTAGCTATTACATTTAACCCAACACCTTCGGTTGAAGCTTCACTATAGGTATAATCTAAATTTAAACCATTTACCTGAGAGCCTGTATATAACAAATCTAATGAAGCATCTGGCGAGTTACTGCCAATACCCACATTGCCTTGTGTAAATATATTATCGTTGATATCATCAGACCCAAATGTAGTTCCTACTTCATACCAATCCGCATCACCTATGGGATTTTGAAAAGTGATGTTACCAGTACCATCAGTAGTCATTACTTGGCCACTAGTACCATCTGTTAATGGCATGTTATATTCGTCATTAATATTCATCAGACCACTTTTGTAAACGGTAAGCGCATTGCTTCTTGCTGAAGGCGACGTACCATTCCCTAATACAAATAATCGGTCATTCACATCAAAAGCAGTTGACGAAGTTTCGGAATAATTGGTATTGTATAGGCCAAATACGGTTTCAGCGTAGGATTCTGCATTTAAGTAAGTTCCAATAGTTACGGAATTAGCGGCGTTTGAGTTAGAGTATTCGCCAAAGGCAAATGCATAATCGGCAATATTGGAGGTAGAAGAACGACCAAAAGCATAGCTGTAGTCACCTCTCGCAAAAATATTATTACCAAACGCAAAAGACCTATCTCCAGAAGCTCCAGAATTGTTCCCTCCCACAAAGGCGTACGTGCCAATTGCATCGTTATCTAATCCAAAAGAGAAACTGTAGTTTCCAATAGCAGTAGATTCTATACCAAAAGCGACTGCATAATTCCCACTAGCTTGTGTGTCATTCCCTACAGAAAAACTGTAATCACCAATATTAACATCATCCCATCGACTTCTGTCTGCAAAGCCAGCTCTAAGTGCCCCCTTTCTAGGATTAAAAAACATGCGCATGCCATCTCCAGTAATTTCATTGTCTATAGTATTGCCAGACCCATATGAACCTGTAATTAATAAACCATCAGTACCATTAATTGTAATCGCTCCATTGTCTGCGGTAATATCCTTGCCTGCACCAGCACCACCTTCGTCATAGGCTTGGTCTAATGTATTTTGAGTGTTAATACCAGTAACACTAAACCATGATGCACTTCCATTATCCCAATAATAAAAGCCTTTAGCTGGTGTGCCGTTACCGGTTACAAATACCATCATACCATCTTGGTCTGCTGTTGGATTTGTCGTTGGGAAATTGTCTATTCTTGGTATAAGAATACCATCAGTATTTGCTGGCGTAGCAGTGTTAGACGCAGTTACATCTAAACTTGCTTTTGGGTCTGTGTTACCCACACCGACTTGTGAATATCCGAAAAATGATATCAGTGATAACAGGTATGTGAGTTTAATTGTCTTCATAATAATAGGGATTAAATCTGTGTAAGATTATAGTTTTACGTCTACATCAAATGCGTTTCTAACATCTCTGAAAATCGTATGGATGTAATAAGTTAAGCCAAGAAAAAGTTCGCTTCCACCAAGTATAAAAGGATTAAGGTTTCCCATTAATTGAATGGAAATATGGCCTGCCAAAAAACTAGAGTTAATGATGAGTAGTGAGACGAGAAGTGTTGACGTTTTCATCTGACAATGGTTTTATAATTAATAGCTTAACAAACCTATAGTTTATCCCTAAAAATGGTCTTGATTATTTTTTCAAAAACAAGGAGTATTTTGTCAAAATGAAGAAAAATGACAAGGATTATTATGTCTGATATTGAAAAAAAATCTGATTTTCAGTTAGTTACGAAAATCAGAAGGACTTTGTCCAAATTCCTCTCTAAAGGTCTTACTAAAGTAGTTTGGATCGTTAAAACCAACATTATAAGCGATTTCAGAAATGGATAAATGTGATGTTTTAAGTAATTTCTTACCTTTTTCCAAACGTACTTTTCTTATAAAAATGGCCGTACTGGTATTTGAAATTGCTTTTAGCTTTCTGTAGAGTTGTGAGTCGCTCATCGCTAAAAAATTAGCAAGTTCGGTAGCTCCAAAATTAGAATCGTCTAAGTGTTTGTGAATAGCATCAACTACTGAATTTAAAAAGATAAGGTTTTTGTCTTTTGGTTTAGCTCGTTCTACTTTTTTCTCAACAATTGTGTTAACAGCATAACGCTCTTGCAATTGTTTACGTTTAGCTATAAGCTTTTGTATACGTAATTGCAATTCTTTTTTTTGAAACGGCTTTGTTAAATAAGCATCTGCACCACTTGTAATACCTTCCAATCTATCTTCTTGCATCGCCTTAGAGGTTAACATAATAATAGGAATATGATTGGTATTGTTATCAGATTGCAGTTTTTGGGTCAACTCAAACCCATCCATAATTGGCATCATTACGTCCGTAACAACGATATCTGGAATTTGAGAATTTGCCAGTTCCAACCCTTCCTTGCCATCTTTGGCAAAAGTGACTTTGTATTCTGGTTTAAGACATGAAGCTATGTAACGTGCCATATCAGTATTATCTTCAACAATCAATACACTATTGGCGTCATCGTCTACAATAATATCATCTGTTTGAGGCACAACTGTACCAATGGTTATCTGATGCTCTTTTTGTTCAATATTTTTTGAGGCTGCTGTATTTGTTATCGGTAATTCAATAGTAAAGCTTGTTCCTTTATTGATTTCGGAAGTGACATTTATGGTTCCATTAAATAACTCTACCAATTCTTTAGTCAATGCTAAACCAATTCCAGTGCCTTGAGAAACCTTATGTTCTGCATTTTTAACCTGATAAAAACGGTCGAAAATGAAAGGCAACTCTTCTTTAGAGATACCATAACCTTGATCAGCTACTTCAATTTGAAGCACTGGAGAATTCATTCTTTGAAGCCTTATATTTAAATCAGAATTCTGAGGCGAAAATTTTATAGCATTTGAAATGAGATTAGTCAAAATCTGACGGATTTTTTCTGCATCAAAATCCATAATGATTTCATCGGGTTTGGCTGAGAATTTTAAGTTCACACCTTTATCAGTAGCAATGCTTTTAAAGCTATCTACTATATGAGATGAAAAAGCAGCAATATCATTTTGAATGAGATGAATGTTGAGTTGTCCTTTCTCAAGCTTTGCCAAATCCAGCATTTGATTGACCAAGTCGAGTAAATTATTACTATTTTGCTCTATGGTATCTAAAGAAGTGCCAACTTCATCTTTTGAAGAAAAACGTTCTTTTAAATTACCTAAATTACCTAAATAACCTAAAATAATAGTCAATGGTGTTCTGAACTCATGCGTTATATTGGTAATGAAGCGTGATTTTAAATCATCCAAGTCTTGTAATCGCTTCGATTCTTGTCCAGCGATTTGCCGTTGAAGACTCATTCTGTAAAAGGCATAAACGATTCCTAGAAATAAAAGTAGATATGATAGATAGGCTAGATTACTTTTATACCAAGGTGGTGTGACGTTTATTTTTAATTCCAAAGGTGGTTTTTGCCATAAATCATTACGAGACTTTCCCTGTATTTGAAGCGTGTACGATTTAGAGGATAAGTTGAGAAGTTGAATATTGTTTTTACTATCTAGTATATTCCAATCTGTATCATCTGGTAGCAATTTATAGACGTACTTTATATTACTATTTGGGCGGTAATCCAGTGCTGAAAAATCGAGATTAACAGGAAAATCGTCATAATTGAGATGGATTTCTCTAGTGTTGCTTATGGATGTTGAAAGCACTTTGGAGTTTTTAGGCAGCACATAGTCATCCTTAATTTTAAGACTGGTAAATTTTAGATGCCCTTCTTTATCAAGCTCATCGATGCGCTTTGGATCAAAAATATTTAAGCCATTGATGCCACCAAAATATAAATGACCGTTAGTGTCGTTTTTAAATGTTGCGCCCAGATTAAACTCGGTACTCTGTACACCATCTTTTGGATTGTAATTGGTAAATTCTTCAGTTGATTTATTGAATTTAAATAAGCCACCATTTGTTGATAGCCACAAGTTGCCTAAGTTGTCTTCGTTAATATTGTAAACAAAAGTGTTGCTTAGGCCATCACGTTTTCCATAGGACTTAAAACTGTCCGTTTCAGCATTATATTTATTCAGTCCTTTGCGACTTGCTACCCATAGTGTGTTTTCAGAATCTACAAACGAACTCAATACACCTCTTGTCGCTAATCCCAAAGTTTCATCATAATTTTTGACTGCAACTAATTCATCATTTTCAAAATTGAGTTTACTCAAGCCTTTTTGGGTACTCATCCAATAGTTGTTCTGAGCATCTTTAACCATAGATAATGTAAAAACTGAAGCCAAATCTTCTGAGCTGTAATTTTTAAATCTAAAATCACCTTCGGAAACATTACCAACAAACTTTGAAAATCCAGCATTAAAAGTCGTAATCCAAATGCTGCCAGAGTTATCTTTATAAATGCTCCGCATATTTTCGGCTGGTAGTTGTGATGGATTATTGGTATTAATTGGTGCTTTTAGAATTGTTGGATTTTCAATATCAAAATCTGTAAGTAGTATCACAAAAACCCCTTTATTAGTCACAAACCAAATATTATTGTTATCATCTTTTGTAATGCCTCTAACACGATTATGATTTGTTAGAACATTGAATTTTGAGGGGTCTGAATTACTAGAAATAACCAATCCACTTGAAGAACCTGTAAACAAATAGTCCTCAGTATCATAAACTGCAAAAACAGAAGGGTTATCTAGATAGAAATTATCCGTAGGCTGAGCAAAGACATCTTGAGCTTCAACAGTTGTAATATCTAAATTAATATTTCCTATAAACAACAAACCATCTGAAATGAATAGCTCGTTAATACCATCTGAATTAATGGTAGAAGCATCATATTTTTTATCAGCAATATAATGTTGTTTTACATCATGTTTACCATCAGTATAGCTTGCTAACAATAGTCCATCAGAGGTTGTGCCAATATAAAATGTATTGTTGTGATAGGCCAAGGTATTGGTGTTGAGCAGGACCGTGTTTCCACTTTCAATGATTTCAGTAAATTCAAACTCATTTTTTTCTTCAGAAAATTTAAATATTCCAGAATCTGTAGTTACCCAAAGATTATTGTTTAACGTTTTAAGATTGTTGATTGGAGTATTAAGATTGGCAATGGGTTCAAAAAAGAGGTCATAACCAGAATCGTTATTGGTATTGAATGTTGCAGCATGAATAATGCCTTCGTCTGTTCCAACGTAAATAATGTCTTTATATACCGCAATGCCAGTGATTTTCTTAGGAAAATTCCTTTCGAAATTGTTACTATGAAAAGTACCAAATTGGTCAATGATAGCTACACCATTATTATAAAAAGCTGCCAAAATAAAATCATTGTATGCAATCAGTCTTGTACAGTTGGTATTGGTATCACCGACCTGAACAATGGACTCATTATAAATATCATAACGAATTAAGCCATTTTGACCTGTGCCAACATACACAAAGTTGTCCTTAGCTAGTATGGTTCCAATACGATAACCAGCAATATCAAGACCAGAATTTGCATCTGGCTGAGGCACAAAAAAATCATGTCCATCATAACGTACCGCACCATCTGAAGTACCAAGCCATATAAAGCCGTTTTTATCTTTATCTATACAATGAATGGTCTCTTGTGGTAAACCTTCGTCCAAACCTAAATGAGAAAAATTTAAGTTTTGAGCACTAGAAATTAAGCTGACTAAACATAAGAGTAGGGAAAGGTTAGTGTTACTTAATCTAAAATAAGCGTAAGTGTTCTTGTTCATTGTAGATTAATAGTCTCATACTAAAATACAAATTCTAAAATTCATAAGGAAATACTTACGATTAATTACAAAATATGCTACATCACTTGTGAATTTTTTTAAAAGCTACTTGGATATAATTTTCAAGGCTTATTTTTGGCAATAATTTATTTTATATGAATGACAACACATTCTCAATAGCCATCCATGGAGGAGCTGGGACATTGGTAAAAGGGTTAATGACTCAAGCCTTAGAGACCAAATACAAAAATGCCTTAAAAACCGCCAGAGATGCAGGTTTTGAGGTTTTGGAAAAGGGAGGTACAGCTACAGATGCTGTTGAAGTTGCCGTAAAATTATTGGAAGATACACCATTATTCAATGCAGGCAAAGGTTCTGTTTTTACGGCAGAAGGCACGCACGAAATGGACGCTGCCATAATGGACGGTAAAACCCTGAATGCTGGAGCAGTATCATTGGTAACAGGAATTAAAAATCCAGTATCCTTGGCAAGAGATGTGATGGATAATAGTTACCATGTGTTTTTGGCGGGTGAAGGTGCCATGAAATTTGCTGAAGAGCAAGGTTATGGTATAGAATCACCGGAATACTTTTACGACGAAGTAAGATACAAGCAGTGGCAAGGTATTAAAGATAGTGATACGTTTCAGTTAGACCATAGCGTAAAGAAAGACGGAAAATTCGGAACCGTTGGTGCTGTAGCCTGTGACCAAAATGGAAATATTGCTGCTGCAACTTCAACAGGTGGAATGACCAATAAAAAATGGGGACGTGTTGGTGATTCACCCATGATTGGTGTGGGTAATTATGCCAATAACAAAACCTGTGCAGTGAGTTGTACTGGTAGTGGTGAGTTTTTTATTAGAGGAGTAGTGGCTTACGATGTTTCGTGCTTAATGGAACATAAAGGCATGAATTTAGAAGAGGCTTCAGACGAAGTGATTAATAAACGTATCCTCGAAATTAATGGTGACGGAGGGCTAATTGCCGTAGATGCCAAAGGGAATATCGCTATGCCTTTTAATACAGAGGGAATGTACAGAGCTTGTAAATCTTCGGATGGAAAAGAAGAGATTTCAATCTATAAATAGTGGAAGTAAAACATCTTGGAAATAAGTGTTTTAAAGTTAAATAAAAGGAGCCTCAATCGGTAATATTTCAATCTTTTGATTCTTAATATTGAAACGGTCACCGTTGGATAAAATATGGGTTTTCATATTTGTAAGTGACATTGGAGTCCCTTCTTGCAAAACGCTATGGTTGTTGTGTTTTATTTTTCTACCGTCAAAAACAATCACCATTCCAGAGCCGATAACTTCAAAACGATTATTCTTAATGATCAAACCTGTGTCTTCTGCTAAACCAAGTCCAATAAGCTTCGGAAATTGTGCCACAGCTTCAGAAATACGACCAAATCGTCCTCTTCTTATAAAATGTGTATCTATAATGAGTTCTGGTATTAAGCCCAAACCCTTATACATTTTAACTGCACCTTTAACAAAAGACTCCGCAGCGCTTCCTCCAGCCACCATTTCTTTAGCCATTGCCATTGCACCAGCACTTGTACCAGCAATCACAAACCCTTTTTCGTTTTTGTAACGATCCAATAAAATTTTATGAATAGTTGAGCCACCAATTTTATTAGCTATTTTAGACTGGTCACCTCCGGAAAACATAACGCAGTCAGCATTTTTTATGAGAGCAATAGCGTTTTCGGTTTCAGAATCTTCTTTAGACCTAATATCCAATACATCTATATTTTTGCAACCTAGAGTAGAAAAGGCTGTTAAGTAATTTTCACCAACTTCAACAGGAATACTAGATGCTGTAGGAATAACGACAATATTAGCATCAATTCCACCAGCTTCTCTCACCACATGGGACAAGATTCCTTCATCAATAAAGTCTAAAGTGTACATTTCATCATCTTCAATACCTTTATCTTCATTTCCGCCTATAGGTATTAATGTCCCCTTATTCTTCTGCATAGTTTTTATCTAAAAATATTGAGCAAAAATAAGTCAAATTTTCTATTGGAATGTCTTATATTTATAATCTTTCACTCTTAAAAACTAACAAAACCAACTATAAATGGAGATAAGAAGTATTAATGCCATGCGAGGACCAAACTATTGGTCCGTAAGACGACATAAGCTAATTGTAATGGTTCTGGACTTGGGCTCTATGGAAGATTATCCATCTAACAAGGTGCCTGGTTTTTATGAGCGACTTACGGAAATGTTTCCAAGCATGCACTCCCATCGTTGTTCGGTTGGTGAGCCAGGTGGTTTTTTTCAGCGTGTAAAAGAAGGCACGTGGATGGGCCATATCATTGAACATATCGCTCTCGAAATTCAGACCCTTGCAGGTATGGATACAGGCTTTGGTCGTACAAGAGGTTATGGCGAAAAAGGCGTTTATAATGTAGTATTCTCCTATATTGAAGAAAGTGTTGGACGTTATGCTGCAAAAGTTTCTGTGGATATCTGTGAAGCCTTGATTAAAGGTGAGGATTACGATATGGAGGACGATATTCAGCACATGCGTGAGCTAAGGGAAAAAGAGCGTCTTGGACCAAGTACGGGCTCTATAGTTGAGGAAGCTGAATCTAGAGGCATTCCATGGATTAGACTTAATAAATATTCGCTTTGCCAATTGGGTTATGGAGCCAATCAAAAGCGAATTCAGGCAACGGTTACCAGTGAAACGAGTAGTATCGGTGTGGAATTGGCTTGTGATAAAGAAGATACGAAATATCTATTGGAGCAAGCTGAGGTCGAAGTACCTAAAGGAGACATCATCCGTCGCGAACGCAGTTTAGAGGAAGCATGTCGTTATGTGGGTTACCCTTTGGTTATAAAACCCATTGATGGTAATCATGGTCGTGGTATTACGGTTAATATTAATAATTACGATGAGGCGCTCGAAGCGTTTAGACAAGCAAAAGAAAGTTCGCGCAGTGGAGCCATCATAGTTGAGAAGTTTATCATTGGTGATGACTATAGATTACTTGTTATAAATAATAAATTGGTTGCTGGTGCTATCCGTACACCAGCTCATGTGGTTGGAAATGGAAAATCAACTGTACAGGAATTAATCGATGAAGTCAATAGAGATCCACGACGTGGTTATGGACATGAGAATGTGTTGACTCAAATCACGGTTAACGACCTTACCAAAACTATTATTAAGGATGCAGGCTATACCTTAGATTCTGTTTTAGCAGATGGTGAACGACTGATTCTAAAGGATACGGCCAATTTAAGTACGGGAGGTACTGCTGAAGATATTACAGATATTATCCATCCTGCGAATGTGAGCATGGCAGAGCGTATTTCAAAAATCATTGATTTAGATATTTGTGGCATTGATATTATGACTACGGATATTACCAAGCCATTATCAGAAACGGGTGGTGCAGTGTTGGAGGTTAATGCAGGCCCAGGGTTTAGAATGCATTTGGCACCAACAACAGGTTTACCTCGTAATGTGGCCGCTCCTGTTATAGATAAATTATTTCCAACGCAAGGTGATACTGGTCGTATTCCAATAATAGCAATTACAGGCACTAATGGTAAAACCACCACATCGCGATTAATTTCTCATATAGCTAAAATGAAAGGCTATCGTGTAGGTTATACCACGAGTGATGGTGTATATATTCAGAATAGACTTTTAATGACAGGTGATTGTACTGGTCCTGCTAGTGCAGAATTTGTTTTAAAGGATCCAACGGTCAACTTTGCAGTGTTGGAATGTGCTAGAGGTGGACTGTTAAGAGCTGGTCTTGGTTTTAAAAAGTGTGATGTTGGTATTGTAACAAACGTTGCTGCAGATCATTTAGGACTAAAAGGGATTCATACCGTTGAGCAATTAGCCAAAGTTAAAGGGGTCATTCCTGAAACCGTTTTACCAGATGGTTATGCCATTTTAAATGCTGATGATGATTTGGTGTACGATATGAGACGAAGTGTTGAGTGTAATGTAGCATTATTCTCAATGGATGAAAATAACCCAAGGATTAAAGCGCTACAACGCCTTAATGGGATTACTGCAGTCTATGAAAACGGTTATGTAACTATTTGTAGAGGAGAGTGGAAAATGCGCATCATGAGAGCGGAGAACATTCCGTTAACTTATGGTGGGAAGGCGAAATTCATGATTCAGAATGTGTTAGCTGGTATTTTAGCAGCACATGTACAGGGTATCAGTATTGAAGATATGAAAGCAGGATTGGAAACTTTTATACCATCTGCTTCACAAACACCCGGACGATTAAATTTATTCAAGTTTAACGATTTTAGTATCCTGTTGGATTACGCACATAATGCAGCAGGAATGCGAGCTTTACAGAAATTTACTGATGAGTTAGAAGCAACCGTTAAAGTTGGTATCATTGCCGGAATTGGCGACAGACGTGTTGAAGATAACAACGAAATGGGATCTATAGCTGCTGAAATGTTTGATGAAATCATCATTCGTCAGGATAAACGTTTACGCGGTAAAACAGAAGAAGAGTTGATTAAGATGTTGAATGATGGTATAAAGATGAAGGATCCAAATAAGAAGACCACAATAATTCCTTCAGAAAGTGAGGCCATAAAGTATGCGGTTAAAAATGCCGTAAAAGGATCTTTGATTATATTATGTAGTGATGTAATACCAGATGCATTAGATCTGGTTAAAGAACTGAAGGAGAAAGAAACCAAAGGCGAACTGCATTTAGTGGATTAATACAATTAAAAAAGCCGAAACAAAAGTTTCGGCTTTTTCGTTAGTTAATAGCATATTAATTAGCAAAGCTTAACAGTCTTAACTTTAATTTGAAGACTTTTTCTGTAAGCTTTAATACTTATGATCTCGTTACTTTTTTTATGATTAATTCTAATCACTTTAGCCTTGATCTTAGCAGAAAGTGTAGCTTTCTTAGCTTCAGGCTTTTCAGCTTTAACAGTCTCAACAAGTTCAGTATCCATATTGCTAACAACATCTTGCTGAGCATATCCTGCTATAGATAATGTTAAGAATAATAATATGACTAAACCTTTTTTCATGAGTGTTAAATTGTTTTGTTTAACTTCGGTTCAAAGAAACGTTAGATATTTATTGTGCACGAAATTTTTGGACGAAACAAGGCGATAATTAGATAACTGACATTTGTTAGTTAAAAACATCGACGAAATGCACAAAGTGAGCTTGTATCCCTTTAAAACTGTTGATTTTCAAGATGAAAAACCTTATGTTTTAGATGAAATACAGTGCCATACACAATATATCGATGAAATGCACAATTGCAAATCACTTTGACGGTAAACAACGAAAATGAAAGATTACAAAGACAATCCATATTTTAAATTGTTCTCAGCGCAAAAGAACAATCAATACAAAATAGCACAAAGCACTATTAAAGAGAGAAAAAGGAAACTCAATGCTTTACAACACGCTATTGAGGTAACCTATAGAGAACAAATCAAAAAGGCTTTATATAAAGATTTAAAACGACCTGTTGTAGAATCAGACTTAGTAGCTGTCTATCTTATCATAAAAGAAATTAAACATGCTAAGTCTAATCTGCATCGTTGGTTAAAGAAACAAAAGGTGAAAACAGATATTGTACTATTAGGTACAAAGTCTTGGGTTAAGTACGAACCCAAGGGTGTTTGCCTTATTATGTCTCCTTGGAATTACCCTATAAATCTAACCTTATCACCTCTTGTCGCGGCAATTGCTGCTGGAAATACTGTAATTATAAAGCCTTCTGAAATTTCATCGCATTGTTCTGAGCTAATGGCAACTATAGTAAAGGACTTATTTAATGAAGATGAGGTTGCATTAGTACAAGGAGATGTTGAGACAGCTCAAAATTTATTAAAACTTCCCTTTAATCATATCTTTTTTACAGGTTCAATACCTGTTGGAAAAATAGTAATGAAAGCTGTCGCAAAGCATTTAACTTCTGTAACTCTAGAACTTGGAGGAAAATCACCTGTGATAATAGATAATAATGTTGATATAAAATTAGCAGCAAAAACGGTAGCTTGGTTAAAACACTTTAACTGTGGACAAACTTGTATAGCACCAGACTATGTATTTGTACAAGAGAAGATCTTAGATTCTTTTATAATTCATTATAAGCAATATCTAAACGAATTTTATGGTTCGGATACTTCAAAATCTAATAGTTATGGTAGAATCATTAGTAGTAAAAATTTCAATAGGCTTAAGTTTTATCTAGAAGATGCTAAAACACACAAAGCTGAATTTATAGTAGAAGGAGAAATTAATGAAGAAGACCTATTTATTGGTCCTACAGTAATATCAAATTTAAAACAAGAGTCTCTTTTAATGAACGAAGAAATTTTTGGTCCAATCTTGCCTATCAAAACTTATAAAGAGAAAGAAGAGGTTGTGTTGTATCTAAAAGATAAGGATAAACCACTAGCGCTATACGTATACTCTAAGTCAAAATCTTTTACAAACTATATTATTGATAATACCAGAGCAGGAACAACATGCATTAATGCTAATGGAATTCAATTTTCTAATCATCATTTGCCATTTGGAGGTAGTAATAGTAGCGGTATTGGTAAAGCTCATGGATTTTATAGTTTTAAAGCTTTTTCTAATGAACGTGCTATATTAAAACGTTATGCGTCTGGACCAGTGACTTTACTTTTTCCACCTTATACTAGTTTGAAAGAAAAAATAGCGAGGCTAACTGTAAAGTGGTTTTAAACTTTATTGTAGTAATCCGACTGAATTTGCTCATTAACACCGTCCTGAAATTTAGTCATGCTAAAATACTGATGAATGGAATAATGACCAGTTTCTCCTCGCTTGTTAACTGCAATATACCCAACCTGAAAGTCTTTATAATTACTATTAGGTTTATTGACGATTCTACCAATGGCTTCCTCACAGGCTTCCTGTGGAGATTTGCCTTGGCGCATCAGTTCTACCACTAAAAAGCTGCCAACTGTTTTAACCACTTCTTCGCCTAAACCTGTTGCCACACAAGCACCAATTTCGTTATCTACAAATAAACCAGAACCAATGATAGGTGAGTCACCAACACGGCCTCCCATTTTGTAAGCTAAGCCACTGGTGGTACATGCGCCAGAAATATCTCCATTTTTATCAATGGCAAGCATACCAATAGTATCATGGTTTTCAATATTGATAATAGGTTTGTATTTGGCTTCTACTTTCCATTTTTCCCAAGCTTCTTTTGAAGCTTCTGTCAACAAATCTTCTTCCTTAAAGCCATTTGAAAGTGCAAATTGTTTGGCACCTTCACCAGCAAGCATCACATGAGGAGTGTCTTCCATAACCTTTCTGGCTACGGAAACTGCATGTGTTATATTTTGAAGATAGACCACTGAGCCACAGTTACCGTGTTTATCCATAATGCAAGCATCTAGAGTAACATTTCCATCTCTGTCAGGTAAACCACCTTTGCCAACCGACTGTCCTTTTTCATTGGCTTCCTCAACTCTACAACCTTGCTCAACGGCATCGAGTGCATTGCCACCAGCTTGCAAGACTTCCATAGCTTTGGCTGTAGCTTCTTCTACGTGCCAAGTAGCGATGACCAATGGTAAACTTGCTTTTATGCTTGTAGCTGTAGTAGATTTATTCTCTTTGGATTCGTTATCAACACAACTCGCTAGAGTTGATCCAACTGCTAATCCTGCTCCGGATAATGCCGTATTTTTTATAAATTTTCTTCGTTTCATTTCATCCTGAATTTATTTCAGGATCTTTAAAATTTTAACCCTGAAGTTAATCGAATTTAATATTCCACACCTTGCTTATCCAATACCGTTTTCGTCCTAAATGCGTAAAACAACAAATAAATAAAACAGCCTACAGCAATCCAATACGATGATTGAATCGTAAACACATCAGCCAATTTCCCTTGTACAGGCGGAATGATAGCTCCACCGAGAATCATCATAATTAAAAACGCTGACCCTTGTGAGGTGTATTTTCCGAGACCTGCAATACTCAAGGTAAAGATACATGGCCACATAATTGAACAGAACAATCCACCAGATAGGAAAGCGAAGAGTGCCACATTTCCAGATGAAAATAAACCAATTAGCATAGCAATAATACCTAATAAACTGAATACTTTGAGTGTTTGTACGGGATTGTCTTTTGCGATAAAGAATCCAGCAATCTGTACCGCAATACAGATAGCGAAGAATAGAATTTCTTTACTTGAGAATTCGTTGCCAGCAATGTAATTTACAGCGAGGATAACTCCAAATGCAACATACGGGACAAGGATTAATAATACTTTTTTAAGGCCTTTACTCGGATTAAAAACCGTTATGGCGCCAACCCAACGACCAATCATCAATCCGCCCCAATACATAGAAATGTAAATGCCAAGTTGCGAATCGTTCAGTACAGGTAAGCCCAATAAGTTTGAACCTGTTCCATCAACACCTTGTTTTAAAAGTTCGCCCAAATTACTGCCAATGGTTACTTCTACACCAACGTACATAAAAATTGCGAGCATGCCCAACACCAATTGCGGATATTTCATGGCTCCCCAACCCGTGGCGTTTTTCGTGGCACTACTATTGGCTATAAAAACTGCAGCTATAACAGCAAAGAGTGCAACAAACAAAACAATCAATCTTGTCTCCTCTACGCTCTCGGTCGCTACAGTATCTTCTGCATAGGTGCTAAAGATATAGCCAAAACAACCTACAATGATGAGAGTTAATATGATTAGTAAATTTCGTGCTTTATTGGCAGGTTCAAATACTGTTTCCGATTTTAGGGAAGGCAATTTTTTTGAGAAGTAAAACAGGGCTGCTGCAACCAAAAATAACGCACCTACACCCAAATAAAGGCTTTGTACGGTTACTAATGAAATTTCGTTATTGGAAATCATAGATGCTAATTCATCTGTACTCCAAGATGCGGAACCAAATATCACCAAGCTCACTACAATAGGTCCAATGGTTGTTCCGAATGAGTTGATGCCTCCAGCCAAATTTAAACGATGCGAACCTGTTTTAGGGTCACCTAAGGCAATGGCGAAAGGATTGGCAGCCGTTTGTTGTAAAGAGAAACCCAATGCCACAATAAAATAGGCTATTAGTACTAAATAAAACACATTGGTTTGGCCTTGCTCAGCACCAGCAGTTGCAGGATACATGACAAAAGCACCAATTGCTGAAAGTAATAAACCATAAATAATCCCATTTTTATAGCCCCAATTATTCATAATATCTTTTTTTATGGAACCTGACATAATGAAAAGCAGTAAAGCACCTATGTAATATGCTCCATAAAATGCAAAATCTACCAATTGCGACTGAAACTGGTCTATATTAAAATACGTCTTACAAAACGGAATAAATACTCCGTTAGAGGCTGCTATAAATCCCCAGAAAAAAAACACCGTCACTAAGGTTGCTAAGGCAGATTTGTTATTTTGATTGCTCATTATTTTTAATTGTTAGTTAGTTTCTAGTTCTTGACCAAATTGAATGCGATAGCCATTATTATCGTAAATGGCGAATTCGCGCATACCGTATTCAAAGTTTTCTAAAGGATAGCTAATATCCACTTTATCTTTTAGGATTTGCCATATCACATCAATATCATCGACGTAAATGTACAAACCACCTGTAAAGACTGTCTTTGGAAATTCATCTTTGTTAAAACGAGAGGATAACATAATCTCAACATCATCTTTTTTTATAAATGCCCAATGGTTTTCCTCACGACTTACACACTTAAAATCCAAGTAGGACTCATAGAACGCTATGGTTTCATCCATATTTTCAACTTCTAATGTGGGTACTAGTGCGTTAAATGCCATAATTATCTAATCGAAATTTCATCCACAAAAATCCAGCTACGACCATCCATTGGATAACCCAAGTGCCATTCTGGTAATTCGCCTAATTTCTTGGCTATGATTTTTACATATTTATATTCGGTTTGAGGAATTTTAAATTCTACAGTTTTAATTTCAAGTTCGCTATTACGTTTTGAAGCATCAATCTTTTGGGTTGATAGAGCGGAATAATTTTTACCGTCTTTTGAAACCAGACATTGCACTTCGGTAGGATAAAATATCCATGCGCCTTGGTCTTGTAAAAAATTTACTTTTACAGAACTGATTTCCTTTTCTGAACCTAAATCCACAGTCGCCACCAGATCGGTATCATGGTAACCTTGCCAGCTACCAGTTCTATAATTCTTCGTACTCCTAATACCATCAATGAGGGCATCATTGCCGCCAGCGGAATACTGATTGGCAAATTCGCTTTCTAAAGTAATGCTGAGGTTTGGGTCTATCTTATAAAATGGAGTTGTTAAAACAGGACTTTTTAAACCTCCTTTTTCTGAATACAACTTCACTTTTGCATCTTCTAAAATTTTAAATGGTTCTTTATAAATTTTGAAATCTTCATCATTAACAGCGTAGTAGATTTTTGCATCTTGTTCTGAAGTATTTAAAACCACTTCAGTTTCACCTCGAAATGTAATGTCTCCTTTTTCAATATATGGCGACGGTAAGATGAGATGCTCGGTAATTTCCGTTTTTGGTTCCTGGCCTTCTCGACTTCCCCAAATTGCTGGATTGTCCGTCATTTTAAATTCTAATGTGCCACCAGAAACAATATCATCGTGTGTGATAAAAGTAACATTTAAATCCTTTCCATTTAGTTTTACGTATTCAACATATTTGTTAGTGTCGCTTACATTTTTGGCTATGATGTTGAATTGTTTTCCATTTTCAAGATTAATCGTGGCTTTTTCAAAAAGTGGTGTCCCGATAATGTATTCATTACTTCCAGGTGTTACCGAATAAAACCCCATGGAGCTCAAAACATACCATGCGCTCATTTGACCACAGTCCTCATTTCCAGAAACTCCATCAGGTTCATTCGTATATAATTCAGTTAAAATCTGATGGACTCTTTCTTGAGTTTTATGAGGTTTATTCACAAAATTATAGAGGTAAGCCATGTGGTGACTCGGTTCGTTTCCATGAGCATATTGTCCAATTAAACCTGTAATATCGGATTGGTCTCTACCTGAAGTTTCTGTCTTTGCTGAAAACAATTCATCCAATTGTGCTTCTAGTTGGTCTTTTCCACCAAGTAAATCTATAAATCCTGAAACATCCTGCGGCACATAAAAACTGTACTGCCACGAATTAGCTTCGGTATAATTAAAGTTGACTTCATAAGGGTCGAAAGGTGCGAACCAGGTATTTCTAAATCGGCCACGCATAAATTTAGTCTCTGGGTCAAACACATTTTTGTAATACTGCGCACGTTGAATATAAGTTTTGTAATCTTCAGTTTTACCCATGTCTTTTGCCATTTGCGCAATGGTCCAATCGTCATAGGCATATTCCAAAGTTTTGGAAACGGATTCGCTTTCTTCATCTACAGGTATAAAACCATATGTTTTATATGCTTCTAACCCAAATTTATCGCGTGTCGCCGAATGTTTCATCGCCTCAAAAGCTTTTTCAACATCATAATCTCTAATACCTTTTAAATATGCATCTGCAACCACAGGCACAGCATGATAGCCAATCATACAATCGGTATAATTACCAGCTAAATCCCACATTGGCATAATACCACCTTCATCATATTTCGCTAAAAACGTATTGATAAAATGGTTGGTTCGTTCTTGTTCAATAATTGTATAAAGTGGGTGTGCGGCTCTATACGTATCCCAAAGTGAAAATACGGTGTAGTAGTCAAAATCGGCATTATGAATTCCTAAGTCCATCCCTCTATAGCGACCATTCACATCTTGATAACGATTTGGCGCGAGCATGGTGTGATAGAGTGCTGTGTAAAAATTGGTTTTCTTGTCTAAATCATTCGACTCGATTACAATTTTTTCAAGTTGGGTTTCCCAATAATCTTGGGCTTCCTTTTTAACAGTTTCAAAATCTTTGTTTCCGATTTCTGCTTCTAAATTTTTACGAGCACCTTCAATATCAACAGCAGAAATACCAACTTTAATATAAACAGGTTCATTGTCGGGATTCTTAAATTTTAGTGACGATCGTCTTGCGCCAGGCATTCCAGTTTTTGGAGGCGATTGTAATAGGTCATCAAACGGATGCGATGTTTTTATAGCGAAGAATAAACGTTGGTCTTTTGCCCAAGCTTCGGAGTGTCTGTAACCCACTATCTCAGTATTTGAAATCTTTTCAATTTTTGCATCCAAAACCTTATCACGATGCACCAAATCTAAAATCACAAATTGATTTTCAGCAGATGGAAATTGGTATTTATGTATTCCGCTGCGCAACGATACTGTTAATTCCACATCAATATTTGTTGAGTCTAAATGCACTTTATAGTAACCTGGTTCTGCAAATTCATTATCATGACTGAAGTGCGCACGATACCCTTTTTTACCATCTGCACCATTGTTAAAATTGGTTTCGTTGGTTGGCATTAAAAGCACATCACCATAATCGCTAATACCCGTTCCGCTTAAATGCGTATGCGAAAAACCGTAAATATAACTGTCCGTATAGTGGTAACCAGAACAGCCGTCCCAACCTTCTAATCGTGTGTCTGGACTAAGTTGCATCATGCCAAAAGGCAGCGTTGCACCAGGATACGTGTGGCCGTGACCTCCAGTACCGATGAATGTATTGACATAGTTAATGAGCGGTTGGTCTTTTTCGGCTGATGGAGTTTCTATTGTTTCTTCGCAACTAAAAAAGAGAGCGATGGCAACGAAAGCCGAAATAAGTTTAGGATTCTTCAAAAGATTGCTAATTTTAATGCAACTAATATACTAAAATGCATTTCAAGAAAATTGCCTTCGTTTTACTTTTATCCGTATTCATTTTTGGTTGTGTTGAAAATGAAGTTGAAACAGCCAAGGCATTGCTAATTCCTGCGCCTGTAAATCAAGAATTTAGAGATGGACAGTTTGTGCTGTCTTCTGAAACCACCATACATTTTGAAGATGAATTTAGTGTTGCTGGAAATTTTCTTTCGGAATTTCTAAAGCCTGGATTGAAAAAAACAAAGGGAGTGGAAAACAGAATTAATTTTGTAAAGGATTCCACCATTTCAAATCCTGAAGGCTATAGGATTGAAGTCAATCCAATTCATATAGAAATCAGTGCCTCCACTGCTCAGGGCGCATTTTATGCAGTACAAAGTTTAAGACAGTTGCTTCCAGTTGGTTTAGAAACTGGCAAACTTTCCCCTTTGGGGAAAATGTCCGCAGGACAAAAGGGGATCGCTATTTCAGCAACTATAATAAGGGATTATCCACAATTTCAATATAGAGGCATGCACCTGGATGTGTCTCGGCATATGTTTTCGGTAGAGTTCATTAAAAAATATATCGATGCCTTGGCCATGTTAAAGATGAACACCTTTCACTGGCACCTTACAGACGACCAAGGCTGGCGAATTGAGATTAAAAAATATCCAAAATTACAGGAAATTTCGGCTTATAGAGATGAAACGCTGATTGGTCATTATAGTGACCAACCACATCAATTTGATAGTAAGCGATATGGTGGGTTTTACACTCAAAATGAAGTTAAGGATATTGTCGCTTATGCTAAAAAACGCTTTGTAACGGTAATCCCAGAAATTGAAATGCCAGGTCATGCACAAGCTGCCATTGCGGCTTATCCTGAGTTAGGATGTGCTTCGACAAGCTCAGCAACCAGCGAACCAATTAAGGTTGCCACAAAATGGGGTGTTTTTGAGGACATTTATTGTCCGAATGAAAAGACGTTCACTTTTCTGGAAGACGTTTTAGATGAGGTTTTAGAACTGTTTCCGAGTACATACATTCATATTGGTGGAGACGAAGCGCCAAAAACACGTTGGAAAAATTGTGAGCACTGCCAAGACTTAATTAAAACAGAAGGTCTAAAAGACGAACACGAATTGCAAAGTTATTTCATCACAAAAATGGAAAGCTATTTGAATTCTAAAGGCCGACAAATTATTGGTTGGGATGAAATTTTGGAAGGTGGTCTCGCACCAAACGCTACAGTTATGTCATGGAGAGGAATCAGTGGAGCGGTTGAAGCAGCAAAGGCTGGGCACAATGTTGTAATGACACCAACATCACATTGTTATTTCGATTATTACCAATCTGAAAACGAGGACGAACCTTTGGCCATTGGTGGTTTTTTACCGTTGGAAAAAGTGTATGGATTTAATCCAATTCCAGAGGAACTCACGAAAGAAGAATCAAAGTATGTATTAGGAGCCCAAGGCAATGTTTGGACAGAATATATGCCAACCGAAGACCAAGTGGAGTATATGGCTTTCCCGCGACTATTAGCAATGAGCGAAGTTGTTTGGTCAAAACCTGAAAATAAAAACTACGAGAATTTTGTATCACGATTAGAGACGTTTCATAATCGATTGGATGCTTTGGATATTAATTATGCCAATCATTTATATGAGATTGACGGTAATATGGTTTCAAAAAATGATAGTGTTTTTTATGAACTTAAAACCTTAACTAAGGGCAAAACCATTCGTTATACTTTGGATGGTAGTGTGCCTGATTTAAATTCCAAAATTTATAAATCCCAAATCCCGATAACTGAAAGTACGACGCTAAAAGCAGCAGTTTTTAAGGAGAATAAACAACTCGGAAAAACATTCACTCAAAGCATTAATTTTCATAAAGCTGTTGGAGCAAAAATCACCATTGATAAAGAACCGCATAAAGCGTATTCTGGTAGTGGTGCAGAAGGTTTGATTAATGGTATTAGCGGAAGTGATTCGCGTTATGGTGATAAAGAATGGTTGGGGTTTTGGGGAGAGGATTTTGAGATTACTATTGATTTGGGTGAGGAAAAAGAAATCAATTCTATTGAAACACGATTTTATAATGGAAATGGTCAGTGGATTTATGCGCCTTTAGAAGTCGATATCGAAGTTGAAGAAGAAATCGAAAAAATTAAGCTTCAAACTAATGATAAGAACATAGTTGAATTCAAACTTAAAAAAGAGCTGAAAGGAAAAACCATAAAATTGAGAATCCCAAACTACGGTACAATCCCAGAAGGTAAACAAGGTGGTGGAAATAAAGCATGGACATTTATTGATGAGATAATTGTTAATTAGTTTGTCATTCCTGCGAAGGCAGGAATCCACTTTGAAATTTATAATAATTAGATTCCTGCCTGCGCAGGAATGACAGTAAAAACATGAAACTAGAAGTCTGCGCCAACTCATATCAATCCGCCAAAAATGCTCAACAAGCTGGAGCCCATCGTATAGAATTATGTCAGGAATTGAGTGTTGGAGGAATCACACCATCTTATGGATTATTAAAACAAGTCATAGAACATTTAAACATTCCGGTATATGTATTGATTCGGCCAAGAGGAGGAAATTTCGTGTACTCAAAAGATGAATTTAAAATCATGAAGCATGATATTGAGATATGCAAAGAATTAGGTTGCGCCGGAATCGTTTCAGGTGTTTTAAAAGACGATAACAGTATAGATATTAAGAGAACAAAAGAATTGGTTGAACTATCTAAGCCATTGGATTTTACATTTCATCGTGCGTTCGATGAGGTTAAAAACCCAAAAGAAGCCTTAGAACAACTCGTTGATTTGGGAGTACATCGCGTACTGACTTCAGGCCAGCAAAAAAATGCTGAAGAAGGACTGGAATTGCTAAAGGAACTCAACGGAATCGCAAACGGAAGAATCACAATATTAGCAGGAGGAGGTGTAAATTCTGAAAATGCAATTAAATTTAAACAAGCTGGTTTAAAGGAAATTCATGCGTCAGCTTCAACGACAATAGAACAAGAAAATTTCATGTTTTTTACGAACTTGACCGTTTCGGACCCTCAAAGAATAAAAGCTATTTTAGATGCGATATAGTTTTCTACTTTTAATATTGGTTTGTTGTAGTTGTCAACCAAAACATGATGTTCCTGTTACCATTGAATTGCATAATGATTGGCAATTTAAGAAAACGACAGATTCGGTATGGCGCTCTGCAAGCGTTCCTGGGAATGTGTTTTCAGATTTATTAGATCACGACCTTATTGAAGACCCATTTATAGGCAATAACGAAGAAAAAGTGCAGTGGGTTTCCGAAGCTGATTGGGAATACAAAACTATATTTTCGATTGACGAGGAAACCCTTCAAAAGAAAAACATTGAACTCAATTTTGAAGGACTCGACACCTATGCTTCGGTGTTTTTAAATGATAGTTTAATCCTAAAAGCGAACAATGCATTTAGAGCTTGGGACATAGATGTTAAATCGCTTCTAAAAGAAGAAAATGAACTTCGAGTCCTATTTGAAAATACTTCAAAATACGAAGAAGTTGAGAAAGAAAAGCTGCCCTATGAGTTACCCGAAGGCAATCGCATTTTTACCAGAAAAGCACAATTTCAATATGGTTGGGATTGGGGACCGAAATTAAATACGAGTGGTATTTGGAGACCCATTAATTTAGTCGCTTGGAATGATGCAAGGATTTATGATCTGTATGTTAATCAACATAGTCTTACTGATTTAATTGCAAAACTTTCTGTACAATTAGATTTTGCCAATCGAAAAACCCACGACTACAATTTTGAGTTATTTGTTAACGACTCTTTAGTTGCCGTATCAGAAGAAGGATTTCAATATAGTCCGCATTCAATTCCGTTTACTATCAAGAATCCAAGACGCTGGTGGCCACACAATCTAGGTGAAACTTATTTATATGACATTAAAGTTATTGTAAAGGATGATGAAAAAATTCTCGACAGCATTTCGGTGAAAAAAGGATTACGAACCATAGAATTAGTAACTGAAAAGGATAGCATCGGTGAATCCTTTTATTTTAAAGTCAACGATGTCCCAGTGTATGCCAAAGGAGCCAATTACATTCCGCAACACAGCTTTCAGGATAAAGTCAAGGACGAAGTTTATGAAAAATTGTTGAGCGATGTCGTCGATGCCAATATGAACATGCTCAGAGTTTGGGGAGGAGGCATTTATGAGAATGATATGTTTTATGACTTGTGCGATGAAAAAGGCATTTTGGTTTGGCAAGATTTTATGTTTGCTTGTGCGATGTATCCTGGTGATAATGATTTTTTAAAAAATGTTGAAAGAGAAGCGGAAGAAAATGTAGAACGTTTGAGAAACCACGCTTCAATTGCACTGTGGTGTGGCAATAATGAAAACTCAGAAGGTTGGCATCGTTGGGGCTGGCAAGCAGATAGAAGTGAAGCCGAAAAAGAAGAGATTTGGAACAACTATTTAAAAGTATTCGATTCTATTTTGCCGAATACAGTTTCAAGTTTGACCGATACAAATTATTGGGAAACCTCACCAAAATTTGGACGAGGCAATCCTAAATACAAAACCGAAGGTGATGCACACGATTGGTGGATTTGGCACGATGGCTATCCCTTTGAGCATCTCGAAATAAACGTTCCACGTTTTATGAGCGAGTTTGGATTTCAGTCGTTTCCGAGTTATGAGACGATACGATATATTAATCAAAGTGATTCGATTGAAATTAATTCTGAAGGCTTTAAAAATCATCAAAAGCATTCCAGAGGATTTCAAATTATAGAAGAGTATATGCAACGCGATTTCCCTGTGCCTGAAAGTCCAGAAGATTATGTGTACATGAGTCAGCTGTTGCAAGCTTACGGCATTACAAAAGGTATTGAAGCACAACGCAGAGCTAAGCCTTACAATATGGGAACCCTATATTGGCAACTCAACGATTGCTGGCCAGCAATCTCTTGGAGTAGTATAGATTACTTTGGAAATTGGAAAGTATTGCATTATAAGGCTAAACGTAGTTTTGAGAATGTTTTAATTTCTTCAATAGTTAAAAATGACACTTTAAAAACTTGGATTGTAAATGATGATTTAGTTTTAAAACAAGGAACACTTTCACTACAATTATTCGATTTTAATGGTAACTTGATTTGGCAAGATTCAAAAGAAGTTATGGCAAATCCCACTTCAAGTGAAATAATGTATCAATTGGATTTAAACACGGTTCAATTCAACAAAAATGAAACAGTTTTAATTTCAAATTTCAATAAACGAACTTCAAATTTCTACTTTGTAAAACCGAAGGAATTAAAACTGAAGAAATCTGATATTCAAAAGAAAATCACAAAAACTGCTGATGGATTTAATATAGAACTTTCAAGTAGAACCCTTCAGAAAGATGTATTTCTCTTCACAACAACAAAAGGTCGTTTCTCGGATAATTTTTTCGATTTGTTGCCTAATCAACCAAAAACTATTGAATTTTATACAGAACAAAAGGAATCAGTCAATTTCAATATTAAATGCATTAATAACTTAATAAGATAGTTTGTAATTTCACACCTTAAATTTACGGTACCGTTATGCTACGTTGGATATTACTTTTTATCCTTATTTCTCTACTCGATTTTTATGCCTTTCAGGTGGTGCGAACATTGACAAAGAGTTCTTGGATTTATCTGATTTATTGGGTGCTATCTATATTGGTAGTCGGCAATTTTACCTATTACTATTATAATTTTGTTCGAGGTGAGAGCTTTACACATGGTCATGGTTATGCCGTGGCGTTTTTGATTATGCTTTTTTTGCCCAAAGCCTTTATGTTGCTGTTTATGCTTGGTGAAGATTTGGTAAGAGGTGTTTCCTATGGCATTCAAAAGCTGTCAGGTAATGAAGTTCATTTTAAAGGAAGAAGAGAGTTTGTGTCTAAGTTGGCACTTGGTGTTGCTGCCATTCCTTTTGCGTCTTTTCTTCATGGGATTACAAGAGGTAAATACAACTTTCAAGTTATTAAACACCAACTATTTTTTGAGGATCTTCCAGACGCTTTCGATGGCTATACCATTACCCAAATCAGTGATATCCATTCAGGTAGTTTAGAAAGCAAGAGCGAGATAGCTGAAGGGATTGATTTGGTCAATCGACAAAACAGTCATCTTATACTATTTACTGGTGATATAGTGAATAGCAAAGCCGAGGAAATGACAGGTTGGTTGTCTGTCTTTGATAAATTTGAAGCTAAAGACGGTAAATTTTCAGTACTGGGAAATCACGATTATGGGTATTATGCTTACGGAGGTGATATTGAACTCAACCGACATAACCAAATGAAGATGGAAGCCGTGCATAAGCGCATAGGTTTTGACTTGTTATTGAACGAAAGCCGACGAATTGAAAAAAATGGACAACACATCAATATTCTGGGCGTAGAAAATTGGGGAGCTTCTCGTCATTTCCCAAAACGTGGAAGTCTAAAAGAAGCGACTAAAACTATTGGAGAAAACGAGTTTAATATTTTAATGAGTCATGATCCTTCGCACTTTGATTACGAAAAAATGGAATTAAATACGGATGACATCAATAACCACGACATTGTTATAGACGAAACCAACGTCATTAATTTTGAAAAAGATATTCAATTAACGCTCGCAGGTCATACACACGGTATGCAGTTTGGTATTGAGCTACCACGATTAGGCATTAAGTGGAGTCCAGTAAAATACCGTTACCCAAAATGGGCTGGTTTGTATAAGGTAGCTGGGAAATATTTGTATGTTAACAGAGGGTTTGGTTATCTAGCTTTTCCCGGTAGAGTAGGTATCTGGCCAGAAATAACAGTGATAGAGCTTAAAAAGGGTAAAAAAGAAGCGTAATTGACAACAATTGCTTATTTTTATGTTGTTGATAACAAACTTACTGAGATTTACTATTAAAAATTTATGTAGGTTTGTGATACACGTTTGACTAAAATAATAACTTATGTCAAAATTTGGGGAATTAATAGATGTCGATATTCCGGTACTATTAGACTTCTACACAGAATCGAACGATCAATCTGTTGCTATGCATCCGGTACTAAGAGATGTTGCAGCCGCTCTAGGCGATAAAGCGAAAGTCATTAAAATTGATGTAGATAAAAACAAAGAGTTAGCAGAAGCACTTCGTGTTAAAGGTTTACCAACATTGATTATCTATAAGGACGGTGAAATGAAATGGCGTCATAGTGGTGAAAAAGATGCAGATACTTTGATTGGTATTATTCAAGAATATGCTTAGACAAAGCTTTAAACTCATACCCTTTATTACTGTAGTATTCCAAAACTTTAGGCAAGGTATATTTTAGATTTCGTGATGCCTTAATGCTATCGTGAAAAACCATGATGCTCCCTTCCTTTGCTGCAGATGTTACATTTTTGAAACAGGTTTCTTTACTTACGGATTTATCCCAATCATAAGAAAGCACATCCCAAAGTATAACCCGATATCCTAACTCCAGTAATTTTTTGCTTTGTTTGTTTTTAAACTTACCATAGGGAGGTCTGAAAAGATTGCTGATTGCCGATTGCCGATCACCGAATTTAGAATTTATCAAAAACTGAGTTTTCTCAACATCTTCAACATAATCTTTGGTTTTATGCTTCCAACCCTTAAGGTGATTATAAGTGTGGTTGCCAACCGTGTGACCTTTGGATATTATATTTTGAAAAATTTCGGGATGTTTTTCAATATTAGTACCTATACAAAAGAAAGTTGCTTTAGCATTATATTCATCTAAAACATTGAGTACCCAGTCAGTGATTTCTGGAGTTGGGCCATCATCAAACGTTAGATAGAGTTCTTTGTTTTCGGTATTAATATTCCAGACAAAATTTGGAAATAATGTTTTAACAAACCCTGGTGTCTTAGCTGGAATGATTTGCATCGTCTTTATTCTTCGGGTGCTAAAGAATCAGGTATAGAATCGTTTAGAATACTATTGATATCTATATCTTCTCTAGGCTCGGGTTCTTCTTCGGGTGATCCCATAAATTTATCCAGTAAACTCAGATAACTATTGAAGGTTTTGGTTTCTTCTAAAGCAAAATCCTTATCGTTATAGATTACCAATATATCCACTAAAGCTCTGTATCGCTGAATATCTAGATATACATCATCTATCAATCGTATTTGGTCATCTTCATCCAAACCACTGAAATACATAATGTTTTCCTGATAGATTTTAGCCACATCTTTGTAAAGAGCTCGTCCTTTTTCAACGTTTCCAATTTCGTAGTAAGCACTGATGTATGGCTCTAAAAGCGAATGGAAACCAAATTTATCCACAGGCATTTTTTCCATGGCCAGATCGGCAATTTCTTCAGCTTTATCTAACTTATCTTCATTGATAAGTGCTTCCATTAAACGCGCTAAATTCCCTCTATAGGTAATTCCGTTACGTCTGGTTTCTATATCGTGATAAATCTCTTCTCCACTTCCGCCCCAATTCCATTGTTTTACCATGTCATACATCAAATCTGGGTCTACACGTCCCATATCATAAGGATTCGCTCTATCTACAGGTGTTTTTATTGGTACGAGTTTATAGCACATACCATCTAGCTGCAAATAATCTTTTAACCATATATAATCATCTGCTCCAAAAGCTCCACCAGTAAAGTAGATTGGTCGTTCCCAGTTGTTGTTGGCAAGAATATCTAGCATCAACAATCTATTTTTGTAGATATAACTGCCTTCAATTTCAGCATACAGAGTGTCTTCAATTTTATCTGCATCTTTCGGTTTTACAATGCCATTTTTAAGTACTTGTTCTTTGTTAACAGGAATACTAATATGCCTAGTTGGGAAGTAATTTGTGTTTAACAAGTGGCTAGGATATTGTCTAGGGTCTTCACCTTGTCTTTCAACCACATACTTAAATTTTGTTGTAGGTTTTTCACTAGACACAAAGTCCATAAAATCTTTAATTGGTAGAGTGTCATTTGTGATTTCTCGTCTTATGATAACATCTCTGGTTCCACCTCTATATTGATTATGCGTCAATTGAGACGGGATAGGGTCACTCTCATAGGCTTGGCGTTTCATTTGGTCGATGTACCAATCGGTTTGAAATAAACTCGTATTCACCACTCTAACATCCGTCCTCACACCTTCAATTTCTTGGAGATACCATAATGGGAACGAATCGTTATCACCTATGGTAAAGAGTATGGCATTCGGCGCACAAGATTCTAAATATTTACGTGCCATGGCATTGGCGGTGTATTTTCCTGAACGGTCATGGTCATCCCAGTTATTAGCTGCTAAAACACCAGGTACTATAATAATGCAAAGCACAGTAATTGCAGGAGCCAATAATTTTGACTTAATGCTAGACTTTAATAAATCATAGATTGCATAGACTCCAAAACCAATCCAAATAGCAAATACATAAAACGAACCGACTACAGAATAGTCACGCTCACGAGGTTCAAAAGGTCTTACGTTGGTATAGAACTGAATTGCAATACCAGTTAATAGGAAAAACACCAATAGCACCCAAAAACGTTTGGCATCTGTGTACATTAAAAAGAAAAATCCAATAAGACCGAGTATAAGTGGTAAGAAATAATACGTGTTTCTGGCTTTATTTTCTGTGACTTCCGTTGGTAAATTATCTTGTGATACTCCTAAGTGTATTTCGTCTATGAATTTTATTCCTGAGATCCAATTACCATTAAAGTCGTCATATTTTCCTTGAATATCGTTTTGTCGTCCTGTAAAATTCCACATAAAATAACGCCAGTACATATATCCGAATTGATATTGAAACATATAAGCTATATTGTCAAAAAAAGAAGGCTTTTCAACAATTAAATATTGCTGTCCATAACGCCTTAAAAACTGATCATAATCTTCATAGTCAACTTCACCTTTTGCAATTCGCATTCTAAAATCATTAACCACTTGGTCAAAACGTCTTTTTTCTTGAACAGAATATTGACCAGCCTCCTCCTCTGAGAGTCCATAACTGAGTGCCTCATTATAAGCTCGTGTTTGCAAATTCGGGTCGACTTTAAAGTCAATCAGACCCGTAAACATCATGTAGTTTTCAGCATGTTCGCTACTCCACATTCTTGGTAATATTGAAGCATGCTCATGGTTGTAATTCTGTTTACTGCCTTCCCAATCGTTTATAATCACATATTTACCGAGTTTTTCGTCGCGCTCATAATTCTTTTTGTCATCCACAAATGGTTCATCTTCATCGGCACCAGAGTAGATTTCTGTAAACTGAGGGCCATAAAATAAATGGGTTTCAGGATACTGTTCTAGGTTATAGTATGCTAAAAGCTCTCTAGCATCCGAAGGGTCGTTTTCGTTAATAATTACGTTGGCGTTAGCTCTAATCGGTAACATCATCCATGATGAAAAACCCATAAAAATAAACATGAGGCAAAGCACCAAGGTGTTGGCATGTATCATGCCTTTTTTACGTGTATAATTCAAGCCAAAGTAAAACAGGGCAATTACCAATAAGCCTGTGATGATGGTACCAGAATTAAACGGTAACCCTATTGAATTCACAAAAAATACTTCTAGATTTCCAAATAACTGTAAGGTTGAGGGCAATAACAATTTGAATATAAAAAGCAAAATTGCCGCAGAAGCGACGTTCGCAATAATAAAATTCTTAACCGTTATGGTCTTATAATTCTTAAAATAGTAGATAAGCCCAATTGCCGGAATGGTCAATAAACCCATAAAGTGAACACCAAATGACAAGCCAATAACAAAAGCAATTAAAATCAGCCAACGATTACCTCTTGGCTTGTGCATATCTTGTTCCCAACGTAAAGCGAGATAAAACATTACGGCCATAATTAAGGTTGCCATGGCGTAAACTTCAGTTTCAACCGCGTTAAACCAAAAAGAATCCGTAAATGTAAAGGCCAAACTACCAACCAGTGCACTTCCTAAGATAGCCATTGCTTTGCTTGAGCTAGAATCTTTATCATATTTAACAAGCTTTACGAGCAGCAAACTAATGGTCCAGAACATAAATAGAATAGTAAAGGCACTTGCTGTGGCACTCATCATATTCATTATCATACCAATTTGCGAAGGCTCTAAAGCAAACATTGAGAAAAACGCTCCCATCATCTGAAACAATGGTGCTCCTGGTGGGTGACCAACTTGTAATTTAGATGAGGTTAAAATATACTCACCTGCGTCCCAAAAACTTACTGTTGGTTCTATGGTTAAGGCGTATACTACAAATGCGACTGCAAATACAAACCATGCTAAGATGGTATTCCACTTTTTAAAGTTAAAATCTGTCATTGAAAACCTTGCTTATTGATGCTGGCGAATTTACTAATTATTATAGTAATGCCTACGTTTTTAAGTTAACGTTAAGTAATTTCAATTATTTTTCTTTTATTAATTTGATGATTTGACTATAATCTTGAGAATATATTTTTATAAAGTAAATACCTTGAGATAACATTTCTGTTTCCAATTCTATCTTATCAGTATTGCTATATAGGTTAGAGGCAATTAGTTTGCCAAACGCATCGTAGATATTAACATTAACAACTTCAAAGATGTTACCAAGTTCTAAATATGAAGTGCCGTAACTAGGGTTAGGGTAAAGTTTTATACGTTGTGCAAAATCAATATCATTAGTGCTTAATATAGGGTTGTGGTATATTCGTACATGACCAGCGTTATTGCCATTACCACTGTTAGATCGTGCACCTATAGCTATGGTACTTCCATTAGCACTTAACGCTACCGATCTACCAGACCCATCATTTGCAGCTTCACCGTCAATGTCACCACCTACCTGTACCCAATCGCCATTTGTGTATTCAAAAATACGAGTGTGTCCATAACTCACACCGTCTTCGGTACCATCATTAAGGGCAGCACCAATAGCTAAAACAGTACCAGCGGCATTAATACTAACAGCCCCACCAGAAAAGTCATTTGCAGCTTCACCATCAATATCACTGCCTAATTGTATCCAAGCGCTTCCATCATATTCAAAAACTCGTGTGTGACCAGAAAATGTTCCAGTTATACCAGAATTAAAATAACCACCTATAGCTAAAATAGTTCCGCTATCGTTTAAAGAAACTGAAATACCAAACTCATCCATACTCGCTTCTCCATCAATATCTTGTCCTATTTGTATCCATTCACCGTTTATGTTCTCAAAAACACGCACATGGCCAGAGTCAGGCCCATTTACCCCATCATTACTTATAGCACCTATCGCCAAAATATTACCAGCATCGTTAAGGCTTATAGAATCACCGCCAGCAGAATCGCCTTGAGCTTCACCATATATAGTAGAGCCTATCTGAGACCAAACACCAGCATTATTTTCAAACACCTGTACATAACCTGAGTTACCAGGAGCACCAGCTGTGGTAAATCTAGCACCCATGGCTACAATATTGCCATCTCCATTAAGACTAACACTACTGCCAGCCATATCGTTAGTATTTATACCCAATAAATCATCACCTATTTGTGTCCATGTACCATTAATGTTTTCAAACACTTGCACATGCCCTCTAGATGGTACACCAGGAGTACCAAAAAGAATAGCTCCAGCTGCAACGATAGTACCATCATTGCTAAGGCTTAAAGACCTTCCTAATTGAAAGCCACTACCAGCACCAATAATATCATCTCCTATTTGAATCCATGTGCCATTGATATCTTCAAATACGCGTATTTGACCTGCTGCACTATTACTTTGAGTAGCTGCAATAGCCACGATTGACCCATCTGCACTTAAGGCAACCTTTGACCCAGAGGTGTCATTTGCAGATTCTCCATCTATATCATCACCAACTTGAATCCATTGAGCAATTGAGAATAAAGGTAAAAGAGCAAGAAGTAGGGTGATTTTTTTCATAAATGTTGATTATGTACAACTTAAAAAATAATGTTCTAAATTTTTTGCAGGATAGGTTTTTGCAATAAAAATAAAAATAAATTCTTCATTTTTTTGCCCAAGACAAACTTTGTTTTAAATTTGCACCCTCAATTTAAGAGATTGGCCTATGGTGTAACTGGCAACACGTCTGGTTTTGGTCCAGAAGAGTCTAGGTTCGAGCCCTAGTAGGCCAACGATATTTAATCCCGAACATTAATTTGTTTGGGATTTTTTCTTAACAGGAAATTATAATGGGGCGAGAAGCCTGTGCTGAGCGCAGTCGAAGTAAGCCCTAGTAGGCCAACAAATAAAAATCCTAACCGCAAACGGTTAGGGTTTTCTGTTTAAGGGAATTTATTTAGAGGACTATATCTTAAAAGTAATAACCGGTCGCTTGGCATGGTTAACTAAATCCTCGCTTATACTACTGTTAAAGAAGTGCGCTATACCTTGGCGTCCATGTGTACTAATGCCAATAAGATCTGCATCGATTTCCGCAGAGAAATTTAAAATGCCCTGCTCAACACTGGTATCGTTATGTACGTTAATGGTGTAATTTTCAAAAGTTTGACCTGAGATAAAATCGTTAATTCTTGTTCTAGACTCGTATGTTGTAATAAAATTATTCGCAGTATTTACTAATAACAAGTGGATTTTTGCACCAAACAATTCTGCAAACTTAACGGCCTGCTCGTAGGTTTTTTTGTTGTCGTTTTTAAAATCAGAAGCAAACACAAAATTTCGAATGCTAAAACTCGCATGGTGGTTTTTAATCACAAGCACTGGCACATCAGAAGAACGCACCACTTTCTCGGCATTAGAGCCAATAAACATTTCCTTAAGCCCAGACGCTCCATGAGAACCCATAACAATTAAGTCTATATCAAATTCTTTACAGGCTTCTTTAATTTCATTAAAAGAAATATCTGCTTTAACGGTTTCATGAACGGTAATGCCCTCCAGAAAATCACTTTCCATTAATTCTTCAAATTGTTTGTGGGCTAATTTCATAAAGAATAGGGCCTCTGGAATATCGCTTCTAACAGCTCCAGGATCTATATGCTGCATGGGTATTTCCATCATGTGCAATAGGTAAATGTCAGCATTGTATCTTCGGGCTAGCATTGCTGCAACTTTTAATGCGTTTTCAGCTTGCTCAGAAAAATCGGTAGGGACTAGTATTCTGTTCATTATGTTTTTGGTTTATGTTGTTATCTTAAATTTACAAAAATAATTCCACTTAGCGATGCTTTGAAAAATCAATATAAATATTGTATATTTGCATCGTTATTTACGGAAATAAATACGCGAGAGGACGAAAAGTCCTCTCTTTTTATATTTAAAAATGTTTAAGAGTACAGTAGAAGACTTATTACAAAATGCCTTAAAGGAAAGACAAGATCTATTCTTAATAGATTTTAATGTGTCTAATGACAATGCGATTAAAATTGTAATAGATGGAGATAAGGGGGTGCTGGTTGAGGATTGTATGTTCATAAGCAGGGCAATAGAGCACAACTTAGATAGAGACGAGCACGATTTCTCTTTAGAGGTTTTATCATCTGGTGCAGCGACACCTTTGGTTTTGCCGAGACAGTATAAAAAGCATATTGGGCGTAACTTAGAAGTTAAGACCAATGATGGTGAAAATATAGAAGGTCAGTTGACCGAAGCTGACGACAAAGGCGTGGTTTTAAAGTGGAAAACTAGAGAACCAAAGCCTGTAGGTAAAGGAAAGGTAACTGTAACAAAAGAAGCTAATGTTGCCTTTAGCGATATTAAAGAAGCAAAAGTTAAAATAAAATTTTAATTCATATCAATTATGGAGAATGTAGCATTAATTGAATCATTTTCAGAGTTTAAGGATGATAAGTTAATAGACAGAGTTACGCTGATGGCGATTCTAGAGGATGTGTTGCGTAATGCATTGAAGAAGAAGTATGGTGATGATGATAATTTTGACATTATTATAAATCCAGATAAAGGGGATTTAGAAATATGGAGAAATCGTATTGTTGTGGCAGATGGCGAGGTTGAAGAACCAAACCAAGAAATTGAATTATCCGAAGCACAGAAAATTGAACCAGATTTTGAAGTTGGTGAAGATGTGGCTGAAGAAGTGAAACTAATTGATTTAGGGAGACGTTCAATTTTAGCATTAAGACAAAATCTTATTTCTAAGATTCACGAGCACGATAATACAAACATATATAAGCACTTTAAGGAATTAGAAGGAGAGATTTATACGGCTGAAGTGCATCACATTCGTCACAGAGCTATCATCCTTTTAGATGATGATGGTAATGAAATCATCCTTCCAAAGGATAGACAAATACCTTCAGATTTCTTTAGAAAAGGAGAAAATGTAAGAGGAATCATAGAGAGTGTTGAATTAAAAGGAAGCAAACCAGCAATTATAATGTCTAGAACATCTCCATTGTTCTTAGAAAAGTTATTTGAGCAGGAAATCCCAGAAGTGTTCGATGGTTTGATTACAGTAAAGAAAGTAGTACGTATTCCTGGTGAAAAGGCGAAAGTAGCGGTAGATTCTTATGATGATAGAATCGATCCTGTTGGAGCTTGTGTTGGTATGAAAGGATCTCGTATTCATGGTATCGTTCGCGAATTAGGGAATGAAAACATTGATGTTATCAACTATACAAATAACATCCAACTTTTTGTAACAAGAGCATTAAGTCCTGCACGTGTAACATCTTTAAAATTAGACGAAGAAAACATGCGAGCTGAGGTGTTATTGAAACCAGAAGAAGTTTCTAAAGCCATTGGTAGAGGTGGTCATAACATTCGTTTAGCAGGTCAATTAACAGGTTACGAAATTGATGTATTTAGAGAAGGGGCAGAAGAAGATGTAGAATTAAAAGAATTCTCAGATGAAATCGAAGGATGGATTATCAGTGAGTTCAGCAAAGCTGGTTTAGACACCGCAAAAAGTATTCTAGAGCAAGACGTTGTTGATTTAGTGAAACGTACTGATTTAGAAGAAGAAACAATATTAGATGTCATTAGAATTCTTAAAGAAGAATTTGAAGACTAATAGCAGTTTAACTTTAAAACAAGGAAGTTAGATTGATATAAAACAGATTTAAGTATATTACAGCAATTTATGGCTCAAATTAGAATTAATAAAGTATTAAGGGAACTGAACATCTCATTAGATCGTGCTGTGGATTTTTTAGAATCCAAAGGTATCGAGATTGAGAAAAGTCCTAATACAAAAATTTCGCAAGAGGTTTATGATACGCTTTCTGATGAATTTCAGACAGATGCAACAAAGCGTGAAAAAGCCCAAGAAGTTAGTGAAGCTAAACTCAAGGAAAAGGAGAAGCTTCGCGAACAGCGTGAACGCGAAATTGAAGAAAAAGAAAAGGAAGAAGCCGCAAAGGAAACTGTAGTAAAAGCTAAGGCCGATTTAAGTGGACCAAAGCAAATCGGTAAAATTGATTTAGAGAAAAAACCTGAGGCGAAGGCAAAAGAAGAGAAGAAGGAAGAAGAAGAAAAGCCAAAGGAAAAGCCGGCTGCTAAAAAAGAAAAACCTAAGAAAGAAACTAAGGAGCCTAAAAAGGAAGAAAAGAAGGTTAAAACCAAGAAAGAAAAGCTAGAAAATGAAGATGAATCTGGTGAGCCTGCAGAAGAAACGCTAAAGACACAATACAAAAAACTTTCCGGACCAACATCTACCGGAAAAAAAATAGACCTTTCTCAGTTTAACAAACCAAAAAAGAAGAAAGAAGAAAAGCCTGCTGCATCTAAAGAGGGTAACAAGCGTAAGAGACGTAGAATCAGCAAAGGAGGAAACGATGGTGGAGGAAGACCAAATTTTGACAACAGAAGAGGTGGAAAAGGAAGAGGTTCTCGACCAAAAGTGGTTAAGGAAGAGCCAAGTGAAGAAGAAGTACAAAAACAGGTAAGAGAAACGCTTGAAAAACTTCAAGGAAAATCCAGTAAAGGAAAAGGAGCAAAATACCGTAGAGAAAAGAGAGATCAACACCGTCAGCAGACTGAGATTGATCAAGAAATTGCAGCAGCAGAGAGTAAAACGCTTAAAGTAACTGAATTTGTTACCGTAAGTGAAGTTGCTACAATGATGAACGTTGGTGTTACTGAAGTAATTTCAGCATGTATGTCGCTTGGTATGATGGTGACTATGAACCAAAGATTGGACGCAGAAACATTATCTATCGTAGCCGAAGAATTTGGTTATGATGTAGAGTTTGTTACTGCAGATATCGAAGAGTCCATAGAAACGGTTGATGACGATCCAAAAGATTTAGAGCCTCGTGCTCCAATCGTTACGGTAATGGGTCACGTAGATCATGGTAAAACATCGTTATTGGATTATATACGTGAAGAAAATGTAATTGCAGGCGAATCTGGTGGAATTACACAGCATATAGGTGCTTATGGTGTTCAGCTAGATAGCGGACAAAAAATAGCATTCTTGGATACACCAGGTCACGAAGCCTTTACGGCAATGCGTGCTCGTGGTGCTCAGGTTACAGATATTGCTATTATTGTGGTGGCGGCAGATGATGCCATAATGCCACAAACCAAAGAGGCAATTTCACACGCTCAAGCGGCTGGAGTTCCTATTGTATTTGCAATTAATAAAATAGACAAGCCAGATGCTAATCCTGAAAAAGTAAAAGAAGGCTTAGCAAGCATGAATTTATTGGTGGAAGATTGGGGAGGAAAAATCCAATCCCATGATATATCTGCCAAATTTGGTACAGGTGTTAAGGAGTTACTAGAAAAAGTACTTCTTGAAGCTGAATTATTAGAATTAAAAGCCAATCCTAATAAACCTGCTCAAGGTACAGTTGTGGAAGCTTACTTAGATAAAGGTAGAGGTTATGTTTCTACCATTTTGGTACAGGCAGGTACTTTAAAAGTTGGTGACTATGTTTTAGCCGGAAAAAATAGTGGTAAAGTAAAAGCCATGCACGATGAACGCGGAAATGATGTAGGGGAGGCTGGACCATCTACACCAGTATCAATCTTAGGATTGGATGGTGCGCCGCAAGCAGGTGATAAATTCAATGTATTTGAAGATGAACGTGAAGCGAAACAAATTGCTGCTAAACGAACACAATTACAACGTGAGCAATCGGTAAGAACGCAACGTCATATTACATTAGACGAAATCGGAAGACGTATTGCGCTTGGTGATTTCCAAGAATTGAACATCATTCTTAAAGGTGACGTAGATGGTTCTGTTGAAGCGTTAACAGATTCGTTCCAAAAATTATCTACCGAAGAGATACAGGTAAATATTATTCATAAAGGTGTTGGCGCCATTACAGAAAGTGATGTATTATTAGCAACAGCTTCTGATGCTATTATAGTCGGATTTAATGTGCGTCCTGTAGGAAATGCAAGGTCAATAGCCGATAAGGAAGAAATTGATATCAGAACGTATTCTATTATCTATGCAGCTATCAACGACCTTAAAGACGCTATGGAAGGTATGTTATCTCCAGAAGTTAAAGAGGAAGTTACAGGTACTGCCGAAATTAGAGAAACGTTTAAAATTTCTAAGGTTGGTACTATTGCAGGATGTATGGTTCTAAGCGGAAAAATCTTTAGAAATTCTGGAATCCGTTTAATCAGAGATGGTGTTGTAATCCATACAGGTGAGCTTACATCTTTAAAGCGATTTAAAGATGATGTTAAGGAAGTATCTAAAGGTTACGACTGTGGTATGCAACTAAAAGGTTATAACGATATTCAAGAAGGAGATGTTATTGAGGCATTCCAGGAAGTTGAGGTTAAAAAGAAGTTGAAATAATAAAAACTTTTAAACATAAAAAAAAGCCGACTTATAGTCGGCTTTTTTGTTTTATTATTTCTATTTAGGAAACTACTTTTTATCCAACTTTGGCTGAAAGATAATTGCATTCATATATTTTTTTTTGATTTTCACCAAAGCTCTATCGGCCTCCAATCTTGTAGCAAAATTACCAACCCATACTTTATAATTTGGTGTGTTCCAAACGACTTCAGCAGGCCATTCTCCATAAGCATTAGAGAAATTGCTTTTTTCGCGTTGCGCTTTATCCGGATCTACACTTTGATAAACCTGTATTCTATATACCTTAGTTGTTTTTATATCTTTTTTATACTCCAATAGCTTGTCAATATCACTATCCTGATCCACATTGACCTCGCCTTGTTGGGCACTCATTGTAAATGAGAACATTGCAAGTAAAATTACTACGCTAAAATATTTGGTTTTTATTGCCATGGTTTTTTATTTAAATACAAAGGTATATTATTCAACGCAAATGCTTAAAAAATCTTATTTAGAATTGGTATAAATTAGATATTAACACTTCTCTAAGATTTCTAAAATCGACTTTATATCTTACTTTTGCATGAGTTTTTACAAACATGTTTTTTCGCATTTAAATGAAAAAATCGTACCAAAGTTTAGAAGATAATTCAACTCATAATATGAAACAGGTGATCTACCGTAATTTAACCTCTAAGATTCTTCATTTAGGTTTTATTTTATTACTCACGTTTTCAACCTCATTAACAGCTCAAGAAGGTGATCCAGCGAATGGAAAATCACTCTTTAATGCTAACTGTGCATCTTGTCATAAACTAGACAAACCAATGACTGGTCCTGCGTTAAGAAACGTAGAAGCTAGATTGGCAGAAGAACAAGGCTTGGATAGAGAATGGATAAATGCATGGATACGTAATAGTGCTGCCATGATTAAATCTGGTGATCTGTATGCGACTAAGATATTCGCTGAATGGAATAATACGGCGATGACAGCGTTCCCGCAATTGAGTGACCAAGACATTACTGATATTTTAGCTTATACAGCACAACCAAAACCAGAACCTGTTGTATTGAATGGCGGCGGCGGTGAAACACCTCCTGATGATAGGGGAGCATCGAATAATTTAATCTTAGGTGCTCTAGCGATATTATTTGGTTTATTGGCTATAGCGTTAGTTTTGGTTAAGCGTACATTAAACCGTTTCGCAGATGCTAAAGGTATTGAGGTAGCAACTAAGGAAAAAGGCTTGCCACTTTGGAAAGCTTTTGTTCAAAACCAATTCTTGGTGTTGGTTACAGTTATTTTCCTTTTATTGGCGAGTGGATATTTTGTATATGGTTATTTTATGCAGGTAGGTATAGATCAAGGTTATGAGCCAGTTCAGCCAATTCACTATTCACATAGGATTCACGCTGGTGACAACGCTATAGATTGTAAATATTGTCATTCCTCAGCGAGAGTAAGTAAGCATTCAGGAATCCCATCATTGAATATTTGTATGAACTGTCACAAGTCTATTTCAGAAGTGGCACCAGAAACTTTAGCGGAAGGAAGAGAGTATGGTGTAGATTACAACGCTGAGATCCAAAGACTTTATGATGCGGTAGGATGGGACGGAACAGCTTACACAGGAGATTCTAAACCTGTGAAATGGATTAGAATTCACAATTTGCCAGACTTTGCATATTTCAATCACTCGCAACATGTTTCGGTGGCAGGTATTGAGTGCCAGACTTGTCATGGCCCTGTTGAGGAAATGGAGATAATGTACCAACATGCACCATTAACGATGGGTTGGTGTATCAATTGTCATAGAGAAACCAATGTTAAAGTACAGGATAACGGCTACTATACTAAAATTCATGAAGAATTGTCTAAAAAGTATGGTGTCGATCAACTGACTGCGGCACAAATGGGTGGATTAGAATGTGGTAAGTGCCACTATTAAAAAATTAAAGAATTACGATTGACGAATTACGAATGTTAACACAAGAAAAATCGTAAATCGTAAATCAAAAATCATAAATTAACACTATGTCATCAAACAAGAAATACTGGAAAAGTGTTGAAGAGCTAAATGAAAATAGCTCTATTGTTGAGACGCTAAAACAAAATGAATTTGTGGAAGAAATTCCAACAGATGAGTTTTTAGGCGATAAAGAGGCTTTAGAGTCTTCGTCAACATCGCGTCGTGATTTCTTAAAATATGTTGGATTTAGTACGGCAGCCGCTTCATTGGCAGCTTGTGAAGGTCCAGTGATTAAGTCAATTCCTTATGTTGTACAACCTACGGAAATTATTCCAGGTGTGGCTAACTACTATGCTACAACCATAGCAAATGGTTTTGATTTTGCTAGTGTTTTAGTAAAGACAAGGGAGGGACGACCAATAAAGATTGAAAACAACACAGATGCTGCAACCAACGGTATAGCAAATGCGAGAGTGCATTCATCAGTTTTAGGTTTGTATGACAACCTAAGGGTGAAATCACCTATGAAAGGTGATGCCAAGATTTCTTGGGATACCTTTATGTCTGAAACAACTTCAAAATTAAATGGATTAAGTGACGGAAAGCAAATCGTTTTCTTAACGGCAACCATGCCTAGTCCATCAACACATAAATTAATTGCAGACTTTTCGGCAAAATATGGTAACGTAAAGCACGTTGCTTATGACGCTGTATCAGAATCTGCAACTTTAGATGCTTACGAAGCCAAGTACGGAACAAGGGGAATGGCTAATTATGATTTTTCAAAAGCCAAAACCATTGTTTCAATCGGAGCTGATTTCTTAGGAGATTGGCAAGGTGGAGGATTTGAATCTGGTTATGCAAAGAATCGTATTCCAGATCATGGTAAAATGTCTCGTCACATTCAGTTTGAATCTAATATGTCTTTATCTGGAGCAAATGCAGATAAACGTATTCCTTTAACGCCAAGCGAACAAAAATTGGCTTTAGCTAAACTTTACAGTTATGTTACTGGTGTAGCTCTACCTGGTTCTTTGCCAGAAGGGTTAGACAGCGCAGTAAAGGCTGCTGCCAAAGAATTGATAGCGGCAGGTAGTAATGGTGTTGTGGTTTCAGGTATTCAAGATGTGAATGCTCAAACTACAGTATTAGAGATCAATGAGGAATTAGGTAGTAAGGCTTTTGATCCTGATACAACTATAAAAACAAGACAAGGAAGCGACAAAGCAGTAATGCAATTGGTTGCTGATATGAAAGCTGGTAGAGTTGGTGCACTTATTATGAATGGTGTTAACCCAATGTACAGTTTGCCAAGTACGATAGATTTCAAAGCCGGATTGGATAAAGTAGATTTATCTATTGCTTTCTCGATGAAGCAAGACGAAACGGCTTCCAATTGTGATTATATTGCGGCGGCACCACACTATTTAGAATCCTGGGGAGACTTTGAGTTAAAGTCTGGTCATTATTCAATGATGCAGCCAACAATTCGCCCATTGTTTGATACAAAACAATTTCAAGAGGTATTGTTAGCTTGGAACGGAAACGATTCAACATATAGAGACTTTATTAAATCATACTGGACAAGCAATATCTTAGGAGGAAGTTCTTTTAACAAAGTTGTACAGGATGGTGTTTTTGTTACTAGTGCTTCGTCTGATTTAGTAGAAGCGGAAACGTTAGAAACAACAACTGAAAATGCTGAAGTTACTGAAGAAGTGACTGTTTTAACAGGAGGAACTGCAGCAAGAGCTTTGGCTAATTCTGCAAAATCCAATGGTATGGAGTTGTCATTCTATACCAAAGTAGGTATGGGTGATGGGCAACAAGCCAATAACCCTTGGCTACAAGAGTTTCCAGATCCAATAACTAGAACAACTTGGGATAACTACTTAACAATTTCTCAAGCTGATGCAGATAGATTAGAATTAAAGAATTGGAATGTTGCCAATGGAGGACTTAACGGAAGCTATGCCAATGTTACGGTAAATGGAGTAACGTTAGAAAATGTTCCGGTAATTGTTCAGCCAGGTCAAGCGAAGGGATCAGTAGGTTTGTCTTTTGGATATGGTAGAAAAGCCGGCCTGAAGGAAGAAATGCAAACAGGCGTTAATGCTTATAAGTTATATCAAGACTTTAACAAGGTTCAAGATGTAACGATTAGCAAGGCCGCAGGTGAGCATGAGTTTGCTTGTGTGCAATTACACAATACTTTAATGGGTCGTGGCGACATCATTAAAGAAACAAGTTTAGAGATTTTTAATACTTATGGTCCAGAGGATCATTATCATGGGTGGAACAAAACACCAGTAGTTTCATTAAACCATGAGGAAGTAAAGGTTACAAACCCAGATGTAGATTTATGGGAATCTTTTGATCGTTCAGTCGGACATCATTTTAACCTATCTATAGACTTAAATGCCTGTACAGGCTGTGGTGCATGTGTTATAGCATGCCATTCAGAAAATAACGTTCCTGTAGTAGGTAAAACTGAAATGAGACGTAGTAGAGATATGCACTGGTTGCGTATTGATAGATATTACTCTTCTGAAGATTCATTTGAAAGTGATAACGAAAAGAAAGAAAATATTTCTGGTTTAGGGAGTTCTCTAAGTGAGTTTGGTGAGATGGAAAGTCCTGCAGCCAACCCACAAGTAGCATTCCAGCCAGTAATGTGTCAACACTGTAACCATGCACCTTGTGAAACAGTTTGCCCTGTTGCTGCGACATCCCATGGTCGCCAAGGTCAAAACCATATGGCATATAACCGTTGTGTAGGTACAAGATATTGTGCTAACAACTGTCCTTATAAAGTGCGTCGTTTCAACTGGTTCTTATATAGTAAGAATGAAGAGTTTGATTATTACATGAATGACGATTTAGGACGTATGGTGTTAAACCCAGATGTGGTAGTACGTTCTCGTGGTGTTATGGAGAAATGTTCAATGTGTATTCAAAAAACACAAAAAACTATTCTAGATGCAAAGCGTGAAGGACGTCCTGTTAAAGATGGAGAATTCCAAACAGCTTGTTCAGCAGCATGTGGAAACGGAGCGATTGTATTTGGCGATATTAACAACAAGGACAGCAAAGTTGCCGAATTAAAAGATGATAAAAGAGCGTATCACTTACTAGAGCATGTAGGTACTAAGCCAAATGTGGTGTACCAAACTAAAGTAAGAAATACAGCTAAAGCATAAATAAATTAAAGAAACACGTATATAATTATGGCGTCTCATTACGAAGCACCTATTAGAAGACCTTTAGTTACGGGAGAAAAATCGTATCACGATGTTACTGTAGATGTAGCAAGACCGGTTGAAGGCAAAGCCAATAAAGCATGGTGGATTGTTTTTAGCATTGCTTTGGTCGCATTCCTTTGGGGAATAGGTTGTATCATTTATACCATATCTACAGGTATTGGAGTTTGGGGTCTTAACAAAACCGTAAACTGGGCTTGGGATATTACTAACTTCGTTTGGTGGGTTGGTATTGGTCACGCAGGAACACTAATTTCTGCAGTACTCTTACTTTTCCGTCAAAAATGGAGAATGGCAATTAACCGTTCTGCTGAGGCAATGACAATATTCTCGGTAGTACAAGCAGGTTTATTCCCAATTATTCACATGGGTCGTCCATGGTTGGCATACTGGGTATTACCAATTCCAAACCAATTTGGGTCTTTATGGGTAAACTTTAACTCACCATTACTTTGGGATGTATTCGCGATTTCAACATATTTATCGGTTTCATTAGTATTCTGGTGGACAGGTTTATTACCAGATTTCGCCATGATTAGAGATAGAGCTGTTAGACCATTCCAAAAGAAAATATATTCATTATTAAGTTTCGGTTGGTCTGGTAGAGCAAAAGACTGGCAACGTTTTGAGGAAGTGTCTTTGGTACTTGCTGGTTTAGCAACACCTTTAGTACTTTCTGTACACACTATTGTATCGTTCGACTTCGCCACTTCTGTTATACCTGGTTGGCATACCACGATTTTCCCACCTTACTTCGTTGCAGGTGCGATTTTCTCAGGTTTTGCCATGGTAAACACACTTCTTATTATTATGAGAAAAGTGTGTAACCTTGAAGATTATATAACGGTACAACACATCGAATTAATGAACATCGTAATTATGATTACAGGTTCTATAGTAGGTGTGGCATATATTACTGAGTTGTTTATTGCATGGTATTCTGGAGTAGAATACGAGCAATATGCGTTCCTGAACAGAGCAACAGGACCTTACTGGTGGGCATATTGGGCGATGATGACTTGTAATGTATTCTCTCCACAATTTATGTGGTTTAAGAAACTCAGAACTAGTATTATGTTCTCATTCTTTATTTCAATTGTTGTAAATATCGGAATGTGGTTTGAGCGTTTTGTAATTATTGTAACATCGTTACATAGAGATTACTTACCATCATCTTGGACAATGTTCTCACCAACATTTGTAGATATAGGAATCTTTATCGGAACCATTGGATTCTTCTTTGTATTGTTCTTATTGTACTCGCGTACATTCCCTGTAATTGCACAAGCGGAGGTTAAGACTATTTTAAAATCTTCGGGTGAGCGTTATAAGCGTATCAGAGAAAGTGGAGACAGTTTAGTAGGTACAGGTGCTGATGCCAGAACTTCTAATTTTAAACTTCCTGAAGAAACGACAGGTTCAAAACCACAGCAAGATGATGTTGAAAAGTTGGGTAGCCTATTAGAAGGAGTTGGACGATTTGATGCAGAGCTTCAAACACCAGATGACCTTAAAGTAATTAGCGGCATCGGACCAAAAATGGAACAAACGCTTAATAATATTGGTATTTATACTTACGCGCAGGTAAGCAAAATGACGAAAAGAGAATATGACTTGTTAGACTCAATTACAGGTTCTTTCCCAGGAAGAGCTGAGCGAGATGATTGGGCGGGACAAGCAAAAAAATTATTAAATAACTAATATAGTCTATGGAAGCTTCGAAAGTAATTCATGCTATTTATACAGATGATGATGTATTAATGTCAGCCGTTAAAAAGGTGAAGGCAGAGAAACATCACATTGAAGAGATATATACACCTTTTCCAGTCCACGGACTTGACAAGGCAATGGGATTAGCTCCTACACGTATTGCCATAACCGCATTTATGTATGGTTGTGTTGGCCTTACGGTTGCTATTGTGATGATGAATTTTATAATGATTGAAGATTGGCCACAAGACATTGGTGGTAAACCAAGTTTTAGTTATTTAGAAAACATGCCAGCTTTTGTTCCTATTATGTTTGAGCTTACGGTATTTTTTGCTGCTCACTTAATGGTAATTACATTTTATCTTAGAAGTAGAATGTGGCCATTTAAAAAAGCTGAAAACCCAGACCCAAGAACAACAGATGATCATTTCTTAATGGAAATAGCAGTACATGATAATGAAAGTGAATTAACTTCATTATTACAAGACACTGGAGCTGTTCAAATAAATTTAGTTGATAAAGAAGATGCACATTAATATGAAGACATCGTTAAAATATATCGTAGTATTAGTAATGTTGATAAGTTTTGTGTCTTGTCAAAAGAATTCAAGACCAAACTATCAGTATATGCCTAACATGTATGAACCAGTTGGGTATGAAACCTATCAAGAATCTGACGCTTTTGCAAATGGTGTTGAAGCCCAATTACCAGCAGAAGGAACAATTCCAAGAGGTGATTTTATGCCTTACGAAATTGAAAATACTAATGAAGGTTATGAATTGGCAAAAGATACCTTAACAAACCCATTAGCTGATCCTATTCCTTTGGAGATGGCTGATTCTATAAAGGTCGATCCTAATGTACCTAGAGTTGATTATGCCGTTGGTGGTCCACTTTATGCTATATATTGTGCAATTTGTCATGGTACTAAAGGTGATGGTCAGGGAAAATTAGTACAGCGTGAAAAAATATTGGGTGTACCTAGTTATGACGACCCAGGTAGAGCCATTACAACAGGTAGTATTTACCACGTTATTTATTACGGTAGAAATACTATGGGTTCTTATGCAAACCAATTGAATGAGAACGAACGTTGGCAGGTGGTTGCTTATGTTGAAAAGCTAAAAGCGGATTTAGAAAAATAAGATTTAGATAAAGATTATATAATGGAATATAAAATTTCAAATCGATTAAGAATGGGTGCAATCATCATGGTAGTTTTAGGACTATTAGGTGTTGTATATGGCTTTATGGATGCAAATAGTGTTACTGAAGACAATATTTCTGAAGTTATAGCGGCAGAACATCATGGACATGGTGATGAACATGCTACTGAAGGCCACGGCGATGAGCATGCTGAAGAAGCTCACGGTGAAGAGCACGGAGAATCTGCGTCTCATGTTGATGATAGTCATGGTGATGAGGCTCATGGAGGAATGACAAAGCATGAAGAACACGCTTTACACCAAATTCATAATAGACCTTACTCAGCTTTATATGTTGCAGCATTCTTTTTCTTTATGATTGCTTTAGGTGTACTTGCGTTTTATGCCATTCAATATGCGGCACAAGCCGGTTGGTCACCTGTATTATTTAGAGTTATGGAAGGTATTACATCTTATGTTTTACCAGGTGGATTACTAGTATTAGCAATCGCTTTTGTTGCAGATAGTCACTTATTTGTATGGTTAAAAGAAGGTGTAACTGAAGTAGGTCATGAGAATTATGACAAATTAGTTGCAGGTAAATCAGGATGGTTAAATAAAACAGGATTCTTTATCAGAGGTTTAATATTTTTAGGAGGTTGGTCTTTATACAGATATTTCTCTAGAAAATTCTCATTGGCGCAAGATACAGCTGATGATAATAGAAACTTTAAAAAGAATTTTAGAATTTCGGCGGCATTTTTGGTATTCTATATCTATACAGAATCAATGATGTCATGGGATTGGATTATGAGCGTTGATCCACACTGGTTCAGTACCTTATTTGGCTGGTATGTGTTTGCAAGTATGTTTGTGAGTGGTATTACTGTCATCGCAATGATAACGATTTACTTAAAGTCTAAAAACTTACTTGAATTTGTAAATGACAGCCACATACACGATTTAGCTAAATTTATGTTTGCTATTAGTATTTTCTGGACGTATTTATGGTTCTCTCAGTTTATGCTGATATGGTATGCAGATATACCAGAAGAGGTAACGTATTTCGTAACACGTATTGAAGATTACAAATTACCATTCTTTGGTATGTTGGCACTGAATTTCATATTCCCATTGTTACTATTAATGAATAGTGATTACAAGCGTATCAATTGGTTTGTGATAATGACTGGTATTGTAATCCTTTGTGGACATTATATTGATGTATTCAATATGATTATGCCAGCAACTGTAGGTCCTAGATGGTCTATAGGAATTCCAGAAATAGGTTCGATACTATTGTTTGGTGGTCTTTTCTTATTCATTGTCTTTACGGCTTTAGGAAAAGCACCGTTGCTCGCTAAGCGAAACCCATTTATGAAGGAAAGTGAACATTTCCATTATTAATTATTAAAAAAGAACAGAAACGATAATGACTGCTTTATTAACGATAATAATTGTACTCTTTGTAGCCGTTGCCATTTGGCAACTGGTAAAGATTTTTGATTTGGCTCAAGTGGATTCGCAAAGTTCACCTGTAGCCACAGACAAAGACAATAAATTAAATGGTTATTTAATGATGGGCTTTTTAGCATTCATCTATATTATAACTATTTTAAGCTTCTGGTATTTAGGCGATTTACCATTAGTGTCCAACTCGGCATCAGAGCATGGTCCTGGGTTAGATAATCTTATGATTATCTCTATGGTAATTATTTTTATTGTTCAGACCATAACGCAATTCATATTACACTATTTCGCTTTTAAATATAGAGGTGAGAAAGGTAAGAAAGCCGTCTTCTATGCGGATAACAATACCTTGGAATTTATCTGGACAATTATCCCTACAATAGTTTTGGCAGGTTTAATCATCTATGGTTTATTCACATGGAACGATATTATGAATGTCGAAGAAGAGGAAGATACGCTTGTGGTAGAATTATATGCGCAACAATTTAATTGGAAAGCAAGATATGGTGGTGAGGATAATGTATTAGGAAAAGCCAATGTGAGATTGATTGACTTGGATAAGGCCAATATATTGGGTGTCGCTGAAGATGATCCAAACGCGCAGGATGACGTTATTGTAACTGAATTGCACTTACCAGTTGGTCGACCAGTTTTATTTAAAATGCGCTCTCAGGATGTGTTACACTCGGCATATATGCCTCACTTTAGAGCCCAGATGAACTGTGTACCAGGTATGGTGACTCAATTTGGATTTACACCAACCGTAACAACTGAGGAAATGCGTCAAAATCAAGATATCATTGACAAAGTTCAAAATATTAATCAGATTAGAACAGAGAAAAGTAAAGAGTTAACGGCAAATGGTGAGGAGGCATTAGAGCCTTACGAATTTGATTACCTTTTACTATGTAATAAGATCTGTGGGAAGTCGCACTACAATATGCAGATGAAAATCATTGTAGAGACACAGGAAGAATATGATGCTTGGATGGCAGAACAAACGACCTTTGCCAAATCATTAAACTAAAATTAGAAATCATTTTAAGCAATAGATAAAGAGATTATGTCAGCAACAGTAGATACACACGGTCACGACGATCACGACGTACATCATCACAAAGAAACTTTTGTAACTAAATACATATTTAGTCAAGATCATAAAATGATTGCTAAGCAGTACCTTATTACAGGTACGATTATGGGAGTTATTGGTGTTTTAATGTCCATAATGTTCCGTATGCAAATTGCTTGGCCAGAAAAGCCAAATGTATTATTTGAAGCCCTTCTTGGAAAATGGGCTCCAGAAGGCGTTATGGATGCAGATATTTATTTAGCATTGGTAACTATACATGGTACCATTATGGTATTCTTTGTATTAACAGCGGGTTTAAGTGGTACATTTAGTAACCTATTAATTCCATTACAGCTTGGTGCACGCGATATGGCATCAGGATTCCTAAACATGGTGTCTTATTGGTTATTTTTCCTTTCAAGTGTTATCATGGTGATTTCACTGTTTGTAGAAGCAGGACCTGCAGCAGCAGGTTGGACCATTTATCCACCTTTATCAGCATTGCCATTGGCACAAGGAGGCTCTGGTATGGGTATGACCTTGTGGTTGGTGTCCATGGCTATTTTCATAGCATCATCATTACTAGGTTCATTGAATTATATTGTTACAATAATTAACTTACGTACCAAAGGAATGTCGTTTACAAGAATGCCATTAACTATATGGACATTTTTTGTAACAGCGATATTAGGTGTAGTTTCGTTCCCTGTTCTATTATCTGCAGCGTTATTGTTGATTATGGATAGAAGTTTTGGAACATCCTTCTTTCTATCAGATATATTCATTCAAGGTGAAGTATTACATTATCAAGGTGGTTCTCCAGTATTGTTTGAGCATCTATTCTGGTTCTTAGGACATCCAGAAGTATATATAGTTATACTACCTGCAATGGGTCTGGTATCAGAAATTATGGCATCCAATTCTCGTAAACCAATATTTGGTTATCGTGCGATGATAATGTCCATTTTAGCGATTGGATTTTTATCTACCATAGTTTGGGGTCACCATATGTTTATTTCGGGTATGAATCCTTTCTTAGGATCTGTATTTACATTTACAACATTATTGATTGCGATTCCATCAGCAGTAAAAGCCTTTAACTGGATAACTACGATATGGAAAGGAAACCTGCAATTGAATCCTGCAATGCTATTTTCAATTGGATTCGTTTCAACATTTATTACAGGTGGATTAACAGGTATCATTTTAGGAGACAGTGCTTTGGATATTAACGTACATGACACGTATTTTGTAGTTGCTCACTTCCACTTGGTAATGGGTATCTCAGCATTGTACGGAATGTTTGCTGGTATTTATCATTGGTTCCCTAAGATGTTTGGTCGTATGTTGAATAAAAACTTAGGATACTTGCATTTCTGGGTAACCGCAATTTGTGCTTATGGTGTATTCTTCCCAATGCATTTTATAGGTATGGCAGGTCTACCAAGGCGTTATTATACAAACTCTAATTTCCCGTTATTTGACGATACAGCTAATGCTAATGTAATTATTACAATGTTTGCTATTGTCGGTGGTATTTTCCAATTGGTGTATTTATGGAATTTCTTCTATTCAATTTTCTACGGAAAGAAAACTGTACAGAATCCATGGAGATCTACTACTTTAGAGTGGACAGCGCCTGTAAAGCATATCCACGGTAACTGGGAAGGAGCTATTCCTCACGTTTATAGATGGCCTTACGATTATAGTAAGCCGGGACACGAAGACGATTTTGTGCCTCAGAATGTGCCATTATATGATGGTGAAGAGGAATTGCAGCATTAAAATTGCCGTGAAAACGGAAATCACATAAGAAATTGAAAAGACCTTTGGATTGATATAATATTCCAAAGGTCTTTTTCTTTATATTTGATTATTGTGAAATAACTAGATAAGATTCCCGTTTTCACGGGAAATGCTATGAACGAAAACCTAAACCCATCCAACGATAATTTCAGCCCAGAAGAGCTCGATGTCGAAAGAAAGTTAAGACCCTTGACTTTTGAAGACTTCACAGGTCAAGATCAGGTACTAGAAAATTTGCTGGTTTTTGTTCGAGCGGCTAACCTTAGGGAAGAAGCATTAGATCATACACTCTTTCATGGTCCACCAGGACTCGGAAAAACCACATTGGCGCATATTCTTGCTAATGAATTGGATGTTGGTATTAAAGTTACCTCAGGACCAGTATTGGACAAACCAGGCGATTTAGCAGGACTATTAACTAATCTCGAGGACAGAGATGTCCTTTTTATTGACGAAATCCATCGATTGAGTCCAATTGTTGAAGAGTATTTATACTCAGCAATGGAAGATTACAAAATTGATATTATGATTGAGTCTGGCCCAAATGCCAGAACTGTTCAAATCAATTTGAACCCATTTACTTTGGTTGGTGCAACAACACGTTCAGGACTGTTAACTGCTCCGATGCGAGCACGCTTTGGTATCAGCAGCCGCTTACAATATTATAAAACGGACTTATTGACTACTATCGTGCAGCGAAGCTCATCCATCCTTAATGTACCGATAACCATGGAAGCTGCTATTGAAATTGCAGGTCGTAGCAGAGGAACACCACGAATTGCAAATGCACTTTTAAGACGTGTTAGGGATTTTGCCCAAATAAAAGGGGATGGCAACATTGATATAAAAATCGCAAAATTTGCCTTGGAAGCATTGAACGTTGATGCCCATGGCCTTGACGAAATGGATAATAAAATTCTTTCTACCATAATAGAAAAGTTTAAAGGTGGTCCAGTAGGTATAACAACTCTGGCAACAGCAGTAAGTGAAAGTTCTGAAACCATTGAAGAGGTTTACGAACCTTTTTTAATTCAGCAAGGGTTCATTATGCGAACTCCAAGAGGACGTGAAGTTACAGAATTGGCATATCACCATTTAGGGAAAATCAAAGGACCTTCTCAAGGTGGCTTGTTTTAATTGTAAAACTGTCCTGTTACCGAAAATTTTAGCACCTTACATTACTTTAACTAATTTTTTGTGATTTAATCTATTTGAATAAAAAATCAATATAGCTGATTTTATATTTGATTGTAAATAACCATTCAAATCATGAAAAACCTACGCCTAAAATCAATTGCTGTATTAGTTAGTTTATCGCTTACATCTTGCTTTTCAGATAAAGATGATTATGAAAATGTATCAAACGGACTTGAATTAGAAAACCGCATCATAGAGCTTTATGGTTCCACTTCAGTATTAATTCAACCTTTGGAAACAGATTATAACGCTATACCTAACGACATCAATAACCCTATTACAGAAGACAAGGTGGAGTTGGGTAAATTATTGTATCACGAAACAATGATTGCCACAAATGCGAATATGGAAGAAGGTATGTACACTTATTCTTGTGCGAGCTGTCATCATGTTGATGCAGGGTTTCAAAGTGGTATAAGACAAGGCATTGGTGAAGGCGGATTGGGATTTGGAATTTATGGAGAAAGTAGAATCAAAAATCAAAATTATGCTGAAGCAGACCTCGATGTACAACCTATAAGATCTCCAAGTGTTTTAAATGTAGCTTTTCAGGATGTTATGTTATGGAATGGACAGTTTGGTGGTGTGGGTTCAAATGAAGGTACTCAATCATCGTGGACCGTTGGTACACCAAAAGAAGTTAATAATTTAGGTTTTGAAGGGATAGAAACTCAAGCCATTGCAGGTTTAGATGTCCATAGATTAGTTATTGATTCGGAAGAAATTATAAACTCATCCTATAAGGAACTTTTTGATAATGCTTTTCCAGAAATAGCTGTTGAAGAACGTTATACAAAAATCACAGCTGGTTTAGCAATTGCAGCTTATGAGCGTGTTTTATTGCCCAACCAATCACCATTTCAAAAATGGTTAAAAGGAGATACTAATGCGATGAATAATGAAGAAATAGAAGGCGCAAAAGTCTTTTTTAATAAGGGACAATGTTATACCTGTCATTCAGGACCTGGTTTTAACGGTATGGATTTTCATGCATTAGGAATGAAGGATTTAGAAGGCCCAGAGGTAACGACCGTAGTTGATGATGCAACAAAAAAAGGACGTGGTGGTTTTACAGGAAACCCAGATGATGATTATAAGTTTAAAACACCTCAATTATATAACTTAAAAGGATTGCAATTTTTTGGGCATGGCGGAAGTTTTAGTTCAGTTAAAGAAATAATCGAATACAAGAATGAAGCCATTGCTGAGAATACTGAGGTGCCTGCAAATAAATTATCTCCGTTTTTTGAACCATTAAACCTAACTGAAACCGAAATTGATCAGTTAACATTGTTCATAGAAAACTCGCTGTATGATGATAACCTAATGCGCTACGTTCCGGAATCCTTACCATCAGGAAATTGTTTTCCTAACGCAGATTATATGTCATCTTCAGATTTAGGGTGTAATTAAAAACATTATTGTAGTTTAGTTCTTTTAAACTACAATTGAATACAACAAAACATACACAACTCATAAAAGCCGAAGCGAAACGCCTTGGCTTTTTGTCTTGTGGCATTAGCAAAGCTGAATTTCTGGAAGAAGAAGCACCAAGGCTAGAAGCATGGCTCAACAAGAACATGCATGGCGAAATGCACTATATGGAAAACCATTTTGATAAGCGTTTAGATCCAACATTGCTTGTGGAAGGTTCAAAAAGTGTGGTGTCTTTATTGTTGAATTATTACCCATCAGAATTTCAGAATGAAGATTCGTACAAGCTATCCAAATACGCTTATGGTACGGATTATCATTTCGTCATTAAAGACAAATTAAAATCACTTTTACAGTTTATTCAAGATGAAATTGGCGAAGTTCATGGAAGAGCTTTTGTGGATTCAGCACCAGTATTGGATAAAGCTTGGGCAGCAAAATCGGGTTTGGGTTGGGTTGGAAAACATTCTAATTTATTGACGCAACAAGTGGGTTCGTTTTACTTTATTGCCGAATTGATTATTGATTTAGAACTGGATTACGACACACCAGTAACAGACCATTGCGGCACTTGCACGGCTTGTATAGATGCTTGCCCAACGGAAGCCATAACAGAACCTTATGTTGTAGATGGAAGTAAATGTATTTCTTACTTCACCATTGAGTTAAAAGATAATATACCAACAGAATTTAAAGGACAATTTAACGATTGGATGTTTGGTTGCGATATCTGCCAAGATGTTTGTCCATGGAATCGATTTTCTAAATCGCATAACGAACCGTTGTTTAACCCACATCCAGAATTACTATCCATGACGAAAAAAGATTGGGAAGAGATTACGGAAGATACGTTTAGAAAGGTGTTTAAAAAATCTGCTGTTAAACGAACTAAGTTTTCGGGACTAAAACGTAATATTAAGTTTTTGAAAGACTAGCTTGTTTTGTTGACTCTCTAATTATTAATTCTGTTTGTAGCTCAACGGTTTTAAAGTTTGGCGGTAAGTTTTCTTTTTTCTTTTTAATCTCTTTATATAAGAGTTTAAACGCCGTCTTACCCATTTTATAACCTGGCTGGTCAATTGTTGTTAATCTAGGGTTGATAACAGAAGACATAAACCAATTGCTAAAGCCTACTATGGAAATATCATCAGGTATTTTAACACCCATCTCATTAAATTTGGTAATGGCACCTATTGCAACTAAGTCCGTATTTATGAAAATACCATCAACATCCTTATGGTCTTTTAATAATTTTTCTGCAAAATATTTACCCTCGTCAAAGCTCATATCATCTAAAATATATACCAGTGAAGGATCATATGGAACATTATTATCTACTAAAGCTTGCTTATATCCAAGAAACCGATCTATAGAGTTTTGTGGTAGCAAAGGGCCTCTAAAATGTGCAATACGTTTGCAACCATTATCAATTAAATGTTGGGTTGCTGTATAAGCTGCTTTTCTATCGTTAATAATAACCTTAGAGCAATTAACAATTTTTGCAATCTTATCAAACATAACTAATGGAACATCTTGAACCATTAAATCATTAAGATGCTTAAAGTCTCCTGTTCCGTTGGCAAGTGATATAAGGACTCCATCAACCCTTTTACTCAATAATAAATCTATTTGTTTCTTTTCAAGTTCATAAGATTCATTTGATTGGAGTATAATTACTAGATATCCTTTTTTTTCAGCTTGAGCGATAATGCCTTTAATTACGCTCGAAAAAAAATGATGCACAACTTCAGGAACAATTAAACCAATCGTTTTAGATTCTTTAGTTCTCAAAGTCACGGCAAAGGCGTTGGGTTTGTAGTTAAGGGTTTCAGCCAGCTCTTTTACCAAGCGTTTTGTCTTTTTACTAACGTCTGGATAATCTTTCAATGCCTTGGATGCAGTTGTAATACTTATACCTAGGGTTTCTGCTATTTGTTTTAGGGTTACTGGTTTCATAAAACAATGATATTAACTTAAAGTCTATTTATCACAAAGTTACACAATCGAAAACGTTTTCGGAAAATCGAAAACGTTTTCGATTGTAAATTCTCAATAATTTTTATGTATAAATGTAGATTTGATAAAAATTAAATCACTTAACTAATAATTAAACAACTAAAAGAGATGAAATCGATTAAAAACAAATTGAGTTTACTGCTTGTTTTTACCATGGTATCATTTTTAGTTTCTGCGCAATCCAATATTTCGGGTACTGTGCAAGATTCTGAAGGCATGCCACTACCAGGTGTAAACATAATTTTAGACGGAACTACAAATGGTGCTGTTTCTGATATAGATGGAAACTACAGTATAACAAATGTAGAAAATGGTACTTATACCTTAACCGCTTCGTATTTGGGTTTTACAACATTCAAAAAATCGGTTACCATTGATGGTGCCGATGTTGTAGTAGATGTGACAATGGCTGAAGATGCAGAATCCTTAGATCAGGTTATCGTTACTGGTGTGACCAACCCGAGATCTAGAATTGAGTCTAGTGTATCTGTAACTACAATGAGACCAAAGACCATACAGCAATCTGCACCAAGAACAACAGCAGAAATATTTAGAACAATACCAGGTATTCGTTCTGAGTCTTCTGGAGGTGAAGGTAACTCAAATATAGCGGTACGTGGTGTACCTGTATCTTCTGGAGGTTCTAAGTATGTACAGCTTCAAGAAGATGGATTACCAGTATTATTGTTTGGTGATATAGCGTTTGCTACAGCAGATATTTTTACAAGATTTGATAATAACATTGGTAGAATTGAGGCCATAAGAGGTGGTTCTGCTTCAACATTATCGTCTAATTCTCCTGGTGCTATTATTAACTTAATTAGCAAAACAGGAAAAGTTGAAGGTGGATCTTTAGCAACATCTTTTGGTTTGGATTACAATTCTTTTAGAACTGATTTTGATTATGGTTCGCCAATAGGTGAAGGACTTTATTTCCACATGGGTGGATTTTACAGAGTTGGTGAAGGTATCAGAGATGCTGGATATACCGCTAATAATGGTGGGCAATTCAAACTGAATTTAACAAAGGAATTCGAAAACGGTTATGTAAGACTTTACGGAAAATATCTTAATGATAGAGCCATTGCTTATTTGCCAAACCCAATTCAGGTAACAGGCACTAATGATGATCCTAATTTTGAGAACATTCCAAATTTTGATGCCAACAACCAAACATTACACACACCATATTTACAGCAAAGTGTTGGTTTGGGAGAAGATGGACAATTAAGAAGCTCTGATATTTCTGATGGGATGAATCCAATTTCAACATCTATTGGTATGGAGTTATCTTTTGATTTAGGTAATGATTATAAGGTTACAAATAACGGTAGATTCTCGTCTAACAGTGGTGGTTTTAATTCACCTTTCCCAGCGAGTGTACAGACTGCCTCAGACTTTTTGGCGAGTGATTTTGCTACCGATAGAGGTTACGATGCTCTTGCTTTTGCAAATGGTGATGGTGCTGTTAATGGTAGTTCAATTATTACACCAGTGGTTCTGTTTGACACAAAATTGAACAACTTCAATAACTTTATGAATGATATTCGTTTAACAAAGAAGTTTGATAATTTCAATATTACCGCAGGATTTTTTAAAGCGATGCAAAATGTATCTATGTCTTGGTTATGGAATTCTTATTTGCTTGAAGGTGTTGGAGATGAAGCAAGGCTTATTGATGCATTGGATGCCAACGGTGACCCACTATCGGTAAATGGACTTGTGGGCTACGGAGCAGCATTTTTCGGGAACTGCTGTCAAAGAAATTATGATACGCGTTATAATACTTCTGCACCATATTTGGCGGTTGGTATTGAGGCTTCAGAAAAATTAAATATTGATGCAAGTATCCGTTTTGATAAGGGTAGAGTTGACGGAACATTTTCAGGCCCAGTAACTTCTGTTTTTGATATCAATAACGATGGTGAAATTTCCCAGCCAGAAGAAACAGTACAATCGATTGATTTGGCAAACCCAACTACGGTAAACTATGATTACGATTACGTGTCTTACTCAATAGGTGTTAATTATAAACTTCAAGATAACCAAGCTGTTTTTGCAAGATACAGTAGAGGTGGTTCAGCCAAAGCAGACCGTATTTTATTTACTGGTTTGGATTTCACGGATAGTGACGCCATTAACGCGTTGGATTTTATAAATCAAGCTGAATTTGGTTACAAAAGAGGATTTGAGAACGGATCATTATATGCAACATTGTTCTTCGCAAATACTACTGAAGAAGGCGGTTTTGAAGCAACTACCAACAGCGTTATAGAAAATGATTATAAATCGTTTGGTCTAGAAATAGAGGGAACTTATAGAGTCAATGATTTTGGTTTTAGAGGTGGATTAACCTTTACTGATGCAGAAATTACTTCAGGAGATAATGATGGCAACACTCCTCGTAGACAACCAGACTTTATCTACAACTTTATTCCAACTTATAACTTTGGAAATGAAAAACAAAACTCAGTTGGCCTTAGCTTTATTGGTCAGAGTAAAGCATTTGCGCAAGACAATAATGAGTTGGTATTACCAGGTTTTGTTATCATAAACAGTTTTATCAATGTAGGTATAACGGAAAACCTAAAAGCAAATCTTTCTGCAAACAATATATTCGATACGTTAGGTATAACAGAATCCGAAGAAGGAAGTATTGTAGAAGGACAGACAAATTTCCTAAGAGTTAGACCAGTACCAGGAAGGTCTATCTCACTAGGATTGAGCTATAATTTTTAATAAAAATTACTTGAGTAGTCTAAGTAATTAACTTCTAAGTTTGATTGATTGGTGAAAGAGTCAGTGTTAATATTATTTTATCATTGGCTCTTTTTTTAACTATTGATTATAAACAGAGATTTTAAATAGTATTTTTAAGTAAATCTAAAATTATGGGAAGGTTAAAACCAACACTAAGTTTCTGGCAGATATTTAATATGAACGTAGGATTCTTAGGAATTCAGTTCAGTTTTGGATTGCAACAAACTGCCGTTAATCCAATATTCTCTTTTTTAGGTGCCAGCCCAGAAGACCTACCGCTTCTTAATCTTGCAGGCCCAGTAACAGGATTGATAGTTCAGCCAATTATTGGAGCAATATCGGATAAGACTTGGTCACCAAAATGGGGAAGACGTAAGCCTTTTTTTTTAATAGGAGCAATTATTGGTAGCCTGTGTTTATTTGCTTTTCCATTTAGTCCAGCTTTGTGGTTTGCTGTAGGTCTATTGTGGATTTTAGATGTGGGCAACAATATGGCCATGGAACCTTACAGAGCTTTTGTTGGTGATAAATTGCCCAATAAGCAATTGAGCTTTGGCTATCAGATGCAAAGTTTATTTGTTGGCGCTGGTATTGTTTTGGCAAATGCTTCCATATTTCTTTTTCAAGATTGGTTTGGTGGACAAGAGGTAGTGGATGAAAGTGTAAAGAGCATCCCAAAATGGTTGTATTATTCATTTTTTATCGGAGCAATTTTATCAGTAACTACAATTTTATGGTCAGTTTTAAAAACACCGGAAATTCCGCCAGAGGATGAAGAATTAAAAGAAATAGAAAAACATAAAAGCCTACCGTTAGCACAACGCATTAAAACACCATTTCTGGAAATTGTTGACGCTGTAAAGGATATGCCAAAATTTATGTGGAAGCTTTCTGCAGTATATCTTTTCCAATGGTACGCACTTTTTATCTATTGGCAATTTATTTCACCAATGTTTGAAGAGAGTTTAAGTTTTGATAAATCTCAAGCCTTGAGTCAAGCGGCTAAAATGAATACTACTTATAATATTTCAACTATAGTATTCGCATTGGCTTTGGTGCCATTAGCATTAAAATGGGGAGGAAAGAAAGTATATGTATTTAGCTTGTTTTTAACTGGTATCGCCATGCTGTCCATTCCAAATATTCAAGATCCGACCTATGTGTTGTTTCCAATGGTACTTTTCGGAATTGGCTGGGCTGCAATGATGGGAATTCCATATACAATGGTTTCAAAAATTGTACCTCAAGAACGCCGTGGAGTATATATGGGAATTTTAAATATGATGATTGTAATACCGATGGGAATCCAAACCGTAACCTTTGGGCCAATTGTTAAAAATCTTTTAGGCAATAGTGCTGTTAAGGCAATACTGTTTGGTGGTGTATTTTTTATTATAGCTGGGTTATTGGCATTACGCTTAAAGCAGCCAGAATCTGAGTTGTACGATGATCTGAGCGAAGTAGATATTTTTGATAATAACGAAGAATAAATTTTTGTGAAAGCAAATAATAGAGATATAGATATTTTATGCGTTGGTGAAGTCTTGATTGACTTTATTGGCCACCAAAAAGATGTTTTAATTAACAATACAAGAGATTATCATAGGTACTTGGGCGGTTCACCTACAAATGTAGCTATGAATTCCGCTAGACTAGGATTAAACGCTAAAATGGTTGCCACGGTTGGCAATGATGGTTTTGGGGAATATATTTTTAAACGACTTAATGAAGTTGGAGTTCAAGCGAGTTCAGTAAAGAAAATTTCTAATAAGCCAACTAGTGTAATTTTTGTTTCAAGATCAAAGAAAACACCGGATTTTATTCCCTTTCGTGAGGCAGATTATTGTATTTCTGAAGATCAAATCCCAACAGAATTATTAAAGGAAACCAGTATTTTTCACACAACTTGTTTTGCCCTTAGTAAAAATCCTGCGCAATCCACCATCTTAAAAAAGGCAGAAGAAGCCTATAACTTAGGTTGTCAGTTAAGCATAGACATTAATTATGCTGATGAGGTTTGGGATAATAAAGATGAAGCGCTTAACGTAATTAAAGCTTACTGTAAATTCAATCCGCTTATAAAAATTAGCGAAGACGATATGCTAAGACTCTTTGAGCGTAGTTTACCTCACGAAGAAATTTTTGAGTTTTTCCATAATGAAGGTGTAGAGACAATTTGTCTAACATTGGGAAGTGAAGGCGTAAAACTATCTCAAAAAGGTAAAGGGATTATACAATTGCCAGCAATAAAAGTTGAAAGCGTAATGGATGCCACAGGTGCTGGCGATGCGTTTTGGTCTGGATTTTTGTTTGCTTACATAAAAGAAAAACCAATTAAAGAATGTTTAGAAGTAGCCTTACAATTGGCATCTCTCAAGCTTCAAAATGTGGGTAGGCTACCAGACAATATTGATATTCTTTCCAAACTACTCTAAAAAGATATGAATACTAAAACCAATATGGTAAATAATGGTGTAATGCTCAATGCATATCCAGATAGTATTGGCAATAAACTAAGCGACACTATTAAAATGTTGCAAAGACCAGAATTTAAAGACGCCTTTTCATTATTCTACATACTACCAACATTTTTCAATAGTGATTTAGATAGAGGTTTTTCCATTATTGATTATAACATCAACAAGGAGTTAGTTTCAGAAGTCGATTTAGCAGCATTAGAAAAGTTGAATATTCAATTGAAGTTTGATATTGTATTAAATCATTTATCGGTTGCTTCACCTCAGTTTAAGGATTTACTCAAAAACGGAAAAGATTCCAAGTACAAAGATTTCTTTATCAATTGGAATAGCTTTTGGAAAGGTCACGGCACAATGAATGCTGAGGGAATCATAATTCCAAAAGAAGAATTTCTCAATAAGTTATTTATGAGAAAATCAGGTTTACCAATCTTAAAAGTACCATTTCCTGATGGCTCAAAACAACCGTATTGGAACACGTTTTATCAAAAAATAGATGATGACAAAAACATCTTGGGTCAAATGGACGTCAATGCCAACTCAGAATTGGTGTGGGATTTTTATGAAGAAACCTTAGCTAAGGTAAAGAGTTATGGCTGTGAAGTTTTACGATTAGATGCCTTTGCATATTTGCACAAGGAAGTTGGGCAAACCAATTTTTTTAATGTTCCTGGCACTTGGGATTATCTTAATAGAATCAAAGAGATAGCTGATAAAAATGATTTAAAACTCTTACCAGAAATTCACGCAGAATACGGCTTATTTTTACATAAAGAAGTAGCCAGTCATGGCTACCAAATTTATGACTTTTTCTTACCAGGATTGATTATTCACACCTTAGAGAAGGGAAGTAATGAGGCTCTTATAAAATGGGCAAACGAAATTATTGAAAATAGTTACAGAACAGTAAATATGCTGGGTTGCCACGATGGTATTCCTGTTCTGGACTTAAAAGGTAAAGAAGTCAACGGAATTTACAACAAAGGATTGCTTTTAGACGATGAAATCGAAGACCTAATGAATCTCATCCTTGATCGAGGTGGTCGAGTAAAAAATCTATATGATTCTGAAGGAAATAAAATTTCGTATTACCAAGTCAATGCTACTTACTTTAGTGCATTAGGTGAAAGCGAAGAGAAATTGTTGTTAGCAAGAGCCATTCAACTGTTTATGCCAGGTATTCCACAAATTTGGTATCTCGATTTGTTTGCTGGTACAAATGATTATGAAGCTGTGGAGCGCGCAGGTGAAGGTGGTCACAAAGAAATAAATAGAACTACACTAACTAATAAGCATATAGAAGACGGTTTGCAAAAAGATATAGTTTTAAATCAGTTAAAGCTAATTAAAATAAGAAACACTTCAAAAGCCTTCAGTGGTGAAATAGAAATTGAGCAAAGCTCATCATTAGATATTAATATCAAGTGGACGAACAAAAGCCATTATGCCCATTTGCAAGCAGATTTAAAAACGTATAAGTTTGTTATTAGTTACAATGATGAAGATGATAAAGAAATACGACTTAGTTTTTAATCTTACTTAAAACTAAATCCCATCGAATATTTAAAAGCAAAATTATTATCAAACTTGTCTAAGTTATGAAACCCATAGCGGTAAAAGCCACCAACACCAATTCCCATATAGCCAAGATCAAATAATGGTAATTTTATAAGGTTTTGTAATTCCAATCCGGTTTCTAAAAAAAGTTCTTCTTTAGTTGAGAAACCGATGAGTTGATGATGTTCTGGATTTGATAAACTTCCAATTCCAAAATTATTGTGCAATATAATGTCTGGTTGTAGATAACCTTTGTTGTTGAATAAGCGCCCAAAATTATGTGTTGTAAACAGGTGTGCGTATTTATCTGATAAAAACTCATAAGGTGTTACGGTCTGAAAATAATTTCTGACCACAAATCGAAGATCTCTCTCAAAAGCTCCTTCGCCAGTGAACATTAAACCATAAGGAAGTGATTTGTCTAAATAGCCTAAATCTAGACGATAGGTTGTTTTACCTAAGCCTTTCGTAATAAAACTATGGTCTAATGTAAATCTAAATTTGTTATAGCTAAAATCACCATCTAAGGTGCCTCCAAGTCCACGAGAATATAAAAAATTGAGTATTGGTGCATCACTGGGCATTCTCCCAATGACTCCAAAACTGTTGACCAATTGCTCTTTTGCATGATAACCAATACCGATATTTAATTCAGAGTTAGTATAATTTGTTACTGGATTACCATTGTTTAAAAACATATACTCATAAAGCGGAGTAACATCTGTGGTTTTAAAACCAAGTGTCCAATTTAGATTTCTAAAAAGTTTCATATCGGTCGTTATGCTATAAGACTCAATACCATCCATTTGGCTAGCTAAGAAATCACGAAAGGATAGAACTTCGTTAAACCTATTATCGGACAAGGTTCCTACTTCCTTGAGATCGTTCATATACTTTAAACTAAAGGAAATCTCTTTTTTGCCAGGAACATCAATCAACAGCTCTCCACCATACTTCCAAGCATCGTCTTTTAGACCATAGCCAGCGTAACCACCAATTGATACATTTTTAAAGATGTCGTCATTGGTGTAAAGTCCTAACCCTGGCCTATAACCTTCATATTTGTTAGCTATAAAAAATTTAGTAATATCAATATCTACATATTTTAAAGGATACCGACCCTTCATTAAACTAGGAAGTAAATCAAACATCTTGTCGAGCTTAATCTTTTCACTAATGCTATCTATAAACACATAGGTGCGCTTTTCATTGGTGTTTAGTGTATCTCTTCGGTTTAGTTTCCAAAATGTTTCATCTTTTAAACCTGCATTCTCAGGCAACGTTACGGATACAAATGGAAAATCCTTTTTATTAAGAGAAGCATTGGGTTTAATTTTAGAGAGGTAACTTTTTCCAATATAAGAAACACTTCCAAAACCTTCGCCTACGTTAATTTCAAAATTCAACTGTTCAGGGAACCAATGTTTATCATCAACATGCTTGTATTTTTGCTGAATAGTAACATCGAGCTTACCAGAATTAAACGTTGTAGCATCCACACTCTGTACAGCATATTTATTAGAGTTGATGGTAAGTAAACCTTTTAAGCCTTCAAAATTACGATTGGCCTTAGGCTCAAAGGAAATTACAAAAACGGTATCTGTTCCTTGAATATACTCTTGTTTTAGTCTGAATTTATATTTACGCGTACTGCCTTTAGAAATGGGATTTAAATAGTTGGTTTCAAACAATTCGATGTGCTCATTATAAAAAGAAAACGGCTGAAAGCTATTTGCCAACATAGCAAACCTTGGGTTTTTAAACCCTGAAGATCTAGTGGCAATGACACTGTCCTCAGAGAAACGAGGTTTTAAATATTTATGCTTGGCTAAGGTTTCGGTGATAAAAAAGTGAGAGCCTTTCATGATACTATCTATTTTTTCTCGTATGGTATCACTTTTTGCTTTTGTTCCTTCTTTTGGCTTACCTAATGTTATGATGATTTTGTCATAAGACTCATAAGTAAATGAATTTAAATTTTCAGGATTGTTTAGTGTCTTATTGGCAACGACTTTCCTAATAATGCGATGTGCAGGGTTTTCACCATCTATAACTACTTCATCTAAGGCACTAGCTTTAGGTTTCAATCGTATAATTTGAGAAGAAATATCGCTTATCCTCAATGTTTTTGTTTCAAAGCCAACATAACTTATAGTTATACTTTCAACAGTTTTTGGTACATAAAAGGCACCGTCAATGTCTGAAGACGTCCCTTTATAATCTACTTTGCTAAAAAGAATATTTGCAAATGGTACAACTTCTTCTGTAGTGTCATTGATAAGAATTAGTTTTTTCTGGGATTGTGCTAAAGTCTTGGTAATGAAAAAAAGAAGTGTTAGTAAAAGGAGGTTTTTCATTGAAATCTTGGTTAGCACAGTACTAATTAACGTAGAATTTTTGAAACTATTGAATTTTCAGACCAACTTTCATTATGTATCTTTGTGGCTTAATCCAATTTGAATATGAGCAAGCAAAGCAAGCGTATAGAAGCCTTGGTATATCATGCAAAACCTACACCAGGAAAAATTAAAGTTGTACCCACTAAGAAGTATGCCACCCAACGCGACTTGTCACTAGCATATTCACCAGGTGTGGCTGAACCTTGCTTAGAAATAGAAAAGGACGTTAACAATGTCTATAAATACACCGCTAAAGGAAATTTAGTTGCTGTAATTTCTAATGGTACTGCAGTTTTAGGATTGGGAAACATTGGGCCAGAAGCTTCCAAACCTGTTATGGAAGGAAAAGGGTTACTCTTTAAAATATTTGCTGATATAGATGTGTTCGACATTGAGGTAAATACCGAAAATGTTGATGAATTCATTGAAACCGTAAAAAACATTGCTCCAACTTTTGGTGGTATTAATCTTGAAGATATTAAAGCTCCTGAAGCCTTTGAGATTGAACGTCGCCTTAAGGAAGAATTGGATATCCCTGTAATGCACGATGATCAACATGGAACTGCCATTATCTCTGCAGCAGCCTTGTTGAATGCTCTTGAACTTGCTGAAAAAAATATTGAAGATGTAAAAATTGTGGTGAGCGGAGCTGGTGCAGCCGCTATATCCTGTACGCGCTTATATCAATCATGTGGTGCTAAAGGGGAAAATATCGTAATGTTAGATAGTAAGGGAGTTATACGAAAAGATCGAGATAACATCACCTCCCAAAAAGCTGAATTCGCTACAGACAGAAAAATAGATACTTTAGATGAAGCCATGAAAAATGCTGATGTGTTTATTGGTCTCTCTATGGCAGATATTGTAACTCCAGCAATGCTAAAGTCTATGGCAAAGAATCCTATTGTATTTGCTATGGCGAATCCAAATCCAGAGATAAGTTATCAGTTAGCCATAGATACAAGAGATGATATTATTATGGCCACTGGTCGTAGTGATCACCCTAATCAGGTAAATAATGTGCTTGGCTTTCCTTTTATTTTTAGAGGAGCTTTAGATGTTAGAGCTACTAAAATCAATGAAGCCATGAAAATGGCCGCGGTAAAAGCGTTGTCTAGACTAGCAAAAGAGCCGGTGCCAGAACAAGTTAACTTAGCCTATAATGAAACCCGATTGACTTTTGGGCGAGATTATATTATTCCAAAACCATTCGACCCTAGGTTAATTGCAGAGGTGCCTCCAGCAGTAGCTAAAGCAGCTATGGAAAGTGGAGTGGCAAAAGAGCCTATAGAGGATTGGAGTAAATATAAGGATGCCCTTTTAGAGCGCCTAGGTTCTGATAACAAGTTGGTTAGATTGTTGTTAAGCAGAGCACGTACCAATCCAAAACGGGTTGTCTTTGCTGAGGCAGATCAGTTAGATGTGCTTAAAGCTGCACAGATAGCACATGATGAAGGTATAGCCATTCCAATACTTTTAGGAAGAAAAGATACGATTTCGTCTTTAATGAAAGAGATAGAATTTGAGGCTGAAGTTGAAATTATTGACCCTAAATCTGATGAAGAGCTAGAACGAAAAAATAAATATGCAGAGGCCTATTGGATGCAGAAAAAGCGTAAAGGCGTGACCAAGTATTCTGCTCAAAAGATAATGCGAGAGCGTAATTACTTTGCTGCTATGATGGTCAATGAAGGTGATGCAGATGCTTTAATTTCAGGATATTCTGCTAGTTATCCAAAGGTGTTAAAGCCTATGCTAGAATTGATTGGAAAAGCAAAGGGAGTCACAAGGGTGGCAACAACCAATATTATGATGACCCAGCGAGGACCAATGTTTTTAAGTGACACGGCAATAAACATTGATCCAAGTGCAGAAGATTTGGCGAAAATTGCTTACATGACCTCAAGAGTAGCAAAAATGTTGGGTATAGAGCCAATTATAGCAATGACCTCTTATTCTAATTTTGGATCTTCGGATAATCCAGATGCTAAAAAAGTGAGAGAAGCAGTTGATTATCTCCATAAAACATATCCAAACATGGTAGTTGATGGTGAGGTGCAAATGGATTTTGCCCTAAACTCTAAAATGCTTCAGGATATTTTTCCATTTTCCAGATTGGCAGGTCGAAAAGTAAACACACTTATTTTTCCAAATTTAGATTCGGCCAATATTACCTATAAACTATTAAAAGAGTTGAACAAAGCTGAGTCCATAGGGCCAATTATGATTGGTATGGGCAAACCAGTACATATACTGCAACTTGGTGCCAGTGTAGACGAAATTGTAAATATGGTGGCTATTGCTGTAGTTGATGCACAAGAGCGCGAAAAAAAGTTGCAAAGGGAAGCACATTCTTAGTCTAGGCCTTGCCCTAATAATGTAAATAATTTTATTACATTTGGGACTTTAACCTATGACACGGATTTATCAAGTTTTTATGGCAAAACAAAAATGTCATTTTATGCATTTTGGTAAGTTTTGATTAGTGTTGATCTAAGGAGATAGCTAAATTTATGATTACGCACTTAGAGGGCAAACTTGTTGAAAAAAATCCTACAGATGTTGTGATAGATTGCAATGGTGTAGGGTATTTTATTAATATATCACTTCATACCTTTTCTCAAATTCCAGATAGGGAACATTTAAGATTATATACTTATTTACAGGTTAGGGAAGATTCACATAGTCTTTATGGGTTTTCGTCTAAAACCGAGCGAGAAATTTTCAAATTACTGATTTCTGTTAGTGGCATAGGCGCAAATACTGCCCGTACTATGTTATCATCTCTAACTCCAGACCAGGTAAAGGAAGGTATTGCTGGTGAGGATGTGGCATTAATACAGAGTGTTAAGGGTATAGGTGCGAAAACGGCACAGCGTGTTATTATTGACCTAAAGGACAAAGTGTTAAAAGTCTATGGCATTGATGAACTTTCTCTAATACCAAACAATACGAATAAAGATGAAGCGTTATCTGCTTTAGACGTTTTAGGATTTAATAAAAAACAGTCTGAAAAAGTAGTTGATAGAATTTTAAAGTCCCAACCAGACGCCCAAGTAGAGCAAATTATTAAAGATGCTCTTAAAAACTTATAATGCAATTGAATAAAACTAACTATACTCAATTAAAATCAATACGTTTTTGCCTTTCGTTAGTGCTTATGATGCTAATGAGTGCATTAGCCTTCGCCCAAGAAGAGGGCACTGAACAAGATTCTACCAAAACCACATTTGCATTAGGGAAACTTAAGATGCCAAATCCCAGTAGTATTGAATCCAAATACACCTACGATCCTATTTTAGACCGATACATCTATACTGAGAAAATAGGCAGTTTCAATATTAATTACCCTTTGATTCTTACACCAGAGGAATTCCAGAGATTGGTACTTCAAGAAAGATTGAAAGAATACTATAAGCGAATGGCAGATGCTGCTGCTGGTCAAAAAGAAGGATCGGAAGAAGATCAAAAGAATTTATTGCCAGAGTTTTACGTTAATTCAGGTTTATTTGAAACTATTTTTGGTGGTAATACGATAAATATTGTTCCTAGCGGTTATGCAGAGGTAGACTTAGGTGTGTTGTTCTCAAAACAAGATAACCCGGCATTTTCACCGAGAAATAGAACTAATTTCACGTTTGATTTTGACCAGAGAATAGGAATAAGTTTACTAGGTAAAGTCGGTACACGTTTACAGGTAACCGCAAATTATGATACTGAAGCTACGTTTGACTTTCAACAACTAGTAAAGTTAGAATATACTCCAACAGAAGATGACATTGTCCGCAAAATAGAAGTCGGTAACGTCAATATGCCTTTAAACAGTTCGTTGATAACTGGAGCACAAAGCCTGTTTGGTGTTAAAACCGAACTTCAGTTTGGTAAAACACGAGTTACAGCTGTTTTTTCTGAGCAGCAATCTCAATCGAGATCAGTGACTGCTCAAGGAGGAGGGACATTAGAAGAGTTCGAATTTTTCGCAAGAGATTATGATGAGAACAGACACTATTTCTTGTCACATTATTTTAGGGATAATTACGATAATGCTTTATTGCAATACCCATTTATTGACAATCAAGGACTTCAGATTACAAGGGTAGAGGTTTGGGTAACCAATAGGAATAACCAAACAGATAATGTTAGAAATGTGGTTGCTTTTCAGGATTTAGGTGAATCCGAAGCTGAAAATATTGGGTTAGAGCCTTTACCAGCGGGTTTTGTAAATAATCCTGGAGCTCTACCAGATAATGAGAACAATGATTTTGACCCAACGAATATTGGAGGTCCTGGTTCATTGTTAACAGAATCAGTGAGAGACATAACAAATGTTGAAGCTGGAGTTCAAGTGCCTGTTGACGAAGGATTTGATTATGGAAAGCTTGAAGCTGCAAGAAAACTTAGAGAAGGTCAAGATTATGTTTTGAACTCAGAGTTAGGATACATCTCTTTAAATCAACGTTTGCTTAATGATGAGGTCTTAGCTGTTGCCTTTCAGTATACGCGTGGTGGCGAAGTATTTCAGGTGGGTGAATTTGCCAATGATGGTGTAGATGCTACGGAAGTAAGCGATGGCAATAATGGCAATCAAATAATTAATAACCAGAGTTTGGTTTTAAAAATGCTAAAGAGTGCTGTGACTTCTGTTGAGCAGCCAATCTGGGATTTAATGATGAAAAATATCTACGACACTGGTGCGTTTCAGTTAAGTCCAGAAGATTTTAGACTGAATATTTTTTATACAGAAGCGTCTCCTGTCAATTATATTAGACCTGTTGAAGGCACAACCTTTCCTCCTTTTGATAATAACACACCATTTACGGGAGATGATACGGAAATCAATGAAACCCCTTTACTTCGTATTTTTCATTTAGATCGACTCAATTTTAATAATGACCCACAAGAACGTGGTGATGGGTTCTTTGATTATGTGCCAGGTTTAACGGTAATACCACAAAATGGTAAAATTGTTTTTACTAAGGCTGAGCCTTTCGGTCGCTATTTATTTGATGTGTTAGATGATGATGGCAACCCAAATAACAACGATACGGACTACGAGCAAGATACTTACGCTAATGAGAATCAAGAAAAGTATGTTTACGATTTACTCTATAAATCCACAAAAACACAAGCTTTAGACGAAGCTGAGAAGAATAAATTCCAAATCAAAGGACGCTTTAAAAGTAGTGGTGGTGATGGAGGTATTCCTATTGGTGCATTTAATGTGCCAAGAGGCTCGGTAAGGGTTACAGCAGGCGGACGACTACTTGTAGAAGGTATTGACTATACAGTAAATTACCAATTAGGACGTGTAGAGATTTTAGATGAAGCCTTAAAAGCATCTAACACACCAATTAACGTTTCTGTTGAAAATAATGCAGTGTTCGGACAGCAAACCAGACGTTTTACAGGTGTTAATTTAGAGCATCAATTTAACGAAAACTTTGTTCTTGGTGCAACAATTCTAAACCTTAACGAACGACCAATTACACAAAAGGCTAATTTTAATTCTGAACCCATTAACAACACTATATTTGGTTTCAATGGTAATTACTCTACTGAAGTACCATTTTTAACCAGAATGGTTAATAAGCTTCCAAATATAGATACGGATGTGCCATCTAACCTTTCTGTTAGAGGTGAGTTTGCTTATTTATTACCAGGTGCACCAAACGGAACGGATTTCAATGGTGAAGCCACAGCTTATATTGACGACTTTGAAGGGACACAAGGTTCTATCGATTTATTAAGCCCTCTATCTTGGTTTTTGTCGAGTCGTCCTAAAGAATTACCAGCAACCATACCAGGTAATGACGACAATGGGATACAAAATGGTTATGGTAGAGCATTTTTAAACTGGTACACCATTGACCCTATTTTTTACAGTAACCAAAGACCAGGTGGTATCACAGATGATGATGTCTCTAATCTATATACCAGACGTGTATTTATAGAAGAGATTTTCCCGGAAGTAGATATAGTACAAGGGCAAACATCGGTAATAAATACTTTAGATTTAGCATACTATCCTACAGAACGTGGGCCATATAATTTTGATCCTAATGCAACCGATGATACTTTGAACCCTAACCAAAGTTGGGCAGGTATTACAAGACAGATTACATCTACTGATTTTGAACAAGCCAATGTAGAGTATATTGAATTTTGGGTACAAGATCCATTTTTGGATAACCCAACAAGTTCTGGAGGAAAACTGTATGTGAACCTTGGAAATATTTCCGAAGATATCTTAAAAGATGGTAAGAAACAGTTTGAAAATGGACTTCCGGAAGACGGAAATATCGAATTTTTACAACCAGATCCACTACAACCAGAAGCACCCTATGTTGTACCTCAAAGTCAATCCTTAATATACACATTTGCGACAACTGGGCAAGAGCGTGCCAATCAAGATGTGGGTTATGATGGCTACGATGATGTAGAAGAAAGCCAAATGTTAACTGAAATTTATGGGGCCAATAATTTTGGTGAAGATCCTGCAAGAGATAACTATACCTATTACTTAAATACAGATGGAAATATTTTTGAGCGTTATAAGCAATATAATGGACAGGAAGGTAACACGCCAGATGTATTTACGGATACCAACAGAGGTTCTACAACACAACCAGACGTAGAGGATATTAATAGAGATAACACAATGAATACCATTGATAGTTATTTTCAATATGAAGTTGATATGAACCCAACGAATCTTAATATCAACAATCCACAAATTAATGATGTTAAGTTGAGAACTGTAACCTTGCCTAACGGAGACGAACGGGAAGTATCATGGTATCAATTTAGATTACCGATAAATGAACCTACCGATGCTATAGGAGGTATTACTGATATTAGATCTGTGCGTTTTGCACGTTTATACCTGAGAGAATTTCAAGAAAACACGGTCTTGCGATTTGCTACTTTAGATTTGGTAAGAAGTGATTGGAGACGTTATACCTTAGACTTAGATAACGACCCAACAAACAATAGTGCCGATGCAGAATTTAATGTTGCCATAGTTGGTGTACAAGAAAATGATGGGGATTATGTTATTCCACCTGGCGTAAGACGTGAAGAATTAAATAATAACAATAATATTATAAGGCAAAACGAGCAATCCTTAGTATTACAGGCTTGTGAGTTAGAACCAGAAGATTCTCGAGGTGTCTTTAAGAATATCAATGTAGATATGCGTCAGTATAAAAACTTGCGTATGTTTTTGCATGCTGAAGCACAAGAAGGGCAAACTCTAGACGAAGGAGAGATGATTGCCTTTATTAGAATGGGTAATGATTTTACTCAAAATTTCTATCAAATTGAAGTGCCGCTTTTACCAACGGATTTGGTTGATGGTAATTTACCAATTGAAGAACGTGTCTGGCCTTCTGTTAATGAAATAAATATTCCATTAGAAATCCTTCAGCAAATAAAATCCAAAGGTATCTTCGACCAATCCTTATCTAATGAAGATCCTACGTTTTATGATGTGGTCGATGGGCAATTAAACGAAACACCAGTTGCTGAATTTTCACCATTACCTACGGGTCAACAACGTGTCGCTATAAAAGGTAACCCTAATTTTGGTGATGTAAGAGTGTTAATGGTTGGTGTTAAAAACTCAGGTAATACCGGAATGAATTCTTGTGGAGAGGTTTGGTTTAATGAGTTGCGCATGTCGGAGTTAGATAATGAAGGCGGTTGGGCAGCTGTAGTGAGTATGGATTCTAATATTGCTGACTTTGCAAATGTAAGTGCAACAGGACGACGCAGTACTATCGGATTTGGAGGTATCGAACAGTCACCTAATGAGCGAAGCCGAGAAGATGTAAAACAATATGATGTTGTAACTAATGTACAGTTAGGCCAGTTGTTGCCAAAAGAATGGGGTTTACAGATTCCATTTAACTATGCGCAAAGCGAAGAAATTATTACACCTCAGTATGATGAGTTTTATCGCGATATTGAATTGCAAACACAGTTGGATAATACAACCAACCAAGATTCCATTCTTAAGGTAAACGAGAATTATACCAAAAGAAAAAGTATCAACTTTATAGGTGTAAGAAAACAAAGAACTACTGATAAGGAAAAACGATTTTATGATATTGAAAATTTAACGCTCAACTATTCATACAATAAAGTAGAACATCGCGATTTTGAGATTGAGAATTCATTAGATCAGAATGTGAGGGCAGGTGTCAACTACAATTATGCTTTTAATCCTTTAAGAATAGAACCTTTTAAAAAGAATGATTCATTATTTACAGGCAAATACTGGAAGATCTTAAAAGATTTTAACCTCAATTTATTGCCATCAAGTTTTTCGGTCAATACAGATATTAATAGACAATTTAGCAAACAGAAATTTAGGGAAGTTGAGTTAGGTGGAGATAATATAGGTATCGAAGAATTGTTTAGAAGAAACTACACTTTCGATTTTCAATATGTCATTAACTATAATCTTACGGATGCATTAAGTTTAAACTTTACGGCTGCAAACAGTAATATTGTTCGTAATTACTTTATTGATGATCGCATCAACGGAAGACAAGACCCAGAGTTAAATGTTTGGGATGGCTTCTTCGATTTTGGAGATCCGAATTTTCAAACACAGCAGCTACAAGTTAATTATGAAGTGCCGCTTTATAAAATACCAGCTCTAAGTTTTTTACGAGCTACTTATGCCTACAATGGTACTTTTCAGTGGCAAAAAGGCTCGGATCTAAATGAGGGACTACTACTAGAAGATCCAGATAATCCCGGAACTTTTGATTCATTTAACTTGGGACATTCCATTCAGAATTCTAATACCCATAACATCAATTCTACGCTTAATATGGAGACCCTATATAAATCCATTGGCTTAGAGAGAAAAGGTAACCAGAGAAATAGAGGAAGAACAAGAACTGCCACTCCAAGAACACGTACAGCAACACCAGATCCTAATGCTAATAATAGTCAAGCAAATGATCCAAATAAATTAAGCGCAGGAAAAAAAGCATATAATACTTTGATAGATGTTGTAACTATGGTAAAACGTATTCAGTTTGGTTATACTGAAAACAATGGTACATTCTTACCAGGTTATTTACCAACACCTGGTTTTATAGGTACACTGCGACCAACTTGGGGTTACACATTTGGAAGCCAAAGAGATATTAGAAGTTTAGTAGCCAGAGAAGGTTGGCTAACTACATTCCCAGAATTTAATCAGCAATACACAGAAGTGACCAATAAAACATTAGATTATTCTGTAAATGTTGAACCGATGAGAGACTTAAAAATAGACTTAATTGGTAACAGAACCTATGCTGAGAACATAACTGAGAATTTTAGAGGGCTAGATAATGATAATGATGGCCTTAGTGATGAATATGAAGATTTAATTACCAACTCATTTGGTAACTTTAATATTTCAACCGCACTAATAAAAACCGCGTTTAGTACAAGTGATGAAAACCAATCCGCTGCTTTTGACGATTTTAGAGCCAACCGTCTAATTATTGCTAATCGTTTGGCTAGAGAATTTTATGGAACAAATACCTTCGCAACAGATGCAGAAGGTTATCCGTTAGGATTCGGTAAAAATAGTCAACGCGTACTTTTACCAGCGTTCTTATCGGCTTACCAAGGTGCCAATCCAGAGAAAGTAAGTACCAGCGCATTTAGAGATGTACCAATTCCTAACTGGACATTGAAATATACTGGTTTAATGAAAATTCCATGGTTTAAGAAAACCTTTAGACGTTTTTCAATTCAGCATGGTTATCGTTCACGCTATACAATTAATCAGTTTAGAACCAATTTAGATTTTGTTGCTGGAGATAGAGGCGAAGCGTATGGTGACCAACCAGACGATGCATTAGATCAATCGGGTAATTTTAAAAATCAAACCTTATATAGTAATATTAACCTAGAAGAGCAATTCAGTCCTTTGATTCGTCTTGAGTTTGAGATGAAAAATTCCATCAAAGTTTTGGCAGAGGTTAAAACCGATAGATTATTGTCATTGAGTTTCGATAATAATTTAATGACAGAAATACAAGGCAAAGAATACACCCTAGGCTTGGGTTATCGTATAAAAGATTTAAGGATTCGCTCTGCGCTTGCTGGTGCAAAACAAATTGTAAAAAGTGACTTAAACATGCGTGCTGATATATCCGTAAGAGATAATAAAACCATCATAAGGTATTTGGATTTAGAGAACAATCAAGTTACGGCAGGTCAGACCATTTGGGGACTAAAGTACACGGCAGACTATGCCTTCAGCAAAAATTTAACGGCCATTTTCTATTTCGATTACACCTTTTCTGACTTTGCAATTTCTACATCATTTCCACAGACCTCATTACGATCAGGAATTACATTGCGTTATAACTTCGGAAATTAATTTTCCACGTTAATTTTGAAAACAAGAAATTAAAAAATTACATTTGTTTCATTAATATATTACAACACTAAAGAATGAACATACCATCAGAATTAAAGTACACCAAAGACCACGAATGGATTAAGATAGAAGGCGATATTGCAACCGTTGGCATTACTGATTTTGCGCAGGGAGAATTAGGGGACATCGTTTATGTAGAAGTAGATACCTTAGATGAAACGCTTGAGATTGAAGAGGTGTTTGGTACTGTTGAAGCTGTAAAGACGGTTTCAGATTTGTTCTTACCACTTTCTGGAGAGATTGTTGAGTTTAACGAAAGCTTAGAAGATGAGCCAGAGAAGGTAAATACAGACCCTTACGGAGATGGTTGGATGATTAAATTGAAATTCTCTGACGAATCCCAAATAGACAACCTCCTTTCAGCAGACGATTATAAAGCCATTATAAGTGGTTAAAAAATTGCTATTGCCAGTAACGGTAATTTATACCGTAGCTCTGGTTATTGCGAGCTTAATCAACCTAAGCGGAGTGCCAAGTCTTGGGTCGTCTTTCGATGATAAAATTTATCATTTTTTCGCCTATTTTGGATTAGCGTTTTTATGGATATCCTATTTTAAACCCATCAAAAAAAAGTACACCTTAACAGTTGTATTAATCGGTTTAATTTTATTTGGAATATTGTTAGAACTCATTCAGCATCAGCTCAACCCAAACAGAACATATGATAATTTTGATTTAATGGCAAACTGTTTAGGTGTTATCATTGGCACATTAATTGCAGCTAGATTAAATATAATTAAGTTAAAATAAACTGAAGTTTTGCTTTTTTAGCTATTATTTAGTTAAATTAGCAACACTATAAAAGAAAGTACTATGGAACCTAAAAAGAATCCAAAATCTGATGTAAGCCGTAACAGCTCTCTCTATTTTGCTGTTGGACTTGCCTTAATGCTGGGTATCACCTACATGGCAATCAATTACAAAACGTATGATAAGAGCGATATTGTTGCAGATACGCTTAACTTAGATGATGATTTAGAAGAAGAAATACCAATCACAGAACAGATTATTACTCCACCACCTCCACCACCTCCACCACCTGCTGCTCCAGAAATTATTGAAGTTGTAGAGGATGAAGAAGAAGTAGAGGAGACAGTAATTGAATCTACCGAAACTGAAATGGATACAGAAATTGTTGAAGTAGAAGAAGTAGAGGTAGAAGAAGTAGAAGAAGATATTGAGGTACCTTTTCATGTAATTGAAAATGTGGCTGTATTTCCTGGGTGTGAAAACAAAAAAGGAAATGCCGCAAAGAAAGATTGCATGAATGAAAAGGTAAACAAGTTCATTAATAAGAAATTTAACACCGAATTAGCAAGTGATTTAGGTTTACCTCCAGGTAGAAAAAGAATCTTTGTACAGTTTAAGGTAGATAAAGCTGGTAATGTTACAAGTATTGTAGCACGTGGACCACACCCAGGTCTAGAAAAAGAAGCTAAACGTGTTATAGGTCAATTACCTAAAATGAAACCAGGTAAGCAAAGAGGAAAAGCAGTGGTAATGCCATTCTCTATTCCTATTGTGTTCCAAGTACAAGACTAAAAGAGAAATAACTTTTTTAAATATCAAAAATCCCGTTCAAAATTAATTGGACGGGATTTTCTTTTTGGTATGCTTATTGTGACTTTATCATAATATTAACATTTTAAATAATACGTATTATGAAAAATTCTAAAAAAACCTTCAATGGTGTTGGTCAGAACACTAAAGGAGTAAAGAAGTCACAAAAGCATGATGCAAATTTACAAAAAAACTCAACCCTATATTTTCAAATAGGGTTGATTCTTTGTCTATTGGGCACATATTCGCTTTTTGAAATGCAGTTTCAGGAAAAGAAAATTATTCCTGATACTGTAACAATTGACGAAGTTGCTACAATTGATGTAGCACCGAACTATCGGGTGGAAAAAGTAAAAGTAGAGAAACCAGAGCCTAAAGTTGAACGCAGTAAGGTCTTGACTGAGAAGTTTAAGGAAGTTGAGAATAACACTCCAGAGATCGAAGCTAAGATCTTCACTCCAGACGCGCCAGATACAACAACTAAACCTGTTGATCTGGGTAGTTTACCAGATGATGAACCCATAGAGGAAGAGATATTTGTCCCTTTTTCAAAAATTGAAAAAGTGCCAGTCTACCCAGGTTGCGAAAAAAAGAAGACCAATGAAGACAAGAGGCAATGTATGTCTGATAAGATAAACAAATTGGTAGGTAAAAAATTCAATACTGGTATTGCTGAAGAATATGGCATAACAGGATTTCAAAGAATTCACACTCAGTTCACCGTAGATAAAAACGGACATGTTACTGATGTAAAAATAAAAGGACCTCATCCTGAATTAGAAAAAGAAGCAAAACGTGTTATTGATAAAATACCACACATGAAACCAGGTTATCAAAGAGATCAGCCAGTAGGTGTTATTTATACGTTACCAATTGTCTTTGATATAAAAAATTAAAGAAGTACACTTTAAAATAATTAAAACCGTTATCATTTTTGGTAACGGTTTTTGTTTTAGGGTTACTAAAAAAATTGAGTATCTTTCGACCAGTAAATTCTGTCTTTTCCATGAAGCGTATTTGGCTTGTAACTTTTTTATTCATTTCATTGATAGGTAATACCCAAACCCTTTCTGCATACGAAAAACCACCTGTTTTTAGTGAATGTGACTCGTTAGCCGTAGAGCAATTAAAGCCTTGTTTTAATTACACCTTAAATAATTTCATATTTAAAAACTTTCAAGTGCCTCAAATTGTCACTGACGAAGAGTATAAAGGTGATGTGCAGGTGTTGTTCGAAGTTGATAAGAAAGGTGAGTTTAAAGTGGTATATGTAGATGCCATTTATGATGAATTAAAAGATGAAACCAAACGTGTGTTTGGTGTATTGCCAAAAATTAAACCCGCCACTTACAATGGTAAGCCCACCTTTGTGCAATACAGTTTAAGTATTTCTATTCCATTGACAGAGCCTGTTAAGGAAACCATAGAATCAAATGATGAGCAAAAATCTGATGAAGCTAGCCTCAATGCTACATTATCCAATGAGTTTGATGCTATTAATGCTGAACTTAAACCTTATGAAAAATTAGAGTATAGCAGTCAGTTAAATATACCCTTTACACATTCATATTATGCGCGCTTTGATGATGAAATGAACGCCATTGGCACTAATAGCCACACAGCGGCAAAACCATTTGTGTATAGTGATGTGGCACGATATTATGACATTAAAGCAGAAAAAGAAAGTCTAGCAAAAGAAACTGATTCTTGGTTGGGTAGAAAGTTGTACAATGAACACTTGGTAAAGGTACAAGGTAAAGACTATTGGTTTACGGTAGACCCTATTTTAGATTTACAAGTTGGTGCTGACTCTGAAGCTGATGATGGCACTTGGAATAATACGAGAGGTGTTTTTATACAGGCAGGTTTAGGAAAACGATTTAATTTATCTGCATCGGTTTATGAAAGTCAAGGACGTTTTGCGGATTATTTTAACCGCTATGCTGAAAGTTTGAAAGCATTTGGGCCAGATCCTGCAATAATTCCTGGTCGTGGAATTGCCAAACGTTTTAAGGAAAACTCATACGATTATCCTGTTGCAGAAGCCTATTTATCTTATACACCAGCCGACTTTTTAAATATCCAATTCGGACATGGGAAAAATTTTATTGGTGATGGTTATCGCTCTTTACTTCAAAGTGATGTTGCCAGCCCATATCCGTTTTTAAAATTGAATGCCAGTTTTTGGAAAATTAAATATACGAGTACTTGGATGTGGTTAAAAGATGTACGCCCAGAAGTGGTTGAGGATAAAGCGTTTTTAACCAAGTATATGGCAAACCATTATTTGAGTTGGAACGTATCTAAGCGTTTAAACATCGGATTGTTTGAATCTGTAATGTGGGCTGACGACAATGGTAGAGGATTTGATGTCAACTATTTAAATCCAATTATATTTTTTAGAGCCATTGAGTTTCAGACTGGTCAAGGAGCTGGTAATGCCATTTTGGGATTAAGCGGAAAATATAAATGGAATAACAAAGTAAATCTATATGGTCAGTTCATTATAGATGAATTCTCATTGAGTGATGTTACAGGTGGTAATAAAAGTTGGAAGAACAAATTCGGATTTCAATTAGGAGCAAAATACTTTAACGCATTTAAGGTGGATAACTTATTACTGCAAGCTGAGTACAACCAAGTACGTCCTTATACCTATTCTCATAATACCGAAATTTTGAATTACGGACATTTTAACCAGCCTATGGCACATCTTTGGGGAGCTAACTTCAGGGAGTTGGTGTTAATAGGAAGATATAATTACAAACGCTGGTTTGCAGATGCCAAAATAATCATAGGACAACGAGGCTTTGACTTTAATACAGAAGAAGACAGTTTTGCTTATGGAGGAGATATTTACACCAACGAAAATGATCGTGTTGGTGATACAGGTATAACCATTGGACAGGGAAATAAAACCAATAGCTTTATGTGGGAACAGCAAATGGGTTATTTGGTAAATCCTGAAACCAACTTAAAACTATTTGCCAATATTATTTTCAGGGATTTTAATCCTGGAGCTATTACAGCAACAACAATGGATTCAAATACACTTTGGTTTAGCATTGGTGTAAGAACAGACTTGTTTAATTGGTATAATGATTTTTAGTACTTGTCTTCTTTCAGGCTTTTATAAAAAGTCAATCGCATTTTCTCACTATTAATGTAACCAGTCCCATAACCTAAATCGTCATAAGTTTTAGTAATGCTTGAGTCTGTTTTAACTTCATCCTCGGTTTTGCCATTGTCAATTGCCTTTTGAACTTTGTCCCTTATAGTTTCAAGCATGGTCAAAAAATCCTTGTATTCTTCTTTATTGGATACTTTACCATGACCAGGAATAATTTTGGTGTCTTCATCAATGACCATTAATCCGCGTTTTGTAGCTTCAATATAACCGTTTACACTTCCTCCAGAATCTAAATCGATATAAGGATATCGGCAATTAAAATAAGTGTCTCCCGTATGAAGTACATTACTTTCGGTAAAATATAAAATGGCATCACCATCTGTATGCGCATTTGCTACGTGAAATACAGCTATACTTTCATCATTAATAGTTATACTGAGTTTGTCATTAAAGGTAATAACAGGTAAAGCTTCCTCAGGTCTATAACTTCCATCACGTTGTTTATCCTGCAAACGCTTTTTTACATTGTCGTGCGCAATTATTGTGGCTCCAGCTTCAGCCATGTTTTCGTTTCCGCCTGTATGGTCGCCATGATGATGCGTATTTACCAAATATTTTAAAGGCTTGTCAGTTAAAGCTTTTATAGCAGTCAAAATCTTTTCAGACAAAGGAGCAAACTGATCATCAATAATAAAAACACCATCTTCACCAACCGAAACACCGATGTTGCCTCCAGCCCCTTCGAGCATATAGGTATGTTCAGAAAGTTGAGTTGTCTTTATTTCTACTTTATCAAAACGACCTTGAGCATATATTGAGGTTGAAAAAAGAAATAGAATAATCAATATGTATTGTGAAGATTTCATAATATGAATTTTATGTGCTTTAGTCTTATAAAAATAAGCATTATTGGGCTACTTTATAAACCAAAATTAAAACTAGGTCTTACGTTGGTTAAAATTAAATTTCAGAGTATCTTTGCACTCGCTAAGAATAGGACAAAACGCTAACGATTTGGCTAATACAAAATCTTCATTATCAAAAGCTTCTGTGGTTACTGATTTTAAGGAAATCACTAAAATGGGCTTGTCCATAAGTGTGGTGTTTTCTGCGCTTGCAGGTTATCTTCTTGGTGCTGAAACTATAAATTATACAACCCTTATTCTATTAGCTTTAGGTGGCTATTTTATGGTTGGTGCATCTAATGCTTACAATCAAATTATTGAGCGCGACTTAGATGCGTTGATGGACCGAACAAAAAATAGGCCTATACCTGCCGGTAGAATGTCTGTAAATACAGCATTCATTATAGCGACTTCGTTTACTGTCTTAGGTATTATCACCTTGTATATCATCAACCCTAAAACAGCAATGTGGGGAGCGATATCCATATTTTTATATACTAGTGTCTATACGCCTTTAAAAACCAAAACACCTTTGGCAGTATTTGTTGGAGCTCTCCCAGGAGCGATTCCATTTATGTTAGGCTGGGTTGCAGCGCGAAATGGTTTTGGTATTGAAGCGGGAACGCTGTTCGCGATTCAGTTTTTTTGGCAGTTTCCACATTTTTGGGCCATAGGATGGTTTTTATATGAAGACTACGAAAAAGGAGGCTTTTTTATGCTGCCAACAGGTAAACCGGATAAAGGGACCGCTGTACAGATAATAGTTTATTGTATATGGACGGTTGTGGTGTCTATTATTCCGGTATTAGGGTTCACAGGTGATTTAAAACTATCAATAGTAGGTGCAATACTGGTCTTTATGTTAGGAATGCTAATGTTGATATTTGCAATGCGATTGTTTCAGCAGAGAACGGCAAAGGCGGCTAAGCAGCTAATGCTATCGAGTGTATTTTATATTACCATGCTTCAGATTATATATGTAGCGGATAAATTTTTGAGATAAATAATGGATTTAACAGAAGGAACACCAGAAGAAAAAAGAGTAAGATCTAAAAAGATGATGCTCTGGTTTGGTATAGGGTCGCTTATAATGTCATTTGCTGCATGGGCAAGTGCATTTTTGGTGAGTAAAAAGCAACGTTTAGATAAAGATTGGCTGACTAACTTTGATTTGCCAAGTGCATTTCTTATCAGTATAGCGGTTATTGTACTTAGTAGCTTCACGTTTATATTGGCCAAGAACGCCTTAAAGCGAGGCAATAGACAAATGACCAGCGTTTGGTTAATGACAACATTTGTTCTTGGTTTGGTTTTTATTTTCAATCAATTTGAAGGCTTTAATCAGATAATTGAAGATGGTCACTATTTTACAGGGCCATCTAGTAATATTACGGTGACATATATTTATTTTATTGCAGCGGCTCATATTGCTCACGTTGTAGTAGGGCTTATATGTCTTTTAGTTGTAATTTATAATCATTTTAAACAGAAGTATAGTGCCAACAATATGTTAGGTTTAGAATTGGCAGGTAACTTTTGGCATTTTGTTGATATACTGTGGATTTGCCTGTTTTTGTTCCTTTACTTTTTTAAATAATTATAATATATTTTTTAATACTGTAAATGGTTAATTAGAGTAGCTCTAGACTTAGCTTCAAAATTTACACATTGGTATTTCTAAAGATGAATAAATTGATTATTTTTGTCCAATCTTAAAATTTAAATAATTTCTATGGATTCTACAGTAGCAAGTACTGGCACAGAAGGAAAAACTTGGGGAGGCGGAAATCAACCGCTTAAGGCAAGTTATGGTAAGTTGATGATGTGGTTTTTCATTGTTTCTGATGCACTGACATTTTCTGGTTTCTTAGCAGCTTATGGCTTTTCTAGATTTAAGTTTATAAAAGAATGGCCAATTGCAGACGAGGTATTTACCCACGTTCCATTTTTACATGGACAGGAATTACCAATGATCTATGTAGCATTCATGACATTTATTCTTATTATGTCTTCTGTAACTATGGTATTAGCTGTAGATGCAGGGCATCATATGAACAAAGCCAAAGTTACCTTATACATGTTCTTAACCATTATAGGTGGTGCGATATTCGTAGGGTCTCAGGCTTGGGAATGGGCAACATTTATACAAGGAGATTATGGAGCTGTACAAACTAAAGGTGGAAACATTTTACAGTTTGGCGAGTATGTTAATGTTGATGGTGAAGAGAAGTTTAAGCGTATTTCAATAGATGAATTTGCTGTGTCAATTCCAGATGTTCGTGTTGAGCATGAGCGTAGTAATGGTTTATGGTTTAGAGAAGAAGCGAACTTACCTCCTTACACAGTCAATGAGATTTACACAGGTTTAGCTGCTAATGACAATATTTTAGTAAGAACCCAGATTATTAATGATGAGGGCGAAAAAACAGTACTTTCTAGAGAAGAATCCCTAAAACAAATAAGAGATAACGGAAAATTGGTTGTTAAAGGTGCTAATTTGCATGTTAATGAATACGGAACAGCATTGTTTGCTGATTTCTTCTTCTTTATTACTGGTTTTCACGGATTCCACGTATTTTCTGGTGTAGTGATTAACATTATTATTTTCTTTAATGTTATTCTTGGTACCTACGAGCGAAGAGGAAGTTATGAAATGGTTGAAAAAGTTGGATTGTACTGGCACTTTGTCGATTTAGTTTGGGTATTTGTATTTACATTCTTCTACTTAGTTTAAAAAAGCATTTAAGATTCAGTTATGGCACACGAACATAAATTAGAAATATTTAGAGGACTTTGGAAATTTAAGTCTAACACACAAAAAATTTGGGGAGTTTTGATTTTCTTAACTTTTGTGACTGCTATAGAGGTTGTACTTGGTATTTACAAACCAGACGTCTTAATGAGCGTATGGATTAACCCTATTGAAGGTGGCTTTTTTGCGACCTTGGCAAATATCATATTGTCACCATTCGTTTATATGAAGCCCTTAAATCTAATCTTCATTCTCTTAACAATAGTAAAGGCATATTATATTACTTGGGACTTTATGCACATGAGAGATGAAACCAAAGCGTTAAGACGTATGGTGGTTTGGACAGCAGTTTTCTTAATCTGTTATTTAATCTTTATCTTATTGCAAGAAGGTGGTTATGTATTTGATGTATATAATAATGATAAAGCTATAATTAAAAGAGATTTTTAAACTCAAAATATTTACGATAACACTTAGCTTGTTAAAGTGTTAAATAACATATTAAAAGGTGGTTTTTCTAAACCACCTTTTTTATTTTTGCAGTATGGAAATAAGTAAAAGAAAACGCTATATTATTCTGAGCATTTTGTTCTTTTTACCTGTAGCGTTCATTATCATAATGTTGCTCTCTAAAGAAAACTATAATCCTTTAGATGTTGTAAAAGAAAATATTTCCGAATTACCAGCAAACAGAGATAGTATTCAATTAAAAGACCATATTACGGTATTATCCTTTTTGGGTGAAAAACCAATGAATAACTCTATTGCAGCTTTAAATTTAAAGGAGCTGGTATATGACAGAAACAAAGGTTTTAAAACCTTTCAGGTCGTTGTAATGTTACCTCATGAAGCTAAACAAGAAGCTGAGGAATTACTCACGGAAATTAAATCTTACGAAGACTTAAGGTTTTGGCACATGGTATATGCTGATGACTCTGAAATTGAAAGAGTTTTCAATAGTTTAAAATCTGATGTAAAATTGGACAACAACTTGGCTTGCAATTCAGTATTTATAGTAGATAAAGACTTAAAACAAAGAGGACGTTTAGACGATAGAACAGATAAACAGATAGAGAACGAAGAACCAATTTATGGACTCTATGACTACGATTGTATACAAGTTGCAGAGTTAAAAAATAAAATGGCAGCAGAAGATATGCGTGTTTTGTTTAAAGAATACAGAGACAAGCGCAAAGGGGATTTTGATGAATCTAACAAGAGGCGCGAAAATGAGATAAAACAAAGTGATGAGTAAGAAAACAAATTATTCTTATGTAGGTATTGCATTTGTCATTCTAATCTTTGGAATTATTTTCATTCCAAAGATTGTGGATAGAATAACCAACGACGATATTACTAGAGATGGAATCCGAAGTAAAGATGTTTCCACTGAAGTGGGTTCAAAAAGTACCAAAAGCGATTTAGCATACCTTGAGATTAATGGTCAACCAAAAAAAGTCCCAGCATTTAGTTTTACCAATCAAGAAGGACAAACCATTACCAATGAAGATTATTTAGGTAAAGTTTATGTGGTTGAATTTTTCTTTACCACTTGCCCAACGATTTGTCCTATAATGAATCGTAATTTGGTTGAGGTTCAAAACCATTTTAAAGATTTTAAAAACTTTGGTGTGGCCTCATTTACAATCACACCAGAGATTGATACACCAGAAGTTTTAAAAGCCTATGCCGACCATTATGGTATTACCAACCCTAACTGGCATTTATTGACAGGAGATGAAGACGCTATTTATAAATTGGCCAACGAAGGGTTTAACCTCTACACGGCCAAGGATGAAACTGTTGAGGGCGGATTTGAGCATTCAGGAAACTTTGCATTAATAGATAAAGAAGGTTTTATACGTTCTAGAAGAGATAGTTTTGATAACCCTTTAATTTTTTATAATGGGTTAATTCCTGAAGCTGACGTAACGGATGAGGATGGAATTCCACAAGAAATCACCATCTTAAAAGAAGATATTGCTAAACTGTTAAAAGAATAAATGTGTCACCTTGAGCACAGTCGAAAGGTCTTAGATAAAAATATATGAATTTAAATTCCAACATAGAAAAAGAAAAAAAATACAATAAATGGATCGTAATACTTTCAATAGTAATTCCATTAGTTGTAGCATTATTATTTGGTGTAAAAATAGATATGGAACTTCCTTTATTTTTACCGCCTATCTATGCAATGATTAATGCATTAACAGCTTTAGTATTGATAGTTGCATTTATTATGATAAAAAATGGAAAAATAAAACTTCATGAACGCTTAATGAAATTTGCCATAATTTTATCTGTGCTATTCTTGGTAATGTATGTTTTGTATCACATGACAAGTGATTCTACATCGTATGAAGGAGCTTACAGAGGGGTTTATTTATTCATTTTAATTAGCCATATAATATTATCTGTAGCTGTTATTCCTTTTGTGCTAATTACATACGTAAGAGCCATTACCAATAATATAGAGCGTCACAAAAAGATTGCCAGAATCACTTTTCCGCTTTGGCTGTATGTAGCCGTAACAGGTGTTGTGGTTTACATTATGATTTCACCTTTTTACGCATAAGCATGAAACGCAAAGCCATCTTTTTTCTTTTTTCTTGTCTCTTTTTCCTAAAAGGGTCAGCACAATGTGCTATGTGTAGAGCTGTTTTAGAAAGTGGTGAAGATCAATCAGCGGCAGAAGGCATTAATGACGGGATTATGTTTCTTATGGCAGTGCCCTATATTTTGGTCGGTGTATTAGGCTACATAGCGTATAGGACGTATAATAAATCGCTAAAGCCTAAAAATACAGAAGAAAGTGTGTAACATTTTATGAGCTTTATAGTCTTACTGTTGTCTCATAAATTTAAGAGTACAAAGGCCTGTGATAATTAAATTTACTAGTTATTACAGATTTTAATCCTATAGTGTAACACTTTAGCATTTATATAGACAAATAGACATCATGAAAAAATCAACCATAATAATAGTACTTCTTTTAGGGTTTTTTGCTCAAGCGCAAAATAAAAAATGGACACTAAAGGAGTGCGTTCAATATGCTTTAGAAAATAATATCTCAGTAAAGCAAAGCGAACTGGATATAGAATTAGCAGAAATAGAAAAGCTCACTGCTAAGGGTAATTTTATTCCAAGCCTTAACTTAGGAGCTGGTGTTTCTGAGAATACGGGTTTAAGTTTCAACCCTATTACCAATAATGCACAGACAACAACATTCCTATCTGCTTCAGGGAATATTAATATAGGTTATACTTTATTTGACGGTCTTAGAAATATTAGACAACTACAACGTGCAGATATGTCTAAATTGGCAAGTCAGTATCGTTTAGATAAGATGAAAGATGACATTTCACTTTTTGTTGCTAATGGATATTTAACTGTTATTTTAAATAAAGCCAATTTAGAGGTGCTGAGATCGCAAAATGAAGTGACTCAAGAGCAGATTCAAAGAACTCAAGAGTTGGTTGATGCGGGTTCATTACCGAGAGGTGATTTGTTAGAAATACAAGCGACCAACGCTAGTGAGCAACAACAAATAATCAATGCAGAGAATAACGTACAGATATCATTGATAAGTCTTGCACAATTACTTTTAATTAAGGATTACGAAAACTTTGATATTGAGGATGAGGGCTATAATATTGTTGATGATGGAGTTGCAAGTAGAGATGTCGAAGAAATTATTGCGGCTGCAAAAGAAAATAGATCTGAAATTAAAATAGCAGAGCAAAATGTAGATTTAGCTGAGATAGACTTAAAAATCGCTAAAGGTGCTAATTTGCCAACTTTAGGTGCGTTTTTTGGATATAATACACGTTATGCAAATACACCAGGATTCATTCAGCAGATAGATCCAGATAACCCTACAGTGACACAACAAATAGGTACAGTCGAAGATACAGGGCAAGCCGTTATCGGAACGTTTCCAAATACATTTCCGGTCGAGGTAGCCGCTGATCCGTTTGTAGATCAATTATATCAGAACGATGGTATTGGTTATGGGCTTCAACTTAATATTCCTGTTCTAAATGGGTTTAATACTAAAGCTAGTGTACAGAGAAGTAGAGTAGGTTTAGAACGTTCTAAATTTCAATTAGAACAGGCAGAGCTGGACTTAGAGTCAACTGTATATCAAGCGTATGTGGATGCCAAAGGAGCTTTAAAATCTTATGAAGCAGCACAATTAGCTTTAGAGTCTCAAGAATTAGCATACAATTACGCCAAAGAACGCTATGATGTTGGGCTAACTAACGCATTTGACTTTAGTCAATCTAAACTAAGGTACGATAATGCAAAAATTGAATTAAACAGAGCAAAATACGATTACATATTTAAATTGAAGGTTATCGAATTATATTTTGGAATTCCTGCAACTGAATTAAAATTTTAATTATGAGTAAAACAGTAAAAATTATCATCGGAATCGTCATTCTTGTACTTATCTTGCTAGTTACAGGATCTAAAATGGGATGGTTCGGAAAAAAGGGAAACTTTAAAGAAGTCACTGTTAAAGAGGTTACTACTATGGATATTGTAGAAACCGTTTCAGCTACAGGTAAGATTCAACCAGAAGTTGAGGTGAAAATATCTTCAGAAGTATCTGGTGAAATCTTAGAATTGCCATTCAAGGAAGGTCAAGAAGTGAAAAAAGGTGACTTATTAGTTAGAGTAAATCCAGATTTAATTCAATCAGCAGTAAGTAGGTCTCAAGCTTCTTATCAAAATGTAAGAGCAGGATTGGAGCAGGCAGAAGCAAACCTAAAACAAGCCAAGGCAGATTACGATAGAAGTAAAACTCTTTTTGAAAAAGGAGTGATTTCTAAAGCAGATTGGGACAGAGCCATTGCAGCTTATGAAACAGCCGAGGCTAATAAAAGTTCGGCTTATTATAGTGTGCAAAGTGCAGCAGCAACCGTAAATGAGGCCAAAGATAATTTAACCAGAACCACGATATATGCTCCTATGAGCGGTACTATATCTATGCTCAATGTTGAGTTGGGTGAACGCGTTGTAGGTACACAACAGATGGCTGGTACCGAAATTTTACGTGTAGCCAATCTGAAAAATATGGAAGTTGAGGTAGATGTTAATGAGAATGACATTGTAAAAGTGAGTATCGGAGACTCTACGATTGTTGAAGTAGATGCTTATCTAAAAATGGAATTTAAAGGTATTGTTACAGAAATTGCAAACTCTGCGGCTGGTAATTTAGCAGCAGACCAAGTCACAAACTTTAAAGTTAAGGTTAGAATTCTTGAAGAGTCATATAAAGACCTAACTGAAGGAAAACCAGAAACCTATTCACCTTTTAGACCAGGTATGACAGCTACAGTTGACATCATTACTAAAACACGTAAAGATGCTATAGCTGTGCCAATTAGCGCCATCGTTATAAAAACCGATACTAGTGCTACTAAGAAACCTTTTGGTAAATCACCTGAAATGGGAAATAGCGAGACACAAGTAGATGAAGAGAAATTTGAATGTGTCTTTGTCAATGATGGAGGTAAAGCGAAACTTAAAGTTGTTGAGACAGGCATACAGGATGATACCTATATTGAGATTGTTTCTGGCTTGAGTAAAGACGATAAGATTATAACGGGTCCATATAACGTAGTCTCTAAAACTTTAAATCCAGGAGATTTAATTGAAGAAAAAAATAATCAAGTAAGCACTTCTGAGGACAAAGAAGAAGAGTAATTTAACAGATATCTACTAATGGCCTTAGTGCTAAACATAGAAACAGCAACTACTAATTGTTCAGTCTCCTTATCTAATGATGGGGAGACTTTAGTTTTAAAGGAAGACAAAAGTGCTGGGTATTCTCATGCCGAAACTTTACATGTTTTTATAGATGAAGTTTTTAAAATAGCCAAATTAAATCCTACTGATATTGATGCCGTTGCAGTGAGTAAGGGACCTGGTTCCTATACTGGTTTGCGTATTGGCGTATCTACAGCCAAGGGTTTGTGTTTCGCTTTAGATAAGCCTTTGTTGGCTATAAATACACTAGAAGTCTTAGCACATCAGGTAAAGATTGACAACGGATATATTATCCCAATGTTAGATGCACGACGAATGGAAGTTTATTCAGCGGTTTATAATACCAATCTCGATTTGCAAAGAGAAATTAAAGCCGAAATTCTCACAGAAGAAAGTTATAGTGAATTGCTAAATGAAGGAAAGGTTTATTTTATTGGTAACGGAGTTGAAAAAACCAAAAGCCTTATAAGCCATCCTAATGCTGTTTTTATTGAAGGTAAATTACCATCATCAAACGAAATGGCAATGCTCTCAGAATTAAAGTATAAAAAAAGCGACACTGAACATGTCGCCTATTTTGAACCCTACTATTTAAAGGATTTTGTAGCTCTAAAAAAGAAGAGTTAACCTTGCTTCTGTATTTCTACAGTATGCGGATAAGGTATATCAATACCAGCAGCATCAAGTGCTTCTTTTGTTTGTTCTATTAGATCAAATTTTACAGCCCAATAATCTGGAGTCTTAGCCCAAACCCTAGTGAAAAAATTGATGGAACTATCCGCAAGCTCAGAAACATGAATTGCTGGAGATGGTTCTTTAAGAATTAATGGGTGTCGTTCAATAACACTCATAATTACTTCTTTGGTTTGTTTGATGCCAGAATCATAACCGACGCCAAAAGTAATATCAACACGCCTCATATCTTCAGTGGAGTAATTAATGATATTACCGTTAGATAAACTCCCGTTGGGTAGAATAACCTCTTTATTATCAGGAGTTGTTAGTTTGGTTGTAAAAATCTCAATTTCTTTTACAGTACCAGACTCACCTTGAGCTTCTATAAAATCTCCAATTTTAAAGGGCTTGAAAATCATAATTAGAACTCCTCCTGCAAAATTCCCTAAAGAACCTTGTAGTGCTAAACCTATGGCCAAACCGGCTGCAGCAATTACGGCAGCAAATGAGGCTGTCTCAATACCTACGGTACCAAGTACTATAACTACTAATACGATTTTAAACGTCCAGTTAAGTAAATTAGACAAGAACTTCTTTAAACTTTCGTCATAATTGGCTTTATTCATTGCCTTTCTAATTCCTTTTAATAATAAGCTTATTATCCAAAGACCTATAATCCAAATAAGTATAGCTGCTAATAGCTTAGGAGCGAATTCAATAATAATATTATAGCCTTCGTCAATCCATTTTTGTGTTTCCATATACGTTTAATTAATAGTTAGTTAAATAAAAAAACCCGGTAATAAAACCGAGTTATTATATAGTTTAATAAATGATTTAGTTGACTTCAAATGTCAATTTTACGTTGACTCTAAATTCAGTGACATCATCACCTTTTACAACAGCCGTCTGTTCGTTTATGTAAACAGATCGTATGTTCTTTACTGTTTTAGAAGCTTCTTTTACCGCTTTTCTTGTTGCATCCTCCCAACTTTTTTCTGAGTTTGCTAATATTTCCAATACTTTTAATACTGCCATTTTTTATGATTTTAAATTAATTTTTCTATTTAAATCAATATAAGAAAACATAAACGAAATGTCGTTAACTAATTGTTAATAGCATCAACGGTTATAGCAGCATCGTTGAGCATTTCTCTTAGCATGCTTTCAATCCCATTTTTTAATGTAAAGGTGGAAGATGGACAACCACTACAGGCACCTTGAAGCAAAACTTCTACCTTTTTAGTGTTTTCATCATAGGACTTAAACTCTATATTACCACCGTCGCTAGCTACAGCTGGTTTAACATATTCCTCTAGAATATTTACAATATTTTTTGAAGTATCGTCCAAAGCTTCAAATTTCTGCTCAATAGCCTCTTCAGTTTTATTAAGTTGCTTAGGAGCCTCATCATTCAAAATGGTTTTGCCGTCCTCAACATAAGATTTTATAAACTCGCGTAATTGAAGCGTAATTTCTTCCCATTCGATAATATCAAACTTTGTAATGGAAATAAAGTTTTTTTCCATAAAAACGTTTTTTACAAACGGGAACTGAAATAATGCTGTTGCCAAAGGAGAAGGTTTTGCTTCTTCTATGGATGTAAATTCATATAAACCTGGAACTAATACTTTGTTACAAACAAATTTTAAAACACTCGGATTAGGTGTACTTTCGGCATAAACCGTTACAGCGGCCTTGGGTTTTACTGCTTCTTCCGTGACGATAATTCCGTCATTAGATATGTAATCTTCAATTTGTTTGGCAACTTCATCTTGTACGTCGTTCCATTCAACAATATTATATCGCTCAATAGCCACAAAATTAGAAGCTATATAGACTTTCTTTACAAAAGGTAAATAAAACAACTGTTGCGCTAATGGGGAATGCTTGGCGTCATCAATATTATTAAATTCAAAACTATTGTGATTGGTTAAAAACCGATCAGCTTCAAACTTTAATATCGCTTCGTTAGAAGTTGGAACTATGGTGATTTTTGTCTTTGACATCTTTTTTTTGCAAAAATATGAAATATCAAGATGAAACGTTCATCTTATATATTATGTTTTGTAACTGAATTCTTAAGTCAATTCATATAATTTGATTAAATTTCGTCCTCATTTACAGAAACGGAATTGAGTATAGGTTTTAACACCTGTAAACAATACTGTTAAATGAAGCCTAACTAACTATGAAAAAGATATTTTTTGTTGCGGCCCTAATCGTTTCATTTATTGGATTATCACAAGATCTTTCAATGCAAAATGGAACATTTAACCGCTGTGCGCCAGATAGATTTTTTGATTCTGGTGGAGAATTTGGTAACTATGGTAATAATGAAAATTTTACAACAACCATTTGTCCTCAAAATGCTAATGAGTTCTTAATACTCAATTTTCTACAATTTAGCACACAACAAAATTTAGATATATTAACTATATTTGATGGTGATGATACTTCATCTGCGGTATTAGGGACTTGGTCTGGTGTAAATTCACCTGGAACGGTCTCGGCTACAACAAGTAATACATCGGGTTGCTTAACAATAACATTTACAACTAATGGTTCTGGAAATACATTAGGTTGGGAAGCAGAAATATTATGTGCAACACCTTGCCAGGATATAATTGCTTCTATAGACAGTACCAATCCAGCACCTAATGGCTCGGGTGTTATTGGAATTTTACCAGGAGAATCTGTAGATTTTTCAGGAAGCGCAACGTTCTCTGATGATGGAACCAACGCTACGTATAATTGGGATTTTGGTGATGGTAATTCAGCATCTGGTACAGATGTCTCCAATACATTCGCAACCGCAGGAACTTATTCAGTTACATTAACAGTGACTGATGATAACCCTCAAGGATGTACAGGTGTAGAAACTATTACCGTTTTTGTGTTAGGACCAAATGTTGTCGTAGAACAGGATACATTCACTCCCGAAGAATTGATTGAAGATGTGCTCGTAAATAGTCCTTGTGCTACGGTCTCAAATATTATATCATCAACAGGTGTTGATTTTAACCCTGCAGAACCAAATGGAATTGGCTATTTTTTCAGCAATGGGATTGATTTTCCTTTTGAAGATGGAATATTACTAACCAGTGGTAATGCAAGTAGAGCTAGAGGTCCAAACAATAACTTCTTAGGCGATGGATCCAATGCTTGGCCAGGAGATGCCGATTTAAATGCACAAATAGCAGGTGTAGATTCTCATAATGCTACTTTTATCCAGTTCGATTTTACTCCCTTGGCCGATAATATCAGTTTTGATTTTATCATGGCTTCAGAAGAATATGATATGGGCGGATTCGAATGTCAATTTTCTGATGCATTTGCATTTTTGTTAACTGATTCCAGTGGCGTTACAACAAACTTGGCGGTACTGCCAGGTACTACAACTCCTATTTTAGTTACTAATATTCATCCAGATAACGGTACGTGTGGTGCGGCTAACCCTCAATTTTTTGGAGAGTATATACCTAATAATGGCCCTCCGATTTCTTTTGATGGTAGAACAACTGTTTTTACAGCGCAATCAGCTGTAACACCTGGTGAAAATTATACTATTAAATTAGTTGTAGCAGACGATAGGGATAATATTTATGACACTGGTGTATTTTTAAAAGCTGGAAGTTTTGATTTAGGAGGTGATTTAGGAGAAGATATTACAATTGAAGCCGGTACTGCCGAGTGTGGCGGTAGTTCAATTACATTAGATACAAGCGTTACTACAGCAACACATACGTGGTATTTGGATGGAGTTGAGATAGCAGGTGAGACAGGCCCAACAATCGATGTGTCAGAAACAGGAACCTATTCTGTCGATATCATTTTTACTGGTGTTTGCCAAGCTTCAGATTCTATTTTTGTTGAATTTAAACCTAATCCTGAAGTTAATCCAGCTCAAAATTTGTCAATTTGCGAAACCGATGGAACAGCAGAATTTAATTTATCAGATAATGATGACGATATTTTAGGTACACAAAACCCAAGTGACTTTATTATTACTTATCACCTTAGCGAACAAGATGCAATTGATAATGTCGGAGCTCTACCGACAATCTATGAAAATGTAGCTAATCCGCAAATTATATGGGCTCGTATCGCAGATAGTTCCCAAGAATGTTTTGCTACAACCTCTTTTGAATTAACAGTTAGTGGAATAACTATTAATAATTCGGTTACACCTTTACTGGTTTGTGATGACGACGGAGATGGCTTTGCTCCATTTATACTAACAGATAGAGACACTGAAGTTATTGATGCTAACAACCCAAGCGATGTAAATGTAACATATCATCTAACTCAAATGGATGCTGAAACAGATACTTCTCCTTTACCAATACCTTATACAAATGCAACTGCTAATAGTCAAATAATATATGTTCGTTTAGATTTAATCAATAATCAAGATTGTTACAACGTCACAACCTTAGAATTAGAAGTATTAAATAACCCAGTAGCTAATACGACAACGCCATATGAGGTCTGTGATGATAATTCCGATGGATTTGCAGAATTTGATTTGAGCACAAAGGACCCTGAAGTGATAGGGCCTCAGACTGGTGTCACGGTGACCTATCATGCAACTGAAAATGACGCCATACAAGGTACAGGGGTGCTACCAACACTTTATACCAATATGATAGCGGGAAGCGAAACGATCTATGCTCGAATTGAGAACGCAGCAGGATGTTTTGATACTACGGAGTTACAGTTAATAGTAAATCCATTACCTATAACAACAGCCGTAAGCTCTTACGAACTATGCGATGCCGACAACCCAGGTGATGGACAGGAGCTGTTCGACCTGACCACAAAAGATGCAGAAGTTCTGAATGGTCAAGTAAATGTAACAGTGAGCTACTTTGCAAACCAGTCAGATGCCAACACAAATAGCAACGAAATAATTGGGCTTTATGCCAATATAAGTAATCCACAGGAAATTGTAGCGGTATTGACAAATACTAACACAAATTGCAGTTCACAATCGACTTTTGATTTAATAGTAAATCCCCTCCCAACCTTGGTGGCACCGACGCCACTTGAGGTCTGCGACGACGGTGTGCCAGACGGATTAACAGAGATCGACCTGGGCATCAAGAACGCAGAGATCAGCGGTGGCAACCCAGGCTATACGGTGAGCTATCACTTGGACCAGGCGGATGCGGACACGGCAACGGACCCACTGCCGATCCCCTACACCAATATCAGCAACCCGCAGACGGTCTTCGTACGTGTCGAGGACAACGCGACGGGCTGCTACGACACTGTGACCTTGGACCTTGTTGTGGAACAGGCACCGATAGCCAACACGCCGGAGCCGTTGAGGTATTGCGATCCCGACAACGACGGTTTCGGAACCTTTGTCCTCACCGATGCGGACGACGGGATCACAGGGGGAGCGCCGGGCCTTACGGTAAGCTACCACGAGACGCTTGCCAATGCGCAGAACGACGCCGACGCGATAGACACGGGAGTTGACTACAACAACATCGTGGTGAACATGCAGACGCTCTACGCGAGGGTGGAGAGCGGAACGATAGCGACGGACTGTGCCACGATAGTGGAGCTGCTCTTGGTCGTCGAGCCGAGCCCACAGATAGAGGACCCAACGCCACTTGAGGAATGCGACGATATCTCGGCCGACGGCTATGCGACGTTCGACCTCACGTCGAAGGACGCTGAGATACTGGACGGCCTTGACGCGATGCAGTACACGGTCACGTACTACGAGACCGAGGCGGATGCCAACGCACCGAACAATGCGATAGCCAACCCGAACGCCTACACCAACACCTTAGAGGACAACCAGTTCATCTGGGTGCGCGTAGAGGACACCAATACGGTAGAGGGCTGCTATAAGGTAACGACCCTAGAGCTGATCGTCAACCCGCTGCCCGAGCTGTTGCCGCCATTGCCGTTGGAGCTGTGCGACGTGGACAACCCAGGTGACGAGCAGGAGCCGTTCACCCTAGAGGACGCCAATGCAGGGATTCTCAATGGGCAAAACGGCATTACCCTGAGCTATTACGAGACCTTGGTTGATGCCGAGGCAGGCACAAGCCCGATAACGAGCCCTTACATAAACACGAGCAACGCACAGACGGTTTACGTAAGGGGAGAGAACGACATCACGGGCTGCTACAGTACCGTAACGCTGACCCTTAGGGTGGATCCCGTACCATCACCAGAACCGGACCCGGACCCGATAGAGGTCTGTGACGACGACAATGACGGCTTTGCGGAGTTCGATCTGGAGATCCGTACCATAGAGATCACCAACGGTGAGCCCGACGTGGTGATCACCTACCACGAGACCGAGGAAGAGGCCAACCAGGGGGATAATGCCATAACGGGCCTGTACACGAACATAGTGGCGAACAGCCAGATGATCTATGTACGTTCGGAGAACACGATAACGGGTTGCTATAGCCTTACACTGAATACCCTAGAGCTGATCGTGGTACCGTCACCGGAAGTACCGACGGACATAGCGCCATTGGTGGTATGTGACGACGACGACGATGGGACGGCACAGTTCGACCTCACGGAGAGGGATGCCGATATCCTTGGGGCGCAGAACCCAGCCGATGTTGTCCTGACCTACCACGTTACGGCCGCGGATGCACAGGTGGGCAACAACCCGATCATCAATGTGGGCAACTATACCAATACGGCGAACCCACAGACGATCTACGTGCGCCTTTTCAACCCGACAACGGGCTGCCAGGACACGGGCGAGTTTGAGCTTCAGGTGCAACTGCCACCAGAGCCGGTACAGCCGACACCATTGGAGGAATGCGATGACCTTGGGGAATCGCCAGGGGACGAGATGACGGAATTTGACCTTACGGTCAAGGACGCAGAGATCACGGACGGCAACGGGAGCTGGTCGGTAACCTATTATGAGACCAATGCAGATGCCCAGGCAGAGATGAATGCCATACCAGACCCGACGCAGTACACCAATACCTCGGTAAACGGATTGCCGGCCAATCCGCAGACCCTTTACGTAGTGGTGACCGATACCGATACGGGATGTGTGGCCTATACGACGATGACGATAAGAGTACTACCCAACCCAACACCGACACCGAGCGACCAGTTGCCGGATCTGGAGCTGTGCGATGACATCAACACGGGAGATGGAGTAGAGGAGTTCGATTTGACAGCGAATGAAATATTGATACTCAATGGAGAGGCAGGGGTGACACCGACCTACCATGAGACGGCAGAAGATGCCGATACAGGGGGCAACCCAATAGTAGATCCAACAGCATATACCAACATAGAAACGCCAGAGCAGGAGATCTATGTAAGGGTGACCAATGACGCCACGGGCTGTTACACGGTTGTGGACTTTACCATAAGGGTCAACCCATTACCGGAAGTGGTGGCGGTAACGGACTTTATCCAGTGCGAGCTCAACACGGACGGATTTGACAGCTTTGACCTGACGACCAAGGATACGGAAGTGTTAAATGGTCAGAACCCAACACAGTATACAGTGACCTACCATGATAACGTGGCGGATGCGGAAGCAGGGATGAACGCCCTTGTGAGCCCATATACCAATACGAGCAACCCACAGCAGATATTCGTGGCGATAACGGACACGACAACGGGCTGTTCGATAAGCACGCAGAGCTTTAACCTTCAGGTGGACGAGGCGGCCCAGGCCAACCCTGACATGGGCAATATCGTTTATGAAGAGTGCGACGACAACATGGAAACGGACAGTGACCCGAGCAACGACAGCGTACAGTTCGATCTATCGACACAGGACGCACAGGTGCTCGACGGTCAGGATCCAGCTGACTATATTGTGAGCTACTATGCGACGGAAGCGGACGCGAACCTTAACGTGAACCCGTTGCCGAACCTTTACGAAAACATTACCAACCCACAGGTGGTCTATGCCAGGGTGGACAACAATACCTTAACGGTGGTTCCCATCGCCTTGGATTTGACGGCCCTGACCACGGGACTGGACCTGGATGCGGACGGTACGGTGGATACTTACGACACGGACGCGGACGGCACCTTTGACCTTATCGATGTGGACGGTGACGGACTGTCGGACGGGATAGACAACAATGCGGACGGACTGTTCGAGTTCGTGGACGTTGACGGAGACGGAGTGGGAGACCCGGTGGATTTGAACAACGACGGCACGTTCGACAACCAGCAGGACGGCTCGATCTGTTTTGCGGTGGCACCGTTGACCCTTCAGGTGAACCCTTTGCCAGAGTTCGATCTAGATGACAGTTATGTACTATGTATCAATACCAATGGTACGGAGATACTGGATATACCAGTACTGGACACAGGCCTATCGGACATGGACTATAGCTTTGAGTGGAGCTACAACGGCACGGTATTGCCAGGGGAGACAGGATCGACGCTGACGCCGACCCAGGGAGGGACCTATAGCGTAACGGTGACCGATACGAGCACATCAACGGCAACGAGCTGTACCAATACCGATAGCGCAGAGGTAATAGAGAGCGAGCCACCGATGCTGACCGCCGAAGTGGTAACACAAGCTTTTGGGAATAATAACGTTATAGAGGCAGTGGCAACCGGAATCGGCGACTATGAGTACAGCCTTGACGGAGGCCCATGGCAGGACAGCGGCATCTTTGACAACGTCTCCCAGGGAGACCATGTGATAACGGCAAGGGACAGGATAGGTTGTGGATTGACCACGGTAACGGTATTTGTACTGGACTATCCGAAGTACTTTACGCCGAACGGAGACGGCAACAACGACACATGGAACATCGAGGGCATTGGAAATGGTGCCAAAATTTATATATTTGACCGCTATGGGAAACTGCTGAAGCAGTTGAGCCCGAGTGGGTCCGGATGGGACGGGACGTTCAACGGCAACATGATGCCGACCAGCGACTACTGGTTCACCATTGAGTACGACGAACCGACCAACGGACAGAGAAAGGAGTTCAGAGCCCATTTTACCTTGAAACGATAATAAAAATTATGAGATTAAAAAAGTTTTGTTTAGTAGCATTTACAGCTTTAGTAGCAAATTTTAGTTTTGCCCAAGAAGGAATGCCAATTTATTCGGATTATTTGACGGATAATTATTATTTAATACATCCTTCTATGGCTGGTGTAGCAAATTGTGCTAAAGTTAGATTAACAGCTAGACAGCAATGGTTTGGTGTCGATGATGCACCAAGCCTGCAAACTCTGAGTGTAAATAGTAGACTTGGAGATTCACCTGTTGGATTGGGAGGTATTATATTTAATGACGCCAACGGTTATCATTCTACAGTTGGTGGATATGCAACATTTGCGTACCATTTTAATGTTTTCAAGAAACGAAATTGACTTAAACATGTTGTCATTTGGTTTAAGTGCTGGGTTTATTCAATATAAATTGGATGAAACAGATTTTTTAGCACCAGGGGAGTTTGACCAAGCTGTAGCAGGTATTGAACAAAGTGCAACTAATTTTAACGTTGATTTCGGGTTCTCTTATCATTTCTTAGACTTTTATGCACATTTTACTGCAAAAAATATTCTTGATAATGATGGCATTAACTATAATCAAAATGGTGAATTTGAATTTAAGAATTTAAGAACTTATTTAGGTTCTATGGGTTACACTTTCAGCAAGTTTGGAAGTGATTGGAGCTATGAGCCTTCTATTATGTTTATGTATAGAGACGCTACGGAAGAATCTTCAATTGATATTAATGCTAAGGTTTATCGTGAGATGGATTTTGGTAAAGTATGGGGAGGTTTATCATACAGACGAAGCTTGGATGGTGCTGAATTTGCTAGTGGAACAGGTGTAAGTAGTCAAAAATTACAATACCTCACTCCATTTGTGGGAGTTGATTATAATAATTTTGTATTCGCATATACATATTCATACCAGGCTAATACAATTAATTTTAATACAGGAGGTTTCCATCAAATTACTTTAGGGTACAACTTTAACTGTAGACGAGAGAAATATGAATGTAATTGCCCTGCAATAAACTAATAATATAAAAGGCTCAATTTATAAATTGAGCCTTTTCTTTTTTTATCCTAATCCCATATATAGTTTTTCTTATTCGCTTGGGATTTGATAGCCTTTAGCATAGCATTCTCCAAACCATTTTCAGGGCTTTTGGATTGCTTGGCAATATAATCTCTTCGCTTTTGGTTTAAATCGTTAATTGACTTTTGAAGCGCTTCTCGTTCTTTTCGTTTTTTATCAATGTAAGATTTAATTTCAGTTTTTGACTTGCCTTTCAATTCTTCAGGAAGTTGCTCTTCTTTCAAATCATCATACGAAAAACTATTTTCTGCTTCGGCATCTACCAAATCCCAAGAACTGTTTTTGTAAAATTTAGAACTCTTACTTACAGTCCTACTTACAGCATTTGCTTTGTCATAATCCATGGCATTGGAATCTTGTTCAGCCTGTAGTTCCATTTTAGATCGACCTGCTTTTCCGTAAGCCACATAAGTTTTATTTAGTTTTTTATTGAGCTCTAAGATTTTATCATCATAAGGCGATGCTATATGTACTGTAGACTGATTATGGTTTATAGCCATATAATCGCCATGTGTTAAGTCTGCACCATCTTCCCAATAGCTTGAAATTCCTTGATTATAATCACCACAGTAGATTGTATTAACCGTAACATCATTTTTATGTGCCAGTTTAGAAGCATCTTTATAGCTGACATTTCCCTGAGTGTAAGGCTCATTTCCGGCAATGAAAATAAACTTTAAGTCATTGTCATTATTTCCCCAATCTAATTGGTTTAATGCGGTCTGAATGACTTTTCCGCAATATTCATTACCACCATTTGTGGTTAAAGAGAATAAGGATTTTGAGATTTCGTCCAGGTCGTCACTAAAAGCAATGACTTGCCTAAGGTAGCCTTCATCTGCATTAAGGTTGTCGTTGCCGTATTCATAAAGTGCTATTTTAAGATCTGGACTTTCCTCTTTACATTTTGCATAAGATAATTCGTTGACAATTTGCCAAAGTTGTGCTTTAGCTTGATCTATTAACCCATCCATACTGTTACTGGTGTCTAGTAGAAGTGCCACTTTTATTTCTGGTTTTTCAGTTTTTAAAGTGGTTTCAAGTTTTGTTTCTGCAACTGCAAAATTCTGTTTTTCTTGCTTGGTATTTGCGTTACAAGCCGTAAAACTTGCAATACTAACCGTAATAACGAGTGTTCTGAATAATGTTTTCATAGTTATTAATTTTTTGTGTTTAATTCTTTTACGTCAATAGTTCCGTTAGGTGAAATGACGTAGTACTTATGGTCTATTTTTGTTTTAGTGATAGGTTCCGTTTTCTTTTCTTTAGGTTTTGGTGTAAAAACCAGTTTTATATGCATACCTATTTGCACCACAGGTTCTAAAATCGATGGATTTACGACGACATCAAAAGTCTCATAAGTCAGTGGTTGATAATAATAGGAAGTTTGTTTCTTCGCTGAAGTCACGCCTTTATTTTTATCTAAAGCTTCAAAAGAAACGCTATTATAGGCTTGGTAGCTTTGATAAAAATCTTTTGGGAAATAGCAATATTTGTCATCTGCGATAGCAACATCATATTGAGATAGATCAAAACCTAGACTATTGTAATATGCTTTTTTGTCTTCAATGAGCTTTAGAAGCTGATCCTGTAGATTTTTGTAAACCTCTTGAATGTTTTCAATAAAATAATCCACCTTAACCAAGTTATATACTTCACTTTTTGCACAAGCCTCGAGAATGGCTTCAAATTGATTGGTCTTGGTAAATTGAATATGAATATTCTGTTGCAACTCAAACCCCTTAGGAACTTCAGTATAGGTCTTGCTGAATAGCTTTTTGGTGACTTCAACTTCATAAACAGGTATAAAGGATATGACATCTATGGCGAAATTTTTCGGTGAAATTCCAATAGCATTCAATCTCAGTTTTATGCTATCTACGCGTTGTTTCATAAGTGCATTTGTAGTTTCTGCAGAAGGCCCAATTTGAGATAGATTAAAAATTGCCGTGTAAGTTGTAGCATTTACATTTTGAAGTGCTTTTACATCAATATTTAAAACATTGCTGGCGTGTAGCACTTTATTAATTTGTTGCAGTACCACTGGATTGTAAATAGTGGCATTTCCGGCAGACAAAATATTTTGTCTCGAAATATCTTGTGTAATTTGATTGTAATTCCCTTTGTGCTGAGCAATTGCGGTACTCCCCAAAACAAGAAGCAGCAAAACAAATAGATTGCTTTTTTTCATTATGATTTATTTTTTTTGATTAATGATGCCGTAAAGCTCCATGGAAAAAACAGGAAAAAAAAAGCAGAATGAGTGAATGACCTATATGGATGAGTGAAATAAATTGCCGCTTTAGTAATTAGGTCTATTTAGTAGTTTAAAAGCCCATATATTGCGTTATGCTATTTTTTGAAACCAAATAAAGTATGTAAGTTTATTCCAATTTAAAAATTGTTCACAAAAGTGAAACTAATGTATAAATACATATTCATTGTCCTTTTTTGTTTTGCGGCTTCCTTAAGTTATGGGCAAAACAAAAAAGAAGCAGTTGTCCCAGTTGAAGATGAAATATTTACCATCAGAGGTTCTGTCTATATACAAGGTTCTCGTATTCCTATAGAACAGGTGGATATTGAAGTCAATAATGGAACATATACAACAACAAATAAAGATGGAAAGTTCGTCATTAAGGCTAAAATCGGTGACCAGCTTACAGTAATGCACAAGGATTTTGAAACCATATTCCATACCATAGAAAGTGGAGAACGAATAATCATTGAAGTTACTTCTGAGGATAGTTGGAGTTCCGGAAGAACGAAAACAGCCAATATTACTAAAAGATTTAATCAAATGATTGACTCTGCGGATGCCTATTTAAAGAAAGATGCAGAGAAGAGTATAAAGTTTGTGGGTGATGCTCTTAATGTCAATGTTTCCCCAAGTCAGAGTGCTGAGGCGCATGAACTTTTGGGAGATATCTATATGTATTGGAAACAGTATGACCTTGCTATTTCGGCATATAAAATTAGTATTCAGAATACGGAAACATCATCTGCAAAATTAAAATTGGCAAAAGCTTATGAGTATAACGGAGATCTTAAAGAAAGTATTTCTACTTATGGAAATCTCAACGAAAAGGATTTGTCAAACTATCAAAAAGCTGTACTGTACGAAGGTGTTGGTGATGCTAACTTAAAACTCAAAAATATACCTAAAGCAATCACCTCTTATGAAGAAGGTTTAAAAATTGCCAAAAGACATTTGATAGCTCCTAAAGTGACTGACTTAAATTCTAAAATAGCACAGGCTTATAATGTGAAAGGGGATAAAATTAAAGCTAGAGGTTTTTTTGACAACTCTCTCGATTTAGCGGCTAAAGAAAACAAGAAACGCTCTGTAGAAGAAAAGATAAAAGTAGCTGAGTTTAACAGCGAAAACCAGGATTATGAGAGCGAAATAGAATTGAGAAAACAGGCATTGGAGGACATTGAGGATATTGAAAAGGATTCTATAATCCCAAACGAAAGTCCACTCACTTCACAGAAACAAAATTATAAAATAGGAAATGCCCTGATTTTACAAAACAGAAACGATGATGCCATACCATTTTTAGAAGAAAGCAGAAAAGAGGCTGATAAAAAAGGAGACTTAGTGGTAGGTAAGGATGCCACACGAAAACTATCTGAAGCGCTTATCAAAAAAGGAGATACAGAAGAAGGCCTTGCCATGATTGAGAATTATGAAAACATAGTTGATGAACTATATGCTAAAAAGGAACAAGAAATATCTCAAGCAGCGCGTTTTAGTAGAAATTTAGCAATACAACAGAACAGAATTACGGCATTAGAGAGTGATAGGGCATTATCTAGAAGCACTTATGAGTTAACCCAAGAGAAGAATAAACGTCAACAACTAATTATTTACTCACTTATTGGTGGTTTGGTACTGCTTTTAATTACAGGCTTTATGATGTACAAATACATAAAGCAACAGCGTTTGGCAAATAATCTATTGGCTTTAAAATCACTGAGAAGCCAAATGAATCCTCATTTTATTTTTAATGCTCTTAATTCAGTTAACAGTTTTATAGCAACAAATGACGAACGTACAGCAAATAAATACTTATCCGATTTCTCTCATTTAATGCGTTCCGTATTGGAGAATAGCGAAGAAGATTTTATTCCGTTAAAGAAAGAAATTGAGTTATTGGATTTATATACCAAATTAGAACATTTTAGGTTTCAAGATAAATTTGACTACTCCATTAAAGTTGATGAAAGTATTGATGTAGATGAGTTTCAAATTCCACCAATGCTATTGCAGCCTTATATTGAGAATGCTGTGTGGCATGGCTTACGTTATAAAACCGAAAAAGGACACCTTAACATAGAGATACTTCCCAAATCTAAAGACGAAATCGCAATTGTTATAACTGATGATGGCATAGGTAGGGAGCGTTCTAAAGCCTTAAAAACGGCGAACCAAAAGAAACAGAATTCTAAAGGTATGAACAACATTAAAAAACGTGTTGCCATTTTAAACGAAATGTATAAAGACAAGGTTGATGTGACTATAGAGGACTTTCAAGATTTAACAGATGTAGGGACCAAGGTTGTAGTGACTTTAAAAAAAGATTGATATGAAATTAAGCGCCATATTAGTAGAAGACGAAGAAAAAAGTAGAGAGATTCTAAGAAATTATCTCACTAAGTATTGCCCAAATATTTCAATTGTTGGCGAAGCTGCTAATGTTGATGAAGCTTTGGTTTTAATTAGAAATAATGATTTAGATGTTGTGTTTTTGGATGTAGAAATGCCTTATGGTAATGCATTTGATTTATTGGATAAAGTCGGTAATATTGATTTTGAAACTATTTTCGTTACGGCTTATAACCATTATGCTATTGAGGCTTTAAATGCTCATGCATCGTACTATTTGATGAAGCCTATTTCCATAGATGAATTGATAAAAGCAGTGGATTATGTTACTGAAATTAGAGCCAAGGAAGATGCTTTACAAGACCAGGTTTTAGTGCCAAAGACAAATTCTGTAAATGGTAAAATTACCATTCCACAACAGAACGGATTTGAGATTTTGGAGACAGACAACATTATGTACTGTAAAGCTGATGATAACTATACTGAGATTTACCTTAACAACAACAAAAAGAAACTGGTAAGTAAAACTTTAAAGTATATTGAAGAAAGTTTAAAGGATGCCAATTTTGCTAGAGTACATAAAAGTTATTTGGTGAATGTCAATGAAATTGTTAAGTATGTAAAAGGAAAAGGGGGAAGTGTAGTGTTGAGCAACGGAAAGGAAATTATGGTGTCAGCTTCTAAGAAATCTGATTTGTTGTCTTATTTTAAGTGATGAAATTACTTTTAATAATACCAGTCTTTTTTTTTATCAACATTTCATTTGGACAAGAAATAGAATCAATTTATTTGTTTAAAAAAGAGCTTAATAACAAAAACGGATTTTCTTACTTCGAATCTGATAGCTTAGTTTTGTATAAAAATGGAGAATTCTACAGAAAGAAATATTTTTGGAACCATGAAGTTATTGAATCAGAATATAACGGAGTTTGGTCACGAAATAATAATATCCTTGAATTGAATATTACTTCTACTAAAGAATACTCTAAAGCTGAAAATATTCATTGTAGTCTAGTACGTTACTATAAAATTAAGAGACAAAGAATAGTGCCAAAAAAAGGGTTTCAATGTGAATTTAAAACTCGTAGGTTAAAACGTATTTTAGGTAAATATTGAATTTTGAATTGAAATTAATAAAAAAGGATTGTCATCATGAGATTCCTTTTTGCAAAGGAATAAAATGCCAATAATAAAACCAGTAAGAGGAATACACCCACAAATACCAGAAGATTGTTTTATCGCAGATAATGCTACCATCGTTGGTGAAGTTACAATGGGTCATAATTGCAGTATTTGGTTTAATGCCGTAATCCGAGGTGATGTCCATTTTATAAAAATGGGTGATAAGGTCAATGTACAAGATGGTGCTATAATACATGCTACGTATCAAAAATCACCAACAACCATAGGGAATAATGTGTCTATTGCGCACAATGCTATTGTACATGGCTGTACAATTCACGATAATGTACTGATTGGTATGGGAAGTATTGTTATGGATGATGCCATTGTACACTCTAACAGTATTATTGCGGCAGGCGCAGTGGTTACTCAAGGAACTATTGTAGAATCCGGAAGTATTTACGCAGGTATGCCAGCAAAAAAGATCAAGGACATTAGTGAAGAACTAATTTCGGGTGAAATTGACCGTATTGCCAATAACTATGTGAAATATTCGGGCTGGTTTAAAGAATAGAGCATTTTTACTCTAAAAGTCTAAATAAGCAGTTTCAAATTTATTATCTAAGATAGAATTCAGCACTTCTATATTTCCATTGGAATATAATGAAATGGTGGGAGTCTTCGTCTCAAGATTCAACAAATCATTTGCCTTAAGTATAGCTTTAGTCTGTTTGGCAACTGCTAATCCAGAATCTATAATCGTAACTTTCTCAGGTAATAATTCTTTAAGTATAGGAATAAGATAAGGGTAATGTGTACAGCCTAAAACCAAATAGTCGATATTTTCATTTATCATTGGCTTTAGGTATGTCTCCAATAGTTTTTTCATTTCATCGGAATGTAATTTTCCTGATTCAATCAATGGGACTATACCATCTCCATCTTGCTCAATAACTTTAATGCCACTTGCGTAGATATCGGATGTTTTGTGAAATAAATGGCTGCTTAAAGTACCTTTGGTCGCTAAAATGCCAACAGCTTTAACTTTGCTTTTTAAAGCCGCAGGTTTTATAGCAGGCTCTATACCAATAAAGGAAGCATCATAATTGGCTCTGAGGTAATCTATAGCATTTGTTGTAGCAGTATTACAGGCCACGACTATAATTTTACAATCTTTACTCAGTAGCAATTCGGTGTTTTTAATACTGAGCTGAAGTATCTCCTCTTTAGACTTATTACCATAAGGTGCATTTCTGCTGTCAGCTAAATAAATACAGTTTTCGTTTGGTAAAAGGGCATGTATTTCCTTAAAAATAGATGTACCACCAACACCAGAATCGAATATGCCAATAGATTTTTTACTCATTGTTACAAAAATAAAAAGTCGCTTTGTTAAAAGCGACTTTCTTAAAATTTATTTAGAAGGTCATTATATTTTTAAATGAGCCTTTACATCTGCCATAAGGTCTTTACCGTCTGCCATAATCAACATTGCTGAATCCACAACGTAATCAAATCCTTGAGCCCTAGCTACAGTTTGTATAGCCTTGTCAGCCTCTTCTAAGATAGGCTTAAGTAAATCAAATTCTTTCTTCTGCATGTCTTGCTGTGCATTTTGCTGAAACTGAGCGATGCTCTGCTTAATACCTTCAACTTCTTGCATACGTCTTTGGTTCTCTTCTTGCGTTTGCGCTTCTGCCTCAGAATTATACTGCTTTAATTTCGCGTCTAATTCTTTTACAGAATCCTGGATCTGAGCTTCGTAAGTTTTACCTAATTTAGTAATCTCACCTTGCGCTGCAGTGTATGCAGGCATAGCTTTTATCAATTCTTCCTTATTAATATGTGCAACATTACTTTGGGCAGATATAAAACTTGTTGCTCCAATGAAAAGTGCAGCTAATAATAGTGATTTTAAATGTTTGCTCACTTGAAATTTATTTGCTTTAGTGAGTTTGTGAATCTGTGATTTCATTTTTCTAAATTGTATTTGTGTGTTATAATTATTAATTGTTTTCTCCTTCGTTTTTCCTAGCCTTAGCTATAGAATCTCTCTTTTTTAGTTGTTTTTCACGCTCTTCACGTGCTTTTTTTCTTTCTTCTAGTATTTTTTTCTTTCGTTCTTCTAGAGCTTTTTTTCTATTTTCTCTATCTCTAGCTTTGATCTCAGCTGCTGTTAAAGGCTTCTTTGCATTTGTTGAGTCCTTTTTCACAGTTGCCTTAGTCTTTGTACTGTCAGTTTTAACTGTGCTCTTAGCTTTATTGGCTGTACTGTCTTTAGCAGTAGTTTTAGTGTCGTCATCTTTATTGTTTCGCGCATCTAAAACTTTTTGACGACGCTCATCAGCTTCTCGCTTTTTTGCAGCTCTAATAGAGTCTTGCGTTGCTCTTCTTGCTTCTAAAGCTTTTTCTCGCTCAGCACGTTTGGCAGCTAATTCTGCCTCTCTAGATGCCTTACGTTCTTCTAAAGCTTTTTGGCGTTCATCCTTTTCTTCACTAACCACAGGAACAACTTCTTCTTCCTCAAGTTCCTTAAGCTCTTTTTTGTTTTTAGCTTGGCTTCGTCTAGACGTTCTTGTAATTGTTCTTAGAACTTGTTCGCTAATATCATAACGTTCAGCAGAATAAAGCATCACTACATCAGCGGACTTATCAAATACGAAATCGAATTTTTTCGTTTCAGCAATTTGCTGAACAGCTGCAAAAATTTGATCTTGGATAGGTTCTATTAATTGACGCTTCTGAATGATTAAATCTCCATTTGGGCCAAAACGTTTTTGTTGATAGTCTAAAATTTCAGCTTCTTCAAAAGAAATATCCTCCATGCGTTCTTCATATAACTCTTTGGTTAAAAGAACACTTTCGTTTTCAAGTTCTTTTTTCTTTTGCTCTATGACACTGAGTTTTTGCTCAACTTCACTTTTCCATTGTTGAACTTTTTTATCCAACTGTGTAGAAGCTTCTTGATATTCTGGTACATTCTGTAAAATATATTCAGTATCTATATACCCTATTCTAACACCACGCTGTGCGTTAACACTAAAGCTCATTAGACCAATTACTGCCAGTAAAAAAAGAACTTTAAATTTCATCATGTTTGTTTTTGTTTTGAGACATTATCGTTGTAAACCAAACGTTTTTTATCTTATTTAGTGTTACTAATCTTCAAATTTAACGAAATATATCTTTAAAAATTTTAACACCATGATGAAATCCTCATTTAGCAATTAGAAAATATCGTGCCAAACTTAAAATTGCTGACCAATTATAAAGTGTGTTTCCCATTTTCTAGGCACAGTACCATCTGGCAAATCATCGAAAGCATGACCGAAATCTATACCCAATAAACCAAAAGCTGGCATAAAAATTCTCAACCCTACACCTGCTGATCTACGTAAGTTAAAAGGATTAAAGTCCCTAAAATTATTTACAGACTGACCACCTTCTAAGAACGTAAGCGCAAAGATTTTAGCTTGAGCTCCCAAAGTTATAGGATAACGCAGCTCTAATGAAAATTTGTTATAGATAGAACCACCATCTGTAGAGGATAATGATTGGTTAGGATAACCACGAAGTTGGATAACCTCTCTGCCATCTAAGGCGAAGTTTCCGAGACCGTCACCACCAACAAAGAATCGCTCAAAAGGAATAACTCCTCTATCGTTGTTGTATGCTCCTAAGAATCCAAACTCTAAACTAGGTCTTAATACCAAATCTTTATTGCCTAATTTAAAAAGAGACGTATACCAATCTGCTTTGAACTTTATTTTATAGAATTCTAACCATTTAAAACGTTCCTGGTCAATTTCTCCGATACGCTCAAAATCATCCTGATCGGTAGGATCTAGCTGATCTCTTTCGTCCTTTAAAGCTTTATAATCTACTCCATTAACTAGTGAATAAGGAAATGAGAATTTAGCTGAGGCTGTAAAATTAGAACCTCCCGTTGGGAAGATAGGGTCTGTATATAAATTATTTCTGCTTAAGCCAATAGTGTATGATAAGTTGTTAGACGTTCCGTCTCCAAAAGTAAATAAACCCGTGTTATAATTTCTAAGGTCATAATTTTGATAACTCAAGGCTTGTGACAGCGTAAAATAATCGTCTGGTTTGGCAAGTCTTGTAGCTAAGCCAACAGTAACACCGAAAATGTTAAATCGTCTACTTTTATCAGCTCTTCGTGTTTGAGAGTTGAATAAAAATTGCTTAGAATACGAAACCGACGTAGATAATTGAAACGGTTTTTTACCACCTAACCAAGGTTCGCTAAAAGAGAAACTATAGGTTTGAAAAAACTGACTTGCTTGCAATCTTAAAGCTAAACTCTGTCCATCACCTCTTGGTACAGGCTTATATGCTTCTTTCTTAAAAATATCCTTTATGGCAAAATTATTAAAAGATAAACCTAATGTACCAATGAAGCCACCTCCGCCATAACCACCTTGAAGTTGTATTTGGCTAGAGCCCTGTTCTGCTACTTCATATTCAATATCCAATGTGCCATCAACTGGGTTAGGGTTTTTAATGTTAGGAACTAACTGTTGTGCATCAAAGAAACCTAATTGCCCTAATTCCCTTAATGTTCTAATAATTTCAGACTTACTGTAAAGTTCACCAGGACGTGTTCTTATTTCTCTGTATATAACATGGTCATTTGTAACATCATTACCAACTACTGTTACATTGTTAAAATAGGCTGGTTTACCTTCAGAGATTCTGATCTCCATATCAATAACATTACCTTCAGCACTAACTTCTACAGGGTTAATAGTAGAGAACATATAACCCGTATTTTGGTAAGCATTAGATAAACTAAGCGCATCAGGATCATTTGGATCATCGATTCGTTCTCTGAGCTCAACACCATTATAAGTGTCACCTTCCTTTATACCTAATAAATTTGACAGTTGCTGATCTGTGTATACGGTATTACCAACAAAATCAATTTTACCAAAAGTATATTTCTCTCCCTCTTCAACTTTAATGTCTAAGTTGATGTTTTTTTCATCTAAATAACTAATAGAATCTGATATTATTCTGGCGTCCCTGTAACCATTTTCTTTATAATAATCTATAACGTTTACTAAATCCTCTCTAAAGTCTTCTTCTATGTATTTTGAACGCTTTAGAACTCTAATAAAGTTTTTTTGCTTCGTATTTTTCATTGCTTTACGAAGCTTTTTATCTTTTACCTTTTCGTTACCTACAAAATTGATGTTTTTGATCTTTACCTTTTCGCCCCTGTCTATTTTAATGCGCATATTAACACGCTCTTTTTCTACAGAGTCGATAACTTCAGTTGTAATAATATCTACATCGGTATTTAAATATCCTTTCTCTTTGTATTTATCAGTAAGATAATTACGCGTAGTTGCAATAAGGTTTTCTGTTACTTTTACACCGCTTTGAAGCTTATTTTCACTTATTATCTCGGCTTTCTTATTCTTCTTAACACCTTCAATAGTTAAGTCTAATAGTTCTGGTAAATCAATAAGGCGGATTTCTAAATTCGCAGTATTACCCTCTATATTCGTAATGTATATGTCAATACTACTAAAGAGATTAGATTTCCATAAGGTTTTAATGGCATTCGCAATTTTTTCTCCTCCAACCTGTATTTCTTCGTCTTTTCTAAGCTTAGAATAGGCAATAATAGTTTGAGGGCTAAAATTTGTATTTCCTGTTACGGTAATGTCTTTAATCAAGTATTTTGCACCATCTTGAACCTGTGCATTACTTTTTAAGGAGATTGTAAAAAATAATACAATACAAATAAGTTTAGTAAAAGTGTTCAATACTTTATTGTTAGGTGAGTTGTTCGCTTGTTTTTCCAAATCTTCGTTCTCTATTTTGATAGTCTATGAGCGCTTCGTATAGGTTTTCCTTCTTAAAATCTGGCCATAAAATATCCGTAAAATACAATTCTGCATAGGCAATTTGCCAAAGCAAAAAATTACTTATTCTCTGTTCACCACTTGTGCGAATAAGTAGGTCAACGTCTGGTAAATTTTGCGTGTAAAGATGCTTATTTATAATGGATTCATCAATACTTTCTGTAGAAATTATATTATTTTTAACTTTAAGTGATAATTCTTTAATAACATTAACAATTTCTTCACGAGAACCATAGCTTAAGGCTAGGGTTAATGTCATGTTCTCATTATTTTTCGTCTTTTCTATAACATCTAAAAGTTCTTGGTGCGCTTTTTTTGGCAAATCGTGTAGACAGCCAATAGCTGATAGTTTTATGTTATTGTCTTGAAGAGTTTTTATTTCTTTTTTCAGGGATTTTACTAAAAGTTTCATTAATGTTTGGACTTCTAGTTTTGGTCTGTTCCAGTTCTCAGTCGAAAAGGCATAAAGAGTTAGATTTTTTATACCTAGCTCTGCACTGGCTTCAACAACTTGTCTAACGGATTTAGTGCCGCTCTCATGACCAATTACACGCATAAGGCCTTGTTGCTTTGCCCAACGTCCGTTGCCGTCCATAATAATGGCGACATGGTTAGGAAGCTTTTCTTTATTTATTTGTTCTTTAAGGCTCATTTAAAAATTACAATAGCAAGGTCTTCTGCCAAAGGTGTAAGTTAATGTAATTCCTGAAAATACATACCAATCATTGCTATTAGTATTTCCAAAACTTAATTGCTGTCTGTCTTTATTGTCTGGTACACTACCGTCTAGTTCATCAGAAAAAGTATAGCGCGCACCAATTTCTAACGCTAATATAAGATGATTGCTAATGTTGGTTTTATAACCTAGCACCATGGGAATACCATAAGCCCAACTCGATGTGTTTTCTGAAGTGTATTCGCCAGCAGGCGTAAAGTAATAATTATCGTGATTTGCCAAGGTAATACCAGAATATAAATACGGTGTGCCTTGTATGCCTATTTCGTGTAGGTTAAAGTCCCAAAACGTAAATTCCATACCAGCAGAGATTTCTAAAATACTAGTGTTAAAGTTGTAACCACGTTGTCTTCTCCTTGGGTCATCTGATTTAGCATCGATACCTTCTAAATCTGAAAAAATTACAGAAGCTCTAAACGAATGTCTTGGGCTTCTATTCCATTTAAAGATGGCTCCAAACGCACCTTGGTTTGGGGAAATATAATCGGTTGCCCCAACATCTCCTATAAAATTACTCCCACCAGCAAATACACCAACCTCATAAATTTGAGCATTGGTATTTTGGACGAAAAATATACTTATTAGAATTAGGATTAAATACCTCATAAATTTTTCAAAGTTTGCAAATATAATAATAATGATTAGCCTATAACAATTTGATGCTAATAGTCTTACAGATAAACAGAATTTGCTTGTATTTATTGCCTAATTGCGACGATCTTCACCCCAAAGTAGTTTTTTTCTTAGCGTGTCTAAAAAGGTTTCGTCTAAGCGCTCTACCATCTTAATTACAAAATCAGCTTTTTTAACGGTGACTGTTGTAGTATTTGGTAAGGTCGCAATTCTAGAGTCTAAGGACATTAGAAATTGATCTTCTCGACCATCAACCCTAAAGGTAACTGTTGTATTGTCTGGTATAATTAAAGGGCGCGCACTTAAATTATGAGGTGCAATAGGTGTTAAGACAAAATTATTGGCATCTGGTGCTATTACAGGTCCGCCACAACTCAAGGAATATCCTGTTGAGCCTGTTGGAGTCGAAAGAATAAGACCGTCTGCCCAATAGGACGTTAAATACTCATCATTGAGGTGTGTTTTTACCGTAATCATTGATGTGGTATTCTTTCTACTTAAAGCGATTTCATTTAGTGCAAAGTTGGTGTCTGTAATATCACTGTTGGTAGGCGAAGTGCTAACACTAAGCAATGAGCGCTCGGATATTTTATAGTCTCCTTTAAATATTTCAGAAAGTGAAGCTTCTATCTCATCAGTTTGAATAGTCGCTAAGAACCCTAATCTACCTGTGTTTATACCAACGATTGGGATGCCCAAGTCTCGTACAAAGGTTATAGCTCTTAAAATGGTTCCGTCTCCACCTATACTTATTAGTAAATCAAAAGTATCATCTAATTCTTTGAACTTTGCAATAGCAGAACTAGTTTGAATAGCTTCATTTTGAAGTTTTAAAAAATCTTCTTCAATGTAAACACCGACCTTACGCTCTAAAAGTACATCGAGTAGAATTTCGAATGCCTTTTGAGTAGATTCTTTGGCATAATTCTGACCGTAAACTGCTATTTTCATATTACATGTTTAGGTATTTGTCAAGATATTGAGAGCGCTCTCTTAGGCTTTCAATATAAGAATCATCTTCATGACCCGATACAATATTATAGCTGTAGCGTCTAAAGGTTTGAATAATTTCATTAAGACTGGCGTTGCCAATTTTTAAGGTAATTCTTACCAAATCACTGTCCATTTTAGAGATAAATGCACCCATCAATTTAGCATCATTGGACTCTACAATCTGACTAATTTCACTAAACGAATAATCGTGTATCCCTTTTTCAACAATTAGAATGCCTCCAGGTTCAGAAAAAAAAGGTGTTTCATTAAACAAGTGCATAATGTCATTGAGCTCGTAATAGCCAAGATACAGGTTGTTCTTATCCAAAACAGGCATTATGTTAGAGTCGTTTTGTGCAAAAGCTTCCAATACATCTAACCAGTTAGTGGTAGGTCTCACAAAAAAACCTTCGATAGTATAATTGCAGTCCCCAATGATTTTTGCACCATCAAAACAATGGGCATCAGTTTCAGAAATACAGCCCATGTAAACTCCATCTTTCTGTATAGGAATGTGAGAATATGTCAACTGATTAAAAAGCATTTGTAAATCGCTGATTTTATCAGTAATGTTTAATGGGTTTATGTCATTTATAACTAAATCTTGTAACTGCATAATTCGGGTTTCAATATCTTGCAAATTAATCAAAAATAAGCATAATAACCCAAGATGAGTTCTGTATTTTTGTAATACAAAACCCAATGGAATGACAAAGTTAAGCGTTAATATAAATAAGATTGCTACACTTAGAAACAGCAGAGGAGGCGATGTGCCAAATGTTGTGGAATTTGCAAAAGATGTACAACGATTTGGTGCGGAGGGAGTAACGATTCACCCAAGACCAGATGAACGCCATATTCGTTACCAAGATGCTTATGACCTAAAGCCAGAAGTTCATACAGAATATAATATTGAAGGAAATCCTATCCCTAAATTTGTGGATATGGTTTTAGAGATAAAACCAACCCAGGTAACCTTGGTGCCAGATGCAGAAGATGCCATTACCTCTAATGCAGGTTGGGATACCGTAAGGCACAAGGATTTTCTTATTGATGTGATTAAGGAATTTAAGAACAATGGTATAAGGACTTCAATTTTCGTTGACCCTGATCTGCACCAAATTGAAGGAGCAAAAGAAACAGGAACAGACAGAATTGAGCTTTACACTGAGGCATATGCACATCAATATAAGTTGGGAAATAAAGAAGGTATAAAACCTTATATGGCTTGTGCAGGTCTTGCCAATGCACTTCAATTAGGCATTAATGCAGGTCACGATTTATCTTTAGATAATATCAAATACTTTAAAGAAAACATTACAGGATTGTTAGAGGTTTCCATCGGACATGCCTTAATAGCAGAAAGCCTTTACTTAGGAGCTGAGAATGTGATTAAAATGTATTTAGAAAAGCTGAAATGATTTTATACTCCAATATTATAGGTAAAGGAAAACCCTTTGTGATTTTACATGGCTTTTTGGGTATGGGCGACAACTGGAAAACCTTGGCCAGGCAATTCTCGGAATCTAATTTTGAAGTTCATCTCGTAGATCAGCGTAATCATGGTCGCAGTTTTCATGCTGATGAATTTGACTATGAACTCATGGCTGAGGATCTGAAACGGTATTGTTATGAAAATAATTTGAGTGATATCGTACTATTGGGACATAGTATGGGAGGAAAAACAGCGATGCTCTTTGCGGCTAAATATCCAGAGCTGGTAAATAAATTGCTGGTTGCTGACATTTCACCTCGTTATTATCCTGTACACCACGATGCCATTTTAGAAGGTCTGAGTAGTTTGGATTTTTCTGAAATTAAAAGTAGAGGCGAAGCCGATGAAGCTTTAAGTGCTTATGTCCCAGAAATAGGTACACGTATGTTTTTGCTCAAAAATTTGTATTGGGTCGAAAAAGGCCAATTGGGATTAAGAATGAATCTTGAAGTCTTAAAGGAGCAAGTATCTGAAGTTGGTGAAGCTTTGCCTGTCCATGCTACTTTTGATAAAGAGACGTTGTTTTTGCGTGGAGACAAATCTGAATATATAGGCGAAACGGACGAAACGATCATTAATAGACATTTTCCCAATTCTAAGATTGTTACCATAACAAACGCTGGTCATTGGTTACATGCTGAGAACTCTAAGGAATTTTATGATGTTGTAATGGAATTTATTCAATAAAAAATAACTAATTTTCAATATGAAAAACATTTTTATACTTACACTTTTTTTATTCAGTATTCAATCTTCAATATCGCAAAACCGACCAGATGGACCATTTAAAGATTATCATGACTCGGGCGAATTGATGTTAGAAGGTCAATATAAGGACGGTAAGCGTGTCGGTGAATGGAAAGGTTATAATAAAAACGGACAGGTTGTTAATATTTCAAGCTTTACAAAGGGGAAAAAGGATATTCCTGAGATTTCTTTTTTTGATGACGGTTCGGTAAAAAGAAAAATCGAAAAAGAAGGTGATATTCATGTAGTAAGAGAATATGATGAGTCTGGTGGTTTGTTTTATGAACGTGCCTGTAAAAGCGGATACTATAAACAATTTACCGAAGAAGGGAAGTTGAAAATTGAAGCGAATTATAAAGATTTTCAGCTCTATGGTAAATGGAAATTATATGATGAAGATGAGAATTTAGAATGGAGTATCAGTTATGAAAATGGATATAGAAACGGGATGTATCAAAATTATCATAATAATGGTGAGATAAAGATTCAGGGAGTTATTCTTAATGACAGAAAAAATGGTGAAGAAAAACGTTACGATAATAATGGAAACCTAATTTGGAAGGGTTATTACGAAAATAATGAGTTTGCCAAAACATGGATTAATTATAACGAGAAAGGCAAAAAAATCAGAAAAATAAACACTAAGAAAGAAGATTTAGATATATTACCTACTGTTGTCCCAGATGGTGTGATAGAAAAATTTCCGATTTTTCCAGGTTGCGAAGACGTATTCGGAAACATGGCGAAACGTAAGTGTGCAAACCAGAGAGTAGCTGAACATATTGTTTCAAACTTTGACAAGAAAAAGATTGAAAAATTAGGGTTGTCACCTGGAAAAAAGCGCATTTATGTCATGTTTAAAATCGATAAATCAGGAACCGTTAAAGACATTAAAGTTAGAGGGCCACATCCTGAATTAGAAAACGAGGCTCAAAGAATTATAAAAAAATTACCAAACGTAGAGCCGGGTACGCAAAGAGGCGAGCCGGTAACTATGCCTTTTTCAATACCAATCGTTTTTATGGTAAATTAATAAAAAAATAAGACTATGAATTTAATAATCAGACTTTTACTAAATGCCTTAGCTGTTTTTGTTTTAGCACATATCCTAAACGGTGTAACTGTAGATGGCTATGTTGGTGCTATTATAGTAGCAGTGGTACTATCAATTCTTAATTTATTGGTAAAACCGATTTTGGTAATATTTACCTTACCAATAACAATAGTTACATTAGGTCTTTTTCTGTTAGTTATTAATGCATTAATCATACTTTTGGCAGATAAACTTATAGACGGATTTGGCGTAAGTAGTTTTTGGACAGCACTTCTTTTTAGTGTTTTATTATCCATACTACAATCGTTGCTACAATCCTTCTTAAAAGAAGACAAAAAGTAACTTAAATTCAATCACTTAAAACAATTGTTGGGTTGTAAAAAATATTGTATTTTTGCAGCCCAATTTTTAGTTACAAAAATAATGAACATTACAAGAGAAGACATTGATGCATTAAATGCAGTTGTAAAAGTGGATATCGCTAAAGAGGATTATAGCGATAAAGTAGAGAAAATCTTAACGGATTATCGTAAGTCTGCTAACATTCCTGGGTTTAGAAAAGGACATGTGCCAATGGGAATGGTTAAAAAGCAATATGGTAAAGCTGTATTGGTGGATGAGGTGAACAAATTGCTTCAAGATGCATTGGGTAAATATCTCGTTGAAGAGAAGCTAGATGTTCTTGGTAATCCATTACCAAAACCACAAGATGATTTAGACTGGGATGCAGATGCTTTTTCTTTTGAGTTTGAATTAGGTTTGTCACCAGAATTCGATGTTAAGTTAAAAGGAAAAAAAGCCATTACGCATTACAATATCGTCGCGGATGATAAGATGATTGATAATCAAGTTAAGCACATCCAAAAGCAATATGGTAAGCTTATTTCTCAAACCGAAGTCACTAAAGATTCTGAAGTAACAGGAAAGTTCACTAACGAGGAAAAAGGCATTGAGAATGTAGCGACATTCACATTAGATAAATTAAAAGGAAAAACAAATCCAAAGAAATTTATTGGTGCTAAAGTTGGTGACGTTATTGAGTTAAAAACTAAAGGTTTATTTAATGACGATCATGATTTAATGACGTTCTTAAAAGTGCCTCATGATGATGCTCACGGATTAGATATCAACGTTAACTTTGAAGTTTCTGAAATCAATGAGCGTGAGTTGGCTGATTTAGACCAAGAGTTGTTTGATAAATTGTTTGGTCCTAAAGCGGTAACATCTGTAACTGAATTGAAGGAAAAAATTAAGGAAGATTCTGAAAAGCAATTCAAACAACAAAGTGACCAAAAATTGTTGAATGACGTTACTGAATATTTGGTAGAAAGCACAAAGTTTGATTTACCAGCAGAATTTCTTCAAAAATGGATGCAAACTGCAGGTGAAGAACCAATGACAGAAGAACAGGCTAAAGAAGAATATGAGAAGTCTGAAAAGAGTATGCGCTACCAGTTAATTGAAGGTAAATTAATTACTGAGCATAACTTACAGGTTCAGTTTGAAGAATTGAAGGCTTATGCTATGGAAATGATAAAAGGGCAAATGGCACAGTTTGGGCAAATGAATCCTTCAGAGAAAGAATTGGAAGATATTGCAGCTCGTATACTTGGAAATCAAGAAGAGGTAAAACGCCTTTCTGAGCAGTTGATGAGCCAAAAATTATTAAACCTATATAAAACTGAAGCAAACCTTAAGACAAAGGAAATCACTTATGATGATTTTGTTAAAGAATTCTACAGTTAAGGGTTATTGAATAAATTAGTATCTTTAAGGCGTAGAACTGAAAAGTTTTACGCTTTTTTTTTTAATCAAAAAACAAATTGAAATTAAATGGATTACGGAAAAGAATTCGAAAAATTCGCTATAAAGGATCAGGGTATCAATAGTAACTATTACAGCAAAATAATTGATAGCATGTACCCTTCAAATTTAACACCTAATATTATTGAAGAGCGTCAGATGAATGCCGTTGCTATGGATGTGTTTTCACGTTTGATGATGGATCGTATCATTTTTCTTGGTACTGGAGTCAATGATCAAGTTGCAAACATCATTCAGGCACAACTGTTGTTTTTGCAGAGTGCGGATGCTTCAAAGGATATTCAAATTTATATTAATTCCCCAGGCGGAAGTGTATATGCTGGTTTAGGGATTTATGACACTATGCAATTTGTAAAACCAGATGTAGCAACAATCTGTACAGGTATTGCTGCTTCAATGGCTGCAGTTTTGTTATGTGCTGGTGAAAAAGGGAAGCGCTCTGCGTTAAAACATTCTCGCGTCATGATTCACCAGGTGAGTAGTGGTACGCAAGGTCAATTAAGTGATATGCAAATTGCCCTTAAGGAAACGATACGTGTTAAAGAAGAATTGTATAGAATCATTGCGGACCATTCAGGCAACTCCATAGAGCAAGTAGAGAAGGATTCTGATAGAGATTATTGGATGCGATCTCAAGAAGCCCTTAAGTACGGAATGATTGATGAAGTTTTAGAACGCAAGTAATAGTATTTACTTACGACTAAAGTATTTGAAGATAAAATAATGAGAAGATTTCCATTGTTGTGGAAACCTAAATGAAATTTAAAATGGCCAAAGAAGAATTAGAATGTTCGTTTTGTGGTAGGAAAAAGCCAGAAACAAATTTATTGATTGCAGGACTAGATGCACATATATGTGATCGCTGTATAGAGCAAGCGCATGGTATTGTTATTGAAGAGTCCAAGCAAACAGGCAATTCTGAGCTCAGTGCAGAACTGATGCTAAGAAAACCCAAAGAAATTAAAGCATTCTTAGACGAATATATCATTGGACAGGAATACACAAAGCGTGTGATGTCCGTTGCTGTCTATAATCACTATAAGCGTTTATTGCAACCACCTTCTGATGATGATATTGAGATTCAAAAAAGTAATATCATTATGGTTGGGCAAACAGGTACTGGTAAAACCTTAATGGCAAAAACGGTGGCTAAAATGCTCAATGTGCCATTGGCAATTGTTGATGCAACTGTACTTACTGAAGCAGGTTACGTTGGTGAAGATGTTGAAAGTATTTTAACCCGTTTGTTACAAGCTGCTGATTATAATCTTGAAAAAGCCCAACGCGGTATTGTATTTATTGATGAAATAGATAAAATTGCACGTAAGAGTGATAACCCTTCAATTACCAGAGACGTATCTGGTGAAGGTGTACAGCAAGCCTTGTTAAAATTATTGGAAGGGACTGTAGTTAACGTACCGCCAAAAGGAGGTCGTAAACATCCTGATCAAAAATTTATTGAAGTTAATACAGAGCATATCTTATTTATAGCTGGTGGAGCGTTTGACGGTATTGAACGTGTTATAACCAAACGACTCAATATGCAAGCCATAGGATATAGTACCGTTAAGGATGATACCATAGATAATGATAACATTTTACAGTATATCATACCAAAAGATTTAAAGGATTTTGGATTGATACCAGAAATTATTGGTCGATTACCTGTGTTAACTCACATGGATCCTTTAGATGCAGACACGCTTAGAGCCATTTTAACTGAGCCTAAGAATGCCATTATCAAACAATACAAAAAATTGTTTGCCATGGATGAGGTTGAATTTACCATTACTGAAGGAGCATTAAATTATATTGTAGAAAAAGCAATAGAATATAAATTAGGTGCTCGTGGATTACGCTCGCTATGCGAAGAGATATTAACGGAAGCGATGTTCGATTTACCAGGCTCTGGTGAAACCAAACTGAATGTCACCAAAGCTTACGCAGAAGACAGATTGTCTAAATCTACTTTAAAGAAGTTGAAGGCGGTGTCTTAGATTAAAAAAGTTTAATAAAAAAAGAAACCACAATCTCAAGATTGTGGTTTTTTTTATTGAATTAGGATTGATTAATATAATATTGCTGGCAATATTTTATAATTATTTAATTAAGGTTTAAATAAACTTAATAGCACATTTATTTACTGCTAATATAGAATCAACTTTTAGAGTAAAACGTTTTTATTTTCTTTTTTGGTTAAAGGTGTTTTAAATCTCGTTGTATGAAATTTCAATGCACTAAATGTCGTTAAATGGTTCACAACTATTTTTGGTTATAACTTACCTTAGAGGATAGTTTTAATATGGCCTTAAATTGGCTTTCCTCAGATTGAAATTTTAAAGAATAATCTTTGTAACCATCCTTAACCACCTTTAGTTGGTAGTCTTCAAAAGCTTTGATTTTAAAACTGTAAGTGGCATCATTACTTGTAACTTGTCGTTCTATCTCTTGCCCTTCACCGTTTAACAATACAACGGTTGCATTTGGTAATATTCTATCATCTTCAGTTATTACAATACCATTAAGCTCTTGATAAATTGCTCTCGACTGAAATCTATACAAGTTAAACGCATTGTTCTCATTGTCTTTGTTAGATGAGAATACGCCTTTCTTATGATCAATAAATATAAACGCAACTTCATCTTTCTCTGAATTAACAGCATACCCTAAATTTCTTGGAGTTTTGTAATCCGAATTGGTCACTGTAGAAATGAAGATATCATAACCACCAATACTGTTATGTCCTTTGGAAGAGAAAAACAATTCTGTACCATCTTTGGATGTATGCGGATATTTTTCGTCTTCAGAAGTGTTAATTGTACTTCCCAGGTTTTCAGGATGACCAAGTGAGCCATCAGCTTTAATTTCAGCTTTATAAATATCAAAACCTCCAAAACCAGCTGACATATTAGAAGAGAAATAGAGGTGCTTTCCGTCAGATGATACATGCGGATTTTCTATAGAGTAGTCATCACTACTAATAGAAAGCTCCATTTCATTGATCCAATTACCATAAGAATCTTTTTCCAATTCGGCTTTAAATAATTTATAGTTCAAGGAATTGGTACGCGTACTTCGTGTATAATAAATGGTATGTTCGTCTGGTGAAAAAGCAACTTGACCTTCATTGGCCTTAGTGTTTAAAATACGACTAAATAATAAAGGTTGCGATAATTTGCCATAAGCTTCAATATCCGTGCAAAACAAATCAGTGAAAGGTTCATTGGTAACAGGATCTACTCCGTTACCTAAACCGCCAATTTTCTTTGAGGATACCAAAACCAATTTATTTCTAAACGTGGTACAGGCAATTTCAGAATACTTGGAGTTAATTTTTGAAATATTTACAGTGTAAGTGTAGCCACTTTTGTTTCGGTCATCAACACTGTCTTTTGCAGGGTCTGTAGTATCTAATGAAGAGTAAGTACAGATCATAAGTGCCGATAACAGCACATGAATCGTAGATTTCATAACGTAGGGATAATGGATTAATAGCAATAGCAAATTACCAACAATGTTACACACCCTATGTTTTTGTCACTTTTTTTAGATAATAATCGTATTTATCCGACAATTATTAAGCAAATACTGATTTCATCGATGAAATTAGGTGGTTTTAGACTTCATTTAGACGCAATAACTCATCCACATAATCTCTAGAGTTGGATAAACGAGGGACTTTATGTTGTCCTCCCAGTTTATTATTTTCCTTAAGCCAGTCATAGAAAAGGTTGGTTCTGGCACAGTGAATTTTTGGTTTGTTTAACGTCATATTGTTATAACGCTTGGCTTCATAATCAGAGTTTAATGACTTTAAAGCGTTATCGAATAACTCTTCAAAATAAGACATATCCTCGGGTGGCCTTTTAAATTCAATGATCCACTCGTGAGCCCCTTTTTCTTTGCCATTCATATAGATTGGAGCCGCAGTATAATCCACAATTTCTGCTGAGGTTCTTTTACAGACTTTCTTTAGGGCATCTTCAGCATTTTCAATAATCAATTCCTCTCCAAAAGCATTGATATGATGTTTTGTTCTACCAGAAACTTTTATTCTATGCGGACTTAAACTCACAAAACGAATGGTGTCACCAATTTTATAACGCCAAAGTCCAGCATTTGTAGTGATGATTACGGCATAGTTTTTATTGAGCTCAACCTCACTTAAAGGAATTACCTTTTGCTCGCTTGTACCATAAGAATCCATAGGAATAAACTCATAGAAGATACCATAATCTAGCATTAGCATTAAATCACTAGAATTATTTTGGTCTTGAATAGCGAAGAACCCTTCCGAAGCATTATAAATTTCGTAATATCTAAAATTATTTTTAGGTAATATGGCTTTGTATTGGTCTTTGTAAGGATTAAAACTGACACCACCATGAAAATAAACTTCAAGATTTGGCCATATATCAAAAATACTTTCCTTTTCTGTCTTGTCTAAAACGTTATTGAGCAAGACAAGCATCCAAGACGGCACACCAGCTAAGCTAGTTACATTTTCATTAATGGTCTCGTCAACAATGGCTTGCATTTTAGTTTCCCACTCACTCATCAGTGATACTCTACTACTAGGAGTGCTGCTGAACTCTGCCCAGAATGGCATGTTATCTATAAGAATAGCACTTAGGTCTCCAAATACGGTTCCGTTCTCTTTGTAAAGTTCTTTACTGCCACCCAACCGTAAGCTCTTGCCAGTAAACAATTGTGCGTCTTCGTTATTGTTAAGGTACATACAGAGTAAATCCTTACTGGCCGCGTAATGACAGTCTTCCAAAGAGTCCATACTAACAGGAATGAATTTACTTTTTGCATTGGTTGTACCGCTCGACTTCGCAAACCATTTAATAGGCCTTGGCCAAAAAATGTTCTGCTCACCATTTCTAGATCGTTCAATTAGCGGTTGAATAATCTCGTAATTAACAATGGGAATACGATCGTTAAATTCTGCGTAGGTTTTTATAGAGGCAAAATCATATTGTTTTCCTATTTCGGTATCCTTAGCGAATTTTAATAAGCTAAACAGTAATTCATTTTGTACTTCATTAGGGTATTTCAAAAAGAGTTCAATTTGATGGAACCGCTTTTTTAAAAACCACGAAGCAATAGAATTTACTATGGGAATTGGCATGGATTATTTATCTTTTGGCTAATTTTGAGGTGAACCCATATAAACCTTTTCTGTTTGATAAAGATTTATATAAGTTCAACGATAAAAATACTAAATTTCTTCTATGATTTATACAGGTGTTCTTACTAAAATGCAGACAGAGTTTTTAGAGCCAATACAATATTATTTGGTTTTTGAGAATGATTTTATTCACATGAATCAGTTACTAAACAAACCTATTACAATGAAACTTGTCGGTCACCAGTGTTTAAGCTGTGGTTTGGACAGGCCAATTTACAGACAAGGTTTTTGTAAGACCTGTTTTTTTGACAAACCAGTTGCAGGCGATTGGATTATGCGACCAGAGTTAAGTACAGCACATTTGAATAAAGAGGATAGAGATTTAGAATATGAAAAGCAGGTACAGTTGCAACCACATATTGTGTATTTGGCAAACTCAAGCAATGTAAAAGTAGGAGTCACTAGAAAAAGCCAAGTACCAACGCGTTGGATAGATCAAGGAGCACATGAAGCTATTGAAATCGTTGAGGTTCCTAATCGTTATTTAGCTGGAATCACAGAAGTAGCCTTAAAAGATCACGTAGCTGATAAAACCAACTGGAGGAAAATGTTGAAGAATGATATTGAAGATGTGAATCTTATAGAATGGAGGAACAATTTAAAAGAATTCATTCCAGAAGAAGCCAAAGATTATTTTATTGAAAGCAATTCAGAAACTCATTTAAAATTTCCTGTGGATCAGTATCCTGTAAAACCTAATAGCTTAAATATAAAAAAGGAAATTAATTATTCGGGTAAACTTGTTGGGATTAAAGGGCAATACCTCATTTTTGAAGATAATAGAGTCTTTAATATTAGAGCAAATGAAGGCTTAGTAGTTGAGTTGAGTTTATAGAACAAAAAAAGAGCAATATTTCTATTGCTCTATATATGATAGGTACGTATAAAAAAATTATACGTTCTCCGCGTCTCTTAATCCTTGGATATACTCAGCCTTCTGAATTTCTCTTCTTCTCTTAACAGATGGCTTAGTGAAATAACGAGACTCTCTTAGGTTTTGCATAATCTGCACATTTCTATGCTTACGCTTGTAACGCTTAAGAGCTCTCTCTATATTTTCTCCTTCTTTGATTTCGATTTTAATCATTATATCGATATATTTTGTTAACTAATTCTTGCAAATGGTCGGCAAATATATGCCAACTATTTGAAAATAAAAAATAATTATGTTATTAAAATAAGGAATTTTTAACCTAGATATGTCTTCAAGATTTTACTCTTGCTGGCATGTCTTAATCGTCTGATTCCTTTTTCACGTATTTGTCTTACACGTTCTCTAGTTAAATCATAAATACCACCAATCTCCTCTAAAGTCATTGGAGGTTGATCACCTATTCCAAAATTAAGACGAATGACGTCACTTTCCTTTTGTGTCAGAGTTTCTAATGCACGCTCAATTTCAGTATTTAATGACGCTTTCATTAAATTTTTATCTGGCTTTGGAGATTCACTAGCACTTACCACATCATAAAGACTAAAGGTTTCTCCATCCTTTAATGGTGCGTCCATAGAGAGGTGACGTCCAGAGTTTTTCATGGATTGTTTTACCTCACGTACGCTAATGTCTAATTCTCTCGCAATTTCTTCTGCATTTGGAGGTCTTTGGTGTATTTGCTCTAAATGCGAAAAGGTTTTGTTGATTTTATTAATCGTACCAATTTTATTCAATGGTAGTCTTACAATACGAGATTGCTCGGCCAATGCCTGTAGAATAGCTTGTCTAATCCACCATACAGCATAAGATATAAACTTAAAACCTCTTGTTTCGTCAAATCGCTTAGCTGCTTTTACCAAACCAGCATTACCTTCGTTAATTAAATCCGGAAGTTTTAAACCTTGATTTTGATATTGCTTAGCAACAGAAACAACGAACCTTAAGTTGGCTGTTGTTAATTTATCTAAAGCTTCTTGATCACCCTTTTTTATTCTTTGCGCTAATTCTACTTCTTCATCAGCGGTTATCAACGGAATTTTACTGATGTCTTGTAGATATTTGTCTAAAGATTTGTCTTCTCTGTTGGTAACCTGCTTGGTGATTTTTAATTGCCTCATGTACTTATTTTAAAATTAGTGAACCTACAACATAACTTTATTATTCAGAAAAACAAGAAAATGGCTAATTATTAACAAATTTTGGGAAAAATGTATGGTTTTTGCGTAAAAATCAATTGTTTTTTGTCGAATCTTGGGCTTTTTTGTCTTTTGATTTTTTCTTTCCACCGAACAAATCGCCTATGGCATCTTTTACGCCCTCCTTAATTTTATCCTTTGGATCTGTTTTACTGCTATCTGTTTTTACAGTTGTAGAATCTGTCTTTGTTTTATTGCTACCTAAAACACCACCTAACAAGTCGTTGATTTTGTCCTTGCCTTTACCAATTAGTTTTTGCTTTTCAATTTCAATGAGTTGCTTGGTTAAATTAGAAACTCCACTCGTTAAATCTGTTGAAATATTTGGACTGGAAAAACTACCATTAATATTTGCCGTAACAGGAATGGAAATATTATTCACCTCTGGGTCATTGATTTTTCCTATTAAACGGTTGACTTCACTACCTAAATATTTTGCTGGGACTTGAAACACAACATCATATTGTAAATTATTAGAAAATGTGTGTGTACCCGAAACTTCTATAGGAATGTCCTTGTAGTTTATGGTAAATGGTTTTACTGAAACCAAACCATTCTCAATATTTAGTTTGGTGGCAATATTTTTCTGAAGATTTTGAAGGTCTAAAAAATCTAACTTATTATCCAAACCAGCTAATAAAGGACTTTTTGAAACATCAATATTGGAAGTTAGTATTTCAGCTAATGCGTTTCCTGAAATGGTGCTTAATTCTGGTGAGAAGTTTTCGTCCAAAAATCCGCTTATATCAATGGTAGAGTTCAATTTGCCTTGGAGAACCTTAGCGATTGGCGCAAGTGCTTTTAACATTTCCAAATCTCTAAAGGACTGGGAGATATCAAACTGTTGCATGGCGAGTTTCATATCAAATTTTGGTTTAGCCTCTTTTGTTGAAACGTTACCAGAAATTCCCAACTGACCATTGAACAAATCCGTGGTCATATTAATGAGATTAGCATTTTGATCTTTTATGCGCATCTGTCCTTTTACATTCTTCAAATTGAGATTGTCGTAAATGACGGTATTGGCATTTGCTGTAATGGTGCAATCCAAAAACTCAGGAATCTTCAGTGATTCTCCATCAGATGTTGTTTTGTTTGATGTTTCTGAAGCCGTTTCATCTTCAACCATAAAATCTGAAATTGCAAACGTATTGCTGTTCACGTTAAAATTTCCTTGTAATTTTTTATCGCTCAACAAGAATCCAAGCAGATTATTAATGGTACCTGTTGCTGAAAGATCACTTTTTCCTGTTAAGGCGTCAAAACTGTTAAGGCTCACCGTTCCTGGTTTAAAGGTTAATTCTGCTTTATTGATTTGAATAGGGTTTACAATATCTTCCGACGAAAAAATAAAATCCGTAATCGACACGCTTCCGTTGTTTTTAATACGTTGGTAAGCGTTGGTTTCAATAGCATCCATATCAAAGGAGGTGTTGAGTTTTCCCTTTAGGATACCACTCAATTGATTTTCTATGTCAACAGGATACGCTTTTGTAACATTCGCCAGATTTAGCACACCGTCTAGATTGGCATTAACCAACATATTGCCAGTGAGGTTTTTTATATGCGCTTCGGACTTAAAGACATCTTGGTCAATTTTAAAATCAAAGGTATTGATGTCCATATAAGTGTCATCAGCATTTCCAGAAGTGTTCTTTACGGAAGCATCAATCATAATATTGGTGACACTTTTTGGCAAATCAGGATACTTAAACGATGCATTGTTAGAGCGCATGTTTATATCTAAAGTCGGAATGGTCTCTTCTGAAATTAATCCTTTGATTATACCATTTACCGTAAAGTTTCCAGTGGTATTGACGTTTTCTATGTTCTTGGAATATGTTTCTGGTATAACCGCTAAAAAGGACTTAAAAGACGATTCAGGATTTTTAAAACTAATATCTATTTGTTGGCCACCTTCCACATTTTGCACAAAACCTTGAAACTCTAATGGCAAAGCGTTAATAAAGCCTTTGTTCTCTTTAAAGGTATATTTTTCTTGCTCTAAATCGAGATCAATTAAAGCGTCTAGTTTAATAATGTTGTTGGTAAGATATTCTACACTATCAATAGACATAGTGATTTTAGCTTCGGTATTAGTGTCTAATTCCGAGAGTTCTCCCGAAAAGATGCCTTTTCCGGTATGGTTGATTTCTGTGGCATATATGTTTGTTTCGGTTTGCTCGTCTATATAGGTGAACGCACTATTATTGATTTCGTAATTTTCTATATCAAAACTAAAACCTGTTGATGTGGTGTCAGAAGCAACAGTTGTGCTTTCTTTCTCTTTTATGATATCGTAATTGGTGGTTCCGTTTTTATTGGTCTTTATGGTTAAGAGCATTTCGTCTGCAATAATTTCATTAACCGTCAATGGCTCTTCAGTACCTTTAAATAATTGACCGATAGGCATTTCAAAAGAAAGGGATTTCGCTGTGGCTAAAGTTTCGTCCTTAAAAGGTGCTCTGTTGGTGATTTTTAAATTTTCAACACTGACCTCAGCTTTTGGAAAACTACTGATGAGGCTTAAACTGATGTCGTCAAAACTTAAATCGGCATCAAGATTCTCATCCGCATAATTTTGAACGATGGTGTCAATTTTAGATTCCAGTACAAAAGGAATTGCAATAAGGATGGCAACAAAAATGAGTAAAATAATCCCAATAATTTTGAAAATTTTCTTCATGGCGAAAAGTTATAGCTTGTTTAATAGTTACGCAAAAATCCTTAGAAAAGTTGCTTTCATGGTTAAGTTTAAGAAGAATTTAATGTTTTAGATAACTCTTATAGTAAACTTATTTCCTCATTTACCTTTAGCTTAAAACGTTTTCTGAAGAGATAAACTCCAAGATATAGAAAAGGGGTGTCTAAAGCTGCCACCAAGACTTTAAATAAAAAACCACTGATTAATAAGCCTTTGAAATTAACCCAATCTATAATGCCGAACGAGCACAATAAGAAAATGATAGTAAACGTGTCAACAAATTGGGAAAACCAAGTAGAGAAATTGTTACGTAACCATAAGTGTTTACCTTTGGTAAGGCGTTTCCAAAAATGATAGATTTGAATGTCCACAAATTGTGCAAATAAATAGGTAAGCATACTGGCAAAAACAGCAATGGCAGAATTGCCAAAAACAGTATTAAACATTTCGTCATCCACATAAGACCAAGAGGTTGCTGGTACCAGGGAGCCTGTATAGATTATTAATAGTGAAAAAAGTGACGCAAAAATTCCAACAATCACAACATCATTGGCGCGTTTTTTTCCATAAATCTCACTGATTAAATCCGTTATGAGAAAGGTTATTGGATACGGTAAGATACCAACTGAAATTTCAAACAATTTACTGCCAAAAATTTCAACATCTACAGGATACCAATAAAAAAACTTTTGAAAAATTAAGTTAGAAACGACTAAGGATGTAATAAAAAGCGCACCAAGCAAGAGGTAAATACGTTGTGCTAAAAGTTTGTCTTTTATTGGCATTAAAAATGGTTGATAAAATGTTGTTGTAAAGATAATCTATTAATATTTCTTTTAGTTATTTTGCTAATTCCATGACATCAACTAAATCCGTTTACATAGCATTAGGAAGTAACAAAGGCAATAAATTGCAGTATCTGCAATCTGCTGTTGATGCTATTTTTAAAACGGTAGGTGCCGTAAAAAAGATTTCTAAAGTTTACGAAACGCCAGCATTAGGATTTGATGGCGATGATTTCTACAATACATGTATTAAGGTTGAGACGGAGTTAAAGCCAAAAAAGCTTTTAAAAACACTCAAGGATATTGAAAAGGTATTAGGTCGTTCTAATAAGAAATCAGACAAATATGAATCTAGAGAGATAGATTTAGATATTCTGTTTTATGGTGATGAGATGATTGAGGAAAAGGCTTTGGTAATTCCACACCCAGAACTACATAAACGTAAGTTTGTATTAAAGCCATTGCAGGACATTGCTAAGGATTTTCAGCATCCTGAATTTAAAAAATCAGTTGAAGATTTACTTGTTGAATGTAATGATGAATCAGAGATTGAACCTGTAAATATCTGGTTGAAGAACCCGAAAAAGACCTATAATTTTTGCAATTATAATTTTATAGCCATTGAAGGAAATATTGGTGCTGGTAAAACCAGTTTGGCGACAAAAATCTCGCAAGATTTTAATGCAAAGCTGATATTAGAACGCTTCGCGGACAACCCATTTCTTCCTAAATTTTACAAGGAACCAGAGCGCTATGCTTTTACTTTGGAAATGTCTTTTTTGGCGGATCGTTATCAGCAAATCAGCGATGATTTGTCGCAATTGGATTTATTCAAGGATTTTATGGTCAGTGATTACGATGTGCACAAATCGCTGGTATTTTCAAAAGTGACTTTGCCAGAGGATGAATTTAGATTATACCGTAAATTATTCTATCAGGTATATAAGGATATAGCGAGGCCAGATTTGTATGTGTACCTCTATCAAAACACAGAGCGATTACAGGCCAATATTAAAAAGCGTGGCCGTAAGTACGAGAAGGAAATCCAAGATGAATACCTCGATAAAATCAACTCTGGTTATCTTGAATTCTTAAAATCACAAACGGACCTTAATATTAAAATCATTGATGTTTCTGAAAAGGATTTTGTGAAAAACCGTGCGGATTATTTGTGGTTGCTTAATGAAATTGGTAGCCGGTAGCTGGTAGCCAGTCTGCATTCAGGATAACTTATAAAGTGTTGTTACAATTCTACCTTTGCCAATATCCAAAATGACTTCGTTCAAGACTTTGATATCTAAAATCTTCAACTTAAAAGGCTCAGCCAACACATCCACACCACTATTTTGTTTTAATCGTATGCCTTGACCAGAAATAATGTCTTTGTTGGGTTTAAATTCACCAACGGGAAGGTGTTCTGTCAATATAATGTATTTGTAGTTTTTTAGCTTATTTACAATTTGTTGAATTTCTTGGTTGGATAAATGTTGAAGCACTTGCCTTAAGATGACGCAATCGGCATTTGGTAATTCGTCCTTGGCAATATCCAAACATTGAAATGTTAGGTTTTCTGCTATAAACTGTGTCCTATTTCGCTCAATGAGATTTTCCACAATATCAACTCCTATATAATTTTTCGTGAAAGGGATAAGGTGTTTCCCAATATTAAAATCACCACAGCCCAAATCACAAACGGTCAGTTGATTATTTTTAGACTTCAAAAAATCGATAACAACGTCTAAATAAGGATTTATGGTCTTTGGATCGTGAGAACCTATACCAGAATAGAAATCATACTCTTTTCCGCCCCAAAGATGCTTTTCATAGATCTGTTCCATTACGGCTTTTGTTGGCCAGGGAGATTTTGATTTCTTTTTCAAAGTTCAAAGTTCAAAGTTCAAAGTTCAAAGTTTTGAGTTTTGGAATTTGGAATTTATTTTTTGGAGTTTATTGTGGGCATCCCAAACCACAACACCACAACTCACTGAGATATTCAAAGAATGTTTAGTACCATATTGCGGAATTTCAATAACAACATCACTGGCATCAACAATTTCTTGAGCCACACCTTTAACTTCATTCCCAAATACAAAAGCATATTTGGTATTGGCTTGAGGTTTAAAATCGTTTAGCATCGTCGCGTTTTCGGCTTGCTCAATACTTGCGATTTTAATATTTTTAGCTTTTAATTTTTTAACGACTTCTAAAGTATTTTCAGCATATTCCCAATCCACCGTTTCTGTGCTGCCTAGAGCGGTTTTACGAATGTCGTTATGAGGTGGCTGTGCTGTAATGCCACAGAGATAAATCTTTTCAATCAAAAACGCATCACTGGTTCTAAATACAGAACCAATATTGTTTAAACTTCTAATATTATCTAGAATTATAATGATAGGCGATTTCTCAGCGTCTTTAAATTCTGAAACTTCTAACCGGTCTAATTCTTCGTTTTTTAGTTTTCTTTTCATAGTGTATCTGTCATTGCGAGGACGAAGGACGTGGCAATCTTTTCAAATCAAGAGATTATTTCGTTTCATTGCATTTCACTCGTTATGACGTTTCAATTTTTGTTTTAATGTTATCAACAGCTGTAGATAACTTATAGCTTTCAGGCTTCAATAAACCTCAAATTATAAGTAAATTAGCGAACTTTCAATTTCAACAAAAATACATAAATCTCTTGGCTAAAAAGGCAAAAAAAGAAACACCATTAATGAAGCAGTACAATGCCATAAAGGCAAAGTATCCTGATGCATTATTGCTATTTAGAGTTGGTGATTTCTATGAAACCTTTGGTAGTGATGCCGTTAAAGCATCCAAGATTTTAGATATTATTTTAACCAAGCGCGGTGCTGGCAGTGAAAGTGAAACAGAATTGGCTGGGTTTCCTCATCACTCGTTGAATACCTATTTGCCAAAATTGGTGAGAGCTGGTGAACGTGTTGCCATTTGCGATCAGTTGGAAGATCCAAAACAGACCAAGAAAATCGTAAAGCGTGGTGTGACAGAATTGGTAACGCCTGGTGTGGCGTTGAATGATGATATATTACACTCCAAATCCAATAATTTTCTATGCGCTGTTCATTTTGATAAAAAATATATCGGAGTTTCTTTCTTGGATATTTCTACAGGTGAGTTTTTAACCTCTCAAGGTAATGCTGAATATGTGGACAAACTACTTCAGAATTTTAACCCAAGTGAAGTCCTCATTTCAAAACAATGCCGAAAGGAATTTACGGAGACCTTTGGTAGCGATTTTCATACTTTTTATATAGAAGATTGGGTATTTCAAGCTGATTATGCACACGAAACATTAACCAAACATTTCAATACAAAAACCCTGAAAGGCTTTGGGATTGAAGATTTATATGAAGGTATTATAGCTTCTGGTGTTGTACTTCATTATTTAAGCGAAACGCGACACAATAAACTAGAGCACATTGCTACAATTTCAAGAATTGCAACGGACGATTATGTGTGGATGGATAAGTTTACCATCCGAAATTTAGAGCTATACCATTCTACAAATGCCAATGCTGTTACGCTGATCAATGTCATCGATAAAACCATTTCCGCAATGGGAGGTCGAACATTGAAGCGTTGGTTGGCTTTACCGCTAAAACATACTGATAAGATTAAACAACGTCACGAAGTAGTTCAATTTTTGTTGAATAATGAAGTAGTACTGCAAAAGATTCAAGGACAAATTAAACACATTGGTGATATTGAACGGTTAATATCTAAGATTGCCACCACTAAGGTGAGCCCTCGTGAGGTGATTCAATTGAAAAACTCCCTTGAAGCCATTGTGCCCATTAAATCCATGACTGAAAATTGCAATAATGAAGCCTTAAAAGTTTTAGGTGCCAATCTCAATAATTGCGATTTATTACGAGAAAAGATTAAACAGACACTTAATGAAGAAGCGCCAGTTAATATCCTAAAAGGAAGTACCATTGCCGAAGGTTTTTCTCAAGAACTGGATGAGTTGAGAGGATTGTCAAAATCAGGAAAGGACTATCTCGATAATATGCTGAAGCGCGAAAGTGAGCGTACAGGAATTACGTCCTTAAAAATAGCCTCTAATAATGTATTTGGGTATTATATTGAAGTGCGTAATTCTCATAAAGATAAAGTTCCTGAAGCGTGGATTCGCAAACAAACTTTAGTGAATGCAGAGCGTTACATCACTGAAGAGCTAAAAGAATATGAAGCAAAAATTCTTGGTGCTGAAGAACGTATTCTGGCTATTGAACAGCAGCTCTTTGCTGAATTGGTAACTTGGATGCATCAGTTTATAGTTCAAGTGCAACAGAATGCACAATTGATTGGCCAATTAGATTGTCTTTGTGGTTTTGCGAGTTTGGCAAAATCCAACAACTATAACTATCCAACGATAGATGACAGCTGTGACCTAGAAATTACAGATGGTCGTCATCCTGTGATTGAAAAACAATTGCCTTTAGGTGAAGCTTATATAGCCAATGATGTGTTTTTAGATAGGGAAACGCAACAAATCATAATGATTACGGGTCCAAATATGTCTGGTAAGTCGGCTATTTTAAGGCAAACGGCCTTAATTGTACTATTGGCACAAATAGGCAGTTTTGTACCGGCTAAAGAAGCTAAAATTGGATTAGTGGATAAGATTTTCACACGTGTAGGAGCAAGTGATAACATCTCAATGGGCGAATCTACCTTTATGGTAGAAATGAACGAAACGGCATCTATTCTAAACAACATTTCAGAACGAAGTTTGGTACTATTAGATGAAATAGGTCGTGGTACAAGTACTTATGATGGTATCTCCATCGCTTGGGCAATCAGTGAATATTTGCATGAGCATCCTGCAAAACCGAAGACACTTTTTGCGACGCATTACCACGAGCTCAATGAAATGACTGAGACTTTCTCACGGATTAAGAATTTCAATGTTTCGGTAAAAGAGTTAAAAGACAATGTGCTTTTTGTACGTAAGTTGGTTGAAGGAGGTAGTGAACATAGTTTTGGTATTCATGTCGCAAAAATGGCAGGTATGCCGCAACAAGTGATACGACGTGCTAATAAAATATTGTCGAAATTAGAAAAGTCACATTCTAGTGAAGAACTTACGGACAAGGTAAAATCATTAAAAGATGATATGCAGTTAAGCTTCTTTAATTTAGATGATCCTTTGTTAGAGGAAATTAAAGATGAGATTTCGCATATAGATATTGATACACTTACACCTGTTGAGGCATTGATGAAACTCAATGAAATTAAGCGTATGTTGGTAAAGAAAAAGCAAGCTTAGTTAAGTTTAATTTATTTTAAAAAAATCTTTGCATTTATAAGAAATAGTTTAAATTTGCATCCGCTTTTATAGCGAAAAAGTTCTTTAAAAACACTACGCGAAAGTAGCTCAGGGGTAGAGCATCACCTTGCCAAGGTGAGGGTCGCGGGTTCAAATCCCGTCTTTCGCTCTATACAATATATACCAATTAAGTTGCAGTCTGCAACTGGGATGCTGAAGTGGTGGAATTGGTAGACACGTTGGACTTAAAATCCAATGGCCATTATGGCCGTGCGGGTTCAAGTCCCGCCTTCAGTACGAAAAACTCTCTTAGTCATTTGATTTTGAGAGTTTTTTATTTTTATGAATTATATATTCCCCACATGTCTCTATATTAACGGAAATCGATGTTTGTTTAACCTCTTTAGGGTTTAATCATACATTAAGTAAAACAATACTTATTTTTTATTCTTTTTTTTACTTTCTTTTTTAGTTCTCTCATCATAGTCTTTGTGTAGTGCTTCCATATCGATTAATGGAAGTGATAAGCCTTCATTTAAGGTAAGTGCGGTTAAATTGAAGAAAGATGTTCTTAAAAAATTTATCGCTAAAGATAGACTTCCAAAATGATAGAGCGAAGAAAATTCTTTAGGGTCAATTTCTGAATTTATCTTATAATGACCTTGAACAACCATGCCTAAGTGTATTGAATCATCTTTTTCTGCTTCAATTTCCTCAATTTCAAGTATAATAATTAATAGATGTTCAGTTTCTTCTTCTTGATTGACATATAGATTGTACTCTATATTAATTGAAAATTGTTCATTATCCAAAAGGTCAAAATCAAAATTTTCATCAAAAGCATCTGAATAATGTAATTCTCTAATTCTTTGTTCTATTATTTCTATATCTGAAAAAAAAATGTTTTTTGTCATTGTCACATATTTTTAAAAAAAAGATTATCCGTATACATTTACTTTTTTATTTGAAGCATATACAATTTTTCCTTCTTGTTTTATTTTTCCGATTCCTTTTTTTGTCAGCCCTTTTTTAATTAATTCTCTTGTATGGGAGTAAGTAGACTCATCATTTATAAATGAAGTCATGTAAATACAGTTGTCAAATTCCCTGGTGTTAACTTTTTTTAACTCTGATAATCCTCTAATGGCCCATGTCAAATTTGCTATATCAAACTTTTCATTATTTTCACTATAAAATTTTGCTTTATGAGTTTCTTTATCAAGAAATTTCGGTGGCTGGAGAACTATACCTAATGCTTCTTGAATTAAAGCAATATGTTTCATGCTTAAGTTTTTCTTATTATTGAAAATACTACTTAAAAAAGGTTGGCTCAGACCAGTTAAATTTTCTAAGTCAGATTGATTGAATTCTCTATCATCCATGACTTGAAGTATCGTACTTAAAATACGAGATTGAACCATATTAGTTTCATGGTTAAGATCGAATTTTGGATTAGATAAAATGTCTTTAAATTTATTCAATGATTTCGTAAACATAGTTGGATACTATTTTATATCTGTTATTTAGTTCTCTATTGTTTGATTGAGTTTTTTTATGGTAATGTATTTCGGACATAACTATGCATTGCTTTTTGTTTTTTCGCTTAGCAACTTTACAGATGATCCTATCGTTTTCTCTATTTAGAAATGGCTTCATTGCCTTGGTTCCAAATGGTTCTTGACCATATTTTTTAGTGTTTAAACCTTCTAGTATTTGACTAAAAATTAGTTTCATCTCTTTAGAATGGCTTGCATCTGACATGACATATTGCATAAATTCATCCATAAGTTTTATGTCGCAACAAATGTTGAATTTAGTTCCCTTTCTTATTATAATAGCCTTTCTTTTCAAGATAAATATAACCTATTAGTTATAAAATTGTTCAAAATTAACTTTTTTTTTAATATTTTAAACTTAAATGAGGTTTTAAAATTTACACTTCCTTATATTAATTCTATTGGAAATTTAATTTATTATGCTTAATACATAATATAACAACCTCTATGAAATTAATAACAGAACTATTTTCCCGCCTTCAGTACTGATAAAAAGCCGAAACGAAAGTTTCGGCTTTTTTTGATTTTATGATTATCGGAAAGTTGGATTTAAAACTGTAAGTATTTAAGATTAAAAATCAGCGTTTTCACTTCTGTATAGATGCAAACCTTTTGTGGTAAATAATTGACTTTTAGACGATAATAGTAAATTTACATAGTTTATCAAATATTTTTTTATTAATTTCATAAAGGTTTTTTTTACCCTTTTTAGTAATTGGTTAACATAAAATTCCTACCCTCAATTTTCTACTCCTTGTTCCGGGCATTTAATAGGTTATGGTCATTATAATCAACCATAATAATGCTTTATCATGAAATTGAATTTCATCTTTTCATTTTTCACAATCGTCTTGATTTTTCCATTAATTAATGAATCTTCTATAAACCTAAAGCAAAAAAGCAAGGATAAGCCTAGATTAAAAACCGAAGATTTAAGAAGGGTAAATGAATTTACCAGCCAAGGACAATTGCGTCTATCTTTATATGAAAGTAGTGCGTTAGCTAATAATGAGTCGGCTACAGATGCGTTATTAATTTTATTTGACACCGAAGGTAATAATGCTATTGATGCTAATGATGCGCTACATATTCCCAATTTAGACGAAAATTTTGCAACTAATAATAACGGGATTTTATTAAGTGTTGAAAATAGAAATACTCCACAGGATGGAGAGGAAATCCAATTAGAAGTTAACACTTACAGGAACACCAATTATACAATTGTAGCAGAAGGCATAGCTATGCAATGCGCAACGGCATTCTTATTTGATAACTATACTAACATATCTACTGAGATTCCGCAAAGTGGTACGGTTAACTATAGCTATTCTATTACTTCTGGTACACCTGCTTCTATTGCCAATGATCGCTTTGAGGTAGTCTTTGTCTCCAGTCCTTTGCAAATTACTTGGAATGGTTCTGCCTCTAACAACTGGAACGATCCAAATAACTGGACACCAAACCAAGTACCAGATTTTTGTTCGGAAATAACAATTCCAGTAACAGGAACTTTACCCATATTATCTGGTGATAAAACCATTACAGATTTAAACATTCATAGTGGAGCAAATTTAATCGTTTCTACAGGAGCAACTCTAAACATAGATGGTGATTTAAATATGTATTCTGAATCAGATTCATACTCTGGTTTAATTCTAAAAGGCACAATAGCTGTTTCAGGAACCTCTAAATACCATAGATATACCAATTCGGAACTGAATGGTAATGATTTGATTGCCCCTCCGTTATCAGGACAAAGCTGGACTTCTTTTCTAACTAACGACAATAATTATAATTCAGATGTTCTATTAAGTAATGGAGAAGCTCAACCAAATACAACCTATCTATTTGGTCCGTTTGAAAAAGGCAATACAGATGACTATTTGCTATATAACTACAACACTTCAACAACTTTATCTTCAGGTACGGGTTACAGAGTAGCAACGAATACGTCATTAGATGAAGGTTTAGGGGAGGCCTTGGTTTTTACTGGGTCAATTGTAACGGGTTCTGTTAATACATCTGTTGAAAATGATTTTACGGGTGATTTTCCGGAGTGGAACCTCATAGGAAACCCTTATCCTTCGTATATAGATGTTAACACATTTTTGAATCATATAGGGTCTGTCTCTGGAGTATCAAACCTTAGTTTGCTGGATGAGGATACTGCAGCTATTTATGGTTATGATGCAAATAATACAGACGGATCAGGAAGTAATTGGACGATTACAAATTTGGTGGATGGACCTGCTCTAATAGCTCCAGGACAAGGCTTTTTTGTATCGTCAAATTCATCATCTGCTGATTTGGAGTTTACACCAAATATGCAGACTGTGGGTAATTCAGATGACTTTATAATAGGTAGAACATCAAGTGATGTAAATTTTATCAAAATAAGGGTGAGTACAGCTTCTGATAGTTGTTTAACATCTGTTTTTTTTCATGACAATGCAAGTGTAGGATTAGACAGAGGGTTTGATGCAGCTGTTTTTGGAGGTAATATTCCAGAATTTGCTTTGTATTCGCATCTGGTTGAGGACAATGAAGGTGTTCCAATGGCTGTACAAACAGTTAATTCTAGTAATCTTTCAGATGTCATAATTCCATTAGGAGTAAATGTAAATCAAGGAGCGCAATTAGCCTTTAGTATTGCTGATATGTCATTGCCAGCTTCTGTTAATGTCTATCTTGATGATACGCTTGCAAATACATCAACCTTATTAATCAATAATGACTATGTGATGTTGCCTACAACTTCAGTGTCCGGAACCGGACGTTTCTACTTGAGAATATCTGAAGGTGCATTATCTACTACTGGAAATAATTTACATACTCTGAATATCTTTGTTTTAAATAGTTCTAAAGAATTAATAGTTAATGGTCGGTTACAAGAAAACACACAATTAGATTTATACGATATCCAGGGCAGGAAGGTACTTGCAACTGAGCTTAATTCATCTATTGTTGAGAATCGCATAAATATAGCTTCACTTAGTGGAGGTATTTATATTGTAAATCTTCAATACGAGACAGGACAAAAATCAAAAAAAGTTGTTATTAAATAAAACCCAATCTATTTTTTTACTTGTCTAATTACAAGATAATTCAGTTTAATTTCACCCTATACTATCTATTGCTGATAACACTACATTATGTCTAAAGTCCTTTTATTTATCTATATTAGTACCTTAACAAGTTAGTTATTAATATATCTATTGTTCTTTTTTGAATTATGAAAAGGGCAACTCACTTAAAGAATTAGTAATGGGTGTAATAAATAAAATTCTTTGTTTTTTATTGTGCTTGTTTGGACTAACTGTCCATGGTCAAGAAATTCCACCAATACAGATTTTTACACCGCAAGATTATGCTGCAGAAGACCAGAATTGGTCTATATCCCAAACCGAAAACAGTTTTATTTACATTGCGAATAATGCAGGTTTGTTAGAGTACAATGGTGCGTCCTGGGAATTGTATCGATCACCAAATGACGATATTTTGAGATCTGTTAAATCTGTAGGTGACCGAATTTACACGGGTGGTTACATGGACTTTGGGTACTGGAACAAAAACCAATACGGGACACTTGTTTATACTTCACTTACAAAACAAAATAACATTAGCGTTAAAGAAGACGAGGAATTTTGGGGTATAATAAATCTCGAAGACTACGTATTGTTTCAATCTTTTGAACGTATTTATATATATAATATAACTGATAAAAGTTTCGAAATTGTTGATTCTAAAACAAGAATTAATAAAATATTTGAAGTCAATGGCGCTGTCTATTTTCAAAAAATTGAGGATGGCATATTCAAAATAGAGAACGGTAAATCTCAATTGGTTGTTTCATCACCAAAAATAAATAATGTTGAGTTGGTTAATATTTGCCAGTTAGAAAACGGGTTGATGCTGCAAACCAAAGATAATGGGTTTTATATCTATAAAAATGGTGTAATAAGCCAATGGCAGACAACTACCGATGACAAACTTTCTGGTTATAGCTTATATAGCAGTGTCAGGTTAAAAGATGGAAATTTTGTTCTCGGAACAATTTCTAACGGAATTTTGGTGTTGGATAAAGATGGTGATTTATTACAGACAATTGATCAGAAAGATGGACTAAGTAATAATACAGTGCTTTCAATTAATGAGGATAATAATGGAAACATTTGGTTAGGGTTAGATAATGGTGTCAATGTTATAAATTTAGATTCTCCCTATAGAGTTTATAAAGATAAACAAGGCGCTTTAGGAACTGTATATACCTCAGAAAAAGTAGATGACCATTTATATCTCGGAACCAATCAAGGTCTGTTTTATAAAAAGCTAAATTCAGATGACAGATTCGAACTTATAGGAGGAACTCAAGGGCAAGTATGGACTTTAGATGTTAAAAATGGAACTTTGTTTTGTGGCCATGATCAAGGGACTTTTATCATAGAGCAAAATAGAGCGACAAAGATTTCAAGTATAAGAGGAACTTGGATTATAAAGTCCATTGAAAATAGAACGGACTTGCTGTTGCAAGGTACCTATAAGGGACTTAATGTTCTAGAGCTTGTTAATGGGCAATGGAGGTACAGAAATAAAATTGAAGGCTTTGATATATCTTCAAGATTCATAGAATTTTCAGGTTTAAACGAAGTATTGGTTAATCACGAATACAAAGGGGTTTACAAATTGACTATTGATAATGATTTTAGGAGGGTTCTAGACTACAAGAAACTCTCAATTGAACACGGAATAAAATCTAGCTTAACAGAGTATAACGATTCAATTCTATATTGTTATAGAGAGGGAGTGTTTAGTTTTAATAAAGATTCAGATACCTTCATAAAAGATTCAATTTTAAGCGATTTATTTACGGGCAACAAATATTTGTCAGGTAAATTGATATATGAAGAAGAGCACAATAGATTATGGGGCTTTACAAAGGATAAAATACTATATGTAGAGCCAGGTATACTTTCTAATGAACCAGAGGCCAATATCATCGAAATATCTGAAGATATGCGAAAAATTAAAACGGGTTTCGAAAACATATTACCTATAAGCGATGAAGAATATCTATTCGGTAATAAAGAAGGTTATATAACGGTAAATATTAACACCCAAAGACCTGAATCTTTTAACATTTATTTGAATGGCGCATCCTATACTTCTCTTCATAATGAATTTGCCCCTATAGATTATAGTGAGCCAATTAACCTAGAAAACAAGTACAACAGTGTTCATTTTAGTTACAGCGCTCCATATTATAATAAACTTTCCATAACCAAATACCAATACAAATTGGTAGGTATATATGACGATTGGAGTGATTGGTCCACCGATTCTGAAGTGCTATTTGAAAATTTACCTCATGGAGACTATGAACTTAAAGTTAGGGCAAAAGCAGGTACGGTTTCTGCGGCTAATACCTTGTCTTACAGCTTTTCGATAGATAAACCTTGGTATTTAAAACCAATAGCTATAATAGCTTATGTTTTGGTGTTTTTGTTATTTGTGTTTTTAGTTCAATTTTTCAATAAGAGGTATTATAAAAGACAACAAGAAAGGGTCATAGAAAAAAAAGAAAGAGAGTTAGAATTAGAGCAACTTGAGAATCAACGTCAATTAATGGAGTTTAAAAACCAAAATCTTCAGTTAGATATTGATAATAAAAATAGAGAACTCGGTACAGCTACTATGAATTTAGTAAAGCGTAATGAACTACTTAATAATATAAAGGAAAAACTATCTAAAAGTAAATCTTTGGATGAGGTTAAGGGTGTTATCAAAATGATAAACTCAAGTTTAAATAACACCAGTGATTGGAAGTTGTTTGAAGAAGCCTTTAACAATGTAGATAAAGACTTTATGAGAAAAGTTAAATCCTTGCACCCCTCAATCACGTCAAATGACCTGAGGTTATGTGCTTATTTAAGATTGAATTTGTCTTCGAAGGAAATAGCCCCTTTATTGAATATCTCCCATAAAAGTGTCGAAGTAAAACGCTATCGATTAAGAAAAAAGATGGGATTAGACCACGAACAAAGCCTTACTAACTACATTTTAGAACTATAACACCTATACAGTCCTTGTTAACACCTATACATTACCTATACAAATAGATCTGCAGCTTGTATTTTTACTTAGAACTCATTAATTTTTGAATAGTGAAAGTCATGAATTCATTGGCTTTTATTGCGATATTAATAAGAATAACTAACTTTTTTTGTATTGTATGTTTTTTGTATAGTCTTTTTTTGAGGATTCCTTAGTCTTATATTGTAAGTTGCATCATCTAAATATTTAATCGATGAAAATAAAACTTTTTACGCTCTTAGCTTTTGTGTTTTCAATTGCAATACATGGGCAAAATGTAAACGTTACGGGTACGGTTACAGAGGCTTCTACAGGACAACCACTTCCGGGAGTTAATGTTTTGTTGAAAGACACCTCTAGAGGAGTATCTACTGATTTTGATGGAAACTTTACTTTTAATGATGTGCCCCTAAATTCAGTTTTAGTAATTTCTTATCTTGGATTTGTATCCCAAGAAGTTACCATAACAAATAATCAACCGATTAATATTGCGCTTCAAGAGGATACCGAATCTTTGAACGAAGTTGTAGTAATAGGTTATGGTACACAAAAGAAAAAGGAAATTACAGGAGCTGTTTCTGTAGTTTCTAGTGAAACCATTGAAACTTTAAAGCCAACAAGAATAGAGCAAGCCTTACAAGGGCAAGTTGCAGGTGTTAATATTGTATCCAATTCTGGTTCGCCTGGTGCGTCTTCTACTATTAGTATTAGAGGGATTTCAACCAATGGTGATAACAGACCATTAATATTGGTAGATGGAACAGTAGTGGAGGATTTGAGTGTAATCAACCCTAATGATATAGAGTCTGTAAATGTTTTAAAAGATGCAACGGCAGGTATCTATGGTGTAAGAGCAGCAAACGGTGTAATACTTATTACTACAAAATCTGGTAGAAAAGAAATGCCACTAACCATTGAATATAATGCCTATGGTGGAGTTCAGGAAACAACAAGAAAATTGCCAATGCTCAATGCAACAGAATATGCATTGTTATTGAACGAAGCTTTTGCTGCAAATGGCGAGAGTTTACCATTTCCAGATGTGTCTGGTTTAGGTCAAGGCACAGATTGGCAAGATCAGGTTTTTCAAAATGCACCAATTTTCAGTAACGCCTTAACTCTTAAGGGTGGTGGTAAGAAATCAACCTATGCATTTGGTAGTTCCTTCTTAACCCAAGACGGTATCGTTGGTGGTAACAAAGCAAAGTTTACCAGATTAACAAAGCGATTGAGCTATGGACTAGATTTCTTAGAGAACTTTAAGTTAAACTCGGGTATTACTTGGACGCACACTGTAAGAAGAACACTTCCTGAAACAGGTATTGGTTCAGTGTTGTTTAATGCACTTAATATGGCGCCAACAATTAGACCTAATGGAGTAGCTGAAAATCTTGGATTTGAAGTAGTAAACCCAAATAAACAAATCGATAACACCTATAATAGAGGATTAGTAGATAAGATTAACGGAAATATAAACCTATCATATAACTTCTTAGAAAACTTTACGGCTCAGGCTAGTTATCAATTCAACTATGCACAAACAACAGGAAGAACATTTTCACCAATTGTAGATTATGGTATTCAAGGTACTGTTGATAAGGTGTTTGATATTGAGCGTAACCAGGTTGTAGAGACTAGAAACTATTTTAGAGACTATACGTTTGATGCTTTTATTAAGTATGAAAACAGTTTCAACGACGCTCATAACCTTAATGTGCTTTTGGGTACATCTGTATTTAAGACTACAGGGAACTTCACAGGTTCTGTAGGATTTGAAATTCCAGATAACTACGTTGGAAACGCTACAATAGAAAATTCGACAGGTGTTCAGAATATTGTTCCATTTGAGTCAACATTTGACTCTAGACTTTTGTCTTACTTTGCCAGATTACAATATGATTATAAAGGAAAGTACTTGTTGTCTGCCGTTGTAAGACGAGATGGATCAAGTAACTTCGGTCCTCAAAACAAGTTTGGTATTTTTCCATCAGGCTCAATAGGCTGGATTGCTTCAGAAGAATCATTTCTAGAAGATAGTTTACTTATTAATTTTTTAAAGTTCAGAGCTTCTTATGGTATATTAGGTAATGATAGAATTGGTTCATTTAGATTCGTTTCTCTGTTAACAGGAGAAGGAGCATATGTGTTTGACGATGTATTGACTTTTGGTACAACACCAGGTGCTATAGCTAACCCGCAAATTAAATGGGAAAAGCAAAAGACATTTGACTTAGGTTTAGATGTGCGTTTTTGGGATAACAGGTTCGACTTAACCGTAGATTATTTCAAAAGAAGAACAGAGGATTTATTAGTGTCTCCACCAGTATCCGGAATTTTAGGTGCGGCAGCACCAGGTTCTGGTTCACCTTTCATTAACGCTGGTATAGTTGAAAACAAAGGTTTTGAATTTGCTATTGGTTATACAGAAGAGTTGAGTGAAAATTTTAAAATGAACCTTAAGTATAACCTAACAATGTTAGATAATAATGTCATCTCAGTAAGTAGTTCTGGTGATTTTATTCCAGGAGGTGCATTTGGTATAGGGCAAGATCCACCTGCAAGAATGGAAGCTGGTCAGCCTATAGGTTATTTTAGAGGTTTTAGAACCAATGGGATTTTCCAAAATCAGGCACAAATAGATAATTCGCCAGTTCTTAATAACAACACACAACCAGGTGATTTAATATTTGTGGATATAAACGGTGATGGTGTTATAAATGATGATGACAGAACTAATATTGGTGATCCTATTCCTGATGCTACAATGGGTCTTAACCTTACATTTGATTATAAAAACTTCGATTTTGGTGCTTATGCATTCGCCTCAGTAGGTAATGACATTGTAAGGAATTACGAAAGAAACCTACCACGTACTAATAGAACAGTACAGTATTTAAACCGTTGGACGGGAGAAGGTACAAGTAATACGTTCCCAAGAGTAACAACTGGCGCAACTAACAATACGTTATTCTCAGACTTCTATGTAGAGGATGGTTCTTTTGTTAGATTACAGAATGTACAAATAGGGTATTCTATTTCGCCAGAAACGGCAGAAAAATGGGGAATACATAAATTGAGATTATATGTGTCCGCTAGTAATTTGGTCACATTAACTGAGTACAGTGGCTATGACCCAACGGCTTCTACAGGAGAGGCTATTGGTGGAGGTATAGATTACGGATTCTATCCTAATCCAAGAACATATTTAATAGGAATGAACTTAAAATTTTAAATAGACCATGAAAAATTTAAAAATCACATACATTTTTATTGCATTATTTATCATGGCTTCATGCAGTGATGATTTTGTAGATGTTGAATCAAATGCAGAAAACTCAGAAAACTTTTTCAATTCTGAAGAAGATTATCAAAATGCCTTAATAGCTGCATATGATTTATTGCAAACTACATACTTAAGTGTAATGTTGGGTGATATAGCGTCTGATAATACGCTGGCGGGTGGCGAAAACGCCAATGACGTCCCAGGCATTCAAGAAATTGATGATATGATTCATACACCAATTAATCAGCAATTAAGAGATATTTGGCAATGGATGTATGCGGGTGTTAATAGAGCTAATTACATAATGGAGTTTCAAGACAAAACTGACTTTGCTGGTAAGGAAGGTGTTTTGGCACAAACAAGATTTTTGAGAGCTTATTATTATTTTGAATTAGTAAAGTTTTTCGGAGATGTACCTTTTGCAGTAGATAAAAGATTGCAATTTGGTGATCAATTTTCAATAAATAGAACACCTAAAGAAGAAATTTACCTGCAAATGGAGCAAGATTTAATGTTTGCGGCAGATAACCTTCCTTATGTGCAATCCCAAACAGGTAGAATAACTAAGGGTGCAGCTCAGGCTATGTTAGGTAAAGTATATCTATACCAAGATAAATTTACTGAAGCTGCAGCAGTTTTAGAAGATTTAATAGATAATGGACCTCATGATCTTATTACAGATTATAGCACCATGTTTGAAAACGATAATGAAAACAATATAGAATCCGTTTTCGAAGTACAATATACAGACGTAGAAGGTGCAGGTTTTGGTTGTTTTCAATGTAGTGAAGGTAATATAGCAGTAGGGTTTAATGGTATAAGAAATTATAACGGACCGCTTTTTGAATCAGGTTTTAGTTTTAATGTGCCTACTCAAGATGTGGTTGATGAGTTTGAAGAGGGAGATATGAGATTAGAGACTGCTATTTTGGATATCGACGCTTGGGCTGCGGAAACAGGTGCTACCTTCAGTACTGGTTTTGAGCACACAGGATACTTCAATAGAAAATACATCTCTAGACAAGGAGATTTAAATACAGGTGATGCTAACTTAACAAATCCAAATAACTACAGAGCAATAAGGTTTGCAGATGTGCTATTAATGGCTGCAGAGGCCTTAAATAGAGGTGGTATAAGCGATTCTAGAGCACAGATGTACTTAAACAGAGTTAGAGAACGTGCTTTTGGAAATTCAGATAATAATGTTAGTGCTACAGGTAGCGCACTTACTGATGCGATTTATCATGAAAGAAGAGTAGAGTTAGTTGGTGAAGGACATCGCTTCTTCGATTTAGTAAGAACAGGAAGAGCAGCTTCAGAAATTAATGGTTTCCAATCAGGTAAGCATGAGTTGTTCCCTATTCCTTTAATAGAAATTCAGTTAGCTGGGAACCAGTGGGAACAAAATCCAGGATATTAAAAAAAAGTGATATGAAAAATATAAGATTAATTTTAGTTAGTTTTCTTCTTATAGCCTTTGTAGGTTGTGAAGAAGATGAACGTGGAACTCAATTTGTAGATAATGCAGATGCTCCAAGCGATGTATCATTACAATTTAGAACTACCCAAGATAACTCTGGGTTAGTAACAATTACACCTACAGCTGTAGGTGCTACACAATTCGAAATTGCACTTGGCGATGGAACAGGAAATACTATAAATTTAGAGCCAGGCGAAAGTATTGACAATGTTTATGCAGAAGGTACCTATACAGTTGGTGTAACTGCGACAAGTATTAATGGCTTAATAACACAGGCTGAGCAACAATTAGTAGTGTCTTTTCAAGCTCCTCAAAATCTTGTGGTGACTATTGAAAATGATGCCGCAATATCAAAACAAGTAAACGTAACTGCAACCGCAGATTTTGCTATGAGTTATGATGTTTATTTTGGTGAGCCAGGTAATGATACTCCATTAAGTGCTAATATAGGTGAAGGTGTCTCATATATATATCAAGAAGCAGGCACTTATACCATTACAGTAATTGCAATGGGGTCTGCAATTGAGACTACGACGTACACAGAAGAGTTTGAAGTAACAGCAATTGAAGCACCAGTGGCTTCGGCGCCTACACCTCCAGCGAGAGCTGAGAGTGATGTTATTGCATTATATACTGAAGCTTATACAGACATAGAAGGAACAGATTTTTTTCCTAATTGGGGACAAGGTGATTGCTGCGGAAGTAGTTGGGGAACTTATGACTTAGATGGCGATGAAATGCTACAATACACAAATATTAGTTATCAAGGTAACCAATTGGCTGCACCAATTGATGTTTCCGATATGGAATTCATACACTTGGACGTTTGGACTGCAGATGTCTTAGAAAGTATTGAGGTTTCACTTATTAGTGTTTCAAATGGAGAAAGACCTGTAGTTGTTGATTTGAATCCTAATGCTTGGACAAGCATAGATATTCCAATTTCAGATTTTACGGATCAAGGAGGTTTTACTGTAGCTGATATACATCAGATAAAATATGTAGGAGACCCTTTTAGTGGTGGCGGAACTGCGTTTATTGACAATATATATTTCTATAAGGAAGCTACAGGTGTTGTAACGGCAGTGATTGAAGATTTTGAAGGTGCAGAACCTGCTTTTACAGTATTTGGTGATATTGCGCCTACTGAAGTTGTTGCGAACCCAGACGCCTCTGGTGCTAATACTACGAGTACAGTTGCTAAGTTAACTAAGTCATCTGGTTCTCAGCCATGGGCAGGAACATTCTTTGAAACGGCTGCTCCTATTGATTTAGTGAGTTATGGAAAAATAAATGTAAAAACTTGGTCGCCAACTGCAGGTGCTGTTGTTAAACTAAAACTTGAAAATGCCGATGCTAGTATAACGCATGAAGTCGACCTCAATACAACTGTAACAAACCAATGGGAAAACTTGTTGTACGACTTTAGTGCTGCACCAATAGCAGATTACGTTAGAGTAGTTATATTCTTTGATTTTGGAAATGCTGGGGACGATTCAATGTATTTCTTTGATGAGATTGAATTAGTTAATGATTCTGGTGCAGGCTCATTAGGCTTTCAGGATTTTGAAGGTGATGCACCTGAATTCACAGTATTTGGTGATATAGAAGGAATCGAAATTTTGGCTAATCCAGATGTCTCAGGAGTTAATACAACAGCTACTGTTGCAAATTTAACGAAGACCTCTGGTTCTCAACCATGGGCAGGAGCATTCTTTGAAACGGCTACTCCTTTGGATTTTAACACATATTCTAAAATCAGTGTAAAAACCTGGGCACCAAATGCAGGAGGAGTTGTGAAATTAAAATTAGAAAATGCCGACGCAAGTATTACTCACGAAATAGATATCAATGCTTCAGTTGCCAATACTTGGGAAGAATTAGTGTATGATTTCTCAGGTGCACCTGCAGCAGATTATGTTAGAGTTGTAATTTTCTTTGACTTTGGTAATCCTGGTGATGATTCAGAGTATTACTTTGATGAATTTGCATTAACTAACTAAACATAGTCTAAAACATTAAAATATATAATTATGAAAAACTTAAAATATATAATGTACAGTATGGTAACTATGTTTTTATTAGTTACTGGTTGTCAAGAGGACGATGTAGAGTTTGGTGATATTGTTGCTCCATCCAATATTCAAATCGAAGTTGATATTGTTGGAGCTGATGCTGCCAACCCAAATGGAGACGGTAGTGGTGTAGTCAATTTTAGAGCAACAGCTAACAACGCTATATCGTACCAATATACTTATAATGGCGCAACATCCTCTGCTCCTAACGGAATGCAGACTTATAATTTTGCGACTTTAGGATTAAACACCTATACCGTGACCGTTGTGGCTTATGGTACAGGAGGTGCATCATCGAGCCAAACGATTGATGTTGAGGTATTGTCCTTATATGAACCGCCTGCAGATTTAATTACAATGCTCACAAATGATAGCTCTAGAACATGGAGGATTAAAAGTGAAGCAAATAGTCATTTTGGTTTAGGCCCTGTTGGTGGTATATTCAATGAGTTTTTTGGAGCTCCACCATTTGACAAGGAAGGTGTAGGTATGTATGATGATCGTTATATCTTTAATGTAGATGGCACGTTTACTCATATCACTGATAATACTAATGATGAAGGTGGAGATGACCCTTCAGGAACTGTGTTCGGACGTGAAGTGCTTATCAATGAACTAAACGGACCTGGTGAAGGAGTTCAGAATGGTGCAGATATTGAAAACTATCCATATTCAGATTATACTGAACAATGGTTTATCACTGCTCCAGGTGGTGTCGAAACATTAAACTTAACAGGAATAGGATTTTTAGGCTATTATATTGGTGGAGATCATACGTATAAATTCGAAATGCGTTCTGCTAATGAAATGGTGTTAAGATCAACTGATGGAAATGGTCAATTTGATTGGGGATTCATCTTAATTGCAGAATAATCAGTAGTTAGAAGATGAGACTATTCAAGTTGAAAGCATATTCAATCTTATTTATAACGGTATCACTTTTGATATTGTGGAGTTGCTCCAGTGATAGTTCCGACGATGGCTCTGGAGGCAACACGCTGTCTAATTTAGTGGTGACTATTGATATTGTTGGTGCCAATACTGCTAACCCTAATGGTGATGGTTCTGGTGTGGTAAATGTTTCTGCAACTGCTACTAATGCGGTCAATTACGGATTTAAATTCGGAAGTGGCGCAGAAGTACAAAATACCAGTGGTACCATTCAACATATTTTTACGGATGAAGGAACAAATACCCATATCTTAACGGTTAAAGCCTATTCAAGTAGTGGGGAATCTATTAGTGAGGTAGAAAGTTTCTCGGTTTACGTAGAAGAAGATACAACCGTTATTGTACCATCAAATCTTGTGGTAACTGCTACAATTGAAGGTGCAGACACTAATAACCCTTATGGTGATGGTTCTGGTGTTGTCAACTTTAATGCGCAGGCAACAGATGCTGTGTCATATGGTTATATTATCGATGGAGGTAATGAAGTTCAGAGTGTAGATGGTACTTATCAATTCACTTTCAATAGTGTTGAAGGTATAGACAATCATGAAGTGACTGTAGTAGCCTACTCAAGTACAAATAACACTATAGACACGTCAGAAACACTTGCAGTATCTTATTATGTTGGAGATCCACCTGTTTGGGCTGATGAGTTTTTTCAAGATGGAGCTCCTAACAGCGAAAACTGGACCTATGACTTAGGTGCAGGAGGTTGGGGAAATAATGAAGAGCAGACCTATACCGACAATTCTACTAATGTAAAGGTTGAAGATGGACGTCTTAAAATTATTGCAAAAGCCAATGGCTCTAGCTACACCTCTTCGCGTTTAAAATCCATAGGACTTTTCGAATTTAAGTATGGTAGAGTTGATGTAAGGGCTAAACTACCTTCTTCGCAAGGGACATGGCCTGCGATTTGGATGATGGGAGCCAATTTCCCATCCGTTGGTTGGCCAAGATGTGGTGAGATTGATATTATGGAACAAACGGGTTGGGACAAAAGTAAGGTCTTAGGAACCTGCCATTGGTTCAATACATCAGATTCTAGTCATGCAAGCTATGGTTTAGAAACTAATGTGACTAACGCTTCATCTGAATTTCATGTGTATTCTTTAGAATGGGACGCTAGTAGCATAAGAATTTTTGTAGATGATGTGCAATACTTTGTGATGAATAGTAGTAGTTCTGCTATCCCAAGTTCACCATTTCAAGATGATTTTTTCATGATACTGAATGTGGCAATGGGAGGTACACTAGGTGGAACAATCGACCCTAGCTTTACTGAAGATAGTATGGAGATTGATTATGTAAGACTTTATCAATAAAAAATATTGTTTTTTCATAAACCTTTTACTGAGTTGTGTTTACTAAAACAATCTAAAGGTCGAGCTGTTGTTCGGCCTTTTAACTAAATGAAATCAAATTGCAATTAGTTCAATTAAATTATTTTAAAGAAGAAAGAATGCATTCGCATAACGACAATATATATATAGGGAATCAACCGGCTTCATTTGATGATGCTGAAGTGCAAGGGCAACTTGTGAAATTGAATGGTGAAGATTATTACAAAATTTCTAATTGTGATAATATGCGACCATTTTTCATGAGCCTTGTAAGTGACTCTAACCATTGGATGTTCATTTCTAGTAATGGCGGCTTAACTGCAGGAAGAAAAAATGCTGAATATGCTTTATTTCCATATTACACGGACGATAAAATAACCGAATCGGCTGAGGTTACTGGAAGCAAAACTATTTTCAGGGTTCATAAAGATGGCAAAACACATTTATGGGAGCCGTTCTCAGATCATTACGTTGGCATATACAATGTTAAAAGGAACCTTTATAAAAACAGTTATGGCAACATGGTTGTATTTGAAGAAACTAACAATGATCTTGGATTAACTTTCAAATACCAATGGAGCTCTAGCAATGCTTATGGGTTTGTTAAGACGTCAACATTGATAAATAATAATTCAGAAGGAATTGAAGTTACGGTATTGGATGGATTGCAAAATATTATCCCTTATGGTGTTGGCGCAGATCTACAAAATCAATACAGCAATTTGGTTGATGCTTATAAGAAAAGCGAATTGCAAAGTGATTCTGGTATAGGAATCTATGCCCTAAGTGCTATCATTGTTGATAAGGCAGAACCTAGTGAAGCCTTAAAAGCTAACATAGTATGGTCGCTCGGTATCGATAACCCTAAAATATTACTGTCTGCTCGTCAACTGAATAATTTTAGAAAAGGAAAGGAAATCCATCAAGAAGAAGACGTACGTGCAGAAAAGGGAGCCTATTTTATATCCTCAGAAATAAAATTAGAGGCTAACGGAACAAGCTCTTGGAGCTTCATTGCAAATGTCAACCAAACTGTCAGCGATATACAAGCTATCTCAGTTAAGATTAAAAATGAAAATCAACTTTTAGAGCAAGTTCAAAATGACATTGATCAAGGAACTGAAAAGTTAATTGACATTGCTGGCGCAGCAGATGGACTTCAATTAGGAAGTGATCAGCTTAGGAATACGAGGCATTTTGCCAATACGCTTTTTAATGTAATGCGTGGCGGAATATTCGATGACAACTATACCATTGAAAAAGAAGATTTTGTAAAATACATTGCTAAAGCCAACAAAACTGTTGCAAATAACAAAGCTGATGTATTAAATGGACTGCCTGAAACATTTAGCGTTCACCAACTAAAAACCTTAGCTAAAGACGATAACGATTCAGACTTTAAGCGACTGTGTTTTGAATATTTACCGTTAAAATTCAGCAGAAGACACGGAGATCCGAGCCGACCTTGGAATAAATTTTCCATTAACACACATAGCGAAATTGATGGTTCAAAAATTCTCGATTATCAAGGGAACTGGAGAGATATCTTCCAGAACTGGGAAGCTTTGGCACATTCGTATCCTGAGTTTATTGAAGGAATGATTCATAAATTCCTTAATGCTTCAACTTTTGAAGGTTATAACCCATACCGAGTGACCAAAGATGGTTTTGATTGGGAAGTTATAGAAGAGGACGACCCTTGGTCTTATATAGGGTATTGGGGCGACCATCAAATTATTTATTTGTTGAAGTTCTTAGAGTTTAGTGAGAAGCACTATCCTAAAAAATTGGCAAATAGCTTCGATGAAAACATTTTTGTTTTTGCCAATGTGCCTTACAAAATCAAGAGTTACGAAGACACCTTAAAAAACCCAAAAGACACTATAGATTTTGACTATAAGCTCAATGAAACTATTGAAAAATCGAGAGAAAAGATTGGAGTAGATGGTGCGTTGTTGAAAGCTAATAACAATGAAATTTATAAGGTCAATCTCATTGAAAAACTTTTAGTCACTGTACTGGCTAAAGTATCTAATTTTATTCCTGAAGGCGGAATATGGCTAAACACGCAACGACCAGAATGGAATGATGCTAACAATGCACTAGTTGGTAACGGAGTGTCAATGGTTACACTTTATTATCTGCAACGATTCTTAAACTTTTTTGAAAAGGTGGTTTCAAGTTCAGATATGGAAACAGTTGCTATTTCAAGTGAACTACATCAATTTTTCAGTACGGTTGTTGAAACCTTAAATGAAAATAAGAATATCCTAAAGGGAGCGATTTCAGATAAAGACAGAAAAACGGTATTAGATGGTTTGGGCAAAGCAGGAAGTCATTACAGATTATCTATATACGATGCTGGATTTAAAAATGAAAAAGAACAAATCTCTAAATCTGACTTGCTGAATTTCTTCAGCATTACAAAATCATATTTAGAGCATACTATAAAAGCCAATAAGCGTTCAGATAATTTATATCACGCCTATAATCTAATGACGGTAGAAAATGATACCGAAGTTTCGATATCATATCTGTCCGAAATGCTAGAAGGGCAAGTTGCTGTATTAAGCTCAGGATTCTTAAGTTCAAAAGAAGCTTTAGACTTGTTGAATGGATTAAAAGCAAGTGCCTTATTCAGACCAGATCAATACAGTTATATACTTTACCCTAATAAAGAACTATCTCGTTTCGTAGATAAAAATAACATTCCAGAAAACGCAATTAAAAATTCAAAATTGCTACAACAACTTATCAGTGATGGTAATAAGCAGGTCATAGAAAAAGATGTATTGGGAAATTACCATTTTAATGGAAATTTCAACAATGCGGATAGTTTGAAATCAGCAATTAAGGAACTACCAGAACAATACAGGGAACTTGCCAAAAATGAAAAACAACAACTTCTCGAAACCTTTGAGTCGGTCTTTGACCATAAATCCTTTACAGGACGTTCAGGCACCTTCTATGGCTACGAAGGATTGGGTTCTATTTATTGGCACATGGTATCTAAATTATTACTGGCTGTGCAAGAAAATTGCATAAAGGCCATTGAGAATAATGAAGATGATAAAATCATTGGTGGTTTATTGGACCATTATTACGAAATCAATGAAGGTATTGGTGTACATAAATCACCAGAACTCTATGGAGCATTTCCAACAGACCCTTATTCCCATACACCAGCAGGTAAAGGTGCACAACAACCTGGTATGACAGGTCAAGTAAAGGAGGATGTACTTTGCCGTTTTGGGGAACTTGGTGTTTTTGTTGAAGACGGTATCATTCGTTTTAATCCAAGTCTGTTAAGAAAAGAAGAATTTCTGAATGCATCAGAGGTGTTTAATTATACAACTGTCGATGGAAAAGCAAAATCGATCCAATTAAATAAAGGAGAGTTGTGCTTTACCTATTGCCAAGTGCCAATTGTATATAAGCAAGATAGCAATTCAGGAATAGAAGTTGAATGGACTGATGGTTCTGTAACAACGTTTCAAGAATTAAAACTAGATGCAGATACTAGTGATAATATCTTCAAACGTAAGGGAGATGTAAAACAGATTATTGTGTCATTGAATAAATAGAAAGTTGAAAACCATGAAGATCAGTATTAAAATAGGAGTCTTCTTTTTAGTAGCGCTATTGTTCTCATGTAATGATGTCAAAAAAAACGACAATGATTCAACAAATATAAAAGCAAAACAAAGTTTGAGCGCAGAAGATATTTTAGGAAAACCAGAGTATTTAGCAATTTCTTATGGTGGCTATAGGTCCCAAAGTAGAGATATACAACCTACTATTGAAGAAATTAAAGAGGATATGAAAATCCTCAATGCTATGGGAATCAAAATACTGAGAACGTACAATGTTCATTTGCCTCACGCTTCAAATGTGCTTAAAGCTATAAAAGAGCTTAAGCAGGAGGATTCAAATTTTGAAATGTATGTCATGCTCGGTATTTGGATTGATTGCAAAAATGCTTTCGATTGGTCAAATGGCGAACCAGACCATGATGAGGAGAGTGAAAGAAATCCTGTAGAAGTAAAAATGGCTGTTGAACTTACAAAAGAGTATCCAGAAATTGTAAAAATTCTTGCAGTTGGTAATGAAGCTATGGTTAAATGGGCAACGGCATATTATGTGCAACCTGGTGTCATCTTAAAATGGGTGAACCATTTACAGGATTTAAAAGAGCAAGGAGAATTACCTAAAGATCTTTGGATTACAAGCTCCGACAATTTTGCCTCTTGGGGAGGCGGAAGTGAAGAATACCATGTCGAAGACTTAGAAAAATTGATAAAAGCGGTCGATTATATTTCCATGCACACCTACCCAATGCACGACACACATTATAACCCAGTATTCTGGGGAGTTTTAGATTCTGAAACTGAATTGTCCAAAACAGAAAAAATAGATGCAGCCATGCTACGTGCAAAAAAGTACGCTGTTTCTCAATACGATAGTGTTGTAGCTTATATGAAAAGCCTAGGGGTAAATAAGCCGATTCACATAGGAGAGACAGGTTGGGCAAGTCATTCAGCTGAACTTTACGGAGATTCGGGAGCTATGGCAACTGATGAGTATAAGCAAGCTTTGTATTATAATCATATGAGAGATTGGACAAATGCAGCAGGTATGTCTTGCTTCTATTTTGAAGCTTTCGATGAGAACTGGAAAGATGCTAAAAACCCTAAAGGCTCAGAAAATCATTTTGGCTTATTCACCATAGACGGAAAAGCAAAATATGCACTTTGGGATTTGGTAGATAAGGGAGTTTTTAAAGGATTGGGAAGAAATGGAAAACCTATTACAAAAACATATAATGGAAACAAAAGCAGATTGATGAAAAATGTTTTGGTTCCTGAATTAAAAAAAACCGCACAGTGAAAAATTTTCTAACTTTTTTGGTCATAGCATTTGTACTACTGTCTTGCGAGAGTAAATCCCAAAATACTACGGTTACTGTAAAAGGCCGTCATATTTATGTTAATGACGTGCAATACATCATTAAGGGTATTTGTTACCATCCCGTACCGAAGGGCAGTGGCAACCAACGCGATTTTGGAAATCTTACACAAGATCTTGCTTTAATGAAAGAAGCAGGCATCAATACCATTAGAGTTTATGCGCCCATTGAAGAAAAAGAAGTGTTAGATGAAATTGATGAGGCAGGCATTAAGGTAATCATCGGCTTCGGATATAATCAAGGTGGTAAAAACGACATCGTGTCTGGTACATTCATAGATTACATCAATACATATAAAAATCATAATGCCATTTTAATGTGGGAATTGGGTAATGAATATAATTATCACCCAGAATGGTTTGATGGACAAATTAAAAATTGGTACAAAGCCATGAATGATGCAGCTAATCTAATCCATCAAAATGATAAGTCTCACCCAGTAACGACAGCCCATGGCGATTTACCAGATACTTTGGCACTGACTATGAGCCCTAATATCGATGTTTGGGGAATGAATGTTTATCGCTCAGTAAGACCAGAAACGATTTTTAAAGAGTGGAAAGAAGTTAGTGATAAACCGATGTATTTATCCGAAACAGGGGCAGATAGTTATATGCAAGTTGCTAATGAAGGTTATGAGCAAGGTGTAAATGAAAAAGCACAAGCAGATGCTACCGAAATTATTTTAAAAGCAACTTTTGATGGTCAAGATATCTGTTCGGGTGTCACATTGTTTTCATTTACTGATGGTTGGTGGAAAGCTGGTAACAATGACGTGCAGGATACTGGAGGAACTGCACCTAATAGTACAGGAGTTCCTTTTGATGGAAGCCCTAACGAAGAGTATTGGGGAATTGTGGATATAGACAGAAATAAGAAAGAAGTGTTTTCAGTCGTGAAAAAGATTTACAGAAATGTAAATAAACAAGATAATTAAAATTACATCGTATGAAAATATTCAAGTGCAGTCTAGTGGTTATTTTAATGTTTGCTGTTATGAGTTGTAATTCTGAAAAAAATGATAACCTAAGAGTTGAGATTTATGAAACTTCTGCTAGTGGTAATAAACTAACAAGAATAACAGAATATTCGGAAGTGGATTCTGCTGCTGTGATTAAAATACTGCCAGAACAAAAATTTCAGACCATTACAGGGTTTGGTGGTTCGTTCACAGAATCATCTGCGTATTTGTTGAATAAGCTCAGCAAAAAAAATAGAGATACAATTCTTCAAGCTTATTTCTCTGAGGATGGTGCAAACTATTCATTAACTCGAACTCATATTGCTTCATGTGATTTTTCATTAAACAATTACACATATGCACCTGTTCCTGATGATATGGAATTGAAAAATTTCTCGATAGAAGAAGATCGAGAGGATTTAATCCCAATGATAAAGGATGCTATGGCAATTTCAAAAGATGGTTTTGGTATTATTGCTTCACCATGGACAGCGCCACCATGGATGAAAGATAATAAGGAATATGTAGGTGGAAAATTACTACCAGAATATTACAATGTCTTTGCACTCTATTTTTCAAAATACTTAGATGCCTATAAGGCAGAAGGTATTGATATTTGGGGATTAACACCAGTTAATGAACCACATGGAAACGGAAACAATTGGGAAAGTATGCACTTTTCACCTCAAGAGGAAACTGATTTTGTTCAAAACCATTTAGGACCAAAATTAGAAGCTGACGGAAAAGGTGAAGTCAATATTTTGGGTTATGATCAAAATAGAGATGGCTTAAAAGAATGGGTGGATGTAATGTTTAAAGATGAAGCATCCTCAAAATATTTTGATGGTACAGCAATTCATTGGTACGAGAGTACTTATGATGTTTTCCCAAAAGCATTACAATATGCACACAATAAAGCACCGAATAAATATTTAATTGAAACTGAAGGTTGTATAGATTCTGAAGTACCGGCTTGGAAAGACGATTCTTGGTACTGGAAAAAAGAAGCAACAGATTGGGGTTATGATTGGCGAGAGGACGAAAAAAAATACTTGCATCCTAAGTATGCGCCAGTTAATCGCTATGCTAGAGATATTATTGGTTGTTTGAACAATTGGGTAGATGGTTGGGTAGATTGGAATATGGTATTAAACCGACAGGGAGGTCCAAATTGGTTTGAGAATTGGTGTGCGGCACCAGTTATTGTAGATGAGGAGGCGGATGAGGTTTACTTTACGCCACTTTACTATACCATGGCACATTTCAGTAAATATATAAGACCAGGAGCAGAAGTTATTGGCGTGGACAATTCAGCTGAGACACTTCAGGTTACTGCTGCTAAAAATCCTGATGGCTCAATAGCTGTAGTGGTGTTTAATGAAGGTAAAGAACCAAAAGATTTTATGTTGTCTCTTACTGAGGACAGTGTAAAATTAAGTATAAGTGCGCAGGCAATTCAAACGATAATAATTCCATCTAAACTCAAATAGATATGTCAAACATCAAAACGGCGAAGCGAGATAGAGTTCCTATAGGTCAAAAAGCGGCCTTTGGTTCAGGACACTTGGTTCTTAATTTATTACCTGGAGCTTTAGCGGTTTTCATGTTTTTTTTAGTAACAGCTTTTGGAATGGATCCCTTTTTGGCTGGATTGTTAGGTGGATTACCTAGAATATTTGATGCACTCACAGACCCGATAATGGGTTTTATTTCTGATAATACTAAATCTAAATGGGGAAGGCGAAGACCTTATATTTTCATTGGAGCTATTCTAAGTGGTATCCTCTTTGCATTATTATTCCAAATGAGCGAGAACAACTCAGTAATGTTCAATTTTTGGTATTTTCTTCTCATGTCATTACTGTTTCTAATCGGTAACACAATGTATGCCACACCGTTAGTGGGATTAGGATACGAAATGACTTCAGATTATAATGAGCGTACGCGCTTAATGGCATTTGCTAATACTGTCGGACAAATAGCTTGGATGCTAGTGCCTTGGTTTTGGGTAGTTATTGCTGATCCTACCGTGTTTTCATTAAGTGATGAAGCTCTTAGGGCTATAGGAGAAATGGGTCTTACAGGAGATGATTTACAAAAAATAACGGACGAAAAATTACAGGCTAATGGTGTTCGTAAATTGTCTTTAACAGTTGGTTTAGCATGCGCAGTACTTGGTATTCTGCCAGCATTATTCTGTAAAGGGATTGATGCCGGTAAAATGGAAAATAGAAAAAAAATTAGTATGAGTACACTAGGTTCTAGCTTTAAAGATTTGTTTCAAGGTATTAAGGAAGTGTCAAAAAACAAACCTTTTATGAAGCTGTGTGGAGCGACATTCTTGGTGTTCAACGGGTTTCAAATGGTAGCTTCCTTCAGTTTCTTCATAATTGTTTTTTATATATATAATGGTAACTATGGTGATGCTGGTACATGGCCTGCTTGGTTTGCTTCCCTCACTGCGGTAGTTACTGCTTTTATGGTAATCCCAATTATTTCTCGCATAGCAAACAAGTTTGGTAAGAGAAAAGCTTTTATAATATCTACTGTTATTTCTATTGTTGGGTACATTCTTAAATGGTGGGGTTTTGATAATGAATTGAATAGGCAATTTAATGAGACAAGTCTAGGCCAAGGACTGAACAATAGTGTAGTCTCAATATTTAATGCTATAAATCCTTTTTTAGACAGTATAGGTATGTCTTGGTTTAGTATGGATACGAGCCAAGGAGGTCCTTGGTTAATGTTTTTACCAATACCTTTTATGGCTTTTGGTTTAGGTGGATTATTTACATTAATGATGAGTATGACAGCAGATGTATGTGATTTGGATGAATTAGAAAATGGGATGCCGAGAAAAGAAGGGACTTTTGGTGCAATATATTGGTGGATGGTAAAGTTAGGTCAGGCCATTGCTCTAGTACTTGGTGGAGCAATTCTAACATTAGTTGGATTCGACGAAGGAGCCGTATCTCAAACGGCCGAAACAATGATAAAGTTACGATTGGCAGATATCATTATACCAGCTTCAACAGCTGCAATAGCGATATGGGTAATGTTGAAGTACAGCCTAAATGAGACTAGAGCAAGAGAAATAAAAGAAAAATTAATAGAACGAAGAGGCGAGTTATAATTTTAATAAAATAAGACATGTCGTACAGAGAAGAAAAGCATTTCGCATTGGCATCATTAGATTATGCCAATAAAGACATAAAAGAGATAAAAAAGGCTTACAGAAAGATTTTAAATCAAGGAGTACATGGCTTATGCTTTAGTCCTTATATGGAGGGGCAAAAGCCAGGTAATCAATTATCTGAAAAACAAATAAGAAGAAGAATTGAGATTATAAAACCATACACTAAATGGATTCGTTCTTTTTCTTGTACAGAAGGTAATGAAATGATACCTAAGATTGCGAAAGAACATGGCATTAAAACGCTTGTTGGTGCATGGCTAGGTGATGATCTTGAAATCAATGAAAACGAAATTGCTGGATTAATTGATTTGTCAAATCAAGGTTACGTTGATGTTGCCGCAGTTGGTAATGAGGTCTTGTATCGTGGAGATTTATCAGAAGAGGAATTGTTAGAACATATATATAGTGTAAAAAGAGCAATTAAAAATGTTCCGGTAGGCTATGTCGATGCTTATTATGAATTTACTGATCGTCCAAACATTACTGAAGCTTGCGATATAATATTAGCAAACTGTTATCCGTTTTGGGAAGGCTGCGACCAAGATTACTCGTTATTGTACATGAAAGATATGTACAACAGAGCTTTAAAAGCAGGAAATGGAAAAAAAGTAATAATTACAGAAACGGGCTGGCCAAACAAAGGTTCAAAATTAGAAGGCGCACACCCATCAGAAGAAAATGCGTTGAAGTATTTTATAAATGCACAGAAGTGGTCTAAGGAAGACGACGTTGAGATGTTCTATTTCTCTTCTTTTGATGAATCGTGGAAAGTTGGTGCCGAAGGAGATGTTGGCGCTTATTGGGGAATTTGGGATAAAAATGAAAAGCTTAAATACTAAGATTAATATTTTTTAACATATCAAGAATGTACTAATACAAACTTTTACTCTTGCATTTGTATATATTTACTGTATTCATATAATTTTCTGATAATGAAGAGAAGCTCTAGAATTCAATATTTAGTAATTTTTACCCTGTGTACTGTGTTTTTTTCATGCAATAATGGTAATGAAAGAAATTTATATCCTAAAGAACTGGTAGGCGGATTTGAGTTATTGCCTGCAGAAAAGACGGGAATAGACTTTGAAAATACGATAAAAGAATCAACCTATTTTAATCATTACTATTACAGCCAAATGTATGTTGGGTCAGGAGTCGCCATTGGAGATATTAACAATGACGGCTTAGCGGATGTTTTCTTTGGAGGTAATCAGGTAGAGGATAGATTATATCTCAACAAGGGCGATTTTCAATTCGAAAATATTACCAAGAAATCAAGAGTAGCCGTAAACTCTGGTTGGACCTGGGGAGTTACCATGGCAGATGTTAATGCAGATGGTTACTTAGATATATATGTAAGTAGAAATGGTACTTCTGCCAATACTGCAGATCGTAGAAATCAACTCTATATCAACAATAAGGATTTAACGTTTACCGAGTCTGCTATACAGTATGGCCTTGCTGATGTTGGTTTTTCGACTCAGGCTGTTTTTTTTGATATGGATAATGATGGTGATTTAGATATGTACCAGGTAAATCAAGTAGCTGATAAAAAATTATTACTTCTAAATAAAATTCCAAGAGAACAATTCAAATTTTTTAGAGACAGAATTTATAGAAATGATAATGGGAGATACAAAGATGTTTCTGATCAAGTCGGCATTTCTAGAGATGTGGCCTACGGACTAAGTGTTAACACTACGGATTTCAATAATGATGGTTGGATGGATCTATATGTCGCCAATGATTACGCCGAACCAGATTTTATGTATTACAATAACGGAGATGGGACATTTACAAATGTTATCAATGAGCAGTTGAAACATATTACCCAGCTAAGTATGGGTTCTGATACGGGTGATATTAATAACGATGGGTTGATTGATTTGATTACAACAGATATGACACCAGAAGATCATTATCGTTCCAAGACTAATATGGCTTCAATGAGTACTGAAGCTTTTAAAACAATGGTTGAAGCTGGTGCACATCATCAGTATATGGCCAATGCTTTGCAGGTTAATACTGGTCTAGGTAGTTTTTCTGATATTGGGAACATGGCAGGTATCGCTTACACGGATTGGAGTTGGGCAAGTCTTTTGGTGGATTTGGACAATGACGGGTTAAAGGATATAATTATTTCTAACGGGATTAAAAAAGACGTAGATAATAACGACTACAGAAATAAAGTTAAGAACCTTGCAAAAGGAGCAACCGCTGAAGATTTATTTCAGCTAAGTAAGGAAACACCGTCTCAACCAGTGTCTAACTATGCTTTTAGAAATAATGGTAACCTTAAGTTTGAAAAAGTTGCTGAAGAATGGGGTTTTGATACACCTAGTTTTTCTAATGGTATGGCCTACGGAGACCTGGATAATGACGGTGACTTGGATGTTATTGCCAATAATATTGATGCTCCAGCTTTTGTTTACGAGAACAAAGCAACAGGCAATTTTCTAAAAATAAATGTCGAAGGACCAGAAAAGAATAAATTTGGAATTGGCGTAAAAGCCGTTATCCATTATGATGGTAAAAAACAAATTGTAGAGAACTCGGTTACCAGAGGATTTATTTCTTCTGTAGAACATGGGATGTTTTTTGGGTTGGGTAAACATACTGAAGTTGATAGAGTAGAAGTTATATGGCCCAATGGAAAGGTCAATACCTATGAAAATGTAAAGGCCAATCAAGTACTATTGGCTAAGCTATCTGACGCTAAAGCAATTCAACAAGATAAAGAAGAAAAGTCGGCATTACTGGCAAAAATAAATGTTGATGATTTAGGCATAGACTTTTTACATCAAGAAAATGAATTTGATGAATTTACTGATGAAATATTATTACCTCACAATGTATCCCAAAATGGACCATTTTCAGTCTCTGGCGATGTTAATAAAGATGGCTTAGAGGATATTTTTATTGGAGGAGCAGTTGGGCAATCCGGTACCTTATACCTTCAAAATGGTGATGGTAAGTTTATTAAAAACTCATCCCAACCTTGGGAGGCAGATAGAGCCTCAGAAGATTTAGGTTGTTTGTTTATTGATGTGGATAATGATGATGATTTAGATTTATATGTTGCCAGTGGTGGTGGTGAATATATGAGAGGCGATAAACTTTTAAAAGACAGGCTATACATTAATGATGGTACTGGGAATTTTACCAAAAACAATTCGGCAATACCAGATATAAGAGAGAGTTCTCAGGCCGTAAAGGCATCAGATATTGATTCAGATGGTGATATGGACCTGTTCGTTGGCACACGTTTAGTTGCTAAATCCTATGCCTCTCCTGCATCGAGTTATATTCTTCTAAATAACAAAGGAAAGTTTACAAAGGCTTCAAAAGAAACAGCACCTGCATTAACTAACATAGGCATGGTGACAGATGCTGTGTTTACAGATATTGATAATGATAATGATGAGGATTTAATGATTGTCGGTGAGTGGATGGAGATTAAAGTTTTAACTAATAGCAATGGTGTTTTTGAAGATACATCAGAATCATTTGGGTTAAGCGATACAAGAGGTATCTGGTGGTCTGTTACGGCAAGCGATATTGATAATGATGGCGACGAAGATTACATTGTTGGAAACCTTGGAAAGAATAATAAATTCAAGGCATCTGAAGAGCATCCATTTAAGGTATATGCCAACGACTTCGATAATAACGGTACTAATGATGTGGTTTTGGCAAAATTTTATAAAAATGATTATGTACCAGTAAGAGGCAGAGAGTGCACAAGTCAACAAATGCCTTATGTTGCAGAAAAATTTGAAGATTATCACAGTTTTGCCTCTTCTAAATTAATAGACATTTTACCAGAAGACAAAGTAGAGGATGCTATCATCTATGAGATAAAGAGTTTTGAGAGCATTATATTGATTAATGACAATGGTAAGCTGGTGAGAAAAGAATTGCCTAATGATGTTCAGATATCACCAATAAAATCCTCATTAGTCATGGATGTTGATAAGGATGGTAATAAAGATATAATTATAGCTGGGAATCATTACGGAGTAGAAGTTGAGACTACACGTTATGATGCTGGTTTCGGCGCAGTGCTTTTAGGTGATGGAAATAATAACTTTAAGTATATAACGCCCAATGAAAGTGGTTTTTATGTGCCCTACGACAGTAGAAATATTACCACAATAAGTAAATCTAAAAATCCATTAATCGTTGTTACCAATAACAATGAAAAACCTACAGTTTTTAAATTTAAAAGCTAAAACCGACCTGTATAGGTGATTTGTTTCATAAAAATTTAACGATTTAAATTTTAAACAATTGACAAACAATTATTTAGACTTAATTGTTTCATTGTGTAAAATTTGTTTTTTATATGTCTGTATGGTTTTTGTATAGGTGTTATATAGCTCTGTATTGAATAATAATCAGTTTCTTGCGTAGAATATTAATGATTAACTAAAAAAACATGAAAAAAATTACATTTTTAATGTGTCTTCTAGTTTCAACTTTGGGTTTTTCTCAAGTAGTATTAGAAGATTTTGAATCTTCTTATCCCTCGAGTGATTTAGAAGCGTTTGAAGGAGCCTCTGGTGCAACAATTGTTGCTGACCCTGCTCCTGGTGGAACTAATGGACAAGTTTTAGAAATTGTATCTGAAGCCTCTGGAAATCCATGGCAAGGTGCAAGTATGTTATTACAGAGCAACTATGTAGATTTAACTACGGACAAAGCAATTCAGGTAGATATTTATTCTGATGACTCTTTTGGGATGTTACTGAAAGTTGAAAACGGCCAAACTGGTCCAGATTCAGCAGGTGACAACGATACCAATGTAAATTATGTTGGTGGTTCTGGTTGGCAGACCATTACAGTTACTCTAAATCAAAATTTAGATATGACAAGTACAGCTGATGGTGAGTATGGAAAAATTGTTTTCTTTCCTGGATGGGACAATGCCGCTGATGGTTGGGCAAGTTGTTGTAATCCTGGTGTAGGTACTGCTAACACTATATATATAGATAATATTAGAGGTGTTCAGGGCTCCGCTATTGGTGGTGGTGGATCATTGGATTTACAGGAAGATTTTGAAACATTACCTACTGACCAATTTACAGGTTTTGAAGGCTTAGGGGGTGCGAATATTGTTGCAGATCCAGCTTCGGGTGGAACCAATGGACAAGTTGGTGAAATAATTTCGTCCTCGGCAGGTCAGCCATGGCAAGGAGCCCAACTGTTAATGCAATCTAATTATATGGATTTAACTACCAACATTACTGTAGAGGTAGATGTTTACTCCGTTATGCCACTAACATTGTTTGCTAAAGTAGAAGATAATGTTGCAAGTGTAGCACCAGATTCAGCTGCTGATGAGCCACATACAGGTAGTGGTTGGGAAACATTAACGTTTACATTCAACGAATCTTTGGATATGACAGTACCTGCTAACGGTGAGTATTCTCAAATTGCGTTTTTCCCAAATTGGAATGGATCAGGGTTTAATGATCCAGCTGGTGATTTCACTATTTACGTCGATAATATTAGAGCTACCACCGGAAGTGCAATTGCAGCACCTGAACCAGATCCTGCAGCTGCTCCAATACCAACTTCTTCAGATGGTGAAACCTATAGCATCTATAATGACACGAATGCGTATTCCACATTTTTAGTATTTGACTATGACTTTGGTTCTGTAGCTGGTGAACCAGATTTAGACCCAGGAGCAGGTGAGAATAAAGCACTTAAGTTTGATTTTAGTGTTGCTGGATACGGTGTAGGTGAAGGTGGTCCTGATGATGTGTCTTCATACAATTTTGTTTCATTTGATTATTTCGCAAGAGCAGGTATACCTGGTTTTAGATTTGTTATGATTAGTAACGATGGTGGTGTAACAGAGCATAACTATGAAATAGGTGTTGATGAAGCTGTTGTTAATGAGCAGTGGACTAAAGTTGTAATACCTATGTCTTTCTTTACCAATCTTGGTTTTTCAGATACTAATTTCTGGCAGTGGAAAATGGATCCGTTTATGCAAGATCCTGGTCAAGGAGGTGTTGTGTATGTAGACAATATCCTTTTAACTCAAGGTAACCCTCTTTCTGTTGATGGATTTGAGACTACTGAGTTTAAAGCATTCCCTAATCCAACAAATAATAATTGGAACATATCAGGGAGCACAACCATTCAAACAACAACTGTTTATGATATTTTAGGTAAGCAAGTTATGGCTTTAAAACCTAATTCAAATAGTTTTGTAATTGAGGCATCGTCATTAAAAACAGGTGTTTATTTTGCAAGATTAGAATCTGATAATGGTTCTAAGACTATAAAACTGGTTAGACAATAAATAATATAATAGCAGTATAACTAGATAAAAGCGTGTTTACAATATTGTAGACACGCTTTTTTTTATAAATTGTCTATGGTTTAATCCCAAAAGAAAGTATGATCAAAAAACTCGTTTTTATAATACTCTTGTTTGTAATTACCTATAGTTGTTCTCAAAAGAATACAACTCAATCTGATGCTCATAGTCAACAGGAAGCTAATGATTTAATTAACGAAACAAGTCCTTACCTGTTACAGCATGCCTATAATCCTGTAGACTGGAAAGCATGGAACGACAACACTTTGCAATTAGCTAAAGATCAAAATAAATTAATTATAATATCTGTTGGCTATTCCGCATGTCATTGGTGCCATGTTATGGAAGAGGAGAGTTTTGAAAACGACTCGGTTGCCAAAATAATGAACGAGAACTTTATTAATATTAAGGTCGATAGAGAGGAGCGACCAGATGTTGATCAAATTTATATGGATGCTGTTCAGCTGATGACTGGTAGCGGAGGTTGGCCTCTTAACTGTATTACGTTGCCTGATGGAAGACCAGTTTTTGGAGGAACATATTTTACAAAAAAACAATGGACAAAAATCCTAAGGGATATGTCCGATCTTTATGAAAATGATCCTGAAAAAGTTATCTCGTTTGCAGAGAAGTTAACGGAAGGAGTTAACAAATCCAATCTAATTACAGTAAACAAAGAACCCGTTCAGTTCAACACTAAAAGAATCAATGACGCAGTTGAGAACCTTGAAAAGACCTTGGATTTTAAAATGGGTGGCATAAAAAAAGCGCCAAAATTTCCAATGCCAAGTCATTTAAATCTCCTGCTTCGATATGGCTATCAGTATAATAATAAAAGTTTAGTTGAATACGTAATGACCACTTTGGATAAGATGGCAAATGGCGGTATTTACGACCAAATAGGAGGTGGTTTTTCAAGATATACAGTGGATGAGAATTGGCACATACCTCATTTTGAAAAAATGCTATACGATAACGCACAATTGGTAAGTCTCTATTCTAAAGCTCATCAAGTGAGCAATAAAGAAAGTTACAAGACAATTGTAGAGGAAACATTAAGGTTTGTAGACTCAGAGTTAACGGGTAAAAATGGATCATTCTATTCTGCATTGGATGCCGACAGCGAAAATTTTGAAGGTGAGCTAGAAGAAGGTGCTTATTATGTTTGGACAGCCGAAGAATTAAAGTCTTTATTGGGAGCAGATTTTGACATATTCAAGGCCTACTATAACATTAACGCTATTGGTAAATGGGAAAAGAATAACTACGTACTGTATAAAAACACAACCGATTCTGAATTTGTTAAAAAGCATAACCTTTCGTTATTTGACTTAAAGACTAAATTACTAGAATGGAAATCAAAGCTTAAAAAGGCTAGAGATAATAGGAAACCTCCAAGAAAGGATGATAAAGCACTTACTTCATGGAATGCATTAATGTTAAAAGCTTATGTGGATGCCTACAAGGCTTTTGGTAATAATTCCTATTTAGATAAAGCATTAAAAAATGCAAATTTTATTAAAGAGAATCAAATACAATCAAATGGAGGATTGTTTCACAATTATAAAGATGCCAAAAGTATAATTGAAGGTTTCTCTGAAGATTATGCACATACAATTGCTGCGTTCATAGAGTTGTACCAGGTAACTTTTGATGAACAATGGCTTGATCTATCAAAAAGTCTAATGGATTATGCTATATCTCATTTTTTAAATGACGAGAGTAGTATGTTTTATTTTACATCAGATAAGTCAACTAATTTAATAGCAAGAAAAACAGAAGTTTTTGATAATGTTATTCCTTCTTCAAATTCTGTTCTGGCGGATTGTTTATTTAAATTAGGCCATTATTATGCTAATAAAGATTACTCTAAATTGGCCGCTCAAATGCTAGCCAACATTGATGAGGATATGCAAAAATCACCATCCGGATATACCAACTGGATGACATTATACCTAAATCATTCTAATGCTTATTATGAGGTGGCGATTTCGGGTAAAGAAGCTGTTGATAAGCTAAATGAGCTAAATGCCCATTATATACCAAATATATTGATCTCTGGTTCTAAGACTGAAAGTAATTTGCCTTTATTGAAGAATAAGTTTATTGAGGATGAAACATTGATATATGTTTGTGTAAATGGCACATGTAAACTTCCCGTTAATTCTATAGAAAAAGCCAGAAATCAGATATCCAAATAAAAGTAGTTTAAGAAAAAATCACTCTGCGACGGTATTTCCATTCTATAATTGATTTGTTTTAAAACTTAGAAAATGAATGATTTTTTAAATAGGCTATTGTTAAATAATTTTATTATTTAATTTTTATAAATTATCTTTATTAGGTATTGAAAAGAATAATTTCTAGAAACTAAAATAATATTACTATGAGAAAAATTACTTTATTCCTAGCATTATTAACGTTGTCATTTGGGTTTTCCCAAACGGTAATAAATTTTGATGCTACAGCATTTAGTCCAGATCCTACTGGTAATGGTCTCGGCTTTATGAACGTATTTGATAATCCTAAAGATGGAACTATTGGAGGTTTTCAGTTTGAATCAGGATGGGGAATTCCAGATTTAATAGCCGAATTAGACACAGGTGCAAATTCTGTAACATTGAAACCAAATAGAATAGGTGATACCAATGTGTACTGGCAAACTGATGGAGTATTGGAAGGTAACAAGATAATGGATGCAAATTGTTTTATACAAGATGATACTTTGGCTGGTTCTGTATTTTCTTTTACTGGAGAAGTCACATCTAATACTATAATGGATTCTGGCTTAAGTATTCCTTATACAACAATTGCATTTATCAAGGTATTTGCATCAGATTTCTCATCAGTGTTGGCCGAAGATACAGCGGTTTTAAATGAAGGAACATTTCTATTGAATATGGACGCTACATCATATAATTCTGGTGAGCATGTGCAATATGGTTTTCAATTTATTGGACCAAACATTAATTCAAGACCAGAGTTTGATACAGATTATAACAATTTAGGAAGTATTGTTGTTGAACCGGCTCTTTTATCTATTGATGAGTTTGAAACTTCAGAGGTTAATGTATATCCAAACCCTACAGCTTCAAAATGGAGAATCAAATCAAACAGCCAAACTATTAATAGTATTGAGGTTTTTGATATACTCGGAAAGCAGGTGATGCAATTAGAGCCAAACACAACAGAGGTTATGGTTGATGCCTCAGAATTAAATGTTGGTGTCTATCTTGCAAAAATTTCATCCGAAAAAGGAACCAAGACCATTAAATTGGTTAAAAACTAAATGTTATTTTTTAGAATAGCATAATAAAAGAGCGTACATTATACGCTCTTCTTATTTTATAAATATGGCAACATTAAAAGAACTAGCAAAACTCCTTAATATTTCAGTGTCCACAGTTTCTAAGGCACTCAACGATAGCCACGAAATAAGTGAGACAACAAAAAGACGTGTCAATGAACTGGCAGAAAAGGTTAATTATAAACCCAATCGAATTGCACAACAATTAAAAACCAATAAAACCAAAACGATTGGTGTTATTTTACCCAAGGTAACCAATCCGTTTTTTGCTGAAGTTTTGCATGGTATTGAGACTACGGCTACCAATAGCGACTATGATATTATTGTTTGCTTATCTAATGAGTCTTTTGAGAAGGAACAGCGTAGTTTAGAGTTATTGTCTAATGGTAGTGTTGATGGTTTTATTATGGCCGTTGCCAGAGATACTCAGGTTAAAGAACAATCAGAACATATTAAAGCAGCAATTGCAAGTAAGATTCCTGTACTGATGTTCGATAGAGTAATCAATGAAATAATTTGTAATAAAGTTATTGTAGATGATTTTAAGTCTGTATATGAAGCAACAGAGTTCTTAATAAAAAAAGAAAGAAGAAAAAACATCTTATTGGTAAGTAATGTTGAAGAGCTTAGTGTTGGAAAACTAAGAATTAAAGGATATCAAAAAGCCATTGAAGAAGCCAAGTTGCAATCACAAATTTTAAAACTTGCAAATGTTGATGATGTAGATGAAAGTGTCTACAATTATTTAAAGGATAATACTGGGATTGACGCTATAATATCCATAGATCATATTACAGGAATAATCGCTATTAATATGGCCAAAAAACTAGGGAGGAGCATTCCTGATGACTTATCTATTATTGGTTTTGGTTATGAGCATACACATCTACTAGCTAGTCCTAAGATTTCAATTATCCATCAGAAAGCATTTGAAATAGGTGAGGTGGCAGTAAAATTATTAATAGAACAACTTAATGATGAAGAACACCAACAGAAAACCTTGATAGTGCCAAGCGAATTAAAACTTTGGGAGTCAACAAAAAATTAACAATAAAAAAAGCCTGATAATTTATCAGGCTTTTTAGTTTTTATGGAATAATAAAGGAAAACCAGTTCGCCTTTATTTGGTCATCAATTTAATTAGCATCATCAACTGCATCCTCCATGTCATCAGCTGCGTCTTCAGCAGCATCACCAGCGTCATCAACAGCATCTTCCATAGCCTCACCTGCTTCTTCCATAGCATCTTCTGTTTCTTCTACAGCTTCTTCTATTTGGTCTTCAACCTTTTCTTCTTTAGTTTCTCTACAAGAATTTAACGATAGGCCTAAGAATGCAACTAGAGCCAAACTTAAAATTACTTTTTTCATTTTTTTGTTTATTTATATGATTAGTGATTAATGTAAATTAGTTATCGTCGCCGTCGACTTCGTCAACAGCATCTTCCATGGCTTCACCCGCTTCTTTAGTTTCCTCAACAGCATTGTCCATAGCCTTTCCAGCTTTTTCCATAGCTCCTTCAGTTTCTTTTTCAACGTTTTCAACTGCCGCTTCGGTTTCTTCTTTAGTTTCTCTACAAGAATTTAATGATAGGCCTAAGAATGCAACTAGGGCCAAGCTTAAAATTACTTTTTTCATTTTAATAGTTTTAGTGTTAATTATTAGTTATATGCACTAAATTAACAATTTAAACGAAACTTTAACAAAATTTCGATGTTTATTAGTAGTGCAACACTTCTATATACGTATGTAATTAAGGATTTGGATGATGGCGCCTCTATTATTTTCAATAAACGCTTTGTTAATCTCACCTTGCTTTTTTCTATAGGAAAGGTCAGATACTAAAGTGTTTAAAATAGATTCAAATTCAGAAACCGACGAAACAGTAGTGACACCACCCAGATTTATTAGAGCTTTGGCTTCGGGAAATTTGCCGTAGTTTTTCCCTATTATTATAGGGATTCCAAAAACAGCAGGTTCTAATATATTATGTAATCCTGTTGTTCCAGCTGCACCACCAACATATGCTATATCTGCATAACTATAGACTTTACTTAGATAACCAATCGTGTCTAGAATAAAAACACCGTAGTTTGATAAATTTTCATTCTGCATTTCTGAAAAACAAATGGTGTTAACCTTAAGTTGAGACTTTAGAGACGCAATGTAACTAGGTTTTATATTATGTGGCGCAATTATGTACTTTGTGTTATCGTTTGAAGTATCATTAATATAATCCAAATACAACTTATCATCATCTGGCCAAGTGCTTCCAAAAACAACACATGTTCTACCATTTTTAAAGCTTTCAATAAAATCAACTGTATTATCAGTATCCAGTTGATTATATACCCGATCAAAACGCGTATCGCCAGAAACGGAAACATCGTTATAACCTATTCTTTCAAGTAACAATTTAGAATTCTCATCTTGCGTAAAAATATGATTGAAAGCAAATAAAGAAGATGTCATAAAACTTCCATACCACTTAAAGAAACTTTGGTTTTCCCTAAATACTGCAGAAATAAGTATAGCATTTAGGCTTCGTTTTTTTATTTCTGAAAGGAAGTTGGGCCAAATTTCATACTTCACAAAGATGATGTAATCAGCATTCACAATATCCAGAAAGCGTTTGGCATTAGCTTTCGTGTCAAAAGGAAGGTAGACCACCGCATCAGCAATTTTACTGTTTTTTCTGACTTCATAACCTGAAGGAGAAAAAAAGGATAGCACAATTTTATAGTCTGAATATTTAGTTCTTAAAGCTTCAAAAACAGGCAAGCCTTGTTCGTATTCACCTAAAGAAGCACAGTGAAACCAAAACGTTTTATCGGTAGGTTTTATTGAGTGTTCTAACTTTTTAAACGTTTCCTTTCTACCATCTACACCTAACTTCAATTTCTGGTTAAAAAGCGCAATAAGCTTAACAACGAAACTTGCAATATTAATTCCTATGGAATAGAGTAGTCCCAAACATAAAGATTTGTGCTAAAATACATTTCTTTCAATTAATTGCATTGGCATAGCGATTACAATTTTGTATTTTCGCTAAAGACCTAATTCTAGGTTGCAGATATAAATTAGAATCTCCGGAATGAAAAAAATCCAAATGGTTGACCTACAGGGTCAGTATGCAAAAATTAAAGATGTTGTAGATCCATCAATTCAAGAAGTAATGGATAGTGCAGCATTTATCAATGGTCCAAAAGTACATCAATTTCAAAAAAACCTTGAAGATTACCTTGGTGTTAAGCACGTTATTCCATGTGCCAATGGAACGGATGCACTTCAAATTGCAATGATGGGCTTAGGGTTAAAACCAGGTGATGAAGTCATTACAGCCGATTTTACTTTTGCGGCTACAGTTGAGGTCATTGCCTTGCTACAACTAACTCCAGTCTTGGTAGATGTAGACCCTGTGACCTTTAATATTGATGTCGATGCTATTGAAAAAGCCATCACACCAAAAACTAAAGCTATTGTACCAGTGCATTTATTTGGATTGGCTGCAGATATGGATGCCATTATGGATTTAGCGAAAAAACATAATTTATACGTTATTGAAGATAATGCACAAGGCATTGGTGCTGATTACATTCATAATGATGGTACAAAAACCAAAACGGGAGCTATAGGCCATGTAGCCTCAACGTCTTTTTTTCCTTCAAAAAACTTAGGTTGCTATGGTGATGGTGGTGCAATTTTTACCAATGATGACGATTTAGCGCATACTATTAGAGGAATTGTAAATCATGGTATGTATAAGCGTTATCATCATGATGTAGTTGGAGTAAATTCGAGATTAGATTCTATACAGGCTGCAGTGTTAGATGCTAAATTACCTCATTTAGATAATTACAATGAAGCAAGACGTAATGCTGCTAGAAAATATTCTGAAGGCTTTAAAGATCATCCAAAAATTACAGTTCCGACAGGAAGAACTGCTTGTGAAGGTATTTGCGATACATGTAATTGCCATGTATTTCATCAATATACTTTAAACTTAAAAGATGTTAATAGAGACGCTCTGGCGGCACATTTGCAAGAACAAAATATTCCTTGTGGAGTATATTACCCAATTCCATTGCACCTTCAAAAAGCTTATGCTGACGAGCGTTATAATGAAGAAGATTTTAAAGTGACTAATCAATTGGTGCAATCTGTAATTTCATTGCCAATGCACACAGAATTAGATGATGAACAAATTGAATTTATTACCACTACAGTTTTAAATTTTATAGACGGTAATTCTTAAATATGAAAATATTAGTTACAGGTGGTTTAGGTTTTATCGGTTCTCATACCGTTATAGAATTACAGAACGAAGGCTATGATGTTGTAATTATTGATAATCTCAGTAATTCGTCGGTTGAGGTTTTAGATGGAATTACAGCCATTACAGGTAAAAGACCACATTTTGAAAAACTTGATCTTAAAATAAAGGATGATGTTAAATCATTTTTCAATACACATAGTGATATTTCTGGAGTTATCCATTTTGCTGCCAGCAAAGCTGTAGGTGAAAGTGTAAATAACCCTTTAATGTATTATGAGAACAACATTAATACCTTGGTATATGTGCTTCAAGAGTTGAGTCAGCTGAATCAACAAAATTTTATTTTCAGCTCGTCTTGTACGGTTTATGGTCAAGCAGATGAGTTGCCCATAACCGAAAATGCACCAGTAAAACCTGCAGAATCACCATACGGAAACACCAAACAAATCGGAGAAGAAATTATAAAAGACACTTGTAAGGTTAATGAGAAACTCAATTGTATAGCGCTGCGTTATTTTAATCCTATTGGGGCACATCCATCAGCAGAAATAGGTGAATTGCCAATTGGCGTACCACAGAATTTAGTGCCATATATTACACAAGCGGCTATCGGAATGCGGGAGCAACTTTCGGTTTTTGGTGGTGATTACCCAACACCAGATGGCACCTGTATAAGAGATTATATTCATGTGGTGGATTTGGCCAAAGCGCACGTAGTAGCCCTACAGCGTCTAATGTCTGGTAACAATGATTCAAATTTCGAATTTTTTAATCTTGGTACAGGCAAAGGAAGTTCGGTTTTAGAAGCTATTCAATCATTTGAAAAGGTTTCAGGCAAAAAGTTGAACTATAAAGTGGTGGATAGAAGAGCAGGAGATGTGATTTCCGCTTATGCAGATACCAATAAGGCAAATGATGTTTTGGGCTGGAAAACAGAATTAACATTAGATGATGCTATGGCTTCAGCATGGAAATGGGAACAAAAAATTAGAAATAAATAATAAAGTCATATGAAAACTTTACTTAAAATATTGATGTTGCTGGTCTCAATAACAGTTTCAGCGCAAAACACTTACTTACATTGTGGTAAATTAATCGATACCAAATCTGGAAAACTGCTGACGGAAAAAACCATAGTGGTTTCAGGAGAAAAAATTATTTCTGTTGAAGATGGTTACGTAAATCCACAAAATTCTGAAGATTCAGTCGTGGATTTAAAATCAAAAACCGTGATGCCAGGATTGATTGATATGCATGTCCATATTGAGCATGAGACCAACCCAAAGAAATATCTTCAAGCTTATACAGAAAATGAGGCTGATGTTGCTTTTGGTTCCGTAAAGTATGCAGAAATCACTTTAATGAGTGGTTTTACAACTGTTAGGGATTTAGGTGGTTCAGGTGTTAATGTGGCGCTCAGAAATGCTATCAATGCTGGTAAAATAGATGGTCCAAGAATTTTTACCGCAGAAAAAGCCTTGGCAACAACTGGTGGTCATGCTGACCCAACCAATGGAGCAAAGAAAAGTTTAATGGGAAACCCAGGCCCAAAAGAAGGTGTGGTCAATGGAGTTGAAGATGCAAAAAAAGCAGTAAGACAACGCTATAAAAATGGTGCGGATTTAATTAAGATAACAGCAACAGGTGGAGTATTGAGTGTAGCTAAAAGTGGCCAAAACCCTCAATTCACTATTGAAGAAATAAAAGCAATATGCGAAACAGCAAAAGATTACGGATTTCATGTTGCAGCTCATGCGCACGGTGATGAAGGTATGCAACGTGCTATTTTAGGTGGTGTTAAGACCATAGAACATGGAACGCTTATGAGTGCTGAAACTATGGAGCTAATGAAAAAACACGATGTGTATTTAGTACCAACAATTAGTGCAGGAAAGTTCGTTTCCGATAAAGCAAAAATTGAAGGATACTATCCTGAGATTATAGTTCCTAAAGCTTTGGATATTGGTCCAAAAATTCAAGATATGTTTGGTAGAGCTTACAAAGCTGGAGTCGGAATTGCGTTCGGAACAGATGCAGCTGTTTTTTATCATGGAGACAACGGGAAAGAATTTGGTTATATGGTTGAGGCTGGGATGCCTGCGATGGAAACCATACAAAGTGCAACAGTTACCAATGCCATGATTTTAAAAATGGAAGATCAACTAGGTCAAATTAAATCAGGTTATTTAGCAGATATTGTGGCCGTGGATAACGATCCGACAGAGAATATTTCTACTATGGAGAATGTCACTTTCGTGATGAAAAACGGTGAAATTTATAAAAACCAATAATTTTCCAATTATCATACTCTCAATGATTTGCATAGTGTGTTGCGAATATGGTAATGCTTTTATGTCTTGATTTTCAATATGATAATATAAAAAACGCTTAACCCTATTTTAACACTTATAACTTGACATTGGTTATAAGTCTTTGTTGTTTTGTACTTAATGATAACGGATTTAGCATGAAATTGATAAGTATAAAACGTGAGACCAAACAAGAAGGTCGATTTTCAAAAAAGATGGGTGTATTGTCTACAAAAGTCACCTATATTAAAAAGCAATTTTTAAATATTCCAGTCAAAACACTTCATAAATATCGTGAAACATATTACGGTGAAGTTAAAGATTGTGAAGACTGCCGATTGGCACGCTAAACAGTTTCTTCTGCTTTTTTCTTCTTACTGCTGAATATTCCACTGAATAATAACATTATCATTCCCGTGGTCACCGATAGGTCGGCAACATTAAAGATTCCGGTCTTAAAAACGCCTCCGAGATCAATAAAGAAAAAATCCGTGACTTCTCCTCTGGTAATACGGTCAAAAACGTTGGCTATACCTCCACCTATGATACAACAAAAGGCAATAACACTTAATCGGTCTAGCTCTTTTGTTTTTACGATGTAGTAAATTACATATATCAGTACTATTGTAGGTAAGATTAAGAGGAAAATGAGTCTGAGTGTAGGATTCATATCACTTCCCATACCAAGAAATGCTCCTTGGTTTTCAACCCATATTAATTGAAAATAATCACCGATTACATCAATTTCACCATTTCTTCCAGGTGTCATTGAACTTCTAACTATAACTTTAGAAATCTGATCAATGGCTATGTTAAATACGATTAAGAGTACAATAAAAATGTTTCTATTCAAAACAGTGGATTTAGGCGTTAGTTTCAAAAGTAGCTGAAGTCGTTTCCGCCTCTCTATGTATTTTCTTTACTAGACCCTGTAAAACTTTACCTGGTCCAACTTCTGTAAAATGTGTGGCGCCATCAGCTATCATTTGCTGTACAGATTGCGTCCAACGTACAGGTGCTGTTAATTGGGAAATTAAATTGGCTTTTATTTCATTTTCATCAGTAACGGCAGAAGCTGTGACGTTCTGATATATTGGGCAATTAGGTTTGCTAAATGTTGTGTTTTCTATGGCCGCTGCCAACTCTTCTCTAGCTGGCTCCATCATTGGTGAATGAAAAGCTCCGCCAACCAGTAAGACTAAAGCACGTCTTGCGCCTTCTTCTTTCAACGTTTCGCAAGCTTTATTTATCGCTTCAATTTCTCCAGAAATCACTAATTGACCTGGGCAGTTATAATTGGCTGCAACCACAACGCCTTCGGTCGTGGCACATATTTTTTCAACCACATCATCATCTAAACCTAAAACCGCAGCCATTGTACTTGGTTGTAACTCGCAGGCTTTTTGCATCGCTTGAGCACGTTGAGATACTAGTTTTAAACCATCTTCAAACGTTAAGGCACCAGCAGCAACCAAAGCAGAAAATTCACCAAGCGAGTGACCAGCAACCATATCTGGTTTAAAACTGTCACCTAAAGTCTTTGCTAAAATAACAGAGTGTAAAAAGATAGCAGGCTGCGTTACCTTAGTTTCTTTTAGGTCTTCAGCAGAGCCTTCAAACATTATGTCCGTAATTGAAAAACCTAAGATATCATTGGCCTTTTCAAACAGTTCTTGTGCTAATGGTGAATTCTCGTAAAGGTCTAAACCCATTCCTGAGAATTGTGCTCCTTGACCTGGAAATATATATGCGTTCATGTGTATCAAAATTTATGCTGCAAAAATAGGAATATTTATTTTCTTAAATAGGTGATAAACGAAAATGCATATTTATGATTTTCATCAGCATCATGGGTTGTTCTGCTAACTTCTCTCCATTTGGTATCATCGATCTCAGGAAAAAATGTATCCGCATTTTTAAAGGTTGAATGGACACGAGTCATTTCAAGCTTTTCTGCTAAATTAATTGACTGTTTGTAAATTTCACCACCACCTATTATGAAAGGTTGATTGTCTTTTCTGGCAGCATCAATGGCGTCTTCAAGGTTATTGACCACAATAACTCCGTCAGGAACTTTGTAATCTTTCTGTCTGGTAATAACAATATGTGTTCTATTGGGAAGTGGTTTTGGGAAGCTTTCAAAAGTCTTTCTACCCATAATAATATGGTGGCCAGAGGTTAATTTTTTGAAGCGTTTTAAATCATCACTAAGATGCCAGATAAGGTCATTGTCCTTGCCAATGGCATTGTCTTCACCTGCAGCTACGATAATGGTCAGTTCTCTAAACTTTTTTTTTTCGCTAGTTGGCTTTGAAGCAGAAGCCTCGTTATAAGCTTGGGACTGGGCTAGTTTTGTCTCTTCTTTAAGGAAGCCTTGCTTTAATTTTTCTATACGTTCTTTCTGCTGGCTCACCAATTTATCGAGTTGTTGCTTTTCCCAATCCTTACCCATAAACTTATTGGTGATAAACACATTAAAAAAGTGATAAGCAAAAAGAAATAACCACGCTAAAATGGCATAAACAAACCAATCTATTCCGGCTATAGTAAAGTTTTTACCAATACCCAGAACGGTGTTGGCTAGAATTAAAAAAACAGCTCCAATTAAAAAGACAACAAAATGAATGTACAAACGCTTTTTTTGTCTAATGCGTTTTTGGGCGTTTTCTATAAGCTCTAATTGATCTTTATCTATGGTTGAAACTTGTTTTTTCTTTCCGAACATAATTTAAATTTAATAGTATAAAGATACTTTTTTTTAACTAAAACGTTATCGTATTTTTTTAATAAGGAAGTGGGATGTTTTTCGAAAACGATATAGTTGATAATCAATGGATAAGCGTAGGTTTTTGGGTTGTTAATCTCATAATTTTAGACCTTTAAAATTATGTAGTTTACTAAAAAGTAAAGGCTATTTTATTAAAATGATAATTCTTTCATTATTAGTAAAGTAAACTATAAATTGTTTATGATTCTTTTATAGTTTTGACCCATAATTAAATCTATTATTATGGCAATTAAAAAGCAGTATTTAAAAAGTAAGCCGGTTTGTAAGGTAACATTTTCAGTTCCTGCGGAGGAGGCAAAAAGTGTAGCGGTTGTTGGAAGCTTTAACGAGTGGAATACTGAAGCTACAGAATTAAAGAAATTAAAAAACGGAACATTTAAAGGAACCGTTGATTTAGAAAGTAATAATACGTATGAGTTTAGATACGTTGTTGATGGTACATACATCAATGATGACCAAGCAGATACCTATGCTTGGAATGACTTTGCAGCAGCAGAGAACGGAGTATTGAATTTATAATTATTAATGTGCTATTAACCTAAAAAACGCGTCTCAGTACTGAGACGCGTTTTTTCATTACTAAAATACGTTGTAGCGTTTTATACGGCTACTACACCTTTAATATGTGGATGCGGATTGTAATCTACTAAGGTGAAATCTTCAAACTTAAAGTCGAAAATATCCTTTACCTCTGGGTTGAGAATCATTTTTGGTAATGGTCTTGGATCTCTGGAAAGTTGAAGTTCCAACTGCTCCATATGATTATTATATATATGAGCATCTCCAAACGTGTGAATAAAATCTCCTGGTTGGTAACCGCAAACTTGTGCCATCATCATGGTAAATAAAGCATAAGACGCAATATTAAAGGGTACGCCTAAAAATATGTCAGCACTACGTTGGTATAATTGACAAGATAATTTACCATTTGCTACATAAAATTGAAAAAACGCATGGCACGGAGGTAAAGCTGCTTTACCATCGGCCACATTTTGTGAAAATGATTTAGAGGTATCTGGTAAAACTGAAGGGTTCCAAGCAGAAACCAACATTCTACGACTATTTGGATTATTCTTAAGTGTTTGGATAACCTCTTTGATTTGGTCAATATCTTCGCTAGCCCAATTACGCCATTGATGGCCATACACTGGTCCAAGGTCGCCATTCTCGTCAGCCCACTCATTCCAGATACGGACTCCGTTTTCTGTTAGGTATTTTGTGTTAGTATCACCTTTTAAGAACCAAAGTAATTCATAAATGATAGACTTTAAATGCAACTTTTTTGTAGTTACCATAGGGAAACCTTCACTGAGGTCAAATCGCATTTGATAACCGAATACACTTTTTGTGCCTGTACCTGTTCTATCTCCTTTTTCGTTTCCGTTTTCTAAAACGTGTTTTACTAAGTCGTGGTATTGTTTCATAATAAGCCCATCTTCCGTCTTCCCAGAGGGAAGAAACTTTCTTATAATTAAGAATATATTGTGGAAACGAATTTAACTAAAATGATACTTATTGAATCGAAATATCTAGTAACAAATATCAAAAGTTATTAACGAGTGTTTATTTTTCCCTTAGAGGTAATGTCCGCAGGACAAAGGGGATTACCCAATTATCATTCCTGCTATAGTCGCAGAAATCAAAGATGCAATCGTACCACCTATTAAAGCCTTCATTCCGAATTTAGAAAGTTGTTTGCGCTGACCTGGTGCTAAAGATCCTATTCCGCCAATTTGGATACCTATTGATGCAAAATTTGCAAAACCACAAAGCATATAGGTTGCCATAATTATAGACTTTTCATAGGTGAGGTGTGTAGCATTGGCTACGTTTTTTAAGTCTGCTAATTGAATATAACCTACAAACTCACTTGCAGCCAATTTAATGCCTAGCAGTTGTCCCATCATCATCATATCTTCTTTCGCTACGCCAATGAGCCACATTAGAGGTGCAAACACGGTTCCTAAAATGGCTTCCAATGAAAATTCAGGATAAGGCGTGTTAGCTGCCATCCAATCGTTTAACGTGGTGACATCGCCAACCCATCCTAAAATACCATTGATCATAGCAATAAAGGCAACAAACACCAATAACATGGCTCCAACATTTACAGCAAGTTTTAATCCTTCTGTAGTACCATTGGCAATAGCATCTAGTAAATTTGATCCAATTTTTTCTTGTGAAACCTTAACATCTGTATTTATAGCTTCGGTTTGTGGATATAAGATTTTAGAAATTACAATAGCTCCTGGAGCTGCCATAACTGAAGCTGCTAACAAATGTTTTGCATATACTAAACGTAAAGCAGGATCATCTCCTCCTAAAAATCCGATATAAGCAGCTAATACAGCGCCTGCAACGGTTGCCATTCCACCAATCATAACGAGCAGAATCTCAGACTTATTCATTTTTTCCAAATACGCCTTTATAAGTAAGGGTGCTTCAGTTTGTCCTAAGAAAATGTTACCAGCTACACTCAAACTTTCTGCGCCAGATATTTTAAGAAGTTTTGTTAGCAACCAACCAAAGGCTTTTACCACTTTTTGAATTATACCCAAATAGAACAGAACAGAAGTTAATGCTGAAAAGAATAAAATGGTTGGTAACACTTGAAAAGCGAAGATGAACCCAAAGGTATCCATATCAACCACCAAGCCTTCGAATAAAAACTTACTACCAGCTCTTGTAAAATCCAAGACACTTACAAAAAGACTTCCTACCCATTCAAAAGCGGTTTTTACGAATCCTACACGTAGAACGCCAATTGCAATTAGAAGTTGAAATGCTAATCCAATACCAACAGTTTTCCAGTTAATAGCTTTTCTATTGCTACTGAATAAAAAAGCGATGAAGATTAAGGTAATCATTCCTAAAATACCACGCCACAAACTACTGAAAGAGAAACCTTGACTAGGGATAATGTCAGAATCCGTTAATTCATTAACGATGGCTTCGACTTCGCTTGAGGTAAGTGTTTTAAACTTAAAAGAAGTGCCATTTTCAGAAAAAACAAGAGTAGAGTCCGTTAATTCCTGAATTTTATAGCGTCTTATAGTATCATTAGGCTTGTTGTAATAAAATACTAAGAGATTATTCTGAAAAATATAATCACCTGAGGCTTCAAGATTATCTTTAGCTTCAAGATTATATTGAAATTCCCCTTTGTTAAAAACAATGCTATCGTTTTCAGATATATTAAAAAGTGAATTGCCTTCTGAATTTTCTATGGCTTCAAATTGCCATGTCTTTTCAAGCTCTTGTGCTGTAATTGATGAAAGTCCAATAAAAATAGCAATCAGGGCTCTGAAAAAATGATTCATAAAGGTTATGTTAGTTAGCGCTTAGAAATTTCGTCTCTTATCTTGGCAGCTTTTTCATAATCTTCATTATTTACGGCTTCATCTAAGAGACTGTGAAGTTCTTCTAGGGATTTGTCTTTATAGCTTTCTTGCTCACTTGCTGCCGCTTCAATTTCTTCGGCAATAATGTCATCAACCAGAATACTATCTTGTTCCTCGTCTTCCTTTTTGGGATTGACTTTAAGATAAATACCTGCTTTGTCCAAGATATTTTTATAAGTAAAAATTGGTGCTTGAAAACGCAATGCTAAAGCAATAGCATCACTGGTTCTGGCATCAATGATTTCTTCAATTTTATCGCGCTCACAAATCAAACTTGAGTAGAAGACACCGTCAACCAATTTATGAATAATAACCTGCTTCACCACAATGTCAAAACGGTCTGCGAAGTTTTTAAATAAATCGTGTGTTAACGGTCTTGGTGGACGAATTTCCTTTTCTAGGGCAATGGCAATAGATTGAGCTTCAAACGCACCAATAACTATAGGTAGTTTACGGTCACCATCAACTTCATTAAGAATTAAGGCATAGGCGCCATTTTGGGTTTGGCTGTAAGAAATACCTTTAATATTTAAACGAACTAAGCTCATAATTTATAAAACACAAAGAACTGTTTAAATTAGGACTTTACCAAACTGCTTTAGCAGATTTCGATTTTATGCCAATTTAAACAGTCCTTATGAATATTACAAGTTACTAAAATTATGCGTTTTCTGCTTTAAAAGCTTTTAATTTTTCTGTTAGTTTTGGTACGACCTCAAAGGCGTCACCAACAACTCCGTAATCAGCAGCTTTAAAGAAAGGCGCTTCAGCATCTGTATTAATTACAACTTTTACTTTAGAGGCGTTGATACCTGCCAAGTGCTGAATGGCACCAGAGATACCAATGGCAATATATAAGTTAGAAGCTACAGGTTTACCTGTTTGCCCCACGTGCTCACTGTGAGGTCTCCAGCCTAAATCCGATACAGGTTTAGAGCATGCCGTTGCTGCTCCCAAAACTTCTGCAAGTTCTTCAACCATTCCCCAGTTTTCAGGGCCTTTAAGACCTCTTCCTCCAGACACAACGATTTCTGCATCGGCAATACTTACTTTATCTGTGGCCTTATCGATTGACTCTACCGTCACTCCAGATTCTGGTATTGATGGAGAAAAATCTTCTACTGTAGCACTTCCGCCAGATTCAACAACACCAAAAGAATTGTTAGATAACCCAACAATCTTTATATCCGTTGTAATTTCGGTATTAGCAAAAGCTTTGTTAGTAAAAGCGGTACGCTTAACTGTAAAAGGAGATGTGCTAGATGGTACTTCAACGACGTTAGAAACATAACCTGCATCTAATTCAACCGCTAAAAGTGGAGCTAAATATTTACTATCTGCGCTAGAGCTTACGACTACAACTTTAGCATCTTCTTGCTTTGCAGCTTGCTCTAAAATAGCAGCATATTTTTTGGCATTGAATTTACCTAAACCATCATTCTTTACTGAAAGCACTTTGGATGCTCCGTAATTCCCTAAGCTATCAGCGTTATCTGCATTGACAGCTACGGCAGTAACCGAAGTTCCCATTTGGTCTGCAATGGCCTTAGCATAAGATACAACCTCTAGAGCTGCTTTCTTAAATTTTCCGTTTTCTGATTCTGTATATACTAGTATTGACATAATTTTTTGTTTTTCGTAAGTTACACTTCGACTGCGCTCAGTGTGACATTATAATTTTTTATCCTCAATTGTTCCCTTCCTTTGGAAGGGTTAGGGTAGGCTTTAAATTACTTTAGCCTCGTTATGAAGTAAGTTCACTAATTCATCTAAATTATCTGGCTCAACCAGTTTAACAGCGCCTTTTGGAGCTGGCTTTTCAAAGCTTACTGATTTGGTTTCAGCACTGACATCGGTAGGCTCAACCACATTCAATGGTTTTTTACGCGCCATCATTATACCTCTCATATTTGGAATACGAAGATCACTCTCTTCAACTAATCCTTTCTGTCCTCCAATAACTAAAGGTAAAGACGTACTAACGGTTTCTTTTCCACCATCAATCTCTCTAACCGCTTTGGCACTTGTACCGTCAACTTCTAAACCGATGCAATTGGCAACGAAGTTTGCATCAATCATTGCAGCTAACATTCCTGGTACCATGCCGCCATTATAATCAATAGATTCTCTACCAGCTATTACCAAATCGTAACCACCTTCTTTTACCACATTCGCTAATTGTTTAGCTACAGAAAAACCGTCTGTAGCAGGAGTGTCAACTCTAATTGCAGTGTCAGCACCAATAGCCAAAGCTTTTCTTAGCGTTGGTTCTGTTTCTGCTCCACCTACGTTAATGACATCTACACTAGCACCTTGCTTTTCCTTAAACCACATTGCACGTGTTAAGCCAAACTCATCATTTGGGTTAATCACAAATTGTACACCATTGGTATCGAACTTGGTGTCATCATCAGTAAAATTAATCTTTGAAGTTGTATCTGGTACATGGCTAATACATACTAAAATCTTCATATTCTTTATCTTATTTAATTTTTAAATTGTAATTCCTTTACACTAAAACGTTTTCGCAACATAATGGTTGTTAATCTGTATTATTTTTAACTTTAAGTGTAAAAAATAGCCCTAAATATTGCGGATACGAAGGTAATTATTTTATTTTGAATATTTACTATGCATGCATAGTAAATTTTAGATAATTTTGATTTATTTAGTTTTTCAATTATGCTTACTTTTGTTTTTCGTTTAAGAACAAGAGTATGAAGACAATTCAATTTAGAGAGGCCGTTTGTGAAGCCATGAGCGAAGAAATGCGCAGAGATGAGAGCGTTTATCTTATGGGTGAGGAAGTGGCTGAATATAATGGTGCTTATAAAGCGTCTAAAGGCATGTTAGATGAATTTGGTGCAAAGCGAGTTATAGATACACCTATTGCGGAGCTTGGTTTTGCAGGTATTGCTATTGGGTCTACCATGACAGGAAATCGCCCAATCGTTGAATACATGACTTTTAATTTCTCTTTAGTCGGAATTGATCAAATTATAAATAATGCGGCAAAGATTAGACAAATGTCTGGTGGACAGTTTAAATGCCCTATTGTTTTTAGAGGCCCAACGGCTTCTGCAGGTCAATTGGGAGCAACACACTCGCAAGCATTTGAGAGTTGGTTCGCTAATACTCCAGGTTTAAAAGTAATCGTACCATCCAATCCTTACGATGCCAAAGGCTTATTAAAGGCAGCAATAAGAGATGACGATCCTGTTATTTTTATGGAGAGTGAGCAGATGTACGGAGATAAAGGTGAAGTGCCAGAAGGTGAGTATATTTTACCAATTGGTGTAGCGGATATTAAACGTGAAGGGACAGATGTTACTATTGTGTCTTTCGGGAAAATTATAAAGGAAGCTTACAAGGCAGCAGACGAATTAGAAAAAGAAGGTATCTCTTGTGAAATCATAGATTTACGAACTGTTCGTCCTATGGATAGAAAAGCTATTTTGGAGTCTGTAAAAAAGACAAATAGATTAGTGGTTTTAGAAGAAGCCTGGCCTTTTGGTAATGTGGCAACCGAAATTACTTATTTAGTGCAATCAGAAGCTTTTGACTACCTGGACGCTCCTGTAGTAAAAATAAATACAGCTGATACACCAGCACCATATTCACCTGTGCTTTTAGAAGAATGGTTGCCAAATAGTGAAGACGTTATAAAAGCGGTGAAAAAAGTTATGTACAAATAAAGCGCAACTTTTTGCGTTATATAAACTTCATCAAGTAAGTGTAAGTTTTGCACAATAGTTGATGAAGTTTTTTTATTATGAAAAAGAAACTACTTATACTCTTTTTGTGTTTTGGAATTATAACGGCTTTTGCTCAAACGAAAGTGAGCGGTTATGTCTATGATGAAAACAACGACCCAATTCCTTTTGCCAACGTATTATTCAAAGGCTCAACAGAAGGTACCATAACCAATGAAGATGGAAAGTTCTACTTAGAATCTGATGAAACATGGGAAACCTTAATAGTGTCCTTCATTGGTTTCGAAATTTTAGAAGTTCCACTTACTAAAAAAGTTAACTACGATTTAAAATTTATTCTAAAAGAAGAGGCTTCGTCTTTAGATGAGGTGGTTATTGTAACAGGAAAGCAATCTAAAAAAGCTTCTGAAAATCCTGCGATCCGTATTCTGCAAAAAATATGGGAACGTAAACGACAAAATGGATTGAGTCAATTTAAGCAGTATGAGTATGACCAATATGAAAAAGTAGAGTTTGATCTCAATACTATAGATAGTTCGCTGATTAAAAGTAAACTTTTTAAGGGTATGGAGTTTGTGTTTGAAGAAGTGGACACATCTTCTGTAACAGGTAAAACATACTTACCAATCTTTTTAAATGAGTCTGTAAAAAAAGTTTATGGTGATAATGTCATTAATGAAAAACGAGAGGATTTATTGGGTAATAAGAATTCTGGGTTTAGTAACAACCAGGTTATAATAGACTTTGTTGATGATTTATATTCAGACTATAATGTCTATGATAATTACCTAAAGTTTTTTGACAAGAGTTTTGTTAGCCCATTGAGTAGAACAGGTGTGCAAACCTATAACTATGTGCTTTCAGACAGTGCTTACATCGACAATAAATGGTGCTATAATATTATCTATTATCCTAGACGAAAAAATGAGTTGACCTTTAAAGGAGATTTTTGGCGTTAACGATTCTACCTATGCGATAAAAGAAATTAATATGCAGGCTTCAAAAAGCGCCAATATTAATTGGGTTAAGGAGATTTATATTGAACAAGAATTTGAGGTGCTGAACGATTCTGTATTCCTAATCAAACGCGATTATTTCCTATCGGATTTTGCATTAAACAAAAAAGAAAAGTCTAGAGGTGTTTATGGAAAACGAACAACTCTATACGATAACTATCAATTTAACCAGCCAAAGGATGAAGATTTCTATGACAAAGAAGTTTATAATTATGATAAAGATGTTTATAATAGGGAAGACGATTTTTGGGAAAAGAACAGGCTAGAAGCGTTAAATAAAGATGAAAAAGGTGTCTATAAAATGTTGGACACGCTTAAAACTGTAAAAAAATTCAAGCGACTATATAATATAGGGAGCATTTTGGCTTCTGGTTATGTGGAGTTTCCAAGTATAAATTTCGATTATGGACCGATCTTTTCAACTTTTGGTTTTAACGAAGTAGAGGGTTTACGGTTAAGAACTGGCGGAAAGAACGTATTTTGGTCCAAATGACCCATGGAGACTCGAAGGGTTTTTGGCATACGGCTTTAGAGACAATAAGTTTAAATACGGTTTATCAGGTAAATGGTTGTTGGATAAGAAAAGCCGATTGACCTTATTTGGTGGTACGCGAAGGGACGTGGAGCAAATTGGAGCAAGTTTAACAAGTTCTACAGATGTGCTGGGAAGAAGTTTAGCGTCTTCTTCAGTTATAAATACAGGAGCTAATGATAAACTCAGCAATATAAAGCTGACCAATTTGGGTATGTCTATTGAGCCTTCCCGAAATTTTGTGGTGCGTTTAGACGGAAGTTTTAGAAATGTACGATCAGCATCACCTACTTTTAGCTTAGATTTTAATGATCCTGAATCACCTACAGGAATCTCCTCTGAAGTAAAACAGTTTGAAACTCGACTCTCACTAAACTTTTATCCAAAACGAGAAATGACGGGTTTTGGTGTAGAACGAAAAACAAAGAATGATAATTTCGCAAAACTATTTGCGCAGGTTACCAGAGGTGATCGTGATTGGTTTGATAGCGATTTTGATTATACAAAACTACAGTTCTCATATATACAACCATGGCAGGTTGGAGGCTTTGGTCGTTTAACCACATCCATAGAAATGGGTAAAACCTTTGGTGAAGTGCCTTTGGCTTTGCTAAGTGTTGTGCCAGGTAATCAAACGTATTTTTCAATTTATAATACATTCTCTCAACTCGATTTTTATGAGTTCGTAACCGACACCTACACATCGATGCATATAGAGCATAATTTTAATGGACGATTGTTCTCTCGTATTCCATTCTTAAAAAAATACAATTTAAGGGCTATTGCAAGTATTAGAGGTGTTTGGGGAGAATTGTCAGATGAGAATATTGCATTAAGCACTACTGGAAATCCAGTAGAATTTCCACTGGTTGCGCCAGACTCTAAAGTGTACTACGAGTACAGTTTTGGAGTCGCAAATATCTTTAAGATATTACGTATAGATTTTAATTTTAGAGGTAACTATTTAGATAATCCTGATGCTAGAAAATTCGGTGTAACAGGAAGTTTTGGATTCTACTTTTAACCGCCTTCACTATTTGCGTTTTCATTAGGTATAACTGTATCTAAGTTATATATTTGCAGCCCCTTAAAAAAATAGAGAATATGACTAAGCCTAAAAAACTGACCTTCGATGTATTAATAGAAATACCAAAAGGTAGCCGTAACAAATACGAATATGATTTTGTGTTAAATAAAATACGGTTCGATAGAATGTTATTTTCATCAATGATGTATCCAGGAGATTATGGGTTTATACCAGAAACTTTGGCATTAGATGGTGATCCTTTAGATGTTTTGGTAATGGGGTCTGAACCTACATTTCCCATGTGTGTTATGGAAGTAAAACCAATTGGTGTATTTCATATGGCAGACGAAAAAGGGCCAGATGAGAAACTGGTGTGTGTACCTGTAAGCGATCCTATTTGGAACAGCTACATGGATATTATGGATTTAAATCCTCATAGAATGAAGGAGATTACCCATTTCTTTCAGGTTTATAAGGATTTAGAGAAAAAGAAAGTTGATGTTGGCGGTTGGGGAAATGCAGAAGAGGCTTACGATATTCTTAACAAATGTATAGACCGTTACGAAGCTAGTGAACATAAGAAAAACAGAACTTTCACAATATAATTACGATATTGATAGAATAACATCAATAGTGTTGAGCCACCTTTAATTTAAGGTGGCTTTTTTTATCAGGTATATTTTTCTATTTTTGGCAACGTTAAAAAATTAACTAAACTAACACATATCAATATGGAATTATTAATTAAAGGTTTGCCAGCTTTTGGAGTTTTGGCATTACTATTTGTATTCATTAAGAGTGCTTGGGTAAACAAACAAGATGAAGGAAGTGATAAAATGGCACGTATAGCCAAAAACATTGCTGATGGTGCAATGGCCTTTTTAAAAGCTGAATATAAAGTTTTAGCAATTTTTGTTGTAGCGGTAGCAGTATTATTGTTCTTTAAGGGAAGCAATGAAGAAGGCTCAAACTGGATGGTAGCAATATCATTTATAGTTGGAGCGATTTGTTCAGCTTTGGCTGGATTTATTGGGATGAAGGTTGCTACTAAAGCAAATGTTAGAACTACACAAGCTGCGAGAACGTCTTTAGGTAGAGCATTAGAAGTTGCTTTTGCAGGTGGTTCTGTAATGGGTCTAGGTGTTGTAGGCTTAGGTATTTTAGGATTGAGTGGCTTATTTGCAATATATCAAAGCATGTGGCCTGGATCAGAAAATTTAGGTATGGTACTAAATGTACTTTCAGGATTTTCTTTAGGTGCATCTTCAATTGCTTTGTTTGCACGTGTTGGTGGAGGTATTTATACAAAAGCTGCTGATGTAGGTGCCGATTTAGTTGGTAAGGTGGAAGCTGGTATTCCTGAAGATCACCCTTTAAATCCTGCAACAATTGCTGATAATGTTGGTGATAATGTAGGTGATGTTGCTGGTATGGGAGCAGATTTATTCGAATCGTATGTTGGTTCTATTATAGGTACTATGGTATTAGGTGCTGTTATTATAACTCCTAATTTTGATGGCTTAGGAGCGGTATATTTACCTTTAGTTCTTGGAGCTGTTGGTATTATAATGTCTATAGTAGGTACGTTTTTTGTAAAAGTAAAAGATGGAGGAAACCCTCAAACAGCCTTAAATATTGGAGAATTTGGTTCAGCAGGATTGATGGCTGTTGCAACCTACTTTTTAATTCAAGAGTTTATACCAGAGACATTTAATTTAAATGGAGTAGAGTATACATCTTTAGGAGTGTTTATTGCTGTAATAGCTGGTTTAATAGCTGGTTTAGCAGTTGGTAAAATAACCGAATATTATACGGCTACAGGTAAAAAACCGGTAAACTCTATTGTTAAACAATCAGAAACTGGAAGTGCAACTAATATTATAGCAGGCTTAGGTGTTGGGATGATGTCTACAGCTATTCCTATTATTTTAATAGCTGCAGCTATTATTATTTCTCATCATTTTGCTGGTTTATATGGTATCGCAATCGCAGCTGTAGGTATGTTAGCAAATACAGGTATTCAATTGGCTGTAGATGCTTATGGACCAATTTGTGATAATGCAGGTGGTATTGCTGAAATGGCAGAATTACCGAGTGAAGTTCGTGAGCGTACAGATAAATTAGACGCTGTTGGTAATACAACTGCGGCTGTTGGAAAAGGTTTTGCAATTGCTTCTGCTGCATTAACGGCATTGGCATTATTTGCCGCTTTTATGCAGACAGCTGGAGTAATTGCTATTGATGTATCTCAACCAAAAATTATGGCTGGATTATTAGTTGGTGGTATGCTACCATTTGTATTCTCAGCCTTATCCATGAATGCTGTTGGTCGTGCTGCTATGGCAATGATCGAAGAAGTTCGTCGTCAGTTTAGAGATATTCCACAATTAAAGGCTGCTTTAGAAGTAATGCGTAAATATGATAGTGACATGTCTAAAGCATCTGAAGCAGATAGAAAAATATTTGATGATGCAGATGGTGTTGCAGATTATGGAAAATGTATTGATATTTCTACAAAAGCATCAATTAAGGAAATGGTATTACCAGGTTTGTTGGCAATCGTTGTTCCAGTAGCAGTTGGTTTTATTGGAGGTGCTGAAATGTTAGGTGGGCTTTTAGCAGGTGTAACAACTTGTGGTGTGCTTATGGCAATTTTCCAATCGAATGCAGGTGGTGCTTGGGATAATGCTAAGAAGACTATTGAAGAAGAAGGCAGAAAAGGAACAGAGGCTCATAAAGCTGCTGTAGTTGGAGATACCGTTGGTGATCCATTCAAAGATACTTCTGGGCCTTCGTTAAATATCTTATTGAAGTTAATGTCTGTTGTGGCATTAGTAATAGCTCCAAGTATTGCATTATCTTCAGACGATTTGTCTGCTTATGCTTCTAATAATATGGACATTGAAAAAATGGAAATATCTAAGGAAGTAAAGGTAGATATGGAGAGCAATGATGACGGAACTGTAAAGGCTGTTGTGACCACTGTAACTTCTGAAAATGGTGAAGAGTCTACGGACACTCAAACTTTTGAAGGAACTAAAGAAGAGGTTGAAGCTAAATTAGACGCCATGAATGAAGCTTCGGAAGATGTAGAGGTGAAAGTCAAAAAAGTAATTAGAGAAGTAAAGGAAGAAGTAGATAACTAATAGTTATTACTGACCAGTTTATAGTTTAAAGCCTCATCATTGATGAGGCTTTTTTTATCGTTTACGTTAATAAATTTAGTTATTGAAACGAGATGTTTTTTGGATTTGCTCTAAATTTCGTCAGAAATGCGTAATTTTCTAATAGCCAAAAAAGACATATGGATTATTCAGATTTATCGACATTAGGTATTGCCTTTGGTTTAGGGCTTTTGGTTGGATTACAGCGCGAAAAAACCGATAGCCATATGGCAGGAGTGCGAACTTTTACACTTATAACTGTCCTTGGTACTATCTCTGGATTGCTAACACGAGAGTTTGACAATCCATTTATTCTTCCTGTATTGGGTTTGTGCATGGCGGCAATGCTTTTGATGGCTAATTATATAAAACTTAAAAAACTCAATCAAGCAGACATTGGTCAAACTACAGAGGTTGCGGCTTTATTGATGTTTGCCGTTGGTGCTTATCTTGTTATGGGAAGTCAACTTATTGGTGTTCTTATAGGTGCTTCTGTTGCCATTTTATTGTATGTTAAAGAACATTTACACGAATTTATAGAAAATCTTAAGGAGAAAGATCTATCTGCAATAATGACTTTGGCTGGTATAAGTTTAGTCATTTTGCCAATTCTTCCTGATAAAACATTTGGGCCTTACGATGTTATCAATCCTCGGAATATCTGGTTAATGGTTACACTCATTGTTGGGATTAGTGTCGTAGGTTATTTCATTTACAAGTTCGTAGGGAAAAAGGTAGGCGTAATCTCAAATGGTATTTTGGGTGGTTTAATAAGCAGTACGGCAACGACGGTTAGTTATGCGAGGAAAACTGCAGATAATGCATCAATTAGCAAAACGGCTGTGTTTGTAATTGTCACAGCATCAGCCATATCTTTTGTGCGAGTTTTGTTTGAAGTCGGTGTAGTTATTCCGCAGTACCTCAATATTATTGCTATACCTATAGGAGCGGTAATTATTTTTATGGCGTTGACTGCAGTCGCTCTTTTCTATCTAATCAATAAAAAAGATTCAGAAGAAGAAAAAATGCCTGAACCTAAAAACCCAGCACAGTTTAAAAGTGCATTGGTTTTTGGATTGCTCTATGGTTTTATACTCTTGGCTGTAGCATTTACCAAAGAAAAATTTGGAAATAATGCATTGTATATTATTTCAATAATAAGTGGTTTAACAGATGTTGACGCCATAACACTATCATTATCCCAATTGATAAAGGAAGGAACTCTAAAAGCTACCGTAGGGTGGAAACTTATACTATTGGCAGGACTCTCTAATATGCTCTTTAAAGGAGTTATGGCCATAGTGCTTGGTGCCAAAGAAATAATGAAATGGATCATTATTTCTTTTGGACTCACAATCGCTTTCGGATTATTAGTTATGTTCCTTTGGCCTGAATCCTGGTTTTTTTAATACTAGGATTTAGTTTTAGGTTTATCCCTGTTTATTTCCGTAATATCTACTTCAGTAGCTTCTTTTCCTAAAAGATGTTTGCTAAAATGATCTGCTCTTAGCCAAAATGAGTATTCCGTCATACTTCCAAAACCATGACGCTGTCCTGGCATTAACATAAAGTCAAAACGTTTGTTGGCTTTTATTAAAGCATTAGCCATTCTAATGGTACCACCAGGGTGAACGTTATTATCTACATCTCCCGTAATCAACATTAATTTTCCTTTTAGGTTATTGGCAAGTGATTGATTGTTGTCTATAAGATACTTGTATTTGGTATTACCATCTTCATCAGTTTCTTCTTGTACTCCATGGTGCGTTTCACTCCACCAGCTATTATAAATAGCATTATCATGATTACCAGCTGAAGACACAGCTGCTTTAAAGAAATCTGGATAAACCAAAATAGCTGCGGTGCTCATAAAACCACCACCAGAGTGTCCGTAGATTCCAACTTTTTCAATATCAATAAAATCATGTTTATCCGCTAACTGCTCTGCTACATGACGTTTATCTGCCAAACCATAATCCCTTAAATTCCCGTAACCATAATTATGATACCACTTAGAACGATCAGGATGACCACCGCGATTTCCCATGGTTACAACAATAAACCCTACCTGTGCCATACGGTCTAGTCTATCCATACGAACAGAGAACGATTTATTGACCGCTTCAGTTTGTGGGCCTGGATATACATATTCCAGTAAAGGGTATTTTTTAGTAGAATCCATTTCAAAAGGTCTATACATTACTCCGTAAATATCCGTAATACCATCGTCAGCTTTCATTTTAAAAGGTTCTGGAAATTTATAACCCGTTGCCATAAGTTGTGACAAATCAGCTTCCTCTAATTCCAAAACTACCTTGCCTGCACTGTTTCTCAATTCTGATTTTGGCACTGTATTTACCCTTGAATAATTGCTAACAAAAAAATCATTGGAGTCAGCCATATCTGTTCTTGTGTTAAAGTTACCAGGATTCAATGCTTTTAAGCCAGACCCATTTAAATTAACTTTATATAAATGTTCGTAATATGGATCTTGGTCTTTTGGTATACCATGAGCTGTGAAGTAAAGTGTACGCGATTCATCATCTACTCCAATAGCATGTTCAACATGAAACGAACCATTGGTTATCTGATTTTTTAAGTTTCCATTAATATCATAGAGGTAATAATGTGCCCAGCCTGTGCGTTCTGCCCAATGCAACATTTCTATTTCATCATTTAATAATACTAAGGGACGTGATTCTATATAGGTATTAAATCGCTCTTCTATCAATACTTTAGATTCTCCGGTATTTATATCAGCGACACAGATATCGAGCTTTTTTCGGTCTCTACTGATTGTATTATAATAAATTTTTCCTTTTTTTGAGAGTAGCAAGGCAGGGTTAAAATCATCATCGTAATTTGATTTTTTCAAGGGTTCTCTATAGACTTGGACACTTTGTTGTTTTACTGTATCTAATTGAACCTGTAAGCTACTTTTGGTGGGTATATCAAAAACATGAAGTTCAGTTTTGTAAAATTCATCTTCACCTGGCATGTGATATTTATAGGTTTCTAAAGTTGGTCTTTTGCTTGCCGTGGTATTGATAACCCATAACTCATTTATGTGTCTTGAATCTGTTCGTTGAAACACAAACTTTTTAGAATCATGTGACCATAGACCATAAATACGTTGTCGTTTGTCTTTGTTTTTCTTCATGGACTCGTTGGTTTCACCTCTTCCGCTACTTCCTCCATAAGAATAATATAGTTCTCCGTCTGTAGTCCATTGGTTTTCAACTATTGTGCTGTCTTTTTCGTTTTTGACGGCTTTCAGAAAGTTCTCTTTATCCATCCAATACAAATTATAGTTCTTTGAGAACAAGACTACAGAACTGTCAGGAGCAATATTTGCCCATTTTTTCCACTCTTCTTTACCTTTCTTTTTATTGCTTAAAACAGTTAAGTTATTACTGCCAAGAACATATTCAAAATGATAAACTTTATTTACCATTTTTGGTTTACCCTTTTTCATTTTCTTAGTTTTAGTAGAATCGGTTTCTTCTTCTCCATTTTCACCTTCGTTTTCAACTTCTTTTTCTTCTTCTACTTTTTCAGTTGAGGTAACATAAAACCGTATCGCTGTTTCGTTTTTTACAAACTCAAAATTAAAACGTGGTAAATGCTTTGCGTCATAAGGATCTTTGGTTATTTCGGTAAGCCATCTGGCCATTTTTTCATTGTCAAACAGTTCTTTTTTGCTTCGCTTATCGGCATCAACGATGTAGTACTTAGAACCTTCAGTAGTCTTGTATTGATACCAAAAACGATTCCCATTTTTTAACCAATGTGGTCTAACAGAAGTAGAGTGAACCAATTTCCCTAAATTAGTTGGTGAGTATTTAGCAGCGGCTCTATAGTTGGGTGTTGGTGTACTACTTTCTCTAGCAGTTTGAGCATTTAAAAAACAGAATGATAGGCAAAAAAATAGAAGGAGAATAAGATTCTTCATGAATTGAGATGGTTTGAGTATAGTTCTTGATGTTTGTGTTGCTACTAAAATACTTTGAAAAATTATGAACTTAGATAACTTCGATAATTTTTAACATTTATTAAGTTATTTAGTTTGTATTATTATTTCGTATATACGGATTTTAGTATCTTGAAATTTTTAAAATTTCATTTCATTGGGCTGGTTAAAAAAAGATCCATTACAAATAATTGCATTTCAGGGTTATGGCACGGATTCGCATTTCTATGCACGTGGAAGAGCTTTGGAGGACGAATCTATTGACCTGGAAGACCAGCACATTTGGCACCTTATTGTTAATACATGGAAACGTTTTGAAACCGATGAAATCAAAAATGTTGATATTAATATTAAGCTACCCAATAATAAAATTTTAAAGGGAGTTACGGACAATGATGGGTACTACAAAGTCGAAGCAAATCTCCAAGATTTAAAGAAGCTGACCAATGAAGAAGGATGGCTGTCTTTTGAGCTCTCGTACAGTGATGTCAATATTAAACGAATCATACAGAATGAAAATAGGTTTCCTGGTGAAATATTAATTCCGTCCACTACCTCACAATTTGCTGTTGCCAGTGATATAGACGATACTATTTTGCATACAGGTGTAGTTTCTATGTTAAAGTGGAAAGTGGTTTATAATTCAATTTTTAAACACGCCAAAAATAGAAGTCCGTTAGAAGGTGCAGCTGATTTCTATCACAGACTCCACAGAGGGGCTTCTGGAAAAAATGCAAACCCGATTTTTTATGTAAGCCACAGCCCATGGAATTTATATCGTTATCTAGAATTGTTTTTGAGACAGAACAATTTTCCTAAGGGGCCAATTTTATTACGAAGTCTAAGTAATTTTTTAAAAAGGAAATCACTGGATGAAAAGCCACAAAAGCAAAAGGAAATTCTTAATCTTTTAAAAACTTATCCTGATTTGCCTTTTATTTTAATTGGTGATAGTGGTGAGCACGATCCAGATATATACATGGAGATTGCCGAAGAGTTTCCAGATAGGATACTAGCCATTTATTTAAGAAGTGTGAAGCATAAGAAAAAAATGATAAGGGTAAAAGGGTTGATAGAAAACTATAAAACCACACAAGTTTTAATGGTTGAAAAAAGTGCTCAAGCCATTGACCATGCCAGAAAAAATGGATTTATACAATAGCTTGTTTATCAAAGCTTATTCTCAAAATACTCATAAGTAGCATATTGTGCCCTTACTTTTTTCTTGGAATTGTCGACGTATTCATTTTTCTGCTCAGCATCTATAATTCTGGCCTTTGTGTTATCACTTAACTGTATTTCTATTAAGTCTCTTAATGTCTTATGCACATCCTTATCGTAGATAGGTGTCAGTACTTCTATACGATGGGTTAGGTTTCTGGTCATCCAATCTGCAGAACCTATGTAAATTTTTTCGTCACCACCATTGCCAAAAATATAAACACGTCCATGTTCTAGAAATCGATCTAAAATACTTATAATCTCAATATTTTCACTTTGATTTTTAATGCCAGGTACAAGACTACAAATGCCTCTAACGATTAGCTTTATTTGCACTCCGGCATTGCTTGCCTTATAAAGATACTCAATCATGGATTTGTCTTGTAGGCTATTCATCTTCAAAATTATATAGGCCTCGTTACCATTTTTAGCATGCTCTATTTCTGCATTCACTAATTTTTCAAGTTTGTTTCTTGTGGTGTAAGGGGAGACTAATAGTCTTTTGGTTTTTGGGACTATGGTAACCTTTTGTAAAACTAAAAACACTTTGTTTAAGTCTTTGGTTATTTTTTTGTGAGCTGTGAGAAGTCCATAATCCGTATAGAGCTCTGCAGTTTTCTCATTAAAATTTCCTGTACTAATATAAGCGTAGCGTTTCTTCTTGTCATTTACTACCCGTTCAATGTATAAAATCTTAGAATGAACTTTTATATCAGGATAGCTATAGATTACCGTAGCACCATTTTTTTTGAAAATATTACCCCATTTAAGATTGTTCTGCTCATCAAATCTGGCTTTTATTTCAATAAACACAATGACTTCTTTTCCATTTTTTGCAGCTTTGGCAATGGCAGTATTTAATCGGGATTCGTCTGCCAATCTATAGAGCGTCATTTTAATGGTAGTTACCGTTGCATCTTCTGCAGCATTTTCAACCAAATTAATTACAGGGTCAAATTGCTGATAAGGATAATGGAGTAATTGATCTTTTTTATCTATTGCATCAAAAATATTTTCTGTACTTGATAGTATAGGATGTGGTAATGGCTCTAGTTTTTTAAACGATAAATCTTTTTCAGTAGGATTAGGGAAGGCAAAGAAATCCTTAAAATTATGATGCCTGCCACCCATAACCAAGTCTGCATTGTAAATATCCAAAGCCTCTTTTAATACCTCCTGAAATTCCTCTGGCATTCTTTTGTCGATGAGAACTCTTGTGGGCTGACCTTTATCTCTTTTTGGTAACGAATTTTTAATCTTATTCATTAAATTTCCTGAAAACTCATCCTCAATATATAATTCCGCATCACGTGAAATTTTCAAGGCATAGTAAGTGACTTCATCTTCAGGATGGTTTTCGCCGAGATTGTATTTTAAAATATCGTCAATAAATGTGATGAAGTGCTTGCCGTTTTTTGTAGGAAACGTAAAAAATCGAGGCTCGGAATCTGGGATTTTTACGAGTTGAAGTTCTCCATTCGATAGAGTAGTTAAGTAGGATGCTTCATTTTCAACAAAAATAGACTCAGGGTTCTTATGAAATGAATTTTCTAGATCTAAAAGAGGTTTTAACTGTTCTTCAAAGTAGGTTTTTGCTATTTGTTTTTGAGAATCGGTAAACGCATGGTAGTCAATTAAAACAATACCTTCTTTTTCTAAATCTGGAATTATTTCATTCTTAAATATATGACCAAATTCCTCTTGTTGCTTGTGGACTTGCTTTTTAATTTCCTTTAAAACCTTGTTGGGTTTAGTAATAAGTTTTTTTCTTAAAGGCTTTTTTAAACTTTTAATTTGCCTAATGTCTGAAACCCTTACTCTAAAAAATTCATCAAGATTTGAAGAGAAAATAGCTAGAAACTTTATGCGCTCATAAAGCGGATTTCTTTTGTCAGTTGCTTCTTGTAGCACACGATGGTTAAAGCGTAGCCATGATAGATCACGATGGTAAAATTTGGAATTGTACAATTTCATTGATGTAAAAATAAAACTATTTAAACTGAAATTGTGTTACTTAATTCATAAGATTAAAACAGACCATGAATCTGTGCGTCAATTTTATTGATAATGCCACCCAAATCTTCAGGATTAGCCACAAAATCTAGATGGTCTACATCTATAATAAGTAAGTTGCCTTTGTCGTATTTGGTAATCCAGGCTTCGTAACGCTCATTTAATCGGCTTAGGTAATCTATGCTAATGGTGTTTTCGTAATCGCGACCACGTTTATGGATTTGGTTAACGAGATTTGGGATAGAACTACGTAAATAAATCAATAAATCCGGACCTTTTACAAACGATTCCATCAACTCAAATAGAGAGGAATAATTTTCAAAATCGCGATTGGTCATTAATCCCATAGCATGAAGGTTGGGTGCAAAAATATGCGCATCTTCATAGATGGTTCTATCTTGTATAATATCCTTTCCACTATTATGAATCTGGTTGACCTGACGAAATCTACTGTTTAAGAAATAGACTTGTAAATTAAAGCTCCAACGTTCCATCTGATTGTAAAAATCATCTAAATAAGGGTTGTCAACAACGTCTTCTAATTGTGCTTCCCATTTGTAATGTTTGGCTAGTAATTTTGTGAGCGTAGTTTTTCCAGCTCCTATATTTCCTGCAACAGCAACATGCATAATTTATTCTAGTTTAAGTTGGTATCGACGTAGAATTTCGTCGTCGTAAATATACAAGGTTTCATTGGTTACCAAAAACTGATTTATTAACAAATATGGATGCTTAATCGGTTGTATTTTATTATCCGTTTTTGATAAAATATGTAATGAATTTCCTTTTTTTAAAATTAAATGTGCTTTACTAAAAGCTAAACTCTCGTAACCTTCATTTTTGTGTTTAGAAATTAAACTTCCGAAGTAACTGTAAACATATAGGTGGTTTTCGGTAAGCATGTAGCAATTGTTATAATCGCTCTTAAGGTCCAATACGTCAGACTGTACTGGCACCGTTTTTAATCGTACTTTATTGGTTTTGTAATCATATAATTCTAACTGCTGTAAATCTTGATTAAAAATCCAAAGCGTATTGTCAAAGCCTGTAGAAACAAAGCTGACATTTTTATAAGGCTGTACGGTGTTAAAGTCAATCTTAAAAATCTCGGCCAATCGGTTGTCTAAAATGATAACTGTATTGAAATCTCGATAAAAAAGATTGATTTTTAAAGGGTTAAAAGTGTTTGCGGACGTAATCTCACCAAGTTGAAAATTGGAATAGGTAATAGTAGTGTCTTTTGCTTTTTTGTGAAATGTATGATCTTCAGTTGAGTAATACAGCGTACCAAAAGTATCTACGCCAAAAATCCTCTCGACTTTAATGGATGTTGAATCCATAATGCTAGCTGAAATTTGTTCTTGGGAGAACAATGAAATGCTAAAGAAAAAAAAGAAATAAATAGGCGTTCTCATACGAACTAGAAAAGTACAAAAATTGAACCACTTTCTTGCTAGAGTATTAGGTTTTTAAAACTTGAAAAGTTTACAATGTTTAAACAGTCAATTTATAACCAAACCCTCTAACATTTATAATCTGAATGGTTTCGTCCTTTTTTAGTTTTTTACGCAGTTTAGTGATAAAGACATCCATACTACGTGCCGAAAAGAAATCATCCGTTCCCCAAAGTTTATTGAGTATGACTGAGCGATCTAGTACTTGATTTTTATTATTTATTAAATGAAAAAGAAGATGCGCTTCTCTGTGCGTAAGTTGAATGGTTTCTTCATCCTTAAATTGAAGTCGTTGTCTAGGGAAATCAAAAATATAGTTTCCAATTTTTAAAATTTTTGACGCTTTCTGAACTTTAGTACGACTCACCAAATTATGAATCCTAACAATTAACTCTTCCATACTAAATGGCTTTTTAAGGTAATCGTTGCCGCCAATTGAAAAACCCTCAACCACATCTGCAGTTTGCGATTTTGCGGTTAAAAAAATAATAGGAATAGTGTCGTCTATAGCTCTAATCTCTTTTGCTAGAGTAAAGCCATCTTTTTTGGGCATCATAACATCTAACACTAAAATTTCTGGCGATTCAGATTTGTATTTTTCAAAAGCTTTTTCACCATTGTCGCATAAAATGACTTCAAAATCTCTTGTTTCGAGACTTTCCTTTATAATTTGCCCTAGTGCAGATTCATCTTCGGCTAATAATAATTTTAGTTTACTAACCATTTGGAAGTGTAATTTTAAAGGTTGTTAAGTTTTTGTTTAAATCTAAAGAGATGGAACCATTGTGCTTTTCAATAATGGTTTTTGTATAATATAAGCCAATTCCAAAACCTTTTACATCGTGTGTATTACCTTTTGGTACACGATAGAATTTTTCAAAAATACGCTCTCTATTCTCTTTGGAAAGGGTATTTCCGTTATCCGAAATAAGAATGTCAAACATATCTTTTTTTGGAACTAAATCAATGGAAATTAGCTCTCCACCATATTTAACGGCATTGTCTAAAACGTTATTTAAGGCATTTTCAAAATGAAAGACATCAACGCTGGCCTTTAAGCTTTCGACCTTAAAACTGGTATTGAATGTTTTCTCTGGATATTGAATTTTGTAACGACTAACTAGCGAGTTAAGCAACTCAACACAATCTATCGACTCTTTGTTTAATTCTAGGTTATCACTGTCTAAAGTTGCCGTTTCCAGTAGCTTTTCAACCATAAGGTTGAGCTTACCTAATTGTTCAGAGGACATTTTGATGTATTTTTTTGTCTTCTCTTTGTCTTCAATAGCATTAAAATTATTGATACTTTCTAAGGCGACTCCAATAGTGGCAATAGGTGTTTTAAACTCGTGAGTAATATTACTGATGAGATCATTTTTTACTTCGGCGAGTTGTTTTTGATGTTTTATGATGCGCAGTAGATAAAACAGACAGCTTATCACTGCAATTACCAATATTGTTGATATTAATATACCTGTTAAGCTTCGTTTTAAAATGGTAGAAGTAGAATTAAAAAAATATAGTCTTAGCGAACTGCCCTTAGGTAAAAAAGTCGATTTTGATGTGGTGCTGAGAATGTCCATATGTTTAAGGACAGAGTCTCTTGCTGTATGGATAATTGGTTCAAAATTTTTATTGGGTAAATTTTTATCAAAATAGAGCTTGTGTTGTATGTTAATGTTTTTTCTTTCAAATTCAATTTTCATTAAGCTATCTACCTTTTTTAAGTCTAAAGAATCATTACTTATTGCAACGACGACTTTAGATGTAAGCAACTCAAAACTTGAAGGGCTTATACTGTCAATGAATTTATAATTGCCAACTCGAAGTCTAAATGAGTCTTCGTTAATAGTTTGGTGATCCGTATGATAGCTAAAGACTGCAGAATCGGCTTCTCTAGTGTCTATAAATGTGAAGCTTTTGTAATTATTTGTTTTTAAAGAGTCTATGCTTTTTAGCCCTTTAGAAGGATGGTCAATTTTTTTGAGAAGTTTTGAAATTTCCGTCTCTGGATTTAATGAATCAACAGTGTAATTATTGATTAACGAAAAGTTAAGTGTGGTGCGTTCAGCTAAGGCAGCATAATAATCATCTACGGCTTTATCCAAACTTATCTGCACATCATTGATTAATTGCTGCTTATTGGTTTGGTAGTTCTTGTAATTCCAAAACACCTGAATACCAATAGTGATAGCTATCACAGCAATAATTATGTACAGTATCCATTGATATCGTTTATCGTTCATATTTCAAAAGTAAATGTTAAAGTTCAATTATTGACCATTGGTTAACACACGTTAACGTTCATTAACGCTCAGAAAAGTGTAGATTGTAGATATTTGTATTGTAACATTTATAAAATTCAATCAAAATGACAACAATTATTAGAACATTAGTCGTAGCAATAGCGCTTAGCGTAACAGGTTTGCACGCCCAAGATTTTCAGGGTGTGGCAACCTACAAGACACATCGAGATATCGACATTAAAATGGATAGCACTCAGGTAAATGACGAGATGCATGCCAAGATGGTGGAGATGATGAAAAAGCAGTTTCAAAAAACATACCACCTAGCTTTTAACCGAGAAGCTTCAACCTACCAACAAGAAGAGGAATTGAGTAAGCCGCAAGTTGGTGGAGGAGATTACCAAATTGTGGTTATGGGTAATGGAGGCGGAGATGATGTGCTCTATAAAAACACAAAGGAAAACCGTTATGCCGAATTGAGAGATACGTTTGGCAAGCTTTTTCTCATTAAAGATGAAATAGAGCCTATTGAGTGGAAGCTAGAGTCTGAAACTAAGTTCATAGGAGAATATCAATGCTTTAAAGCAACGTACACCAAAATGGTAGAAAAGCCAAGGGTTGTCGTGAGTACGAATGATGAGGAAGAAGAAAGTGATCTAGATAAAGAACCAGAAATGGAAGAGCGTACAGTAACAGCTTGGTATGCACCACAAATTCCAATAAATAATGGTCCGGATAATTACCAAGGTTTACCTGGATTAATATTAGAAGTGCATGATGGTAAGCTAACCATTATATGTAGTAAAATTGTTTTGAACCCAGAAGAAAAGGTAGAAATAGCTGAACCGACTAAAGGTAAAGAGGTTTCACAGGAGGAATATGAGAAAATCATGGAGAAAAAAGCCAAGGAAATGCAAGAGCGTTATAGACCTAGAAAAGGCCAGAGAGATGGTGAAAGTTTTTCAATAACTATTGGTGGCTAGACTAAAAGAAAATATTTTGATGTTAATATTATGGTAAAGAGAATAGTAATGTTTAATAATTAATTAAATTCGTTAAACAAAAATAAGTTTATCTATCATGAAGTCCATATTATTAAAATCTAGCATTCTTGTTCTTTCCGTATTATTTTCTAGTTCTTTCAAAGATAAAGAGATCACTGATCCACAAAATGAAATAGATATTCAGGAATTTCAAGGTAAAGCCATTTATGTTTCAAAATCTACTATGGATTTAGGAAGATGGGGAGCAAGAATGAGTGAAGAACAAAAGAAGCAAGTACAAGCTCGACTTAAAAATAGACTTGAAAAAGAATACATACTGTCCTTTAACAAGGAAGAGTCTCTATTCTATGAAGATGAACAATTAGATGCTATGTCTGGAGCCACAGATTCTTGGGGAAAAAATTTCGCACCAGGAAAACAGTACAAAAATGTTAAAACCAATACTCAAATTCAAAACCAGGAGTTTTATGGCAAGCAGTTTTTGGTTAAGGATAAGCTTCAAGACATTAAGTGGCAGTTAGAAAAAGAAACTAAGCAAATTGGTAATTATACTTGTTTTAAGGCAACGGCTTCCATACCGACGAGTGATTTAACCTGGTACGACTTTTCATGGAGTCGATTGAGAAGCACCAATGATGAGGAGACAGAAAATGATTCTACAAATACAACCATTGAAGAGCCTAAAGTAGCAATGACCGAAGTTGAGGCGTGGTATTCGCCTCAGATACCTGTAGGACATGGGCCTTCAGAATATTGGGGACTACCAGGATTAATATTAGAAGTCAGTGCAGGTAACACAACCATGCTTTGCACAAAACTTATATTAAATCCAGAAGAACAAATTGAGATAGAAGCACCAGATAAAGGAAAGGAAATTACTAAGGCAGAATATCAAGAAACGATTGTTTCTAAAATGAAGGAATTTCGAAATAATAGAATGGGTCGAAGACGAGGTTAATTTTATTAACACAACTTTAACGCAAGTAATTATTACGTTTTGCATCTAAATAAGTCTAATGCAATATCAATTTAGTTGATTGTCGATTTATGTAACACTTTTTTTAATCAATACTTAAAATTATAAAGCTACATTTAACACTCAACATTAACCTTATTAAGATGAAAAAACTAGTTTTTAAACTTACATCATTACTGTTATTTTGCCTCTGTACTGTTTCGTATGGGCAAGACTTTCAGGGCAAAGCGTACTACCAAACTAAAACAACTATGGATTTAGATCAATTTGGTGGTAGAGAGATGAGCCCTGAGCAAAAAAAGCGTATAGAAGAGCGCATGAAGAGTTTTCTTGAAAAAGAATACATCTTAACCTTCAACAAAACAGAATCCATTTACAAAGAAGACGAAAAATTAGAGGCACCAGGTTCTGGTGGAGGTTTTGGTGGTTTTAGTAGTAGTTTAACAGGTGGTCCTAAATATAAAAATGTTAAGGATAAGGAGTTGATACAAGATCAGGAATTCTTCGGAAAGCAATTTTTAATTAAAGACGAATTGAAAGGTCTTGAGTGGAAAATGGGAACCGAAACCAAACAGATTGGTCAATACACATGTTTTAAGGCAACAGCCACTAAAACCGTAGATGAGTTTGATTGGAGAAGTATGAGGCCAAGACGAGGGAGAGATCGAGACAATGACGAAAAGAAAGAAGGAGAAGAAGCCAAAGATTCTACTAAAGTAGATAAGGACGATCCAATGAGCCAGATTGAAGTGCCAAAAACTATTGAAGTTACAGCTTGGTATACTCCACAAATTCCAATTAACCAAGGTCCAGATGATTATTGGGGCTTACCAGGATTAATATTGGAAGTCAGCGCAGATAGAACAACAATACTGTGTACAAAAATTGTAATGAATCCTGAAGAAAAAGAGGAGATTGAAAAACCTGAAAAAGGCGAGGAAGTTACACAGGCCGAGTATAATGAGATCATAACCAAAAAGATGGAAGAGATGCGAGAAATGTACGGAGGCCGTCGAGGTGGCCGTGGCGGAGGACGTAGAAACTAATATAAATGCATCTAAAGTTATATGGGAAAACTTCTATCAAAGAAGTTTTCTCAACCAACCAAAAGAAAACAATCAACAACATGAAAAAATTATTATTGCTACTATGCATAGTAGCATCAAGCAGTTCCTTTGCTCAAATTAAAATGCAAGGTATAGTAAAGGATAGCATTGGGACTCCTTTAGAATTGGCAAATGTTATTGCCATCAACCAAGAGAGCAATACTCTTGAGTCTTATGCTACTACTGACGAACAAGGTAAATATATTTTGGCCTTGGGTAAAAATGGGAAGTATAAAGTACAAGTCAGTTACATTGGGTATAAAACCGCAGATGAAACTGTTACTACTCTTGATGCTGACATCACTAAAGATTTTATCCTTCAACCAGACAATTCATTAGATGCTGTAGAGCTCACTTACGAAATGCCTGTGACCATAAAAGGAGATACTATAGTCTATAACGCAGACTCATTTAAAAATGGTAGTGAACGTAAATTGGAAGATGTACTTAAAAAACTGCCTGGTGTAGAAATAAATGCTGATGGACAAATTGAAGTAGAAGGAAAGGTTGTTAACAAGGTTATGGTTGAGGGTAAGGATTTCTTTGATGGAGATACAAAACTGGCAACCAAGAATATTCCATCTAATGCTGTGGATAAGGTACAAGTACTTCGTAATTATGCTGAGGTTGGTCAGTTAAGTGGTGTACAGAATAACCAAGATAATGTGGCAATTAACATTAAACTAAAAGAAGGAAAAAGCAACTTTTGGTTTGGAGATGTTACGGCAGGAGTTGGTACAGCACCATCGCCTAATGATGAGTTGTACTTAGTGCAGCCAAAGTTATTTTACTATAGTCCTAAATACAGTATCAATGTTATAGGCGACATGAATAATATTGGTGAAGTAGCATTAACCAATAGAGATTTAAGAAATTTTGGAGGAGGCTTTGGATTTAGAGCACCAAGTAGAACAAGTGGTACTAATATTAATTTAGGTAACAATGGTCTGGGAGGGTTAACAAATATCCAAAACTCGCAAGAAGTAGTAACAAAACTAATAGCTACTAACTTTAGTTATTCACCTAATAAGGCATTGGATTTAAGTGGTTTCGTCATTTATAACAGTAGTAGACTTAGAACCAGAGAAGAAAGTTTTATCGACTATATAGATATTGAAGATGATCCTAGTACTCCAATTGATGAATCAGCAAGTGTGCCACCAGATGAAGCTACCGTTTCAACAGGTAGGGAAGCGTCTAATCAGGCTATAGCTAAATTAAGTGCTACCTATAAACCTAATGTTAATAATCAATTAGATTATGATCTTTTGGGTCGTATTTCAGACGATAAGGAACGACAGAATTTATTTTCATCAGTCGTTGGCAATACCAATCAATTGGATACTGCTAATCCCTATAGCATTAATCAAACTTTGAATTATTACTACACGCTCAACGAGAACAACATTTTTGCTTTTGAAGCACAACATTTAATAAAAGATGAAGATCCATTTTACAATGCGTTGTTGATGAACGATCCATCTAATAATGATGACCCAGATAATGATGCTTTTGACGACACAGCAGAAGGCTTAGGTTTAAATAGAGATCAGTTTGGTTATGATATCAACCAAGAAAGACGTGTAAAATCTAATCAGTTGGATGCGAAGTTAGATTACTATAATATTCTGAACACAAAAAGTAACATCAATCTAACCCTTGGGACGATATTGAGCAATCAAAAATTCAACTCCAATATATTTCAGTTTTTAGATGATGGTACACGTTTTGACCCAACACCAACCATTACTGATACAGATGGTAATACCTTGTCTGCAATGAATGATGACGTAGAATACCGATTTGGTGATGTTTATTTAGGTGTTCATTACAGATTCAAAACCGGTAAATTTACCTTTACACCTGGTGTGTCATTCCATGCGTATAGCAATCAGAATACACAAGGAGGAGAAACCTTTAAGGACAATTTCTTTAATGTATTACCAGATTTTGAAACGCGTATTCAATTTAAGAAAAGTGAGAGTTTAACATTCAATTACCGTATGTCTAATACCTTTACGGATGTTACTAATATTGCAGAAGGCTTGGTGCTAAATAACTTTAATAGCATTCAATTTGGTAACCCAGAACTGCAAAATGCATTATCACACAACTTAAGTTTGTTCTATAGTAGTTTCAACTTATTTAATTATACCAATGTATTTGCAGGTGCCAACTATAGTAAAAATATTGATCAAATACGTTCATTAACAAACTTTGAAAGCGTTATTAGAACAAGTTCATTCTTTAACTCGCAATTTGCAGATGAGAGTGCAAGTGTATTCGGTAGAGTACAACGTACGTTTGGAAAAGTTAGAGCTAGTCTTAGAACTAACTTTAATTATAGTAAACTTAACCAGTTTATTCAAGGCAGACAATCCGTTAACGAGAGTTTTACGCAGAGTTATACTCCAGAAATTAGAACCAATTTTAGGGAGGCTCCAAACGTAAGATTAAGATATAGCTATACAGTTAGGGATAATGACCAAGGTACCAATACGACTAAGTTTATTACAAGAGCACCATCTATAGAGTTTGATGCTTATATATGGGATGCCTTAACCTTTGTTACGGATTTTACCTATAACGAACAAGAAAGTAATGGAAGTAAAGATGTGTTTAAAACATGGAACGCGTCTTTGATGTACAGAAAAAATAGTGATGCTAAATGGGAGTACTCATTAAGAGCCTCTAACATATTAGATATTGATTCTAATATTAGTAATGGTGCTGGTAATATCTCCGTATTTAGTTCAGAGACGTTTATTCAGCCACGATTTGTTACTTTTAGATTGACTTATACGCTATAGAAAATATAGTCTACATTGAAAAAGCCCTATCAACTGATAGGGCTTTTTTTAGTTTTTACTCATCTCTTAATACATGAATTGTGCCATGTACAGGTAAAACGCCATTTTGTGAACTATGGAATCCACTGAAACTTATATCTATGTATTCTCCAACTTCACCAAGAGTGTTTATGGATAATATCCCAATTGATGCAACGCCACTAGATGCTATAAAAGATGTGTCATCGGTATTATATAAGCCAATGAAGTCTGGAGCATGGGCCCAAACCTTTAAATTGTAATTATGGTTAATATTGTCAACATTGGTACTTCCATTTATCGATAGCATATGTGTTATTGGATAAATATTATTAGGAATTTCCGTAAATGTTGCATTAATATTATCAAAATCAATCACGGTAATATTGTCTCCTATGACATATTGAACAAATTCCTCAACGGAATTACATGCCATTATCGTTCCTATGTCTGTAACAGGAGAAGTAAAAAAGAAATTTAGATGGTCGGTTTCTGTTAAGTTATCATAATCAGTGCCAGTAATACCAAATGCATCATTCGTTGAACAGCTTAAAAATTGAAATTCAAAGTCACCTTCTTCATTGACAATTTCTGTGTACGATTGATTACCATAGGTCAGTTGTATATAACCGTTACTTACAGGATTTCCATCACAGTTTAAAAAATTACCTCTAATTGTCTCAAAACTTATAACTGGATGATTGGGAACGATAACAGAAATACTGGAATCTGCATTAAAAGGTCCAATCATTTCAGAATACAAAAGTGAAGTATCGCATGAGTATTGGACATAGATATTAAGTTCTAAGGTTTCACCACTTGGAACAAAACCACAGACTTCGCCATTTTCGTTGGTGTTACCACCTCTTGTGCCAAATGTTAGGCTTGTTATATTTACACTAAGATTATTTATGGCATTACCACTTTCATCTGTAACTGTAACACAAAGTGTAATCGCTTCAGCAGGAATGTCACAATTCCAAAAAGAAAAATGTGATACGGAACCAACATACATATTACCTTGTAGCGTAGCTTCGCCTTCTTCTTTCCAATAGCCATTGGCTTCATCAAAATACCAAAGCGGTATGGTTGCTGGTGCAATTCCCATTAAACTGGCATCCACAGGCATTTTAATTTCAGATATTGAGCCTTCTGCCAAGTTTAATTCTTCTCCACCAGAGCCTCGTAATTCTACCGCAAGCATACCTAAAGTTTGTAGCATACGTTCGGCACCATCTTCATTTTCGGCATAGAGCATGCCTGGCATTTGCATTGGCATATCTTGGTCAACAGGATCTAAATGGTGCATAATCACATTTACACTGCCTTCATAATCTGAGCCATCTTCCTTAACAAAATTGCCATCAAAACTTACGGAACTACCATTAGATAAAGAAACCGTTTCGGCAGTACCACTGCTTATTGTGGCAATAGGAGTAGCTTCGAGCAACATAATCTCTACTTTGTTAGTGCCCTCCGATGGGACAACACTTCGAGAACCATGAATGTATCCTGCTTTTTCAGCTTTTATATAGCCGAAACGCTCATTAACTTCAGCATCTTTAATAATAAAAACACCATTGCTGTCGGTTTGGGCAGTCTCATTGCCTATGGTTATTGTAACACCTTGTAAGGGAAGATTATTTTTATTGACTACAGTTCCGAGAAAATCCCTATTAATGGTATTGCCAAAATATTGTGAAAAGGTATCCGGAATATTCTCTTGTTGTTCGCCATCTCTAAAACTGCCATCATCGTGTTGACAAGAAGAAAATACTAGGAGAAAAGTGAATAAAAATGAAAAGATAATTGTTGATGATTTCATAGTGATTGGTTGTTGGTTTTATCTTTTAGATGTAAAAACCACCAAAAGGTTGCGTGAAAAAATCGTATTAATTTTTCTTAATCAATAGTATTAGGTAAGTTGTGATTGTGTTTACAAAACCAAAACAAACACGGTGCTGTAGCCTTGTGAAGTGTTATGTTTACTGTACTCGTATCTTTTTTAGGAACAAGATTTACCACTGTATTTTTAAAATCTTTTCTTTGAGCTTCTAGAGCTACAAATTCTTGGTGGGCCGATACATTTTTAATTGTAAAATTACCATATTCATCGGTTGTGGCAGACTTGTTTCCGGCAACAACCAAAACACTATCTAGTGGAGTATTGTTAAGGTCTATAACTTTACCCTTTAGGTCAATTTTAATTGGTTCGCCTAAATAGTCAGCAAAGGTGTTTATGGTATTGTTTTGGTTGGTTTTATCTGTATTCTCCCTACAGGAAGTTGTATTGAGAAAACAGATAAATAGCACCAGCCATATGGATAGAACTGATTTCATTTTTTGATTGATGATTGATGATAGTTTCTAAAACTAAGATACAGAAAGTGTAAAAGGGTTGCGTTAAAATTCTCACAAATAAAAACTCTTAAATCTTAATTTTTTTTGACTTGAGAGTTTATAGTTTGTTTTTCAAAAGTGTAACTACTAGTTGTCTCTTATGACATGTACAATGCCAGTTATAGTATGTGGATTACCATCATAATCTTCATAGTCTCCACTAAAATTAATGTCTATATACTCACCAACTTCTCCAAGTACTGTTAAGTTGTAGGTTATATTATTATTAATGCTGCTAATATTAAATGCATCAGAACAATTAACCCAGTCAAAATCATCCATAGAGAATCCTGTATCATTTTCCTGAAAATCATGATTATCATAAGTGCCTAAATAATTAGGGTTATGTAGAGCACCTCTTATGCGAAAACAAGTGTTATAATCGTTTGTAAATGTAAAAATATCTAATACAGGGCTTGAAAAATCTTGATTATTAGGATAGAAGATGGCATTTATATCTTCAAAAATTGTAACAGGCTCTCCACCATCTATAGTGTACTCAATAAACTCTGTGTTATTTTGATCTTCTAAGTCTTCATTATTACATGAGAAAATAATTAGACTAATAAATACTGGGAGAATTAAAAAGTCTGTTGATTTCATAGCGATTGATTTTAGTTTTATATTTAATAGATGTAATAATCACCAAAAGGTTGCGTAAAAAGTTTCATTAAAAATAAAAACCTTCTCAGATGAGAAGGTTTTTTTTAAATCTATGTATTTAGGTTTTAGTTATCCCTTAGTACATGTATAGTACCAGTTATGGTATGGGAACCTCCATTCCAATCTTCATAAGAGCCACTAAAATTGATGTCAATATATTCTCCTACGTCGCCTAAAGTGGTAAGGTTGTATATAACATTGTTATTGGTGTCAGCCATGCCTATACATTCTGTAATGTTAAACCCTGTGTCGTTAATGTCATTCCAGTCTAAGTAATCATACGTGCCTTCATAGGATGTTTCATCTAGCCTACTAAATAAATAGAAACATGTGGTTTGTCCATCACCATTTCCATAAATATCCAATGTTGGTCCATTTGTGTTAGGGCTGTCTGTATAAAAGTTAGCAGTGATATTGTCAGAGATGAAAAATTCGGTTTCTCCATCATCAATGGTGTATTGAATAAATTCTGTAATCGAATTACATGCCGTAATCACACCAATATCGGTTAAAGGTGTTGTAAAGGTATAGCTAATGCTGTCCGTAGTTTGTAAGTTAACGTAATCGCTTCCTTTAATGGTAAACTCGTTATTCTCATTACATCTTAAAAGGTTAACTTCAAAAGTTCCGTCAGTTACTGCATCTGTAAACGACTGGTTACCATAAGTCACTTGTACATAGCCATCCGTTACTGCGTTATCATCACAGGTGTTAAATGTACCAACAACCGTTTCCTGGATAATATCAGGATTATCGGGTACAATAACCGTAAGGTTTGAATCTGAACTAAATGGTCCGACAGTTTCAGTATGTAGAGCATTTTCGCCACATACATTATAATTATACACATTAAGTACTAAACTTTCATCGCTAGGGACAAAACCACACACCTCTCCGTTATCATTGGCATAACCACCTCTTGTGCCAAATGTTGCACTTGTAATGGTGACGTATAAATTGTTAAGTGTGTTGTTATCTTCATCAGTTACAGTAACGCAAAGTGTTATCGCTTCAGCTGGTATATCGCAATTCCAGAATGAAAAATGCGACACTGTACCAACATACATATTGCCCTGTAATGTAGCGACACCCTCTTCTTTCCAGTAACCGTTGACTTCATCAAAATACCAAAGTGGTATAGTTGCTGGTGCTATTCCCATCAAACTAGCATCTACAGGGATTTTTATTTCAGAAGTAGAACCTTCGGCTAAATTTAAATCTTCACCACCAGAGCCTCTTAGTTCTACAGCCAACATTCCTAAAGTTTGTAACATACGTTCGGCACCTTCTTCATTTTCAGCATAGAGCATGCCTGGCATTTGCATTGGCATATCCTCATCTGCTGGATCCAAATGATGCATAATGACATCCACAGAACCAGAATAGGAAGAACCGTCTTCTTTTGTAAAATTACCGTCAAAGCTTACTGAACTACCATCATTGGCGGTTACAGTTTCAGGTGTGCCACTACTCACTGTGCCAACTACTGTGGCTTCTAGTAGCATAATGGTAACCTTGTTAGTACCATTGGAAGGTACAACACTTCTAGAGCCATGAATGTAACCTGTTTTTTCAGCTTTTATATAACCAAAACGTTCGTTAACTGTTGCGTTGTTCAGTATAAAAACGCCATTGCTGTCTGTTAGAGCGGTTTGGTTACCAATGGTTATGGTAACTCCTTCAATAGGGTTTTTATTAGTGTCTATAACGTTACCAAGAAAATTTCGTGAAACTGAATTGCCAAAATATTCTGAAAAAGTGTCTGGAATGTTTTCTTGTGGTCCGCCACCTCCTGAACCATCATCTTTTTGACAAGATGTAACGGTGAGTAACGAAAAGAAAAGCATTAAAATAAGATTTGGGAATTTTTTAATGTTGATCATAATGTGTTGATTTAATTGAGTTTTATGTGTTTGTTTGGTATAAAACAGATAGAAAGTATAAATTCCTACCTTAAATAGCATGTTTTCGATAAAAAGAAACCCTCAAGATAAATTTCAAGAGGGTTTAATACATAATAAAAGGGATAAGCACTATATCTTAAAAGCTGCTTTAACTTTATCAACATAATCTAGTTTTTCCCATGTAAATAACTCTACATCAAGCGAAACGGGCTCACCATAAGGCTGCTCAAATGTTTTGGTTACGGTTTCATGTTGTCGTCCCATGTGGCCATAAGCAGCGGTTTCGCTATACATTGGTTGACGTAATTTTAAACGTTTTTCAATAGCAGCAGGTCGCATATCAAATATTTCAGATACTTTTTCAGCGATTTCACCATCCGTTAAGTTAAATGGACACGTACCATAGGTATCTACAAAAATGCCCATAGGTTCAACAACACCAATCGCGTAGGATACTTGCACTAAAATTTCTTCACAAAGTCCGGCTGCAACCAAGTTTTTTGCAATATGTCTTGTGGCATAAGCAGCACTTCGATCTACTTTACTTGGGTCTTTACCAGAAAAAGCTCCTCCTCCATGGGCGCCTTTACCACCATAAGTATCTACAATAATTTTTCTTCCTGTTAGACCAGTATCTCCATGTGGTCCACCGATGACGAATTTTCCAGTAGGATTAATATGGTACTTAATATCATCAGTAAATAATGGTTTAATATGGTCAGGTACTTTTGCTACTACTCTTGGGATGAGGATTTCTACAATGTCCTTTCTGATTTTAGCGAGCATGGCTTCATCAGAATCAAAGTCATCATGCTGTGTAGAAACCACAATAGCGTCAATACGTTGAGGTGTGTTATCGTCACTATACTCAATCGTTACTTGACTTTTAGAATCTGGTCTTAAATAAGTGATGTCTTTATTTTCCCTACGAAGTTCAGCTAATTCCTTTAAAATAATATGCGAAATATCTAAAGCCAGTGGCATATAATTGTCGGTTTCGTTTGTAGCATAACCAAACATCATCCCTTGGTCACCAGCACCTTGCTCTTCTTTGGAAGCTCTATCTACACCACGATTAATATCCTCAGATTGCTCATGTATTGCTGAGAAAACACCACAAGAATTGCCATCGAACATGTATTCGCTTTTGGTGTAGCCAATCTTATTAATGGTATCTCTAGCTATTTTTTGAACATCTAAGTAGGTGTTGGATTTTACTTCGCCTGCAAGCACCACTTGTCCTGTGGTTACCAAAGTTTCACAAGCCACTTTAGACTCCGGGTCAAAAGCTAAAAAATTATCTATTAAAGCGTCACTAATTTGATCAGCTACTTTATCTGGATGACCTTCCGAAACACTTTCTGAAGTAAATAAATATGGCATAAATCTCTTTTAAATTTTAATGTATTCTTGAAAAACCTATTGAGATTGCTTGGTTGCTAGAGAAGTTGAAAACCTAACTGCTTTAGCATTTTTTATTGAGGTTGCAATCAGAACAAATTTTTCCTCTTTTTTAATCTGGGCAAATGTACAGATTAAAATTTAAGATAAAAAAGGTTTAAGCGATAAGAAACTTGAAAATAGTTTGTTCATTTACAATTGAATCTATATCAATATGATTATAGATTTAAGATATATTACATATTTTTCAAAAACAAGCGTTTATTTTGTCGATTTCATAAATAATTTAAAAACTTGCCGTTTTATTTTGAAATTAAAAATTTATAACACAATATTTGTACTCACAAAGTTCAAAACACTTACTGAAATGTTATCAAGAAAGGTGGAGGGATTAGACCCATTGAAGCCTTAGCAACCCTTAGATTTACTAAGAAGGTGCTAAATTCTACTTGAATTTGCGAGTCATTTTTTGCAAATTTAGATAGATAACCCAAGACTAATTACTCATCTGTAATTAGCATATTTCTTCATAACATTTTTCTATTAAGTATGCCTCTAACCGAGGTCTATTTGGCTTTTGTTTTAATTATTTATTAACTCAAAAACTTAGAAAAATGAGTACACAAAAATTCGCAACAAAAGCGTTGCATGCAGGACACGATGTCCAAAACAATGGAGGAACCAGAGCTGTTCCTATTTATCAATCCACAGCATATGTTTTCAATGATTCTGACCATGCTGCAAATCTGTTTGCTTTAGCAGAAACGGGTAATATCTATACAAGAATCAACAACCCAACAAATGATATTTTAGAACAACGGTTAGCGTCATTAGAAGGCGGAATTGCAGCAGTAGTTACAGCTTCAGGTACATCGGCAATCGCAACAAGTTTGCTGACCTTGTTAAAAGCTGGAGATCATATTGTAGCATCCAACAGTTTGTATGGCGGAACCTATAATTTGTTGAGCGTAACATTACCGAGACATGGTATAACGACCACCTTCGTAGATCCATCAGATCCAGAAAACTTCAACAAAGCTGCTCAAGAAAATACAAGGGCTTTTTTCATTGAATCCTTAGGGAATCCAAAATTAGATGTGTTGGATATTGAAGCTATTTCAAAAGAAGCAAAAACATACAAAGTACCTCTTATTGTTGACAATACAGTTGCAACACCGTATCTGCTAAACCCAATTGACTATGGTGCAAATATTGTTATCCATTCATTAACAAAATATATCAACGGTAATGGAACAGCACTTGGAGGAGTCATCATTGACGCAGGTACTTTTGATTGGGCTAATGGAAAGTTTCCTGAATTCACAGAACCATCACCTGGTTACCATGGCTTAGTGTATAATGAAGCTCTTGAAGAAGCTGCATTTATTGCCAAAGTAAGGATAGAAGGCTTGCGAGATTATGGAGGTGCTTTGAGTCCGTTTAATGCGTTTCAGATTATACAAGGTTTAGAGACCTTAGAATTACGTATAAAAAAGCACAGCCAGAATGCTCTAGAATTGGCGAAGTGGTTACAAGAGCAACCAGAAGTGACATGGGTAAATTATCCAGGTCTAAAAACCAGTAAATACCATGAGCTTGCTAAAAAATATTTACCTCAAGGTCAGAGTGGTGTGGTTACTTTTGGTGTCGATGGTGGTTATGAATCTGCAAAGACCATTGCAGACACAACAAAACTATTTTCACTTTTAGCGAACATTGGAGATACAAAATCACTGATTATACATCCTGCGAGTACTACACATCAGCAATTAACTGATGAAGCTCAACAAAGCACTGGTGTGACGAAAGATCTTATCCGTTTATCAGTTGGTATAGAAAATATTGAAGATTTAAAAGCCGATTTGAAGGAAGCATTTGCTGTTGTAAAACAGCATAACGTTTTTCAAGATTAGCCTTTAGTGTTGTTTAGTTTAGAACAGATGCCCTTGTACTAGGGCATCTGTTAATCTTAAAAAAAAGATTCATGAGAAACTTAAAACATATTAATATTCCAAATTATAGAACTAAAAATGGTGAGACTGTAGCTATTTCATTGTCTTATCAAACTTTTGGTGTTACTCTGGGTACTGCACCGATAATATTAGTCAATCATGCGCTTACAGGAAACTCAAATATAATTGGCGAAAATGGCTGGTGGAATGATTTAATAGGTGATAATAAATGTATAGATACTAATTATTACACAATTATAGCCTTTAATATTCCCGGCAATGGTTATGGTGACATTAGAGAAAACCTAATTGATAACTATAAGGATTTTACGGCTAGGGACATTGCCAAATTGTTTGCGATAGGTTTAGAGCGATTAAATATAAATGAACTGTATGCTGTTATAGGTGGTTCTGTTGGTGGAGGTATCGCTTGGGAATTGGCAGCGTTGAAACCCTATTTAATTGAAAATCTTATCCCAATTGCTACAGATTGGAAATCTACGGACTGGATTATTGCCAATTGTCATATACAAGATGCTATTCTAAATAACTCTTCAAAACCACTTGAAGACGCAAGAAGACATGCAATGACATTATACCGTACACCAGAGTCATTGACCCAGAAATTTGAGCGATCAAAAAAAATGAGCACCCTTTTTAATGTTGAATCTTGGCTGAATTATCATGGAGACAATCTTTCAAACAGATTTCATCTAAAAGCCTATAAAATGATGAATCAAATTTTAAGAACCATAGATATTACGCAAGGAGAAGGTGAACTCAGATTTGGGTCAATTGCTAAACACATAACGGCAGATATTCATATAATAACCATTAATTCAGATTTGTTATTTAAACCTGAAGAAAACTGGAAGACTTTTGTGGAACTAAAATCAGTAAAAGAAAACGTAACCATAGGTGAGATAAAGTCTATACATGGGCATGATGCCTTTTTAATTGAATATCATCAATTGGCTAAACTTTTACGACCAGTTTTTAGTATAAAAAAGAAAGAAATGATAGCATAAATTAAATATAACTGTAGTTTTTAATTGGCAAAAGTGTAAATCATAGAGTTATAAAAATGTATTAGATTTACACTATGCTTTCAAAGAAAACAAAATATGGGATAAAAGCTTTAGTGCATTTAGCGAAGAAAGAAGATAGGGTTCCTGTTCAGATTTCTTCAATCTCCAAAGCAGAAAATATTTCTCAAAAATTTTTAGAAAGCATATTACTCACTTTAAAGAAAAATGGAATTTTAGGCTCAAAAAAAGGCAAAGGTGGTGGCTATTATTTATTAAAAGACCCAAAAGAAATTCCAATGACAAGCATAATGAGATTATTAGAGGGGCCAATAGCTATGGTGCCTTGCGTGAGTTTAAATTTCTACGAAAAATGTGATGATTGCCCAGATGAAAACGCTTGTGCCGTTCATAACATAATGATTAAAGTAAGGGATAATACCTTAGAGATTTTTAGAAATACAAGCCTGGCTGATTTGTCTCATCCTTAAACCCAACTATATTTTTAAATTAATATTCAGAAAAATACTTAATTATCTATATGTTTGCATGTACTCTACTAAGTCTATAGGATAATAGTATTAAAAATTTAAAGCTTAAGTAATGATTAGATTAGATCTAGATATTTGGAATAAAAAATTAAGAAACAGAACGCCTGATGAGATTGTTGAATGGGCTTTGAGGTTGTCAGACAATAGAATAGTAACGACGAGTTTTGGAGTCTATTCAGCAGTATTATTGAGCACAATGTCTCGCCATGATAAAAATATTAGAGTGGTTTGGTGTGATACATTATATAATGAGCCAAATACCTATACTCACGCCTCAAGTTTAATAAAAGATTACAATCTTAACATTCAAAAGTACCAATCCTTGTTGACCAAGGAAGAAATCGATAAAACCATTGGTTTACCCAATATAGATGATAATAACCATTCCGTTTTCTCTGAAGTGGTAAAGCTAGAGCCCTTTAGACGTGCCTTAAAAGAACAAAATCCAGATGTTTGGTTTACTAATATTAGAGTAAGACAAACCGAATATAGAAACAAGAAGGACATTTTAAGCTATAGCAAAGATGGTATTCTAAAAGTCAGTCCATTTTATTATTGGAGTGATGCCGATTTAGATGCGTATATAGACAAGCATCAGTTACCAAAGAATATAGATTATTTCGACCCTATAAAAGTCTTACAAAATAGAGAGTGTGGCATTCATTTACAGTAGCATACATATTTATTAAACGGTAACATTTCCTTAGACTTAGCTTAACACTAAAACGGATATTGCGCTTCATATTTGTATTGTATTTCAAAGCCCCTTAAAAATGAAACTCATAAAAAATAATAAGGCCGAATTTAGGTTTGCTATAAAGCTATTATTGATAACAGCAGTATCTTTATTGGCGACTTTGTTTTTAAATTAATTATTCTATTACTTTTGCCAGTAACCATATTATCTATGAAGTACTGGCTTACAGGTTTTATAATTCTATTTGGATTGCTGTTGTTTTCTCAAGAAAAGAGAACGTCTGACTCGTATTTCGATTTGAATTATTTCTCAGGAAACATTGCACTTCATAATAACGATATTCTTCATTTAATTACAGGTCATCCTGAAGGTGTTATTTTAAGCTGGAACAAAAAAACCTTTGGAAACGACCCTTGGGAGCAACGTTTTAACTATCCAGATTATGGCGCTTCATTTATTTATCAAGATTTAAAGAATGATGTTCTAGGTAATAATTACGGACTGTATGCGCATTACAATTTCTACTTTTTTAAGCGAAATCTAACGCTTCGTGTTGGGCAAGGTATAGCCTATAACACCAACCCATACGATAAATTGGAAAACCATAAGAACATTGCCTTTGGTTCGCATTTGTTGAGTTCAACTTATGTGATGCTGAATTATAAAAAAGAACGACTGCTTAATCGTGTTGGTTTGCAAGCGGGTTTGTCTTTAATTCACTATTCTAATGCTAATGTAAAAGCACCAAACACAAGCGTCAATACCATCGCTTTTAACGTAGGGTTAAACTATAATCTGGGTGAAGAAGATCAAGAGTTTATTGATAACCTAGACGACGATAAATTCACGGAACGCATTAAATACAATATCGCCTTTAGAAGCGGTATTAACCAAAGCGATATTATTGGCAGTGGTCAATTTCCGTTTTATGTGGTGTCGGCTTATGCCGATAAACGATTGAGCCACATTAGTGCTGTTCAATTTGGTGCTGATGTATTTTTTTCAAACTTTTTAAAAGAGTTAATTTATTATCAATCTGTTTCCTTTCCAGAAGAAAATGTTAGCGGAGATGAAGATTATAAACGTGTTGGGTTATTCGCAGGACATGAGCTTTTTATCAATAAGATGTCCATAGAAACACAATTGGGCTATTATTTATATTACCCTTTTGATTTTGAAGGGAGAACTTATATACGAATAGGATTAAAACGTTATTTTGGAAATAAATTCTTTGGTGCTATAACATTAAAATCCCATGGAGCAAAAGCTGAAGCTGTTGAATTTGGAATTGGAGTAAGACTATGAAAAAAATAATTTACATATGTGTTTTTCTGGTGTTCGCTTGTAACAGTGAAGATGCTAACGATTGCTTTCAGACTTCAGGAAACATTATTCAACAAGAGGTTGAGGTTTCAGATTTTGAAAGGATTTTAGTCAATAGAGATATAGAGCTGATTATTTCTGAGGCTTCAGGCTATAAAGTCACTATAGAAATAGGTGAAAATTTACTCAATGATGTCAAAGCTGAGGTTATAGGTAATCGATTAGTGCTTACGGACGGGAATACTTGCAACTATGTAAGGGACTATGGCATCACTAAGATTTATGTAGAAGCACCGAACTTAACAGAGATAAGAAATTCGTCACAATACGAGGTGTCTTCCAATGGCACTCTAACCTACCCAGATTTAAATCTGATTTCAGAAGACTTTAATGAGAATGTTGAATTTACGGTTGGTGACTTTAGGTTGGTAGTTGATAGTCAGAATTTAAATATTATATCTAATAATATTTCCTCGTTTTATATTGAGGGAACTGCCGAAAATTTGTTTGTAGGTTTCTTCGCTGGTTCTGGTCGTTTTGAAGGAGAAAATTTAACAGCTCAGAATGTAGATATTAGTCATAGAGGAAGCAATGATATGATTGTAAACCCAATACAATCTTTAACAGGAGAGCTGAGAGGAACAGGAAATGTTATTGCAGTAAACGAGCCGCCTATTGTAGATGTCGAGAGGATTTATACTGGACAATTGATTTTTGATTAGATATCTTCATAACATTGAGAGTTCCTTCTTGAGCCTGTACTGAGCGCAGTCGAAGTATGAAGGCTAGGATGGGCCTGTCAATTCCCTAAACAAACTCTCCAAACTCGCATTTTTCTGATTGAGCTGTAGGATTTTCAACTTGTTATCATGTGCAAAATCAAACACATGAGAACGCATATCATCTTTAGTAGAGAAGGTGATTTCGTAGATAAAATCGTGTGTGTTTTTTACCGAAGTAACTTTAGGTAATTTTAGCAAAAAGGCATCTTCTACACGATAGTCAAACTCTACAATAACAACCTGCTTCTCTCCGTCTCTTAAATCTTTTAAATATTTGTCAGCAACAACTTCGCCTTTATTTATAATTATCACACGATCGCACATCGCTTCAACTTCTTGCATAATGTGTGTGGATAGAAAAACGGTTTTTTCTTTGCCAATAGTTCTAATTAAATTTCTAATGTCCACTAACTGATTTGGGTCTAAGCCAGTGGTAGGTTCATCTAAAATCAACACATCAGGATTGTGTAATAAGGCATTTGCCAAACCAACACGTTGCCTGTAGCCTTTAGACAATTGACCGATTTTTTTGTGCGCCTCTGGAGTTAAACCAGTCAGCTCAATAACGTCTTCAATTCTAGATTTTGAAGCACCATATACGTTAGCGTTAAAATTTAAATACTCTTTTACGTACAAATCCGTATAAAGCGGATTGTGCTCTGGTAGATAACCAACACTGCTTTGTACATTCTTCTTATTGGTGTTAACATCAAAACCATTAACATTTGCAGAGCCTTCAGAAGCTTCAATATAAGTGGTTAGAATCTTCATCATTGTGGATTTTCCAGCACCATTTGGTCCTAAAAAGCCAACTATTTCAGCATCTTTCACCTTAAACGAAACATTATTCAGCGCTTTTTGATCCTTATAAAGCTTTGTAATGTTTTTAACTTCAATAGACATATTGGAAAAAGTTTAATCAAAAGTAAGGATTATATAATTTTATGAAGTAATAATTGGTTATTCTTTAAAACTTAAAAATTAATTTCAAAAAACTAATCCAAGCATTTTGATTTATAAAAATATTAATTACATTAGCCACATAATTAAAGACTTCCACATTTGTGGAAAATAAATATGAACACATCTAAAACATATTTTAACTGGTTTTATTTCTTTTATAGCTAAAGGAACGAGACTGGGTATGTTTTATTTAAAATATAAATTAAAAAAGTCTCGATAATATCGAGGCTTTTTTTATTATGACAAAACCAATAGCCATACAAGGAATTAAGGGGTCGTTTCATCACGAAGTTGCTCAACTTTATTTTAACGATAAAGCAGATGTGATTGAGTGTATGTCCTTTGACGGTACAGTAGATAGTCTTTTAAAAGGCAATACGGATTTTGTTGTTATGGCTTTGGAGAATTCTATTGCTGGCTCAATTATCCCTAATTATGCTTTGATCGATAATCATAATTTAACAATGGTTGGTGAGTACTATTTGGACATTCAGCATAATTTGTTGGCATTAAAAGGTGAAACAGTAGAATCTATCAAAGAAGTGCATTCGCATCCTATGGCGTTGCTACAGTGTAAAGTCTTTTTTAAAGATTTTCCGCATATTAAATTAGTAGAAGCTAAGGATACAGCAGACGTGGCTAAACAAATTTCAGAAGAAAACATAAAAGGCATTGCAGCCATTGCAAGCAAAAAAGCAGCGCATTTGTATGGCTTAGATGTTTTGGCAGAAAGCATTCAAACCATAAAACATAACGAAACACGCTTTGTTATTGTTAAGCGAGAAAATTACGAAGTTGAACGAAAAGGAATCAATAAGGCATCCTTAAAATTTGAATTAGACCATAAACGTGGTAGCTTAGCTACAATACTCAATGTTATGAGTGATTGTAAACTAAACCTAACCAAAATTCAATCTTTACCAAAAATTGATACTCCTTGGAAATATGCCTTTTTTGTCGATGTTACTTTTGAAGATTATAAAGACTATGAAAAAGCGAGTTCCATTATGCAGTTAATGGCAGAGAATTTTAAAGTGTTGGGCGAATATAAAAATGCAAGATTATGATTGAAGTTGCCAACCGATTAAAACATGTTGAAGAATACTACTTTTCTAAAAAGTTGCGCGAAGTTGCGTTCTTAAAATCGCAAGGAAAACCAATCATTAACTTAGGTATTGGTAGCCCAGATTTAGAGCCTCCTTCTAAAGCAATAGTTCAATTAAAAGAGAGCTTAAATGATGAGGGTGCAAATAAATATCAGAGTTACCAAGGCTTGCCAGAGCTAAGGGAAGAAATAGCTAATTTTTATAAAAAGCGTTTTAGAGTTAACCTAAGCGGACAAGTAGAGGTGCTGCCATTATTGGGTAGTAAGGAAGGTATAATGCATATTTCAATGGCATTTTTAAACAAAGGTGATGAGGTTTTAATACCAAATCCAGGGTATCCAACTTATTCTTCTGTAACCAAACTATTGGAAGCGAAGCCAATTTTATACGATTTAAAGGAAGACAATCATTGGTTGCCAGATTTTATAGCCTTAGAACGCTTAAATCTGACTAAAGTAAAAATTATGTGGATTAATTATCCGCATATGCCAACAGGCGCAAATGCACCCAACAAATTTTATGATGAGGTCATTGCTTTTGGCAAACGCCATAATATTCTTATCGTCAACGATAACCCTTACAGTTTTGTATTAAACGAAAGACCTATAAGTATTATGCGTTATAGGAATGCTAAAGAGGTGTGTTTAGAGCTTAATTCATTTAGCAAGACGTTTAATATGTCTGGCTGGAGGGTAGGTATGGTTGTAGGGAGCCACGAGCATCTCAGTGCCGTTTTAAAGGTGAAGAGTAATATGGATTCCGGAATGTTTTATGGTGTCCAAAAAGGTGCTATAGAAGCTTTAAAATGTTCAGACATGTGGTTTGTAAGTTTAAACAGTGTATATCAACTAAGGCGTGAACTAATTTGGAAATTAGCAGAAGCACTCAATTGTACATACGATGAGCATGCCACAGGAATGTTTGTTTGGGCAAAATTACCACCAAACATAAAATCCGAAGAGTTTACGGATATGGTATTAAAAAAGCATTCCATTTTTATTGCTCCAGGAACTGTTTTTGGGAGTAATGGTGAGGGTTATGTTCGCTTTTCATTATGTGCACCAGAAGAAATAATAAAAGAAGCAATCGCAAGAATTTAGAGACATGGAGAATGTTTTTGTCATAGGAGTAGGATTAATTGGTGGAAGCTTTGCTTTGGATATAAAAAAGCAAAATTCTGAATGTCACATTTTTGGAATAGATAAAAACGAATCGCACTTAGATGAAGCAATTGGTTTAGGTGTAATTGATGAAAAATCAAGTTTTGAAGAATTAGATAAAGCCGATTTGGTGATCATTGCCATTCCTGTTGATGCTACTTTAGATGTTTTACCTAAGGTGTTGGATAAAATCAATGACAACACAATTGTGTTTGATGTAGGTTCAACAAAAGAGGATATTTGTCTAAAGGTGAAAAATCATCCAAAACGTAGAAATTTTTTAGCAGCACATCCTATTGCAGGTACGGAATTTTCTGGACCCAAAGCCGCTCTAGAAGGTCTGTACAGAAACAAAACAAATATCATTTGCGAGGTTGAAGAGACGGCATTCAAACTTCAGGAAAAAGCGCTGAAACTATTTGTAGAATTAGGGATGCGTATTCGCTATATGAACCCTAAGGCTCATGACAAGCACATTGCTTATGTATCGCATTTGTCTCACATCAGTTCATTTATGTTGGGTAAAACGGTCATTGAAAAAGAAAAGAACGAACGCGATATTTTTGATATGGCAGGCAGTGGTTTTGAAAGTACAGTGCGTTTGGCAAAAAGTTCGCCAGCCATGTGGACACCAATATTTCAGCAAAATAAAACCAATGTTATAGAAACTTTAGACGAATATATAAGTAACCTCAAACATTTTAAACAGCTTATGGAGAATGGTGATTTTGAAGCCGTCTATAATGAAATGGAAACTACAAATCATATAAAAGACATATTAAACGGAATACAATAAAATTTAGAAAAAGAAGATTAATAGCAGATGGAAAACAAAAAAGAATTAAGGAATTGGTTAGATGCATATAACTTAGACCATCCACTGGTTATCGCAGGACCATGTAGTGCGGAAACTGAAGAGCAGGTGTTAAAAATAGCACATCAACTAAAAGATAGCGATGCTACAGTATTTAGAGCAGGTATCTGGAAACCAAGAACGCGACCTGGAAATTTTGAAGGAGTTGGTGCATTGGGCCTAAAATGGCTGCAAAAAGCAAAAGAAGAAACAGGTATGAAGATAACTACAGAGGTGGCTAATGCCAACCATGTAGAATTGGCCTTAAAACACGATGTAGATATCCTTTGGATTGGAGCGCGTACTACCGTAAGCCCATTTATAGTTCAAGATATTGCTGATGCTCTAAAAGGAACTGATAAGCCTGTGTTGATCAAAAACCCAGTAAACCCAGATTTGTCATTATGGTTAGGAGCTGTAGAACGTTTTTATACAAATGACATTAAGAATTTAGGTGTCATCCACAGAGGATTCTCAACTTATGAAAAAACACGATACAGAAATAATCCGGAGTGGCAAGTGGCTGTAGATCTACAAAACCGTTTTCCTGATTTGCCATTGATTTTAGATCCATCGCATATTGCAGGTCGTCGTGATATTATTTTTGATTTAAGTCAGACAGCTTTAGATTTAAACTACGATGGTTTAATGATAGAAACACACCACGATCCTGATAACGCGTGGAGTGATGCCGCACAACAAATTACACCAGAAACTTTAATAAAGTATACTGAAGATTTAAAAATCCGAAAGGAAGTAGGTGATGATAAGGCGTACAATAACAAAATAAACACCTTAAGAACTCAAATCGATGTGGTGGATCATCAGTTGATTGAAATGTTAGGGAAGCGTATGAATATAGCCGACGATATAGGGCAGTTAAAAAAAGAGCACAATGTTGCCGTGTTACAGTCTAAACGTTGGAATGAGATTTTAGGAAAAATGATTCTTCAAGGAGAAGAGAAGAACTTAAGTGAAGAATTTATTCTTCGTGTGTTTAAAGCCATTCACCAAGAATCGATTAATCACCAAGAGAAGATTATTAATCATTAAGACCAGGTTATATCTTAAGAGAGGCTCGCAACAGCGAGCCTTTTTTTATGTGTTGTGTTTACTAGCTTAAAGCGAGTTCTACAATCAATATTATTGTAGATGGACGTCATTTAGAGGTAGTTAAAGCTATAATAGGCGAAAAACACTGTTGCATTGTAATAAAATTCTTATCATTGCCACCTCAACAACAAATGTATTTAATAATGAAAAAAAATTACCTATTGCTAGCATGTGGTTTGCTATTTACCATGCTGTCATTCTCTCAAATCCAAGTTGGAGATTTTACAATTACCCATGGTGCAGAAATTGAGGATAACTCTTTAAAAATAGTAAGAATTGCTGGCGAAGCCGATGGAAAAATTTATGCATTGGCTAACAAGAAAAAGAAATTCTACATCAAAGTATTTAAATCTTCAGATATGTCTATTATATCTACAAATGAAATAGACCTGTCTAGTTTTAAAGATAGATCCATAGATTTTGAAGAAGTAGGCATGATAGGTAATAAGGTATATGTTTTTGGAAGTGTTTACGATAAAAAAGCAAAAACAGCACATCTGTTTGGAGTTGAAGTTATGGAAAGTGGAAAACTTGCAAACGAGCAAGTAAAATTGTTTTCTACTGAGGTAACCAAAAAGAGAGAGCAAGGTGCATTTTACTTTAAGGATTCACCAGCTGGTGACCGTCTGCTAATTATGCATGCAGCACTTTTTGATAAAGAAGAAGTGATTCAATATGAAATTAAATTATTGAACGAAAACCTAGATACGGTAATGTCCCATATCGAAAAAGTACCTTTTGAAGACAGAAGAGATCTTGAGTTTACCATCGCAGATTATGATGTGAGTGTGGACGACGATGTGTTTTTGGTAATCAATGAAAGCTTTAGGGATAAAAAGGCTAAAACCAATAATGAAAAATTTCAGGTGCATGCTTTCAAAAGCTCAAAGGGTTATGCTAAAGAAGTTATAGATATAAAATTTCAGGATAAAGAAATTATCAACTGTGAGATGCTAGCCAATAAGGAAGGTTTATTGCATTTAGTTGGATTTTATTCTAGCGTTAGAAAAAACGGAAAAGCAAATAAGGAACTAAAAGGAATCTATGCTGCAGCTATAAAAGTTTCCAATAATGAAGTAGAACGCTTAAACTTTAATGAGTTCGATTACGATACTAAAGTTAAATTAATCGGTGAGCGTAGAGCCAAGAAAGGAAAGGATGTAAAACCATTATATGTTACGCACAGCTTAATCGAAAAAAATGACGGAGGTTTAATATTATTGTCAGAATACCAGTTAATTATTCAAGGTAGAAGTTCTGGTATTGGGCCATTGGCATTTACACCAATTACGTTTATTAATAATGAAATTATAGTAACCTCTTTAAATCCTGATGGTACTGTTGCATGGTCTAATGTAATTCCTAAAAAGCAAAAAGCGGCTTACACAACATTATCTCTTGGAATTTTTGGATTCTCCAATCAAGGAAATTTTTCAGTAAGTGCAGGTATTATGGTGCCATTAACCGTTATGGGAAAAGGACCTGAATATCTTAGTGCTATGCCAATTTATCATAATGATAAGCTAACTGTGATTTTTAATGATAACACAAAAAATTATGGTGTAACTGATATCGAAAAAATCAAATGGTTAGGTAATTACAATAAAGCGGTACCAGCTGCAATGACCTTTAATGATGATGGTAGTTTTACAAGATTAGATCAAGAAAATGTGGAGAAATATCAGTTGGTATTACGTCCAAGGGTTTTCTATAGAACATCACCTTCAGAATATATTATCTATTCTTCTAGAAAGAGCAAGGATAAATTAGGAAGAATGAGTGTGGGTCAATAATCTACTCTGTAATAAAAAATTAAAAAGGCTGTCTTATTAGGCAGTCTTTTTTTGTACCATTAAACAATATTAGTCATCTTTGTAGTAATGACAGGAACAGTATATAAATCTACAGGTAGTTGGTACACCGTTAAAACCATGAACGGCAAGTTCTACGACTGCCGTATTAAAGGTAGGTTTAGGTTGCAAGGCATTAAAAGTACCAATCCTATAGCTGTTGGAGATAAAGTACAATTTGAGCTCGAAACAAAGAATAATACTGAAACGGGAGTCATAAATAGAATTGAAGAGCGTAAAAATTACATTGTACGCAAATCGGTAAACCTGTCTAAGCAAACACACATCATTGCATCAAACATAGACCAGGTATTTCTTTTGGTTACCATAGACAATCCGCCAACCTTTCCAAGTTTTATAGATCGCTTTTTGGTGACTGCAGAGGCATATTCCATCAAAACGATTTTACTGTTTAATAAGATAGATACTTATAATGACGAAACTTTGCTAGAGGTAAAATATTTAGCGAGTATTTATAGGCAAATCGGTTACGACTGCATAAATACTTCAGCGAAGACGGGTGAAAACATAGACAAGGTAAAAGCGCTAATGGTAGATAAGGTGAGCATGTTTGCTGGTCATTCTGGTGTGGGTAAATCTACCTTGGTCAATGCTATAGAGCCCTCCTTAAATTTAAAAACTAAGGAAATATCTGAGCAACATATGCAAGGACAGCATACCACAACCTTTGCTGAGATGTTCGATTTAAGTTTCGGTGCAAAGATTATTGACACACCAGGTATAAAAGGATTTGGTGTTGTAGATATGGAAAAGGAAGAGGTCGGTGATTATTTTCCTGAGTTTTTTGAGTTAAAGCAAGATTGCAAATTCAATAATTGCTTACACCTAAAAGAACCAAAATGTGCGGTAAAAGAAGCACTGGAGAATGATGAGGTGTCTTACTCAAGATATAGGAGTTATATTCAAATCTTAGAAGGAGAAGATGAGCATTACAGAACTGATAATTGGGATAACGAATGAGAGCAGTTATACAGAGAGTTTCAGAAGCTTCAGTCGTTATTGATAATACAAAAGTAGCATCCATTAAAAAAGGGCTTCTAGTATTGCTAGGCATAGTTAATGATGATATCCAAGAAGACATAGACTGGCTCTGTAAAAAGATTGTGAATCTTCGTGTTTTTCCAGATGAAAATGGTGTGATGAACACATCGCTTTTAGATTCAGGAGGTGATGTAATTCTTGTGAGTCAATTCACGCTACATGCCAGTACTAAGAAAGGAAACAGGCCAAGTTATATAAAAGCAGCGAAGCCAGATGTTGCAATTCCTTTATATGAAAACTTTATAGAAACACTTCAGACACAATTAGGTAAACCCATACAAACAGGTGAGTTTGGTGCAGATATGAAAGTTCATTTAGTTAATGACGGCCCTGTGACCATTATTATAGATTCTAAGAACAGAGAATAATGGCATCAATATTCGGTCATGGATTAGTAGCTTATACCACTTCAAAAGTCATAGATTCAAGATCCAGTAAACTGCTTTTACTTTTAGCAATTATATCGGCAATCATCCCAGATATTGATGTATTGGCGTTTAATTTTGGAATTCCTTATTCACATCCATTTGGGCATAGAGGTTTTACGCACTCTATTCTGTTTGCGATTATTTGGAGTGCTTCGCTGGCCTTATACTTCGGAAAAAACAGAAAGCTCATATTTTCAATTGTTCTATTCCTGTCAACCATCTCTCATGGTATTTTAGACGCGATGACAAATGGAGGAAGAGGGGTTGGGTTCTTTATTCCGTTTGATAATACGAGATATTTTTTCCCATTTAGGGAAATTATTGTATCACCTATAGGCGTTGAAAATTTCTTTTCAGAATGGGGAATGCATGTTATTATCAGTGAACTAAAATATATAGCTGTTCCTTGTTTAATACTTTTAGCAGTAATATTTTATGTAAAAAATCGAAACTGAATAATACAGGAATTCTATTTTAATTGCAGATAATCGAAAATTTCAAAAGCGTAAGAAATATATGATATAAATTATTTGCTAAAAAAGATTTCCTTTTTATATTGTAGTACCTAACATAATTAAATCACTACATGCCCAGCATAAAATCGGCCTTTTTCGCTTTCTTATTTTCATTTTCTTTTTTTTGTTTTTCCCAGTCCGAAGCAGATTATAACGCACTTCTCGTTCCTGTAGAGTTAAAGACCAAGGCAAATGCTGTGGTCAGGTACGAGAAAAAGACCGTTGAGATTGTAGGCTATGATGAAATTGTGGTTAAAAATAAACGTATTGTAACCATCTTTAATAAGTATGGAAAACGACACGCCAATGCGGTACAATTTTATGATGATCATAGGGAAATAGAGCATATGGAGGCGCGTATTTATGATGCCCTGGGTGAAGAAATAAAAAAAGTAAAGGAAAGAGATTTTACAGATGCAAGTGCTGTAAGTGAGATATCTATTTATGAAGATGATCGCGTGAAATACCTAAATTATATGCCTTTAAAGTATCCTTATACTGTAGAATACACGTCTGAGGTAATTTATAGGAGTACCGCTTTTTTTCCAGATTGGAGACCTGTAGGTGATTATTATGTTAGCTTACAACATGCCGAATATGAAATTATTAATACAGCAGGAGTAGAGCTAAAAACCAAGAAAGAAAATTTTGAAGGCACTAATATCGAAGCACTTTCAGAGCATCATTTTGTTGCTACAAATGTACCAGCAATTAAGTATGAAGCCTATACGCCAGGATTGAGTAGCATTGCTCCACGTTATAAAGTAGCGATGAAAAAGTTTAATATGGTAGGTGTAGAAGGAATCAATAACAATTGGCAAGACTTTGGCAAATGGATGTATGATAGGTTATTGACTGGCACAGACGCTATACCACAGACTACAATTGATGAGGTTAAACAACTCACGGCAGGAGTAGATGATAAGATAGAGCGTGCAAAAATGGTCTATAAGTACATGCAAGATAAAACCCGCTACATAAGCATTCAGGTTGGTATTGGAGGTTGGAAACCCATGATGGCGAACGATGTGGATAAACTTGGCTACGCAGATTGTAAAGGTCTTACCAATTATACTAAAGCGCTATTGGAAGCTGTAGAGGTACCATCTTACTATACGGTTGTTTACGGAGGAAGAAGTATTACAAGTATTGATGCTGAGTTTTCTGCTATAGAAGGAAACCATGTGATTCTATGTGTGCCAGATGACAACGAAAATATTTTCTTGGAATGTACAAGCCAAACTAGCCCTTTCGGCTTTACGGCAGGTTTCACTGATGATAGAGATGTATTATTGGTAAAACCCGAAGGTGGAGAAATAGTGCATACCAAAGTTTATGAAGCTGATGATAGTGTTCAACAAACAACGGCAAATATTAACTTGGATGAAACAGGAAGTTTTGAAGCCAATGTAAATATCACAACAACGGGCTATCAATACAATTTGCATGAAGGTGTCGAAAACAAAACCGCAAGAGATCAGCAATTACATTACAAGGAGTATTGGGACAATATCAATAACATAACCATTGATAATATCACAATAGAAAATGATAAAGAAAAGATAGTATTTAAAGAAGATGTAAAACTATCATCAACTAATTATGCGTCTAAAAGTGGTACAAGACTCATATTTCAGCCCAATATGTTTAATAAGGTTACCGATATTCCACCAAGATATTCAGAACGCAAGTTAGAATTTAAGATAGACCGTTCTTTTAAGGATGTAGATGAATTTATAATTAAGTTTCCAGAGGCCCTAAAAGTGGAAGCTATGAGTGAAGGTAAAACCATTGAAACTAAATTTGGGACGTATAAATTTAAAATAGAACAACTAGAAGACAACACCATAAAATATACAAGAACATATATCTTAAATAAAGGTAACTACCAAAAAGAAGATTACAAGGCTTTTAGGGATTTTAAAAAGAAAATTGTGAAAAACGATAAAACTAAGATTGTTCTTGTCGCCATTTAATCCTGAACAAAAATTCAAACCAATTAATAACCATCAATTTAATCAACATATGAAAAATCTATTATTTACTGTAATCACAATTCTCGGAATTACGGTAATCAATGCACAAAATTATAACTTTGGTAAAGTGTCTAAAGCTGAATTAGAAGAAAAATTTCACCCTTCTGATTCATCTGCTAATGCTGCCATTTTGTACAGAAATGAAGATATCAAATTTACGTTTAATCAAAATACGGGCTTTACGCAACAAAAGGAGATTACAATGCGTATAAAAATTTATAATAGAGAAGGTTTTGAATGGGCTACTGAAAAGGTTTTATTGTATAAGGGCGATAACGGAAATAATGAAAAAATAAAAGGTCTCAAAGGACAAACATATAACCTCGAAGGAAATAAAATCAAAAAGGATAAGCTAAAAAGTGACGGGATTTTTGAAGAAAAAGCTTCTGATATATTTGAAGTTTCGACTTTTACCATGCCTAATATTAAAGAGGGATCTGTAATTGAGTACACCTATAAAGTAATTTCTCCCTTCTTGCAAATAGATGACGTTAATCTTCAATTTAGAATTCCTGTAAAAAAACTAGATGCTAAGATTGCTACACCTCAAATATTTAGATACAATGCTCGTATAAATCCAAAAGCGTTTTATGTGCCTGCTTATACTACTACAAAAGAGGATAAGACTTTAACGACAACTACCAAAACAAGAACGTCAACCCGATTTGTTGGACAGGGAGGGCAAGGAGGTACTCTTAGTTCCGCTTCTTACGACAAAAATGACACCAATTATTTTGATAATGTAATTTTATTTAACCTTGAGGGTATTCCTGCGTTAAAAGCAGAGTCTTTTGCTGGTAATATTAATAATTATAGAGCAAAGTTAAGTTTAGAATATGAAGCAAGGTTATCATTAAGTGGCGTTGTTGAGAAATCGTACGCTTCTAGTTGGGATAGAGTGTCTAAAAGTATTTATGACAGTCAAAATTTTGGAGGTCAACTCGTTAAGTTTAATTTTTATAAGGATGATTTAAACTCTGTTCTAGAAGGAGTTGAGGACGATTTTCAGAAAGCTTTTTTAGTAGAAAACTTAGTGAAGTCTAAAGTAAAATGGAATGGCAACTATGGTAAATATGCGCAGAAAGGAATTCGATCTGCCTATAAGGATGGTGAAGGCAATGTTGCCGATATAAATTTGTTGGTTACTTCCATGCTTCAGTCTATTGGGCTAAATGCAAATCCGGTTTTAATAAGTACCAGAAATAATGGAGTGCCATTATTCCCTACAAGAGAAGGGTTCAATTATGTGATTTGTATGGTGCAAAGCGGTAATTCTTATCTGTTAATAGATGCTACAGAACCTTACAGTGCTGGTAATGTGTTGCCAGAACGTGTGCTCAATTGGCAAGGAAGATTGCTGTTAGATGGAGGAACATCGAGATGGGTAAACATTAAGCCTAACGAAAAGTCATCAGAATCTACAATGCTAAATGTAAAGCTAGACGAGGATTTTATAGCAACAGGAAAAGTGAGAAAGAACTTCACTTCTTATTTGGCAATGAATTATAGAAAGCGTTATACCAATTTAAGCACGGATGATCATATAAAATCTCTGGAATCCGATAAAGGAGCTTTAGAGATTAGTGAATTAAGCTATGAGAATGATAAAGATTTGAGCCAACCTGTTAAGGTTACTTACGACTATGAGTTATCTGATGGAGTGGATGAAGTAGGTGATAAATTATACTTCTCTCCACTTTTATTCTTGGCAATGAAAGAGAATCCATTTAAACTTGAAGAACGTTTATATCCAATAGATTTTGTTATACCTTACGAAGATAAGTACATGGTGAACATAATGTTGCCAGATGGTTATGTGGCAGAATCGCTTCCACAAAGTGAAGCCATGTCATTTAAAGAAGGACAAGCAAAGTTTGATTATGTAGTCAAAGAGAATGGTAAATATTTACAGCTAATGGTAAGGTTGGAGATAAGCAATCCATTGATTCAACCTGTAGATTATGAAGATTTTAAGGCATTTTTTAGTAAAATTGTAGAAAAGCAGGGAGAGCAGATAGTATTAACAAAGACGTAATAATGGATTTAAAAGGTGCACAGGTAGAAGTAGATAAATGGATTAAGGAGCATGGAGTAAGATACTTTAATGAACTTACCAATATGGCTCAGCTTACCGAAGAGGTTGGTGAAGTGGCACGTATTATTGCGAGGCGCTATGGTGAGCAAAGTGAAAAGGAAAGCGATAAAGACAAAGATTTAGGAGAAGAATTGGCAGATGTGGTATTTGTAGTGCTATGTTTAGCTAACCAAACCGGAATAGATTTGCAAGATGCCTTTGATAAAAAAATGAACAAAAAGACTAAACGAGACCACGATAGGCACCATAATAACGATAAATTAAAGTAGATTTGTAGCTACAAATAATTTAAGTATTAGTGGATATTCATATTCTTAAATCGTCAATTGCCAACCGTCAATCTTCTATAACTATTACAGGGTCTAAAAGTGAGTCTAACCGATTGCTCTTGCTACAAGCTTTATATCCTCATATACGGATTGAAAACCTTTCTAATTCAGACGATTCGGTACTTATGCAAAAAGCTTTAGCATCTAACGCTGAACTTATCGATATACACCATGCAGGCACTGCCATGCGTTTTTTAACAGCTTATTTTTCTATTCAAAATAACCGAGAAGTGGTTCTTACTGGTTCGTCCAGGATGAAAGAACGGCCAATAAAAATCCTGGTAGATGCTTTGAGAGATTTGGGAGCAGATATTAGTTATTTAGAAAATGAAGGTTTCCCACCGTTAAAGATAAAAGGAAAAAAACTATCCAAATCAAAAGTCACATTAAAGGCCAATGTCAGCAGTCAATACATTTCCGCATTGCTTTTAATAGCTTCAAGATTAGAAAATGGTATTGAGCTTACGCTAGACGGAAAGATTACATCCATACCATACATAAAAATGACATTAAGTCTTTTGGATGAACTTGGAATTAAATCCGAATTCAAAAGCAATAAAATCAGTGTTCAGTCACATGTTTCAAGTGATAAATCTCAAACATTGGTTGTAGAATCAGATTGGTCTTCAGCATCCTATTTTTATAGTATTGTAGCGTTGAGTGAATTGAATACGGAAATTACGTTGACATCCTATAAAAAAGATTCACTGCAAGGAGATTCAGTGTTAGCAGAGATTTACAAAGAATTTGGTGTTGCAACCAAGTTTGAAGATAACTCCATTACACTCACCAAATCGTCAAACATCGATAGTCAGTCGTCAATTGATTTTGATTTAAGTAATGCGCCAGATATAGCACAAACTATTGCTGTTACAGCATTTGGCTTAGGTTTAGAATGTTATATGTCAGGTTTACATACCTTAAAAATCAAAGAAACAGACCGCTTAGTAGCATTAAAAATAGAGTTGGAAAAGTTAGGAGCTGAGGTAGAAATTACAGACGCTACTTTGCACCTTAAACCTTCTAGTATAATTAACAGTGATGTTTCCATAGCAACATACAAAGATCATAGAATGGCAATGGCATTTGCACCACTTGGCTTAAGAACGTCATTAACCATTAAAGATGCTGATGTTGTAAGTAAATCGTACCCTGATTTTTGGAGCGATCTAAAGTCTTTGGGCTTTAATTTAAAATAAACCTCTATTTACTTGACAAGGCCTATGCTGAGATTGTATATTTGCAACTTCAAAAAATTACTATTTAAATGAAATTATCACACTTCAGTTTTGACCTTCCGGAAGAATTATTAGCAGAACATCCTGCAGAACACAGAGACGAATCAAGATTAATGGTTCTCAATCGGGAAAAGCAAACGATTGAACATAAGCAATTTAAAGACATTATTGATTATTTTGACGAAGGTGATGTTATGATAATGAATAATACCAAAGTTTTTCCTGCCAGACTTTTTGGAAATAAGGAAAAAACAGGTGCACGTATTGAAGTGTTTTTATTAAGAGAACTTAATCAAGACCAGCGCTTATGGGATGTGTTGGTAGATCCTGCACGTAAAATAAGAATTGGGAATAAGTTGTATTTTGGTGAAGATGAAACATTGGTTGCTGAGGTAATAGACAATACAACTTCAAGAGGTCGTACATTACGCTTTCTATATGATGGATCTTACACAGATTTTAGAAAAAAATTAACGGAGCTTGGTGAAACACCACTTCCAAAGTACATAAAAAGAGATGTAGAGCCAGAGGACGAGGAACGTTATCAAACGATATTTGCAAAAAATGAAGGTGCTGTAGCTGCACCAACTGCAGGTTTGCACTTTTCTAAGCACTTATTAAAACGTTTAGAGATCAAAGGTGTAGAAATGGCAGAAGTAACATTACATGTTGGTTTAGGTACTTTTAACCCTGTAGAAGTAGAGGATTTATCCAAACATAAAATGGATAGCGAAGAAATTGTTATTACCCAAAGAGCTGCAGATAAAGTTAATAAAGGTATTGAGAATAAAAAGCGTGTTTGCGCTGTAGGTACTACATCTATGCGTACAGTAGAGAGTTCAGTATCTTCTAATGGGAGATTGAATGAATTCGATGGTTGGACAAACAAGTTTATCTTTCCACCTTACGAGTTTAGCATTGCCAATTGTATGATTACTAATTTCCATACACCAAAATCAACCTTGTTGATGATGGTCTCTGCATTTGCAGGTCACGATTTTATGAAAAAAGCATACGAGGAAGCCGTAAAGGAAAAGTATAGATTCTATTCTTATGGTGATGCTATGCTAATTATCTAGAGCAGAAAATAAAATAATTTTAAAAGCCTCTTCACTTCGATAAACTCAGTGACAAGAGGCTTTTTTTATGCATGGGATATTACGATAACATTTAAGTAACTTTGCACCCAATGGAAACTAAAAAGAAAGACATAAGAGCATTAACCAAGGAACAGCTAAGGGATTTTTTCGTTAAAGAAGGTGATAAAGCTTTTAGAGGAAATCAGGTTTACGAATGGTTATGGCAAAAGTCAGCGCACAGTTTTGAGGATATGACCAATATATCTTTAGAAACACGCCAGATGCTGAAAGATAATTTTGTCATCAATCATATTAAAGTAGACCAAATGCAACGTAGTTCTGATGGTACTATAAAAAACGCTGTAAGACTACATGACGACTTAATTGTAGAATCGGTATTGATTCCAACAGCAACAAGAACTACAGCCTGCGTATCCTCTCAAGTTGGGTGTAGTTTGGATTGTAAATTCTGTGCCACGGCAAGATTAAAACGTATGCGTAACCTAAATCCGGATGAAATCTATGATCAGGTTGTGGCTATTGATAACGAAAGCAGATTATATCATAACAGGCCATTGAGCAATATTGTTTTTATGGGCATGGGCGAGCCATTGATGAATTATAATAATGTTTTAAAAGCCATAGATAAAATTACATCACCCGAAGGCTTGGGCATGTCGCCAAAACGGATTGTGGTTTCTACTTCTGGAGTGCCTAAGATGATAAAAAAAATGGCAGATGATGAAGTGAAGTTTAAGCTAGCAGTGTCCTTGCATTCTGCAATTGATGAGGTAAGAACTTCCATAATGCCCTTTAATGCTACGTTTCCGTTAAAAGATTTGCGAGAAGCCCTAGAATATTGGTATTCCAAAACAAAAAATAGAATTACTTACGAATATGTAGTTTGGGAGGGGATTAATGACAAGCGAAAGGATGTAGATGCGTTGGTGGAATTCTGCAAATTTGCACCAAGTAAAGTTAATTTAATAGAATACAATCCTATTGATGATGGTGAATTTCAACAAGCCAACCCTAAAGCATTGGATATGTATGTTAATGTTCTTGAAGCTAATAATATTACAGTAACTGTAAGACGAAGCAGAGGAAAAGATATTGATGCAGCCTGTGGGCAGTTGGCTAACAAAGGGTAATAAAAAAGCCTAAAGTTATTGCTTTAGGCTTTTATTCGTTTTTAAACCAGAATTTATAAAACAATTTTCTTGCGAATAACGGCCTTAGAATTTACATCGTTCAGCTCTACGATATATACACCGTTAGAAAGAGAATTTGCTTCAATAACATAAGAGTCAGTTTCTAAACTACCGCTAAGAACAGATTTTCCTGTAATGTCAATAATTCTATATTCTGTAGACGCAGGTAAATTGTATAAGCCTATGCTCTTATTTATAGGTACAATTCGTGTGTTATTATTTTCGAATTCATTTATGCTTAAGGTCGTTTGCCCAGCGTTAATAGCTTCTCCAGGCGTGGAATTATAAGCATAATCTTTAACTGTAAAGCTATCACCAGAGGCACTCACGTCAAGTCTGGCCCAGCCATAGTGAGTATTCCCTCCAATATCAAATCTTAGGCCTATAAACTTATCAGATACTCCGCACCAGTTGCTACTTCCTGTACCATTATAGCAACTGACATAATTTAATGTGCCAATATTATACCATCCAGTTTGCCCAGAACTAATTGCATCTCCTGCATTCATGGCAAAAGGATATGTATAATTGGGCTGTGAGCCTAGAAATGAATTTGTTGATAAGCTAGAAGAGTTTAAAAAAACGGCAAAAATCGAGGAATTGTATGAACTAGCGTTAACTATAAAATCAATTGTAGAGTCATTGTTCAAATCAAGATTGTAATCAACAGCTCCACCACCTGTAAAATCTGCTATGTCTGTATAAACGATTTGACCATTAACATCAGCAATTCCTGCAATTGCTGCAGAAAGAGCACTATATTTCAGTAATTTTTTTGAAGTAATTTTTTTCATAAGCTGTAAAATATTTAAATATATCTAGTTTTAAAGTTAGACATTTTTAATTAAAAAATATAGTTCCTTATTGAATAATTTGATATTAAGTTAGTTAATTATCAAATTACAATATTTTAAATTCAAATTTTATCTATTTAACAATAGATTATATTCCTTAATCCTTAAAATATCATTTAAATTTGTTAACCGTCAAAAGTAGTTGATATGCAAAATAAAAATGAAGAACAGAATCCAAAAACATTTGTTATAACCGAAAAGGGTTCTCTTGGACTTTTAGCGTATGGCGACATAGGTTTACGGGAGTGGAGAAAGGTAAAGCAAAATGTAACCAATAAAAACGATGAATGAAAAAACCAAAAGTATTACTGATTGGTTGGGATGCTGCCGATTGGAAAATTATTTGGCCACTGGTTAACAGTGGTCAAATGCCTGCTCTTAAAGGTTTAATGTCTCGTGGTGTATATGGTAATATGAGCACCATGAATCCTCCATATTCACCTATGCTTTGGAGTTCGGTAGCTACTGGTAAAACCCCAGACAAACATGGTGTTCTTGGATTTATTGAAGTTAATCCTGACGGTAACGGCATACGGCCTGTAACTGTAAACTCAAGAAAGGTAAGAGCCCTCTGGAATATATTCCATAACCAAGGTTTAAAAAGTAACTTAGTCGGTTGGTGGCCTAGTTTTCCAGCAGAACCCATAAACGGTGTAGTAGTTTCCGATAAATTTCAAAAAGTAAATAAGGATCCCAAAAAGAAAACCTCAATAGTAAAGGGTACTATTCACCCAACTCATTTTACGGAAAAAATAGCTGATTTGAGAATGTTTCCTCATGAAGTCACAGAAGCCCATATTTTACCCTTTATACCAAGGGCTTCAGAGATAATTCAAGAAAAGGATGCTTCATTGGCATCATTAGCAAAATTATTAGCAGAAAATACATCAGTACATGCTGCAGCAACAAATTTAATGCGCACAACGGATTGGGATTTTATGGGGATATATTATGATTTAATAGATCACTTTTGCCATGCCTTTATGAAGTTTCATCCGCCAAAATTAGCGGCTATACCAGAAAACAAATTTCAATTATATAAAGACGTAATCGAAGGAGCATATCGTTATCAAGATATGATGTTAGAACGAAAACTAGAGCTTATCGATGAGGATACAACTGTTATTGTAATGTCTGACCATGGTTATGAGTCTGGGCATAGACGTATTCTTAAAATGCCAAAATATCCTGCAGCACCTGCTCTAGAGCATAGAAATTTCGGAATTTTTGTTGCTGCAGGCCCAAAGATTAAGAAGGCTGAAAAAGTGTTTGGATTAGGTCTTATTGATGTTGCACCCACCATTTTGCATATGTTTAATTTGCCAGTCGGAAAGGATATGGACGGCAAAGTAGCTCTTGAAATTTTCGAAGAAGCCAATAAGGTAGATTATATAGAGAGTTGGGATAAAATCCAAGGAGATTTTGGTGAGCATCTCAATAAAGAGGATCAATTACTTAGCGATGAAGAAACAATGAAGCAACTCATTGAGCTTGGCTATATTGATAAACCTGATGACAATGTAGAAATAGCGGTTCTAAAGACAAATTGTGATTTAAAGCATAACTTGGCAAGGGTTTATTTGGGTAAAAAAGATTTTGAGAAGGCCAAAGCTATTTTATTGACATTGGTAACAAAAGAATATCCCGTTTATAGTGAATCGTCTTTTAAGGGAAAAAATAAAGATGTTCTAGAGAGACAAGGATATAAAGTCGGTGACAGTGTTATCGATAAAATTCCTTTTTATATGGATTTGCTTACTATAGCTCTCTCAGAAAAAGATTATGATTTAGGTGAGAAATATTTAAAAGTTCTAAGAAGAAAAGATAAGCGGTTTGAAATTAATACATCAGTCTCGGAAGCAAAGATCTTATTAGGTCAAGGTAAAGTAAAACTTGCCTTAAAATGCTTAGAAGAAGCTCGAGATAAAAACCCAAATTCGCAAGTGTGGTATCAAATAGGTAAAGCTTACGATAGAATTGATGATTTAGACAGTGCAAAATCCGCATTTGAATCTGCAATTAAATTTGAGGCAGATAGTGCTAAATCACATCAGGCACTTGCAAAGGTCTTAATAGAATTGAAAGAATATGAAGAAGCGGCTGATCATGCTTTAACCGCTATTGAACTTGTTAGATATTTTCCTGAAGCACATTATACATTGGGTCGTGCTCTTGAAAAAATGGGTCATTTAGAACACGCTAAACAGGCTTATGAAACAGCTGCAATGTTAAAACCAAAAACCTTTCATAGGGCAGAAAGTGCTATTGAGAATATCAATGATGCTTTAAGTGAAAAAATATCTTTTAAAGATAAATCAAGTCGTACGTATAAGAAAGATCAAATAGTTATTGTTTCTGGTTTGCCAAGGTCTGGTACGTCTTTAATGATGCAAATGCTAAATGCTGCAGGACTTGATATACTCACCGACAAGAATAGATCTGCTGATGCATCGAACCCGAAAGGATATTATGAATACGAGCCAGTGATGTCATTGCACAAAGACAATACTTGGTTAGCGAAAGCAAAAAACAAATCTCTTAAAGTAGTGGCTCCTTTACTTAAGTTCCTTAATCCAGAATTTAGGTATAAAGTCATATTTATGAATAGAGACCTTACGGAAGTCGTTAAATCTCAACAAAAAATGATTGGTAAAGACCCGGAGACCTTGCCTACTAAATTGCTTCAAGCATATGAAAAACATTTAAAGCAAGTTGAAACATGGAAAGACAAAGAACCAGGTGTGGAACTTATATATGTAAATTACAAAGATGTAGTTGATGATGCTTCTAGTGTTGTAGATAAGTTAGAATCTTTTATAGGCCTAGAACTAGATAAAAAAAGTATGATGGGTTGTGTAGACAAAAAGCTTTACAGGAATAGGGTTTCAAAATAATTTATACGATTTGATATAGGATTTAGGTATTTTTGCTTAATTCATTAAAATTATTGTTGAAAATAACAGAACAAATAAAGCAGCCCATTGCCTATGAAATGGAACTTTTCGAGCAAAAGTTTCAACTTTCAATGGCCAGTAAAGTTGCGCTTCTCAATAGAATAACGCATTATATTGTTAACCGAAAAGGCAAACAGATGCGCCCAATGTTTGTGTTTTTGGTGGCTAAAATGATGAATAATGGTGAGGTTAGCGAACGTACGTATAGAGGAGCTTCTGTAATTGAGCTTATTCATACAGCTACTTTAGTACATGATGATGTTGTAGATGATAGTAATCGAAGAAGAGGTTTCTTCTCTATTAACGCCTTATGGAAAAATAAAATTGCTGTGCTTATTGGCGATTATCTGTTGTCAAAAGGACTTCTACTTTCCATAGATAATAATGATTTCGACTTACTTAAAATTATTTCCGTAGCTGTCCGCGAAATGAGCGAAGGCGAATTACTTCAAATTGAAAAAGCCAGACAGCTAGATATCACTGAAGATGTCTATTATGACATCATTCGTCAAAAAACGGCAACTTTAATTGCAGCCTGTTGTAGTTTGGGTGCCGCATCGGTAAAGCCTAATTCACCAGAAGTGGAAACCATGCGAAAGTTTGGGGAACTCATAGGTATGGCATTTCAGATAAAGGACGACTTGTTCGATTATGGTGAGGAAAAAATAGGCAAGCCAACAGGTATTGATATCAAAGAACAAAAGATGACATTACCATTAATACATGTTTTAAACAATTGCTCCAAAAAAGAGAAATCTTGGCTCATCAATTCAGTTAAAAATCATAATAAGGATAAGAAAAGAGTTAAGGAAGTTATTGCATTTGTAAAAACTAAGGGCGGATTAGAATATGCCGTTTCTAAAATGAAAAATTTTCAAGCTGAAGCATTGACATTATTAGACAGCTACCCTGAATCTCCATATAAATCTTCACTAAAACTTATGGTGGATTATGTTATTGATAGAAAAAAATAAATATTATATGACTGATAATCAGTAATATATAAAATTTTTCAAAATATTTTTATTTCATAGGCAACCATTAGCACAACTATTGCGTCTTTATAAATAGAAGCGCAACCGTAATCAATTAAATGAAAGTTATTCAACTTCATAAAAATGAAACTAAACTCATACAAAGAGCTGCGAAACAAAATCGTGAAGCACAACATGTATTGTACAAGTTGCATGCACCAAAAATGCTAAGCGTTTGTAGATATTACATTAAGGATGTGCATCAGGCTGAAGAAGTAATGTTGAATGGATTTTTCAAAGTATTTAAAAATTTAAAATCGTTTAGAAAAGAGGGTAGTTTTGAAGGGTGGATTAGACGAATTATGGTAAGAGAGGCGATTTCATATTTAAGGCAAAAAAAGAAGGTTGAATTTGCTTCTGAAGACGAATATTTAGAGCGTGATTACAGCAATAATATCAAAACCAATATCGAAGTTGCAGAAATCCAACAATTGATAGATAGTTTGCCAGAAGGTTACAAAATGGTATTTGTAATGTATGCCATAGAAGGTTATAAGCATTATGAAATTGCTGAACTATTGAATATTTCAGAGGGAACATCAAAATCACAATTATTCAAGGCAAGACAGATGCTTCAGAAAAAAATAAAAGAATTAAATAACAACAGTTATGGCACCAATTAAATTCGAAGAACAATTAAAGGACAAGCTCGAAAAGCGCAGCTTGCAACCGTCGGCCGATAGTTGGGCAAAACTGTCGCAACGTTTAGATACTGAAGAAAAGAAGTCTAGGAACCCATGGTTTTGGTGGATGGGCATTGCCGCAGGTTTAATAATTATGTTGGCAATCGCAGTAGAGGTATTTGGCTCTAAAGATGTCATTGATAGAGTACCGCAGATGGTAGAAGAAGATACCATTGAAAACACTATAGAGCCAAAACAACCAAATGGTAACGAAACCCAAACCACAGAGCTCGCTGTAGAAAACGAGCAAACTGAAACTGAGAAAGAGAACGCCAATAACGTTGAGCAACCAGAAATCATAAATTATAAATCCGTTACCCAAAAAGAACCAAAATCTAAAACACAGTTTGCAAACACTGATGAAACTAAAAAAGCTAAGGCTGAAACTTCTGGTAACGCTAATAATGATCAAAAGTCTGCGGTAGATAAAGTTATAATTAATAAAGAAGCTTTTGCAGGAGTGATTAAGGATTTTAAATCTGAAAACACTTCGGTTACTGATAGGGAGGTGGATTCGCTACTGAAGCTGGCAAGCAAAGAATTGTTTAAGGACAAATTACAGAAAGAAACAGCTAAAACCGTTGATGCTAATTTACTCTTAGAAGATGTTGAAGACGAAATGGGACAATCCTTTAGAAGCAAAGTGTTTGACGCACTTAAGGACAGTTACGAAACTGTAAAAACAGCAGTTGCAGAACGTAACAACTAACATAAGAATCAAATAGAATAATTATAAATCATCAAAAACGAACAGTTATGAACACAATTACAAGATTAGTAGTCTATGCCATCGTATCAATGACATTTGCTACAGCACAAGCACAAGAAACAAAAGTAGATTCTACAAAAACGGCTAATCACTACAAGATTGAAGCCCTTGAGGATCTAAAGGCTAAAATTGAGAAAGAAGAACGCGAATTTTTAAAACAAGAAATCGAAGCGATTAATCAACGTTTAGATGCTAAGCAAATCACAGCTGCTAAAGCTGAAGAGCTTAAAAAAGAAGCCGCAAAAAAGAGAGCTGCCAATATTGAAAACCGAATGGATATTATCGATAATAAAATAGCGTTACTGGCCAGAAACGAATCTGGTTACGAGACTAATGATAGTTCCGGAGGTTACTTTTCAATATCATTTGGCAATGACGACGACGAGAGTAAATCAATTAGGGTTGGTAAGAAAAACAAACCTAGAAAGTACGATAGACGCACTACGACAGATGTTGTATTTGCCATTGGATTCAACAATACCTTAATCGATGGAGTAAGTTTGGACGACTCACCATACAAATTAGCAGGTTCTGGGTTCATAGAATTAGGATATGCCTGGAAAACACGAATCTTTGACAATACTAATTTCTGGAGATTGAAATATGGATTTTCCTTTCAATGGAACAAATTAGATATAAAAGACAATAATTATTTAGTAAATACTGATGGTGATATTTCACTGCAAGAATTCCCGTCTGATTTAAACAAGGCTAAATTTAGAACAACCAATTTAGTGTTCCCTGTGCATATAGAATTTGGGCCATCCAAGAAAATTGAAAAAGAGAACTATTTTAGGTATTCAACTTACAATAAATTAAAGATTGGTCTTGGTGGTTATGCAGGTTTCAATATTGGTAGTATGCAAAAGCTTAAGTACAAGGAAGACGGTAACCGTGTAAAAGACAAACAACGTGGAGGCTTTGAGGTGAATGAGTTTGTGTATGGTGTAAGTGGTTATGTGGCCTTAGGAGGAGTGGCCTTATACGCAAAGTACGATCTCACCCCATTATTTAAAGATCAAGCGGTTGACCAAAACAATATTTCTATTGGTTTCCGTTTTGATATGGATTAAATATTGATTTCATCAATCATTTTTTGAGTGTTAACAAGCCTTAATCTAGAGTTAGATTAAGGCTTTTAACTATGTGTTAATTTTTAATTAACTTGAACGTCTCTTCAACACCAGAAGATGAAATTTTTGCAAAATAAACCCCATTTGTCAAACCTTCAGCATTAATCTCTATGGAACTTTGGTTCACTTTTAATGTCAATACTTCTTTACCAAATAAATCATAAATTTCTATAGAGTCAATGAAAGTATCGGATAATTCAAAAGTCCAACTATTCTTAGTGGGATTAGGATAAATATTAACTTTAACTTTCTCAAAATCATTAACTGATAACGGTTGGGTAGAAAAAATAAGATTGTCTAAATAAACGGTACCATTACCAACAACTTTAAATTGCATCACATCCAATAGGCTAAACCCTTGATCTGTAAAATGAGATAGAGGAATGTCTTTACTAACCCAAGTATTGTTAATTATACCATCTTCAATAGCAAAGTCGTAAAATTTTTCACCAGCACCTCCTGTGGATTGATTAATAAGAAAGAACTGTAGGGCAGTGGCGTCAGAAGACCAATAATCTATATGAATATAATTCATGCCAGTAACGTCTTGTACATTTGTGGAAAAATCTGTCCCTTGATAATTTAAGTCGTTATATTTTAAAGTATTATTTCCTTGTATATCTATTTGGGTAGTTACGGTAGCTTGTCCCCAAAATGGGTTGTAGTCTACATTAGAAATATCCATATAAGGATTATTTGTATTGAAGACTGAAATTACATTTGCAGCCGGAAGCGTTGGTGTTGGTGCTGCTTCCATAGGGGACGGCTCAACAACTTGTTCAGAAAACGAAATATTATCAAAGTAAACGATATTATCTTGAGTTCTACCCGCATTGTCAAAATCCGGAAAGATTATGATCTGATCTACAACTTGAGGGAACAGCCCTATGTAAGGAGAAAAGTCAAAAGTTAATTCTTCCCATTGATCAGTGACTGTATTCGCAACTTTGATCTCTGGTTGCGCAGCAGAATCGCTAGCGGCAAACTTTAATCCTACATCACTTATAACAGATTTATAAACCATTATTTTTATAGTGCTATTATTTGCATCAAAAGTAAAACTACCAATATCTGCTCCATGCATGGATTCGCAACCAGCAAATGGCTGACCAGTTTGCAAGGCAGTAAATTTTGCAACTGTCGCAGATGTATTCTGACCTTCAATAAAGGGATTGGCTATTATCTCTAAGGGTGGGTTAGTGTCGTTCTCAAAAACGGACCATGTCCAATCGCCTCCAATTCCACTAATTTCAAAATCAATTGGCGCATTCTGTGAATAAGAAAAGATTGAAATAAGTGTTGCTGTAATAAGTAATTTTACTCTCATAGTTATTATGGTTTATTAATACTCTCAATGTTAGGGCTAATTATTGATTATATAATAATATCCACCCATACAAAAACCATACATATTGTTTTATGATTAAAAAAGAGGTAAGTGCTGTTTTATGTTTTTAAAACAAATAGTTTATCTTAAATTTACAAACTTGCTAAAATTCTAATAATTGATCTCACAAAACACCATAGCACAAGTCTTTGAAACTGCTCGAGTAGAGGAGGTTATTGGTGATTTTGTACAACTAAAAAAAGCGGGTAGTAATTTTAAAGGACTAAGCCCTTTTAGTGAAGAGCGCTCACCAAGTTTTATGGTATCTCCGGTAAAACAAATCTGGAAAGATTTTTCGAGTGGTAAAGGTGGAAATGCTGTTACGTTTTTAATGGAGCACGAGCATTTTACCTATCCTGAAGCAATAAAGTATTTAGCTAAAAAATACAATATTGAAATAGAGGAAACTGAACGTACAGACGAAGAAAAAGCACAACAAAATACCAAGGAAAGTTTGTATTTGGTTAGTGAGTATGCTAATGAGTACTTTCAGAAAATACTTCATAAAACAGATCAAGGTAAAGCCATTGGTCTAAGCTATTTTAAAGAACGAGGATTCACCGAAGAGACCATTAAAAAGTTTCAATTGGGTTATGCGCTAGATGAGTGGCAAGCATTTACAGATGATGCTTTGGGGAAAGGTTATAAGCTAGAATTCTTAGAGCAAACAGGTCTTACCATTGTAAAAGACCAAAAACGCTTCGACAGGTTTAAAGGCAGAGTGATGTTTCCTATCCATAGTATGAGTGGTCGCATTCTTGGTTTTGGTGGTAGAATTTTAACCAACGATAAAAAAGCAGCCAAATATCTTAACTCACCAGAAAGCGAAATTTACCATAAAAGCAAAGTTTTATACGGTCTATATTTTGCTAAACAAACCATTGCCAAAGAAGACAATTGCTTTTTGGTAGAGGGTTATACAGACGTTATTCAGTTTTACCAAACTGGAGTAAAAAATGTGGTGTCGTCGTCTGGTACGGCATTGACATCTGATCAAATTAGACTCATCAACAGGCTTACCAATAACATTACCGTACTATTTGATGGTGACGCTGCAGGTATTAGAGCTTCAATTCGTGGGATAGATTTAATCCTAGAGCAAGGAATGAATGTTAAGGTCTGTACCTTCCCAGATGGTGAAGATCCAGATAGCTTTGCCAAGTCTAATACTTTAGAAGAACTTACAGCCTATCTTGATGAAAATGCCAAGGATTTTATACAATTTAAGGCATCACTTTTGGTTAAAGAGGCTAAGAATGATCCTATAAAAAAGGCCGAAACGATTCGTGAGATCGTCAATAGCATTGCTAAGATTCCAGATGCCATTAAGCGTGAAATCTACATACAGGAATGTGCCTCAATAATGGACATTAGCGAAAATGTGTTGTTCAGCACTTTGGCACAAATTTCTAAAAAGGAATATCAGGAGGCGAATAAAAAACATAAGCAACAACAAAAAGCTTTTGAGGTTGTAAAAAGCGAACCGCAACAAAAGCAAAAGATAGATGTACAATATGAATTAGAACGAAAGATTATAGAAATCTTAATGCTTTATGGTGATAGAACGGAACAGTTTGAAGATTTGATTTTAAAAGAAGATGAGACTTCGGGCGAATTACTTTTAGAGCCAACAGTACATGAAGCACGTGTGTTTGAAAAAATTTATCTCGACCTTCAGGAGGATGAAATGATGTTTTCTAACGAAAAGTTTAGGGAATTATATTATTCCATAATAGATAAACTGAATCAAGACGAAAACTTTTCAACCAAAGATTTCATTAATCAATTGGACCAAGCAACCGCAAGTGAGGTTACAGGTATTCTAATGGAAGATGAAAAGTATAATCTACATGATTGGCAGCGCAATCATATCATCCCTAAAGAAAAGGAACATTCAATTTCCCAACTGGTGAGCCAAACCATCTTAAGCTTGCGTTGCTATTTAATAGACCAAAAAGTAGCCGAATACAAAAATGATACCTTAAGAGAAGGTGTAGATTCGCGTACAATTATAGAAGATGTAAAAGATTATCTTGGTCTTAAAATGCTTCTATCCCGCAAACTTGGTAAAGTAATAGGAGGTTATTCTATTAAGTAAGGTTATGATGTTTAGCTTGGTGAATTAAATCAACGATATTATTTACATTGAGTTTCTTAAAAAGTCTAGCTTTGTAAGTACTCACCGTTTTTTCGTTAATGTCCAATTCCTCAGCTATTTCTTTGTTTTTTCTACCAATTGATAATAATTTCAACACCTCGACCTCTCTGGTAGAAAGCTTTTTAAACATACGGCTTCTACTTTTTCGAGTGTCTTCGTAGCGTAAATGTTTGTCCATTTTTTCGCTGAGAGAAACTTCACCTCCATGAATTTTTCTTACAGCAGCTTCAATGGCATCAACATCGGCAGTTTTACTTAAGTAGCCAGAAGCTCCAGCTTTTAGCGTGCTAATGGCATAAATCTCTTCAGGTTGATGGCTGAACATCAACACATTAACGGATTTATTTTCTTTTTTAATGGCTCTAAGTGCAGTAATACCGTTAAGTTCTGGTAAATCAATTTCTGAAATAATAACATCAACTTTATGACGTCTTACAAATTCAAAAATCTCAATGCCACTACTTAACTTGCCTACTACCTTTAAATCTGGTTTACTATTTAAGAACAATTCTAATCCTGTTCTTACAATAGGATGGTTGTCAACAATCAAAATATGTATCATGACAATTGTTTTTGGGTTGGTTAGGGTTAATTAAAATAGAAAAACTAAGTCAAGAGTATTCAAGGGGATTTGCTGCGCAAAAATAACTAAAAATTAAACGATTTAAGCAATTTAATCGATAAACGGCAATATTTACCTTAAATCTTTAGGAATTTCGCAAACTGGAATTGGAATCATTTTGTGCTGATTACGAGTATTATAGCTCGTAAAAATCTCAAAAGCTTCACGCTGTCTGCCTGTAAAGTCATCAGCTGTTTTACCTTCGTCTTTCATCTTCATGGCCCATTCTAACTCCGGATAAGATGCTCCGATTTGGTCTTCATCACTTCGAGCATCACCAAACAGACCATCGCTAGGAGCTGCGTTCATGATGGATTCTGGCACTTCTAAATAGTTACCAATTTTATAAACTTCAGATTTCAGTAAATCTGCAATCGGACTTAAATCCACACCACCATCACCGTATTTTGTAAAAAAACCAACACCAAAATCCTCAACCTTGTTTCCTGTGCCAGCAACTAAGAGTCCTAAGAGACCTGCATGGTAGTAAAGTGTTGTCATTCGCAATCGTGCTCTAGTATTGGCCAATGCCATATCAACAGTTTCTTGTTTACCATCTAAACTGACTTCGGTTTTAAATTCTTCAAAAACAGGTGTTAAATCCACACGAGAATCACTAACATTAGGAAAGCGTTTTTTTAGCTGTGCAATATGTTCTTGCGCTCTTGTAACGTGACTTGCCGCTTGGTGAATAGGCATTTCTATACACAAAAGGTCTAAACCAGTTTTGGCGCAAAGGGTTGAGGTAACGGCAGAATCAATCCCACCAGAAATACCAATAACAAAGCCATTGACCCTAGCTTTGGTAGCATAATCTTTTAACCAATCTACAATGTGATTTACAACCTTTTCTGTTTGCATAATGTTTATAATTTAAAGCAAAGAAACGTACCTTTGCACAACAAAAATAACGGAAACGTGTTAGGATTAAAAATGTTTTGTAAAATGTCATCGAGAATTTACATACTCTTAATGTTTGGGCTCATTTTGCTGTCTTGCGGAGAAGATTCTAAGCTTGAGAGCGAGATTGAAAAAATTGAAGTAGATTTTGTTGTAGAGCGTTTTGATAAGGCTTATGAAAATGCAACGGCAAATGATTTGCCAAAACTAAAACAAGCATATCCATTTTTGTTTTCTAAACATGTACCGGATTCTGTTTGGATAAAAAGAATCAACGATACATTACAAGGTATGCTATTGAATGAAGTGAATAAGGCATATCCAGATTTTACGGATGAAAAGGAAGACTTAAGAAGCTTGTTTAAACATTTAAAGTATTACGATAAAACGTTTAGCACACCAAGAGTGGTTACCTTAACAAACGATGTGGATTATAGAAATAAAACCATCGTAACAGATTCGTTAGTGCTTATCGCTTTAGATAATTTTTTGGGCGAGAATCATGAGTTTTACCAAAACATACCAAGGTATTTAGCTGCAAATATGCAAAGCGACCAAATTGTACCAGAAGTGGCGGAAGGCTATGCAAAAAAATATACATTTCAAACTGATAGAAAAACCCTTTTGGATGAAATGATTTATTTCGGGAAATTGTTATACTTCAAAGATGTTATGATTCCTTTTGTATCTGATGCAGAAAAAATTGGTTATACAGAGCAACAGTTAAAATGGGCAGAAGCCAATGAAAGTCCTATTTGGAGTCATTTTATAGAAAACGAAATGCTTTACAGTACAGATAGTAAGCTTCCTAGTCGTTTTATTGCGGATGCACCTTTTTCAAAATTTTATTTAGAATTAGACAACGAATCTCCTGGGAGGTTGGGACAATACATAGGTTGGCAAATTGTTAGAGCTTATGCCGAAAATACTGGAGAAGATATAATGCTTGTATTGCAAAAAGAACCTGAAGAAATTTTTATAAAATCGAAATTTAAACCAAAAAAATAATGGCTAAAACCATAAAATCTAAAATAGAACTAAACGTAGAACTCGACGAAAATCGTGTGCCAGAAAAATTAAAATGGTCTGCACAAGATGGAGGAGTTAATAATGAAGAGGCTAAAGCTATTATGTTATCCGTTTGGGATAGTAAAGCACAAGAAACATTAAAGATTGATCTGTGGACAAAAGATATGCCTGTAGATGAAATGAAACTGTTTTTTCATCAAACTTTAGTCACTATGAGTGATACGTTTTTACGTGCTACCCAAGATGAGAAAATGACAGCGACGATGAAAGACTTCTGCGATTATTTTGCTGAGAAATTAGAATTGAAAAAATAATAGCTCATTACCTCTAACCTTAAGATTTATAAAAGGGCACAGTATTGAAGCAATTGGCTTCCTGTGAATTGGCATAATCTGGATTTTGTCTTTTAAAACGCATAAATTCTGTCGTGTCATAGACTTCCCAAATGGTTAACTCGTTATGTTTTCCGGCTTTGGATTTTAAATCAATTTTATGCTGGGCGATCATCCTATCGACAACCTCCCTATCTCCAATTCGCATTTTTTTACTTGAGCTATGACCCTTGTTTATGAGCTTCACTATCCAATAAAACCTTACGTTTCTCACAGGCTGTTCCTTTGTGTCAGTAATAGGTAGTGTTTTGCCTTCGGCTTCGTTAGTAAGCGTAATTTCATTGATTGTAGTGGTTTTTTCTGAATCAGTATCCACTATTGGGTCTTCTACTGTGTTTAATGCTTTGTGCCTTAATAAAGTGATAATAATAAGTTTGTCCTGTACCTTAACTTCGGTGACAAATCGTCCATTAGGAATTTTAGCTAAAGGGATTTTGGCTTTTTGCTTTTCAACAATAAAGGTTTTTTCAAATGTATTGTTATAGATATTAACCTTGGAAATATCGAATTCGCTTTCGAGTAGTAAGCTGTCACCAGATGCGTTTAAAGAATGTTTTAGATCCTTAGCTCTAAAATTAATATTCTGTATAAGGCTAGACTCTTGACCAAAGATAAGGGTAGTCAAAAACAGGCATGCTATTCTGCAAATAGTTTTCATCATAAGTAGGTTTTTGTTTTGGGAAACAAACAATATTCCAAAATGCTTTACGAACTTTCGAATATCTGAGACTAAAAATATAAACGAATGCGGTTTTTTAAATACTACTTAGTTATATAACGTTTTTTTAAGATAAAAGACCTAAGCTATCGTCATAAAACCAAAAACTATGTTGAATGAAATTCTCTTTTTGCTGTTTTATAAAGACTATGTTTGGTTATTAGACGTTCATACCTAATGCTTAAAAACTCATAACATATTAGTAAAGTTTTGGTAATACATTAGTGTAAAAAGCATTCTATTTTTGTAGCGATAGTAGTCACTATTAAACATTAGTTAGGCCTTCATATGAGAAGGAAACTAGTGTTTTTTTTATTTTTTGTTGTCATACACTACCTTTCCATCAAAAATAGTCATCACTACTTTGGTGTCTAGAATTTTTTCTTCTGCAACTGTCATTATATCTTGATCGTAAATGGTGAAATCGGCAAGTTTACCAGCACTGATTGAACCTTTTATATGATCTTCAAAAGCACCATAAGCTGCATCTAAAGTGTAAGATTTTAAGGCTTGTGCTCTTGTCATTTTTTGCTCAGGTTCATAACCACCTTCAGGAGTGCCTTTTAAGGTTTTTCTACTGACACTAGCATAAAAACTTGCAATCGGATTTATTGGTTCCACAGGCACATCTGTTCCGTTTACTATTGGCACTCCACTTTGTAACAAATCTTGCCACATATAAGCACCTTCCTTTATGCGCTTTTCGCCTAGACGATCAATCGCCCAAGGTCTATCGGAAGACATATGTACAGCTTGCATAGCAGGAATAACATTGAGTTCTGCAAAACGTGGAATATCTTCTGGATGTAAATGCTGTGCATGCTCTATTCTGAACCTATGATCGTTAGCCATATCTGGTAGCTCCTTAAAGGCCATTTCGTATCGATCTAGAATTTCTCTATTGGCACGATCGCCAATGGCATGTGCACATACCTGAAAACCATGTTTAAGTCCATTTAAGGAAGTTTCCTTTACAAATTCCATAGGCAAAGTTTCATGCCCAAAATGATCTGGTCGGTCTGAGTACGGTTCTAAAAGCCATGCACCACGCGAGCCCAAAGCACCATCACAGTTTAACTTCACTGACCTGATGGTGAAGAGGTGATCGTCATCTACCATAATGCCTTTTTTATACCAATCGTTAAGTAAGTCTTTTTCCCACCCTGTAAGCATCGCATAAATACGTGTATGCATTTTACCTTCGGATTTCATTTTTTCGTAAAGCGCTATGGTTTCTCTTCCAATGCCAGCATCATGAAAACTGGTAATGCCATTTTTATGACAAGCTTCAACAGCTAATTGAAAAGCTTTGGCATCTGATTCGGGAGTCTTTTCTGGAATGTGCTGTGTGATTAATGTTTGTGCTCGTTCATTAAAAACACCTGTTGGTCTGCCAGAGGCATCTACAAGTACTTCGCCACCTTCTACTTCGTATTTTTTTACGCCATCTAAAGCTAAATTTTGCAAACCTGCTATTTCCATAGCCTTAGCGTTTGCAAAACCTGCATGTCCACTTGCATGCTTTAAGTAAACCGGATTTTCTGGTGAAACCTCACTCAATAAGTGATGTGTTTGAAACCCATGAACCGTTTCAGCAGGCATGCTATCCCATTTGCTTTGGTGCCAACCACGACCTACAATCCACTCACCTGGCTGAGCTGTTTTTACACGCTCGGCCACAGCATCAACAATAGCTTGGTAGCTGGTCGTATTCATAAGATCTAAATTGAGTTCGTTATAACCCAAGCCCATAAAATGTCCATGGCCTTCAATAAGACCAGGTGTCATGGTTTTACCCTTTAAGTCTATAAGTTTTGTTTGCTCATTTTTATAGGTTTCAGCTTCTTCTAGACTGCCTGCAAATAGTATTTTATTATCCTTGGTAGCTACAGCTTCTACAGTTACTGAAATGGAATCTACAGTGTAAATCGTGCCTCCATAAATAAGCAATGTTGCCGTTTCTTGTTTAGGGTTAGAACAAGCTAAAACACAAAGCAGAATTAAAAAGGCGCTAGAAATCTTAAAAAATCTTGATATCATAAAGGATGGTTTTTTTAGTGGGATAAGTTACAAATATTAGTACGAATTTGCTAGGTTGAATTATGTATAATCTTAGCTGCAATTATTTTTAATCTTTTCTAACGCTTTAGGAAATGTACTCTTCATAAAACCCAAATGCTCATCCATGACATCTACTTCAACCATAAGTGTGTTACTGTCCTTTCCTTCTGCAAGTCTGTAAATTTCAGAAGCTCCAGACCATATCTTTGTTTCGTCATCTATGGGTTGTTCCTTGCCGTTTACTACAGTTCCGATATGCTTAAATTGTATAACTTCATTAGGAACGTGTTTTTCAACAATACTATAGATGCCACTTTTATCTGGTGCGAGAAATAGTACTGTACTGCCTTCTTTCCAATTATCGGTTACGGCATAAGAACCCTCGAAAAAGACACTAACCCAATCGCGATATAAACTGTCATCCCAGAGTGCATTCCATATTTTGTTTTTTTCTGCTTTAATATCTATTGAGAAGTGTAGTCTGTTCATTGTTGTTTGATTGGTAAACCATAGCCATTTGGGTTATAGTTCTTATTTGTACTTGTTTAATAATCCAAAGTCAAAAGGCGTCCATAGGCAAGATTTTAGTCCACTTTCCTTAAATCCTGTATTTACCCAGCTGTTGCAAGTATTAAAACAAGAATAGTTGCCATTGGCCTTGTAAAAATCATCGATTGGTGAATAGCCTTTATCTTTTAGCATAATCTTTGTGCCGTCTGTTTTGGTTTTAAAAGTTTTAAGTAAATATGAATTGAGTTTTTGTAGCTCTGCGTCATTCACTTTTATTTCTACCCAGTCTGTTCGTTGTTTTTTATATCGTGTTACGTGAACTAGTGTTGTGCTTTTTAAAAACATCGCTCTAGTGGCATTACTAAGGGTTAAATCTCCCCAAGTAGGTGTGTTGATGTAGAAATTCTCATCTCCCCAACCAAATGATAAATAGTTTTCGTTTTGAGAATGTCTAATTCCAGATAAGACTAAACTATCTATATGTTTTACAGGTATAATAATATCCAAATGAACACCATTTGTGCCCAAAAATATGGTCTTATCGGCACTTGCAGCAATTTCATTTCGGTCTATTGTTATTAATGTCAGAATCAAAGAAATTAATAGGTAACTTAGAGGGATGAGTAAAAGGTAGAGAACCCATTTAAATATTTTCTTTGTTGCTCTCATGTGAGGACTTTAGTGTTTTTTACTTAATTCTTCTCAGCGAAAGCCTTAAACTGTTTCAGCCATTTTTCAGCTGGTTTTTTATACATGCTCGGAAAAAGAATGGCGATAAGTTTTGGCATTACCCAATCAATGCGCGTGTACTCATACTCATATTCGTAACGAGTTTGGTTATCACTTAGTGCAGTAAAATTACATTTCATGGTGTTGTCCATATGTTTATGATGGTAATGGGCTTCAAATGTGTGCGGTAATTCGTTTTTGGTTATGGTTTCAGTTAACTCCATGTCATGTTTGCCATGTTTGTAGTACATCTTGGCAATGGCTCCCGTTTGCCCTTCATCACCACTTACATGTACCTTTTTTATAAACCCATCTTGATATTCCTTAAGGTTATTTGGGTCTGCGAAAAGCTCAGTAACTTTATCTAACGACTGGTTAATGTCTATAAATCCTTTTTGTTTCATTTGGCTGATGTTTTAATAGTCAAAATCCCGTTCTATTTCAATTCCATTAGAGTTATAAAGATATTATATTATTTGTTGAACAAATAGTTTACAATAACTTCAGCAGCTTTTTGACTTCCTTTTAATGAGGGATGAAAACCGTCATTAGAGTAATAATCGAAATTCTCTGTTGTGTCAAAATAAGCTTTCCAAACTTCACCAACAGGAAGCAAAATGGCATTATTTAATCGTGATGCTTCCCTGTGGTTTTTAATAACACCATCAAAAGTTTTGTAATAGGTCAGTGAAGGCCAAACCATAAAATAGCACAATTGTGCACCATTTTCTTTGGACAAGTCATTGTACTTTTTGCCATAATTAATCAAAATATCTTTACCGAAATCTTGGGAAGAAGGCCCTTGTTGTACAATAACAAAGTCATATTGTTTTGTTTCTATTTCTTTTTGAACTTTTCCATCGTTCCAATGATCCATCAAGGCATAGTTTGGAAAAGCTATCATTTTGGTTTCAATGGTTATGCCTTTTTCCTTAGCTGACGTTTCTACGAGCTTAGGAAGATTATTAGTATAAGTAAGGCTATTACCAACAAATAGAATTCTACTAGGATTCTTTTGAATTGTTCTTGTTGATTTGGATTTGCCAGCTAAAGAACAACCACAAAAAGCACTAAAAATGAAAAGTACACAGATGATATTTTTTATGCTACTAATCCGAGGCACTGTCTGTATTGGGATTTTTTACCTCTATTGTAATAAAGCAAACCAATGTACTGTCCTTAGCACGTTTTAGATCTGCTAAAAAGTGTTGGTCGCTTCCATTAATGAAATTTCTGCCCATAGTACCAGTATATTGATTGAAGTTAATGTCATAGGCTTCTGGTTTGGCTCCAAAAACAGACGTGTGGATATGACGATTGTTTTCCGAACTTCCATAATCTCCTGGTAAGATAGTTTCTATATAAATTCTACCTTCCATGTTTGTATATGCATCACCACTGAGTCTTGCGGAAGATTCATCTCCATTATCTACAGGTTCATAGTCTCCTTCATTATTGGTATGATAAAATCTCACTTTTTGATTTGGTAAATAATCCTTATTGGCTTTGTTCACAAAAGTGGCACAAACCAAAAGTTTTTCTCCAGGTTCATCGTTATCTGTAATGTGTAGTTGGTGGCGACCATCTAATTGTTGAAATTGACTTAAAGTTGCATTTTCAGAATCAGATGTTTCGGAAATAGTTGGGTCAGGACCACATTGCAAAAGCAAAAGGCAGAAAACGAGAATGGGTATGTGTTTTAACGCTTTCATTCTTCAATAGGTTTGTTTGTAGATGTAACACAATCAATTTTCCATTGGTCTCCGTACTTTTTGTAAATAGCGGTCCAAGCAAAATGTGTTTGACCTTCCGTGGGATTTCCGTTTTCATCTTTATGGGAAACGGCAACTATTTTATCTACAATAGTATAGGCCATTGAACCATCATCTGAAAATTTAATAATAGGATCAGACACATCGTCCCATTTTAAAAACTCTACACTTGAAAAATAACCATGATATCTAGAAATGGTTTTGTCTTTTTTTGGGGAGCTTATCTCGCCTCTATTTACTGAAATGAAATTTTTGGAAAGTTGATTGGCAAATGCAATGGAATCTTTATTAAAATGATAATCGCGTTGGGCATTGTGCATTTTTAAAATTTCCTCTTTTTCTGAATCAAAATCTACTTTTTTCTGGTCATGGCAAGACGAAAATGTAAATGCAACTAAAGCGAAAATTGAAAATAGCTTTAACACTGTTTTAGCTTTCATAATTTGGTTATACTTAGTGCAACTAAGTTAACCAAAAGCTAAAAATTTGCGCTTTATTTGACAAAACTTTGTGATTTGCTGTTAAAGAGTCTAGGATTTCTACTATTGCAGCGCAATTAGATTTTTAGTGGAAGTATAGTAAGGTGCTACATTAAAAAAGTCTGATGATGTAGAGTTGATATAGTTTGGGTCTGCAACTTGATTTTTCATAAACTCAGAAGAATTATAGACTTCCCATACCGTCAATTTATTTCGTTTTCCGAAATCAGTTTTTGCATCTAGCTTGTTTTTTGAAATCATTTTTTCGGCGACATTCTCACTGACTAATTTCATGCTTTTATAAGAATTACTTCCATTACAAACCTCAAGAACTATCCAATAAAATTTTTGCTTTTTGTTGACAGGTTTTTTTCTCTTTGATCCTGTTAAAAGGAATTCAACACTAATTTTCGGCGAGTTTTTTATAACGTTAAATTCTTCATCTAGCATCATTCCGTTACCTTCAATAATATCATCTTTATTGTGAGCATTATCAGTATCTTTCTCTAAATTTTGGTGCTTTATGATATGCATTTCTACAATTTTATCCACTAATTGTACATCTACCACAAATTTACCTTCAGGCAAATCTTCTAACGGTATTAGAGAATGAAAATCCTCTATCTCGAAAGTTTCTTCATAATCTTCATTATAAATATCAACTTTAACAATTTTGCTTTCACAGATGAGATTTAAGCTATCTCTACTCTCATTAAGGCTGTGTTTGAGTTCTTTAACTTTTGGATTAAAGTTTTTTAGTAACGTTACATTTTGGCCATAACCTATAAGTGTTGAAGCCAACATAAGCAGTGTGTATATTTTAATAGCCATAATATTCACAATTTAGATTTGAGGGTATGTAATCTTCAGACTTAAATCAAAAAAAATGACTTAGCTGTATTATAAAGTTAAAATGATACTAATGAGGTAGACTATTTTTAAGATGTCTTACATTTTTTTTAGTTGATTCGCTTTCAATTACGATGTAAAGCAGAAAAAAGAGATTATTATAACCTAAAATACAAGCATTTAACAGCGAAATTTACCGTTAAAGAATTCATTTTGCTGAGGAGTAATAAGGAGATACGTCAAAAAGGTTGGACACTGCAGAATTGATATAGTCTGGGTTTTCAGCTTGCTTTTGCATAAACTTAACCGTGTCATATACTTCCCAAACCGTTAATTTATTTAGTTTCCCCTGATTTGTTTTGCTTTCAATTTTGTGCTTAGCGATTATCCTATCAATCTCACTTTGAGAGACCAATTTCATGCTCTTTCTAGATGTAGTTCCGCTATTTACAATATGGGCAATCCAGAAAACTTTTTCGCTGGTATTAGGTTTTTTGGCTTTCCAGTTTAACATACCGGACAAACTGGTTTTTGGTTTGGGTTGCAGATTGGTGTTACCTTCATTAAGCACAACAGAATCAATGATTTCAATTTCTTCTTTCTCAATTATTGGTTCTTGTTCATTAACTAATGTAAGTTTAATTTCAGGCTTAGGTATGGTGACTGTGATAATATCTAGATTTAATTGTTCAGAAAACTCTGGAAGTACATCTAATGTTACTAGGCGTATATTTTGAAGGGATTTAACAATTGGTAAATCTATGGCTTTTGGTCTCGCCTTAGCTATTTCAATAGGTTTTACTTCAATAGGTTTTGCTTTTATGGTGTCGTGTCTCTGTAAGGTAATTAATATGCGCTTGTCAATCATCTTAGCCTGTACAACCAACCTTCCTAAGGGTGTTCCGTGTAATGGAATTTTAACTTCGTTGCTGCCAACTTGGACAAGTTTTTCATAATGCTGATTAAAAATCTCTACGCTGTAGATCGTTCTTTCACTTTGTAGTATTAGACTATCTCCAACTTTATTCAAGCTGTGCTTTAATTCTTTAGCCCTGTAATTGATATTTTGTAATAGCGTAGATTTCTGGCCGTATGTAAGCATAGCCAAAGACGTAAAAACTAATAGCAGAAAGTTTTTAAGCATCAAAAAATGGATTAATTGAATATCGCTAAATAAATTTGAGGAAAAGCAATATTGTAATTAACTAAAATACAGTATTGTACATAATGTAAATTAAAACTTAAGATACATTGCATTTTTTTTAGCTGAGTAGCTATACTGCTCGTTGTAATGCAGAAAAACGGGATTTAAAAGCAGTGTTTTCTATTGGTCTATTGAACAATAACATCGTGATTTGGTGAAACGTAATACGGGTCAACATTAAAGAATTTTGATTTAGATGTGTTGAAATATTTAGGGTTTCTCAATTGTTTGCGCATAAATTTTGAAGTATTATAAACTTCGTAAACAATTAACTTATTGTTCTTACCAATTTCAGTATTTAATTCTAGTTTGTTTTTTGAGATCATTTCAGATACAACTTCCTTGCGCTCTAAACTCATAGACTTATAGGACCCAGAGCCGCTATTGCTTTCATATACAACCCAGTAACTTACAACAGGTTTCTTTTCAGGTTTTGTTGTTGTCGTTTTTGGGCTCTCTAATTTTTTTTCCTCAAGAATGGTTGAGGCAATTGTAGGCTCGTCGCTCACATTGAGCTCAGTCTTTTCTTTAAAAAATTCATGTCTTTCAAGATACATTACAATGCGTTTTCTGTCTAACCTCGCCTGAACAATAAATTTCCCCAAAGGTAGAGTGCTAAGGTCAATTTTGGTTTCATTGCCGTTTACATCAATGCTTTTCATATAATCATCATTGAAAATATCTACTTGGCTGATGGTTTTTTCACTCCTTAAGGTTAAGCTATCACCTTTTTTATTAAGTATTTGCTCCAACCCTTTAGCTCTTTTATTTGCGTTTTTTTGGAATGTTGTTTTTTGCCCATAAATACATACAGAAAATAAAGTAAATGCTAGGATACAGAAGTTTTTAATCATCTTAAATTTCTTTGTAAGCAAATGAAACTGTAATTTAATACAAAATACTTAGAGTTAAACCTGTCGATTAACTCTATGTGATCAATTGTTAATTCATATGGTTGTTGTCTGTTGACAGAATAATAGAAAAATAAACAATTCAAATAGTGCGTTAGGTGCATTTACAACTTTAAATATTTAAATTAGCATATGCGAAAAATATTATTTGGAGTCATTATAACATTAGTTGTTTTGTTCACGTTCAAATATTGTGGTGATAGAAAAGAGGATAAAATTATTCTTCAAGAAAACACGGCTTTAATACAAGAGCAAATTAAAAACGTAGGTAAGCTTGTAGTTACCGAAGGGCATTTTAGTGAGGTGTTCAGCTATAAAAATTCCAAAGCGCTTTTTGGTAATTTTATTGAAGCGGAAAAGAAAGCGCTTGTAGTTGTTAATGCAGATGTTACCATTGCCTACGATTTGAGTAGAATTGAATACCAAATTGATGAAGCCACCAAAACATTACGGATTTTAAGTATTCCAAAGGAAGAAATAAAAATAAGTCCAGATTTTGAATATTACGACATACAAGCAGATTTTTTAAATCAGTTTGAAGCAAACGATTACAACGAAATAAAAGAAACCGTCAATACCTCTTTGATGAAAAAAATTGAAGCTTCTGATCTAAAATCAAACGCAAAGAATAGGTTAATAAGTGAGCTTGCTAAATTCTACATTCTCACAAATTCTTTAGGCTGGACATTAGAGTATAATGAAAACCCGATTAGGTCACCAGAGGCATTTCAAGACATAAAATTATAGTTTATTCTTTAAATTCACCCAACCACCACCATTGGTTGCTTCGATATTGTGTAGATTTAAAAACTTGGCAGCCTTGGCAGAACGTACACCACTAGCGCAACATGCAATAATGGGTTTGTTAAGTTTTTTTACTTCTTCAACTCTGTCATTTAATTCGTCAATTGGAATATGAATAGAGTTTTCGATATGCGCAGCATCCCATTCACGTTGACTTCTGACATCTAAAATAACAGCTCCGTTTTCTAAAAATTCTTCAACTCGACGCTTCTTGGCGCCAAAAATAAAATCTAAAAATCCCATAGGTTCTTTTTGTTTAAATTTACGAATAATAAAAGACTATAGTTTTTTGAAACAAGAAACACGTAAAGAAGAAATTATAAGAGTAGCTGCAAAACTTTTTAAAGAAAAGGGATATAGTGCAGTAACTATGAGAGACCTTGCTTCAGAAATGGGAATTAAAGCAGCGAGTCTTTATAACCATATTAATTCTAAGCAAGACTTATTAGATACTATCATAATCTCTTTAGCAGAAGAGTTTACTGAAGGTATGCATATTATTCAATCTTCTAGGGAGAATTGCATTGGGAAGTTGAAGCAAATTATACAATTGCATGTAAGGATATCTAGTCAGAACATTTATGGGATGGCGTCATTAAATAATGATTGGATGCATCTTAAAACAAAGCGCGATTATTATAAGAAATTACGTATAGATTATGAGGACGATTTTAGGGGCATTCTTAAAGAAGGAATTGCATCTGGAGAGATTGTAGATGTTAACCCAGAAGTTATGATGTTTTCTATATTAACAACACTTAGATCACTTTACATTTGGATTCCAAAAAAGGAAGATTTAAACCTTGAGGAATTGTCTAGTACACTCAATCAAATTTTGATAGATGGAATTAACAAATAATTTAGATTAAATTTCTTAACTTTGTCATGTAAACTAACAATTGTTAGTTTGTTAATCTTTAACATGAAATGGCAGAATTTCACAATTTAAGAGTTGCAGATATATATAAAGAAACTGAGGATACTTCAGTGGTGACTTTTGATGTTCCTTCGGAATTGAAGGAAGAATTTAAGTTTAGACAAGGTCAGCATTTAACCCTCAGAGCATATATTAATAACGAAGATGTTAGGCGTTCATATTCATTATGCTCATGCCCAACGGAAAGTAAATGGCAAGTTGCCGTAAAGAAAATTCCAGGAGGGAAATTTTCAACCTTTGTTAATTCAGAATTAAAAGCAGGAGATACACTAGAAGTGATGGCACCAAGCGGAACTTTTGGTGTGGATTGCAATCCAGATAAAGCTAAAAACTATCTGTTTTTTGCTGCTGGAAGTGGTATAACACCTGTTTTGTCAATGATAAAGGCACATTTAAAAGCAGAACCTAATTCTACATGCAAGCTTTTTTATGTGAATAAGACAGCTAAATCCATTATCTTTAAAGAAGAACTAGAGCAACTGAGAAATACCTACTTCGGTAGACTTGAAATATATTACTTCCTAACTAAAGAGCGTCGGGATATAGAGTTGTTCAATGGTCGTTTTGATGATGAAAAAATGCAGGTTTTAACAAAGACATTCATAGATATTCCAGATACAAGTGAAGTCTTTTTGTGCGGACCAGAGCAAATGGTAGAATATGTGAGCAACTATTTAATAGAGGCAGGTTTGCCGAAAGAATTTGTGCATTTTGAGTTGTTCGTAAAAGGACTGTCAGATGAAGACATAAAACGAGCTGAGCGTTTAGCGCAGCAAAATGTAGAAGGAACTGAAGTTACCATAGTAGATGGCGGTAAGGAGTTTTCTTTTACAATGACCAAAGAATACGACAATATTTTGGATGCAGCACTTGGAGCTGGAGCAGATTTACCATTTGCATGCAAAGGAGGCGTATGTAGTACATGTAAATGTGAAGTCAAAGATGGCTCAGTAGAAATGAAAATAAACTATGCTTTAGACGATAAAGAAGTGTCGCAAAACTTAGTTTTAAGTTGCCAAGCCGTACCAACATCAGATAAAGTAGTGGTCGATTTTGACGTTTAAAATATATTGAAAAAAGGAAAAATAAGTTTCACTAGCTAAAAGCGAAGAGCTAATAGCCAAAAAGCTAAAAGAAATGAGTGATGAACAAATAAAAAATCTCGAAGTACAATTTGAAGCACGTATAGCACGTGACGAAAAAATTGAACCTAAAGATTGGATGCCAGAGAAGTATCGCCAAACCCATATTCGTCAAATGTCTCAGCATGCGCATTCTGAAATTGTAGGTATGCTGCCAGAAGGCAATTGGATTACAAGAGCACCTTCCTTAAGAAGAAAAGTAGCGTTATTAGCTAAAGTACAGGATGAAGCCGGTCATGGATTATACTTGTACTCAGCAACTGAAACTCTTGGCATTTCTAGAGACGAAATGTATGAGCAATTGCACACAGGTAAAGCAAAATATTCTTCAATATTCAATTATCCAACTATTACATGGGCAGATATGGGAGCTATAGGCTGGTTAGTAGATGGAGCTGCAATTATCAATCAAGTACCATTGTGTAATACGTCTTATGGACCTTATGCTCGTGCGATGATTCGTGTGTGTAAGGAAGAAAGTTTCCACCAACGTCAAGGTTTTGAAATCATGTTAAAACTATGTAATGGTACACCAGAGCAAAAAGAAATGGCTCAAGATGCCTTAAACCGATGGTGGTGGCCAAGCTTAATGATGCTAGGGCCAACAGATGCGGAATCTATTCATACGGAACAATCTATGAAATGGAAATTAAAACGTAAGTCTAATGACGATTTACGTCAGCAATTTATAGACCAAACAGTTCCACAAGCAGACATTTTAGGACTTACAATACCAGACCCAGATCTAAAATGGAATGAAGAACGAGGAAGTTATGATTTTGGAGAAATCGATTGGGATGAATTTTGGCAGGTAGTTAAAGGTCACGGTCCTATGAATAGAGAAAGAATGAAGGCAAGAGTCGGAGCATGGGAACGCGGAGAATGGGTTAGAGATGCAGCAATGGCTTATGCAGAAAAGAAACAAAACAGAAAAGAAAAACAAGCAGTTTAAATAATAATATTATGTCAACAAAAAACTGGCCACTTTGGGAAATCTTCGTTAGAAGTAAAAACGGATTAGAACACAGGCATTGTGGAAGCCTACACGCTACAGATGCAGAAATGGCACTAGAAAATGCGCGAGATGTTTATACTAGAAGGAATGAAGGTGTTAGCATTTGGGTTGTAGAGTCTAAAAATATCACAGCCTCAAATCCAGAAAACAATGGAGAATTATTTGAACCTGCACAAGACAAGGTCTATCGTCACCCAACATTTTATGATTTACCAGACGAAGTAAAGCATATGTGATAAATCTTTGATTTGTCATCCTGAAGTGGTTTCAGGATCTCATCAAGAAATATATTAAGATGAAAAACGAAAACTTATACAATTATATCCTTGGAATAGCAGATAATAGCCTAATTCTCGGACAAAGAATGGGAGAGTTGTGTGGTCATGGACCAACATTGGAAACCGATATTGCCTGTACTAATATATCTTTGGATTTATTTGGGCAAGTACGCAGCTATTTCCAATATGCCAGTAAGATTGCTGGTGATGGTAGAACGGAAGATGATATTGCCATGCTACGTAAAGAGAGAGAATACATCAATGTTTTACTTGTAGAACAACCAAATACTGATTTTGCATACACTATGGCACGTCAGTTTTTATTCGACGTATATCATTTAGCCTTTTTAGTAGAATTACAAAAGAGTGCGGATTTAACACTATCTGCTATTGCTAACAAAAGCATCAAAGAAGTGAGCTATCACGAGCGTTTCTCATCAGATTGGGTAAAGCGTTTAGGTGATGGTACAGAAGAAAGCAATACCAAAATGCAAGAAGCGATTGATGCATTGTGGACCTATACTGATGAATTATTCCATCAAACTGAAGTTGATAAAGCTATGGTTGCAGAAGGTATTGGCGTAGATGTCACTAAATTAAAAGATAGCTATTATAGACAAGTCAGTGCACTTTTAGAAGAAGCAACACTTCAAGTGCCTGAGTCTAAATACTTTCAAAAAGGAGGTAAAGAAGGTATTCATACAGAGCATTTAGGGTATATGTTAGCTGAATTACAATACATGCAACGCACTTACCCAAACATGGAATGGTGATAAATTTTTGATTTGTCATCCTGAACTTGTTTCAGGATCTCATCAATTGAAATTAAGTGTTACTCTGAGCGCAGTCGAAGAGTCTCAATACATATGACAACAACAGAACAAGACATAGACAAAAAACTAATTCCAATTTTGGAAGGCGTTTCTGATCCAGAAATTCCGGTACTATCCATAATGGATATGGGAGTCGTGCGTTCTGCTGTGATAAAAGATAACACGGTAAAGGTCCAAATTACACCAACCTACAGTGGCTGCCCTGCCATGGATGTTATTGGTGATGATATAAAAGCGGCTTTAAAAGAAGCAGGGTATAATTCAGAAATCGAATTAATCTTGCATCCAGCTTGGACGACCGATTGGATTACACCTAGAGGACGAAAAGCATTAGAAGAATACGGAATAGCAGCACCTTTAGATGCAGAAGCAGATAAAGATGTTTTATTAAATGGAAAACGAATTGTAAAATGTACTAATTGTGGTTCGCAAAACACGAGATTGGTAAGTCAGTTTGGTTCAACAGCGTGCAAAGCACAATTTCAGTGTGAAGATTGTCAAGAACCGTTTGATTATTTTAAGTGTTTAAAATAATAACGTCATTCCGAGCGAAGTGAAGGAATTTCTTGGTGAGATTGCCGCGTCCTTCGTCCTCGCAATGACAATTAAATATTAAGATGAAAGAAAGTATACTACTAAAAATAGAAAACAAAGTAGCCACAATAACACTTAATAGACCTGAAGTGTTCAACAGCTTCAACCGTGAAATGGCATTAACTCTTCAAGATATCCTAGATGATTGCGAAGCTAATTCTGAAGTAAGAGCAATTGTCTTAACAGGAAATGGAAAAGCATTCTGCGCAGGTCAAGATTTAAAAGAGGTGACTTCCCCAGAATTAAACCCAGGATTCAAAAAAATTCTTGAAGAACATTATAATCCAATCATCACAAGAATCAGAAACATTAAAAAACCAATCATCGGAGCTATTAATGGAGTAGCAGCAGGTGCAGGAGCTAATATTGCATTAGCTTGTGATATTGTCGTTGCGCACGAAAAAGTAAGTTTTATTCAAGCTTTCAGCTTAATCGGATTAGTGCCAGATAGTGCTGGTACATTCTTTTTGCCGCGCTTAATTGGTTTTCAAAAAGCACAAGCATTGGCAATGTTAGGAGATAAAATTTCAGCTGAAGACGCAGAAAAAATGGGAATGATATATAAATCAGTTCCTTTAGAAGAGTTTGAAGAAACATTATCTAAACTAGCAATTAAACTGGCCAATATGCCAACAAAAGCATTAGGTCTTATTAAAGAGTTATTTAATATGTCAATGACAAATACTTTGGAGGATCAGTTGGCATTAGAATCAAAATTACAAATAGAAGCAGCAAGCAGTAATGACTACGCAGAGGGAGTTGCAGCATTTATAGAAAAACGTAAACCTAATTTTAAAGGGAATTGACAGTTTATTGTCATCCTGAACTCGTTTCAGGATCTCATTACATATGAATAAACAAACCCTCATACAAACACAAAACCGAATAAAACCATTTATTCACCAAACACCTGTGCTAACATCACAATTGTTAAATGAAAAAGCTGGTTGTAATTTGTTTTTTAAGTGTGAGAACTTTCAAAAAATGGGTGCGTTTAAAATGCGAGGTGCAACCAATGCTATACTGTCGTTATCAGAAGATGAAAGACAAAAAGGAGTAGTCACACATTCGTCTGGTAATTTTGCACAAGCAGTTTCATTAGCAGCACAAAAATTAGGTGTAAAAGCCTATATCGTTATGCCAGAAAGCGCACCTCAAGTAAAAAAAGATGGTGTAAGAACTTATGAAGGTGAAATTATAGAATGTGAATCAACACTGCAAGCGAGAGAAGCTACAGCCAATAAAATTAGAGAAGAAGAAGGTGCGTCATTTCTGCATCCATCAAATCAAGATGAGGTGATTTACGGCAACAGTACAGCTGCTATGGAGCTGTTAGAAGAACAACCAAATTTGGATGTCATTTTAGTGCCAATTGGTGGTGGCGGACTTATAGCAGGTACAGCTTTAGCAGCATATTATTTTTCAAAAAATTGTAAAGTCATTGGTGGTGAACCGATAGAAGCTGATGATGCTTATCGTTCTTTAGCTTCGGGTAAAATTGAAACTAATAAGGGAGCAAACACCATAGCGGATGGGTTGAGAACACATTTGGGAAATAGAAATTTTCCAATTATAAAAAAGCATGTCGATAAGATTATTCGTGTTGAAGAAGATGAAATTATAAATACGATGCAACTCATTTGGGAGCGTATGAAGGTGTTAGTAGAACCATCAAGTGCTGTACCTTTTGCAGCAGTATTAAAAAATAAAGAAGAATTTAAAAATAAAAACGTCGGAATCATTTTATCTGGCGGAAATGTAGATGTGACAAACCTTCCCTTCTGATTAATTGAAGGATTGTCCCCTTGACGGGACTTTAGGGGTGTTTTCAAAATGAAAAATAAAACATGAACGTAGGAATCATAGGAAGCGGAACAATGGGAAGCGGCATCGCTCAAGTAGCGGCTACTGCAGGTTGTTCTGTAAAATTATATGACACTAGTCAAGCAGCATTAGATAAGGCTAAAGCAAGTCTCGAAAAAATATTGAAGAGACTCATTGAAAAAGGACGTATTGATAGTAATGAAAAATCTAGAATTCAATCGAATATTTCTTATGTCGATAACTTAAAAGATTTATCAGATTCAAACCTAACCATTGAAGCGATTATTGAAAATCTTGACATCAAACAAAAGGTGTTTTCAGAATTAGAAAGCTACGTGGCAGATGATTGTATCATTGCATCAAACACATCGAGTTTATCAATTGCATCTATCGCAGCCTCATTGCAAAAACCAGAACGTTGCATCGGAATTCATTTTTTCAATCCAGCACCATTAATGAAATTGGTTGAGGTAATTCCTGCGATTCAAACATCAAAAGAAGTATTAGAAAAATCTATTCAAACAATTAAGAATTGGAAAAAAACAGTTGCCGTTGCAAAAGATACACCTGGATTTATAGTGAATCGTGTTGCAAGACCATTTTACGGTGAATCATTAAGAATCTATGAAGAAGGTATAGCCGATTTTGCAACCATTGATCACAGCTTAAAAACACTAGGTGGTTTCAGAATGGGACCTTTCGAGTTGATGGATTTTATAGGTAATGATGTCAATTACACAGTAACTGAAACCGTATTCACAGCCTTTTATTTCGATCCAAGATACAAGCCAGCATTTACGCAAAAACGATTTGCAGAAGCAGGGTATTTAGGTCGTAAATCTGGAAAAGGGTATTACGATTATGACGAAAATGGAAAGAAGATTGAAAGTAATGCTGTCACTCTGAGCGCAGTCGAAGAGTCTCTAAAAGAACAAATTTTCAATCGCGTATTAGTCATGCTAATCAACGAAGCGGCAGACGCCTTGTTTTTAAACATCGCATCCGCAGAAGACATTGACAATGCCATGACCAAAGGCGTTAATTACCCAAATGGATTATTAGCTTGGGCAGACGAAAAAGGCATCGATTGGTGCGTGAGCAAAATGGATGAATTGTATAACGAATATCACGAAGATAGATATCGTTGCAGTCCACTGTTGCGAAAAATGAATAAAGACAATAAAACATTTTTTAACTAAAATGTCATTCAGAGCGAAGCGAAGAATCTCTCGATGAGATTGCCACGTCCTTCGTCCTCGCAATGACAAAATAAATATGAAAGGAGAACAAATCCCACATAAAATGTTAAGTCAAGATGCTTACAGCACTTGGCTCGGAATTGAAATCCTAGAATGTGAAATCGGACGATGTAAAGTCGGAATGACCATTAGAAAAGAAATGCTCAACAGCATGAACAAAGCACATGGTGGAATCAGTTATTCATTAGCAGATACAGCATTTGGTTTTGCGGCAAATACGCATGGTAAATATGCAGTTTCTATAGAAACGAGTATTAACCATATTGAAGCATTAAATGAAGGCGATTTTCTGGTTGCTGAATCTGTGATTGAAAAAGTAAATAACAAATTAGGGTTTAATATCATCGAGGTAAAAAGAGGCGAAGAATTAGTAGCGCTTTTTAAAGGCGTTGTATATAGAACTCAAAAAGATTGGGAAGAATAAAATGAATTTAAGGTTTACGAATTCAGATTTGGAATCGTAATTCGTAAATTAAAAAGCGTAAATCAAAAATGGAAGCATATATAATAGACGGAATTAGAACACCAATAGGAAATTACAAAGGCACATTATCTGCAGTTCGCACAGACGATTTGGGAGCCATTGTTATTGAAGAAATTGTAAAAAGAAACCCAAACATCCCAAAAGAAGCGTATGATGACGTCATAATGGGTTGTGCCAACCAAGCAGGAGAAGATAACCGTAATGTGGCGAGAATGTCTGCATTATTAGCTGGACTACCATTTACAGTTCCTGGCGAAACGGTAAACAGACTTTGCAGTTCGGGCTTGTCTGCAATCATACATGCGAATAGGGCAATTAAGACAGGTGATGGTGACCTTTTTATTTCTGGTGGAGTTGAAAATATGACGCGTGGACCATACGTTATTGCAAAACCATCAAGTGCTTTTGGTAACGATTCCAAAATGTACGATTCCAGTTTCGGATGGAGATTCGTTAATCCAAAAATGCACAAAATTTACGGAACCGATGGTATGGGAGTGACTGCCGAAAATTTAGTAGAAAAATATAATATCTCAAGAGAAGATCAGGATAAGTTCGCTTATTGGAGCCAAATGAAAGCGACTAAAGCGCAAGAAAACGGAAGGCTGGCTAAGGAAATTGTAACGGTTGAAATTCCACAACGCAAAAAGGACCCAATTAAATTTTCTGAAGATGAATTTATTAAACCTAATACCTCATTAGAAGTTTTAGGTAAATTAAGAGCAGCCTTTAAAAAAGAAGGCGGAAGCGTAACGGCTGGAAATTCATCAGGTTTAAACGATGGTGCAGCAGCTACAATTGTTGCTTCAGAAGACGCAGTAAAAAAATACAATCTAAAACCATTAGCAAGAATCGTAAGCTCGGCAGTGGTTGGAGTAGAGCCTAGAATTATGGGCATCGGTCCGGTAGAAGCTTCAAATAAAGCACTCAAAAAAGCAGGCTTGACTTTGGATGATATCGATATCATCGAGCTTAACGAAGCTTTTGCTGCACAGGCATTGGCATGTACACGAGAATGGGGACTTGCAGATGATGACCCAAGGTTAAATCCAAATGGTGGATCTATTGCGATTGGTCATCCACTTGGAGTCACTGGAGCAAGACTAGCATATTCCGCAGCTTTAGAGTTGCAAGAGCAAAACAAGCGCTATGCATTAGTAACTATGTGTGTTGGTGTAGGTCAAGGATATGCTGCTATTATTGAACGAGTAGAATAGAAAATAGACCGCTACGCTCATAGAATATAGAATATAGATAGCAAGAGGTGGTCGTTGAAATGCAGAATATAAAAATCAAATCGTTAAGAATTTCTGAAGCCTTGGAAGAAATTTAGATTTTATTTTTGGTTTTCAAGCTCGATTAGAGATTGAAAAATTCCTCATTTCAACTTGAATTTTTGGTTCGTTTTGTTTCAAGACAAAATGAACATAAATAAAAACAAATACGAAATGAATAAAATACCGCATTATATATTAGGTTCATGGACAACAGGAAAAGAAGAAGGAACACCAATTTTGGATGCAGTCACTGGCGAAGCCTTTACAAGCGTTGCAATTGAAGGTCTCGACATTCCTGAAATCCTGAACTACGGAAGAACAAAAGGAGGAGAAAAGCTTCGTAAAATGACCTTTCAAGAGCGTGGAAATATGCTAAAAAAGTTAGCATTATATCTTACCAAAAGAAAGGATTCATTTTACGACTTAAGTTACAGAACTGGAGCAACCAAAGTAGATAGTTGGATAGATATTGAAGGTGGTTTTGGCAACCTATTTGCCAATGCATCCTTACGAAAATTGTTTCCAAACCAACCCTTTCACGTGGAAGGCGATCCAATCGATTTATCGCGTGGTGGACGCTTTATGGCGCATCATATTATGGTGCCTAAACGAGGAGTCGCAGTACACATCAACGCTTTCAATTTCCCGGTTTGGGGCATGTTAGAAAAATGTGCAGTAAACTGGATGGCAGGAGTGCCTGCGGTTGTTTTGCCTGCGCCTTCATCGTCTTATCTAGCCGAAGCTGTAGCAAGAACAATTATCGATTCAAAAATATTGCCAGAAGGTGCACTTCAAATAATTAACGGGACCGTTAAAAACATATTAGATACGGTCGGATCCCAAGATGTTGTAACCTTTACAGGTTCTGCCTCAACAGGTCGATTGCTAAAAGCACATTCAAGGTTAATTGAGGAATCCGTGCCATTCACTATGGAAGCAGATTCGCTAAATGCATCAATTTTAGGAGAAGATGCTAAACCTGGTACACCGGAATTCGACCTGTTCATTAAAGAGGTTCGAAAGGAAATGAGCGTAAAATGTGGACAAAAGTGTACCGCAATCCGAAGAGTTATCGTTCCAGAAAATTTAGTTGAAGACGTTCAAATTCACTTAGGAAAAGCACTGGATAAAGTCACAATCGGAGACCCAAGGTTGAAAGAAGTTAGAATGGGTTCTTTGGTCAGCCGTCAGCAAGTTGAAGCCGTAAGGGACTCAGTAAATGATTTAGCAAAAGAAGCTCAAATCGTTTATGGAGATTTAGATAAAATTGAAACCATTGGAGCGGATGCCAAAAAAGGTGCGTTTATTAGTCCGATATTATTACGAGCAGATCATCCATTTCAAAATACAATTATTCACGAGCGCGAAGCATTCGGACCTGTAAGTACTATAATGCCTTATAAGAATTTGGATGAAGCCATTCAATTGGCGCAAATGGGTAAAGGCTCGTTAGTATCTTCAATTGCTACAAATGACGATAAAATTGCTAAGGAATACACCATAAATGCAGCATCGCATCATGGACGAATTTTAGTGATTAATCGTGAAATGGCGAAGCAAAGTACAGGTCACGGTTCACCATTACCATATTTGGTGCATGGTGGTCCAGGACGAGCTGGTGGTGGAGAAGAAATGGGAGGAATGCGAGGTATTAAGCATTATTTGCAACGTACAGCTATTCAAGGTTCGCCGACAACCATTACTGAAATTACTGGCATTTATCAACAAAACGCAAAGTATAAAAAAGCAGAACAACATCCCTTTCAATATCACTGGGAAGATATTGAACCGGGAATGTCGCTCAAAACGCATAAGCGTACCTTAACGGATACTGATATCATAAATTTTGCAAATCTCACTTGGGACCATTTTTATGCCCATACAGATATTACATCTTTAGATGGCAGTATTTTTGAAAAGAGAACGGCCCACGGCTATTTCATTATTTCGGCTGCAGCAGGTTTGTTTGTATATCCGAATAAAGGTCCTGTCGCTGCAAATTATGGCTTGGACAGTATTCGGTTTTTAAGACCACTATATCATAACGACACGATATATGTACGTCTGACGTGTAAAGAAAAAGTAGATAGAGACGTAGCATCAACAGAGCATCCAAGCGGAATCGTAAAATGGCATGTCGAAGTCTTTGATGCTAATTTTGAAAACAGACCAGAAAGCGAAAAAACTGAAAAAGATAGCCCTTTAGTTGCTGTCGCAACCATATTAACTATGGTTCAGAAAAAACAGGAAACGTTTGTAGAAATGACTGACGAGAAAATAGATGAATTGCTATCAAAGTTGAAGTCAGACATGAAACCAGAATGGGGAATCATGACACCACAACACATGGTTGAGCATCTGGAATACACTTACAAAATCGCTTCGGGAGAAATTCAAGATTTTGATGTGAATACACCAGAAAAGATTTTGGAAAAAGTACACGCAAGTTTATATAATTACGATAAGTTTCCTAAGAACAGTCAGTTTCCTCTATTAGAAAAAGACACTTTAGATGAATTGAGGCATGCCGATTTAGAAACGGCAATTGAAAAGTTCAAAGAACAACGCAAAAAATATATAGAGTATTTTAAAGAGAACCCTGGAGCTATATTAAACAATATGGTATTCGGAGAAATGAATAAATATGAATGGTATTTGTTAGAGCGTAAGCATCTTAATCACCATTTTGGACAATTCGGATTAATATAGTTTTGTCATTCCTGCGAAGGCAGGAGTCCACAGTAGAATAAAAATTAAAATAGATTCCTGCCTTCGCAGGAATGACAGTAAAAGAAAAACATGAGTGACCCATACGTAAAACAAACCATAGAAAACGAAGTAGCATACATAGAATTTTTCCACCCAGCACACAATTCCTTACCTGGAGATGTTTTGGCAGAATTAGCCCAAACTATAAAAGATGCAGGAACTAACGACGATATAAAAGTCATCGTCCTAAAAAGTGGAGGAGATAGAACATTCTGTGCAGGAGCAAGTTTTAAAGAGTTGATAAATATAAATGATGCATCCACGGGAAAAGTCTTCTTTTCAGGATTTGCTAATGTGATTAATGCGATGCGCAAATGTCCAAAATTCATAATCGGTCGTATCCAAGGAAAAACCGTTGGAGGCGGAGTAGGATTAGCGGCTTCAACCGATTATTGTATGGCTACAAAATTCGCAGCCATAAAATTAAGCGAATTGAATATTGGCATCGGACCATTCGTCGTAGGCCCAGCCATAGAACGCAAAATGGGATTAAGCGCGATGTCGCAAATTGCTATTGATGCGAACTCTTTTTATCCACCAGAATGGGCAAAACAAAAAGGACTGTTCACACAGGTTTATGAGAGTACTGATGAGCTGGATGAAGCTGTAAAAACAACAGCAGAGCATTTATGTACCTACAACCCTGAAGCCATGAAAGAAATGAAGAAAATTTTCTGGAAGGGTACTGAAGATTGGGACAAACTATTAGCTGAGCGTGCAGAAACGAGCGGAAGATTGGTGCTTTCTGAATTTACGAAAGAGAAATTGAAAACCTATAAATAAGAACGTCATTGCGAGGAAGAAGGACGTGGCAATCTCATGATGAGATTCTTCGCTTTGCTCTGAATGACATATTCAAAAAATATGATTTATTCATTTAAAGGCTACACACCAGTTGTACACAAAAGCAGTTTTGTTCACCCATTGGCTGCCGTCACTGGAAACGTCATCATCGGCAAAAACTGTTACATTGGTCCTGGAGCTGCAATTCGTGGAGATTGGGGACAAATCATTCTAGAAGATGGTGTCAATGTACAAGAAAATTGTACCATACATATGTTCCCTGGTAAGTCAATCGTCTTAAAGGAAAGTGCGCATGTTGGCCATGGAGCCATAATTCATGGAGCAAATTTGGGCAGAAATTGTTTAATTGGAATGAATTCGGTAATTATGGATGATGCAGAAATTGGAGATGAAAGTATAGTAGGAGCTATGGCATTTGTAAAGGCAGAAACTATAATTCCGAAGCGAAGTTTAGTAGTTGGAAATCCAGCAAAAGTGATAAAACAAGTGAGCGACGAAATGATTGAATGGAAAACAAAAGGAACTGAACTCTATCAACAATTGCCCAAGGATTGTCATGAGTCATTGAGAGCAGTTGAACCGATAAGAGAAGTACCTGAAAATATGAAAGTTCAAGGAGATGTTTATAAAACGCTTCGAGAAACTTTTAAAAAATAGTATGTCATTCAGAGCGAAGCGAAGAATCTCATCATGAGATTGCCACGTCCTTCGTCCTCGCAATGACATTTCAATTTATATCCTACTCAAATCAATTTCATTGGTTTCTTTACCAGTTGAAAGTGTAATCAAACTCTGCACATTACCTAAGTAAGGAAGTAGAGTCAATTTAGAAATAATAAATGTTTCGTAAGCTTCAATATCTTCCACAATAAGTTTGAGTAAATAATCAAAATTTCCACTAACACGATGGCATTCTACAATCTCCGGAAAATTGTTGATCTCGGTTACAAATTTTTCTAGATAACTTCTCGTATGACCTTGCAGTGTAATACCAATAAATACAGTTAGTTTAATCCCGATTTTTTTATTATCGAGAACAGCAACGTACTTTTTAATATAACCTTCTTTTTCTAACTTCTTAATACGCTCAAAAACTGGTGAAGTGGTCATGCCTAATTCCACGGCAATGCTTTTAGTAGTTCGATTACTATTCTTTTGAAGAATAGCCAGGATTTGAGTGTCAATTTTATCTAAAGAATGTGCCATCAGAAAATTATATTTTATAACTGCTTAAACACAAACATATAAAGAATAAAATTCTTATAAAAGCGTAATATAAAGAATATATTGCTTTTATAACTTAATAATTAAGTTATTAACAATTTAAAATGCTATAATTTCTTATTTTTATTGCTGATTTTAAAAGTGTTGAATTTGAGCAAGTTTGAATTAAAAATGCCTAAAATGGGTGAAAGCATCACCGAAGGAACCATCATCAATTGGTTGGTTGATGAAGGTGATAGCTTTGATGAAGGAGACATAATTTTGGAAGTGGCAACTGATAAAGTTGATAATGAAGTGCCAGCACCCGCCTCTGGAGTTTTAAAAGAAATATTGTTTTCTGCTAAAGATGTTGCTCCAGTTGGAGAAGTGATTGCCATACTTGAAGTTTCCAAAGAGGTGAAATCTTCAAAGAAGCAAAATGTCATTCAGAGCGATAGCGAAGAATCTCCAAAAAAGAAAAAAGATAGTAAGCGACCAAAATCAACACAATCATTCTCTACTTCAAATTCATTTTCAGTCAACAATACAAACACTTTCTTTTCGCCATTAATCATAAAAATAGCCAAAGAACATCACATTAGTTTTGAAGAATTAGCTCGAATCCCAGCAACAGGAAACGAAGGCAGGTTGCGAAAAAGTGATGTTTTCAATTATATAGAAGAAGGGCGTCCATACAAATTCGCACAGCCAATAACCCAAGACCCAACGGCATATCGCATTCCACAATTGACTTTCGATAAAGGCAAAGGAAAGGTGATTGAAATGGACAGAATGCGCCAAATGATTGCAGATCATATGGTATATTCAAAACACACGTCACCTCATGTCACAGCATATGTTGAGGCAGATTTAACCAATATGGTCAACTGGCGAAATGCTAACAAAGTTGCGTTTCAGGAAAAGTATGGTGAGCGCTTAACATTCACACCATTATTTGTAGAAGCGGTAGCAAAAGCTGTAAAAGATTTTCCAAATATTAATGCTTCAGTCGATGGTAATAACATCATTGTAAAAGAAGACATTAATATTGGTATGGCAACTGCATTACCAAGTGGTAACTTAATTGTTCCTGTAGTTAAAAATGCAGATACGAAAGATTTAAAAACCTTGGCTGAAAATGTCAACGAGTTAGCAAGTAAAGCCAGAGAGAACAAACTCGCTGGAGACGATATAAAGGGAAGTACGTTCACTATTTCTAATGTGGGAACCTTCGGAAGTGTCATGGGAACACCGATCATCAATCAACCTGAAGTAGCCATTTTAGCATTAGGTATCATCAAAAAAAGACCAGAAGTTATAGAAACTGAAAAAGGAGACGAAATAGCAATACGCAGTATGATGTATTTATCATTATCCTTTGACCACAGAGTAGTTGATGGTTTTCTAGGTGGAAGCTTCGTACGCAGAGTTGCCGACTATTTTGAGCAATTCGATGTCAATAGGAAAATATAAAAATGAACTGTCATTCCGAACGATAGTGAAGGAATCTCATCAATAGATTGACATGTCCTTCGTCCTCGCAATAACAAAGAAATAGAGTTATGAGTTACAACATATCAATACAAAAATCAGAAAAGTCTAATCTCGATAAATTAGACTTCAACAATATACCTTTAGGAACTACATTCACTGATCACATGTTTATCTGTGATTACGACAATGGCGAATGGACCAACCCTAGAATTGTTCCAATGGGAATGATTCCAACGCATCCTGCAGCAATGGCCTTGCACTACGGACAAGCTATTTTTGAAGGTATGAAGGCCACAGTAGATTCAGATGGCAATCCAATGTTGTTTAGAGCAGAGGATAATGCCAATCGTTTGAATTTTAGTGCCGACCGTATGGGCATGCCTAATATTCCAACTGAGTTATTTGTAGATGGCTTAAAACAATTGGTAGATTTAGACAGACAATGGATTCCACCTATTGATGGCAGCGCGTTATATTTAAGACCGTTTATGTACGCAGATGAGCCATTTATTGGTATGCGTGCAGCAACACATTACAAGTTTATCATCATGGCATCGCCAGCAGGTCCATTTTTCAGCAAACGTATAAAATTATGGGCCGAAAAGAAATTCATTAGAGCTGCTCAAGGTGGTACAGGAGAGGCAAAAGCTGCGGGAAATTATGCGGCCGCAATACGTCCAACAGAATTGGCAAAAGCCAAAGGTTACGACCAAGTGTTGTGGTTAGATGCAGTTGAACATAAGTACATTCAAGAAGTAGGTACGATGAATATCTTCTTTAAGATTGATGACAAATTTATTACACCAGAACTAGACGGTTGTGTTTTGGATGGTATAACCAGAAAGAGTGTGATTGCCTTATTGAAAGATCGCGGTTTTGAAGTTACAGAACGAAAAATCACCATTGATGAAATTAAGGAAGCCTCTAAAAATGGTACCTTAAAAGAAGCATTTGGGACAGGTACGGCAGTAGGTATTGCTTACATTCAGGAAATTGGATTGGATGGCGAATCCATTCACGTGTCTCACGATAGTCCTGTTGGGATAGAAATAAATCAGCGATTAAACGATATAAAAACCGGAAAAGTTGAAGATAAATTTGATTGGATGACCAAAGTAGATAAGCAATTGGTGGATTAGGGCGCCTGCCTGCCGGCAGGCAGGTTACCACAAGGGTCGGGCTTTCACTACTCGCTTCCCGACGAAAAAGTCGGGAGAGCTCAAACAGGTCGTTCAATCCCAGCGCAAACTCACTCAACCGCAAAGACCTCAAAGGTTTTCAAAACTTGTGAGGTTTCAACAAAAATAATAAACTAGTATGTCATTTAGAACGACATCGAAGAATCTCACCAAGAGATTGCCACGTCCTTCGTTCTCGCAATGACATTAAGAAAAGCACATGAATAAAGACATCTTAAAAAAAGCATACTCAAAACTCTGCACAGCGAAAGCCATGACTGAGCTGTACGAAGAAAACTTCAAGCAAGTTTCAAAATATGTACATGCCACATCACGTGGTCACGAAGCCATTCAAATTGCATTAGGTTTACAGTTATTGCCTCAAGATTTTGCGTTTCCATATTATAGAGATGATGCGATGTTATTATCATTTGGTTTAGAACCTTATGATTTAATGTTGCAACTGTTAGCGAAGAAAGACGACCCATTTTCAGGCGGAAGAACCTACTATTCGCATCCAAGTTTAAAGGATGATGATAAACCTAAAATTCCACATCAATCTTCAGCAACAGGTATGCAAGCTATTCCTGCAACAGGTGTTGCCATGGGAATGCAGTATAAAGAATTACAGGGTTTAAACGATACTTCAGTTGAGAATCCAATTTCGGTTTGCTCACTTGGCGACGCTTCAGTAACCGAAGGTGAAATCGCAGAAGCGTTTCAAATGGCGGCTTTAAAGCAAATGCCAATTCTATATTTAGTTCAGGATAACGGTTGGGATATTTCAGCCAATGAAGCCGAAACAAGAGCACAAAATGCTTATGAATATGCACAAGGTTTTCATGGCTTGGAAGCGATTTCAATTGACGGTGCAAACTTTACTGAAAGTTATGAGGCTTTAGAAAAAGTCATTAAAACCATCAGGGGAGAAAGACGACCATTTTTAGTGCATGCTAAAGTCCCGTTGCTAAATCACCACACTTCTGGTGTGCGAATGGAATGGTACCGTGATGATTTAGACGAAGCACGAAGCCGCGATCCATATCCAGTCTTAAAGCAACAATTGTTAGATGCTGGATTTTCAGAAAAGGAAATTTTAGAAATAGAAAATTCAGCTAAAGAAAAGGTTCAATCTGATTTCGAAAAAGCTTTAAAGGCAGATGATCCAATACCGGAAGATTTATTTACAAACGACTTCGTTCCTACCACAATTACAGAAGAACAAGGTACACGCGCACCAGAAGGTGCAGAAAAAGTGGTGATGGTAGATTGTGCCTTATTCGCCGTTGAGGAACTGATGAAAAAGCACAAAGAGTGTTTACTTTACGGACAAGATGTTGGAGGACGACTTGGTGGTGTATTTAGAGAAGCAGCGACTTTGGCTCAGAAGTTCGGTGATGATAGAGTGTTCAATACACCAATCCAGGAGGCATTTATTGTTGGTTCAACGGTTGGGATGAGTGCTGTTGGATTAAAACCTATTGTTGAGGTTCAGTTTGCAGATTATATTTGGCCTGGGCTTAATCAGTTATTTACTGAAGTCAGCAGAAGTTGCTATTTAAGTAACGGAAAATGGCCAGTGAGTATGATTCTTAGAGTACCGATTGGTGCCTACGGTAGTGGTGGACCTTATCATAGTTCATCTGTAGAAAGTGTGGTGACCAATATTAGAGGTATAAAAATTGCCTATCCAAGTAATGGTGCCGATTTAAAAGGTTTGATGAAGGCAGCCTATTACGACTCAAATCCAGTCGTAATTTTAGAGCACAAAGGATTGTATTGGTCAAAAGTGCCAGGTACAAAAGGAGCAACATCAATAGAACCAGCAGAAGATTACATATTGCCTTTTGGTAAGGCGTGGTTGTTACAAGAAATCTGGAAGCAGGAAAGTGTTGAAACACTAACTATAGTGACCTACGGAATGGGAGTGCATTGGGCTTATAATGCTTCGGGCGAATTGGATATGCGTGATCAAATCGAAATCATCGACTTGAGAACATTGTTTCCACTTGATGAAGACACGATTATGAAATCAGTCAAGAAAACAGGAAAATGCTTGGTCGTTACAGAAGAGCCTTCAAACAATAGTTTTGCGAGAGCCTTAGCTGGGAAAATTCAAGAAGAATGCTTCAAATATTTAGATGCTCCAGTAATGACGATTGGTAGTGAAAATATGCCTGCTATTCCTTTAAATTCAACCTTAGAAGAAACTATGATTCCTTCGACTGAAAAAGTAAAGGCCAAAATACAGGATATATTAAAGTATTAAAAATAGAAAAGCCTATCGAAAGATAGGCTTTGTTCTTAAAAAGATTGTAAGGTATATACTTATATAACTTTTACATTTACTGCATTTAATCCCTTTTTTCCTTCTGTTAAGTCGAATTCTACATTATCACCTTCTCTTACTTCATCAACTAAACCAGAAATGTGTACAAAATGATCTTTGTCGCTTCCTTCTTCTGTTATGAATCCAAAACCTTTAGAATCATTAAAAAATTTTACTGTACCAGTACTCATATTAAAATATATTAAATTAAGTGGCGAAGGTAGTCTAATTAATTGATTTTCAATCATTTTAATCTGATTAATTTCTTAATTAGAAGCTAATAGCCTAATACTTAACCTATAGGGTAATGAAATAATAGAGAATTACATGTTATATTCAGAAAGTGGTTTTGTAAATTTTTCAGGATCTGCTGCTAAATGGTAACGCGGATCGTCAACCGCTTCAATAATCACTTCTTCAAACTTTGGACTTGCTTTACGAAGTAATACTTTGCAATCTTCACTTAAATGTTTGAGTTTAATAGACTTCCCTTCAGCTTCATATTTTTCAACTAAATTGAAGATTGCTTCTAGTGCAGAATGATCACTAACTCTAGATTCTATAAAATCTATTTCAACATTTTGAGGATCATTTTTGGCATCAAACTTAGAGTTAAAATTCTGAATAGATCCAAAAAACAAAGGTCCCCAAATTTCATAAGTTTTGGTACCATCTGGTTGCATACGTTTACGTGCTCTAATCATTGTAGCATTTTTCCATGCGAAAACTAAAGCAGAAATAATAACTCCTGCAATAACTGCTATAGCTAAATCTTGCCAAACTGTAATTGCAGAAACAGCGATTAGTACGATAGCATCAGATAAAGGTATTTTTCTAATAATCCTAAAACTACTCCAAGCGAACGTTCCGATTACTACCATGAACATTACACCAACTAGGGCAGCTATAGGAATTTGTTCAATCAGTGGAGCTCCAAATAGCACAAAGCATAGTAACGCAATTGCAGCGACAGCACCAGATAGACGGCCTCTTCCACCTGAGTCAACATTAATAATAGATTGACCGATCATAGCACAGCCGCCCATTCCGCCGAATAATCCGTTTAAAGTATTTGCAGCACCTTGTGCTATACACTCTCGGTTACCGTTTCCTCTTGTATCTGTCATTTCATCAATGAGATTTAAAGTCATTAAAGATTCAATTAGGCCTACTGCAGCAAGTATGAAGGCAGTCGAAAGAATTAAACTCCAATGTCCTGAAAGTGTTCTGAAGAATCCAAAAATTTGATCTTGAAATGTTGGTAGTCCACCTTCTAAACCATTTCCGCCACCTTCAGCAATAAACGAACCAACAGTACTGACTTCTATACCACCAAAAATTGTAATACAAGCCACAACAATTATGGCTATTAAAGCCGCTGGAATTTTCTTTGTAAGTTTAGGTAGTCCATACATAATACCCATTGTCAAACCAATGAATCCCATCATCTTCCAGAATGTAGCATTCGAGAACAATGCAGAAAACCATTCTGACGTATTATCTAAAAACGAAATATCTTTCGGAACAGCATTAGGAAATAATCCTAATTGAGAAAGGAAAATAACAATAGCCAAACCGTTAACAAAGCCCATCATAACTGGGTGTGGAATCAATCGTACAAATTTCCCCAGCTTAAAAACACCCGCCAAAATTTGAATACCACCAACAAAAAGAAGTGTTATAAATAGCCACTGCAATCCTAGGTTATCTACAGGTGTGTCTAATGCTAAACCAACTTCATTTCCTTTTTGAATAAGATGTACCATAACTACGGCCATTGCACCTGTAGCACCTGAAATCATTCCTGGTCGACCACCAAATAATGCGGTGACAATTCCCATCATAAATGCACCATATAGTCCAACTAGAGGATCTACACCAGCTACAAAAGCAAAAGCTACGGCCTCGGGTACTAGTGCCAGCGCAACGGTTAAACCTGAAAGAATATCATTCTTAGGGTTTTGGGTGAAGTTTTTTCTTGTAGTGTGACCTAATATCATAACTATATCTTTTAGAAGTCGGCAAAGATAAAGTATTTAGAATTATAGCCTAATTACTCATTAAAAGGAATAAAAAAAGCACTGGTAAAAACCAGTGCTTAAGTAATTTTATATTTAAATTGAATTATTCTTCAGGTGGAAATTGCTCCAAAGTTTTGGCAACAAATTCTTTAATTCGCTCTTCTTTTTTCTCTATATTTCTTGTGGTTAAATAACCAGTACCAGAGCCTTGCCAAATCAATTCTTTTTCGCTAGTGTCTATAAAATCAATAAAAAGCATACCTTCTGTTCTGGTGGAAACATTGCTTCCTCCCCAGCCAGGTCCCCAGCCCCAGCCCCAACGATTGAAACCGCCCCAGCCCCAGCCACCGAAGCCCCAGGCATTGTTGTAGACATCAACACGTTGAGTAGATTTTGTAAAAATACTAACGAGCATATCAGGGTTTTCGGATTTGGTCATGCCTTTTGCCATTAGCTCTGCTTCAATAGCTCTTAATATTCTACGTTTATCAATATCGTTAATCTCTGCTTTGTCAATTCCAGGTTTAAAGAATGCAAAGGTTTTGTAGTTGTCAAAATTTGCCTCTCTATCATAATCGGCTGCAACTCTAACTGAACTACAAGAAGATAGAAGGATGGCGAAAACTAAAATCGGTGTAAATTTAAGTAGTTTCTTCATATCACTTTTTTTTTAATTGTTTAAAATAGATTATCATCAACTTCATTAGGTAAAGTTACTTTTAAATTAGGCTCTATTTCCATGGCACGTTTTATAGCAAAAACAGCACCTTCATTTTGAGCCCAACTGCGTCTTGAGATACCATTATTAACATCCCAAAACAACATCCTTTTTAACCGTGTTGATGCTTCTTTAGTACCATCAAGAACCATACCAAAACCACCGTTAATCACTTCTCCCCAACCAACTCCACCACCATTATGAATACTGACCCAAGTTGCACCTCTAAAACTATCACCAATAACATTGTGAATGGCCATATCTGCTGTAAAACGAGAACCATCATAAATGTTGCTCGTTTCTCTGTAGGGTGAATCTGTACCTGAAACATCATGATGATCTCTTCCAAGAACAACTTCGCCTATTTCACCTCTAGAAATAGCTTGGTTAAAAGCTTCTGCAATTTTCATTCGGCCTTCGGCATCTGCATAGAGAATTCTGGCTTGAGAACCCACAACAAGTTTGTTTTCTTGAGCTCCTTTTATCCATTGAATGTTATCCGCCATTTGCTGTTGGATTTCTTTAGGGGAATTTTTCATGATTTCTTCTAAGACATCACAAGCAATGTTATCTGTTTTTGCTAAATCTTCTGGTTTTCCTGATGCGCAAACCCAACGGAATGGCCCAAAACCATAATCAAAGCACATGGGTCCCATAATATCCTGTACATAGCTTGGATACTTAAATTCTCTACCAATAGTTGGATTCTCAGACATTACATCAGCACCTGCACGAGAAGCTTCAAGAAGAAATGCATTTCCATAATCAAAAAAATAGGTGCCTTTTGAAGTATGTTTATTGATAGCCTTAGCATGTCTTCGCAAGGTTTCCTGTACCTTTTCTTTAAACAATTCTGGCTTATTTGCCATCATATCGTTGGCATCTTCAAAAGATATATCAGCAGGATAATAACCTCCAGCCCAAGGATTATGAAGCGACGTTTGATCACTTCCTAAATCGATATGAATATTGGCTTCATCAAATTTCTCCCACACATCAACTACATTTCCTAAGTAAGCTAGGGAAATGGTTTCCTTTTCAGCTTGTGCTTTTTTGACTCTGGTAACAAGCTCATCTAAATCAGTGATCTTTTCATCAATCCAACCTTGGTCTAAGCGTACTTGAGTTATTTTAGGATTAACTTCGGCACAAACGGTAATACAGCCCGCAATGTTTCCGGCTTTAGGTTGTGCGCCAGACATGCCTCCTAAGCCTGAAGTCACGAACAAATTACCTTTTGGTTCTTTACCTATTTTTCTAAATCCGTTTAAAACGGTAATCGTCGTACCATGGACAATGCCTTGAGGGCCAATGTACATGTAACTTCCGGCTGTCATTTGTCCATATTGGGTAACTCCTAAAGCATTGAATTTTTCCCAGTCATCTGGTTTAGAATAGTTGGGAATCATCATACCATTTGTGACGACAACTCTAGGTGCCTCTTTATGTGAAGGGAATAAGCCCATTGGATGACCAGAATACATCACAAGGGTTTGTTCGTCATTCATCTCTGCCAAATATTTCATGGTCAGTCGATACTGAGCCCAATTTTGAAATACAGCGCCATTACCACCATAGGTAATCAATTCATGTGGATGTTGTGCAACAGCATAATCCAAATTGTTCTGAATCATTAACATGATGGCAGCTGCTTGTTTTGATTTTGCTGGATACTCCTCTATAGGCCTTGCGTACATTCTGTAATCTGGTCTGAAGCGGTACATGTATATTCGACCATATTTTTCGAGCTCGGACTTAAACTCAGGTAATAGAATTTCGTGATGCTTTTTGTCAAAATAGCGCAAGGCGTTTCGAAGGGCTAATTTTTTTTCTTCGGCATTTAGAATGTCCTTCCTTTTTGGTGCATGATTTATGGATTCATCATACACTTTTGGCACTGGTAAAATCTCTGGTATGCCTTCTAATATTTGATCTTTGAATGGAACTTTTAACTCTTGCATTATTGTATTGAATCTTTATTGTTGGTCTTAGAATTGAATCCGTATGGACAATGCCTGCATCCGCTTTCGCAACAATAGCCACGTTTAAGGTGATATTGTTCGGTAAAACAGCGATAGCCTTCGGGCGTTAGATAGTAATCTCCGTCTTCAATTGGGACATATTTCTTCATAGGCCTATCCCTAACCCTTTCCCAAGGAAAGAGAACTCGGTTGTTTATACTTTTAATAAATGGTTATAAGTTTTTCAGTTTGTACAAAACTGATTCGCTTTATCAACAAAGATAATGTAAATTGGATTGATTTTTGAATTGGATAGATTGTGATATTAATTTCAAAATATATGGTGCCAAGAGGGTATGTTGGGATAACTATTTTTCCATTTATGTTTTTAAAATATAAAGCTTTGAAATGGAATAAAGTGCTGATAAATCATGAAAAAATCCACCTTAGACAACAGCTAGAATTATTGATTATTCCGTTTTTTATTTTATACGCCTTTGAGTTTTTTATTCGATTGATTCAGTATAAAAACTGGAAACGTGCCTATCGCAATATCTCTTTTGAACGAGAAGCATACAGAAAAGAAAAAGACCTATATTATTTAAAATCCAGGCCTTTATACAATTTTATAAATTTTGTCAGAAAATAATCTTTGCAATTTTTTGCTTACCATCTGTTAGTCTTATTTTTAAGAATAAGGTCAACTCATTTGGTCTTATGGCATTGATATTGAAACGATTTCTGTTAATTGATTTATTGGCAAAAAGGTTTCTTCCTAAAATGTCGTAAATTTCTATAGATTGAATGTTTTCATAATCAGATTCAACTACGATGTTTTCATTTTCTTCAAATATCTGAACTCCGTTTACACTGTCAAAATCTTCGACACTCAGGCTAGAATTAGTATACCTTAGTATAAATCTGTCGTTGAATGTGCCTTCACCTGAATTAAAATTATAAGGACTGTCGCGCAAGTCATGGATTATATTTTCGTAAGTATCTTCGAGGTAAATATCTTGTGTGTTAGTTCCTTCAAATAATCCATCGACACCACTAATAGAAATTGTGTAAATATCATTTTGTAAGATTTCAATGCCTAATGGTACTTGGTCTTCAATTTCAAAGGGTAATTGACGTCCTTGTATTACCATACGTTCATTATCTAGCATTGAATAAATATTCATTGTGTTAGACTCAAAAGTGTAAGCATCATAAGACCTGTCTTTTGCTTGGGTTGCTCCTTCAATATAACCAACCATAGTGCTAGAAGTTTGTTCATTTTCGTTGCTTAAATTGAGCCATATACGATGACGCTCAATGGTATTAGTCGTTTCAGAGATTGGATCACTACTTCTGTAAAAGCTACTATTGTCATTCCCTATATCTCTCATTGTATTACTAAATGTTACACTCCCAGTTTCATTGTCATTAAGTGCTAGCACAAAGAATCCTTGACCAGATCCAATATAGTAATCAGTTGCTGTAACTTCATTGGGATATGTGTTTGTACCAGATAAGTTATAAGTTAAATAATCATTAGGGCTATAATTTAAACCATAATCATCATAAAAAGGATCGGGATTACCAGCATTTGGGTCAGTGCCATGTGTCCAAATATGTACCGCTCCTTCAATTAAGTTGTTGTCTCTAGTGCCATCATCATAAGTGATAAAGGCATTAGCACTAATGGCGGATGGGTATGGATTACCTATAAGATTCCAATTGTCGTCGAATGGTGTGACTGTAACAAAATCGTTACCATAGGGTTGATACGAAAAGCTACAATATGTTGGGCTATTATTTCCGCTTTCAATAACACGCGTTATTATCCCATTATTTGGAATAATTCCAGAAATTGAGGTCTGATAATTAGTGGCAGTTTGGCCTTGATCTGTTGGGCCATTAGATATATAACCTCTACCGATATCCATATTGCCAGAATAATTTTCCCAATCACCATAACAAATAGGTATATTTGCATTAACGCATGGTCCTGGTGGTACTGAAATAGTTCCGTTAGGTATTGTTGGTCTCCATCTATAAGTGGCTCCAGGTGTATTTATTCCATAAATATTTGAAAGACTAAAATTAGAAACTGGAGACGACCAGTACACATAGTCACTTTGACTTATATTTGGGGCTCTGTCTAAAATTAGTGTGCCAATTCCAGTATTGTTATTGGCATTTGGTGCTCCTTCATTAACCTGAATTAATTTTGAATTATTACGAATATGTAAAACCGAGTTGCCTTGTAAATCTATAAAATCCGTTATGGTTAAACTTCCATAATTGGCGTCAGAATCGTCATCGTCTATTGTTAGTGTTGCATCAGCTTCAATAGTTAAGTTATAACCAAATCCATCTGTTGTCCCATCAATTATTGGATTATTACCACCTGTATCAACTATATCTATACAATTGGCCGCTGAAGGTACTCCATTAGGAAACCAATTAGTAGCGGTATTCCAATCTGTATTGCTAGGAGTACCATTCCATACTTTTTTATTATAGGTAACCGTAACCATATCTGTACAACCATTAGCTGTTTCGGTAGCCGTATAGGTTTGTACACCATTAGGTGCAGCATATACTGTGCCGGCATAGTTGCCCAATACATAAGGTATTGTAAGTGCTGAATCTGTATATAAACCAACAGCTGGTGACCATGTGACTTCTGGTGGAGAAGGTGCAGCGTCTGCTGAAATTGTTATATCATCAATAGCCCAGTGGAAAATATCAAATGAATCACCAGTAAGTCTAAATCGAAAATAGAGTGTGTTATTTCCATCCAATGAAGATATATCTACGTTTCGTGTTTCGGTTATATCGGGAGGATTTGCCACAGTATATTGCGTAGTCCATGGAGCACCTCCAGTTAAGGAAGTTTCCAAAAATATTGAAAAATTAGTGCCAAACTGCCACAAATCGTGATTAAAGCTTAGTTGAAGGTTTGTATAACCAGTTATTGTGATAGCTGGTGAAGCTAAAGTCCATGTTGAAATATCAGAACCAGAAGTCCAATCTAACATAGCTTCATTAGCTGTACCACCTGCATTAGTTGTATTTGATATAATCCAATCAGCACTTGCGGCTCCATTAGCAATTGTCCAACCCGCAGGAAAAGTTGCTCCATCAAAAGATTCAGAATAAACTGTTGTAATGGCTGGAGGAGGCGGGACATTTGCATCGAGTTCAACATAATCTAAGTTACATTCATCTGATCCTATAGGGTAATTAGTATCTGTGATGGAAACCGTGCAAAGACTAACACAAGTTATGTCTGCCACCCATCCAGGATCTGTAATTGAACTATCACTTGTAAACACAAATGTTAAGGCACCACTTGCATGCGAAGAAGTAACAGTACCAGGATTATTTGTACCAGTATAAGTTCCTATAAGAGGGAATGTATTATTAGGGCCATCATAAATGTAGAGAAAATCATAGGTGTTTTCTGTTTCGAAAGCTGTAAAAGTTGCAACCAAACTAGTACCAGGTATATCTGGTGTTAATGTTGTAGTTGTATTTTCATTATTAGAATAATCACCACCTGTACCACCACTATCAGTAAATGTAGATCCACAAACAGTCGGCGGAACATAAGGAGCGCACGTTATGTCTGCTGCCCATCCTCCATCAGTAATCGATGAATCGCTATCAAAAACAAAGGTTAGCGCACCAGATGGATCACTGGATGTAAAAGGACCAGGAATTCCTGTCCCTGCAAAAGTTCCTAAGAGTGGATAAGTAGCATCTGGACCATCATAAACTGATAGATCATCACAACAAGATTCGGTTTCGAAAAACGTAAAAGTCGCAGTAACCGCATCTCCTGGAGTAATCGGAAAAATAGTTGTGGTTTCTAGTTCGTTGTTAGCATAATTTCCCGAAAGACCACCAGTATCATAAAATGTATCACCACACATTGGTGGGGGTACTGGGCAATTTAGGGTAAAGCTAACATTACCGCCAGAACTGTTTTCAGAATCTAGCATAATGTAATAGGTTGTGCCAGCTGTCATACTAAATGAACCACTTGTTTCATTGTTGCCAAATAAATCCTCAATACATGTCCAACCTGTTGCTGAACAGCTTGTTTGATATAAATAATTAATATGGTCGAAAGTAGATATCTGTGTGATTGTATAATTACCGGTTATTGTTGGTGTAAAAGAGTAAATAGCTTCATCACCAGGTACATCTTCACAGGCTGAATCATTGAAGGCTCCAAACCCAGAGTCTATTGTTGCATTTATTGCTGTAGCTCCACAGGCAGGTATGTTGGTAATGCTGGAGCAAGGATCTACAACTTCTGAAGCGCAAATCTCAAATGTACCTTCGTCATTTCCTCCCCAATCCCAAACCCTAAGATAAACTCTTGTACTTGGTGTAAGTACATTCAAAACACTAAAATTGGCTTCAAGAAAACCATCGCCTGAATCATCATCACATTCAACAATGGTTAAATTACCTCCACAAGTACCAGTATAAAGAGCCACAACTCCATCGTCAAAAGTAGACGTTAGTATGTGATTTAAATCTATTTGTAAACTTGTAGTAGTAGGCCCAAGATCGATATAAAACCAAACGTCAGCACCGTTATAGTTAGCACTAACTGGTTCGCATCCTGTTGGAGGATCAATATTTGGATTGCTTGAATCCGTTGCTCCAGTATTATCTCCTACAACATATGTACAAGAGCCAACAGGGCTTAATGGTAAAGGAAGTGCAGTACAAGGGTCGTCTTGTGCAAAAGAAAGGTTTAAATTTGCTAAAATTAATATTAAGAGTAAAGTTCTATTCATAATCTATATTTTAAAACAAAGCCATAACCATAACTCACAGTTATGCAGAAGGTTATTTGCAATAGATTATGTAGGGATTGGGTTTAAATGTATTAAAAATATAGTTAATTTAACATTATGATAAGAAATTTGTTTAAAAATCAGTTGAAATGTTAAAAAATAATGATTTAAAAAACATTCAAATTGATAATCAGGTCTTTATAAAGCCAGAATATCTTATCCATCCATTTATTTCTGGAAATAAGCACCGAAAACTTAAATACAATATACTCGAGGCTAAATCTCAAAAAATCGACTTACTTCTTACATTCGGTGGTGCTTATTCTAATCATATAGCGGCAACAGCCTATGCAGGGAAAATTTATAGAGTAAAAACAGTAGGTATAATAAGAGGTGAAGAATTGGAATCTAAGATAAACACAAACCCAACACTGAAATTTGCACAATCTTGCGGAATGCGCTTAAAGTTTGTTACTAGAGAAGCGTATAGAAATAGGGCTAAGACTGAGTTTATAAAACAGCTAAATTCTGAATTTGGTGATTTTTATCTGATTCCCGAGGGTGGTACTAATGACTTAGCTATAAAGGGGTGCGAAGAAATTCTCAATGATGAAGATAGTGAGTTTGATTTTATTTGTTGTAGCGTGGGCACAGGTGGCACGATTTCTGGACTGATAAACTCATCAAAGAAGCATCAAAAAGTATTAGGATTTCCTGCGCTTAAAGGTGACTTTTTAAATCAAGATATTCGTAAATTTGCAACTCAGGGAAATAGGGAACTAATTGATAAGTATCATTTCGGTGGCTATGGAAAAATAAAGCCAGAGTTAATTACGTTTATCAATAAGTTTAAAAAAGATTTTGACATTCCTTTAGATCCTATATATACAGGAAAAATGATGTATGGAATTTTTGATTTACTGGATAAAGGATTTTTTCCAAAGGACTCAAAAATACTAGCGATACACACTGGTGGATTACAGGGAATAGAAGGGATGAATCTAAAATTAAAACAAAAGGGTTGGCCATTAATAAAATGAATTTCAATTTTAAATATGTAGTGTTGATTTTAGCTGTTTTCGCTTTTAGTTGCGGACCAAAGAAAGGAATTGCAACTAAGAAAAAGCATGAAAAAGGTAAAACGGAAACTGTTGAAGTAAAAACTGCTGATACATCTATTGATAAAGTCGAAAAAGAAGAAATAATAAAGCCGCCTTCTTCTACAGATAAATATATTGCTACCTATGCTGAGATTGCGAAAACAGAAATGCGCAAATCAAAAATACCTGCCAGTATTACCCTTGCTCAAGGAATTTTGGAATCTGGCTCGGGTAGGGGAAGATTGGCGGTTAAAGCCAATAATCATTTTGGTATTAAATGCCACGGTTGGAAAGGTGCTAAAATTTATCATGATGATGATGCTTCACAAGAATGTTTTAGAAAGTATAGAAAAGCCGAATCCTCATACGAAGATCATTCCGATTTTTTAACCGGTAGAAAACGTTACGCTGATCTTTTCAAATTAAAACCAGATGATTATAAAGGCTGGGCAAGAGGTCTAAGGGCAGCTGGTTATGCTACGGATAGAAAATATCCTCAAAAACTCATCAGCCTAATTGAGCGTTATGAGTTATATAAATATGACCAAGAAGTTTTAGGCAATAACGACGTTGAAATTGTAAGAGTAAATAGTGGAGTTATTAGATATGTTATCGAAAAAGGCGACACGTTATACTCATTGGCAAAACGCTATAATACAACTGTTGAAGCTATAAAAAAATTAAATAATCTCAGTTCTAATGACCTGGCATTGGGTCAGGAAATAATGATTCCCAATTAATTTATGTTATACCAAAGAAGTAGTGCTTTATTTAAAGAGGCACAGCAAGTAATTCCCGGAGGGGTAAATTCGCCAGTAAGAGCATTTAAGGCGGTAGGTGGTACACCTATTTTTGCAAAATCGGCAAAAGGAGCATATATCTATGACGAAGATGGCAACCGATTTATTGATTACATCAATTCTTGGGGACCAATGTTGTTGGGTCATGCGTTTCCTCCTGTGGTTGAAGCAGTAATAGAAAAAACAAAAGAAGGAACCTCTTTCGGAATGCCAACAGCTTTAGAAACGGAAATAGCTGAGTTCGCGGTTTCAATGGTACCTAATATTGATAAAATCCGTTTTGTCAATTCTGGTACTGAGGCTTGTATGAGTGCTGTAAGATTAGCAAGAGGTTTTACAAAAAAAGATAAAATTATAAAGTTTGCTGGTTGCTATCATGGACATAGTGATTCATTTTTAATTGCGGCAGGAAGTGGAGCAGTAACTTTTGGAACGCCAAATAGTCCTGGTGTTACTCAAGGTACTGCTAAAGATACCTTATTAGCGCGTTACAATGATATTGATAATGTAAAAGAGCTCGTTGAAGCTAATCCTAATGAAATTGCGGCAATAATCATTGAGCCCGTTGCTGGTAATATGGGCTGTATTCCACCTGTTGAAGGATTTTTAGAAGGTTTGAGAGAACTTTGTGATGCAAATGACATCCTTCTGATATTTGATGAGGTAATGACAGGTTTTAGATTAGCTAATGGAGGAGTGCAAGAATTAAAGGGTATTGATGCAGATATAGTTTGCTTTGGTAAAGTCGTTGGAGGTGGTTTGCCAGTTGGTGCCTTCGCAGCAAGAAATGAAATAATGGATTTCCTTGCGCCATTGGGTCCAGTATATCAAGCAGGAACTCTGAGCGGAAATCCTTTGGCTATGGCAGCTGGATTAGCTATGCTTAAAGCTATTAAGGCAGACAAAGGGTTGATGACTAGACTAAAGGAGAAGACAAAATATCTTCATAATGGTATAGCTGATGCGCTAAATAAAAATAATGTAACCCATACCATAAACAGAGTGGGCTCAATGATCTCTGTGCATTTTTCAGAAGACGTAGTTCTCGATTTTGAAAGCGCAGCTAAAGGAAACAATGATACATTTAAGAAATTCTTTCATGGAATGCTAGACAAAGGTATTTATATTGCTCCAAGCGCTTTTGAAACCTGGTTTATTACGGATGCCTTAACTTATCAAGACTTAAATGAAACTATTGCTGCTGTAGAAGAGATTGCGAAAACATTGTAAATAAAAAAACCTCGCATTTAGCGAGGTTTTTTTATTTAAGGTGGTTTTTTTATTCTTCTTGGAACGATTGATATCTTTCAAACTGCTCTTCAGTTAAAATGGCTTTCATCTTACCTTCAAGCAATAGTTTAATTTTTTCAACAGCACCTTCTTTTACAACTTCAGCTTTCTCTAGATCTAAAGTAGCCTGTGTATATTCCTGTACGGCTAAATAGACCTTTTCTTTTTGCTCATCATCAAATTTTATAAACTTATGCAAGGCTTCCGTTTTTTCAGCAGCTTTTGCATTGACTTCTATCTTATTAGATTGCGCATTTACAGAATCTGTTCCAAGAAACATTGCAAAAACGAATAAGCACAGTGTAATTATCTTCTTCATTAGTAGATTGTTTAGTTATTTAGAGTACTAAAATAATAATTTTATTTAAAACTAATTAACAAATTATGGCGACAGTTGAAACTAATATTTCTTTTCTAAGGTCCGTTTTTTATTTTGTTGTTGCATTTCTTCATACTTTTTGTATTGTTCTTCTGTAAGGATTTCTTTTAGTTTACTATTGGTTCTAGTCATTATCTTATCATTTTGCTTTAACATGGTTTTTTTAGCGTCCTCTTTACTCATCTTATTTTCAGCTTTTAAAGCCTCTTTTATTTTGAGTTTAACCTTTTGCATTTCTTTGTTATGATCTAAAAATACAAGCCTTACTTTTTCTTGTTGATCGGGAGTAAGCTCAAGTGTTTTTACGAGCTTTTTCACTTTGTTGTCTACAGATTGATCTGTCTTTATTTTTTCTTGCTTAACTTTTTGTTCTTGAGCTACGGCATTTAAAGTGAAAAATGCTACAGCAATTAGTACTAATTTTTTCATGTTGTTTGTCTTAAGTTTTTACATCATTAATGAATGACCAGCAATAAAAATACTAAATTTTAGCCTTTAATTTCTAGTTGGTTAGGACTTTATCAGATTTATTGTAGTTTGATAAAGGGTGTTTTCTTCAGTCTTGTTTTTTAACCAAGCATAAAAACTGATGACAAAAATGTCTTCTTTTTGAATAGATGTCCACTCGAAAGTAGATTTTATTAATTTCGAAAACTCATTGCTTTTTATCATTTCAGGTTGTTTGTATATTTTTTCGGCATAGTTAATAAAAGTTACAATGCGTGTTTGGTGAATCTGTTTTAAATATCCTTTATAGCGTCGCTTAAAGCTTTTTAGCCTAGAGTAAAGTAGGTCGTCATCTTGTAATTCTATATAAAGTAAAATTTCTGCTAAGTTTTTTTTAATTACCCAATCTATACCTGCTTTTTCAATGTAATACTGGTCTGTATGGTAGAATTTTGATAGAACAGATTTAGCATTTGTGAGGTCGCCTTTCTGAAAGTAAAACATTAAAAGCGATAAGTGTAAGTCCAATTGTGATTCAATATCGCTATGCTTTTTCTTAATTATGGTTTCAACAAACTCAATAGCCTTTTCTTGCTGATGATTATAATTATAATTCAATGCTTCAACCAGGGTCTTTTTCAAAATAAACTCTTTACGATAGATGCCTTTTTTTAGTTGCATCAACTCTTCCATTTCGGCAATATATTTTAATGAAACATCAAATTTTTTATTTCTGAATAGCGTGTTAGCTATGATGTAAACAATGTGAATTTGGTAATACAGTTGTTTGTTGGTGTCTTTCTTTTCTTTTAGAATTTTATAGCTTTTCAAAACAAAGTTTTCAATTTCGAAATATTTGTTGGTAACCAAAGCAGATATGTTGGCTATGGCTAAAATTTGGTATAAAGACTTGAAGGAAAGCGATTCGTCAATTTCAATACTGTAGTCAGCTAAGATGGATTCTAATTCTTTTTCAAAATCAATCACTTTTCCTTCGTAGCTGATGGTATTTAGTACGGATTTTAGTTTTGCATACACAATATTGAGTTGGTCCTCAAGCTGGTGCTTTTTCTGGTTCTCTTTTTGTTTAACAATCAGTTGCTCTAAATCTATCTTGGGATTATTGGGAGCATATTGAATTTTGGTGTGATAGATTTCATTAAGTATTGGGTAGAGCAAGTGCTCGTCTGCCAAGCGCTCGGCTTTATCTAGGATTTTATATGCGATGTCATAATTTTTCTGAAGTAAATAAGTGCGAGATGCCAAAATGTATTTTATAATCTGCATGTCTATTGAATTCTCATCTTCTAGATTTTTGTTAGCTGTAAAGTCAATTAAAGACTGAAACAGGCGCTTTCTAAGCGCATGGTAAGCATTGCAATTATCTTCATTGTAGAGGTGTTTACAAATAGATTTAGAATCTAATTCCGGATGGGTCATTAACTTGAATAACTGTATGTTTTTGGTGTCCTTCCGTTTATTTTTTTGCTGTAAATATGCTATGAATTTTTGCTGGTCTTCTGGGTTAAAAGTGTCGATAATGGATTTTAATGCTATCATTTAATCGTCATTATGTTTTATGATAATTCAATAAAAATAGTAATTAATTAGGTAATGAATAAAATATATCGTCAGTAATTGTGAATAATTGATTTTTATCTGATTGTGTTTTACTTCAAATTTGTCCTGTAATCATTAAAACAAAACATTATGAAATCTAAATCAAGCTTCAGGAAAATTGAAGACATTAAGTTGACCTTGTTAGTAATAACCTTGGGTTTTGTGACCATTTTTTCAAAATCAATTTCAAACTACGTAGTTAAATCCTATAATGATAAAATTGAGTTTTTAGCAAGTCAAACTGTAGAAGGTGCAAACTTGATTAGGTATTAAGATGAAGCAAAAAAATCTAAATATTGCTTTTTTTATTACCGTCGGAGTTTCAATCATTGTTTTTATTTATCTCGTTTTTTTAGGATATGACGAAATAAAGACCTTAAAGGATGTTGTGAAGATTGTGGCTTCAATTATGTTTCCGCTCCCTTTGTTGTTTTTTGTAAGATTTATTGTGATAGAGCATTTTTTGCCAGAAAACACAGATGAATACAAAGAAAAGAACCAAAGACCAGCTACAATGCTTTTAGTAGTGTCTATTGTTGGTGTAATTCTTTTAATGCAACTAATGGAATTTGTAACTCAAAAAAAGCTCGAAGACGCACTAATATTGGCACATCTTATCAATTCAACGACTATAAGTTCTTATGTGTTTAATTTTTTACTGTATAACAATCTCAAAGCTAATGGAATTTTAAGTGGAGTTCTAATGGCTTTGGCAATTCATATATTCTTTTTATCTGCTTAGAAATAAAAATCATCAAAAATTAATATTATGGACATTATCAAAACATCAAAAAAACAGACCAACTCAGGAAAGCGTGAGTTATTATTTACAGTTCAAACTATTATAGTTACTGGCCTTTTGGCTTTTACGGCTATTGCATTCTTCTTTTATAACAATCTTTCTGTTGTAAAAGGAATAAAGGTCATTTTTGCACCATTTTTATCGGTTGTGCCACTTCTCTTTGTACTTTCTATTTTACGCGATTTGCGAAAAGGATTCATAGAGGGTAATTATACCAAAAACGAAATTCTAAAATTTGGCTTAATAACCGTTGGCATAACAGCGGCATTTACAGGTATTACTTTGCTCTTATCAAAGATTGATGCTCTAGAGATTTTATTAGCTGGTATCATTGCCATATTAAGTACTGTATTTTTTCTTCGAAGCAAGATTAAGGACATTTTAGGAATGTCCATTGTCACAGGTATAGCCGAAGGCATCATCGTCTATATGATCTTTTTGTTTTGATGATCGGTTAGTTAGTAACCCAAAACCTCGCAGATTGGTTTAGAGCTGCGAGGTTTTAAAATTATTTATCATGAAAAATAGATTGACTAGATACCTATCGGAATTTTCTATTATAAAATTAACGCGACCTGTATCGGATAAAGTTAGACTTCTTGAAATACTTGGAGTTGTTTTAACAGGGATTGGAAAGTTCGTTTTTATGGATTATCTCAATTGGCGATTACCATATGTTGCTGTTGCGATTTTGGCTTGGTCTTTTTATGTGTATTACCGTTATAGCAAGGACAAAAATGTACTTACAGATTGGGGTTTTCGGAGGGACACTTTTATACCTGTTTTACGAATGATGTTGCCGTTTGCAATAGTATCACTTTTAGCGTTTTTTGTTATTGGCTATGTGCAAGGCACAATAAACCTCACCTGGCATATCATTCCTTTGCTTATAACTTATCCCATTTGGGGAAGTATTCAACAGTTTTTAACTATTGGGTTGTTGGTAGGTAATTTAAAGGATTTTAGAAAGGTAAAACTAAATAAGAGTTTTATAATTCTAGTTACGGCAGTTTTCTTTTCAATAGTACATTACCCATCGGTTTGGCTAATGCTGGGAACATTTGTCTTGGCCTTGGTTTACGGATATATTTACCTTAAGGCAAAAAACATCTTTGTGCTTGGGTTGTTCCATGGTTGGTTGGGAGCGTTGTTCTATTATACAGTTGTGAATCAAGATCCTTTTGCAGATGTATTTTTGAAATACCTAACCTAAAGCAGTTATGAGAACAGATTTTTTTAGAGTAATTATATTATTGCTTCTAGGCTTTTTAACCTTTCTACTTCTCGAAGTTTTACCTGTTGGTGGAGGTGGTATAGCTTTAATTGTTGTTTTAACAATTCCTTTTATAATTTTAGTAGCAATAACAATGGCAATAATTTACAATAGTTATTTCAAAAAGAAAAGCAAGATGAAAAAGGATACGGCATTTTATCTAATGGTTTTAATCTTAATCATTCTAAACTGTGTTCTCTTTCCGCATAGGTAATTTTTCCTATCTTGTATAAATAACAACAATTTATGGCTTATTGGGTCTCAACTATTTTAACAATTCTGGGAATATACATTGCTATCAGCATTGCGCTGTATTATTTGCAGGATTATATGTTATTTAAGCCCGAAAAATTGCCTAAAGATTTTCAGTTCCATTATGAAAATCAGGAAACCAAAGAATATAATCTAGAAACCAGAGATGGAGCTGTAATCAATGGCTTGCGATTTTTTCCGAAAGGGGAAAGTAAGGGAGTGGTCTTGTATCTAAAGGGAAATTCAAAAAGTATAAAAGGCTGGGGAAAGTTCGCTGTAGATTTTACGAGGCATGGTTATAATGTGCTGATGGTAGATTACCGTGGTTTCGGAAAAAGCACAGGAAAACGTTCGCAAAAAGCCATAAAACGCGATTTGCAATTGGTTTACAACAAGATTAAGGAACAAACCACTGAAGACCGAATCATACTTTACGGTCGCTCATTAGGCTCAGGTTTTGCTACAAAGTTAGCGTCTATGAATAATCCAAAAAAACTTATTCTCGACGCTCCATATTACAGCTTAACTAAAGTAACTGCCCGCTATGCACCATTTATGCCGTTATCTCTTTTAATGAAATATCCATTGCCAACCTACAAATGGTTAAAGTATGTAAAATGTCCAATTCATATCATACATGGTACACACGATAAATTGATTCCGTATAAGTCTAGTGTAAAATTGGCCCAAATCAACCCTGACTTAACAAAACTGCATACCGTAATTGGTGGTGGACACAAGAATTTAAATAACTTTGAATCGTACCATGAGATGTTGGATGAAATTTTAAACAGCGAATCAAAAACAATTGACTTAGAAACCACAAGTATTAATGTCATTCACTCATCAAAAAAAACGAAAAAAAGGGCTTAAAGGAATACTAATAATTCTTTTTGGTTTATATGTTATGATAGGATCTGCACTTTACTTTTTTCAGGAAAAAATTCTGTTTCTACCCACTACCTTAGAACAAGATTATCAATACCAATTCGATTATCCATTTGAAGAATTGTTTTTAAAAACGGATAGTGATGCTACGATAAACGCACTTCACTTTAAAGTTGAAAACCCAAAGGGTGTCATTTTATATTTTCACGGTAATGCTGGTGATTTAAGCCGATGGGGAAAAATCACGGAATACTTTGCGGAAAAAAAATATGATGTCTTAGTCATGGACTACAGAACTTATGGAAAAAGTGTTGGAAAACTAAGTGAAGACGCTATGTATAAGGATGCGCAATATTGCTATGATTATTTATTGAAGCATTATTCTGAAAATGAGATTACATTATACGGTAGATCTTTAGGAACAGGTATAGCATCCTATTTAGCTTCAAAAAACCGACCGAAACAACTCATTTTAGAAACACCGTATTACAGTATTTTAGATGTAGCGGAACATCGTTTTCCTGTGTTTCCTGTAAAGCAATTGTTGAAATATCGTTTTCCTACATTTCAATATTTGCCAAAGGTTGAATGTCCTATAACCATCATTCATGGTACTGCAGATAGTGTAGTTCCGTATTCGTCCGGTAAGAAGCTTTCAGAATTAGAAATGAATGTTGATTTTATTACTATTGAGGGAGGTGGACATAATAATCTCGTTGAATTTGAAGGTTATCATAAGGCCATTGATAACGTGCTAAAATAAAAAAAAGGCTTCAAGTTAACTTGAAGCCTTTTTAAAAAATTACTATCTCGTATTAGTCCTTTTTCACAATAACTTTAGGATCTAAAATGTCATTAATTCGCTCAATAGCATCTGCAATATGAATTCTGCTCATAGCATCTCCACCACGTGCAGAACGCAGTTGACTACGTAATGTTTTTAACTCTGCTCTTACGACCGCTCTAATATCAGATTGGCTTGTGTTAACAGGTGTTGTTTTAACATAAGGACTTCTTGAACGTCCACTTTGGTTTTCAGCAGTCATTAAGTATGCTAATCTATCGATGTGAGCACGTTGTAAATTACGTCTATAGGTGTCAATTTTCTTGCCAGTACGTAACTCGCTCCAAACACCTTGGCGTAAATCCTTCATCATTTCTGGTAAAGAGTATGCATCACTGTCAAAAGTATGTGCTTCAGTTAAACGTTGCATTTTGCCTAAACTTAAAATGTTGTTAAGTGTTCTTGCTTGTAATGCTCTAACACGTTCAACAGAACCGGTAAATTCAATACGATCAAAAATATCTTTATCAATTAACCAGTCTGGGGTGTCAAATAAATTATCCTGAACAAATTCCATTGCTTCTTTTTGATGTGCTTTTGGTACTGGTGTATAAACTGCGCCTTCTTGGTCAGCAGTTTTATAATGCTCATAAACACCACCAATATTGTTAGAAACATGTCCCATATAACGGTTAAACTGAGAGACAACATGGCCGTACATTTCCTGCAAGTCGTCATAATCTTCACCAGCTTCTGTAGTCCACTCAATTAAGTTTGGTACAATACGCTTAAGGTTTTTAATACCGTATTCACTTGCCAACATGGCGTTGTCACCTAAATCCTCAGTTTGTGAGCTTGGATCTACAACATCGCCTGCTTGTTGGTGGCCAAATCTGTACATTGGGTCACCTGCGTGTTCTGTAATCCATTGGTTAAGAATTGGCTTTTCTTCTTCTGCTGTTTTGTCTAAAATAGGTCTGTAGCCCCATTCTATGGCATATTTGTCGTAAACACCAATATTTGGCATCAATGCCACGCCTTCATCTCCAGGCTGAGCAACATAATTAAAGCGCGCATAATCCATTATAGACGGTGCCGTTCCATATTTACTCGTAAATTCGGCATCACGTAATTTTTCAACAGGATAAGCAACACTACTTCCCATGTTATGTGGTAAACCAAGTGTATGACCTACTTCGTGAGCAGATACAAATCGAATTAAGCGACCCATAACTTCATCCTTAAACTGTGGACTCTGTGCGTCTGGGTTAATCGCAGCAGTCTGTACAAAGAACCAACCGCGTAATAAGGACATTACATTGTGGTACCAGTTGATATCACTTTCTAATATTTCACCTGTTCTTGGATCACTAACGTGTGGTCCGTTTGCATTAGGAATAGGTGAAGCCAAATAACGTACAACAGAATAACGTGCGTCCTCTGGACTCCATTCTGGGTCTTCTTCAACAGTAGGTGGATCTTTTGCAATTATTGCATCTTTAAAGCCAGCGGCTTCAAAAGCTACTTGCCAATCTTCAATGCCTTGCTTAATGTATTTTCTCCATTTTTCTGGAGTTGCTCTATCGATATAATAAACGATTTGCTTTTTAGGAACAACTAATTCGCCACGTTTAAACTTTTCAATATCTTCATCTTTTACCTCTAATCTCCAACGGTCTAAATACGTTAAAGATTTACTCTTTTGGTCTTCTTGCCCGTAATCTGTGGTGCTACTTGTAAACCAACCTACACGCTCATCAAAGTAACGACGTTTCATTGGGTTGTCTGGTAGTAAAATCATTGAGTTATTGATCTCAATTGAGATACTTCCAGTACTTGAATTTGATGGTGGACGGCCTGCAGCATATGTTTTTACGTGGCGCGCTTCAATATTTCTTGGATAACTTTTAATACTTTCAATAAAAGACTTATCGCTCTCTAAACGTGTTACTCTATAAGGAGTTCTTCTAAACTGTGGAAGTCCAAGAGACTTTACATCCTTTTCAAATAAGGGTGAAGCATCAATTACAGTACTTGTAGAGTCTTTGCTATAGGCTTTAATTGGGAAGGTGTATAGTACAGGTTCAAAATTAGAATTCTCAACCGCTTCATTAACAGGTAATGAATCTGCTGCTGTAACATTATAAGACACAACTCTAAGCACTACTTTTTTACCTTTTCTTTCCCAGCGGAGAACTTGCTCGTTTTGCTTGCCTCCACCAAAACCTAATCCACTTGCTGTTTTGGCTATACGAGTAACCATTAGCATTTCTCTATCAAAAAGAGAATCTGGGATTTCGTAATAGAATTTGTCATCTAAAGTATGAACCGTAAAGAGACCTTTGTCACTTTTAGCGTCTTTTGTGATGACTTTGTTATAAGGTTTTGGGTCATTTTTACCAGGCTTTTTCGCTGCTGGTTTTGCCATGGCAGTGGCATCATTTTTTGATTTACTGGCTTTTTTTGTTGTTGAGCATGAAAATGCCAAAAAAGCAGAAACTACAAGAAGTAGTTTAATTGATAGTTGTTTCACTTTTGTCGGTTTTTAAAAAATTTGCATGAAAATACGGATTCTACTAAGAATCTTTTATTTACAAACCCTTTTTTAGTATTTTTTTAACGTGATTGTTAAAGTGTGTCCAAATAATCTTGGATTAAATCAACGCCTTCTTCATGTATCATTGTTGTACCAATAAAAGGCATGCTAATACCAGGATTATATTCCGAAATCCTGAAACTTATGCTGCCTTTTCTTTCTACAATCTGAGAGTTTTCCAATAATGTTTCATAGTCCATTCTCAAAGTGGATTCATTTTCGCAGAAACCTCCGTCTGTATGGCAATAGGCGCAATTAATATCCATATAGGCTCTTGCCCTAGCTTCTAATGAAGCTGAACCGTCTTGCCAATTAGGTAAGCTAGAGACCGATGTGCTATTAGAGAGGCCTTCAATATTTTGATTGTTAATAATCTCTTGCAACTGGTTTTCTCCGTTAATTTCAAAATTAAGGTTTCTCAATTTAGGACCTAGCGGAACCAATTCGTTGAAAGATCTATGGCAGGTGAAACACTGTGAATTTTCAGGGATGAGATAATCAGTAGCATTGGTATTGCCTTCTTGGTCAATCCAAGACACAGGCACAGTACTCCCATTTAAGTCCAAGACAGCTTCAGTCTGTGCATCGTTCCATTTGTAAACCCCACTTTCCCATTCGCCATTGACTTTTATGAGTAGCCTTGTTTCTATGATTTTTCTACCTAAGGATAAATCGCGATCATCGTTATTATAATAAAATGTTTTGGCTATTAAACTGCGCTCAGGAAAAATGGGTAAACCATTGCCATTATATTCAAGAGATGTCCCTTCTGGCAATGCTATAAAACGTTGTTTTTTAGAATAGTCTGCGAAAGATGGAGTGCTTATGCTATATTCAAATGCTCTAGATGTAATATTTAATTCGCTCAAGTCCCCAACAAATAGATTAAGTTCCGAAAGGTTTTGTCTAAATTCTGCTACTACCAATGGGTCTTCCACAGGAGTCATAGAATCATCATCATTGTTACACGAAAAGAGAATGACAACCAATAAAAATGCAAAAAATTTTTTCATTTAAAACCGTAATTTTTCTTAATAGCAAGACGAATTTAATAAAAATGAAGAGAATAGCAAGAATTTGTCTTGTAAGTGCACGGATATAACAAATAGGAATAAAACTAATCGATCAGTATTAGAATTAAACCATTTCAACAAACAAGCCTTCCTCAGTTTTTTCAACCTTAGTTAAACCATGTTTACCAAGTCCCTTGATGCCTTTGTCCCAACCTTTGTTACTTAGTCCAGATTGTGATTTAAGCTCGTTTAAATCCATACGTTTTTGAGATTTTAGAATTTCAAAAATGGCTTTTTCATTATCACTTAAATCTACTTTTTTCTTCTCTGGTCGCATCTGAGGGAAGAATAATACTTCCTGTATACTCTGATTGTTGGTTAAAAACATGATTAGCCTGTCCATGCCTATTCCCATACCTGAAGTAGGAGGCATACCATATTCTAAAGCACGTAAAAAATCATAATCTATGGTTCCCGTGGCTTCATCGTCACCTTTCTTAGCTAATTCTAATTGATGCTCAAAACGCTCACGTTGGTCAATTGGATCATTAAGTTCAGAATATGCGTTAGCGATTTCTTTACCACAAACCATTAACTCAAAACGTTCGGTTAATTCTGGGTTTTCTCTGTGCTCCTTACACAATGGACTCATCTCCTTTGGGTAATCCGTAATGAAGGTTGGTTGTATGTAGTTGCCTTCACATTTTTCACCAAAAATCTCATCGATGAGCTTACCTTTACCCATGGTGTCATCCACTTCAATATTCATGCTTTTAGCAGCAGTTTTGATTTCGTCTTCAGATTTATCGTAAATATCAAAACCAGTGAATTCTAATATAGAATCGCGCATGGTAATACGCTTATATGGTGCTTTAAAATCGATGTTATGTTCACCAAATGTGGCTTCTGTTGTTCCGTTAACGGCAATAGCGCAGTGCTCTAATAGTTTTTCACAGAAGTCCATCATCCAGTTGTAATCCTTGTAAGCGACGTAGATTTCCATAGCTGTAAACTCAGGATTGTGGGTTCTGTCCATACCTTCGTTACGGAAGTTTTTAGAGAATTCGTAAACTCCTTCAAAACCACCAACGATCAATCGTTTTAGATATAGCTCGTTCGCGATTCGCATGTATAACGGAATATCTAAACTGTTGTGATGCGTCACAAACGGACGCGCTGCAGCTCCACCAGCTATAGGCTGTAAGACTGGAGTTTCAACCTCAAAATAACCAGCATCGTTAAAAAATTGACGCATGGCGTTGAACAGTTTTGTGCGCTTTATAAACACGTCCTTAACGTGAGGATTTACAGCCAAATCAGCATAGCGTTGTCTGTAACGCTGCTCAGGATCTGTAAAAGCATCGTATGTTTTTCCGTCCTTTTGTTTCGGAATAGGTAGGGGTTTTAAAGCTTTACTAAGTAATTTAAATTCCTTTACCATAACGGTTTTTTCACCAACTTTAGTAGTGAAAAGTTCCCCTTCAATACCAACAAAATCACCTAAGTCAATGAGTTTTTTAAAGACATCATTGTACATGGTCTTGTCCTCACCAGGACAGATTTCGTCTCTATTAAAATACACCTGAATGCGACCTTCGCTATCTTGTAATTGCGCAAAAGACGCTTTTCCTTGAACATTAATAGCCATAAGACGACCAGCAATAATCACCTGTTTACCTTCTTCATAATCAGATTTTATCTGTTTGGAAGTATGATTTACTGGGTATAAATCGGCTGGGTAAGGATTAATCCCTAAAGCACGTAATTTTTCTAACTTTTCGCGTCTTACTAATTCTTGTTCTGAAAGTTGCATCTTAATTCATTTGAGACGGCAAAATTACGTTATTTATTTAAAGTATAAAACAAAGAAAACTGCTAGAGGACAATATCCTTTAGCAGTTTTGTTGTTTTGGTTTGAAATTATTTTGAAGCTATAATATTTCCTTTGATTTTAAGGATCTTATTACCGCCTTCGGCATTCGATGTAACTGTAACAGTTTTAGTAAATGCACCTAATTTTTTGGTGTCGTACTTAATTTCTAATTCACCTGAATCTCCTGGCATAATAGGAGCTTTAGAATAACTAGGTACTGTACAACCGCAGCTTGTTTTTACTTTGGTTATCAATAATGGAGCATCTCCTTCATTGGTAAATGTAAAGGTTCTTGTACCGTCTGAGTGTTGTTCTATGGTTCCGTAATCGATGACTTCAGTCTTAAATTTAATGACAGCAACTTTTGTATCGTATTTGTCGAATTCTGTTGAAGTTGCATTGAAGAGGCCAATGGCTAAAACTAAAATGATAATGGTGTTGAATGTTCGTTTCATGATTAAAATTTTTTATGATTAATACTGCAACAAACTTCAGTTATAATTTCAAAAAAAATGAAAAATAAAGGTTGGAAATCGGTACTAGTACCTAGGTTGAATTTTTTAACTATTTAATAAACAACGATTTAGCATCATCTCTAGATTGCACATTCAATTTCTTATAGATGTTATTGGTGTGTGATTTTACAGTGCTAACACTTAGATAAAGTGCTTCGGCAATGTCTTTATTGGTTTTGTCTTTAAGCAAATGCTCTAAAACAACTTGCTCTTGTTTAGATAATTTAGCTTTTAAGTCTTCGGTTTTCGATTGCTTTTGTTTCCAGTTACGATACAATAAAAAAGCATTCAGTAAAAACGAAAGCGCTAGAATAAAATAGAAGTAAATATTCCAATTGGTTGCTACGGCATTTCTACCTGATGAGGCCAACATATAACGATCTGCGGCCAATTCATTTCTGTACTGAACCGTATAAGTGGCATTCGGATAGGCGTTCTCGAGCCGTGTCTTTAGATTATCGTAATATGGGTTATTTTGTAAGTCCTCAACATAGTAGCTATGCAAATCACTGCTTCTATCCGATAGATAGGCATAGATGGATAGTTCGGCAATGGGCTCGTTTAAAGCCTCTCCGTAAGATTGTAGTGCTTTAAACCATTTTTTATTGTTGAGTTTGCGATTGGCTTCACTTCGTACAGCGCCATAGGCGAAACGCATGTCGTTTTTTAACGAATCGATTTTTAAAAAAGCATTCGCTTTAGGATTGCTCGATTCTATTTTGCAAAAGACTTGATTACCGAAGGAAAAAGGAAGATTGAGCGTATCGGTGTTTTTTGCTATAAATAGTAGTTCTTCACTATCGCTACAATGGCCATTAAAATGATTGAGATCTTGTTGGGTTTCAGAACACTTATCAACATGGATGCGATAAATTCGATTTTCAGCATCTAGCATATTGCCTTTAAATTCGAAGAAGCCAGTTTCGTCAGCAGTAGTCTTGGCAATAATCTGCTCGGAATATACACCTGACATTTTACGATAATCCTCAACTATTGAAAGATAGACTGTGTTTTGCCATTCATCAGGATTAATATAACCCGAAAATGAATATTGTGCTTCACAGAATAGCGAAGTCAATAAAAATGCTATTAAGATTCTAAATTGCATAAAACGAATCTACAAAATTTTGTTCAGTAGCGTAATGCGACTTTTAAAACTGTAACAATTTTAACAAAACTGCGTCATATCAGTACATCAAATCATCAAACGAAAATTATGAGTATCTGGCGAGTTATATTGTCTATTATTTGCCCACCTTTAGCCGTATTGGATAAAGGTTGTGGTTCTATTTTTATCACGTTTTTATTATGGCTTTGCGGTTGGGTTCCTGGCGTAATTGCAGCATTGGTAATTCTAAATAATCCTGAGCGATAAATCCGTATCTTTGTACTTTACTAAATACATAAAGTACACATGAAAAAATTAATCCTATTATTTGCTATTACCTGTTTTTTAACGAGTTGTAATGTTACTGAATCTATAATCTTTAATGAGGACATGAGTGGTAAATATGCTACCACAATGGATTTGGCGCCAATGATGGAATTTGCATCAGAAAATAGGCCTTCTTCTGCGGAAGGACCAAAGATGGAAAAAATGGATACTACTATAGTTTTCAATGACTTTTATGAAGCTCATAAAGATAGCATAGCTACTCTTTCAGAAGAACAAAGAGCTAAATTTGAAACATTAAAAGGAATGGTTCTAGACATGAACATCGATGAGGCCAACAATGTTTTTAACATTAAAATGGGAAAGACTTTTGAGGATTTTAATGAATTGGGAAATGTCTTTGAACAGATGGATGAAACCATGAATTATGTTAAGGCTATAGGGAATAAAGATGGGCAAGCGCCATCGGAACAATTAGATGTGTTGACAAAGACTGATAAAGTAAAATATACATTTGAGAATAATACATTTTCTCGTTTTGAGCCTAATTCAATGAATTCTGATGATTCTGAAGAATCTTTAGATGAAATGGAAGAAGAAGGTGAAAAGGATGAATTTTCCGAGCAATTTGAAATGCAGTTTCAAGAGATTTTCTCAGGATCTTATTACACGCTTATTTATAAATTTCCGAGAAAAGTAAAATCGGTGTCAAAAGAAAATGCTGTCATTTCTGAAGATGGTAAAACGGTAACCTATAAAGTTGATTGGGATACGTTAAAAGATGATGATACAGCATTGAATTTAGATGTTGTTTTAGAAGATTAAGATTTGAATAAAACCGTAAAGATTGAAGATTTAGGCTTAAAGGATTTTAAAGACACTTGGGATTACCAAGAAACCCTTTTTAAAGCCATTTTAGATACAAAAATAAAGAATAGAAGAGAAGATGCAGGTTTAGAGACCGACAACCATTTTCTTTTTGTGGAGCATCCTCATGTCTATACTTTGGGCAAGAGTGGAGACTTGTCTAATTTACTATTGTCTGAGGAGCAACTCACAGAAAAGGGAGCAACATTTTACAAAATTAATAGAGGCGGAGATATTACCTATCATGGTCCTGGACAAATTGTAGGCTACCCGATTTTAGATTTAGATAATTTCTTTACCGATATCCACAAATATCTCCGGTTTTTGGAGGAAATGATTATTCTTACCTTAGCAGAATACGGTTTACAAGCCGAGCGCAGTCCTGGTGAAACAGGTGTGTGGTTAGATGTTGGCACTCCGTTTGCACGTAAAATCTGCGCCATGGGAGTGAGAGCCAGCCGTTGGGTGACTATGCACGGTTTTGCACTGAATGTCAATGCAGATTTAGGTTATTTTGATAATATTATTCCTTGTGGTATTAGAGGGAAAGCGGTAACTTCTTTGAATAATGAATTGGGTGTTGAAAAAGTTGATGAAGAAGAGGTGAAGCAGAAGCTTTTAAAGCATTTTAAAACGCTTTTTGAGGCTGAGATCGTCTAAAGTATTTGTATTTGATTACACAAAATCAATTGTGATTGTTCGTGATGAAATTCAGAAGCAATAAATTATAAGTTGTTGTATAAAAATTTTCTTTAAATGACCTCACTTTTTTAATTTAGCAACCTCTATTGGAATGAATTTCGGAAGATAACTTGGGACACAATTTTTTGCTACCTTTTCATCTTTATAGAGTCCTGTTTCTTCTCCAATTAAAATACATCTATTACGATATTTTTCTTGCCATTTTCCTATTTGACCAGCAGTATAATTCATTGCCCATTGAACCTCAGGTTCTTCTATCATGAGGTTTTTCTCTATTAAATCTAATAGTTCTTCTGTGTTAGATTGATTTGTGTTCCCCATCCATCTTAATCTTGCTTGATAATACCAAAAAACTCTCCGTTGTAATTTAGAAGGACTATTATTCCAGGATTCCATGAGAGAAATTAGCTTTTTGCTTTTAGTTAATTGATTAGCCATCAACCAATCCATCAAATGATTTCGCTCATCAAATTCGTGCTGCTGAATATCATTGTCGAGTTGGTCAATTAATTCTTGATTTAAATGTTTATTATCCATTATTAAAATGGCTAATTGGCGAGACAAAAATTTCTCAGTTTTCCAAAGTTCTATAGCCAAAGTTTGGTCTTTATTTATCTCTTTCGCGATTTTTCTCAAGTCTCCCAACTTTGTTGCTTCATTCTCTATTTGATTATAAATATATTGGGCTTTAGACGATAGTTTCATTTAATACTATATTGGTTTAAAATTACACACAATTGTGTCAGTATGAGTTGATGTTAATACTTTGACTAAGTTAAGTATAATTGAATTATATCGATTGATAGTTGAAGTTAATTGAAAATTTTTAAAAATTAAAAACTAAGCCTCAGCATTAAAAAAGACCTTATAAAAGTGCATTTTTTTATCGTCGTCATAACCGCGTTCTAGGTATTCGGCAGAGGCATCTGGTGCATCTACATCGAGTTTTATTTGTATATTGGTGTCTAGTTTTATTTCGGTTTTAATCTTTTGTTTTTGCTTTTTTAAAACCCGTTCCGATACATCAAACTGGTTTCTAATGAGGACTTTGTTTTCGGCTTCGTAGCTTTTTTTATAGTCTTCAAAAAGTTGTATTTGGTCTTCTTCATCAAAGACTTCTTCTTTAAAAGTTTCAATATTTACAATTTCATTTTCCTTGAAGAAATCAACCGTGTTAGCTAGGAAATTGCTCTGAGCCTGGCCACCAAAATTAGGCTGCAATACTTCTTTAGAAAACTCTCTACAAAGCTCAATACAGTTCTTAGTGTGTTGGTTGCTGTCGTCTGGGTATTTGATGTTTAGGAAGCTTTTAATCCAATATTGTGTATCGTAGGTGTTGTTGTCTACACTAAAGACAATTTTGCCTTCCATGTCTGAGGTATTGAGAACTAAACAACCTTTATCTACTTTTTTCGCCTGTATGCCTTTTTGCACTAAAATATCATAATTGCCACCTTCTAAATAGGTTTGGAAAAACTCGGTTTTATTTTCAATTTTATAGATGCCGATAGCGTCGGTGAAATAGTCTTCGTACTGGATGTTTTCAAAATGACAGATAAGCACATCGCCTGTTTTAATTTGAGCAGAATTGCTCTGCTCATATAAGTGCGTGAGGATATGTTTGGAAACTTCAACAAAATCGGCTTCGTCCTTAAATAATTGCTCGGAATACGTGTTGATTTCGTTCAAACCAACGTCGCTGTGATGATGAAAACGATAGCTTTCTGCTGCACTCACAAAAGGTTTTAACAGATAGGGTAGCATGAGGTTATAAGTGGCTTCATCAAAATCTACAGTAGTGTCGGAAAATGCATTTTTTGTGTCATTAAATTTATTACCGACTTTGTGAATAATACAGTGCTTTATAGATGCTTTTTGGCGTTTAATCATTTTAAAATTCTGATATAATGACAAGGTTACGAAACGCTTGCACAATTAATTAAAATTAGAGTTGCAATGTTACAAAAGGAAGGACATATAACGGAGAAAACGCCAAAATAAATTTGGCGTTTTCAGGACTCGAGGACTTTAGATTTGGTTATCGTTATGTTTTTACAAATTCTACGCGTCTGTTTAGTGCTTTTCCGTCTGTTGTACCATTATCTCCGACGGGTTGTGTTTCGCCTTTGCCATCTGTAGTTAACCGATCAGCAGAGATATTGTAAATGTTGACCAGTGCCTCTTTTACAGCCGCAGCTCGGTCTTTAGATAATTTGAGATTGGCCTCGTCAGAACCATCAGAATCCGTGTGGCCAATGATATTGAGTTTTATGCTTTCTTCTTGCATCAGCACTTGTGATATCTGGCGTACAATTCCTAGTGACTGTGGTTGAATATTCGCAGAACCAGAATCAAACAAGATTCCGTTAGTTGATATCTTACCTTCACTTAGTAATTTGCGTCTTAAATCCACACCGCCTTCGGCGACTTTAATGTTTTTAATAAACACTCGTTCTTCACCATCTTTAAGTCCATACAAATGAAACTTTAAGTAATTTAGAACATCTAATTCTTCAATAAATCTAGGGATATCAACATATTTTACTTCATTAACCCAAAGGCGATAACGTTTTTTGGTTACCGAGATAGCAATGTGAGGTTGATTTTTGACTTCGTCTCTAATATCTGCAGTCAGTCCAGAATTAATCATTCCGCCCTTACCATTAAAGTGATTGTAAGCATTAATATTAAATGCTGCATACTGACCCAATGGCAGTGTTACTGCAGCATAATGCGTCTTTCCGTTACTAAACGCATTAGTGTCGCTAAGCACAATATGAAGTCTGGCACCAGAAGAGGTTTGGTTGCTTAAGCCAGAGGTTAACACATCAAATTCAATAGTATAGTCTTCTGGGAGCTCATTAATATCAGGAATAACATAAAGACGATACCCAGCTTTGAGCTCAAACCAATTGCCTTCAACTTTATTAAGTTTTACAATTGCACCAGAGCCATTGGTGTTCCATTTACTAGGAAGGTCACCAACAAAATCCTGGGAAAAATCGTCAAAGAATAAAATTTTGTCACCTGGTACAAAATCGTATTTGCTATAAACTTCCAAGCCATCTGAAACATTAGTGGGTTCTTCTTCTGTATCGTCATTAGAATGGCCATTATTGGCATCGTTATCTGATTCTTCATCTCCATCATCATTATCATCGTCTGAGGTTGTGGTATCGTCATCCTCTTGCGTTTCGCGTTCGCGCTGTCCTAATAGTAATTCCTTAGCTGTCTTTATGCTGTACTGTAAGGCTTTTTTTGCACGATTGACTTGTAAGGTGGCCTTGCCTTGTTTTAAGACTCCTACACCATCTAGATCGTTAATAATATCTGGTGCACTTTCGCTGAGCGAAGACATTTCTGCGAGCGCTTCTTCAAGCACATCTATATCGTCGTCTTCCAAAGGTGTGCCTGACGCTGCGTAGCCATCGTATTTATAAACTTTATCGTATAAATCAAACGATTCCTGTACAAAACTATCAACACTTGCTACGCCTACACGGCTTTTTGGACGCTTTATTTTTTTAGTTTGTGCCTCAAGGTTGGGAGAAAGAAAAACGGTCAGACAAATGGTGATTAAAAACTGTTTAAAAAATGCTGGATGTTTCATTTTAAGTAATTGATTAATAGCTCTCTAAAAATAAGAATAACTATTGATACTAAAAAATGAAATGTATATTTGGCTATGTATTTAGTGTAGTTTGTAAACTATTATAGTTTTATCATCGGCTTGTGTAATGAGCTCTAGACCTTTGTCTTGGTCTAACTTTTGTAGCTCAGCTGCAGAAGTTCCAAAAACAGGAAAGTTAGGAATAGACTTCGCTTGGCTATCAAACAAGTACACTTTTTTAGATTGTAGGTCTGTAGTGGTCACATAGATTTTATCGTTGAGATAAAAGATTCTAGGTGCTGTGTAATTGCCATAATTTAAGTCTACAGTTCTTGACTTTATGTTTAGCTTGTTTTCGGTCATTGAGACCAAGGTTTTGCTTGTGGTTTCCAAATGATGGTTGTCGGTTAAGTTGAGGTTTTTTGTGCTCAACTTTCCTCTCGTATCTACTTGTACTAACTGCCCTAAGGTATTAGTTGTAGTAAATTTGTTTTTATAGAGATACACCTCATTGTCGGAAAAACGGATCTTATCCTTTACGTTGATACGCACGTTGCCTTGACGATTTAATATTTTCAATGTTTCGCCTGCTGCAAAAGCAATGTAGTCTTTACTGCCTATTCTAAAGTGCTTGGGCTGTGTAGTAATTTCAGAACCATTGTTTCCGTAGTTAAATCCATTTACGGATTTGCCTTTAGCGTCGTACATCAAAAGGTTTTTGCCTTGGGTGATTAGCAATCTATAGTTTTTCCGTTTATCATAATCAAAAACTGAAAGTGGTTGTGTGATTTCATCATTGAACCTATGCGGAAATGGCGAGACATCATTACCGTTTCTGTCCAACACATACAAACGGTTAGGAGTAACAAATGCAAGTTGTAATCTTCCGTTTTTGTACATGTCTATTTGTTCAATTTTTCCGAGGATTTTTCCTTGTAATTGTTTTTGCCAGAGAACGTTACCTGTGCTTGAGATAAGGTATAGCACATTGTTAACGTCTTGCACTGCTATATCATGAGCTTTGGTTACGTGATTTTTAACGGTTTGAGGTGCGGAAATGATAGGATCGTCAAGAGTCGCGGAAAACGCTTCCGTTACTGAGTTTGAAGCCCTTCTTTTTTTGAATTCTTTAATTATACCGTTGACATGGGCATAGCCATCTTCATAAATAAATTGAACCGCATTTGCATTATAACCTTTAATGGTTTTGTCAAAGATTTTTGATAAGCCTTCAGAATTTTTAAAAATAAAAAGCGAAGCTTCATCACTAAGGTTTTCGCTAATACTTTCAAAAGCATCAGTGTTCACTAAAGTATTATTGTTGAGTGCATCAGTAATAATTGATTTTAAGGTCTCAGTGGAATTTGAAAAGATGATGAATTCATCATAAATTGAAAAATAACGAGCATTTTCAAACGTAATAAAAGGCTGTAATCGATCTTGAAAAAAATCAGAATCCCCAAACTCATAAATATCAATATCTCTAAAGGTTTCAATATTTGATTTTTCTTCTATGGTTTCAAAAACTAAATCTGTATCTAAAGAGTGCAAAATAATGGCATTATCAATTTGAGCAATTTCATTGGTGAAGTTTAAGAATGTCTGCATACTATCAATTTCCACTTTGCGCAACTGGTGAATGTTTTTGTTGAAAATTGAAAAATCATCATACGAAATACTTATTAATGATTCTGTATTGAATGGCGCAATGTTTATAGATTGGGTTTTTTGCGGAATTGTATTTTTAAAGCAATCGATTTTAATTTCAATAGAATCACTTGATGTGGTAATACCATTGTATTGAAGACTTTTGTCTGAATAGTTTAAGTCTAATACAGAATAATTGGTGCTCTCAACTTCTTTGGAAAATAGAAGCCTAGAATAATTTGAGGAGTTGGATTTAAAAACCATAGAAGCAATTGATTTGCTATCTGTAGTTTCTATAAGAGTTGTTAGCTTATTATTTTCTTGATTAGTATTTAAGTTTTTTAAAATTTCCAGATTATTTGATACGGCAAAAACATTGCTTAAGCTTTTATGATAGAAAACCGTAGAATCTATTTGGGTTTTATTGACTTTTAAATCATTAAGGTTTTCAGAAATATGATTTGGTATAGAATCTACTATAAATAGAGTAGAATCATTCTCTGTAAGAATGAGGTAATCTGAGTTGTTTTCACCCAAAAAAGCGATATAAATCTGCCTTGTTGTATTGAGGTTTTCTAAAACAGAGGATGCATTTGTTAACTCCTTAATATATATACTAGATAAAAGGTTATGATTTTTTATGCTTTTAACAAAGTCATTTAATTCGTTAACTGCAAAAACGGAATTGGTTTCAGGCGGTAGGAATTTATAAGGTGATTTAATTTTATCATAGTCTTTCTGACAAGATATTACCACAGAGAACAAAACCAATAAAAAACAAAATCGCTTCATTAAGATGTATATATCTGCAAATATAAAAAGTTATATGTCCAAACGATATTGCTCTGGCAATAATCTAAAGGATTTTCTATGGTATTTTGTGATACCGTATTTTTCAATGGCTGCTCTGTGCTCTTTGGTAGGGTAGCCTTTGTTTTGTTTCCAGTTATACATTGGGAATTCTTCATGGATTTGTTCCATATATGCATCTCTATAGGTTTTTGCCAAGATAGATGCGGCAGCAATATTAAGAAACTTACTATCTCCTTTTATAATGGTTTTATGTGGGATAGATTTGTAAGGTTTAAACTTATTACCATCTACAACTATATAATTAGGATTAATTTTTAGTTGAGAAATAGAGCCGTGCATAGCCTTAATGGAAGCATTTAAGATGTTGATGCTATCAATTTCGGTTTCGTAAATATGCTGAACGGCGAATGATATGGCTTCAGTTTCAATAATAGGTCTTAGTAGGTTTCTGTTTTTTTCTGAAAGTTGTTTAGAATCGTTTAATATGGTGTTCTTAAATTTTGAAGGTAATATAACTGCAGCAGCTGTAACAGGGCCAGCCAGGCAGCCTCTGCCAGCCTCATCGGTACCGCATTCTAATTCAAAAGATGAAAACTGAATTTTTAAAGTCAAAATGTTAAAGTTTAGGCAAAGTTAAAATTTTAACGCAACCCTTTTACAGTTTTTGCATCTACCTAGTGAGTTATATGTTATAAACATTGAATTTTTGTTTGCAAGTTTTTGTTTGCGTATTGATAATTACCTTAACATTTTTTTGGCAAAAACACTTGTTTATTTAATATTTAATTAAGATGTTTGCAACTAGACTAACTCAAATAATTGTTTTATGAAATTAAAGTTAACATGGTTATTAACGCTTTTCATGGCGTTCGTGATGCAATTTTCTTTTGCACAAGAGAAAACTGTCACAGGTACAGTTACAACAGCAGACGATGGTTTACCCCTTCCTGGCGCTAGTGTAATTGTAAAAGGTACCTCAAGAGGTGCGCAAACAGACTTTGATGGAAAATATTCCATCGGTGTCAATACAGGAGATGTATTAGAAATTTCTTATGTAGGTATGAAGACTGCCGAAGTTACAATTGGCGCTAGTAATACTTACGATGTAGCATTAGAACTAGACAACGCTTTAGAAGAAGTTGTTGTTATTGGTTATGGTACTACAACTAAAAAAGCTTATGCTGGTACAGCGAAAGTGGTAAACAATGAAGATATAGAGACGAAAAACTTCTCTAACGTATCTCAGTCACTTGCTGGTGAGGCAGCTGGTGTAACAGTAATCAATACTTCTGGGCAACCAGGTACGACTTCTACAGTACGTATTAGAGGTTTCGGTTCCATTAATGGTAACAGAGCACCACTATATGTAATCGATGGTGTACCTTATACTGGTAGTTTGAATGCGATTAACCCAGCGGATATTAAATCTACTACCATCCTTAAGGATGCAACTGCAACAGCTATCTACGGTTCTCGTGGTGCAAATGGTGTTGTATTGATCACAACAAAAGGAGGTAGTTCAACAGAATCTTATGTTGAGCTAGACGTTAGAACTGGTGTTAACGCACAGTTGATTCCTCGTTACGATGTAATAACTTCACCTGAAGAATCTATTGCATTTGTATGGGAAGGACTTTTAGGTAGAGGTCAGGTAACTGGTGTTGCAGATCCTGTAGCCTTCGCAAACAACACGTTGTTTACGCCTGGTATGATTGATCCTGCATACAACATGTGGAATGTTGCTGATGGTGGTGAATTAATTGATCCGGTAACGCGTGCGGTAAGAGATGGTGTTACAAGACGTTATACTCCATTGCGTTATGAGGATGCAGCTTTTGATGCAGCATACAGAACAGAGGCCAACTTAAGAATGGCTGGTGGTAATGCTGACTCTAGATATTTTGTGTCTTTTGGTTTCCTTGATGATGATGGTTATGCAAAGAATACAGGATTTAAGAGATATACGACAAGAATAAACGTTAATTCTAACGTAAAAGAGTGGTTGACACTTGGTGCTAATATAGGTTATGCCTATTCCCAAACACAGAATAATGGACAAACAGCAGGATCTGAAAACGTATTTGAATTTGCAGATAAAATGCAGCCGTTTTTCCCAGTATTTTTAAGAGATCAAAACTATCAATTGGTGCCAGATCCTATTTTCGGTGGGTTCCAGTATGATTATGGTTCAGCATCTGTAGGGCCAAGTAGTCCAAACCCAACAATACCGACTAGATCAAGAACCAACGCCAACTTATTAAACCCTATTGGTACAGCAACTTTAGATTTTGTTGGTACTGATAGACACGAAATGAACGGTAGTTTTACTGGTAAGATCAAGTTTACTGATGATTTGACTTTCGAAACTACATTTGGTGCACAGTATTCTAATAGTATTTTCAAATCTGTTGGTAACCCATTCTATGGAACAGCAAGAAATGATGGTGGTAATATTACGCAAACAAATACAGAAAGATTAACACTTAACTTCTTACAGTTATTACGTTACCGTAGAGATTTTGGAAACCACTCTTTAGAGGCTTTAGTGGCACACGAGGGGAACAAATTTGAAACTAATTTCCATTCTACTTTCAAGACTACAGTTGTGAACCCTGATATCGACGAATTAAATCAATATATTGTTCAGCCAGGTCCTTCTACAGGAGGTAGATCTGCAAGAACTTTGGAATCTTACTTCGGTCAGGTTAATTACGATTTTGACGATACATATTACTTAACGTTATCTGCTCGTCGTGATGGATCATCTAAGTTTGCTTTCAACAAATGGGAAACTTTCTATTCTGTTGGTGGTGCTTGGATTATTTCAAACGAAGATTTTATGTCCGATAGCTTTATTAACTTCTTAAAGTTAAAAGCATCTTATGGTAAGACAGGTGATGAAGCAGGTGTAGGTTTCTATACAGGTATCGATACATTTAGTATTACCAACAATGGTTCTGGTGGATTTGCTTTCCCAGCTAATACTTTTGAGAACCCTGATTTAACTTGGGAGACAGCTATACAATATCAAGCTGGTCTTGAGTTTAGTCTTGGGACTTGGTTAGATGGCTCTATTGATTACTTTATCAAGGATACTGAAAACCTATTCTTTACAAGAACCAATACGATTTCTACTGGTGTAGCAACATTAACTATTAATGAAGGTGTACTTAGAAATAACGGTTTGGAATTTGATTTCACAGGACATGTTATAAACACTGATGACTTTAAATTAGACCTAAGCGTTAATGGTGCTTTTATAGATAACGAAATCAAGGAAATGTATATCAGTCCACAAACAGGTGAGCAAGAGGTACTTGATACTAGAAATGCACCTTATGGATATTCAGTTGGTAGTTCTATTTTTGATTTTTATATCAGAGAATGGGCAGGTGTTGATCCATCAGATGGTGCACCAATGTGGTACCAGTACTATGATGATCAAAATAACAACGGTGTTTTAGATTCAGGAGAAGAGTTAAATATTGGATTAACACAATATCTTGCTACAACAACAACAGACCCTAATATACAGCGTACTATTACTAAGACGTATTCAAATGCAACTGAAAAGTATGTTGGTAAGTCTGGTATTCCAGATGTGTCAGGAGCATTCCGTATATCTGCAAAGTATAAAAACTGGAACTTATCTACACAATTTACTTATCAAATTGGAGGTTATGCTTTAGATAATCAGTACGGTGAGTTAATGAGTGACCGTTTTGGTGCTGCTGGTAATAATTATAGCTCTGATATTAGAGCAAGATGGCAACAGCCAGGTGATATAACTAATGTTCCTAGACTATCGGATAATGCCATAGTGAACGGTACATCAACTTCAACAAGATTTTTAACTAAAACTGATTTCTTGGCCTTAAATAATATTTTAGTAGGTTATACTTTACCTTCTAAATTCTTAGACAAGACAGGTTTAGATTTAGTAAACATATATGTCTCTGGTGACAACTTGTGGTTAACAAGTGCTAGAGAAGGTTTCAACCCTAGAACAAGTGAGAGTGGTAATACTGGTCGTAGATTATACGCGCCGTTGAGTACTTTTACTTTGGGTGTGAAATTGAAATTTTAACTTAAAAAAAAGCGATAATGAAAAAAAATGTAATTAAATTAATGATGGTCTCGGGACTACTTCTAACATTCTTAGGGTGTTCTGATGACTTTGTGAACGAAAACCCTGAAAGTGGTTTTCAGAACATCAACCAGCTTGGTGAAGCTGCGAGTAACAATCCTGACATCGTAACAGGTTTCATCGAGGGTGTTTACTCTACGATGTATACAACTGGTACTGGTGGTACCGGTGGGCATGATGATTTCGGTCATAAAGCCTATGACCTGTTTGCTGATTTCTTATCTAGTGATGTTGCCCTGTCTGTAAGTACTTATGGATGGTATAGAGCTAGTATTACTGAGATGCAGTGTACTGAAGATTTCACCTTTTTAGATAATTACCAAGTTTGGAGACACTATTATAGAATGATACGTGCTGCCAATACCGTAATTGAGACTTTAGGTGGTGATGAAGCGGATCCAGAAAATCCTGATAACAGAGCTACTCTAGGACAGGCTTTAGCTATGCGTGCTCATTCTTACTGGTATTTGACCCAGTATATGCAGAATGATTACAACCCTTCACAAGAGATCCTTCCAATTTATAGAACAGTAACTAACGTAGGTGTAGGTAAATCTACTGCTGCTGAGGTTTTTGCACTAATAGAAAGTGATCTTAACAGAGCCATCGTATTATTGGATGTATATAACAGACCAACTAAGACTCAGGTGAACAAGGAAGTTGCACAGGCTATGTTAGCTTATGCTATTGCTTCTCAACGTGATGTTTCTCGTATGGGCGAAGTTGTTGCGTTATGTGATGCTGTTATTTCTGGAACTGGTGCTACGGTAATGACCGCAGCAGAGGTTACAGGTGGTTTTAACAATGTGGCTACTCCAGGATGGATTTGGGGTGTAGACCTTAATGGTGATATCGGATTAAGACTTGTTTCTTGGTGGGGACAAATGGATGCGTTCTCATATAGTTATGCTTGGGCAGGTGATGCCAAGGCTATAGATCAAAACCTATATGATGCTATTCCTGCTGATGATGCTAGAAAAGCACAGTTCTTCCCAGGTTCAGGTTATTATAACCTAATGCCATTGGATAAGTTCTACGATGCCAGTAGAATTATCGGTGGACCAAGTGGATCGGTTGTAGCTGATTATGTATACATGAGAATTGCTGAGATGCACATCTTAAAAGCAGAGGCTTTAGCAAAAATGGGCCAGGATGGACCAGCTAGAACTGCATTGAGAGAGGTATTGGACCAACGTTTGCCAGACACATCTTATTTAAATGGATTGTCAGGAGCGGCTTTATTGGCTGAGATTCACTTACAGACGCGTATTGAGTTTTGGGGTGAAGGTAAAACATACCTTTCTATAAAGCGTAACCAGACATCAACAGGTGTAAGAGGAAGTAACCACTTATCTTTTGTTGGTGAATCATTTATGCATAATGATGAGCGTTTAACTTTTGAAATCCCTGAATTGGAAATTCAAAGTAACGTTTTCATTAACGAACAAAATTAATTAACTAAATCAAGACTTATCTCATGAAGAAAATTTTAAATTATATAATACTTGGTATTTTCATTGCAACTGCTTACAGTTGCGATGAAGATGCTACAGGTAATAGTGTTAATTATGTTACTTTTGAAGATACCTCATTTGCCTTTGGTGTAGATATCGGTAGTTCTTCAACTAACGACATCAAAGTTTATGCTGGTAACATTACCGGTTCTGATAGAACGTTTAGTGTTGTTGTGGACACGGATGCTTCATCCTTAGATCCAGCGGCATATACCGTGCCTTCTTCAGTAACAATTCCAGGGGGTTCTAATGAAGGGGCTCTTACGGTACAGATTAGTGATACCAATATTAGTGCAGGTGGCGAAACTTTGGTTTTAGCATTGGCTTCTACAACAGAAGCGTTTACAAGCGGGCCAATTACATTAAATGTAACTCAAGTTTGTCCTACTAATGAAGTTTCTCTATTAATCAATTTTGATGATTATGCAGGTGAAACTAGTTGGGAAATCACTCAAGGTGGTTCAGTGTTATTCTCAGGTGATGGTTACACCGGAGGTAGCTTCTCAACAACTTTCTGTTTGGATAATGGTACTTATGAATTCACTATATTTGATTCTTTCGGTGATGGTATTTGCTGTGCATATGGTAATGGATCATATACACTGAATCTTGGAACAACAGTTCTTGCTTCAGGTGGTTCTTTTGGTGCTAGTGAAACAACATCATTTACATTGCCATAAGTAGACAGATTTATCTGTTTCTAAATAAGTTTAAAAGATCTGCGTTATTAACGTAGATCTTTTTTTATTATTTATTTTTACCGTAAAATATATTCATATAATAACTGTTTAGTTATATAAAGTTTTTTATGTCATACTTCAGATGCCTGTTATTTTTTTCTTTAATTTTTTTCTATAACGATATTTACGGTCAAACAAAGTTGAATAAAGGAAATGTTGTCAATAGAGAAAACCCTTTTGAAAATGACACATCTGACGTGAAAAGATCAAAAGGGTTTAAAAATTTAGCTTCTATAGATATGTACTTGCAGTTTAATACTGAGGTAGATACAGTTGTAGTCGATACTACATTGTCAATAAAGAAGGATTATAAATTTAACTACCTTCAAAAAGACAACTTTGGATTAATGCCATTTGCAAATATTGGCCAAACATATAATACACTTAGTCATAATTTCAATTCTAAAGAAACCAAACCGTTGTTCGGTGCGAGAGCAAGGCATTTTAATTACTACGAAAATGATGGCATTAAATATTATGAAGTACCAACTCCATGGACTCGACTAACGTATAAGACTGCATTTGAACAAGGACAGATGCTAGATGCTTTTTTTGCAGTAAATCTGTCAAAGCAATTTAACTTTTCGATTGCCTACAAAGGGTTGAGATCTTTAGGTAATTATCAAAACGCTTTAACAAGTTCTGGTAATTTTCGTTTTACTTCAAATTATAGTACCAAGAATAAGAAGTATAACGCCAAAGGACATATTGTAATGCAAGATTTGTTGAATCAAGAGAATGGTGGTTTATTAGATGAAGATTTAGAGAATTTTATATCTGGTGATGAGGATTTTATAGATAGATCTGTTTTTGATATGAATATAGAAAATGCAGAAAATATTTTAGTAGGGAAGAGATTCTTTATTAATCATTCTTATGATATAATCAAAAAGAATGACTCAGCCAATAATTATTTATCTATAGTAAACGAAACATTTTTTGAAGATAAGTATTATCAATATTATCAAGACTCACCTTCCAATGATTATTTTGGAAACTCATTCACTAACAATATAAATGATAAGGTAACCTTAGAGCATTTTAATTCAAGCTTCAAAATAGACTATTACAATAATATCCTTGGAAACCTGCAGCTTGGGGTTTTCTATTCAGACATAAACTATGGGTATGATAGTGTTGTTTTATTATCGGATGAAATAATTCCAAATAGAATAAAAGCAAACTTCTTAGGTGCAAATGCTTCATTTAAGAAAACAATAAACTCAATAAAACTCGAAGGTGATGCTAAAATTAATTTTTCTGAAGAATTTGTAGGAAGTTATTTTGATGTTAAGTTAGCCGTGGAATTGAATGAGAATATGGAGGTAAATGGAGGAATCAATATAAGCTCAAGACTTCCAAATTATAATTATTTATTGTATCAAAGTGATTATATTAATTATAACTGGCATAATTACTCAAACTTCAGAAATATTAATTCACAACAATTAAGATTCAATATCGTTTCAGAAAAATTCCTAAATGCATCATTCGATATTTCGAATATAGAAAATTACACTTATTTTAATTTAGACACAACCATTGATAAAAATAAAATTATTAAGCCAGAACAGTATAATGAGTCTTTACAGTATTTGAGGCTTAAGGTTCAAAAAGAATTTCGGTTAGGTAATTTTGCTTTAGATAATACAGTAATGTATCAAAATGTAGTCAGCGATGAAAAGGTTCTAAATGTGCCCAATTTAATTATAAGAAATACTCTTTATTATTCTAATCAGCTTTTTAAAAAGGCAATGACGTTGCAAACTGGGGTAACCTTAAATTACTTTACTAAATATAATATGAATGGCTATGATCCACTTCTTGCAGAATTTTATACACAGAATCAAACTGAGCTAGGAGCATTCCCTCGACTAGATTTCTTTATCAATGCCAAAATTAGACAAACAAGAATTTTTCTAAAAGCAGAACATTTTAATTCTGCATTTACAGGCTATGATTATTTTTCCGCTCCTAATCACCCTTATAGAGACTTTACTATTCGCTTTGGATTAGTTTGGGACTTCTTCTTATAAACGCATCCTTCTAACCAATTCTATTAGTTTAAACAATATCCTATTCATAACCACCTCGAAATAAGCTAACTAAAAATACTTTGAAAATATTTCCCAAAAAGTCCTTGCTATAAAGAAAAGGTGTTCTATATTTGCGCCCCGTTAGCGACGCGTTTGTGTTGTGGGCGGCAGTTCATTTCCATAAAAAGTGCGGCATTGAAAAAAAATAAAAATATTTTTCGGATAGATGTTGCGGGAAAGGAAAAAGGGTTTTATATTTGCACCCGCTTAAGCGATAAAGTGCTTAGGAAAGCGATTAAAAAGTTCATAGACATATTGAATTGACAGCGTAAAGTTTTGGTTGGAAACGGCCTAAACAGAACAAGAGAATAGATCATTTAGAGTACAGATTTTAAGAATTCCTATCAGAAGTTAAGAGATAGCCGCAAGGCTTAAAATTTAACGATGAAGAGTTTGATCCTGGCTCAGGATGAACGCTAGCGGCAGGCCTAACACATGCAAGTCGAACGGTAACAGGGAGAAGCTTGCTTTTCCGCTGACGAGTGGCGCACGGGTGCGTAACGCGTATACAACCTACCTTTTACAGGGGGATAGCCTTTGGAAACGAAGAATAATACCCCATAGCAAGTGATTTTCGCATGGAAGACACTTTAAAGATTCGTCGGTAAAAAGATGGGTATGCGTCCTATTAGCTAGATGGTGTGGTAACGGCACACCATGGCAACGATAGGTAGGGGCCCTGAGAGGGGGATCCCCCACACTGGTACTGAGACACGGACCAGACTCCTACGGGAGGCAGCAGTGAGGAATATTGGACAATGGGCGAGAGCCTGATCCAGCCATGCCGCGTGCAGGAA